>CAVTUF010000001.1:0-3472295 GCA_963737895.1 uncultured Gemmatimonadales bacterium | reverse complement strand
CAGCCTTTGCTGACAATGATATTCCCTTCCAGTTTCTTCACTCAGCTGCCTGCTCAACAAGTTTGATTCATGCGTAAACATGTACATATAGACCGGAGCTGCATTCTGCGCGAATTTTCTCTCCGCTATCTCAATAGAACCAAGCCACATCGCACGCGCTGTAGTGATCGCAACATAGAGATCTGCGGGCGAGGCGCTGGGGCGGCTCTTACGATAAGTGGCCAGTACCTTTTCTGCATTTGCGCCCAATTCTTTTGTTGAGCGCGCCTGCAGTCGATCGTCGGTCAGCGTGAATACATCGTTGTCTTTGCGTTCCCAGAAGAAGAAAGCCATCTCGTCCTTATTGGTTCCGACGATCAGCGGCTTGTCTCGGGAGATTGCAGGAGCAGTGGGATCAAAGGGATGATGCGGAAGGTAAGTCCCATCCACTACGGGAATGAATCCACCTGGCTGAGAAACAACCATGCCCTGCCTTCCGCCGCTCAGACTCAGTCCCCCGGGTCGTTTCCGAGCGACAGCACCTTGAACTTCAACCAGTTTTTCTGCTGGAACCTCTTTGAGCTTCAGAAACTTCCTTTTCTGACAAACCCAGTTCATCCAGGACCATCTTCGTCGTTTTCGTCGCAACGTCTCGGGACGACATATGCACGCCAGGACCGCTTTCAATCGATGCTTTATTGAAATAGTCTTTTGCTGTCGGCAACGCGTAGATGCAGGCAGTCTTAGCGCCTCCACCAGACTCGCCAAAGACCATCACATTGTGCGGATCGCCACCAAAAGCCTCGATGTTGTCATTGACCCATTTGAGCGCAGCCGCAATGTCCAGAATTCCCTGGTTACCCGAAGTGGCATATTCCTCGCCTGCTAGATCCGCGAGGAATAGATATCCCAGAAGCCCGAGGCGGTGATTGCTTGCTACCACCACAACGTCATATTCGCGAGCAATATTGCTGCCGTCTTGGTACCACGTGCTTCCCGATCCCACGACGAAACCACCACCGTGGTTGTAGAACATCACTGGACGACGACGGTGGTCCACAGCAGGCGTCCAAATGTTCAGCACAAGGCAATCCTCAGAAGGGAATGGTTCCTCCTTTCCGAACGATGGCCTGCTGGGCTGAAATGAGGGAGGGCCAGGAGCAAAGGCGTCGCGAATTCCAGTCCACGGCTTAAGTGGCGGTGGTGCTTTGAAACGATTCTCTCCGGCAACCGAGCCAGCATAGGGAACGCCTTTGAACGTAATCAGTTCTCCCTGCCGTGTACCTCGCACACGTCCATAAGCCGTCTGCACTTCGACTGCTTCGGTCGGCGCCGGTTGACCCCACATCAGTTCACTGGAAGCAAGTACTGAACCACCAGCGATGGCAACCAACGCCATTGAGCTGTTCGTCAGGAACCTGCGACGGTCAAGAAGCGCGAAATCTCGATCGCTTGGCATAGCTATCCTTCAAGAACTGAAATCCACACGTTTCTCCTCTGGATGATTCTCGGTTGGTGGCCACAAGCAATCATTTCGCAGCCGGAGTTGCCTGGACGAGTTCGGCATCAATGGTCAAAGTAATCTCGTTGCCTACCACGCCTTGGTAGCCGGTCATTCCGAAGTCGGTTCGATTCAGAGTTCCACTCGCGGAGATCCCCATATGGAGGTGCCCATGGCCGTCATCGACCGGCTTCGAAGGCCCGTCCACCTCTAGACTAACGGGCTTGGTTACGCCGCGGATTGTCAGATCCCCCGTAACCTTCAGCTTGTCAGCGCCAGCGGGCTCCACCTTTGTGGAGCGAAACGTCATGCTTGGGTACTTCTGAACATCAAAGAAGTGGTCGCTGCGCAGGTCGTTATCGCGCATCTCGACGCGCGTATCAACGGACGCTGGCTCGATCGTTACCTCAACGGAGTCGCTCTTGGCGCCTGCTGGGTCATAGTGAGCAGTGCCGCTCAGCTTGGTGAACGTACCACGTACAGTCGAAATTCCCATATGCCGAACTGCAAATTGTGCCGATGAATGGGCCGGATCCAATTGCCACACATTCGATTGTGCTACCGCGGATATGCTGAAGGTTAATGAGACTACTGCAACGAAAACTATCGCTTTCAAGTTGGCTCCTTGTGCTTCTTGGGATTTAGTGCGTGACGAGCGCTGCTCCGGGCAAATGACTGGCCCCTTCCTTGTTCTTGCGGAAGGCAGCTTCGAGATTGCGCCGAGAAATCCTGGAATGTTCGCGTGCAAGCGCTTCTGCGCGTGAGCCCTCACGATTCTCAATGGCTTCTACGATCGCTCGATGTTGCTCAGCTGCGACGTGTGCAGTGCTCTGCTCGTAGTCCGCAGGACTGAATACCAAGGCTTCTGGGGCAGCGAATGGAATCTTGCAGGCGTGCTCTAGCTCACGGAAAAGAGATGGACTCTTGGCTAGGCACCACACTTCGCGGTGAAACGTTCTATTCAGATCCAGGAACCGGGCGAATGCTTCCGGCGTAATCGGGTTATCGAGAATAACTCTCGGAAGAAGTCGCTTCACTCGTCCAAGTTCCTCCACACGTTCGAGTCTCTCCGCTGCAAATCTCGCCGCTGTGCCTTCCAAAACTCCGCGGATCTCAATCGCATCGCAAATGTCAACGGTGCTGAAGGAACGAACGCGAAATCCGCCCGTCGGAATCGGATCGAGCAAGCCTTCATTGGCCAGCCGCTCGAGCGTGATTCGAATCGGAGTGCGCGAGGCTTGCAGCAGTGAAACCAAGCCAAGTTCGGTCAGGCGCTCCCCGGCAGAGAATTCGCCCTTCAGTATCCGCGCCCGTAACGTGAGTACGAGGCGTTCCGTTTGGGTGTTCGAATTGGCCGTAATAATAGGAGAGGCTAGCATTGCATGCAATCGTATAATGGCTTCTTTGCAAAATCAACGAGTTATGCGAATCATCTTAAAGATAGTCGCGCAAAAATGCATGCAATGGGCCTCTTTCGAGCCTACAAACCAAGCTCCGTCGGAATCGGTTGCAGTTCCTTTATTTCCATACCTGCTCCGACAAGACCTCACGCAGTTTCCAAGCATCGGGTACCTGAACATAGGAAGGACCAAGAGTCTCAACGGAAGGACAGCCAAGGAGCCGAAGAGTGCGTTCCACATCCGCGCTCAAAATCGCAAGAGCCTTAGTAACACCAGCTCTTCCGGCAGCAGCCAGTCCGTAGGCATAAGCGCGGCCTATGAGAACTGCCCGAGCGCCAAGACAAATGGCTTTGACCACATCACTCCCACGCCGGATACCGCCATCCATCAAGACTTCAACTTGGCCACTCACCGCAGCGACGATTTCTTGCAGGGCCCGCACCGATGCAGGCGCTGAATCTAGCTGGCGCCCTCCGTGGTTCGACACAACCACAGCGGCAGCTCCTTCATCGACGGCTCTCTTCGCATCATCGCCAATTAGAATTCCTTTCACGATAATCGGCCCGGACCACGCTTGGCGAATCCACTTCAAGTCTGCCCAAGTTACGGTTGACTCGGCCAAGGCAGTTCCAACATCGAGCATGTCCATAGGCCCCTTGCCGGGGATCACGACGTTCTGCAGCTTGGGAACGCCTCCGTCGAGTAGGAAAGAAGTAACCCATCCGGGATGCGCCAGAATGTCCGGCAAGTAGGGAATCTTCGCGAAAGGAGAGTTGCCTAACAATTCCTTCATGCCGTTGCGCGGGTCGCGCTCGCGAAGGCCAGCAACGGGAGTATCAACGGTGATCACTAGCGCTGAGTATCCCGCCCTTTGCGCCCGTTCTATTGCGCCTTCTGCTGCAGCACGGCCGCCCATCAAGTAGAGCTGATACCAGCAAGGAGCTGTTGAGGCAGCCTTTACGTCTTCCAGTTTGTGACCTGAGATCGTCGAGAGGATGTACCCCGTGCCCACTTCGCCCGCAGCACCTGCCGCGGCGAGCTCACCTTCTGGATGCATGAGTCGACTATAACCAACAGGTGCCAGTATGAACGGCGCCGAGATTTCTTGTCCTACAACGACGGTTGATAACTTGCAGCCAGAAATAGCAATTGCACCGCGTGGCCGAAAGGTGATATCACGAAAAGCTCGGGAGTTTTCTGACAGAGTAGTTTCAGATTCTGCACCTCCGTCCAGGTAATCGAAGACGGATTTGGGAACGCGACGCTGTGCCATTCGACGGAGGTCTTCAATGTTGACTATTCGGGACGAGTTCACGGATGCACTCATGTGTGGTGACATTTGGTCTGAAGAACCTCAGCGTGCCCCACCAGCGTAGTTTCCATAGCCCACGACTACTGTGGAGGTCACCAATACCAACAAGCTCAAGCCCACAAGCAGCTTCGTCCTGCTCCCAGCTCCATTCCATTCTTTCAGCGCGATACCCCATAAGGTGCTGAAGATGATGATGCTCGCCATGTGCAGGGTCCAACTGGAGAACTTGAAGCGCCCCATCTGTGTTTCGCCCATGGTGTAAAAGAAGAACTGCATATACCAGGTTGTTCCAGCCAGAGCCGAGAACAAATAATTGGGAAGCATTGGGGCTCTCAGCGGAATTTCCTCCTCCACTGCTACTGCGACCGCCATTTCTTCTGCTGGTGCGTCTGTGACAGCTTCGAGAATGTATTCATCGGCATGCTTCGGAATCGGGCCGCGAATTTGCGACTGGAAATACTGATGGCCGGTGTGATTTCGCAAGTTCAGAATGACGCACCAAATGAAATTTGTGGTAAAACCGCCTGCAAGCACCACCACCAAAACCGGGAGACCTTGCCACAGTCCCAGGGTGCCGTGCTGTACCGTAATGGCTTTGATGGGATCTCCCGCCGCAAGACCGTAGGCAAAACAAGCACTCATAATTCCGGAGAAGGTCGCGACCAGGAGACCCTTTTTCAGATCGAACTCTCTGATCGAAGCGCGTTTCTGTTCATCCGACATCTCGCGCTCTTTCGAAACTCCGGCGGCGCCTGCCACAGCGATCCCAATCAGACAGATGGCAACGCCACCTAGAATGATCAGTCCAGAACGCGTTCCCAACACTTGGCTCGCGAACTCGCCTCGAAAGATCGGAGGCATCAACGTGCCAAAGGCTGCGGTATATCCTAGTGCAACCGCCATGCCGAGAGACATTCCCAGATAACGCATCGTCAAGCCGAAGGTGAGACCTCCAAGCCCCCAAAGCACGCCAAAGGTATAGGCCCAAAACAGCGCGCTGGAAGGCGCCTGATGAAGCACTTGAGCGAGATCCCGAGTCATTGTCAGTGCCAATAGCCATGGCGCGATGATCCAGCTAAAAAAACCGCCAACGAGCCAATAAGTTTCCCATGCCCAGTTCTTTACTCCGCGATAAGGGACATAGAAGCTGGCAGAAGCGAGACCGCCAAGCCAGTGAAAAAATACTCCCAACACTGGGTTAGGATTCATTCGTCTCCTCGAATCTGAGCTATAAGTGGAACACTTCTTCCAGCGGACTCATCGCTCGATCCGGCAACGATCCGTCGGGCTGGAGGAAGAAATCGCCCATCTCCCGTTGCCATCGCTCATTCACTTCGCGTCGTGCCATACCGGCCCGGGCGCTCTCAAAGTCTTCCGTTTCCAGATATCCAACTAGCAAACCATCCTCGCGCAAAAAGAGGGAATAGTTGCCCCAGCCGGTTTCACGCAAGGCCGACATCATTTCCGGCCAAACGTGGCGATGCCGTTCTTTGTACTCTTCGAGGCGCTCCGGCTTAACCTGCAAGACAAAGCAAATGCGTTGCATTGATCTCTCCTTAGCGCAGGTAGGCTTCGGACAACCCACCGTCCACGGGGATCACATGCCCCGTGGTCTTGCCGCTCTGATCCCCTGCAAGCCACACGATTGCAGCGGCACAGTCCTGCGGCAAAATCGGACGCTTCGTCAAAGTGCGCTGAGCGTAAAAATTCGCGAGCTTGTCCCGCAGTTCGTCGCTGGACTCCGATTCAGAAAAGTCAATTTTGTATTTCTGCAAGGACTGAATGACGCGATCGCGGGGGAACATGGTCGAGCCGGCAACGACGGTGGCAGGCGCAATTCCATTGACGCGCACATGCGGGCTGAGCTTGACGGCAAGTTCACGAATCAGATGGTTCAATGCCGTTTTGCTTGTGTCGTACGCTTCACTGCCTTTTTTGGGGACAACCGCGTTTGCAGAACTGGTCAACACCATAGCCACAGGCAGGTTCTGATCTCTGAACACCCAGTCAGTTTGGCGAGCCAGTAAGTAATTCCCGGTTACGTTGACGAGGAATGTCTTGGCCCACTGAGCGCCCGAAAGCTCTCCGTCGTCGCCGGGCACAGGATAGATTGCGGCCGTGTTGACGACGATATCGATCCCACCAAATTTCGAAATCGTGAACTGGACCGTATCTAAGAGGGATTCCGAAGAACTGAGATCGGCCGCCGTGGCCGCAACGAATTCTGCAGACGACAGTGCCCCAACTTCTTTGGATGTCTTCGTTGCCCCCTCCAAGTCGAAATCGGCAATCACAACATGGGCTCCTCGTCGGCCCAGCAGCAATGCCACCTCTCGGCCAATGCCGCTCGCTCCACCGATAACCAGAGCGATCTTGCGGCTGAACTCGGCTTCAGGAGGCATGCGCTGGAGTTTTGCCTCCTCCAGCGCCCAGTACTCGATCCGGAATGCTTCCGATCGGGGAAGTGCAACATAGTTGTGAAACTGGGTGAACTGTTGCGACTGTTCACCGGTCCGCGCCTGTGGAAGAGGGTGCGTATCCTCACCGTCTTCCAAAGCGTTTGCACCGGCCATCACATGAATAGCGTTGACAAAAAACTCCGTCGTAATGCGAGCTTCTTTCTTATTCTTGCCGAAACCGAAGAGGCCGAGTCCTGGAATCACTACGACCGAGGGATTTGAATCACGAAGCTTGGGTGAATCCGCGGCGGCCCATTCCTCGTAATATTTCTTGTACGCTGCACGATAACGGCTAACCTGGTTCTTAATTCGCGCCTTCAGAGTCTTCACGTCATCTTTTGCCGGGTTCCAATCAACGAACCACGGGCATACACGGGTCCGTAGAAAGTGATCTGGACAACTAGTGCCGAGAGCGCTCAGATCCTTCGCCCATTTTGATCCCGCGAAATCTAGGGCGTCTTGATCGTCAGCATAGTGGGCAACGACTCGACGGTTTGATGAGACTGCGCCTCGCAAAGCAGGAAGAATTTGAAGAGCGATTGTTCGGCGATCTTGCACTGGCGCGTTCTCGATTCCACCAAACAACGATCCCTTTTTCGCCTGATGATTCTGAATGAACTCGCCCATCTGATCGATCGTGTGGACGCTATTCAGGTAACACTCGCGCTGTGTCATGCCCCAGGTGAATAGACCGTGACCGCCAAGAATCAGCCCCTCTGCCTGTGGGTTATCCTTCACAGCTCTTTCGATCAGGAGGGCCAATTCGAATCCAGGACGCTGCCATGGAACCCAGACGATTCGCCGATCAGACTTTCGATTAAACTCTTCGAGCTTGCGCTTGCCATTCGCACTTGCGGCAAGGGCGATCGCCCAGTCGGGATGCAAATGGTCCACATGCAAGAAGGGCAAGAATGCGTGCAAGGGTGTGTCGATCGAAGCGGCAATGCGATTCTCTCCAAATGCAGAGAGTGGATAGTAGCGCACCATCTCGTCTTCGTACTTCTCCCCTCGATAAAGCTTCTTGAGATCTTCGAGGCGATCCAGGTAGAGAAGAGCAAAGCCAGACTCGGTAATTGAGCCAATGTCCCCGCCGCTTCCTTTGACCGCAAGAACACGGACTGGCTGCCCGGTGAATGGGTCTGGGAGTTGAATCTTCGAACTGGTGTTGCCACCGCCGAAGTTCGTGATGCGAAGATCTGCACCGAGCAGGTTCGAGCGGTAGCGCAAAAGGGCCAACTGATTGCCCTCCAGCCCACGAACTTGCTCTTCATTCCACAAATCTCTCAAGTACGTCTTTTCTTTGACCTCATGCATAACTCATCTCGCAATAATGTTCGAAGCGTTGAAAATGATGCTCCCACTTGTCGGTTTCCAGGGGCTCGAAAACATCAGTCGGGAAGGACCGGTCAACTATGGTGCGAATCTCTTGCAGAGACGATGCTTCGCGGGTCGCCAACACTTGAATCGCAATATTGCCAAGTGCTGTAGCCTCAGCTGGACCAGCAAGCACCTTTCTACCGGTGGCATTTGCAGTGAATTGGTTCAGGAGTCGGTTTCTCGAGCCCCCACCAACAACCCGAACCTGTTCGATCCGCCGCCCGCACACCTGTTCAAGATTGCGGAGGGTCAGCCGGTACTTCATCGCCAGACTCTCCAGAACGCATCGTACATACGCGCCAGGGTTAGATGGCGATGGCTGATGCGTCTTGGAGCAGAACTGATCTATTGCGACCAGCATGTTCTCAGGATGCAGAAACAAATCGTCATCGGGATCAACAAGATGTGCAAACCCTGGTTCACGATTGGCTAGTTCTACGAGCTCGGCATAGCTCCCGTTCTGGCCTTGCGCGCTCCAGCGATTTCTGCAACCCTGCAGCATCCAAAGCCCCATCACGTTTTTGAGTAATCGAGTTGTCCCATTCACACCACCCTCATTGGTGAAATTAAGCTTAAGCGCCTGAGATGTGAGAACCGGGGCATCGAGTTCGGTCCCAATTAAGGACCACGTTCCAGAGCTGAGAAAGGCTGTACCATCTCGCGCAGTAATGGCTGCCACAGCGGAACCTGTATCGTGACAGGCTGGCGCGATGACCGGAGTTCCAGCTAGTGATGAATTCGACGCGATGCCGGACAGCAATGGTCCGATGACAGTTCCGGCCTCGACGATTGGTGCTAGTAGGTCAGCTCGCAACCCGGCCCTCTGGATGAGATCCCTCGCCCAGACACGTCGAACTGCATCGACCATCTGGGTGGTAGTCGCATTGGTGAACTCGCATACCGCTTTTCCGGTCAGCCAATAATTAAAGAGATCGGGAATTGTAATCAGTTGCCTTGCAGCCGCAAAAATGGAGGGCGTGTCCCGGCGTGCTGCATAAAGTTGGTACAAGGAGTTGATCGGCATGAATTGGATGCCTGTAACCCGATAGATCTCTTCCCTTGACACTCTCCGAAAAACTTCTTTCATTACTCCGTCGGTGCGACGATCACGGTAGTGGTAAGGGTTTTCTAAGAGTTGCCCACGTTCTCCGAGTAGTGCATAGTCCACACCCCACGCGTCAACGCCAATGCCGGCGAGCTTCACACCGTCCAACGAATTCAGCGCCTTGCGAATTTCAGACCACAAATGTTCCGCATCCCAATGCAACGAACCGCCATCTTCGACAGGTTCATTCCGAAAGCGATGGATTTCTTGTGTTTTGAGAATCCCCGATTGCAGGTCGGCTAGGACCGCACGACCGCTTTCGGCCCCGAAGTCAAATGCCAGGTAGGGGGAGCGTTGTTGTTTTCGTCTAACGAGCACGCTGCTGATTCCTTTAAGCTTCGTGAATACCCCACTTAAGCTGCCCTGATGAATCGATCGGCAGCCAGACGCGTCTTTGGTTCCTACAGCAGAAGAGATATTTCCTCCCGATCAATCACCGTACTTGTGAGGCGAATCGAGTGACTATCGGGTCACGCGTATGAAGTGACACTATTGGAGTTTTTTGCTGCGCGATCCTTTGTGATTCGTTCCAGATACCCACTGCCGCGGAACGCTTCCATCGGATCCTTCGGCAGTCCCTTTGAATTCCGCCACTCCTGGATTGCAGGACGAACGTCTGTCGCGAACGCATCTTGCAGGAGCGACTCCGCCGCAACCAGATCGCATTTCTTCTGGGCGACTGCCAGTTTCTTGGTATCCACTAATGCTGCTTTCGCGAACAGTTGTTGCGCCATGGTTACGGTCTGGATCATGGCTTCGATTTTCCCCTTAAGATTGTGGCTTTGGTCGACCATGTACGCGATGTCGGCACGTTGCCCGGTTTCGCGCTCAAAAAAGTGGATCTCGTGGAAAATGCGGAAGACCTGATACGGGTCGATCGATCCAATCGTCAGGTCGTCATCGGCGTAGCGGCGGTCGTTGAAGTGGAATCCTCCTAGCATATTCTCGGAGAGCAGCCAGGCCACGATTTGCTCGATATTCTGCGCTGCGTAGTGATGGCCGGTATCGACCAGCACTTTCGCTTGAGGACCTGCGGCACGCGAGAGCAGCAGCGCCATCCCCCAGTCAGCGATGTCGGTGTGATAGAAAGCGGGCTCGAACGGCTTGTATTCGACAAGCATTCTCTGATCTGGCGATAAGCGGCGATGTGCTTCTTTCAACCCTTCCTCGAACCACTGTTTGCGTTGTCGAATGCTTGCGGTTCCGGGATAGTTCGATCCATCAGCAAACCAGAAAGAGATGTCCCTGCTGTGGAGTCGTTTTGCAATCTCAATGCTGTCGAGTGTGTGCTGCATGGCGCGACGCCGTACAGCTTCATCGGGATTCCCAAACGATCCGTATTTGTACTCTTGGTCTTGAAACAGATTGGGATTGATGGAACCAGCGGCGACGCCATAACGGGTGGTGAATTGCTTGACCTCATCGGTACTCTCTACGCCACGCGGACAGTCCCACAATACGTGCAAAGCTACGGTTGGACAGACTCCCGTCAGAAGGTGTACATGGCCAGCATCGCTGAACTTCTCCTCGGTGGTGGTAGCTGCCGCCGCTTGGATAAACTTGCCAAAGCGAGTTCCAGTGTTGGCGAACCCCCACGAAGGAAGCTCGATTCGAAATGTTTCAAGCGCAGAAAAAACTTTCTCACTCGTCGACGAGTCCATGGGAACCTCTCTTGCTGGGGGAAGATACAAGGCTTAAGGTACTGAGGTCACGACTTTCTTGGGTGGTTGCAGCGATTTCGCAGCGCGAAATAACAGAACGTCGCCTCGATATGCCGGAAAGCCGCCAGAACGCACCATATTGGTTGGGGCGCATTCACAACATGCACCATACTTCGCAAAGGCGGGTTCCGGCCCAATTCTGCTTTGTAAAATCGGGGACAAACGAACATTGCGATGGAAAGCCCGCATTTGAAGATGATTCGAGCCCCGGGATGCATTAACGATTTTCCATGGACCTTTCGCGCCAACACGGCCTTGCCTTGGGTACTACGCGGTTTGCCTCCGACTCCAAACAACTATTCCAAGTTAGCCTTGTGGAGATGGGGTAGGCATTGTCATCGAACGACGAAGCAAAAATTTCGCTTTGCAAAATTAAGAAAATCGCGCATGATGTCGCACGTATGAGCTCCGCTGCTCAGAGTCGAGACCGTTACCTCGTTAAGTCTATCCTTCACGCCTCGCAGTTACTGACCGCGTTCCGAACTCCTGGCGAGGCCCTTTCGCTAAGGGAGGTCTCCGCCCGCTGCGGTTTGCCGAAGACGATGGTATTTCGTCTTCTCTACACACTGGAAAAGTGTGGAATGGCTGAAAAAGTCGGACAGAACCTCTATCAATCGCGCGTTCGTCCTTGGAGGCAGAGACTCTATCGGCTTGGTTATGCAGCTCAGGGAACAGACTATCAATTCTCGCGAGAAGTATCTGAAAGTTTGCAGCGCGCGGCCGCGGCCGAAGGCATCGAACTGATCTGCCTTGACAATCGTTACAGCGCCAAGATCGCACAGCGGAATGCCGAACTCCTGGTGCGTGAGAAGGTCGATCTAGCGATCGAGTTTCAAACTGACGAAGAAGTTGCACCCATTGTAGCCGCGAAATATCGCGAAGCCGGCATTCCCATGATTGCAATCGATATTCCTCATCCGGGCGCGACGTACTATGGTGCGAACAACTACGAGGCTGGTCTGATCGGGGGGCGTTACCTCGGACGATGGGTTAAGGAACACTGGCATTCTGAGGTGGACGAAATTCTCCTCCTAGAATTGAAACGCGCTGGGAATTTGCCACGCATGCGACTGTCTGGCCTCTTGGTCGGAATCAACCTCGTTCTTCCCAGTGCAGCTAGTTGTTCCGTTGCCTACCTCGACGGTGATGGAGAATTGGGCAAGAGTTTCGAAGCAGTACGACGCCACCTGCGCTCTTCAAATGCCAAACGCGTTCTGGTTGGTGCGATCAATGATCCGAGCGCGCTGGGCGCGCTTCGTGCGTTTGAGGAAGCAGGACGGGCGGAGAACTCCGCAATCATGGGGCAAAATGCGTCCCCTGAGGGGCGTGCAGAATTGCGTTTGCCGAAATCTAGGTTTCTCGGTTCAGTCGCCTACTTCCCTGAGCGCTACGGAACCGATTTAATTCGAGTTAGTATCGACATTCTCAGCCATCGCCCCGTCCCCCCCGCAGTATTCGTCGAGCACAAACTCATCACACCAGATTCGGTTGATCACTATTATCCAAATGATGCAGTTACGAAACTGATTCGAGGTGAACCTTTCGCCTCCTCTCACCCGACTAACGTCCGGAAGTCCTAAGCAGAACTGTCGTCCTCATAGTGCATGAGGGATTCTCGCCGTTCCCCACAATCATTCCCGACCGTCACACTGCAAGCTCGGCAGCTTCGGTATTCCGCACTGCAGAACAAAATTGAATGCATGCCACCCTTTGCACTGCGTCCCCTCGAAGCCGTACAAAGTCTTGAATTTACCTATCAGATAACGATTTGGTGAACTTCCGACACCGAAACCGACCCATTTGTCATTGCGAAATGCGCGCCTTGCGCCCTTTGCAGGTTGACGATGCCTAATGACCAATGGGAGTATCCGCCCGCAGATACACGGCGACAACCGTGTGGGGCAGGGGCATTTCCTAAAGACGGCTTTCGAAGACGGGAAATTTGCCGCCGAGTTCCACCATGTTGGATAGGTCGCTAGGAGAAAAATCCATGTCCGCGACGACACGCGTTCTCACGCTCTGTTTGCTGATTGCTACGGCGACCACCTTGCTCTACAGCCAAGGAGGTGCCTACGGAACCATTCTTGGAACTGTAAAGGACAACTCTGGAGCCGTGGTGGCGAAGGCGGGAGTCGACGTCACCAACATCGCTACGAATGTAACCAAGCACACAGAAACTACCGCTTCGGGCGACTTCACAGCTCCTTATCTGGCGCCGGGAGCCTACCGTGTGACAGTGCAGTCGCAAGGATTTCAGAAGTCCGTCTTGGACAATATCAGCTTGGTGGTCGGACAAGAAGCTCGCGCCGACGTCACGCTCAGGACCGGGGCAGTCTCGGAGACTGTAGAAGTCCAGGCCAACGCCGTTGCACTTGACACCGACAGCTCCGCCGTTTCTCAACTCGTCAGCCAGAGGCAAGTAGAAGAGCTGCCACTCAATGGCCGGAATTTCCTGAATCTGCTTTTCATCGGCGCCGGTGCGGTCCAGACCGTTGGAGAACAAGGTCAGATGCGCCAAGGGGCGGGGAACGCGATCAGTATCAATGGCGGGCGCCCCGAGTCCAACAACTACACACTCGACGGACTGATCAATACTGATACATCGCTCAACACTCCGGCAGTAATTCTCTCCCAGGATGCCATCCAGGAATTCAAGGTGGCCAGCGAAAATTACGCGGCGGAGTACGGTTACAGCGCGAATCAGGTGAACATCATCAGCAAGAGTGGAACCAATCAATTGCACGGTACTGCGTTCCTGTTCGACCGAAACGACGCTTTCGATGCCTTCACGCCGACACCGTTTCAGACGACTCCGTCTAAGCCCGTCCTGCGTCAAAATCAATTTGGTTTCGTTGCCGGTGGCCCGGTGTACATCCCCAAGCTCTACGACGGGCGCAACAAGACTTTCTGGCTCGCGAACTATGAGGGATGGCGGATTAGCAACGGATACGTCCAGAACGGCATCGTTCCCACCACAGCAGAGTTGAGCGGAGATTTCTCCGCCACCGGCCTTCCTGCCTTCGACCTCACCCCAGGATCGCCGTGCCAAGTAGCGCTTACGTCGTCGCCGAATGCCTTACCCTGTATGCCCGGAGACCCCAGCACCGGTGCCGCATTTCCCGGTAACGTCATTCCCTCGACAAGTTTTTCGAACTTAGCCACGGTGGCGCTCACGTCGAGCGTTTTCCCAGCGCCGACACCGGCATGCGTGAGCAACCCCTCGACGTGTTCGGGAGGCAACTACCAGTTGGTTAGAACGCTGCCCAACGACACTAACCAACAAACCTACAAACTTGACCAGACGCTGGGCCGATACGGATCAGTGTTCTTCCGCTACACCAAGGCAAGTTTCTCCAATGAGAATCCGCAGAACCTTGGAACCATTTTCAATATCAACGAGTTTAAAGAAGACGCGACCAGTTGGATGGTGTCCCACACGATTCCGGTTAGGCACAGTATCGTCAATAGCTTTCGCTTTGGACACCTGGATGCCACTGCCGTGCAGGGCGCTCCACCTGCGTCGAGCAGCCAGATTTCTGCTTTGGGTGTGACCGGCGTGTTCAACAATCTTCCCAGCTATGCAGCAGGTTTCCCGAACATCAACTTCGAGGCAGCCCTCCTCGGCAGTTACGGTACCCCGGGCAACAACCCGACTACCAGCGACGTGCCCACGTGGGAATTCGCCGATTCGGTATCCATTATTCGCGGAAAGCACACGATCGGCGTGGGTTTCGATTATCGCCGGTTTATTTCCAAAAGAAATCTCTCGGGCAATTTTCTGGGCCAATACACATACACCAATAACAACATCTTGAACAACAGCGCGAACGGGACCTGTACGACCGCTTCCGGTAACTGCGGGACCGGCAATGAGGTGGCAGACTTCCTACTGGGCTATTACCAGACTGCTGCGACATTCCAGCCGGGGCCATTCAGCAAGCCAAGTATTGCCGGCAACTTGAATCAATACCATTTCATGTACTTTGCGCCCTACGTGCAGGACGACTGGAAGGTGACCAGTCGCCTCACTTTGAACCTGGGTCTTCGTTGGGACTACCGTTCTGTGCCCTACGAACAGGACAACAAGTTTTTCTGGATCGATGACCAGAACACGACCGGTGGTGGCCTATGCTTCGCGGATCAGGCTCTGGTAAGCGACGGAGTTGCGCCTCCAGGAAACGGCTTCTACCGATATTGCGGTCGGCGGAATCCGGCAAACGGATCAAAGCTGCCGTTTGCCCCTCGTGTGGGCTTTGCATGGCGGCCTTTTGGCGGAGATAAAACTGTGGTGCGCGGCGGATACGGAATTTTCTGGGACTCCTCGGAAACTCGTGAGATCGACGATTCGGGCGATCTCTATCCCTTCGTTGAACGCACTTCGCTGAACCCCAATTCGCAATCTGCCACCGCGGCGCCGAAGTTGACTAATCAGTTGTTCCCCGCCCAGAGCGGGGTTGTCCCTGTCACGGCGCCAAACAGCCAGTTTGTTGCGGTCATCGTGTCTGACCATCCCCGGAACCCTTACGTGCAGCAGTACACAATCTCCGTGCAGCGCGAGTTGGCGCGCAACACTACGTTGGAAGTGAACTACGTAGGCAATCGGGGTCTGCGTTTGTTGGACCGCATCGATCTCAATACTCCTCCCCAATTGCTCGGAGCGCAGCTAGCAACCTGCCAGGCGGCGTTTGCGGGCCTACCTGCCACGAACTCGACTTACCTTGCCAACCAGTGTCCGTTCTATGCCCGTCAACCTCTCCCGAATTTCGCGATTCCGGGGCCTCTCAATAGCTCATGGACCGGGTACTCCAACTACAACGGCGGAAATATCAAACTGGAACATCGTGGGACCAGCCTCGCCTTGCTGACTGTTTACACCTATGCGAAAAGCATGGATGACAAATCGGCTGCGGCCGGCATCGGATCGGCTGGCGCCGGCTTCGCAGGTCACATGGACGACCTGAATCCACATCTTGACTACGGCCCTTCGGATTTCAGTGTGAAACATCGTTTTGTGAACAGCGTGGTTTACAGCCTTCCGGTGGGGCGCGGCAAACGCTACCTCGGAAATATGAACAAAGCCGAGAATGCGCTTATCGGTGGTTGGCAAGTCAGCGCGATTACGACTTTCCAGACCGGATTCCCCTTCTCGGTGGCCGCGTCCGATCCCGGCGCTTACTTGAGTTTCGGGATGCGCGCAAATGAGTCCGGCAATCCGAACCCGGTCGGAGGAAAGAACATCCATCATTGGTTCAATACTGCCGCATTTACCCAGCCTGCCTTTGGCGTATACGGCAACACCGGGCGCAACATACTCACGCAACCGGGAATCAATAACTGGGACATTGGAATGGGCAAAACATTCCAGTTCACCGAACGAGTCGGCTTCCAGTTCCGCGTGGAAACGTTCAATACCTTTAACCACACGCAATATGGAATCGATCCCATCACGCAGGCCGCTGGTGGCCCGGGTCAAAATGCGGTCGATGCAACGCTTGGGGACGTGAACTTCGGCAAAGTTACCAGCGCCAGGCCTGGCCGCGTTATTCAGTTCGGCGGCAAAATCTCGTTTTAGTAGCTCGCGATGTAAACCGAGCAACCACACCCGCCTGGCCCGTTCTGGCTTGGCGGGATTTTTTTGAGGTACACTCGCACGGTGAAACGCCGTCATGCATTGAACTGGTCTGTACTGGTTGTGCTGGCCCTCGCGGCCTCCGCCGCGTGCGCGCAGGACACAAGTTTGGCCGAACGCTACGCGGACGAAGGGCAAGCTGCGCTTGCCGCAGGGCGCTATGAAGACGCTGAGAGGGCCTTCGTGAAGTTGCGCCAGCTCGAACCCGGAATGGCTGAGGTGCATGCCAATCTCGGTCTGATCTACTTTGAGGAGCGCAAGTTCGACGAGGCTGTGCCCGCTCTGCGTCAGGCCTTGAAGCTCAAGCCCACGCTGACCAAGTCCGGCAGTCTTCTGGCGATGTCGCTGTCAGAACTCGGCCGCTATAGTGACGCCGAGCCTGGACTGGAGAAATGCCTTCATCATTCTTCCGACACGGAAATCAAACGCATGTGTGGGCTGGAATTGCAGCGTGCCTACAGCGGCCTGAAGCGAGACAGCAAGGCCGTGGAAGTCGCGTTGGAGTTGAACCGACTCTACCCTGACGATCCCGAGATCCTGTATCAGGCTGGAAAGGTATACGGCAATTTTGCATTTCTCACAATGGAAAAACTAGCGCAAGTTGCTCCCACATCTGTCTGGAGACACCTCGCTGCCGCGGAAGCGCACGAAAGCCAAGGCTCCTACAGTCAAGCCATTCAGGAGTACCAAGAGGTGCTTCGGTTGCAGCCGGATCGACCCGCTGTTCACTATCGCATCGGCAGAAGCCGCATGGGGCGGTTTTGGCAACGTCAATCACCAGAAGATATTGCTGCGGCAGAAAAGGAATTTGAAGAAGAGTTCCGCTTGCATCCGGACAATGCGAACGCTGCTTACGAACTCGGAGAAATGCGGCGGAAGAGCAAGCAAAACGAGGAAGCGCAGAAATACTTCGAACAAGCCATACAGCACTACCCAGATTTCTCGGAGGCTCAGCTAGGCTTGGCTGCCGTGCTTCTTGAGAAAAACCAACCCGACAAAGCGCTGCCTCATGCACAACGAGCCGTGGCTGTCGATCCGGGAAATGAGGTCTGTTGGTACCGTTTAGCGAAAATCCAGAGGAGTCTAGGCAACATCCCAGAACAAGAGAAAGCACTGGCGGAGTACCGCCGGTTACACGATTTGGCGAATCAGCAGAAGGAAGTGGAGCCGGTCTTTTCGCCGCGAGAAGTCACAAAACAGGAAGTGGACTCCTCTCCTTCTCAATAGCTTGTGTGGCCTACAATTCCGTGCTGATCTACAAACAAAACGCCAATTTCGTTGGCAGAAGATGTGCTGGGTGCGAGACCTGGCCGTCTTACTGTGGTTGTGCACGGGTCTTTTGGCTCCCAGTCTCTTCGCACAAGGAGTGGCTCAAGGTTCCGCGCCACCGACCGGCATTAAAGTCGCAAGGTGCAAGAACCGTTCGGTTCCACAACTTGATGACATCACCGCCGAGTCGGGTATTCAGTTCGATCACAATGCCAAGTCAGCAAGCCAAATACCTTCCGGAATCGATGAGCGGGGTAGTACTACTGATTGACTACGATCGTGATGGCTGGCCCGACATTTACTTTACTAACGCTCCTACACTTGAAATGGCGTTGAAAGGAGAAAAAGCAAGAAGCGCCTTATATCACAACAATCGTGACGATACCTTCTCCGATGTTACGGACAAAGCCGGCATCGCTGATCCATGTTGGGCCATTGGAGGAGCGGTTGGTGACTACAACAATGATGCTGGCCTGACATCTATCAGACCTGCCTGGGCGGAAACGCTCTCTACCGGAATAACGGAGAGGGCACCTTCACCGACGTTACTGTTAAGGCGGGAGTAGCGGACGGACGTTGGTCGATGGGGGCGCTTCAGCAGACTACGACGGCGACGGTTTCTTGGGTCTGATGGTATCCAACTATGTGGATTTCAAAATCGACAATCCACCGCAGTTCGGCAGCGCCCGACGTGCAGGTTCAAGGGAGCGGACGTTCAATGCGGTCCCCGTGGCCTCAAGGGCGCCGGAGATGCGTTGTTTCATAACAATGGCGACGCACTTTCACGAACGCGAAAGAATCGGGTGTTGATGACCTCGGTCACTACTTCGGCTTGACTGTAATCTGGGCCGATTCAACCACACGGGCCGCCCCGACATCTTTGTGGCTAATGATTCCACTCCCAACTACCTATACCGCAACGAGGGCAACGGAAAGTTTACAGAAATTGGATTGGAGTCTGGAACTGCACTTAGCGAAGACGGCGGGGAACAGGCGCGGATGGGTGTTGCTGTTGGCGACTTCCTTCACACGGGGTATCCAGTCTTTAGCGATCACGGCTTTTTCTGACGACTCCACTCCCTTCTTCCGCAATTATGGGAAATGGACTTTCGAGATATCGGCTATCAGTCTGGCATTGGCCTGCCTTCGCTGCCGTGGGTGAAGTGGGGTGTTGCATTGGTAGATCTCGACAATGACGGTTGGCTTGACCTGATCACTGTCACTGGGTATGTCTACCCCAGGTCGACACGCCGCCTTCCGGAAGTAGCGCGGGATACCGCCGACCAAAGTTGCTGCAGATGAATCAGTGCGATGGTAAATTTTGCGACGCAAGTGACCAGGCAGGACCAGCCCTTCAGCTGCGGCAGGTCGCGCGCGGGTTGGCCGTGGGCGATCTCTTCAACGACGGCAAGATGGACATAGTAGTTGAGAATCTCGAGGGTAAACCGATGATCCTGCGTAATCGCGGCATCGTTGGCCAGCATTGGGTCAGCTTCGAGCTTGCCGGAACAAGAAGCAACCGTCTCGCTATTGGATCACAACTGAAGTTAGTTGCTGGCGGGGTGACACAGACGGAGGAGATTCACAGCGGTGGCAGCAATCTTTCGCAAAACGATCTTCGCGTTCGTTTTTGGCTTGGGGACCCCCACGAAGATAGAAAACTCGAAATGCGCTGGCCGTCAGGTGCAGCCTCATCGCTGATATCTGAGGCCAGGTCCAAGATCTTTACTTCCGCCCCAGTTTTTGAGCTGTGGTGTACCCGGACTCGATTTCGACATACCGGCCATAGATGAGGTTTAGGAGCGACGAGGTTCGTTGGACACTTGGGCTACGGCATTGTCAGGACTGCTACGGAGTATCCGGCGATGCTAAACGTCTCGTTATTCAGTTTCAGCGTTGCTGGGGGCCTGAAGCCGGTGGTTTGATCGACATACTCCAGCTGCCCCCCGTTCGCACCTGAAACAGTCACATCGTATTTCCGGTCACGCTTGTTGATCAGTAGTACCCGGTGTTTCCCGTCGCGTGTGACAAAGGCCAGAGAGTATACGTAAGGATTGCTCGGCAGAGATGAGTCGGAAGGTTGAATTTCCACCTGTTGGTCCCCTAGGCTGAAGTTGTCGTGAATTAGTTTCAAGACCCAGAAGCGTGCGTTCGGTTTCCCGTTATTCCAATCCACCATCGAAACGCTCGGGAAATTGCGTGGGAAAGCCCACGAGCTGTGATTCCCCTGCTACATCGATGCCCATCTGCGTGAGTTCCCCAAAAACGTACGCATACATGGCGCCGGCCAGATTCCAGTAGGCATTTGGAATCGGCTGCGCAACGTGCCCCGGCATCCCTTGAGCAAGATCGTCGGCGGAAATCACGCCGAGTTCGTCGACCGTCGTCTTTGTCTCCGGAGATAGGCGCTTGCGGATGGCCTCGATGTAACGCACTGTCTTCAGGAATCCGTCGGCCTGAGCGAAATATGTGAACTGTTCTACCTCTGGAGTCTCATCGATCGTCGGAACTGCGTAGAAATGGTAGGAGATGAAGTCCAACGACACTCCTGGCTTGTGATTTTTGTGATCGAGGAAATATTCGAAGTAGCGTGGGTCTGTTTCCATGGCGAGAGCGAGACCCACCGAACCTCGTGTCCGGCTGAACCTTCTTGATCGCTAACGCTACCTCGTCATAGAGCTTTGTGTACGTTTCCGGGCTGATGTGGTGCTCAAAGTCGACTTCATTCAGCACTTCCCAGTAGGGAATCGAATAGTGGTAGCCGGATTCGTGGCGCTTGCCGAACTCGTCGGTGAAACCGCCCTTGCGTGTACCAGGAAAAGAGTCGCGCATAATAGTCGGCGACTTCTTTCAGGCTCGGATCGCGAAGTTCCGTGCCTTGCTCGTAGTTCCACGTGACCTGCTCCGGATCCGCCGGATACTCTATTGGCTTGTCAGTCTTGAACATCCATTGTGGGATGGTGCTGAAGTTGAGAATCGCGGAGTGTCCCTTTGTGGCGTTGAGAAAATCGATGGTCATGGGATCAATCAACGAGAAATCCCAAGACGTTTTTCCATCCTTTGGCGGTTCCAATTCGGCGACTGCGAGCTTCGGATACGGCAACCAGGGCACGTAACGAACATAGTCCGCCCCTAGGTCCTGCAGGGCCTTGAACGCGTTATCATGCACTGGCGTGCCTCGCAGCAGAGGGGGATTGACGACTACCTGCAGCGTCGGCGTGGTTTGAAAAATGCGGACTACTTTGTCCCAGTGAACGGCTACTTTTACCGGTTGGTCCTGCGCAGCTAATGCCGAAGTACAAAATCCTAGAATTGCGACAGTTGTCAATAGTGCTCTGACATTGATGTTCATACGATTCACCAACGAGCTGCGATGGCCTTTTTCTGTCAGGCCAAACCCTCAAATGTGAAATCGAATGCTCGCACCACGTGGCTAGAGTCGTCAATTGCTGAATCCCCGCCGGTTAGAATTTCGTTGTGACAAACGCCCGAGACTCAAGTCTAGCCGGTTCAGTTTAGGCTCTGACGAGTTGTTCCCGGCCTACAGAATAACGATCACGCCCCAAATCATAGTCTCAGCGAGTTGACAGGCAACTCTCGCCCGTTTTGCATCTCGAAATGTCGTTTTTCACCTCGCCCCTTGTTGCTCGCAGGAAGACGGTCTATGCTTGGCCAGATCCTGGAGTTCTTCTCTGTTCAATCTGTCAACTTCGAGAATTCCTTATGAAACCGTCGGACGATCAATTTAAAGTCGGACTTTTTGGCATCGGCCTGGATGCTTACTGGCCGCAGTTTCCCGGACTAAGGATGAAGCTTTTGCGTTCATCGCAGCAGGTTGCGCGAAGGCTGGAGGGTTTTAAGGTTCAGGTGACGAATCTGGGACTCATTGATTCTCCGGAGAAATCGTTTTGGGCTGGACACGAATTCCGTAAAGCAGATGTCGATCTGATTTTTCTGTACGTCACAACCTATGCGCTGTCATCCACCGTGTTGCCGGCGGTGCGGCGCGCAAAGGTGCCAGTCATCATTCTTAATCTCTCGCCCGGGCCCGCCATCGATTACGAACGATTTAATCGGCTCGGAGACCGAACGAAGATGACGGAGAGTGGCTCGCATACTGCCAGGCTTGTCCGGTGCCCGAGATCGCGAATGTTTTTCAGTCGCTGCCGTATTCCGTTCTTTCAGGTCACGGGCATGCTGGAAAACGACCCGATTGCCTGGAATGAGATTGACGAATGGATCGATGCGGCTCGCGTAGTCCATGTGATGGAGCACAACCGGCTTGGCGTGATGGGCAACTACTATGGCGGCATGCTCGACATCTATTCCGATCTCACTCAGCAATGTGCCTATTTCGGCGGACACATCGAGATACTGGAAGTGGAAGAGCTGTCAGCCATGCGCCGCGAGGTTAACGAAGCAGATGTCGAACCAAAGAGTCTGCAGAATTCCAGACTCGCGACGTGCAAGCGAATGCGCCGGAAGACGAACTCGATCGCGCGGCGCGCACGTCCGTTGCTCTTGATCGGCTTGTCGAACGTTCACAAGCTCGGCTCCCTGGCCTATTACCACAAAGGAATTGGAAGTCCTGAAAATGAAGACGCCATCAGCTCGATCATCTTAGGCACGAGCTTGCTGACCGGGCGTGGATTCCAGTCGCGGGCGAATACGAAATCAAGAACGCTCAGGCGATGAAGATCATGGATTCATTTGGCGCGGGCGGATCATTCACCGAATACTACGCTGCCGATTACAACGATGACGTCGTGCTGATGGGACACGATGGTCCGGGACATATTGCGATCGCCAAGGGAAAGACCAAAGTTCGCCCTTTGCAGGTGTATCACGGGAAAGTCGGACGGGGGCTTTCGGTGGAAATGTCGGTCAAGCACGGCCCGGTGACTTTGCTTTCCGTTGTGCAGACGGTGGATGGCAAACTCAATTCTGACGGCGGAAGGGGAATCTGTGCCTGGGCCGATTCTCGAAATCGGCAATACCAACAGCCGCTATAGGTTCTCGTTCGGCGCGAGGTACTTTCATCAATCAGTGGAATGCCATGGGCCAGCGCATCATTGTGCTGTAGGGGTCGGACACATCTCCGACAGATCGAAGAAGCTAGCCGCTTTGCTCGGAATGGAATGTGTACAGGTGTGTTGAAACTCTTCGTTTCCCTCCAAGCCATGCAACTGTCTTAGACGTCACCATGAGTTCTTCAGAACTTCTCTAAAACTCCCAATTTGTCATTTGTGCCTGTGAAAATGGCGGGTTTTGCAGGTTGATTGGCGCGCTTTGCTAGTTCGCTCAAAGAGAAGACATCTAAAGTTGTGAATGATTTGAATCTGGCGTGGTGCTGGAAGGCGGGTCATAAATGAGGCGGCAATCTTGGTAAGCCTGATCGTAGAAAGTTCGCACGGCTGGCAAACTAAGGTTGCGCGAGATTGTGACGAAGCTCCTCAAGGTTCTCCTTGCTCAACATCTCCGATTCTCGCGGCTACCAGGCCAATTCTTTCGGAATTATTCAGCGGAGAACTTGCATCCAATATGTACGCTTTTGCAGCTTGTTTCCGCACAAGAGACATGGAAGGAATTGCATTGTCAGCAGCTCCTAACGTTGACGTTGATCACGTCATGCGCGTGGCTCTATGAGAGTTATCCGAATAAAGTTTTCTTGCGTGGAACCGGTTCCAGGTAGATTGTGCGACGTTTCTTTGCGATCAGTGCGTGAATTTGCGATAGCAGTTTAGAAAGCTCTGGATCACGAAACTGGTAGTCACCGCTGAATTGATATCGCAGCAACTGAGAGTTTGCGTTTATTCCCAACACATCAGAAGCTGTTGCCAAGTCGCGGCGATCGAACGATTATCTGGCCGAGCACATCGCAAAGTATCCCAAACGCCTGAAGGGGTTCGCGGCGTTACCGATGCAGGATCCTCAGGCTGCCGCTCAGGAGCTCACACGTTGCGTTAAAGATCTGGGCTTCTGCGGCGCCTTGGTCAATGGATTCTCACAGATTGGCGAAGCGGATTCGGCAGTCTTCTATGATCTGCCACAATATCGGCCCTTCTGGGCCACTGTCCAGCAGCTTGATGTGCCGTTCTATCTTCATCCCCGCTTCCCCTTGGCCATGCGTCGGCAGGCTTTTGAAGGACGCGCTTGGATTGCCGGCTCGGCGTGGGGGTTCGCGGTGGAGACCTCGATTCATGCCCTGCGCTTGATGGGCAGCGGCCTGTTCGATGAATATCCCAAACTCAAAGTGATCCTCGGCCACCTCGGCGAAGGACTGCCATTCGGCATATGGCGCGTCGATCATCGCATCTCGAGGACAAGTGTTCGGCCGAATGCGAAGCTACCGATAGCCCAATATCTGCGAGACAACTTCTACAGCACTACCAGCGGCGCCTTTCGCACACAGGCGCTCACTGACGTGATACTGGAAGTCGGCGCCGACCGCGTTCTGTACTCGGTGGACTACCCGTATGAGGATATGGCTGAGGCGACTGAGTGGTTCGACAACGCTCCCATCAGCGAACCTGATCGGCTCAAAATTGCCCACGGCAACGCGGGGCAACTGTTCCGCCTTTAATCACCAATCATAGGCCGGAAAAGATGGTTGTTGGAATCGAAAAACTACATTCTGGAGGTGTGGTCGGCAAAGCGGAAGTTATCCTAGCCTCCAATTCGGCAGGCAATCGTCTTAACTGGCGAGAAATCTCGATTTCACTCAAAATGCCGCTCAGCAGTCCTAATCTTCTGATTTATAAAGATGGTCAGAAAGCGCGCTTAGAAACAGCCCAAGAACGCGATGAAGCCACCTATCGCAAAGGCCCCGTCCACGATGGCCATCGGACTATCCGGACGAACATAAACGGCTTCGCAACCCATTCACCAAGCCACACACCAGTGCGGCTAATGCAGTCAGCCACGGATGTTTGTTCCACCGATTCTTGAACATGCGACGCTTGAAGGCCCGTTCCCCTGGTGAATGTTAGCATCGCAGTGCGTTGGTTGCATTCAGACCCATCTTTTTGCATTCGGCACTTGGGGTCGTCGGTAGATTTCCTCTTCCTGAGTGATTCCATACTTGTTCCAGAATTGCCGCATCCGGATGATGTTGAGGAACGGGTTCGCAGGCAGCAATGGCCCGCCTGCCATCGTGCGTTGCCCGGTCACAAGCGGTGCCGGTTGGCGGCTTGGGTTGGTTGTCAGGCCAGCTCTGCCAGTTGTTGCTGATCACGTTCGGGCCTTGCTGTGGCAGCCGCTCGACCTAGTTGGCCTTGGTTTTCCCGCCGGGCGGATGCGAAACGTTTACGTCCTCTGGCCAGGATCCGAATTCCAGAAAGTGCTCCAGCTCCGCGTCCGACTTCGTTGTCAGTTGCTGCGTGAGATCTGCAAACTCGATCCGTTGCACCCGGCCTTCGACGCGATTCGCAATTTCAATGGCGGCGGCGACCGAGTTTCGTTCCTGCGCGCAGGCGAGAGAAACCAGATTCTGGCGAGCACTTCCGCAAACGTCCGGTGCTGCGGATCGTCCTCTTTGATCGCGGATAATTTCTCGCGAAGGGCCTCGCTGATGCTTCGGGATTTCGGCCTGCCGCCAGGATTCGGCGATGGCCCACCCTTTTTCCAGCGAGTCGATGCACCGATATCGGGATTGAAGTTTTTCATATCTCCTTATGCGCCGTTCGTTGCCGACAGTCAAGGACGAAAATGTTGCCGGAAGGCATAAAAAGAGCGTCAATACAGGCGTAGAGCAGGCGGAAATCTCAGCCCAAACTCTGCCCGACAGCTCGAAATATGAGCGAACAGGAACACATAGATTGACACAATTGCTTTGCGTAAGTGCTTGTAACCCAAAGAAAATGAGCATCGATAAAACTGAATGGGCTGGACTCAAAATCCGCCGGTACTTGGTACCTTGGGGGTTCGACTCCCCCTCCCGGCACCACCTTAGAACCCACAAAATACGGGGATATCTGGGCTAGTTCTCCGCACTGCGTTGCCCTCTGCAGCAGACGCAGCGGACTTTTCGCAAACCGATAACCAACGAGCTGTTAGGTCTATCAAACTGAAACAATTATGTTTACTGACACAATGCTGTGGAGAGAATGACTGACACATCTGTTACACATTCAAGTTATCGCATCACTCCCCTTTAATGACGCTTTGCAAGCGCCCTACGTCCGCCACGGCGCCCCGAAGACCACAAAAATCGAGTCATGCTCACAAGCAAGACACTGGCGCAGCCACAAGACGGCGCGAGAACCTGCAGCAGGCTCGGCATTTGATCAAGCTTTTCCACGTCGGCAACTTCGCGTACATCCCGCTGCACGATGGCTCTTATGTAATCCCGCGCCCATGTCTGGCGTCGCTTTCAACCTTCGCGCCGCAGCATCTCGGGGTAGCCGCCGGTCAGCACGGCTTGTACTCAGATCTTTGCCGATCATTGGCTCGGCAGGTTTGCCGAGTTTCTATCGAACGCCGCTTTGAGGAAACCCGGCTTTTTGCCTCAGATTTCAGCCCGTGAGAGGGGCAGAACGCTCACGATCTCCATGCGGCCGGCTAAACTCTCTGAGACCTGAGGCAGAGTCAGGATATTGGCTGAGCCCGTCAACAGAAACCGGCCGGCCCGGCGATCATCATCGACTGACTTCTTGATGGCCCGGAGAAGGTCGGGCACTCGCTGTACTTCGTCAATGGTAGTTCGATCGAGTGCGCGCACCAACCCAGTTGGATCGCTGCGTGCCGCAGCCAGCACCGTGTCGTCGTCCATGGTGATGAATTCGCGATTGCCCGCGACCAAATCGCGGACCAGTGTGGTCTTGCCGCACTGGCGCGGCCCCGTAACCATGACGACCGGCGTGTCCTTGAGCGCGGTGGCCACCAGTTCGGCGGAAAAGCGAGGAAAGAGCGCGTGATCGGTATCGTCCATGCCGGGTAGAAGCTCCGTCCAATTCGGATTGATGGTTCGTCTATTTCGGATTATAGGCTCGTCTGATCCGGAACGGAAAGCTGGACGGTTGCCGGGACTCATTCCCTCGGCTCGTGGTGGGCCAGTCTCTACCTGGGGGTGAGCGATAGGGGTCGGTGTCCTTCGCGGATCGAGCCGATCGATATTTTCTGATCTGGTTTCTTTATCGCCTCCCGGTAGTTACAGTTTTGCCTTAGTCAACCGGCGCAGAAGACTCTCCTTGGCGGCGCCCCCGACGACTTCCGCCAAGCCCTCTCGACGGCCGAACCGCCAGCCGGACTTCACCCGCGCGTTCGTCGGATTGTGGTGCGACGCAAAAGGCGATTGCCAGCGGGCGCACGAATCCACGCAGGACGAAGGGCGGGCAGCGGGTCACTCCCTCCGCACCGGATCGGGAGGACATGATCATCTCTGTTTGGACTGGCATTGTTAGGAACGAGATCATGAACGCTCTATTTTGTCCAGCACGAAAATCTATGACGTAAGTGCGTCACTCGTTGGGGCAGGTTGAATCTTGCCCACTATGTCGCAATATCGCACAACAGGGTCCACTTGACCCGCCGGAAAGTCGCATTGAAAGACGATTTCCTGTCTGGGGATAGCCTAATCACCAGTGCCGTCGCCATTGCCAATCGCGTTTGCGATCCGTTGCAACCAGCGATTCTGCAAGTCGCCACGAGACGCCACGATAACCAGACGGGCTTGCGCCCGACTCAGGGCAACGTTTAACAAGCGCGGACCCTTGTCGTCGTTATTGAGGAATTCAGTGCTGGCGAGAACGCAATCGAAAATGACGGTGTGACACTCTGATCCTTGTGCGCGATGCACCGTGCTAACCTTCACCGCCGAGATGCCCTTCCTGCGCAAGTTGCCCTTCAGAACGCTACGTTGTGCTCGGAAAGGACAAACGACGGAGATTTGATCAGGAGATAGCGTCTTGAGTAGTCTGGTGACCAGTTCGCCAATGAAATCGGCGAGATTTGAACCGTACCGGACCACCGTAATTGCTATTGAACATTCCTTCATGCTGGCAGAGATGGAGATGTACATTCTTCCGTCCCATCGGCGCAACGTCGCCCACAACTCTTTCCGCACGCCAGATGGGATCGGCTTCGCAGTCCTCGGCGACCATGAGCTTGCCGTCATAAAAGACGTTGCCTACAACATCGCAGATTGACTTCTCCATTCGTCCCTGCTCGTTTAATAGGCACGTTCCACGCTCACTCTTGTGGACAAACATCGACCGTCCGAGCCCACTTTCTAGCCATCGGATGCTCGGATTGGACAACAGGATCAAGCTGTTTGTCGTCCCCCGCGAAAATCACCTGCCTGCCCAAAGGAGCCAGCGCCAAAGCATTCGCAAGGCTCGCTTGGCTGGCTTCGTCAAAAACTACCAGATCGAAGGGTCTACGGACGTAAAGAGCCTCGAAGCTGTACGCGGCGCCCGTCGTCGTCATTGCGGCAAGTTGCGCTCGGTCGATTGGGTTCGGAATTTGTGGGATCTGAGGCTCTTCACCTATCTTCCATGCCGCATAAGCCACAACATCTGTCGGATCCGGCATCTTGGTTTCGAGATCGGCTAGGCGGCGAATCAAGTTCTAGTCCGGGGTGGGAAGGAGGTGCTCGCGTTTTTTTAACAGCATTGCTACAACCTAATACTATTATCCTTTCAGAAAAAACTGCAAAAAAATATTTTGGTAATGATGATGCGATTGGTAAAACCATCGTGTACACTAACAACAATAACCAGTTATTACAAAGTAACCGGCGTTATGAAAGATGTTCCGTCTAATTCACATTTTCATTTTGATATGTTTGGCTCGATGGCTGGGTTGGGACCAGGCAAAATCAGACTCATGGATGATGGCAGTTTTTTTACCTACTTATTATTAAAACCAGGCACTGATTATGCAAAGATGGAAGCCAGGTTTCCTGACATGGTGAAAAAATATATGGGGCCGCAAGTGCAACAAGCAATGGGCATGAGCCTTGAGCAATTTGAAACAAAAGGCAATTCTTTAGGTTTTACATTACAGCCGCTTACATCAATTCATTTGCATTCATCATCTGTTACAGACCTTGAGCCCGGCGGCAATGCAACTTATGTGTACATGTTTGCAGGCATTGCATTATTTATGCTGATTGTTGCCTGCATCAACTTCATCAATCTTTCTACAGCAAGCGCATCAAAAAGTGCGAAAGAAGTTGGTGTAAGAAAAGTTGCAGGCTCAGACAGGTTTCAACTTATCAGGCAATTTTTATCTGAATCAATGATGATCGCAATGATCGCATTGATCATTGCATTTGTATTGGTTGAACTTGCATTGCCTGCTTTCAATAATTTATCCGGCAAACATTTAACATTTGATATAAAACCCATACTTGCATTTTTTGCATTGGGAATATTGGTAGGACTTATTGCCGGCATCTATCCTGCATTTTATCTTTCTTCCTTTAAACCTATCGCTGTATTAAAAGGAAAATTTACCAGCAGCAAAAGCAGTTTTGGATTGCGCAGCAGTCTTGGTAGTGTTCCAGTTTTTTATTTCTGTTGGATTGATCATCGGAACCATTGTTGTGTATCAACAAATGAAGTTTATACAAAACACTAACCTTGGTTATGATAAAACACAACTGATCACTATTCCCAATTCTTGGGCATTAGGGAAAAATGAACAGGTGTATAAACAAGAAATATTGAAAGACCCGCGCATTGTGAATGCAACTACTTCGTGGTATAAACCTGCAGGACCAACTAATAACAATAATGCATTGGCTTATCCGCAGGGCAACGATAATCTTGTGATGACTTCAATTGAATATAATGTTGATGAAAATTATATACCAACGATGGGAATGCAAATGCTTACAGGCAGAAATTTTTCAAAAGCATTTTACAACTGATTCAACTGCTATCATTCTTAATGAAACCGCTGCAAAATCTTTGGGATTTGGTGTGATGAATGCTGTTGGAAAAACAGTTATCAGGGAAAACAGTGACAGTGGTGCGAATGTTCCGTTTCATGTAATTGGTGTTGTAAAAAATTTCAATTTTAAATCATTGCACGAAACCATTTCTCCTTTGGTAATGGTATTGGAACCAGAAGGCGGATTGATCTTCAAAATAAAAACAGCAGATGTAAACGGCTTGCTCACCACTATGAAAACAAAATGGGACGCTTACAATACAGGCGAACCATTTACCTATTCGTTCATGGATGATCTGTACAATAAAACATATTCTGCAGAACAAAAAACAGGAACCATTCTCAACATATTTTCCATACTTACCATTTTTGTTGCATGTCTTGGTTTGTTTGGACTTGCAACATATACTGCAGAACAACGTACCAAAGAAATTGGTATAAGAAAAGTATTGGGCGCAAGTGTAACACAGGTAACACAAATGCTTTCAAAAGAATTTTTAAAACTTGGTATTGATCGCATCGCTCATTGCATTTCCTGCAGCCTGGTGGGCAATGAATAAATGGCTGCAGGTTTTGCTTACAGAATAAATATCAGTTGGTGGGTGTTTGCTGTTGCAGGTTTCGCCGCATTGTTTATTGCATTGCTAACAGTAAGTTTCCAGGCAATAAAAGCAGCAATTGCAAATCCGGTGAAGAGTTTGAGAACGGAATAGTGAATAGGCAATAGTGAATAGTTAATATGAGTAATGAATGATGAGTAAATCATGACATCACAAAATCAGACATCAGAAATCTTCCTTTATGTTTAAAAATTATTTCAAAACCGCATGGCGCAATTATGGAAGAACAAAATCTTCTCTGTAATTAATGTGTTAGGATTAGGAATAGGAATCAGCGCATCACTGGTGATTTATTTAATTGCGAGCTATGATACAAGCTTTGATAAATTTGAAAAAGATGGTGACCGCATCTACAGGGTAGTGTGGACGCTTGTTGCTCCAGATCTAAATGATCATGTAACCGGTATTACTTATGCGATGCCTCCTGCAATAAAAAAAGAAATTACAGGGCTCGATGTGGTTGCTCCTTTTAGTATATTCAATAACAATCCAAAAATTTCGGTGCCTGTTGTAAACAAAGCAGAGCCGGCTGTTTTTAAAAATCAAAGCGGCTTTGTTTATGCTGATGAAAATTATTTTGATCTTATTGGTTACAACTGGCTTGCTGGCTCAGCAAGAACTTCGCTGCAACAACCTTATCAAACTGTATTAACACAATCAGCGGCAGCCTTATATTTTCCAAATCTGCAACCGGAGCAAATCGTCGGCAGGCATTTTTATTTGGATGATACAATTGCAGTAACCGTTACCGGTATTGTAAAAGATATAACTGCCAATACAGATTTTACATTCAAAGTGTTTGTTTCAGAACCTACGCTTGAAACTGCGAGGCTGCGCCCACAAAGTTATAATAACTGGACAAGTGCAAATGGCGGGTCACAGTTATACGTAAAGCTTGCTGCAGGCACATCGCCTGATAAGATCCAAAAAGAAATTACTGCACTCTTTTCCCGTAATGCGCCAAAAAAGCCGGAAGATAACTTCAAAGTAAATTATTTATTACAGCCATTACACGATATTCATTTTAACGGCAACTACAACACTTATACAATACCAAAGGCAAACACTGATGTACTGTTTGGACTGCTGGCTGTAGCTTTGTTTTTACTGTTGCTTGGCTGCGTCAATTTTATTAATCTTACTACAGCACAATCTGCACAAAGAGCAAAAGAGATTGGCATCCGCAGAACAATTGGCAGCTCAAAAAAGCAATTGATATTTCAGTTCTTAAGCGAAGCATTCTTACTTACGTTTTGTGCAACCATACTTTCTGTTATTCTTACACCGCTTATATTAAAAGCTTTTTCCGGTTTTGTGCCCGATGACGTAAAATTCAATATTATACAACAACCGGGCATAGTATTGTTTTTATTGATGCTGATCATTGTTGTTACACTGTTGTCAGGTTTTTATCCCGCTATTGTTTTATCATCATACAAATCCGTAAGTATTTTAAAAAATCAAGCGGGTACGAATACAGCAGGAACACGCAATGCATGGTTGCGTAAAACATTAACTGTATCACAATTTGTAATTGCGCAGTTCTTTGTTATGGCAACGATTTTAGTGAGCAAGCAAATCAGCTATTCATTAAATAAAGACCTGGGTTTTAAAAAAGATGCCATTGCTTATATCCCTACAGATTATAATGATACAATAAAAACGCACAAAGCCACATTGCTGAATATGCTTCGCAACATTCCTGAAATAAAGATGGTAAGTCTTAGCTACACCTCCCCATCATCCGGAAACACATCTATCGAAACTATGAAATACAGAGACGGCAAAAAAGAAATTGAAACGACTGTAGAAGAGAAATTTGGCGACACGAACTATATAAAATTGTATGGCATAAAATTACTGGCAGGTCGCAACCTGTCTTCATCCGATACTGTAAAAGAAATATTGATTAATGAAAACTACATGCATGTGCTCGGTTTTCAAAATCCGCAAAATGTAATTGGAAAATATATAGACTGGAATGATAAACTTGTTCCTATAGTTGGTGTTGTTGGAGACTTCAATCAAAAATCTTTGCATGAACCAATAAAGCCTTTACTAATTACAAGTGATTTAAGAAATGAAGGGCTAATTAGTCTATTGCTTCAACCACAAAATGCAAATGGCACAACATGGAAAACTGCATTAGATAAATCAGAAAAAGCTTTTAAACAAGTTTATCCAAGCGGTGATTTTTGGTCTGGCTTTTTTGATGAAGACCTTGCAAAATGGTATACACAGGAACAAAATATTTCAAGTTTGCTTAAGTGGGCAACGGGGCTTGCAGTGTTGATAAGCTGTCTCGGTTTATTAGGTTTGGTAATGTTCATCACTATTCAACGCACTAAAGAAATTGGTGTACGAAAAGTATTGGGCGCAACGGTATTGCAATTGGTAACGCTGTTATCAAAAGATTTTGTGCAATTGGTATTGATTGCTTTTGTAATTGCAACGCCGCTGGCATGCCTTGGCATGAACAAGTGGCTTCAAAATTTTGCATACCGCACTACCATTAGCTGGTGGATTTTTGCTGCATCAGGTTTACTGATGATTGTGGTTGCATTTATTACACTAAGCTCTCAAACGATTAAAACAGCAATAGCAAATCCTGTAAAGAGTTTGAGAACGGAATGATTAACGTGAATAGTAAATAGATTAATGAATGATGAGTAATGAATAATCAGTAAATCGTCAATCGTGAAACGTGAATCGTGAATACAACTTAAAACATAGAACTACGAACTTAAAACTTCTCTAATGTTTAAAAATTATTTTAAAACAGCCCTGCGCAACCTGCGTAAAAATAAAATGTATTCGTTTATCAACATTACCGGCCTTGCTGCAAGCTTGGCGGTAAGCATATTGTTGTTGCTTTGGGCAAACGACGAATTGAGGTATGACCGCTTTAATATAAACGCAAAAAACATTTATAAGCTGGCGCCGAAATTTGATGAACAAAATTTTGGTACATGTACGCCTGCGCCGATTGCAGTGTATGCCAAAAAAGGAAGTGCCCGAAGTGCAGGATGCCTGCCGCATAACAGAAAATTGGAATGTTTCCATATTTGAATACAACGGCAAAAAACTTACTGAATGGCATAACTGCTTGGCTGATGCTTCTTTCTTCAGCATGTTTACTTATCCGCTTTTATTGAAGGCAACCCACAACAACCCTTTTACGGATGCTCATTCCATCATTTTGTCTGAAACAACAGCGAAGAACATTTTTCGGTAACGAAGACCCTCTGGGCAAAGTATTAAAGGCGACGACAAAAAATTATACCGATGTAACAGGAGTTATGAAAGATATGCCCGGCAACTCATATATTACATTACAATATCGTTTTTAATTTTCAGCAGCTGGAACAGGAATATGATACCAGCAACTATTTTAAAACACTTAACACTAACTGGGACCAATATAATTATGAGACGCTATGTAATGCTGAAACCCAATGCCAACCTTGCTTTGGCGGCCAAAAAATGAGTGCATATACATCGTCACAACTATAATATACAGGCAAACCAGCATCTTACTTACCTGCTTGACCCGCTGACTAAATTGCACCTGTATGCTTTGGATGGCAAGGAGCAGGGTATGATGGTTGTGCGGGTGTTTTTTATTGTGGCTGTAATTGTGATGCTGATAGCCTGCATCAATTATGTAAACCTTATTACCGCGCAGGGCAATGAAGCGCAGCAAGGAAATAAGCCTGCGTAAAATTGTGGGTGCGGGCAAGGCGGAGCTCTTTATGCAGTTCTTAAGTGAATCGCTGCTCACATTTTTGATTGCGCTTGTACTGGCAACGGGCATCATTTACCTGGTAATGCCTTTATACAATAATATTTCAGGCAAAAATATTGTCTTTAAACCCTGGCGCCCGATGTGCTTGCAGTGTATGGGCTTACCATGCTGGCGACGTTGCTGCTGGCAGGTATTTACCCGGCTATAACACTGTCTTCCTTCAAACCGCTGGAAGCCATGAAGGGCAAGCTAAGTGGCATTGGCAGCAAAGGCAATTTTCGCAAAGTACTGGTAGTTGTGCAGTTTAGTTTTTCCATCATGCTTATTACAAGTACCATCATTATAGGCAAACAATTAAAGTATATACGGGAGAAAAACCTGGGCTACGACAAGCAGAATGTTTTCAGTTTCTGGATGCGCAATATTAACGGCCATTATGATGCAGCAGTGGCTGAACTGCTGAAACAACCGGGTATTCTGGGCGTTACAGAATCGGGCGTTGACATCATCAATAACAGTCAGGCAGCACCGATGTGGATTGGGACGGCAAAAGGGCCGACCAGCAATCATTTACCATTACCGCAGATGCCGGTGGAAAGAAATTTTCTGCAGGTGATGGGCATGCAATTGATGGAAGGTAAAGGCTTTACCGGTTCACCTGCCGACAGTGCCAACTTTATACTAAATGAAACAGCTATCAAGGCCACTGGCATAAAAGAACCTGTAATTGGCAAACGTCTAACATTTCATGGCATCAAAGGAATGATTGCCGGTGTGGTGAAAGATTTTCATTTTCAGGACATGCACAATCAAATACCACCCGTTTTGATGCAATACGACAAAAACTGGCGCGGTAAAATGTATGTAAGAACTACCGGCAAAGATGCCTCCACGGCTTGGTTGCCGCTGCAGAAAGCGTATGGAAAAAATATAATCGCGACTATAACTTTCGTTATACTTTTTTAGACAGCGATTTCGATGACCTTTACAAAAGCGATACGCATGTAGGCCAGTTGTTCAATTGTTTTGCGGTCATGGCCATAGTTATATCCTGTCTTGGATTGTTTGGGCTGGTGACTTTTACCGCTGAAAGCAAAGTGAAAGAGATTGGCGTACGCAAAGTGCTGGGTGCGGGTGTGCCGCAATATCGTTAACCCTGTTGTCAAATGATTTTTTAATGCTGGTGCTGATTGCTGCAGCCATTGCCTTTCCCGTGCATGGTATGGCTTAAACAGTTTTTTGCAAGGTTATGCCTATCGTACTAATATGAGCTGGTGGGTGTTTGCGCTGCCGGTGTTATAACGCTACTTATCGCCATGGTTACCGTAAGCTTTAAGTGTGTGCAGGCTGCACTTGCAAATCCTGTAAAAAGTTTAAGAACGGAATAAGAACGCGAATCGTCAATCGTGAAACGTGAATAGTCATCGCTCTTAACGCAAAGCTCGCAGCTCTTAAATCAGACATCAATAAATCATACATCAGAAATCTTCCTTTATGTTTAAAAATTATTTCAAAACAGCACTTAGAAATTTGCAGAGGCATAAAAGCAATTCATTTATAAATATTGCCGGGCTCGTTGTTGGCTTTGCTGCTTTTTTATTGATCTTTCTTGTTATTCAATACGAAGAAAGCTTTGATGATTTTCATGCAAATAAAGACCAGGTATATCGTGTAGTACGTATTGGAAGGAAGGCCGAAAACAGGGAATACAGAACCGGCGTGCCTTTTCCTGTAACCCAGGGATTGCGTAACGATCTTCCGCAATTAAAAAATGCCGCTGCTATTTATGGCGATAATAATGTACAGGTAATCATACCTGCGTGCAGATGGTTCAACATTAAAGAAATTTAAAGAACCAAATGTGTTTTGTGCCGAACCACGGTTCTTTCAAATGTTTGACTTTGGTTTGGCTGCAGGCAATATAAAAACGGCATTGAATGATGTGAATACAGTATTGCTTACAAAAGATGTTGCTGCAAAATATTTTGGTGACTGGCAATCGGCAATGGGTAAGTCTTTGAAGTTATATGGAGAATTAATGAAAGTAACAGGTATTCTTAATAACCCGCCTGCAAATACCGACTTTCCGCTAAGTGTTGTTGTGTCTTATGCAACACTCATGAAATATAGCGACCCGAATGATTGGGGCAGTATTTCAGATCAGAATTATTGTTTTGTTCAGCTTGACAAAAATGCATCGGTAGATCAGTTTAATAAATTGATAGATCGTTTTACTGATAAGCGTATCAAACCTGTTAATCCTGGTTATTATCTTGCGTTGCAGCCATTGAATGAAATTCATTTTGATGAGCGTTATGGTAATTTTAATGGCCGCACATTCAGTAAAGATTTAATTCTTGCTCTAAGCATTATTGGTTTGTTTTTGCTGGTTATTGCCTGTGTTAATTTTATCAATATTACTACAGCGCAAGCCATGAATCGTGCACGTGAAGTTGGTGTAAGAAAAGTGATTAGGCGGCAATCGTATGCAACTCATGTTGCAGTTTTTAGGCGAAACAGGTATTACAACCTTGCTTGCATTAACCGGTTCCATAATAGTTGTTGTCTTTGTTTGCCTTTCGTTAATAATTTCCTTGACATTCATCTGTCAGTATCTGTTTTATATAGTTTGAAATTTATTTTATTTATACTTGGTGCACTGATAGTAGTCACATTTTTATCAGGCTTTTATCCGGCGATGGTGTTATCAGGTTTTAAATCCATCAATGTTTTAAAGAGCGCGGTTATAACCAACAACAAAGGTATTTCATTAAGAAGAGGCCTTGTTGTTTTCCAGTTTGTGATTGCACAGGCTTTGATCATAGGCACATTGGTCGTTGCATCGCAGATGGATTATTTCCGCAATGCTGATATGGGCTTTACTAAAGATGCCATTATAAATGCAGGGTTTCCAGGCGATAGTTTAAGCCGTACAAAAACGGAGTTTCTGCAAAATGAATTAAATAAAATACCGGGTATTCAACATGTAAGCTTCAGCACATTTACACCTTCTGCGGACGGCGGATGGTACACTGATTTACGCACCGAAAGTAATCTCAATACCGCTAACCCTGATATGGTTGTTTCCATGAAACCTGCAGACACCAGTTACTTCAGCCTTTATAATTTACCACTGGTTGCGGGCCGCGTATATTTTCCATCAGATACCATGCGTGAATTTGTAGTGAATGAAACGGTGGTTAAGAATTTAGGTATTCGCAATGCGAAAGATGCAATCGGCAAAATGATTAATGTAAATGGGAAAACCTGCCCGATAGTTGGCGTTGTGAAAGATTTTCATGTATATTCTTTACGTGATCCTATCGGCCCTGTAGTTATGACCACAATGAAAAATCAATATGGATTGGCAAATATTAAAATCAACATGAGCCAGGCGAAAAATGTTATTGCTTCCATGCAAAATACATGGAACAAGTATTTTCCTGATTATGTGTTTGAATATAGTTTTCTCGATCAGTCAATTGCTGATTATTACAAACAGGAAGACCAGTTATCTGTATTGTATAAAATATTTTCAGGCATCGCCATATTTATTTCCTGTCTTGGATTGTATGGTTTGATATCCTTTATGGCAGTGCAACGCAAAAAAGAAATCGGCATACGCAAAGTGCTTGGCGCGCCTGTTCGTGATATTGTAATCATGCTATCGAAAGAATTCACCATGCTCATCACTATTGCATTTCTTATTGCAGCCCCAGTTGCCTGGTATTTTATGCATCAGTGGTTACAGCAATATACCTTTCGCATTGTAATGGGTGCATGGTTTTTTATAATCACCATTTTCTGTTCACTGTGCATTGCATGGCTTACGGTTGGTTATACAGCTATAAAAGCTGCATTGGCAAACCCGGTTGAGTTTGAGAACGGAATGAGGAACGTGAAGCGTCAATCGTGAAGCGCGAATAGAATATGAGTAATGAGTGATCAATAAATCAGACATCGACAAATCAGATATCAGAAATATACTTTTATGTTTAAAAATTATTTCAAAACAGCATGGCGCAGCTTATTAAAAAACAAAGCATACAGTGCATTAAACATTTTGGGCTTGGCAACAGGTATGGCTGTTGCGCTGCTCATTGGTCTTTGGGTTTATTATCAATATTCCTATGATAAATTTCTTCCTGATTATAAACAGGTGTACCAGGTACGTCGCAATTTTTATGGCAATGGCGATACGATGAACTATGGCGGCACTTCATTAAAGCTGGCGACAATCTTACGTAATCAAATTCCGGAAATACAATATGTTGCTGAAACAGATGGATTCGGCATGCATGGCTTAATGGTTGCAGATAAAAAATTCTATATAAATGGCGGACAGGTTGGTGACGATTTTCTTAAAATGTTTCAATATGATTTATTGGAAGGAAATGCCAACTGCTGTTTTAAACAATCCATATTCTATTGTGCTTACAGAAAGCACTGCAAAGGCATTATTTGGGAAAGAAGATCCTTTAAATAAAACAGTTCGTTTTGATAATAAAAATGATTTAAAAGTAACAGGCATTTTAAAAGATATTCCGTCTAACTCAACTTTGCAATTTAGTTATTTGGTTCCATTCAGTTATTTAGAATCTACCGATGATTTTGTAAAGCATTGCACGCACAAAGGGTTTTGGCTGGACGAATTTTATGACGTTCGTAAAATTAAAACCCGGAATTTCTTATGCACAGGTTGCGCCAAAAATAAAAGACCTTGAAAAAACAGAGACAGATAATTTCATGTCAATGGCAACTAATATCATTCTTGATCCTGTTGAAAACTGGCATCTGTATGAAAACTTCGATAAAGGAAAACTGGTCAGCGGCTTTATAGAATATGTAAATATTTTTACAATAATTGGCATCCTGGTGTTATTAATAGCCTGTATCAATTTTATTAACCTTACAACTGCACAGGTCAGAAAAAAGAGCAAAGGAAGTAGGCGTAAGAAAAGCAATAGGCTCAGGTAAAAATCATTTGATATTTCAATTTCTTACTGAATCTGTTCTACTCACTTTTATTGCATTTATTTTTTCTCTTCTTTTTGTTCAACTGGCATTGCCTGCTTTTAATACACTTACAGGTGCTGAAATAAAAATCCCTTTTACCAATTATATGTTTTGGCTGATTACTCTTTGCTGTGTTTTATTAACAGGACTTGTTGCAGGCAGCAGGCCGGCATTTTATCTTTCTTCTTTTGAGCCGGTAAAAGTATTGAAAGGAAAAATTCATATTGGTAAAGCAGCAGCTTTACCCCGAAAAATATTGGTGGTGCTGCAATTCAGTTGTTCCATCGCACTTATCATTTGCACCTATATTATTTATCAGCAGGTTCAATATGCTAAAGACAGGCCATCAGGTTATGATAAAAACAGGCTGATGATAACAGATATGAACGAAGACCTTGGCAGCAATTACACCGCTATTAAAAATGAATTGATTGAAAAAGGCATTGCAGAATCAGTTACTACGGCATCAGCAAGTGTAACAACTACAGGTAATCACAGGGATGTAGATGACTGGCCAGGCAAGCGACCGGGTGAATCTGTAGATATGGGCTGTGATAAGAGTTTCAGATGATTATTTTAAAACACTTGGAATGTCTATGAAAGAAGGCAGGAGATTTCAATGGAACGTTCGGATACATTCAATGTAATATTCAATGAAGCAGCAGTTAAACTGCTGCGCTTACAAAATCCTTTAAACCAAACCATCACATGGATTGATACTAAATTCAGAATAGTTGGTATTGTAAAAAATGCATTAATGGGATCTCCCTTTGCGCCTGCAGATCCAACTATGTTTTTTTATGATCCCAATCCTCAGGATGTGATCATGTACAGGTTATCATCAAGCATAAAAACACAGGATGCCATTACCAAACTTACTTCCATTTTTAATAAATATAATCCTGCATATCCTTATACTTACACTTTTGCTGATGATAGTTATGCAGCAAAATTTAAGCTGGAAGTATTCATTGGAAAATTAGCCGGTTTATTTGCTGCGTTAGCCATATTCATTTCATGTCTTGGATTATTTGGTTTAGCTGCCTACATAGCAGAACAACGAACAAAAGAAATAGGTATACGTAAAGTATTAGGCGCTTCTGTATCACAAGTGTGGCTGTTGCTTTCAAAAGATTTTATTGTATTGGTATTGATAAGCTGTGTGATTGCATCACCTGTTGCTTTTTATTATATGCAGGATTGGTTACAACAGTATGATTACAGGATAACGATAAATCCGCTTGTATTTGTTATCGCAGGTATCACAGCGATTGTGATAACTATTATAACAATAAGTTTCCAGGCAATAAAAGCAGCAATTGCAAACCCTGTTGAGTCGTTGCGAACAGAGTGAGCAATACGAAATCCCGCTTGTTGCGGGATAAAGAGTTTGAGAACGGAATGATGAATGTGAATTGTCAATATGATAAATTAGAACATAACAAATCAGACATCAGAAATCTTCTGTTATGTTTAAAAATTATTTCAAAACTCGCATGGCGCAATCTTGTTAAAGACAAGCAGTTTACTTTTTTAAATTTGATTGGGCTTTCTGCCGGACTCACTTGTGCATTGCTGATTTTTTTATGGGTAAGCGATGAATTAAATGTAAATAAATTCAACGAAAATGATAACCGTATTTACCAGGTGATGCAGCCTGTAGAAGGAAGCAATCAAGGCATAGAAAATACGCCCGGATTACTGGCATCTGCATTATCAAAAGAACTACCTGAAGTTCAGTGTGCAGCTTCGGTTATTCCCCCGTCCTGGTTTTCAGATAAAGGATTATTTTCTTTTAATAATATATACATAAGAGCAGGAGGCGGATTTGTGAGCGATGATTTTTTCAGGATTTTTTCCTGTCGTTTTATTGACGGAAATCAAAACGGTTTATTCGGCGCAAAAAATAATCTTGTTATTTCCAAAGACCTGGCTTTAAAAATGTTTGGTACAACAAATAACGTTGTTGGAAAAACGATTGAATGGAATCAACAGGATTTTAGCGGTATTTATACAATAGCCGGCGTTTTTGAAAACTTGCCTTCTAATTCTACACTTCAGTTTGATGCTATTTTTAACTATGCTCTTTTTCTTGACAAAAATCAGAAACTATTGCAATGGGATAACAACGACCCGGGCACGTATTTGCTTTTAAAGAAAGGAACAAATGAGGCGGCATTTAATAAAAAAATTACAGGCTTTGTAAAAACAAAGGATGCTCAATCAACAGAAACTTTACTTGCTCAACGTTTTTCGGACATTTATCTCTATAATCATTACGAAGATGGTAAACCCTCAGGAGGCAGAATTGAATATGTAAAATTGTTTTCCATCATTGCTATTTTTCTGCTGGCAATAGCCTGTATAAATTTCATGAATTTATCTACAGCTAAAGCAGTAAAACGGATAAAAGAAGTAGCTATTCAGAAAGTAGTTGGTGCAAGCCGCCGATCGCTTACCATACAATATTTGTCAGAGTCAACACTGATGGCATTTTTATCATTACTTATTGCAATCATTCTAACCATCGTTTTATTACCGGCTTTTAAACAGATAACGGGAAAAGAATTTAATATCCAGTTTAGTATAAGTTTCATTCTTGCAATAACAGGTATTACACTTATCACTGGTATAATAGCAGGCATCTATCCTGCATTATATATCTCAGGTTTTAGACCGGCACTTATATTAAAAGGTAAACTTGCCAATGCAGGTGGCGAAACATGGGTGCGGAAAGGATTGGTTGTTTTTCAGTTTGCTGTATCTATAATACTTATTGTATCGGTACTCGTAGTTTATCAGCAAATGCAATTGATACAAACTATTAACCTTGGTTACAACAGAGACCATGTAATTTATTTTGATAAAGGCGGAAAATTATCTGATAATAAAGATGAGTGTAAATCAGGAGCCGTATATCAGAGTTTAGCTACGTTTATTCAGCAGGTAAAAACAATACCCGGCGTGGTAAATGTCTCCAATTTTAGACACAGCATTGTAAACAGAGACGGCGGTACCACAGATGTGGTTTGGCAAGGGAAATCTCCTAACGACCAAACTTCCTTCACTGACATTGCAAGTGGTTACAATTTTATTGAAACGCTCGGTATAGAAATGAAGGAAGGGCGAAGTTATTCAACAGCCTTTGGATCAGATAATGATAAAGTTGTTTTGAATGAGGCAGCAGTAAAGGCAATGGGATTAAGAAATCCAATTGGTAAAACAGTAAGTATCTGGGGAAATCAAAAACAAATCATTGGGGTAACAAAGGGCTTTCATTTTCAATCATTGTACGAAAATATAAAGCCATGCTTTTTTGATTTAAGCATGAATGCCCGTGTTTCAAAAATAGTAGTAAGAATAAAAGCAGGAAAAGAAAAAGCAACCATTGACAAGCTTTCAGTATTGTATAAAAATTATACCGGAGAAGCACTCGATTATAAATTTCTTGATGAAGATTACCAGGCGTTATATGCTTCCGAAGAACGCGTTGCTGCTTTGTCAAGATACTTTGCAGGCATCGCTATTATCATCTCCTGTTTAGGCTTATTTGGATTAGCTGCCTTTACCGCACAAAAGAGAAAAAAAGAAATTGGTATAAGAAAAGTTGTTGGTGCTTCAGTAAGCAATGTTGTTACGATGTTATCGAAAGATTTTTTGATCTTGGTAAGTATTTCTTTATTGATTGCATCTCCGGTTTCATGGTGGGCTATGCATGCATGGTTACAAAACTTTGCATACCGCGTGAGTATTGAGGTTTCTGTATTTGCCATTGCCGCAGTTACTATTTTACTCATCACTTTATTAACCGTAGGTTTTCAATCAATAAAAGCAGCACTGGCAAATCCTGTAAAAAGTTTGAGAACGGAATGATAAACGTGAGACGTGAATCGTCAATCGTGAATGATGAGCAAATGATTTTTATGAACCAAAAAATAAAATACTCATCCACTCTTGTACGCTTTGTTTAGCGCTGATCAGAACGTAATGAGTGAAACAACGAAGAAAGTATGATCAAAAAGTTAGGTGTAAAAAATATTGTTCCAACTTAACCAAACAACAATATTTATGAAATTAAACTTCAAATCATGTTTAAAAATTATTTAAAAGTTGCGTGGCGAAACATAATTAAAAATAAAACCTTCAGCTTCATCAATATTATCGGGTTAGCGGTAAGTATGTCGGTTTGTTTTCTGATTATACTCATTATTGCTGACCAGAATAGTTATGACCAGTTTCGGTGCAAATAAGGATCGTATTTACCGCGTGCAAACAATCGGTAAAAATGGAAACGAAATGCGAATGGCTTCATCGGCTTTGCCGCTTGCTGAATTATTGAGAAGAAATTTTACAGGCATTGAAGCATCTGCTGCACTTGTAAAAAATATTGGCGGAGATATTATTTATAAAGATAAAATCGCATCGGGTGGAGGATATTTTGCAGATGGAAATTTATTCACCGTGCTCGATTTTAAATTGCAGCAAGGTGATGTGCACACTGCATTGGAAAACCCGTTTTCATTGATTATATCCCGGGAACTCGCTTCACAATTATTTCCTCATGAAGACGCTGTTGGAAAAACCGTGCAATTCAATGACACCGGAATCAATCCTGCAGGGCCTGAAACCGGGAACAGGGAAACTTCTTACGGTCAATTTATTATTACAGGTATTCTGAAACCTGATCCGGGAAAAACAAGTTTGCCTTTCAAACTTCTTGCATCAATAAGCACTTTGGATGCTTTGACAAAAGATTCAATTTTAAATTATCCTCCAAATGACTGGGACAATGTATGGAGTAATTATACGTATGTGCTTCTGCAAAAAGGTAAAACGCAATCTGATCTTCAAAATATTTTAGATAAAGTTTCGGACAAGCAATATCCAAAAGGGAAGGATAATCAATTTGCGTTTAAAGCGGTTGCGCTAACCGATATTATGCCCGGCGATCCAATAGGCAATCCAACTAATACAGCGATGCCTAAAACGGTTCTTGTTATTTTAAGTGTACTGTGTCTTGTCGTTATGCTATCGGCATGCCTCAACTATACAAATCTTTCTATTGCGAGATTGTTAACAAGGGCAAAAGAAGTTGGTGTGCGCAAAGTGTCAGGCGCAACACGTAAACAAATATTTATACAGTTTATTACAGAAGCAATAGTTGTTTCATTGTTGTCTTTCATTTTTTCTTTATTGATCCTGTCGCTCTTTCAGCGATTGTTCTCTGGACTTTGGCTTAACCAATTTCTCAACATTACGTTCAGCTATAGTATCACAATCTATTTTGAGTTTGTTGGCTTTGCCATATTGGTGGGTTTTATCGCCGGGGTTCTTCCTTCCATTTATATCTCCATGTTTAATCCTGCTTATATTTTTAAAAGCCTTAATAGCATTAAACTTTTTAAGCGGTTAACTATTCGCAAAGTGCTTTTGGTAATTCAATTTTGCGTGTCATTAATATTTATTATATCAACGACACTTATTTATCTGCAGGGCAATCACATCCTGAATTTTGATTATGGGTTCAATAAAGATAATGTTGTAAATATTAAGTTGTTTAAAACAGAAAACTATGATCGTTTTGCGCAGGCTATATCAGGGAATAAAAATATAAGCGCTGTTTCTGCATGTACTTTTTTACCGGCAACCGGCAACGACTGGGCAGAACTGGTTCATAAAGCAGAGAACCGAAAAGATAGCCTGCAGGCAAATTATATTGATATCGATGCAGGTTGCCTTAAGGTTTGGGGACTGCAATTAGTAGCTGGCAAAAACCTTCCTGTAATACCTGGTGATAAGGTGGATCATGAAATACTGATCAACGAAAAAATGGTGCATGATTTTAAATATCCATCGGCACAACAAGCGGTCGGGCAACATATTATTATAGGAAAAAATGAGGCAGAGATCGTAGGCGTAGTGAAAGATTTTCAATTTCTTGAGGTAAGTTCTGCGATGCAGCCTTTGATGTTACGAAATCGCAAAAGCGAGTTTGGCTATGTCACCGTTCGCATGAGTGGGCATGATATTCCCGGTACGATAGCATTCCTGCAAAACACATGGAAAAAGGTAAATCCCTCAAGCAAATTTGAGTATGAATTTTTTGATCAGCAATTATCGGTAACGCACTCCATGCTTAGTGATACAGCAAACATCTTAAGTGTGCTTGCATTGCTTGCAGTTTTGATTTCATGTCTCGGACTGCTTGGCATGGCAACCTATACTTCGGAAACACGCAGAAAGGAAATTGGTGTGAGAAAAGTGCTTGGCTCAAGTGTATTCCAGGTAATTGTTCTGTTATCGAAAGGATATATGGTTTTGTTAAGCATTGCTGTCGTGATTGCCGTGCCGGTTGCGTATATCGTTAACAACCTCTGGCTGCAAAACTTTGCCTCAAGGGTAAGTATTACACCATGGGTTTTGTTCCTGGATATTGTTGCATTAGCTGCTATAAGCTTCCTGATAGTTTTGTCGCAAGCCTGGAAAATATCTAATGCAAATCCAGTGAAGAGTTTGAGAACGGAGTGATAAACGTGAATCGTCAATCGTGAAACGTGAAACGTGAAAAGAATATGAGTGATGAGTAATGAGTGGTGAATGGTTAATCGTGAATGGTGAATTTTGTTTTAATCAATCATTCAGCGTTCGACCAATGTAATGTTGATAATTAAACTTCTGCCTACTGGTATGATGATGGATTCGCGGGGACACGAAACATAGAGCAAGAGACATTCGAAAATGAAAAAGGCTACCCCGGTATTGAAACCAGGGTAGCCTTGGCAAATCAGGAGCGCTTCTTTTTTGCAGACAATTTTTTGAGTAATGCAGATGTACAAAAACTTACTGCGGTGCCTACCGCCGCAAGAATGATGGTCTGTATCATATCCTGCCAGTGCAGATTGCCTACAATACTTAATAAAATGCCACCCCAGACCGCATTGTTTGATTCTGTGTTTAATTGTTCCGGCATGATGTTCGGATTTTACAGTTGACTAAGGCGTATCCACTTCAATGACCGCACAGGCATTGTATGCGCCATTTTGCAGCGGATAATAGTCTGAATTTAACTGCTCCATGAACTGCACCTGCAGTAAAACAAATACAGGAAACGCGGAGTTTGCCGGCAACGCCAATGCCAGGCTGAGGTCTGTTGTGGGATCGTTATCCCAAGGCAACACACCAGATGCTGTTTGAAAAGCCTTGTTCTTTTTGGCATTGAAATTTATGGCCGCTGCTGCCAACTGCACCTGGTAATGGGTTGCACCCAGCGGGGCACTTATACCCTGTTGCGGAACAAAAACGGGCAAATCGAATACGACATTACCGGTTGTTCTTGTAAACGTTACCGAATACGGCGCGAGGAAGGTGGTACTTAAAATGCCCCTGTTGTTAAACTCAAAATCGCTGAGCAAGGTAAGGTCACCTTTTGCCACCGTGCGTTTGCCGCGTTTTGCAACAGTATCTGTTTTTAATACGTCAAAACACTGTGCCACGAGCCGGCTGATCATCCGCTGGTCAGCGGATGCCTGCAATAAATTGCTGAAAGGCGCCCTGACTGTTTTTCCAGCCTTACCGGCATTGCTAAACTCGGCCATGTTTTCCCTTGTTCTTGCAAACCTCGGGTCTGACATTATTTTGTCTTTAGATATCTCGTTTTTGGCTCTTACCATAAAGCCATCCACCGATTTGAAAAATGTGAGATTGCCAATTGTACCTTGTATTTGAACGGTACCTTTTTGTTGTGCCATGATTTTAATTTTTTAATTGTGAATAAATGTTTTTGAATTCTACATGCATGTTTGAAAACAGGTGCAACTTACTTTAACGCGAAAAGCAAAAAGGGTAGCAGGGGTACTGGTACCCCCGATATATAATTGATATTCAAAATGTTAGTGCCGAAAAATCAACATTGCTTTATAGGTTATGTTGATGTAGTTGTTTTGCGGTTGCTATGTGAAAGGTGGGACGTGAGGGACTTGAGGGACGTGAGGGACTTGAGGGACGCGGCGTGAAAGGCAGGCATGCTTCTTCATGCACCAACCTAGAGGAACCATGATCACAATGTATTAGAACTCAATTATGAGATGCCCAATTCCGCCGGTAGTCGGACAGGCATTGGGCAAGACGTTCGGGGTGGTGGTGTTTTGTGGTTGCTTCATAAACGACATAAAATGTATGTACGCTCTTATGCTGCAACCTGCCCCAGAGGGGCAACCTCTTTGTAGAAAAATTATTATATGTATGGGGCTTTTGCCCCAGCGGGGCAACCTGCTAAAATATATATCTTCTCAAGACATTCGGAGTGGTTGTGTTTTGCGCTTGTTTGTTTAAATTTTTTAGAGTTAGTCGATAAGATTCGACATCAGCCTGCACTTTATGAGATTTCTCCTATCGTTACAATGACGTGCTAATGATATTTTTGTTATTGTAATCGTATTACGGAGCGTCACCTCGACGTAAGGAGAGGCCTCCTGAATTTAAGCCAGATTGAATGATAAGAGATGTCTCGTTTCCGTCGACATGACGCTTCGTAGGATAATTTGTTTACAATGACGTCTTCGATTTGATGATCATATTCAGTGACCGTCACTTCGACGATAGGAGAGGTCTCTTGAATTTTAGCCAGCTTCAATTTCGAGAGGTGTCTCCTATTCGTCGACATGACGCTCCGTAGGATGATTTGTTCACAATGACGTTCTTTGAGTTGATGATCATTTTAGTGTCCGTCACCTCGACGACAGGAGAGGCCTCCCGCATTTGGACCAGTTCGAATGATAAGAGATGTCTCCTTTCGTCGACATGACGCTCCGTAGGATGTTTTGTTTGCAATGACGTTCTTCAATTGGATGATCATACTCAGTGTCCGTCACTTCGATCCCGAATGCCGGGAGAGAAGCCTCTTGAATTTTAGCCGGTTCAGTTTCGAGAGGTGTCTCCTTTCGTCGACATGACGCTCCGTAGGATGATTTGTTCACAATGACGTTCTTTGAGTTGATGATCATTTTTGTGTCCGTCACCTCGACGACAGGAGAGGCCTCCCGCATTTGGACCAGTTCGAATGATAAGAGATGTCTTCTTTCGTCGACATGACGCTCCGTAGGATGTTTTGTTTGCAATGACGTTCTTCAATTGGATGATCATACTCAGTGTCCGTCACTTCGATCCCGAATGCCGGGAGAGAAGCCTCTTGAATTTTAGCCGATTCAGTTTCGAGAGGTGTCTCCTATCGTCAACATGACGCTCCGTAGGATGTTCTGACGATCCGTAGGATGTTTTGCCTGCAATGATGTTGTTCAGTTTAATGATCATTCGTAGGTTCGTCATTCCCATTTTCCTATGCAACACTATGGGTCTGAAATTCGACATGATGTAGCTAACCGCCTCACCCAGAACTTACGTTACGTTAGTAAGTTCTGAGGCAGTTGATCATGTTAATGAGATAATCCTTTACAATATTTTTAGCCGCATTTTCCGGGGTATAGTAGTTTACCCGCAGGCTTTTTGGGGAAATGGAAGCGACTTTTGCCGTGCCTATCACTGGTGCTATTTGCTTTAGCAAGGCTAGCTGGCTGGGCTGAATTATAATTTTTGTATCTACCATCAAGCGGATGAATAAGGCCAGTTGCGGTACGGAGAGCGCGGTATTGAGTTTGGCTGCGGCAGGTTGTTCAATATTTTGAGGTTGCAGGCAGGTTATATGGATATTGTTTATCTCGGCTTTTAATACGGCCAGCACCGCCCATTTTAATGACATGGCTGCCGGCATATACGAGCAGTGCTTACCGGCAGCCATGAGTTTATACCTTATTACTGCAGCCGAAAGGTAATCCAGCTTATCGGCGATAGTTTCCTTTAACAGCAATTCTTTTTTAAAGCCTGACCACAGCCAATTTATGTATTCCGGCGTATTGAAATTGAGCGAAGTCAATATGTTTTCGAGGGAGGCAATACCGGTGTCTTTTGTATCGAGGATGGCAGCAGCAAACTGCGACCACCATACCCAGCGATCATGCATCAAAACCTTTGTTTTTTGTATGGCAAATAAATGAGGCAGCAATATGGTATATAATTCATCTGCATAAAACCTGTCTTTTAAAATGCCGTTTACTCGCGCCAATGTTTTTAAAAACCTGCTTAAAGGCAACAAATCAGCGGGCGGCTGTATAAAGTTAGGGCGGTACAATTCAAGGCAGGTGTTGACCTCTTTATACAATTGATTTGCGCGTACGCGTTAAAGCTCCGGAGGCGGTATATGACTTATTCAATAAACCGTTGCTAAGGTTATACATTAAATTCGATAAAGCGGCAGATGCCTCCTGCAGGTTCTTTCCTGCCAATACCGGTTTTATATTGCAAAAGGGTAAGAGGCGCAGGGAGATTTCAAGTGCGTGTAAGAGCATTTAATATTTCTGTTTCCAAACCAGGCACGATAATATCCTGCAACAGGGCAAGCTTAACCAACTGATTTAGTTTTTTAATTTCGGGCTTCACTTCCAGCAATTGAAAGATAATTGTTAAGAGAATCCTCCTTTATTACGCCTGGTGTTCCGACTGGAAGCAACCACAATTGTAACAAAGCAACTATGTGTTACATTGTATGGCTCAGCGGTATAAAATTCCCATGCGCAAAAAGGTTATTCACTATAGCAATCCGGATATAAGGCTCCTACACACAACTATAATGATTTTATATAAAAATTCTTCATTCTTTGATATTTTTTGCGAGCAGTTTTAAAATTATCAAAGTGAACTAAAATAAAATGTTAGTATGAAATGTTTTAATGTTTTGTTTGTATTCCTGAATGTTGCCGGTGACAACACCGGCAACGGCGGAGGAAGTTAGTATTCGTATTGCTTTTGGCAATAACTGTGCGCATTTAAAGGGTGAGTGTAACTTAATAATTTCAATTTTAAAACAAGATCAAATCCGGGTTTTTTTATTTTAATAAAATATTTACTTTTAACCCTGTTTAGGGTCAAAAAAAAGGTTACTCCCGTATTATGCGGGAGTTTTATTTTAAAGATCATTAATAACGAGTAAAGGCTTCGGAAACCGGAATCGTTTAGATTGCATCCCTTCCACGCTACAGTTGTTGGTAAACAAGACGCAACAACGGCACATGGAGGGAAGACCAACGACTGCAAGAGGAAATGCTTCCGTGTTTTAAAGGTTTGGGTTATCTTTGCTATGCAATGACTTTTTACGAAAAATATCCGCAATTACAAGAGAAGGCATTTCTTACACAGATACTTACCGAAACCGTTTTCACTACGATGTCTTTAGAAGACCAACAGGTTTCTAAAGATAAGGTTGAGGAAATTGTTATGTCCTTACTTTCTGATGACACATTAAAAAGCACTGAGTTCAGTAGAAATCAAGTTTCTTAACAAGTCAAAATTGCCTTTGTCAGCAGCCTTCATTGCATTAATATACACTTTACGACTTTCTCCTTCACCGTGATATAACACAAGAGGTTTGTATCCAAACTTCATTGCTATTAAATTCATAAGAATCCTGCCTATCCTTCCATTACCATTATTAAAAGGATGAATATGGATGAATTCATAATGAGCATAAAGCAAGCAATCCAGGTATTCTCCTGATGTTTTAGCCAGCGATATTTTAAAGTTTAGATTGTCAATAAACTGATACATGAGTTGAACAACCTGATATGGTTGTGGCGGTTCAAATAGCCCAACCAAAATATTTGTTGTACGCCATTTGCCAGCCCAATCATAAAGATGCCCAAAAGCGGTTTTGTGAATTTCAAGAATAAGCGTTGTAGAAATCACGACGTTTATATCAAGGCCTAACACATAAAGTTCAGCTAAAGCAATTCCTTTAGCTTCCTGCTCATTGATTGCATTTTTATCTGTGAGATTTAGAAAGTTATCCTCAGCAGAAGGTGTCCAATTAGTATTGCCAGGCATTGCCCAAAGATAACTCTTCAAAGTTTGAGGCTATCAAAATGCATTTCTGCCAACTGCTGCAAACGCAGGTGAAATTGACCAACCTGCCAGAGAAATCCGACCAGTTAAGGCCGGTTGAAACAGACACTAACGGCACTTTGATGGAGCACCAACAGCTGAAAGAGATTTATAGTTAAGTATAAAAGGGGGTTTTGTACTTTCGTAGACCGTGCCGCCCAATGCGGCATTGTTGGCCTGCACACATAGCTTTTAGAAGAGACATTCGTAGAAGGGATGTTATGAAATACACTCCATCTTTTTCTGGTATGGCTTTGCGAACGGGCATGAATTGAAGTTACGGAAATGAACTTGCTTTTGTGCTTCGTAGGCCGCAATGTCCTTGCCTGCGCTCATAGCTTTTTGAAGAGACATTGCGGAAAAGGGAAAGCATGCAAAAATGATTCTTTTAACTACAGATAAATCAATTGGAGAGGTGGCCTGGCTTTCAGGTTATGATACGGTTGCAGGTTTTATTCATCCTTTCCACATGGAGTTTGGTTTAACGCCAAGAGAATGGAGAAAGAGTGAGAGGGAAACAGTAACCGATGAAACCGACTAAGAATAGACAAAAGAAGCTATAATATATCATCAAACTAATAAGCAGCTATTTGAAAATTCTTTTATCAAATGGAAACTTTTCGACTGAAATTATTTTGATCCTTGCAAATGATATGGTTTGGATTTATTAATAAATTATAATCGCCGTAGGTAACAACTGAAGGAATTTGTAATACGCAATATTTATTGTCAGCAATGAACTTATCACCGATTGCCTGTGTAGAGTTGGGATGAGGAAACATATTCCAGTCAGCAGGCAAGTCACTTATATTTAGCTTTAATAGTGAAATATTATTCGGGACAAAAATTGTAATCATCATATAATCAGCGGGAAGTGTGGCCAACGTAAAATGGACCGCAACTTCTGCCATGGCTAATGACCGATTGGCTGCCGTATAAATAATTTCTACACCAACCGAGTTCCATCGTGCTCCCTTTATGGCAGCACCTTTGCCCGATAAAACAGACGCATACTTTTCTCTTGATAATCTGTAAACTTCCACTACACTAAAATTCCGTAGTTAATTCTCGTTAATTCACCCATCACCAATTCTTTTCCATAAGAATCTTTTAAAAGTTCGATAGGTTTTAAATTACCGAGAGAAAAATTGGGCGTTTCTAACCAACGTTTAAACTTTTCCATATCTTCAAATACATCGAGTCCCACTTTGGTCACCTCTGCCATTTCAATTATCCTTTCTGATTGACCCGGCTTAAAACTCTTTGAGGCTTGCCTGTATCTTTGGAGAGACTTAGTAGAAATATCCAGAAGTTCAGCCCAGTCGTCTTCAGTAAAGGGAGTATAATTTTGAATTATACTAAACAAGGAATAAGGGACTCCTTCCCTGATTACAAGGATCATCAACATTTTATTGGATAGAAAATCAGAATAGGTGATGCTTCCGGTATGAGGAATAAACTTCTTATCGAAACCGGAACGTCTGACAATATTAGAGATTTCCTTGTCCAGCTTATTAATAATACCACTGGTAGATGCTGTCATATTTTGTTGTAGACAATTGTCTATTATTTAAAAACAATTGTCTACAAAATTAGTAATAATTGTCTACAAAATTAGATTCGATTTGTCTATATTCCTGTTGAATGCTGGTTTAAGCATCCGGAATTTCAGGCTTGACCAGTTTAGTTAACTTTTCTAAAGATTCCTGGCATCTCAAGTAACACATTTCAACAGGTGTAAGGTTATTCACTATAGCAATCCGGGTATAAGGCTCTTACACACAACTATAATGATTTTATATAAAAATTCTTCATTCTTTGATATTTTTTGAAAGCAGTTTTAAAATTATCAAAGTGAATTAAAATAAAATGTTGTATGAAATGCTTTAATGTTTCATTATATTCCTTATTTCTTATTTTATATTTTCTTTTTGAGTTGGGGGTTCTTTACTGAATGTTGCCGGTGACAATACCGGCAATGGCGGGCAGAAAGATAATCATGTTTGTATTTTAAACTGGAATGTTTAGTTTTATGCACCTTTTTTAAATCTTACTGCATTGCTAAACCAGAATCCAGAACAACTTGCCCGTGATGAAATTGATAAGCAACTCAAAGCTTGTGGCTGGATCATTCAATCTAAAAATCAAATCAATCTTAATGCAGGTCATGGTGTTGCAGTAAGAGAATATCAAACAGATATTGGCCCTGCGGATTATGTTTTATTTGTTGATAAAAAACCTGTCGGTATTATTGAAGCAAAGCGATCAGAAGAAGGCGTGAGGCTTACCGTACATGAAGAGCAAACCGAAGGTTATGCCACTGCTAAACTAAAATATCTCAATAACGAGCCTTTATTTTTTGGCTATGAAAGCACAGGTGATATAACAAGGTTTACTGACTATCGTGATGTAAAACCCCGTTCAAGACCTGTATTTACTTTTCATCGTCCTGAAACTTTTGCTGAATGGCTGAAGCAGGACCCCTACCGACAGCATAAGTCTTTACGAACAAGATTGCATGATATTCCGGCTTTGCCAACAGATGGCTTAAGAGATTGCCAGGTCACAGCTATCAATAATCTTGAACAATCTTTTAAACAGGCAAAGCCAAAAGCATTGATACAAATGGCAACGGGTTCCGGTAAAACCTATACTGCCATTACTTTTATTTATCGCTTATTAAAATATGCCAAAGCAAAACGCATTTTATTTTTGGTTGATACAAAGAATTTGGGTGAACAGGCTGAGCAGGAATTTATGGCTTACGTTCCTAATGATGATAACCGGAAGTTCACTGAATTATATGGCGTAACAAGATTAAAAAGCAGTTTATTCCTGAAGATAACCAGGTGTATATTTCTACCATTCAAAGCATGTATTCCATTTTAAAAGGAACTGAACTGGATGAAAGCGCTGAAGAAATAAATCCGAATGAATACAAACTAAAAGAACCGGCACCGGTTACTTACAATGAAAAAATCCCCATAGAGTTTGCGTGCGATCGATGATGATCGTGTCCTTGAGCACCTGGAAATCGACGTAGCCGAGCCGGGCGTACATTCGGGCAAACGCTCGGCGAGGTCGGCCGCGAATTTGTCGTCGTCGAACTCACCGTTCCGGAACCACAGGAACCCTTCCGGCTTGGTCTTCATTGCGCGGACGATCTCGCGGTCCGACAGTGCTTCGTTGCCGTGGATCCGGATGCCGGATACGGCAAGCCGCCGTCCCTCATTGATATGAAATACGATCGAGCTCTTCCCCGCGACCGTCGTCGTCTCGGGGACGATCTTCGCGAGGAAGTAGCCAGCAGCCTGATACGTGGAGTCGATGCGGGTAACGGCCCGTGTGACATTGCCCGGCTCGAGCGGCTTCCCCGCGGTCAGATCAATGAGCTCGTGGAGCGTCTTCGAGCTCACCCGCTTGGCGCCCGTGACATTGACGCCGCTGAGGACGAGCCGCTCCTTGACCGAGATCAGCAATGTGTAGGTCTGATGCGGATCGGTGCCGTGGATGTTGCACGTGATTTGCACATCCTCGAATTGGCCGGTCGCAAAGAGGTTCTTGATGGCCTCCTGCAGCGACCGTGCATTCAACGGCACGCCCGCGACCAGCCCGGCGCTGGCTCGAACGTCGGTCTCGGGCACACGGCTGTTGCCGGTGACCGAAACCGAGTCGGGCGTCGCGCACCGGCCGGTGGTATTGTCCTGGGCAAAGGCACGCGCGCCCGACCCGAACGTCAGCAGGCCGAGCGCGACGCACAGGGTGTGCCGCATGGGCGATAATATACACGGCCCCCACCTGTACAGGTCCAACAAGACACGACGACGGGACGAGTGACACGGGGCGAGTGACACAGGGCGAGCAACGGCGAACCGGCGTTCGGATGGCGAGCGGCCGGCCCCGCGAATCGCGAAGCCGGCCGCCGATCATCCATTGAATGTCACCAGATCACTGCGCTATCCGATCGCTCCCGTCCTGACTGCCGCGCGGACGCCGCACAGGTCCCGCTCAGTGTGCCTCGGCGCGTCTCAGTGTGCCGCTGATGCGGTCACGCGGAAATCCAGCTTCGACCCATTGGCCGCGACATTGACCTCGACTTCGTCTCCCTTCTGGAACTCGGCCTGCAGGATCTTCTCGGACAACGGATCCTCGATGTAGCGTTGAATCGACCGCTTGAGCGGCCGGGCGCCGAAGTTCTCGTCGTAGCCGTGCTTGACGAGGAAGTCGGTACCCGCCTCGGTCAGCCGCAGCGTCAGCTCCTCGTCCACGAGCCGCTTCTGCACGTCGCGCAGCAGGATCCCGACGATCTCCCTGATGTGCTCCTGGGTCAGCGGATGGAAGATCAGCACATTGTCCAGCCGGTTGAGGAACTCCGGGTTGAACACGTGCGTCATCTCCTCCTTCACTTTCTCGGAGATCCGCTCGAAGCTCTGTCGCGTGTCCGGTGCCGCGAACCCGAGGGACTTGCCCTTGGTGATGTCCTTGGCGCCGACGTTGGACGTCATGATCACGACCGTGTTCTTGAAATCGATGACCCGGCCGTAGTTGTCCGTGAGGTGCCCCTCATTGAGGACCTGCAGCAGGATGTTGAACACATCCGGATGCGCCTTCTCGATCTCGTCCAGCAGCACCACGCTGTACGGCTTGCGCCGCACGGCCTTGGTGAGGGTACCGGAATCCTCGTAGCCGACGTATCCCGGAGGCGCGCCGATCAGGCGTGACACGGAGAACTTCTCCATGTACTCCGACATGTCCACCCGAATGAGCGCTCCGGAGTCGGCGAACAGGAACTTGGCCAGCGCACGCGCCAACTCGGTCTTCCCGACGCCAGTCGGCCCGGCAAACACGAATGAGCCGATCGGGCGATTGGGATCCTTGAGTCCCGCGCGGCTGCGCCGGATCGACCGGGCAAGCGCGCGGATGGCTTCCTCCTGCGCGACCACCGACCGGTGCAACTCCTCTTCCATGCGCAGCAGACGCGCCGTCTCCGCTTCCTGGAGCCGCGTCACCGGAATCCCCGTCCACCGGCTCACGATGAACGAGATCTCCTCTTCGCCGAGCACGGGCCGGTGCGACTGGCGCCGCTTCTCCCACTCTTCCTGCTTGCGGCGGATGTCGGCCTGCAGCTCCCGCTCCTTGTCACGCAGCGACGCCGCCCGCTCGAAGTTCTGGTCGCGGACCGCCGCCTCTTTCTCGGAGATGTTCTCGTCGAGCTTCGCCTTGAGCGCTGCCACTTCCGGCGGCGGCGCCTGCGCCGCCAGCCGCGCCCGCGCGCCGGCTTCGTCGATCACATTGATCGCCTTGTCCGGCAGGAACCGGTCGGTGATGTAGCGCTCGGAGAGTTTGGACGCCGAGACGAGTGTCGTGTCGGGGATCGTGACGCGATGGTGATCCTCGTACTTCTTGCGGAGCCCCTTGAGAATCTCGACCGTCTCTTCGATGGTCGGCGGCTCCACGATCACGGTCTGGAAGCGCCGCTCGAGGGCGCCGTCCTTCTCGATGTATTTCCGGTACTCGTTGAGGGTCGACGCGCCCACGCACTGCAGCTCGCCGCGCGCGAGCGCCGGCTTCAGCATGTTGCTGGCGTCGATCGCACCTTCGGCGGCGCCCGCTCCGACGAGGGTGTGCAGCTCGTCGATGAACAGGATGATGTTCTTGTTCTGGGCGATCTCGTTCATGACCGCCTTGAGCCGCTCCTCGAATTGCCCGCGGTACTTCGTGCCCGCGATCACGGCCGCCATGTCGAGTGAGAGCACACGGTGGTCGCGGAGCGACTCCGGGCACTCGCCGTTGGCGATGAGCTGTGCGAGCCCTTCGACGATCGCGGTCTTGCCTACGCCCGGCTCGCCGATCAGCACGGGGTTGTTCTTCTTGCGGCGGGTCAGGACTTCCATCACCCGCTCGATCTCTTTGGCCCGGCCGATCGTCGGGTCGAGCTGCCCCTCGGCCGCCAGTTGCGTCAGGTCGCGGCAGAAGTGATCGAGGGCTGGCGTCTTGGACTTCTTCTCGCCTTTGGACGGCGACGAAGATGCCGGCGTCGCGACGCCCGCGCCCTGCTGTGCGGTCGCGCTGCCGCCCTGCGGCATCTCGGTGCCGAGCAGGCGCAGGGTCTCCGTGCGCGCCGCTTCGAGGCTCACGCCGGCGTCGGTCAGCACCTGCGCGGCAATGCCTTTCTCCTCGCGCAGAAGCCCGAGCAGCAGGTGCTCGGTGCCGACGTAGCTGTGATTGAGCTCCCGTGCCTCGCTCATTGCCAGCTCCAGCACTTTCTTGGCGCGCGAGGTATAGGGGAGGTCCGGGCCGGTCGTCTGCGCCGCTTTGCCCTTCTTGACCGTCTCCTCGATCTTCTGCTGGATCTCGTCGAGGTCGACGTTCATGTTCTGCAGCACGGCCGCGGCCACGCCTTCGCCTTCGCGAATCAGCCCGAGGAGGATGTGCTCCGTCCCCACGTACTCGTGGTGGAGGCGAGCCGCCTCTTCACGCGCCATTGCCAGGACCTTCCGGACCCGTTCCGTGAAGTTGTAGCCGTTCATGACGCCCTGACCCCCTCACTCTCACGAGCCGCCGCACCTACGCCAGGGTGCTGCGCCCGCTCTGCGACGCTAATCGTGCGTCGCGGCCTCGTTGGCGAGCGTCTGGCGCACATACCGCGCGCGTGCCAGGTTCGACTCGCTCTCCGTCAGCGCCCGCCCCTCGGCGTGGGCAAGATGCGCTAACTGGCTAAATATCAGGAGCTTGTTGAGAGTATATACACTGAGGCCAGAGATCAGTTTCAAGCCGACCGCCAACCGCACCCCACTCAGATAGTTCATTGCCTCGTCGAACGTGAGGCTTCGGGCATATCGTAAGGTGCCGTATGCGCGCCACACCTTGTCTTCAATAATATAACCGGCGTCGCGGAGCAACAGCCGCCTCGCATCTTCCTCGCGCGCGATCACCGTCTTGACGACGCGCACAAGGTCGTCGAGTAACTCGTCTTCCGTCTTCCCCAGCGTCGTCTGGTTGGAGATCTGAAAGAAATTCCCGACGACATCGCTGCCTTCGCCGTACAACCCGCGGTACGTCAACCCCATTTGCTGCAGGCTCGCCAGCACCTTGCTCATCTCTTTCGTGAGCACCAGTCCCGGTAAGTGGATCAGTACGGACGCCCGCATCCCGGTTCCGACGTTGGTCGGGCACGCGGTCAGATATCCGAATTCGTCGTGAAACGCATACGGGACTTTCGAGCCCAATTCCCGGTCCAACTGGCGAACCGCCGCAAAGGCCGCCGGGAGCCCGAATCCCGAGCGCAGCGCCTGCAGCCGGAGATGGTCCTCCTCATTCACCATGACGCCCACGTCGGGGCCGAGAAACACGGCCGCCCCGCTCCGGACCGGGTGCTGCGCGTCCAACCCCGCCAGTTCCTTGCTAACCAGGTGCCGTTCGTGCAACAGGAGCCGGTCGGTCGGAGGCAGTTCGTCAACGCGGAGGAGTACGCTGTGTGACAAACTCTCCACTTCGCGGGCCGCGTCGCGCACCTGGGTCAGCACCCGCAGCCGCTCGCCGTCCCGGGCGCGCCCCGTAAACGCGTAGCCCTCCACGTTGCGTGCGAGGCGGATCCGGGTCGACAGGACGATGTCCGCATGGTCGCCCGACGCGTCCATCCAACTCACGCCGCCGTCCGGCAGGAGCGCCAGGTCGAGGCTCATTGGCGCCTCATTCGAGCACCCGGATGCGATCCCTGATGTCGGCCGCCAGCTCGAACTGCTCGCCCTCGATCGCCCGGCGCAACCGGTCCCGGAGCTCGCCCAGCGTGACCGCGCGCTGGAGCGCGTCGGGCCGCGGCGGCTCATAGCGCTGGCCCGTGTGCCGCCCGCTGCCGTGCACACGGCGCAGCAGGTCCCGCAGGCTGGACTCGAACGCGGCGTAGCAATGCGCGCACCCCAGACGGCCGGTGGCGCGGAAATCGGCGAATGTCGCCGAGCAGAAGGTGCAGCGCACGGCGTCCCGCGCGTTGGCGGCCGCCGAGCCGCCGCCCATGACCAGTTGCGCCTGGGCTTTCTGCAGGATCTCGCCGAGCGGGGGGCTCGCGGCGACCGTGGACTCGACGCCACGCTTCGCGGCGCACTGCTCGCAGAGATGCAATTCCTTGAGGGTGCCGTCGACGGCTTGCACCAGCTGCACGACGCTGTCGCGCTCCTTGCAATCGTCGCATTGCATTAGGCCACCCCCTCGCGCGCATCCGTCGGAATCAGCCGGCCATCTTGCCAGGGCCAGCACCCGGTCCGCACGAGCCGCGAGCGACCGGTTGTGGGTCACGACGACCATCCCCACCTCGAGGTCCCGCGCCAGCTCGGCGAAGAGCTCGTGCAGCCGCTCCGCGTTCGCATGGTCGAGGTTCCCCGACGGCTCATCCGCTAATAATACAGCGGGGTCGGCCACCAGCGCGCGCGCCACCGCGGTCCGCTGCTGCTCGCCGCCGGAGAGCTCCGCCGGGCGGTGATGCATCCGCCCGCTCAACCCGACGCGCGCCAGTAGTTCCTCCGCCCGGCTGCGCGCCGCCGGCTTCGCGATGCCACCGATCCGGAGCGGCATCATCACGTTCTCGAGCGCCGAGAACTCGCGGAGCAGATGGTGGAACTGGAAGACGAAGCCGACGGTCCGGTTGCGGAGCGCGGCCACCGCGTCGTCCGAAAGCCCGCTCACGGGCTGCCCGCCGATCACCACGTATCCGCGGCTGGGCCGGTCGAGCGCGCCGAGGACGTGCAGCAGCGTGCTCTTCCCCGCTCCACTCGCCCCGACGACGGCGACCATTTCACCCTGCACCACGCGCAGGTCCACGCCCGAGAGCACGGGCAGCAGCGACCCGTCGCCGCCCCGGTACGACTTCCACAACTCGCGCCCCTCGAGTACGACCGTGGTCATCGTGGCCGCCGTTACTCGTGCCGGATCGCTTCGATCGGATACAGCCGCGCCGCCTGCAACGACGGATACAGCGTGGCCAGCGTGGCGATCACGAGACTCGCCACGATCGTGAGGATGACATCCAGCGGCTGCACCGCCACCGGCATGTGGTCGATGAAATAGATCTGGGGGTCGAGCTTGATGAACTTGAAGCGTTCCAGCACGATGGCGCCGCCGAGCCCGACGATGAGCCCCATCGAGGTCCCGACCGCGCCGATCACCAGCCCCTGAGCGAGGAAGATCCGCCGGATCGACCGTGAAGGCATCCCCATTGCCTTGAGGATGCCGATCTCGCGGGTCTTGTCCGCGACGACCATGGTCAGCGTGCTCACGATGTTGAACGCCGCGACGATGATGATGAGGAGCACGATGAACCCCATTGTGAACTTCTCGAGCTTGAGCGCCCGGAACAAAGAGCTGTTCTGTTGCTGCCAATCCTCAGCCCGGTATGGGTAGCCGAGCGACGTCTCGAGTGTGCGCGCCACCGCCGCCGCGCCCCACCGGTCCGCGGTCTTCACTTCGAGCCCGGTCACGGCGCCGCCGAGCGACGCGAAATCCTGCGCGACGGGGAGCGCCATGTAGATGTACGAGTTGTCGTACTCGTACATCCCGGTTTCGAACAGTCCCGTCACCTCGAAGATGAAATAGCGAGGGGTGATCGTGCCGAGCACGGGATTGATCTTGTTCCCGGCCGGTGGCGCCAGCATCCGTACGGTGTCACCAGGCGACAGTCCCAACCGCTCGGCCAGCAACTTCCCGACCACGACCCCGCGCGTGCGCCCGTCGGAGCTCGCGAAGCGGAAGTCTCCGGAGCCCTGAATGGCGTGCTGCCGGATCGTGGTGACCTGCGCGACGTGCGGCCCCTGCGGCTCAATGCCCATCACCTGCGCGGCCTCGACGTAGTTGTGCCCCGCGCTCACGAGACCCTGCGTCAGCACGAATGGCGCGGCGTCAACCACCCCGTGGAACGCCTTCACCTTCTCGAGCACCGCCTGCCAATCGTCGATCTTGAGATCCTGGCCGTAGTTGAGCACCCGGAGATCCGGGCTGCCAACGAGGATCTTGTCCCGGAGATCGTTCTGCAGGCCGTTCATGACACCCATGATCAGGATGAGGGCGCTCACGCCGACGACGACGCCGCCGATCGCGACGACGCTGATGAACGACAGCAGCCGCGAGCCCTTTGCGGCTCCGGAGATACCGCCACGCGATCGCCCATTCGAGGCGGCTCGACACGCGCGCGCGCGGGCGGCCCGGGACCGGCGTGCGGTCGTCGGCCGATATGGCGCCCGCGGTCATGGCGCCCCCTTCGCGCCATGGCCTTCGGGGCGCATTGCGGGAAAGAGAATCACGTCCCGGATGTGCGGGATACCCGTGAGGTACATGAGAAGCCGGTCGATGCCGATCCCCACGCCGCCCGTGGGCGGCATGCCGTATTCGAGGGCGCGCAGGTAGTCCTCGTCCACGCCGGGCGCTTCTTCGTCGCCGGCCGCGCGGAGCCGTGCTTGCGCCTCGAATCGTGCGCGCTGATCGATCGGGTCGTTCAGCTCACTGAAGGCATTGGCGAGCTCCCGGCCATTCGCGAACAGCTCGAACCGTTCCGTGAGCGCGATGGCGCGCCCCGGGACCGCACCCGCGCCGCCGCGGCGGCGCTTGGCGAGCGGCGACAGCGGCTCCGGAAAATCGATCACGAATGTCGGCTGCTCGAGCTTCGACTCGACAGTCTCCTGAAAGATCGCGTCCAGGAGCTGCATCGGGCCGAGTGTATCCATGTCCGCGATGTGGAGGTCGCGCGCGAGCGCGCGGAGACGTTTCTCGTCCCCCATCAACGTCCACGGGTCCTGGCCGACCGCGGCTCCGAGCGCCGGCATCCACTCCACGCGTGCGAACGGCGCGGCGATGTCCGGCATTGTTGTCCCGGCGACGGCGACGCTACGCACCGCGGTGGCCGCCGCCACCACCAGCGCTTCGACCACGCCCATCATGTCTTCGTAGTCCGCGTACGCCTCGTAGAACTCGAGCATCGTGAACTCCGGGTTGTGCGACCGGTCGATTCCCTCGTTGCGGAAGTCGTGCCCGATCTCATATACCCGCTCGAAGCCCCCAACGATCAGCCGCTTGAGGTACAACTCGTCCGCGATCCGGAGAAAGAGCGACGTGTCCAGCGCCTGATGGTACGTCGTGAACGGCCGCGCCCGCGCGCCGCCATAGAGCGGCTGGAGGACCGGTGTCTCGACTTCGAGGTACCCGCGCGAGTCGAGGTACGCGCGGATCGCCGCGACCATCCGGGCGCGCGCCACGAACACGGCACGGACATCGGGATGCACCGCGAGATCGGCGTATCGCTGCCGGTAGCGTTGCTCCGGGTCACTGAAGCCTGAGTGCCGGACGACGTGGCCGTCGACCGTCTCTTCCTTGCCCAGCGGAAGCGGCCGGAGCGACTTGGCCAGCAGCTCGACCGACTCGACCCGGATGGTCGGCTCCCCCGTTCGTGTCCGGAACACCGGCCCTGTGACGCCGATCACGTCGCCGAGGTCGAGCCGGGCAAGCAGGTCGTAGGCATCGCCCAGGGCGTCCTTGCGGAAGTAGAGCTGGATCTGGCCACCCTGGTCGGCGAGATGCGCGAACGTCGTCTTGCCGTGTCCGCGCCACGACACCACCCGCCCCGCCGTGGTGACGACCGGCCCCTCGTCGGCGCCCTCCGGAAGCGACGCGCGCGCCTCGGATGCGGTGTGCGTGCGCCCGAACCGGTACGCGAACGGCTCGACGCCCGCCGCGATCAGCGCGTCGAGTTTGGCGCGCCGGTCACGCAGGACGAAGTTGAGATCGTCGGGTGCGCCGCCGGCCGCGGTCACGCGGCGGCCGTCCCGTTCGTGCCGCCGGCTCGCCGCACCGAGGCCTTGAGATACGCCTCGATGAACGGATCGATCCCACCGTCCATCACCTTCTGAACGTCCGGGATCTTGAGCTCGGTCCGGTGGTCGTTGACCATCGTGTACGGCTGGAACACGTAACTGCGAATCTGGCTGCCAAAGGTCACGTCCGCCTTCGTCGCATCGAGCGCCGCCTTCTGCGCGGCCTGCCGGTCCGCCTCGAGTTGATAGAGGCGGTTCTTGAGCATCTTCATGGCGGTCGCCTTGTTCTTGAACTGCGACCGCTCCTGCTGGGATGCGACGACGATACCGGTCGGGATGTGCGTGATGCGGACCGCGGAGCTGGTCTTGTTGACGTGCTGGCCGCCTGCACCAGACGCGCGATAGACGTCGATCTTGAGATCATCATCCCGGATCTCGATGTTGATCTCGTCATTGACGACCGGATACACGAACACCGATGCGAAACTCGTATGCCGCCGCGCGTTCGCATCGAAGGGTGAGATCCGCACGAGGCGGTGGACGCCCGCCTCCGGCAGCAGGAACCCGTAGGCATAGGATCCGTGAATCTCCATCACGGCGCCCTTGATGCCGGCTTCTTCGCCCTCGCTCAGGTCGAGCATCTCGACCGTGAAGCCGCGGCGCTCGGCCCACCGGGTATACATCCGCATGAGCATCTGCGCCCAGTCCTGCGCCTCGGTGCCGCCGGCGCCGGCGCTGATCTCGACCTGCGCATCCCGGAAGTCGTCCTTGCCGGCGAGCAGCGACCGCAACTCGAACGCGTCGAGCTCCTCCCGGGTCGTGCTCACCAGGTGATCGACGTCGCCCGCCATTGCGGGATCGGGCTCGCTGCGCAGCATCTCGTCCAGCTCTGTCGCGCTCTGGAGCTGTGCGCTGAGCCGGTCGTACGGATCGATGACGACTTTCAGCGTCTTGACCCGCTGCACGACGTCGCGTGCGCGGTCGGGGCGGTCCCAGAAGGCCGGTTCCGCCATCGCGCGCTCGAGTTCCTCCAGCGTCGCGCGGAGGCCATTGATGTCAAAGGTACCCCCGGAGCTCGCCCAACCGCTCGGCGATGCGGTGCAGATCGCGCTCCCGTTCGATGTCTGCCATGGAGGGAAAGATAAGCAGAATCGGGATGCTCCGTGGCGGCGATCACCAAACGCATCGGGGGCCGGCCGCGACACTCCGCAGCCAGCCCCCGCCGATCGTTGACGTGATTTCGCGACGCGCTGATCGCAAGCCGCCGATCGCAAGCCGCCGATCGCGAACCGCCGATCGCAAACCGCTAGAACATCTTCTTCCCCGCCGCGAGCAGTTCGTTCAGTGCGTCCTGGAAGTGCGTCGAGCTCTCGGCGAAGTCGCGTCCGATCTGATCGACGTATTCCTCGTAGCTCTTCTTGATCTCCTCGCGGAAGATCTGCTTGAGCGTGCCGTTCGCGAGTCCTTCGTCGCGCTTGCCCGGGTGGTACGCGAGCATGTCGGACACGAGGGCGCGCGCCAGCCGCTTCGCTTTCTGATTCGGATCGTTCGCGAGGAACGGGTTGATCGGCTTGCGTTCGGCCGGTGCCGGCGTCGTCGCGGTGACCACAGGCATCGCGGGCGACGTGACGGCCAGCGATGAGACCGACGGGGGCGTCGGCGGCGGGCGAAGACTGGGCGGCATGACCGATGGTGCCGCGGGCGGCGCGACGCTCGCTGAGTGGCCGGGCGCCGGCGGCGGCACGGCAGGCCGCATTGGCGGCATCGCCGGGCGGGTCGTGGGCGGCGCCGAGGCGGGCGCGAATGCGTTGGGGGACACCGGGGCGGCGCCGGGGATCCGGGCAGGCGCCATGGCGCCCAGCGCTGACGGTGCGGCCGGCGCGCCCGCGGGTGCCGATGACCGGGCAGCGGCCGGGCTTCCTGGCATTGGTGCGGGCTGGCCGCCGCGCGGAATGCCGGCGGGCGCCATCGACGGCAGACCGGGTGCCACGGGCGGCGCGGTCCGCGGCGGCGCAGCCGGGGCGGCCGTGGCAGTGGCCGTACTGCCGGCTGGGCGGCTGGGGGCAAAGTTGGGTGCGAATCCCGGCGCAAACGCCGGGCGCGGTGCGGGCGCCGAGCCGGCTGGTGCGCCTGCGGGCGGGACGCGGACGGACGAACCAGGCGTGGGCCGGAGCGCCGGCGGGGCCATCGGGGCACTGCCCATCCCGAACGGTGCCACCGGCGGTACACCGCGCGATGGCGTGACGGCGGGCCGCGCGGAGTTGGCCATGTTGTGCGCGGGTGCCGCCGGGGCCGACGCAGCGGGCCGGAGCCCGGTGGCCGCCGGCACGGATACGCGCTGGGGCGCCGGATGGGCGCGGGATGGGCGTGGGACGCGAAATGCCCCCCGGCATCCCCGACGCGCCGGATTTCCGGTCCGGGGGTGGTGCGGTGGCGGTCGCGGACTGCGAGGATGCCCCGGGCGAGAAGCCGCCCTGCCCGGCCGCGTGTGATGCATGTGATGCCGCATGGCCTGCGGCCGGCGCGTGGGCGGACGAGCCATTGGCGCTGTCGATCGCGATCAGGATCACGCCGCCGCAGACCGAGCAGCGTGCGCGCACGCCTCCGGCCGGGATGCGGGCCGGATCGACGCGGAAGACCGACCGGCATTCTCCGCAGGCGATGTTCACCGGTCCTCCCCGATCGCGGCCACGTCGGCGCGAGTCACGACGAGCGGGTGTTCCGTCACCGCGTCCTGCCGGCGATCCACCGTGTAGACGGATCCATTCAGCGTCTTTGCGTAGCTCTTCATTTCGGTCGCCAACTCGCTCATTTGCGAGGCCTGGGTGAACTGGCGGCGCTCATTCGTTACGACGCCGATTGACACCGTCATGAGGGGGACGCGGTGGAGCTGGCCGCGCCGGTCCTTGCCGAAAAAGTACCCCGCGCGACGGTCCTGCTCGGAGTACTGGTAGGGGACGAGCGCGTCGAAGATCGAGATGACCTCGCCGCACGTGTCGCCCACCGCGGTCGCCGGCACGATGAAAATAAAGTCATCGCCTCCGATGTGCCCAACGAATCCTTCCTCGCCGCAACATCCTTTCACGACATCGTGCAGGATCTTGGCGAGGATGCGGATGACGCGGTCGCCATTGTAGTAGCTATAGCGGTCGTTGAATTCCTTGAAGTGGTCGAGGTCCGCGTAACACACGGCCAGCGTCTCACCCGCCGCGATGCGCCGGGCGATGTCGGCCTCGATCTGGTCGGTGCCGGGAAGGCGGGTGGACGGGTGCACGTAGGTGTCGCGGTCCGAGCGGCGGAGGAGCACGTCGAGCCGGCGGCGAGCCTCGGCATCCGGCATCCCCGTCGGAACGACCTCATCGGCACCGGCGTCGAACGCGTAGCCGATCTCGGCGTCGCCGGCGATCGTCAGCGCGACGGCCGGTATGATGCCGGTGTAGGAGTCGCGTTTGAGACGGGTGCACGATTCAAAGGTGGCGGTGTTCGCGGCACCCGCCTTGGCGGCACTACCCAGGGCGTCGAAGATCACCAGCCGAGGACGGCCGCGGAGCGTGCGGGCCATGAGATCATCGGCTGAGCGGACCACGACCATTGTGAGCGACCGCGCCTCAATCCACGCCTGAACCACTGGGGGTGGCTGGGCCCCGTCGAGCGTGAAGAAGATCGCAATGGAGTGGGCCACGGACAGTGGGAGTAGCAGGAGGGGTCGCTGGGCCGCCAAGGTATGGTCGGCCACGCTACTAGGACCAGCCAACTGGTCAGAGGCAACGGAGTTAGGAACCGCGAACGTCGTGGCGTACGGTGCCGGTCAAGGGTGCCGGCGGTGGGTGCGGCGGGCGACGCGGGGCGGCGGCGGGCGGCGGTAGGCGGCGGCTGTGTCTTTGGCGGGTTAAGTGGCGGTTACGGTGCTCAGGGTGTGGTCAGGGTGCGCTCAACATGCGTGTGTCGCGATCAGCGCGACGTCAACGTGAGACCAGGGTGATCCGGATGATGGTGGTGGTCACTTCTCCACCGGGGTGGCCTCGTCGATCAGCATGATCGGGATGTCGTCCCGGATCGCGTATCGCAGGCCGTCCGTGTGGCAGATCAGACATGCCTCGGCCTCACGGTACTCGAGTGCGCCTTTGCACTTGGGGCAGACCAGGATCGCGAGAAGTTGGGGAGCGAGAGGCATTGGTGCGTTGGGTGGGAGTCGTTCGGGGCGGCGTCGTCTGTACTGTGTCTGGGGCAGGACCCAGCGGTGATACGCGCAGGGATCCGCCTGGTAACCGCTAGCTGGTACCCGCTACGATCGTGCCGGGGGCGGAGACAGATAGCCAAACCGGCGAAGTGCGACGGGGTCACGCCTCCAGTCCTTGAGAACCTTGACGCGGAGGTCGAGGTAGACCGGCGCGCCCACGAGCTGCTCGATCTTGATACGGGCGGCGCGGCCGATGTCGCGGATACGCGAGCCCTTATGTCCGACGAGAATGCCCTGCTGGCTGTCCCGTTCGACGTAGATAGTCGCGCGAATGTACACCGGGGACTGCTCTTCGCGGAACTCCTCGACCTGGGCGGCGAGACTGTAGGGCAGCTCCTGTTCGAGCTGCTCGAAGGCCGTTTCTCTGATGAGCTCGCTCGCGAAGAAGCGGAGCGATTGGGTGCTGACATTGTCCGCGGGATAGAGGAACGGGCTCTCGGGGAGCATCGCGGTGACGGCGTCGAGCATCAGGTCTACGCTTTCGCCGGTCGTGGCGGAGATGAGGAACGTGGCCGCGTAGCGCGAAGGCGACTGCGGGTCGGCCGAGCCGACCGAGCCGACCGAGCCGACCGAGCCGCCGAGCCCGCCGGGCGCCCGGGGCCGGCGCGGTGAGACCCTCGCGGCGGCTGGCTGGGAGGAGATCGGCTTTGTTGAGGGCGAGCACGATCGGAGCGCGGAGCGATGTGGACAACCCGGCTGCGGTCTCGAGCGAAGGGGGCTCCCCTGCCATGGCATTGGCCAGGTAGACGATCACGTCGGCGTCCGTGAGCGCGATCAGGGCCGCGGTGCGCATGGATCGCTGGAGGTCATCGCGCGGCTCGATGAGGCCAGGGGTGTCGAAGAGTACGAGCTGGGAGGGGCTGGCCGCCTCGGATCCGCTGGCGGAATCGCGGGTGAGGATGCCGACGACTCGGTCGCGGGTGGATTGTGGCTTGGGGCTGGTGATGCTGAGGCGCTGGCCGATGAGGCGATTGAGCAGCGTGGATTTGCCGGCGTTGGGCTTGCCGGCGAGTGTGACGATGCCGGCGCGGGGCATGAGTGGTCAGGTGGGAGAGAGAGAAAAGACGGAGTAGAATCTGGCGGGACGAGGGGACCGTGCGCGGTTGCGGCGGATCGTGAGAATCATTGGCGGTGCGGCACTTCCGCCGTTGGATCTCACCTGATATGAGAGGGTCGGCGAGAGTGCTTTCGGGGTTGCTCACTGTCGTCACGGGGCGCGATGGCGTGGTGCGCTTTGCGTGATGCCTGGCAGGCTTGCGTGGGGTACGAGGGCCGTCGAGCTGGCCCCACAACCCGGACGCACACCGCCCCCAGCAGCGCGTGCTACTGGGGGCGGTGTGAACGGAGTGCCGGCGACGGCCTACTCTCCCGCGCCCTCTCGGGCGGAGTACCATTGGCGCTGTAGGGCTTAACGATCGTGTTCGGAATGGGAACGAGTGTGGCCCCTACGCTCTAGTCGCCAGCGATTAGTGGTGAGGTGTGGTGGTGATTGTTGATAACTGCGAAGTGGTGCGGATTTGTGACGTCCTGGTGACTCGACGTTGTCGCTGTACATGCAGGTTACTGTCGGCCTTCCTGGCAGCAATGCCTGTCAGCGAGTCACGGCGGGGTCATTCGAGACGGGATGTGTCTGCGAACAAAGAGACGAACAAGAGAAAACGATATGCAGTAGTGATCATGGAATACGAATCGAATTAGATCGTGCAGTGCTCTGCTTGGATATTGGAGTAGTCAAGCCACACGGGCGATTAGGACCGCTTTGCTCGGAGGTCCTCGCGGACGTTCCACATGCGGCCTATCGACGTGATGGTCTCTCACGGCCCTTCAGGGAGCTCAAGGCTCCAGGGAAGATTCATCTCGGGGGGAGCTTCCCACTTAGATGCATTCAGCGGTTATCTCCGCCTGCCATCGCTACCCGGCGTTGCAGCTGGCGCCACAGCCGGGACACGAGCGGGCAGTTCGACCCGGTCCTCTCGTACTAGGGTCCACGCCCCTCAATCTTCCAACGCCCACAGCGGATACAGACCGAACTGTCTCACGACGTTCTGAACCCAGCTCATGTACCACTTTAACCGGCGAACAGCCGGACCCTTGGGACCTTCTCCAGCCCCAGGATGTGATAAGCCGACATTGAGGTGCCAAACCGCGCCGTCGATGTGAACTCTCGGGCGCGATAAGCCTGTTATCCCCAGCGTACCTTTTATCCGTTGCGCGATAGCCGATCCACACCGGGCTACCGGATCACTACGGCCGTCTTTCGACCCGGTTCGAGCTGTCGCTCTCACCGTCAGGCTCCCTTCTGCCGTTACACTCTATAGGCGCGAGTACCGACCGCGCTGAGGGAACCATGCGCGCGCCTCCGTTACTCTTTCGGAGGCGACCGCCCCAGTCAAACTGCCCACCTGCCACGGTCCGAGGGAGGGTTTGCCTCGCCTTCGTGAGAGCATCACACAGTACAGGGTGGTATTTCACTGTTGCCTCCGCCCGAGCTAGCGCCCGGGCCTCAACGGCTCCCACCTATGCTACACAGTCCAGCATAATGCTCAATGACAGGATACAGTAAAGGTGCATGGGGTCTTTTTGTCCTGCTGCGGGGACTCGGAATCCTCACCGAGACTGCAATTTCGCCGAGCACGTGGTCGAGACAGTGCCCAAGTCGTTACGCCATTCGTGCAGGTCGGAACTTCATGTGATTCCACGGTTTCCCGTGGCACAGACTATACGTTCACCTGGTTGGAGCGAGTTGAGGATCTCGCTTCCGTGATACTTCCGCTCGCCTGACTTTCGTCAGACCCAGAACCAGGGCCGGCGTCTTATGGAGTGGAGACACTCCATCCAGGGATCTCACCCCTGAGTCGTTACGGGGATCGCCACGTGGACGATCTTACCCTCGGTATTACCCGTGGCGCACCTGCATGGGCGCCGGGAGGGCTTCACCGATTTGAGCCGGTTGAATGAACGGGATCGCTCCCGCTCCGGGCAATTGCTTACCCGACAAGGAATTTCGCTACCTTAGGCTTTGTGTTAGCTGCATGTCGCCATGCAGAACGGACTATATCATCTCTGACCGACCTGATTGAGTCAGAGTCTGGCGTGTAGTCTCTGAGGATTCTGTCAATCACCTGCTGCAAGGAGCGTTTCCGCTCCTTGCCCTTCGAGACCGGATTCAGCGTGTACGCCTGTTCGACGATACGCACAGCTCCGGACCGCGTGAGGTGTTCTTTGCGCTCCATCGCTTCCACGATCTTGCAAAAGCGCTCATAGATCTGGTTGCGCGGAGCAAACCCCATGTATTCGCGAAGGAACGGGATCACCTGTTCGGCGATCACTCTCCTACTCGAAAGCCGGTACACCAGCACTCGCTCATTCCCCGATTTGGGGGAAATGCTCCCCGATCCAAAGAAGGACCGGGCCAATTCGAGCATCTGCGGATATCCCCGAAACTGGTAGAGAAAAAACTCGGGGTGCACGTAGAACCCAAACTGTAGCGCTGGGTTGCTCTTGATCGAGACGCATACCGATCCCTCGCCCTCGATAAAGCCGGCGAGAAACCACTTCTGCGACTCAGTGATCGACAGTCTTTCCTGCTGATTGGCTGCAGTCATGGATTTTCACCGAGGATGGGACTCTCGGTACCACGACATACTCCAGCTGTTCCAGCATATAGCCAGATTTTCCAACGGCCATCCGCGGTAGCACGCGGGGTTAACCGTTATAGTTACGGCCGCCGTTTACCGGGGCTTCGGCTCAAAGCTTCGCCTTGCGGCTAACCTCTCCCCTTAACCTTCCGGCACCGGGCAGGCGTCAGTGTGTATACGGCGCCTTGTGCGGCTTGGCACACACCTGTGTTTTTGCTAAACAGTCGCTTGGGCCGATTCGCTGCGGCCACTGCGAGCGATGGGGGTAAACCCCACTACCCAGAGTGGCATCCCTTCTTCCGAAGTTACGGGATCATTATGCCGAGTTCCTTGACCACGTTTCACTCGTTCACCTGAGGCTGCTCGCCTCGCCCACCTGTGTCGGTTTACGGTACGGACGTCGTACGCGCTCCCCAGTCAGGCTTTTCTTGCCAGTCGACTCCGCGAGACTCGGATCGGAGTTGCCCCCTCCCCTCGCATTCCCCTCTCGGCTTGCGCCTACTGGGTTAGACGGCCCTCCACGTGGCCGCTCTCACTTCGTTCCTGTGTCCCCTGATGGGTAATAACGCTCGTACGGCGGGGTGGGAATTTTCGCCCACTATCCATCGGCTACGCCTCTGGGGCCTCGCCTTAGGGTCCGCCTCACCCTGCGCTGATTGCCATGGCGCAGGAATCCTTGGGCTTACGGTGCGCGGGGTTTTCACCCGCGTTTGCGCGTACTCATTCCGGCATCCTCACTTCCCCTCGCTCCACCCCATGGTTTCCACCGGGGCTTCACAGCACGGGGAACGCTCCCCTACCCCTGTCTCGTAAGAGACAAGACCAAGCTTCGGCGGGCCGCTTAATCCCGACCATTCTCGGCGCATACACGCTGGACTGGTGAGCTATTACGCACTCTTTAAAGGATGGCTGCTTCTAAGCCAACCTCCCAGTTGTCGCAGCACGTACACATCCTTCGCTATACTCAGCGGCCACTTCGGGACCTTAGCTGTGGTTCTGGGTTCTTTCCCTCTCGCCGACGGACATTATCGCTCGCCGACTGCCTCCCGAGGTCCATTCAGCAGGTATTCGGAGTTTGGTTGGGGTTGGTAGCGCGCTTTGCGCCCCGCGCCCATCCAGTCGCTCTACCTCCTGTGAACACGCCTCGAGGCTCTACCTCAATAGATTTCGGGGAGAACCAGCTATCTCCAGGCTTGATTGGCCTTTCACCCCTACCCACAAGTCATCCGAGCGGTTTTCAACCCACACCGGTTCGGGCCTCCACTCGGTGTTACCCGAGCTTCACCCTGCTCATGGGTAGATCGCCCTGGCTTCGGGTCTACGCCCAGGAACTTCAGTCGCCCTCGTTACAGGACTCGCTTTCGCTGTGGCTCCGCCGCATAGCGGCTTAGCCTCGCTCCCAAGCAGTAACTCGCCGGATCATAATGCAAAAGGCACGCAGTCAGGCGCCCACGCATCCGAAGACACGCGTCACCCTCCTACCGCTTGTAAGCATGTGGTTTCAGGCTCTTTTTCACTCCCCGCCCAGGGGTGCTTTTCACCTGTCCCTCACGGTACTCGTTCACTATCGGTCACACAGGAGTCTTTAGCCTTGGAGGGTGGTCCCCCCAGCTTCACGCCCGATTACTCGAGTCGGGCGTTACTCAGGAACTCCACTACGACAAACGCTGGGTGTCGCATACCGGGCTCTCACCGTCTCTGGCGCCCCGTTCCAGGGGACTTCCGCTACCCTAGTCTGTCGCGTCCGTGGGTCCTACAACCCCGCGGCGCCCGAAGGCCCCACGGTTTGGGCTGTTCCCGTTTCGCTCGCCGCTACTCCGGGAATCTCGGTTGATTTCTCTTCCTCCGGTTACTGAGAATGTTTCAGTTCACCGGGTTCGCCTCTCGCCAAAGCGAGATGACGGCGCTTGCGCACCGCCGGGTTTCCCCATTCGGCCATCCAAGGATCAATGCGTGTTTGCCGCTCCCCTTGGCTTATCGCAGCTTACCACGGCCTTCATCGCCTCTGTGTGCCCAGGCATCCCCCACATGCTTTCGCTCGCTTGACCACAAAAGTCGTTCAGAAATTCGCGTCAAGCAGAGCACGCGCGATCTACGTCATACAAGTGAAACGGCTCGTGCAGCTTGCAAACGCGTGATCCCGGACTTGCGTCCGAAAGCCCGCGCCCGCCGGCTCCATTGCCATTTCTCGTGTTGATTCGTATCCCACGATCACTACTGCCTACCGTTGTCAAACAGCGATCAAACCGCCGCTCAACAACTGAATCCGAGATCGCACAACGTGTAGGACGGGCGACTTCCGAGGACTTTCCGCGCCAGCTCAGGCTCACGCCCAAGTAGCGCTTACTCGTCACTCCGGTAAGGAGGTGATCCAGCCGCAGGTTCCCCTACGGCTACCTTGTTACGACTTCGCCCCAGTCACGACGCTCGCCTTCGGCGGCTTGGCCCCTTGCGGGTTCCGGCACCGACTTCGGGCGCTCGTCGCTTCCATGGCGTGACGGGCGGTGTGTACAAGGCCCGGGAACGTATTCACCGTGGCGATGCTGATCCACGATTACTAGCGATTCCAGCTTCATGCCGCCGGGTTGCAGGCGACAATCCGAACTGAGGACAGCTTTGGGGATTGGCTCGGCATTGCTGCCTCGCACCCCTCTGTACTGTCCATTGTAGCACGTGTGTAGCCCTAGACGTAAGGACCATGATGACTTGACGTCGTCCCCACCTTCCTCCGGTTTGGCACCGGCAGTCCCCCCAGAGTCCCCGGCCGGTATCTCTACCGCCGCTGGCAACAGGGGGCAAGGGTTGCGCTCGTTGCGGGACTTAACCCAACATCTCACGACACGAGCTGACGACAGCCATGCAGCACCTGTGCACGCGCCCCGAAGGGCGACCTCGATCTCTCGAAGTCTTCACGTACATGTCAAGCCTAGGTAAGGTTCTTCGCGTTGCGTCGAATTGAACCACATGCTCCACCGCTTGTGCGGGCCCCCGTCAATTCCTTTGAGTTTCAGCCTTGCGGCCGTACTCCCCAGGCGGGGCACTTAATGCGTTAGCGCCGGCACCCAAGGGGTCGCTCCCCCGAGCACCTAGTGCCCATTGTTTACGGCGTGGACTACCAGGGTATCTAATCCTGTTTGCTCCCCACGCTGTCGCGCCTCAGCGTCAGCTACACCCCGGCGGGCCGCCTTCGCCACCGGTGTTCTTCCGGATCTCTACGCATTCCACCGCTACACCCGGAATTCCACCCGCCCCTAGTGTGCTCAAGCTCGGCAGTCGGTCCGGCAGACCCGGGGTTGAGCCCCGGGCTTTCACCGCCCCCTTACCAAGCCGCCTACGCGCCCTTTACGCCCAGTGATTCCGGACAACGCTCGCACCCTCCGTATTACCGCGGCTGCTGGCACGGAGTTAGCCGGTGCTTCCTCACCCGGTACCGTCACAGGAGATAAATCTCCTCGTTCGTCCCGGGCAACAGTGGTTTACACCCCGAAGGGCGTCATCCCACACGCGGCGTCGCTGCGTCAGCCTTGCGGCCATTGCGCAATATTCCCCACTGCTGCCTCCCGTAGGAGTCTGGGCCGTTTCTCAGTCCCAATGTGGCTGGCCATCCTCTCAGACCAGCTACCCGTCGTCGCCTTGGTGGGCCATTACCCCGCCAACTAGCTGATAGGCCGCGAGCCCCTCGATCCGCCCCGGAGGTTTCCCAATCAGGCCATGCGGCCCGAATGGCGTATGCGGTATTACCCGGCCGTTGGGCCGGCTATCCCCCGCGCATTGGTAGGTCGCTCACGTGTTACGCACCCGTTCGCCGGTCATCCCTTGCGAGATGCCCACGACTTGCATGTGTTAAGCACGCCGCCAGCGTTCGTCCTGAGCCAGGATCAAACTCTCCAAGAGAAAGTTCGAAACAGCTCTTCCGAACGCCACTGCTCGCAATCAACCGCAGCCGAAGCCACAGCCAATCCCGGCAGTTGCGTCAAGAATCACAGATTGATTGTCGGTCAAACTCTCCCCGGCATCCCGACATGGACGCCAGATCTACGAGTCCGCCCTGCACGTCTGCGATCTCAGATTCAGTTGTCAAACAGCAGCGTCTGATAAACACATTCGGAGCCGCGTTCAGCGGCAGCCTCACAACGTACCTTGGGTTTGCAAGCAAGTCAACTGGAGACACCGGCAATTTGCGCGAGGCCACGCCTGCCAGTAACCACAACCTCCACCGGGGGTTCCACCCCACCCCAGTCTCTCCAGGCCAGCCCTCGAACTCGCCCGTGCCCCACAGCCCCACGACGACCCGTCTGACGGTCGTCTGACGGTCGTCCGCCGGCACCCCCGCGGCCACGTCGCCGGCCAATGGCATCCGCGACTCTTGCGCGACTCTTGCGCGACTCTTGCCAGAGCGCCAACCACACGCTCGCCACGCACCCCCAACCCCCCCCAACCCCCCCCCAGCCCCAACCGTTCAGCGGGTGAGCCGCTATCAATCACGTCACTTCGTACACATACGCCACCCGCCCTACAAAGCCGTACCCAACCACCACGAGTGCGCCCGGACGGACTCGAACCGTCAACCTCGGACTTAAGAGGACCTTGCTCTACCAATTGAGCTACGGGCGCGATACCGGCCCCTCGGCCGCCGGCACGAGAGGAGCAATGTAGAGAGGAGAGAGAAGAGACGGCAGTGCGTTGTCTCCTCGCTCCGGTCCCCACCTCCTCTCTCGTGCGCGACCCAGCACCTGCGACCCAGCACCTGCGACCCAGCACCTGCGACCCAGCACCTGCGACCCAGCACCTGCGACCCAGCACCTGCGACCCAGCACGGGCCACGCAGCACACGCGACGCGGCACACGCCACGCAGCACGCGCCAGGAGGGAATCGAACCCCCGACCTACAGCTTAGAAGGCTGTTGCTCTATCCAACTGAGCTACTGGCGCCCCTCTCCCTCCATACCAACAACTCCACCGAAACCAATCGCGAATAAACGATAGCCGCAAGACGACGACCCAGCCGCATACGGGCGTTCCGGACACCCGTACCGGATGGCCGTACGGCTTGGCCATACGAGCACGGCGCGGCCAAACACCGGGCCGCGGCATCAACTTGCGGCGTGCACCCTCCGTCGTTCCGCTCTTCGCGATTCTCCTCTGTCGCGATTCTGGCGCGCAGTCTGCCGGCCCAGTCATGCCCCGCCGAGCTGCCGCGCCGATTCGCGGACATCGCTCGCGCGTCGGGCGGCACCATGGGCGTCGCCGCTCGCGAGATCGAGCACGGCGAATCCGCTGATCTCAATGCGGCGCAGCCGCTCCCAATGCAAAGCGTGTTCAAGCTGCCGATCGCGATCGCCATCCTCAACGCCGCCGATCACGGCCAGGTCGATCTCGCGAAAACGGTCGTCGCCACCGCCGCCGATCTTGCGCCCGGCCATAGCCCGATCGCGGTAACCGTCGCGAGCGAAGGACATCACGCGTATCCGATACGCGACCTCCTCGATCTCATGGCCGGCCAGAGCGACAACACCGCAGCCGACCTCCTCATTGGCGTCGCCGGCGGTGCACCGCGCATCCAGCAGTTCCTGCGCGACCATGAGCTCGATGGCATCGATGTCTCCCTCACCGAACGCGAGATGGCGGCGGAATACTACGGCATACCCTTTCCGAACGGCGCGCCAGACCCCCTCGCGGCGTTCGAGACCGCCGTCCGCGATCAGTCACCACCGCAGCGCGCGGCCGCGGCCCACGCCTTTTCGGCCGATCCACGCAACTCCGCGACGGCCGCGGGTCTCGCCCAACTCCTCGTGAAGCTGCAGACCGGTGCCCTGCTCTCCCCCGCATCCACCACTCGGCTCCTCGGGATCATGACGCGATCCCCCGTCTTTCCCCGCCGGCTCAAGGGACTGTTGCCACACACCGCCGCCGTCGCACACAAGCCGGGTACCTCGGCCACCACCGATGGCGTGACCGCAGCGACCAACGACGTGGGCGTGATCACGCTGCCAGACCATTCACACCTCGCGATCGCGGTTCTGATCAAGGACTCGCGCGCGCCGGACGCGCTCCGGGATTCCGTGATCGCACGCATCGCGAAAGCCGCCTACGACTGCTGGGGCGCCAGGCACTGACCACCGCGGCCGCGCGTAGCGGTCATGCAAGACTACCGCGCCACGCGGTCGCGCCACGCGGTCGCGCCACGCGGTCGCGCAGATGCGGGCAAGACCATGAAATGAGACACGACCCACCACCGCGCAGCGCAGCGCTACGCGCGTCGCGCGACACGGACGTGCCGCTCGTCACACGAGGCTTGACACGCCCTGCAGGATGCGTTCATCTGCCCGTACGACAACACCTCTTCGCGATCCGATCACTGTACGATCGCCAGGAAATTCCACCCGACAACAATGGATGCCGCATGATGGGATGCCGCATGATGCCGCTGCACCGAAACGCGCTACTGGCCCTGGGATTCGCGAGTGTCGCCGCAAGCACCGCGTGCTCGCGGCAGCCCACACCTCGATTCGAGGTCAGCTTCCCGGCATCACTCAGCGCGCAGCCGGTCACAGGGCACCTCTTCATCAGCATTTACACCAAGGACGATGTCGAGCCCCGCATCGCCGCGTACCAGTCGTCGCGCGATTTCGTCGCGCGCGTGCCGTTCTTCGCGACGGATGTGGACTCGCTCAAGCCCGGCGAGTCCGCGGTCGTCGATACGGCGGCACTCGGCTACCCGCTCGCCGGCCTCCGCGATCTGCCCGCCGGCGACTACTACGTGCAGGCGGTCATGAACGTCTATACGCAGTACCACCGTGCCGACGGCCACACGATCTGGGCCCGCCAGGGCGACTGGGATGGACAGCGCTGGGCCTACTCGCCCGGCAATCTGGTAAGCCAGCCAGTGAAGGTGCATCTCGATCCGGCGCAGGGCTACGACGTCAAGCTGGCGCTGGACCACGCGCTGCCGCCGATCGCGCTGCCGGCGGATACGAAATGGGTCAAGCATTTCAAGATCCAGAGCGCCATGCTCACGAAATGGTGGGGCGGCGCGCCGCAGTTCCTCGGCGCCTCGGTCCTGCTGCCCAAGGGCTACGACGAACACCCGAACACGCACTATCCCGGTGCTGTACCTCCAGGATCACTTCAATCTCGATGCGCCCTACGGCTTCACCGAGGACTCGGCCCCGAAGCGCGGCCGCACCGTCGCCGTCGTGCTCGAGCCGCCCAACCCACGCTCCAATGTCGAGTCCGCGCATCCGTGGTCGGGTGGCGGCAAACGCGAAAGCGGATACGAGTTCTACAAGTCGTGGATCTCGGACGAAATTCCCAGGCATGATCATCGTCACGTTCCAGCATCCCACGCAGTTCTTCGACGACTCGTACGCCGTGAACTCGGTGAACGACGGCCCCTACGGCGATGCCATCCTGCAGGAACTGATTCCGGAAGTCGAACGCCGGTATCGCATCATCCCGGCGCCCTACGCGCGTGTCCTGAGCGGCGGATCGACTGGCGGATGGGAGTCGCTGGCGCTCCAGCTCTACCACCCGGACTTCTTCGGCGGCACCTGGACGTTCTTCCCGGACCCCATCGATTTCCGCCGGTACCAACTGACCGACATCTACGCCGACACGAGCTACTACAGCCAACCTAACGCCGCGCCCGGCGCGCCCGGGCGGATGATGCAGATGAACTCTCCCGACGGTCAGCCGATGGCGACCAGCCGCGCGGTGGAGCAGATGGAGATCGCCTCAGGCACGAAGCTGCGCTCGGGCTGGCAATTCGACGTCTGGAACGTCGTGTACGGACCCGTCGGTGAAGACGGATACCCGAAACGCCTCTTCGATCCGAAGACGGGCGTGATCGATCACTCCGTCGCGCTGGCCATGCGCGACAGCGGCTACGATCTCCGCTACTATGTGCATCAGCACTGGCCGACGATCGGGCCAAAACTCGTGGGCAAGCTCCACATCCTGTGCGGCGACATGGACGACTTCTTCCTCGCACCAGCCGTCTACATGATGCAGGAGGAGCTCGAGAGCCAGACACACCCGGCCTATGGCGGCGATTTCCGATACGGGCGCCCGATGAAAGGCCACGGATGGTCCCCCATGACCAACGCCGACCTGATCCGGGAGATGGCAGCCACGATCGCCAGGAACGCACCAGCGGGCGCCCCGACTGCGTCATGGCGGAACGGCACCTGATCGGCCGCACGGGGTCGTGTTAGTTTTTCGCGACCCCGGCCCCGAGGATTCCTCATGCTGTGTTCCGTATTCATCGCGACGAGCCTCGACGGCTTCATTGCACGCGAAGATGGGTCGCTCGACTGGCTGCCGCAGGGAGACGTTGAAGAGCACGGGTACACCGCGTTCATGGCCGGGATCGACGTCATCGTGGTGGGCCGGATGACGTACGAAACGGTGCTGGGCTTCGATACGTGGCCGTATGCCGGCAAACGAGTAGTTGTGCTCAGCAGCCGGCCGCTTGCGCCATCGCCGCAACAAGGAGCCGTGTTCGAGACGATGTCGGGGGCGCCAACCGACATCGTCTCGCAGTTGGCGGCGCACGGGCTACGACATGCCTATGTCGATGGCGGCATCACGGTGCAGCGCTTCCTCGCCGCCGGGCTCATTCAGCGCCTCACGATCACCCGTATCCCCGTTCTCCTCGGGCGCGGGATTCCGCTCTTCGGCGATGTGCCGCGCGATATCCGTCTCGATCACGTCGCGACACGCTCGTACAGGGGCGGAATGGTCCAGAGTGAATACACGATCGCATTGTCGCCGCCTTCGCCATAGCAATTGAAGGCCGGACGGGCGGGGGCCGGTGCCCCCGCCCGCACGACGACTATTGCTTGTAGGCCATCTGCGCGGAATACCCAACAGGCCGCGCTCCGGATATGACGGGTACTTCTCCGTCATGGCCGCAATGAGTCCCTTGGGGTCCGATGACCCCGAGCGTGCGGCATCGAAGTCCGTGAGGTATTGATCCATTCGGCGCAGCACGTCCGGCGAATCGGGCAGATCCCCACTGGCAAGGGCATGTTCACCCTGCGGCTCAGGAATGGCGCCCAATTGGTAGCGAGCCGCTACCACCAGACCGATCTCAACGGCCTGATCCGCGCCGGCGGCCACGCCTGAGGTACCCTCGCGCCCCCGCCCGGAGACTGGCAGGTGGGCCAGTGTCTCCGGCAATCGCTTCCGGTGGGTGTTGTAGGACCCTTCCAGCGCGGATTATTAAGGGTACCGTTCCCCGAGGTCATTCCATCATGTGCCGGAATATCAGACCGCTGTTCAACTTCGAGCCGCCCGTGACATCCGGCGAAGTCCGTGCGGCGTCGCTGCAATTCGTACGGAAGATCAGCGGATTTGCGAAGCCGTCGAAAGCGAACGAAGCCGCCTTCGCGGCGGCCATCGACGACATTGCCGCCTGCGCGACACGGCTGCTCCATTCCCTCGAGACGAATGCCCCGCCGAAGAACCGCGAAGACGAAGCAGCAAAGGCGCGACTCCGTTCGGCCCAGCGGTACGGGACGTGATACCCAAAGATCACGGGACTTCGGCGGTGGCGAGTCACCCGGTTCTGCGGATTGAGACCGGCGGGCTATACCGGCTGCTGGTGGATAGCGCACGCGACTACGCGATTTTCGCGCTCGATGCCGGCGGGCATATCCTCACGTGGAACGAGGGTGCCGAGCGGATGAACGGATATGCGCGCGACGAGATCGTAGGGCAGCATTTCTCGACCTTCTATCCGCCTGACGACATAGCGGCCGGCAAGCTGGCCCGCGAGCTGGCCGACGCTATCCGGGACGGCCGGGTCGAGGATGAGGGATGGCGCATCCGGAAAGATGGGTCGATGTTCTGGGCCGATGCGGTCATCGCGACGATGCGCGACGAGTCTGGTACCGTCGTCGGTTTCGCGACAATCACGCGAGACCTCACGGACCGCCGTAACGCGGAACTGGCGCTCAGCCAGAGCGAGGAGCAGTTCCGGGTGCTCGTCCAGACCGTCCGGGACTACGCGATCTTCCGGCTGGACGCCAATGGACGGGTCGCGACCTGGAATGCGGGCGCGGAAGCGATCAAGGGCTATCGTCCCGATGAGATCATCGGCTCCCACTTTTCCGCGTTCTACACGCCGGAGGATGTGGCCTCTGGGAAGCCGGCGCGGGCACTCGATGTCGCGGCCCGGATCGGCTCATACGCAGAGGAGGGATGGCGGGTCCGGCGTGACGGCTCGTCCTTCTGGGCCAGCGTCGTCATCACTGCGCTGCGGGGCGAAGACGGCGGCGTGACGGGCTACGCGAAGGTCACCCGCGACCTGACGGAGCGCCGGGCGGCGCAGCAGCGGGCGATCAACGATGCCCGCCAGTTGGGAGAAGCGGAGTCGGCAAGCCGGACCAAGAGCGAGTTCCTCGCGGTCATGTCGCACGAGCTTCGGACGCCAATCAACGCCACGATCGGGTACGCGCAGTTGATCGATGCCGCCATCGGCGGTCCGGTGACCGACCAACAGCGCGACTATCTCAACCGGATCTGCGCGAGCCAGCAACACCTGCTACGCATCATCAGTGATCTGCTCGACTACGGCCGGATCTCGGCGAAAAAAGTGGCGTACGATTTCGCGCTCGTCCCCGCGCAGGCGGTCATTGACGCGGTGTTTCCCATGGTGGAACCGCAGGCGGCCGCGAAGGGGCTCGAATTGCTGATCGAACGGCATCCCAGCGAACTCGTGATGCGGGCCGATCGGGTGAAGGTCGAGCAGGTTCTGCTCAATCTCCTGGCCAACGCGGTGAAGTTCACGCCGGCGGGCGGCAGTATCTCGGTCACGGCCGTCGCCGAGGGCCGGTGGGTGAGGGTTGCGGTCCAGGACACCGGGCCAGGCATCCCGCCGGACAAGGCTGAGGCGATATTCGAGCCCTTCGTGCAACTCGGACGCTCGCTGGCGAGCGGCCATCAGGGCACGGGCCTGGGCCTCGCGATCAGCCGGGATCTGGCGCGCGAGATGGACGGCGATATCGAGGTCGCCACCACGCCGGGCGCTGGCGCCAGGTTCACCATCAAGCTCCCCCGGGTCGAGACACGGTAGTCGTCGCCGTCTCGCGGCGTGAACGGCCTGCGGCACAATATCCCGGCCACGGCGGGCCGATTGATTGCGGTGCACGGGCGGGCTAGCTTGCCCGGTCTACGTCACGGGGCGTAGCGTAGCCTGGTATCGCGCCTGCTTTGGGAGCAGGAGGTCGCCGGTTCAAATCCGGCCGCCCCGATTGGGCGCCATCCTCGGTGCCAAGCACGGTCGAGTTGCGAGGCGGGTCTGGAAGTGACGGACCGCCGCGTCGATGACGCACTACCTGTGATCGATGGTCCGCAGCCGGCGGCGAGACCGCCGCGATGCCCGCCGGCGTAGCCACTTACTCGAGGACAACGCATGAGACGTGGGACGCTCGCCGCCGTGATCGTGGCGCTCGCCGGCACGCACGCCGGAACGCACGTAGCCACCGCGCAGACGGGGGCCAGCGACGCGAGACTCATCGCGGCCGCGCGCCGGTTCGTCCCCGAGGTCATGCGCGTCTACGGGGTGCGCGGGGTGGAGGTCGCCGTCGCGCGACATGGGACCGTCATCTGGGAGCAGGGCTTCGGCACGGCGAATCTCGCCGGCGGGGCGCCCATGACCAGCACCACGGTCTTCGCGGCAGGTTCGATGAGCAAGACGTACACGGCGACCGCGGTGATGCAGTTGGTCGAGCAGGGTGCGCTCGCGCTCGATGAGCCGATCAATACGTACCTGCGCCAAGGTGCCGGCTTCGAGGTCGTGAACCCGCTCGGCGCACGCGATATCACGGTCAGAGACCTCCTCACCCATTGGTCAGGCCTGACGAGCGATGCCGCCGGCAGCGAGCTCGCCATCCCGGCGCCACTCGCCACGTACCTACGGGCGCAATACGCCCGGCCGATGCTCCCGAGCTACTCCGGCGCGTCGCTCCCGACGTGGAGCGCCAAGGCTGGGAAGAAATTCCAGTACTCGAACCTGGGCGTCGCGACACTCGGTCTCCTCGTCCAGATCACCAACCCCGAGCGCCTGAGCTTCGCGGATTACGTTCAGCGCCACATCTTCGAGCCGCTGGGCATGATTCACAGCCAGTTTCCGCCACTTCAGGACTCGGCGCACCTGCGCCCCGAACTCGCCCGCCAGTTCGCGCGCGGATACGCGAGACTGGGACCGGTCGACCTACCCTCGCCGCAGATCTACCTGGGCGACTACCCCGCCGGCACGCTGGTGACCACGGCGGGAGATCACATCCGGCTGCTGCTCGCCTATATGAACGGCGGCAGCTATGACGGCCACCGCATTCTTCAGCCCGAGACCGTGAAGTTGATGCTCACCGAGGGCCCGACGTCCGGCATGGGCCTCATATGGTTCCTCCGAGACATTGGGAAGCCGGACTTCAGCTTCTCGCACGGCGGCGCCTACATGTTTGGCTGGCGCAACGAGTTTCAGGCGTACCCGGACCTCGATCTTGCCGCCGTCGTTGCGACCAATCAGTGGGACATGCTCTCGCCCGCGTATGGCCGCGCGTATGCCGACGTCCACAACTTCCTCTCCGCGTGGGTCAAGCACGAGCGCGACGGCCTGCGACACCCCCAGCTCGACCACACGTGGGGCTGGAAGTGCTCCTACGTCGTGGGTCTCGTGTGGGTCGACCAGATCGAAGGCGCCCTCGGCACCCAGACCCCACTCACCGCGACCGATGTCGACCGCGCGGCGCGCAGCGCGCGCCAGGTGCACTCCGGCGCACCGGACATGTGGGACGAGGCCGGGTTCCGCGCTGGCGTGAATGACATGAAACACATCCCTCTCCGGCCCGACTCAATCGGCGCGTTCCTGAGATCCGACCGGCTGCGCATTTGGCCCGAGGAGCTCAACCTGATCTATGCCGCACTGGGTGCACCAAACGACTGGGTACCATTGCCGGAGTTCGCCCCGGCGCATTGATGCGCGCGGGCCACGGCGCGGGATTGTTGTGGGTGCGAGGCGACGCTACTGATATCCCTCAGTACCTGTTCCAGTTGTCCACCCACGCGTTGCTATAGCCAACCAGTTGGCTCTGTCCTGCCATTGCTTTGGACACATTGCACGAGTTGTACTGGAACGTCTTGTTGCCGTTTCCAAGCGAGTTTTGTGGCACCGACTGCCCGAATTCAACGTTCAGGCCGGTTACGACAGCACCGCTGACGGTATTGTTCCCGTTCGACGTCAGATTGCCGCCGACGAGGACCACGCCGCTCCAGGTGGTGTTGCCGCTCAAGGTCAGGTTCCCGGTTACGATCAACGTCCCTTGCCCCGACGCGGGCAGGGTGCCGTCGCCCACCACCTTGATGACCGGCCAGTAGTTCGGATTGCTGAAGCTGGGCCAGGTCCCGGGGGGAATGGTGATACTCGGTTGGGCGGCATTGTTGTTCACGATACCGTTCCAATCGATGTTCGTCGCCGCGATCGCCTGCGCCTGCGTGCCAAGATTGTCGACCGGCGGATTCCCAGTGACCGGTGATGTCGGGCCGGTATAGCCAGGAGTCGTCACCGTGGCGACGCCTGGAAGAGCCGCTGCCCCTCCGCAGGCGTCGGTGCCGCTGAGCGAGCCTGACGTGCCGTTCTTGGCCAACCCGGTCAGAGTCGTCCAGGCCGAGAGCACGTTCATCGTCCCCGGCTGCCAGACCCCGTATTCGGCAACCGTGCGCGCGGCCGGGGCCGTGCCGGTGAGCGTGGCCGTAGTGCTCACACCGTGCGCCCGGATCGCGTAGCCATAGCGACCCGACACGGTGTCCTTGCGCACTTGCGTCAGAACCACGTCTGCGTAGCCGCCGCTCAAGGTGACGTGTGCCGACTCGGACGCCGCCGGCGGCGTCGACGTGAAGCCGAGGGAGTCACGCTTCGCCATGAAGAGCTCGAGGCCGGACTCGGCAAGCGCGAAGGCATCAACGTTCGCCTGCTGGTTTGCGCTCACCCGCGCCTCGGTACTCGCTGCGGCAAACGCGGCTGCTAGCAGTATCGAAAGAACCATTATCGCGAGAAGCACCATCAACAGGGTCATCCCGCGCCGGCGACTGATCCGTGGCATATGCCGCTCCGTTGCCGTCGTCATTTCAGCAGATTGTTGAAGAACACGGCGGTAGTGATCTGGGCCGTCATGACGGCCGCATGCCCATGCGGTGTGCGTTCGCTCTGCGCGTTGAAAACGAGCTGCAGTCCGAGCATGGTGCTCAGCGGGTTCGGTACAGCGCTTTGTGCCGAATCGCTACCCACGACAAAAAACTTGAACTGCGACGTCGAGTCGAACGGGGCCACGAGCTCATCCGTCCCACTCGTGCCAACAATGGTGCGCCATAACGCCGTGCGGCCAGGAAGCGTGACCGATGGGGCGAACGAGTAGGTCAGACGCTGAGTCAGCAACACTGGCGTGCCCACGGCGGTGACCGTCGGCAGGCTCGCGGGGAGTGCGGGCGCGATCGCCACCACAAAGCCCCCGGGGAGGACTGTCACATTCGCCGTGGTGCAGAGGGACGCCGTGCCGGACGCGAGGGTAACGCCCGACTCGACGTAATGATAGGCGCCGAGCGAGTCTCGCCACGCGTAGCCCGTGAAGCCGGCCGTCGCGTACGCGGCCGAGTCTACGGGGAACAACGCGACCGTGGTTAGACTCGCGGTATTCGCGCACACGATCCCCATCGCGTAGGGTGTCCGCACGGTGACCTGGGTGTTCGTTGCGGACACGACGCCGCCCGTGGCCTCCACCATCCGCAGATCCGAGAATGGCAGCGTTGATCCCGGTGCGTGATACGAACCGTGCCAGCCGCAATTGGGTCTGCAGGTCGTAGGAGCGAGCCTGTGCCACATACAGACGCGTGAGCGCCGTCCCGATCATGGCGACTATTACCACCGTGATCATCATCTCGGCCAGCGTCAACCCTCGGCGTCGCATCATGGGGAGTTGAACGGGTTCTCGGGCGGTTGCATGCGCTGCAGCAGCACGGTGTCCGCCGCGAAAAGCGTGTTGGCCGGCGTGACGATGATCGTGACGAGCTTCCGCTGGGGTGAGAGACTGTCCACCTGGATCTTCCGCGTGTAGGGCACCGGCGCGGTGCTGTCGGTCGTAGTCCCGGCTTTCGCCTTGAGTGAATCGAAAGGCAATGCGGCGAACCGGTTCACGAGTTGCAGCATCGCGCCGTCACGACCCCCTCCGCCGGACAAGGCGTAGGAGCGGCGGGAGATGACGAAGTCGGCCCTTGCGATGCCCCCCAGGAGAATGGCGAGCAGCGAAATCGAGATCAGAATCTCAATGAGCGAGACGCCACGCCGAGTCCGGTTCATGTCGCCCGCGCCCAGCCGACACGTGACATCGTGACTTGGTGCGAGTACCCGCCAGCCCAGAGGGTGACAACCAACGCACTCGAGGTAAAACCGTTGGGGAAGATGTCCACCGGACTCACCGAAAACGTCAGGGAATCAACCTGGCAGGGCTCTCCCGCGCCGAGGTGAAGCGTGGAGAGGAGGGTCCCGCTCGTCCTGTCCGTGACGGTGATGGACTGTCCGTCGGAGCCCCTTGCGATGCGCATCGGCATTCGCTCCCGCGCGGCGTTCGTCACCGCCAGGGACAAACCTTGCGCGACGACGATGGCGGCCTGGTTCACGCGAGAATGCGTCGTCGTCATCTGGATTTTCGGCAGCGCCAGGGCAGCCAGGAGGCTCAACAACACGAGCACGATCATCATCTCGATTAGAGTGATGCCGCGCCGCCCCGCTGCTTGTGAGTCTGTTGTGTGGTGCATCATGTGCGGTCTCGGTTGCTGTCTCTGCGCGAAGGCAGCCGGACAATCCCCGTGGAGGGGGCCGTCCGGCCGTCCCGCCGGCTTCCTGCGTTAACAAAGGTCGGGACTGGACCAGCGGCGACTATCACGCGGCGGCCACACATCCTCACATCTTGAGGGGCCAGTAGGGGTTCTGTGATGATTGGTGGCACCTCAGATTGTGACCGAGCGCACAACCGCTGGCCCCGCCTTTCGATTAGGGGACTCGTTCGCCAGTGTAGAGGTCACGCCCTCTGCACACCCGGGCCAGCCCGGCCGTCGCGGCGGGGGGGGTGTGAGCTGAGGTGTGACGCGGGCGGACCGTGCGGGATCCGAGCGTCACAGGTCATAGTGTGGGGATCCGCTGTCAAGTCTCGTTGGCGTCAGCGGGTTGCTCGCTCATCGCGAGGTCAGCGGCTCGGCGACTGGGAAGACTGAACGCGAAGATGGCCCCGCCGCCATCGGGAAACTCGGCCCACGCCTGGCCACCGAGAGCGCCAACGGTCTCGCGCACCACGCTGAGACCGAGCCCCGTGCCCTCGATCGCCGGCAGCGCCGCCTCGTGGGCGCGATAAAAGCGCTCGAAGAGCCGGCTTCGCTGCGCGTCGGGCACACCGCGTCCGTTATCTACGACCTCGATCACGACTTGGCCGGCGTGCTCCCCGGGTCCATCAGACGGTCCGTTGCCCCGGACCTCGACCCACCGCTCCGGCACGCCGGGGTCACTGTATTTGATGGCGTTCGATAGGTAATTCGCGAGCACAAGCTCGACAGCCGCCGCATTGACTTCCACGTCAGGCAATGTCGGGGCAATCCGCACCACGACGCGCGCCCGTTCGGACGCCTCGCGGAGCTGGCGCGCGGCCTCCGTCACAGCCGCGGGAAGTCGCACGTGGCGCTGCTGCCTCGGCCCCGCGTGCGCCCGCGACAGCTCCAGCAGGTTCTCGAGCATCGCGCGCATCCCTTCGGCGTTCCGCGCAATGACGCTTGTCAACTCACCGCGCTCGCGTTCGGCGAGGCCCGGCAGCTCCAACACCTGCGCCGCACCCAGAGTAGCGCCCACCCGGTTGCGCATCTCGTGCGTGAGCGCCCGGTGAAATGCCAGGAGCCGGTTCTCCCGCTCGGCGAGCGCGGATGTCATCTGCTGCAGGAATTGCGCGGTCGTGGCCTGCTGGACGACAGCAATGGCCTGAAAGAGCCGAATGGGCACACTTCAACACGGGGCCGAGATCGTTAGGCGGGTTGCTCTGTCGCGCCGCTCGCACGAGGAACGCAAACAGGATGCTGCCCAGGAGCTGGTACTCCTTGTGAAGCTCCAGTTGCGAAAAGCCTTGTTTGTACCGCAACGCGCCGAGTTCCATGGCCCAGGCAATGGTGCCGCTCTGGCCTGACAACACCTCGCCCGGGTCCTCGAGGAAGTCGGCGATTCCGCCGATCACGAGCGGCATGTGGTCGAGGAGCTCGTCGGTCGGGAAAACGAGATTCGGGTCGATCGACGCGCGCGCCGCAATGCGGTCGAGCCACCGCGTCGCGAGTTCCGTCCGGCCGGCGCGCAATTCCGCGGCGAGGGCTGCGCACGGAGAAGCTTCGAAGCTGTCCACACCTACCTCCTTGCCAACAGCCCCTAACCTACCGAACCGCGACGGATTCGGCATGTTGACCCACCCGGGACGACGGCCCGCCGGCAGTCAGCGCCGAAGTGACCCCCGGCGATATGGCACGGCGATCATATCGTGCCAGGCCGGCGCTATTGGCTTACGCGGTCTGCATGATCGCGGCGAGCAATGCCCGGAATGCGCGGGCGCGGTGGCTCACCGTCGCTTTCTCCTCGATCGTCGCCTCGCCGAACGTCCGGCCCAACTCGGCCGACAGGAAATACGGGTCGTACCCAAAGCCCTGCGTACCCCGGGGCGCGTCCACGATCTCGCCGCTCACCTCACCGCGCTCGGCGATCTCCCGTCCCAATCCGGCATAGGCCGCGGCACAGACGTACTTCGCTCGCCGGTCGCTCGCGCCTGTCATCGCGCGGACGAGTTCCGCGTTGTTGGCGGCGTCGGTCGCAGTCGCGTCTGCACCTGCCAGGCCCGCGCCCCGATCGCTCGCCCACCGCTTGCTGCGCACGCCAGGCGCACCGCCGAGTGCCGTGACCTCGAGTCCTGAGTCGTCGGCGACCGTCGCGATGCCGCCGCTCACCTCGTAGAAGTGCCGCGCCTTGGCGAGCGCGTTCTCCGCGAAAGTCGGAAATCGTTCGATCGCGTCCTCCTCCTCCTCGTACGGCAGGCCCAGCTCCTCTAGATCCATTACCGGCACGCGAAGCGCGTCGAACAGGGGCCGCAGCTCCTTCAGTTTGCCCGTGCTGCGCGTCGCCAATAGGACTGGTGGGCGTGATGCAATCACCCGGCTCATTGATTCCCCGCAGCACGAGGGGATGGCCCGGCGAGCACCCGCTGCTGCTCCGCATCCAGATGGCCGATCCCCGACACCGCGAGGGCGAGCAGCGCGTCGAGTTGCGCACGGTCGAACGTGCTGTGCTCTCCCGTTCCCTGCACCTCCACGAACCGGCTCCCGCCGGTTGGCGATGCACCCGGTTCGGCGTCCACGTCCGGCGACGCCATCACGACGTTCATGTCGACGTCCGCGCGAACATCTTCCGTGTACTCGAGGTCGAGCCGGGGCTCGCCATCCACGATGCCCACACTGACCGCCGCCACCCGCCGCCGCACCGGCGACCGCGCGAGCTGCCCGCGCTCGACGAGCCATCCGAAGGCATCAGTGACCGCCACGCACGCGCCCGTGATCGCGGCGGTTCGGGTACCGCCGTCCGCCTGCAACACGTCGCAGTCCACGCGGACGGTGTATTCCCCGAATGAGAATCCGTCGAGCATGGCGCGCACGCTGCGGCCGATGAGCCGCTGAATCTCCTGCGTGCGGCCCCCGGGACCGCCCGCTCCCCGTTCGCGCGCCGTTCGAGTCAGTGTGGCCCGCGGGAGCATCGCGTACTCCGCGGTCAGCCACCCCTGGCCGGATCCACGCCGCCACCCCGGCACGCCCTCCTCGATACTCGCCGCGCACAACACCCGCGTCGAGCCGAACGCCACGAGGCACGACCCCTCGGCGTATCCCACGGCACCCCGATCGAGCACCACGGCGCGCAGGTCGCCCGCGCCTCTCCCGGTGCGGGGTGCCGCCTCAGCGCGAGCCACGCGCGCGCTCCAGAAGCCCGGTCGTGGATTGCCGCGGTGTCAACGGGACGACGATCACCTGACCCCCTCGCGCCCGGACCTCGGGCGCGCCAACGATGGTGGATTCACTGTAGTCGCCGCCCTTGACCAGAACGTCCGGCGTCAGCGCGGTGATCAGCGCGAGCGGCGTGTCCTCGTCGAAGATGACCACTGCGTCGACGGCCGCCAACGCCGCGACGACATGCGCCCGGTCCTCCGCGCTGTTGAGAGGCCGGCCCGGCCCCTTCAACCGGCGGACGGACGCATTGGAGTTGACGCCGACGATGAGATGGTCACCCGAGGCCCGTGCGGTGGCGAGCAGATCGGTGTGACCGCGATGGAGCAGATCGAACACACCGTTCGTGAAGACGACCGCGCCTTTCTGGCGCGCCCGCCACTCGACGGCGGCGGCTCGTGTCAGGACGCCCGCCGCCGGACGGCCCGGCGTCAGAAATCGCCCTCGGCCTGTGGATTGAAGTAGAACGAATCCCGCGCGACGAACGGCACGTCCACGTGATCGTAGTACTCGGTCCAGATCAGGATGTGATTGTGCTTGCGCTTGACGAAGACCGTGTCGGCTTCCGCAGGAAGCTGGAGCGTGTCCGCGAGGGCGCGCAGATGCCGGCGGATGTCGTCGTCGGTGTGCTGCGAGGCGAATCGCACCTCCTGCCGGAACGCGTCCCGGAACTGGTAATACTTCCAGTACATGTCGCCCAGCGGCGCACCGTAATACATGGCCGCGGCCACGATCGCCAGCAGCAGAAGACACCCCAGCCGGGTGCCCCCCCGGCGGGTGGGTCTGAGACGGACAGGCCGCGGCTGGTGGCCGGGCCGCACGATGCGGCCGGTCACCACTGCGACTGCGCCCCTTCAACCATGTCGCTCACGAGTTTCTTCAGAGCCTGTCCCCGTCCATTGGTTTCCGCACGCTCGGCGTACTCGCCGTCGGCGACCATCCCCTGCCGCTTGAAGAGCGTCTTGCCGGTCTTTTGATCGACGATCGTGACGTCCACGACCAGTTCCAGCTTCCGCCGCGTCCCCGTGACGGGCTGGTTGCCAGTCGTCGCGCTGTATCCAATCGGTATGTCGATGTCGTACCGCACGATCGTACCGCTGACGATCGCATCCGCCCGGTCTTCCGATGCCTCGTGCACCCCAGCCGGCTCTCCAGCGTCTTGCGCATCTCGTCGAGCAACTGGTTCTGCAGCTCCGGATTGGGCGTCTGATTGTCGAAAGGCAGAATCGCCATGCTCTTCACGTCGGCAGGCAATCCACCGCCGTGAAAATTGTAGACCCAGCATCCCGTACTTGCCACCACCAGAAGGCCCGCCAGTACGGACCGGCTAACGCCGCCACACATCCGCATCGAATTCGGGAACCGCCTCACTCCGCACCTGGGTCAGGGTCAACGAACGCCGCGCGTCCATGTTCTCGTATCGCACGCGCGCTTGCCGGAGGTCTCGTATGACGCGCTCTCGCACCCGTCCACCGCTGAGTCTCGCGAGGCCGATCATTTGCCCCTCGGCGAACGTCACGCGCCACGTCGAACCACCCCCTTCTACCCCGCTCGTGCCTCCAATGTCTGCCCGAATGGTGTCGCCGTCAACGCGGACGGTCGTATCGGCCGCCGCGGGCACTGCCAACCGTCCCAGCGTCGCCCACAAGAGCGGAGTGGCCGGAAGATACCGCTTCGCGCTCCCGCTCCCTGGTGCAACGAGCGTATCTCCCAAAAGCAACGCATAGCCGCCGCCCCCAATCGGACCCGACAGCACGAAGTCCAGGCGCGCCGAATCGGGCGGTGCCACACGTGCCGCTCCGTCGCCGCTCGCTCCCCCGTCCAGATCGCGATAGCGCCAGTGGAACCGCACGCGCTGATGCCCAGGAGCCAGCACCGCGCTCGGCAACGGCATCGGCGACGGCACGCCCGGTAGGGGCCCCGCTCGCGGCGGGAGACACCCCGCGGCCAGCCCCGCCATCGCGAGGATCCCCGACGCCAACCCACGTCTCGATCTACGCCTCGACCTACGCCCGGCACGAGGTAGAGCCACTACTGGATCTCGACCGAGCGAATGGAATCCCCCTGAGTGATCTGGTCCAGAACGCCGAACCCGTCCCGCAATATGCCGAACACGGTGTAGTGCCCGTCGAGGTGCGGCTGTGGCGTGAGCGTAAGAAAATACTGGCTCCCGCCCGTGTCGGGGCCCGAAAGGGCCATACCCAGCACGCCGCGCCGGTACCGGCGACGGTTCAGTTCATCCCGGATCGCCCAACTCGGTCCTCCGCTTCCGTCGCCCCGGGGATCGCCGTCCTGCACCACGAACGCAGGCACCACCCGGTGAAACGCCGTCCCGCGATAGAATCCCGAGCGCGCCAGTGCCACGAAATTGGCGACGGTCAGCGGAGCGTCCGCCCCGAACAGATCGATCTCCAGGACGCCGCGGGAGGTGGTGATGCGCGCCTCGACTAGATGACCGGACAACGCCGGTAGGACGACGGCGCGCACGATGCTGTCGTACCACACGCGGTCGTGCGGCGCAGCTCCTCGGTCGAGGGCCGCACGCCACGACGACCACGGTGATCCCGAGCCCGCCTGCGACAACTCGAGCCACACCGCGGGCACGGGCAGAGCGCGGATCGCCGAGCGGACCGAATCGGGAAAGCGCGCACTGTCGTGGGCCCACGCGTCGGCCAGCAGACGGAGCGCGGCGACGCGCGCATCGATCTGGCTGTCGTGCTGCGCTCGTGCGTAGGCGCGCAGCGCGATCGGAGCATCCGCCGCCGTCGCCTCACGGTCCATTGCGCCGAGGAGGATGCTGCGGACCACGCAGTCCTCATCGTGCAGCGCCTCCTCGATGTACTGGCGCCGCCACGGGTGCTGGCCGGCGTCCGCGCTGTCGAGCCACGGCGAGAACACGCCGTATGCTGCGGCACGCACCCGTGGATCGGGATCGCGGGTCAGCGGCAGTGTCAGGTCCACGACGCGGCTGATCGGCGTGCCCTCCCCCGCCTCGGCCGCTGCCGCCCGATACCGCCAGTCGCCCGCGCGCTGCCAGCGGTCCGCATTGTCATGATCGATGATCTCGAGGATCACCCCGGCGCGGACCGCTGCCGCGACGACACCGCGCCGGTACGCGAGCGAGCTGTCGGCGTCGAAGGCGGCGTTCCATGCGTCGCGCCCCGGTCCCAACACGCGATCGAGCGCCTGGCCGGCGGAGACGCGGACGTTGGCGTCGGGGTCGCGAAGCGCCGCGAGCACAGTCGGGCGCACCGGCTTTCCATAGGACGAGAGTACGCGAATGGCGACCGCTCGCACGTGGGCGTCCGAATCGCGGGCGAGCCCCGCCAGCGCGTCCCGCGCAATGAGGCCAAGCGAGTCTCCGGTTGCCCGGATGCCCAGGCCACGCGCAGCCGTCATCCGCACGCCCGGGTCGCTCGCGTGCACCACGTCGAGGAGCGCTCGAACTCCCGCCGGCGCAGGTGCCCGGCTCAGCGCTTCCGCCGCCGCTTCGGCCACGGCCGGCGCGGCCGCCGCCTGCGCCGCCGTGAGATGCGGCACGATCAGCGCGACCGGCACCGGACGCAAATTGCCCGCTGCGAGGAGCACTGCCGGGATCGGGGCGTGGAGTGGCGGCGGCTCTCCCAGCGAGCGCTCCAATGTCGCGCGCGCCGGCTCGCCGATCTCACCGAGTGACCATGCGGCTTCCTCGGCGACCGCCGCGGGACCGTGCAATGCCTCACCCAGCACGGCGATACTGGCCGTATCCGGAAAGAGTCCGAGCGCGTAGGCGGCGGTCGCGGCGACGGCGGTATCCCGGCTGGCCAGCAGCGCCCGCAACATCGCGCGCGCAGCCCACATGTGATTCTGTCCGGCGCATCGCACGGCCTCTATCCGGACCGCTGCTTGCTGGCTCGCAAGACCGCGGCGCACGAGTCCCGTATCCGTCCGCCGGCCGTCGGCCGCCGCCAGCAGATCGCCGTACAGCTCAATGTCTTGGCCGGACCAGGAGACGGTCGCGCTCGCGGATGCCCCGGTTGGCGGCATATGGGGCGCGCATCCCGCCAGCGCGGCTGCCGCAATGACACACACCGCCTGACGCAGAATGCGCCGGGGGTGGTGGGCCACGGCCGTCCGGTTGGTCAACCGCCCGCGGCGCGGGATGGCACGGGGCACGACCAGGCTACGCCCGTTCCAACCGCTCGCGCACGGCGGACGGAAACGTGGTGATGCGGCCCTGGGAATCGATCGACGCCAGGACGGTCCTGGCCGACACCAGCCGCTCGCCGGTCTCCGCCCGCTTGATCACGTAGTCGAACGTCAGCGTGCGGGACTTGACCTCCGTGAGCGACGTCTCGACCCGGATCATCTCATCGTATCGGGCCGGCGCGTGACATCGCATCGTCACGTCCACGACCGCGAGCGCGACGCCGTCGCGTTCGATCTGGGCGTACGGAGTCCCGGCCGCGCGGATGTATTCCGTCCGGCCCGTCTCGCACCAGATCAGGTAGTTCGCGTGGTACACCACTCCCATCTGGTCGGTTTCCGCGTAACGGACACGCAGCTCGGTCACGTGCGTGCGGTCGCCCATGGGGGCGGAAATTAGTCCGGGACGCCGCAAACCGCGAAAAGGCGCTAGAATCCCCGCGTGCCCGGTGCACCCTGCTACGTCCTCGCGGATACCCACATTGGCTTTGCGCCGCCCACGGTCGATCGCGCGCTCCTGGATTTTCTCGATGCGCGGCGCGATGAGGCCCGTAACGGCCAGCCGGCGTCGCTCATCATCGACGGCGACCTGTTCGAGTTCTGGTACGAGTGGCGAACGGTCATTCCCCGCCCGACGTTTCGTGTGCTGGCAGCCCTCGCGGCGCTGCGCGAAGCCGGCACGGACATCCTCTGGATCGCCGGCAACCACGACTGCTGGGGCGGTGAGATACTCCGAAATGACGTGGGCGTCACGTACCACGTCGGCCCGTGGATCGGCACAGTCGCGGGCTGGCGCACGAGAATCGAGCACGGCGATGGCCTGCGTGCGGCCGAGGACCGGCGCTACCGCGCGCTGCGGGCAGTGCTCCGCAACCCGCTCGCCGTCCGCGCGTTTCGGTGGCTCCCGCCCGACGTCGCGAGCCGCGTGGCCACGGGGAGTTCGCAGGCCAGCCGCACGAACATGCGGGCCCGCGACGGTGGCGCCGGGCTCCGCCAGATCGCACTCGGCTATCTCTCGGGAGCCGACGGCCCCGAACTGGTGATCTTCGGGCATTCGCACGTCATGACACTGGAGCGCGCGCCGCGGGGTGGAGTGTACGCCAACCCGGGAACGTGGCTCGACGCGCCCACCTACCTTCGGATCACTCCTGAATCCGTCGAGCTCCGCCAGTGGGACGGGTCAGCCGAAGGTGCGCGTCTCGACGCGCTCGATCGCCGAGCCCAGGAACCGCCGCCCAGCGCGTAGGAACTGATCCGGCGCGTCTGAGACGATGAAGCGGTATTGCGGCGCCGGGACCGCGTCAGCGGGCCGTGACAGTCCGGCACGCTCGATCGCCGCACGCGTGGCGGTGGCAGTCGCGTGCGCGCTGTCGATCAGCCGAACGGACTCGCCCACGATCGGCGCGATCACAGGGCTGAGCAGCGGATAGTGCGTACAGCCGAGAACCAGCGTGTCCACCCCCGCGGCAACGATGGGCTCGAGGTATTGCCGCGCAATCAGCGTGGTCGCCTCCGTATCGAGCCATCCCTCTTCGACCAGCGGCACGAACAGCGGACACGCCTGCGCCACCACGCGACTGGACGGCGAGACGGCGTGGATCGCCTGTTCGTACGCGCCCGACGCGACGGTGCCCGCGGTGCCGATGACTCCGATGCCGCCGCCTCTCGTCGCCGCGACGGCCGCTCGTGCGCCAGGCTCCACGACCCCGATGACCGGGACCGACAGCTCCGATGCGAGCATCGGGAGCGCATGGGCGGTGGCCGTGTTGCAGGCGACGACGACGGCTTTGACGCCCTGGCCGATGAGGTATCCGGCGATTTCGCGGCTATACCCCCGGATGGTTTCCGGACTCTTCGGACCGTATGGGACACGCGCCGTGTCGCCGAAGTAAATGAGACTCTCCTGCGGGAGTTGGCGGATGAGTTCACGGACGACTGTCAGGCCGCCGACGCCGGAATCGAATACGCCGATCGGCGCGGACGCCGCGGTCGCGGCAGGTGCCGTCACCAGTAGACGGTCGCCCCGTAAAACATCCGGCCGTCGTCGAGCATCGCCATCTTCGGCCGGATGTGCGCTGGCAGGTCCCAGAGCTGCGCCGCGACGAACGCGTCCGCGGCGGAGATCAGGTGGTTGAAGACGAGCGCTGCCTCCCAGTCCTCGACGTGCGTCTTGCGGGCGCTCACGCGGGCACTGTCGTATCGCGCGTAGCCGAACGTCGCGGGCGTCGGCGCTCCGGTCGAGTCGAATGTCGGCTGGCCGAGTGAGTCCGGATTGTACGTCTGCACGACGAGCGTGCTGTCGTGGGAGTGCTTCTGCGCGTAGTGCAGGTCGATCTCCGCCTGGCGGAGCCGGTAGACGCCGACGATCTCCGTGACGAAGAACAGCGCACCGGCATAGCTCCTGTCGAGTCTCGCCTGGCCAAGGCCTGGCAGGAGCAGCGACGAAAAGAATGCGGTCTTGGGAGAGATCGGCGGACGGTAGGCGGAGTTCCGCGCGGCGGGCGGCGCCGGCCGCTTTGCCGCGATCTGGCTCGTCTCCGGCGTGGTTGCGGTGTCCGACGGCGTGAGTAGCGGCGGAGTCGTCGCCGGCGTCACACCTGACCGGGCGCTGTCCCGCGCCTGTGCCGAAGCCACCGCCGGGAGGGCCAGCGCGGCGAGGGCGCCAATGAGCGCCGTGGTGCGGCGGAGGCGGCTCGCCTGGCCGGCCGGGCGAGAGTGGCGGGAGCGTGTGGGAATCGAACCCACCCAACCCGCCAATGGCGGGCCGAAAAGGTTTTGAAGACCTCTAGGACCACCAGGCCCTATCCACCCCCAACTCGATCCAGCCACCGGCGGACACCGGCGGTCACCACTCACTCGAGCACCAGTCCGTACGCTCCGGCCGGCTCGATCACACCGATCTCGGTCGCCCCGTCCACGCGTGACAGGTAGTCACGAACCGCCGCGGGCGGAACCGCGACCAGCAGGCCGCCCGAGGTTTGCGGGTCGGTCACCAGCGCTCGGCCGAATTCCGACGTGCGTCCCCATGCCATAATGGAATCGATAAACGCCCGGTTCCGAGCGCCACCGGCCGTCTTGGCTCCGCGCGAGAACGCGAGCCGGGCACCCGCCAGCACGGGTATGGAATCGACCCTCACCCGAAGTGTTACCCCGCTGGCCCGCGCGATGTGCGAGCCGTGGCCGGCGAGGCCGAATCCCGTCACGTCCGTCGCGCAGCGGACCCCCAGGGCGACGGCGGCCTGGCTCGCCTCGCGGTTCGGCCGCAGCATGTACCGCAGCATCTCGTCGCTCGCGCGGGCCGCGACGTCGCCAGCCAGCTTGCCTTGCTTGAGCGCCGTCGCGACGAGCCCGTTGCCGAGCGGCTTCGTCAGCACCAGCCGGTCCCCTGGCCGTGCGGCGGCATTGGTGAGTATCCGGCCGGGATGGACGCGGCCGGTCACCGCGAGGCCGTACTTCAACTCTTCGTCGATCACGCTGTGCCCGCCGACGATGAGCGCACCAGCCTCATGGGCCGTGTCGTGGCCCCCCCGCAGCATCTCGCTCAGGACCGACATCGGGAGACGATCGGCTGGGAACGCCACGATGTTCAGGGCGGTGAGCGGCTCGCCGCCCATCGCGAAGACATCGGACAGCGCATTCGCCGCGGCGACCCTGCCGAACGTGTACGGATCGTCTACGATCGGCGCGAAGAAGTCCACGGTCTGGACGAGCGCGATGTCATTGGTGATGCGAATGACCGCGGCGTCGTCGAACGTCTCGCGGCCGACCAGCAACCGCGGATCCTCGACGGCGGGGAGTGGTGCCAGCGCGCGCGCGAGATCGCCGGGCCCCATCTTCGACGCACATCCCGCGCACCGGGCGTACTCCGTGAGGCGCACCACTTCGGCCACCTGCTCCGCGCGCGCCGGCGGGCGAACCTCGCGAGCGCGCGGACCGCCGTTCCGGCGGCTAGCCACGGACGACCGCGACGACATTGATCTCCACCAGCACCCCGCGCGGCAACGCGCCGGCTTCGACGGTCGAGCGCGCCGGACGGGCTGTCCCCATCGCGCGAGCATACACCTCGTTCACGGCCGGGTAGTCGCTGATGTGTCGGAGGTACACGGTCGCCTTGACGACATCATCCCATCCCGCGCCGGCCGACTGCAGGATCGCGCCAAGATTCTTGAACACGCGCTCCGTCTGTGCCGTGACGTCACCGGCGACGACTTCACCGGTCGCCGGATCGAGCGCGATCTGGCCGGCGGTAAACAGGAATCCGTTGGCGATGACACCCTGCGAGTAGGGGCCGATCGCCGCCGGAGCGGATGACGTACTGACGGTCTTGAGAGGTGCGCTCACGTTCTGCTCAGCTGGTTCGCGGTTCAGGAGCAGCGGGTTAGGACAGCGGGTTAGAACAACCCGACGATCGAGCCGTCAGGCCGGACCGCCATACGCTCGGCGGCCGGTTCCTTCGGCAGCCCGGGCATGGTCATGATGTCGCCTGCCTGCGCGACTACGAAGCCCGCCCCGGCGGCTGGGAAGACTTCGTTGACCGTGATGCGGAATCCGGACGGCCGTCCCAGGATCGTCGCGTCGTCGGTCATCGAGTACTGCGTCTTCGCGATGCACACGGGTGTCTCGCCAAGACCGATCGATTCAAGGTAGTCGATCGTCCGCTCCGCCTTGGTCGTGAAATCGGCGCCGTCGCCGCCATAGACCTTCTTCACGATGGTGTCGATCTTCTGGCGGATCGGGAGTGTGACGGGATAGAGGGGCGCATAGGCGGATTTTCCGCGTTCCAGTGTCTCGATCACCGCCCGGCCAAGCGTTTCGCCGCCGGCGCCGCCCTTTTCCCAGACATTGGCCATCGCGACTTGCGCTCCCGCGGCCTGGGCACGGTCCGCGACCACCTGCAGCTCACGCTCGGAGTCGGTCACGAAGCGGTTCACGGCGACGATGACCGGCACGCCGAACTGCCGCACGTTCTCGATGTGCTTCTCGAGATTTGGCAGCCCGCGCTCGAGCGCGGAGAGGTCCTCGTTCTTGAGTTCGTTCTTGTTGGCGCCGCCATTGAGCTTGAGCGCACGGACCGTCGCGACCAGAACGCCCACCTCGGGCTTGAGGCCTCCGATGCGGCACTTGATGTCGAAGAACTTCTCGGCGCCCAGGTCCGATCCGAAGCCCGCTTCGGTGACGACGATGTCCGACAGAGCGAGCGCAGTCTTCGTGGCGACGATGCTGTTGCAGCCGTGGGCGATGTTGCCGAACGGCCCCGCGTGCACGAACGCCGGTCCCCCCTCGAGCGTCTGCACGAGGTTGGGGCGGATGGCATCCTTCAGCAGCAGCGCCATTGCGCCCGACGCTTTGAGATCGGCGGCGCGTATCGGCTTGCGATCCGCGCCCGCGGTGGCCCCGACGATGATCCGGCCAAGCCGCGCCTCGAGATCGCTCATGTCGCTGGCGAGCGCCACGATGGCCATCACCTCGCTGGCGGGGATGATCACCCAGCGGTCTTCGCGGACGACACCGTTGGCGACCCCGCCCAAGCCGATGACGCAATCACGCAACGCGCGATCGTTCATGTCGATGGTTCGCGGCCACGTGATGCGCCGGGGGTCGATCCGGAGCGGGTTGCCCTGGTGCAGGTGATTGTCGAGCATCGCGGACAACAGGGCGTGCGCGCTCGAGATCGCGTGGAAGTCTCCGGTGAAATGGAGATTGATGTCCTCCATTGGGATGACCTGCGAATAGCCGCCACCGGCAGCGCCGCCTTTCATTCCGAACACGGGGCCGAGGCTGGGCTCGCGAATGCAGAGCGTCGCCTTTTTCCCGAGACGGCGCAGTGCCTGGGTTAACCCGACGGACGTGGTAGTCTTCCCTTCACCGGCAGCCGTGGGGTTGATCCCGGTCACGAGCACCAGCCGGCCGCGCGGCGGACGGCTCGCGAGACTCAGCGGAACCTTGGCCTTGAACTTCCCGTACAGGTCGATCTCGTCCGGCGCGAGCCCCAGGTCGGCCGCGACGTCCACGATGGGACGAGGCTTGGCCTGTTGGGCGATTTCAATATCCGATGGTACGGTCGCCACGGGCCGGTTCCTTATGGTGGGGGGAGTCGGAACGTCCGCATCATACCTTGGCCCCCGGGTCGCTCGCCAGCCCGAACAGCCGTCGGGTATTCGCGGTCGTAAGCTCGGCAATCCGCTCCGGCGTCGTGCCGCGGACAGCCGCGATGCGGGCGATCGTGTGCGGAAGGAACCGAGGCTCGTTCCGGCGGCCGCGCAGCGGGACTGGCGCCAGATACGGCGCGTCGGTCTCGGTGAGGATCCGGTCATCCGGAACGGTCCGCACGACATCGTCCCCGGACCACTTATTGAACGTCACGATACCGCTGAATGACACGTACCAGCCGGCGTCCAGGGCCGCCCTGGCAAGCCGCATTGTGCCCGTGAAGCAGTGCAGGACGCCCGTGACACCACGACTGCCAGCTTCCCGGACCGCATCGAGAGTGTCGTCTTCCGCGTCACGGGTATGCACCACGACCGGGCGCGCCAACTCGCGGGCGAGCGCGATCTGGTCCTGGAACGCGACGCGCTGCCGGTCTCGAGGCGCATGGTCGTAGTGGTAGTCGAGGCCGCATTCGCCGATCGCCACCGCTCCTGCCGCGACCGCGTCGCGGATCCACAACGTGTCCTTCGCCGCGGCGTAGGCGGCTGCGTCATGGGGATGGACCCCCGCCGTGAAGTAGATCAGGCCGGGGTATGCCGCGCCGAGTATCCGTGCCCCGGCGGCAGCCTGTTCGGAGGCCCCGATGCAGACGACGGCCGTGGCGCCCGCGTCCTGGGCGGCCCGGACGACGGCGTCCCGGTCGGAATCGAAGACGGCGTCGGCGAGATGCGCGTGACTGTCGATGAACATGGCGGGAGCACGCCGGCCGCGCCGGTTGCCGTGCGACGCCCTAGAGCATCACCGGCAGGCCGAGCGTGCGCGCAGGTCGTGCCAGAGTGCGTGGCGGAGCGTGCGCTCAGCTGCGGACGGCGGCGGCCTGCGTGGCGCTCCGAGGGGTGTCCGCCCCTTTCGGCGCCTTCGCATTGATGCTGCGCCGGCCCGCCGCGTCGCGCGGGTATTTGCGCTCGATCCAGAGCAGCACGGGACCCGCGACGTACACGGAGCTGAATGTTCCCGTCACGATACCAAATGCCATCACCCACGCGAACGGCCGGATGACCTCTCCGGCCAGCAAGAGCAGCGCGAGCGTGGCCGCGAACGCAGTCGCGTGCGTCATGACCGATCGCGGCAGCGTCTCGTTGATCGCGCGATTCAGCGTGTCGTAGAGCGATTCCTTGCGCTTCTTGCGAAGGTCTTCGCGGACGCGATCGAAGATGATGATCGTGTCGTTGAGCGAATACCCGATGACCGTCAGGATGGCCGCGACGACGGTCAGCGAAACTTCGAGATCGAGCAGCTTGATGAACGCCAGCGTGGTCAGGATGTCATGCGCGGTGGCGATGACGGCCGCCACGCCGAAGCGCCACTCGAAACGGATGGCGAGGTAGCCAAGCGTGATCAGGAATGACACGAGAATGGCGATCACGGCGCCGCGCCGCAGCTCGCTCCCGACGCGCGGACCGACCGCCTCCGTCCGCACGATGTGGAACACGCCCTTCCCCATCTTGTTCGTCAGCAGCGTATCGATGCGCGCCGCCACCTGCTCCGCGCTCGGTGCCTGCGCCTCGGCTGCCGCTCCGCGCGAGACCGACTGCGCGACATCCTGCGCCCGGATGGTGTAGTCGCGGTTCGTGCCGAACGACTGAATCTCCGCGTCGTGCACGCCGCCCGCGTCGAGCGCGGAGCGGATCGCACCGACGTCCGGCGGCCGCTGGAACTGCACCTGGATGAGTGTCCCGCCCGTGAAGTCGATGCTGTAATGGACCGACGTCCCCGTTCGCGCCCAACTGACACCGAGCAGCACCAGACCCAGCGAGATGAACGCGGCGGTCGTCACGACCATGATGCGCCAGGGCCGGATGAAGTCGTAGTGCGTGTTGTGAAAAATACGGAGCATGTCAGCGGGGGTCAGAGACTGCATGCAGGCGCCATATCGCGCGCCTGGCGCCTGTGAACAGTGGTTTCGCTACGTTAGATGCTGTGCGTCAGAGCCGTAGGTCAGATACCGTAAGTCAGATGCTGATAGTCTGCGGAGACCGTGCGCGCGTCAGCCAGATCATGTAGAACGTGCGCACGACGAAGATCGACGTGACCATGGATGCGAGAATGCCGGCGATCAGCGTGACCGCAAACCCTTTCACCGGACCCGTGCCGTACTGGTAGAGCACGGCCGCGGTCAGCACCGTCGTGACATTCGAGTCGATGATGGCGCTCATGGCGTGCCGGAATCCTTCGTCGATCGCCGTGCGCGGCGTCTTCCCGCGATCCAGCTCCTCTCGAATTCGCTCGAAGATCAGCACGTTCGCATTGACCGCGATACCGATCGACAGAATGAACCCCGCCAATCCGGGCAGCGTCAGGACGGCATCGAAACTCGCCAGCGCGGCCATCGTGTACAGCATGTAGAGCGCGAGGCCGCCAACCGCGAGCAGTCCGGAGAACCGGTAATACACCAGCATGATCACGACGACCAGCAGGACGGCGATCACGCCCGCTCGCACGCCGGCGACGATCGAATCCTGACCCAGGCTTGCCCCGATCTGCCGGACTTCCGCGACCTTGAGCGGGACCGGCAGCGCGCCGGCCCGGAGGACGAGCGCGAGATCCTGCGCGGCCTGCAGGTCCTTCCCTCCCATCGTGATCTGGCCATTCGTCCCGATCGCGCTCTCGATCACCGGCGGCCGGCCCATGACGACGCTGTCCAGCACGATCGCCATGTAATCGTTGATGTGGCGGCCGGTCTCCGCCTGGAACCGGCGGCCGCCTTCGCGGCTCAGCCGGAAGTCGACCTTCGTTCCTTCGATCGGATCGGTCTGCGGGTTGGCGTCGACGAGATATTCACCCGTGATGATCGGATGCGCATCCAGCACATAGAACGTCTGGTACGCCCTCTGGCCAACCGATACCGTGTCGTTCGACCAGCGGATCACCTTGCCGGGCGGCAATATCCCCTGAACGTCCGGGAGCGACAGGTAATGCGTGATCGTGGGCACGTCGGCCTTGGCGACATAGAACTCGCCGGGCATCTGCCCTTGCTGGATCAATTGCGAGAACGGCCCCACCGTCATGTTCGCCAGGGCGCTCGAATCACGCTTGGCCGAGTCGCGCGTGGCCGAGTCGCGCCTGCTTGAATCGCGTGTCGTGTCGGTGCCCGCCTTTCGCCCGGCGGGGTCGTGCCGTCCGCGCCGGGGAGTCGCGGGAGCCACCGAGCGCGACTTGGCGCTGTCGCCCGGGTGTTTGCCGGAGTCGGCGGGGGTGTTCGAGAACAGAGATTGGACGCCGGCGTTCGCGGCCGGCTGGCCCGGAGTCGCACCGGCAGCCGTGACACCTAACCCCTTCGTCTTCAGAATCGCATCGATCTTCGGCAGCACCTTGTCGAGCGCCTGCGACTTGTCCACGATCTGCATCTGCAGGAACGCGGCTTCCTTGACGATGTCGTACGCGCGCTGCTGATCCTGCACCCCCGGCAGCTCGACCACCATCCGGTCGTCACCAACCCGCTGGACCACGGGCTCGGACACACCGAACTGATCGATCCGGGTTCGGACCACCTTGAGGGCGCGTTCGATCGCATCCGTCTTGTTCGCCACCGCTCCCTTCGACTCGTCGACTTCGAGCGTCAGGTGCATCCCGCCTTCGAGGTCGAGGCCCCGCCGGATGGGGATCCGCCGCAGGGTGTCGTACTGGATGACGTTGTTGGTGGTCTCGAGACGGCGCACGACCGGCCGCGGCCAGATCGACCAGACCGAGGCGGCGATGAGTGCGGCGATGATGGCGAGGCGGTACCGAAGGTCAGTCATGACGGTGGCTGTGGACCCGGCTATGGGGCAGCTTGGAAGGTTACCCAGCGCTCGGGAGTGAGTCAACGCGACCGGCGAGTGCCCGGCGGGCCGCGGCGTCGTCACGTGCCAGTTGCGCGCGTAGCGCTTCTACCCCGTCGAACGCCCGGGTTTCACGCAGCCATGCGACGAATTCGATCCGGACGTACGCGCCGTACAGGTCGCCGCCGGTGTCGAACAGGTGGGCTTCGATCGTGACCCGCGGGTCGGCAAAGGTCGGCCGGGGACCCAGGTTGAGCATGCCGCCGCGCGGGCCGGCGGGCGTCTGCACCCGAACGGCGTACACGCCTTCCGGAGGCAACAGTTTTCTGGGCGGCGGCAACGGGATGTTGATCGTGGGGTACCCCAGCGTTCGGCCGCGCCGGTCGCCGGCGCTCACGTGCCCGCTGACCGAGTACGGACGTCCGAGCTCCTGCTCGGCTGCGCGCAGATCCCCGCCCGCGATTGCGCGGCGGATCGATGTCGACGACACCGGCCGCCCATCATCCATGGTCGTAGGTGGCACCACCTCCACACGAAATCCCCGGCGGGCGCCCATCGCGCGGATCGTCTCGACATCGCCGGAGCGCCCGCGCCCGAATCCATTGTCGTAGCCACTGATCATCTCCCGCATCCGGAAGCGCGCGCGGAGCACGTGATCAATGAACTGGTCCGGCCCGTACTGCGACAACGCCGTCGTGAACGGCAGTACCGCGACGTAGTCGATCCCGCTTTCCGCGAGGACCTCGAACTTCTCCAATCCCACCGACAGGAGCGGCCGCGCCGCGGCGGGGTTCACGACCTCCAGTGGATGCGGCTCGAACGTCACCACGAGGCTCTTCCAGCCCGTTGCGGTCGCGCGCTCGGCCAGCCGTGCGAGCACCTGCTGGTGCCCGCGGTGGACGCCGTCAAACGTGCCCACGGTGGTCACGGTCCCGCTAACGTCCGGCGGAAGGCCCGACTCCACCGACCCGAGTCCGGGCTCAGGCATCATCGGCGACGACGCGGAGGTGCCGGATCCGCGGTGGCGTGTCCGCCCCCGCGATCTCGGGAAGCGTATGACTCTCGCCAATGTCGAACGTCCCGACGCGCGTCCGCCGCAGCGCGGACAGAATGCGCCGCACTGCCGACGGCACGCCCCAGGTCGCGCGCCAGTGCCCGGATGTACGTTCCCGTCCCGCAGGTCACAGTGAATTCGGCGATGTCGTCGTGCACCGCGCGGATCTCCCACCCGTAGACCATGACCCGGCTCGCTGGCAGGTCGGCCGGGTGGCCGCGGCGCGCCGCCTCGTAGGCGCGTCCCCCGTGCCCTGCGACGTGTTTGGCCGAATATGCCGGCGGGACCTGCTCGATTTCGCCAGTCAATGAAGGAAGCGCGGCGCGGATCGCGTCGGCGGACGGAACGGGTCCGCTCCGGATCGGAGCGCCGGTCCCATCGTCCGTGTCGGTCTCGGAGCCGAATTGGACGGTGGCTTCGTAGACCTTGGGATCCGCTTGGATGAAGGTCGCCAGCCGCGTCGCTTTGCCGAACAGGAGCACCAGCAGACCCGTCGCGAAGGGGTCGAGTGTGCCGAGGTGGCCGATCGAGCGCTCGCCATAAACCTGCCGGCACGCATCGACGACGTCGTGCGAGGTCACCCCGCTCGGCTTGTCGATCAGGAGCAGGCCCTCCGCCGCGCCTTCCACCGGCTACCGGCCCGGCGACTCCGCATCGCCGGCGTCACCCTCCGGCTCATCGGCCGGCGGACGCTTGAGTCCCTCGAGGAGCGTGTCGATGCGTGCCGCGTAGGCGATGCTCTCGTCGGCCTGAAAGCTGATCTCCGGTGCCAGCCGCAGGCGGAGTGCCCGTCCGAGATGTGATCGGAGGTGCCCGGCAAGGCTGGCCAACCCGGCAAACGTTGAGGCGCGCTCCGAATCGGTGCCGAGCACGCTGACGAAGACCTTCGCGTGACGGAGGTCGCGGGTGACCTGCGCACCCGTGACCGTCACCAGCCCCGAGATGCGGGGGTCCTTCACATCTTCGGCGAGGAACATCGCGACCGCCTCCCGAATGGCTTCCGCGACGCGATCCGGCCGGCGGCCGTCATGCGGCATGCGCGGCCGCGCCTCAGGCCGGCGCCGAAGCGAACGTTCGGGCGACCTGCTCCGTCCGGTAGCATTCAATGATGTCGTTGACCTTGACGTCATTGAAGTTCTCGATGCCGATACCACACTCGAAGCCCTGCCGCACTTCGCGAACGTCGTCCTTGAAACGGCGCAACGATCCGAGCTTGCCGTCGTAGATCTGCGTCCCGTCGCGAACCACGCGCACGCGGCCTTCGCGATTGATGACACCGTTGCGAACGAGGCAGCCGGCGATCGTCCCGATCTTGGCCACCTTGAACAGCTCGCGGACGAGTGCGTCGCCGTCCACGACCTCACGCTGCTCGGGGCGCAGCAGGCCCTCGAGCGCCGAGCGGACGTCGGCGACCGCCTCGTAGATGATGCGATACAGCTTGATCTCGACACCTTCCCGCTCGGCCGCAGCCCGGGCGTTGTTGTCGGGCCGGACGTGGAAGCCGACGATGATCGCGCCGGATGCCTTGGCGAGGAGAATGTCGCTCTCGGTCACGGCACCGACACCGCGATGAATGACCTCGACCTCGACCTCGCTCGTCGACAACTGCGCGAGGGCATCGGCCAGCGCTTCCGCCGGCCCGCCCTGGTCAGCCTTGATCACGATGCGCAGCGTCCGGCGCTCGCCAGCCGCGGTCTGCGCCATGAAGTCTTCCAGCGTCACCCCGGCGCGCGATGTCCGGCGGTTCCGGGCTTCGCGGTCGAGCCGTTCGCGCTTCTGCGCCGTCTCGCGTGCGTCCGTGGCGTCTTCCACCACGACGAGCATGTCACCGGCCGTCGGGACCCTCTCGATACCAAGCACCTGGACCGGAATCGCGGGACCCGCATCCTTGACCGGTTTCCCGCGCTCATCGAGGAGCGCGCGCACGCGTCCGGCGTACATGCCGCAGATGAAGTCATCGCCGACGTGCAGCGTGCCATTCTGCACGAGGACCGTAGCGACGGGCCCCTTGCCCGGGTCGAGCTGTGCTTCGATCACCGTGCCGTTCGCCCGCCGCGCCGGGTTCGCCTTGAGATCGAGGATCTCGGCCTGTAGCAGGATCTGGTCGAGCAGCTCCTGAACGCTCGTGCCTTTCTTGGCGGAGATGGGCGTGGCGAGCACGTTGCCGCCGAACTCCTCGAGCACGACGCCATGGGTCAGCAGATCCTGCTTGACCTTGGCGACATTGGCGGACGGCAAGTCGATCTTGTTGATCGCGACGACGAGCGGCACGCCCGCGTTCTTGGCGTGCGAGATCGCTTCGATCGTCTGCGGCATCACCTGATCGTCCGCCGCCACGACCAGTACGACGAGGTCCGTGACCTGCGCGCCGCGCGCGCGCATCGCGGTGAACGCCTCGTGGCCCGGCGTATCGAGGAACGTGATCTGCTTCCCGCCGGGGAGCGAGACGTGGTACGCGCCAATGTGCTGCGTGATGCCGCCGGCCTCGCCGGCGACCACGTTGGCCTTGCGGATGTAGTCGAGGAGCGACGTCTTGCCGTGATCGACGTGTCCCATGATCGTGACCACGGGCGGCCGGTGAACGAGGGAGGCCGGATCGTCGGTCTCGACGTCCTCCTGGTTCTCCGCGGCGTATTCCTCCTCGCGCACGGCCTGGAAGCCGTATTCCCCGGCGATCAACTCGATCTCATCGAACTCGAGACGCTGGTTGATCGTTTTCATGAGGCCGAGGTTCTTCAGCGCGAACGCGACGATCTGCGTGGCCGGAATCTTGAGGATGTCGGCCAGCTCGCTGACGGTGATGAACTCGTTGACCCGAACGGTCTTTCGCTCGCGCTCGGCGTCGGCGACACGCTGTGCTTCGACCTCCTCGCGGGTCGCGCCATCATCGAACGACCGGCGTCCCGGCCGCCGGCCAGGGCCGGTCCGGAGCGCGCTCATCGTGCGCGTGATGTTGGCCGATACGGCCTCCTGGTCTACGGCGCCTCGCTTGCCCTTCTTCCGGCGTGAGCCCCCCATGAGCGGCGGCCCGGCCGACGCCGGGCGCTTGCCTTCATCGCGGCGTGGCGGCGCAGTGCCGGCGCCAGGCGCTGCGGACGCGACCGGACGCGGCGGCGAAAACGGCGACCCGCTGGCCACGGGACGGGGGCGCGGGGCACCCGGAACGATCGGGCGCGGCCGCGGACGGTCGTCGAACGGCAGGCGCGAGGGCGGCGGCGGTGTGCGGCCCGCATCGGCCGGAGCCGGTGCTGCTGGCGGACTGGCAGCGGGAGATGACGGCGCGGCTGGCGCGGCTACGGGCGGCGCACTGGCCACCGGCGGCGCAACGACGGCCGGCGCGGGCGCGGTAACCGTGGCGGTGGGTGCCGCGGTGGCTGCCTCGGCAGCCACCGGCTGTTCGGCAATGACGTCACCGGCGGCTGGCGCGGCCGTGACATCGCGCAGTTCGGCTGGACGCCGCCGGATGCCGGACGTGGCTGGCGCAGCGCTGGCTGCCGCAGGTGCTGCCTCGTCTTCGGAGACTGGCGGCTCGGCGGCGGCGGCGGCGGCTCGGCTACGGCGGCGGACTGGTGCGGCCTCGGCGGGTGCGCTCACGGCAGCGGACGCTACGGCCTCCGCTGGAGCAGCCGCACCACGCCGGCGACGAGCAGGCGGCGCCGGCTTCTCAACCCGCGCGCGCTTTTCGCGCTCCCACCGCGCGCGCACCCGGGCGACCTGTTCGTCCGTCAGCGGACTGAGATGGGTGCGAACCGGCACGTCCATCGCGCGAAGGAGGACCATGACCTCATCGCTGGATATGCCGAACTCGCCTGCCATGTCGTGCACCCGAAGCTGACTCACACCCGCCTCCTCAAGAGCTCATTGAGAGCTCGCGTCCACCAACGCACGAATCCCCTTCGCCAACTGGCGGTCCACGATTCCGACCGCCGCCGTGGCGCCCCGTCCCACTGCTTCACCGAGCTCAGTCGCGCTCGGCGCTTTCACCCATCGCACACGTCGCGCATTCAACAGCGGCACCACCTTCTCGAGACTGTGGCGCAATGCATCGGGCGCCACGACCGCGAAGGCTAACCGGTTCCGCATTGCTGCGTCTCGCACTTGCTGCACACCGACGACTGCCCCGCGGCTCCGGACCCCGAGCCCGACAAGCCGCAGGAGTTTGCGCCCAGCCGCGGGATCCATCGCTCGCTCATCCCGAGGCTGCACATCAGGTGTCTCCAATTATCCGGCCGCGCCGTCCGCCGGCGCATCGTGCTGTGCTCCGCCATCCGGCTCGGCGCCCCCCGCCTCTGCGCCAGCGGCTGCACCTGCAGCTCCGTCGTCAGCGGCGCCGTCTTCCGTCAACTCATCGATGATCGCCATGATCCGGTCCGCCTCTTCAGGCGCGATCCCGGGCAGGCGAAGCAGATCTTCGCGCTCCAGGTCGATCACATCATTCAACGTCCGGTAGCCGGCTTCCTCGAGCACCGCCACCGTGGCGGTCTCGAGACCCGTGATCTCCGACAGCTTCACATCGGCCGCGTCATCCGGCGTCTCTTCCGGGAGTGGCGCGAACAACGGCGCCTCACCCGCCCGCTCCAGCCACTCGCGGCTCGAATACAGGTCGATCTTCCACTCCGTGAGTTCCGACGCGAGCCTGACGTTCTGGCCATTGCGCCCGATCGCCAGCGAGAGCTGATCCTCGTCGACGACGGCCTGAATCGTCTTCGTCGCCGGATCGCTGAACACGCGGGCCACTCGGGCCGGTGCCAGGGCGAGCTTGGCGAACCGCTCCGGGTCGGGCGACCAGGGCACGATGTCGATCCGCTCCCCCCCAACTCGTTGACGACGGCCTGCACGCGCGAGCCCTTGAGCCCGACGCATGCGCCGACCGGATCGATCGAGTCGTCGCGCGAGAACACGGCGATCTTGGTCCGGCTACCGACCTCGCGTGCCGCAGCCCGGATCTCCACGATCCCCTGCTGCATCTCGGGCACCTCGAGGCGGAATAGCGCCTTCACGAACATGGGGTCGCCACGGCTCAGAATCAGACGCGGGCCTTTAGGGGTTTCCTCGACGCGCTTGAGAACTGCGCGGATCGGCTCGCCCTGATGGAAATGCTCGCGGTGGTTCTGCTCCCGGTACGGGATGATCGCTTCGGCTTCGCGGAACTTGTTGAGCATCACGACCAGTTTGCCGCGCTCGATCTGCTGGACCTCGCCGGAGAGCAACTCACCGACCCGGCCACTGAACTCGTCGCGAATCTTGGTGCGCTCACCCTCGCGGACGCGCTGGATGATCCGCTGCTTCGCGGCCTGGACGGCAGTGCGTCCAAACTCCGCGAAGTCGACCGGGATCTCCATCGTGTCGCCGACCTGAAACTCGGGGTCCTCGTAGCGGGCCTCTTCGACGGTCACTTCGCGGCTCGCATCCTCGACCTGCTCGACTACAGTCTTGAGCACCCGGATGTCGATCGCGCCGCGGTCGTCATCGATCGTGACTTCCGCCTGTACGTTCGGACCGTGCTTCTTGGCCAACGCGGCCTTGATCCCGTCTTCGAGCAACCCGTGCAGCTCGCCACGTCCAAGCTGCTTCGAGTTCGATAGCTCACGGATCGCCGCCAGTATTTCAGCCGACCCAACCATCCCGACTCCCGTCGCCTGTGTGATCATTGACCGCCGGCCTCTGCGGCATTCCTGCCCCGCTCGCCGTACCCGGCGGTGCGCCCGGCGTCCCCCGTTTCGCGTCGCCAGGAGAGGATACCTGGAGCTCGTATCGTCCCCCGCCAAGGAACGCTGTGGTGGCTGCGTCCGCATCGAATCGGGCCTCGATCGCCCGCGACGCACGTGCACAGTCACTCACGCTCACCTGTTCCCCGTCGCGACGATCGATGCGAATCTCCACCAGCGGTCGGGACCGAGTCCCGCCCCGGCGAAGGAGCACGAGGTCGTAACCAAGCGCGTCAAGTTCATGTTTTACAACACTTTCCAGTTCGAGGCTCATGTTGTCCCGAGCCGGCCAGTCGCCCGCGTAGAGAATAAAAAAATGTGGGGAACCTCCCCCACATTCAGCCGAGGGCGCCGAACTCCCCCGGTGCACACAACCTAACCGGCCGCCGCCTAAGGTCAAGGCAACGCGACCCATCCCGCCAGAGCGGGAACCTCATTCGCGAATCGTTTCTGTTGCCGCCGGTTGCCCTTCGCGCCGTTCAGTGAGTCGCGACCAGCGCCGCCACTTGCCGTCCGCTGTCGCCGCATCGATGCGAGAAGAACATCGCGTTGTCGCAACGCGTGCACCACCGGCTGATCGTTACCGACCGCACCCCACACTCGCGAGCCTGCCCGGCGAGGATGGCGCGAAGATCCACTGAGGCCGGTGCGCCAGCCGGCCGGCCGGTGAGGTGCTCGTAGACGTCGGGGCCCACCTGATAGCAGGCGCCACAGATGGCCGGACCCAGATGGATCCGCGCCTCTTCAACCGAAGCCCCTCGCTCGGCCATCGCCGCGAGGGCGGCCGGAACGATGCGCGCCGCCGTTCCCCGCCAGCCGGCATGCAGCATCCCCACGATCCCCGAAGGATGGGCCACGAATACCGGCACGCAGTCCGCGACGCTGATCCCGAGTCCGGTTCCACGTTGAGCCGAGCAATGGCCGTCGGCGGCGTCCACGCGGAGCCATCCTTCCCACCCCGGCTCGTGCCAGATCACGCGCGCGCCGTGTACCTGCAGAGATGTGGCGAATCGCGATCCCGGTCCCTCCACCCCGAGCCACGAGCGCAGCGCCTGCCATCGGGTCATGACTTCGCCGGTGGGGTCATCGCCGGTCAGGCTGAAGGTTCCCGCGGCCCGAGTCGTAATCACGGCACGGACACCGAGGTCCGCGAAGTCACCGATGGTGGCGTACCGGGCCCCGTCGCCCATGCCGGCCGGTCTGCCCTGCTCTGTGGCCGGCCCTCCCTGAGTCACGCCTTGGGTCACGCTTTGCCATCCGTGATGCGTTCGATCCGCGCGCCCAGCGCGTTCAGCCGCTCGTCGATGCGTTCATAGCCCCGGTCGATCTGGCCCACGTTATTGATGCGGCTCGTGCCACGAGCGCAGAGGGCCGCAAGCAGGATGGCCATCCCCGCCCGGATGTCCGGCGATTCCACGGTAGCGCCTCGCAGCTCCGACGGGCCGGCCACCAGCGCGCGGTGCGGATCGCACAGCACGATGCGCGCGCCCATGCTCACCAGCTTGTCCACGAAGAACATCCGCGATTCAAACATCTTCTCGTGCATCAGGATGAGCCCGCGGCACTGGGTGGCGGTCACGATCGCGATCGACATGAGATCCGCCGGGAATGCGGGCCACGGCTGATCCTCGAGCTTGGGGACATGTCCACCAAGGTCAGGCTGGATCTCGCGAGTTTGGCTGGCGCTCACGATCAGATCGGCGCCGTCGGTTTCACAGACGACTCCCAGCCGCTCGAATCCCATGCGCACCGCGCGGAGGTGCTCGACGCCCGCGTTCGCGATGCGGAGCGCGGAGCCCGTCACGGCGGCGAGGCCGATGAACGAGCCGACCTCAATGTGGTCCGGCCCGATCCGATGGCGTGCGGATCCCAGGGTGCGCCCTCCATGGATAGTCATTGTGTTGGTGCCGATCCCCTCGATCTGAGCGCCAAGGGCCACCAGGAACTGCGCGAGATCCTGGACGTGCGGCTCGCTGGCTGCGTTGCGGAGCACGGTTGTGCCGCTGGCGGCTGCCGCGACCATGAGCGCGTTCTCGGTCGCCGTGACGCTCGGCTCATCGAGGAAGACATCGGCGCCTTTGAGCTTGTGCGCGCTCAGGTGGTATCCGCCGTCCGCCGCCAGTGTTGCCCCGAGCTGCTCGAACGCGAGAAAATGCGTGTCCACTCGCCGGCGTCCGATGACGTCACCGCCCGGCGGCGGCAGGCGGATCTCGCCGCACCGCGCGAGTAGCGGTCCCGCGAGGAGGATGGACGCGCGGATCTTGGCACACAGCGCGGGGTCGAGGGACGCCGCGCGGACCTCCTTGGCCTGGATCTCGAGGGTGTTGCGGGCCGTCCACCGGATCTCCGTGCCCACCGACCGCACGAGATCGACGAGCGTTTCGGTGTCCGCGATCCGCGGGACGTTGTCGAGCGTGACGCGCTGGTCGGTCAACAGCGCCGCTGCGATGATCGGCAGCGCCGCATTCTTGTTGCCGGACGGATGGATGGTACCGGATAGCTGGCGGCCACCTTCAACGACGAATTGCACGGCGGGCATGGCGGACGGCGGAGAGAGGAGATAATGGTGACGCGAGAAAACCAACAGAGCGGCAGCCGAGGGCAGCGGCTGGGTCAAGACGAGCCGCGAGCCCTGCCAGCAAACCGTGTAGACTAACTCGGGCGGCCGGCCAGGGATGGCGGGCCCTGGTGGCCCTGGTCGTGCATGCGTATAAAATAGGGGTGACCGTGGCGACATGGTTTCGGGACTTGATCGAGATCGCGCAGGGCGTGTTGATCCTCGCCGGGTGCGTCGTCGTCGTGTGTGCCATACCAGTTGCCATTGCTGCGCGCCGGGCGTGGGCCGACACCCAGGCCGCGCTGGGTCGCGCAGAGCGGGATCTCCTGCCTCTCCTGCGTGAACTGACCGGGCTGGCACGGGACCTGACCTCGGTGGCCAAGACGGTGCGGGGCGACGTGGAGCTCGTGCACGGAACCGTCGCCGACGTCAACACCCGCGTGCAGAACGTCGTCCGGACGGCGGAACGCCGGGTTGGCGAACTCGACGCATTGCTGGGGGTTGCCCAGGAGGAGGCTGAAGGCGTCCTGTTGATGGCCACAGCCGCGGCACGAGGGGTGCGTGCTGGAGCAGAAGCACTCGGGAACATCGTAGGCGTCCATACGAGCTACCGCGACGACGCCTCTTCGGAGGAGGCGGATGCCGGTCCGATAGCTCGGACGCCGTCCGGCAAGGGACCACGGGCCCACGGGCCACGGGCCACGGGGCCGCGGGCCGCCCGCCGGGGTCGTGACGATACGGTGACTCATGATTCTGGAGATCTCGGCGATGCCGACGAACACTGGGGGGAAGGCGGACATGAGCGAGAAGCACCGCGGGTCGGGCCGCGCCGGCGCGGCCGGTGAGGGACGCGCTCGCGCACGCGCCGGCGGAAGCGGCGGCGGAACGCGCGACGCTCAGATGGACCTCGTGACGGCAGCGCTTATTGGCGTGGCCGTGGGCGTCAGCGCGACGCTGCTACTCCGCCGGGGTCCGCGGGGCGTCCGGCCGATCGGTCCCGTGATGCGCGCGGCCGCGCGCGCCAGCCAACGTGGCGCGCGGTGGGTTCGGGACCGCGGTGAGGATGCGTGGGATCGCGTGCCGCACGAGGAGATCGCGGATCAGGTGCAGGACTACGCGCGATCCGCGCGCAAAGCGATCGACCGCGCCGTGCACGACGAGCTGCGGACGCTCCGGCGCGCCCTGCGCGCGCAAGCGCGGCGCGTGGCCCGCTGAAGTGTGAGCCGCTGACACAGCGCGCGCCGAAGCGCACGCCGGCGGTCGCGGCATGGGTCGCGATCGCCGGCGTGGCCATCCTGGCCCTTGCGCTGACCCCGTCGCCCGCGTTCGCTTGGACGCCCGGCACGCACGTCTTCCTCGGTGAGGCGGTGATGCGGTCGCTGGACGCCCTGCCGGTGGGTGTCGCGGAATTGCTTCGCGCGTTCCCCTATGAGTTCCTGTACGGATCGATCGCCGCCGACACGAGCATGGCCAAGAAGTACGCACCGGTCGGCCGGCACTGCCACTCGTGGCACGTTGGGATGGAGATCTTCGACCAGGCTCCGGACACGCCGCTCCGCGCGTTCGCGTTCGGCTACCTGGCCCACCTCGCGGCCGACGCGGTGGCACACAACTACTTCGTGCCGCGCCAACTCGCCATCACGTCGAGCACGACGGCGCTCGGACACAGCTATTGGGAGAGCCGGTTCGAGACGCACCTCGGGGAGCGATACAGCCGGCGCGCGCGCGACCTCCTCCTCGGGGACCACGCGAGTGCCGACGCACACCTCGATCGCATCCTGAGCCCGACGATCTTCAGCACCCAGACCAACCGCCGCCTCTTTCGCGGAATGGTGTACGTCGCGGACAGCGAGTCGTGGCTCCGCATCTTCCATCTGGTCGCGGAGAACAGCCGGTGGGATCTCCCGGACGATGAGGTGGCCGCCTACGTCGCGCGGTCCTATGACTACATCATCGATCTGCTGAAGCGCCTCGACGGGTCCGAGCCGTTCGCGCTCGATCCCTCGGGGCTGGAACCGCTCGGCCGCGCGAAACGCGTGCGGCGGGCAGCGCGCCGGAGGGGCCGGCATGGCGATATCGAACGCGATGCCGCGCGGCACTTCGGCATGCCCGCGACGTCGCTGGCCTACGCGGCGGCGCTCGCGACGCCCCTCTACCCTTCCGTGCGCGCCGCCAGGAGCTGATTCACCCGCTTCGGGTCCGCTCGTCCCTGAGACTTTTTCATGATGCGTCCCACGAGCGGCCCCTGCAGCTTCCGCTCGCCCGCGAGATATCGGGACGCTTCCTCGGGATTCTCGGCCATCACCTCGTCGATCCACCGGTTCAAGGCGGCGTCGTCGCCGACCTGTGTCACGCCCAGGCGCTCCGCGACGGCGGCGGCCGGCTCACCGCTTCGCGTCATCTCGGCAAAGACGGTCTTCGCGGCGGCGTGGCTGATCGTACCGTCGCGGACGAGGCCGAGCAGGCCGGCCAGCGCCGCCGCCGGGATGCCGAAATCGGCGATCTCGATGTGTGCGGCGTTCAGCGCCGCGAGGACCTCACCAAGTACCCAGTTCGCCGCCGCCTTGGCGTCGCCGTGCGCGGCGGTGACCGCTTCGAAGTAGTCGGCAACTCTCGGTTTCTCGATCAGCGCGGCGATATCGCCCGCCCCGAGTCCGTACTGCGACGCGTACCGTGCTGCCCGTGCCGGCGGTAGCTCGGCCACGCTTCCGCGCACCGACTCGACCCACGCAGTCGTCACGACCAGCGGCTGCAGGTCCGGCTCCGGGAAATACCGGTAGTCGTGGCTTCCCTCCTTCGACCGCGCCGGGCGGACGATACTGCGCGCGGCATCCCACAGCATCGTCTGCTGCTCGATACGGCCGCCTGCCGAGAGCACGCCCGTCTGCCGCGCGTATTCTGCTGCCAGCGCGCGCTCGACGTTGGAGAAGGAGTTGAGGTTCTTCACCTCGGTCTTGGTCCCGAGGGTCTCGGCGCCGCGCGGCCGCGCGCTGACGTTGGCGTCGACGCGCAGACTTCCTTCCTCCATATTCACATCACTGACACCCGTGTATTCCATCACCCGCTTCAACGCGCGTAAGTATTGCCCCGCCGCGGCCGCCGAGCGGATGTCGGGCTCGCTGACGATCTCGATGAGCGGCACTCCGGCACGATTCAGGTCGATGGCAGTCGCCGCCGGATAGCGATCATGGATGGACTTGCCCGCGTCTTCCTCGAGATGCACCCGCGTGATCCGCACGGCGTGTTCGTCCGTCGCGAGCGACCCACCGGTTGCCAGCGGCCGGTCGAACTGGGAGATCTGGTATCCCTTGGGCAGGTCCGGATAGAAGTAGTGCTTCCGTGCAAAGATGGACACCGGGTGCACGGTGCACCCGAGCGCGAGCGCCGCGCGTGTCGCGAGTTCGACCGCGTGTGCGTTGAGGACAGGCAGCGCGCCGGGAAGCGCCAGGCACACGGGACACACGTTGGTGTTGGGCGGCGCGCCGTACGCTGCCGAGCACGAGCAGAACGCCTTGGTGACGGTCTTGAGCTGGACGTGGACTTCCAGTCCGACGACCATCTCGTAGGCCCCTGCCCCAGCGGCAACACCCGTCGTCGCGGCCGTCACGCTACCGCCCCAAGCGCGCCTTCGAGCGCGGCGGCCGCCGCGAACATCGGCGCTTCCCCGAAGTGGGGCGCGATGATCTGGCCACCAACCGGCAGCCCCCCAGCCGTCCCAATGGGCACGGAGATGGCGGGCACGCCTGACAGATTCGCGGTCGCTGTGAAGATGTCGTTGAGGTACATCTCGTAGGGATCGGAGATCGATCCCAGTTTGAACGCCGGCGTCGGCGCGGTCGGCGTGAAGAGCAGATCGACGCCGTCCGCGAACACCCGCCGGAAATCGGCCGTGATCAACGTCCGGACATTCCTGCGCGCGTTTGTAATACGCGTCGTAGTAGCCGGCGGACAGCACGTAGGTCCCGAGTAAAATGCGCCGGGTCACCTCCGCACCGAACCCCTGTGACCGCGTGGCGTCGTACATCGCCGTGACCCCCTCGGCCTGCACCCGGGCGCCGTAGCGAACACCATTGAACCGCGCGAGGTTGGAGGACGCCTCGGCGGGCGCGACAATGTAGTAGACCGGAATCGCGTACGCCGTGTGCGGCAGCGAAACATCTCGGATCGTCGCACCCAGCTCGGCCAGCGCATTGAGCGCGATCTCGCACCGCTCGCGCACGCCCGCGTCCAGCCCATTGGGGAAATATTCGCGCGGCCGGCCCACGACGACACCGGTAAGCGGTGTGGCGCCCGTCACGCCGCGACGCACCGCGGCACGGTAGTCAGGCACGTCCTGATCGGCCGATGTCGCATCGCGTGGATCACGTCCGGCGATCACACCGAGCGCCAGTGCGGCATCATCGACGGATTGGGATAGAACGCCGACCTGGTCGAGCGACGAGGCGAAGGCGACGAGCCCGTACCGGCTCACGCGGCCATATGTCGGCTTCACACCGACGACGCCGCAGAAGCTCGCTGGCTGGCGCACGGAACCGCCCGTTTCGGAGCCGAGCGCGATGCGAACAATGCCGGCTGCCACCGCAGCGGCGGACCCGCCCGATGAGCCCCCGGGCACGCGGAAGGGATCTCGCGGGTTGCGCGTCGGACCGTACGCACTGTGCTCGGTCGACGAGCCCATCGCGAACTCGTCCATGTTGGTCTTGCCGAGCACCACAGCGCCCGCGGCGCGAAGACGCTCGACGACCGTCGCCTCGAACGGGCTCACATATCCCGCGAGGATGCGCGAACCGCACGTGGTCGGCGTGTCCAGGGTGGCGATGTTGTCCTTGATGGCGATCGGCACCCCTTCGAGGGGTCGTGGAGCGGCCGATCGGGATGCCACCGCGGACTCCGCCTCCACCTCCGCCTGCGGATTCACCGCAACGAGAATGTTGAGACCCTCGCGTCCCGCGCCGACGGTGGCCGCACGAGCCAGCGCCGCCCGTACCAGGCTCCCGCTCACGCCGAGTCCTCCTCGTCGGGCCGGTCGTCACCGGCGGGTGCGCCATGCCCTTCGCCCCCATGCGTCGCCAGCCGTGGCACGATCAGGAAGCTATCGCGTACCATTGGGGCGAACGCCGCCAAGGGGCGCAGCAGAGGGATCGGCGGCCCGCTGTCGGGCCGCAGGTGCACATCACCGTCGCGCCCAATATCCGCGACACCCGAGGTGTCCACGCGGCCAAGGACGGCCATGTGATCCAGGATGCCGGACAGCTCGGCGGCGAGTGCGGGCAGGCGGGGCTCATCGATCCCGACGCGGGCGAGCGCCGCGATGTGACGCACGTCGTCGTGCGAAACGCTCATGAGATCACTCGAGGGCGGGTTGCAGGCCGGCCTGCGCAATCACGAGCGTCTTCCGTCCGATGGTGGCGTCTTCGAAATCCACCTTGACCTTGGCGGCCGCTCCGGACCCGGACACTTCGGCGATCGTTCCCGATCCGAACGTCCGATGCCGGACCCGCTCGCCGGGTTGGTACGCGGGCACGTCCTGCGACGCCGAGGCGACATCGGGCTCGTTCTCCCAGCGGCGGCCGAGGGTGACGGGGACACCGGGTCGTCGCGCGCTCGCGCGCGTGCCGCCGAATGCGGTCTGCCACACCGTATCACCGCCGAATGCAATGCGGCCCGACGATCGGACGCGGATCGTCTCCCGCCGTTCGACCATTCCACTGGGAATATCGGCGAGAAACTTGGACTCCTTGCCTGGAAGCAGCTCGCCGTTGCGGCGCCGCTGCTCGGCATAGGACAGAAACAGCCGGCGCTCGGCACGGGTGATGCCGACGTAGAAGAGCCGCCGCTCCTCCTCGAGCATGGCCGGATCATCATAGGCCCGCGCCAGCGGAAACAGGCCGTCCTCGAGACCGGCGATGAACACGATCGGGAACTCGAGACCCTTGGCGTTGTGCAGGGACATCATCATGATCGCATCCGCGGCCGGGTCGAGCTGGTCGATGCCGGCCACGAGGGACGTGCGCTGCAGGAAATGCTGGAGTGGCGTGAGCCCGACTTCTCCGCCGTCGTCGGCGACCGTCTCCGCGGCGCTGGCGATCAACTCGCGGATGTTGTCCAGCCGCTCGGCCGAGTCGGGGCCCTCGGCGCGCAGGTAGTCGCCGTACCGGATCTCGGCGACGAGTGCGCGCAGCAGCTCGTCCACACTCGCCTCCACGGCCTGAACCCGCAGGCGCTCGATGAGATGTCCGAAATCGGCGAGCGCGGTGCGTCCCGCCGGGCGCAGCTCTTCCAGCATCGACGGCTGTCCGGCGGCCTCGAGCAGCGACACGCCGTGCGCGGCCGCCGCGGTCGTGAGGAGAGCCATGGCGGCGTCGCCCATCCCCCGGCGTGGGACGGCGATCGCTCGCCGGAACGCCTCGTTGTCGGCAGGGTTCGCGATGAGCTTCAGATAACTCATCAGGTCGCGAATCTCGCGGCGATCATAGAATCGGATCGCCCCGACGAGCCGGTATGGAAGCGCCTGCCGCCGGAGCGCCTCTTCGAAGGCGCGGCTCTGCGCATTGGTCCGGTAGAGGATCGCGATGTCCCTGAGGGCGACATCGCCTTCGGCTCGCCGCCGGGCCACGATCTCTTCGACGACCCACGCCGCCTCGTCGCGCTCATCGAGCGCCCGCACCGCGACCGCGCGCTCTCCCATCTCCTTGGTCGATCGCAGCGTCTTGCCCATCCGCTGCGTGTTGGCCGAGATGACGGCGTTGGCCAGCTCCAGGATGCGGCCGGTGGAGCGATAGTTCTCCTCGAGACGTACGACCGCCGCCTGCGGAAAATCGCGCTCGAAATCGAGGATGTTGCGGATGTCGGCGCCGCGCCACTGGTAGACCACCTGATCGTCGTCCCCGACAACGGTCACGTTGCCGTGGGCGCCGAGCAGCTTGACGAGCTGATACTGGGCGCGGTTCGTGTCCTGGTACTCATCGACGAGGATGTAGCGGAAACGCTCCTGGTATGCGGTGCGGCGGGCGGCATGTTCGGTCAGGAACTGGACCGGCAGCGTAAGCAACCCATCGAACGTCACCGCATTGTGCGCGCGAAGCGCGCCTTCGAACTCTGTATACACGAGCGCCGCCGCCCGGCTGAGCGGATCGTGCGCCAGCCGCGCGTATTCTCCCGGCGGCACGAGCGCGTTCATTGCATCCGAGATCGCCCCGTGGATCGCCTTGGGAGTCCAGTCCCGCGGCGTAATCCCCTTGGCTTCCATCACACGCTTGACGATGCCGAGCGTGTCCTCTTCGTCGTAGATCGTGAAATTGGGCGATCGCCCCACGAGAGCCGCATTCGAGCGCAGCAGACGCGCGCCCGTCGCGTGAAACGTGCCCATCCACATGCCGGCGGGTTGGCCGCCGAGCAGGTGAGCGAGCCGCCCCCGCATCTCGCCTGCCGCCTTGTTGGTGAACGTCACCGCGAGGATCTGAGCGGGGTCGATGCCCCGCTCCTGGATCATCCGCACGATGCGAAGCGTCAAGACCCGCGTCTTGCCGGAGCCCGCTCCCGCCAGCACAAGCAACGGACCATCGCCATGCTCCACCGCGGTGCGCTGCGCCGGATTGAGGGCTTCGAGGAGCGCGGACGCGCGATCGGGCGCGACGGAAGCCGGCATCACGGCAAGATAATGTCGAACGTCGCTCCGCGATCCGCCGGCACGAGCAAGAGCCGGCCACCATGATTGTCCTCGACGATACGCCGTGCGAGAGAGAGCCCGATTCCCCACCCCCTCGCCTTGGTCGAGAATCCGGGACGGAATACATCCTTGCGCAGTTCGCGCGCGACGCCCGGACCGTCGTCCGCCACGCGAAGACGCACGCCGCCCTCGGGCACCGGTTCGGCCGAGAGCGTTACATGTCCGCCGCGTCCGGCGAGCGCGTCGATCGCATTCTTGGTCAGGGCCTCCACGGCCCATTCGAGCAGCACCGCGTCTCCTTCGACCTGGAGGTCGCCCTCGGCCCGCTGGGTCGTGATGGTGACCGTGTGCGCGAGCGATGGGACACGGGCGCGGAAATACGCGGCGACCCGCTCGACCAGCTCGCCCGCCTCCACCGGCTGTGCGCGTGACGGGCGGCCGATGCGCTCGAATCGGTGTGCGACTCGGTCCAGGCGATCGAGGTCGCTCTGCATGTGATCGAGGACCGCCGGCGGCCTCGCCAGGCGCGCGCTCGCGGAGCAACTCGAGCCATCCGCTGAGACTGGAGAGTGGCGTTCCGAGCTGGTGTGCCGATTCCCGCGCCATGCCAGCCCAGACCTTCTCGCGGTCGACGTGCGCGCGCGTGCGCAGCGTAAAGACGCCGAACGCGATGAGGAACGCGAGGAGAATGCCCTGCAGAACCGGGATGACCCGCAATCCGCGCACGAGAGGCGTGTTTCCGAAATGCACGATCCCGACGGCGGGCTCGATGACCGGCGGATTCTGCGCGTCCAGCTCGCGGACATAGTCGCGCATCTCGGGACTATCGAGGCGCGCGGCGAACGGCAGGTTGGCCGTGTCGCGCGGCACGCCGTGAGGATCGGTGACGATGACCGGCACGCCGATCTCCCGGATGTGCTGCGCGAGATCGAGGAGCGCCGCCGTGCTCGCGCCTTCCGATGGGTCGCTGAGTGCGCGGAAGACCCGCGCGGACATCAGGCCGGATCGTGACGCCTCACGGCGCAGCTCGGCGATGACCCGCTGGGTATAGATCGCATACCAGCCCAGAAGGACCGTAAAGCCGACGACCAGCAGGATGGCCGGTGCCCGGCGCGGCATGGCTGGCGCTCGCGCTAGCCGAGCCGGTCGGCGCCCATGGCCGCCCGCAAGGCGTCCGGCACGCGCACGCCGCCACCCGGTTCCTGATAGTGCTCGATCAGCGCCGCGATCAACCGCGGAAAGGCGATCGCCGACCCGTTCAGCGTGTGCACGAAGGCCGGCTTGGCCGCGCCGCCCGGCCGGAAGCGGATGTTCGCGCGCCGCGCCTGAAAGTCGGTGCATGTGCTGCACGACGAGACTTCGAGCCACCGGCCGACACCCGGCGCCCAAACCTCCAGATCGTACGTCTTGGCGGCCGCGAACCCCGTGTCGCCCGCTGCCAGCAGAACGACGCGGTATGGCAGTCCCAGACGTTGGAGGACCGCCTCAGCGTGCCCGGTCATCAGTTCGAGCTGTGCCGGGGAGTCGTCGGGCGCGGCGTAGCGGACCAATTCGACCTTGTCGAACTGGTGAAGCCGCAGGAGGCCTCGCGTATCCTTACCATGTGCGCCCGCCTCCCGGCGGAAGCACGGCGAATACGTGACAAAGCCGCGCGGCAGTGCTGCCGCCTCCATGATCTCGTCACGATAGAGATTCGTGACCGGTACCTCCGCCGTCGGAACCAGAAAGAGATCGTCCCCTGCGATGCCGTACTGCTCCTCCTCGAACTTGGGAAACTGGGCAGTCCCGGTCATCGAGGCGCGGTTCACGACGAAGGGAATCCACACCTCCTCGTACCCATGCTCGCGCGTGTGGAGGTCGATCATGAGCGTCATGAGCGACCGCACGAGGCGGGCGCCGAGTCCGCGAAAGGCCACGAACCCGGATCCTGCGACCTTCGCGCCGCGCGCAAGGTCGAGAATGCCCAGCCCGTCGGGGCCGGCGATGTCCCAGTGTGGGCGACAGCCATCGGCTGGACGCGGCGTGCCCCAACTGCGAACGACGACATTGGCCGTTTCGCCACCGGCCGGAACATTGGGGAGCGTGATGTTGGGGAATTCGAGACCCAGCGCATTGAAGGCCGCCTCGGTCGTGGCGCGCTCCTCCTCCAGCCGGTCCAGTTCCGCGCCCAGGACGCGTCCGCGCTCGATCAGGCTGGTGGCGTCCACCTGCGCCTGCTTGAGCCGCCGCACTTCCTGCGTGAGTGCGTTGGCTTCGGCCCGCTTCTCCTCAGCCGCGTGAATGCACGCGCGCCGCTCGCGCTCGAGCGCCTCGGCGCGGTCCACCGCTGCCCCTATCGAGTCGAGCGTGCCCCGGCGGCGAAGCGCTTCTCGCAACTCGCCGGGCCGCTCTCGCAACAGACGAAGGTCGTGCACTGGAAAAGGCGCCGTGCGGCGCTAAAAGACGGGAAGGCCGGCCCGGAAATCCCGATACCCGCAATTCGGATCGACCGTCGCCCGGAAGTGAATCGTACGATCCAGCGTGTTGACGCTGTCGACGACCAGTTTTCCATACAGCGACGGATTGACGTTGGCCTGGCAGGCCACGGGATTGGTCGCGACATACAACGCCTGCCCGGGCGCAAGGACGTACGCCGAGTCGAAGACGTAGCCGGTTCGGAGTGCATACGTCGCGGAATCGTACGGAATGTCGATCCGCTGGAGCCCGACGTGCCGAGTCGTGATGAATCCGTTGGAGATGAGGGCCACCGGATACACGACGGCTCGTTTTGTGGCGGAGTCCACATCGAACGCCACATCAAACGACAGGTTGGCGTCAATGGTGAACATGCTTTGCGAGAACAGGTCGAATCCCGATGGCTCCGAAGCCGGCGACCCGTTCATGGCGAAGGCGACCAGCGTGTCCACCGCGATGTTGACGACCGGCTTGGGATTCGAATAGCCGCATCCCGCACCGGCGATCGCCAAAGCAATCGCCGCCACAAGGCCGGCGGCCCTGCGGCGATCGTGGACGGAGTGGCCAGCGGCCGGCATCAACATGGAGGAGATGCGCGTACGTTACCCGTGTGCACAGCGCCGTGCAAGCTGTTCTCACGGCTTGACTTCGCTATCAGCGCGCCCTAGCTTCGCACCCACTTGCCCGGGAGTGCCATGCCCACCATCCGCGACCTCGTGGCAGCCATTCGCCAGCGCGACGGCGTTGACGCCGCCGTGATCCTCGGCCGCGATGGGCTGCTGATCGACAGCCAGAACGTTGCCAACCTCGCGCCCGAAGACGTCGCGGCCCATGTGCCCGCGATCATCAGCGCGGCCGACGAGTTCGGGGCGGCGGCCCAGCGCGGGACGCTGACGACCGCGGTGCTGGAGCACCCGCATGGTCTGGCGATCGTCTCCGTATTGTCCGACGACGCCGTGCTGCTCGTGCTGGTACAGGCAACCGCCAATATCGGCCAGCTCCTCTTCGAGCTGCGCCGCAATCGCGAGCACATCGCCTCGCTAGTGTAACGGACGCGCGCGCCGCCCCGCGATGGAAGCGATCCACGCCCTGGTTGCGGACGACGAGCCGCACATCGGGCGCATCATCAAGATGAAGCTGGAACAGGGCCCGTTCCGCGTCACGCTCGCCTATGATGGCCGCGAAGCGCTCGAGGTGTTGCACCGCGAGCCCGACATCCGGCTCGTGCTGCTCGATCTGATGATGCCACACCTCAGCGGGCTCGACGTCCTGGCGGAGATCCGCGGCAACCCGCAGTGGATGGCACTCCCCTGCATCATCCTCACCGCGGCCGGCCAGGAGCAGCAGCACCGGCTGGCGTTGCGGCTGGGGGCGACCGAGTTCATGACCAAGCCCTTCAGTCCGAAGAAACTGTACGCGCGAGCGGCGGAGTTGGCCGGCATCCCGCACGACTCCGGGGGCATCGACGCCAGCTGACGCCGTGGCCCGCTGGGCCGTGATCCTCGCTGGCGGCGTGGGCTCGCGCTTCTGGCCGATCAGCACGCCGGAACGCCCCAAACAACTCCTGCCACTGGCCGGCGACCAGTCGCTGCTGGATGACACATTGCGGCGCCTGCAGCCGCTGGTGCCCGGCGATCGCACGCTCGTCCTGACGAACGAGGCCCTGGTTCCCGCCATCGCAGCGGCCAGCGCTCCGTTCGGCGTACCCGCCACGAATCTGCTCGCGGAACCCGCGCCCGCCGGAACGGCGGCGGCACTGGCATGGGCCGCGGTCGAGATCGAGCGGCGAGTAGGCCGCGACGCCGTGATGCTGTGCGTGCATGCCGACTGGGCGGTGGCCGATGAGAAAGAGTTCCGCGCGGCGCTGTCGCACGCCGCCGATGTCGCTCGCGAACATCACAGTCTGGTCACCATCGGAATCGTTCCAAGCCGCCCGGATCCCGGGTATGGATACATCCGCCGCGGCCCGGTGGTGGCTGGCGGGGTGTCCGCAGTCGACCGATTCGTCGAGAAGCCGAACCGGACGCGCGCGGCGGAGATGGTGGCCGAAGGATGCCTGTGGAACTCCGGGATCTTCGTGTGGCAGGTCGGTGATTTCCTGGATGAGTTGGAACGTCATACACCTGAGGTCGCGCCAGCACTCCGCGCCGCCCGCAAACGGGACGGCACAGGAGACCGCCATCGTGAGACCGATGCGCGGACGTTCTTCGCGACAGTGCAGCCAGTGTCCATCGATGTCGGACTCCTCGAGCGCAGCGCACGCGTGCTCGTCATCCCGGGCGATTTCGGCTGGGACGACGTCGGTACCTGGGCCGCGCTGGCGCGAACCCGCGCGCTGGACGCCATGGGCAACGCCGTGTATGGCCCCGTCTACGCGAAGGAGGCGGAGGGCAACGTCGTCCACGCGGAGGGAGGCGCCGTCGTGCTCTACGGCGTATCGGACCTCGTCGTGGTTACGCGAGAGGGGCTCACGGTCGTCACCACGATCGAACGATCGGCTGATCTCAAAGCCCTCGTCGAATCGCTGCCTGGCTGGCTGACCGGCCGGCCCGCGTAGCTCCGCGACCCCCAGTTCGAGCCCGATGCCTCTGTATCTCTACGACGACGCGCACGCCCGCAACTTCGAACCGTTTGCGCTGACGCGTCCGGTCTCCGAGTTGTGTGCGGGCGCGATGATCACCAGGGAGCGATGGGCGCATCTCTGCGGGGAGGCAGTGTCCGGAGCGGTCGTGGCCGACCATCTCCGCGACTTCACCGAGTTCGATGCGCCGCCAGCGGCGACAGGTGTCATCTCCGCGGGCGCGCTCCTCGCCAACTCGCGATGCATCCCGGCACTCGGGCCAGCACCGAGCGGCGACGTCTGGATGTGTGACGGACGGGTTGCCGCGGTGCGGCTCGGCGCCGCTCTCGATCCCGCATCGTGCGCGGGCGGGCATACGACGCTCGAGGCGCTGGCCCCATCCAGTGGAATTCGGGCGAATCTGCCCGGCCGCTGGGCGGACGACATCTGGAGCTATATCCGGGATCTGCCGGCACAACTCACGGCCGATGTGCCGGCGCTGGCTGCGGCAGCCGGCATTGGCCGCGACGGCCTCGGTACGGCCACCGTGATCGGTCCGCGGGACCGGCTCTATGTCGAACGCGACGCTGTGATCGAGCCGCACACGGTGTTCGATGTGACGGCGGGACCTATCCTCGTGCGGCGTGGCGCCACCGTGTTGGCTTTCACTCGTGTGGTCGGCCCGTGCGCGATCGGCGAAGGATCCGTTGTCGTCGGGGACCGCATCGCGGCGTCGTCGATCGGCGAGCGCTGCAAGGTGCACGGTGAGCTCAGCATGTCCATCGTGATGGGGTGCACCAACAAATCGCACGATGGGTTCGTCGGGCATTCGTACCTCGGCCGGTGGGTCAACCTGGGCGCGGGCACGATCACGAGCAATCTGAAAAACACCTACGGTGCCGTCCAGTTATGGACGCCGGAGGGCGTCCGCAACACCGGCGAGACGTTCCTCGGATCCTTCCTCGGCGACTACGCCCGTACCGGAATCGGCACGCGGCTCACGACCGGCACCGTCATGGGGGCGGGTGCCAACATCTTCCCGCCGGGCGTCGCGCCCAAGGTCATTCCAGCATTCGCCTGGGGATCCGGAGAGCCGTTCGAGATCTTTACGCTGCCGAAATTCCTTGAAGTCGCGGAGCGGCAGATGGCGCGGCGCACCGTCACGCTGACCGATGCGGGCCGCCGCTGTCTCACCGCCGCGCATCACCGCGCCACGAACGCCACCGGGAGCCAAACGAAGAAGCCGGCCCGCTGAATCGCGGACCGGCTTCCTCACTGCATGCCCTGCGGGTGCTCTAGTACATCCCGCCCATGCCACCACCCGGCGGCCCGCCGGACGGCGCAGACTTCTCTTCCTTCTTCTCGGCGATCAAGGCTTCGGTCGTCAGAAGCAATCCGGCGATCGACGCGGCGTTCTGCAGCGCTGTCCGCGTCACCTTGGTCGGGTCGATGACACCGGCCTGTACGAGGTTCTCGTATGTGTCGGTCAGCGCATTGTAGCCGAACGCGCTGTCCTTCGAGGCCCGCACTTTCTCGATCACGATCGAGCCTTCACCGCCCGCGTTCTGCACGATCATGCGGATCGGCTCCTCGATCGCACGACGGATGATGTCGACGCCGATCTGCTCGTCCGCATCGCCCGTCTTGAACGTCTTGAGTGCACCCTGGGCGCGCACGAACGCCACACCGCCGCCCGGGACGATTCCCTCTTCGACGGCCGCACGGGTCGCGTGCAGCGCGTCTTCGACACGCGCCTTCTTCTCCTTCATCTCGGACTCGGTCGCGGCACCGACATTGATCACGGCCACGCCGCCGGCGAGCTTCGCCAGCCGCTCCTGCAGCTTCTCCTTGTCGTAGTCCGACGTGGACTTCTCGACCGCGGAGCGGATCTCCTTGATCCGGCCCTGGATCTTGTCCGTGTCGCCACCGCCGTCGATGATCGTCGTGTTGTCCTTGTCGACCACGATCCGCTTCGCGCGGCCGAGATCGGTGACCACGGCGTTCTCGAGCTTGAAGCCGACTTCCTCGGAGATCACCTGGCCGTTCGTCAGCACCGCCACGTCCTGCAACATCGCCTTGCGGCGGTCGCCGAAGCCCGGAGCCTTGACCGCGCAGACGCGCAGGGTGCCACGGAGCTTGTTCACGACCAATGTCGCCAGCGCCTCACCCTCGATGTCCTCGGCGATGATGAGCAGCGGCTTGCCGAGCTGCGCCACCTTCTCGAGAATCGGGAGGAGATCCTTCATCGACGAGATCTTCTTGTCGTGAATGAGGATGTAGCCGTCCTCGATCACGGCCTCCATCTTCTCCGGATCGGTCACGAAATAGGGCGAGAGATAGCCGCGGTCGAACTGCATCCCCTCGACCGTCTCCAGCGTCGTCTCGAGACCCTTGGCCTCTTCGACCGTGATGACGCCGTCTTTGCCGACCTTCTCCATCGCTTCCGCGATCAGGTTGCCGATCTCGGCGTCGTTGTTGGCCGAGATGCTGCCGACCTGCGCGATCTCCTTCTTGCCGGCCGTCGGGACGCTGATCTTCTTCAACTCCTCGATGACGACCGTGACGGCCTTGTCGATGCCGCGCTTGAGCGCCATTGGGTTGACGCCAGCAGTCACGTTCTTCAGGCCTTCACGGAAGATCGCCTGCGCCAGCACGGTCGCCGTCGTGGTGCCGTCGCCCGCGAGGTCCGACGTCTTGGTCGCGACTTCCTTCACCATCTGCGCGCCCATGTTCTCGAGCGGATCCGACAGCTCGATCTCCTTCGCTACCGTGACGCCGTCCTTGGTCACGGTCGGAGCGCCGAATTTCTTGTCGATGACGACGTTCCGTCCTTTGGGGCCGAGCGTCACCTTGACCGCCTCGGCGAGTTGGTCGATGCCGCGCTTGAGCGCCGCCCGAGCCTCGGTGTTGAAATACAGTTCCTTGCTAGCCATTGGTCAGTTACCTGTTGGTCGTATTGGTGGGACTACAGGAGCGGGACGAAAACGCCAGCCCGCGATGCGCTGCGCTGATCGCGCTTATCCGATCACCGCGAGCACGTCCGACTCGCGGAGAATGAGCACCTGGTCGCCGTCCAGCGTCACTTCCGTGCCGCTGTATTTCCCGTACAGCACCTTGTCGCCCACCTTCACATCGGGCGGAATCCGCTTGCCATCCTCGTACCGGCCAGGACCGACGGCGAGGATCTCACCCTGCTGCGGCTTCTCTTTGGCGGTGTCGGGGATGTACAACCCGCCGCGCATCTGCTCCGCCTCTTCCAAAGGCTTCACGACAACTCGATCGGCCAGCGGGCTCACTTTTGCACCCGCGGCACTCTTGGTGGCCATAACGACGTCTCTCCGGCAGTAGGTCAGTGAATCAGGGTCAATGTGCTTGTTAGCACTCTAGGCGTGTGAGTGCTAACCAGCCCGGAACCTACCCATGCGCAGACCGGGAATCAAGGGTGCCCGCCCAGCGCAAAGACGGGGCACCTGACGGTAGGACCTGGTGCCGCGACAGGGCCGGTGGTCTCGCGCCCCCCCCCAGCCGGCCAATTCGCTAGCGGCGACCGGCCGTATTGATGAGGTCGTACGCCATGCGCAGGCCGTCCAGCGTCAGATAGGGCGCCACAACCTCGATCGTCTCGCAGAACGGCCGGATCGTATCGGCAAGACCCCCGGTCGCGACCACCAACGGCACCTCCGGACGAGGCCATGCCTTGAGGATGCGCCGGACGATCCCGTCCACCGCATCCGCCGCCCCATAGACTACGCCCGCGCGGATGCACTCCTCGGTCCGCGTCCCGATCACCTTCTCGGGCGCCCGTAGCTCGGTCGCCGGGAGCTTCGACGTGCGGCGAAAAAGGGTCTCCGCCGACGTCCGCACCCCAGGAGCGATCACGCCGCCGAGAAACACGCCGTCCGCCGTGATGCAGTCGAACGTCGTCGCGGTGCCGAGGTCCACCACGATCGTATCGCGCCCATACAGGCGGCTCGCCGCCAACGTGTTGATGATGCGATCCGCACCAACGGTGAGCGGCTCCTCGACCTCGAGGCGAATCGGGAGCGGCGCGGCCGCATTGACGATGACTGCCGGGCGGCCGAAGCACGCCGTGCACGCCTCGCCCAACGGGCCCGTCACGGCCGGCACGACGGAACCGAGCGCGGTCCCCTGCACTGCCGCCGCCGCCACGCCGCGCACCGCGAGCAACTGGCGGATCATCAACATCAACTCGTCGGGCGTGCGCTCCGGAATCGTCGTGAGCCGCCAGTGGGCCTCGAGTGCATCCGGCCCGTACAACCCCACGGTCGTCTCGGTATTGCCGACATCGAACACGAGTATCATGGGCCCTCCGGTTCGCCGGCCAGCACGAGAGAGCCGGACCGATAGCCGCGGGCAACGCCCTGGTGGACAATCATGATTTCACCGGTTACCGCCACGCCCGCGACGCGGCCCGCGCCCGGCGCCGTGCACTCTCGCCCTCGAGCGATGTCGCGCCGCGTGAATTCCTCGACCTCGTCAGCCGTCAGGACGCCTCGCATCGCCGATGCGCCGCGCAGCTCAGGGATCAGAGCGGCAAGGATGTCGGTGCGCAGTGCGCCTGGCTGCAAGCTGGCCGCATTGGCGTGGAGCGATGCTGGTACCCGCACGTTGATGCCAATGCCGATCGCGACCCACGTGGGTGCGCCGTCCTGCCACCGGGCTTCGATGAGCACGCCCGCCAGTTTGCGCCCGGCGAGATACAGGTCGTTCGGCCATTTGAGCCCGACGTGCCCACCTGCAAAGCGATCGAGCACGAGCGCGGCTCGGAGCCCGGCGCGGAGTGCCAGTACCTCGACCGCATGCGCGTCCAGAGGGCGCTCAATGAGCGTGAGCCAGATCCCGGCCCCCGCCTCCGATTGCCACGATCGCCCGCCGCGGCCTCGCCCTGCCGTCTGATGGTCGGCCAGCACGAGTGTGCCGGCCGGTGCACCCTCGGCCGCCAGCGCATGCGCCACGTCCATCGTGGACGCGAGACTCGTGTACACAGCGACCCGCGGAACGCCCAGCCGGTGCCGTATCTCCTCCGCACTCGCCCCGTCGTAGCGTGACTCCTCGGTGGGCACCAATGTGCCGGCAGGCGCTGGGACCTCATCTGCCGCAACCCGCTCTGCTGCGACGTCAGCCACGCGACGCCCGGTGGAAGATCACCGCCAGCGCCGCCAGGCCGGCGACCACGCGATAGATCGCAAACGCGCCGTAGCTGTGGTTCTTCACGTAGCGCAGCACGATGGCGATGGCGACCCAACCGCTGACCGCCGCGGTCACCACGCCGATCACGAGCGGCAGTGTGATCCCCTCCCGTAGGACGTGCGGGAGTTTCAGTAGTGCGGCGGCGGCGATGATCGGCATGCTCATCAAGAAGCTGAACACAGCGGCGCTTTCGCGATTCAGCCGGAGTGCGCGCCCTGCCGTGATGGTTGCTCCCGACCGCGATACACCTGGCACGAGCGCGAATGCCTGCGCGATCCCGATCGCGATCGCGTCACGCCACGTCAGCGCACGGATCGTGCGGCCCGCGGCCGCCCACCGGTCGACGGCCCACAGGATGATGCCCATCACGATCAGCGCGCCCGCCACCAGCGCGGGCGCACGGAACGCCTCATTGGCTTTGCGCTCGAGCGCCAGGCCGGCGTAGCCCGCCCGGAATCGTCGCGACGACCAGCAGGCCGAGCTCCCATTGATCGGGCGTGAGCATCCGGCCTCCCTGGCCCGCGACCGCCACGGCTGCCCGGCCCAACCGGGCCCACTCGGCGCGGAAGTACCACAGCACCGCCACCAGGGTGCCCAGGTGCAGCGCGACGTCAAACGAAAGGCCCGGATCCTTCCACCCGAGGAGCCACGGCGCGAGCGTGAGATGCGCTGAACTGCTGATCGGCAGGAACTCGGCAAGCCCCTGCAGCAACCCGAGAACGAAGGCCTGGAATGGTGTCATGGCCCCACAAAGTAGCCACAGACCCGGAGCGCAGTCGACCGTCGGCCGCGCGCGGCGTCAGGTGCTGTTGTAAAGCGCTTCGTATTGCCCCACGATCGCGTCCTCCGAGAACCGCTCTCGCGCGTCGCGCGCCGCCAACGTGCTCATTGCCGTCCAGCGGTCCCGGTCGCTCAGAATACCGATGGCCGCCTCCGCCATCGCATCCACATCGCCGACGGGACACAGCATGCCGGTCTCGCCGTCGCGTACGACTTCCGGCAGGCCCCCCACGCGGGAGGCCACGACGGGCACGCCGGTCGCCAACGCCTCCAGGGCGCTCAGCCCGAACGACTCCGTCTGGCTCGGCAGGAGAAACAGGTCGGCGGCGGCAAGTAGCGGTGCGACGGACTCGATCTTTCCAAGAAACGACACGTCGCCCTCGACTCCCAACTGGTGCGCCTCATCCTCGGCGTGCACGCGGTCCGGTCCGTCGCCGACCAGCACCAGCACACTCGGGAGCCTCTCTCGGACCTTGGCGAAGATCCGGATGATGTCTCGCACCCGTTTGACCGGGCGGAAGTTGGAGATGTGGATCAGCACCGGCCGGGCGCCGGCCGCACTCCCCAGTACAGGGGGATACACCTTCCGGTCGAACACTCTCGGGTCAATGAAGTTCGGAATGACCTGGACTTCGCACGTCGAGCACCCGAACGCCGTGTATGTCTCCCGGCGCAGGTACTCGGAGACCGCCGTCAATTTGTCGGACTTCTCGATCGAGAACTTGGTGATGGCATGGAACGACGGATCCTGCCCGACAATCGTGATGTCCGTCCCGTGCAGCGTCGTGATCAGCCGCACGTCGGAGCCCGTCTCGCGCAGCATTTCGCGCGCGATCCACGCACTCGTCGCGTGCGGGATCGCATAGTGCAGATGCAGCAGATCCAGATGGTGGCGCAGCACGACCTCGTGCATCCGGACCGCGAGCGCGAGGTCGTACGGCGGATACTCGAACAGCGGATACCGCCCCACATCCACTTCATGGAAGTAGACGCCGGGCTGGAAGGCGGGCAGCCGGAACGGATGCTGGTACGTGATGAAGTGCACCTCGTGCCCGCGGGTGGCCAGCGACACGCCCAGCTCCGTGGCCACGGCGCCCGAGCCACCATACGTCGGATAACACGTAATGCCTATCTTCACGCTGGTATACGCTCCCTGGATTGCGTCGTACGCGGCTTGCGATCCCCACTGTGGTCACGCACCCATGCTACTGCGGCGCGCACCGCGCTCGCGCCATTTGTGTCCAGCCGCGTCGCCCGGTGCGCCGGCAACTGGTGGCGGAACCACGTGCGCTGGCGCTTGGCATACTGCCGGGTCGCGATCACTACCTGCGCGAGCGCGGCATCCCGTGAAATCGTGCCGGCGACGTACTCTCGGATCGCCGAGTACCCGCTCGCCTGCCAGGCCGGCGCATCATCCGGCACATGCGTCGCCAGTGAGGCGACCTCCTCCGCCCATCCGCCGTCCAGCATCCGCGCGGCGCGATCCGCGATCCGCTCGCGCAGCACCGGGCCAGGGTCGGTCACCAGATAGTGCGCGGCATATCGCTCCGCGCCCGCGGGCGCCTGCTCCGATACCGGATGCACGAGAGCCCGAATGTAGAATCCGGCACCGCCCACGACCACTGGCATCCGGCCGTCGCGACGCGCGGCGGCAATCGCTTCCTCGGCCGCAGCCGCCCACGCGTATGCAGTGAAACGGGTGACCGGCTCGGCGAGATCAATGCACCGGTGCGGCACGCGCTGGCGCTCGGCCGCCGTCGGCTTCGCCGTTCCAATGTCGAATCCGCGATAGATCTGCCGCGAGTCGGCATTGATCACGACAAGATCCAGGTCGCCGGCGAGCGCCACGGCCAGGGTGGTCTTGCCCGCGGCGGTTGGCCCGCAGATCACGAGAAGATCCGGCGGGGTCCCGGAACTCCCAACTCCTGACAGAACGGCCACTCGGTCATTCACGCAGATCGCCCGCTACCGCCGTCCGAAGCGGCGTTCGATCTCTTCCCACTGGAGCCTTACGACAGTCGACCGGCCGTGCACATCGTGCGCGGGTAGCGTGGTCCGCGCCAGCGCGATGAAGAGCGCCCGCATCTCGCCGGGTGACAGCTCTTCGCCAGCCTTGATCGCCGCCTTGCACGCGATCGTCGCGGCGAGGCGCTCGTGCCGGGCCGCGGTTCCGGGCTGGCGATCGCCCGTCAGCGCGTCGAGCGTCTCGCGCAGGCATCGCTCGGCATCGAATCGCGGATGCGGTGACGGCACCGCGTGGACGACCACGGTATGCCCGCCAAAGCCCTCGGCTTCGAAGCCCAGGCGGCTGAACAAGGCGCGATGTGTGTCGAACGCATCAGCCGCCGACGCGCTCAGGTGCAAGGTCAACGGAAAGAGCAGATGCTGCGATGCCATGCCGCCGCTCTCGAGCGCGCCCATGAATCGCTCGTACAGCACGCGTTCATGGGCCGAGTGCTGGTCGATCAGCACCACGCCTTCGGCGTGTTCGAACATCAGATACGTCCGGCGAAGCTGGACGAGCGCTGGCACCGGAATGTCGGTGGCCTCCCCTCCCCGCGACAGGTCCGCGGCGCTGGCGCCCGTCGCGTCCGCTGCCGCTTCAAACAGCGGATCGCCGCGGGCGGCAAGCGCGCGCAGGATCTCGGCATTGGCGCCGTTGGCGGCACTGGGCGCGTCGTACGCGCCGTTGGACCCGTTGTCACCGTCCGGCGGAGCGCCGTTCCACGGGCCAGCCTCGTATGCCGGCCCGCCGAAGACGGCTCCCGCTGCGCCGCCGTTCCAGATGCGAGGGCCGACCGCGGCGGCGCTCGAGAGCACCCCGAGTGCCCGGCGCACCGCTCCTTCGACGGCACGCTCGGTGGGCCACCGCTCGCGGAATCGCACCTCCGCCTTCGCCGGATGAACATTCACGTCGACCGCATTGGCGGGGATGGTGAGCTCGAGCATCAGCGACGGGCGAAGCCCCGCCGGAATCGTGGACCGGTAGGCCGCTTCCGCCGCGCGCACCAATCCGGCATCGCGGATCGTACGCCCGTTGACGGCGATGTGAATACGCCGTGTCCGCGTCCCCACATTGCTAGGGCGTTCCACGAGCCCAGCCACGGTGGTGCCGTTGTGGGAGTCGTGCACCGGCACCAGGCTCTCGGCGTACTCCGCGCCCCACACGGCGCCGATCCGGGCGCGCAGCGTCGGTGCCGGGGGAAGTGTCATCACTCGCCGGCCGTCGTGTGAGAGCGTCACGTGCACGGATGGCCGCGCCAGCGCGATCGCAGTCACCGCGTCCGCCACTGCCCGCCACTCGGTGCGCGCGCTCCGCATGAACTTGAGGCGCGCCGGTACGTTCTGAAACAGTCGCGTCACGTCCACGGTCGTCCCACGCTGGCGCGGCGCCTCTTCCGTTCGCTCGATCGTCCCGCCCACGATGCGGACCGTGGTGCCAGCGCCTCGCTCCGCCGCCGTGTGCAACGTGAGATGCGAAACCGATGCGATGGCCGGGAGCGCTTCGCCCCGGAATCCGAAACTCCGGACCCCGACTAGGTCCTCGGCGCGGCGAATCTTGGATGTCGCGTGCCGCTGCAGGGCGAGAAGGGCATCGGCGCGGTCCATACCGCTGCCGTCGTCGCTGACCCGTAACCCGGCGCGGCCGCCCTCGAAGATCTCGATATCGACGGTCGAGGCCCCGGCATCAAGGGCGTTTTCGATCAGCTCCTTGACGGCTGACGCGGGCCGCTCGACGACCTCGCCAGCCGCGATCTGGTCGGCGACGTCTGCGGGAAGGACGGCGACGGTCGGCACGGACGTAAGGTAGCCGCGGTCGGCCGGCCATGCGACGCGCCCCGCGCCCCAGGGCCGTTCAGTAGGCGACTGGCCCGCGCCGCGCGATGGACGTGAGTTGTGCCGTCGCGATCCAGCCTTCCCGGTCGCCGTCGAGCTGGACCTCCGACCAGACGCCATGAGTGGCCACCACGAGCGCCACGTCTCCGGCATCAAGGCGGGACACGCGTTCGGCATCGAGCGCGGGCGCGGCGTGTAGCGCGGCTCCGGGACCAACCACCGCGAGATGTGCGGCGGTCGCTTCCTCATTGGCTCGCACACTGCCCCACGCCGCCGCGATTGCGATCGCCGTGCCGGCCACGACGCCGAACGACCACACGGGCCGTCCGCGCTTGATGCGCCAAGCGGCGAGTCCGCACGCAGCCAGCCAAAATAGAAGTGCGATGCTGGCAGCCCACGGAGCCGGCACCCGCGGCAGACGCGCGATCGGGCCGTCCTGTGGCGCGCGCACGAGGGCGAGATGATCCCGGACATCGCGGGCCTGTGGTTCGAGCCGCCCTCCGCGCTGCCACCCGACGACGGCATCCGCGGTGTCGCCGGCTGCCCACGCTGCCGTGCCGGCGTTCACCCATCCGTCGGGTGCGCCCGGGGCAAGCTGCGTGACCGCCGCGAACTGCGCGGCCGCCGAGGCGTAGTCACCGGCGCCGTAGGATGCCACGCCGGCAGAGAATTCCCGCCTTGCGGTCGCCGTGGCATTGCGCTGGATCACGTTGGCCCATGCGGCAGTCGCGGTGGTGGCCGCGAGCATCAGGAGTACCATTGTCGTGCCGCCGGGCGGACCTGTGCGGGCGGAATGCCGCGCGCGGCGGCCGCGCGGGCGAGCGGCTGGCGGACGCGCCTCCGATGTGACGGTGTCGTACACCCCGATCGCGAGCGACGCACTTTCTGCCGCGGTGTCGCGACTCATGACCGCACCGCCGAACGACGCGCGATCGAGCGCCGCCAACAGGCTCTCCGCACGGTCGGCCGTCCGCGGCGTGACGCCCTCTCGCCGCAACGTGTGAGCCAGCGCGCCCGGATGCGTGAGCACGTTCGGTCCCAGGGTGAACCGCGCGCCCAGGGCACGCACGAAAAGTCCACGGATCGTGCGGGCGTCGGCGGGCTGTTGGTCGTGGACAAGCCGCCGCAGGGTCTCGGCTGCGGGAACGATCCGCACCGGGCGCCGCCGGGGTCGCCGCCTCGCGGACAACAGCAGCGCGGGGAGTGGCCCGGCCAGGCTGATCACCAGAAAGATCGGCGATTGATAGACCGGCGCGCGGGGTACGCCGCGATAGATGCCGCGGATGGCGAGCGGCGGCGTGGCATTGAGCTTCGCCGTGTCGGCAGCGGCAAGCTGTCCCGGCGCAACGCGAACGGAGTCGGGGCGAGTCAGTGCGATCTCGTACCGTTCCGTATACGGATTGAAGTAGGGGTACCGGATCGGGGGCACGGCGAGGCGTCCACTGTCGCGCGGCGTCACCAGCCAGTCGAATTCCTTCGTGCCGCGCACTTCATTGGTCGTCGTGTCGAGACGGACGCGCTCCTGCGCCGGGACGGCCGACGCCCACGACACACCGAGCACGGGACGCGGAAAGAGATTGACATCCCCGCGCCCGGCCACGCTGACCGTGAATCGCATGGGATCGCCGACCCGTGCGGCGGTCGAATCGAGGTGCTCCGCGAGATGGAGATCGCCCACCGCGCCGAGATAATCGGGGGGACGCCCCTCGGCCGGCGGCGCCCGGACCACGACCGCGAGACTCTCGGCCATGAGCGTATGGTTCTCCTCCCTGCTGAAAAAACTCAGTGACAGCGGAAGCGAGTACGCCAGGAGCGCGCTCGGTACCTCATAGCGTCCCGGGGCCAGAGGGAACAGCGCTCGCTCGAAGACATGGACCTCGAAGACGTGATGTCCCACGCGACGGGTCGCCGGGTCCGGTGGAGCCGACGCCAGCTCGTACGCGAGCATTCCCTGTGGATCGGGTGGAACGAATTCCGGGTTGCGGCGGAGGCGGACGCGAAGCTGATCGTCGATGAATACGCCGACCTGGTACGTGGCCTGCTGCCCGACGTAGACCGTGTCGGGGACGACCATTGCATGAAAGTTCACCCCTTTGGCTGTGTCGAGGGGTGCCCGCGCGACGATCGCGAGCTGCAGCGCGAAGCCGATCGCCGCGGCTACCAATCCTTGTCCCCTGGCGGAACGTCGGGCGGGTTCTGGCGGAGTGCCTTCCCCTCGACATCGCGCTCTTCACGCGCCGCACTGTTCAGCAGCTCTTCGGCTTGGCGCCGGCCGAGGGCGCCGGGACCTCCGCTGTTTGGCCGCGGCGGTGGCGGGGGAGTCTTGGCGGGCGCGTCGTTCGAGCCCCCGCCTCCGCCTCCTCCCCCACCTCCCTTCCGTTGCCGGAGCGCGAGCTCGTAGTTCCAGCGCGCATCGGCATCGCTCGGACGGTCCAGGAGGATTCGCTTGTACGCATCCAGGGCAGCGTCGAGCTCCGACGACCCGCTGTCCGCCGGTGCCGCCAGGCCGCGGCGCAAATGCGCGAGTCCAAGGTTGAACCACGAGCGATAGCGCACGTCCGGATCGCGAGCGTCGGTCACCCGCGTGAGTGCGGCGATCGCGGCGTCCGCGGAGTCCGATGCCAGGAGCGCGGTGCCGTAGTTGTAGAGCGTGCGCGGTGAACGGTCGCCGGCGGTGATGGCGCGCCGCATCCCGGCCGCCTGGCTCGCGGGCGGCTGGGACTGCATCGCTGTCGCGGCGTAGGGCAGCGTCCATCGCCCCCGCATGACGTTTGGGGCGGCGTTTGGGGCCAGCCCCGGCATGATGACGATGAATGCGCCGATCGCGCTGGCTCTTGCCACCACGAAGGCTGGTGGCCGAGCGCCACCGGTTGCCGCGTGGGCAATGACACGCCGCGGGGCGCGACGTGCATCTGCGAGAAGCGTGTCGATCACCAGGAGGACCAAAGCCACGGCCAGAAAGATCTGAAAACGCGCCGACCGGTCCTCACCTTCCTCGACGGCGCGCTGCGCGACACGCAAGGTGCTCAGGGCCCGGCGGATGTTCGCCGCCTTGTCCGTGGTTGTCGCGGGGATGAAGGTCCCGTGTCCCGCCTCCGCGGCGGCCGCCAGCAGGTCGGGCATATAGTGAGTGACGACGACCTCGCCCGATGCGTCGCGCTTGAGTGTCGTTGCGCCGCCAGACTGCAGTGGAATCGTCGATCCATGCTCCGTCCCGTACCCCACCGTCACGATGCTGATGCCCTCTTCCGCTGCACGTGCCGCGGCCGATCGAACATCCATCTCGTCGTCGAAGCCCTCGCCGTCGCTCAGGACGATCAGCGCCCGGTCCGCGGCGGTCGGCGTCGCGAGCAGCAGATCGGTGCCCTGCCGGATCGCTCGGGAGAGTGACGTTCCCGGCTGGCCCACCACCGACGGGTCGAGGTCATCGAGAAAAAGCGCGATCGCGCCGTCGTCGATCGTCAGCGGCGTCAGGATGTAGCTCCGGCCTGCGAAGGCAATGAGAGCCATGCGGTCTCCCGGTGCCAGCGCGCGCAGCCGCCGCACGTCCTGCTTCGCCCGCTCCAGCCGGCTCGGCGGCGCATCCGGTGCGAGCATCGACAGCGAGGCGTCGACCGCCACCGCGACGTCGGCACCCGACGAGCGAATCGCCGTGCGCTCCGTGCCCCAGCGCGGCCCAGCCATGGCGATCCCGGCACAGAGGGCTGCGCCGCCTAGCAGAAAGACGCGCCGCCCCGTCCGCGGCGGTCCCTGCGCAGGCAACAGCCGAGCGACCGTTACGGGATTGCCGAAACGCTGGAGGCGGCGCTTTCGGTCGCGGGCGCGCCGCACCAGCAATGCCGCAACGAGCACGGGAGCGGCGACAGCAAGGATGAGCCATACCGGCCTCTCCAGGTACGGCTGGGCGTTTGCCAGCGCCTGCAGCGAGATGCCCTCTGCCTGGATCATGTGAGCGGCCCGCGCCAGGCAAAGATCCCGAGCTCCAGCATCAGCGCGCCGAGCGCGCACGTGAGCGGCCACCGGAACTGCTCGACATACCGGACGTACGACTGGGTCCGGATTGGTACGCGCTCCAGGTGGTCGATCTGTTCGTAGATCTGGCGGAGCGCGTCCGCGTCGCGCGCGCGAAAGAACCGCCCGTGCGTGACGCGCGCGATGTCCGACAACAGCGGCTCGTCGATGCGCACTTCGCGATTCTCGTAGCGGAGGCCGAATAGCCCGCGTCCGACGGGTACGGGTGCCAGCCCCTCCGAGCCGATGCCGATCGTGTAGATCTTGATGCCGAACACGGCGGCCGCGCGTGCCGCCGTCCGCGGATCGATCGATCCGCGATTGTTTACGCCGTCGGTCAGCAGAATCATGACGCGCGACGGGCCTGGCGCCGCCCGCAACCGGTTCGCCGCGGTCGCGATGGCGGTACCGATCGCCGTCCCGTCCTCGAGCTGGCCGGCCTGCAGGTTGTCGACGGCTGCGTTGACCACTGGATAATCGAGTGTCAGCGGCACCTGCGTGAGGGCCTCGCCGGCGAACGCCACGACCCCGATCCGGTCCGCCGTGCGCCCCGCGATGAAGCGCTTCATCGTCGCTTTTGCCACTTCCAGCCGGTTGTCGGGCTGGAAATCCAGCGCCAGCATTGAGCTCGACAGGTCCACCGCGAGCACGATATTGATGCCCTCGCTCGTGACACTCTCGGCACGCGCACCCGATCGTGGCCGCGCAAGCGCGATGATCACTCCCGCGAGCACGGCATTTCGGAGGACGAACAGCACGCGCGCGCGCATCCGGCAGGCGCGCGGCCGGCCGCCAGAGCCGATACGCGCGAGAACGTGACGGCGTTCGGCCGCCGGCCGCGGCGCCAGATCCACCATACGGGGAGGATCGCGAGCGCGACCAGCACCCACGGAGCACCGAAGCTGAGCGCCGAGCTCGTGAGGGCCGCGATCATGCGGCGTGTCCTCGCGTGCCGGAGGCGGAATCGCGGCGTCCGGCCGGCGCTGAAGCCGGCGTCGCGGCCGCCGCCGCCGCCGCCGCCGCCGCTGCCTCGGCCGCAGCCACACGCTGTTCGACTTCCTCGACGAGCGCGGGCGTCAGCCCCCATCGCCCTCGCCTCCTCCGCGGAAAGCGACTGCCGAGCGAACTTCACGCGCTCGCTTTCCGCCAGCAGCGCTCGGAGACGTGCCTGTGGAATCCGGCGATCCTCCGCGAGCGCCGCGATCAGCTCGGCCGACGTAAAGGCCATCGACTCGGGGGCCAGCCGCCGCACGAGATACGTGCGTGTGATATCGATCGCGAGCGCCACATAGCGTCCCGGCTCGCCCGCGTCCAGCAGGCCGATGCGGTCCAGTGTCCCGAACTCGCGCGTTGCGGAGGCGAATGGGTCGGCGCTTGGCGTGTCACCGCGAGGGCGCCGCCGCCACCAGCGCACGAGCAGCCAGACGAGAATGATCGTGCCCAGCGCCACCACAGCGATCTTCCAGAGCGGCCACCACGTCAGCGGCATCGCAAACAGGGCCCGCGCGGCGCGGGGGATCCGATGCGCGGCGTCGGCGGGCGTCGTCGGCCTCACGAGCACCGTGAGGTCGCCGAACGGGACGCTACCGTCGCCGCCGCCGTGAACTGTGGCGGGGGCGAACGAGACCGCCTGCCGCCCCACATCCCACGCCGCGAGGCGATAGGTGGCCGAATATTCGGTGGACGAAGAGTCGGGTGCGACCGCCAGCGTTCGTGGATCCAGCGCCTCGACCGCCGCACCCGAGTCTGGGCCGGCGGGAAACGTGATCGTCGAGCCCCTGGGTGCGCGGACGCGTAGCACCACCAGGAACGGCTCGCCGATCCGCACGGTGTCCGGCGCGATGCGCGTGCTGGCCTGCACGCGCGCGTGCGCGACAGGAGCCGCTGCCGTCGCCTGAGGTACCGGCTGAGCGACGGCCTGCGGAGCCGTATGGCGGCCCGGGTGCCGTGGCGGCCGCGCTGACGGGACGAGGAGCAGCGCCGCGATCGCGAGCGCCGGAACGCGAGGAGCGCGCCAAGGTCCGCGGCCGGCTCTCACGCACTCCGCCGCCGGGCGCGCGTCTCTCGCCCGCGAAAGAAAGTCAGCAGCGGTTCGACCACGCCGCGGTCCGTGCCGATGACGATCTCGTCGATCGCCAACTGCCGGAAGAGCTTCTGGCGACCCAGACGCTCCTCCGCCGTCCGGCGCGCGTAGGCCGATCGCACGGCCGGGGCGCTCGTGTCAACGTCGATGACGGCCCCGGTCTCGGGGTCGGCGAACCGCACGAGTCCGACATCGGGCAGCGACCGTTCGGCCGGATCCTCGACGGACACCGCGATGACATTGTGGCGCTGGCCGAGGAGCGAGAGCTGCCGGTCATAGCCCGAGGCCTGGAAGTCGGACATGACGAACACGATGGTCCGGTGCGTGAGCAACCGCGTGAGATACGCCAGTGCTCCTGTGAGATCGGTGCCGGATCGCACTGGCGACGGCGCGAGCAGCTCCCGGATCACGCGCAGAGCGTGCCGGCGTCCCTTGCGCGGTGGGACGACCAGCTCGATGCGATCGGTGAACAGCACCGCTCCCACGCGGTCGTTGTTCCGGACGGCCGACATCGCGAGCACCGTCGCGAGCTCGCTCGCGGCCTCCGCCTTGAACCGCGCCGCCGTGCCGAATCGTTCCGAGCCCGAGAGATCGACGGCGAGCATGATCGTCAGCTCGCGCTCTTCGATGTACCGCTTCACGAACGGGCGCGCCATGCGTGCGGTGACGTTCCAGTCGATCGCCCGCACCTCGTCGCCCGGGATATATTCGCGTACCTCGGCGAACTCGAGCCCCTGCCCCTTGAACACCGATCGATACTCCCCGGTGAAGAGCGAGTTCACGAGACGCCGGGTCCGCACCTCGAGGAGCCGGACCTGCCGCAGGACCGCCGGCGAGACCCCCTCATGCAGGATGCCAGGGTGCCGGCCGCCCTGCTGCGAGATCCGCTGCGCCGGGACACCGGACTGCGCGTTCCGGAGTTGCGCGGGCGCGTCTGGCCCCGGCACCGCTCCCTTGGACGGGCGCGGCCGCTCCGCCGCCCCGCTCACGGACTCTCGATCGCGCCCAGAATCCGCTGGACGATACGATCGCTGGACACGGCTTCGGCTTCCGCCTCGAAAGAGGTCAAGACCCGATGACGCAACACATCCGGCGCTATCGCCTTTACATTGTCCGGCGTGACGAAGTTCCGTCCGCGAAGGAACGCATGGGCCCGGGACGCCTGCGCGAGCGCAATCGTGGCGCGTGGGCTCGCGCCGAATTCGATCAGGGGAGCCAGATCCTGCAGCCCGGCGTCGGCGGGCGTCCGCGTGACATGCACGATCTCCACGATGTAGTCGACGATGCGGTCGTCCATGTACAGCTCACTGATGCGGTGGCGGGCCTCGAGGATCGCGGTGGGTGACGCCACGCGGTCCACGGGAATGACGGCCCCTCCCGACATCCGGCGCATGATCTCTTTTTCTTCATCGCGCGTGGGATAGCCGACCCGCAACTTCATCATGAAACGATCGACCTGTGCCTCGGGCAGCGGATACGTGCCTTCCTGCTCGATCGGATTCTGCGTCGCGAGCACCAGAAACGGCTCGTCGAGCGGATACGTCGTTCCACCGATGGTGACCTGCTTTTCCTGCATCGCCTCGAGCAGCGCGGCCTGCACCTTGGCAGGGGCGCGGTTGATCTCGTCGGCCAGCACAATGTTTGCGAAGATCGGGCCGCGCTTCACCGAGAACTGGCCGTTGGACTGATCGTACACCTGCGTGCCGATCACGTCCGCCGGCAGCAGGTCAGGCGTGAACTGGATCCGCGCAAAGGTCGTCCGGATCGTCTCGGCCAGCGTGCGCACGGCGAGTGTCTTCGCGAGCCCCGGCACGCCTTCGAGTAGCACGTGGCCGCCGGTCAGGAGACTGATGAGCAGCCGCTCGATCATGTACTCCTGGCCCACCACGCGCCGGGCCACTTCCTGCATGACGGACTGCGCCAGCGCGACATCCGCCGGGCCGACTGCTGGCGCCTGGGCTACGGCCGCTGCGGCCGCTGCGGTTGCGGCGGGCGACCGCTCGGTCACTGTTGTGCCGCGACGAGGCGGCGCTCCGCGGCGGTCAGCGCCCGGACCGCTCCCGACGGCAGCTTGCCAAGCTCGATCGGGCCGAACCGAGTCCGGATCAGCCGTTCGACCCGAAGGTTCGCGGCCTCGCACGCGCGCCGGACCTCGTGCGTCCGTCCCTCGGTAATCGTGAGCTCGATCTCCCAGCGGCGGTCCCCCACCGCCTGTACCGTCACGTCTTGCGGCCGCACGATGCCGTCCTCGAGCTGGATCCCGCGCCGGAACTCGCGGGCCGCGAGGATCGCATTGCCCTGCACGGTGGCCACGTACGTGCGCGCGACGGCGTGACTCGGGTGCGTCAGGCGATGAGCGGCGACGCCGTCGGTCGTCAGCAGGAGGAGACCCTCTGTCATGTAGTCCAGGCGCCCGACGTAGCGTAACCCGGGCCGGCGCATCTCGGGCGGCACGAGATCGAAGACCGTCCGGCGGGTCGCGCCCCGTTCGTCACGCGCCGTCGTCAGCACGCCGGCGGCTTGTGCATCACCAGCCACGTTTCACCGCGCGTCCGAACGACGGGCGTGCCATCCACGGTGATCTCATTGCGATCCGGATCGACCGTCTCGCCGACGACCGCGACGCGACCGTTGACGCGCACACGGCCCGCCGCCACCAGATCGTCGGCCCGGCGCCGTGAGGCGATTCCCGCATGCGCGAGCGCACGCTGCACCCGAACACCGGACGGTGCCGGTGCACGGTCCGGCGCTTTCGTCATGGTGCGGGTGCTGGCGCGGCCTCGACCGCCGGACGAAGCGCCACGGCCAACTCATTGGCGCGCGGCAGCTCACCCAGATGGCGCAAGGCGAAATGCTCGAGAAACGCGGCTGTCGTCCCGTACAGCAGCGGACGCCCCAGTGCATCCGCCTTGCCCACGACGTCGACAAGGCCCCGCTCCAACAGGGACTTGAGGATCGATCCCGCCGACACGCCGCGGATCTCCTCGATGTCGGCGCGTGTGATCGGCTGCCGGTACGCGATCAGTGCCAGCGTCTCCAGCGCCGCCGCTGACAGCCGGTGCGGACGCGATGCGATCTGCGCCCGCTCGATCGCCGCCGTGTACTCCGGCCGTGTGAGGATCTGCCATCCGCCTGCGGCTTCGACAATCTCGATGCCGTGGCCGCCCTCGTCGTATTGCGATCTCAGCTCCGCCAATGCGGCTTCGACCGACTCGAGGGTCGCGTCGGGATCGAGCGCCGCCAGCGCCTCGGCGCTGACCGGCATGCCGCTCGCGAAGAGCGCGGCCTCAAGCAGCTGCGCCAGCGGTGTCATAGGGGGTGCCGGGATCGAGTGGAGACTGGTCGGACGTGACCGTGGTGTCGGAATCGCCGGCGAGCGTCCCCGGACCCGCTTCGAGACCGACGATTTCCACCGCGCCGAACGGCAGCGATTGGCGCAGGACGCATTCGCCGAGGCGGGCCAGCTCGAGAACGGCGAGCAGCACGGAGAGTATCTCCCACGGCTCGGCGGTCACGCGCACGAGGTCCCGCCACCGGATCCGCGCCCGGCGCGCGAGGAGCGCTCGCGCCGCGGCCAACGCGCCCGCGACGTCGAGTGCACGGGGGATGACCGCGTGGATGTCGGGGCCGCGCGACGCCCGCATCAGGCGGTCGACGGCCGCCAGCAGATCGGCCATTGCAGCCGAGAGCGGCCCCGCCGATGCATGCCGCTCCGGCGCGGGAGGTGCGGTCCGGGCGAACCGGTTTCGCCGGCTCTCCGCGCGGCGCTCGAGGACATCCACCACTTCGCGGACCTGCTGATATTCGAGTAGACGCCGGACGAGCTCCGCTCGCGGATCGTCCCAGGCCTCTGCGCCGTCGTGCCGGGGAAGAAGCATCTGCGCCTTGATCCGCAGCAGGCGCGCGGCCATCTCCAGATACTCCGCCGCCTCGTCGAGGCGCAGCGTTCGAATCCGCACCAGGAACTGCTCGGCGATCCGCGCGATCGGGATGTCGTAGATATCGATCTGCTCTTCGCGCAACAGTGTGAGCAGCAAATCGAGCGGCCCGCTGAAATGCGCCAGCTCCACTACGAACGACGCCTGGGGTGCATCGTCTACCGCCGCCCGAACGACAGGGTCGCGCCGGTCCCTCGGGTCGTCGCTCACGTCCACGAGTTCCGTGGCCATCAGATCCCACCGAGCGGCTGCAGCCAGTGCGGCGTCTGCGGCAGCACCAGGCTTCGCACGCCGCTCTCTAGCGAGAGATGCGGAGATTGTGGCGGGAAGCAACCAGTATGAGATCGCCGGTGTGTAAAGGAGTGCTAGCACGATCACGATCCCGGCGAACCCGATCTGCTGGTACCGTTGCGCCAGCGCCGGTGGCAGCAGGTACTTCACGACATGCGACCCATCAAGCGGCGGAATCGGGAGCAAGTTGAACATGGCGAGGATCAGGTTCAACCCGATGCCGAGCCACACCATCGCTTGCAGAATGCTGCAGATGCCGCTCGCCGCGGGGATCGCCTGCCCGATGAGCCCAGTGATGGCGACCGCGATCGTGCACGCAAACGCGAGCGCGACGTTCGTCGCAACGCCGGCCAGCGAGACGATGATGTCACCACGCTTGTAGTTGCGGTAATTGCTCGGATTGATCGGGACGGGCTTGGCGCCCGCCAATACCGGGAAATGCGCATACAGCAGCATCAACGGCAGTAAGATCGACATCCACGGGTCGATGTGCTTGATCGGATTCCAAGTCAGCCGACCAAGTTTATAGGCCGTGGTATCCCCCTGCTTCAACGCCGCATATCCGTGGGCGTATTCATGCGCGATGATTGAAAAGAGCAGGACTGGCGCAATGAGGAGTAGGGACTGGGCCAACGGGGCTGGGCGGAGGGTGGAGAGCCGGGTGGGGCGACAGCGCGTCGGCGGGCCTGCGGTAGCCTGAAGGTAGCCCGGCGGAAAACGCGTGTCAAAGCACTGTGGCGCCTTGACATCGCCCCTCGCGCGCCCTACGTTTTTTTCAGTCGACGGTCGGTGCCTCCGCGGGCCGGCCGTTGTGCATCGTCCGCTGATCCACGGCCGGCTGTTTCGCCAGGCCGTCACGTGTGATCCGACTCGCTGGGAGATTGCGTGCCGAATATCGCGTCCGCGAAAAAGAACATGCGCAAGACCCGCGCAGCCACCGTACGCAATCGCGCCCAACGGGCCGCGCTTCGAACGGCGCTCAAGCGAGCCAAGACGACTGGTTCCAGCGCGGAGGAGCGGGTCGCCGCAGTCCGCCTGCTGGATCGCGCGGCGCGCAAAGGACTGATCCACAAGAACTCGGCCGCCCGCCACAAGAGCCGGCTGGCGACCGCACGGTAATCGCGCAGCTCGGCGTCGCCCAATGACAAAGGCCGGTCCCTCGGGACCGGCCTTTCGCTTTGCCGCTTGGATGCCCTGCGGATGGCCTGCCACTGCGGGAATCACATCGCGGCCAGCTCGCCTCCGCACCGCTCACAGTACCATTCGGTCGGATAGTTCATGTTGCCGCACTCGGCACACTTGAGCGTCTTGATCTGCTCCACCGGCACATCACGCAGGAAGAGCGGAACGGGATCTGTCTTGCTCGGCTGGCGGTGCGTCAGCCTCCGCCGGAACAGTGGCCGGCTCGGGCGCCTGGCGGGTCTCGCCCACCGCCGGCGACTCGGCCGGCGTCGCTGCGGGTCGTGCCGTACCGGCCGCCGCCGTCGGCGCCAGGGCGGGCGGTGCCGCCGGAGTCTTGGCGCGTTGCGTCTGCGCGGAGGATCGTGCCGGCGGTCCCGCGGGAGCCCGCGCGGGCGCCGTCCCCTGATCCTTGGGTTCGACCACGGAGTGCAGGAACGCCAGTTCGTCGAACGACTCGGGTGGGGCGGCGGCCGCTGCTCCGCTCCCGCGCGGTGCCGGGCGTCCAGATCCCTGTGTGGCCGTCTCGGCCGTGGCAACGCCTCCCGCCAGCCCAGCCGCCGATGGGGCGGCGACCGGGTCGGGACGCCGGGACGTCGCCGTCGCCATGTTGAGGAGTTGCTGCACCTGCGCCAGCTCAGACGCCGCTTCGGCGCGGTGAGCCGCGATCCGCGCGATGTCAGCCTCACTGGTCTGGCTCACCTCGCGCCACTGCTCAGGGCTATACTCGCCGACCGCGGCGCGCAGCTCGGCCTCCGCTCGGATGTCGCGGTGACCGTTCTCTTCGGTCTGGAGTGTGTTGACGCGCTCAGTCAGGGTGTCGACCACCTGCCGGAGCTCCGCCGACCGGCCGCCCAGCTCTTCCAGCACCCGGCCCAACCGTGACTCATAGTCCGCGTACACACGCGCATACACGTGGCTCGACGTCGTGGCCCGGCGCGATTCGAGCGCCGTGAGCCACTGCTCGTATCGTTGCCGCTCCTGTAAGAGCGCCGCGATCGCGTCCGTTGGCTTGTCCTGGGAAAGCGTGGCCATCACTCGTCAGTCTGAGATGCACCGGACCGCGGCACGCGGGCGGCGCGAAAGGTTAATGCTCTTGCGCGGCAATATGATAGACTATCCGACCTCCGACAACAGTGCAGATCGCGCGCCCTCGGAGTTTGCGTCCCGCGTACGGTGTGTTGCGACCCTTGGACAGGAATTGTGCCGGATCCACGACCCACTCGCGGGCCGGGTCGAATACCGTGATGTCGGCTGGCCGCCCGCGCGCCAGCGAGCCGCCGGGCAGATGAAAGATCCGGGCAGGCGCGACCGACATCCGCTCCACCAGCGTCGCGAAATCGAGGATCTTCGGTCCCACGAGGGACGTCACGACGACGGCGAGCGCCGTCTCGAATCCCACGATCCCATTCGGCGCATCCGCGAACTCGCGCTCTTTCTCGTCATAGTGGTGCGGGGCGTGATCGGTCGCGATCACGTCGATCGTCCCATCACGCACGGCTTCACCGAGCAGTGCGACATCCTCGGCCGTGCGCAGTGGAGGATTCATCTTCGCGTTGGTATCGTACCCCTCGACTGCGGCCTCGGTCAGTGACAAGTGGTGCGGGCAGACCTCGGCCGTCACCGCGACGCCGCGATCTTTCCCCCATTGGATGAGTTCGACCGATCCTTTGGTCGATGCATGCGCGATGTGGATGTGCCCGCCCGTCCGCCGGCCCAGCAGAATGTCGCGGATCACCATGATCTCTTCCGCCTCACTCGGAACGCCACGCAATCCGAGGCGCGCGCTCACGATCCCCTCGTTCATTGCGCCGCCGACCGCGAGTGTCGGCTCCTCGCAGTGGTCCACCACCGGAATGGTGAACGTCCGCGCGTACTCCAGAGCCGTCCGCATCAACTGGGCGCTCGCGACCGGCCGGCCATCGTCGCTGATCGCGACGGCCCCAGCGCCCACCATCTCGCCCACCTCTGCCAGCGCGTGTCCTTCCTGGCGGACCGAGATCGCACCGATCGGATAGACGCGGGCCGCGTTCGCCTTCTGCCCCTGCCGCACCACGAAGCCCACGGCCGCCTGATTGTCGGTTACGGGATCGGTGTTGGGCATCGCACACACCGCCGTGAATCCGCCAGCGGCCGCCGCGCGGGCACCCGTCGCGATCGTCTCGACATCCTCACGCCCGGGCTCGCGCAGGTGGCAGTGCACGTCGATGAAGCCTGGTGAGACGATCGCGCCCGTGCAGTCGATGATCTCCGCGCCATCCGGCACGCCCCCGCGTGGGCCGGCGTGCGCGATCTTGCCATCGATCACCACCACGTCGCCGACCACATTGAGATGCTGCGACGGATCGATGATGCGTCCGCCTTGCAGCACGAGTGGCCGGGTCATCGGTCGCCTCCCGGCGTCGATTTCGCGGTCTCAGCCAGCTCGGGACGGCCGCCCGCCAGCAGATACAGCACGGCCATGCGAATCGCCACGCCGTTGGTCACCTGGTTGAGGATCACGCTGTGGGGACCGTCCGCGACATCCGAATCGATCTCGACGCCGCGGTTCATCGGCCCCGGGTGAAGAATCAGAACGTCGTGGTCGACGCGCTCGAGGCGCTCGCGCGTCACCCCGAAGACGCGATTGTATTCGCGGGGTGACGGGATGTAGCCAGCCGTCATGCGCTCGAGCTGCAGACGCAGCACGTTGAGCGCCTGCGCCCACTCCATCGCCGCTTCCACGCGGTCGAAGACGGTGATGCCGAACTCCGCGATCGCGTTCGGCAGCAGCGACCGGGGGCCGCACACCGCGACCTCGGCTCCCATCTTCTGCAGGCCCCAGATGTTCGACCGGGCCACCCGCGAATGGAGCACGTCGCCCACGATACACACCCGGAGGCCGCGCAGGTCGCCGAAGTGATCGCGAAGCGTGAGCAGATCGAGCAGGCCCTGTGTGGGATGCTCGTGCGTCCCGTCGCCGGCGTTGATCACGTTGGACTCGATCCGCTCGGCCAGAAACTGCGCGGCGCCGGAAGCCCCATGCCGCATCACGACCATGTCGATGCGCATTGCTTCGAGATTCCGCGCCGTGTCGACGAGCGTCTCGCCTTTGCTGACGCTGGAGCCCGAGGCTGCGACGTTGACGGTGTCAGCGGACAGCCGCTTCTCGGCGAACTCGAACGACACCCGCGTGCGAGTCGACGGTTCGAAAAACAGATTGACGATGGTCGAGCCCCGCAAGGTCGGGACTTTCTTGATCGCCCGCTCGCTGATCTCCTTGAACGGCTCCGCAGTGTCGAGGATCAGCCCGATCTGTTCTGGAGTCAACGGCTCGAGGGCGAGGAGGTCCTTGCCCAGCGGGCTCGTCACGCGGATGCCTCTCCCGCAGCTGAGCGGCCGGCGGACGATTTCTTCGAACGGCCGCCGCCCGCGGCCCGACCCGCATCGCTCGGTGGCGCGGTCTTGGGCACCACGACCACGGAATCCCCGCCGTCCAGTTCCGCGACCAGCACATTGACTCGCTGGTCGCGGCGCAGCTCGACGCGCTTCCCCACCACGTCCGCATGAATCGGCAACTCGCGGCCACCACGGTCGACCAGCACCGCCAGCCCGATGCGCGCCGGGCGGCCGAAGTCCGCCAGCTCGTCGAGCGCAGCCCGCACGGTGCGGCCCGTATAGAGCACGTCGTCGACGATGACGACTCGCGCGCCGTCGATATCGCCCGGAATGTCCGTCGGACCGACGACCGGCCGCGGGCCCACGGTCTGGAGGTCGTCGCGGTACAAGGTGATGTCGAGCGCCCCGAGGCGCGGCGCCTCCCCTTCCCGCTCCGCGATCAGTCGTGCGATCCGGCTGGCCAGTTGCACTCCGCGGCGCTGAATGCCGACCAGGACGAGATCTTCCGCCCCATCGTGAAGCTCGACGATCTCATCCGCCATCCGGCGGAGGGTGCGGTCCATGGCGCGCGTGTCGAGCAGGGTCGTCGTTGAGGGCTGCGAAGCTGACGGCATGTGGCCCAAATATGCCGCGCCGGCGGCCGGTCCGGTACCGTGCGCCGCTGACTCAGGTGCCGGTTCAGTTGCCGGATCTGTCGGCTACGCGGCGGCCTTCTCGAGGCACTTCGCGTCGTCGTGGGCCGGAGAGTTCACGTACGTGGACACCGGATACGCGCACAGGGTCTCCGGGCCGTCGTATGGCCGCAGCAGCGACAGCGCGTCAGCAGCCGGCGTCGAGGGGTCGAGCCACACGCTGTACGACGCCGGATCGAGGATGACGGGCATCCGGTCGTGGAGCGGCGCCATGAACGCGTTGGCCGCCGTCGTGATCACGCTGCACGTCTGGGTCACGTCCCGGGTGGCCCGGTTGCGCCACGATTCCCACAACCCGGCGAGCACGAACGGGTGTTCGCCCGTCATCCGCACGGCAAAGGGGCGCCGGCGCTTCGCCCCCGGAATCGTTTGCCATTCGTAGAAGCCGTCGACCAGGATCATGCACCGCCGCTCGCGGAATGCGTCGCGGAACGCCGGCTTGGTGTCCACACCCTCAGCGCGAGCATTGATCATCCGGGCCCCCATGGAGAGGTCGCTCGCCCACCAGGGCACGAGTCCCCACCGGAGCCGGACGGCCTCCGGCTCGCCGTCACGGGCTCGGACGGCCATCTGTTCCTGGGTCGGGCACACGTTGTACCGGGGCTCCCAATCCGGGACATCCTGGAGGGCGAGCCACCTGGCGATGAGGTGGGCTGACAGGGTCAGCGTAGTCCGGGCGCACACCCCCGCAATGTGCCCTGGCGCTATAGATTCTGCGACATGGCGGGCGAGGTCGCCCGAGTCCGTCGCTGGGCGTCCCGGACATCAGGGGGTAACCGTGCATGAGTTCGTTCAGATGCCGGTGGGCTGGTCCGCGGCGTACGTCGCAGACTGGTTGGTGTTCGCGATGTATGCGGCATACGTCCTCGGTGCCTCGGTTCTCTCGGCGCCGTATCGCGCCCGGGTTCACCGCGGAACGTGGCTGCACGTCGCCGAGGGATGGGCGGTCGTCGCGGTCGTCTGGGGCGCGTGCGGCTGGGCGAAGTATGTGCTCGCGTCCGGAGACCGCGATTGGTCCGGGGCGGGCCCGGTCCCCCACACGATGCGCGTCGCCGCGATCATTCTGTTCGCCTTGCAACCGGCGATCTACCTCCTTCCAGTGATCATGGTGATCACCACGGCGGTACGCGCCTGGCGATTCACGCCGGCCACGCCCGCCGAGGTGGCTGGCTCACGTTGATGCCGCCTTGAGTGCGGGTGAGTCCCCGGCCACTTTTGGATTGATGACAGCAGGACCGACGCTTGCCCCGCAGTCCGAACGTGCCCCACGGCGGGACGAAGCCGAGCTCGACGCGCTCAATGAACGCGTACGGGCCGCCAATGCGTTCGTGGGACGAGTCGAAGCCGCGCTCCAGACGGTCGTCGTCGGCCAGCGCGCCATGCTCGACCGCCTGATGGTGGGGCTGCTCGCCGACGGGCACGTACTGCTCGAGGGGCTCCCTGGTCTGGCCAAGACACTCGCGGTGCGAGCGCTGGCCGCCGTGATCGACTGCCGCTTCCAGCGGATTCAGTTCACGCCGGATCTGCTCCCCGCGGATCTCGTCGGGACGATGATCTACAACCAGAAGACGGGCGAGTTCACCGTTCAGCGGGGCCCCATCTTCGGGAACATCATCCTTGCCGACGAGATCAATCGCGCGCCGGCCAAAGTCCAGAGCGCGCTCCTCGAGGCGATGCAGGAGAAGCAGGTCACCATCGGCGGACAGAGCTTCCGGCTGGACGAGCCATTTCTGGTGCTCGCCACCCAGAATCCGATCGAGCACGAAGGGACGTATCCGCTGCCGGAAGCACAGGTCGACCGGTTCATGCTCAAGCTGATCGTGACCTACCCGGACCGGCGCGACGAGAGCACGATGCTGGACCGGATGAGCGGCGCATCAGTGCCGCTGCCGAAGCCGGTCGTGGACGCCGCGACGATCCTGCGCGCGCGCCAGGTGGTCGACGACATCTATCTCGATCCCCGCGCCAAGGAATACGCACTCGATCTCGTGCGTGCGACGCGCGAGCCGGCGATGATGGGCCTCGCCGCACTCGCGCCACTCATCGAGTACGGTGCCAGTCCGCGAGCGGCGATCGCGCTCGTGCGCGCAGCAAAGGCCCACGCGTTCCTGGCCGGCCGTGCGTACGTCGCGCCGGCGGACATCAAGGCGCTGGCGCCCGACGTGCTTCGCCATCGGTTGATCCTGACCTACGAGGCCGACGCGGAGCGCGTCACCGCCGACGCGATCATCGCGCGCGTCCTGGACGGCACCGCCGTCCCCTAGGGAGATCCGGTGAGGGCAGCGGACGCGATGCCGCCGGCTGTGTCCCATCCCGCCTCCCCGGCCGCGGCGCCGGCGCTGCCGCTCGCCTCGGGCGTCACACTCGCGGAGATCCTGGCTCAGGTGCGCCGGCTGGAGATCAGCAGCCGGCGGCTCGTCCGCGACATCCTGGCGGGCGAGTACGGCAGCGTGTTCAAAGGCCGGGGCGTCGAGTTTGCCGACGTCCGCGAGTACCATTTCGGCGACGACGTCCGGACGATCGACTGGGGCGTGACGGCGCGGATGGATGCCGCCTATGTCCGGCGATACGTCGAAGAGCGCGAGCTCACCGTCCTGTTCCTCATCGATCACAGCGCCTCCGATGCCTTCGGCAGCCGGACCCGCGCCAAGATCGAGCTTGCGACAGAGCTCAGTGCGGTTCTCGCACTCGCGGCCGTGCGCAACAACGATCGGGTCGGAGCAGCGCTCTTCACCGATCGCGTGGAAGCGTTCGTTCCGCCGGGCAAAGGCAAGCGGCACGCACTGCGTGTGATCCGCGAGCTCCTCGCATTCCGCCCCGAACATCGGGGCACCAGTCTGGCGGCCGCGCTCCAATTCGCGATCCGTGTGCTGCCCCGGCGCGCCGTCATCTTCGTGGTGTCCGACTGGCTCGACGACGGATACGCGACGGAGCTCGAGATCGCCGCACGGACGCACGACGTCATTGGCGTTCAGGTGATCGATCCTCGCGAACGCGAACTGCCCGACGTCGGGCTGCTCACGGTTCGCGACCCCGAGGGCGGTGCCTGGGTGACGGTCGATACCGGCAGCGGCGCGGTGCGGCAGCGCTTTCGGGCCCGGGCGGAAGCGTTCGATTCCGGACTCACGTCGCGGCTTCGCCGCAGCGGTGCGGACGTCGTCCGCGTTCGGACCGGCGAGGGTTATGTCGGCCCCATACTCGCGTTCTTCCGGCGGCGGGAGCGCCTGCAGTCGCGATGAGGCGCGCCGGATTCGGGGCCGCCGCGCGCCATCTGCTCGGCGACAAGTGGCGGTTCGCGCCCGCCGGCGTCGCCGCGGCGATGGCTGTCGGCGTTGCTGCGGCCGCGGGTGCCAACACCGCGGCTGCGCAGGATGCAACTACCTCCTCGGCACCTGCCGCATCTCCCGCAGGTACTCGTCCGCCCCGTCAGCGGCGGCGTGACCGTCGGCGACCCGGTGACGCTGCGGATCCGTCTCCGGCTCCCCACAGGCGAGCAGCTCGCCGGGGCGACTCCGGATTTCCGCGAGCCGCTCCCTGCTGGCGTGCGGCTGCTGCGAGTGGACTCGCTGCGGTCACAGGCGGACGGCGATGTGTCGGGCGCGCTGGTCGTCGCATTCTTCCGGCCCGGGACGTTGCGCCTGCCGCCGATCGCGATAGCATATCGCGCCTCTCGTGGCGCGCCGGCGGACACGGCGGTCACCGGCCCGCTTGCCGTGACCGTCACTCCGGTCGTACCGGCTGGATCGGGCACGCTGCGCGACATCAGGAACATCGATACGGCGCCGATCTCGCTTCGGTCGGCGGCGACGGTCGTCGCTGCCGGGCTGGCGGTAATACTCGCTGTGCTGGTGGCGAGCCGCCTTCGGCGGCGCCGCCAAATCGAGCGCGACTCGGCCAGCCAGCTGGCGCACGCCAACGCGCCCGCAGGTCCATACGCCGCCGCGCTCGCGAGACTGGCCGTGATCGCCGAAGACTGGGCCACCCGCCCCGACGTCGAATCGCATTACGCGGAGACGGCGGATGTTCTTCGGCGCTATCTCGCCGACGCCCACGGGGTCCCGGCGCTGGAACGCACGACGCCGGAGTTACTCGGTGCGCTGCCCAGCCGCATCTCCGTCCCGGCCGCCCGCGATGAGGCGCGCGAGCTGCTCGGCGCCGCTGATCTCGTGAAGTTCGCCCTGTATGCACCGTCAGCGCCGGCACCTGCCGCCGTGCTGGTGGCGGCCCGGTCGATTCTCACAGGATGGGATGCCGCGGGCGCGCCGCCTGGCGGCGCACAGTCCGGCAACGGTGAGCCGTTTGTCATTGGGAACGCCACCGGATCAGCAGACCGGGACGCAGGCCGCTGATGCAATTCGCCGACCCGTGGGCCTTTACGCTTCTGGTCCTCGTGCTTGCCGACGCTATGCGCGGCTGGCCGCGGCATGACCGGGTGCCGGCCTCGCATCTCGGGTTCACCGGTGTGTCGTTCCTCTCGGATGATCCCCCAACGGGGCGAGCCCGCTGGCTGCGCCTTCCCGCCATCCTCCGCACCCTGGCGCTCGCCCTCGTTGTCGTGGCCCTCGCTCGCCCGAGGGCTGACGGGACGCACCGCGATACACCGGTCCACGGCCGCAACATCGTCCTGACGCTCGACATTTCGAGCAGCATGAAGGCTCTCGACTTCCGCACCGGCAACCGGCTGGAAGTCGCGAAGCGGGTGCTGGCCGATTTTGTCGGCCGGCGCCGTGGAGACTTCCTCGGCCTGGTCGTGTTCGCCGGCCGCGCGTTCACGCAGGCCCCCCTCACCACTGATGCTGATGTCGTACTCGACCTGCTGGGCCGGGCGGACATCGGAATGCTACCGGATGGCACCGCCATTGGGACCGCGCTCGCGATGAGTGAGAGCCATCTCGAAGACCTGCCGCGCGAGAGCGGAGTCATCGTGCTGCTCACCGACGGTGGAAATAACACCGGGTATCCTGACCCGCTCGCCGCCGCGGAGGCAGCGCGCGCCCTCGGGATCCGGATTTACACGATCGGGGTCAGCTCGCATGGTGCGACCCCGATCGCGCCGTATGAGACAGGGCGCCCGGCGACCATGGAGGCCCCGTCGGCACTGACGAGCCACGAGGAACAGATCCTCGGACGCATCGCTTCGATCAGCAGCGGACGCTACTTCCGGGTCAGCGATGACAGCACGCTGGTACGGGTCCTCGGCGACATCGACGGCCTGGAGCGCACGGACCGGCATTTGTCCGAGGTCGTGAGCTACCACGAGTATTTCGTGTTTCCCCTCGCCGGAGCGGTCTTGCTCATCGCGGGCGAACTGCTGCTGCGGACTACTTGGCTCCGGATCATACCCTGATGCCGCGGACACCGGTGTACACCTGGTGCTCGGTGCCATGACGTTCGCGACCCCGCTTGCGCTTCTGGGTCTGGTGCTGCTCCTCCCGCTTGGCCTGGCTTTCTCGCACGCAGCGCGCGCCCGGGCGAGTGCGCTCGATCGCTTCGGCCCGCTGGCGCTCGGCGCCGTCGCAACGGCGTTCCCTACACCGCACCGCCGGCGGCTCGCCGAGGGCGTCGCTCTGGCTGGTGTTGCGCTCTGCGTCGTCGCTCTCGCCCGCCCGCAGTTCGGGTCCAGCTCCCGAACTCTGCATCGCACCAGCGCCGACATCATCTTCGCGCTCGACCTGTCCCGGTCGATGGGCGCGACGGACGTTTCGCCATCGCGGCTCGGAGCCGCGAAGCAGGCCGCCGCCGCGATTGCGCGCGCGTTCCCCGACGATCGCGCCGGACTGGTGGTCTTTGGCGGAACCGGATTTCTGCAACTGCCACCGACGCTCGACCACTCGACGTTTCGGACGTTCCTGGATGCGGCGGCCGGCGGAGACATCCCGGATCCGTCCACGAATTTCGAGGCGCTCGCTGGACTCCTCGCACGTACGGCCGTCCAGAATCGGGCGAACGCGTCATACACCAGCGTGGTCCTGCTGTCCGACGGCGAAGATGTGGAGGGCAAGCTGGAAGATGCGATCGGCCTCCTCTCCAAAGCGCATGTGCACGTGTTCACGATCGGTGTCGGCACGCCAGGCGGGGCGCTCGTGATGGATCGTGATGCCCGCGGCGGGCTCTCTCCGCATCTCGATTGGACGGGACGCGAGGTGACCTCCCGGCTCACCGAACAGAACCTCAGGGACATCGCCAGGCGCACCGGCGGGATGTACGCGAGATGGGGTGGCGACGCGACCGTGGGGCCCATCGTATCACAACTCGAGCAGATGGGCCGGCGCGCCGTGTCGAACGAGATTCACGGACAGTTGGCGGACCGGTATCAGTGGCCGCTCTCGCTGGCCGGTGCGCTGCTCCTGCTCTATCCCGCCGCGCTGCGCGGGCGCGGGACCGCGTCCGCATGACGCGACGTCCGACCCCCGTCCCGACGCGCATCGCCATTGTCGCGGCACTGATCATCGTGCTCGCCTTTGTGGTCGTCTGGCTGCAGGGGCCACTCGGACTCGCGGTCGAACGTGATCGCGCGGAGCAGTTGTACCGCGAGCGATCCTGGCACGCGGCGGACACCGCGTTTGCCGCGGTCGTGCATGACGCGACCATGCGCCGGGCGTCGGACCTGCTCCCATCGCTCGAGTACAACAGCGGCAACGTGTCCTATCGCCTCGGCCGGTTTCCGGAAGCCGAGCGACGATATCAGGGCGCACTCGGGGGCGGCCGCGCCTTGCGCGAGCGAACCTATTTCAATCTTGGCAACAGCTACGTGTGGCAGGCGCGCGCCGAGTACGACCGGGTCGGCAAGCGAAGCGCGCTTCGGGCCGCGGTGGATTCCTACGAGGAGGCGCTCCTCATCGACCCGCACGACCGTGATGCGAAGTGGAACCTCGAGATCGCCCTCCTCCGCCTTGAGGATGCCGAGGATTCTGCGGGGGCGGGACTGCACCGCGGCGAGGCCAACTGGGGCGGCGGCAATCTCACGAAGTCGGGATATGAGGGTGCTCCACAGACCGGCGCAGGTGCGACACCCGGAGGCGGATACGGCACCTCGGCTGGCGAGGACGCGGTTCAGGAAATCACCGAGACGGAAGCCCGGCAGATGCTCAAGACCGTCGAACAGGCGCAGGTGACCGGGCAGCAGGCAGGCGCCGCGCCCAAGGCGTCGGCACGGCGGCCATCACACGAGCGGGATTGGTGAGAGCCGCGGACGCTCCTTTCACGAGTTCGCCACCTTCCCCGCCCCCCCCGGTAGCCATACTATTTGACACGGCGGCCGAACATCTGCCTGGTCCTCCGCGTCGTATTCAGCACCGCTAGCCGCGAGGCCTCATGCGTTACAGCTTCGACAAGCTCGCTTTCGTGGCCGGGGAACGGCGGCCGGCCACCTGGACGTTCGCGGGAGCCAAGGTGACGGGGCATGAGCATCCCTATGCCGTCACCGACCGCAACCACGCCTCCCGCAACCGGTGGGAGTTCGTCGTCAGAGTTCCGAAGGTACCGGGCGGGCGCATTGAAGTGCGTCCGGTGCAGGTGCCGAACGACGATGCGTGGGCGGCCCTCGACCGGTATGGTTTGACGTTCATGCCGGCGACGCGCCCCGGATATACCAAGGACCGGTATTGCCTCGTCTCGTTCCCGAGAACCGACGGCGGCGGGACGCGGTCTGTCGTGCATCAAGGCGAGGAGTCCAAACTGCCCTATTGGCTGCGGCATCTCGGACGCCGCCTGGTCCGCAAGGACAAGGTCCGCAGCACCCGCGGCACTGACGCCCACGCGCTTGTCGTGCTCGTCCCGCGAGACGATTACGAGCGCATGATCGCGCTGTATCTCGCGACCAAGGCGTGGGTGCTCAAATCCCGAGCTGCCGGCCGCAGGTAACCCAGGCTGCGCGCACGCCGCTTGCACCGATAGGGTTGTGCCTTCTCGGCTGTTCCTGCTGCCGCTGTCCCCGAAACGGCCCCCCAAGGCAGCCGGGGTGATCCCTTCACGCTGGAGCCAGTTGCCGATGCACATCCGCACCCCGTTCACGGCGGCGATCGCCGGCGTCGCGTGCATGCTGGGCGCCCATGTCGTCCAGGCCCAGAACCCGCCCCCCAAGCCTGGACCGCCCGTCGCGGTGCAGAAAGCACTCCCCCGGGCAATGCAGTGGTGGTGCGAAGTGTATGCGCAGCCGGCAACGTCCGTGACGCTCACCCAGGACGAGCGGGATCACGACTATTTCTTCTCGCAGATCTTCGAACGGAGCCACTCCTCGCCGGCCGATGAGGACACGATCGAGCGCCGGTGCCGCACGTCATTCGAGGTACAGTTTGGAGCGCGATGGACGCTGGTGACTGCGCGCGCGATGTCGGCGCCCAATCACGAGGACGCGATATCCGACCGGGTGTCGGATGAAAACAATCCCGTGCGGCGCGGCCGGACTCGGGATTTCCGGATGCCTGAGGACTGACCCTGCGAGCTTCGGCAACCGAGATCTGGCAGCTTCCCGCGCGGCCCGGTCTCTTGTCGCTGTCGCCGCTATTTCTTGGTAGTATCCGCTTTCGTTGTGGTGTCCGGTTTCGCTGCGGGCTGTGTCGCCGGCGGCGATGCTGAAGGCGTCCGGTTCTTGTCGAACCTCGCCTGATGCTCCGGTGTGAGCACTTCGCGGAACGCATTGTACTGGCGCCGGATCAGATCGCGGATCGGTGCCGCCAACGCCCGCCCGGGATCGCCCAACTCTCGCGCTTCGGCCCGAAATGCGGCGCGAATCGAATCCACCTTGACGCGCTCCGAATCCGACAGACTGATCCCACGCATTGGATCACGAATCGTCGGAACCGCGTTGGCGACCAGGCGCGTGGTGGTGATGCCCGACTGGGAGTTGACCTGGCCGCCGTTACTCCCGCCCCGGCGGCTGGTGACCGGCATCGCCACGTAATTGTTCGCCCCACTCCCGATGAGAGCCACCCGTTCGAGCTGTTCCAGCGTCAACACATTGAGTGCCTCGGCGCGAGCGTGCCGCGCCCGCGAACGGAGTTGCGCCGACACATTGGCGATCGCGTCATGTAGCTGCTGGACGCTGTCTCGCGCTGGCCGCCTGGCGTGAGATGTATCCGCATTCTTGTCGGCGTTCTTCTGCGCAGCCGGGAGGTAGCCCTCGAACTCGTGCGCCTGCGTGCGGAGTGAGTCCAGGACACGCCGGACCGGGCGAGCCCCCACCACGTAGCGCGAATCGATCGCCGACAGCTTCGTGACCTGGCTGTCGGTGATTCCGTAGTCCAGCCGATGCTCGAAGAAAGGCCCGATCGGGTTGATAGCGTTGATGTCCACTTCGTCGGTGCCGACCGAACCCGCCGGCGCCGGCGCCTCTGCCGGCTTGGCGCCGTTGCCCGAGCCGCAGGCCCCCGCGACAACCGCAAGGCAGACCGCGAGCACAGTGCGAGTGGTCGCGCCAGGAGCGTGATCCGATGGCGCAGGGCGAGTGGGCAAACGGTCCTCGGTGCGTGGTGTTCGTTCGGGTAGCCGCAGCATCATGGCGTCTCGGGCGTCCAGCAGCGGGACCCCGGGAATTGTCCGTGGTACCCTTGCGAGGTCAGGAGTTCCGCACCAGGCAAAGGCACGACCCAAGAGCCGCCTTCGGCGCCCGTGGCCGCGGCAATACTGGTGGCGCGCGCGCCATCACGGTAGGGCCGGCACCATTGGCCACAGTCCGCAGCTACGCTCTGCTCTAGCGCCAGCGGCTCACGCAGGCGAGGTAAGGATCATGTAACACCCGACCCATTGGCTAGCGCCACAATCCCGTCGGGCTGAAGGTTGATCGCACAAGCGGATGCGATCGCGACCGGTCAGTCGCGCCACACTTGGGCCGGGGGGCAGTGCACGTTTTCGGAGAAGCGGTCGTGTGCGCCGTGGGGTGTCCCGGACGGACAACCGCTTAAATTGGCGAGAGCGGCCCATTGGCCAACGCCGAGGGCCGCGACGCCGTACGCATGAGGGGGCATGGCGCGCGCTGGCGCGCGTAACCGGAGAGGGTGACGCAATGCGAGTCATCATGATTTTCGCGGCCGTGCTTTTTGCCGCGGCGTGCAGTGGCACTGACCCGAATTCACCGTCGGGTCCGTGCGCGCAGGACGAGCAGTCAGCCCTGTCGCTCTACGGACCGCCGCTCGGCGTCCAAACCAATGGCAACGTCACGACCTACACGTGGGCCAACGCGGTCGGGACATTCACGGCGACCGGATCGTCCTGCTCCGAATCATTCACCTGATGACGCGAAAAAGGACCGCTCACCGAGCGCTCCTTTGTTCTTTCCGGCAACGGTCCGGCGAGCAGGCGCCGATGGACGAGTGCCTATGCGCCCCGCGGTGGTGACTCCGCCCTGACGTACACGGGATCGCCGGTCTGCTCCGCCCACCACCGCAACGTCTGTTCGATGACGGCGCCGGCATCCTCCTCACCGCCGTACGTGCCCATCACGTGCCAGCCCCCCCGGCCCTCGACGTGAACCGCTAGCGCATCAGCGACGGGCTCTCGCGGCTGCGTGGGGCGCGCGACCCCAGCCTCGCCGATCTTGCGCGGCGGCGGAGGCTGCCGGACATGATCCACGCGGAACCGCAGTCCGTTGGTGGTCTTGAAGGTTACGGGCCAGTCCATTGCGTCTCCCTTGGGTTGAGCCGGGGCCCACTGCTGCCCGCCCGCCGAGCGCGGTTGCTGGAGATTTTCCAGTCATTGCGATCAGCCAGGCACGCAGCGCGGATTCAGGAGGTCGGCCCGTCACATCCGGTACACGGACACCCGCAGCATACCCTCGGGGCCGGTGTTAGTCCACCTACCGGCCGGTCCGCTCGCAGCTAGTGAGCGGGGACCTGGAGCGCGCCAGGGGCGCCGGTTCCGACGACGAATGGCGACGGCAGCGCATTGAAATGGCTGGCTCGCAGAATTCGCTGGCCGTCGGCCGACAACAGGTACGCCACGAAGCGAGCCCCGGACGCCGCATGCGGCGCGACCGACGGAACGGTGACCGCGAACAAGATGGGTGCGCCGCGCACGGTGATCGTGTCGCCAAGTGTCTTGCCGACGACTCGCGCCGACGCCGTCGCGTACGTCGCCGAATCGGCGGGAGTGCCGAGATCGATCTCGGACGGGAGATCGACCGTCTTCAGTTTCGACTGGTCCGCCAGATTCTGGTACGTCCAGATGTAGTCGAGGTCACCCGATTGCAGGAGCGCCACCTGGTCGGCTTCTCGCGGCCGCACGTTGCGCTGCGGAGCCGCAGCCAGCAGCGCCGCCGCCAACCCGGGTTTCCGATAGAACCGCTCAGCCAATTGAAACGTGAGCAGCGTGCGATAGCCCGAGGGATCGGTATTCGGATCGGCGCGCCCGACCTGCACGCCCGGCCGCTGGATCATGCTCACCCAGTTCGCCGGCGTGATTTGATGCGCGAAGCGGGACGTGTCGGTATAGGCCAGAACGATCCGGTTCCGGCCGAATACCGCATACCACGTCGTGAAGCGCGGCATGAGGAGCTTCGGAAAGACCTCCGGATCGGCCAGCGCGATCACGTCGGGCCGCCGTCCGAGCTCTGTCACGCGCCGCGCGACTTCAAGACTCGCTCCGGGCTCGATTTGATAGTGGATTCCGCTGCGCGCCGCGAAACTGTCGAGGACCGTGGTCAGCGGTTTCGTCATTGACGCCGCATTCATCACGAGCAAGCTGGAATCGGATCCGCCGGCCGAATCGGCCTTGGCCGCGCTCCCGCGATCCCCAGCCGGCCGGCAGCCACCCGTCAACAGGATGCCGCCGGCTGTTGCGCTGGCGAGAAAGGCGCGGGTAATGAATCCGCGTGTCGCCATGATGACGATGACCGGAGTCTCTAGAACGGCATGCGCAGGGACAGCGTCCATGCGTGATCGTATTGATGAAACGTCGTCGCGGCGATCTGCAGCCCTGCGCCGACTGTGAATCCGAGGCGCTGGTGGATCGCGAACCGTCCGAAGACGACTCCGGGCGTCATGAACAACTGGTTGCGTCCGATATTCGTGCCGTCGCGCCACGTCGTCCCGTTGAACTCGAACTCGGGCCATACAAAGTGCGTCGCGTGATACTGGAAGGTCGCGTTGTACACGAAGGGATGGCCGATCTCCTCGCTGTTGCCCCCGGGCACCGTGACCGCGGCCGTCGCCTGGATGTCGAAATCTCCCCAGCCTTTCCCGCCCGCGAGCGTCGGCGTGAAGATGGCCCACCGCTGCCCGTTGGCCCTGCCACCAGTGGGCAGAGTGGCGCCGAGGAACGCCGTGAGGATGTCGTTGCCGTGCTTCTCGTTGTTCGACAGGATCCGATACTTGAGGAGCAGCGGCCAATCGCCCCACCCGTCGGGAGCCTTGGGGTTGCGATGGACGGTATAGGCTGGCGTGCCGACGATCAGCTCGATCGGGCTGAAAGGGATCAGCTCCAGCCCCTTACCGTTGTCGTAGATGGTGGTCTCGGTGCCGTTGGCCGCGGTGCGCCAGACGAAGTCGGTCCGGAACTCCTGCTCGAGGCGTGGCGTCGTGGTGAAGTTCGGTGTCACCCAGTGTGGCTGTTGCGACTGGATCGCTGTGGCCCGCCGTTCCCACTGGCTGAAAAAGTCGCCACTGCTGGTGCTGTCCTGCGCCAGGCACGGGGTCGCCACGCACGCCAGCGCGATCAGCACGGCGCCACGCAGGGCAGCCGAGACACCAATCGTCACAGGTCCTCCGGAACGGTTCGTTGTGGGAAGCCGGATTGCTCCGGCTGGGCGCGCCTCCGGACGCGACCACACCGAACGTATCGCGTAAGGGAACGTTAGGCAACGTTACCTAACGTTCCCTCGCACGCGTTCCGCTACAGCATCGCGAGCACCTGCTGCGCCGCGCGGTGGCCTTCGGCGGCAGCGATCGGCCAGTGCTGGTTGCCATTCAGCTCGGAGTGGCCGAAGGTCACCCGGCCCCACGGCTGGCGCAGCAGATCCGCCGGCGTCGGCTTCCCGTTCTTCGGCGTGTAGAACCCCGGCCCCGCGTTGCAGTACGCATGGCCCCACCGGTTCAGCACGATCCCCGCTACATCCCGCTTCGGATCGAACCCCGACGCCCCGAACAACGTCACCATCTGCTTCAGAATCTGCGTCTCGAACTCCCGGTAGCTCGTCGCCAGCAACTTCTGCCGCCCCACCTTCCCCTGGTCCACCAGCGACAACCCGTGCTGGTTGAACGGCACGTAGAACGTGAACAGGTTCGGATGGTCCGGATCGAGCGGCGGCCGGTAGTCGCCCACGTACATGTTGGGCCGCATGTTCCCTGTGAACCCGAAGCCCCCGCGCCACGAACACGCGCTGTAGCCCAGGTCATACAGGAAGCGCCAGTTGTCGAGCGCCACGTTGACCGAAAGCATGGGCGAGCGCGGGAAGCTCTCCATCGCCGTGTGGTAGTCTTCGGGCAGCCCCTCCATCGCGTGCTTGGCCGTCCAGCTCGCGGCCGACCAGATGAGGGTCCGGCCCCGCACCGTGTGCAGCGTGCCGTCCTTGGCATACGTGACCGTCACCGTCCCCGACGGGCCCTCCCCCTGCTGCACCACCCGCACCACCGTCGCCCCCGCCCGCAGCCGGCACGGCGTCCCCGGCCGGTCCATCATGTCGAACCGGATGCGATTGTTGTGCACCTGCGTGAACTCGGCAGTGCCTTCGATCGCTTCAGGGTTGAGCCACTTCACGATGCACCGCTGGATCCCGTCGTTCCCCCCGGGGAACGAGTTCCCGAGTCGCGCGTCGGTCATCGTGTGCGACCCCGTGAACTGCTCGCGCGCCTTGTCCATACCTAATCCCACGAAGCCGGGGAGCGATACCGAGTAGGCGGAGTAGGCCGAGAGGACGTCCGCGCCGAGGCCGATGCCGGAGGCGTAGATGGGATCGACGTAGCGCGAGACTTCGGGGTGGAGCTTGCGGACGTTGGTGAGATACTGCTCGTAGGTCATCGTATCGAGCCAGAGCTTGAGGCTCTCGGCATCGCCTTTCCACGGCTCGACGCGCTCGTTGCGCCAGCGCAGGAGATCGCGCTTGACGTCGTCCGGATACGGCGTGCCCTCGAGGTCATGCCCCCACGGGTTCCGCACCCAGTGCGGCGACGGGGTGTCGTAGAAGAAGCCGTGACTCTCGAAGTCATCGGACCAGAGTTGCCACTGATAGTTCGTCCGCGGAAAGACCATGGTCTTCCGGCCGGGCGGCAGCTTCCCGTATTCGAACTCGAGCGGTAGTCCGATGTCGACCCACATGTCCCGCAGCCAGCCTTCCCTCGGAACACCGCCCTCGTTGGAGCCTTGCGGGCCGATGAGGCGCTGGCCGCGCACCACGAACTCGTTGCGCTTCGCCTCCCCGCCGATGATCGGATGGTTGTCGAGCAGAAGACAGGTCTTCTTCCGGTCCGACGTCTTGAGGAACGTGTACGCGGCGATGGTCCCCGCGAAGCCGCCGCCCGCGATGATCACGTCATAGACCTCACCGGTATCGGGCGCCGACGCCATCGCCTTCCCATATGTGCCGTCGCGGATGCCGTGGCCGGCGGACACCACGTCCCACGTGTTGCCGTTCGAGCGCGCATAGTCGCCGATGCCCGAGTAGCCCGTGAACGGATGCCACGGCGGTGCCGGATCGGGGACTGGTTGCGCTGCGAGTTTGCCCGCGAGTCCCGGGGCGGCAGTCCCCAGGAGCGCCGCTCCTGTCCCGAGCGCGACGGTGTTGAGGAAGTCGCGGCGCGTGATGTCGCGATCCATGCCGAGGTCGCGCTCCTCGGCGGTCAGATCAGGATCGGGCGTGCGGGAGACGTCGGTCATGTGACGGGATCCTCGGTCAAGCGAGTGGAAATGCGGCGGGTGCGACGTTGCTCAAGGGCGATCGTGCACTGCTTTCGCTACGTGGATCACGCACGGGCAATCACCACGCGCGCGCATGATCTGATTCGAAAGGCGCGCAAAGAATGTTCGAGACAGCGGCAATGCGCAACGGATATGGGCGTCGGTGCCATTTATTGGCACCCGCTTTTCGCCGGGCAGTGGCGCAATGGCCGTGCGGGGAGCGCATGCGTCCGCGATCACCGGAGTGGCTCGGACGACAGGCAGGCGTTGTAACCGAGCTCGGCCAAACGTGCCTCAGTCCGGTGGTGCGCCTTATGCGTTATGAGAGGCATACCGGCTCTCCACCTCTCGGTGAGGGCCCATTCTCTCGACTGGAGCGACCCCATGGGTGGTCTCATTTGGTGGATCGTCGTCGGCCTCATCGCTGGCTGGGCCGCCGGGCAGATCATGAAAGGTTCGGGGTTCGGCGCGCTGTGGGATATCGTCCTCGGCATCGCCGGCGCGATCATTGGCGGCTACCTGTTCGGAATCCTCGGCGTCTCGTCTGGCGGCGGCATGGTCGCGAGTATCATTGTCGCGGTCATTGGTGCGTGCGTTCTCATCGGATTGTCCCGGCTGTTCTCGGGACGACGATCGGTGTGATGACCGATACGACGCCGGCATAAGAGCCGGCGTCGCGCGCTCAGCAGTTTTCTCGGAGCGGTTTTCTAGCGACAGCAACCCGCGGCAACGCCCCGCGTGGGTATCGCCGCGTGCGCCGCAGTCGGGCTCGTGCGGCGAACTGCTTTGGAACGCCGCAGCGACGCACGATGTTCGGATGGCAGAGGCTCGTGCGGGCGAACGGGGCGAGCGGCACTGGCATGGTCCTCGCACGACCTCCCTGTGAGAACGTCGCGCGACCAGCGTGCAGCCGCGTTCGCTTTTCAGGTGCACCCGTTGCAATCGCGAGCTGCCCTGCACCTCAACCATTTCAAGTCCCGACCGATGCCAACAGCCGGAACTCATCTCGATTCGCTGACACACGTCGTGCTGCAGAACAGCGATGAAGCCGATCGCCTGCTCCACGAGTTCTCGAGTGATCAACTCCTGTGGCGCCCGTCGCCGAATCGAATGGAGTGTCGCTGAGTGGTTCGAGTATTTGGTGGCGTTCGGTGAGGATTGCCAGACGAGAATCCGCGAACCGATGCTCGCCGCCTGGCACGATCCCTCGTTCGAGGATGCACCCTACAAGCGAACGATCATCGGCGGGTGGTCCGCGCTCGGCACCAAACTGCGCGCGAAGCGCGCGCGCGGGCATGTCGTACCGCCTCCTGCCACAGCGTCATCGGCTGCGCGCTTCGTGGCGCAGCAATCCGAGCTTCTCGACCTGCTCGATGAGGCGCGCGACGTCGACCTGCGCGGCATCCATATCGGGTCGTTGTTCAGCCGCCTCATGGGCCCGTGCCTCGGCGACGTCCTGGAGCGGCTGATCGTCCGGCAGCGTCACGGAGTCGCTCAGGCGCTGGCGATCACCCGTATGTCCGGATTCCCGCAGCAGGGTGCGCGCAATGGGCGCCGCCCTCCGTCGGAGATGCTACAGACGGCCTAGAGCTGCAGACGGCCTAGAGCCGACGGCCTAGAGACGGTCGACGATCTTGGCCTTGATGGACTCGTACTCCGCGTCGGTAATCAGGCCGTCAGCCAGCATCTCCTTCGCCCGCTGAAGCCGGGCGACGGGGTCGCCGTCATCGCGGCCTGTCCCGCCAGGAGCGGACACCCCGCTGCCGAATTGGATGCCGCCCGATTTGGCGCGCAGTTCGTCGAGGTCGCGGATGCGCCGTTTTTCACGCCACGACTGGCTCTGCGCCTGGCACACGCGATAGACCTGCTGCGCCTGTTCTTGGCGCAGCCCGCCGGCGAAAAACACGCCGCCGGCAAGATTCGCCGATGCGAGATCCTCGCGGCGCATCGCCCGCACCGTAATGTCCGCACCAATGATGCCGACCTTCAAATGGGCTTCTTCAATGTCCTGCCAGCGCATGTCGACCGGTGTGAAGCCCCCGAAGAATCCGCGGAGGAGCGCGATGAATCGCCCGCTCGTCGCGGCAACCAGCGCACGACGCTTCGTCAACGCGAAGATGCGCCGCTGGACGGCGTACGCCTCGAGTGTCTCGCCCGGTACGAGCACCGCCCTGAGTTGCGCCAGGGCGGCGAGGACGCGCGGGCTCTCCGCTGGCGGAGCAGACGCCGGGGGCGTCGGCGCTCCGCTGTTCGGTGCGGCGCCCACTACGGTGCTCGGTACGTCGCCGGACACCGGCGGCTCGTCAGTCGTCACGATTGTCGCCTCACATGACCGGTTTGGCCGCTCGGTTGGGGTTCGCTCGCGCCCGCAAGCAAAATGGCCATCTCGAAGCAATCGGCCAATGGCTGGGACTGTGGAGTCCGTGAATTACGGGCTCAAGTCAAAGCCGCTGAGCTTGCCGACCTCAGGCGTTCGGTGTATGTAGGACCACTATGCGATCACCCTCCTTCCCGCCCCGTTCCACTGCCGCCCACTTGTATCGCCCACGGCATTTCTCTCCTGCGCCATCGGGACGGGTATTGCCGTCGTCGCGACCGTGGTTGCAGCCGCGTCCGCGGCCGCCCAAGCACCCGACCAGGCCGCGCTGTTGAAGTCCGCCGCCGCGCTGGACATCGATGGGAAATACGAAGCGGCTCGAGCCGACCTCACCAAGGCGATCGCACTCGCGCCAACGGATTCGGCAAAGGCCCGTGCACGGCGAACCCTCGCCGTGTCCTATGCCTTCACCTGCGATGTGAAGAGCGTCATCGGGGTGGAGGTCCAGGTCATCGATGCGGCGGTCGCAGCCCACGACTTCAATACGGCCGCTGATGTGGACAACGAGCTCGCGAGGATTCTCCTCGAATGCGGCGAGGGCTCGCGGGCGCTGGACACGTACCGCGCTGGCCACGACGCCGCGCTCCGGATTCCCAACCTGCCGGACTCCGCCCACGACCTGTGGGATTTCCGCTGGGAACATGCTCAGGCGCGTGTGGCAGCGAGGCGCGGAGAACGCGCTGAGGCCACCCAGCACGTCGCCGCCGCAAAGGCAATCCTCGACAAGGGCAAGATTCCAGACCAGGCGCGGTTCTTTCCCTACCTCACGGGTTACGTCGCGCTCTATACCGGCGATACCAGGACCGCGATCAGCGACTTGCAACAGGCCGACCAGAAGGATCCATTCATTCTGTCTCTCATCGCGCAAGCCTATGAGCGTTCAGGCGATAAGGCACAAGCCATGATGTACTATCGCAAGGTGCTCACGCTCGACAATCACAATCCGCCCAACGCATTCGCGCGCCCCCTCGCGCAGAAGAAACTGGCGTCGGGCTGAGCGCCGCCGGCGCCCCCTTCACGACTCTCCCGCCACGACAGCGCGGTGATGACGGGACCTGACGTCTCAGGTGTTCCTGCGGGCGACCCGGCGGCACGCCTGATGGCGGCGCTGGCCGGCCGCTACCGCATCGAGCGAGCACTCGGCGCCGGCGGGATGGCGACCGTCTATCTCGCCGAGGACATCCGGCACCGTCGGCGCGTGGCGATCAAGGTGCTGCACGCCGAGCTCTCCGCGGTTCTTGGAAGCGAGCGGTTTCTGAAGGAGATCGAGCTCACCGCGAGCCTCCAGCACCCGCACATCCTCCCGCTTTTCGACAGTGGGAGCGCCGACGGCCTCCTCTACTACGTCATGCCGTTTGTGGAAGGCGAGTCGCTCCGTGCCCGCCTCGACCGCGAGCGCCCGTTGCCGGTGGCCGAGGCGGTTCGCATCGCGACGGAAGTGGCCGATGCACTCGACTACGCACACCATCGCGGCGTGATACACCGGGACATCAAACCGGAGAATATCCTGCTGCAGGGCGGACACTGGCTCGTCTCCGACTTCGGGATCGCGCTGGCGGTACAACAGGCCGGGAGCGAGCGCCTGACCCAGACAGGGCTGTCCGTCGGCACGCCGCAGTACATGGCGCCCGAACAGGCCACGGGTGAGACCAGCATCACGGGACGCGCCGACGTCTACGCCCTTGGGTCGGTCACGTACGAGATGCTGGCGGGCGATCCGCCGTTCACCGGACCGAATCCACAAGCCATTGTGGCCAAGGTGCTGACGGAGGAGCCTCCCCCACTCAGCCCGCGGCGCCGGAGCATCTCCCCGCTCTCGAACGCGCCGTAATGACCGCGCTCGAAAAGCTGCCCGCCGATCGCTATGAAACGGCGGCGGCCTTTGCGGTGGCTCTCGCGCAGGGGTCATCGGGCGTGGGAGCCGCCACGCCGGCGGTGCGCGGCAGGACGTTGCTCAACGCCCCGGCACCCCTGCTGTGGGGCGCCGCGGCGCTTGGGATATTCGGAGCAGTCGCGCTCGCGTATCTGGCAGGATCGCGCGTCACGGACCTCGGCTCGCCTGTCGCCGAGTTTGGCCGGTCGACCAAGGTCACGTGGGAACCGGGCCTCGAGATCGAGCCGGCCTTGTCACCGGATGGCCGGTACGTCGCCTACGTCGCCGGGACGGGGACCAACGTCGGCGTCTACGTGCGGCAGGTGACCGGCGGCCGGTCCACGCGGCTCGTCGAGGACTCGCTCGGCGCGCAGACCAATCCGTCGTGGTCACCAGACGGATCCCGGATTCTCTTTCTGTCCCGCGGCGGCGTATTTAGCGTGGCGTCGTCGGGTGGCGCCGCGCGGCCGGAGATGCCGGCCTCGTCCCGTGGGCCGATCATCTCCGCGATCTGGGGCCCCGACGGCCGCGCGCTCGCGTATGCCGTCCTGGACTCGGTGTACGTCCGGAATCCCGACGGCCAGACCCGCGCCATTGCGCACATCACCGACGCGTCGCTCTGCCAGTGGTCGCATCGCGGAGACTACCTCGCCTGCGCGTCCGGCAACTCATACTACTCGCGCGTCGGTAACTTCTTCGGCAACCTCTCGCCCAGCCGCGTGGTCGTCGCCCGGATGCGTGATGGTGCGACTGCGATCGTCACCGACAGCGTCTCGATCAACCAGAGTCCGGCATGGTCGGCCGACGACCGCTGGCTGTACTTCGTATCGAGCCGGCTGGGCCCCCGCGACATCTACGCGATCCGCATTTCCGATGACGGCCATGCGGCCGGTCCGCCCGTGCGACTTACCACGGGGCTTGCGGCACGGTCTATCTCCGTCTCGGCCGGCGACACCCGGTTCGCGTACGACGTCTATACGCCGCGGTCGGATGTCTGGTCGCTGCCGTTCCCGCCAAACGGCGGGACCAGCGTCGCAGCGACACCCATCACGAGCGGCACCCAGGTGATCGAGACGGAGAATCCGTCGTCCGATGGCAAGTGGATCTACTACTCGTCGGATGTGAGCGGCACGGCCAACCTGTATCGGTTGCGGCTGCCGAACGGCGAGCCTGAACGCCTGACGTTCGGGCAGGACAACGATTTCTCGCCCGCTCCATCACCCGACGGACGGGAGATCGCATTTCATTCATGGCGCTCCGGGACGCGCGACATCTACGTCATGCCACTCGATGGCGGCCCGATCCAGACGGTAACCTCCTCGCCGATGCAGGAGGCGCAGGCGCGGTGGTCCCACGACGGGCGCGCGCTCACGTACAGCATCTTCCCAGCGGGTGGCATCTGGACCGTGCGGCGCGACTCGGCAGGTGCCTGGCAGAAGCCCACGCAGCGCTCGGCGTTCGGCTCATGGGCCACCTGGTCGCCGGACGGACGATGGATCGCGTTCACCACCGACCTGCTCGGCGGATCACTGATGGTCGTGGGTGCGGACTCGGGCTCGCCACGAGTCTTGCTCGATTCGGCGAAGGCGCCGGGCGCGTTCACCGGCGTCCCGCTCTGGAGCCCCGATGGCCACTCGCTCTACTTCAAGAGCCGCGCCCTCAGCGGAGCCGCCGCGATCTGGTCGATACCGCTCGCCGGCGGCCGCCCGACCCAGCTATTTCGGTTCACCGATTCTGCGCAGCCTTCCTATCGGCCGGAGTGGAGTTTCAGTTCGGGCCGGATGTACTTCACCATCGATGAGCGCCAGAGCAACGTGTGGGTGATGGACGCAACGCCGGCGCGCGCGGCAAGATCGGGGCGATTGGGTCGCTGACCGGCCCCGGGGTCAGGCGGCCTGCTGCGTCTCCGCGGGCGGATCGGTGTCGCCCTGCCGGCTCAGGCGGAATTGCCCCACGAGGCCGCGCATTTCTTCCGCCTGGCTCTGCAGCTCCTGCGCAGCGGCGGCCGATTGCTCGGAGCTGGCCGCAATGTTCTGCGTTGCGTGACTGAGTTGCTCGAGGGCGACGCGGATCACCTCGACGCCTTCCCGCTGCCGGTCGCTTGCTTCCGCGATGTCATCCATGACCGTCGTCACCTGCTGCGCGATCGCCGATCCGCTGAGCGCACTGCGGCGGGCCTCCTCGATCAATCGCGCCGTGTTCCGCGCGGCTTCGGCGCTGCGGGCGGACAGATTGCGCACTTCCTGCGCCACGACCGCGAAGCCGCGGCCGTACTCGCCCGCACGAGCCGCCTCGATCGCCGCGTTCAGCGCCAGCACGTTGGTCTGGGTGGCGACGTCGTCCATCGCGTGAACGATCCCGACGATAGCCGTCGATGACGCCTCGATCTGGCGCATGGCCTCGGTGAGCTCCCGCATCCCGGCCGTCGCCTGTACCGGTCCTGAGCCCGTGCTACCGCCGTTCGCGATTGCCGGCCCTCCCCGCGAACCGCGTTCGCATGTGCGGCGTTGTCCTGGATGTCCGTCGCAAGCCGCTTCAGCTCCTCGAAAACGGATGCCACCGCGGACGCTTGTTCCCCGGCTCCGCTGGCCAGCGATTCGCTGCCCGTACGGATCTGATCCGATGCCGCCGCCACCTGATCGGCGGACCCGCTCATCTGCAGCAGCGCTTCATCCAGATTGTGCACCGCGGCGTTGAGCGTGATCTGGAACTGCGCCATCTCACCGGAATACGAATTGAGCATCCGCGCGCGGACATCGCGCTGCGCGGCGCGTGTCAGCACGGTGGATGCCTCCATGAGGGGGCGGAGCACGGTATCGAGCGTGTCGTTCATCCCCTGCACGACGTCGTGAAATGCGCCCCGGTATTTCGTTGCTTCGGCACGCTCACCAAGTCGCCCCGCCTTCGCGGCGGCGATCAGACCGGCCATCGTTGCCAGCAGGCTACGCACGGTGTTCTGCAGGTTGGCGACCGCGTGACCGGTGACGTCCTGATCACTGCGGGGGGTCACTACTTGCCCGACCTCGCCGCCTGCCAGGATCGTCGCGGCGCGCGCGATGGCTCTCTGGGATTCGATGATGCGCTCGAGTGCTCGCGCCAGAACACCGAAATCATCCGTGGACGTGATCCACACCTCGACATCGACGTCGCCGAGGGCCAGCCGCTCCATCTTCTCCGTGAGCTCTCTGACGGGCCACGCGACGCTCTGCACAATCAGCCACCAGTTCAGAACAGCCACCGCCAGCGCGGCAACCACACCCACATTCACGATCGTCTGGGCGTGTCCCCAGTGGTGCACTGCCATCTCGCGATTGACGCAGATGCCGTCGATCGCCATGACGGCGACGAGCAATGTCAGCGCGGCGCCAACTTTCGTCCGCAGCCGCAGATTGTGGTACCGATGCATGCGGTACGCGCCCCGGTCTGGGCGGTGAGTGTAACGATAGGAGTACCGGGGTGACGCCCCTGACGGCCGGCGGTAACACCCGCCAGCCGCCCGCGTGCCGCATACACGCTGCTAGTGCTTGCGCTTCTTGTGCTCCGGCTGGTTGGGCGTGGCTTCGCGCGGGCTTTCGGCCTGTCCCTTCCGGCTGTGTTGCCGGTGGGGTTCGGGGTCGGCCAGATACTGTTCCTCGTCCGGGCCGGGGAGCGGCTTCGCATCGTCCTCGACCAGCTCCTCCATGGAGGTGGATCGCTTGTCTGAGGAATCGCGCGCGAGGTCCTCCGCGAACAGATCAGCCGGGGCCGTCGGGTCGTCAGGCTTCTCGTGCGGTTTGTGCGGCTTCTTGTGCGACATGAGTCCCCCGAAATGGAATGATGGCGTCGTACGGCTTCAAGTTGCCGGAGGCGGTGCGGGGCCGCAACCGATCGCGCGCGCGGCCTGACGCATGAGCGCGCTATGCCTCTAGCGCGCTATGCCTCTCGCGTATCCCCGGACTGACGCGGCCGGCTGACTTAGCCGGGGCTGCGCGGGCCGCGCGCATGAACAGTGCGGCGGTCACGAGCGCGCCCGGGATTGTAACCGCGATCAGCGCAACGACGAGATGCTCGTCGGGCATCACGCCGATGGGCTGCAGGAGAGTCCAGACTGGTGCCGAGGGACGTACCCGTCCAAGCATGTCCGAGATCTTTCCCACCAGCGGCTGGGAGATCACATCCCCCATGAGATGCACACTTGTGAGAGCGACCGCCGTCGCCGTTGCCCGCAATTCCGGCACGACCGTCGCCACGATGAGCGTGATGATGATGCCGATCGACGCGTTTCCGAGGAACGCCTGGGCGAAGACGCTCGCGAACACGGGCAGCCGGCCAGTGCTGGCCATGAGGCCCGCCAGCGGCACGGTCACCAGCACTGCCGCGAGTGCCGCCACGTGGAAATAGGCGCGCGCGTTCGTCCGGCGCATGCGATCGGCGAGGCCCGCGCCGATCAACGGCCCCAGGATCCCCGCGGCCAGCACGACGGCACCATAGGTCGCGTTCGCCTCGGTGATCGGCACGTGCTTGTCGCGCTGCAACACGGTCGGCAGCCAGAATTCGATGGCGTTCTGGGTGAAGACCATGCCGCCGTACCCGAGAACAAGGAGCACATACAGCCGGTTCCGCACGAGGTAGCCGATCGTCGATGCGAATCCGCGCCGGACCAGTGTGACGACCTCAGGATCGTGCTGTCCGCGCCGCGGCTCTCGCGAGCGGCCGATCAGCACCGCCGCCACGAGCCCCGGCAGGCCGACGATCGCGCACGCGCCGCGCCAGCCGAAATGCGGCCACAGCGCTCCGCCAAGCGCCACGCCGAGGGCGGCGCCGACGGGTGACGCCGTGTAGAAGAGCGACATCGCACGTCCACGCCTGGGGGGCGTCACCAGGTCGAGGATCAGGCTTGGCGAGTTGGCCATGTACGAGGCCTCGCCCACGCCGACCGCGGCCCGAAGTGCTGCCAGTGGCAGGATCCCGTTCACCAATCCTGTGCCCGCCGTGGCAATGCTCCAGAACGCGACGCTGCCACTGATGATGCGGGTGCGCGCATAGCGGTCGCCGAGCCAGCCGAAGACCGGCGGCAGTACCGTATAGGTCAGAAGAAATGCGAGACCGACGAGTCCCATCTGTGCGTCCGTCGCGCCCAGATCGCGGCGGATCGGCTCGAGCAGGCCAGTCACCGCCTGGCGATCGATGTAGTTGAGCAGGTTGATCAGGCACAACAGCGCGAACAGGCTGGTGTTGGTCTTCTCCTGATCCGCGGCGTCACCGGCCATCGGCGCCGGCAATCATTGCGACGCGAACCGGCCTGGGTCGAAAGCCGAGAGGCTGGCCGAGGCGCTACCTCGCACGATCAGCTCAGACATTCAGTCGTGCCGTCGTGAGCGCGGTCGTGACGCCGAGCATCCCGTGCCCCGTAGCAACGAACACATTTGGCCGGCCGGGTATGGAGCCCATCACCGGCAATCCGTCCGGCGCCAGCGGCCGCATGCCGACCCACTCGATCCCCGTCAATTCCTCGGCCCCCAGCGTGAGATACCGCTGCGCCGAGTGGCGGATCGCGGAGATGCGGTCGGAGACCAGCCGCTCGTTGATGCCGGACAGTTCCATTGTGCCGGCAAATCGGTATCCGCCATTGAACGGGGTGACGGCGAGCCTCGCCTCCTCGAGATAGAGCGGGCGCCGAAACCGGGGCTTGCTTGCCGGAACGGTGATGCTGTAGCCCTTTCCAGCCTGAATAGGGAGCGGCACTCCCGAGATCGTGTCGCTGAGGAGACCAGACCGCGCACCAGCCGCGATCAGAAACCGGTCGCCGGTGACGTCACCCCGGGTAGTGCGAACGGCTCTGAGGGTCTGTCCGTCGAGGTGCCCGCTGGTCACCGCTGCGCCGCTGCGTATCTCGGCGCCGTGTGCGGTCAGCCATTGCGCCAGACCCGCGCACAACGTCTCGGGACGCACGTGTCGTTCCTGCTCGACCCACAGCCCGGTGGTCACGGCCTCCGATACAGACGGCTCGAAGTCACGCAGTTCTTTCCCCGTGAACACGCGCGGCGCGCTGCCATGCGCGGCCGGGCTGGCGCCCGTCTCATGGAGCATCGCCCGCATCGTGGCTTCCCGAAGGAAGACGAACAGCAGCCCGGCGCTATGCGTCTCGAAGTGCACACCGTCGGCGGCCAGCGCGTCGAAGGACTCCATCACGCCGTTCGCGATGATCTCCCAGGCCCGCCGTCCGGACTGGAAGTCGTCCGCGTTGCAATGCCGCCAGAATGACCAGAGCCAGGGTGCGAGTCCGAGCACGGCGCGTGGATCGATGTGCAGCGGGCTGTCGCGGCGGAGGAGCCAGAGCATCGACGTCCACGTCAGGCCCGGTGTCGGCAGCGGCTCCGCGAGGGTCGGTACGATCCACCCGGCGTTGCCCTTCGAGCACCCCGCACCCGGCTCCGCGGAATCGAGGACGGTGACCTCTTCGCCCTGTTTGCGGAGTGCGTGGGCGCACGCGAGACCGATCACCCCGCCGCCGATGACCACGGTCCGGCTCATGCGCGAGCCTCCCGGTGACGGCTCAGCGCCAGACCTGCTGCGCGATGCGGAGGTGATTGCCGCCGAACAGCTTCGCCAGAGTCGTGGACGAATACCGCGTTGCGAGAGCTTGGCCGATCTCGGGGAGTTGCGCGGGGGCGACCATCCGAATGCCGTCGCTGAACCCGAGGCTTGGCGGAAACGCGGCGCGGTTCGCGAGGAAATACGCGTGCATCTCCTCGGCATCGAAGACGTAATCGAGGGCGATGCCGACGTGATCCTCGCCGATGAGATCGAGGGCGTAATCCACGTGCTTCACGAACGTCTCGGTGCTGATGTCGTTCTTTCCCATGAACAGTCCGATGCCGCAGATTCCGATGACGCCGCCCCGGGCGGCGCACGCCTTCATCAGATCATCCGGGATGTTGCGCGGATGGTCCCAGGCCCCTCGCGGGTTGGAATGCGAGAAGATCGTGGGCTGGGCGGATAGGTCGATCATCTCTCGCGCAGTCCGGTAGCCCGTGTGGGTGCCGCAGACCACCATCCCGACGCGGTTCATCTCGGTCACGACCTGCCGCCCGAACGCGGTCAGTCCTTTGTCGTCGGGATCGAGACACCCGCCCGCGGCCTCGTTGGCCACGTTGTATGCGCCCAGCATCCATTGCACGCCAAGGTCATAGTAGAGGCTGACCATCTCTATGCGGCCTTCGAGCGCGGTCATCCCCTCGATGTCGAAGCAGACGCCGAGGCGTTTCTCCTTCTTGGCTTGAAGCACATTGGCTGCTTTGCTGATCAGCATCAACGTCTCGGGGTGCTGCTTCACCCAGCGCCGGAACGTCGCGAGCATGGAGACGTGATCCTTGATCGTCATCACGCCGAACCCGACGTTCAGGGTGACGATATCGACTCCGGCGGCGCGGCATTGGTCGAGCTGCGGGAGGAAGGCGTAGTCGTCCGGCCGCAGCGGCATACAGCTGTGATTATCCCAGACCAGGCCACCGCCGGTCACGCTCTCGAGCACGCCGCCACGCATTGCGCCACTCCAGAAATGGACCTACGATCGTAACCCGCCCGGCAGCGCCGATGCAACGCCGGTGCTGTGGATCCGGGCGGGTGCCAGAAAGTGAGAGGCCGGATTGTCCGCAAGAATGTCTCTCCCGGCGAGCAGGAATCTGCTATTGGGTCTGTAGCCGCGGTGTAATATCGATCCGGCGCCGCTTTTCGCCGTCCGCCTACAACGAGAGTACCCGTGTCCACGCCAATCTTTCAGGTCGACGCATTTACCACCCGCCGGTTTGCGGGCAACCCGGCCGCGGTCATGGTGATGGAGGCTTTTCCGGCTGACTCGGTGCTGCGAGCCCTCGCAGCCGAGAACAACCTGGCCGAAACCGCGTTTCTCGTTCCAGAAGGCCGGGACTATCGTGTGCGCTGGTTCACGCCGACCGTCGAAGAGCCGTTGTGCGGACACGCGACGTTGGCCAGCGCGGCGGTCGTGATGGAGCGGCTGGAGCCGGGCCGCACCGATGTCACCTTCAGCTCGTGCAGCGGACCGCTTCCGGTCCGGCGGACCGCGGACGGCTATCGCATGAACTTCCCAGCTCGGCCGTCCGGAAGGGTGCCGGTGCCGCCCGGCCTCGCCGACGCATTGGGGGTGGAGCCCGTCGAAGTTTTCGGCGACCAGTTCAACTATATGGTGCTGGTCGACAGCCCGGAGATCGTGCGAGGCATTGTACCGGACATGCAAGCGATCGCACGCGTCGGCCGCACCGGCGTCGTCGTGACGGCGCCTGGCGAGGACGGGTACGATTTCGTCAGCCGGTACTTCGCTCCGGCCAAGGGCGTCCCCGAGGATCCCGCGACGGGGTCGGCGCACTGCATGCTGGCGCCGTACTGGGCGGCGCGGCTGCGCAAGACCACGTTCCGCGCCTCACAACTCTCGGCACGCGGCGGCGAGATCGTCTGCCGGTTGGCCGGCGACCGGGTCGAGCTCGAGGGCGGCTGCGTGTTCTATCTCGAGGGGCGCGCCGAGATCTGAAAGGCGCGCGCTAGCGGCGCACGCCCGGTCAAGGCGGCATAGCAAGTCATTCGCTGCCAGTCACGACGTCGCCAGCGGCTCGATAGCCTCGCCTCCAGTTCTGGCGGTACAGACGTCGGCCCAATTGGCGCGGTGGGGGCGTCGGCGCCACCTTTTTATTGGCGTATTCGCAGAGGATCAATGGCAAGATCCCATTGGTGCGGCGTCGCCGCCGCGCTGCAGCTCTTGGCGGTGCCCGCGCCAGCCATGGCACAGTCGGATGAGACGTCGGCCCACGAATATCACGCTGCCGCGTCGCAGCTCGGTCATGTGCACTTTCCGAACTCCGCCGCGCCCGCGGCGCAGGGTCCATTCCTTCGGGGGATTGCGCTCCTCCACAGCTTCGAATACGACGACGCGGCCGGCGCGTTTCGCGCGGCCGAGGATGCGGATCGAACCTTCGCGCTTCCCTATTGGTTCGAGGCGTTCACGCACTCGCACCTGCTGTGGGGGGAGGACGATACCGCGGGTGCGCACGCCGTCCTGGCACGATTGGATCGCGTGCCGGCGGCCCGGCTCGCGCGCGTCCGGACGTCGCGAGAACGGAGCTATGCCGCGGCGATCGAGGCATTTTACGCCGACACGGACGAGGCTACCCGGTGCCGCGCCTTCGCCGATTCCATGACGCACCTCGCGGCGCGCGATCCGCGCGACCTCGAGGCCGCGGCGTTCGCATTGCTCGCCCTGCTACTGGCCGATGCGGCAGGAGCGGTGCCGGCGGCGGAAGAAACTGCTAGCGAGCATGCGGCGATCGCGTTGGCCGAGCGCGTGTTCAGGGCCGACCCGAAACATCCGGGCGCGGCCCACTATCTCATCCACATTGTCGACATGGATCCCTCGTATGCCGCGGCCGCCCTTCCGGTCGCGCGCGCGTATGCCAGGATCGCCCCGGCCGCGGCGCACGCGCTCGTTGACACTGCGCGGTCGGTGCTTGCTGGTGCCGACGTGTCGAATGCGGAACACGTCGACGCGCGTTTCGCTGTGTCGGATCTGGCGTTCTTGTACGCGGCCGAAACCGGCCAGTGGGCGGACGCGGTCATCCCGCCTCGGAGTCCAGGGCCGCCGTCCAACGCGCGCGAGCGGGCCTTTACGACCGTGGCGGACTACCAGCGACTCGTGATCGGCGCGATGCGAAGCGACACGACCGGGTTAGCCGATGGTGCGGCGGCCGTGCGGGCGCGGGTGGGCGCCCGCAGCGGGTCGTCCAGACTGGAGCTCGACATCATCGCAACGGAGCTCGAGGCGATGCTGGCCCAGGCGCGCGGCGAGCAGGAACCTGCGGGAATGCTGTGGACGCGGGTGGCAGCGATGGCGGACAGCCAACCCCCGGTCGGGCCGCCGCTCCTTCTGGTCGCGCAGGAGATCGCAGGCGCGCGGCTTCTTGCGGCCTGCCGGGCGCCTCAGGCCGCGGCGCAGTACGAGGACGCATTGGTCCACCTTCCGAATCGGTCGGGCGCACTCCTGGGTCTCGCGCGTGCGCGCGCGGCGGCCGGTGATAGTGCGAGTGCGTCGGCGGCGTACCGGCGATTGCTCGCCAACTGGAGCGACGCAGACGCAGGACTCCCGGCGCTCGAAGAAGTGCGCCGCGGTGCGGACCGAGGGAGTCAGTGAGCGATACTGGCTGTCACTGAAGCTCGTAGCCCGCTTTTCACGCTTCTATTCTAATTTCCAACCGAATTGTCCCCAGGGGCGGACGGCCCTGCGAAACGGTCCGCGCTCACTCCGAGCGCATTGCGACAATGGGGTCCACACGCGCGGCCCGACGGGCTGGAAGCCAGGACGCGATGGTCCCAACCGCGGCGAACACCAGACACACGAGCGCGAGAGTTGGGGGATCAAGTGGCTCGATTCCGAAGAGCAAGCCCCGGATCGCACGCGTGAGGAACGCTGCGCCCAGAATACCCGCAGCGAGGCCCGGCAGGATCAGTGACGCGCCACGTCTGAGCACGAGGTTCACGACATCGTGCGACTCCGCACCGAGCGCAATGCGAATCCCGAAGTCGCGGGTCTGCTGGCTCACGGCGTAGGACACCACCCCGTAGACACCGAGCGTCGCGAGCATCACCGCAACGGTTGCAAAGCCGCCGAGCAACTGCGTGTAGAGGCGTGACTGCGACACCGACTCGGCCAGGGCGGCGTTCATGGTTCCCAGTTCATACATCGGCACGTCTGGATCGACCGATGCGACCACGCGCCGGATCTCCTGCTCGAGCCCCGCCGGCGGGAGCGCGGTGCGAAGGACGAACGTCGTTCCTAGCGGGAACAGACGATATGGGAGGAATGTCGCCGGCTCGGGCGTGCTCTTGAGCGACGAGTAGTATGCGTTGCGCACGATACCGATGATCTCCCCGTGTGGATGCACGGCGCTGTCTTCCGGCGCGGCGGAAGCGCCGTGCCAGAAGCCGTACGCCACGTGCTTCCCGAGCGGGTTCTGCCCTGGGAAGTAGCGATCCGCCAGGGCTTGATTGATCACGATCACCGGGACGGCGTCGCGCCGGTTCTCGTCCTCCGTAAACGTGCGCCCGCGCACGACCGACATTCCCATTGTGTGAAAAAAGCCGGGGGAGACGGGGTGGAGGCGGGACTGGGGCTCGGTGCCCGGTGCCGCTGGGGGGGTGCCATTGATCGTGAACGCTGTCGAGGGGCCGAACGTCCCTTCCGTGTCGAAGGGGCGGTTGGCCGCGACGGCCACGCTCTGCACGCCTGGCAGCGCCGCCAGCCCTGCTTGCACACGATCGGCGAACTGGTTCACCCGCGCGTCGTATTCGTATTTCTTGCCGTTCACGGCGAGATCGAACGCCACGAGGTGATCGGCCCTGAAGCCCGGATCCACGTCGGTCAAACGCTGCAGGCTGCGGATGAGGAGTCCGGCCCCGATCAGCAGCACGGTGCCCAGCGCGAGCTCCGTGAAAACGAGAACGGATCGAGCGCGCCCACTGCCAGCGGTCCCGCCACCCCTGCCCGAACGGAGAATGGTTGAGATGTCCCAGCCAGAGACGTGTAGTGCGGGGACGAGGCCGAAGGCCAGACCTGTGGCGATGGCAAGCATGGCCGAAAATGCGAGCACGCGTGTATCGACGCCTACGTCCTGCGTCCGCGGTAGCGCGAGCAACCCCCCTGACGTCAGTCCATGCACGACGAGCACAGCGATCACCGTGCCGACCACCGCCCCACCGACGGCAATGAGTATGCTCTCGGCGAGTGATTGGCCGAGTAGCTGCTGGCGCCCTGCCCCCAGAGCCGTTCGCACAGCCACTTCGGAGGCCCGCGAGGCGGCGCGAACGAGCAGCAGGTTCGCCACGTTTGCGCAGGCGATCAACAGCACGAACATCACGGCGCCCAGCATGGCCCAGAGTGGCGCCTCGACCTCGCCAACGATCTGTTGCCGAAGCGGGACTGCCAGTACACCGACGCCCGTGTCGTACTTGGGGAACGCCTGGGCGATGCGGCTTGCGACCGTGCTCAGATCGCGCTGTGCGCTGGCGAGGGTCGCGCCGTCGCGGAGCCGTGCGATAGCCGCTGTAGAATGATTGTCGCGGCCGACGTCGCCTATCTCCCAGGATTCCCAGACCGCGGGGTACCAGAGCTCGGCGTTATCGGGGAAGTTGAACCGAGGGGGCGCCACACCGGCCACGTCGTATGAGTCGCCATTGAGCGTGACCTGTGTCCCCACGATCTTCGGGTCGGCGCCGAAATAGCGCCGCCACGCGTCGTCGGACAGGACGACCACCTTGGTCGCGACTCTCGCATCTTCTCCGGGCGCAAACGTCCGGCCGAGTTGGGCGCGCGTGCCCAGGACAGAGAAGAACCCGGCGCCGACCCGGGCGGCGTTGACGCGCAGGGGAGAAGCCTTGGGGCGGAGCAGGTTGAGGTTCTGCCGGCTTTGGACGGCAACGATGTCCGTGAAGCTGTGTGTCTGGTTGCGGAAGTCGATCAGGTCCTGCGCGGAGAGCGCCATTGCCGCCGCCCGCGGGCCGGTCGCGTGCAGGTAGACCAGCCGGTCCGGCCGCTCGAAGCCGAGTGGCTTGAGGAGCACGCCATTCACGAGACTGAACGCCGCGGTGCTGGCGCCGATCGCGAGCGCCAGCGTGCCGAGCGCGATCAGGGTGAACGCGGGCGTGCGTGCGAGCCGGCGCGCAGCGTAGCGCAGTTCCTGGATTGCCGCTTCCATAGTCGAGTGCACCGGACGGGAGGATCGTGCGACGCACTGAACGAAACGTGCCAGCGTCCGCAGTCGGCCGAAGCATTTGTCTAGCACCGACTTCCACGCTCGCCGCGTGGGCTACCTCACTCTCCATTCGCCCGCTTCCGGCACGCCATGTCCCAAGATCGGACATGCGAGAGTTCGCAGCTCGCGAACTGTCCCCAGCAATCGTCCCCACTTGACCAGCCGCGCGGACTCAGCATCGTGATGTGCAACGGACGGAGTGAGATTCGAACTCACGAGAGCCTTTCGGCCCCACACGCTTTCCAGGCGTGCGCCTTAAACCACTCGGCCACCCGTCCTTTGACGGCGGAAGTTATCGGGTCAGATCGGCCGCAAACAGTGGCCGCACCGCCGGAATAGAGGTGATCCCCGGCCCGCTATTCGAGCGAGTGGGCGAACGGCGGCCGCCTGACCGCTTGGGCACAGCTCGCGTCGACGGCACCGGCGTCGCCGGACTCGATGAACCGAACGACCATCTGCTGAACGCACGAGTCGGACGGTGCGTGCGCCCCTGCCAGCAGCACGACATGTCGGCTGCGCGAGAGTGTGGAACGTACTGCCTCCCCCCAACGCGGCGGCGTCACCGGGTCGATCGCGGAGGAGATGATCAGGGCCGGCACACTACTTTGGACCGGGCCAACGTAGTCCGCTGGTAGGACTGCCCGCGGCCAGATGCCGCACGCCGTTCTTTGCTGCCGCATACGATAATCGCCCAGGAAGGTACCGCCCGGAGCCGCTGCGAGATCGCCCGCGGTGATCTGTCCCACATCTTCCGCACACGTCACCGTCAGATACATCCCGACTGAAACCTGATTCGCGATCGCCGCTGTCATGTCGGCGGCGACGTCCACGAACGGCCCGAAATCGCCGGCCGCCGCCCGATGGATGATGTACGGCAGATATCTCGTGACTTCGGGCGCGTACAGGATGAGACGGATCTTCTCGGTGAACGGACCGCGGGCAAGCATTGCCGGTGGCCGCGGTACTCCCGGGGCGGAATCGCCAAAAACCCTGGCCGGCCGCGCATCAAGCCGGCGCAAGACCGTCGCGAACTCGTGGCGAAAGTTCGGGAAGGACACGTGACAATCCGAATCGCGCTCGCACGCCGTGAACGCCGAATCGAGCGCCGCCTGCGCGTCCTGTGCGAAATGCAGCGGTTGCTTGACGAAGGTCGGCGATACGCTGCGCAGCACGAGCGACCGGACGTGCGACCCGTGCGCGCGCAAGTAGACGAGGGCCGCACGCGTGCCGTAGGAGGCGGCTTCGATGTCGATCTGCTCATATCCGAGCGCGTCTCGGACATCGTCCAGATCATCCATCGCGAGCGGGGTCGAGTACAGTGGCAAGGAGGCGTGAGCCGCGAGTGCATCGCGGCACCGGGTCACGATCGCCGGAGGCATGAAATCCCCGAGTCGCCCGGCGAGGCTGTCGCCGTACAGGTCGCATGGAAGCGGGTTGGAGCCTCCGGTCCCGCGCTGGTCGACCAAGACCAGGTCCCGATGCCGTCGCAGGGGCGCCAGCAGGCGAGCATAGTCGGCTGCGCTTCCGATCGCGCCCTGCCCCGGACCGCCAACGAGCACGAACACAGGGTCGGACCGGCGCACCGCGGAGTCAGCCAGGAGCCGAGCCACGTGGATCCCGATCGTTCGTCCTGATCCGCGCACTCGGTCCTCGAACACGTCGAGCTGCCCGCATTGCGATTCGCCGGGAACGCCGGGCAGTGTGCACGCCGCCATGACGATGCGCGGAGCGGCGGGGCCAAAGCCAGGCGGCACACCGCCTGCGATGCCCAATCCGGCGACCACAAGGGTCACTGGCGCGAGTTGCAATGCTCGATTCCTTAGCCGACGCATCACGACCAAATGAAACGAGGAGAACGGAGAGCGGAGCCCGCTCCTCGTTCTCCTCTCCCCTCTTCCAGCGGACGGGGTGAGATTCGAACTCACGATACCGGGTTCACCGGTATGCCGGTTTTCGAGACCGGTGCCTTCAACCACTCGGCCACCCGTCCGAGGTCTCTCGCTGCCACATCAGACGGCTGCCGGTCCACCCGGCAGCCGCGTCGCAATGTAAACCGGCCCCACCCGCCCTACCAGCGCGATGGCTCCACTATGCCTTCCCCGCCGAGTCGTCTCGCTTCGCCCCCCGCCGTGCCGCGAAAAACTCCGCCAAGAGCGCCGCGCTGGCATTGGCGCACACGCCCGCCGTCACCTCGGGCCGATGATTGAGCTGCGGATGCCGCAACAGGTCGCCCACCGACCCGACCATCCCCGCCTTATCGTCCCACGCGCCAAACACCACCCGATCCAATCGCGCCAACACGATCGCACCCGCACACATTGCGCATGGTTCGAGCGTCACGTACAACGTGCAGCCTGTGAGCACCGGACCGGCAACAGCCGCGGCTCCCGCACGCAGCACCAGAAGCTCGGCATGAGCCGTCGCATCGCGATCGCGGCGCGAGCGGTTCCCTGACGACGCCACCATCGCCCCGTTCGACACCAGGACTGCGCCAACCGGCACCTCGCCCGCGGCGCCCGCCTCGAGTGCGATCGCCAGCGCCTGCGCCATCCATCGGGCATCAGCCTCCGCTACCGGCCCGCCCGTCTGGCGGCTCCCCGGCCTAGCCACCGATCCAGCCACCGCTGGCCTAGCGCCGCCGGCCAGCCGCCGCCGGCTCGCCTCGTGTCTCCCGCTTCTCGGTGCCGCCGCGACTGCCACCGCCCGCAGACGGCGCCGCAACCTCGAAGGCCAGCGCCCCGTCCGGGCCGGCATTCACGAGTATGTGGTCGCCGTCTTTGAACTTCCCCTCCAGCACGCCGAGCGCGAGCGGATTCTGCACCATCCGCTGCAACGCGCGCTTGAGCGGCCGCGCCCCGTACGCCGGCTCGTAGCCCTCCGCCGCGATCGCGCGCCGCGCCTCGGGCGACAGCTCGATCGTGAGCTTCCGCTCCGCCAGCAGCTTCTCCAGCCGATGCAGTTGCAACTCGATGATCCGCCCGATCTGCTCCTCGCCCAGCGGACGGAACACGATCACGTCGTCCACGCGGTTCAGGAACTCGGGCCGGAAGTGCTGCCGCAGCGCCGCCAGCACCTGCGCCTCGACCTCGCCCCAATCCGCGGTCGCATGCTCGAGGATGTACGGACTCCCGATGTTCGACGTCATGATGATCACGGTATTGCGGAAATCCACCGTGCGGCCCTGTGAATCGGTGAGCCGGCCATCATCGAGAATCTGGAGCAGGATGTTGAACACGTCCGGATGTGCTTTCTCGATCTCGTCGAGCAGCAGCACCGAATAGGGCCGCCGGCGCACGGCCTCGGTCAGTTGGCCGCCCTCCTCGTACCCGACATATCCCGGCGGCGCGCCAATCAACCGGGCGACCGCGTGCTTCTCCATGTACTCCGACATGTCGATGCGGACCATCGCCTGCTCGTCGTCGAACAGGAATTCCGCCAACGCACGTGCCGTCTCCGTCTTCCCCACTCCCGTCGGTCCGAGGAAGATGAATGAGCCGATCGGCCGGTTGGGATCCTGCAGTCCGGCCCGCGCCCGGCGCACGGCATCCGCCACCGCACGCACCGCCTCGCGCTGCCCGATCACCCGCGACGCGAGCACTTCGTCCAGTTTGGTCAGCCGCTCACGCTCGCCTTCCAACATCCGCGAGACCGGAATCCCCGTCCACTTCGCGACGACGTCCGCCACATCGTCCGCGGTCACTTCCTGATGCAGGAATCGCGGGCCCCCGCCGTCCGCAGCCGCCGCGAGCCGTGTCTCCGCCTCCCGCATCTCGCCCTCGAGCTGCGGGATCCGCCCATAGCTCAGCTCCGCGGCCCTGCCGAGGTCTCCCGCGCGAGTCGCCTGCTCCGCCTGCACGCGCGCTTCATCGATCTGTTGCTTGATCCGGCCGACGGTGCCCAGCGTCTCCTTCTCCTGCTGCCACTGCGCTTTCATCCCGTCCGACCGCTCGCGCAGCTCGTTCAGCTCACGCTCCAGCGCGTCGCGCCGTTCGGCCGATGCCTTGTCCTTCTCCTTCCGCAACGCCTCACGCTCGATCTCGAGTTGCATGATCCGGCGTTCGACTTCGTCGATCTCCTGGGGCAGTGAATCGATTTCGATCCGAAGCCGCGACGCAGCCTCGTCGATCAGGTCGATCGCCTTGTCCGGCAGGAACCGGTCGCCGATGTACCGGTTGGACAGGGTCGCGGCCGCCACCACCGCCCCGTCGGTGATCCGCACGCCGTGGTGCGCCTCGTAACGCTCCTTGAGCCCGCGCAGAATCGCGATCGTACTCTCGACCGACGGCTCCCCGACGAACACCGGCTGGAATCGCCGCTCCAGTGCCGCATCTTTTTCGATGTACTTCCGGTACTCGTCGAGCGTCGTCGCGCCGACCACTCTCAGCTCACCACGCGCCAGCGCCGGCTTGAGCATGTTCCCGGCGTCCATCGCGCCTTCCGCTTTCCCGGCGCCGACGAGGGTGTGCAACTCGTCGATGAACACCACGAACAGCCCCTGCGCGTCCGTGATCTCCTTGAGGACGGCCTTGAGCCGCTCCTCGAACTCCCCACGGTACTTCGCGCCGGCGATCAGCGCACCCAGATCGAGCGAGATCAGCCGCTTGTTCTTGAGGCCCTCGGGCACGTCACCATTCGCGATCCGCTGCGCCAGTCCCTCTGCGATCGCGGTCTTGCCCACGCCGGGCTCGCCAATCAGCACCGGATTGTTCTTCGTGCGCCGCGACAGCACCTGGATCACCCGGCGGATCTCCTCGTCCCGGCCGATCACAGGGTCGAGCTTTCCCTTGCGGGCAACGTCCGTGAGATCCCGGGTATACCGTTGCAATGCCTGATACTGGTTCTCCGGGGTCTGGTCGGTCACCCGGTGGGACCCGCGCACCGATCGGAGTGCCTCCAGCAGGGCGGATTTGGTCGCACCCACGCCGTCGAGCAGGGTCTTGCTCTCGGTTCCGCGCGCGTCGGCCAACGCGAGCAACAGGTGCTCGGTCGAGATGTACTCGTCGTTCAGTTGCCGCGCTTCAGCCTCGGCCCTGTCGAGCACACCGTTCAACTCTCGCGACAACGACGGCTGGGCATTACTCTGCTTCGGCAGGCGCTCGGCTTCACGCTCCAACTGATCCCGGAGCGACGCGACGTTGGCGCCCAGCTTCTGCAGAATGGGCACGACGATACCCTCGTCCTGCCGCAGCAACGCCAGCAACAGGTGCACGTCGTACACCAGCGGATTTCCGTTCTGGCGCGCCAGCGAGATTGCGTCGTTGAGCGCCTCCGTCGATTTTACCGTCAGCCGGTCGGCATTGACCACGTGTCCATCCCATCCATGGTGAGTTGGAAAAGATATCGCCCCTCTGCGACCGGCGTGCCCTCACCGCGCGCTGAGGCACGGCGACACGCGGCGGACCGGCCAACTGCCCTGCCTGCTCGTGCGCGCTGCGGGATCCGGTACGCGGTATTGCTCATGTGTGTTACGGTGAGTGCCGCCGGCTGCCGGCACACCCAGCCCGGCCCGAACAGTGCGGCCGACTCCGCATTCGTCGGCGCCCTCGGCGATCTTCGCCGGGCCGTCCTGCCGGGCGGAGCAGAGACGACACGCGACAGCGCCGGCCGCGCCGTGGTTCGCGATTCCATCCTGCGCAAGTATCGAGTGACCGAGGCAAGTCTCGAAGAAACCGCGCGTCGCCTCGCGCAGCACCCTGAGCAGGCATCCCAGATCCTTCACGCGATTGACCGCCACGTGCAACTGGCGATGGGGTCGGCCGCGCCTCGTCCGCCCGGCGCGGTCGGGCCGGGCATGCTTCGCCCCGGGCCACCGCCTCCTGCTACGCAGACGCCGGGTGCGGCCGGATCGGCATCGGCCGCTACGCCGAATCCCGCCACGACTGCCCAGTCCAACGCCGAAGCGCGCGCACTCCTCAACACGCTGCGCGCGCAATCGGTCGCGGGGGGACGCAAGCTACCACCCAGCGCCGGAGCAGGGCCGCCGCGCTGAGGCGCGCGGTGCTTTCATCTGCTGCGCCGGTGGCGACGGATCGCTACTGCACGAGGACTCGGTCCCGCATCGGTGCTTGCACCGAGCCGTCAGTGACGCGGGGCGAGGAACGCGGAGGCGTCCGTCAGCCCGTGTGCGGACTACCTCTGGATCAGCATCTTCCGGCCAACCGCCTTGCCGTTGACCTCGAGCCGATAGAGATACATCCCGGGCGGCACTTCGCGGTTGTTGGCGAGGCCGACGCCGTCCCAGTACGCGGTGTACTGTCCGCACGGCAGATCCATGCCCTGCACGGGCTGGCCGACCGCGGCAGCACTCGGTCCACCCTCCGCCATCACCGGAACGGCGACGACCTGGGCGACCAGATTGTAAATGCGGAGATTGACGTGATAGCGGCGCCCGCCATCCGTGCACGTGGGCGCGTCACCAACCGTGAACGGGATGCGCGTGGTCGCGCTGAACGGACTCGGATAATTCTTGCCGAGTCCCAGCAACGCACCGGTTTGATGCTTCTGATTCGCGACGACGCCAGGCTGCTCAGTCTGGGCAGTCGCGCGACCGGGAACGAACGACGCTACGCACACGGCCGCGAGCAGACTCGCGATCCGCACCCACACCACCAAGCCGCCACGCGTCTGTCGCTCAGGCACTCGATGGTTTGCGCCGGTCCCCAAATGGGCACCCATACGCACACTCCACGCTGACGAAAGAAGGTCCGCCGCCTACTCCTGTCCAATGGTCCACGGGTTTTCTTCGGTTCCGCAACGATAGGCTCCAAGGCCGAGACTGTCAAGCCAAGCGCACGGGCCAAAAACGAACAACTACATCGATGCGCCCTGCATCCATGGCATTGATCGCGCCGCTACCACGTTATGCGCGGTTTACGCCCGCAAACTGTCTCATTTTTTCACAACTCTTTTACGTTCCGGGAACGACCTGCGATGCACCTGATCCACCCTGCCGAACGACCCGGCCCTGCCCCCGCCGATCGGTCACTCCCACCCGGTCGTAGTACTCCAGCAGCGGAATGAGATACTTCCGCGAAACACCCACAAAGGCCCGAAGTTCCGCAGGCCCATATTCCTGGCCTACCTGCATCCCCGTCCTGAGCGACTCCGCCATCGCCCGCAACGCTTCGACCGAATAGAAACGGTTGGGCTCGACCTGCCGTACCACACCCCTACGATCTAACAATCGTAAAAGTGTCAGCACACCCGCCTCCGTCTGACCTACGCCGCTAAGAGCCAATTCGCTGGTCGATGGAGGCTCCCGCCCCGCCGTCCGAATCACTGCGGTGAGACGCTCCAGCTCCGACTGCTGGGCCGCGGACGGGCGCGGCATCCATCCGGCCTGCCGCACGACCCCGTGGTCGGTCACGATCGCCCCCGCCGTCTCCAGCCGCGCAATCAGCGCCTCGGCCAGCACCGCCCATCCCGGATTCGCCGCCCGCACCGATTGAAGCGACATGCCCGGTTCGAGTGGCGCACGAGTGTGATGCGCCCCGATCGCGGCAAGGATTTGCGCCGTGGCTTGGGCCACGACTCCGCGGTCATAGAGGGTGTCGCCCACGATCTCGATTCGGTCCGCCGCCTCCCTGAGGTCTCGCTGGAGATCGGCCGGCCGCGATCCGACGCGGACCGGGAGCGACGCCAGCGGCACCCCCCGAGGCCCCGCGTCGTGCGCGATGAGGACGAGTCGTTCTGCGGGCGACCGCGCCGCGCCTGGCCACGGCTTGAGGCGCCGGTAACCCGGCAACGGGTCAGTGACCACGCCACCGCCGACGGTCGCCGCGGGTGATCCGGAGCGGATGACGAACCGGTCCCCGCCCCGCGCGATGACCGGCTCATCGAGTACGACTCGCACCGGTCTGAGGCCGCCCGCTCCCAATGCACCACCCGTCGCCACGACCCGAGCCGATACATCCTGCGTGCCAAGGTGAAATCGGATGCGCGTCCGCGGGCCGATCGCCCGGGCATCGGCCAGGAGCGCGACGTCCGCCCTGAGACGCGTGGAAGCATCCCAGGCCGCGTCCGTGACGAGCGTACACCCGCGGGCGACGTCGCCCCGCTCGACGCCGGCGAGGCTCACTGCCGCTCGCATTCCGGGGGCGATGGCTCTCACCGCCTCGCCATGGGATTGCAGCCCGCGCACGCGGGCGGTGCGGCGGCCGGGCAGGATGCGCACGACGTCGTCGATGGCGAGTTGCCCTGTCCAGACTGTCCCGGTGACGACGGTGCCGGTGCCCTTGATCGTGAAGCTCCGGTCCACGGGCAGGCGGAATACATTGGCTCCGTCCCGCGACGGCACCTCCGCCATCGCAGCGGCCAAGGCGTTGCGCAGCGTATCCATCCCGGATCCCGTGATGGCCGATACCGGTACAACGGCCGCCGTCGCGAGACCGGTATCCGCGATCAGCCCCATCACGTCCTCCCGTACGAGCTCCATCCAATCCGCGTCGACCAGGTCGGACTTGGTCACGGCCACGACGCCGGCTCGCACTCCGAGCAGCTCCAGAATCGCTAGATGCTCTCGCGTCTGGGGCATCACGCCCTCGTCAGCGGCAATCACCAGAAGTGCCAGGTCGATACCCGACGCCCCCGCGAGCATCGTCCGGACGAACGCCTCATGCCCCGGCACATCGACGACGCCGAGAGTACCTGCATCTCCGAGCCGAAGCGGCGCAAACCCGAGTTCGATCGTGATCCCGCGCCGCTGCTCCTCCGGCAACCGGTCGGTGTCGATCCCGGTCAGCGCCTTGACCAGTGCCGTCTTGCCGTGATCGATGTGGCCGGCCGTGCCGAGGATCATCCGCCGTCGCTCGTGGCGAGAACGGCGGCGGCCTGGGCGGCGGCTGGGGTCGCGTGCCATCCACCTCGCTCCCACACATCGAACGCCCGCATCGGGGTGCCATCGCCCAGATGCTCCGCCAGAAACTCCCGCAGCAATCGCTGGTGCGCGCGGCCGTCCGCTTCATCCTCGAGCGACCACGCCTGCCCCGCCAGCCATGCTCGCAGCGCGGCGCGCGCTCGAGCAGGCATGAGACGGCTTCCGCGATGTGCGGAGATGCACGCCGCGCAGACGATGCCGCCCATCGGGTGGCTGAATGGGAAGCGTCCCTCGGGGTCCACGGCCGCGTGGCATGCGCTGCACGCGTCGATCGTAGGCGCGAACCCCAGCTCCGCCACGACGTGCCACGCGCCGGCGAGTGTCGCATCCAGTGCGCGCCCCGGCATGTCGGGCGAGGACGCGATCGCGTCCAGCGCACCACCCACGGCATCGTAGAGTCCCGGCTGCGCGTCATCCCGGGCGAACCGCAGCGCCAGCTCGGCGATCGCCGACGCGCCCGTGAATCGCTCGAGCGACTCCGCCAGCGCGGGGCGGGCGTGCGTCACGTCGAAGGCCGTCAGCGTCTGCAGATCTCGCGTCGGGCGCACCGACATCTCGGCCTCACCTTCGGCGAATAGGTCCGCGGCCGACCCATGCCGCGATCGTGATCGGCGCGCCCCTCTCGCTAGCGCGGATTGCAGCCCGGCCTCGCGCGTCAGCAGCCGGTAAATTCGTGACGTTTCGAGGTAGTCGAATGCGTGCAGCACGACTGCATCGGTCACGAGAAGGGGCATGACGAAATGTAGCCGCCGCGGAGCGGCAACCCCGCGCGAGGTTCTCAGTGCGATTGTGTGACCGCTACCGCGTGACCGCTACCGCGTGACCGCTACCGCGTGACTTCGATCCGGCCCCCGACCAGCACGGTCCGCCCCGGGGCCGCATAGGTCGCAATCTCGTCGTAGTGGCGGTTGAAGACGTTCACGACGCGGGCGGTAAGGCTTACGTCCGGCCCGTGCGGTGATCCCTGGAACAGGCGGTAGTCACCGACCAGGTCCCACGTCGTGTGCCCCGCGAGCACGACGCGAGTGCCGCTGTCGAAGTCGATGTCATCACGGGTGCCCACGAAGTGCGCCGTGACCGCGAATGACCCCTTGGTGGACAGCATGTGGCGGAACGTGCCGCTGAACGCGTGCGACGGCCGGCGAATCAGCCGGTCGCCGACGATGTACTGGCCGGTCGCCGACGTGTCGAACCCGACGTCCGTGACGCGTGTGCGCAGAAAGGTGTACGCCAGGTTGATCGAGGTTCCGGCCACGGGGCCGGCAAGAAACGCGAGTTCGACGCCGTCGGCCCGCGCACCCGCGACGTTCACGTAGTTGGTCGGGGTCGTCCTGCCGGGGAGAATCGTCGACACCGGCGTGTAGTCGACGATGTTCTCGAACTGCTGGTTGAAATAGGTGCCGGAGAGCGTCAGCCCCTGCCCGAACGGCGTCTCGCTGATTCCCGCCTCCCAACCGATCGAATGTTCGGGCCGGAGCTTGGCGTTGCCGGAGTCGAAGGGGACGGCCGAGAAGTTCTGCTCGAACGTCGGCTCCTTGTAGGCGCTGCCGAACGACGCGTGAATCTGCCCACCGGTCCCGATCGCGTAGCCCATGCCGACGCGGTAGGTCCCGTAGGTGCCGAAGGCACTGTTGTCGTCGAGTCGCACACCCGCCGTGTACGAGGCGAGGTTGCCGAGGTTCCCGACGACTTGCGCGTACGCGGCGCCGATCCGCCGGAAGCGCGCCACCGGTCCGGCGATCGATGTGTCCACGCTGCCGCCGCCCAACGCGAACGAGTCGGAGGAGCGCGTCCGGTCCGTCTGCCCTTCCTCGCCCCCGCCCGCGGTGATCACCGCGCTGCCGACGTGCGCGTCGAGCCGCGCATCGACGCCCATGCGCTGATCGACCTCGCGCTGGAACGACTGCGAGAACGTGCTGTCGGTGATCGGCACGTCGGGCGGATTGATGCTGGCGACGTCCTGGCTGTTGGAGGACAGAAGGATGTGCCCATCGAACACTCGGCTGAACCAGTGCCCCGCGTCGAGCGCGAACGACGAGCCCTCGTCGCGGCTGTACTGGTTGTGATCGACAGGCGTGCCATCCCCTACCGTCGGAAAGTGGTAGTCCATCGTGTGGTAGCGCGCCGTGAGCGCCGCGGATGTCGGCGTGTTCAGCCCGTAGTCGAGCCGGCCGGACATCTCGCCGTTGAGCATCTCATTGTTGAACGGCAGGATACCGGACGTCGATTGCCGGTCGCCGCCTGCGGAATACCCGAATGGCCCGAGACCCCCGCTCACCGCCGCTGTGCCGCCGAATGTCGTGTAGTTGCCGCCATTTGCCGCCAGGTACCCGGCGATCGGCCCGCTGCCCCGGGTCGTGAAGATCTGGATGACCCCCGACACGGCGTCCGATCCGTACAGCACACTGGACGGCCCGCGAAGGATCTCGATGCGGTCCACGTTCGCGGTCGTGAGGTAGTCGAAGGAGAATGGGCCGCCTGGCAGATTGAGCGGAACGCCGTCGAGCAGCACCTTCACGTACCCACTCTGGCCCCCGCGCAGGAACAGCGAGGTCTGGCTGCCGAACGATCCGCTCTGCGCCACGGTCGCCCCGGCAACGTCCTTGAGCGCCTCGGCGACTGTCGCAATCCCCCGGGCACGGAGATCCTCCCCCGTGATCACGGTCGTCGACGCCGTCGGCACGGATTCGGCGATGGACACCTTGGTGGCGGTCACCACGACCGGCGTCAGTGAGCCGGTGTCGGACGCGGATGGCGAGTGCGGGGAGGAAACGGCTTGCGGGTGGCTCGTGGACTGGGCGCGTGCACCAGCCGGGATGAACGGCGCGGCGAGGAACGCCGCCACGGCCACGCGGGTCAGATAGGGAGTGGTCGGCAGGGTCATGTCTCCATGGGACGATGAACAGTAACAGGTGCCGGCGCGCGAAGCGGAATCAGCATCGGAGCGCCGACCGCAGGATCTCGCGCAACCACGAGGGGCCAATCGTACACGCGTTCCAGTATGCCACCCGTCATCACGGCGGCGGGAGACCCCTGCGCGGCGATGGTGCCGGCGTGCAGCAGCACCACGTGCTGGGCGAATCGCGCGACCAGGTTGAGCTGATGAGTGATGAGCAGCACACCCATGCCGTCATGTGCGAGCTCGGCCAACAGCTCGAATACCGCCATTCTCGTGTCCCACGTCGAGGAACGTCGTGGGCTCATCCAGAACGAGCAGGCGGCCGCCCTGCGCCAGCGCTCTGGCGATCCGGACGCGCTGCCACTCGCCGCCGGAGAGCGCATCGGTGTGGCGGTCGAGGAACCCGCCTACGCCGGCGCGCTCGACAGCGGCTGTGACGGCCCGGTCACCTCCAGGATCGCTCGTGCTCCATACGCTGGTCCAGACGCCGGCATGTGGAAACCGCCCCAGCGCGATGTACTCGCGGACGGTCATCGGGAACGCGGGCTCTTCACGCTGCGGTACGACGGCAGCGCGCCGCGCCGCGTCGCGCAGGGACATCTGGCCGAGCGGCACGCCGGCAATCGCGATGTCGCCGCCCGCGAGCGGCACGCGTCTCAGCAGCGCCCTGACCAGCGTGCTCTTGCCGCTGCCGTTCGGCCCGGTGACCGCGGTGATGCTACCGCTTTGTGCCGCAAAGGTAACACCGGCCACCGCCAGCCCCGCGCTGCCGGCATAGCGCGCGCGGACGTCGCGGAACTCGATGGCGGCGCTCATGAGCGGGCGGCAAGGCGCCGCAATTGAAACAGGAAGAATGGGACCCCCAGCAGGGCGGTCACCGCGCCAAGCGGCAGCTCCGCGGGCGGATGAATCGTGCGGGCCACGATGTCGGCACTGATCACCAGCGCCGCCCCCACGATGGCCGCTCCGCAGAGCAATGCCCGGTACTGGCGAAGCCCCGCCGCGCGGACCATGTGCGGCACGACCAGTCCGACGAATCCCACGAGGCCCGCGGCCGCCACCGTGGAGGCCGCGAGCAGTGCCGCCGCCAGATAGGCCCTGCGGCTCGCCCGCTCGACGTCGACGCCGAGAGCCGCCGCGCCATCATCGCCGAGGGCGAGGGCGTCGAGGTCGCGCGCCCACACGACCAGTGCCCCTCCCCCGATCACCACGTATGCTGCCAGCCAGGTCACGCGCTGCCACTCGGCTCCGTCGACCGAGCCCATCATCCACCAGAGAGCTCCGCGCACCGATTCCGGCGGAGCCGTCGCGTAGGCGACCATGATCGCCGCATTGGCGAAGGCGCCCACCACGACGCCCGCCATCAGCAGCAGCCGCACATCGGCCCGCCCGCCGGCGATGCGGGCAATCGTCAGCACGAGGGCGGCCGCTCCCGCCGCTCCCGCGAACGCGGCGAGTGGCACCCCCACGACGGTATTCCAGTGCAGGGTGATCGCCGCCACCGCGCCGACGGCCGCGCCTCCTGAGACGCCGAGCAGATAGGGCTCGGCGAGACCGTTGCGCAGGGTGCCTTGCATTGCCGCGCCACTCATGCCGAGTGCGGCACCGACCAGCGCGGCGAGCGCCACACGAGGAAGGCGAATCGTCTGAACGATCGTGACCGTGGTCGCATCGCCGTGCCCGGCAAGCGCCGCCCAAATGGCCCCCGGTGAGAGCCCGACCGGACCGAGTGCGACACCCAGCAATGCGGCCACGCCCACGCCGAGACACGCGAGGATCCAGAATCTTGCACGCATGGTCAGCGCACCACTTCGCGTCGCACCTGATGTAGTACTTGAGGTGCTGGATCGGCGGCCATGCTAGTGCACCACGCCAGGGTGGAGCAGGCCCACCAGCTCGGCCGCGGCGGCACCCATGCGGACGGAGGGCATGCCAACCAGCGCGGTGTCGGGCACGAGGACCCGGTGCCCACTGCCGGCGAGCCAGCGCTGCCAGCGCGGATCGCTCCGCATTGCGCGCACGGTTGCGGCGGTAGTGAGCACGACCGCGGGGTCCCGGCGAAGCACATCTTCGAGTGATACCTGAGGGGAAGGATCGGGCATCGTGCCGTACACGTTGCGAGCGCCGGCATTGGTCAGCAGGTCGTTGAGATAGCTGCCACCGCCGATGACCCGGAGCGGCGCGATCTCGATCGGCCACACCACGCTCACCGGCGCGAGACCGGCTGTCGCCGCTCGTACTTTGGCGAGCGACGCCGTCACCGAGTCAGCCACCGCCTGTGCGGCCGCGCTGTCGTGCAGCGCCGCGCCAAGCAGCGAGAGGATCCGGCGGAAGTCGGTGAGCCGGTCGTCGCGCACACTCAGGGTCACGATCCCGGCTGCGCGGAGACGGCCAGCCGCATCGCGGTTGTCGGCGGCGGCATACAGCACTACGAGATCCGGATGCACGGCCAGGACCGCCTCCACGTTGGGTCTCAGGCCGTCGCCGAGGTCCGCGACCGAGAGCGCCGCGGGCGGGTACGTGTCCCACCGCGTGCGTCCGACGACATGATTCCCCTCCCCCATTGCGAACAGCATTGCGGTGGTCGCCGGATTGAGCGAGACGATGCGGCGAGGCGGAGCGCCCGAGGTGCGGAGTGTATCGCCGAAGTCGTCCACGATGGCTGTGATGACGGGCGAACCACCGGTCTCCGAGAGCGCTCGGCGGGCAGGCGGAGCCGAGCCTGCGCCGCACGAGGCCAGCATCCCAAGCGACAGCGCCGTGCCGGCCGTGATGGCAAAGCAGCGAGCGAATCTGAGCGAGGTGAGAGTCAATCGGCCCGGCGTCCTGCCTCGAAGGGGCTCGCCCGGTACATGCCGCGGGGCGCGAGCCGCGGCTGGCGGCCGCGTCGCATGCCCAACGAGGCTGCGAGCCGCGCCGGCGGTCCCGCAGTCTGTACCGCCACGAGCCCTCCCCCGAGGACTGTCAGTGTGGCGCGGATGGTGATCGTCTACTGGCTCCGGGCCGCGTCGCTCGCCTTCCCAATGCCGTCCGGCATCAGTGGCACATCCGAGCTCGCGTCGTGCCCGATACAGTGGCGGGGCCGCGCCGGCATTGCACCGGCTTCCGGTCTCACCGTCCGCGATCGTTCAGTTGGTTACGCAGTTGGTTGCGCGAATCTACCCCTTGGATTCTGCACCAGCAAGCGGAAGCACGGGCCGCGGGCGCCGCGTGAATGCGCGCGCCAGCGCCGCGAGCATCGCCGCACCGATCGCCGTCAGCACCAGCGCGAAGTACAGCGTGCGGCGATCGCTGATGATGACAGGGACGATCACTCGTGCCGCACTGCCGGCCGGCACATCCTGCGCGATGAACCGGCGGAATGTCCGCCCCTGGATCGACACCGGATCCACTTCGCGGAGCCGCGGCGCTTCCGCCCGGGCCGTCGGCTCCTCGAGCAGAATCTCCATGACGGACACCGTGGCGCCGGACGGCCGCGCGAGGGGAAACGCCGACGACGGCAGCGTATACGTGAACGAGATCTGCTTCAATCCCGGAGCGATCGGCGCGAAGACTTCGAAGTCGTTGTGCACGACCGTGACCGCGTCCGCCGATACATCGCCCTGTCCGGCCCGTACGCCTTCTGCGCCCGCCGGAATGTTCATATGCCATGTAGGCCGGTCGCCGGATGCCGCTGGCGACACGAGCGTGACCGACGAATCGTTGGAGAGTTCGAATACCTCGACCACCGTCCGCGAGCCGCCCGCGCCTGGCGCCGACACGATGAGATGCCGGCCACGGATCTGAATGGGGACGTGCTGCGAGGTCGTGTCGAAGACAGTGATCTCGGCATCCGGGCCGCGCGTCACGGGCTGGACCAGTGGCTGCGAGAAATACGCGATGCCGTCGTAGCTCGCCGAGACGAAATACACGGCGTCGCTGGCGCCGCGTGGCTGATACCGAAACATGAACTGGCCGCTCGCATCGGTGCGAAGCGAATCCATTGGGCCGGCCGTATCCGAGCCGACGCGATGGAGCGTGACCAACGTGCCCGCGAGCGCGGTAGCGGCGTGCGGACCCTGATGCACCACGCGCCCGTACACGCGCCTCGCCGCGGGCGGCGCTCCAGGCTTGCCGCCTCGCTGCGCGGAGGACTGAGCGGCCGGCTGCGTGGATGGCTGGCCGGCAGGTGCCGCGGCCGGTGTCGCCGAGTCGGCACCCTGTGCGGACGCGACGCGGCCGGACGCGCCCATGAGGCCCAGTGCACCCACTGCAACGCACATCCACCGCGTCCGGCCGCGCGGCAATCTGCTGGACGTTCCCGTACGGAGCGCGCGGCGGGGCGCCTTACAGGTTGAACTTTCCGAAGTCTTCAGGGCGCAGGTTCTCGAGGTAGGCCTTGAGCTGTTCCGCAGTGAGCTCTTCGGGACTCGGGGCGTCCGGGTCCGCCGTCGCGATCTCGTCGGCTCCATCCTCGTCCGCGACCGCGGTCAGAAGTGCCTCTGGCGCGAAGATGGGCGCCGCCATCCGCAACGCGATGGCTATGCTGTCGGATGGACGCGCGTCCACATGCACCACGCCTTCGGCGCGTACCACGTGCATCTCCGCGTAGTAAGTGCTTTTCTGCACCTTGGTGATCTGGACGCGCCGCAGTGTGCCGCCGAGTCCGACGATGAGGCTCTTGCACAGGTCGTGGGTGAGCGGTCGCTCCCGCCGGACCTGTTTCATCTCCATGATGATCGACTCCGCCTCGGCCGGACCGATCCAGATTGGGAGAAGGCGATTGCCGCCCTTCTCCCGGAGGATCACGACGTGGCTGTTGTTGGAGCTGTCCACTCCCAGCCGCTCGACGAATACTTCGACCATGATGCCGTCACGCCCCAGCGCGGCCCGGACCGGCGGGCCGTTGGCCAGCGGACTCTGGTCCACGCATCCCGCGCGCGGACCCGGGACGGCGCACCGGTCAGGTCCCCATGTCCCACGACGCGAGGTATCGCTGCTGCTCCGGAGTGAGCGTGTCCACGCCGACGCCCATCGCCGCCAGTTTGAGCCTGGCGATCTCGCGGTCGATCGCTTCAGGCACCCGGTGCACGCTCGCGGAGAGCGACTTCGCGTGTCTTCACCAGGTACTCCGCGCCCAGCGACTGGTTGGCGAAGCTCATGTCCATCACCGATGCGGGGTGCCCTTCGGCAGCCGCGAGGTTGATGAGCCGCCCCTCGCCCAGGACGAACACCCGCTTCCCGCCGACGACGAACTCCTCGACGAACTCCCGCACCGGCCGCGCCGGGACGATCCGCGATGTCCGCGAGCGCCGTCAGATCGAGTTCCACGTTGAAGTGCCCGGAGTTGCAGACGATCGCGCCGTCCTTCATGGCGCGGAAGTGCTCTTTCCGGACCACGTGCATGTTGCCGGTGAGCGTGCAGAAGATGTCGCCGATCGGCGCCGCCTCCGCCATCGGCATGACGCGGAAGCCGTCCATCGTCGCCTCCAGCGCCTTGAGCGGATCGATCTCCGTCACGATGACGTTTGCGCCGGCGCCGCGGGCGCGCGAGGCGACGCCACGTCCGCACCAGCCATAGCCCGCCACGACGAACACCGAGCCGGCAAGCAGCGCGTTGGTCGCGCGGATGATGCCGTCGACCGTCGATTGTCCGGTCCCGTAGCGGTTGTCGAACAGATGCTTGGTAAATGAATCGTTGACGGAAATGACCGGGAAGCGGAGCACCCTGTCCTTGGCCATCGCCTTGAGGCGAATGACGCCGGTCGTCGTCTCCTCCGTGCTGCCGATCACGCGCGCGAGCAGCTCCGTGCGCTCGGCCGGCTTGAGTCCTTCGACGTAGCGCCGGACCGCCGGCGGTAGATCATCCAGCCGGTTGAGCGCGATCATGTGCAGCGCGCCGACCACGTCGGCGCCGTCGTCCATCGTCAGCTCGGGCGCGTGCTCGATGACCGCGCGGATGTGCTCGTAGTAGCGTTCGGTGTCCTCGCCCTTCACCGCAAACACCTTGATCGCGTGGTCCCGGACGAGATGCGCCGCGACGTCATCCTGCGTCGACAGCGGATTCGAGGCACACAGTGCCACATCCGCGCCGCCAGCCTTGAGCGTGATCATCAGGTTGGCCGTCTCGGTCGTCACGTGCAGGCAGGCACCGACCCGTATCCCGGCCAGTGGCCGCTCAGCGGCGAAGCGCTCCCGGATCAGGCGGAGGACGGGCATCGAACGCTCCGCCCATTCCGTCCTCGCACGGCCCCCGTCCGCGAGGTCGAACGACTTCACATCGTGGTCCGTGGCGTGCCGGCGCTCGTCCCACGTACCGTGCCCGCCCGTTCAGCCGTCGCCATCAGTTTGGATCCTCGAGTGCAGTGGTCGCGAAGGACGCAGCCCGGGGGCTCCGTCCCGACCCGTTGGAGGCGGGCGCGGTTCCGTCCTTGATCGCCCGCTTGAGCGCGCTCACGCGATCAGTGCGCTCCCACGAGAATTGCGTGCGGGCAGACTTGCCACTGCCCAGGCGTTCGGGCGTGCGCCCGAAATGCCCGTACGCCGCCGTCGCCGTATAGATCGGCTTGCGAAGATCGAGCGCGGCAATGATGCCTTTGGGCGTGAGGTCGAAGACCGCGGATACCGCCCGCATGATCTCGGCCTCCGGGACGGTCCCGGTTCCGAACGTGTCCACGGCCACCGACACCGGCTGCGCGACGCCGATCGCGTATGCGATCTGCACCTCGCACCGGTGCGCGAGGCCCGCCGCGACAATGTTCTTCGCGACCCACCGCGCCGCGTAGCACGCCGACCGGTCGACCTTCGATGGATCCTTGCCGCTGAACGCGCCGCCGCCGTGGCGGCCCATCCCGCCGTACGTATCCACGATGATCTTCCGTCCGGTGAGACCTGCGTCGCCCTGCGGTCCACCCACGACGAAACGCCCAGTCGGATTGATGTGGTACTTCACACCACGCGGCCTAAGCTCTTGCGGAATAGATCGGTTCTATGATCTCGGACATGATCGCCTGCTTCATGCGCGCCGCTGAGATTGACTCCGCGTGCTGGGCCGACACCACGACGGTATCCACCGCCACCGGTTTGTCATCCTCGTAGACCACCGTCACCTGAGCCTTGCCGTCCGGACGGAGCCACGGGAGGTCTTGCGACTTGCGCCGGTCGGCGAGCGCCTTGGCCAGACGGTGCGCGAGCAGGATCGGCATCGGCATCAGCTCGTCGGTCTCGTCACTCGCGTAGCCGAACATCATCCCCTGGTCGCCCGCGCCGCCGGTATCGACACCCATTGCGATGTCTGGCGACTGGCGGTCGATGCTGCTGATCACCGCGCAGGTCTTCGTGTCGAATCCGAACGTCGCGTCCGTGTACCCGATCCGCTGGATGGTCGCGCGGACGATATCGGGGATGTGGACATAGGTCTCGGTCGTGATCTCGCCGACCACACAGGCGAGTCCAGTCGTGACCAGCGTTTCGCAGGCGACCCGGGCGGCGGGATCATCGGTTATGATGGCGTCCAGCACGGCATCGGATATCTGATCTGCCAGTTTGTCCGGGTGTCCTTCCGTCACGGACTCTGATGTGAACAGCCGTCTGGATTCGGCCGTCGGCGTACGTATCGGCATGGTACTCGGGAGTTTACCCGGCTACGCGAGGCCGGGCAACCCGCCACGCAGGAACGGATCGTCGCCGAGTGCGGAGACGAAGCGCCTACGGAGGCCTTGCTCCGCGATGGCCGCTGTCGGTGCCTCCAGGGCCTCGCTGGCCGCCTGGGTCGCCGCCTCCACCGTGACGCTCCGGACGACGCGCTTGACGAGGGCCACGGCGCGCGGCGCCACGCTCAATCCCCGGAGCCCCAGGCCAATGAGCGCGAAGGCCATGAGTGGCTGGGACGCCATTTCGCCACACACGCTCAGATCCTGCCCAGCCGCGGCCGCGGCCTCGCTGATCCGCTTGATCAGACGGAGCACCGCCGGATGGAGCGGCGTAAACCGGGACGTCAGATTGGCGTTGCCGCGGTCGACGGCCAACGTGTACTGAACGAGATCGTTGGTGCCAATGCTGAAGAACGAGACGTCCTTCCCGAAGCTGTCGGCCATGACCGCGGCGGCCGGCGTCTCGATCATGACCCCGAGCGGCAAATCGGCGCGAAAGTTCGCCTTGCGGGCCGCCAACTCCTCGGCGGCCTCGGCCAGCAACGTGCGCGCCTGGCGGACTTCATCGAGCGTCACGATCAGCGGCAGCATGATGCGGACGTCGCCGTGCACGGCGGCGCGCATGCAGCGCCCGGAGCTGCGCTTTGAACATTTTCGGATCGTCGAGGCACATCCGGATCGCGCGCCACCCGAGAAACGGATTGGCCTCCGCTGGATACCCGCTCGCGGGCATCTTGTCGCCGCCCACGTCGAACGTCCGGATGATCACGGGACGCCCGCCGAATGCGTCGACCACCCGCGCGTACGCGCGATACTGCTCGTCTTCGTCCGGCATCGTAGCGCGGCCGATCACCAGGAACTCCGTGCGCATCAGGCCCACACCCTCGGCGCCGCTCTGCGCCGCCGCCTCCGCCTCCTCCGGCAGGTCCACGTTCGCGTACAGGGTGATCCGGGTTCCGTCCTGCGTGACCGGTTCGAGGGTCGCGAACTGGCGAAGCTCCGCCTGGACTTCGGCCTCACGGCGCGCCCGGCGGCGATACTCCTTGAGCTCCGATTCGGTCGGGTTGATCGAGAGCTTCCCCGCGGCTCCATCCAGCACCACGCGCTCGGTGCCGTCCATCTGGCTCGTCGCGTCCCGCAAGCCGAGCACCGCAGGGAGCCCGAGCGACCGGGCGAGAATCGCGACGTGCGAGGTCTGGGTGCCCGCGTCGGTCGCGATCCCGACGATGGCGTCCCGGTCGAGTTGGACGGTCAGGCTCGGCGTCAGGTCGTGCGTCACCAGGATCGCGTGCGCCCCTTTGGGGACGTCCACGGGGTCGTGATCGGGGAGTCCGAGCAGAACCGAGAGCACGCGGATGTGAATGTCCGTCAGGTCGGCGGCGCGCTCCCGCATGCGCGGCTGGGCATGGCGGGCGAACGTTTGACGGTGTTCCAGCATCACCAGATCGAATGCTTTTTCGGCGGCGTAGTTCTGCCGGATGTTCGACTCGACTTCCTCGATCAGCGACGAATCATCGAGCATGAGTAGCTGCGCGTCGAAGATCGCCGCTTCCTCGGGACCCGCGTGCTGCTCGGCCCGGGCGCGGACTTGCCGCAGCCGTTCCTTGGCGCGCGTGAATGCGTCGTGCAGCCGCTCGATCTCTTCCGGGATCGCGTCGTCGGGGATGATGCGGTGCCGCACGTCGGGCACCTCCCAGCGCAGGAGGTGCACGGGTCCGACGACAATGCCGGGTGAGGCGGGAACGCCGACGAAGACGCGATCCACGGGCGCCGCTACTTCTCGCCGAACTTCCCGCTGATGAGCGCCGCGATGGCATCCACCGCCGCCGTCTCGTCAGGGCCCGATGCACGCAACGTGATCGTCGATCCGCATTCCGCCGCGAGCATCAGCACACCCATGATGCTCTTGCCGTTGACCTCCAGATCGTCGCGCACGATCACGACGTCGCTCGCGAATTTCGCCGCGGTCTTCACGATCTCCGCGGCCGGCCGCGCATGGAGCCCGTTCTTGTTGACGATGGTCACCAGGCGCTCAGCCATGTCGTATTACCGTCGCGTAGAGGACGAACGCGGCCAGGACGCCAAGCGCGATGCGCCAGCCCTCGGCCCTGCCATGCATGCGGACCAGCGTGATGCTGCCGATCACCGTCGCCACCAGCACCCCGGCGAGCGGGAGCCCTTCCTGCCCGGGACCAATCACCCGCGCCAGCGCCACGGGAAGCGCGATGCCGGCCAGGAGCGCACCCACTCGGGCCAGATACGCCGGGCCGTCGCGGAAGACCCGCGAGCTGAGCGCCGTCGCGACTCGCATGCCGTGCTTCCAGTCCGGCTTGCAGACCCCACATGCGCAGCGCCAGGTGCCCGGCGTTGTACGCCAGGAGGAACATCGCCACGACCCGGAGCGGACCACCACCAAGCCCGTAGACGGCAAGGGCGAGCAGCGAGCACACGGGTAGCCACCCCGCCCACACGAGCCGGTCACCGACGCTCCCGAGCGGGCCGCAGAGCGCGGTCCGGAATCGCTCGATCCGGTCGCCCGGGACGCCGTCGAGTTCCGCGCGCGCGAGGGCCCCGACCGCGACGGACGCGAGATACGGATGGGCGTTGAAGTACCGGCATTGGCGGGCCAGCGCCTCGCGATAGCGAGGGCCGTCCGGCCCACCGGGCAGCGTGCCGCAGCGCCGGCTCGATGCAGAACCCGATGCCGATGCCCATCAGCAGCTCGTAGTTCCAGGACGCTTGAATGGCGAGCAGGCGGGTAAAGATGCCGGCTCGCGTCCCGGCATTCAACGACACGGGCGCCGTGCCGCCGTCCGTCACGACAACGCCACCAGCGCCACCCCGCCAATGAGGCCTGCTCCGAAGAGCACCCGGGACAGCGGCGCCCAGTGGAAGACCTTCCACACCGCGGCCACCGCCACTGCCGCCGCGGCACCCACGACGATCGCTCGCGAGGTTCGGGCGTCGACCCGCCAGTGCACCGCTGCCGCATCCACGACCGGCCGCAGCGCCGAATACGAGATGACCGTCAGCGCCGCGCCGCGCGCAAGGTCCGCGGTGAGGCCCCAGAGCTGCAGCGCGTTGACGGTGGTCGCCGAGCCGCGCTCGAGATCCGCGATGGGCCCGCGCGCGGACCGCGTTCCACTTGCGGAGCGCGATCATGGACCACCCGCCAACCCACGCCGTCGCGAGCGCCGCGAGGATCGTCGACCGGCACCGGCCCGGGACTTCCCGGCGGCGCTCCCGCCGCAAGCGCTCCCGCCACCACCGACGCCGATCCCCACTCCGGATAGCGCGACGCCCCAACGGGCAGCGTTTCGAGGGCGATCAGCTCCACGGCGGCACCCACCAGCAGGCCGGCGCCGGCATTGCCGGCCAACGCGCCACCGGCCGTGGCGGCGACGATCGGGCGCGAGATCATGGCCTGCGGAAAGCTGACGACATCCAGCCCGGCGATCGCGCCCAGGAGCGCGATCGGTAAGAGCGATCATGCGCCAGCGGCCGCTCGAGGAGCGCGTCGAGATCTCGACCGGATCCGCGTCGCGGGCACGTCCTGGGCCGTGACCTCGACGCCGCGCGTCGGCCAGTTCGCGGAGCGCCTGCTCCTCACCGGGACTCAGAAAGACGTAGCGCAGCTTCTGCACACGGCCGGCGCTGTAGTGCAGGCCGCCGAGGTTGATGCTGCGAATGCTGCGGCACGATGGCCGCGAGGCGCCGCATCGTCTCGATATCCTTGGTCAGCAGAATGCCCACCCGGCGCTCGGCCGTTGATACCGCGCGATACCGGTCGGCGGCCTCGGCGACGGTCTCGAAGTGTACCGTCCATGCCCGGAGGCACTCCCAACCGGTAGAGCTCCTGCTCCCACTCCGACGTCGCGACCTCGTCATCCACGAGCACGATGAATCCGACATCGAGGGGCTGGCCCCACCCCACGACGACCTGGCCGTGAATGAGCCGGTCATCGATGCGAAACAGTTCAATCGGCACCGCCGGCGCTCCCTCCGCTGCTCCCCAGCACGACCATCGCGCCGCGCCCCTTGTCCGCTGAGTGGCGCGCCGCCTCGTCGTTCGCGCAGTGGTCTGAAAGACGAAATCGAGCAGCGCCGGCAGGTTTGCGCCGGTGACGACCACGACATCAGGACGGTCGCGCTGCACGCGGCGCGCGGCAATCGTCCAGCTGCCGGCCGGCAGGTCGGTGAAGATCACATGGGCGCCGGCCGAGACGACGGCGTCGCGGAGCGTTCGGACGATCTCGTCGGCACCCAGTCCGCGATTGGTCAGGGCCACGAGTACGCCACCGCGCCCCGTGATCTGTTCGACGGCGGAGACGATCCCGATGGCGAACTCGCCGTGTCCGGCCACCAGCGCCCGCGGTGCGAGCGCCGCGCCCTCCGCGTCCGATTCTCCGGCATTACTCATCGTCTTCTCGCAGATACCGTTGGACGAGTGCGCGCTGGCTGCGCGCCCGCTGCATGTGGTCGATCAGCCGTTCGTTGAACTGCTCGGCGGCATCCACTCCGCTATAGCGGAGCAAATGGTTCATGGCAATCACCTCCGCCACGACGGTAATGTTCTTTCCCGGATTGAGCGGGACCGTGATCCTGGGCACGGGCACGCCCAGGATTGACACGGTGACGCCGTCGAGCCCCGTGCGCTCGACGACGGCGTCCTGATTCCACTCCTCGAGATGCACGACGACCTCGATGCGCTTCTGCTGCCGCACGGCACGGATACCAAATATCGCACGGACGTCGATCAACCCGATGCCGCGAACCTCCATGAAGTGGCGCTGCAGCTCATGGCCGCGACCGACGAGGAGATCGGTCCCGCGGCGCGCCACGAGCACCAGATCGTCGGCCACCAGCCGGTGGCCGCGCTCGACGAGATCGAGCACACACTCGGATTTCCCGATGCCGCTCTTGCCCGTGAAGAGGAGCCCGACGCCGAACACGTCGGCCAGTGATCCGTGCAGGGTCGTGGCCGGCGCGAACAGATCCTCCAGCACCGGCTTGATCCGCCGGTAGAACTCGTTCGTCTTGAGCGGCGTCCGGAACACCGCGACCCGGGCAGCGGCGGCAGCCGCCGCAAGTCCGGGCGGCAGTTCCTGGCCTTTGGTGATGAAGACGGCCGGGATGTCGAAACTGAAGAATCGGCTCAGCACCCCCTCGCGGACGGCGTCAGCGAGCGAACAGAGATAGGTGACTTCCGTCTCGCCCAGCACCTGCAGGCGCCGCCCCACAAACCGGTCCACGTACCCAGCCAGCACGAGCCCCGGGCTCGAGACTTCGGGGCTGGAGAGCTCGCGGGCCAGCGACACCGCATCGTCCGCGCCAGGCAGGGCCACCGTCTCCAGTTGGAGGGTGTCCCGGAGCGTGTCGGCCAGGGAGCCGACGGTGATGGGGCGAACGCCGATCCGCGGCGGAATCCCCTGTCGTGTGGATCGTCGGTGGGATCGTCACGCCGGGCACCCCTCGGCGACCCGCGCGAGATGCGCCGCCGTAGCAGCGGCGGCATGATCCCAGGTCAACGTCTCCGCGAACTCCCGGCCGGCGCGCCCCATTGTCGTCACGAGCGCCGGATCACGGGCGAGGCGCTCGAGCGCTGCCGTCATCGCGTCGATGTTGCCGTGTGGCACCAGATACCCGGTCTGGCCATCGCGCACGGACTCGCGGATCCCCGGCGAGTTCGAGGCGACGACGGGCGTACCACAGGCTGCCGCTTCCATGTTGGTGATGCCCCACCCTTCCTTGGGCGAGGCGAACGTCAGCGCCCACGCGCGCCGGAGAAGAAGCAGCTTGTCCGCCTCGGATACCCGTCCAAGAAACCGAACGCGGGCTCCGAGGTCAAGCGAATGCGCGAGCTGCTCGAGCGCCGGCCGATAGTCGCCTGCTCCGCGATCTCGAGAGTCGCACCCGGCGTGCGCATCCGCGCGAACGCCCGGATCACGATGTCCACGCCCTTGTAACGCTTCAGCCGCCCGAGGTACGCGAACAGCGGCGTGGCGGACCGGCACGCCGGGTCGGGCGTGTGCACCGTCGTGTCGACGCCCTGATAGATCACCTGCACGTTCGCACGCGGAATCCCCCGCGCCACGAGATCGTCGGCCGTGCTCATGCTGACCGCCTCGAAGGGAACGGAGCGGTACACGCGGCCCAGAGGGCGCTCGCCCAGCCACACCGCCGCGGCGAGCGGAGGCGTCAGCTCGCGGAACGCGGTTGCCCCGAAGAGGTGGTGCACCAGCCCGACGATTCGGGGTGCCCCGCGCTTGCCCTGCACCCACCATGGCGTCAGCAGCGGCAGCTTGTTCAAATCCTCCACGAGGACGTCGTACCGCTCGGCGGCGAATCGCGACCGGTAGGCCTCGTACGCCATGAGCGGGAACGTGTGACGGGTCCCCACCCGGTGGACACTGATGCCGTCCAGCTCCGCCGTCGGGGGGCAGCCCGGCCAACCGCCGCACAGGAGCGTGACCACGTTTCCCAGGCGGGCCAGCCGCCCGAAGATCTCGTGGAGATGCGTCTCGGCGCCGCCGGCCTGCGGATTCTCCCGGTCCTGCCAGTTGACGACGAGGATGCGCACGGGTGTGGTCAGGCGCCGCCCGGCGCGCGCGCGACGATCACAAGCGGCAGGCGTGCCGGGCGAGCGCGTCGAGCACGCCGTTCACGAACTTCGCGCTCTGCACGGATCCGTAACGCTCCGCCAGCCGCACCGCTTCCTGGATCGCCACACGCGGCGGCGTCACATCGCCGAACAGCTCGGCGGCCCCGAGGCGAAGCACCGACCGCTCGATCGCGCCCAGGCGTTCGAGCCGCCAGTTCGTGGTGACCGCCGTGAGATCGCGATCGATCGGTCCGGCGTGCTTCGCGACCAGCGAGATGAGCGCGCCGGCGAGTCGCCGCTCATCGGCGGGAACGATCAGATCGTCCCAGACTTCGTTCGCGACACGGGTGAGGTCGCGGCCGCCGCCCGCCGTCTGCCGGATGTCCCACGCATACACGGCCTGCAACGCCCGCGACCGTGCGCGGGTCTCGACACGAGGCACACGGTTCGGCCGGGCTGGCCGGCGCACCCGGCCATGCGTCGCGGCCGGAGCGCTCGGCGACGCGGCTGGAGGGTCACCGGCGCGGGGGGACATTCGCGACGTTCGGGGATGGAGGGCGGCGCTGGTTGCCGGCGTCGTGCGCCGATTCCCCGTCCTCGTCGTCGCCCAGATCCCGGGCCACGTCGAGCCGCGCGTGCAGGTCGGCCATTTCGAGCGCGGCGAGGGCCGCGTCCGCGCCTTTGTTGCCATGCGCACCCCCGGCCCGTGCTTCAGCCTGGGCCACCGTGTCGCACGTCAACACCCCGAAGCCAATGGGCGTGTCGAACTCCGCCGCCGCCTCCGCCAACCCGCGGGCGGCCGCGCCGGCCACGTAGTCGAAATGCGGAGTCTCGCCACGAATCACTGCGCCCACAGCTACCAGGGCGTCGTAGCGATCGGTCGCCAATGCGGTTCTCGCGGCCGCGGGCAATTCCCACGCACCCGGCACGCGAATGACATCGAGATCCGCCTCCGCCACCCCCGCACGCATCAGTGCGTCGATCGCGCCTTGCTCGAGCCGTTGCGTGATGCCCTCGTTGAAACGGCTCACCAGCACGGCGAGGCGGCGGCCATGGCCATCCGGTACTCCGGCGAATTCCGCCACCGAGCGATCCTCGCCCTCAGGATGCGAGCAAGTGGCCGAGCTTCGACCGCTTGGTGCTCAGATACCCGGCGTTCTCGCTGTTCGACGGCGCCTCGAGGCGGACACCATCCCCCACGTCGAAGCCCGTAGCCCTCGAGTCCGACCAGCTTCTTGGGATTGTTGGTCAGGACACGGATCGAACGCAGCCCGAGGTCGAGCAGGATCTGCGCACCGATCCCGTAGTCGCGCAGATCGGGTTTGAACCCGAGCCGTTCGTTCGCTTCGACGGTGTCGGCGCCTTGATCCTGAAGGGCGTACGCCTTGAGCTTGTTGAGGAGCCCGATGCCCCGCCCTTCCTGGTCGAGGTACACGACGACTCCTCGGCCGGTTTTTTCAATCAGCTCCATCGCCCGGTCGAGTTGCCAGCCGCAGTCGCACCGCTTCGAGTGGAACACGTCGCCGGTCAGGCACTGTCGAGTGCATCCGGACCAGCACTTCTTCCCCTCCGCCACGTCGCCATGTACCAGCGCCACGTGCTCGTGCGCATCGACATCGTTGCGGTAGCCGACGATCCGCCACTCCCCGAACGCGAGTCGGCAACCGCGCTTCCGCGACCCGGTGGACGAGACGCTCCGTCTGCAGGCGGTAGGCGACGAGCTGTGCAATCGTGACGAATGTGAGGCCATGACGGGTCGCGAAGCGTTCGAGCTCCGGCCGTTTCGCCATGCTGCCGTCTTCGTTCATGATCTCGCAAATGACCCCCGCCGGCCAATGCCCGGACAGACGTGCGAGATCGACCGCAGCTTCTGTGTGTCCGACCCGCCGCAGCACGCCGCCGTCACGCGCTCGCAGCGGCGAGATGTGTCCAGGGCGGCGCAGATCACGCGCGGTCGTGGACGGGTCGGCGGCGACCCGTATCGTCGCGGCGCGATCGCTCGCGCTCACACCGGTCGTCACTCCGAACCGCGGCGTCGCGTCAACCGTCACGGTGAATGCTGTCTGTTGCCCTTCGGTGTTCTGCTCGGCCTGTGGCGGCAGATCCATCTCGTCGGCACGCTCGCGCGTCAGGGCGACGCAGATCAGCCCGCGCGCTTCGCGCAGCATGAAGTTGACCATCTTGGACGTGATCTGCTCCGCCGCGCAGATGAGGTCACCTTCGTTCTCACGATCTTCGTCGTCCGCCACGACGATGAACTTGCCCGCGCGAAGATCGGTAATCGCCTGGTCAATTGTTCCGAATGGGCACGGATCACCGCGTCAGAGAGAGGTAAGGAGCCGTCAACCGCCGTACGTACTTCCCGATGACATCGCCTTCGACATGCGCCGCGTCGCCCGGCCGAAGCGACCCGAGCGTGGTGTGGCGCATGGTGTAGTCGATGATCGACACCTGCATCACGTCCGGGGCCAGGATCTCGTTGACGGTCAGGCTCACCCCGTCCACGGCGATCGAGCCATGCGGCACGATCAATCCCGCCACGTCTCCCGGGACCGCCAGGTCGATCAGCCACGCGTCGCCGAGCGCCTCAGTGGCACGCACTTCACCTACGCCGTCCACGTGGCCCTGCACCATGTGCCCGCCCAGACGGTCCCCCGCGCGCAGCGCGCGCTCGAGGTTTACCCGGGTGCCGCCCTTCCACGAGCCCATCGTCGTGCGTTCGAGCGTCGTCGTGACCGCGGCAGCCGTAAACCACGAGGGCCCGCATTCGCGGACCGTAAGGCATGCGCCATTGAGCGCAATGCTCTCGCCGCCGGCAAGGTCCGTATACCGGCACCGGACGCGAAACGTGCGGCCGGCCGCCGCCGGCTCGACCGCCTCGATCACCCCGACATCGTCGACCAATCCCGTAAACATGTTCTTTTTTACCTTCAGGGCTCCGAGAGCCCATATGTCGTCATCATGTCGTCCCCGAACGGCTGGCGGGCCACGATTGGCCAGCGCCGGGCGCCGGCAACCGTCGCCGCAGGTGCAAATGCGAAGGCGGCCTCGGCGCCCATGCCCAGGACGATCGGTGCCTGAAAGATAACGAGCCGGTCGGCGGCCGACGCCGCGAGCACCGCCCCCGCGAGCCGCGGCCCGCCCTCGACCAGGAGCGCGCGCACGCCGCGGCTCCGGAGCGCGACGAGCGCGGCATCCAGCGTCTCCGCCACAATGATCTCGACGCCGGCCGCGGCAAGTTGTGCGGCTCGGCCGCGGTCCGGTGCCCGTCGCACCACAATGCAGACCGGCGCCTCTGCGGCTGATTGAACCAGCCGGGATGACAGCGGCAGCCGTGCCCCACTGTCGAAAACGATGCGCAGGGGAGCCACACGGGGCGCAGGCGCGTCACGGACGGTGAGCAACGGGTCGTCCGCGAGCGCGGTGCCGATGCCGACCGCAATGGCGTCGCTGGCCGCGCGCATCCGGTGGACTGCAGCACGCGCCTCGGCTCCGGTGAGCCAGCCCGCGCTCTTCGCCCGATCGCGGACGGCGCCGTCGAGCGACACGGCCAGTTTGACCGTCACCCACGGCCGGCTGGAGTGCAACGCATGAAAAAACGCGGCGTTGAGCTCTCGGGCTGCCGCCTCTTCCACTCCGATGGTTATCTCGATTCCTGCTGCCTGCAGGACGCCGGCGCCGCCTCGCGCAACCGGATGCGGATCGGCGGTTGCGATGACCACGCGGCGGACACCGGCGCGAATCAGCGCATCCGTGCAGGGCGGCGTCTGCCCCGTGTGCGTGCACGGCTCGAGCGTGACGTACACCGTCGCTCCGCGATGCGCGGTCCCCCGCCGCATGCAACGCCGCGACCTCGGCATGCGCGTCACCATAACGAACGTGATAGCCTTCGCCGACGACGTCGTCGCGGCGAACGATGACGGCGCCGACCAACGGGTTCGGCGCCGTATGTCCCGAGCCGCGGCGGGCCAGATCGAGCGCGCGCCGCATGTATCCTGCATCATCCGGAGTTCCGCCGTTGCTCACCACGTCACCAGCGTGAGCGGAACGTCCTCGCGTGGCGGTGCGCTCACTCGAGCACGACCCGCCCGCTGCCCGGCACCACACGACCGAGCAGCCACGCCTCGATACTGGCCTCGCGCGCGCTGCGGATGATCGCGCCGGCTGACTCAGGCGGTGCGATGACGGCCATCCCGACCCCCATGTTGAACGCCCGGAGCATTTCGGGCCGGCGATCCCGCCGTGCTCGGCGAGCACCGTAAACTCATGGGGGACCGTCCAGCTGGACGCGTCCAGCTCCGCGTCGGCCGTCGGCGGGAGCGCGCGCGGCACGTTCCCGGGGAGACCGCCACCCGTGATGTGTGCCATCGCGTGGATCTCGCCGAGGACGGGACGGAGCGCGCGAAGGTACGACCGATGCACGCGCAGCAGCACCTCAGCGACGGTCGTGGAGGTCCCCGGAAAGAGGTCGCTCGCGCTGAGTCGCAGGCGCTCCGTCACGACGCGGCGCGCGAGCGCATACCCGTTGGTGTGAAGCCCGTTGCTGCCCAATCCCACGATCACATCTCCGGCCCGTACGCGGTCCGGTCCCAGAAGTTGTGTCTCGGACACCGATCCCACGATGAACCCCGCGAGGTCGTAGTCCGGTGGCGTGTACACGCCCGGCATCTCCGCGGTTTCACCGCCCAGGAGCGCGCACCCATTCTCCGCGCATCCGCTCGCCACGCCGGAGACGACCGCCTCGACGACCGCCGGCTCGAGCTTCCCGAAGGCCACGTAGTCGAGGAAGAACATCGGGACGGCACCCTGGACCAGGATGTCGTTGACGCAGTGGTTGACGAGGTCGTGGCCGATGGTGTCATGTCGGCCGGCCTTGATCGCGACCTTGACCTTGGTGCCGACACCGTCGGCACTCGCCACCAGCACGGTGGGTTGCCCCGAAGCCGGCATCCGAAACAATCCGCCGAAACCCCCGAAGCTGCCACGCGTTGCGCCCGATCCGGTCGCCTCCACCAACTGCCGGATGCGGCGCTTCGCCTCGTCCGCGGCGTCGATGTCGACACCCGCCGTCTGGTAGTCGAGGGGCGGCACACCTGGAGCCCGACCGCCTCCTGGCGTCACCGGCCTGTTACCGCGCCTGCCACCGGCGCCCCGCGCTCGAACGCGACCAGGTCCTGGAACTCCGCGATCCGCCGGTCGATCTCCTCCGGTGTGAGGCTGAGCAGCCGCTCATTGGAGAAACGTTCGACCGCGAACGAGCCCATGGCCGATCCCACGACGACGGCGCGCCGGAGATTGGCGTCGCTCAACTCGCCGGTCCGGGCCAGGTGCCCCATGAATCCGCCCGCGAACGAATCCCCGGCCCCGGTCGGATCGAACACCTGCTCCAGCGGGTAGGCGGGGGCGAAGAACGTCGACGTTTTCGTGAACATGAATGCGCCGTGTTCGCCCTTCTTGACGATCACGTATCGGGGGCCCTTCTCGAGAATCCAGCGCGCGGCGTGCACCAGGTTGGCCCGCTCGGTGAGCTGCCGCGCCTCACCGTCATTGAGCGTGATCAGGTCGACGCGGCCGAGCAGCGCGATCACATTGTTGCGCCTGCTCTCGATCCAGAAGTTCATCGTGTCGCACGCGACCAGCCGCGGGCGCTCGACCTGGCCCAGGACATCCATCTGCAGCCGCGGGTCGATGTTGGCGAGGAAGACGAACGGCGCCCGCCGGAACGCCTCCGGGATCTTGGGCCGGAAGTGCGAGAACACGCCCAGCCGCGTCTCGAGCGTCTCGGCCGAGTTGAGATCGTGGCGATACCGTCCGCGCCAACGAAATGATTCGCCCGGCGCGTGCTCCAATCCGGATAGATCCACCCCGCGCGCGGCCAGCGGCTTCAGCTTGTCGACGGGATAGTCGTCGCCGACGATGCCGACGAGCTGCACCGGCGCGAAATGGCTGGCCGCCGACGCGAAATAGGTCGCCGATCCCCCGATTACGTTGTCGGCACGGCCAAATGGCGTCTCGACCGAGTCGAGCGCCACGGAGCCGACGACGAGCACGGTCATGTGGCCGTCCTGAGTGACGTGATGGGTGACGCGATGAGTGATGCGATGAGTTGCGAGGTCACATGCGCTCCGGCGCCGAGATGCCGAGAAGTGCCAGCCCGTTACCGAGTACGATCTGCGCCGCCCGAGCGAGCGTCAGGCGCGCCGCCGTCAACTCCGGCGCTTCACCCAGCACGTGGTGGCGGTGGTACCAGCGGTGCGCGAGTTCCGCCGTGTCGTGCAGATACGTCGTCATGCGGTGTGGCTCCAGTGCGTCGGCCGCCGCTTGCACCGCCGGCGGGAAGTCCGCCAACGCATTGATCAATTCCAGCTCCTCGGGCTCCGACAACAGATCGACGGCCACCCCCTCGCTGGTGATGCCGGCCGCGTCAATGCCGCCGACCCGGAAGATGCCACTCATGCGTGCGTGCGCCATCTGCACGTAATACACGGGGTTCTCTTCCGACTGGGTCCGCGCGAGATCGACGTCGAAGCTCAGTTGCGAGTCGGCACGACGCATCAGAAAGAAATACCGGACCGCATCACGCCCGACATCGTCAATCAGGTCGCGGGCCGTGACGTAGCTCCCGGCGCGCTTGGACAATTTCACGTCCTCTCCGTTTCGCACGACCGTCACGAGCTGGTGCAACACATACTCCGGATAGCCTTCGGGAATTCCGATCCGGAGCGCCTGCAGCCCCGCACGGACCCGCGTGACGGTGCTGTGATGATCGGATCCCTGGACGTTGATTGCCCGCTTGAAGCCGCGGTGCCATTTCGTCACGTGATACGCAATGTCAGGCACGAAGTAGGTGAACGTCCCATCGCTCTTGCGCATGACACGATCCTTGTCGTCGCCGAACGCTGTCGTCCGAAGCCAGAGCGCACCGGCGTTCTCGTACGTGTCGCCGCCATCCCGCAGGGCCTTCACCGTCTCATCCACCCGGCCGTCGGTGTAGAGCGAAGACTCCAGGTAGTAGGTATCGAACCGCACCCCGAACGCCCTGAGATCCTGGTCCTGCTCGGCCCTGAGCGCCGCGACCGCGAACTCCCGTACCCGATCCGTGTCATGCCCGTCGCGGTCGCCCGGGTGGGCGGCGGTGTACTGCCCGGCGATCTCACCGATGTATTCGCCGTGATACCCGCCCTCCGGGATCTCCAGCGCCCCGCCGGCATGCTCCACGATGCGGGCCTGCACACTCGCGGCGAGCTTCTCGATCTGCACGCCGGCGTCGTTGTAGTAGAACTCCCGGGACACCGCCCATCCGGTCCATTCGAGCAGTGCGGCCACGGCGTCACCCAGCGCGGCTTGGCGCCCGTGGCCGACGTGCAGCGGACCAGTGGGGTTCGCCGACACGAACTCGACGACCACGGCGTTCCCTTTCCCCGTTTCGCTGCGGCCATAGGCGGCGCCGGCCTGCAATATCTCGGGGATCCGGCCCGCCACCGCCGCGGTCTCCAGCCGGAAGTTGATGAATCCTGGGCCGGCGACCTCTGCGACCCTGACCCCCGCGCGCGTCCAGTCGGCCTGAGCGATCAGCGCCTGCGCGAGATCGCGCGGCTTCATCCCAAGCGGCTTCGCCAGCACCATTGCGAGATTCGTGGTCCAGTCACCGAACGCCGGATCCCTTGGGCGGTCCAGCGCGGGCTCGATCGGATCGGTGGCGCCCAGGCCGCGCGCCGCGCGCGTCAGTTCGGCGCGAAGCAGCTCGACAGCGCTCATTCGGCTTTCGGCGTCCGCGACTTCTCCGTTCCCCCCGCTGGCTTCGGCGCATCACCGGCGCTGGCGGGTGCCGGCGAGGGCGCCGGCGCCGAAGGTGCGCCGGACGTGGACCCCGTGGCGCCCGCGCCATCGCCGCCCGCGCTATCGCCGCCGCCCGAAGCCGCGGCAGGCTTCGCGCTGTCGGAGGCGCCCGCGGTGCGCTGATCTTTCTTGCCGTCTTTCCCGTAGTCGGTGATGTAGAAGCCCGAGCCCCGGAATACGAGACCCGCGCCGCCGGATACCCGGCGTTCCGCGGGGAGCCCGCAGACCGGGCACGGCAACGTCGCCACCCCCTCGCTGATCTTCTGGACGAAATGATCGAAATCGTGCCCATTGGGGCACCGATATTCGTAGGTAGGCATGTGGGGGTGTGTTAGCCGGGCGTGGTCACGCATCCACAAGCTACGATCGACCCCGGGACCGTACAAGGCGCGCGGACGAGTCGTACGCCGTGGTGTGGGCCCTGGCGCGCGCTGTCACTCCTTCTGAACGGAAAGCGCAGTGCTCATGGCGGTCTTGGCGCCTCAGGTGTGCGGCGTCCTATGCGCCCGGCCGAAAATGGCCCCATTGGCTGGCCAGCGTGTCCGCGATCTCGCCGACCGTGGCCCGCGCACGCACGGCTTCGATGATGAGGGGCATCATCGGTGCAGGTGCCGCTCCGCTCGATCGCGGCGCCACATCTCCCTGGCCGGCGGCCGCCGACCGGAGTGCGCCAAGCGCACGCTCGGCCCGCCCACTGTCACGAGCGGCGCGCGCCGCTCGGATGCGTGCGATTTGATCGGCCGCGAGCGCTGAGAAATCCGGCATTTCGATGGCCGGTGGCGGCGCATCGTCGGTGAAGCAGTTCACGCCGACGATCCGTGCCTCCCCACGCTCGACCCGCAGTTGGTGCTCGTACGCACTGCGGCCGATCTCCTCCTGGATGAACCCGGCCTCGATCGCTGCGACCGCGCCCCCCATCTCATCCACCCGCGCCAGCAGTTCCATCGCACGCGTCTCCAACTCCGAGGTCAGGCGCTCGACGTAGTAACTCCCGGCCAGTGGATCGGCGGTACCGGTGATCCCCGACTCGAACGCCAGAATCTGCTGGGTCCTCAGTGCCAGTGTCGCCGCTTCCGCGGTGGGCAACGCAAGGGCCTCGTCATACCCGTTGGTGTGCAGCGACTGCGTCCCGCCCAAGGTCGCCGCCAGCGACTGGACTGCGACACGCACCACGTTGTTGAGCGGCTGCTGCGCGGTGAGCGTCACGCCGCCCGTCTGGGTATGGAACCGGAGCCGGCAGCTCGAGTCGCTTGCTCCGAAGCGCTCGCGCATCAGGCGCGCGTAGATGCGGCGTGCCGCTCGGAACTTGGCCACCTCCTCGAACAGATCGCTGTGCGCGGCGAAGAAAAACGACAGACGGGGCGCGAAGCGCTCGACCGGGACGCCAGCGGCGATCGCGCGGCCCACGTACTCGATCGCATTGCCGAACGTGAAGGCCAGCTCCTGGATCGCCGTCGCGCCCGCCTCGCGGATGTGGTAGCCGGAGATCGAGATCGGGTTCCACCCCGGCACCTGGTCTGCGCAGAAGCGGAACACGTCGGCGACGAGCGCCAGGCTGGGGCCCGGTGGATACACGTAGGTGCCCCGCGCGACGTACTCCTTGAGGATGTCGTTCTGGATCGTCCCGGTGACTTTGTCCCACGGGACCTGTCGCTCCTCGGCCACGACGAGGTACATTGCGAGCAGCGTCGCGGCCGTGGCATTGATGGTCATCGACGTCGACACGCGGTCGAGCGGAATGTCGCGCAGGAGCGTGTGCATGTCGTCGACGGTGTCGATCGCCACTCCCACCCGGCCGACTTCCCCGGCGGCCCGGGGCGCATTGGAGTCGATACCCATTTGGGTCGGCAAGTCGAACGCCACCGAAAGCCCGGTCTGCCCCGCCGCCAGCAGCAACTTGAATCGCGTGTTGGTTTCGGCGGCCGTGCCGAAGCCGGCGTACTGCCGCATTGTCCACGGGCGCCCGCGGTACATCGTGGGCTGGATACCCCGCGTGAACGGAAATTGGCCGGGATCAGCTAACTCCGTCGCGTAGCTCATCGCCCAGTCCGCGGGGCGATAGACGGGCGCGATCGGAATACCGGACGGCGATTCGCGCTCGCCTGCCGTCACGCCACGCGGCTCGTCAGTGGTGCCGGCCGGCCGTCCCGATTGCGTGGGCTGGCCGTTCACGCACCGACACTGGAGAGCTGCGGCGCCAGCATCGTCCGCGCGAGCTCGACATCCTCGGCGCTCCCAATGAACAATGGGGTGCGCTGGTGCAACTCCGTGGGCGTCACGTCCAGGACCGGGTTGACGCCGTCGATCGCCGCGCCACCCGCCTGCTCCGCGATCATGGCCAGCGGGTTTGCCTCGTAAAGGAGCCGCAGCTTCCCGCGGCGATTCTGGCGATTCGCCGGATATGCGAATAGTCCGCCGCCGAGCAGGTTCCGGTGAAAGTCGGCGACGAGCGATCCGACGTAGCGGACGCTCAGCGGCTTCCGGTCGCCGTCCTGGCCGCGATACACCCGCATGAGTGCGCGTAGCGGTTCGTCCCAATCCCGCAGGTACGAATCGTTGACCGAAAGATACCGGCCAAGACGCGGCGTCCGGATGTTGGGGTGCGACAGCAGAAACTCGCCGATCGACGGGTCGAGTGTGAAGCCGTGCACACCCTGCCCCGTCGTGTACACCATCATGGTGCTCGATCCGTAGATCACGTAGCCCGATGCGACCTGGCGGCGTCCGCGCTGCAGCATGTCCGGCAGCTCGCCCCGCGGTCCGCGCGTGACCTTTTTCAGCACCGAGAAGATCGTGCCCACCGGCACGTTGACGTCGATGTTCGACGACCCGTCGAGCGGATCGAACAGCAGACAGTATTTCCCGGTACGAAATCCCTCGGGGATGGGGATGATGTCGGGCTCCTCCTCCGACGCCATCGCGCACAGACGCCCGCCGTGGTCGAGGGCCTTGATCATGATCGAGTTCGCCAGGACGTCGAGTTTCTGCTGGGTCTCCCCGTGTACGTTGATGTCCGACGTGGCACCCAGTACGTCGGCCAGTCCGGCGCTGCGGACCTTGCTGGCGATCATCTTGGCGGCCAGCGCGAGATCGTAGAGGATACCGGACAACTCACCGGTGGCCTGCGGCGCGTGGCGCTTCTCCTGCTCGATGATGAACCGCTCGATGGTCACGACCGAGACGTCAGTGTGATGCACCACCGTCCACCTCCTTGGGATGTCGCGGCTCGGCGGCCACGCGGCGCATCGCGTCCAGCACGATCACCGACAACTCGGCTCGCAACTGGCGCCGGGAGAGTGCCACTCGCGTCACCGCGGATCCCAGCGGATCGCCGACGATGTAGCGCGGGTGGGCCTGGTTCATCGCCATTGTAAGGACGTCTTCGTGGCAGCGCGAGCACCCGCAGAAGGACGGGTCCGTACCCCGCAAGGCCTCGTAGGCGTCGCGCACAGCTTCTTCGAGAGCATTGTGCATGAGGTGCTCAGCCGGCCGCGGCCAGAGGCAAGGCGGCCCGCGATCGCGCCAGCGGCGCTGCCGGTACGGAACGCAGCGCGCGCCGGTCGGCCGCGGGCGCCACCGTTCCGGTGAACGTCGATCCGGTCGTGCCTGTGAGCGTGGCAGTGTAGTACCCGCCAATGACTGCCTCGGAGGCCGGGAGCAGGACCGTCTTGAAGTCGCGCGTGCGTGCCTGCACTGCATCGCCACGCCGCGCGGCTTTCTCGACCAGGACTTCGTGCGACGTGCCGAGCAGCGCCAGGTTCCGCCCGCGCGCTCCCCTCCGGACCGTCTCGATGAGCTGATTGAGACGATCCTGCGCGACATCATCGGGCACCATCTCGCTGTCTGGCATGCGGGTCGCCGCTGTTCCGGGACGCGGCGAAAACCGGAAGGTATACGCGTCATCGAAGCCCGCCGCTTCGACCGCCGAAAGAGTCTCGGCGAAGTCGTCGGGCGTTTCACCGGGAAATCCGACGATGACATCGGTCGTCAGCGCGAGTCCCGGCACCGCCGCCCGCAGCCGGCCTGGCACACGCCAGGTACTCCTCTCGGCTGTACCGCCGGAGCATCCGCCGCAGCGTACGCGTGGAACCCGACTGCATCGGCAGGTGCACGTGCTCGCAGACAGCGGCCGTCGCGGCCATGGCGTCGAGGACACGAGCACTGAAGTCGTTCGGATGCGGGCTCGTGAAGCGCACGCGCCGGATGCCCGGCACCGCCCCGGCCGCGCGCAGCAGGTCGGCGAAATCGTGCGTGCCGTCGTTGTAGGAGTTGACGGTCTGGCCAAGGAGCACGATCTCGGTCATCCCCTGCTCGGCGATCTCCTGGACCTCGCGCACGACGTCCGGCAGGCGACGGCTTCTCTCGGGGCCACGTGTCGCCGGCACGATGCAGTACGTGCACCGATAATCGCACCCGCGCTGTACCGGAATCCACGCCTTGACCCCGGCCGCCCGCCGAGGGCGAATGTCCTCGTAGTGCTCCCCGGGATCGAAGTCGGCCGATACAGTCCGCGTCCCCGCGCGTGCCTGATCGACCAGCGCCGGTAGCCCGCGATAGCCGTCGGGACCGACCACCAGACTCACGTGTGGCGCCCGCTCGAGCAAAGCTGCGCCCAGACGCTGCGCCATGCAGCCGGTGACGCCCAGCACCGTGTCGCGTCCCATGTGCCGTTTGAGCTCGCCGAGCCGGCCAAGCACCCGCTGCTCCGCGTGGTCGCGGATCGCACAGGTGTTGACCAGAATCACGTCGGCGCCATCCGGCTGGCCGACCGCACGGTAGCCGGATGCCGCGAGCGCGCCAAGCATCAGCTCGGAGTCGCTCGCGTTCATCTGGCACCCGTACGTTTCGATGTAGACGCTCGGCCGCGCGGTGCTCGGCATGGGGCCAAATGTAACGACCGGCTTCCTCCCGGTCACGGACTTATTGCGGGATACTCCGCGGTCCGGGGCTGCGCGGGCAGGAGTATGTGAAATGCGCTGCCGGTGCCCTCGGTACTCTTGACCCAAATGCGTCCGCCGTGACGCTCGACCACGAGGCGGCAGAATGCCAGGCCCAATCCCGAGCTTCGCACCCGCGGCGCGTTCGGCGTGCGGACCTGCTCGAACTTCCGGAAAATGAGCTCCTGATACTCGGACGGAATGCCCGGGCCGTCGTCCGCCACCGTGAAGAGTACCCCCATGGGTTCCCCGCGCACCGCGAGCCGGAGCGTCACCGCATGTGGCGAATGGGTGAGCGCGTTCTGAATGAGATTGCCGAGTACCCGCTTGAGCAGCCCCTTGTCCGCCTGAAAAATGGGCGCGTCATCCGCCCCGTCGATCGTTGCCGTGGCACCCGCCTGCTGGAAGCGGACGGCCCACTCGTAGACGACTTCGGTGAGTAGTGCGATGGGTGCGATCGGAGCGAGCGTGAGCGGCAACGCCGTCTCTTCGAGCTTCGCGATCTCGAGCAGATCTTCGATCAGGCGAAGGAGGTCCTCGGCTTTTGCCTCTGCATCGGCGATGACCTGATGCTGGGTACGCGACACGGGGCCGAAGTCTCCATCGAGCAGGAGCTCGAGCGTCGCGAGCACGGACGTCAGCGGGGTCTTGAGGTCGTGCACGATCATCTTCAGCAGGTCGTCGCGTACTTTTTCGAGCTCTCGCAGTTTGCGCACGCTCTCCTCGAGCGCGTCGGTCGCAGCTTTCAGCTTGAGGAGGCTGCGGACGCGGGCGCCGAGTACCAGCCGGTTGTGTGGCTTGGTGAGGAAGTCGTCGCCGCCGGCCTCGATTGCCTTGACGCGATCCGTTGCATCGTTGAGCGCGGTGACGAAGACGACCGGGATCCGCGCCGTACGTGGATCGCGCTTAATGCGCCGGACACTTCGAATCCCGTCGACCGATCGTCGCATCCCAGATCACCGGCCGGCATTGAGACATCGAGGATGCAGAGGTCGGGCTGGTGCCGCGCGGCCGCGGCGAGAGCCGATGGGCCGTCCCGTGCGGAAATCGTGCGGTACCCGAGGGTGTGGAGCTGATCGAAGAGCAACTCCACGTTGGCGGGTACATTGTCGGCGACCAGAATCAGCGCGCCCTCGCGCCCGCCGGCTGGCGCGCCGGATCCACCGTTCGTGTCGCCAGTCCGAGTCACCGTCGGCGCCGCTCCATCCGGTGCCGCGCTCGTGCCAGAGGGCGTCGTGCCGCCTGGCCCGCCGTCTGTCCCGGCGGACCCGCTTCCAACGGCGCCGCCTGGGGCGCCATTCGCAGGACCGGCTACGGCCGGACGGTCAGTCCCACGCTCAGCGTCCACGCACTCTCCGACACGTCGATCGGCGCGGACCGAAATGCGCGCTGGAGGGCCAGGTCGATGGTGGCCTGGTCGAATCGTACTGGAATTCCAAACCCGCCAGACACCGCATTCTCCCTCACCAGTCCGCCATCAGCCCGGAACGGCAGCGTATGCGTCAACGCGCCCACCCGCAGCAACATTGACCGGCTGCCCATTTTCGGTCCCGTAAAGTCCGCACCCGCACTGAACTCCCACGAGTCCGCGGCGCTAGCGGCCGGGCTTCCGAGTCCATCCAGCTTCGACCAGCCTTCCCAGTCGCCTCGCACTGCAAGCGACAGGCCCGAGATGCCGTTGTACCGGACGCCGGCGCTGGCCCTCGGCGGCACGTTCGCGGAACTCTGCAACGTATCACGCCGATACGATTTGAGCCCCCCGCCGGCCCGTATCGACGCCGCAATGTCCCACAGTGGCGAGGGCTGCAGGTCGACACCCACCGATCCCGCGATGCCGTTGAAGGTGTAGGTCGAGGTGTCGGAGTAGGGTTGGGTCTTGACGATCGCCGTATCAGGGAAGTCTCGCGTCACCTGGATCTGATTGCGGCCCGTCATCGCGTGTACGCCGACGCCGAACCGGAGCCATGATGAGGCCTTCCATCCCAGCGCCAGCCGAACGTCTTCGATTCCGCCGGTGCTGCGGAATGTCTGTCCGCTGACGACCGATGTGTCGCCCACCGGAATCACCTGGACCTGGCGCGTCTGCCACGATCGGTCGAGGAGCGTGCCGAGCGACAAACCGATCACGAATCGCGTACCGATCGGGACGCCGGCCGAGAGCAATGGGAACCGGACGGTGGTCGCATGATCCGACCCCTGGCTGGAACTCACGGTCCGGAACTCAGGATCGTACTGGAAATGGATTGCGGCACGGCCCCACGACGCGAGCGCTGCCGGGTTGATCGCCGACACCGGGTCAGTCTCGCCGAATGCCCCGCCGGCGCCCATTGTGGCCGTCGTCACTTCACCCGGCGGATAGCCGAGTCCCTGGGTGCTCAGATTCCCTTGCGCCGTGGCTGGCTTGCTCAGGGTGGCGCCCGCACACGCGAGCACCAACGCGAATGACGGCCAGTGCAACAGACGCGAGCGCCGCGAACCTCCCGACTGGGCGCCCGTCAAGGGAGTCCGAACCCGGGCGGCCTGATATACGCGATGCGGATGCGCGGACGCTGAGCCGGCGGCACTGCTGGACCCGCGGCAAAGAAGCTCGTCACCAGCGGGTCCGCGCCCTCGTTCGCGATGCGGAGCACGATGGCACGCGTCACCGAGTCGGTCTGGTGTCCGGACCATTGGCGGACGGCGTTGACGAACTCGATGTTCACCGTGTCGGCGAGGTCGGGGGATGTGCGCACGGTGTCGATGCCGACGATTGTGCTCGAAGCCAGGAATCCCGCCGCTTTGGTGGGGTCGGTGATCAGCGATGTCGCGATCACGGATTGCGGAAAGATGGTCAGCGAATCGCCCGGGAGGAATCCGCCGAAGCTTTTCACCGACAGCGTCAGCGTCGCCCGAACGACGGTCGACGAGTCGACGATCCGCGAGGGCAACCGGAAGCGAAGGTAGACACGCCGCGCGGGCATCCCTCCCACATTGAGGCGCTGGGTGACCCGGCCGGACGATCCAACCACGATCAGTGGATACGTCGCCAGGTTGCCCTGCAGCAGAGAGTCGGTGAGCGGCGTCAGCGAGCGCGGCGTGGTCACGAATGCGGTGACACCCGTGGTATCCGTCGTCGGGAAGTACGCGAACGAGGGTGCGATGCCGCCGCCGGAGCTCGTCGCAATGTCGGCGCGGCCGGTGGTAGTCAGACGGACACCGATACGCACACGCTTGTCGCCGCGGATGTGCACTGCGACGCGCGCCGAGTCGAGCGCGATGCGCACGGAATCGCTGAGTGAGTCAAACTGCGCCTGTCCGAGAAACCGGTCGGGCCGGAACAACGACGCCAGCACGGCGACGGCCGTGTCATTGCCGATGGTGTCGACGTCGTAGGCCTGGATCGTCATCTTGACCGCGCCACCGGATCGGAAGGTCGTGCTGTCGAGGCGCAAGGTCAGCGTCGGGTGGAAAGCAGTCGTCGCCGGCCGCAGTGTATCGGCCGACACGGGCCTGAACTCGAAGGCGATCGAGTCGAAGCGAATGATCCCTCGTACGTCGAGTGAGTCGCCACCGTTGGCGACGAGCAGCTCCGGCGCGGTCCCGATCGCCGGATAACCGGCCACGGTCGTGTCGACGGCCAATCCGGTCAGCCCGTCGATCGTGGTATCGATGACGGGCACGGCTTGGCCGGGACAGAGCGCGGGACACCCGGCGCGGCCCTCTTGGAGATTCTCATTGCACGCCGTGGCCCCCGCGTACGCCAGAATGGCGACGCCGAATGCCAGAAGCCGATTTCGGATCACGGGCGGGAATCTACCCAGTGGGCGTCGTCAACGTACACGCGCGGCAGCCGAAGCCGCAGACCGGTCAGTAGCTCGTAGGGTGACAGCCCGGCGTCGTAGGCGGCGCCCACGAGGTCCACGACAGGACGTGGCGCCGGCGGCACCGTTGCCGGTCCGCGCCCCAGGAGCGTCACGATGTCTCCGGTCTCACACGCGATGCCGGTGACGTCGAGCAATGTCATGTCCATCGTCACCATGCCTACGACCGGGACTCGGTGGCCACGCACGAGCGCCGCACCCACGTTGCCGAATGCGCGCCGGTAGCCATCCCCATACCCCACCGGTACCGTCGCGATCCGCGCCGTCTGACGCGCCGTGTACGTGCCGCCGTAGCTCACGGTCTCCCCTGCTCCGATGGTCCGTAGCTCGGCGATGCGCGCGTGCAGCGAGGCGACCGGCTCGCTCACGAGCACCGGGCGCGGTGACGGGCCGCCGCCGGCCGGTGCTACCTGGCTCGCCACACCGTAGAGAAACACGCCGGGCCGGACGAACGTCCACGCTGACGGACGCTCGAGGCGTTCAATCGCCGCGCTGTTCTCCGCGTGCAGAATCGCCGGGCGCGCAGGCATGGCATCCAGGGCGCTCGCCAACCGCCCGAGCTGCTGGACGACCGTCCGGTCATCGCGATCGGCCGAGTGAAAATGGGTAGAGGCGCCGGCTGGCGGAGCCGCCCGGAGCACCTCGCGCAATAGCCCCACCTCGGTCCATTGCACGCCGCTCCGGCCCATCCCGGTATCGATCGCCAGGTGCCAATCCGCGTTGCCGGTCGCCGCCGCCCACGCCGCGATCATCGCGCCCGAGCCCAGCAGCGGCGTCAGCCGCGCGTCGCGCGCGCCCGCAATGTCCGTTTCGAGGATCGGCGTGAACACGAGTACCGGGCGATCGATGCCGGCGGCCCGGATCGCGACGCCCTCGTCCACCGTCGCGACTCCGTATCCCCACGGACTCAGCGGCTCCAGCGCGCGCGTGACTGCGACGGCGCCGAGGCCGTATCCGTCGGCCTTGACCATCGGCAGGATCGGAACGCCGGCACGGGCGGCCATCGCTGCGGCGTTGCGCACGAGCGCGCCGAGATCGACGCCGATCCAGGCGCGCAGTCTCTCATTCATTGGCGTGGCGCGGTCCGCACAGGGCGGGTAGTATACGGCACTCCCGGAATCCGATGCAACCGAAATCCGCTCTTGATGATGCGCTCGCGCTGATGCGCGATCTGCGCGCGCGCTGCGACTGGGATGCGGCGCAGACGCACGAGTCGTTGCGTCCGTATCTCCTCGAGGAAGCCCACGAGGTCGATGAGGCGATCCGCTCGGGCAACGACACGTTGCTGCGGGAGGAACTCGGCGATCTCCTGCTCCAGGTGCTGTTCCACTCGGTGCTGGCCGCGGAACGCAAGGCGTTCGGCGCCGATGACGTCGCGAACACGCTCGTGACCAAGATGCGCGGACGGCATCCGCATCTCTACGGCGACGGAGTCAAGGAACCCTGGGAGCGGATGAAGGCGACCAAGCGCCGGTCCATCGTCGATGGCCTGCCCGTGCATTTGCCGGCGCTGCATCGCGCGCACCGGTTGCAGGAACGAGCGGCCGGCGTGCGCTTCGACTGGCCGGACGCGGCGGGTCCGCTCGCGAAGGTGGCCGAAGAGCTGGCGGAAGTCTCCGAGCTGCTCTCCGCCCACCCCCCGCGCATCGCACCGAGCGGAGCCCCCGTCCCGGATGCGGAGCACGAACGGCTCTCCGAAGAGCTGGGTGATCTGCTCTTCTCCTGTGTCAATCTGTGCCGGAAAGCTGGCGTGCATGCCGCGCTCGCGCTCGATGCGGCGAATGCCAAGTTCGCACGGCGATTTCAGGCCGTCGAAACGCTGGCTCTCGAGCGCGGATTGCGCGTCGGCGAGGTGCCGCTCGGTGTGCTGGACGCGCTGTGGGACGAAGTCAAAGCGCGCGAAGTGTCCGGAAACGCGGCGGCGCGGCCGGCACCGCTCGCCCCCTGACGCGGCCGCCGCTACGGCCGCAGGCGGTTCATCATTCGCGCGAACGGGATCGTCTCGCGCACGTGCGGGAGCCCGCAGATGTAGGCGACGCAGCGCTCCAGGCCAAGCCCGAAGCCGGAGTGGACGAACGTCCCGTAGCGGCGTAGATCGAGATACCACCCGTACGCATCCACCGGCAGTCCTTCGGCGACGATGCGTGCCAGAAGGCGGTCGTAGTCATCTTCGCGCTGCGATCCACCGATGATCTCGCCATATCCTTCCGGCGCCAGACAGTCGTTGCAGAGGACGGTCCGCGGATCGGCTGGATTCTCCTTCATGTAGAACGCCTTCGCTTCCTTGGGATAGTTGCACACGAAGATGGGCCTGTCGGCTCCCTCGACCAGCAGGGCCTCATCTTCCGCCCCGAGGTCCGCGCCCCATTCGATCGAGCTGCCGCGCGTGCGGAGGATCTCGACCGCGTCGGTGTAGTCAATGCGCGGGAACGGCGGCACGACGTGCTCGAGCTTCGACACATCCCGCTCGAGTTCATCGAGCTCTCGCCGGCGACGGCTGAGAACGCGCTCGACGAGGTAGCTCACGAGATCTTCCTGAAGCCGCATGTTGTCCGCGGAATCCGCGAACGCGACTTCAGGCTCGATCATCCAGAACTCGGTGAGGTGCCGGCGAGTCTTCGACTTCTCGGCGCGGAATGTCGGCCCGAATGTGTAGATACTCCCTAACGCCGCGGCCGCCGCCTCGCCGTAGAGTTGCCCCGTCTGCGCGAGATAGGCGGTGCCTTCGTCGAAGTATTCCGTCGAGAACAGGCCGCTGCGCTCACCGATGGCCGCCGTCAGGATCGGCGTATCGACGTGCGTGAAATTGCGAGCGTAGAAGAAATCATGTATCGCCTGCTCGATTTCGCTCCGCACCCGGAGAATGGCGGCCTGTCGCGGACTGCGCAGCCAGAGATGGCGGTGGTCCATCAGGAAATCGACGCCGTGCTCCTTGGGCTGGATCGGATAGTCGATCGGGCTGCCGCCGGTGACGACGACATCTCTGAGCGTCAGCTCGAAACCGCCGGGCGCTCGGGGGTCAGCGCGGACGGTGCCCGTGAGCGCGACCGAGGCCTCCTGTGTAAGCTGTCCGTATCGGTCCCAGATCGCGGGACTTACGTCGGCCTTGGCCAGGACCGCCTGCACCGTGCCCAGCCCATCACGAACTACGAGAAACGCGATCTTGCCGGAGGAGCGCAGGTGCGTGATCCAGCCGCGTACCGTAACCACCGTGCCCACATGGGCGTTGAGGTCCGGAATCCGGACCAGTGGCGGAGTTGGGGACGGCGTCGCGGAGCCGTCGCCGGAAGATGGAGAAGCGATTGGCATTACGGAGGTTGGGTGTGTCTTCGGGGGGCGCGGCAAGGTAGGCCGGCCGCCAGATGGTGTCAACGCACTCCCGCGCGATGTCCGTGCGTGCCGCTCAGTCGCCGCCGCACTATCCTTCTCCCATGACGCTCCGCGCCAGGCTGGCGGCGGGCATTCTGGCCATTGCGATCGTGCTCGTCGCCCCCTTGGTCCTTGCCCTGCACTCCCTTGAGGCGCTCCACCAGTCCGCGCTTGGACTCCGCAACACGGAGTTCGCCGCGTCCTTGTTGCTGGGGCGGATCCGCGGGCGGACCGAGAACCTCCGCCGCGCCGAAGACGCATTGCTGATCGTGCACGACTCCGCCAGCCAGGTGCGGATGTCGACTGAAATCGCGGCGCTGTCGGCGATGGCCGATTCGCTCGAGGAATATTCCCTCGACAGCGCCGCCCAACAGCTCGGTACGTCGATCGGCGCGGTCGATGTCGCCGCGCCACGCGAATATGCCGCCGCGCTCGCCCGGCGATCCGCGCGGGCAGATAGTCTCTCGGCAAATGCCGTTCGCCCCGCGATCGCGCGGATCGAGGGGTGGACCGCGGCGGCGGAAGGATCACTCCGTGAACGCACCGGCATTCGAGTCGCTGCCGCGGCGGATGCGGCTGAGCGAGCTCGCCAATTCTCGGCCGCTGTCCTGGCGTTTGCGACCCTCCTGGCGACCGGGATCGCCGCGTGGCTCACACGTTCGGTCAGCGGCCCAGTCGAAGAGCTCGAAGCCGGGATGCAAGCGGTGGCCGAAGGTGAATTCAGCCACCGCCTCGCACTCGCCCCTGCGCGCCACGACGAGTTCGGCCGTCTGTCGGCGAGCTTCGCGACGATGGCGCGGCAACTCGCCGAACTGGACAAACTCAAGGCTGAATTCGTCTCCGTCGCGTCGCACGAGTTGAAGACGCCGGTCAATGTCCTCCTCGGATATCTGCAGTTGCTGCAGGATGGCGCGTACGGCGAGTTGACCGAGCGGCAGCTCGAGGTATGCCAGACGCTGGAAGCGCAGTGCCACGCCATTGGCCGGCTCGTCAAGCAGCTATTGGATGTGAGCCGCTTCGAGGCGGGCGGGGGCAAACTCGAACCGCGCCCGTTCGCCCTTCATCAGTTACTCGACGACCTCGCCACCTCGTTCAACGTGTTGGCGCGCCAGAGGTCCGTCAGGTTCATCGTCACCAGCGCGCCGCACGTCCCACCGGAAGTCGTCTGGGACCCGGACCGGATGAGCGAGGTGCTCGGCAACCTGCTGTCCAACGCGTTCAAGTTCACGCCCCGGGGTGGGCGCGTCGACCTCGATGTTGACGCCGACGCGGATCACGTGCATATGAAGGTTCACGACTCGGGCGCCGGAATTCCGGCCGCCCAGCTCCCGCGCATCTTCGACAAATTTTTCCAGGCAGACAATCAGGTGGCAGCCGCGACTGAAGGAACCGGGCTAGGGTTGGCGATTGCGAAGAACATCGTCGAAGCCCACCGGGGCACCATCACGGTCGACAGCACTCCGGGCACGGGGACGACCTTCGCCATCACACTGCCTATTGCGCTCCCGCAACGACGGACCCGCCTTGGGACTCCGCCCAGCGACCGGCGCGGAATCGGAATGGTGACGAGCTCGGTGTGAGGGGTCGAGCACTGCCGGCCGTCGCCCTGCTCGTTGCCGGCGCAGGGTGCGCGGCGCACCACGCGATTCTCAGTCCGGCGCCCGCCCACGCCTGGCCAGCCACGCTCAGTTTCGCCGAAATGGCGGTTGACGATGACCGCTATCAGGATGCGGATACCGCGCTGGGAAATTTCGCGACGCGCTACACGGGAACGCCCGAAGCCGCCGAGAGCTACTTCTGGCGTGCGCTGTTCGCGCTCGATCCACGCAACGAGCGCCGGTCGGGAATGGACGCGATCGTCGCGCTCGACGCCTACTTCGCCAGCCCAGCTCCACGCGAACACGATGCCGAAGCGTCAGTCCTGCGCCGCACGGCGGTCGCCCTGACCACGCTCCGCGCCGCCACACGGGAAGCGAACTCGGAAGCCGATTCCGCGCGCAACCGCGCCGATTCCGTGCGCACCCGCGCGGACAGCGCCAGAGTGGCCGGCGCGTCGCGTGACCGGACGAAGGATGTCGAAGTCCAGCACCTGCGCGATTCGCTCGACAAGGTCGTGAGCCAGCTCACCCAGACCACGCAGGAACTCGAGCGTATCAAGAAGCGCCTCGCAACGCCCCAGCCGTGAGCGCGCGTCCGCCCTACCCCACCCGGAACAACTCCAGGCCGCGCGCGTAGCGGGCGCCGATCGACCGCCGGAGCCCGGCGTTCTGGGGCGAGGCGAGCTCCGGATCCTCCGCCAGGATTTGCTCCGCGATGACCCGGGCACGCTCGTTGAGCTCCTCGTCGCGCAACGGGTCGGCCACCCGGAACGACGCGGTACCACTCTGCTGCGCCCCGAACAGGTCCCCCATGCCCCGCAGACGGAGATCGGCGCGCGCGATCTCGAATCCGTCCTCCGTGCTCGCGAACAGGCGCAACCGGTCCGCCGCTTCGGGCCCGACGTCGCCAAGGAGGATGCAGTAGGACTCCTCGCTCCCCCGTCCGACGCGCCCCCGCAGTTGGTGTAGCTGCGACAGGCCGAATCGCTCCGGGTGCTCGATCAGCATCACCGTGGCGTTCGGGACATCGATGCCGACCTCGATGACAGTCGTCGCGACCAGAACATCGATCGCGCCATCACGGAACGCACGCATGACGGTGTCGCGCTCGTCGGCCGGCACGCGCCCATGAAGCAACGCCACGCGCCGGTCCGCGAATGCGCCGCCCGGCCCGGATAGCGATGCATACATAGCCGTGGCCGATTTGAGATCGGCCCGTTCCGACTCTCCGATCACGGGATACACGACGTACGCCTGCCGTCCATCAGCCACCTGCGTTCCGATGAATGACAGGACTCGCGCCCGCGCCGATTCCGGCCGCAGCGCGGTCATAACGCCACGGCGCCCGGGAGGGCGCTCGTCGAGAACGCTGACGTCGAGGTCTCCGTACGCGGTCAGCGCGAGCGACCGCGGGATGGGTGTCGCGCTCAACAGCAGGACGTCCGGGTGTTCGCCTTTGGACCCCAGGGCCTTCCGCTGTTCGACGCCAAAGCGGTGCTGTTCATCGACGATCGCCAATCCCAGTCGCGCAAAGCGGGTGTCTTCCTGCACGAGCACGTGCGTGCCGATCACCAGCAACGGCCCATCCTCGGCCATCCGGGCTGCCGCCACACGGCGTTCAGAGGCCGAAAGGCTGCCGGTCACGAGAAGAGGCCGAAGGCCGAGCTGCTCCAGAAGGGCGGCCGTCGTCTGCATATGCTGCTCGGCCAGGAGTTCGGTGGGCGCCATCAACGCCGCCTGATACCCGTTGTCCATGGCGAGCAACGCCGCGAAGAGGGCGACGATCGTCTTGCCGCTCCCCACGTCGCCCTGCAGCAGCCGGTGCATCTTGGTCGCGCTCCGCATGTCCGCGACGATCTCGCGCAGCACACGGACCTGCGCATTCGTGAGCTCGTACGGAAGCGCCGCCTTGAGCGCCGCCGTGAGCTCCCTCCGGTTCTCGTAGCGCACGCCGGTTCGTTTGACGCGCGCGATCGCATTCGCACGGCGGTGGAGGATCTGCATGGACAGCAGCTCCTCGAACGCCAGCCGCGACCTGCCCCGAGCCGCCTCGGCGAGTGAGCCCGGGTGGTGTACCATCCGGAGCGCATCCGGCAGCGGCGGCACACCGGCGGCGGAGAGAATGGACGGACTGAAGAACTCGGCGGCCAGCGGCAGCAGCGCATCCAGGTGCTGGTCGAGCAGTGACCTGAGCACCTTGACGGGCAGCCCTTCGGTCGTCGGATAGACGGACAGGACTCGGCCCTGCTCGAGACCCGCCGCGTCGGCACCGAGGTTGACGTACTCGCGCGCTTGCAACTGGCGCCCGTGGAAGAAGCGGATCGTCCCGGTGACGAGCAGGACGTCCTGCTTGTCGATCACCCGGTCGAGGAACGGCTGGCCCGGCCACGAGACCTCGATCATCCCCGAGTCGTCGCGCAACACCACCTGGAAGATCCGAAGCCCGCGCCGGGTGGGCAGCACGCCTTTGGAGATCACGGTGCCCACGATCGTGGCGTCCATGCCGACCGCCACCGCCGCGATCGGCGAAACCGTGGTCGCGTCTTCGTACCGGTGCGGTACGTGAGTGAGTAGATCGCCGGCTGTCACGATCCCCAGACGCCGCAGCAGCGCGGCGCGGCGCTCGCCCACGCCCTTGAGGTACGTAACCGGCATGTCGAGACGGACCGATCCGCGTGCCGGGAGCCGGCGCCGTCCCGCGTCCACGCTCATCCCGATCCTAGGTCTCGAGCAGCTCGCGTGCGAAGTCCGCCGCGTCGAACGGCACGAGGTCGTCGGCGGTTTCGCCCGTACCGATGAATTTGACCGGAACGTTGAGCGCCTCGTGGACGGCGACGACCACGCCACCTTTCGCCGTTCCATCGACCTTCGTCACCACCAGCCCTGTGACGGGTACCGCGGCAGCGAACGTCTGCCCCTGCGCGATCGCGTTCTGGCCGATCGTCGCGTCGAGAACCAGCAGGATTTCGTGCGGCGCTCCCGGACAGCGCTTGGCGATGACGCGAATGATCTTTTTCAATTCGTCCATCAAGGCGCCGCTGGTGTGCAGGCGCCCCGCGGTGTCGATCAGGACGATATCCGCATCCGACGCCGCGGCGGCTTCGAGCGCATCGACGGCGACCGCCGCAGGGTCCCGGCCGGTCGCGCCGCTGATGAACTGGCTTCCGGTCCGCTCCGCCCACACACGCAACTGGTCGACGGCGCCGGCTCGGAACGTGTCGCCGGCGGCGACGAGGACGCGCCGCCCCTCCCGGCGCAGCCGGGCAGCCAGTTTGCCGATGAACGTCGTCTTGCCGGCGCCGTTGATGCCGATGACGACGATGATCGTGGGTCCCTGGGCGGCCCGGTGCAACGCGGGGTCGCTCTCTCCTGAGCGCAGCGCCGACTCGACGCCGCCCTGCAAAGCTCCGAGCAGCTCGTCGCGGCTGCGAAGAATGCCCTCGCGAGCGTCACGCTCGACGGTCGCGACGAGACGCGACGTCGTGGCGACGCCAAAATCCGCCTCGAGCAGCACTTCCTCGAGCCGTTCCAGCGAACCCTCATCGACACCACGGACCGCGACCGCGACATCGGTGAGAGCCAGTTCCTTGATTCGTTGCCAGAGCGTGCGTCGCGCACCATCGGTGGGCTGCCGAAAAAGTCGTCCCATGTCACCGCATTCCGGCTCGGCGGCGCCAGAGCCATTCGGCACAGAGCGCGACGACGAGCAGCACGTAGATCCATCCGAAGGACCGGAGCCGCGGCGCGGCACCCGCGAGTACCACGCCACCCACCTGTCCCGTCTGCACGACCGGCGCGCGCGGCAGCCACTCCCTCGACGCGTTCACGATCAGGAGCGCCGCCCCTCCCGCGGTCCGCACGTCGTACACGCCGGCCGCCAGCGGAGCGGTCTCGGTGGTCGCCGATCCGGGCGGGAAATGAAGCCGGAGGGAATCAGGCGCACCCGTTCCGCCGCGCCGCGCGAGTACCACGGTGACCGATGTGTCCTGGCCGGTCCCATGCCGCCACCGGATCGGATCCCCCTCGCGGATGAGCAGATCCGCCGGCACAGCGGCCCGCTGGTCCCGTCGTTCCGCCGCGAGCCAGTCGAATATACCGCCCCAGAGCGCGGTGTACGCGTCAGCGCTCGCGCCACCACGGAATCGCCAGCGCCACAGCCCACCGGCCGCCACCGTCACGACACGGCGCCCATCGGCCGTACTCCCGGCGACCACGATGCGCCGGTCGTAGCGCCGCCCTCGCTTCGCCTCGAGTCCCTGCCACTCCCCCGCGACGTTCGCCGGCGCCACATCGATGGGCGGCAGGCTGTCCCACGCCACTCCACCCAGGGCCGCGGCCAATGGAGACGGCGGTGCACCGGCGGCGTACCATTCCTCCTCGGATGCCGCCGCCGGCGGTGCGAGCAGAGCCAGCGATCCGCGGGTCGCCACGCGCGGTGCGCCGAATACCGCGGTATCGCCATCCAGCACGACCACGGGCGCCGACGCGACCGCCTGGCGCACGTCGGCTTCGCTCACGTGGTCGAGTGTCCCGTCCACTCGCCATTGACCCGGGGCAACGCGAAAGAATCCGCGGGTCGGCAGCGTCAAAGCATCGCGGAGCACGCTCAGCGAGTAGCGCGCATCCTCGTCCGGCGAGGTACTCACGAAGACGGCACCGGCTGCGGGCGATACGTCGATCGCGACCGAAAGCGTGTCGTCGCGGACCTCGCTGTCGTCCGGCGCCATCCAGACCGCGCGGATGACACGCGGTCCATCGCCCGCCGGCACCGGGATACGTACCGAGACGGATCGTACGGCCCCCGCGGCCAGCGGGTCGACCGCCATCGTGGAGGTGGGTACCGGGGGAGCGGCTCCGACGGAAAACGCGAGGCGGCCCGCCCCCGTGCCGCCCGGGCTTGCCGCCAGCGTCGCGTGCAGTTCGATGGTGTCGCCCGCAACGGCCGCGCGTGGCGCATCGAGCGCGGTCAGACCGGCGTCGCGCGTCTTCGGATGCGCAACGACGACCACGCGAGAGCCAGCCGGCAGCTCCGCGAGCGCCTCGGGATCATCGATTTCCCCGTCGGTGATGAGCGTGAGCGGCCGGCCGGCGGCGAGGGCACGTTCGACCGCGGGACGGACGCGAGAGCGCGTGTCGCCCGGCACCGCGGGTGCACGCCCGGTGCGCAACGAGTCACCGATCAGCAATACGGAATCGCGCGCGCCTCGCCCGAGCTCGGACAACGCGGAATGGTACGCGGCACTGTCGTGCGAGCGCAGCCAGGACGCCGACACGTCCAATGCAGACATCGGCCGCGGAGCGGTGCCCCGGCCGGCCGGGGCGTCCAGGCAGAGCGCGACCAGCACCGCCACGGAGAACACGCGCAGAGCAGCAGCAAGCCATCCGCCACCGCCCGGGCGCCCGTACTGAAGGCCAGCCGCCGCAACACCCACCGCCGCGGCCGTGAGCCAGAAGACCATGATGCAATCTACCGAGTGGCCGCGCCGCGGCCCGGACCCACGAGGGCCGTTGGGTTGTCAGGTACCAGGGCGGCCGCGACCGCTACTGCTGATCGCGAGCGCGATCCGCGCTATCGCATTGCCAGCGTCGCATGCTCCGGCGCGCGCGCGAGCGCGGTCATGAGCACGTCGCGCACCTGCTCGAACGCCGCGCGGTCGCCCGGCGGCACGGGCTCCCCGGCCCCCCGGTCGCGCAGGGCGGATCGAGGATCGCGCTGGGCCCCGTTGACCAGCACCTCGAAATGCAGATGCGGCGCGGTCGCCAGCCCGGTCATGCCGACGTACGCGATCGTGTTGCCGATCGTGACCCGGGCGCCCGCACGCGTGCCGGGGGCGAAGCGCGACAGATGGCCGTACCTCGTGACGTATCCGTTGGGATGCCGGATGTCGACAACGTTCCCGTAGCCGCCCTTCCGTCCGGCAAAGACCACGATTCCGTTGCCGATCGCGCGAACCGGCGTGCCCTGGGCGGCGACGTAGTCCGTCCCCTTATGCTGGCGCCAGATGCCGAGGATCGGGTGCAGCCGCAGCCCGAAACCGCTCGAGATGCGGCGGAACTCGACCGGCGCCCGCAGGAAAGCGGCGCGGAGCGACCTGCCATGCGGATCGAAGTACTGGCCGGCGGCGTCCGTGGCGCGGTCGTGCGCGAACCGGATCGCGGACATCGTGTCGCCGGCGACGACGAGCGTCACGGCGAGCACCTGGCCCACGGACACTCCGCCGGATGGGGTCAACGTCCGCTCGACCAGCACCCGGAGACCGTCGCCCACCCGAAGGTCCCGGGTCATGTCCACGCGGTACTCGTAGATATCGGCCACGAGCCACGCGAGTTTCATCCGCCCGCGCAGCGGAAAGACGCTCGCGGCGCAGGAGTCCAGCGTGGCGTAGATGTTGGAGTCGATGCGCCCGGCGATCACCAGGGTATCGGTCCTGGCACTGGCATTGGATTCGACCGGGGACAGCCGAAGTGCACCGTCGTCGTCCAGGCGGGATGGCGCAACCCGTGTCGCGGAGCCCGGGTGCGCCGATGGCGCGGCAGCGAGCGTCGCCAGCGCGAGCCCCGCCACGAGGGAGTACGCGATGGCGCGGGCCGCCGCCACCGTCAATCCATTTGTCTCCGAATGAACGTCGGGATCTCCATGTCGCTGAGATCCTGCGGCGGGTTGGCGGTCTTGTCCGCCAATCCGGGGAGAGCGCCGGGCAGGCGCCGCACGTCGGCAACTCCAGCAGCCGGCCGTATGCCACCCGCGCGCTGGCGCGCCGATGGGAACGGGATCACTGGCGCTCCTCTGGAGTCGGTCGCGGCAGGGGTGTTCGAGACGCTCGGGCGATCGAAGCCCGTTGCGATCACCGTCACCCGGATCTCCCCCTGCATCGCCGGCTCATGGACGGCACCGAAGATGATCTCCGCGTCATCGCCGACCGCGTCGTGGATGATCTCGTTGATCTGGTGCACTTCACCCAGCGTGAGGTCCGCCCCGCCCGTGATGTTCACCAGCACACCCGTCGCGCCGGAGATCGACACATTGTCGAGGAGTGGCGACGAGATCGCCTGCTGCGCCGCTTCCATGGCCCGGTTCTCACCGCGTCCGATCCCCGTGCCCATGAGCGCGCTGCCGCCAGCCTGCATTACCGTGCGGACGTCGGCGAAGTCCACGTTGACCAGACCCGTCACACTGATCAGCGATGAGATGCCCTGCGTCGCGTGCAGCAGGACTTCGTCCGCCTTCTTGAGCGCGTCCTGGAACGGGATGCCCTTCCCCACGACCGCCAGCAGGCGTTCGTTGGGAACGACGATCATCGTGTCGACGTTCTTGCGCATCTGCGAGATGCCGTCGTCGGCCTGCCGCATGCGCTTCCGGCCCTCGAACAGGAATGGCTTGGTGACGATGCCGACCGTCAGCGCGCCGGCTTCGCGCGCCAGTTCACAGACGATCGGAGCCGCCCCCGTTCCCGTGCCGCCGCCCATCCCGCAGGTGATGAACACCAGATCCGCGCTGGTCAGCGCTCGCGACACCTCCTCGCGATTTTCCTCGATGGCCTGGCGGCCAATCTCCGGCCGGGCGCCAGCCCCGAGCCCGCGAGTCAGCTTCTTGCCGATCTGGATCTTGACGTCTGACTTCGAGTTGAGAAGGGCCTGGGCGTCGGTGTTGACCGAGATGAACTCGACTCCCTCGAGATGCTCCTCGATCATCCGATTCACCGCGTTGCCCCCGCCCCCGCCGACGCCCACCACCTTCATGCGGGCGTTCTGAGACGGGTTCTCCTCGAATTCGAAGATCATGGCGAGCGGAGCTCCACGTTCGAGTGACCAACTACGGTCGGCGGGATAGGGCTCTCACTGGGCCCGAATGGACGCGGGAATATAACAGCTTTCGGCTTGCCGACCACACCTACATTTTCGCTTGCGCGAAATCGGAACGCACCACGTCATCGGACTTATCCACACGTGTTGGCTACGTCATCAGTTTTATGAGAACACCGCTATGCCACAGGCGGGCAAGCGCCTCGTGGATTGATGCACGACAGCGACACGAGAGCGACACGAGAGCCTCGCGAGCGCGCGACGAGCGCTACGCCACGGCCTTGTGCGCGAACGCGATGCGGATCAAAAGAAGTCCTGCAGCCACTCGCGCACGCGCTGAATCCATTTGTCCACGCCCGGCGCCGATAAGTGGAGATGACTGCCGCCAGGGGACTTGTCACCGTCCAGCGCCATTCGGTGGGCCGCATATTGTGCCAATCCCACGACGGTCGCGAATCGTGGAGCCTCGACCGCGTCACTGAGGCCGCCGATGTTGTCGGCCGGTGAGCCGATCCGGACTCCAATGCCGAACGAATCGGTCGCCAGGTCGCGCATGCCCGTCATCCCGGCCCCGCCGCCCGTCAGCACCACCCCCGCGCTCAGCCGGCGCGCGTACCCCGCTTCGGTGATCTCGCGCTGGACCAGCTCGAAGACTTCATCCATCCGCTGGTGGATGATGTGCGCGAGCGACGGATGGTCGATCACCCGGTCGCCTTGGGTGGCGGTCCCCGGCAGCGGGATCGACAGGTCGGGATTGGCCAGTGACTCGTACGCGCACCCGTACCGCTCCTTCAGCCGCTCGGCGTCGTCGGGCGTGACCTTCAGCCCCAGCACGATGTCGTTGGTGACGTTGTTGCCACCGTAGTTGACCGATGCCAGGTGCCGGATCTTGCCTTCATGAAAGATCGCGAGATCCGTGGTGCCCGCACCCAGCTCGACCAGCGCGACTCCGAGCTCCCGCTCATCGTCCGTCAGCACGCTGAGCGCGCTGGCAAGCGGCTCGAGCACCAGTTCGCGGACCCGGTACCCTGCCCGCTCCACTGACTTGCGGAGATTCACGGCAGGCGATCCGCCGATGGTCACGAGGTACATCTCCGTTTCGAGCCGCGTGCCGATCATGCCGACGGGGTCGCGAATGCCGCGATTGCGATCGACCGTGTACTCCTGCGGAATCGCGTGGAGCAGCTCCCGGTCCGTCGGGATGGCCTGCGCGCGTGCTACGTCGTTGGCGCGGGTGACGTCGGCACGCGTGATCTCGTCGCCGTTCACGGCCACGACGCCGCTGCTGGTCATCGCCTGCACGTGCGCGCCCGCGATCCCGGCATACACCTCGGTGACGTGCGCACCGGCCATACGCTCGGCGTCCTCGAGCGACTTGCGGATCGACCGCGTGGTCTCCTCGATATCCGCCACGACGCCCTTCCTGAGACCAGTCGTGCGCGCCTGGCCGACGCCGAGAATCTTGATTCGCGGATTGCGCGGCAGATCACCGCCGACTTCCGCGATGACCGCCGTCGTCTTGGCGGATCCGATGTCGAGGCCCGCGACCAGCCGGTCGGGCACGACGCCGCGCGCCGTCACAGGCGTTCTCTCATTGCAGCCGCACAACCACCTGATCGCGATACCGGAGATCGAGCTCGGCAGCCCGTACGTGGCGGCGCGCCAGATCCGCCGTCACCGGCAACACCTCGGCAAGACGCCCGGCATCCACGTTGCCTGGAGCACGAACGACCATGTCCGGCATTGTCACGACAAGATCGCCCGACGCGAGACGCCGTACATCGCTGATCCGCGCAAATAAACCGGGAATCTGCGAGCGGACGTTGTCGAGCAGTTTGAGCACGCGACGGTCTGGGCGGTTCACAATAGGCAAGTCAATGTCGATTCGGGCCGGATCGATGGGAAGAGCGGTACCGCTCCCATTGTATACACGAAGATCGCCAGTCGCGGGGATCAAGGCTACCGGCGCCTTCTCGGTGACCCGGACCAGGAGAGTCCCCGGCAACTTGCGGGTAATGGTGGCCTCGCCGATCTCCTGCAGGGCGTGGAGCCGGGCGGCAAATGGGCGAACGTCGTCCCACACGGAAACTGTCGTGTCCACTCGCATCGCGGCCACCACATCCCGGGCCGCCACATAGTGCGCTCCCTCCACCTCGACCGCGCGGACACGAAAGAACGCCAGCTTGGACAACACCCGCGGGCCCCACAAAGGGGACGCTGCGACCGCCAGCCCACAGATCGCCAGCATGATCATGCCCCGAAGTCCAAGAACCGGTTTGCTGTCCGTCGCGTCCAGCTCTGTCACGTCCCGCTCCATCACGTCAGCCCCCGTCACCTCAGGCCCCCTCACGGCCGCGCCCCATCGGCTCCGCTACCCCCGCCGGTCCCCAGCGCCTCGAGGAGCTCGGGCCCGGTGCGGGTGATGTCACCCGCCCCCAGCGTCAGCACGACGTCGCCCGCCCGCACGGTATCCGCCAGGGCGGCAGCCAGTGCCCCGCGTCCCCCCTGCCATGTGACGGACCTGCCGGACCGCACGACCGCGTCGGCGATCAACGTGGCAGTCACCCCCGCGATAGGCTGCTCGCGGGCCGGATAGATGTCGGTGAGAAAGACCAGGTCGGCCGTCGCGAGCGCCGAGCCGAAATCCGCCGCGAGATCCCGCGTCCGCGAGTACAGGTGGGGCTGGAACGCCGCCACGATCCGCCGCCGCGGGAATGCCGCTCGCGCCGCGTCGAGTGTGGCGCGAATCTCGGTCGGATGATGCGCGTAATCGTCGATGACCGTTACCCCCGCGGCCTCTCCAAGACGCTGGAACCGTCGCTCGACGCCGGTGAACCCCTCCAGTCCAGGTCGCATGGCATCCAGCGTCGCGCCGATGGCGATCCCCGCAGCCACTGCCGCCAGCGCGTTACGGACATTGTGCAGGCCGGGGACTCGCAGCGCCAGCCGTCCGAGCAACTCGCCGTCATAAAAGACCCCAACCCCCGATCCCTCCGCCGTCACCTCGACGTCGCGCCCCGCGATCCGCGCGTCGCGCGATGAGGTGCCATATCGAAGGATCTCCGCGGTCCCCGGCAACGGCAGCGAGTTGGCCCCCTCGTCGTCGGCGCAGACGATGATGGTGCGGGCCGGAGCGACGAATTGGACGAATGCCCTACGGATGTCCGCCAGATTTGAATAGATGTCGAGATGGTCGGCTTCGACGTTGGTGACGACCGCCACCGCCGGCTTGAGTGCGAGAAACGATCGGTCGTATTCGTCCGCCTCGACCACCTGCACCGCGCTGCCACCCGGCCTCAGGTTCCCTCCCCACGCTCCCACGCGTCCGCCCGCGACTCCCGTAGGGTCACGGCCGGCCGCCGCGAGGGCCTCAGTGGTCATCACGGTCGTGGTCGTCTTCCCATGGGTCCCCGCGATCGCGATCAGCACCCCGCCGCTCACCGCCTCGGCAAGCGCCTCCGCCCGGCGAATGACCGGGATCCCCAACGCGCGCGCTCTCTCGGCCTCGGGATGGTCGCGTGGCAGCGCCGACGTCACCACCACCGCGCGCGCGCCGGTCACATGGGCCGGGTCCTGGCCCGTGGCGACCGGAATCCCCAGCCGGGCCAGGTCACCCGTTGCGTCGCCACTCGCGTCGCATCCCGTCACGACCGCCCCCCGGCGGACGAAGAGCTCGGCGAGCGCGCTCATCCCGGCGCCGGCAATCCCAATGAAATGGACTGGTCGGCGGTCAGCGGGATCGATGAGAGGCATGTGCGGCGCGAAGAATATAGACCGGCCTCACCCGCCTCTCAAGAGTGAAATCACCTGAGATGGACTGCGCTAAGTATCCGTCGAGCAATATCCTCCGCCGCGCCGGGCCGTGCTCTACGCAGCGCGCCGGCCGCCAGGGCCGCACGCCGCTGTGGGTCGGTCGCGAGGCGCCCGGCTATCCCCGAGAGCGAGTCCGCGGATAGCGAATCCTGCGACAGCCGGATCGCGGCACCGGCCGCCTCGAGTGCTCGCGCGTTCGCCGTCTGGTGGTCCGCTGCTGCGGTCGGCAGCGGCACCAATACCATTGGAATGCCCCACGCGCAGAGCTCCGCAGTCGTGATCGCACCCGCCCTCGTCATCGCGAGATCCGCGGCCGCGTACGCTTCAGCGATCGGCGCGAGATATGGCCGAACACGGACGTTTGGACTCTCTCTTCCGGCGTAGCCAGCGTAGTGCGTGCGCCCGGTCGCCCAGATCAGCTTGATACCATCTGGAAGGCCGCGATCCACCCATGTCGCGACCGCGTCGTTGATCGCACGCGCGCCCTGGCTTCCGCCGAAAATGAGAATCACCTGGCCGCCATCATTCGGAAAATCCCAGATCGAGCGGGCAGCGCCCTTCGATGGCCGTAGGGTGGGAGGCGGCTCGATCGGGTTGCCGGTGTCCACATACACCGTCCCCGGTCTTTGCGGCAGCCGCGCGATTGCCTCCGGATAGCCGACGTACACCTCGCGGCTGTATCTGGCAAACCACCGTGCGGTAAGCCCCGGCGTGCTATCCGCGATCTGCTGGACGATCGGTATGCCGTGCGCCGCCGCGTAGGCGAGGGCAGCACCGGAGGCGTATCCCCCCGTGCCCACGACGAGCCGCGGACGCTCGCGGGCAACGAGGACGCCCAGGCCACGCCAGGCGGTCAGCGCCCCCCGCACCGTCCGCCAATTCCGCCAGACGGCCGGCCGGTACAGCGGATGCAGGTCCAGCAACTCGAATGCAAAACCCTGCTGAGGCAGGACGTCCCGTTCGATCCCCCGCCGGGCGCCGACGAATACGGGTCGTACCTCCGGGGCGAGCCGGACGAGCGTCTGCGCGATGGCGAGTGCTGGATAGAGGTGTCCGCCGGTTCCCCCACCCGCGAACAGGACCGCTGGCGATGACTCCGTGCCGGTCACGGCCGCAGAAGCCTCACCCCGCCACGGCGTGCGGGTCGGTCGCGTGTCCGCCGAAGATCCGCTCTCGCGTGCTGCCCACGTTCACGAGCATCCCCGTCATCACCAGCGACAGGATCAAATTCGAGCGGCCGTATGAAATGAACGGCAGCGTCAGGCCGGTCGTCGGGAGCAGCCCGATCACCACTCCGATGTGGAGATATGCCGTGATGAGTGTCGTGGCCGTCAAGCCGACCGCGAGGAGCTGCTGGAAGGGGGTTCGCGCCGCACGGGCGATCCGGAACCCGAGCCATCCGTAGGCGGCGAAGGCCACGATCAACGCCGTCAGTCCGAGGAAGCCCCACTCCTCACCAATGTTGCTTCCGATGAAATCGTTGAACGGGAACGGCAGGAACCCGTATTGCTGCCTGCCCTCTCCAAACCCGACCCCGAGGAATCCTCCCGACCCGACCGCGATCAGCGACTGCCGGAGTTGGTAGCCGACTTTGGATGGCGCCCCCCGGGATCGAAGAACGAGATCGTCCGGAGCAGGACGTAGTGGAGCCGCTCCGCCTCATGCCAGACCAGCGGAATCGCGAGCATCGCGAGTACGAGGAAATGACCGATTCGTACGCCACCCGCGAACAGCACGATGGCCATGACGAGGGTGTAGAGCATCGCGGTGGACAGATCCGGCTCGACGGCCGTCAGCACGTCCAGCACGCCGATCACCAGTACGAAGGGCAGCACGCCTTTGGCTAGACCCCGCAGCGAATCGCCCTTGCGCACGACGAGCATCGCCGTCCACGCCACGACCGCGATCTTGGCGAGCTCCGACGGCTGCACCGAGGCGCCGAACAGGAACCGCCGCGACCCGTGGATGCGTGGCGCGATCGACTCCGTGAACGGGAGGATCACGATCAGCATCAATACGAGTGTCAGGCCCATGAGCGGCCACGCCCATCTGGACCATAGTTCGGCATCCATCTTGGCCACGATCGCGAACAGGAGAAGCCCGACGCCAATCCCGGCGAGCTGGCGCTGGAGGTAGTACGCGCTGCCGTGGCCCTCGTCCACCGCCACGATCGCGCTCGCGCTGTACAGCACGGCGAGACCGAATGCGAGGAGCACGGCGGTCACCAGCACCAGGGCCCGGGCCTCGGGAGTCATCCGCCAACGCTCGCGCACTTGCCGCGGTCTGGCGGATGGCTGCTTCGTATGCGACTTCGTATGAGGCTTCGTGTGCGGTTTCGGCTGTGATGTCATGACAGGCTTCGTGACCGGCTGCTCACAGGCTTCATCAGGGACTTGATGATGGCCCCTGTCCCGCGAGCCGCGCAAACGTCGCGCCGCGCTCCTCGTAATTCCGAAACATGTCGAAGCTCGAGCAGGCCGGCGAGAGCAGCACCGCGTCCCCTGGCGCCGCACAGGCGCGCGCGCGCTCGATCACCGCCGCGAAATCGGATCCCATTTCCTCCACCGGAACGAGGCCCGCCAGATCCTGCACGATGCGTGGCGATGCCTCGCCGTACGCGAGAACGATTTTCCCCGTTTTCCGGATGGGATCGGCCAATGCCGTGTACGGCTCCCCCTTGTGCCGGCCGCCGAGCAGCAGCACAGTCGGCCGCGTCATCCCCCGCAACGCGACCAGGGTCGAGCTGACGTTGGTGGCTTTGGAGTCGTCGATCCACTGCACCCCGTGATAGGTGCCGACAACCTGCAGCCGGTGCGCGAGTGACCGGAACGACCTGAGCCCGTCGGCGAGCCGCTGGCGCTGGACAGCGCCCTGGTGCGCCTGATCGGCCGCACTCACCGCAAGCGCCGCCGCGAGCGCATTCGCGACGTTGTGACCACCCATGAGCGGGAAATCAGCGCGGCTAAGCAGCGGGGACCCGAACAGCAGGAGCTGCCGTCCGTCGGCCGACAGGCAAGCATCGGCACGCTGATCGGCCAATGAGAATCTGAGATGCCGCCCCGCAGCGCTCGCGCCCATTGCCATGACCGCCGCATCATCGGCGTTGAGAACCCACACCGACCGAGCGCTCGCGTTGGCAAAGAGCAGCGCTTTGTCGGCATAGTAGTCCTCGGCCGACTGATACCGGTCGAGGTGGTCAGGGCTCAGGTTCGTGAGTACGCCCACGGCGGGCTCGACACTCGGCGTATCGTGAAGTTGAAACGACGACAGCTCGAGCGCGACCCATTCGGGTAGCGGATCCGCGAGCGCGATCTCGGCGAGCGGCATGCCGATGTTGCCGGCCGCGACGGCGCGCCGGCCGATCGCCTGGAGCAGGTGCGCAACGAGCGCTGTGGTTGTCGTCTTGCCGTTCGTCCCGGTGATGGCGATGTACCGTACTCCTGGGAGACGGGCGAGCGCGATCTCGACCTCGGAGACGATCGGGACGCCGGCCGCCATTGCCGCCGCGAGCGGCGGCGCGTCGGGCGGCACGCCGGGGCTGGCCACCACCAGGCTCGCTCGCGCGATGCGCGACAGATCGTGATGCCCGGCGTCGGCCTCGACCCCGGCGGCCGCCAACGCCTTGGCGGCTGCCACGACACCTGGACCCGACGCGCCGTCCGACGCGTAGACGGCACGGCCTTCCCGCGCCAGGAGCATCGCCGCCGCACGGCCGCTTGATCCCAGGCCGATCACGGCGATCTCGCCGCCGGCGCGATCCCGGCTCACCGCAGTTTCAGGGTGCTGAGGGCAACGGTGGCGAAGAGAATCCCCAGGATCCAGAAGCGGACGACTACCATGGTCTCGGGCCACCCGAGTAGTTCGAAATGATGGTGCAGCGGCGCCCGGCGAAAGACGCGGTGTGATTGCGCGTACTCCAGCCCGTAGCGCCGCCGCCGGTATTTGAACGCCGTCCGCTGTACGATCACGGATACGGTCTCCGCCACGAAGACGCCGCCGATCAACAGCAGCAGGAACTCCGACTTGAGGAGAATGGCGATGGCGCCGAGCGCGCCGCCGAGCGCCAGCGAGCCCGTGTCACCCATGAAAACCTGTGCCGGGTGCGCGTTGAACCAGAGAAACCCGAGCGTGGCCCCGAAGATCGCGGAGCAGAAGACCGCTAGCTCACCCGCGCCTCGCAGATAGTAGATCTGGAGATATGTGCTGGTGTCCACCCGCCCGATGACGTACGCGAACAGCGCGAACGTCAGCGCCGCCACCGCGGTCAACCCCGCCGCGAGTCCGTCCAGCCCGTCCGTCAGATTCACGGCGTTGCTCACACCCGTCAGCACGAACGTGACGAACGGCACGTAGATCCATGCCAGCCACGCGGCGGCCGGCACGACCAGCACGTACTTGAAGAACGGCAGCGTGGTCGATGCGCCCGGCAGATTGGAGATCGGATAGAGCCAGAGGTAGCAGCCGAGTGCGACGCCGATCGTGACTTGTCCAGCCAGCTTGTACCGCTCCACCAGGCCGCGATTCTTCTCCCCCCGCCGCTTCTGTTGGAGCTTGAGATAGTCGTCCAGAAATCCGATCGCGCCCATCCACACCATGACCGCCAGCGCGAGGAGCACGTACCGGTTGTTGAGTTTCGCCCAGAGTACCGTCGGAACGATGGTGGCCGCCAGGATGATGAGGCCGCCCATGGTCGGTGTGTTCCCTTTCTCGCGGTGCGTGTCCGGCGTTCCCTCTCGCACGACCTGATGGACGGCCATGGCTCGCAGGCGGCGAAGAATTGCCGGTCCCACGATGAATGCCACGAGCAGCGACGTCACGAAGGCGCCGGCCGCCCGGAACGTGATGTAGTTGAAGAGATTGAAGACCTTGATCCATCTGGTCAGCGGAACGAGGAGGTAGAGCACTAGGTCGTGGCCCATTCAGTGAGCGGTGGAACCAGACGTTCGAGGCGCATGCCGCGGGACGCCTTGAGGAGAATGACCGCATCAGGCGCCAGGCGCTCGCGGAGCCGGGGCCAGAGGTCATTGATGTCCGGCGCGGTGACGAGGCGAGGGTCCGCGCCCCCCGCCTGTTCCAGTGCGGTTGCGAACTCTCCCACCCCCGCGATCACCTCGAACGGCGAGGCGAGCGCCCGCCGCGCAATCTCGGCGTGCAGAGCCGGTCCGGCAGCGCCCAGCTCCCGCATCGTCCCGAGCACGACGACGCGCTGGCGTGCCGTTCCGACCGCGTCGAGCAGTTCGAGCGCGGCCCGCGCCGACGCGGGGTTGGAGTTATACGCATTGTTGATCAGAGTCGCGCGGCCAAGCTGCGCCCATGCGGTTCGCATTGGAGGGCTGGCCACGCCGCGTAGCCCCGCGGCGGCGACCGCCATGGGCACCCCGCACGCCCGCGCAACGGCCAGCGCCAGCATCGCGTTCCGGAGATTGTGGAGACCGCGCAGTGGGACCACGACGGGTACCCCATCGACGACCAACTGCCCCTCCCCGCTGGCGCCGGCTTCCCAGCCCGACGCGCACAGGTCGCCTTCCCCCAGCCCGGCCGCGACGACGGACTTCGCGCGGGCACGAGCTGCCGCGACGAGCGCCACCTCGGATGCCGGCACGATCCCCAGTGTCTCGCGCGTGAACACCGCGCTCTCCTCGGCCAGCACGCCCGCGAGATCGCCGAAGCCCTCCAGGTGCTCTTCGCCGATCGAGGTGACGACCGCCACGTCGGGCTCCACGATCGCGCGCAGGAGCGCGACCTCGCCGTGCGCGTTCGTGCCCATCTCGATCACGGCCACGTCCGCCGCGTCGGGGATGCCGAGCAATGTCAGGGGCACGCCGATCCGGTTGTTGTAGTTGGCCGTCGTGGCGTGCACGGTGAACGCTGCACCCAGCGCGCCCCGCACCAGCTCTTTGGTGGTCGTCTTGCCATTTGATCCGGCGATCGCGATGACGGATTTGCCCCAGGCGCGGCGGCGATACCGCGCCAGATCTCCCAACGCGACCAATGTATCGGGCACGGCAAACACGGGAACGCCAAGCCCCTGGGCGCGTTCGGGCCTCGAGACGACGACGGCGCCGGCCCCTGCCGCACGGCCGCCGCCAGGAAATCGTGACCGTCGAACCGTTCGCCGTCGAGCGCGACGAAGATATCACCGCTGCCGGCGGTGCGGCTATCGGTCGCGACGCCGCGCAGACTGCCGCTGCCCGTACGACGCGTGGCGTCGAGCACGCCCCGGCGCGATGGCGGCGCCGAATGTCCGCCCGCTGGGCCGCCGGCCAGAGCGGCTGCGACCCGGTCGAGTGTCCAGAACCCGGGCGATCCCGCTGGCACCAACGGCTCGTCGCTCAACGGCCCGCGTACGCGGCGCGGACGATCTCGCGCTCGTCAAAGGGAAATGCTGTGGTCCCGCGCACCTGGTATGTCTCGTGGCCCTTGCCCGCGAGCACGATCAGGTCTTGCGGTCCCGCCATCTCGATCGCGCGCGCCACGGCGCGGCCGCGGTCCTCCAGCCGTTCGTGTGGCTTCGTCATCCCCTGCTCGATGTCGTCGAGGATCCGCTCCGGATCTTCGGTGCGGGGGTTGTCACTGGTGACGATCGCCACGTCCGCCAGCCGGTCCACGATCGCGCCCATTCTGAGGGCGCTTGCCGCGGTCGCGGTCGCCGCCGGCGCCGAAGACAACGATGAGCCGCCCCGCCGCAAACGGCCGCACCGCCTGCAGCGCGCGCTCGAGGGCGTCGGGCGTGTGCGCGTAGTCACGGAGCACGGTCGGCGCGTCGTGCAGCACTTCCAGCCGCCCCGGCACCTGCGGCACCGTGGACAGGCGTTCCGCGACCGTCGCGGGCGACACGCCGAGTGCCCACGCAGCGGCGCCAGCGGCGAGCGCGTTGGCGACGTTGAAATCACCGATCAGCGGCAGATGCACCCGCAGCGCGGAATGACCGCGGATTTCGAGATCCCACTCGCTGCCGCGTGGCCCGAAGCGCATCCCGCTCGCGCGTACATTGGCGGTCGCATTGCCGGCCGAATACCAGATCGTGCGGCCGGTCCGAGGGAGTTGCCGCCAGGCGCTGTCGTCGGCGTTCGCCACACAGGCGCCGGTTGGACGCAGGTACGAGAGCAGCTTGGCTTTCGCGGCGAAATACGCGCCCATTGTCCGATGGTAGTCGAGATGGTCACGCGTCAGATTCGTGAACACGGCCGCGTCCAGCAACACACCCGCGATGCGCCGCTGGTCGAGACTGTGCGACGAGACCTCCATCGCCAGCGATGTGACACCCCGGTCCACGAGTGCCCGCAGGACCCGCTGCAGTTCGATCGGACCTGGCGTCGTCAGGCCGCCGCCGCCAGGCAGCGGTTCGCCCGGCGAGCCAACAAAGACACCGATCGTCCCGATCGATGCGCTGCGCGCCTCGGGTTCGTCGAGGAGATGGCGGAGAATCCCGACCGTCGTGCTCTTGCCGTTCGTCCCGGTGACCGCGACCGTCGAGCGAAGGGCGGCCGCTGGCTGCCCGTTCGCCACCGCCGACGCGAGTGATGCCCCGACCCGGGCATCCTGCACCACGAAGGCCGGCAGATCCGTCGCGCCGGCGTCCTCGAGAATCGCGGCCACGGCTCCCGCCTGCTGGGCCGCGCCCAGGTACTCATGTCCGTCGCGCGCCGTGCCGCGCACCGCGACGAATAGCGTGCCGGCCCGCACCGCCCTGCTGTCGTCGGTGATGGACGTGAAGCCGGCTGGCATCTGACCCCGTTCGGCGGTCAGAATCCCCGCCGCCCGGAGTGCGCCGCCGACGGCCCGGGCACTCACCCCCGTCTCGCCGGAGACTCCAGGCCGGCTGTCGTCAGGACTGGCGCCTCGGGCGTCGCGTGGAGGATTGCTTCGGATCACGCGCCGTCCCCGAGACGGACGACAGTGCCGGTGCGTACCGTGGTGCCGGGCGCCGGATCCGTCGTGCCGCGGGGAGCAGTCGTCAACTGTACCTCCAGCCCGGCGCGATGTAGCGCGTGGACAGCCGCCCGCAACGACCATCCGCGGAGATCGGGTACCACGACGGCAGACGAAGCCACCGGGTTCGCCGGCGGAAGCGGGCGGTCGATCGCCACGACGGTGGGCTCCCCTGCGGCGGACGCGGCCTCGGCGCTGTCGCTGAGCCCCGCGGTGTCGATCGGTGCGACGGCTGGCGCGACCGACAGCGATGTGCCGGCCGGCGGCACGGTGGCCGGCTGACGGCGGCTTGCCGCCAGCACGGTCCGGTCGAGCGACGCATCCCTGGCTGCGAGGGCGGATTCCAGGATGACTTTGAAGAGCGGCGCCGCGGTCTTGCCGCCGAAGTAGCTGCCGGACGGGTCGTCGAGCTTCACGAGGATCACGTATTGGGGGTCGCGCCCTGGGAAGAGACCGACGAACGACGCATTGTATTCGTTGCGCCCATAGCCTGCCCCGTACTCGGTCCGCCGTGCCGTGCCGGTCTTGCCGGCGACGATATACGACGGCAGATCAGCCTCCGATGCGGTGCCGTTGGCGACGGTCGCGACCAGCATCTCGCGCAACTGGCGGGCAATATCGGCCGTCATGAGACGGCGCACGACGCGCCGCTGCCGGCGGTACACGACCGCGCCGTCCGGGCGGCGAATTTCGCGCACCAGGACCGGCTCGAGAAGCTCGCCGCCGTTCGCGATCGCGGCATACGCGAGCGCCATTTGCAACGGCGTGACCGCGACTTCGTAACCGATGGCCAACGAGACCGGCGTCTGCTTGGACCAGTGGTGCGGATCCGGGAGCGTCCCGGCGGCCTCCCCGGGGAACGGCACGCCCGTGGGCGACCCAAAACCGGCATCGCGCAGCGCCTCGTATTCCTGGCGGGCCGACAGCCGCTCCGAGAATTCCGAGATGCCGACGTTGCTTGACAGCCGGATCACGTCGCGAAGCGTCATCGACGCCTGTCGGTGCTCGTCCGTGATCGTGCGGCCATTGATGGTCAGCTTGCCCAGGTGCGTATCGACGACGTCCGTCGGCGCAACGAGGTCGTGGCCGAGCAGCCCCGCTGCGATGAAGGGCTTCATCGTCGACCCCGGCTCGTAGGGCTCCGTCAATGTCGTCGCCGCTACACCGCCGAATGCCCGGCGCCGGCTCGCGAGCGCGAGAATCGCCCCATTGTGGGGGTCGAGCACGACGACGTCGCCACCGCTGGCGCCCATGCGGAGGACCGCATTGGCAAGCGCTCGCTCACAGATCTCCTGCAGGGCGTCGTTGATCGTGAGGACGATGGCGTCACCGGCCCGCCCGCCGCTGGCCGGCGCGGACGGCGATTCGAGCGGCCGTCCCAGCGCGTCGTGCAGGAGCACCCCGCTGCCCACATTCCCACGCAGCACACTGTCGAGCCCAGCCTCGAGCCCATTGATCCCATTGCCAGCCGGACCGACGTGCCCGGTGATGGCCGCGACACCACCGGGATCGAGAGCGATGCGTTCGGCGACCGGCGTCACATAGACTCCGCGAATCGCAGCCGCGGCAGCCGCGTCGCCCGGCAGCACCCGGGTGGGGAGATCGATCCACCGGCGGTGCGGGTCGGTGGCGAGCCGTACCCACGGCGCATTGACGCCGGCCCGGGTGAGTGCGCGCGACAGCACCGTCCGGTCGTGGATCTCGCCGGGTGCGACCGCCAGGTGCACGAGGGACCGGCTGATAGCGAGTGGCCGGCCCGCCGCATCGAGTATCGGACCACGCGGCGGGGCCGGCGCCACGGCGGTCTCGTGCTCGCGGGCCGCGTGGGCTGCCCAGGTGCGTCCCTCCCACAGTCCGACGTACGCCGCCCGCGCGACGAGCGCGATCGCGAACGCGATCAGCGCCACGTGGATGACCCCCGTCCGGCTACGGCGCAGCACGATCGCCCGGCGCGCCGCGCGGCGCCTGAAGTGGCGGTTGTGGTGCGGGAAGCACAATGACCTCGCTGTCGGCGGGCACGCGCATGTCGAGCCGGCTGCTCGGCGACCGGCCCCAGGTGCGCCCGTCCGGCTTCATCGCGCACCACGCGCTCCAGCGCGGCCTTCTGCGCCTCGAGCTGCATCCGCTGGCGGTCGAGCGTGCGCAGCTCCACGCCCTGCGTCACGCCGTATCCGCGGCGCCAGATCACGACCGCGGCAACCATCACGAACCCGACGAGGCCAGCGGCAACGATCGACCGGCCCCGCCACCGGCGGGCGGGCTCGGCGCGCCTCGTCATGGTGCCTTCATGCGGCGCGGCGCCACACGCGCAACTTCGCGCTCCGGGCGCGGGGGTTGCGCGCGACCTCCTCCGGCGCTGCGACGACCGCCCGGCGTGTGATCACCTCGCCCATGGCGACGCCTCCGCAGGTGCAATAGGCCTGGCGCGGCGGGCAATGGCAGGCCTGGCTCCATTCGCGAAAGGTGTGCTTCACGACGCGGTCTTCGCCCGAGTGGTACGCGATGACCGCGAGCCGGCCTTCCCGGCGCGAGCCGGTCGCGCAGGAGCGGCAGCGCTGCCGTGAGCGTGGCGATTTCGTCGTTCACCGCGATCCGCACCGCCTGAAAGAGCCGCGCGAAATCCGGCGGTCCGGTGCGCGCGCCGAATGCGCCCCGGATCGCGCCCACCAGGTCATCGCTCGTCGCAAAGGGTCGCGATGCGCGTCGCCGCACGATCTCCCGTGCCAACCGCCCAGCGCGCGGCTCATCCGCATAGGTGCGGAAAATCGCGATGAGGTCCAGCTCCGGCGCGGTGTTCAGGAGGCCAGCCGCATCCGGCTCGTGGCCGGCGCCAGCCGCACCTGCGATGGCCGGTGTGATGGTCTGTGGCGGGGCCTCCTGCGAGGCCTGCTGGCGTGCCATGCGCATGTCGAGAAGCGCACCCGGGCGAAAGGAAAAACCGCGAGTCAGGTCGTCGACTTGGTGCGACGAGACTCCGAGGTCGAGAAGCATCCCATTATAGTGGATGCCACGCAACTCGGATACGGTGTCCAGTGCGGCGAAGTTCGCGGTGAACGCCCTGAACCGTCCGGCGGCCTCTGCACCGCTCAGGCGGACGCGCGACGCACGAACCGCCTCGAGGTCTCGGTCGAGCGCGTCGACCGTGGCACCCGCATCGAGCAGAGCGGCGGTATGGCCGCCGCCGCCCAGCGTGCCGTCGAGAATGCGCGGGGCGCCGGCGAGCGCGGCGACGATCTCCGAAACGAGAACCGGGGCGTGGTACGTACTGTCCCACGCCCCGGCCTCGTCCAGCATTGTCGGTGTGGCCGCTATTTACAGAACTTCTTGACCTGCTGGTCGACCGACGGCATGTACTTCGTCACGGTCGTCATCATCTGCGCCGCGGCCCCCGGCTGCACGCTGGCCCCGGCATGGAGGTCGATCAGCGCCTGGGTCCAGTTCGATTGTACCATCTTGGCGAGGTCGCAGCTCTTGTTCTTCACCGCGTCCTGATCGGTCACCGCCCCGATCGTGAACCGCGACGTACCGAGGAGGAACTTGGCCGGATCGCTCGGCACCAGTGAATCGGCGTAGGCCAGATACCGGATCGCGACACCGAGCGTGTCGGCGTTCTTGTTCGCGGATCCGCGCCGGTACCACGCATTGCCCTGCGACAGCGCAAATCGCGTGATGTTCGACGCCGAATCGCCGTTGGCCACCGCTTGATGGAGCGCCCAGAGCGCACTGTCCGGTTGGGCGGTGTTCACGTACGCCGTGAAGAGCTGTTCCCAGCCCGACGGCGACTTCGGATTCGCGGCGAGCAGCTTCTTGAGCGCATCAGTCGCCTGCTGCGTCTGCCCTGACGCGAGGAGCGCCTGGATCTGGAGCTGCTGCAGGGTCGAGTTGTTCGCGAACTTGGCGAGACCACGTGCCGCCGTCTCGGCCGCTTTCTGGGGCTGGCTGTCGGACAGATAGGCCGTCGTCTGGCGCTCGAAGAAGAGGGTGTCGGCAAACGAGGTATCGGCCTTGATCGCCTCTTCGCCGACCGGGACCGCGTCGTGGTAATGCTTCGACACGATCAGCAGCCGGTATTGCAGCCCGATCAGCTTCGGATCGCCCGGATTGTCTTTCACCGCCTGAGCGACGATCGGCAGGGCGGCATCGGCATGCCCGCTCTGGACGATCTTGGTGACGACATCCTCGACGAGGACGGTGTTTGACGGGTCGGCGGAGATCAGTTCGCTCCAGGCCTTCACCGCCTCATCGTTGTTCTTCTGCTCGTAGTACGCCTCGCCCGCCAACTCGAGCGCGCGGTGGTTGTGCGGGTCGGACGCCAGGATCTCCTTCACGACGGTGATCACGGAGTCCGGCGGCGCCTTCATTGCGACGAACGTGTTCGCGATGCACAGCCGGGCGAGCGTGGACTGCGGGTAGAGCGCGATCGCGGACCGCGCGGCGACGAGGGCATCGGGGTACTTGCCGTCGCGTGCGGAGTTGAAGCACTTCGTCTCCCCCGGTAACTGCTTCATTGCCGCCTGGACATCCTTGGAGATCTGCTTGGCGGCGGCACCCGGTTTCGGCGCCTCGGCCGGCGGCAGGGGCTGCGCAGCGGAGACGTCGCGCGCAAGAACGAGCCGGACATCGAGCCGAACACCGGTCGCTGTCTTCGTGGCCACCCCATCGAGGTAGGCGTCGCCACGGAGCTGCTGCGCGAGCTGCTTGGCTTCGGTGGCGGCGATCGGCGAACAGGGGATGAAGCCCGACGCCTTCAGGGTGGCGTCGATGTGATCCTTGGGAAGGATCCACAGCTTCTTGGTGTCGGCATCATCGTCGAGCCGCTCTCGCACTTCATTGGCCGCCTCACACCCCAGCGCCTTGTCCGAACTGACGAACGCCGGTACGACCAGCAGTTGGAGAGCATCGGGCCCAGGTACGCGCGCTGGGGGCTGCGCGCGGAGGGCCAAAGCCCCCAACGACAGGGTGGCGGCAACTGCGGCACCCGCCCGCGCAAACCACACGGCCGCGCGCGCAGCGCGAGGACTACCGGTCACTGAGCAAACCTCCACAATGAGTGAAACACCCAACTCCGCGGTCGCACATGCATCTCGGTCCGGCCACCGCCCACAATCCTGCTCCATGGGCGAAGAGGGACTCGAACCCCCGACTTCCTGCGTGTAAGGCAGGCGCTCTAACCAACTGAGCTATTCGCCCTCACGATCAGACCGGTCGTGGACGCGAAACGTTCCGCCGGGAAGCGGTGCCTGGCGCACGAGCCGCACGACACAAGTCTAGCTGAGAATCGCGATGGGTATGAAAATACAATATCCCGCGATGAGCAGGATGGGGGCAAGCGTCTCGCCGCCGCGCGCCAGATCCGTATAGCCCAAGACGATCGCCGTAAATGCCACGGCCCACCAAATGGCACTCCGCAGCCACGGCCGCGACGCACTGGTGGCGCCCCGCCGCGGTGCTCCCGCGTCACGATCTGGCACACTGTCCCGTTCTGGCACGCAGTAGAGTAGACCGCCTCGAAAACGGTGTCAAGCGAGCGCGCCGCCGCCGCCAGGCGGCGCAGCCTTAGTCGTCTCCGTGCGCGCGGGTTGCGCTCCCGCCGCCAGCGCCGTCGCGACCGCGGCCGCGGCGGCAGCATCAGCCGCTCGTTCGGCCGATCGTAACACCGCCAGCCGGGCGCGATCACGCCGCCGGCGCGCGACGTAGAGAGGGGCGAGGAGGGTCAGAAACACCAGCATTGAGAATGCGAGATCGGACGCGATCGCCAGCGTCCCGTACCGGCGGCGGGTCTGTGAGCGCCATTGGGCTTCGAACGTATCGAGCGGTTCGCCGTATGCCCGTCGGACGGCCAGGTCGAGCGAACCCGTCTCCCTCCAATATCGCAGCATCAACGACAACCCGCGCGCCGTATCGAGCGCCGCGAGATCGGCGACCGCCCGGTACGCGAGCGCATAGCTGGCGGTCGCTTCCCCCTCACCGCCCACCAACCCGCTGTCCAGGGACGCCAGCGTCGGCGCACCATGGAGCGCCAATGCGATGTTGGTCGCGAGCGCCTCGTCGCGCCCGGTCTCCCTGGCGGCGTAGCTCGCATACCCCTCATCGAACCAGCGCGGCGGGAGCTCGTCGAGGTACTCGTGGAGGGCGAGATGCGCGAGTTCGTGCCGCAAGGTGGGCACGGGATCGCCCGCCGCCGATGGCGCCGCCCTGCCCTGTACGATGATGCGCTGGGATTGCGGGATCGCGACGGCCGCACCCCACTCCGGGACGGTCCGGCCAACCCACCGCCGGAAATGCGCGGCGTCAGGGGCGACGATGATCACGACGTGCGAGTGTGGTGCCGGGAGGCCGGGAAACGTGTCGTGACGAACCGCCAGATCGAGCAGTGATCGCGCAAGCCGCTCATCCACTCGTCCCGCGAATACGGAGAACCGGCCCGCGTCGAGACGCATCGCGGTGGTGTCGTTCGTGAAATCTCCCGCCGGATTCCCTCGGGAACCGCCGGGCGCCTGGCCACGGCCCGATCCCGGAATTGCGATGGCGACGAGGACCGCAAGGGCGGCCCTCCAGGCCCGCCGGCTGGCTACGCCGGCTGACGACGCGCACCATCGCCGGGTCAGGCCGCCCGGGGCGGCTCTCCCCCAGCGGCAACCGCCTCCAGCACCTCGGCGCAGCGCTTGCCCCATGGATTGAACTTGTTGGCCGCATGTCCCGCGCGCCACGCGTCGATCGCGGCATCGCGGTTGCCCGCGAACCACCGGGCCCGGCCGAGCTCGTACGACGCCTCGATCAGGTTGGGCCCGAGCGCCAGGGTCTTCTGAAAGAACGTCTCGGCGTCTTCGTACATCTCGCGCTCGAGATAGACGAGCCCGAGGTAGAAGTGCGCGTACAGCGTCGCCTTCTTGTCGTTGTCCAGGCGTATCGCTTTCGAGAGATGCTCGATCGCCTCACCGAAGATGCGCTTCTTGAGACAGATGTACCCGACGTTGATCCGCGCCAGCGCGTTCGCCGGCTGCCGCATCAGCACGTGCTGGAAGTTGAGCAGGGCGTCGTCGTATTTCTCTTGCAGCATCTGCGCCCACCCCAGCAGCGACTCCGACTGTGGGTCGTTGGGGGCGAGCTGGAGGGCCTTCGTGAGCGCCGCTTCCGCACCTTCGTAATCGCCCAGCGAAATACGGCTCCACCCTTTCTCGACGAATGTCGACGCGCCCAGATGATCGGCGTGAACGAGCGGCCGCTCGCCATTGAACTGCGGCGCAACCGTCGCCACATCGCTGCGCTGAGCGGTCTTCCATTTGTCGACGAGCCGCCGGACTTCCTCTTTGAGCGCGGCCAGCTCGCCGATCTCCTGGTCTACCGACCGGTAGAGCGCAATGATCTCGGCCTTGAGCTGAGCCCGAGGTCCCTCGCCGGCCCCTTGGCCCCCATTGAGCCGCCCCGCGATCTCAGCGCATTGGCGGCGGAGATCGGTCACTCGGCTGGCGCGCAGCGTCGCTATCTCAGCCATCAGTCGTCACCGATCCCGTCGTGACGGAAGTCACCGAATCCGGTGACTCCGTCAATTCGCCAAGGGCCAAGCGTTCGGTCGCCGAGAGAAGCCGGTCCGCATCGAGGAGCATGACCAGCTTGCCATCGCGCCGCACGATGCCTCGCAGATAGTCGGCCGCGAGTCCGCGAAGAAGCGGCGGCGGCGCTTCGAGACGCCCCGCCTCGAGTGCGCTGACGTCGAGCACCGCGTCGACCACTGCCGCGACCCAGCTCCCGGTCACGTTGAACACCAGCACGCGCGTCTCGTTGGTCGGGGCCGCCACGGGCAACTCGAACCGGGCACGGAAGTCGATCACGGGCACGACGCGCTTCTGGTATTCGAGTACGCCGCTGATCCACGGCGGCATGTTGCGGACCGGAGTGATAGCCGTAGGCCGCAGCACCCGTTCGACCGCCCGCACATCAGTGGCAAAGAGATCCTGCTCGATGCGGAACGTGACGATCTGGGATACTGCCGCCCGCGCATCAGCGCGAGCCGGTGCGGCGGGACCCGGCCCACCCGCCACGGGCACCGCCACAACCGGCATTCCCGCAGCCGACATTCCCGCAACCGGAATTCCGGCAGCCGGTTCGCCCGTCACGGGTGCAGGCGACGCCGCGGCATCTGAACGCCCGTTGCGTGCGGTTCCTTTCCGGGCGGTCCCGCGTCGTGTGACCGCCGCTGCTCCACCGTTCCGGGTCATCGTGTCTCCTCATGGTGATCATCGGCGCTGGCGGTGCAAGCGGCCAGGAACTCGCCGGCGTGCAGGAGCGTCGTCAGCTCGGTTCCCGACGCCGATACGCCGCGAACGAACCCTTCCGTACACGGCGTGCCACCGATGTCGCCCCAGCCCCGTTCGTGGATCGCTGTCACGCCCGACGCTTCATCGACGGCGATCACGACGCGGCGGCCTGGCGCCATTCGCGTCCGCCCCGCCCATGCAATGATCGCGACGGCGGGCGTACCTAACCGGACGTTGAGGGCCGCGGCGGGCGAATACACAGGGATCAGCGATCCGCGCAGATCGCAGACTCCCAGTTGATCGCGCGCCATCGCCGGCAAGGGCGTGATCGGCGGCATGTCGCCGATCCCCTCGACTGCCTCGACACTCATCGCGAACCGCTCGCCGCCCACCCGGAAAACGAGCAGCTCACTCGTGGTCTCAGCCAATGCGGCCATCACGTGCGCGCGCCCTGCGCGGCGTCGTCCAGACGACGCGCCGATTCAAGCAACTCACGCACGGCGGCCGCCACATCCGGTAGCGCGGCCACGCGATCGGCGCCGGCCGTGGCCAGCGCGGCCTGCGGCATACCGTAAATGATGGAGGTCATCTGATCCTGGACGACGGCCTGCCCGCCCGCGTCTCGCACCGCACGGAGGCCCTCGGCGCCGTCCCGCCCCATGCCCGTGAGCACCGCGCCGACCACATGGGACCCAAAGGTCTGCGCGGCGGACCGAAACAGCGGGTCAGCGGCCGGGCGGACCCCCCAGATCGCCGGGCCCGAGTCGAGCGCGAGGGTCGGGCCGCCGGCGCCCCGCGCGATTCGCATGTGAAATCCCCCGCGGGCGATGTACACACGGTTGTGCTGGACCGGCATCCCGGATGCGGCCTCACACACCCGCAAGGTGCTCATGGCATCCAGCCGCTGCGCCAGACTCTGGGTGAAGCCGCCCGGCATGTGCTGCACGATCAGAACGGCGGCCCCAAGATCCGCGGGCAGTGCGGGCACGATCTCCGACAATGCCCGCGGTCCTCCCGTTGACGCGGCAATCACCACCACCCACACCGCTGCATCCGCGGCCAGCGACCCCCCGGTCACCGTCCCCACCGGCGGCCGCGCCAGCACGCTGACGCCCTGCAGATTGACGCACGCGGCGGCGCGGAGTGCTCCGATCAGACGCTCGCGGACCGACGAGAGGTCGAGGCTGAGGGGCCCCATTGGCTTACGCACGAAGTCCACAGCCCCGAGCTCGAGAGCGCGTATCGTCAGATCGGCACTCCCAGGCGCGCCCGCGGCACTCAGCATCACCACGGGCCGGGGCGTCTCAGCCATGATGTAGCCCAGCGTCTGCAGCCCATCGAGCTCCGGCATCTCGATGTCGAGCGTCACGATGTCGGGTTCGAGCGCGTGGATCTGCCGCAGGGCATCGAGCCCGTCGCGAGCGGTGCCGACAACGCGGAACTCCTCGGACGCTGTACCGACGACGTCGCCGATGACGCGGCGCATGAAGGCGCTGTCGTCGACGACCAGAACCGTCCGCACGCGTTGGCGCGGCGGCACCGCGGGCAGGTGCGCGACAGGCGTCGGCCTAGAGGACATGCTCCCCCCGGTTCAGCGACCGCACCACCAGCCGTCCATCCCGCACGTGCAGGAAGACGCTGCGCCCGTAGTCACCACCCGTATCCTGCGCGGCGATGCCGATACCGGCCACACCAAGTGCCCGGCGGACGGCCTCCACGTTTCGCTCGCCCATGTTGACGCCGCCGGACGGCAGCAGCGCGCCGAACATGCTCGCCCCACCAGCCAGCTTGGCCGTGAACGGCCCGGTGGCTCCGAGTTTCCGCATCTCCTCCAGCAGGAGCGGCACCGCCGTGCCCGGAAATTTCGCGCGGTTCTCCCGGTCGCGAGACATGCTCTCACTCGGCAACAGCACGTGCGCCAGGCCACCGACCGCCGACGACAGGTCATGCACCGCGATCGCCACGCAGGATCCCAGCCCGAGGGTCGAGATCACAGCGTCGCCGCGCGCGACCGCGTAGGCCGCGACGTTCACGCGGATCTGCTCGATCATCGCGCGATTCCTGCGCGCACGGAGCGGCCGCCGGCGGTCAGGGCCGGATCAGACACGGCGGAAGATCCGCTCTCGGGCATCGACCGGCGCGAAGAGATTGCGCGTCGGGCCGAGCAGGGTCTCGACTTTCCCGAGTACGAGAAAGCCGCCGGGGACGAGCGCCGCGTGGAACCGCGCGAACAGGGCTTCCTGCGCGGCGCGGTCGAAGTAGATGATGACGTTCCGGCAGGCTATCAGGTGTTGGCCGGCGGGTGCGGGGTCGCGAATCAGATCGTGCCGGGCGAACCGTACGAGCGCCCGGATCCGGCGATCGACGTCGGACGGCGTGCCGTGGCTGAAGTACTCCGTGCGAAGGTCCGCCGGTGTGTCCGCGAACGCGGCTTCGGAATACGTGCCGCGGTTCGCGGCAGACAGACTCTCACGGTCGATGTCGGTTCCGAGCACGCGAATACGCCCCGCACGCGCAAGGTCATGCTGCTCCACGGCGTAGGCGTGAAACAGTGCCGCGAGGGAGTAGGGCTCTTCCCCGGACGCGCACCCGGCGCTCCAAATGTGCAGCGCGTCGGTGGAAAGCGCCCACAGCGACGGCACGACGGTGCGGGACAGGGCGGAAAAGGCATCCCAGTTCCGGAAAAACTTCGTGACGTTGATCGTGAGAGTGTCGAGCAGCGTGTCGTATTCGCGGGGATCACTCTCCAGCAGCCGCGCATAGTCGGCGTACGTCGCGATGCCTTTGGCCCGCAGCCGGACCGCGATCCGCCGCCGAAGACATTTTTCCTTGTAGCTGTGACAGACGAAGTCCCGCTCCCGCGCGATCTTCGCCAGCAGCGCGGCGAAATCCGCCGCGTCGCTGCCCGCCACCGTGGCCGCCTCACCGGGCCTGGCACCCTGCGCGGAATCGGTCATGTTCGTGCCCGTGCCGTGCGACGCACGGTCTCGAGGTTGCTGCGGACGATCGCACTGTCCGGGTCCAGCTCCAGCGCCCGCTCCCAGGATTGCATCGCGCCGGAGGCATCCCCGCGCCGGTACTGGATGTTGCCCATCTTGAAGTACAGATCTTCGCCCAGTTCGGGATTGGCGCGCGCGGCTCGCTGGTAAGCGTCGAAGGCGTCATCGTAGCGCGCGATGCGATAGGCGTAGTCGCCGGCGTTCTTGTGCAGTTGCGCGAGGCCGGGCGCCTCCTGCAGCCCCCGCTCGGCCGCGAGCGCGGCGTCGGCATAGCTGCCGCGGCGCTCCAGGATGGTGGCCAGATTGTTGTAGAGTGGCGCGGCGTGCGGATGATATCCGACACCCTCGCGCAGGAGCGCGATCGCGCGCTCGAGTTCGCCCCGCATCGCGGCCGCGAGTCCGGCGTAGTGAAACCACGCTGGCGCCGGCGGCCGCACGCCCCAGAGCGACCGCGCAGCGGTCAGAAGGGCGTCCGCATCAGCCACCCCACCGCGCCGTAGCGCGAGCACGCCCAGCGACATGCGCACGCGGGCGTCATCCCGGCCGCCCCGCGTCGTCGCCTGCTCCAGCGCGGCCTGCGCTTCATCCAAACGACCCAGGCGCTCCAGCGCATAGGCGAGATTGTGGAAGACCGCCGGTCGCGCGCCCGACATCGCCGCCGCCTCTTCATACGCGGTGACGGCGGCCGGCCACTTGCCCTGGCGGATCAGCACGAGTCCGAGATAGAACGGCGCCCCATGATCCGCCGGCCGGAGCTCGGACACCCGCCGGAACTCACGGGTCGCCTCCTCGAACATGCCGGTCTTGTAGAAAGCGATTCCGAGGTTGCGATGCTCCTCGACACGCGCATCCGAGACCGCGGGATCCGCCGTCTTGGTGCGCCCCACCCGGTGCACGAAGCTCGCGGACGCCAGCCCGTACAACGCTTTCCCGACTTCGAACTCGCCCAGCCCCGACTCATCGACGATGGTCCGGACATCCCGGCGGCCGTCCAGCAACGCCAGCACGGTGTCCTGAATCGGAGTGAAGGTGACGCCGCTCTGCTGCACGTGCTCCCGATCCACGTCGAACACGATGTCGAAGCTCGGAACCTTGCGCTCGATCAGGCTCCATTCATCGACGCGATGCGCGCCTTCGAGCAGCAGGGACTCGGGGTTGATCGCGGCCAGATAGTCCTGCTCTTCGGGCCGGATGTCAGGCTCGAAATTGAACGTGCCCTGCGACCAGGTGAAGAGGTAGTAGACCGCCTCTTCGATCTGCGTGCGGACCTGCTCGTGCAGCGCCTCTCGGCTCACGAGCCGCTGGCTCACCAGGATGTCGCCGAGGCGCCGGCTTGGATCGGCGGCCTGAGTTGTGATCGCCGCGTCCAGTTGCGCGCGCGTGAGCAAGCCGGCTTTGACCAGGAGGTCGCCGAGCCGGTCACGCCGGTTGACGATGGACGCATAGGCGATCCGGCCACGATCGAAATAGATGTAGCCGAAGTTGTTGCGATGGGTGACGCTCAGGCAGCCGGTCTTCTTGCCCATTGCCAGCAACTGCAGGACGTCCGGCAGGCTCGCCTCGCGGAGACTCCCCCGAATCGCCATTAGCGGAACTCCTCGATGACCCGGCCCAGCGCATCGGGCCAATCCCAAACCACCTTCTCGTCATCGAGAAAAAATGGATCCTCGGCCAGGATGGACGTGATCACCATGCCCCGGGATGTGCGGCGTGCGACCACCGAGACCGGAGCCGGCACCTCCGGCGCAGGCGCCTCCGTCTGGACAACGCCGGCGTCCACCACATCCACCATGTCCACGAGGTCGATCATATCAGGCGTGTCGGCCGCATCGTGCGCGGCCCCCGCACCGTTGGAATGCGCCGCATCGTCGCCGGGGTCCTGCCAGCCACCACCGTCCGGCTCAGGCGCACCGCCAGCATCCGCTGGCTCCTGCGCACCCGCAAGCAGCTCCTCGGCCTCGACGACGCGCGCGGGGTCGAAGAAGATGTCCCTCGCCGCGAGATCGGGATCGATGGCCGCAGCTTCACATTGGAGTGTCCGGAGCCTGGCCACGCACCGTTCATAGGTCGCGATCAGGGCGTCGCTTCCGGGATCTCCCGCGGCCCGCATCGCCCGCTCGAGGACTGCCGTGTCGTAGCCCTCGGCCCGCCACCGCTCGGCCGCCTCTCCGATGCTGGAGCGCCACGGCTCGACGTGCCGGGCGACGACCGTCGCGACGTCCGAAATGAAATTCAGAAACTCGGCGGCGGGCGGAGACGACACCGCACCGCTCGCGCGCCGCGCCCCGCCATTGAGGCCGATCTCGACTACCAGCCCGCCCGAGAGTTCGGCCGCGAGCCGCTCGTCGATGTCCGCGATGTCACCGGGCGGGCGGTCACCCGCGCAGGCGATCTGTCGTCCCGACGCATGAAACTCTTCAATAAGGCACAGCAGCTCGGCTTGCATTTCGTGACAGCCCGCCAGGAACTGTACGTCATCGATCAGCAACAGTTCCGTGTCCTGGAAGCGCCGGTGAAACGAAGCTGGCTCCCCCGTCGCTACCGCGGATTGGAGCTGCCCCGCAAACTCGTCGACATTGAGTGCGGCAACCTGTAGTGCCGGATGTAGGCTACGTGCACGAAGCCCGATCGCGGTCAACAACTGCGTTTTCCCGAGGCCTGGGGCGCTCCAGATGTAGAGCGGGTTGTAGGTCGAACCAGGATTCTCGGCGACCGCCAATGCGGCGGCCACCGCGAGACGGTTGGCCGGCCCCACGACGATGCTGGCGAACTGGTGTCGTCCGTCGAGCTCCACGTGCCGCCTCGTCCTACCGGCGGCCGGAAGCGGTGCCGGCCGAGTTGGCCGGCGCCCGCGTGGCCGGTCCCGCGCCGCCTGCGAGCGAGCTGGGTGCCGGTGCGCCTGCTGCGGAGCCACTCAGCCGGCGCAGCACGAGTTCCGAGATACCGCGTAGCGTCTCGAACACCCCGGGACCGGCGAGGGCATCGGCCCCGAAGGCGGGCACCCCGCGGAAGTTGAGCGCTTCATCCATCGCCGGCGCATCGAGGATGAGTTCCGGTGGCAGGTTTTGCTTGTTGTACTGCAGTACGAGCGGCACGAGCCGCGGATCGATTCCGTGCTCGCCCAGGTTCGCGTGCAGGTCCTGCAGACTCTCGATGTTCTCCTCGAGCTGGCGTGCCTGGCTGTCCGCCACGAAGACCACGCCATCCGCGCCCTGGAGTACGAGCTTGCGCGTGGTCTGATAGTAAACCTGACCCGGCACGGTGTAGAGCTGCATCTTCGTCGTGAAGCCCGAGATCGTACCGAGGTCGAGCGGCAGGAAATCGAAGAACAGCGTGCGATCGGTCTGCGTTGCAAGCGACACCATGCGGCCTTTGCGGTCGCTCGGAACCTGGCCGTAGATGTAGTGCAGATTCGTCGTCTTTCCGGACCGGCCGGGCCCGTAGTAGACGATCTTGCACGTGATCTCGCGCGTGGCGTAGTTGACGAGCGACACAGGGCTACCGGCGGAAGAGAAGCGTGAGGTTGCGATTCAGGTCCTGCTCGAACGTGTCGGCCAGCACACCCTGGGGCGGCGTACGGGCCCCGGGCGCTCCGGCCGCGAGGCGCTCGCGCAGCTCGTCGAAATAGAGCTGCACGATGCCAATGGACGTCGCGTCGTCGAACACGGTCAGACAGAGGAGCGTGCCGCGCCGCGTCTCGGCCGGCGCGAGAAATATCTGGCGTGTGGCGCCCGCGTGGTGCAGGCCGGCGAATGGCTTGCCTTCGAGCAACTTGCCCAGCTCGGCCGATGACGCATGGATCGCGGCCGCCAACGCGCACGCCGCCATGACGTCCATCGCCCGATTGAACCCGTGCTGGCCCAGCACTTGGCCACTCGGGGTCAGCAGCAGGGCAAGCGTCACCTGCGCGTCCTGCACGAAACTGCGCAGAGGCGCTTCCACCCACCGTTCGACGACGGCGACGGTCACGTCAGCGTCTCCGCCGCCTGTAGCAGCGCGGTGCGCAACAGCCCGACGCTCGACCGGCCGTCCGTGATGAGCACGACGACCAGATCGTCGCGCCCCGCCATGCAAAGACGACCCTCAGCGGCGGCAAGTTCGACGTACGTGACCGGGCCCAGCCCCGCGGCCTCCGCCGACAGACGCGCCTTGCGGTAGATCGACGCCGCCAGTGCGGCGACCACGCTCGCGCGAACGCCGAGTTGCACCTGCGCGTCCACCACGATGCCGTCTCGCTCGCTCACCACGAGGCCGCCCTGCACACCTCGTTGCCGCGTGAACCCATCGAGCATCTCCACGAACGCCGGCATCAGCGCCCCATCCCAGTCTGTCCGGCGCTGCCTGCGAGCCACGCGCCGCCCCGTTCGCTGACCCGGCGCAGCAACCGGCGCACGAGCCCCAGCGGAACCGTCCGCGCGGCCGCGACCAGCGCGATCGCGATCTCCCCGTCTTGCGCGACTGGCGCCATCGCGATCGCCGCGACTTCGGCCTCGAATACGATCGATGACCACTCACCGAGCCCGAGATGCCGCATCGCCCGATGCGCCTCCTCGCTGACGCCGCTGAGCGCGCCGCCGACCTCCTGCGCGACATCCCGGCCATCGGCCACCACGTAAGCGCCCGCCAACACGTATCCGTGCGGATCCAGCAGGAGCGCGGTCTGCTCGCCGTCACCCAACAGGTCTGCAAAGACGTCACGCGCGTCCGGCGACACGCCGGCCGCACTCGCGGTCGCGAACGCGAGCTCGGGATCCTGTGCGGGTGCGAGCGCCGGTTGCGCGAGTGATGCTACGGCTTCGCCGGCGCCGTTCATCGATGCCGTGTATGCCGGACCACTCGAACCGTTGGCTTCGCCCTGTGGCACCCGCAGACGCGACAATGCGGCATTGATCGTCGGATCGCCGGGGTCGGCCGCGACGGCAGCCACCAGATACCGCTCGGCCTCGGCCGACCGGCCACTCTGAAAGCACGCGAAACCCATCCCCTTGAGCGCGCCCGCATGATGCGGCGCGACCCGCAGCGCGGCGCTCCATTCATCCATCGCGTTCTCCAATTCTCCCCGGTCGGCATGAATGCGCGCCAGCAGATCGTGGGCGTCCGCGTCGTACGGATGCCGTTCCAGACCGCGCGTCGCGACTTTGAGCGCAGGCTCGAGCTGTCCTCGACGCCGCAACGCGTCGCCGAGCGGCACGAACACCATGCTCGCGGGGTCCCGCGCCAGCTCTTCGCTCCATCGCCTGATCTCATCAGACACCCGCGTGCGCCTCCAGCGCGGTGCACAATAGCGTTGCCGAAGCGATCGCATCGCGTACGACGGCTGCGCCCGGTCCCTCAGCCGACGATTCCTGCAGATACTTCTGCCAGCTCGCCACGGCCTCGCGGAAGTCGCCGCGGCTCGCGGCCGCGTACCCGAGCTCGAGATGGACATCGGGCAGCCCAGGCGCCGCATTTGTCGCACGACGCAACTCCTCGGCCGCCTCGCCATACCGCCGCAACCTGCGCAGCGCCTGCGCCGCCATGATCCGTGGCGCGGCGTCATCCGGCGCCGCACCAATCGCTCGCCGGGCCGCGTCGAGCGCTTCGTCGGGCCTGCCTGCGGCTAACGCTTCACGCGCCGTCGCCAACTCCCAGTTGGGATCGGCGGCGCTGCCTTCACTCGTCCCGCCCGCGCGCGCGCTGCCCGCGTCCCGCAACTCCACCACCCCGGTCGACACCAGACCGTACATCACCTTGGCGACTTCGAAGTCACTGCGGCCCAACGTCGCCGCGAGTCCGCGCAGGTCCGTCAGACCGTCGATCGCTGCGAGGACTTCCCACTCGCTCGGCAGCAGGTCGAGCCGCGTCGCGTGGTCGTCGGTCACCGTCGCCAGCACCGGGATCACGGCAAGGCTCGGCACCTTGTCCACGATTCGCGACCATTCATTGAACCGGCGTGCCCCTTCCATGAGGAGCGACTCAGTCGAGACGTGGACGGGCGCGTCGATCGGCATCGTGGCGATGTCCCGCTCCTGAAACGAGAAGAGTCCTTCCCGCCACGACATGAGGTCGAATACCACGGTCTCGACCTGGAGCCGCACCTGCCGTTCGAGCTCTCGCGCCCCCACCATGCCAAGCGCGAGCAGGATCTCACCAAGGCGACGGGTATCACCGGCTGCCTGAAGCCCGCGTGCCCGCGCCAGATCCTCATCCGTGATGCGTCCAGCCCGGACGAGCAACTGCCCCAGCGGAGCCGGGCTACCCCGCATCGAGGCCGACAGCACGCGGCCGCGCTCGAACACCACGGTTCCCTCGTGCTCGCGCGACTCGGATGTGATGCGCAGCGTCCCCGTCTTCCGGCTCAGATCCAGCATCTGAAAGACGTCGTGGATGCTCAACTCGCGGAGCGACCCTTCGATGGCCATTCATCGTCCCCCGCCCGCAACCGCGGCAACGCGCTTGCTCGTACGTGACGTGCCACCCGATGCGCGGCCCGCAGGTCTCGCGCCTGCGACAGCGCCCGACGCGGCCGCTGCCGGCGCCACGGTCACGGGCATGGACGTCCGCCCCCGCGGCGCTGGCTGGCGGACGAAAATCTGCGCAAGGTCGGCAGCCGTTCGGCGATCCCGGCGAGCGCGAGTGGCAAACTCCCCGTCTGGATCAGTCGCGATCACCTGGTCCCAGCGCTCGATCGCCTCGCGATACCGGTTGCGCTCGGCGAGCATCGCGCCCTGGTAGTAGAGCGCTCCCGGATGTCCCGGCTCCACGACCAGCAGCCGCGCCCAGGCCTGGGCGGCATCACGGCGCCGTCCACTCTCGAACAACAGCTCGCCGAGTGCGAGGAGAGCTGCGGCATGCGATGCATCCCGCTCGAGCAGGTCCACGAGCAAGCCGAGCGCTTCCGCGCCGCGATCCATTGCGCGGCACAGGTCCGCGAGGGCAAGCGCGGCATTCGCGTACGTCGGAACCTGATCGAGCGCCCCACGGAGTTCGGCCTCCGCGAGCCGCCGCTCGCCCGCGGCGATCAGCAGCATGGCCAGTTCGTAGCGCACCACCGCGCGGTCCGGATCCACGTCGAGCGCTTCGCGGTAGGCGGAGCGTGCGCGCTCCAGTTGTCCCGCGTCGCGTGTGACGTCGCCGATCATTTTGAGCACGTCCGCCCGGCGGGGACCCACGTCGCACGCGTGTTCCAACGCACCGAGTGCTCCCTCGACCTGGCCCGCGCCCGCGCGCGCCGCCGCGACGAGGAGCAGGACATCCACATTGTCGGGGGTCGCCGCCAGTAGCGTCTCCGCCAGCGGGCACGCCTCTGGTGCGCGATGCAGCGCCACGAGCGCGCGGACTTCTCCCGCGTCCGCACCCCGCGCACCCCCATTGACGCGCCGCGCATTGCGAAAGCGCTCGAGCGCTTCGCCGTAGTAACCCTGGCGTGCGAATACCTCTCCCATCAGGACCATGCCGGTCGCCCGATGCGCTCCCCGCATCAACGCCCGGCCAATCTCCGACGCCGCCCGGTCGTACAGGCCCTTTGAGAGGTAGTCGCGGGCCATGCCGTACGGGTCTGCCGCGGCATCACGGCCGGCATCTGCAACCGCGACGGGAGTGAGTTCGGCGAACAGCGAGTCGAGCACATTGCCGTCGAACGCGAAATCGGCGACCACCGGATGATGCTGGTCCGCAGGGCCGCCCAGATCCGGCCCGATCGAGAGATCCGGATGCTCATACTGAAAGTCGATCGCGAGCTCGAACTTCTGCTGCACGTAGTACGGGTCGAGCTCCAACGCACGCTTGGTCTCGCGAAGCGCCGCGTCGAAATCGCCCAGGTTGGAGAGGGCGAAGCTCAGGTTGTAGTGCGCCTCGGCGCAGTCAGGGCGACTCTGCACGGCCCGGGCAAAGGCATTGCGGGCTTCGGCAAACCGCCGCAGTTCCGTCAGGACGAGGCCGATCCCGTTCCACGCGACGGCGTGCTCAGGCTCATCGAGCAGCACCTGGCGGTAGGCTTCGACGCTCTGCTGCAGCCGTTTGGCCTTGAACAGCAGCAGCGCGAGGTTGAGGCGGGTGTGCGAGAAGGTCGGCGCCAGGTCCAGGGCCGTGCGGAATGCCGACGCGGCGCCCGCGGAATCACCGGCGTGGAAGAGCGCGACTCCGAGGTTGTTGTGCGCGATCGCATACCGCGGATCGGCCTGGATGGCCCGGCGGTAGCTCTCGGCGGCCTGCTCGTACCGGCCTCCCTGGTGGAGCGCGACACCGCGCTCGTTCCACAGTTTCGGACTGTCCGGGCGCTCGGCGATGAGACCATCGTAGGCGGCGACGCCGGCCGCGACGTCTTTGCGCAGGAGTTGCAGCTCCGCGATGGCCTGCTGTACGAGCGTGCGCTCCTCGCCACGCTCGAGCGCAAGCTGGTACTCGCGCAACGCCTCCGCATAGTACCCCTTCTGCCGGAACGCGAGACCCAGGTTGAAATGCGCCAGTGTCCCGCCGTCGGCGACCGCCATCGTGGCCATCGCACGGCGGTCGGAGACCGACTGCGGCGCGTCCGCCTTCGCCAGCCCGTGCTTCTCGAGCGACAGATTGGTCTGGGCGCGCCCGAGCGTCGGGTTGAGCTGAATGGCGCGTTTCGCCGCTTCCTGCGCCTCGGCGTGGCGCCCCATGTCGCCGAGCACGAAACCCATCAGGTAGTGCGCGTCGGGGTTGTCGGGCCGCCGCGCGATCACACGCTGCAGCGCGGCGAGCGCCTCATCGTTCAATCCGCGGTTATACAGGACCTCGGCGATGTTGAAGAGCACGACCGGACTCTCCGGATCGAGCGCCAGCGCCTGTTCGAACCATCCCTGTGCAGCTTCGAGATCACCTGATGCTTTCTCGGCGAGCCCGAGCTGCACCAACGCACCCAGATCCTGCGGGTGGTATCGCAGGAATTCCGTGAACTCGGCCACCGCCTCGGGCGCGCGGCCGAGCAGGGCGAACGCCCGGCCCAGCTCCCATCGCGCATCACGATTGGCAGGCGCCGCGCGAAGCTGATCGCGCAGGGCCGCCACCCGGCGGTCGTAATAGCCGGAGCTGAAATACGCGACTTCGAGATTCCGCTGCGCGACCAGCATCTTCTGGTCGAGCTCGAGCGCGCGCGTGAGGGCGGCGACCGCTTCCTCGAACAGGCCCTTGTGGAAGTAGAGTACGCCGAGGTTGTTGTGCGCGCCCGCATCCGCCGGATCGATCCGCCGGGCGAAGGATCGCAAGACATTGCGGTCCCGCTCCGAGATCATGTTGGCCGCGCCCATGCGCGCTCTCCTGAGCCGTTCGCCGGCGGGCCTAGGCGACGTGGATGGCGCGCAGAATCGCGTGAAGCGACGCTACGTCCGGGAGCAGCAGGAAGAACCCGCGCAATTTCTCGTTGAGCTCCAGCATGAAGAACTCCGTCTCCACACAGAAGACGTAGTCCCGGTCCGTCCCGAACTGCAGATAGGCCGTCGTCAGCACGGCGCTCGACATGTCCACCGCGAGACTCGGCGGGGACGGGAGCAGCATCAGCCCCATGAAGTCGCTCAGCGCGTTCAGGTACGCTCCGCTGAGAATGTTGCCCGCCTCTTTGATGGCCGACTGCTCGATCTCGCCGAGATCGATCTCGGTGTCGGGACGCCGGTTGAGCATCAAGCCTGCCAGGCGCAGCGCAGTCGGACGAGGAAAGACGAGCAGCGTCCGCCCCGTCAGGTCGCCCAGCATGTTCATGAGGACGGCCGCCACCGGTTCCTCCGGCGCCGTGATCTGAGGCGGCACATCTTCGAGCCGCGCGATGTTGATCGTGGGGACGCTGATCATGATGGTCCCCCCCGTCATCTGCGACAGCGCGGTGGCCGCGTGGCCGGCGCCGATGTTGGCGACCTCGCGAAGTGCGTCTAGCTGATTCGCTTTGAGCGAACGAATGTCATCCATGGCAAGGGGCTCCACCGGGTCCACCTAATCAGATGAGGCTACTCACATCGACGATTAAGGCCGGGGCTCCGTCCCCGAGAATCGTCGCGCCGCTGAAGAACGGCAGGCCCCCCCGCACACCGTCGAACTGCTTGACCACAATGTCCTGCTGGCCCGTCAGCTCATCGACAGCCACGGCCGTGCGCCGCCCCCCACTCTCCAGGACGAGCACGTGCTGCTCGGCAACGGGCGCCAAGGCGGACCCTGCACCCCCGGGGGCACCCAGCAGCTCGCGCAGCCGGACGTAGGGCACGGCCTCGCCCCGAAGGAGCATGACCGGTCGCCCCCGGACTGCCGCCAGGGCCAAGCCCTCGGCGCTCACCGTCTCGTCGACGTGGGCCATGGGGAAGGCGTACGTCTCCCCCCCAGTCCGTGCCAGCAACGCACGCATGATCGCCAGCGTTAGCGGCAGGCGGGCCGTCACCACCGTCCCTTTGCCGGGCACCGACTTGATGTCCACCGACCCGCCAAGCGCCCGGACTCGGGCCTGGACCGCGTCGATCCCGACTCCCCGGCCGGACAGGTTGGTCACGTGGTCAGCGGTGGTGAACCCCGGGCGGGCAATGAGGCGAACCATTTCGTCGTCGGTGAGCGTGGTCGCGGCCGCGTCCACGAGGCCGGTGTCGCGCGCCCGGGCCAGCACCCGGTCGCGGTCGATGCCGCGGCCGTCATCCTCGACGCGGATGAGCACCGCCGACCGATCCCGGATGGCGCTGAGAGTGAGCCGGCCCTCCGCGGGCTTCCCGGCTGCGACCCGGGCGTCGGGCGCCTCGATCCCGTGATCGACGGCGTTCCGCAGCAAATGGACGATCGGATCTCCGATCTCGTCGAGCATCGACCGATCGAGCTCGATCTCCTTGCCATTCACATCGAATGCCACCTGCTTGCCGAGCGATCGCGCCGCATCCCGGACGAGCCGGGGGAACCGATCGAAGACTTGCCAGACCGGCACCATGCGGCACGTCATGATCTCGTCCTGCAAGTCGCCGATCAGCCGGGCGGACTGATGAACCGTCTCGGTGAGCGCCTGATCCTCCGACGCGGCGGTGAGCGCCACGAGGCGGCCCCGCGCGATCACCAGCTCACCGATGAGATTCATCAGGGCGTCGAGGCGGCGAAGGTCGATACGCACGTGGCGCGCGCGAAAAGGATCCTCCCCCATGTCGCTCGCACCTGCGCCGGGTCCGGATAGGGCGTGGCGCCCGGAGGGACGACTCCGTCGTGCCGGCGGCGAGTCATTCCCGATCGCGTCTGGCGTACGACCATCGGGGACTGCTTCTCCTACCTCGACGCCGGCGACGTCTCCGACGCTCTCGATGGAGCGGGCGATCGTCGCCGGCGGGACCGAGGTCACGACCCGGATCGTGACTTCCTGTCCGAAGTCCGGTGCCGCGAACGTGTGCTCGGGCGGCTCGATCGACTGCACCTCGCCGAACGCGTGCGTGCGCTGCACGGCCATCGCCGCGCGCGCTCCGCGCAGGGGGGCATCGGGAACGAACCGTACACGGATCACCGTTTCCGGCAGCGCGGTCACGGCCGGTGTGGGGCGCGGCGCCCGGGCGCGGTTGCGGGGCCGCGGCGGGGTCTTCCGGCGGCGGCCACCGGGACGTCCGCCCGGGCTTCCCTCTGCGATTCGCGACGGCACGGTCTGGGCACCGCCGTTTGTCGGGGGAGCGGTAGCGTCCCTGAGCCGTGCCGCGATGCGCTCGATCCGGGCGTCCGCCCCTTTCCCGGACACCGCGCGCTCGATCGAGGACTCGAGTGCGTCGGCTGCCTTGAACAGCGTATCCATGAGCGGCGTGTCCACCACCGCGTCGCCGCGCCGCAACCAGTCCAGAAGGGCTTCCATTTCGTGCGACAGCGTCGCGACGGCCGTGTATCCCATCGTCGCGCTCATCCCCTTGATCGTGTGGACCGCGCGGAAGAGGGCCGCGATAGCGGAACGCCGCGTCTCGGCGGCGGGGGCATGGCCTGGGCCGCTATCGCGGCCGCTATCGGAAGCCCGCTCGAGTTCGAGCAGGGCATGGTTGATCGCCGAGACGTGTTCCCTGCTCTCGGTGAGGAACAGCTCGGCGTAGCGCGCGGTGTCCACGGGTCGGCGGAGCCGGCGGTCGGCGCCGCGAGCCGGTCTAGGCGAGCACGCGCTGAACCGCTTCCAGGACCCGGCTGGGCTGGAACGGCTTCACGACGAAATCCCTGGCGCCCGCCTGAATGGCCTCCACCACGAGCGCCTGCTGGCCCATGGCGCTGCACATCAGGATCTTGGCCTGCGGATCGAATCGCGTGATCTCACGGACGGCGTCGATGCCACCCATGTCCGGCATCACGATGTCCATCGTGACGAGGTCGGGCCGTAGTTGCTTGTATTTCTCGACCGCCTGCAGCCCCGTCTCCGCCTCGCCGACAATCTCGAAGCCAGCTTGCTGCAGGATGTCACCCACCATCGTGCGCATGAAGATCGCGTCGTCGCAAATCAGTACCGTGTGGCTCACCTTGGCTCCCGACTGTGGCTCTCGGCTGGTGGTGCGTGTTGAGTTCCGTTCAACTGCGGTGCTACAGCAGTGCGTGAGCGACGATTCGGGCGACGTCGAGCAAAACCACGACCTCGTCCCCGACCCGCAGCACCCCGCTGGCAAGGCCGTCTTCCCCGCCCGATTTGTCCGCCGGACCGATGTCCGACCTCAGAACTCGCTGGACATCACGTAGCTCATCTACAACTATCCCAACGACTTTGGACATGGCGTCCACGAGAATGATCGAGCCGCGCTCGGCGGGGACCGCTGGACCCCCCAGGCGAGCGCTCAGGTCGAGGACGGTGACGATCGACCCCCTGAGATTGATCAGGCCGGTCACGAAGGACGGCGCGCCCGGCAACGTCGTGGCCCGGCGGTTGGGAATGATCTCGCGGACTCCGCTCAGCTCGCAGGCACAGGTGCGGCCCGCTGCGGTGAAGACGAGGAGCCTGGGTGCGTCGGCGGAGTTCCCGATGGCGTGCTCGAATCCGAGCGCCTCCTCAGGCTGCCCCAGCCCGTGAGTCCGCGCCGCATCATGCATCGCGCTCGTAGAACCCGACATCGACGAGAACATCCCCCTCCGTCCCCCCGTTCGGCTCCGCATCCCCCACACCCCGGATCGGCTCGCCCCCGCTGGCCAGCGCCTCCACCGACACACGCAGATCCGGTGGCAACGGCGATCGCAGATCGAGCATTTTCCCTGTCACCGGGTGCCGGAACGTCAACCACGCCGCATGCAGGAAGTGTCGCCGCGGCGGCAGCCCGATCAGGCGCCGTCCGCCTCCTCCACCGTACGTGTCGTCGCCTGCTACCGGATGTCCCAGAGACGCGAGAATGGACACGGATCTGGTGGGTGCGCCCTGAATGGAGTTTTGCCCGCAGCAAATCGGCTGAATCGAAGCGCGCGAGACGCACGAAATCCGTCCGCGCCGGCCGACCACTACTGACGATTGCCATGCGCTTTCGGTCTCGCGGATCGCGGCCGATCGGACGGTCCACCGTCACCCTGTCCTCGGCCAGATGCCCCCATACGAGCGCCGCGTATCGCCGCTCGACATCTCGCCGGGCGATCGCCTCGCTCAGTTGGCGGTGCACGCGGTCCGTTCGCGCCACCAGCAGGAGTCCCGAAGTCTCCTTGTCGAGACGATGCACGATCCCCGCGCGCTCCGAGGCAATCGGTCCCCCGGTCCCGTCATCGTCCGGATCTCCGCCTCCGCCGTTGGACCGGTTGGCAGCCCGGCCCATCAAGGCGTTGACGAGTGTCCCCGTCCAGTGACCCGGCGCCGGATGGACGACCATGCCCGCCGGCTTGTCGACCACCATGAGCCATTCATCCTCGTAGACGACTCGCAGAGGAATGGTCTCGGGCACCACATCGCGCCCCGGCGGGGGGGGCACCGTCACGGACACTCGCTCGCCAGCCCGAAGCCGGTATGCTGCTTTCTCCCGGCGTCCGTCGACCGTGACCTGTCCGGTCGCGATCAGCGTGGCAGCCTGGGTGCGCGACAACTCCCCGTGCGTCGCGACGACGATATCGAGGCGGCCGCCGGCGGCGGCGAGGAAATCGAATCGCCTGGGGGGCAACGCGGCCGGCGTGCTACATCTCGGGAAGCGGCGCGGCTCTCCGCGACGGGGCCCGATCCTCCACCCAGAGCACCCACGCGAGCAGAATGGCGCCGGTGGTGACCGCCATGTCGGCGATGTTGAACGTCGGCCAGCGGTGGTATCCCACACCAATGTCGATGAAGTCCACGACGCCGTTCGGGGACCGAAGCCGGTCGAAGAGATTGCCGATTGCTCCCCCGCACACCAGACCGATCGCGATGGTGCGCAGAACGTCGCCGGCCGGTGTTGCCCGGTACAGCTTGGTCAGCACTGCCAGCGCGCACGCGGTCAGCACCAGGAAGATCCAGCGCGAGTTGGGTCCGAACCACAGGCCGAATGCGGCTCCGGGGTTATAGACCAGAACCAGTTTGACCACGCTGCCCACGACATCGCGCGGAATGCCGCGGGACAGCGCCGATACGGCTACTGCCTTGGTGGCGATGTCCGCGGCGACGACGAGAGCCGCCAGCCCCCAGAAGAGCCGGTGCTGGCGCGCGCGGCGCTCCTCGTCCCCGATTTGCAGGCTGTCTGCCATAGGTCAGCGTTTGCCATCCTCTTCGCGTTGCTTACACGCAATACAGTAACGCGCGTGCGGGAGCGCATCGAGGCGTTCGTACGCGATCTCCTCTCCGCAGTTGTGGCAGCGGCCGAAGGTCTCCGGGGCACGGTACAGCCGGCGCAGCGCCTCGTCGATGTGCCAGAGGAACCGCCCCTCCTGGCTCGCGAACAGGAATGCCTTCTCACGCTCCATGGCGTCGGTCCCCTGATCCGCCATGTGGAAAGAATACGAGCTCAGGTCGCCGTCCGCACTCTGCGGCGTCGCCCCGAACGCCTCGTTGTAGTTCCCGAGCTCCTTCAGGACACGCTTCCGCTCTTCCAACAGGCGCTTCTCGAAATGCGCCAACAATTTCTTTGACATCGGCTTGAACTTCTTGCCGGCAGTCACGTCTGGTGACGTCATGATCCCAGTTCCCGAGTGAGGGCAATGCGCACGCGCAGTCCATCGAGATCGAGCGTGCGTACCGCGTCAAATCCCGCCGTGAGCTTCGGCGTTCCCTCTGTCCGCCTCCCGGCGTCGTGCGAGCCTCCGTCCGTACCTCCGCCCGTGTTCGTCCCCGCTCCCGCGGCACGGTTGGCGAACCCGTCAGGTGGGAGCGCGGCCCCGCCGACGGTGATGTCGCGAGCCAGCACTTCCCGCGCGATCCAGTCCCGATGCGTCTGGATTGCCGCCGCGACCGGTGGCCCGGCATCCACGACGAGGCGGATCCGGTCGCTGAGCGAGAATCCGGCCTCCTTTCGCGTCCGTTGTACGGCACTGATCACTTCGCGCGCTAACCCCTCTTCCGCCAGTGCAGGGGTAATGCGGGGGTCCAGTGCCGCCACGAAGCCCTCCCGCTTCTCCACCAGCAGCTCGCCCGCCGCCGCATGCTCGATCTTGACGTCCTCCCGGTCGAGGGATTGGGTGTCGCCGTCGGCGGTGACCGACAGGACGCCCCCTCGCTCGAACGCGCGCAGATCATCGCTGCTCAGGCGAGCGATCGCCTGGGCAGCCAGGGGCGTCCGCGTCCCGAACTTCTTCCCCAATGTCCGGTAATTGCCTTTGGCCGACAGCGTCACCAAGGCATCCTCCGACGACACCCAACTGACTTCCTTGACGTTGAGTTCCGTCTGAAGCAACGGTGCCAGCTCCGCCAGCAGTCCCGCATCCGGGGCAGCGTCCCCCGTGGATGGCACAACGCATACCAGACGGCCGAGCGGCTGGCGGGTCTTGATCTTTGCCGTCGCCCGGGCCGCACGGGCCAGCGTCGCCAGTGTACGGACGGCCTCCATCGCCCGCTCGAGACGGCCATCGATGGCCGTCTCGCCACCGGGCCGGACATACGACGCGGAATGGACGGATGTTCCGGTGAGCTGGCGGTGCAGCCAGTCGGTCATGAAGGGTGCGACCGGCGCGAGCAGCCGGCTGCTGACGGCCAGCACTTCATGCAACGTCGCGAACGCCGCCCGGCTGTCGGAGGAGTCCACGTCATAGCGCCGGCCGCGAGTCAGCCGCACATACCAGTTCGACACGTCTTCATCGATGAACTGCATGACCGCCCGAATCGCCAGGGTCGGTTCATACCGCTCGAACAGCGCATCGGCTTCACGCTCCACGGTCGCCAGCCGGGACAACACCCACCGGTCGAGTGGTGGCCGCTCGTGCGGCGCCGGATCGTGGGCGGACGGCGTCCATCCGTAGTTCGCCAGCGTGGCGAACATCCCGTTGTACGTCTCCTTGAGCGTGCGCCACAGGAATCGCGACGACTCCTGGATCGCCTGCACGTCGAAGCGCCGCGGCACCCACACCTGGCTGGTCGAGATCAGGAACAGCCGCACGGTGTCGGCACCATACGTCTCGATGATCGGCCACGGGTCCACGGAATTCCCGCGCGACTTCGACATCTTCTGGCCCTGCGCATCCAGCACGAGGTCGTTGACGACCACGTTGCGGTAGGGCGCAGGGTGTCCCGCCTCGTTGTTCGGGAGCTCGTCACCCAGGCCAGTGGCGATAGCCAGCATCGAGTAGAACCACCCGCGGGTCTGGTCGATTCCCTCGGCGACGAAGTCCGCCGGATACTGGCGGCCGAGTTGCGCACGGTGCTCGAACGGATAATGCCACTGCGCGAACGGCACGGACCCCGAATCAAACCAGGCATCGATCACTTCAGCGACGCGCCGCATTGTTCCAGGCGGCTGGCGTCCAGCGGCGGCGCACGCCGCGCAGGACCAGTGGTACCGGTCCACGCCTGGCTTGTGCGGATCGAAGTCCGGCGGCAGCGGTGCTCCGGTTCGCTCGGCCAGCTCGGCGAAGCTTCCGATGATCTCGCGATGCGCGGCGTCCGCGTCGCACACCCAGACTGGCAGCGGCGTTCCCCAGAACCGGTCGCGTGAGATCGCCCAGTCGATGTTACCGGCCAGCCACTCGCCGAAGCGGCCTGACCCGGTCTCCGGCGGATGCCATCCGATACGCGCGTTGCGCGCCAGCATCTCGTCCCGGTACGCGGTGGTTCGCACGAACCACGACGAGCGCGCGAAGTACAGCAGCGGCGTGCCGCACCGCCAGCAATGCGGATACGAGTGTGTGACGCGCTGGGCGGACCACAGGACGCCGGCCGCTGCGCAGGTGATCGATGATCGCACGGTCCGCGTCTTTGACGAACTCGCCCCCGACGACCGGTGTCCCCGGCACGAACGCCCCGCGACTGGTCAGCGGCTGCAGAAACGCGAGCCCATGGCGCTGGCCCGCGGCGTAGTCGTCAGCGCCGAACGCGGGAGCCATGTGGACGATGCCACTGCCCTCGTCGGCCGAGACGAATGTCTCCGCCACGATGATCTCATGGTCGCCGGCGTCTACCGGGAACGGAACCCAATCCAGCGGCCGCTGATAGCGGAGTCCCGCCAACTCGCTGCCGCGGAGCGTCCGAACGGTCTCCCACTGATCCGCCGCGTGATCGCCCAGCACCGCCGGCACCCGCGACGCGGCCAGGATCAGCGTCCGCTTGTCATCCCCGGCACGCGGCCTCATCTCCACGTACGCGAGATCGGGGTGCACCGCGAGGGCGACATTGGAGACGAGCGTCCACGGTGTCGTCGTCCACACGAGAATGCGGCGGCCGCCGCCGAGCAGATCGAGCGCGACGTACACACTCGGGTCCTCGACGTCCCGATAGCCGAGCGCCAACTCGTGGCTCGACAGCGCCGTTTCACAGCGCGGGCAGTACGGCAGGACTTTGTGCCCTTCGTACAGGAACCCGCGCTTCCACAATGTCGCGAGCGCCCACCACACGCTCTCGATGAACGGCGCCTCGTACGTCACGTACGGGTCGCGGAAGTCGAGCCAGTACCCGATCCGCTCGCTCATGCGCTCCCAGACTTCACGGTACTTCCAGACGCTCTCCCGGCAGAGCGCGTTGAACCGGTCGACGCCGTACGCTTCGATCTGCGCCTTGGCGGTGATCCCGAGGCTCTTCTCGACCTCGATCTCGACGGGCAGGCCATGCGTGTCCCACCCGGCCTTGCGTGCCACGTGGTACCCGCGCATCGCCCGGTGCCGGCAGAACAGATCCTTCACGGTTCGCGAAAAGACGTGATGAGTCCCCGGAAGTCCGTTCGCGGTTGGCGGCCCCTCGTAGAACACGAACTCGGGACGGCCCTCCGACGCCGCGAGTGACTGCGCGAACAGATGCTCGGCACGCCACTGGGCGAGAAGCTGGGTCTCGAGTGCCTCCGCCGTGGCCGGGAGCAGTGCGTACGGTGCCGGCGCCACGGAGCCGCGGCTCGGCGCGCGCGGTCGTTGTCACAGCCGCTCGACCACGCCCGTCACGACGGCCGTCAGCTTCGGCTCGGCGACTGCGGCGACCGCGAGGATCTTCTCCAGGGTCGCCGGCTCCAGGGTTTCCGGGATACACTGGTCGGTGATGATCGACAGTCCCAGGACCCGCATGCCCCCGTGCACCGCGACGATCACCTCGGGCACCGTGGACATGCCGACGACATCCGCGCCGATGCCGCGCAACCACCGGTACTCCGCCCGGGTCTCGAGGTTGGGACCGGGAACGGCGACATATACGCCCTCGCGGAGCGCGATCCCGCGGCTGGCCGCCACCGCGTGCGCGACGTCGCGCAATCCCGCATCGTACGGCGCCGACATGTCGGGGAACCGAGGCCCCAGGGCATCGTCGTTCGGACCGGCAAGCGGGCTGTCGCCGAGAAGGTTGATGTGATCGTTGATCACCATGACCTCGCCCGGCGCCCAGTCCGGCCGCATGCCACCACACGCGTTGGAAACGATGAGAACCTCCGCGCCAAGCGCGCGAAGAACGCGTACCGGAAACGTCACCTGTTGAAGCGAGTAACCCTCGTACCGGTGAAAGCGCCCCTGCATGGCGACCACGGTCTTCCCCGCCAGCGTCCCGCAGAGAAGTCGGCCGGCGTGCGATTCGACCGTCGACAGCGGAAACTGCGGGATATCCTCGTAGCCAATCGATGCGCTGACGCTGATCGCATCCGCGAGGCCGCCCAATCCGGTGCCGAGAATGAGCGCGATGCGTGGACGCACGCCGAACCGGGCCTCAACGACTCGTGCCGCAGCCGAGATCCTGGCTGACGTGTGTAGTGTCGTGCTCTGCCCTTGTCGTTGCCCCAACGCCGCGCCGGTATCGCGTGCGGCTACGGTCATTCGGCAGGGACGGCTTTCAGCCACGCCGGGGTCAGTGACGGAGCCCGATCGGCGTCCGCTCCGTTCACCGGCGGCGCAATCGGTGCAGACGGGGGCGGAGGCAAATGCGATGGCGAATTGCCCGCCGCCTCGCGCGTGTCGCCCGCGGAACCCACGGCCGTCCCGCGGCCGCCGGAATTCGAACCGCTCGCGCCTTGATCCCCTGTGGCACCACCTGACCCACTGCCTGACCCACCGCCGGAGGTACCGGCACTCGAGTCTGGGATGGCGTCGAGCTCCGCGAGTTGTCTCGACACCATCGCGCGTAACTGCGCCAGGTACGCGCGGCGGGCGCGTTCGAGCGACTCGATCTCGGCAGCCAGACGGCGCACATCCGCGCGTGCGGCATCCTCCTGGCGCACGCCTTCCGCGCGCGCTTCGCGAATGATCAGTTGCGCCTCGCGCTCGGCCTGCTCGCGCGTCTCAGCCCGCAGTTGCTGCGCGGAGACGAGGGCCTCGTTGAGCGCCTTGTCGCGCTCGCGGAAGGCCCGGAGCTGCTCGTGGAACCCCTTTGCCTTGGCTTCGAGTTCCTGATTGACGCGTGTCAGGCGTTCGAGCTCGTTCGCCACGCGGTCACGGAATTCATCCACGCGCGCCTTATCGTATCCCCGAAGCGCAGTTGGGAAGTCGGTCCGGCGAACATCGAGCGGTGTGAGGTGGAACGATTCGTCAAGCATCCCCATGTCCCCCGGCCGCTGGTGTGCGCGCCCCAAACAATAGCGTTCCGACCCGTACCATCGTGGCGCCCTCCTCGACCGCTATTTCGTAGTCGTTCGACATCCCCATTGAGAGTTCCGCTGCCTCGTGGCCGGCGGCCCGTAACACGTCCCGTGCCTGCCTCGCCCCTGCGAACGTCCGCCGCAACACCCCCTCTTCCGCGTCGAGCGGCGCCATCGTCATGACACCTTTCACCCGGACGCCGCCGAGTCCCTTCAGCCGCCCGGCTTCCGCCTCCAACCCGGACGGGTCCCACCCGGACTTGGCTGCTTCACCCGACACGTTGACTTGCACCAGCACGTCGATCGGGTGACCCCTCGCGGTTCCCCGGTCGTGCAACGCGTCCGCCAGGCGGGCGCTGTCGAGCGAATGCACCAGCACGAACGATTCGGCCGCCTTCGCCTTGTTGCGCTGCAGATGCCCGATGAGATGCCAGCGCACCGGAACGGTGACTGCCGCGATCTTGGGCAGGGCCTCCTGCACCCGGTTCTCACCCACATCGTGGACGCCGGCGCCCCAGGCCTCTTGCGCTGCATCGGCACCGAACGTCTTCGTGACCGCAATCAGCGTGACGTGCTGCGCGTGTCCGCCTCGTGCGACGGCCGCCGCGATCCGCCCTCGCACGTCCGCCACCCGCTCGGCGAGCTCGGGAAATTGCATAACAGTCGAAGATATCGAGAGTTACGGTGCGAATCAAGGTGGCGGCCGGCGCCGTTCGTCGCTTCCGCGACGATCACCCGAAAGCGGGGACTTCTCCTGTTGGTCGCATCTCCCGCCCCGCCATGAGATCGCGGATCTGGGCCGAGGTCACCGATCGGGTGAGCCGCCCATCGCAGGCGGACGAGATCGTAGCCGTCTCCTCCGACACCACGAACACGATCGCATCCGACTCCTCGGCGAGGCCCATCGCCGCCCGGTGGCGAGTCCCGAGGGTGCGGTCGGTGATCTGCGCTTGCGACAGCGGAAGAATGCATCCCGCCCCGATCACCATGTCGCCGCGGATGATCACCGCGCCGTCGTGTAGCGGCGAGTAAGGAGTGAAGATCGTCGTCAGCAGATCCGCCGACACCTTGGCCTGCAGGGCGGACCCGGACGCGACGTACTCCCCCAGCGCCATTTCGCGCTCGATCGCGATGATGGCCCCGATGCCGGACTGGCTGAGACGTTCGAGCGCCGCGACGACCTCCTCCGCCACTTCACTCTCCGCCATCCGGCGAAGGAGGCGCGTTACCCGCGACTGGCCCAGGTGGGCGAGCGCTTGCCGCAACTCGGGCTGAAAGATCACGACACCGGCGAACGCGCCGTACGTGAACAGCAATCCGAGTAGGTACGTGATCATCGTGAGCTGCGTCACCCATGCGAGGCCGTAGAGGACGACCAGCACGACGATCCCCGTCAACATCTGCACGGCCCGGGTCCCGTGAATCAGCAGCAGCACCCGGTAGAGCATGTAGGCGACGAGCCCGATTTCGAGCGCGTCGCGGATCCCGAATGAGACATGCCGCAGCGCCGCGAACATGAGACTCAGTCCGGGCGCGCCGCATCGCCGGCGGCATCTGGACCGAGGATTGCCCACGCCGCGTCGAGTGCCTGGCGCGTGCCTCGCACATCATGGACCCGGAACAGCCGCGCGCCACGCGCCAGCGCGGCCACCGCGGCCCCGATCGAGCCATAGGTCCGGCCTGCGGGTTCTTGCACGCCGGTAATCTCTCCGATAAACCGCTTTCGCGATACGCCCACCATCACCGGGTACCCAAGGGCCACTACTCGCGGGAGAGCAGACAGGACGGCCAGCGAGTGGGTGCTTCGCTTGGAGAACCCGATCCCTGGGTCGACGGCGATGGCATCCGGCCGCACCCCCGCGCCGAGCGCCACACTGACCTGCCCCGACAGCTCAGCAACGACGTCACCCACGACATCGGGTCCGTAGCTGGCATGCCGGTAGGTGCTCATGTCGCCGACACCGCCTCGAGAGTGCATCACGACCAGCCCCGCCTCCGCCCCGGCACAGAGGCGTGCAATCGCGGGATCGATTCGCAGACCGGATACATCGTTGATCACGGACGCCCCAGCCTCGATCGCCGCCGCGGCCACCGATGACTTCACGGTGTCGACGGAGATCGGAATGCTCGGGCACGCGGCGCCCAGAGCGCGCACCACCGGGAGAATGCGCCGGAGCTCTTCCTCGTCCGCCACGGGAATCGCACCCTGCGGGCGAGTGGATTCTCCCCCCACGTCGAGCATGTCCGCGCCTTCGGCGACCAGGCGCTTCGCATGCACAACCGCATCCTCGGCCGAAAAAAAGCTACCCCCGTCGCTGAAGCTGTCGGGGGTAACGTTGATGATTCCTATGACGACCGGCCGAGCGAGCGGCACCACGGCACCGCGCACCCGCCACTTCATGAAGGGTCGCTCACCGCGGCATCATCTCGCGGTCACGCGGGTGCGACTTCGGGGCCGCCAAGAATGGGCGGCGAGCGACGGGGCTCCGCCACCGGGATCGGCGTCGAAGGCGCGGGCGCCGCGTTGGTCACCGGCGACGCCGGCGGCCGTGGCGGAAGCTTCTCGCCTCGCATGAGCACCGCGATGTCCTCGCGAGTCAGCGTCTCGCGCTCCAGCAGCGCCGCGGCGACGGCGTGCAGCAGTTCGAGGTTCTCGGTCAGGGTGGTCTTGGCCCTCGCGTAGGCCTCCGAGATCACGCGGGCCACTTCGGCATCCACAAGCTGCGCGGTCCGCTCCGACACCTCGCGGCGATGCTGCAGCTCGCGCCCCAGGAAGACTTCCTGCTCGTTGTCGCCGACCAATACCGGCCCGATGGCATCGGACAGTCCCCACTGCGATACGTACCGCCGGGCAATCCCGGTCGCCTGCTGGATGTCGCTGGCCGCGCCGGTCGTGACGCGATCACGGCCGAAGATGAGCTCCTCCGACACCCGGCCGCCGTACGCCATTGCGAGCCTCGCCTCGATCTGCTGGCGCGTGACCGACACCCGGTCATCCTCCGGCAGTGTGAATGCGAGCCCCAACGCGCGCCCGCGAGGCACGATGGTCACCTTGTGCAGTGGATCGTTGCCCGTAACCTTGATCGCGCAGACGGCATGGCCGGCCTCGTGATACGCCGTCAGTCGCTTCTCCTCGTCCTTCATCACCATCGACTTCCGCTCGGCGCCAAGCATCACCTTGTCCTTGGCTTCCTCGAGGTCGTTCATGTAGACCTTGTCGTGGCCCCGCCGCGCCGCGAGCAGCGCGCCTTCGTTCACCAGATTGGCCAGGTCCGCGCCGGCCATGCCCGGAGTACCGCGCGCCAGCGTCGTGATGTTGACGTCCTCGGCGACCGGCTTGTTCCGCAGGTGCACTCGCAGGATGCCTTCACGGCCCCGGAGATCCGGTGCATCCACGACGATCTGGCGGTCGAACCGCCCAGGCCGTAGCAGCGCCGGGTCGAGCACATCGGGCCGGTTGGTCGCGGCGATGAGGATCACGCCCTCATTCGACTCGAACCCATCCATCTCGACGAGCAACTGATTCAGTGTCTGCTCGCGCTCATCGTGTCCGCCACCCAGGCCGGCGCCACGGTGGCGCCCGACCGCGTCGATTTCATCGATGAAGATGATGCACGGCGCATGCGCCTTACCCTGCTCGAACAGGTCGCGCACGCGGCTCGCACCGACGCCGACGAACATCTCCACGAAATCCGACCCGGACATCGAGAAGAACGGACGCCCGGCTTCGCCGGCCACCGCGCGCGCGAGCAGCGTCTTGCCGGTCCCCGGCGGCCCGACCAGGAGCGCACCCTTGGGAAGCCGGCCACCCAGCTTCGTGAATTTCTGCGGGTCCTTCAGGAACTCGATGATCTCCTGAAGCTCGACCTTCGCCTCATCGGCACCGGCGACGTCGGCGAACGTCACCTTGGGCGTGTCGCCGGTCAGCAGCTTGGCTTTGGACTTCCCGAACGAGAACGCCTTGTTGCCGCCCGCCTGCATCTGGCGAATGAAGAAGATCCAGAGCGCCACGAGCACCAGATACGGAAGGATCTGCACGACCGTTGTCAGCGTCTGGCCGGGCTCCTTTGCCTCGAGCTCGACGTTGTGGGCACGCAGACGGTCGATCTCCTCATCCGAATTCTCGAGTGGCAGCTTGACGGTGAACTTCTGAACGTCCTTGCCGCCCATCACGACTTTTTGTTTGAACTCGCCCGTAACCTGGCGGCCGGACTGGATCGTCACGCGCTTGACGTTGTCCTGCGCTAGCTGCTGGTCATACTGCGAATAGATGATCGGAGCAGGCTGATCCGAACGTGTGTTGGCAATCTCGAAAAAGACGACGGGCACCATGAGGAGCAGCAGCCAGAACGCCCATGTCTTGGAGTTCCGGCTCCAGTTCCCCTTCTTATTGTTGTTGTTTCCCGACGGCGTTGGCAGTACTGGCATGGCGACCCCTGCGGAACCGGCTAACCCACCGGCCCATCACGTGAAACTCTGGCGGGACGACCCCTTGGCCTTCCCACCCGGCGGGCAGCCATACCCCGCTGCCCCCCCTGTAATGTACCGACTGTCACCCCCGACGCGCGGCCCCCACGGCAGTCACGATTGCACCTGCCGCGATCAACTCGGGCTCGCTGCTCGATCCGGCCCTCGCGCCGAGCCTCTCATCCCCCGGCTACTCGAACGACCGCTGCACGACTGCTCAGTGGCTGCTCAGTGGCTGCTCAAATCGCCCCGATATATGGGAGATGCCGAAAATCCTCCGCGTGATCCAATCCGTAGCCGACGAGAAACTCGTGTGGCGCGTCAAATCCGACGAACCGCACCGGCTCCTGCAACGCCGTCGGCAGCCGCTTATGAAGCAACGCGCATACCGCCAGCGACCGCGGCCGTCCCTGTCGCAACACGCCCAGCAGTCGTGCCAACGTGCGACCTGAGTCCACAATGTCCTCCACAACTAGTACGTGGCGATCCTCGAGCTTGGTGTCAGGATCATATACGAGTCGCACCTACCCCGCTGGATTCAGTTCCCGAGCCGTAACTCGACGCGATCAGGAAATCGATCTGCAGCGGACGCCGGATCGTCCGGACGACATCGCTGAAAAAGATCACACTCCCCTTCAGCAACCCGAGTACCAGTAGGTCACCGTCGCCGTACGAATCCGTGATCTCATCCCCAAGTTCTCCTACTCGCTTCGCAATGGTGCGCTCGTCGAATACCACCCGGCGCAGGACTCGCCCGCCCAGCCTCGGATCCACGACGCCCAGCGCCCCTTCTCCCTCGCCGCGAGTCATCGCCGGCCCGTGGGCTGCGCGCGGCCCGTCCTGCGGGCAGGCCCTCTCCGCCGGAGAACGAAACTGAACGTCGACCGCTGCACCGCGACCCCTCCCGACAGTTGAATCTCGCCCCCCACTCTGCCGCGAAGAGTGAACTCGGCCAAGCGTGCCATCCCCCGGCGATCCAGCGTCAATCCCATGCGGGCCGCGAGCACCGGCCAGACGATCGCCAGCGCGGCCTGATCGTAGTGGGCCAGCTCCGACGCCGCAATCGACAGCCCGTCCGGGTCCACACGCGCGGGATGCGCGGCGGCGACGTGGCGCTCGACGTCGCGCCGCCACGTAGCAGCACTCTCGGCCACCCCCAGCAACTCGGCACCCAGCGCCGGCCGTGCGCGAAGAAGCGCGGGAAGCAGGTCGAGACGAACGCGATTCCGCAGGAACGCGCGCGATTGGTTCGAGGGATCATCGACGTACGCCACCCCGTGCCGCGCCGCGTAGTCCGATACCGCCGCGCGCTGGACCGCGAGCCATGGGCGAACCACACCGCCGTCGGAGTCGAGTCCGGCCAGACCGCGCGCGCCGGCATGCCGCAGGATCCGGATGATCAGCGTTTCGAGCTGGTCGTCGCGGGTGTGAGCCGTCACCACCCGCGCCTCATTTTGGGCGGCCACGGTGCGAAGGAATCGCCAGCGGGCGAGCCGCCAGCCCGCTTCGGTCTGGGGCGTGCCCCCCGGAGCACGGGCGGTCATGCACTGCACGTCGTAGGCCTCGCACATCGCCGACACGAGTTCCACCGCCGCAGTGGCGTGGGCGCCCGTTCCGTGGTCGAATGTCGCCACGGCCGCCACGGGTGCCCGCATGACATTGATCGCGGCCCGAAGCAGCGCCATCGAGTCCCGGCCGCCCGACACCGCGAGGACCACCCGGCCGGCCGCTCCGAGTGCCTGGGCCACGGGCGTTTCGATGACCGCATCGGCCAGCTCGGTCCGCGCGACCTCGCGGGTCTCTGCCGGGCTGGATCTCCGCGCCCGGTCCGCTGGTGTCCCGCCGCTATGACGCATATCCTTATGCCACAGTCTATAGGGTCGCACGAGCGGCGCCATGGGCGCGTGTAGCGTGCGAGCCGCGAAGATTCTGCTAGCTCGAGGTGCCCGTGGAGTCGCAAGGACCGTTGGCCATTGTATGGTTTTCGCTCGGACTGGGCGCGTTCTACATCGCGCTGATCTGGGTGAACACACTGCTGGGCGTATTCCTGACGCCCCTGTTCATCGTCCCGGCTACCTGGTTGCTCGACAAGCTCGGGAAGGGAGCGCCACCGGCGAACAAGGATCCGGCTGGATCGAGCAAGTCCCCCTAACCTGACCGGGGCGTAACCCAATGGCGCTGATCGTGCCGGTAGTCATCGTGGTGGTTCTGATGGCGTGGCTGGTCAGTGCATACAATGGGCTGATCGGGCTGAAGAATCAGGTCGCGAATGCCTGGAAGCAGATCGACGTCCAGCTCAAGCGGCGGCACGACCTGATCCCAAATCTCGTCAACACGGTAAAGGGCGCGATGACCTTCGAGCGCGATACGCTCGACGCCGTCGTCAGTGCCCGCAACAAGGCGATCGCCGTCCAATCAGGAGCGGGGCCGGCCGGCCCCGGCGTCGCTGCCACCGCAGCCGCTGAGTCGCAACTGAGCGGCGCACTCGGGCGGTTGTTCGCCGTGGTCGAGGCGTATCCGGACCTCAAGGCGACCGGTAACGTCGCGCAACTTCAGGAAGAGTTGACGACGACCGAGAACAAGATCGCATTCGCGCGGCAGCTCTACAACGATACGGCGACCTCGTACAACACCAGCCAGCGCCAGTTTCCGACGATGCTCGTCGCGGGCATCGCGGGAGCGGCGCCGGCCGAACTGTGGGAAATCAGCGACGCCGGCGAGCGAGAGAACGTGGCGGTCGATCTGTCGATGGCGCCTCGCCCGGTTGCTCCTCCCGCGCCGACACCGCCCGTTACCCCGCCCGTTACGCCGCCCGCCCGGAGCTGAGCGGCCGGTAGTCCGCCGGCCGCGGGCGCACCACGGCTCGCGGGACGCTTCCAATGGATGAATCTCCGAACCTGTTTGCGCAGCAGGTCGCGAACCGCCGCCGCTCGCGCTGGCTGATCGCGGCGTTCCTGATTTTCTTCGCCTGGCTTGGGCTCGGCGCCGACCTTCTCATGTACGGCATGACGGCCGATGCCCCGCCCGATCACTATCACCACGTCTTTCCGTGGTTCGGCATTCTCCTCTTCGGCCTGGGCATCGTGCTGGCGCGCTGGGGATGGACATCGGGCTCGAACGCCGTGCTGTGGTCCACGGGTGCGCGCGAGATCACGGCACCGTCCACGCCCGCCGAGCAGCAATTGGTGGACGTCGTGGACGAGATGGCGATTGCGGCGGGCATCCCCCGCCCCCGCCTGTACATCATCGACGACCCCGATCCCAACGCCTTCTCGACCGGTCGCGATCCGGCATCCGCGTCCATCGCGGTCACCACCACCCTGTTGTCGCTGTGCAGCCGGGACGAGCTGCAGGCGGTGATCGGCCACGAGATGGGCCACATCAAGAACTTCGACGTCCGCCTCATGACGCTGCTGGCGACGCTCGTGGGTGTGGTCGCGATCCTCTCGCACGGCCTCCGCCGCGTCATGTTCCAGAGTTCGGGCGGGTCGCGATCCAGGAACATGGGGCCTGTCTACATTCTGATCTTCATCGTCTGGTTCGTGAGCTGGATCCTCGCGCCGATCCTCACGCAGTTAATGGCGATGGCCGTGAGCCGCAAGCGCGAATACCTGGCCGATGCGATGTCCGCCCAATTCACGCGCAACCCCGCCGCACTCGCCTCGGCGCTGCACAAGATCGAACAGCTGAATGCCCCCAAGAGCGCAATCACCGGCGGTGCCGCCCACCTGTGCATTGCCGACCCGCTTGGACAGGATGCGTCCACACGCGAGGGCTGGTGGGCCGATCTGCTCGGTACCCATCCGCCAATGCGCCTTCGGATCGCACGCCTGAACGCCATGGGCTACATGGGCGCGCCAGGCGCTGCTGCCCCAGTCACGCCTCAGCCCGCGACCTGATCTCCGCGCCCCGCAATCACGCGAGGCCTCCGGAGAAATCCGGCTGTGCGGAGATGGCGGGTGGGACGGGACCGGCGCGCGGATCACGGGCCCATGCCGCGGCGCTCAGCACCAGCGGCACGATGCGCTGGCCGGCCGCGGTCCGCGCGACACCCTCGGCTCGCTGGCCGGGCGGGCGGGACTCGCCTGCCGGCTCCGCCGGACGCAGTGTGATCTGCATCCGCAGGGGATAGCCGTTGCCGCCGGCGGCCCCGGACGTCGCCGGCGTGAAGCGAATGACGATGTCGGCCCGTTCGCGCTGAGGCGCAATGAAGCGATCGGCGTCAGGCCGGCGTTGTGCGATTTGCGCCAACACCTGCTCCCGGGAATAGCCGCGTTTCTCGCAATCGCGCTCGACCTTCCAGGCTACGCGCAGCCCGGGATCAGGGTCGAGAAATACGGAGAGATCGAAGCAGCACGCGAGCGCCTCGGTGTGCAGCCCGAGCAGCCCCCGGACCACGATGACCTCGCGAGGCATCACGACCTCGTCGGGCCCAAAGGTGCCGTCATGATGATCGTAAACCGGCTTGGTGATCGTGTCCCCGCGACGCAGGGCTGCCAGGTGCTCGGCCACCAGATCCAGCCGGTTGCACTCGGGGTTCAGCGCGGTGATCGCCCGGCGCTCCCGCTCACCGCGATCGTACCGGTGATAGTCGTCGAGGCAGATCAGCGTCGTGCGCTCGGTGCCGGCCGCCTGGGCAATGCACGACGAAAGGGTCGTCTTGCCGGAGCCGGAGTCGCCGACGACGCCGATCAGCACGGGGGACAATGGCGCCATGGAGCATAATGTACGATCACTGGCTCTCCGTCTACCTCACGAACGATCATTACTTTCCGGCATGCGACTCGGCCGTGGTGCGCTGCGGTGCATGTGTGCCAGCCTCGGGCTCGCGGCCATGCCGGTTGCTGCGCCGGTTCGTGCACAGGTGTATACCCGGCCGGAACTGCGGTGGGAGACGATCCACACCGTGCACTTCGACGTGCATTTCCCCCGTATCATGCGCCCCTGGGCCATCAATGCGGCCGGACGCCTCGAGGGGGTCCATGATGCGGTTGTCGCTCTCGTCGGCAGCGGCCCCACGCGCAAGGTGACCGTCGTCATTGACGATCCGTACAACGTGTCGAACGGAGCGTCGCTCCCCATCCTCGACGCGCCGACGATCGTACTCTGGCCGACGCCCCCTGAACCGAGCGAAGACATCGGCCACGCCAGCGACTGGGCCGAGCTGCTCACGATTCACGAGTTCGCGCACATCGCCCACCTCACACGTCCGTCGAGAAATCCACTTCAGCGTGTGCTCTGGCGGCTGCTGCCCGTCGACATCAGTCCGATCGTGCGCAATTCACCGCGCTGGATCATCGAGGGATACGCGACCTACATCGAGGGACGCCTCACTGGCAGCGGGCGGCCCAACAGTGTGGCCCGCGCCGGCGTCCTGCGGCAGTTTGCCCTCGAAGGCCGCTTGCCGGCGTACGCGGCGCTGAATGGGAGCCCGCAGTATCTGGGCAGCTCCATGGCATACCTCGCGGGGTCGGCATTTCTCGAGTGGCTCGTGGCCCGGTCCGGAGAAGAGAGCCTGCCCCGGCTGTGGCGGCGCATGACGGCGCGGCAGGATCGAGACTTCGCGGCGGCGTTCGGCGGAATATTCGGCGACACGCCGCAGGCGCTCTACGGGCGGTTCACCGCTGAGCTCACAGGCAAAGCGCTACGGGCAGCGGATGACATCGCGGCCGCCGGACTCGACTCGGGCGAGACGTTTCAGCACCTGACGTGGTACACGGGCGACCCCGCCGTCTCGCGCGACGGCGCCTCGATCGCCGTTCCGGTACGAACGCCGGGACACCCCTCGCGCATCGTCGTGTGGGCAACAACGCCTGCGCCGCCCGACTCGGTCATGGCTGCCGCAATCGCCGCCATGCTCGCCCGCGACCCGGAAGACGTCGCCGCCGTTCAGCCGTACCCTGCCCCCCGGCGGCCGGTCGCCGTACTCAATGCCGCGCGCGGAATCGGCTACGACCTGCCGCGGTTCTTCGCCGATGGCGAGCGCCTGCTGGTGTCGCACGATGAGCCGCTGCGCGACGGCGCATTCCGTCCCGATCTCTACGAATGGAATCTTCGTACGCAGCAACTCCGCCGGATCACGCACGGCGCGGCCGTCCATGGCGCGGACCCCGCTCCCGACGGACGATCCGCCATCGGGGTCCGCTGCCTGGGTGGCATCTGCGACGTGGTTAGCGTTGACCTCCATCTGGGCACGGTCTCGCTCCTGCTCGCCGGTTCGCCCACCCGCGAGTATTACCGTCCGCGATTTGCCCCCGACGGGCGCACGGCAATCGTCACGGTACACGACAGCGATCAGTGGCATCTCGAGACGTTCGCGCTCGGCGACAGCGGCGTCAGGGGTCAGCATGCCGTCGGTCCCCAGGATGGTGCAAGCCGGTACGCGGCATCCTACATGGCCGGGGGTGAATCCGTCGTCGCCGTCTCGGAGTTGGGGGGCGCGCAGCATCTCGAGATCATCGATCTCGCCAGTGGCGCAATGCGCCCCCTGGCCGCAACGAGCGGTGGCGCGGTCGCCCCGGAAGCGTCGCTTGCGGATTCCCACGTTTTTTTCCTGAGCTTGTCCGCCCGCGGACGAGATCTGCACCGCATCGACGCCGCCAATGTGCGGCCCGCCGCGACGCCAATGCTCTCCTCGTCACTCGCTCCGGCCACCGTGCCACAGGCTCCGGCGGCGGATTCTCTTCCGCCCGCCATGGTCGGTCCCGCATCCCCGTATGGACTCGGCCCGCATGAATACCGGTATCTCCCGGGTGGATCAGTGTCCCCGGATGGCTCGCTATTTCACGCTGTGGTTCGGGAGCAGCGACCCTGTCGGGCGTCTCGCGTGGAGCATCCAGGGTTCGATCGGCGATCCCGGGACCTGGCGTGGAGGCGCTGCCGCGACGACGTGGCGTGGCCTTCCCGTCGCGATCGATCTCTCGGCATTCGCGGTCTCGCAGTTTCCCTCGCGCCAGGGCGCGGGCAGGTTCGCGCCCGACTCGCTCGACGCCACCTATCGGGGAGCGCTCCTCGCCGCCTCGTACGTTGCCCACGGCAGTCAGCTCACCAGCGAGGCCCGCCTCGGCATCTCGGCGGCCCGCATGACACTCGGCGACGGACCCGGCCACGCGCGCTCTCTGGCTTTTGCGACGTACATGGGCTCCGCGAACCTGTCGCGTGGCAATGTGCTGCTATTCGGGTCCGCCGGCGGGACCGGCACCCTCGGCACCACCGACGGCACGTCATGGCAGCGCCTCCTCGTCCGCGGCGCGCTCGCCGCCGGCATCGACGGCTGGACGCTCCGGTACCGCGCAATGTACGGCCTCGTGAACCACGACGCCCCGCTCTTCGAGTACATGGTCGCGGGAGGGACGCCGTCGCCCCTCCTCGACTCTGCGCTCCTCACGCAGCGCGTGGCGGTTCCGGCTCTGCCGATCGGCGTCGCAGGCGGGAATCAACTCCTCGATCAACGTATCGAAGGCGACGTAGGTCCCGTGACGCTGTACTACGAGCGGTTGTCGGCTCTCACAGCGGGCGACGACATCCATGACGTCTACGGCGCGGAGATCCAGCACACATTCCGCCGAGTGCCCTTCGTCGACATGCCATCCGTCTGGTTGATGGCGGGCACGGGCTATTCGATCAGCGCGCCCTTCAAGTACAAGCTTCGCGGCTACGCCGGAATTCGCTACACGCCCTGAGCGCCGATCGCCAATCCCGTCGTGCGGTCGAACAATTGCAGGCGTGCAGCATCCGAGATCGATGGTGACCGGTGCGTCGGGCCGGGGGAGCGCTGCGCTGACCATGCGCGCGGTCACGGTGACTGCCCCGGCGGAGGCGCGAGCAATGACCTCGTATCCGAGCGGCTCGACCCCCTGCAGCGTGCCGCTCGTCGCGTGATCGTCCCCGCTGCTCGGTGGGGCGATGATGACGTGCTCCGGACGAACGCCCAAAATGACCGGCTTACCAGTCCACGCCGTCGCCACCGCTCCCGCGGGGCCGCCGACCGGCGTCCGAAGCGCGCCATCTACTGATCGGAAGACGGTGCCGCCAGACGGGCCGCCCGGCGCGACGGCGAGTTCACCGTCGATCAGATTCATCGGCGGGCTCCCAATGAACGCCGCGACGAAGCGATTCGCAGGGTGATCGTACAACTCCAGCGGAGCGCCGATCTGCTGCACGTGCCCGGCGTCGAGCACGACGATCCGGTCGCCAAGCGTCATGGCTTCGACCTGGTCGTGTGTGACGTAGATCGTCGTCGCACCGAGCTGGCGGTGGATCATGGCGATCTCGCGGCGCATCTCGAGACGGAACTGGGCATCGAGATTCGACAGCGGTTCATCGAACAGAAAGACCTGCGGCTCCCGGACGATCGCCCGTCCGATCGCCACGCGCTGGCGCTGTCCGCCTGACAGTTGCCGCGGCCGGCGCTCGAGGACGCTCGTGAGTCCGAGGATGCCCGCGGCCCGCTCGACGCGTGCTTCGATGTCGCGCCGCGGTTGCTTGCGGAGCGTCAGAGCGAAGGCCATATTCTCGAACACCGTCATATGGGGATAGAGCGCGTAGCCCTGGAACACCATGGCGATGTCGCGCTCCTTGGGCGGGAGATTGTTGACGAGCCGACCGCCGATCGACAGGCGGCCCGCCGAGATGGATTCGAGTCCCGCGATCATCCGCAGTGTCGTTGATTTCCCGCACCCTGACGGGCCGACCAGCACGACGAACTCGCCATCGCGCACGTCCAGGTCGAGTCCGTGGACGGCCACGAATCCGGAGTCCGCGTAAACCTTGCGGACACCTTCCAGCGTGACTCTGGCCACCGCCTACAGCGCCCTCAGTTTCACCAGGCGCGCCGGGCTCTCGGCTCCCTGCGGCCCGCGAGATATTCGCATGACGTTTCCTCCTCCCTCTGCGTCCGGCGCGCTGCCGGTCGACACGATTCCCAGACCGGTTTCTCTGGGGCGCCGCGACGTCGGCGTACCAGATCGAAGGCTCGCCGCTCGCCGACGGCGCCGGCGCCAGCATCTGGCACCGCTTCGCCCACACGCCCGGCACGATACAGGGCGGCGACACGGGCGACATCGCCTGCGATCACTACCGCCGCGCCGCGGACGACGTCGCCCTGATGCGGAACCTGGGCCTCACCGCGTACCGGCTGAGCATCGCGTGGGGCCGGATTCTCCCCACGGGCCGCGGACGCACTAACCGCCCAGGCCTCGCGTTCTACGAACGCTTGGTCGACGCGTTGCTCGCGTCAAACATACAGCCGATGATCACCCTCTACCACTGGGATCTCCCGGCCGCGCTCGACGATCTCGGCGGATGGCTGAACCCCGACAGCGCCGCATGGTTCGCCGAATACACGGACGTGGTAGTGCGCGCACTCGATGACCGGGTACGGCTGTGGGTGACGATCAACGAACCCTGGGTCATCACGGACGGAGGCTATATGCGCGGCGTGCTCGCGCCAGGGCACGCGAGCGCGGCACGAGGCGGGCCGCGTCTCGTATAACCTCCTGCGCGCCCACGCCGCGGCCGTGGACGCGTACCGCGCGTCGGGGCGCCACGAGATCGGATTGGCGGTCAACCTCGAGCCACAAATGCCGGCGTCCGGCGACGCGGCGGACCTGGACGCGGCGGACCGCGCCGGCGCACTACTTCAACCGGCAATACCTCGACCCCGTCTTCCTCGGCATCTCACCGCCGTCGCTGCGCGCCGTCTACGGCGACGGACCGCCCGGCATGCGCGAGGCGGACATGGCGCTGGTCCGGCGTCCGATGGACTTCCTCGGCATCAACTACTACTCGCGATCCGTCGTGCGCGCGGACCCGGGCGCCCTCCCTCGGGGCCGCGCGCGTGCCGCAGACGCAGAATGCGCACACCGACATGGGCTGGGAGATCTACCCCGCCGGACTCACCGCGATTCTGCGGTGGGTCCGCGAGCGCTACGGGCCAGTTCCCATGTACGTCACTGAGAATGGTGCGGCGTTTCCGGAGCCCGCGTCGTCGGACGGCACACCGCTCGACGACCACGACCGCATCGCGTATTCGCGAAGCCACATCCAGGCGGCCCGACGCCGCGATCGCCGCGGGAGTTGATCTGCGCGGGTTTTTCGCCTGGTCGCTGCTCGACAACTTCGAGTGGAACTACGGATACGCCAAGCGGTTCGGCATCGTGCACGTCGATCGCGACACACAGCGGCGGACCCCCAAGGCCAGCGCCGCTCTGTTTCGCGAAGTGATCCGCACCAATGGGGCGAATCTCCTTCCAGGCTAGCCTTTGACGCCGCCCATCGTGATGCCACGGATGTAGTATCGCTGAAGCGAGAATGAAGAGGAGCAGGACCGGCAGCAGCGTGACGACCGAAGCCGCCATCATGAGTTCGGTATCCTGGACATGCTCACGTGACAGATTTGCCAGTCCGACCGGGAGCGTGTATCTGGCACTGTCGGTCAACACCACCAGCGGCCACATGAAATCGTTCCAGGCGCTCATGAAGACGAAGACGGCGAGCGTCACCAGCACGGGCGCACACAGAGGCAGCACGACCGACCAGTAGATACGCAGTTCGCCCGCGCCGTCCACGCGCGCCGCATCGAGAAGCTCGTCCGGTATGCCGAGGACATACTGGCGCACGAGAAAGGTCCCGAACACGGTCGCCATGCTCGGCAGCACGACGCCCGCGAAGGTGTTCACCAGGTGCAGCTCGCGCAGCAGGATGAACAGCGGCAGCATCGCCACCTGCGGCGGGATGAAGAGGCCGAGCAGCACCAGACGAAACAACCGGTCGCGCGCCGGGAAATGAAACTTGGCGAACGCGTACCCCGCCATTGAATTGAACAGTAGTGATGAGAGCGTGATGAGCCCGGCGACAATCGCGCTGTTCCGAAGCTCTCGGGCCAGATCCAGGTGGGAAAAGAGTTCGCGGTAGTTGGCCAACGTGGCCGGATGCGGCAGGAGCGGCGGCGGATACGTCGTCGCCGAGCCCGCGGGCATGAAGGACGCCGATACCATCCACGCCAGTGGCGCAACGGCGAGCCCCGCGATCGCCGCCAGCAGCACGTGCAGGAGCACGGTGTGCCAAGCGACCCCCGTGTCCCAGCGCGGGCGCCTCGGCGGACGCTCGTCCAGCACGCCCGGTACGGCGCCCGGCGCAGCGGCCGGAATGATGGCGGCCGTCACGCGCCTCCCTCAGTGCCCTTGGGACGAAGCCGCAGTTGGACCAGGGCGCCAATGAGCGTCAGCCCGAACAGCACGAAGGCGATCGCCGCCCCCATCCCGACATGCCACGACTCGAATCCTTCGTTGAACATGTAGAGGCCGATGCTCAACGTCGCGTGCAGTGGCCCCCCCTGCGTCATGATGTACGGCTCGGAGAACAGTTGGAGGAAGCCGATCATCGTCGTGATGCTCACGAACAGAAACGTGGGCGCCAGCGTCGGCAGTGTGACGTGCCAGAACCGCTGCCACGCGCCCGCGCCATCGACGCGCGCCGCATTGTAGAGATCGCCAGGCACCGCCTGCAGCCCGGCCATGAAGATGATCATGTTGTAGCCGAAGCCCTTCCACACGGTCATCAGGATGATCGACGGCATCGCCCAGGCGGTGGATCCCAGCCAATCGACCGGCGGTAATCCGATGGCGTGCAGTCCCGCGTTGAGGAGTCCGTAGCGTGGGTCGTAGAGGTATTTCCAGACCACGGCCACGGCCACGAGTGTCGTCACGACTGGAGCGAAGTAGACGGTCCGGAAGAACCCGCGCCATCTGCACGAGTTCCGAGTCGAGCATCACAGCCACGGCGAGCGACACGATGACCGAGATCGGCCCGCCGGCCAGCACGAAGTACAACGTGTTGCGGAGTGAGATCCAGAACATCGGGGTGCGTGCCAGCTCGGCATAGTTGCGGAGCCAGATGAGCCGCGTATTGCCCGGCGACGCGACGGCATAGATGTCGAAGTCCGTGAGGCTCAGCACGAGCGACGCGACCGACGGCAGCAGAAAGGTCACCGTGATCAGCACCAGCCCCGGTGCGAGGAAGATCACCGCGGCCCGCCGGGCCGCCCGCGCGCCCGCGTCGCCCCGGACCATCGTCCCGGCACTCACGACGTCGCCGCCGTATCGTGATGCGCCCGGCCGCGCAGCCACCGGCGTTTCTCGAGCGCGCGGTCCACTTCCCGGTCCAGGACAGCGAGCGCGGAATCGGGCGGAACGCCGCCGCGGACAGCGGCTTCGGACTGATCCGTCAGCAGATTGGTGATCTGGTCCCACTCTGGGATCTTCGGCGTCGCTTGCACGAATTGGAGTTGGCGCCGGAACGCACGCACGTACGGGTTGGTCCTGAGCGCGGAATCCTCCCAAGCAGACTGGCGCGGCGGCAGGTCCCCGCTCAGCGCGTAGAACCGTGCCTGTTGCGCGGGGCCGGAGAGATATTCGATGAATGCCCAGGCGGAATCAGGGTGTGGCGATCCCTGGAACACAACCAGGCTCGACCCGCCCGCGAGCGACATGCCGGGCGTCGTGGTGTCTGCGGCGTCCGGAGCCGGCATTCGGCGCGGTCATCCAGCGTCCCTGCAGCGACGGCGGCAGACGGCGCAAGCACTCACCGACATCCCACGGTCCGGAGATGAACATCGCGAACTCGCCGTTGCCGAACGACTGGTACAGGTTGGCGATCTGCACATTGCTGATCGGCGCCGCCAGGCTGTCGCGAAAGAGCCCGGTGTAGAACGCGAACGCGGCCCGGAATCGTGCGTCCGAGAAATCTCCGTAGGTATCGCCATCGCGCAGCAGCGAAGCTCCCCTCGCGAGTCCCAGTATGACGGGCTGCGCCCATTCGTTGATCGGGAGAAGAATGCCGTATCGGTGTCCCCCCGCGCGCGAACGCACCCGCGTCATCACCTCGCGCCATTCTCGCCAGGTACGGGGCGGCGTCGCGAAACCCGCGCTCGCAAGAATGTCGGAGCGGTAGAAGATCACCCGGGTGTCCACGTACCATGGCACTCCCCATGTCGTGCCGTCAATGACGTTCGTCGCCCAGATGCCGTCGAAGTAGTCGCTCCGGGCGATCGCACGCGACCGCGACAGCAGCGAGTCCAGCGGAACAAGCGCGCGCAGTGCCACCAGCTCCGGCACCCACGTGTTGCCGAGCTGCGCGATGTCCGGAGTCGCACGCCCCACGACGGACGTCAGGAGTTTTTCGTGCGCGGCAGTAAATGGGATCTGCTGCACACGGACCTTGATGCCGGGATGCGCGCGCTCGAAGTCCGGGACGAGCGCCTCAACGACCTCGCCCTCGCGCCCGAATGCCCAGAACCGGAGGGTGACCGGCGTGGCGCCGGATTGGCCACGCCCACCGCCGCATCCGGCGGTAGCCAGGAGGACGACGGCGGCCGCCGGTGCCCGCCATCCCCGTCCTCGCCGCACGGACGTCAGCGATTCGGCGGACGGGCCGGCGTCGGCGCGGACGACGGCGTCTGGGCCGGCGTTGCCCCCGGCGATGCCGCCGGCGATGCCGTCCCTTGCGGAGCGGGCGCCGCGGCCGGGGGCGGCGTCGAGGACGGCGGCTGAGCCGGTGCGAGCGGCGGTGTGCCCGGAGGCTGCTGGTCTGCGGGCTTCGCAGGTGCGGCGGCCGGCGCCGCGGGCCCGGTCGTCGACGACGCGACCGGCGCCGATGGCGACACGTGATCCAGCCAGCCGCCCGTAAACCCCGCGCGCTGCAGGCCCCTGATGATATACGGACTCCGCCGCATCGTGGTCCAGATGAGTTCTGTCCGATAGTTCTCGATCATCGCCAGCACCGGACCCTCGTCGATGCCGAGGTAGTCGGTATCGAACCATCCGTGCGTGTGATCGACATGGCCGAGCGGCATCCGCAGCGGTGTGGTGAATGTCGGATTGAACGCATCGACGAAGCCATACGTGGAGTAGATCAGGTTTCCGTACGTGCTCTGCATTGAGCGAAGTGCGGGGACGGCGATCTCGGGCGCGAACGGTATCATGCCGCCGACCGCGGAGGGCGAGATGGTTCCATCATCCGCTGTACGCGTAAACGAGACGCCCCGGGCCCAGTAAGTGTGAAACCATCGGTACACCCCGTCGAGGTCGAGGGCTGTATCGGCCGGTCCATCGCACGCGGTAAACCCCCACAAGTCGGGCGCGTACCCCTTCCACCCCATCGGGTTGAGAGTCGCGTAGTCGCGCTGCGCATAGGCATCGCGTCTGGAGTTCTCGAAGTAATCGATGCCCTTGCCTCGCATGTACGTGTCCTGGATCCCGCGGAAATCGATCCACACGTGGGAGTACTGATAGCCGAACGCCGGCGCGAAGCTCAGGAACGACTGGCCGAAATATTCTTCCCAGCGGTAGGTGCGCGTGTACTCCGCCCATGCCGCCGGCGCGATCGGATGCGTCGGCGAGCCGAGGGCCAGCACGTAGAGCAGCATGACTTCGTTGTAGCCTCGCCAGTCGTAGGGCATGAACAAGCTGTCCGGGGTCCACCCGAGCGACACGGCCGGCGGGTTCGGTGACGCCCACTGCCAATCGACACGCGTGTACAGCGAGTCGGCATACGCCCGGATCCCCGCCTCGGTCGCCGACGGACCGTCGAAGTACTGCTGGCAGAACAACGCCCCGGCCAGCAGCAACGCGGTGTCGCCCGTGGACAGTTCCACCCGGGAGAAACGCCGGGCATTGTCCATGTTGAGGAAATGGTAGTAAAACCCCTTGTATCCCGACACGCCGGTGTCGCTCGGCCCCTGCGGCAGCTCGTAGAGGGTCCGCAAGGTCGTCAGCGTCCGCTCGGCTGCCTGTTCCCGCGTCACGTATCCCTCCGAGACGCCGATCGGATACGCGGTTAGCGCAAAGCCGATCGCCGCGATGCTCGAGAACGACGGAGACGGACTCCGGTCGGGTGTCAGCCCGGTTCGCGCATTGGTCGTGCGCCAGAAATACTCGAAGCTCCGCGACTCCACGTCGGCGAGAAACGGATCGCCCCGATACGCGGTATTCGTCACCGTCTCCGGCGCCGGCGTGTCACGATGCCGAAGGACGCGGGGCGCCACGCACCCCGCCGCCGTCACCGCCGCGGCGAGTACCAGACCACGCATCAGACAGACTGAACCATATAGTCCGCGCGCGGCGACCGTGGGACGCGTCCACATGCGACCGACATTCACCACGAACAGGTACGACGCACGATACCAACCGGTCACATCCGAGCGCTTGCCACGGCTACCTATACCTTCCGCGTCTGAGTGTCGGCACCTTTTCGCACACCGAGATCACGGACCTCGGGCGCGGCAACCCCAAATATGCACCATTGGGGCACCCCCGAGCACTCCGCCGGTCGCCAACCTACACGAGTTTCTTCACACGTGAGGGCCCGCTCGGCTTGCCCTTCCGGTGCGCCGCCGGCGAGCGCGCGCCGTCGTGGAACTGCTGCTCCTCCGTCGAGCCCGAGAGCGCGCCGGTCGATGCCTGGCCGCCGCTCACGGTCTGAAGCACCTGATCGAAATACCCCGTGCCCGCTTCACGCTGGTGCTTCGTCGCCGTATAGCCGTCCGGCTCGCGCGCGAACTCCCGCTCCTGCACGCGCACGTAGGCCGTCATTCCCTCGTCCCGGTATGCCGCAGCGAGGTCGAAGGTCTCGAGGTTGATGAGGTGCCAGCCGGCGAGCGTGATGAACTGGAACTTGTAGCCCATCGCCGCCAGATCGCGCTGGAAGCTGGCGATCGTGTCGCCGTCCAGATGGCGCTGCCAGTTGAACGACGGCGAGCAGTTGTAGGCCAGGAGCTTCCCGGGGAACTCCTTGTGGACGCCTTCGGCAAATCGGCGCGCTTCATCGATGTCGGGCGTCGACGTCTCGCACCAGAGCACGTCGGCGTACGGCGCGTACGCGAGAGCCCTCGCAATCGCGCTCTCGATCGTGCCGCGAACGGCGTAATATCCCTCGGCCGTGCGTTCACCCGTCATGTGCGGGCGATCGCGCGCGTCCACGTCGCTCGTCAGAAGCGTCGCCGAGAGCGCATCCGTGCGGGCAACCAGCACGGTGGGAATCCCCAGGACATCGGCGGCGAGCCGCGCCGCCGACAGCGTCCGCACGAACTGCGCGGTCGGGACCAGCACCTTGCCGCCCATATGACCGCACTTCTTCTCGGACGCAAGCTGGTCCTCGAAGTGCACGCCGGCCGCACCGGCTTCGATCATCCCCTTCATCAGCTCGAAGGCGTGGATCGGACCACCGAATCCTGCTTCAGCGTCAGCGACGATCGGCACCATCCACTCGGCCGGCTCGCGCCGCTCGCTCCACTCGATCTGGTCCGCGCGCTGCAGCGCGTTGTTCAGGCGCTTGACCAGGGCCGGAACGCTCGTAGACGGATACAGGCTCTGGTCGGGGTAGGTCTGCCCCGCCAGGTTCGCGTCCGCCGCGACCTGCCATCCGCTCAGATAGATCGCCTTGAGGCCCGCCCTCACCATCTGGACCGCTTGAGCACCGGTCAGCGCGCCGAATGTGTGGACGTGGTCAATCCCATTGAGGAGTGCCCACAGCCGCTCCGCGCCATGCCGTGCTACCGTGTACTCGATCCGCAGCGATCCGCGGAGACGCACCACACTCTCGGCGGTATAGTCGCGCCGAATACCCAGCCAGCGCTTGTCGGCCTTCCACTGGTGCTCCAGCTCCGCGACTTGCGCGTCAAAGTCGGTCCGCTTCATGAATGTCTCCACGACTCGAAAAAGGGTCGGTCAAACGCGCCAGGCGCGCCGGCGGGCCGGGAGGCGGTGCTCCTCTCCAGCCGGCGGCGCGGGGCGTTCAACTCTGAATGGCATGGACACCACTTGCAACGGCGGCAACCCGCCGCGGCACAGCGTGCACCAAGCGAGTCTCGTGCCAGCGACAAGACTCCCGCGCGCCGTACCCCGTCACGCCGGATCGCAGACCACGACGGCGTCGGCTCCGGTACGCCCAGTGGCATCGGTCTTGGGTGCCGTCGCCACCGAACCGACGCTGACCACACAGCTCTTCCCAGGCAGGCTCGAGGCGGTCGCCTTTCCCGACCACCCCGTGGCGGTGACGGCAATGAACGCCACCGTGACCCCGCTGCTGGCGTGGTATCCCGCGAGATCCCCGACCGACGCGGCGTACCGCTTGTTCTTCGCCTTATAGACCTCGTTGGCGCTAACGATACGCCGGAGATCACCGGTCATGGCCTGGATTACTGCGGCCCCGCTCGCAGCGGGGCCGGCCTGCGCCTCCACTGGGGGCGCCACGCCCAGCGCGGCCGCGGCGAAGAGCAGACACGTGTAGAGGCCGTGCCACGATCTGTTGGATCGGGCCTCCTGTACTGCTCCCAATTGTGGGACCGCAACGCCCACGTTGGCGGCCATCCCGCCGGACCGGCATGTCGCGGGCCCGGAACTCCCTGATGGGTGACGGCTACGCATTCGCCCCTCCGCTGCAGGATTGTACCCCCTGATGGAAGATATCGCCCAAGCCGCGAAATAAGGCTTAATTACTGCTTAGCCGTATGGCCTCCGACGAACCGATCGAGAAGCCTCCCAGTTGGCGGGATCGCATCACTGCGCTCCGTTACGTCCCGCCACTCATCAAGTTGGTCTGGACGACCCATCGCCCGCTCGCGGCGGCGATGTTCGTCCTCCGCCTCATGCGCGCGTTCACACCGCTGGCGACCCTGTGGATCGGGAAGCTGATCATCGATGCGGTCGTCAATTCGCTCACGCGGTCGCACTGGGCGGCGCCCAGCTTCGTCTTTCTCGACACCCGCCCGGACTGGCACTACATCTGGCAGCTCGTCGGGATCGAGTTGGCGATTGTGGCCACCCAGGAGCTGCTCGCCCGCACGTCGATCGTCGTCGAGAGCCTGCTCGGCGACCTGTTTTCCAACCGCATCAGCGTCCGGATCATGGAGCATGCGGCAACCCTCGACCTGGCGCAGTTCGAGGATCCCAACTTCTACGACCTGCTCGAACGCGCCCGAAAGGAATCCGTCGGACGCATCGGACTCCTGGCCCAGGTCCTCGCCATGGCGCAGGACTCGCTCACCGTCGCTTCCCTCGGCGCCGCGATCATCGCGTTCAAGCCGGTTCTGGTCTTCGTCCTGGTCCTCTCGATCCTCCCGAGCTTTGTCGGCCAGACACACTTCGCTGCCCTCGGATATTCGCTGCTCTTCCGGTGGACACCCCAGCGGCGCCTGCTCGATTATCTGCGCTACGTCGCCGCGAGCGACGCGACTGCCAAGGAAGTCCGAATGTTCGGGCTGTCAGCATGGCTGACAGAACGCTTTCGCGTGCTCGCCCACCGGTTCTACGAGGAGAACCGGGACCTGTCGATCCGCCGCGGTATCACGAGCGCTGTGTTGTCGCTGCTGGGCACGATGGGCTACTACTCCGCGTTCGTCATCATCGTGTACAGCGCAGTCACACGCGCGATCACCATTGGCTCGCTGACCTTCCTCGCCGCGTCGTTCAACCAGAGCCGCGACATCCTCCAGCGCCTGCTCCTGCAGGCGAGCGATGTCTACGAGCAGGCGCTCTACCTGCGCGACCTGTTCCTGTTCTTCGACATCAAGCCCAACGTCGTATCGCAGCCCGGCGCCCGCGAGGTCCCCCGCCCCATCCAGACCGGGTTCGTCTTCGAGGACGTCGGGTTCAAATACGCGGGATCGGACCGCTGGGCGGTGAGGCACATCAACCTCACGCTCGGCCCCGGTGAGCGCATTGCGCTCGTCGGCGAGAACGGCGCCGGCAAGACGACGCTCACCAAATTGCTCGCGCGCCTCTACGACCCCACGGAAGGGCGGATCCTCCTGGATGGGGTCGACCTGCGGCAGTACGATGTCGCGTCGTTGCGGCAGGCCATTGGCGTGATCTTCCAGGACTTCGTCCGGTACGACTTCTCATTCGACGAGAACATTGGCGTCGGCCAGATCGATCAGACGCGGAGCTACCTCGACGAAGCCGAGACGGCCGACAGTCCGGCCTCGCGCCCGACCCCCAGCACCGTCGAGCCGATCGCCAGCGGCGCCTACCCGGCGTACCGGCCGCGCAGCCGGCCCTCACGCCCATCCGGTGGCAATGGCAACGGTGTTCGTCCAGAGCAACCGAAGCCCATTACTCCGAACCCGCCGATCGTCCCGCCGTTCCCGCCGATCGTGCGTGCCGCGGAGCAGGCGCTCGCCGACTCCCTGCTCCCGCGCTTTCCGCAAGGCTATCGGCAGATGCTCGGTCGCCGGTTCGATGGCGGCGTCGATCTTTCCGGCGGCGAGTGGCAAAAGGTCGCCCTGGCCCGCGCCTATCTGCGGAATGCGCAGGTGTTGATCCTCGATGAGCCGACCGCGGCCCTCGACGCCCGCGCCGAATACGAGGTGTTTCTGAGATTCTCGGAGCTGGTCGCGGGCCGGGTCGCCGTGCTCATCTCCCATCGCTTCTCCACCGTCCGGATGGCGGACCGCATCGTCGTGCTCGGCGGCGGCCCCGAAGGCGGACACGTCGTGGAAGAAGGGACGCATGAGGAGCTGGTCGCCAAAGGCGGCGTGTACGGCGAACTGTTCGCGATGCAGGCCGCCGGGTATCGGTGACGGGCACGCTCACCCGCTACTCCGCACGAGCATTATCGGTTTGCGCCGGCCTGTGCACGGTGGCGTTCGTCATCACCGCTGTGTTCGTGCTCCTCGGGTCGTTCGCCGCGCCCGACCACGCCGGCATCCTCGCCATACGCAGCTTCGCGTCACCGGCAATGACCGCCGTGATGATCGCCGCGTCGTCGATCGCGCACGGCAAGCTGTCCGTTCCGCTGGCGTTACTGCTCGCCGCCCTCATCTATCGCATCAACGGGCGCGATGACGCGATCGTCTACACCGCGGCGTGCCTGATGGGTGAGGTCCTGTACATCACCCTCAAGGAAGGCTTCCGCCAGCACCGGCCGCTAGGCATTTCGCCGAAACTCACGGACGCCGGCGGCTTTGGCTTCCCGTCAGGTCACACGATGATGGCGGTCGTGATCTTCGGGCTGGGCGCCGTGATCGTGACGCGGCGCGCTCCCCGGGGCGTACGCGTGGGAGCGGTCGTGGCCGCGGCGCTCCTCATTTGCCTCGTTGGTATTTCGCGCATTTACCTTGGCGCCCATTGGCCGAGCGATGTGATCGGTGCTCTGTTTGCCGGCGTGGCGTGGTCGGCCGTCTGTCTCATCTGGGAACAGCGGCGGACCGGTCGCCCCTCCGGCAACGCGCGCAGCGAGACTCAGAGTCCGTACAGCGCCGCGTAGACGTTGCGTCCATGGACGATCGCGCGAACATAGTCGCGCGTGTCCGTGAACGGTATCCGCTCGACGAACACTTCGGGGTCGTCCGCGCCCCGCTTCGTCGCCCACAAGCGGACACGGCTCGGCCCCGCGTTGTAGGCCGCGAGCGTCCGCTCGAGACTCCCGCCCTCCTGGCTCTGGAACGTGGCCAGATGCGCGACCCCGAGCGACAGGTTGATGCCGGGGTCGTCCAGGAGCGACGGATCCCAGGGGCCGAGGCGCCGCGCTTCGGCGAGTTGCCGCCCGATCGATGGCATCACCTGCATGAGGCCTCGTGCCCCGACGCCGGATACCGCGTGTGGGTTGAACGCAGACTCTTCACGTATGACCGCCGCGACGAGCGCAGGATCGAGCCCGCGTGCGCGCGCGTCCAGCGTCAGCGTGTCCGCGAACGCCAATGGATAGATGAGGCGAAGCACCCTCGGATCCCGGACCGCCCCGTTGGCCAGCCCCACGAGTCGCCAGCCCAGCCCGACCGCGCGAGCCGCTTCGCCGGCGCGGACGAGCGCGTCACCTGCCGCGAGGATCGCGTCCGGTGTGTCTCCCGCCTGCCGCACGACGCGATCGATCTCGAAATGCGCTTCGACCGCCATACCCAGTGAATCGAGCAGCGCGGCCCGCTGGAGAGCGGCAACCATGTACACCGGGACGGTACCTGACGTCGTGTCGCGAGCATGAGCGAGGAGCGAGTCCGTGAGATGCAGCCGCCGCGCACTCAGGGTCGCGTAATACGAGAGCGGGTCGGACGCCAGGACGGACCGCCACCGTTCCGCCGCCCGCCCACTGCGCCCGGCGCGTGCCCAGGCTCGGCCACTCCAGTAGAGCGCGGCGGTCGCGTCGGGAGCGCGCGGGTAGGTCTTGCCGAGCAGGTCCCACTCGCGGGCCGCACCGGCCGATCCACCAGCGGAGGATCTCCCGCCGGCGCCCCCACCATCAATGAACGCGATCAGGGCCGCACGAAACTGGGCTCTCGGTGCCAGCGGACTCGATGGAAATCGGCGCGTGACCTGCAGGAAGTCACGCCGCGCCGCCGCATCATCACGGTCGTCGGTCGCCAGGTCCGCGAGCAGCATCAGCGCATCGGCGGCCGCGGTGTCGCGTGGGGCGGTCCGTACGAGCGCGCGGAGGAGCCGCGTGCCCTGGGCCTTGTCCCCCTGGGCGACCAGCGCTCGGGCGCGCTGGTACTGGGCGGCGTGTGCGAGTGGCACCGCGATCCCCCCCCCGGGCTGTGTCAGCGTCCCGAAGACCCGCGCCGCGTCCGCATCCCGGTGCGACCGGCTCAGCACCATGCCGTAGGCTTCGGATTCCTCCGGAGCGAGCGTCGGCGCGTCAGGCTCGGTGGCCAGCCGGTCGAATGCGGCGAGGGCCCGCGGCAGCGGGCCCGTCGCAGCGGCGCTCCGCGCGACGACGAGCTCCGACGACAGCGGCAGCGGCGAGCAGGCGTGGTCCAGAACCTCGATCGCCCCGCGAGCGCCCGCCGTCCCACTGTGTGCAACGGTGTACGCCACGATGCGCCCGCACAGCGCCCGTCGCGACGCGCTGTCCGCCGCGAGCGCCAGCGCCGTCGCGTCGTTGCGAAACGCATCCACCGGCGCACCAAGCGAATCGTAGAGACGGGCGGCACCCGCGGGATCGCCCATGCGCTCGCGTGCCTGGGCTTCGGTCCACGGGATCCGTCCCCGGGCGGCAGGGATGGAGATGCTCGCGTAGTCGCGCGCGCGAGATGCGCTGTCGGACGTGACGCCCGCCGCACGCAGGAGGAGCCAGTCGGCGATCGCCGGCAGCACCAGCGCCGCCGCCTCGTAGCCACCCCGTGCGCTGTCGAACTGATTGGCACGGTCGTATCCGCGAGCCGCTACAACGATGGCCGCACCCGACGGCGCGGGACCCTGCGCACCGAGTTGCGGCGCGCTCCAGACTGCAGCGAGACACGCGAGTGCGATCCGCTGGATCGCGGTACGCGGGAATGCGATGCGCGAGAAAGTGACACGCGCCCGCGGCGCGCGCGCGAGTGCGATCCCTGAAGTGCGAGCGAGCCGAGGCTCGCTAATTGCGCTACGCCGGTGGCGCGCGCTACGCCTTGTGACGATAGGTGATACGGCCCCGTGTCAAATCGTACGGCGAGACCTCGATCTTCACCCGGTCACCAGCCAGCACCCGGATACGAAATCGCCGCATGTTGCCACCGAGAGTGGTGAGGACGTCATGCCCGTTGTCCATCACGACGCGAAACGTGGCGTTGGGCAACACTTCGGCCACCGTTCCTTCCAGCTCGATTGCCTCTTGCTTCGCCATAGAACTCGCTGTGGAGGAGAGGAAGCGAGCGCGCACGCCCGCATGTATGTTCAAGCAAACGTTAACCGATGTGGCCGCCTCGTGCAACGTAAGTTGTTGTCAATTCAGCGGGACGGCTCTGTAACCGGAGCGACGGATGCCGGTAACGGATGACGACGCGGCCGGCCGGATGCGGCTGGCCTGGGAGCGGCTTCACACTCTCCCTGGCGGACGGTGGCTCTTCAGCCGCCTCCTCTCTCGGATGATCCCCTACACGGGATCGATCCGTCCGGAAGTGCTGGCGCTCGAACCGGGGTTCGCGCGCATCCGGATGCGCGACCGTCCCCGGGTCCGCAATCACCTGCGCTCGGTGCACGCGATCGCACTCACCAATCTCGCCGAGGTGACGAGCGGCCTCGCGATGACCGTCGCCCTGCCCGCCACGGTCCGTGGGATCGTGATTGGCATCTCGGTGGGATTCGAGAAGAAAGCCCGCGGAACGCTGACCGCGGAATGCCGCTGCACCGTTCCCCTGGTGACCGGCCCGATGGAGTTTCCGGTAACGGCGGTCGTACGCGATGCCGTGGGCGACACGGTGGCGCAGGCGACGGTGGTGTGGCTGCTCTCACTCAGGAATTGACAGGTCGTCCAACGCCCGCTCAACATTTATATTGCGGGTGTCCACGCTCGCCATCCACCCATCTGCAAGGAGGTGATCCTTTGTCTACTGACCATTCTCCGGCACGGATCGCCAACGGCCGTTGAGGCCTGTGCGGTAGCAACGACCACCGGTCCGTGCCGGCTGGTCTAAGGGTGGGGCCCGTCGCGGTGGCACGCGATCGGCCCCACTCGTTTTCCCCGGATGACGCTGTCGCTGCTCAGCCGGTCCCAACGTCTGATACAACGGCGCTACGTGCTCGCGGACCAGCATCCTCGCATTCGGCCGCCGCGGGTTGCATCCGCCAGTTGCTCGCATCAGGTTGTCGGGCATGCCGAGCACCGGCGGGAACAGCCGTTCACTTCGCGCGATCCGTGGCGCCATTACGGTGGCGCGCGATGAGCCGGCCGCGATCTACGATGCGACGATCGAGCTCTTGTCCGAGATCGTGGCCCGCAACGGTCTCGTGACGGACGACATCATCAGCGTGATCTTTACAGTCACGCCGGACCTCACGAGCGCCTTTCCCGCGCTTGGCGCACGGCGGATGGGTTGGCTCGACGTGCCGCTGCTCTGCACGATGGAAATCCCGGTGCCCGGCGCACTGGGCCGGTGCATCCGCACGCTGCTCTACGTCGAATCACCCCGCCCGCGCACCGAGATACACCACGTGTACCTCGGCGCCGCCGAAGCGCTACGACCCGACCTGGCGGTGGCGCCGCCGGTCAGTTAGCCGCGCTGCCCCCGAGGGCTCTCGCCACACGTTCGTTGATCATCTGCTCGAGGGCGCCATTCGTCGAGCACTGAAGGGGGTCGCTGCTCGTCCCCCTCGCCCGCGCGGTCCCGGTCAGGAAGGTGCTCACGACCGAGGCACTGTCCCCCACTGGCCTGATCGTGGAGAGCACATTGATCGTGACTTCATTGACATTGGCGCGGCTACCCGCCACCGGATCATTGCCACACTCCAGCACCCGCGAGAGCCGCATATTTTTCAACTGATGACCCGGCACGCGGTAGTGCGTGTTGCCGATCTGTCCAGTCGTGGACATCATCGTGCCGACCGGAATGCCGAGTGCCGGATACACCTCGGACAACGTGGACATGACACTCGCCGGCGGGGCGTGGACGCTCACTTCCATTGCGGAGTAATTGTCGGTTGTGTGCATCATGTGGCCGTTCGGATCGGTGATCACGACACGCTCGGACTGCGAATGATCGTCGGGCGAAGGAGTGCCGCTGGAAGCACACGCCGCGAGCACGCCGGACAACGATCCGGCGATCAACAGACGGGGGACGGAAGACAGAAGGCGGCGCATGACGCTCTCCAGGAGGTGAGAGGCTGGGCGAACTCTACGGTGTGGCAGGGAACATCCGGTGTCAATGTCGAGGCGGTTGGGGCACCCCCGCATGTAACTGGCGGTTACAGCGGACAGGTCCCCGTCCTCGCCATTGATCGCAGCTACCGGAAATCGTGCGACCGGTGCACGAAAGATTCGGCGTCGCCGTGATGTAAGGGGCTGAACCGTTGTCCAACAATGTTGATCTGTGCGCCATCCCGTTCGATCCGGCCGTACACGAGCAGGAACGTGGCATGCCGGACTGCTTCGCGAAATTGCTCGTCGAGCGCACGAGACACCACGATGTTTGCCGCGCCCCATTCGTCCTCCAGCAACAGAAAGACGGTGCCTTTGGCGCTCTCCGGCCGCTGGCGCACGGTGACGAGCCCTCCGAGAAGCACCAACTCGCCACCACGGCACTCCAGCAAATCCTGGCTGTCGATCGCTCCCAGAATACGCAGCCGGGGACGAAAGCGTTCCATGGGATGGCCGGCCACCGTCAGACCGAGCGCATTGTAGTCGAGCGCGATCCGCTCGTCCCGGCCGATCGGGAGCGGAGCGAAGTGACCGGTGCCAGCCGTCCGCGCGGGAGCCAATGGCAACTGGTCGCCCGCGACTCGCAGGGCCTCCCAGCCCGCACGCCGCCGGTCCGGCTCCCATGCCTCGAACGCACCCGCGCGCGCGAGTGCTCCGGCCGCGCGGCTGTCCAGTCCCGCGCGCGTCACGACATCGGCGATCGACGTGAATGGCCGCCCTCCCTGGACCGGCTCGCGAGCCGCGCGCAGCGACTCGATCACCGCCTCTCCCACGCCCCGCACGTGCCGCCATCCGATGCGCAGCGCCGGCCGCTCCTGCTCTTCCGTCTCTTCGACCGTGCACTCCCAGTCGCCATCCCGCATGCACGGCGCGCGCACTTCGACTCCCCGCCGGATCGCATCGTGCACGAGAGTCGAGACGGGATAGAACCCCATTGGCCAGGAGTTGAGCAGCCCGGCATAGAACGCCGCCGGACAATGCGTCTTGAGGTAGGCCGTCGCGTACGCGATGAGGGCAAAACTCCAGGCGTGCGACTCCGGGAAGCCGTAGTTCGCGAAACTCTTGAGATCATCGACGATCTGCGCCGCGACATCCGGCGCGATCCCCTGCCCGGTCATGCGCGCCCGGAGCCGGTCCAGCGCGGCCTGAAGCTGCGGCTGCTTGCGCATGTTCCCCATTGTCCGGCGGAGCTCGTCGGCCTCGGCGCCCGTGTATCCCCCGAGGTCGCGCGCGATGGCCATCGCCTGCTCCTGAAAGATGGGGATCCCCTGTGTGCGCTCGAGAATCGGGATGAGCGCCGGGTGCAGGTACGTCACCGGCTCCTGGCCGCGGCGCCGGCGCGTATAGGGATGGACGAAGCGCGCCTGGATCGGCCCGGGCCGGATGAGCGCCACCTGGACCACGATATCGTACATCCGCTCGGGCCGCGTGTGCACGATCGATGAGATCTGGGCGCGGCTCTCGATCTGGAAGGTGCCGATGGTGGCGCCCTGCGCGATCATGTGGTACGTCGCCGGATCGTCGGTCGGCAGCCGGTACATTGATGGCCGATGCCCGGTCCGCTGCTCGATGATGTCGAACGCGCGCCGCACGAGCGACAGCGCGCCGAGTCCGAGAAAATCGAACTTCGGCACGCCGATCCGGTCGAGATCATCCTTGTCGAACTGCACCACGGTGCGCCCCATGGCCGTGGGCTCGATCGGGAGATAGTCCCCCAGTGGTCCGGCCGACAGCACGAACCCGCCGGGATGCGTCGCGCGCATGCGGGGAATGCCCTCGAACGCGGCGACTGCTCGCAGCAACGCGCGTCCCCTCGCATTCTCGGCGTCGAGCCCCACGGACCGGCCGAGTTCCGCGCCGATCCAGGCCGCACCTTCCGCGGGATCGTAGCGGTGCACCCGCTTGGACACCTCGAACGCCTGCGCCACCGGATACCCAAAGGCCCGCATGGCATCGAGCACCGCGTTGGGCGCTCGGTAGGTCTGTACCATCCCCGTGATCGCCGAATGCGCCCGATCGTAGTGATCGTAGACGTAGTTGAGCACTTCTTCGCGGCGATCGTGCTCGATGTCGATGTCGATGTCGGGCGCCTCCGTCTCACCCCCCATCCGTCGCTCGGAGAGGAACCGCTCGAACATGAGTCCATTCGCCACTGGATCGACCGCGGTTATTCCCAGGCAGTACGCCACGGCGGAGTTGGCGGCACTCCCGCGCCCCTGTGCGAGGATGCCCTTCGATCCCGCGAACTGCACCGCATCCCACATGACGAGGAAAAATCCCGCGAACCCGAGCCGCTGGATGACATCGAGCTCGTGCTCGAGCTGCCGCCCCTGGACATCGGTGACGGTGCCCCATCGCGTCTCGGCCCCCTCGTACACTCGCGCACGGAGATGATGGTCGTCATCGGGAAATTGCTCGGGCAGTGGGTACGTCGGCATGGGCGGACGAAGCCAGTCGAGCGCAAACGCCGTGCAGCCCTCGGCGATCCGGGCGCTGGCTGCCAGCCCCTCCTCCCTCCCTCGCCAGAGTGCGGCCATCTCGTCCGGCCCGCGGAGCCGCCACGTGTCGTTGGGATGGAGAAGCCCGCGCGTCGCGGCGGTGTCCAGATCTACGCCGGCACGAAGCGTGGTCAGAACGTCGTGCACGAGCCGCCCTTCGTCGTTCACATAACGCGGATTGTTGGTGGCTACCCACGGAACGCCTTCACGTTCGGCAAGCTCGATGAGCGCGCCGGCCAACGCCGACTCGGTCCGCCCGGCATGATGGAGCTGCACCTCGACCGCCAGATGCTCACCGAAGACGGCGCGCCATTCCGCGAGATGCCGGGCCGCTGCCGGCGGGTCGCCTCTACGGACACAGGTAGCCAGCGCCCCGGATGCGGGACCCGTGAACGCATGCAGCCCCGCACTCCGGCTCACGACATCCTGCCACCGGACGTGAGGCCGCCCTCGAGCCGGCAGCCGCTCTGTCGCACGCCCTGTCGCACGCGTCGTCGCACGTCCTGTCGTGCGCGCCAGCTTCCGGGGCGGCGTCCCGGCCGGGGACGGCGGCCACGTGCGCAAGCATCCCGAACGAGCCTGAGTAATGAGAGCCGCGAGATTGCGGCACCCTTCCGCCGTACGCGCGAGAAACGCGGCCGGATGCCCATCCACAATGAGCTCGCATCCGATGAGCGGCGTGATACCGGCGTCCCACGCCGCCAGCGCGAACCGTACGACCCCGCCAAAATCCGCCGCGTCCGTCAAGCCGAGGGCCGGGTATCCCAGGGCCGCCGCCGCCGCGACCAACGCCTCGGGAGTCGCGCTCCCATCGCCGAACGAAAATGCGCTATGCGCCCGCAGCTCCACGTACATCCGTCAATCCCACCACCCATGGAGATACCACCGGTCCTCTGCCCGGAAGAGAAGTACCAGGCGGCCATCGGCCGTGACGCAGTGGAAGTACTCCCGGGTGTACGGTATGGCCTCCCATGTCCCGCCCACGACGCGGTCAGGTCCCGCCGCGACGAGCACATCGGTTTCGGGTTTGGCGGGCTCCCGGTATCGCACCGGCACGTCGTGGTCGCGCCGCGGTGCCGTGACGACATCCACCGGCCGTGGATCGGGGAGCAGTTGGAGCGTGAGGCTGGGTCTCACGGCCGATGCGCCGGCCACGGTATTTCCTTCCAGGACCACCGATTCCGGAATCTGCCATCGCACTCGCTGCTCGAGCAGCGGATGATTGGTCGCACTGAGAGTCGCGACTTCCATCCCGCACGTATCGAGCAACTGAGCGACAGCCTGCTCCGTGGCCCGCGCCGTCGCGAAGCCGCGATCGAAAATGTCGCCCTGATACTCGTGAGCGGAGACGATCACGCCGGCTTGCACGGCAATGCCGGTGACTGCATCGGGAAGATGGATGCGCCCGAGCGCAGCACGGATGAGCCGCAGCCATGCCGAAGGATCCGCCGTGGGACGCGCGGCCCGGAAGGGATGTTCGGCCGCGGATCGGTTGGCGAGCGCGAAACGCAGCGTGAGATCCCGCATCGCCTCTCCACGCGCCCGGAGCGTCTCACACACCTGGCCGACGAGCCGGTTGATCACGAAGAGAAGGCGCTCGATGTCACGCAATGCGTAGTCCGTCCACGCGCACGAGGCCCGCGGCCGCGTCCGAGGGAGTGCACCGAATGGGCGCCGCTGGTCCTCTCCGCGAGCGAGCCGCCACAGACGGATGCCGTCCGCCGCGAACCGGACTTCCACTTCCTCCTGGCCAAGCACGGCGAGCGCGCCACATGTCTCGATCCCGACGCCCGCCAGCAAAGGGAGCACGCCCGGGCCGGGAGTGAATGCGCTGCACAACACGGACAAGGAATAGGGAGCGAGGAACGCACGGTCATGCCCCGCAGGAATGACGGTGATGCCGTCCTCCTCACTCCCGGCGATTGCTGGTGGCACGACCGGATGGACGACCGGTCTCCTGCTCCGCGCGGCGACTTCGGCCACGATCGCCGTCCGCGCAATGCCGGCCTGCACACGGGCCGCCCCTTGCTCCCGGACGATGGCGCACAGCGCCGCAGCTAGCGGACGCTCGGATAGTCCGCGCGCATCGGCCCAGAGCAATCCCGGCCCGTTGGCGGCGACACGCGGAGAGACGCGGAGGAGCGCTTCGGTCAGTTGGTCCAAGGGTGGCGCCCCTGCCCCGGCCCCGGCCCCGGCCCCCACCGCCGCTGCATCCGCACCGTCCGGCGGCCTCGGCCCGGTGACCGCCTCAGCGCTCGACGCCGCGCCGGTCGGCCAAGCCGGGATCCAGAGACAGACGAAGGTCATATGGCGTGACGGGCAGTACGACACGCGCCCCCTCGTTCCACCCAGGAGCACGCACGCGCACATCAATGGCGGCGGTCCGCACAGCCGCCGGATCGGCGAACGGCCCCCGATGCCACTCATAACTGTTGGGCAAAACTCGCGAGGTCACCCGGAGCGCGGCCATGGTCGCGCTCGTCGTCAGCGCGACGAATGCGCTGCCACCCTCATGCGCTGCGCGCGACAGACGCACCGTCTCGGTCCCCTGCGGCTCGACTCCAGCAAGCACGACCAGTGCAAACCCGCCACAACGCAGGAGCCCCTCACCCCACCGCAACGCATTGATCCGCTCCGCCGGACGCACGAGAAGCGGCCCCTCGGTCCAGAATGGACCGATAGTACCGCTCCCATCGATCCACGCCGAGCGTTCACCGGCCGCGAGCAGCGCATGGCAGGTGGCGCGGAGAATAGCCATCGCCCCACCCTGCGGCATCCACGCCGTCAGCCGCCCGCGAGGAAGCCCTCCCCCAGGAAACGCCCGGCTCAGCCCCGGAACTCCCATCGCGACCGGCTCTGTCGTATGCTGTGGAACCGGGATCGCATCGGGAAATCAATGGCTGAGCAGGGCGCGGAGCTGAGCAGCAGTCGATGACAGCGGAACGCTCCGGCTAGAGTGGAACACCAGACGTCGCGGCAGCCCTCGCGACAGGATCAATAGAGTAACCCGAACAAAACCCGAAAGCAAGAGACCGCCGTGCCGTTGTACTAACTCTCTGCTCTCCCCTTCTCCTCTCGTTTCTTTCTTCTCTCATTTTCTCTTGCTTTCGCTTCGCTCCGTCACGCTGTGCATTGCCGCCCCGGCGATCGTCACCGCCTGTACCCATCACGCGACCCACACCGGCGTGACCACCACGAGCGCGGGTGACATCGCCTCCGTTCCATCGCCCGTTTCCGTATCCGCCCGCTGGGGCGCCATCCTGACTCCGTCCCGCGACGCCACCGTCCGCGGCCGAGCCGATATCGCCCCGACGCCGGGTGGCAAGTCGGCAACGATGATCCTCGAATTGACCGGCCTCGAACCCGGGAAGACCTATGTCTGGCACATCGGCCATGGCGCCTGTGCCAGCTCGGAGACCGCCGGAGCACCCAGCGACTATCTGCCGCTTACCGCAGGACCCGAGGGACAGGGCAGCTCGAGCGGGAGTTTCCCGATAACCAATACCGGCATGGCCGGCTATCATATCGACGTCCACCCCAGCCGCAGCACTCCCGCGATCGCCTGCGGAAACCTCCAGACAGGCAGCGCCAATCAATGAAATGGCTCGCCTTCCTTGGCATCGCGGTGGCCGCTGTCGCCCTCCTCGTCATCACGATCGGCCTCAAACTCCCGCAGGATCACACGGCGACACGGACGGCCGACGTCTCTGTCCCACCAGATCAGATCTGGGCGGTGATCACCGACGTGGCCTCATATCCGAAATGGCGCCCCGACGTCAAACGCATCGAATTGCTGCCCCCTGTCGACGGCCGCGCATCGTGGCGCGAAATCAGACGCAGCGACAGCATCGCCTACGAAACCGTTGAATCCCTCCAGCCCACGCGGTTCGTCACGCGCATCGCGGACCGCGGCCTCCCCTTCGGCGGCGAATGGTCGATCGAGCTCGCCCCGCTCCCCTCCGGGACGCGAATCACGATCACCGAGCACGGCCAGATCTACAATCTGCTGTACCGCGTCCTCTCGCACTTCGTACTCGGCTACACCGCCACCATGGATGCATATCTGCACGCGCTACAGCGGCGCCTCGATACGCCGAGGCCGCCCGCATCGGCAGGGCCGGAGTCACGCGCACCGTCGCCTCCACCTCCACCCATCGCGTGAGCGGCAGTTCTTAGCTGGCAGTTCTTAGCTGGCAGTTCTTAGCTGCCGCGCACGGCGGCCGGCACCGCCAGGCGGCCGAGTCCACCGGCCTGCAGCTCGCTCAATGTCAGCACGGCCCGATCCAGCACGAGCGCCGTCACCAGCGCGGCGGGCGTCACATCGAAAGCGGGATTGTACACGGCCGATCCCCCAGGACTCCATCGCACCGCACCGAAACTCCCGCGAACACCTCGCACTTCGTCTGCCGGCCGCTCCTCGATCGGAATGGCGGCACCGTCCGCGCATCCCAGATCCACGGTCGTCCAGGGCGCCACAGGATGGAACGGGATGCCGTGGTGCCGCGCAGCCACCGCGACGCCGTACGTCCCCACTTTGTTGGCGACGTCGCCGTTCCTCGCGATCCGGTCGGCGCCCACCAGCACCCGTTGCACGCGCCCGGCCCGCATCAGGATCGGCGCCATGCTGTCCGTGATCAGCGTGTACGGAATGCCGTAGCGCTCCAGCTCCCAGGTCGTGAGCCGTGCACCCTGCAGCAATGGCCGCGTCTCATCCACGTAGACATGAAGCCGTTTGCCGCTCTCGGCGGCGCGCCGGACGACACCCAGCGCGGTCCCGACTCCAACGGTGGCCAAGCCGCCGGTGTTGCAGTGCGTGAGGACGCCATCGCCGTCCTCGATCAGCGGCCCGCCGTGCGCCGCCATCCCCTCACAAAGCGCGACATCCTCCGCCGCGATCGCCTCGGCCTCCACAACCAGCGCGTCCGCATCGAAGTGCAATGTCACCGCATCGAGCATGCGGTCGATCGCGGTCATGAGGTTGACCGCGGTCGGTCGTGCCGCACGAAGGCCTGCGGCCGCCGCCCGAACGTCGCCTTCGGAAGCACCGTGCTCGGCAAACCAGGCGACACTCATCGCGGCCGCCACCCCGATCAGCGGCGCCCCTCGCACCCGCAGTCCCCGAATGTGTTCGGCCATCGCGGTGGGATCGCCGCCATCCAGCCACACTTCACGATCGGGAAGGAGCGTCTGGTCGAGCACCATCAGACGATCGTTCCGGGTGCATAGTCCGAGCGACTCGAACTCCTTCACGGCACTCGCGGCGCAGCCGTCAGGACGCCGGACGCGGACGGGCAGCGGGGCGCGACACCTCGCGCGTCGTCCGGCTCATTACACACCCGTACGGGACCGCATCGATGGAGCCCGGCGCCACATGTCCGCGCGCGGCCCAGGTATCGATCTGGGTCTGAGAAGGCGGCTCCGGGACGCCGATGTCGAACGCCATACGAATGACCGAATTGCGCGAATGCCGCGCACGTGCGTCCAGGCTGTCGGGTTCGAGCTCGCCAGACAATCGCTCCCGCTCCGTCTCGGCCGCGATTTCCGTGGAGTCGTAACCCAGGAAGCGATCCGGCGCCTGGACCTTCAAGGCGTCGAGAAATTGCGGATCGTAAAGGGCCTCGATGTGGTGCGCCGCGAGAATTTGCGATGGCGTCAGCCCATACGCGCCGCGGAAATCCGCTCCGTCGAGGTCTGCGTGGTCGAACGTCGCGTGATGGAGCCGTGCCCCCGCGAATACTGCCCCCTGCAACATGCCGTCGTTGAACGCCGCGCCCCGCACGTCGGCCCGCGAAAACCGCGCATACCGCAGGTTGCTGCCCGAGAAAAACGTGCGCGAGCAGAAGAGCGTGTCGACGTACGCGACGCCCGCCGCGGTATCTGAGCGGTCCGCCGCCGGCCCCGCACCGGCGCGCAGCTTGCGCATATCCGCGTTGAACAACAGGGACCCCACGACACTCGCGCCGGTGAGATTGGCACCCCGCAGGTCTGCCGACCACAGATCCGCGCCCAGGAGATCGGCGCGCCGCAGGTCGCTCAGCGCGAGATACGCGCGCTCGCCCGACGCGAATCGAAGATCCGCGCCGACGAGGTGAGCGCCCGACGCCTTGGCCTCAAGGCCTGTGTCGGCGGCGGCACCCGTCGTCAGCCGCGTCGAGATTTCAGCCTCCGCCAGTTGCGCCACTGACCGCATCCCGAAGCGCGACATGATCTCGGGGACGCTCGACTGCAACGCCGGAACGGCCTGTACGAGGCTCAGCGCAGGCTGCACGTTCGATGTCTGCTGCAGGACGGCCCCGCTGGATGACGGCCGGTGAACCCCGTGGATCGCGGCGTACGACGCACCCCCGAATGCGATCGGGACCATGAGCGCAACCGATAGCGTCGGCGCGTACGGGCGGACACGCTGCCACCACCGGACGCGCCGCCCCCCACGCCCGCTGTCGGCCGTGTCGTTGTCCGCGGACGGCGAGTACACGCGCGGCAGCGTCGCCACCGCGAGACTCAGAAAGCCGGCCGCCGCGGTGCAGCCCACCGTCAGGGCCACGATCTGTATCCACGTCACGGTCCAATCGTGGCGATGCAGGTACCGTCCCCAGAACCACGCCACCGTGCCGGGTACGATCCACCACCCGACGATGATCGCGAGCCACGCCTGCAGCCGTGCGAGGACACCCGCCCGATGCGGCGGCACGAGCCGCTCCGCAGCCCACGGTCCGAGGAGCCACACGCTGGCACGGTCCGCCATTGCCGTGCCGTCGGGCAGCGATTCAGGCGCCGCGGCGATCGCGGACCAGAGCCGTTGTGCCTGAAGAAGCGCGATCACCGCCAACCCGACAAGCGCGATCGGGACCAGTGCGTAGAAATTCACGATCGGAATGTCGGCATTCAGAATCGGCAGCTTGGACACCGCCGTGTCGGTCAGCAACTGCCGGTCCACGGTCGAGTTGATCGTCAGCCACGAATACGCACAGATCAGCAGCACCGTCAGGAACAGCTTCCCTGTGCCTTCGGCCATCTCGTTGGCTGTCTCGAATGCGCCAAAGCGGACCGACGACGGCATCCGCGATCCGCGAAGGTCGGCGCGCGCGAACTGGGAACCGAGCAATCCGCTGGCACCCGTGAAGTCCGCGTGAGCCAGCCTCGCCCACGCGAACTGCGCATCGACGAGATCGGCGTTGGCGAAACTCGCACTTTGCAGCGGAGCACCCCTGAAGTCGACGCCTCGAAGATCTTCTCCGCTCAGGTCCGCGCCCGAGAGATCCGGAGATGGGCCGAGGCTCGTTGCCCGCCAGCTCCCGTGCGCACGCAACTCCGCTGCAAGGTCGTGCGGCGCGAGCGGAATCGGGTTCGCCCGCGCTGCCGCGTCCGCTGACGAACGCCTCGGCGGCTGCGCCTGCCGGTCCGCCGGCGACACATGCGCGGGTTCGACGACGACCTCAGGATCTCTCGAAGGCTCGGCCACGGGCTCGATTCATGGGATGAGCGTGGTAAGGTAGGGCGATAGCCCCGCCCGAGGGAGGCCGGGCCTGGATCCTGCCAGCAGGGGATAGCCCTTCCCGGCGCCGGCAAGGCTCCAGGCATGGGTTAGCATGGCCCAGGCATAGCCCAGCCGGACAGTTGGCCATAGTTTCGCGATCGTTTCGGCGGGTCGGCGGCACCTGTTCCCCTTGGCCGGAGGACCATATGCGTTCCCCGCTTCTCATGACTCAACATGATGTCGCCCCGTTGATCGCACGAGTCGCTGCCGGAGTCGTGATGTTTCCGCACGGTGCTCAGAAGGTGCTGGGCTGGTTCGGCGGACCCGGCTTCGCGGGCGTGGTCGGAATGTTTCATCAGACACTGCACATCCCCATGCCGATCGCCGTTCTCGATCCGATCGCCGAGTTCTTCGGCGCGCTCGCCCTGATCATCGGCCTCTTGAGCCGTGTGGCTGCCTTCGGGATCCTGTGCGTGATGCTCGGGGCCGTCAGCCTCGTTCACTACCACAATGGATTCCTGATGAATTGGACGGGCAAGCAGCACGGCGAGGGCTACGAGTTCCACCTGCTGATGATGGCCCTCTGTCTGATCGTCATCGTCAAGGGCGGGGGCGCATGGTCGGCCGACCGCGCACTCACCGCCGGAGCAAACCGAAACTCGGGTGGCTCCCCCGCCTCATCCCTGCTGTAGCTCGGCGTGCGCGGCGCGACGCACGTGCACCGCGTCGAAGCGACCGAATCGCAATGCGAGCGTCGGCAGGACAAACAGGCTGAGGAGCGTCGACGTCGCGAGGCCGCCCAGGATCACCACCGCGAGGGGACCCTCGATCTCACGGCCGGGATCACCACTGCCCAGCGCCAGCGGCAACAGCGCGATGCCCGTCACGATCGCGGTCATGAGAATTGGGCCCAGGCGCTCTTCGGCGCCGCGCCGGGCCGTGTCCTGATTCCATGTTTGCCCTTCGGCCGATACCAGATGCTGATAGTGCGAGATGAGCATCACGGCATTGCGCGTGGAGATGCCGAACAGTGTGACGAAACCCACCAGTGAGCCGATCGAGAGAATGCCGCCAGTGAGAAACACCGCGACCACGCCGCCGACCAGTGCGAACGGGACATTGGCCATGATGAGGATGAGGCTCCGCGCATCGCCGAACGCGAGCGAGAGCAGCAGCACGATGCCGATACCGGCCAGCACTCCGCGGAATAGGAGCTCGCGTCGCGTGGCTGCCTGCGCCGCCGCGGCACCGCCGACGTCGGCGTAGACTCCGCGCGGGAGTCGCAGCGCCCCGATGCGGCCCTCCAGCTCCGTCGTGTAGGACGTCACGTCGCGACCGCTCACATCCGCTGTCACGGTCTGTAGCCGGCGCGCACCCTCGTGACCGACGGAGTACCGCCCCTCGCTCCGCGCGATGTCAGCGACCTGCGACAGGGTCACGACCCGCGCCCCCCCACTCGCGGACCCGGTCAGGGGAATCGCTCCCAGATCCTCGGGGCGCGTTCGCTGCGTGCTGTCCATCACCACGACCACGTCGGTCGATCGGTTGCCGTCGTAGACCTGCGCCACAACGGTCCCCTGGGTCGCGGTCTCCAGCGCCGCGAGCGCGTCGTCTGCCGGCACCCCGGCCGCCGCCAGCGCGTCCGGCCGCAGCCGCACCATGACGCGCGGACTGATCGCAGGAGTGGCCGGGTTGACGTCCGCGGCGCCACGGATCGATCGCATGGCCCCGGCCACCCGCGCGGCAGCCGCATCCAGACTATCGAGATCGTCTCCGAACAGCTTCACGACGACCGGCGCCGCATTGCCGGATACGACCTCTTCGATCCGCTCGGTGAGATACGGCATCACGGTGAAATTCACGCCCGGAATCGTGGAGAGCCGCCCCCGAAGCTCACCAAGCACCGACCTCGCGGCCCCGCCCGTCAGTGGCCGCAGCTCGACTTCGAACTCGCTGTAGTGTGATCCGAACGCATCCTCCCCCAGTTCGGCACGGCCCGCGCGCTGCGCCACGGACACGACGTTCGGGGATTGGAGAAGCGTTGCATTGACCATGCGGCCGATTCGGAGCGACTCGTCCAGGGAGGTGCCCGGCACCGCCGACATATGCAGGCGAAGATGCCCTTCGTTGAAATCCGGAAGGAACCCGCCTCCGAAGTAAGGCAGCATCAGGCACGCGGCGATCACCACCGCCGCCGTCGTGCCCAGCACGAGCGCCGGCCGCCGCTCGATCCGGTCGAGGACCGCCACGTACCGGCGAGTCAGCCACGCAAGCAGGACGGGCGACGCCGCAGGCCGCTGGCGGCGCGCCAGCAGGACGGCGGTCAGTGCGGGCGTCAGCGTCAACGCAACCACCAGCGAGGCCAGAATGGCGCACGCGTACGCGAGGCCGAGCGGCCGAAAGAGCGCACCCTGTACTCCGGTGAGCGTCACCACCGGGGCAAATACCAGGACCACGACAAAGGTCGCGTACACCACGCTCGACCGGACTTCCATCGACGCATCGACCACGACCGCGGCCACCGGCCGCGGTAGGGCGAGCCTCTGGTTCGCCCGCAGGCGCCGCGCGATGTTCTCGACATCGATGATGGCATCATCCACCACTTCGCCCAACGCCACCGCTAAGCCTCCCAGCGTGAGCGTGTTGATCGAGTATCCCATCGCGCTGAGAACCACCATCGCCGTGAGCAAGGAGATCGGAATCGCGGTGAGCGAGACCGCGGCGGCACGCGCGTCGAACAGGAAGAGCAGCAGGATCCCGGCGACCAGTACACCTCCGATCAGCAGGGAGTGCGTGACGTTCGACAGCGCGAGTTCGATGAAGTGCGCCGGCCGGAACACGTTGGCGTGCAGCGTGATCTCATCCGACTGGAACGCGGGGCGAAGGCCCGCGAAGGCGCGGTCCGCCTCAGCAGCCACTTCCCGAATGTTCGCGCCTAACTGGGCGTTGATGGTGACGATCACGGCATTGGTGTCACCGACGGCCCCCGCCCCGATCGCCTGGGCCGACCCCTCGGTGACCCGCGCCACGTCGCCGATCTGCAAGACGGCGCCGCCGGACGCGCGAACGGCACTCGCCGCCAGCTCGGCGGTGGTCGCCAGTTGGCCCTGCGCATCGATGGCGACCTGCTCGTTGGCGTTGTCGAGGACTCCCGCACCCCGGACCGCGGTCGCGCTACGCGCGGCGGCGACCAGGTCCGACAGCCCGAGGCCCGCCGCGCGCAGCCGAGCGAGATCGGGATGGATCTGCAGTTGGCGGACTTCGCCGCCGAATATCGTCACGCTGCCCACACCGGGGACGGCTAGCAGGCGCGGACGCAGCGTCCAGTCGGCAAAGGATCGGACGTCGCGCAGCGACCGGGTGGCGGACGTCAGGCCGACCACGAGTGCCGTGCCCGTCGATGAGGTGAGCGGCGCGATGACCGGCGCCTCCGCCGTCTGCGGCAGGCGCCGCGCGACTTCTTCGATCCGCTCGGCCACGAGCTGGCGCGCGCGGTAGATGTCGGTCCCGTCCCGGAAGATCACCTCGATGACCGACAGACCCTGAATCGACTGCGAACGGACGATCGCGACACCAGACGTCCCGGTAATCGCCTGCTCGACCGGCGTCGTCACGAGTACCTCGACCTGCTCGGGGTCCAAGCCGGGAGCCTCGGTCTGGATCTCGACCTGCGGTGGCGCGAACTCCGGAAAGACGTCGTACCGCGTCCGGCTGGCCACAACCACACCGTAGATGAGCAGCGTGCACGCTAGGCCGATCACGAGGCCCGGACGCCGCACGGCGAACTGTACGATCCGTGTCAGCACGCTGACGTCGCCAATTCGCGGGAGCGGCGCGACGTCACTGTTCGTCCTCGTCCCCGGTGGTCGCCCGTGATTTGAATTCTTCGGACAGGAGTTGCTGCGCCCCACGTACGACGACTGCATCACCGCGGCTCAATCCATGGCTGCCGGACTCGCCAACAACGAGCCACCCGCCATCCACAGGGTGTCCGGTGTCGACGCGATGGCGGACGAAGACCGATCTCCCAGTGCGGCCGGATGGCGCCGCTACGGGATGTCCAGCGGTGTCCGATGGTGGCGTTTCAGCCTCCTCTTCGACGTAGACCCAGGCCAATCCTTCCCACTGCACAACCGCAGCGGCGGGAACGAACAGGCCACGGGCCGGTGCGCCACCCGCTGCGATAGCGACGACGACCGGCGTTCCCGGCGCTGCACCAGGCCAACCACGCGGTGCGCGATACAGGTACATTGGTAGGTGCGTCAGAGAGTCCGCATCCGCGGCCGGACCAACCAGGCGCGCGGTGATCCACGCGGTGCCCGGCGTCCGGCCGCCGCTCACTGCCGTGAGTGGTGCGATCTGAACTGTCGATGGTGCAGGTGTCGGCGCGTTCGCGCGCCAGATCACGCGGGCCATTGGCTCAGCGAAATCGGTCAGCTCCAGCAACACTTGCCCCGCCTGTACCAGCTCTCCCGGTTGGGCACCCACTCTGGTTACCGTGCCGCCGCGGTCCGCCACGAGCGGGCGGGCATCCGACACCTGGCCGAGGACGGCCCCCCCCGCCACGCGCTCACCGTACCCGGGCCACTTTGCGTTTGGCAGAATGGCGAGTCGCCCCGAGATTGGCGATTGTATGGTCGTCACACGACTGGGGTCGGCGATCAATATCCCGGGTACGCGCATCATATCTGCACCCGTCCCAGCGCTCAGTTGCTGTGTCTCGATGCCCGCCCGGCTGCGCGCCGCCGCATCGAGCCCGACGCCGGCACTGGGCGCGGCTTGAGCTTTGGGCGCCGTATCACCCCGCGATTCATCAGACTGCTTGTCGGCATCCCCACGACAGCCGAGGATGCCGCTGAGGCTGAGTACAGCGGTGAGTGCGAGCGACAGGCCGCGTGTCATCGGCACCTCATGTGATCACGAAGAAGGATGGGCGTCAGTTGGTCCGGGCCACGGCCCCCGCGGGATCAACGCGGTCCACCGCCCGGCGGCACGATCGAGAACTGCGCCAGCAGCGATATAGCCCGCGACGGCGGCGTGATGCGTGCGTAGCGCTCGTGCCTCGGCTAGCTGCGCGATCGCCACCTCGGTGCGACCTGTTTCGCCGCGCTGAAAAGAGGAATCCGCCAGACTGGCTGATCGCCGTGCCGCGATGACGAGCGAATCCGTCGTCGCCACCAGACGTTGCAACCCGCGGCACCCTACGATCGCACTCTCGACGGCGCCCAGCACGCTGTCCTGCAGTAGTTGCACGCGAGCGCCCTGCTCCGCACGCCGCGCCTCTGCGGCAGCGATCGGGCCGCGGTTTCGGCCACCGATGATTGAAGGAAGCGCCACATTCACGATCCACCCCGGCACTCCCTGATCCCAGAGTAGTCCGGGTCCAAGTGTGAGATCCGGATACTGATGCGAGACCTCCAGCCGGACACCGGCATTGGCTGCGGTGTACTCCGCCAGCACCACTCCTATATCTGGCCGGTCGCGCAGCGCATACACCGCAAGCGAGTCGCGCGCCGTAGCCTCTCCGGCATGGCCCGCGAGCGAATCGAATACAGCGCAGCTCGAGATGGAGGTAGCGCGAAGCGCCAGCGCCTCGACTCGCTCAAATCCGACGCCGAGTGCACGAGCGAGCGCCGCGCGGGTGCCCGTCTGTTCTCGATCAGCCTCCACGACTGCCACGGCCGCGGCTCGGGTGTCGGTCTCCGATCGCGCGAGCTCCGACAGGGCGAGTTGTCCCTCGGCGTAGCGTGCCTGCTGGAGTCCGGTCAACGTCCGGGACGCGTCCAACTCCGCGGCTGCGTCGGCGGCGTCGCCCTGGGCCGCGATGGCATCCAGCTCCGCCACCCGGGCCTCGTGAGCCAGTTGCCACGCCGTCGCATCAAGCCCGAGGCGTGCGGCGAGGGCCTCGGCCCGCGCCGCCGCGATGCGTGCCCCTCGCTTGCCGCCCAACTCGAGGGTGACCGTGGCGGTAATCGACTCGCTCCATCGCGACTCGGTGTTTTCGAGGGGGCGCGCGGTGCGGCTGAGGCTACCCTCAGCCGCGAACGGCGGCCAGGCACCCGCCATCATCTCTCCCGCCCTCGCCTCATCAACGGCCGCCCTCGCGACCGCGAGGTCACCCCGGAAATACAATGCTGTCAACGCGATGCGGTCTTCCGTCCACCCTGCGGCCGTGTCGGGGCCAAGTACCCGGCCGATGTATGCCAGAAGCCCCGGGTCATCGAGGCGCCGGGATCGGAAATCGGTGGCGGCCCGCACCGGATCGCTATCGGGCAATGGGGCAGGCCGGTACCGGATGCACCCGGCTATGAGAAGCAAAGCGACTAGAGATGGCCGGGCTCGCATGCGCATCAAGATGGAGAGCAACGGGCAGCCTGGATACCTTGGGCCCGCTCGGACGTCTCTCCGATATGCGACCCGAACACCTCGATGTCTACATCGACCGGTTTCGCACGGTCTGCGACCTCTGTCCTCCCGGGTCCGCCCATCTGGGCGCTGGGCCGGACTGCCTGATCGCGACCCCGAGCGGGGAGTTGGGCATCGAGGTGACGCGAATCCCGCGCGAGCCCGATGAAGTCCGGAAGTGCCGAGAGTTGATCGAACGTCACGGCGACATCCTGATCAACCGCGCCGAGCAACTATATGAGACGGAAGGCGGCCCGCCGGTGACGGTCCTGGTGGCGGCCGACGCAAACCTGCCGGTCCCGGAACGCAGCATCGACGAGGTTGCGGCCTGGCTCGCCGGACAGGTGTCCATGGTCGACGTAGTCCCAGGTCATGGCCTGTTCCTGCGACGTCCCGTGCGACCTGGATCGCGCTGGCCCGAGGGCATAGCCGCCCTCACGGTGCTGCGAAATCGGAACGCCGCCGAATCACGCTGGTCTCTGGCCAGCGACGTGCAATCGCCTCCGCTCCGTGCCGAAGACATTCAACAGGCGCTCGACGCGAAGGATGCGGGCTTCAACGGATACCGCCGCTGCTCGAACGGCGTCTGGCTGCTCGCAGTGGTCGATGGCGACGATGATGGCGAGCGCGATGGCGCCTGCATTGACGGAGGCGACCGGGCTCCGACTCCGGCCGTCGCCGCCATTCCTCCGGTCATTGCGCGGCACCCCTACCGCAGCAGCTACGACCGGGTGTTCCTGCTCGATTATCCGAACGCGCGTGCACGGCCACTCATCGTCGCACCACCGGGCCAGACCCGCCACACATAGCCGGACTGCAGTAAGACCGGCCGCCGCCGAAGCTGGCGGCGCTATGTCGTCCGGCGCATGCGAGCGAAATCCTCCGGGTCGTCGATATCCGCGAGCGCCGATGCGGGCCACTGGAGCACCTCCGCCTCTGAGCGGTGGCGAGCAACGACCTGCCGGCCGCACCCGCTGTCTCCGGTCAGTGACCGCAGCTCGCCAAACAGACTCCGATCGTACAGAACCGGCGGCGCATTCACGCCCTCGTAGTCCGAGATGACGAGTGGCGCGGGCGCCGCGCGGTAACGAGCCACGAGACTGGCGATCATCGGTGCGTCGACACAGGGCATATCCGCGAGCATGACGACGACCGCCGGGACCTGCGGGGCGAGGGCCGATACCCCAGCCGTGAGCGACGACGTAATGCCCTGCTCGTAGTCGCGATTCAAAACGACCTCGCAGCCGATATCGTCGAGCTCACGACGGGCTAGTCCGGCTTCGTGACCGAGCACCACGTATACAGGCGCGAGGCCCGCCTCGACGGCGCGGAGTGCTGCGGTCCGCAAGAGTGATCGGCCGCCGGCGTCGAACAGCAGCTTGTTGGCACCCATCCGGCTCGATGTCCCCGCAGCCAGCAAGAGACCCGCGACGGGCGCGGCGCGCGCCGCCTCGGGAGTCACGCTAGCCGGCATGGATCGCGTCGTTCCGCTCGCTGAGATGCCGGGCGTCACGTTTCGCGACCACCGCAAGCAGCTCGGCCACGATGCTGATCGCGACCTGCGCGGGACCATCGGCACCGAGATCGAGACCAACGGGCCCGAACACGCGCTCAGCCGTCGGCAGCGCGTTCCACTCGTCCCCGCCCACGTCGCGAAGGATGGACGCCGTCCGCCTCTTGGGCCCGAGTACACCGATGTACGGGTAGCCTGCCGCCAGCAACCGGCGCACCCATTCACGGTCGTGAGCGAGCGAGTGCATTTTCACCACGGCGAGCGATTGCGCAGGCTCGGGCAGCGGGATTCCCTCATCCTCGGGACGCGCCCGGACGCACCGCGTCGCGTCCGGGAACCAGTCGGCCGCAAGGAAGCTTTCGCGGTGATCGAAAACGGCTACGCGAAAACCCGCGGCCGCGGCATACGCGACCAGCGGCCGCGCATCCGCGCCCGCGCCACAGACGACGAGATGCGGAGCGGGTCGTAGAATCTCGACGAAGATTTTCCGTCCGCCGATGACCTGTACGGCAGATCGCCCGCCAGGCGCCAATTGCCGCGCGCACGCAGCCGCTTTGCGGTCGAGATCCGTCGAACCGAGCGAACCGAATACCGAGTCACCGGTCGAGCCATTGTCGCTGCCCTCGAGACACTCCATTGCCATCACGGTGCCCATCCCACGACCATCTTCGATCACCGTGAGCAGGGCGACGGGAACATCACCGGCTAGCAACCGCTGCAATGGTTCCACAAGCGACGCGAGCGGTCCCTCAGTCGCAGGTTGGATGAGAATATCAACCTCGCCGTTGCAGCCGAGGCCAAGCCCCCACGCGGCGTCTTCTTCGCCGGTATCGTAGTGTCGCAGCGACGGGCGCCCGCCCGCCAGAACATTGGCCGCAGCCGCCCGAACATCCGCCTCGAGGCAACCACCGCTGACGCCGCCGATGACGCCGCCGATGACGCCGCCGGTTTCCTCGATGAGCAGTTTGGCGCCGGGACGCCGGTAGGCCGACCCGGAGATGTGCACGACGGTCGCGAGCGCCGCCTCACGTCCCCGCGCTGGCAGAGCGGAAAGCCGGCGGGCAATGTCAGCGGTCTCCTTCCAGTGTATCATTGGCAGCGCCTCACGAATTAGACCGCCGGTGCGCCATTGCAGTTGCAACGAATCGCCGGGCGGTCCGCCACACATCTTCCGGCGCCACAGAAGAACGCGTCGTGTCGCGGCGTCGGCGCTCCCGCCGTATCACTGCATAAGTTAGAAGGCGACGCGCTTCAATGCCCTCTCCCGGATGCGGTGCGGCGCCAGGGAATCCGCCAGCCCGCGCACGGCCTGGTACCACCCATTTTCGCCGTCCCGCCAATCGGCTCTGCCCGCCTGTCGATTGGACACCCGGTGATCCGTCATTGCTTCGGACGGAAGCGCCATGTTCGGGCACGGGACTCGCTCGACGACCGTGTCCTCACCCTCGATCGAGGAATCGACGATGAAGTACCTGCTGCTGATCTACGGAAATGAAAAGGCCACGAGCACGATGACCCCTGACGCCATGAAGCAGATGCACGGCGCCTACGGCGCGTACACGGCAGCCCTCAGGGATTCGGGCACCTATGTCGCAGGCGAAGCACTGCAGCCGACCGCCACTGCCACCTCCATCCGTGGCGCGGGCTCCGCGGCCAAGGTGATCGATGGCCCATTCGCTGAGACCCGGGAGCAACTCGGCGGGTTCTACATGATCAACGTGCCGGATCTCGACGCCGCCATTGAATGGGCACGGCGCTGCCCCGGGACGGAACGCGGAACGGTGGAAGTGCGACCAGTCCTCACGATTACGGCGTGACGGAACCGGGCGCAGACCGGGACAGGAGATCTTCCGCGTGGCGTGCCGCCGAATGCGCCGCGCGGGAGAGTTACGGCAAGCTCCTGGCACTGCTCGCGGTTCGCTCGAACGACGTGGCTGCGGCGGAAGACGCATTGGCGGATGCGTTCGCCGCGGCCCTGGCGCGATGGCCCATCACGGGGGTGCCGAGCACTCCCGACGCGTGGCTGCTCACCGCGGCACGGCGCCGTCTCGTTGACGCCGCCCGGCATCAGCAGGCCGAGGACCGCGCTCATGCCGCGGTCGCGGCGGATCTCGGTCCAGCCATCACGGAAATCACGGAGGACGGCGGCGTGCCCGATCTGCGGCTGTCGCTGATGTTCGCGTGCACGCATCCAGCGATCGACCCGGCGGTCCGGACGCCGCTGATCCTCCAGGCCGTACTGGGGTTCGATGCGCGGCGCATTGCCGCGGCGTTCATCCAGTCTCCCGATGCCGTGGCGCAACGCCTGGTGCGCGCCAAGCGGAAGATCCGCGACGCCGCGATTCCGATGCACGTACCCGATGTGAGCGTCTTGCCCGAGCGTATCGACGCGGTGCTCGACGCGATTTACGTCGCCTTCGCCGACGGATGGGGCAACCCACAGGACACGACCATGGAGCGGCAAGGCTTGACTGCCGAAGCGATCAGGCTGGCCCGGCTCGTCGTTGGACTCGCGGAACGCGAGCCCGAGCCACTCGGATTGCTCGCGCTGCTCCTGTACGTGGAATCGCGCCGCCTCGCGCACCGCCCGGCCGCTGGCGGATACGTTCCGCTCAGCGATCAGGATCCGGCGGCGTGGGACGGTGCGCTGATCGATGAGGCGGAAGAGATGCTTGGCCGCGCGGGGTCAGCGGGCCGGGTGGGACGCTTTCAGCTCGAGGCCGCGATCCAGTCGGTTCATGCCGCTCGCCGCCGCACGGGCACGACGGATTGGCCTGCCCTCGTTCTGCTCTATGACGAGTTGCTGCGCATCACCGGCTCCGACGTGGTCGCCACCAACCGCGCCGTGGCCCGGGCCGCCGTGGATGGTCCGGCCGCGGGACTCGCCGATCTGGATGCGACCCGGGCCGCTGGCCGCGTCGAATCGTATCAGTCGTTCTGGGCAGCCCGTGCGGAGTTGCTTGCGCGGCTCGGTGATCGTGCGGCAGCGCACGACGCGTATCAGCGGGCGATCGGACTGGCCTCCGATCCCGATGTCCGGCGGTTTCTCATGGACCGCGACGATCTGGCATCAGCAGGCTGACGCCGCGGACTCAGTGCGTCCCGCCCGGAGCCGGATCCACGTGCAGTTGCGTCATCATCCCCGACTCCAGATGCTCCGCGATGTGGCAGTGCATCATCCACGCACCGGGATTGGACGCATCGATCAGCAGATCGACCGTCGACCCGACCGGGATGATGACGGTGTCCTTCCACACGAGATCACGGGTCGCGACACCGTCACGCGCCACCACGAGCATCCGCTGGCCGTGCAGGTGGATGGGGTGCTGCATTGGGTGAAATGACTTCGGGTCGTTGAAGATCTGGACCTTGACGATCGAACCAGCCGGCACGTGCCAGTCGATGTCCATGTTGTTCTTGCCCGTTGCCTGGTCCAGGATCTCCCACTGGACCTGTTTACTCGTTGACAACCAGTTCATGTCCGGCATTGCATCGACCCACTCGACTGGAGCGAAGTACGCCGTGTCGATGTCCATGAATTGCACCGTCGCGAGCGGGAGCCCGCTGGTGCCCATTGTCAGCGTGAACCGCTTGTCTGGAGCCTTGTTGAAATACGGGCGATAGCGGTCGATGTCCTTCGAGACGGCCGGGTTCGCGCGCATTGTCGCGAACTCGGACCCGTAATCCGGGGCCGCCGGCGCGGCGTCCACTGTGACGATGCCGAGCGTGTCCACCTCATGTTCGAACTCGCCTCGGTAGTGATTGATCGCCTGGACGGAGTTCACGAGCGCGTATTGGCCTGGATGCTCGAACCGGACCTCGATGATGTAGCGCTCGGCCGGCGCCATGACGACACTTGGCACCCGTTCCTCGCGCTCGAAGCGGCTGACGTCGGACGCGAGCACCTTCATCGGTGCATCCCCGAATGACACGTTGAAGGTCCGCGAGCTCGCCACGTTGGTGAGGTAGAAGCGGACGACCTCACCCGTGTGCGCATGCACGGTGTCGCGCGTTTCACCATTTACCAGCAGGAGGCTCCCCACCCGGCCCATCAGGGCGAAATCAGGGCCCTCTCGCCCGAACGGGATGAGCGTATCCGCGTTCACGAGGAGGTCGTCGAGCACCAGCGTCTGCTCGTGATTCGCCGGTGAATAGTAGGCGGAGTCGGGCGAGTCCACGATCATATTGCCGAACAACCCCATGGCCTGCTCGATGTCTTCGCGGACGTGCGGGTGGTACCAGTAGAGGCCCGCATCCGGGAAATGCACGCGGTACTCGAAGCTATCGCCAGGCTTCACCGGATCCTGCGTCACGCCGGGCGTGCCGTCGTACCGGTTGTCGAGCCGGACGCCATGCCAGTGGACAGCGCTTGGCAGATCGATGTGATTGTGAAACCGCACCACGATCGTAGCGTTCTGCGGAACACGAATGAGCGGGCCTGGCACCTGGCCGTTGTAACCGTACATTGCGACCGCCCGCCCCTTGATCGTGCGGCGCACGAGCATCGCGGTGAGATCCAGCGTGTCGCCGGATTTGAGCCGCATGGTTGCCGCCGGTTTGGCCGCGGGGAGTTGCATTGGATCGACGCGGGCCCCAGGCAGGAACGGCGTGACACCCGGCGTCAGGCCGACTAAACCGGGCACCATTGGCATCCCCGGAGGCATCGGGATCGGCATGGCCATGCCGGACATGTTCATTCCGGGCATGTTCATCCCGCCTGCTGCAGGCGCCTGCTTCGACGTGCTGTCGGGCCCCATCCCGGTCATCCCCGACATCCCCGGCATACCGGGTGGCGGAGGCGGAGTAGGCTTCGGTGCGGGCTGCTGGCCGCGAGCAAGGCCAGGCAGGACACTCAGCACGGCCAATGCGGCCGCGCTGACCGCAGCCCGCATGTAACGCACGCGCATCAATCGATGATACCGTGGAACGCGGGCTGGACCAGGAACCGCTGCAAGAGCGAACTTGGCGAAACCCCGTGCAAAACCGTCGGACCCGCGTGAGTGCTAGCTGCCGAATCGGGTTCGGCCGTCACGACCAGCAGGAACTTGTTGAGATTGACCGGTCCCACGGTGGTGGTCCCGTTCGACACCGTTCCGAGCTTGCTCCAGCCCGACAGATCGGACGTCACGGCCCAAGCGACATACGTCGTGAACTTGCCCAGGCTGGACGGAGCCGGAAGTTCGGCTGCGGTCACCTGAATGTCATAGAGCGCGTGACCGTCCTGCGTCAGCGCCACGCCAAATGGCGAATCGGCGTACACCAGTCGCCCATGCCCGTTGGCCGCCGGTGTGGCCGGCGACCCGTAGAGCGGAATATCGTAGGGCCCGATCGTCGGCCCAGGCCCGAGCATCCCAACCACCAACGCCATGGAAGCGAGACGCGCACGGCCGCGGATACCCCGCGGCCGGCGCGTAACCCGCAATACAACGCCTGCCAGTCTCGTCACCGGCCTACGTTGCCCCGCCCAGCCGACGCGCTCGACTTCGGCGCGCCCTCAGGGCCGTGATCGTAGTCCTGCACACTCGAGATGTTGGGCATTCCGACGTCGTGCCCGTTCCACCCGTTGAAGCCGTTCATCCGGAATAGCCACAGGCCGCTCCGCATGTCGGACAGCACGATCAGCCCGTCACGGTTGCGCACATTGACGCCGAATGCACCTTGCATGACGCTGTTCGTGCCCTGCCACCCAGCGTCCTGGGTGCCACCGAAGCCGCGCCCGTGGGTGCATTCACAGGTGTAGTAATGCGCGTCTGTCTTCGGGTTCATTGGATCCTTGAGATCGAAGACCTGAATGCCGTCTTCGTACGCCGAGACAAAGACATACGGCCAGCGGACCTCATGATTGTGTGACAGATCGCGCCAGTCCGCACTCCAACCCGAGATTGCGTTGTCCAGATTCTTGGTCTTGCCCGTCTGCGCAGCCGTCAGGTCCCAGATGCGGAGCGGCGTGTATTCGTATTCGGTCTCGGTAACGGCCCACTTGCCATCGGGTGAGGGCGTAAAGGTGTGCGCGACATCCTGCCCCAGGCCCGTGAGCGTGAACAGCTGCACGGGATTCTCGGGATGCGTCACATCCCAGACCGAAAACCCGCCAAGGCCGGCGCCGTAGAACTTGTCCTGGTGCGTGCCCGGGTCGTACGCGATGTCGAAATCGTGATAGCCACCGCCGCCGATCTGCTTGAAGGGCGTCGGATTTGGAACGGCACCGATCAGCCAGCTGCTCGAGTCCTTGCCGCTCACGACTTTGTCGAGATCATAGACGAGTGCCTTCGCCTCATTGACCGTCGCGAAGTACAGAACCCGCCCGTCGGAATGTTTGTACGCGAAGGAATTGTGGAAGCCACCAGGCGACTGCGCGTAGCGGATGCGGGCGACTTCTTTCACCTTGCTCGAATCCGGGAGGCCCGTCACATCGAAGATGACCGCTCCCAGGTCAGCGTCCGGCGTGCCCTGCTGGAATTGGAATGACTGCGCGTAGTAATAGTGGTCCCCGATCTTGAAGTACTTGCCGTCCATCGCGCCAATACCGCGATGCAGCTCCGGATGCTCGATCGTCCAGTCGAAGATTTTCTTCGGATGGGCGGGGTCACGCACGTCATAGATCTGCGTATCGAAATTGACGAACCCGCAGACGTAGACGTAGGGACGAGAGGGATCTTGCTCCATCTCGATATCTGCGGCCTTCCATGGCCCCGGGTGCGTTACAACGTGTGCAATCATATGGAGGTTCTCACTGCCTCCATGTTTCTGGTCGAACGGCCGGACCGGAACTCCGGGGTCCTGCGCCCACGCGGTGACCGCGAGGGTGGACATGGCAACGGCAAGACATGTTGCACGCATTGTTGCTGCTCCTACAGTTGGGTTGGACAAGCGCGCGACACCCGAGCCGGTGAGTCCGGGGCCGAGCCAAAATGTGGGACACGGTGCAGCTTTGTAGCTCTCATCCAATGATTATGGGTCCTGACGCACTCGCGATCAAGACTGGGGCTGGGACTGCTACCGTTGGCTGGCCTCGCCGGCGCGAACCTGGGCCTCGTAGCGCGTCGACGCCCCACGGGGGATGCTGAGCGAGCGCCACGCCGGCCCTTGAAATGCTTGGCGAGTAGCACGATCTGGCCCACGTGGTAGGCGTAGTGCGTCATTTGCCGGTTGATCGCTTGCATGACGGAATGCCGCTCGCCCCGAATCAGCACCACCCGGGCGACGTCGTCGTCCGACAGTGGCTCGAGCGCGGCGAAGACCAGTTGCCAGCCGGCTTCCCACACCGCGAGGACGCCGGCCCGGTTCGCCGGCGGATCCACGAACTCGGTCTCGCGCTCCCGGTTCGGCTTTTCCCCATCGGTGGTGAGGAAATCGGTCCATTGCGATCGCATGTTGCCGGCCATGTGCTTCACGATCTGGGCGATCGAGTTCATCTCGGCGTCCAGCACGACCGTGAGTTGGTCATCGGTCACCTGCGCCATGGCGCCGTCGCCGAGCTTTTTGTAGGCGCGGAACACGGCCAGCGCGTCTTTGAGATAGGAGGTCGTGAATTCGAGAGGCATAGCCGCTACCGCTCCACGGAAGTGTGCCGGGCCCGCGGTTTGGCACCGCGCCGAAAGCAGCCCGCGATATGATCGTTGACGACACCCGTCGCTTGCATCCACGCGTACACGACTACCGGCCCGACGAACTTGAACCCGCGGAGCTTGAGCTGCGCGGAAACCGCCGCCGACAGCGGCGTCTGGGCGGGCACGCGGCCTGAATTCCGGATCGGGGCGCCTCCGGCCATCGACCACACGAGTGTCGAGAGATGGTCACCCTGCGCCTCCATCGCCAGATACACCTGGGCGTTGTGGATCGCCGCCTCGATCTTGGCCCGCGACCGCACGATGCCGGGATTCTTCATCAGTCGCGCGACATCAGCCCGGCCGAACCGGGCGACTGCCCGCGGATCGCACTGCCGGAACGCCGCACGAAACGCGTCGCGCTTCCGGAGGATCGTGATCCAGGACAGACCGGCCTGGAAGCCTTCCAGTATCAGCATCTCCCACAGCGCGCGGCTGTCACGCACCGGAACGCCCCACTCCCGGTCGTGATATTCCCGCAACAGCGGGTCAGTCTCCGCCCAGGGACAGCGCCGCCGGGCTTTCGGTTGGCTCGCCTTCGGCATCCGCTTCGATATAGCGGGTGTGTCGCGCGCTGTCGAGCCGGTCGCCTTACCAATGTGGCGGTTGTATAACTATTGCGTGACCACCTGGTTCATCCACGCATCCGCGCGGTAGTCGCGCTGGGACACGACCGCGCGCTTGAGATCCGCCGAGACCGACACGTCCTGGACCGGCAGCGCCGAGGTACCAAGGCGCTGCATTTGGCCCGGCGCGGTGAGTTTGAAGAACGAGATGTTGTCCGCTGATTGCGCGACCTCCAGCAGGATGCTGCCGTCGGCAAGCGGAACCGGGTGTCCGTGGTCGGCGAATGCCCTCCCCCACTCCGTCATTGACCCGTCGTCGAGGGACATGACGCCGACGACGAGCGAATCGCCCGTCGATGCGTTGTAGGCGCCATACAGCACGCGGTGGCGCGGTGCATCGGCTGTCACATAGTTGACAAATGCATACCGGTCAGGCTTGGGGATGGTGCGGGAATGCCCACTCTGGCGCACCATGATCCGGTCGCTGCTCCGCGGAATCCACGCCCAGCCCCCGGGGAGCGGGGTCGCCCCCGTCAACGTGGAGTCCGGTAGCTCGAGAATATTTCGCTGGACGCCCGTCCGCACGTCGGCCTCGGCTAGACGAAGGCCAGTTGGGATCTGCGTCGCGGTTCCGACCGTCACGGAGTCAATCCAGAACACCCGCACGGGCTGCCCCGCACCCGGGATCGGGGCCTCCGGACCACCAGAAAATGGCATGATCGAGTACTGCGCCTCGGTGTGGCCGCCACCGGTCGGCACGATGTGTCGCAGCAACAGCCGGGCGCCATCGGGTGAGACTTGCGCGCTCACGCCCACCGATGCGTGCGCCACGCGGCGATCCTCTGCGTAGTGGCCACTGAGGACATCGCCCAGGTTCAACGCCCACACGCTGAAATCGAACGTGCCCTCGTCCATCACCATCCCGGCACCGTCGCCAGTCAGCGAGAAGTTGCTGAACACCGCGGTCACCATCGTGTCCTGGCGGGAGGCCAGACGCCCCGTTTCCCGATCGATCCCGATGCGAACGATCGACTCGCCCACGGCGTGGCCGACACGCGATAGCCACACCGCATCTTTCGTGGCTTGGCCGCCGCACGTGCAGGCGTTGACGACGTGATCGGCGACCCGGCCGCTGCGATCGATGATTTGCCACAGCCCGTGGGGCTGCTGTAGAACCAGCGTGACGATCCAGTTCGTTCCCGGGACCACCGATATGGCAGCGAGCCCCTGGCCCTTCCCCGCCACGTGTATGCTGTCGCGCACGACGCCATCCAGCGGCGCCACGCCGATCCAGTAACCCGAATCCGGACGAATGACCGGTCCCAGGAGCAGCGAGTCTCCTCCGGCATAGAATGTCGCAACGCCACCCGTCAGAAAGCGTGGCGCACCGCCCAGCGCGGAGAGCAGGTACGCGCCCGCGCGGCCGTTGATCGTGCCGGCGAACCCGATGTTCCGGCGGTCTGGGCTCCATTCGAGTCCGAAAGCCGCCGTCGCGCCCTCGAGAATGGTGCGGGTCGTCGTGCCCCCGACGTCCTGCTCTTCAACCGAATACGTGCATGCACCGGTCGCACAGTGCCGCGTCACAAAGGCGAGTTGTTTGCCATCCGCTGAGATCGCGGGCACCAGTATGGCGCCCGACACCGTGAGCTGCGTCTTGCGGCCGAGGGTGGCGCGGAGCTCCGGCGCTGCTGGCTTGCCGCGCAGTGTGTAGGCACCCCCGGCAACCAACGCGGCCACCACAACGACCGCGCCCGCGATCACTGCGGTACGCCTCCCGCCGCCGGCCGCGCGTGAATCTCCGGTGTCGCCTGCTGCCGGCATCGTGAGCGCCTTGGCGAAGTCACCGGCGCTCGCGAACCGGTCGGCCGGCGTCTTGGCGAGCGCTTTGGCCACTGCCGCATCGATCCCGGGCGGGATCGTGTCGCGCAGCACCCGCAGGTGCGTCGGCCGCTCGGTCATCAGTTTTGCGATCATCGCCTGCGCGCTGGCGCCCGTCACGGGCGGCTCGCCTGCCAGCATCTCGTAGAGCACAGAGGCCAGCGAATACACGTCGCTCCGCGCGTCGATGCCCCGGTCGCCGGTCGCCTGCTCCGGACTCATGTACTGCGGCGTGCCGAGCGAGAGGCCGGTCTCCGTCAGGCGGCTACCACCCGCCTCCTTGACCGCCAGCGCGATGCCGAAGTCCGTCAGCATCGCCTCGCCTTCCTGAAGCAGGATGTTCTCGGGTTTGATGTCCCGATGCACCAATCCCTGGCGGTGCGCGTAGTCGAGCGCACTCGCCACTTGTTTGGTGATCATCAACGCCTCGTCCAGGCCGAGCTGGCGCTCCCGCGTCAGCTTGGCCCGGAGCGATTCGCCCCTTACATACGGCAGCACGTAGTACAGGAGCCCGTCCGCATCGCCCGAATCGATCAGCGTGAGAATGTGGGGATGGTCGAGCCGCGCCGAGATCTTGATCTCAGTCAGGAATCGCTCCGATCCGAGCACCGCACCCAGCTCGGGCCGGAGAACCTTGAGCGCGACGTCACGATCGAGCTTCCGGTCGTGCGCGAGATACACAGTCGCCATGCCACCGGCGCCGATTTCTCTCGAGATGACGTAGCGGTCGCTCAGGGCGGCGGTGACCTGCGGAACGGTAGGCATGGACCAAACCTTGAGACCGTGAGTCTGATACGCCAGAGCCCGCCCAGTGCGAGATCCGGCTATACACAATATCGGATTCCGCCACGCGTATCCGACGCGTGCCCATGATTCCGGCGGCTGCCGGCGGCACCCAGTCCGCGGCACGCCGTCCCATATCACGGGACGCAGAATTCTCTTACGAAGTGTGCCGCCCGGCGCTACGTTCGGTCACCGCCAACGCGGCGCGTCATTGCCGCACACTGTGAGATCGCAACGAAGGAGCGCGAGTCGTATGTCCCGATGGATGGTGCCCGCGCGGGCGATCGGCCTGTGCACGGCGTTCGCGCTGGCCACCGGCCGGTTACCGGCGCAACAACCATCACCCGCCCTGACACCCGCCGAAGCCGCGAAGGCCGATAGCGGGCGGCCGGCCTACACGGCGGCGGACGTGCACTTCATGCAAGGCATGATCGCGCACCACTCCCAGGCCGTCGTGATGGCGGGGTGGGCGCCGAGCCACGGCGCGCGCCCGGATGTCCTCCGCCTCTGCGACCGCATCAATGTCTCGCAGCGCGATGAGATCCTGACGATGCAGCGCTGGCTGCGCGAGCGGCACGAGACGGTACCCGAGGCGGAGTTCCAGTACCCGCCCAAGGGCATGGCCGGCATGCCAGGGATGGAGGGCATGCTCATGCCGGGCATGCTGACGTCCGACCAGATGGCACAGCTCGAGCACGCGCACGGCCCCGACTTCGACCGCCTCTTCCTCACGTTCATGATGCAGCACCACCTCGGCGCGCTCACCATGGTGGGCCAGCTGTTCGACTCGCAAGGCGCCGCGCAGGACGACCGCATCTTCAAGTTCGCGTCGGACGTGGGCGCCGATCAAACCGCCGAAATCGGCCGGATGCGCAACATGCTGGCCCAGTCGCCCGGCGGAGCCGCCCCGTAGCACACGGCACGCCGTCCGGCGCGCAAGCACCCGTCGTCTCGTAGCCCGAGTGCTCATCCCTTCACGCTATCCACATCCTCGATGCCATCTGTGCCACGATTCCGCGCCCTGAGCGCCCTGCCGCTCGTGGGCTCCCGATTTACCGCGATGCTCGCACCGAGCCTACTCGCACCGAGCGCGCTCGCACTGGGCGTGCTCGCCGCGGCCGGCTGCGCGTCGGCCGGACCGCACGGCGGCGGCAGCGGCGGCGGCGGTGCCTCACCAGCAGCCGAGATGTCGGCGGCCGCGCCGACGCCCGATCCCCGCGTCGGGCTCAAGGCCGGATGGTTCAACGCCGGCCAGGCGATCTGGAATCTCGACGTAGTCTCCATGACTCCGCCGTCCAAGGACTTCATCAACCCCAGCACGCCGGGCGACGACCGGCTCGTAAACTCCGATCTGGCGTTTCTTGGCAACTACGTCATTCAGGGCAACTACAGCGGGATGCAGATCTGGGATATTTCGAATCCCGGGAAGCCATTCCTTCGGGCCGCATACATCTGCCCGGGCTCGCAGAGCGACGTGTCGGTCTACGGCCACCTCCTCTTCGTCTCCGCTGAAGCGACCAGCGGCCGCATTGACTGCGGTCTCGAGGGCGTCAAGGACACGGCCAGCGCGGCTCGGGCACGCGGCATCCGCATTTACGACATCAGCGACATTTCGCACCCGAAATCACTGACGATCGTGCAGACGTGCCGCGGATCGCACACCAATACACTGGTCGTTGATCCCAAGGACGCCGAGAGCGTCTACATCTATGTGTCGGGGTCGGCCCCGGTCCGGCCGGCCGAGGAGCTGCCAGGATGCACGGGCGGCCAGATGAACGAGGATCCGAATACCGCCCTGTTCCGCATCGAGGTCATCCAGGTCCCGCTCGCTCACCCGGAGCAGGCACACATTGTCAGCTCGCCGCGCATCTTCGGCGGCCTGGCCCCCGCGGCGCGTCACGGTGATTCGCCTGAAGATTCGGTCGCCCTCGACAAGATGCTGGCTCACGCCGGCTATACGAGAGCGATGTTCGCCAAGCTCTTCGCGGGTGGCCCCACGCAGTGCCACGACATCACGGTCTACCCGGCGGTGGGCTTGGCCGGCGGTGCATGCGGCGGCTATGGCCTGCTACTCGACATCCACGACGCGGCACACCCGGTCCGCATCAGCCAGGTGACCGACTCCAACATGGCAGCCTGGCATTCGGTGACGTTCAACAACGATGGCACCAAGATCCTCTTCTCCGACGAGTGGGGCGGCGGATCCCAGCCGCGTTGCCGTGCCAGCGACAAGCACGAGTGGGGCGCGGACGCCATCTACACACTCGCCAACGGCACGATGACGTTCCAGAGCTACTACAAGAATGTCCGCACCACAGACCGTGAACGAGAACTGCGTCGCGCACAACGGCTCGCTGATCCCGATCCCCGGTCGTGACGTCATGGTGCAGGGCTGGTACCAGGGCGGTATCTCGGTATTCGACTGGACCGACGGGCAGCACCCCAAAGAGGTCGCCTACTTCGACCGGGGCCCGCTCGACTCGACCAAGATGGTTCTGGCGGGATACTGGTCGGCGTACTGGTACAATGGCCTGATCATCGGATCCGAGATCGCGCGCGGCCTCGACATGTTCCAGCTCAAGGCGAGCCCGTTGATCTCGCAGAACGAGATCGACGCGGCCAAGACGGCGAAGCTCACCTATCTCAACGTGCAGGGACAGCCACAATACACATGGCCGGCCAGCTTCGCTGTGGCCCGCTCGTATCTCGACCAGCTCAATCGCTCGAACGGCATCGCCCGCGACCGCTCGGTGGCGATCGCGGCGGCGCTGCATCAGGCCGAACAGCTCAAGGGGGCGGAGCGGCAAACGGCGCTGACGACCCTCGGAACGCAACTCGATGGCGACGCCCAGAACGCTGGTGATGCAGCCAGGGTTCGGCTGCTCGCCGCGGCGGTGAAGGACCTGGCAAAAGCGCAGAGCTGATCGCGCCTCGCTCTCCGTAACCCGGCCGGCGACGCATCGTATCAGGTGCGTCGCCGCCGCCGGGGTACTGCTCCCCGCTACGTCCTGCGGCAACACGTATTGCACTTCGTTGTGTCCGGCCAAACTTTCCATCCAGGCCTGCCGGCGTAGCATCTCCCACGGCGTGTCGCCGGGGGGCGTGATGACCGCGGTGACGATTGCGTCTCGGAGCGCTGATAGCGACGATGCTGTGGCTCGTCGTGACCCTGGCGTTCCGGCTGTGCGTGCAGCATTTCGGTATCTACAGCCGTATGTACGGGACGATAGGCGCGGTGATCGTGCTGCTGGTGTGGATGTATCTGACGATGCTGTCGATCTAGGCGCGGCCGCGGCGGCATCCCAATCACCGTCTACATCACACCACCAACAGGAGTCACCGATGGCGGGAGACGGGGGGCCGGACCAAGGCGGGGTGATCGAGACGGATGTCGAAATCATGACGCCCGATGGAACCTGTGACGCCGCGTTCACGCACCCGCGATCCGGCTCCCACCCAGCAGTACTCCTGTGGGCGGACGCGTTCGGGCTGCGCCCCTCGATGCGCGCGATGGCGAAGCGTCTTGCGGCCAGCGGGTACGCAGTGCTGGTGCCAAATCCGTTTTATCGCCTCACGCGCGCGCCGTTCACGGACGCGTCCGGGATGAGTTTTCAGAATCCGGCCGACATGGCGAAGCTGCGCCCGCTCCTCGAAACGGCTAAGGCTCCCGGTCACGCGGAGACGGACACAGTCGCGTTCTTCGAATTCCTGGACGCGCAGAAGGCGGTCGATACCGAGCGCACAGCAGGCGTCCATGGATACTGCATGGGTGGATTGCTGTCACTCAAGACCGCCGCGACGCTCGGGGACCGCATTGGTGGGGCCGCGTCGTTCCATGGTGGAGGGCTGGTCACCGATGCGCCCGACAGCCCGCATCTGCTGGCGCCCCGGATCAAGGCGCATATGTACATTGGCATTGCCGAGAATGACGACGTGCGGCAGCCGGAGGTGAAGGACAAGCTGCGCCACGCGTTCGCGGAGGCGAAGGTGCCGGCCGAGATCGAAGTCTATCCTCACGCCATGCACGGATGGTGCGTGCCGGACATGCCGCCCCACGACGGGACGCCGGTCTACAACAGAGCGGCGGCCGAGCGTGCCTGGAGCAAACTCACCGCGTTGTACAAGGCGGCACTAGCTTGACGAGGGTTTAGCCGAATGTGAAGGAGTAGCCCTGGACACCTGGATCGAGGAACTCGATCTCGGATGTTCGGATGTATGGTGGCCCATCTGCTCGCACCGCTTGCTACGCACCCAGCATCCGGGTCTCCACATTGCGGACGTTGCCGCCGCCATTTGCAGGTGCGGTCCCGATATCGCAGTCTTGGCACGATGACTTGGATCGGTGCAAGGCCCTCGGATGCCCGGTCACTAAGCCCGGTCCCCCGGCAGACCATACGCACAGGCGCACGATGGCACCTCGCCCTCGCGCTGGTCATGGCCACTTGGACCCCAATGTCTCGCGCCTGGGGCCAGCAGGACAGGGCGAGCACCGCGACCACACCAACCGGGCTGAGTGCATCGCCCGACAGCATTGATCCCCACACCGCCGAGCCCGAGCGACCGACGGTCGCCACACCAGCGAGCACCGTCGCACCGCGTTGGGTCGAGATCGAATTCGGCGGGCAGCGCTCGGAGGCGCGAGGCGTGACCAGCGCATCAACTCCCACGGTCCTCAAGATCGGCCTGGCGCGACGCGCGCAACTCTCGCTGTTTGGCAATTGGTTCGACATGACCGGACGTGGCGTGCACGACGCCGGGATTGGAGACGTGGCCGTCGGCGTGAAGTGGCGCCTCATTGAGCACGCGCCCGTCGTGGGCGACTTCGCCGTCCTGCCAACCATCACAGTGCCCGCCGCCGCGCGCGGCATGGGCAGCGGGACGACGGGACTCGGCATCCTGCTGATCTCGAGCCATGAGCTCGGTCCGCTATCGATCGACGTGAACGCCGCCTATACGCACCGCAGCGGAGGCGGCACGCGAGCGCCGCGCTCAGCCACGCTCTGGACAGTCTCGCTGGGGTCAACGCTCATCGGTCCACTTGGCTGGGTCGGCGAGGTCTCTGGCCTGCCCGGGACGGGAGGGCCGAGCGGCTCCCCTCCCATTGTCGCGTGTCTGTTCGGCCCCACGCTCACCGTCCGCAATTGGCTCGTGTTCGACGCCGGCATAAGCCCGACGCTGGCAGGCCCGGAGGCGCCGTACGTGTACGCTGGCGTTACGTGGAACATTGGGCGCCTGTAGTATTCGGCGTGCTTTCCGGTGACGCCCCACCACACCGTTTTCGCTGTTCGCACCATGATTGAGCCCGGTCTACTGGACGCGCGGCGCCGTCGGGGCGATGATACCCGGCTGACGCCCACACCATCGCTGGAGGGTTACCATGCGTCGCATCGCTCTTCCCCTCGTTGCCGGCCTACTCACACTTTGCGCGGTTGTCGCGCACGGCCAGGCCGCCACCAAGTCGGCTGACCTCAAGTGGGGCCCCGCCCCCGCGGCCTTTCCCGCCGGTGCGCAGATGGCGGTCGTGTCCGGCGATCCCGGGCAGCCGGGGCCATTCACAGTTCAACTGTCCATGCCCGACGGCTACAAGATCAAGCCGCACACGCACCCAACAGACGAGAATGTGACCGTGGTGCAAGGCACTTTTCTCGTCGGAATGGGTGACACGTGGGATGTGTCGAAAGCCAAGCCACTCGCGACGGGCGCAACCGGCGCTGTACCGGCGAACATGGCCCACTTCGCTCAGGCCAAGGGAAAGACCGTCGTCCAGGTCGAGTCAACGGGTCCGTTTGCGCTGACTTACGTGAACCCGAAGGACGATCCTCGCGGGGCAAGCCACTAGGGCGACTGCCTAAGGCGACCGCCGCTCCAAGCCTCGCCGCCGCTCAGGGAATCGGCTTCTAATCTCTGAGCGCGCGTACCGCGTCGACGGTGGCTGCGCGGTGCGCGGGCACGTACGCCGCGAAAGCCGCGACGGCGAGCAACAATGTGACGCCAGCCGCGAGCGTCACGGGATCGATCGGTGAAACGCCATAGAGCATCGCACTGACCGAGCGCCCCAGCACGACCGCCGCCGCGACACCGATGACCGCCCCGGCAGCGGCGAGTCCGAGTGCCTCGCCGAGGATGAGGCCGAGGATCTCTCGCGACGAGGCACCGAGAGCGAGACGGATGCTGACTTCCTTTGTCCGGCTCCGCGTGAGATGTGTCATGACACCGAAGATCCCGAGGCCCGCAAGCGTCAAAGCAATGCTGGCGAATGCGCCGAGGACCGCCAGCACGACACGAGGTGTACGCGTGGAGGCGGCCACCAGCTCGTCGAGTGTCGCGACCGACGCAATCGGCATTGCACTGTTCACGCTGCCGAGTTCACGCCGTACGGCGCCGGCCAGCGTGCGCGGAAGAACCGACGTGTGGAGCACGAATTCGACGCCGCCGCTCGGCGCCTGCGCATACGGCAAGTAGAGTTCCGGCTCCGGCGGCTGATCGAGTCCCGTCTCATGGACGTCGGCGACGACGCCGACGATCTCGCGGACCGCCGAGTCGCCGTCGAACGACGCGGAAACGCGCTGGCCGATGGGGCCCGCATTGCCCCAATACTCGCGCGCGAATGCCGCGCTCACGATCGCGACCCGCGGATGCGTCGCGTCATTGGTGGCCACGAACAAGCGGCCCTGCCGCATTGGTATCCCGACGGACGGGAAGTACCCCGGCGAGACCGCAGCCGCATGTACGCTCGGCCGCTCACGCGCCGAGCCGGCTGGACGACCGACGATCTCGAAATCGGCGCGATCCGCGCCAATGCTGCCGGCGAACGGCAGCGCCGACGTTACGCCAGCCTGTAGAACGCCGGGAATCGTGGACAGCCGGTCCTCGACCGTGCGCACGAACGCGGAGCGGACGGTGTCCGACGGGTACAAGTGTTCCGTCTGAACCGAGACGGCGAGCACGTTCGCCGGGGTAAATCCGGGGTCTACGCTGAGTAACGCGCTCACGCTGCGTACGAACAGTCCGGCGGCGATCACGAGGACCAGCGCGAGCGAGACCTCGCTCACGACGAGCAGTCGCTGCACGCGCCGCCCCTTTCGCGGGCTGCGCACGGGCATGAGCGAAAAGCCAAGGACGAGAAGGCCCGCGAAGACCGCGGCGGGCAAGCCGGCGTGCACCTCGTCGGCGCGTGGCAGCAGCCCCGAGCCCATTGTGCGCACGCCCTTCAACGCATAGAACGCCAGGATGATCGAGACCCCCCACCCCACAGCGCCGAGCAGCAATTGCTCGGCCATGATTTGCAATGCAATGCGGCCGCGGCTGGCCCCGAGCGCGGCGCGAATCTGCAGCTCGCCCTCGCGTTCCACGGCGCGTGACATGAGCAGCGCGGCCAGGTTGGCACCGGTCAGGAGCAGCAGGAGACCGACGGACGCGAAGACCAGCAGCAACCGGCCACGCACGTGTCCCACGAGGTCATCGCGCAATGGCGTGACGGACACGCCGACGTCGCGATCCGCGACCGGGTATTCGCCCGCGAGACCGGCGGCGATGCTTGCCATGTCGCTTCGCGCGCGGTCCAACGATACGCCGGGCGCGAGCCGGCCGACCGCCAGATAATAGGCCGCATTGCGCAGTAGCATCTCGCCGGGTTGCGGGATTTTCGGAATCCAGATCCCCGGTCCCGGCGGAAATCGGACGCCCTGCGGCATGACACCGATGACGCGAACGGGCCTGTCATTCAGGGTCAGCGTCCGGCCGACAAGACTCGAATCCGCATTGAATCGCGTGCGCCACAGATCGTAGTCCAGGACGGCGACCGCATCTTGGCCGGGTTGGTACTCATCGGGCGCGAAGGTCCGGCCCAGGAGCGGCGCCGCGCGGAGCGCCGTGAAGAACCCCTCGGTCACACGCCAGGCGGGAAATCGCTCGGGACCCTCGCGGGCCGCATAGCGGACACCGAACGGCTCGGCCGCCGCGAGCGCGGCGAATGATCGGGACCGCTCGCGCCAGTCGAGCATGTTCGCCAGCGATACCGGTCCGCGATCGATACCGTGCGCGTGATCGGTCTGCCAGACCGTCACCACGCGATCCGCGTCGCCGTAGGGCAGCGGCGCCCACAGGACGCCATAGACGACACCGAAGATCGTCGTCGCGCTGGCGAGACCGATCACGAGCGTCAGCACGACGACGGCCGCGAACCCGGGCCGGCGCCGCAGTGCGCGCGCGGCGAATGCCAGGTCGCGGCGGCAATCCTCGATCGGCTCGACTCCACGCACGGCGCGGAGCGCGTCCTTGATCGCCTCGATACGACCGAACCGGCGGCGCGCGGTCGCGGCCGCGGTGCGAGCGTCGAGCCCCTGTTGCTCGAGCTGCTCGGCCTCGAGCGACAGGTGCAGCGCGATCTCGTCGTCGAGATCGCGCTCGGCAGCGCGTCTCGAAATGATGGAGCGGATCCGCCGCAAGAGCTTCATACCGCCGGCTGGAGCACCTGCGTGACCGCCGCGACGAACGCGAGCCAGCCGCGCTCCTCACGCGCGCTCGCGCGCCGGCCTTGCGGCGTCAGCCGATACACCTTGGCGCGCCGGCCGGTCTCCGCCACAACCCACTCGGCCGACAGCCACCCCTCGTCCTCGAGGCGGTGCAGCGCCGGGTAAAGCGATCCCTGATTGACCTGTAGAACGTCGCCCGACCGTTCGCGGATCCGGCGCGAGATCGCCCAGCCATGCAGCGGCTCCTCCGCGAGTGTCCGCAGGACGAGCAGATCAAGGGTCCCTTGGAGCCGGTCGTCGGGGCTCATGCCCTTATTGTTGTCGCCTGCCGACAGCAAGTCAAGAGATGCGGTATTTTTCCACCACCTGATCCCCACCCCTAGGGATTGAGGCGGGGATTGCGTGGCCCGCTGCGGTCGTGATCGTCGTCACAGGAACCGTCGCCAGGCTTCTGGACGCCCTGGACCGGTACCCCTCATCTGTACCGGGACCCAATAGATTCACTAACATGCCGACGCTCGCCCGGCCTCGTGGCCCGCTCGCCGAACGCCTCCACCGTCTTCGCCCGGCGATTCTCGACCTCGCCCGACGTTACGGGGCGGAGGACGTGCGCGTGTTCGGCTCTGTCGCTCGAGGGAGCGAACGTCCCGACAGTGATATCGACTTACTGGTCCGCATGCAGCCCGGCCGCAGTCTGCTCGACATGGGCGGCCTACTCATGGACCTTAACGACCTGTTGGGCGTCACCGTCGACCTGGTGAGCGAAGGCGGGTTGCGGGGCGCGGAAGGCGAACGGATCCGTGCCGAGTGTCAGCCGCTCATATGACTGACGCTCGGCGCCTCGAGCACATTATTGCGGCGATCGACGAGATCACCCGATACGCCGCAGCCGGTCGCGCCGCGTTCGACCAAAACGAACTGATCCAGTCGTGGATCATTCACCGCGTCCTCGTGATCGGTGAGGCGGCCGCCCAGTTGTCTGAGCCGTTTCGGTTGCAGCATCCGACGACACCTTTCCGGCAGATCATTGGGATGCGGAACCTGCTGATCCATCAATATCACCAGGTCGACCCTAACGCCGTTTGGTCCGTTGTAGAGAACGACCTCGCGCCACTCCGCGCAGACGTGACGCGGATGCTCGCTGCCGAGCGAGGTTCTCCGCCGCCTCGCGGCTAAACTGGCCCGATCGTATCGAGGGTCGGCATTGGTCAGCAACGATGCACTGACAGCCCGCGGATCATTCGCCTCCATTCGAGCGACGCCGGCCCCTCACTCGGGAGTTCGACGACCGGCTCGCGCGTGTCGAGGAGCATGGCCTCGAGATCGAGGTCCCTCTGGATCCGCCGCAGCACGCGGTCGCCAATGACGCTCTGGTCGCGTAGCGCGATTACAGCGTGACGCTCGGCATCGATCGACTGGGACCGGAGCCGGCGATACTCCAGGATGCGCTGCTCGTCGAGTTCTCCGGCTCCGTGCGATGGCGCGGCAATGGTGTGACCCTGCACGAACTCATGCCCCCGCCCCTCGAGCTGCCGTGACTCGCGAGCGGCCCACCGGCGCGCCCGCTGCCGATACCGCTGCTCGAGATAGCGCACGATCTCAGGATTCGGGGAACGGGTCACCGCAGGATCAGCGAGGACGCCGAGCGCGGCCTCGAGCGCCACCAGGCGCGCGTGCGCCTCCTCGTCGTCGTCCTCCTGGCTGTCGTCTCGGATCGCGAGCGCCCGGATGAGCGGCGTCAGAGTCGGGCCTTGCAACACAAGGGTCACGAAGATCACGCCAAACGTGATGAAGAGGATCTGATCACGTGCGGGGAACGGCGCGCCCGATGCGATCGTCAGTGGGACCGCGAGCGCGATCACCAGCGAATCACCGCCGCGCAACCCCGCCCATCCGATGAAGGCCACCCAGCGCCACGGTGGCAGTGGGTCGTGGTTGAGGTGAAACCAGCGACCAACGAGCCGGCCGACGTAAGCACTGGGCATGACCCACGCCAGTCGCACCAATACTACGCAGAGGCTCACGAGTGCGGCCTCGCGTACCAGTGCCGCAAGTGAATAGTGTTCGAGCGCGCCTGTGACGTGTGGCAGTTCGAGCCCGACGAGAATGAACACCAGACTTTCCAGCAGAAACGTGACAATGGTCCACATAGCTTCGTTCTGCCAACGGGTCTCGGGGCTGACGACGCGGGCCGCGACACGGCCGACGTACATCCCTGCCGCCACGACGGCGAGCACGCCTGACGCGCCCAGCGACTCCGCCAACAGATATGCGGCGAACGGCGTCAGCAACGACACAGTGCTCTCGACCACCGGCACTGATCTGATCCATCGCTGAAGTCGCAGGACGATCACCGCTATCACGAGACCGATCGCAACCCCGCCGGCCCCGCCAAACAGGAATTGCGCCGTCGCGCGCGTCGGGGAAAACACTCCGGTGACCGCCACACCAACGGCGATTCGATAGATGACCAGCGCGGTCGCGTCGTTGAGCAATCCTTCACCCTCGAGAATGCTCTCGATCGGCTGCGGGAGCCGCACAGACCGCATGACGGACAGCACGGCCACCGGGTCCGGCGGCGACACGACGGCTCCGAGCGTAAACGCCGCCGCCCACGTAAAGGCGGGATCCAGAGCGTGCGCGAGAACCGCGACGGCCACGGTCGAGACCGCGACCATCAGGACCGACAGCCGTACAATCGGTCCGGCCTGTCGCCGGAAATCGCGCAGCGGAAACCGGCGGGATCCCGCGTAGAGCAGCGGAGGGACGAACACCAGAAACAGAGTGTCTGGCGAGAGCTCCACATCGGGCAGCCCCGGCACAAACGCGAGCAGGAGCCCACCCACCACGAGCAGCGCGGCGTACGGTACGCGTAGGCGGTCGGCCACCATGCGCAGCACGACCGCTACGGCGAGCAGAACCAGGATTAGTTCTAGGCCGGTCACTGGCGGAAATCGCGCGGGTGGACCGCGGCTACGTGCGGGCCGACGACGTTAGCCAACGTTGTGGGCGGCTCCATTGTCAGGACACGCCGCGTGCGCCGGGGGGGATGGCGTTGTCTTCGTTCGCGCCGACGTCGTCATGCGCTACGCTCCAGGAAATGGTCTACGTGGCCAGCGTCGGTGGAAGTAAGTCTCTCCCTCGCCTCAGCATGGCGTCGACCCTTCCGCTAACGCAAGTGATGGTGTGGAACCATGGTATCACGCCCCGTTGGGCGATCGGGAATCGCCGATCCAGCACGGCGCCGACGTTGACGTTCCTCCTCTACAGAGTCGACGAACTGATCGATCTACGCCACGCGGCCGGGTCGCGCCAAACGTAATTGCTAGCCTGCCGCATCGGCGGTACTCTTACGGCCGCGGCCGGTGCGGAGACGCGCCTACCAATGCCACCCGAGCCCAATCGAAAGTTCCTGAAAGAAATCCGGGAGCCGGTGTCGGATCGGAGCCGAGGTGTTCGTAGTAGTGGTGAGCGGCCCACGAGGAACACCCGCCAAATACAGGAGATGATCCGAGATGCAGTACTTCCTATCTGTGATCGCCGACAACACCGAATTGGCCACCCCAGGCGAGGACGCTGCCATCGACGCGTTCAATGACCGGCTCCGCGCCAAGGGCTATTGGGTCTACGCGAATGGCCTGGCAGAGCCAAGCACCGCCACCGTCGTTGACGGTCGCCGCGAGGAGCCGGTCTTCACCGACGGTCCCTTCCTGGAGTCGAAGGAGTTCCTTGCCGGCTTCTGGGTCATCGAGGCGCCCAACCTCGACGTGGCGCTGAAGCTCGCCGCCGCGGGGTCGAAAGCGTGCAACAGGAAGGTCGAGCTGCGGCCGTTCCATTCTTGAGGTTTGCACGTGACCGACGTTCGGGAGGCGATCACCCGAGCCCACCACGAGGAGTGGGCACGGGTCGTCGCCGCCCTGACCAAGCGGTTCGGTGATCTCGACATCGCTGAGGAGGCGGCGGCCGAGGCGTTCGCGACCGCCGTCGCGCGATGGCCGGCTGACGGCGTACCTCCGAACCCCGGCGCCTGGCTGACCACCACCGCCAGCCGCAAGGCTATTGACCGTATCCGCCGCGAGAACAAGCGCGACGACAAGCAGATGGAGGCCCAGATGTGGTACGACGACCGGCCCGTGCCACTCGGCGCCATCGACGACGAGCGGCTTCGGCTGATCTTCACCTGCTGTCACCCGGCACTCGCGATGGAGGCGCGCATGGCGCTGACGCTGCGCATGGTCGGCGGCCTGACGATGCCCGAGATCGCCCGTGCCTTCCTGGTGCAGGAAACGACCATGGGGCAGCGGATCACACGCGCGAAAGCCAAGATCAAGGCGTCCCGCATTCCATATCAGGTGCCGTCAGCGGAGGATCTTCCGGCACGCGTCTCCGGCGTACTCGCCGTTCTCTTCCTAGTGTTCAACGAGGGCTACCTGGCGACTGGCTCCGGCACTGATCCCATCCGCCACGATCTGACCGCCGAGGCGATCCGGCTGGCTCGCCTGATCCGGGCCCTCATGCCGGAAGACGGTGAGGTTGGCGGGCTGCTGGCCCTGATGCTCCTCACCGAGGCCCGCCGCACCGCCCGAGTCTCGGCGAGCGGCGAACTGGTCCCCCTCGGCGAGCAGGACCGTCGCGCCTGGGACGCCACGCTGGTCGGCGAGGGTCATCGGCTGGTGCGCGAACGCCTGGCCGCCGGGGTGGCTCCGGGTCGCTACCAGATCCTCGCAGCGATCAACGCCGTGCACACCTCCGTCGGCGACGTACGCGACACCGACTGGTCGCAGGTCGTGGCACTCTACGACCAGCTCGTGCGCCTCGACCCCTCACCGATCGTCGCCCTCAATCGAGCCATCGCGGTGGCCGAACTCGACGGCCCGGGAGCGGCGCTGACAATCGTCGAACGTCTCGACGATGGGTTGGCCGGCTATCACGCCTACCATGTGACCCGCGCCGACCTGCTGCGCCGGCTGGGTCGCAGTCAGGAGTCGCGCGCGGCGTATGACAAAGCCATTGAGTTGGCGGGCAACACCGCCGAGATCGCGTTCCTGACACGCCGCCGTAACGAGTTGGCGTAGACGCGGATTCCGCCGATTCGGAACTACGGATCGGTACAGGGAGAATCGTCAGGAGAAAATGCTTGCGCAGACGCCGACGTGAGACATTACATCACGCTCAGCCGGCAAAGCGTTGTCCCGGACGGCGAGGATACTCGGTTTTTGATGTGTTCCACGCGGTCGAGCGTTCGGGCCGGAAGACCCACGAGACCCATGTGGAAGCAGAGAGCGAGACCGACATCACCGCGCTCGAACACCTGGCTGCCGACAATGGGTGCGTTGTTGAGGACTGGACTGCCAGCGTTAGAAATATCTGCCGCGCTTGCAGTGAGGGCGTAGCCCACACGGAGCACGAACACACTCCGGTCCTATGGCAGTCGCGACGACGTGTGGGAGTGTCCGCGGCATTGATTGAGCAAGTGAGCAAGCCTCCGCGGTCTTGATGCTTTGGGTTGCCGGTGACGCGACACGCAGGCTGATCGAGATTCACCCTGCGCGAGAGCGATAAGAGCCTGGCTGGCTACTTGCTCGCGAATATGGGCGAGAACGACTGAGCCGCTGTTGCTGATTGCGAGGCATTCTTCGATGCCGCTCACGGCGTTCGTTCCGAGTGCTACTGGCCTTGATACGAGAGTGATCTAACGGACTGGGTTGCAGTGCGCAGCTACAGGCTGCCGCGACGGACGCAATTGCCCGATTCAGGTGGCCACGACGGATCGTCGGCCTGCCTTCTGTTGCGACCGTTTCCCCTAAAGAGGCACCGCGGCGACATTTGCGCCATGACTGTCTTCGAGGCATACCCGCCAAGTTCGATGAGGCGCATCGTGTTGCAGTAATCGCCGAGCAACTTCACGTCGATTCTGCCGTCGCCTTCGCCCGCAGCGCACCAACGGCTAGCCGATCAGCAAGTTGAATGGCCGAGAACATTGACCCACGGTGGAGACCGGCGGTGCCCCGGCGGCGACACAAACGGGCTTGGCGCCGACGAAGCATCTGATGATGAAGAGACTGTAGCGACATTCTGCTTCAGCCCGGTTTTACACTCCCCAATCCGTTCGAATATTCGCTCGGCCAAGCCATCAACGATCGGCGAACTTAGGCCCTGTGCAGTCGCCCGTTGCTGGACGCGTTGTACGAGCGCTGGTAGCTCATGAAGGAGCGCCTCAGCGCGGTCAAATACGTGGCCTGCGGCGAGGTTGTTCTGCTCTGCGAGCTTCTGCCATTGGTATCGCCCGATGCGGCGCACCAAATACTCTCCGCCGATCTTCATTGCCACCTTGATTCGGTATAATCGATGATCTGCGGCATACGGCAGGTAGCTCGCAATGTCATAGAAAGGGGCGAGGCGCACGCTTGCCCTGGGGCCATGAAGCAGAGAGTAGTTTTTGGCGTGCGAGTCTGTCGCGGCGAGCACCCAATTCAGTATGATGGCGTCAAGGAATCGGTTGACGTCTTCGAAAGGTTCTTGAGACGACTCTCTTAAGAGAGAGATGATCGTTGCGATACCCGGGCCGCCGTCACTCTCGTACTTTAGCGTTGGAAGAACTCCGAGTGCCTGGCAGACATCCTCTTGATGGACGCGACGGTATTCACCATGCTGCTCGACTCGATCGAATCGATCGACGACAATTGCGATTTCGTTCTCAAACATTTGCACCCGCGATGCCGCCGCCCCGAGTCCAAGACCAGTGGCAAGCTCCAAGCAAAAGTGTTCGTTTTCGGCAAAGCCCTCAAGATCGTTGGTCGGTGGCTTGAGTATGCGATTAGTCGGTGTACGACCGATCGGGCGGCCCCATTTCCCGTCGCGCTCGAAGAGTGCGACTTTTGGCTGAGCTCCGGCCAGGCTGAACTGTCCGGCGGTCAGGGGATCGGATCCAGGTATTCCGCTCTTTCGAACGAAACGCAGCTCTTCTGCTACTTGAGCCTCGCTAAGCCACTCAATGTCTGGTTCCCTAGAACTGCGAGCAAGAAGCGTGTCGAGTCTATCAGGCGGGGCGAATTGCACGGCCCCCGCACAGTCGACTCCCATGTGACTTAGCAGTGCTACCGGACTTCGGGGGGAAACGCCATAGAGACGGCCGTAATGATCAAGGGTCCGTGTGTTGTCGGGGAGAAGCCCCCATAGGAACGCGTCGACGGTTTTGTGCTTGTGCTCACTTGCCGTGAGCGGAAGGGACAAGGAAAGCGGGTAGGCGTCGGGTTGGCTCCGCCAAAGATCGTCGTAGACAAAGCGAAGCTGTCCACTCATGTCCTGAAAGACACGTCCCGCGACCTGGCCATCGAGTAAGGCGACCAATTTGGCATGGTCTGAACGCTTAGAGGCGACGGGATTTGAGGCCACGGAGTTCACCTCTTCGGACCCTGTGCCGAATTGATGATGCTGTCGAGATCGATTTCTCCCTCTCTCGACGCCTTAGAGCGCTCTCTCGCGTCGAGTTCGACGCCCAGCGCCCGGATGGTTCTGAGAACTAGCGACAGATCAGTGGTTGGCTTGCCTGCCTCAAGGTCAATGATCCACTTTCTACTCGCACCAACAGCCTTTGCAAGCTGCGCTTGCGTTAGCAAGAGGCGCTTCCTACGATCTCGAATGAGATGGCTTAGCTCTCGGGCAGTCTTTACAAGCATTTTCGAATTAGGCAGATATAGGATGATGTCACCGGACGGTGACTTTACGCATATGTCACCGGGCGGTGACTTTAACAAGATGTCACCGAGCGGTGACTTAGTCAAGATCACGCCATTTGCTACTCTTGCGCTCAGTCCATCGCTTGACATTCTGTGGCATCCGCCGCCTAGCGCGGACGTCCTCCACGCGAAGGTCAAACGCTCGCGCAACTCCCGGCGTCGTAGGATCGGGCTGGTAGGAAGTGAGCCAGGAGCAGGGTGTCGCTGTAGAGGGACGTCGCCGAAACCAGCGGAGTCATCGCGCTCGGATACAACACATGATGTTCTCAAACGAGGAGCCGTGGCGGCAGGTGCGGATCGAACTCTTGGGAAGCCCAATCGAGACGATACCCGTGTTCGATACGCCTGACATGCAACCGGCATCGAATGCTACATGTCAGTTCCTGCAAGCTGCTCGCCTAACCGTGAAGTATCTCGGCAGTCCTTCTCAATTGGGTCACCCTCGTACTTGTACGCCACAACGCGCCAACCGAGCTCGACGGGTGGTAGGGAGCCGGCCAGTCGATCGAGGAGGTGCGCGGCGCCTACGCGCTGCGGCGCGCCGAGTACGCTACCCGGTGCGCGTGCCGAAGCGGTATCCCCCGGCGCGAGCTGCTACGCACCGCGCATGGAAGCGGGCGGACTAAGGGCGAGTGCTGCGGGCACTCACTCCTGAACGGAGCGGCACGTTCCGCAGTCCGTTGCTTGACGCTGGACGTGTGCCCCAATGGCTGAGCTTGTCATTGGCCGTTGCACGACCGGACTGCGTTTAATGGGCGGCGGCGGCAAGGTGCCCCGACTACTTCTTCGGCGAGTCCACCCGTCCCGCCGACAGCACTGCGATCGCGCGATCGAGTCCCGGATCCCTGCCCGCGGCGAGATCCGCCGTCCTGAGCGTCGGAACGGGGATCGTCGGTGGGATCCCGGAGACGTCGAAGCTTGTACCGCGCTCGGTGAGATAGAGCTCGTTGGGGAGGCCAAAGATCCACCCGTTCGGCAGGTGACGGTTCGGGACACCAGAGAACACTCCATTCGTGTGCTCTCCGATTCGATCGACCGCCGGACGGCGGCCCATGAGCGCCTGCGTGAATGTCTCGACGGCGCTTACGCTGTAGCGGCTTGTGAGCTCGACCACCGGCCCATGCCATCCCGGCCGCGCGCTTGGCACGACCATGGCGAGCTGCGGAGCGATCATGAGCGTCGGGTCATTTGGATCGCGACGCGCAACTATGGCATAAGCCGTGTAAGGCGCCGTCGCCAGCCGGCTGGCGATCGCCAAGCCGAGTGCACTGGCACCACCGTGACTGAGCCGCATGTCGATGACGAGCCCTCGCCATCCAGCGGAGGACGCGAAGATCGTGTCGAGCGCGGCGTCCAGCGCACGCAGATCGGCCGCGAACCTATCCTCTCCCTGCCGCTCGTAGCTTCTGTCCGGATAGTACGCCCCGAACCCCATCAGCCGCAGATATCCGATGGAGTCCCGCAGCATGCCGAACGACACCTTGCCGTTGGCCAACGAACGGAGAGGAACGACGAGGAAACGATTCTGTATGATCTCGAGCGCCCGCGCACGACCGGCGTCACCGATCGGATCGGGATCGGGGCGCTCACCGCCATAGTCGAGCAATGTGTCCGTGGTCGAGTAGATGTAGGTGTGGTGATCGTGAAGCGGCTCGATCATCGCGCGGAGCACACCGAAGAGCTCAGGGGGCGACGCATGGATGACGCGAGGGCGAAAGTGATCACGCGTGGCTTGCCAGTCCACGTGGTGGAGATGAAAAAACGGATACTGCTCTCGATACGTTTCCCAGAACACGTCGAAGTTGGTGATAGAGTTATCGGCCGTGGTCCGGTCACAGACCGCGGGGAATGAGTCCACGCGATGCAAAATCATGTCCGATTCGGCGTTAGTATAGGTCAGGCGGCCTTGATCGGCCGCTCCCGTGGCACCGACGAATACGAGCCTCGACGAGTCGTCCACTCGCTGGAAAACGACGCGCGATCCGTCCTGCTCGACCTGACGCGCCTGGAAACTCGGGATACAGCTCAGATCAGTCACCTCGAACGCCTTGAGCAAGTCACCGACCACCTGTATGACGTATCCGTAGCCCTCAGTTCGCCAAAGCCAAAGCCCCGATAACTCCGCCGGCGCCTGCGTCAACGCACGCTTCGGCGGCTGGAGCCGAAAATCGAGTTGATCGGCCCATGCAGGTCGAGTGGCGACTAAACACCCAAATACGATCAAACGCAGCAGAACCCGTTTCATGCGGAGTTCGTGGAAATGTGTTCTGAGCCTCACGCGTGGCTCGTAGAAGACCTCGGTCACGGTCAGATGCCCAATCAGTTCGGTACGAATAACCCCGGAATGGGGCGTGTCGACGATCATGTTGGACGCACCATAGCGGACGAGTTTCATGGATGAGAGCTGGCGTTATCTGCCCATGACCCTTGGAGTGCGAAGGACACAGCCCCCTTGTGCTGTGAGCCCCAATTCGTGAGGCACTTTGGTCTAGGTGATCGCACTCAGCTTCAGGACGTCCTCCCGGTATTGGTGGGGCGAGCGATAGCCGAGCGCCGAGTGCGGGGCGACGGCATTGTAATCGGTGATCCAGGTGCTGATCTGCTCAAGAACGAGGGCGGCCGTGCTGAGGTCTGCCCCCGCAATGTAGTCGCGTCGCAGTGTGTTGACGAAGGCCTCCGACATTCCGTTCGATTCCGGACTCGCGGCCGGTGTCGTGATCGGCACCAAGTGCAGGCGCTCGGCGGTGCATAGGGTATCGAGCGCGGTGTAGATGCTCCCATTGTCGCTGGGCCACTGGATCGGCGCGTCGGGCCGGGTGCCAGCACCGAAGCGACTCGCGACGGCGCGGTGCATGAGCTGTTGGATCTCGCCGCTCCGCAGATCGTGGGCGGCCGCCACCGTCGCGAGCACCTCGCGATCATGACAGTCCAGCGCGAAACCCATCTGGACGATCTCCCCGTTCCAGCAGGCGATCTCCAGCACGTCGGAACACCACCGCTCATTCGGCGCCGGCCGCTGGATGCGCCCCGTGTGCGCGCGCCCCATCCGACGCCGGGCCGCCCGAGGCAACTGCCACCCCGCGATCGCCATCACGCGCCGGATCCGCTTGAGATTGTAGTCCGTGGCAAACTCGCGATTGACGAGAGCCCGGACGCGCCGGGCGCCGTAGGAGGCGCGGGTCCGGATGATCGTCCGGATCTGCGCGGTCACCATCCGATCATCGGCCCGCGCATACCGAGCGCGCCGGGGACCGCTCCGTCGGTATGCGCTTGCCCGGCCAATCCCTAACACCCGGCAGATCGGCGCCATTGGCTGGCCCGTCATCGCTTGGACACGCCGTAGTAATTCGGTCTTTTTTTTACCTCGTCCCGAGCCGCCTGGAGGATCTCCACCTCCATGGTCTTCCGGCCCAGGGCGCGCTCCAACTCCCGAATCCGCTGCTGGGCCACGCGCAGTTCGCTCGCCGGCACGACCTCGTCATTCGCGCCGACGGCTGTCTCACTCCCCCGATCCATCAGCTGTTTCCACCTGCGCACCAGGCTATGCGAAACCGAGAGCTCCCGGCTCAGCTCTGCCATGGTGAGCTCACCCCGGAGCACGCGCCCAACTTGGTCTCGCTTAAACTCCGGCGTAAACCGCCGCCGCCCATCCGACCCCCGGCGATGCGTTTCCATTGCACCACACTCCTTTGAAAAGCCAACCTACGCTCTCCAAAGTGCCTCGTCCAATCGGGGTACACAGCACTTGAAGCCAGCGGTGTCGCCCGTACGCCAGGCCGCGACAGCCAAATGGCGCAGCCGGATACTCGGGTTGAGACCGCCCAGCCGCCGAAAAGGTTTGCAGGCTGGCCCCCTAAGCTGGGTCAACGCTTCGGCACGGTCCGAGCGAATGGTCCGAAGAAGGGTAACACCAGCGTGACGCCCCTCTGGCCGCGATGTTCCATGTTGCGGTCGTTCAAAAAATGTTGCGCATCGTCTATAAAAGACGGGAAATAACCTCGAAACTGTTCCGACGCCGATCGAGGTCTTCCGACTAGCCACCTCCGCGAGGTCGACGGGATGAAGGCGGCGAGAGTAATTCGCGGTAGGCTCATGTCGACGCGCGTGGAGGCGCTGCTGTACGCCGTGGCCGCGAACGTGAAGACCAAGCGGCGGAAGCTGCGTGAAGGCGTCTATCTCCAGGGCGTCGATGACGGGTCGTTGTGCCTGTTTCGGCCCGATGGCGGCGACGCGTTCGATGGGTGGAGGCCGCGAACCAAACGCGATTACGTGATCGTGCGGGCTATCGAGTACGTGCATATCGAGGACGCGCGGCCGTGGATTCACCGCTTCACGTCCGGTGTGCGACTCACCTTCGGTCCGCCCGCCATTGCGGTCGGCAGGGCGGACGTGAGTGACTTCAGTACACGCAACAGTACACGAAACACAACGGCCCGCCACAAGGGCGAGCCGTCGCGTCGTAAATCTCGGAGGAACATCAACTTGCCAAATAGCAGGGGCGGGACTCGAACCCGCGACCCCGGCATTATGAGTGCCGTGCTCTAACCAGCTGAGCTACCCTGCCCTAACGTGCACCGGCAATTTAGCGGGTCTCGTGGAGACCGCTAAGGTGCCGCCGCAACTCGGGATGCCCGTGGTCGGACGCCGCCGCGCCAGCTATTGGGTCCCTCCAGTAATGGCAGGCCGCGCCCGCAGTGCGACCGCTCACTGCCCGACCCCCTATCGCCCGATCGGCACGTCGATATAGCTGTCGCCGAACCACCGGATCTCGAGCGGCCTCCTGGCATCGGCGACCGTCTCGTCGCTCACATCCCTACCAGTGCCATAGTTGATCTGCTGTCCGGAATTCTCGATGATGCCGAGCACCGCCACGAGACGGCTGCCCGGCTCCACGAGCCGGCTCATCAACCGGTTGCTCCGGAAAACCAGCGATTGGCGTTTCCCCGGCGTCAGCAACCGGCGGTGCTCGGCGTCACCGTTCGCACGCCATACGTCACCTCGCGCCAGACCGACACCCCGTCACCCTTCGGCGTTGAGGAGTCGTGCGACCGCGGCGGTGCGCCGTGACCAATCCGACGTCTCGGACTCGAGCTGCTTCCGCCCCGCGCGAGTGAGCATGTAATACTTCGCGCGGCGCGAGTTCTCCGTCTGCCGCCACTCGGCGTCGAGCCACCCGGCACGCTCCAACCGCCGCAGCGCCGTCAGGAGGGACCCCGGATTGACTTTGAAGACGTCGCGTGAGATCTGCTCGATCCGGCGCGCGATGCCGAACCCGTGCAGTGGCTGGAGGCTGAGGGTCTTGAGGATCAGCATGTCCAGCGTGCCCTGAATCACATTGGTGTTCGTATCGCTCACGGGACTCCCCTGCCGGTTTGTGGGACCAACCTATCCAATGTCCAGTTGACCGTCAAGGGGTGACAATCATGTGGAGCGACGGCGCATTCTTGTGGTTGCGCCAGCCGGTCGCCAGCGCGCCCGCCCACCTCGCGCACCGCAACACCCGCAGCGGCCGGCCGGACGTGCCATATTGTACGGCGAATCCACCCTCGGAGATCACGCCGTGCGTACTCGTAGGCAATTCGTGGCCGACGCCCCCATTGGTCTACTCGGCGTACTCGCCGCCTGCCGCCTCGACGAACAACACCCGTCCACGGCGTCCGCCGCGGACTCCGGAGCGACGGCCGCGGCCGCGCCGGCCCCCGCCGCTACCCCGGCCGCGACCACAAACGGCCCCGTGCTTCGCTGGATTCCCAAGCACGATGAGCTGGTCTACACCTTCGGCGGCGCGCCCGCCCGCCAGCGCATTCAGCCCGGCACTCGCATCATCACCTGGACCGAAGACTGCTTCGACGGCGTCGTCAAGACCGCCGCGGACCTGCCCAGCAAGGTCATGCCCGCCGGCCATGACAATCCCCAAACCGGCCCGTTCTGGATCGAAGGCGCGGAACCGGGCGACACGCTCGCCGTTCACATTCTTTCGCTCACACCCGCCCGCAGCTACGGCGTGTCGTCGTTCTCACCCGGCTTCGGCGCGCTCACCGGTACCGACCGAACCGCCATGCTCGGCCCCGACTACCCGGAAACCACCTGGCGCTACGACGTCGACACCAAACGCAACGTCGCCCGCACCACCTCCACCAACGGCAAACTCGCCTGGGAGGTCCCCCTCGCACCCTTCCTGGGCTGCCTGGGCGTCGCCCCCGCCGGTGGTGAAGTCCGCACGACGATCGCGCCCGGCACCTTCGGCGGTAACATGGACTGCTGGGAAGTCCGCGCCGGCAACACGGTCTACCTCGGCGTCAATATGCCGGGTGGCCTCCTCTCATTCGGCGACGGTCACTACGAGATGGGCGAAGGCGAGATCATGGGCGCCGCCGTTGAAGGCGCCATGAACGTCGACGTCGTCGTGGATCTCATCAAAGGGAAACACGCCGGAACTCCACGGATCGAGAACACGGATGACGTCATGTTCGTCGGTGCCGGGCCCCTCGAGGACGCCGCCCGCGTCGCGTTCAAAGCCGCTGTCGGCTGGGTGCGCGAGCAGACCGGCCTGGGCGATGTCGATGCCTACCAGTTCGTCTCCCAGAACACCAAAGCTTCGATCATCCAGATCGTCGACACGGAATACACGGTGCTCGTAAAGATCGCAAAGAGTCGCATGCCGGTCCGCGCGACGGCGTAACGATTCGCCAGCCGGGCGAGACACACCCCACCCGCTGGGCGATCCGTCCGACCACCCGGCGACGCGAGGTAGCGCGAGCGTAAGAGCACCATGACGATGGGTGAGACGGATCCCTCCGCTCACCCTTTCCCACGCCCCTCATGCCTCGCCCTCTTGCTCGTCTCCTGGCCGGCGCCGCCGTACTCGCCCTCATGTGCACGCCCCTAACCGTCGCCGGCGCCCAGTCCCCGCCACCCGTACCACCCTGCCCCACCGAGCAGGTGTCAAAGTTCGACTTCATGGTCGGGCAATGGCAGGGAGTCCTCTACGAGCTCAAGGGGGCCGACAGCACCCGGGCCCCCTTCGTCGCCCACACGGCCAATGAAAAACTCCTCGGCGGCTGCGCCCTCGAAGAACGGTGGCACTTCGAGGAAAACGGCGCGACCGAGGTCGATGCCGTCCTGTTGCGCGGGTTCGACGCGCAAACGCACCGTTGGTCGTATGATCTCGTCACCAGCCGCAACGAGAACGTCAAATTCGACGGGCGCCTCGATGGCAATGTCTGGTACTTCTTCCACGAAATTACCGACAACGGCAAGACCGTCGGGCTTCGAATCTCCTGGATCCCGACGCCGGCCGGTTACACCGAGCAGATCGCCCGCTCCATGGATCACATGAAAACATGGACGCCCACCCGCCACATCAATTTCACCCGGCTCCCCAGCACCCATTGACCCGCAGCGGGAGCGTCAGCCGGCTGGTGACGGCTCTCCGCCGGCGGCCCGGCGCCTACTGGACGCTGCAGGTCGCCGGCTGGACGGCGTTTGCGCTCGTGAGCGTGCTCACGCTCCTGCCGTCTATGCCCGCCGCCGTCATCCCGCGCCTCCTGCTCACCAAGATCACACGCGCCACGATCGGCCTGGGTACCAGCGACCTGCTCCGGCGCCTCTATGCATCGCCCCCGATGCAGCGCTCGTCCCGGGCACTCTCGGTGTCCGTCACCGCGATCGCGGTCACCGCGCTCGGTATGCTCTGGTACGTGCTGTTCATTGTCATCACCGAGACTCTGGGCGCCCGCGGGCACTCCGCCCATCGCGTGGGTGGCCATCCCGCACGGAGCGATGGATTCGGTCGTGGTGCTCGGGGCATGGACCACCGCGTACTTCGGATTCCAGGCCTGGCGCCAATCCGAGGCATTGGCACGAGAGGCTGAAACCGCGCGTGCCCGGGCCGACCGCGCACAGCTCGACGCACTTCGCTACCAGCTCAATCCGCATTTTCTCTTCAACGCCCTCAGCTCGATCCGCGCCCTGATATCCGAGGACCAGACCGCCGCGCGCGCGATGGTGACGAGGTTCTCCGAGATGCTGCGCAACTCCCTGGATGGGTCGTCGAGCGGCGAGATCCCTCTGGGCGACGAGATCGCAGCTGTCCGGAACTACCTCGAGATCGAGCGCATACGCTTCGAGGAATCGCTCGATGTCGGGATCGAGATCGCCCCGTGCGCCGAGCCGTGCCTTGTCCCCGCGCTGATCCTCCACCCATTGGTAGAAAACGCGATCGCTCACGGACGTCGCGGCGGCACAGAGCCCCTCTGCGTCCGGATACGCGCGGACGTCACGGCCACGGGATGCCGCATTGAGATCGCGAATACCGGAATCCTCGAGGGCAGCCCGGCATTGGCGGGTTCACCCCGCGCGCTACACTCTCACTCCAACGGCCACCGGCCCGCAGTCGGAGTCGCGAGTGTCCGCGAGCGTCTTGCCCTGCTCTACCCCGGCCATCACACGTTTGCGCTCGAGCAGGATGGGCCGTGGGTGCGGGCGTCGATCGAGATCGATTCCTGGACCCGTCCGGACGTGAACTCGTGAGCGGCTGCCGTGCGCTCATCGTCGATGACGAACGCCTCGCCCGGGCCGAGCTGCGGACGCTCCTCGCAGAGCATCCCTGGATCACTATCTCGGCCGAGGCGGCGACGTTGGACTCGGCATTGATCGCAATAACGAGTCGACACTTCGACCTGGTCTTCCTCGACATCCACCTCGGAGGCGGCACCGGCTTGGACCTGCTCGCCTCGATCCCGGCGACGTGCCGAATCGTGTTCGTGACGGCGTACGACGCGTATGCCGTGCAGGCGTTCGAGGTGAATGCGCTCGACTATCTCCTGAAACCCGTGCATCCGGAACGGCTCGCCGCCACCGTCGCCCGCCTCGGACAGCCCGCACCCGCCCCCTCGCCCGGCCGTCTCACGTCCGATGGCGTCGCGTTCCTCCGGTCGGGCACATCCGCCGCTTTCGTCAAGGTCGCGTCGATCGCCTGTATCCTGGCCGATGGTGACTACTCGCGTGTCGTCACGACCGAGGGACGTGAGCTCCTCATACTCCGGTCCCTCGCAGAGTGGGAGACGATTCTCCCCGTCGAAACTTTCGCGCGCGTCCACCGCTCCGCTATCGCCAACTCGGCCCTCGTCGCCCGCACGGCCCGGGGCCGCGACGGCCGGTGGCGACTCCACATCCCGGCGCTGGCCAAGCCGCTCGTGGTGAGCCGCCGCTACGCACGGCGCCTGGGCTGACGCCCGCGCCCTCCTACGAAAACGCCTCGGTCGGCGGGTGTGGCTGATACAACTCTTCCAGACGCACGACTTCCTCGTCGGAGAGCTTCACCGACAGCGATCCGACGGCGTCTTCGAGGTGCTGCGGCTTCGTCGCGCCGATGATCGGTGACGAGATGACCGGATTGCGGAGCAGCCATGCCAGCGCGATCTGCGACGGCGGCACCCCGTGCTCGCGTGCTACCTCCATCACCCGGTCGACGACCGGTTTGTCCAGCGCCACCGACTTGGCGAAGATCCGCTTCGCGAACGCGTCTGTCTTGGCGCGCTCGGTCACGGGACTGTCCGACCACGGGCGCGTCAGCCGGCCCCGGTCCAGCGGGGACCATGGCGTCACTCCGATGCCCTCGGATTGGCACAGCCGGAGCATCTCCCGCTCCTCCTCGCGATAGAGGAGGTTGTAGTAGTTCTGCATCGACACGAACGTCGCCCAGTGGTTTGCGCGCTGGATGCCGATCGCCTTCATGAACTGCCACGTATACATGGACGAGGCACCGATGTACCGCGCCTTCCCCGCGCGCACGACGTCGTTGAGGGTTTCGAGGGTCTCCTCCAGCGGCGTATCCTTGTCGTACCGGTGGATGATGTAGAGATCGATGTAGTCGGTCCCCAGGCGCCGCAGGCTGTCATTGACTTCGGTCAGGATCGATTTCCGCGACAGTCCTTTGCCGTTCGGATCCGGCCGCATGGGCCCGTTCACTTTCGTGGCGATCACGACTTCGTCTCGGCGCGTGTAGTCCCGGATCGCTCGGCCGAGCACCGTCTCGCTCGCACCACCCGAATAGACGTTCGCCGTGTCGAAGAAGTTGACCCCGCGCTCGATCGCGGTCTTGATGAATGGACGGCTGTCCTCCTCACTCAGCGTCCAGGGCCACTGAAGCATTGCTGACGCGGATTTCCCGTAGCTCATGCAGCCGAGGCAGATGCGCGACACGCGCATGCCCGTGGTTCCCAGTCGTACGTACTCCACGCGAATCCCCTCCCGAGTTACCTGCTGGCGACAATCCTCTACTGCGGCATTGCGCCCTGCCGGTGTCTCTACCCCGCCGGCAAGAATGGCACCAGCATTGGCACGCGGCGGCGATACGCGCCGTACGCCTCTGTGCCGAGTTCGTCCCGGAGCCACTGCTCCTCCATACGCGCCTTCATGCAGAGACCGATGGCGATGATCAGTGCCCCGGCGAATCCGAGGATGGTCCCCTTGATCGCCGCGGTCGCGAGGACGGCCACGAGCAAGCCGGTGTAGATCGGGTGCCGCACGATACCGTAAGGACCGGAATCAACCACCCGATGATCTTCCTTTCTCGTGATGCTCCCAGACCACAGCGACCCGAGATGGATGCGAGCCCACCACGAGAACGCAAAGCCTAACGCGATGAAGCCCACGCAGGTCCACGCCGCGTCCCAGTTGGCCCGATACAGCCGGAGCGGCCCGCTGTAGCCCCGCGCGCGGATCGCAAGCAGCAGGACGCCGATGATCAGCACGAGGCGATATCGGATCTCCGCACCGACGGGAACCCGTTTGATGGTCGTCTTCTGCCAGACCGCTGCCACGATCCACGAAATGAGCCATCCGATCCAGAGCACATTGGCTGCCAGTCCTGGCCGCATACGCGTTCACACCTCCGATTCTGGGGTGCCCAACCTGTCACACCCGCCGCACGATGGTCCGAACCACCCGGACGCGCCCGCTCTGCAGGTTTGTCGCGAGATTCGCCGCCATCTGCTGAAACTCCCCGCCCATGACCAATTGCAGGCCAAGCAATTGGCCCGGCCGTCCGGCGGCTCGCGCCGCTTGCTGCTCCGCGAACCACGCGATGCCGGCGTCCGTCGTGTCCGCCCACGAGATCTCGGTGAATCCCGCCCGCCCGAGTGATGCGCGCATGGCATCGCCGCTCAAGAGGAACGAGTCCGCGGCGTCGCGCGCCCAAGGCACGGGAAATGTCAGCGGCCGGCCGTTGCCTTCCACGATGTCATAGATCGCGAAGCGACCCCCGGGACGAAGCACGCGATGAATGCCGCGGTACAGACGGTCTCGGTCCGCGATGTTCATCGCGACATGCTCGGTCCATGCGTGATCGAAGGCGCCGTCGCCAAACCGTAGATCGAGCGCGTCGCCCTGCTCGCACGTCACACTGGCCGACAACCCTGCCCTATCGGTGAGCATCCGGGCCACGTCGACGAACGTCCGGCTGAGATCGACGCCGGTCACACGACACCCGTACTCGGCGGCCAGATATCGCGCCGGGCCGCCGAGGCCGCAGCCGACATCAAGGACCGTCGCGCCGGGCGATGGATCGAGCGCCGCCGCCAGTTCCTCCGTCGCGGCGCTACCGCGAACGTGGAACTGATCGAACGGTGCCGTATCGGTCCACCGGACGACGCCGGTCGCGAGCCCCGCTTCCTGGAGAGCCCCTGTGACGCGCTCAGCAAGGTTGGATGGCTCGTAATGCTCGGTGCGCGTCACAGAGTAATGATAGACGGCTGCCCGCCGCGCACTAGCTCCGGCGCACCGCCGTTCCCAGAGGCTACTTGCCTATCGGCTGCGGCGGCACGGTTTGCAGATAGGCCCACAATGCGTCGATCTCGGTGTCGGTCATCTCCTTCGTGAGCCGCACCGGCATGAACGAGTCGATGGGCACGCCGCCAGGTCCCACGCCCAGCCGAAGCACGCGGACGAAGTCCGCCTTCGTCCAGGTTCCGATCCCCACGGGCGTGAGGTTGGCCGCCGGTTTGAAGCTGCGCGGCGTCCCGGCAACCGGACCGCCCTCGAGATTCGACCGGTGACATCCGAAACATGAGCCGACCCGCGCGAGGTACATCCCGTACTCGGGCGTCGGACCGACCGGGGGCGCCGGAAGATGCGGTGCCGATTGATCGAGCACGGCCGCATCCACCAGCGGAGCTTTGCCAGCCAGCAATAGCGCGCGGCCCACCGGTCCGATCCGGCTGGCCGGCACGGAGCGATCGACCGGCCGGAGTTGCCTGATGTAGGCGATCAATGTAGCGAGATCCTCATCGCTCATCCGATTGTAGTTGCGAGCTGGCATGAAGAGGAGGCCGCGGCCGTTGGGACCGATTCCGTGCCGGACCGCCAACTCGTAGTCCGCGTCGGTCAGCGTCCCGCCGACACCACCGGCGCCACGCGTGAGGTTCTGTCCGGCGAACCGGCCGAATGCCGCGTTGTCGATGAAGAGATTGCCGGAGAAGTCCCGCCCATGGCAGTCCACGCACTTGCCGATTGCCCCCGCCATGTGCTCACCGCGAGCAATCAGCGCCGAGTCGGACCCGGCGGGCAGGGCGAATGGCGGGTGATTCGGCGAGGGATACTGATGGCGCAGCATCCGCTCGCTTGCACCATACACGAAAGCCACCACGACAAGGACGAGCGCGGCGACGATAGCCAGGACGCGGCCACCATATACGAGAAAGCGCGGCACGATTCACTCCTCAATGCTGTAGGCGAAACCGCTACGAAGCCAACCCGAGCTCGGCGCCGATCGTGAGCATCGAAGCTGCGAGCACCGGAACACGTTGGTCGTGGTTGGTACCGGGAAACGAGAGCGCAATCGGCAACGAACTCACACCAGCGCTGGTAAGAACTTGCTAACGTGACGGGCTGTTCGGCGAGACCGTCTGCTGGGAAACACGATCCGCGGCACGATTGTGCTCGCGCCATCCAATCCTCAGCCCCTCCTCCCAAATGTCACTCCGTTCTCGATCCCGCTGGATCGCGGCCGCAACCACCATGGCCATTCCGGCGCTCGTTCTTTCCACGGCCTGTAGCACCGACAAAGCGGCAGCGCCAAGTGCCTCGGCCACGGCGGACACCGTCGCGCTGGATGAGAGCAGCACGACTATCGTCGAGTGGTCGGGAACGGTCGGGAACGATTCGGGGTACTCTGCCTTCACTGGCGCGAATCTTGTCCAGACTTTTCTTGACGTATCAGGAGACTTCAACAACACTCGCCTCCTGGTTCAATACTCGCTCCCGAAGCTCGCCGGCAAGGGCGTGGTCGACAGCGCGAAGATGTACAACTTCGTTTGCATCAACCAGGGCGATGCGATCACCGACTCGGTCGTCGTCGACCATGTGAACTGGGGTGCTGCCTATGAGGACTCGGCGGCGTGGGGAGGCCAGGCGGTTCAGGCCAACATTGGCACGCTCGTACGCGACACCACGACCGGCTGGAAGTCGCTGGACGTCACGAGCTCGATCCAGGCCGACTATGTCGCCAAGCGCACCACCAGCAAGTATCGCTTCGAATATGGCTTTGGGACAGAGCCAGTCGGTGACCGGGTCGTGTGGCTCGCCGGTGGCGAGTGCGGTGATGGCGGCACCCTGCCGGCCAACGCAGGCCCGAGTTACGTGGTCGTCTGGGCGCACTAGCCCGCACAAACGGGCGCGGTCGTATCGGCCGCGATCCAAATGGTACGATGGCCGGACCGCCGCGTTCCCATGACTCCGGGAGCGCGGCGGTTCTCTTTCCAGGGAAAAAACTCCTGAGAAACTTCTAACGTGACCGACGGTTTGGCGGGCCAGTCTGCACGGAAAGGTGACGCGGCGCATCCGTGCCGGCGTTGTCCATATCCCCGGCCCCTCCGATCATATGTTACGTCGTTCTCGCTCGCGCTGGCTCGCGGCTGCATTTGCCGTGGCCATTCCGGCGCTCGTTCTTTCCACGGCGTGTAGCACCGACAAAGCAGCCGGGCCGTCCGCTGTGGCTACGTCGGACACGGTCGGGCTCGATGCGGGTAGCACGGTCTTTATCGAGCGCTGGGGGCAGCCCGTCAACAACGATTCCGGGTACGCCACCTTCAACGCCATGAATTTGATTGAGTCGGATCTCGACGGTTCGGGAGATTACCAGAACAGTCGCCTTCTGATCCAGTACGCGCTTCCGAAGCTCGCCGGCAAAGGCGTGGTCGACAGCGCGAAGATGTACAGCTACGTGTGCTCGAACAGCGGTAATGTGTTCACCGACTCGGTCGTCGTTGACCACGTGGATTGGGGCGCCGCCTATCAGGACTCGGCGTCATGGGGAGGCCAGACGCTTCAGGCCAACGTCGGAACACTCGTGCGTGATACCACGACCGGCTGGAGATCGGTCGATATCACGAGTTCGATCCAGGCGGACTACGTAGCCAAGCGCGCCGCCACCCAGTATCGCCTCGAGTTCGACTTCTCGACGATGCCGTTGGGCGACCGCGCGGTATGGCTCGGCGGTAACGGATGCGGGGGCGACACCGGCGCCGGAGGCCAGGCTTACATGGTCATCTGGGCGCACTAGGCTGACAGACGGGCGCCGTCAGATTTGCCGCACGCTGTACCGCCATTCGGACCGCCGCGCTCTCGTGACTCCGGGAGCGCGGCGGTCACAAAGCAAAAGGGCCAACTCGACTGAGTTGGCCCCATGCAGTAGCTGAGAGAATAGCGGGGGCGGGATTTGAACCCGCGACCTTCGGGTTATGAGCCCGACGAGCTACCAGGCTGCTCCACCCCGCGTCAGATACCGTAACCTAGCCCTGCCCCCCACAGTGTCAAGCCAAATGCTGGGGGGCGCCGGTACGCGGATCGCACCGGCGTCCGAGCGAGGCGGCGCCTACGCGGGGACGGGCGGCGCCGAAACACCCGGCACCACGCGAGACGGTCCCAGTGGGCCCGATTGCTGAGGTACCGGGAACTCGACGGTCGTCATCATGCCGCGCGATACCACGGCGCGCAGCTCCTGCGCCATGCTGGACACATCGTGAATCTCGCGCGTGATCTCCGTGAAGGTCGCACTCTGCTCCTGCGCGAGCGCTGACACTTCCTGGCTGGTCGCGGCACTCTGCTGCGCGATCGCCGCCACGCCCGCGATCGCCCCGTCCAGTTGTGCGACCGCCGCGGCAACCGCCTCGGCCGCACCCTTGATCGAGTTTACCTGGGCGGTGAAATGTTCGATCGCCGTGCCGATCCTCCGGAACGCCTCATCACTCGCCCGCGCCGCATCCGCCCCCGCCAACGTCTGCGCATCCACCTCGGCCATCAATGCCGACGCACTCGCGGTCCGTGACTTGGTCTCGGCGACGATCGCGCCAATGCCATCGGACGACGTCCGCACCTCATCAGCCAACGCCCGGACCTCGCTCGCCACGACCGCGAAGCCACGTCCGGCCTCACCCGCCCGCGCGGCTTCGATCGCCGCATTCAGCGCGAGAAGATTCGTCTGCGACGCGATGCGCTTGATGATCGCCACGATCGACTCGATCTGGCGCGCCTGATCCTCCAACTCACCCATCACGAGCCGGGCGCGCTCGACCGCCACGCGCACGCCGTCGCTGACCGCCAGCGTTCGCGAGACCTGCGCATGCCCGTCGGACGCCAGCGCGCCGGTGGAGCGCGCTTCCTCGAGCGCCCGCTCGACCTCGCCCCGGATCGCCCGCACATGGTCCAGCGCCTGGTGCGCCTGCTTGGTGGCCTCGTCGACCCGGTTGGCCGATTCCGCGGCGCCCTGCGACACTTCGCCGATCGACGTCGCCACCTGCTGTGTCGCCACCGCGGCCGCCGCCACCGCCGCATTGACCTGCTTGCTCGACGCCGTGAGCTGCTCCGTCGACGTCACGATTCGCTCGTTCAATGCCTGGATCTGCGAGGCCATCGCGTCGAAGACTCCGCCCAGCTCCGCGATCTGCCCCTTCCCTTCGACGTTGGCGCGAGCCGCGAGATCACCCGCCGCGATACGAGCCGCCGCCTGGCGGATCGTCCGCAGCTGGAGGAGGACCCCGTGGTTCAGATAGAGCAGGAGGACGCAGCCCAGCCCCGCGACGAGGAGCCCGGACGACACGACCCACTGTGCGATCTCCCGCGACCCCTCACGCCACGCGAGCGCGCCGGCAGTCGCGATCCCAAGCAGGACCACGAGGGCGACGGTTGTAGCAATTCGTGTGGCTAGACCCCAGTGTCTCATCAGCCCTCGGGCATGCGGTCCGCGCCGCCGCGCGCGTTGAACGTGCTCCCCCGAGAGACGCCCCCGCGAAGTCCGGTGTAACAGCCGCCGGCACACCCGCTGCCCCGTGTAACGGTCTCCCCGGACACCAGCAGAAATGCGGAAGGGCCAGCCCCCCTCTCAGGGAACTGGCCCTCCGTACCGCTGTTGATGGAGGCGCGGGGTACTGCCCCCCGGTCCATGCAGTCGATTCACCAGCGCATCTGACGTGCGTAGCTCGCTACTTGAGGTCTCCAGCCGCTGGTGAGCAAGCAACCCACGGCTGAGCAAGTCTTCTAGATTTTCGCCCGCTGCCGGAAGACGCGACCGCAGGCTAGCCCAGATTTTCGATACCGCCGTGGCCGCCCCGGGCGGGCTTCCTCAGCGGCAAGGCGCGCAACCGAAGTTACGCAGCCAGAGCCAGGTTGTTGTTGGCTTTTGTGATTTTCCCGAGTGTTTTACCAGGGACCCGAGGACCTGGGCACGCCACACCAGCTGCACAACACATGTCGAGCCTAGTTCGCCCCCATGTGCACAACTCCATACAATCTAGCGCAATTAGCCGCAGGATCAATGGGCAGACCGGCGTATTTCACGTCAGAACGCAGATCGTACAACCCAACCCCACAACCAGTTACGCCACCTATATAATCCAGTTTCTAGATACCTGCTGCCTCGCCCTGCGTTCCTGCCCCCCGCACTCGCAGGATCCGCGCTGCAGCCATCGCCGCACCAAACCCGTTATCGATGTTCACGACGGTCACCCCCGACGCACAACTGTTGAGCATCGCCAGGAGCGCCGCCACGCCGCCGAAACTGGCCCCGTACCCGACGCTGGTCGGAACCGCGATCACCGGCACCCCCACTAGCCCGCCGACGACCGACGGCAGTGCGCCATCCATCCCCGCCACGACGATGACGACTGACGCGGTTGCCAGTGCGCTCCGGTGCGCAAAGATTCTGTGCAGCCCCGCCACGCCCACATTGGCCGCCCGCACAACCCGGTGGCCCACGGCCCCCGCCGTCACCGCAGCCTCCTCGGCGACACCCCCATCGCTCGTCCCCGCGGTCACGATCATGATCTCGCCTGTCCGAGCCGGCAGCGGAACATCGCCCGCGAGATAGGCGGTCCGCGCCACCGGATTGATCTCCACCCGCTCGAACCGGCGCCGGAGCGCTTCCTGGTGACTCGAATCCGTCCGGGTGGCCAGGAATCCATCGCCCCCCGCAGCCAACCGGGCCGCAATCGACACGACCTGCTCCGGTGTCTTTCCCTGCGCGAAAATGACCTCGGGATAGCCCTGGCGAAGGGCCCGGTGGTGGTCAATTGTCGCGAAGTCGAGCGCCTCCCCGCCCGGCGCGTCCACGAAGGCGGCAAGCGCCTGCTCGGGACGCACCGCTCCATCGGCTACCTGGCGCAGGAGAGCCAGGGCACGATCCGGGATCACGTCCCGATCAGAGGCGGGCGGGTTCGGCGCCCACAAGCTCCTCACTGAGCTCCGGCGACACTCCCCCCACGGTATATCGGCTGGCGCTCTCCAGGTACTGCGCGAACAACTCAGCCACCTGATCGAACGAATCCACGGCGTGGAGCCGCTGCCGAAGCTCCGCCGACCCAGGTATGCCTTTGACGTACCAGCCCAGGTGCTTCCGGAACTCGATCGCTGCCCCGCGCGGATCGGCTTCGTAGTCCGCGGCCATCCGGGCATGGCGGATCGCCACCGCAAAACGCTCCGACACCGGGGGCGCCGGCGGAACCGGGGTCCCATTCAGGATCGCCCGCGCCTGCGTGAAGACCCATGGCTGGCCGAACGAGCCCCGCGCGATCATGACTCCCGCGCATCCGGTTTCCCGATGCATCCGCACGGCATCCTCCGCCGTCCGGATATCGCCGTTCCCGATCACCGGAATCTCGAGCGCCGCGACCACAGCCGCGATCTCGTCCCATCGTGCCGCCCCGCTATACATCTGCGCCCGCGTACGCGGATGCAATGTGAGCGCCCGGGCGCCCGCGTCCTGGCACCGGAGTGCAATCGTCACCGGATCGCGTAACTCTTCGCTCCATCCGCTCCGGATCTTCACCGTCACCGGGAGATGAGTGTGCGACGCGACCGCGCGGATCACGTTCTCGACCAGCCCGAGATCCTTGAGGCATCCCGAGCCGCCGTTGCGCTTGACGACTTTCTTGACCGGGCAGCCGAAATTGATGTCGATGAACTCCGGCGCGAAGACGTCAGTCACGAGGGCGGCCGCCTCGCCCATCGCGTCCGCATCCGCTCCGAAGATCTGCACGCCGATTGGACGCTCGTCCGGGCCGAAGCGCAGCTTGTCGAGGGTGGCCGGGTTCTCGCGGCGAATGCCTTCGGCCGACAGGAACTCCGTCACGACCACATCCGCGCCGAACGACCGGCACAGCCGGCGGAATGGCGATTCCGACACCCCAGCCATCGGCGCCAGATACAACGGCACTCGCTCGGTCACGCGGTATGGAAATGGCATCGCGTTTTCAAGGTAACGGCCCGCGAAAAACCCTGCAACGTGAAGATTTGACACGACTTGCGGGCCTCTCTAATTTACGCCCCCACTGCCCGGCGCTGCCGGCAGGCCGGTTCGCCGGCACACCGAGACCCGTGAGGCTGCATGGAGTTACGCGAGTTCTTCTCCGAGGATGCCGTCAAGCTCCAGCTCGAGGGCACCACCAAGGACGACATCCTTCGCGAGCTGATTGGCCTGCTCAAGCTCGACGACAAGTCCGACGGCATGCTCTTCAAGATGCTCAAGCGCCGGGAAAATCTGGGCTCGACGGGCATCGGTCGCGGGATCGCCATCCCCCACTGCCGCTCGCTCGTGGTCAACAAGCTACGCGTCGCATTCGGCCGGAAGCCCGCCGGCGTGGATTTCAAGGCGATCGATGAGAAGCCCGTCTTCTTCTTTTTTCTCATCGTCGCGCCACCACTCGAAGTCTCGAACCAATACCTGCCGGTGCTCGGCAAGATCGCGCAGTTCAGCAAGGAGCAGGACGTGCCCCAGCGCCTGCTGCAAATCAACGAGCCCGCACAGTTCATGGCCCTGCTCGCCGAGAAGGGCGTCTGAACGAATAGAGGACGATGTAGCGGTGCGACCCGCTATCTGAATATGAAACCCCGCGCCAGCGGGTCCGCCGGATCAAACCAGAACTCGTTGCGCCCCGTGATGAATGCCGTCCCGCTCACCTCGGGGATGACGGCCTCATATGGGCCGAACATCGTGCGCTGCGCGGCCTGCACGGTCATCATGGTGCCGAGGATGCTCTCGATGGTGACCGTCTCTCCGAGTGGCAATTCCCCTTTCGCGTGATGCAGTGCCGCGCGGGCGCTGACACCGGACCCCGTCGGTGAACGATCCACCTCGCCCTCCGCGAAGATGCACACGTTGCGGCTGTGGTGCGCCGGATCGTGAGCCGGTCCCGTGAAGATCGTGCCGTAGAGAAAACTGAGCGCCTTCTCGAACGGGTGTTCGATCGGGAATCCCGCCATCACGGCCCGTTTGATCCGCCGCCCATAGTCGATGAGGTGGTCGTATCCCTCCGGCGCCAACTCGAGACCGAGCGGCCCCGCCTCGACGAACGCGTAGAACGCCCCGCCGTAGGCGACGTCGAAGCTCACGGGACCGATGCCGGGGACCTCCACGACCTTGTCGCGCAGGTACACGAACGACGGGACGTTGCGAAAGGACGCGCTCCGCACCTCACCGCCTTCGCCCCGAGCAGTCGCCTCGATCCGGCCGGCTGGGACGTTGAAGCTGACACGTCCCGATCCCGCGGCGCCATCGAGCAGTCCGGCGCGAGACACGAGGATCGCCAGCGCGATGATCGCGTGCCCGCACATCGTGCTGTAGCCCTCGTTGTGCAGGAAGAACACATCGAAATCCGCACTCTCGGACGGCGTCACCACCGCACCGTACATGTCCGCGTGGCCCCGAGGCTCCCACATCAAGCCGGTGCGCAGGTGATCGTAGTGCTCCCTAAAGAAGCTGCGCTTCTCGAGCACCGTGCGGCCACGGAGCGGCCGGCAATCCGCCCGTGATCACGCGGAGCGGCTCGCCACCCGTGTGCATGTCGAGTGTCGTGATCTTGAGCCAATCGGCGGGTGGCTGCCACCCAGCGAGGTCTGACAAGGGTCTCATGACGCGTCAATCTCGCCGCGGTGCCAAGCGTAGTCGAGACGTCTCTGCGCGACGTACGGGTGTCCGTTTGAACCCAGCGGCGCAAAGAGCCATGAATCGAGACTACAGCGCCATGAACAAACCGTCGCTCACGGGCCTGGGACCGGCCTCCACGCTGTGAACTCCCGGCGCTTCCTCACTATTTCTCTTTCCGCATCGAAGGCGTGAATGTGACGCCGACGAGCAATCCTTCGGGTGAGAGAAAGCGCGTGACGGTTTGACCCCAGGGTTCTTTCTTGTTCCTGACCAGGACCCGGTATCCCCGCGACTCGAGATCGGCGGTCGCCTTATCGACGCTGTCGACATCGAACTCCAGCCATGCTTGTGGCGCTGGTATGTCCTCAGGCCACGAATAGCGGCCAAAGCACGAGTGCGCCGCCTGGGAAAGCGGCCACAGAGCGAACGTATTCGCGCCCGCCAGCGCCTCTGTGTGCAGGTAGTCAGCACTCTCCTCTTTCTCTACTTTGAACGGAATACCGAGGACGTCGCCGTAGAGTTCGCGACTCCCCGCCGGATCGCGGACAATCGGGCCGAACCCCACAATGAACTGAACCTTGATGTTGTATGCCAGTTGCATGGTACCTCCCCTCGCCATGTCGAAATAACGCCTCCGGCCTGACGCCAGAATTGCTCACGCACCGTGGCCGATCTCTGACAGACTCCCCTTCCGCCTCGAGAGCAGCTTCAGCCACGGCGCGGAATGAAATACGCTCATCAGCGCATACATCAGGACCATTCCAGTCAGCGGAGTCCCGTGCCCGGCTGAGCAGAACATGTCCATCGAGCTCCCGCTCAGGACACGCATCATCAGGGCCATGATGGCGAACGCGGGCGTAGCGGCGAGGCATAGCCACTTGGCTATGCCTCGCGCGGATGCGACGCCCTCCTCATCACAGGCCGCACTGCCGGTTGAGCCGGCGTGATCGGCGTCGGTCATGCCTTCGCGCCCGCCTCGAGGTTTCGAAAAGCGGCCTCTCCGGCGTCGGACAACTTGACCCATTTGGGGTCCGGCGAGCCCTCGGCCACATAGTTATCGTGCCAGTTCCACCACTTGTAGGGCGCGCTCTGGGGGTAGCCCTCTGGCGAGTCCTCCCACGTCTCCTGGCGGCCGAGCGGCGTCGCGTCGAGGTAGCTCCAGGTGCTCCCCATTGCTTCGTCGCCGCGGTTGTTGATGAAGTAGGTGCGATACACGCGCTCGCCGTCGCGGATGAACACATTGTGACCGTGCCACTCGTCCACGCCGAAGTCGGCATCGAACGAGTCCGTGATCGTGTACCACGGCATCTCCCATCCCATCCGCGATTTCAGCCGCACGATGTCCGCTTGCGGCGCGCGCGAGGCGTACGCGAGCGTCGTATCGCGGGCGTTCGAGATGGGCGAGGTGGGCAACCTGATCGGCCCCAAGGGAGCAGCCGCGGCAGGCATGTTCGGGCCAGCCGAACACCCCGGGTTCGAAGAAGGCACGGTACACGATCAGTTGGCGCCGGCCTTCGAACAGGTCGAGCAGACTCGCCTTCCCGGCCGGTCCATCGAACGTGTACGACCGCTCCACGGCCATCCACGGCATCAGCCGCCGTTCGGCGGCCAGCGCGTCACGAGCCCGCGTGTGGGCCTTCTCTTTTGCGAGTAGCTGCTGGCGTGCAGCTTCCCACGCTTCCGCCGACACGATCGGCGGCGTGTGCGTGGCGGCTTGCCCGGCTTTCCGGGTCTGATCAGGCGATCTGGTCATCGTCGTTGCACCCTCCGTATTGGACGAGCGCCTGGGACATCGGGCGGAAGCGCGACTCCATCCCCGGCAATCGCTCGTTGTTGGTCATGATCTAACTTTGCACGAGATTCTCGGACGGTGGGAGTGACAAGTGTGACGGGATTCCCATGGACTCACTGATCACGGCTGCGGCGCGCGCACTTGCGGCAGGCGATCCCCTTGGTGCTTTGAAGCGGGTGGCCCTGCGCGACGACGCGCCTGCGCTCGCTCTACGCGGCATTGCGATGGCGCAGCTCGGCGATCTCGTTCGGGCGAAAGCGCTCTTGCGACGCGCGGCACGCGCCTTCGGTCCAAGAGAGGCTGTGGCCCGCGCAAGATGCGTCGTCGCCGAAGCAGAGGTCGCATTGGTCTCGCGCGATCTGGGCTGGCCTGCCAGTGTACTCGACGCAGCGCGGGCGACGCTCGAAGCACACGGCGACCGCAGGAATGGCGCTCATGCGCGGACTCTCGGGATCCGGCGCCTGCTCCTGATCGGGCGCATCGACGAGGCCGAGCAAGCAATCACCAGCCTCGACATCACGTCTTTTCCACCCGCCTCGAGAGCTGCCCACGAGTTGGTGGTGGCGGGGATTGCGATTCGGCGCCTGAAAACGAAAACGGCGCGCGCTGCGCTCGCCAGGGCCGCCCGCGCTGCGCGCGTCGCGGACATCGCCGCACTGACGGCGGAGGTCGAGAACGCATCCCGCGCGCTGAACACGCCCGCGGCACGACTGATCGTGCGCGGCGAGGAACGTCCTCTCCTGCTCGGGGAGGTCGAAACGCTGCTGGCGTCGGCAGCACTCGTCGTGGATGCTTGCCGCAACGTCGTGCGGGACGCCAGCGCAGTGGTCTCACTCGCGAGGCGCCCAGTTCTGTTCGCGCTCGCACGCGCGCTGGGTGAAGCGTGGCCGGCAGACGTCACGAGGAGCACGCTCGTCGCGCGCGCTTTTGGAGCCAGGCACGCCGACGACTCGCATCGCGCACGATTGCGCGTCGAAGCCGGGCGACTTCGCGTGGCACTTCGGCCGCTGGCGGATGTGACCGCGACGAAGCTGGGTTTCGCCTTGACGCCGCGCCGCGCACGCGAAGTCGTCGTGCTGGCGCCTCCTGTTGAAGAGCAGCATGCGGCGGTACTCGCCCTCCTCGCCGACGGCGAATCGTGGTCTAGCTCGGCTCTGGCGATTGCGCTTGGAGCCAGCCCACGCACCGTGCAGCGTGCATTCGATTCGCTTGCCGCGGCAGGCAAGGTGCAGCCCGTCGGCCGCGGCCGGGCGCGTCGTTGGATGACTCCCCTCGTGCCGGGATTCCCGACAGTCTTGTTACTCCCTGGCCCACTCCCGAGCGATTAGGCTGGAAGCATGAAACGATCCGCCGCTGAAGTCCTTCGCGAATATGGGCCCTTTCCAGGCGTCGACGCTGTGCATGGCGTGACGTTTGACGGGCAGCACGCCTGGTTCGCGTCCGGAGACCGGTTGACCGCCCTCGACCCCGCGAACGGGAAGACGGTACGGTCGATCGATGTTGCCGCGCACGCGGGAACGGCGTTCGACGGCCAGCACCTGTTTCAGATCGCGGAAGATCGGATCCAGAAGATCGATCCGGCGACCGGCCGCGTGCTCGCCACTATCCCGGCGCCCAGCGGCGGTGGCGACTCAGGACTCACGTGGGCCGAAGGCACCCTCTGGGTGGGCGAGTATCGGGCGCGCAAAATCCACCAAGTCGATCCCCAAACAGGAGCGGTGCTTCGCACCATCGAGTCCAACCGCTTCGTCACCGGTGTCACCTGGATCGACGGTGACCTCTGGCATGCCACTTTGGAAGCTGACGAGAGTGACCTGAGGCGAGTCGACCCACAAACCGGCGAGGTTCTCGAGTGCCTCGAGATGCCACCGGGAGTGGCCGTGTCAGGGCTCGAATCCGACGGCGCCGATCAGTTTTTCTGCGGAGGAGCCCGGAGCGGGAAACTGAGAACAGTCCGGCGCCCCACGCGAGGCTCGTCGGCCGCGGGCGGCTCTGCGAGATGTGGCCGACCGCCTTCGCGGTCAAGGATCTGACCGCCGCCGTAGAAGCCCGAATCGGCGCCCTCGTGAAAGAAGCGACGAGCTGATGGGTAACTCCGCTCGCGCCACACATGACGTCCCCGCGAGGGATTTCGTGTGATCCTTCCCCGGACTACGTTCCATAAACCGTAGTGCCGGAACGGACTTCAACGAGGTCTCTCCGATGGCGACAGTTCAGGTCCGCTATATCGTTCACGATGTCGATGCTGCGATCGCGTTTTACACGAAACAACTCGACTTCAAGCTCGTGATGCACCCGGCACCTCCCTTCGCAATGCTGTCACGTGGCGACCTCCGTCTCGTGCTCAGCGCCCCCAATCCCGCAGGGGGTGGTGGCCAGTCGATGCCCGGCGGAACCAAACCCGAACCGGGAGGCTGGAACCGCTTCGCGATTGAAGTCGCTGATCTTGCAGCCACGGTGGACGCGCTCCGCAAAGGGGGAGCCCGCTTCCGCAACGACATTGTCACGGGCGTCGGCGGTAAGCAGATCTTGCTTGAAGACCCGTCCGGCAATCCGATTGAGCTATTCCAGCCGCTGGTGCCTGAGGCTCGTCTCAAGGAAACGTCGCGATAGCAGTGTTGCGGCATGAGCTCACCCGCAACTTGCTCGGCCGGATAGGCCTGCTTCATTCCCACTCGATCGTCGCGGGCGGCTTCGAGCTGACGTCGTAGACGACGCGGTTCACGCCGGGCACTTCGTTGATGATCCGGGTGGACATGCGCGCCAGCACGTCGGGCGGAAACGGAAACCAGTCCGCCGTCATGCCGTCCGCGCTGGTCACCGCGCGGAGCGCGATCACATTGTCGTAGGTGCGGTAGTCCCCCATCACCCCGACGCTCCGCACCGGCAGGAATACCGCGAACGCCTGCCAAATGGCGTCGTACAATCCCGCCGCGCGGATCTCTTCGAGGTAGATCGCGTCGGCCTGCCGCAGCGTCTCGAGTGCCGGACGCGTGATCGCCGTGAGCACCCGGATCGCGAGGCCCGGCCCGGGGAACGGATGCCGGCCGACCATCTCCTCCGGCAACCCGAGCTCCCGGCCCACGTTCCGGACTTCGTCCTTGAATAGGTCGCGCAGCGGCTCGATCAGCTTGAATGTCATGCCCGGCTTGAGCCCGCCCACGTTGTGGTGGGTCTTGATCGTCACCGATGGGCCGCCCCGCGGCGACACCGACTCGATCACGTCCGGGTAGAGCGTCCCCTGCACCAGATACTCGACGGGCGCCCCCGGTGCCTGCTCCACCTGCCGGGCCGCCTCCTCGAAAACATTGATGAACGTGTGCCCGATGATCCGCCGCTTGGCTTCCGGATCCTCGACGCCGGCCAGCGCGTCCAGGAATCGCGATTCCGCATCCACGGTCACCAGTGGGATGTTGAGATGCCGCCGGAACGTGCGCTCGACCTGATCGCGCTCACCCCGGCGAAGCAGCCCGGTGTCGACGAAGATGCAGGTGAGCTTGTCCCCGACCGCCCGGTGCACGAGCGCCGCCGCCACGGCGGAATCGACACCACCCGATAGCCCCGCGATCACCCGCGACTGGCCCACCCGCTCCACGATCGACGCGATGTGCGTGTCAACGAATGCACTGGGGGTCCAGGATGCGTTGGCGCCGGACACCGCAAACAGGAAGTTGGAGATGATCTCCGCGCCACGATGCGTGTGCGCGACCTCGGGGTGGAACTGCACGCCGACGATCGGCCGCGTCTCGTGGCGGAATGCCGCGATGTGCGCGTTCTGGCTCTTGCCGATCGCCCGGTACCCGGGCGGCAGGGTCTGCACCTGGTCCCCGTGACTCATCCACACCGTCAGCCTCTCGCCCGGCGTGAATCCGCTGAAGATTCCGCCTTCTTCGCCGATCACCAGCTCCGCCCGCCCGTACTCCTTTCGCTCGCCGGGCACCACGGTACCGCCCTCGATGTGTGCGATCAGGTTCATCCCGTAGCAGATGCCGAGCACGGGGGCGATGTCGAGCAGGGCACGGTCGGCCGTCGGGACATCGTCACCATATACCGACGCCGGGCCTCCCGACAGCACGATCCCGGTGGGCTTCCACTCCCGGATCCACTCGAGCGACCGGGTCGGCGGGTGGATCTCGGAATACACACGCGCTTCGCGAATCCGGCGCGCGATGAGCTGTGTGAACTGCGACCCGTAGTCGAGGATGAGGATCCGGCTCGTCACCTCAGCCGCGCGCCTCGGTGCGGCCCTGCGCCGCTTCGCTCGCCCGCCGCGATTCCTGCCACGGTGCCCCGGTCAGCTCGATGAACTCGACTTCCATGGTGTCCAGGTCGAGGATCGCCGCGCTCGGCGTACCGAACAGCCATCCGCACGCCTCGCCAGGATTGATGATGAGCGCATCTCCCCGGGTCCGCACTTCGCGGCGATGGGTGTATCCGTGGACCACGACCGAGTGATGCTCGACCGAGTGGACCGCCGCCTCGCTCATCTCGTGCACGATCAGCAGCCGCTTCCCTTCCAGCTCGACGCTGTGCGGCGAATCGTACAACTCTCCACCGACTCCCACAGCAGCGATCGCCTTGATCCCCTCGCGATCACCATTGTTGTTCCCGAAGACTCCCGCCAGCGCCATGTTGAGGTCGCGGAACGGATTGAGCGCGAAAGGGGAGCAATAGTCGCCGGCGTGGAGGACGAGCCCCACGCCCGCCGCGGACATCCGCCGGAGCAGCTCCTCGACCGCCGGGATCCGGTCATGGCTGTCGGCCATCACTCCGACGCGCATCAGGCATCCCTCCACGCGATCGTTCCCGCCGCGGGCATCTCGTGCCGTACGAGATCCTCGTACGACTCCCGGGTCGTCACCACGGCGAACCGTTTCCCATCAACCAGAACTTCCGCCGGCCGCGGCCTGGCATTGTAGTTGGATGCCATGGCGAAGCCGTACGCACCCGCGGAATAGATGACCAGCAGGTCGCCGGGCTCCACGTCATCCATCTTGCGATCGAGCGCAAAGAAGTCGCCGCTCTCACACACCGGCCCCACCACGTCCACCACTGTGGACCCCGCCCCCCGCCCGGTCCCGGCCGCCCACACGCGCAGTCACTGGCTCGATCCGGTGATACGCGCTGTAGTGAGACGGCCGTAGCAGGTCGGTCATTCCGGCATCCGTAATAATGTATGTCTTGCCGCCGGTCTGCTTGCGGTACAGGACACGGGTCAGTAGCACGCCGGCGTTGGCCACGAGGTACCGGCCGGGCTCCAGCAGGAGCGTTGCACCTGGCGGCAAAGCCGGCGCGACGACCGCTGCCAGCGCCGCCGGGTCGGCGGCGTCTTCGCCCTCGTACGTCACCGCCAGTCCGCCACCGACGTCCAGGTATTCGAGCTCCGCCGTCCCATCCGCCACGAGTGTACGGTACAACTCCAGAAGGCGCTGCATCCCCTCCCGGTACGGCCCGGTCCCCGAGATCTGCGAACCCAGGTGCATGTCCAGCCCACGGATTCGCACAGATGACAGGCGGTTGGCGCGCCGGGCGACATCCCGGATCTCGTCGTAGCCGATCCCGAACTTGTTGCCACGCTCTCCGGTCTTGATGTACGGATGCGGTGTCGAGACCGTCACTTCGGGATTGACCCGCAGCGCGACGTCCGCGACGACCCCGGCGCGTGATGCCACGTCGTTGACGATGGACAACTCGGCTTCGGATTCGGCATTGATCAGCCGCACCCCCGCCGCAAGCGCCTCACCAATTTCAGCGGCTGTCTTCCCCACGCCGCTGAATACGACATCACTGCCGGTAAAGTTGGCCCGCAGCGCGCGATACAGCTCACCGCCGGACACGATGTCGACGCCGGCGCCGAGCGATCGCAGCACACGGAGAATCGCGAGGTTGCCGTTGGCTTTGACGCTGTAGTGGATCCGGTGCGGCACCGCCGCAAACGCGGCATCCAGCGCGCGGTACTGCTTCGTGATCCCAGCGGTACTGTAGACATACGCCGGCGTCCCAGCCGCGGCCGCGATATGGGGCAGCGGGACCCCTTCGCAGTGCACGGTTCCACCAACCCGGGGAAACACGGTGTCCGTACCGGGCGCACGCTCCGCCACGCGGCCCGCCCCTCCCACGCTCGATCCCGCCACGCTCGATCCCGCCACGCTCAGTACGCCTTCGCCCACATCGCCTCGGCCGTCGCGTCCTGCCCGCACTTCATGCACGTGCGGGGTGCCTCAGGCGACCGGAACTCGGCGTCCGGCAGCACGCGAATGGTCGCTTTGGTCTCCTCCTTGATCGCCGACTCGCACGCCTCGGATCCGCACCACCCCGCGTACACGAACGCGCCCTCCCCCTCCATGACTTCCCGGAACCGGTCGTAGGTGATCGCACCCCGCAAACTGTGGGCTTCCCTGCGCGCCCGCGCCGACTCGAACATGTCGCGCTGGATGGTGACGAGGAGATCTGCGGCCGTGCGCGCCAACTCGCCGAGTGGAACCGGCCGCTTCTCTCGCGTATCGCGGCGGACCAGGACGCCCTGCCCCTTCTCCAGATCCCGGGGCCCCAACTCCAGACGGAGCGGTATGCCCCGCAGCTCCCAGTCGTAGTACTTCGCGCCAGGGGTCATGTTCTCGCGCGCATCCACCCGCACCCGGACCGGCGTCGCGGCCTTGGCCAGATCGGTTCGTATCTCGTTCGCGACCGCCAGCACCTGCGCTCGCTGCTCTTCGGCGCGATAGATCGGCACGATCACGAGCTCCGTGGGCGCCAGCCGTGGCGGAATGCGAAGCCCGATGTCGTCGCCGTGAGTCATCACCAGCCCACCGATGACACGCGTCGAAAGACCCCAGCTCGTGCTCCACGCGAACTCGGTCCCGCCCGACTCCGTCTGGAAGCTGAGACCGAACGCCTTGGAAAAGTTCTGTCCGAGGTTGTGCGAGGTGTTGGCCTGCAGGGCCTTGTTGTCCTGCATCATCGCTTCACAAGCATAGGTGCGAAGCGCACCGGCGAACTTCTCCGACTCGGTCTTGCGCCCGGTGACCACGGGCATCGCGCCCCACTCTTCCATGTAGCGCCGATAGATGCCGAGCATCTGCCGGGTCTTGGCCTCGGCTTCGTCATACGTGGTGTGGGCGGTATGCCCCTCCTGCCACAGGAACTCCATGGTCCGCAGGAAGAGGCGCGTGCGCATCTCCCACCGCACCACGTTGCACCACTGATTGACCAGCAGAGGAAGGTCACGGTAGCTCTGCACCCATTTCGCGAAGCTGGAGTAGATGATCGTCTCCGACGTCGGCCGCACGACAAGAGGCTCCTCGAGCACCTTGCCGCCACCGATCGTCACGACCGCCGTCTCGGGCGCGAACCCCTCGACGTGCTCCGCCTCCTTCTTGAGGTAGCTCTCGGGAATGAACAGCGGGAAGTACGCGTTCTCGACGCCCGTCTCCTTGAACATGTCGTCGAGGGCGCGCTGCGACCGCTCCCAGATCCCGTACCCGTTGGGACGGATCACCATGCAGCCGCGCACGGCACTGTAGTCCGCGAGTTCGGCCTTGAGCACGAGCTCATTGTACCACGCGCCGAAGTCGGCTTCGCGCGTGGTCAGCTTCTGATCGTCTGCCATACCCGTACCGTAAATTGCGATGAAGAGTGGTTCATGCCTGCGCGACCCAGGAGTCGAGGCGTACCGTCTCCTCATCCCCCGTGTCGAGATCCTTGACCGTCACGACGCCCGTCGCCACCGCGTCCTGTTTGACGATGATGGCACGGCGGGCGCGCACGCTGGACGCAGCCTTGAGTTGCCGCGCGAGCGACGACCACCGGAACGCGTATTCCACGGACCGGCCCGCACGCCGGAGATGTCCCGCGATGGACGCCACGGCCAGCGAGCTGTCCGGATCGTCCGCGTCGGCCGCAACCCAGTAGTCGAGACGCGCCAGTTCCGGCTTCAGCAGTCCCCGGTCTCGCAGCAGTTCCGTGAGCACGACGTCGCCCATGCCGAACCCGAGTCCGGGCAGGTCCGGTCCGCCCGCGGACGCGAGGAGTCCATCGTATCGTCCGCCCCCGCACACCGCTCGCAGTTGCCCGCGCCGGTCGAAGATCTCGAACACGATCCCCGTGTAGTAGGCGAGCCCGCGCACGATGGTCAGATCCCATTGTACCCAGTCGCGCGCCGGTGCGCCCATCAATGCCCCGATGTGGGTCCGGTACTGATCGATCGCCGCCAGCACCTCTGCCCCGGTACGGTCCTCGGCCGCATCGCCCGTGGCCAGCGAGATGCCGCCACCCGTTGACGCGACTCTGTCCACGTCCGCGAACAGCGCGTTCGTCTGCGCCGCCGTCAGCCCGGCCGCGGCGAGCTTCTCCGCCGACACATCGCGAGGCTGGCGGTTGAACTTGTCGAGCACGGCGTACACGGCGGGGAACGCCGCGCGGGGCACCCGATGGTTGAGAAGGATCAGATTCAGCACCCGGCGGTCGGAGAATCGGGCGACCACGTCCTCGCTTGTCAGGCCCAGTGACCGCATCACGTCGAGCGCGCAGCACACGAGCTCCGCATCCGCGCGGACACCGGCCTCGCCGACGATGTCGACGTTGAGCTGGAAGTGCTCGCGCAAACGGCCGCGCTGCTGGCGCTCGTACCGGAACAACTGTGGAATCGAGAACCAGCGCACCGGCTTGGGCAACGCGTTCGCGCGGGCGGCCACCATCCGCGCGAACGTCGGCGTCATCTCGGGGCGCAACGCGACCGCACGCCCACCCTTGTCGGTGAACGCGTACAGTTGGCCGACGATCTCCTCACCGCTTTTCTTCGTATAGAGCTCGGTCGGTTCCAGAGGGGGTCCATCGTACTCGGTGAACCCGTACCGGCGCGCAACGTCACGCCACGACCGGGCGAGGGCGGCCCGTTCGGCGAACTCCTGTGGATAGAAATCGCGGAACCCGGGGAGTGCTCCCGTCGACATCACGGAACTTACGTGTGTAACGGAGGCGCCTGCAAGCGCGTCATGGCGTCGCCCACGGTGTGAAACGAACCGGTGACCAGCACCGTCGCCCCTGCTGTCGCCGCATCCGCCAGCGCACGATCGAAATCGGGCTCGAGGCGCACGGACCATCCGCGCGACTCAGCGAACGCCCGCGCCGCTTCGGGGTCCCACGCCCGGCTGCCGGCGCCGTAGGTGCCGTCGTCACCACGAATTGTGAGACCACCCGGGACAACTGCTCCATGATGCCGCGCCAATCCTTGTCCGCCAGCACTGTCAGCACAGCCACGATCGGCGCTGGGGGCCGGATCGCTTCGATCGTCTGCGCCAGCACCGAGGCGCCGTCCGGGTTGTGGGCAACGTCGAAGATGTACTTGCCGTACCGGTGGAACCGCCCGGGCAGGTGCACCCGCGCCAGCGCCGCCCCCGCCTCGGCCATCGGCGTCGCGTACGGCGGGCCCGCCGCATCGAGCATCACGAGCGCCATCGCCGTGTTGGCCGCCTGGTGCAGCCCCGCAAGCGGGGTGTGCAACCGGGCGCGCTCTCCCGCCAGCTCCAGCGTGAACCACGTTCCCCACGCGGCGGCGGGATCGGGCCCGAGCTCTCCATGAAGCTCGACGCCCGAGATCGTGCACTCGTCCGTCACCACGTGAACAGGCTCCGCGCCCGCCTCACGCGCGAACCGCGCGAGCAGCTCTCGTATCGCTGGATCGCGTTCACCGATCACCGCCGGCCGGCCCGATTTGAAGATCCCGGCTTTCTCCCAGGCGATCTGCTCCCGCGTATTTCCCAGGAACTCCACATGATCGATTCCGATGGAGGCAACGCCTGCCACCAGCGGCGCCAGCATGTTCGTGGCATCGAGCCGCCCACCGAGTCCGACCTCGACCACCGCGACGTCGAGACCCGCGTGCGCGAACAGCTCGAACGCCATTGCCGTCGTCGCCTCGAAGAACGTCGCGTGCAGCCGCTCGACCAGCGGCGTGCGGCGCTCGATCCAGGACACGACGTCGTCCTCCGAGATCGGCACGCCGTCGACCAGAAACCGCTCGCGAAAATCGATGAGGTGCGGCGAGCTGTAAAACCCGGTCCGGAAGCCGCGCGCCCGGAGGATGGCTTCGAGCGTCGCGCAAACGCTTCCCTTGCCGTTGGTCCCCCCCACGTGGAACGCTCGCAGCGACTCCTGCGGCTGGCCCATCGCCCGGAGCAACGCGTCCATCCGCTCCAGCCCGAGACGCCATTTCCCGGTCGTCCGCGCGAACAGATAGTCGAGCGCGTCGTGATACGCACCACTAGGCGTGCTACTAGGCGCACTACTATGCGCACTACTATGCGCACCACTGGGGCCCGGCATGTCCGCGGATTTGTCCGCTACGGGGCCTGCGGACTCGGCGTGCCCTGCGGGACGTGTGGCGCTCAGGGCGCCGACCACCCCGTCATCGCCGGCTTGCCACTCATATGCCGGAGCAACTGTCCAACTGTCTTCTTCAGATCGCGGCGATGGACCACGTCGTCCACGATGCCGTGATCGAGCAGAAACTCCGCGGCCTGAAATCCCTCGGGCAGGTCCTGGCCCATCGTCTGCTTGATGACGCGCGGCCCCGCAAAGCCGATCACCGCTCCCGGCTCCGCGAGAATTGCATCGCCCAGCATCGCGTAACTCGCGCTCACGCCGCCCATCGTCGGATTCGTGAGGATCGAGACATAGGGAATCCGCCGCTCACCGAGCTGCGAAAGCAGAGCCGACGCTTTGGCCATCTGCATGAGCGAGAGCACGCCTTCCTGCATCCGCGCGCCGCCGGATGCCGACACCAGCACGAGCGGGTATTTGCGCTCGAGCGAGCGCTGTCCCAGCCGCGCGATCTTCTCCCCCACGACCGACCCCATCGAGCCGCCCATGAACCCGAAGTCCATGACTCCGAGGTTGACGGGCATGTCGCCGAGCGTGCCCGATGCCGCCAGCATTGCGTCGCCGCTACCCGATGCGGCAGTCGCCTTTTTCAGCCGCTGCGGATATTCGGGGAAACCCAGCGGATCGGTCGACCGGAGATTCGCCTCCACCTCTTTGAAGCTGCCCTCATCGAGGAGGATCGAGACGTACTCGTGCGCGCGGATCCGGCGGTGATAGTCGCACGCCGGGCAGACGTTGAGATTGCGGGCGAACTTCTCCCGCAGATCGGTGTGGCCGCAAGCCTCGCACTTCTCCCAGACGTCCGCCGGGATCTCGAGCCGCTCCACGCTCTCGCGACGGGGGCGCCGCGGCTTCTTATCCTTGCGCCACCAGGACATCGATGTAATGTGCCCGGCTGCGGCTCAGATCGCCAGTGTATCGGCCCGCCCCCGCCCTTCGCTGGAGATCCGAAGCAGGATGCCCACGGCCAGCCAACTGGACAGCATGAACGAGCCGCCGTAGCTGAAAAACGGCAGCGGAATCCCCGTGATCGGCATCAGGTTGAGCGTCATCCCCACGTTCTCCCCCACATGCACGAACCAGCTCGCCGCGAGGCCGAACGCCACCAGGCTGCTGAACGAGTCGTTCGCGCGCGTGGCGATTCGCACCGAGCGGAGGAAGAGAACCAGGAAGAGGGACAGTGCTAGCATCACGCCGATGAACCCCAGCTCCTCACCCACGACTGAAAAGATGAAGTCGGTATGCTGGGCCGGCAGAAACGCGAGCCGCTTCTGGGTCCCCATCGTGAAGCCCTTGCCGAGCCACCCCCCGGAACCGATCGCAACCTGCGACTGGATCACGTGATACCCTGACGCGCGCGGGTCGCTCGACGGGTCCAGAAACACCAGCAGCCGCTGCCGCTGGTAGGCCTTGAGCTTGTGGTCCCAGATTATGGGCGCAATGATGCCCATGAAGACGTTGGCGAGGACGACCCCGATGCCTTCGATCAGGTAGGGCCGGTACCGCCACACGAGCACGATGAGCAGGAAGAACCACGCCCCCCACACCCACGTGCTCGATGCGCCGATCAGGCTCACGATCGGGCTCGCCAGCAACACGAGCGTGAGCCACGGCACCCCGGCCCAGAACAACATCGCGAAGAGAATCCCGACGAACACGATCGAGCTGCCCAGGTCCCCCGCGGCCAGGATCAGGACGATTGGCACGCCGACGACCAGCGCCGGACGCCACAATTCGACGAGCAGCTTGGGCGGCTCGCGGACACTCGCGAGTACACGCGCGAGCATCAGGACGACGGTGATCTTCGCCAGCTCGGACGGCTGGCCGATACGATGCCCGCCGATCGTCAGCCAACTCTTGGAGCTCGCCGCATCGCCAGCGCCGCTGCCGAGTAGAAAGAGCGACGCGAGCACCACCAGCGTCGCTAGATACGAGGGCCACGCCGCCCATTCGAGAAACCGGACGGATGCGCGGCTGATCGCGAACGCCCCGGCGATCGACACCGCGAGCCAGATGATCTGCGACTTGTACAGCCGCGCGACGACGGTCGGCACGTCGGTCTGGCCGGCCGAATAAACCATCAGGATGCCGTAGACCGACAGCAACAGCGCGATGGCCGCCAGCGGAAAGTCGGGGATCGCCTTACGCTCGACTCGCATCAGCCCGTCGTCGGTGGGAGCGACACCGGCGTCGCCTTGAGGTAGCGCGCCATGATCGCCGACGCGAGGCGGGCAGCGTGCCCGCCGTGGCCGCCGAGTTCGAGCAGCACGGCGACGACGATCCTCGGGTGGTCGGCGGGCGCGAAGCCCACGAACCACGCGTGGGTCTTGGTCTGATCTTCGGTGTTCTGCGCGGACCCTGTCTTGCCGGCGATAACGAGACCTTCGACATGCGACGCGGCCGCGGTACCGCCGGCCGCGACCACGCCGGTGAGCGCGCGGCGCAATCCCGACATCTGCGCGTCAGTCAGTTGGAACAGGCGCGTCCGCTGCGGCTGCGTCCGGCGGGCGATCGACGGGCGGGCCGCTTCGCCGTCGGTTGCCAGCGCCGTGTAGAAGCGCGCCATGCTGGCCACGGTCTGCGAGTTCTCTCCCTGCCCGATCGCAAGATTGAGCACGACGGAGGTGTTCCACCCCCGAGGGCCGAACCGCTTGTTGTAGTACTCCTCGGAATACGGAAACAACGGCGCGGATTCGTTGGGGAGATCGATGCCCGTCCGGTCACGAAATCCGAGCGCCACGCCGCCCGCCACGAGCCGCGTGATCCCGACTTTCAGCCCGAGCTGGTAGAAGTAGACGTCGCACGAGACTTCGATTGCTTTGGCCAGCGAGATGCTGCCGTGACCGTGCGGCTCCCAGTCGTGGAAATACCGGTTGCCGAACTGAAATCCTCCCGTGCACGGCGTCGGCATTTCATCGTCGAGCGTCACGATGCCGTTCTCGATCGCCCACGTCGCGGTCGCCAGCTTCCACGTCGAGCCCGGCGGATACCGGCCCTGAATGACTTTGTTGTACAGCGGGCGGCGCGGATCGGTGTTCAGCTCGCGCCAGTAGTCGGCGGGAATGCCACCGATGAACCGGTTCGGATCGAAGGTCGGCGCGCTGTGCAGCGCCAACACCTCGCCGGTCACCGGATCGATCGCGATCGCGCCCCCGTTGAGCGAGTCGCCGAACAACGACACCATGTAGCGCTGCAGATCCAGGTCGATATTGGTGTAGAGCGGCGGAGCACCCTCGGGCAGCAGATCCTCGCGCGCGCCAGCCTCACGGACCACTCGGCCACGAGCGTCGACCTCTACGAACCGGATGCCCTCTTTGCCGCGAAGTTTGTCCTCGTATTCCTTCTCCAGCCCACCCTTCCCGACCTGCTGCCCCGCTTTGTATCCGCGGTACGAACGGGAGGCGAGCTCGCCTTCGGTGATTTCGCCGGTATAGCCGACGAACGCGGCGACCGCGGCGGCGTCCGGATAGTGCCGCTTCGGCGCGGACTGGATCACCAACCCCGGAAACTCGACCCGGTGCTCTTCGAGCACCGACACGATGTCGAACGACGCGTCGGCCAGGATGGCGGTCGGCCGGTTCGGGGCGCGCCGGTAGCGCCGCACTGCCACTTCGATCTGGTCGGGACTCAGCGGGATCGTCTCGCTCAGCCGGTGCAGCATCGCCCGGAGTGAGTCCGCGGTCGGCGCCAGCACCGACACCGAGTACCCGGGAACGTTCTCCGCGATGACTTTGCCGTTCCGGTCGTAAATGATCCCGCGCGGAGCCGGCAGCGGCACTTCACGCAGACGGTTGGTCTCGCTCTGCAGCACGTACTGGGAGTTCTGCAGCACCTGGGTCCGGAAGAAGGCGCCCAGCAGCAGGACGAAGGCGACTACCAGCCCACCGCTCGCCACCCGCGCCCGCCTGGCGACTTCATTCGGATGGAAGCTCATGGCTGAAGGCTCATGGCTGAAGGCTCATGGCTGAAGGCTCATGCTGAAGGCTCATGGCTGAAGGCTCATGGCCGCCCCGGTCCGCCGTGCCTCACGTAGACTGTGGCTCCAGAAGCGGCCGCATGACGGCGAGCGCGATCACACCGGCAATGGCGGTCACGGCCCCTGACAATGGCGCCCATACGAACATCTCCTGCGCCAGCTCGATCCCCCGCTGCTGATGCTCGGCTAACACGTAGATGATCGCGAACGCCCAGCGGCCCGCGAAGAAAAAGAAGCCGTTGAGCGCGAGGTTGTCGGCGAAGAACGCAGCCTTGAGCCACGACGCCCCGAATGCCACCATGCTCATCGCCAGCGCCCCCGCCCCGAAAGCACTCGGCGTCAGCGAATCGGCCGCCAGTCCGAGAGCAAACCCGATGATCGCGGCGGCTCCGGGCCGTACACGGACCGCCACGAGCAGGAGCGCGATCAGCAGGAAGTCGATCTCCGCACGCCAGCCAAGCAGCGGACGCAGCGAGTAGTGCAGCAGAACGAGGATCATGAAGGCAACCGCCGTCCGGATCGTCCCGGCCATGGTCATGGCTGCCCCCTCCCGCCGCCGCCCGCACCCCCGGCAGCGCCCGCGCCGCCGGCACCCGAGTCGGCCGCATCCGCGCTGTCCGCGGGGGTCTCGGGAACCGTATCGCGCGGGATGATGATCCCGCCTCTATGCGCTGCGGAATCTCCCACGGGTGCGATCCTCCGATGCGCCGAGTCCTCGCCCGCCCACACCGACTGCATACCCGCCAGAACCCGCTTGGGCTCGAGGACGAGGATCGACGACACGTCGAAGGGCTTCACCGCCGGCTGCACGAGGTAGGTTCGCGCCCACCCTTCGGAGGTCTTGACCTCGCCGATCACGGTTCCGACGGGAATGCCACGCGGGTACACGCCGCCCACGCCCGAGCTGACGATCTCCGTCCCGGGCGACAGCGTAGCGCTCATTTGCACGCCGCTCAGCTCCAACAGGTAGCGCTCGGGTCCAGTGCCGAGGTGCGCCTTGACGATCCCGAACGCGCTGCCGTCCGCCGCCATGGCGCTCACCCGGAAGTCGGGGTGCGACCAGGTAATCGCGAGGCTCATGGTCGGATCCACGGTCTCCACCATGCCGACGAGTCCTTCGGGCGCCACGACTGGGCTGAACGACCGGATCCCCGCACGCGAGCCGCGGGTGAGCGTGAGGGTGTATTCCTCGCCTAAAGCCCGGCTGTGCAGAGCCTCCGCGGGCACGAATCCCCAGCCGAGCGACCGGCCCAGACCCAGCGCCCTCCGGAGACGGTCGTTTTCGGCCTCGAGCGCAGGCACCTCGAGTGCCCGCAGAGCGACGCTGTCCCGCGCATCGGTGTCGGCGTCGTGGCGCACGATCGCGCGCCGGGCCAGCTCGGCGTCGCTCTGCATGGCGACCAACGGCGCGATGAAGACGCGGCGGAGTATCGATGTGACTGGATCACGCAGATGTGCAGGGAGCGCGAGCGCAGCCAATGAAAGGGAGACGGAAACTGCGAGCAGCGCGAAGTCCGCTCGGATCCCGCTGGCGACGGCACGCGCCATCGATCAGCTCACACGCTCAGGGCTCAACTGCTCAAGACCGACCAGTACTTGTCCTCGTCGTCGAGAATCCGTCCAGTCCCGCGAACGACACACGTGAGAGGATCCTCGTCGACGTGGATCGGCAAGCTCGTTTCCTGGCTCAGGAGGAGATCCAGACCCCGGATCAACGCGCCGCCGCCCGTCATGACGATTCCGCGGTCCACGATGTCACTCGCCAGCTCCGGCGGTGTGATCTCCAGCGCACGCCGTACAGCGTCCACGATCTGCTGGATCGGCTCCTGAATGGCTTCGCGAATCTCGGCTGAGTGCACGCGCACGGTCTTGGGTATTCCGGAGACCAGGTCGCGCCCCTTGACCTCCATCTCCCGCTCCTCACCCACCGGAGCGGCCGACCCGATCTGGATCTTGATCAGCTCCGCCGTGGGCTCGCCGATCAGGAGGTTGTAGTTCTTTCGCATGAACTGGACGATCGCCATGTCCAGCTCATTGCCGCCCGTGCGGATCGACGTATCGCTCACGATCCCCGACAGCGCAATGACCGCGATCTCGGTCGTCCCGCCGCCGATGTCGATCACCATGTTGCCGGTAGGCGTCTCGACCGGAAGACCCACCCCGATCGCCGCCGCCATTGGCTCGGCGACCATGAACACTTCCTTGGCGCCGGCGCCGAGCGCCGAGTCCCGGACCGCGCGCCGCTCGACTTCCGTGATCCCGGAGGGAACGCAGACGATGACCCGTGGCTTCACCTTGAACACGTGGTTCTCGATGATCAGGGTCAGGAAGTACCGGAGCATCTTCTCGGTGACGTCGAAGTCGGCAATGACGCCGTCCTTCATTGGCCGGACCGCGAGGATACCGTCGGGCGTGCGCCCCAGCATACGCTTCGCCTCCAGCCCGACGCCTTTGATCTTCTTCGTCTCGCGGTCGATGGCGACCACGGACGGCTCGTTGAGCACGATGCCCTCGCCTTTGACGTAGACGAGGGTGTTCGCGGTGCCGAGATCGACAGCGATCGCGTTCGCGGGAAACAGGGACCGTGATCCGGTCTTGAAGGGCCAGCGCATTACGTCTTTGGATTCACGTCCGGACGCCGGGGCCGGGGCCCGTGCGTCGGGTCGTCGGAGAGGCGTCTATGACATACGCGATCGTGCGTCGAGCGCGTCGCGGCGGCGAGCGTTAAGCTAGTCCACCCCCCGATGACGATCAAGAGAAATGATCGGCACCACGGCCGCCGCCGGCTGCGTCCGCCCCTCGCAGTAGCTTATGCAACAAACTTCGCCGGATCCTCATAGGCGATACCGAACGCCTCGGCCACACCCGGGTAGGTGACGTGCCCGTCGGCGATGTTGAGGCCCTTGAGCAGGGCCGGCTGCGACGCGAGCGCCTTTTTCCACCCCTTGTTCGCCAGTTGCAGCGCGTACGGGAACGTGGCGTTCGTCAGCGCGAGCGTTGACGTCCGCGGTACGCCGCCCGGCATGTTCGCGACGCCGTAATGGATCACGCCGTCGACGACGTAGGTCGGGTTTTCGTGGGTGGTCGCGTGGATGGTCTCGACGCAGCCGCCCTGATCGATCGCCACATTGACGATCACGGAGCCCGGACGCATCAACCGCAGGTCCTCGCGGCGGACCAGGCGCGGCGCCTTGGCCCCCGTCACCAGAACCGCCCCGACGACGAGATCGGCGGACGCCAGTTGTTCCAGGATGTTGTGCCGGTTCGAGTGAATCAGCACGACGTTCGCGGGCATGACGTCCGAGAGGTAGCGGAGACGCTCCAGCGAAATGTCGAGCACCACGACCGACGCGCCCATCCCAGCCGCCATCTTCGCGGCGTTGATCCCGACGATCCCGCCACCGAGCACGACGACTTTGGCCGGCGCCACGCCGGGAACGCCGCCGAGCAGCACACCGCGCCCGCCATAGAGCTTCTCGAGGTACTTCGCGCCCTCCTGGACCGCCATCCGCCCCGCGACTTCCGACATTGGAGTCAGCAGCGGCAACTCGCGCGACGGCAGCTCGACGGTCTCGTACGCGATGCACGTCGCGCCACTCTTCAGATGCGCCCGCGTCAGCGCTTCATCGGCCGCGAAGTGAAAGTAGGTGAACAGCACCTGCCCCTTCCGGATGCGGGGCCATTCCGGAGCGATCGGCTCCTTGACCTTCAGGATCATCTCCGGCTTCCCGCCACACGGCGTCGGCGTCCGGCGCGATGGCCGCGCCCACACGCGTGTAGAGCTCATCGGAGAATCCGCTGCCCTCCCCCGCCCCCCGCTCGATGAACACCGAGTGTCCGGCCGCGACCAGCGCCTCGGCGCCGGCCGGTACGAGGGCGATGCGATTCTCGTTGGTCTTGATTTCCTTCGGTACGCCGATTTTCATGGCTCGAGAGGTCTGTGTCGTCAGTGAAGGTTGATGCCAAGCGGCAGTATCCCAGCCGGCATGATGCCGGCCAGCACTACGTCGTGGGCCCCAGCGTCACGATTGTCTGCCGCTCGGCGAAAAGAATTCCTCGCACACCGCCCGGACGGCGGCAACATTGATGCGGTCGATCTCGGCGAGGACCGCGTCCAGCGACTGAAATGGCTCACCATAAAGCTCGGTCGACGCCGCCCGGTACATTCTCGCGGTCACGCTCTCCAGCGACAGCGTCACCTGCCCCTTGAGCTGATTCTTCCCGGCCTCGACTTCCGCGGCCGGGAGGCCCTCGCCAGCCACACGGTCCAGCTCATCGGTGATCGCGGCCACTGCCTCCGAGGCAGTTTCGGGCGCCGTTCCGACGTACACGCCGTGGGTGCCGCTGTCAGCATGAAACGTCTGAAAAGAGTAAACAGCGTAGGCCAGCCCCAACTCTTCGCGGACGCGCTGGAAGAGCCGCGAGCTCATGCCGCCGCCGAGGAGCGTACTCACGAGCGCCAGCGTGTACCGCCGCGAATCGCCATGCGCGACCGCCGGGGACCCGAACACGACGTGCGTCTGCGCACCCTCACGCTCGACGTGCCGCCGGTGCGGTGCGACCGGCACCGCGGGAGGCGAGACCATCCGTCCGTCGGGCCCCCCCTCGAGCTCAGCCCAGCCGGTCGCGTTGGCAATCTCGATCAGTTGCTCGTGGACGATATTGCCGGACGCTGCCACCACGGTTTGCCCGGGGTGATAGGCACGCGTGTGCAGTGTCTGAAGGTCCGAGATCTCGAGCCGGCCGACGGTGTCCCGCGTGCCAAGGATGGAGTATCCGTAGGGATGCGAGCCCCACAGCGCCTCGTTGTGCAGCTCGAAGACGAGATCATCGGGCGTGTCTTCCACCGTGCTGATCTCCTCCAGCACGACCTTGCGCTCGGTCTGAAGGTCGCTCGCCCGAAGCGTCGGGCGATAGACGAGATCGACCAGCACGTCCGCGGCTTCTCGCACATGGGTGTCGAGCACCCGCGCCTGAAACGCTGTATGCTCGCGTCCGGTATACGCATCGAGCGACCCCCCGAGGGTCTCGAGCGCCAGCGCGATCTCTTTGGCGGACCGCCGGGCGGTGCCTTTGAACACCATGTGCTCCAGCAGGTGGGATACACCCATGGAGTCGCGCTGCTCATGGAGCGATGCCGCCCGGATCCACGCCCCGATCGCCACCGAGCGGACGCCAGGCATGTGCTCCGACACGACCGTCAGGCCGTTGGGCAACCGGGTCGAGCGGAGGGTCGCCCCGTCGTCGCTTGAGGCCGTACCTGCCGGTCGGGGTGGGGCCGATATACCCCGAGCCGGCTGAAAAGCGAACGGGTCGGTGCCTATGCTCACTCGCGCCGACGAGAGGACGCCCGGGGCGCCCCGCCATCGCCGTTGCCTTCCTCCACTCCTTCAGGCTTGGGCTGCAGCGCCTTCATGGACAACCGGAGGCGGCCCCGTTCATCACGATCGATGAGCTTGACCTTGACCCGGTCGCCCCGCTTGACGACGTCCTCGGTCTTGTCGGTCCGTCCCCACCGAAGCTCGGAGATATGGAGCAGGGCCTCGGTGCCCGGCATGATCTCGATGAAGGCGCCGAACGCGGTCGTGCTCTTCACCGTCCCTTCGTACGTCTCGCCCACGACGGGTTCGGCGGTCACCGCCTGGACCATCTGCTTGGCTCGCGCCATCGCCTCGCCGCCGACGGCGGCGATTGTCACGAGACCGGTGTCGTCCACCGTCAGCTCGGCCCCCGTCTCGTCCTGGATGCCGCGGATCGTCTTCCCCTTCGGCCCAATCAGGTCGCCGATCTTCTCGGGACTGATGTTCATCGTGACGATGCGCGGCGCATACTGCGACAGATCGGAGCGCGGCTCAGTGAGGGCTTTGCGCATCTCGCCGAGGATGTGGAGCCGGCCTTCACGTGCCTGTGCGAGGGCCTCCTTCATGATCGACACGTCCAGACCCTGGATCTTGATGTCCATCTGGATCGACGTGATGCCATCCGCCGTGCCAGCCACCTTGAAGTCCATGTCGCCCAGATGGTCTTCGGTGCCGAGGATGTCGCTCAGCACCGCGTAGCGATCACCTTCTTTGATGAGCCCCATCGCGACGCCTGCCACCGCACCGCGCATCGGGACGCCGGCATCGAAGAGCGCGAGCGACCCACCACAGACGGACGCCATCGACGACGACCCGTTGGATTCGAGAATGTCCGCGACCACACGGATCGTGTACGGGAAATCCTCGAACTCCGGGAGCATCCGCTGCAACGCCCGCTCCGCGAGGTTGCCGTGGCCGATTTCACGACGGCTCGTGCCACGCACCGGACGGACTTCCCCCGTCGAGAACGGCGGGAAATTGTAGTGCAGCATGAACGACTTCGTGGTCTCGCTCGCGTCGTCGATCGAATCGAGACGCTGCACGTCGTTCGCGGTCCCGAGCGTCACGGCCACCAGCGCCTGCGTCTGGCCCCGGGTGAAGAGCGCGGATCCGTGCGCACGCGGGAGGAGGCCCACCTCGGTCGAGATCGTGCGGATCTCGACGGGCGTCCGCCCATCGACCCGGTGTCCCGTGTTGAGCACCTGCTCGCGCAGCGCGTCGTACTCGACGTCGCCGACGAGATTGCCGATGTCGCGGAGGTTGTCGGGGAAATCGGCCGCGAGACGCTCGGCAATGGATTTCTTGACCTTCTCGATCTGGCCCGCGCGCGACGCCTTGTCCTTGGCGTTGATCGCCTCGCGGATCTCGGTTTGGGCCATCTCCCGCACGCGGGGCTCGAGGCCCGGCGGCAGCGTGGGCTTGGTCCACGCCATCTTCGCGACCGGCGGCAATTGCTTGAGCAGCTCTTCCTGTGCGCCGATCAGCTCCCGGATCCCGCCGTGCGCGACCTGCAGCGCATCGACGACCGCGTCCTCAGTGACCTCCAGCGCTTCGCCCTCGACCATGAGCAACGAATCGCGATTGCCCGCGACCACGAGATCGATGTCGGTGTAGGCCAGTTGCTGGAAAGTGGGGTTGAGCACCCACTTGTTCTCGAGGCGGCCCACACGGACGCCGCCGATCGGGCCGAGAAACGGAATCTTCGAGCTGTTGATCGCGACAGACGTCGCGAGGAGGGCCAGCACATCGGCGTCGTTCTGCTGGTCGGCCGAGATCACGTAGATGAAAACCTGGATCTCGTTCTTGAACCCTTCGGGAAACAGCGGCCGGATCGACCGGTCGATGATGCGCGCCGAGAGGATCTCTCCGTCCTGCGGGCGCCCTTCCCGTTTAATGAAACCGCCGGGGATCTTGCCCGCAGCGTAGGTCCGTTCCTTGTATTCTACCGTCAGAGGGAAGAATGGAAGCGGACTCACATTGTCGCTGACGGTGACGGCTGCGAGAACCATTGTCTCGCCAAAGGTGACGACCGCTGAACCGGCCGCCTGCTTCGCCATCCGGCCGGTCTCAATGACCAGACGCCGTCCGGCGAACGTACGCTCTACACGTGTCATGATTGTCCGAAAAAAAGAAGTGGCGTCACTAGCGGTATTGACCCGGCCGCCCGCCACGCCCAGTTGACTGCTCGATCGCTAATACCGCAGCCCCAATGTGTCGATGAGCGACCGGTATCCATCGACGTCGGTGCGCTTCATATAATTGAGGAGGCGCCGCCGCCGGCCGACCATCTTCAGCAATCCCTGACGGCTGTGGTGATCCTTGGGATGCGTCCGGAAGTGATCGGTCAGATAGTTGATTCGAGCGGTCAGTACCGCAACCTGGACTCGGCTCGATCCGGTGTCCGTCTCGTGCTCGTGGAACTGCTGTATCGTCGGTGCTTTTTCAAAGGCCATATGATATATTCCCGGCGCGCGGTCGCGCGCTCCTCGCCAAAGTTCAATAAGCCTAGAAGTTTACTGGAGTTGCAGACTGCTGTAAAGGATGTCACGGCTCGCGTTTTCATGCGAGATACGGTGCATGGCGGCGCGGGCGCCGAGCCTTCCGCCGCCTCCCGTGCCCCCCAGCCCGCTTTTCCCGCGCTCTCCGCCGCTTCTCACCCGCTCGCCGGTCGCCCGCCGTGCCTGAACGATTTCTAGGGCGCACTCTCGGGAAGTTCCGGATCGATGCGATCATCGGCACCGGCGGCTTCGCCTGGGTCTACAAGGCGTATGACCCCGAGCTCGAGATCCCGGTCGCGCTCAAGGTCCTCAAGCCCCAGTACGCCGGCGACGAGCAGTTCGAACAGCGGTTCCGGCGCGAGGCCGCGACCGCGGCCCGCCTCCGCCACCCGAACATCATCAAGATTTTCGCGGTCGGCAAAGACGGCGAGGCCGTGTACTTCGCGATGGACTTCCTGCCCCAGGGGCTGCCCGACCGGCTGGAGGTCGTGACCAAGCTGCCGGAGCCGGTCCTCATCCGCATGGGCATCGACGTCGCGAGTGCGCTCGGCTTCGCCCACCGCGAAGGCGTCGTCCACCGCGACATCAAGATCGACAACATCCTGTTCGATGACCACGGCAACGCGATCGTGGCCGACTTCGGAATCGCCCGCGCCGTCTCGAACTACGTGCAACAGACCGGCACCAACATGGTCGTCGGCACTCCGCAGTATTTCTCACCGGAGCAGGCGCGCGGGATCGCGCTGGATGGACGCGCCGATATCTACTCGCTCGGCGTCACACTCTATCGGGCCGCGACCGGGGTCCTGCCGTTCACCGGGGACGACTGGTACGAGATCGCGCGCCAGCACGTCGAAGACAAGCCGGTCAAGCCGCGAGTCCACAACTCGCTGCTGTCCCGCGATATCGACCGCGTGATCATGCGCTGCCTGGAAAAAGACCCGGCCGCGCGGTTCCAGACCGGCGAGTCGTTGTGCCAGGCGCTGGGCGCCTTGAGCTTCGAGCGCAACGAGACGATCGCCATGCGGAGCACCCCGTCGATCGGGATGTCGGGGGCACCCACCAACCCGAGGTTCTGGGACTCCCTGCGATCCTCCCCCCAGCGCCGCGTCGCGGTGGGTGCGGCCAGCGTGGTCCTGCTGGCGGCCCTGGCTTGGGGCGGCCTCCATTTCGCCCGTCGTGGCTCCGCGCCCCAGGACCCCGGCACGCCCGCCGATGGGGTACCCCTGGTCGCGACCGCACCCTCGGGCAGCGATCCCGGCGCCACGAACGCGACGGGCGCCACTGTCCCCGCCACGCCGCCGGATACCCCCGCTGGCTCCTCGACCCCAGCGCCGGGCGGGACGCCGGCTTCGGGATCGAAGTCCCCGAGCGAGTCGTCGTCGGTACAGCGGCAGCCCGCGACCCGCACGGCCCACGGCCGGCCTGGCAAGACTCCTCACACCACTGCCGGCACGCCGGCCGCCGCCGCGGCGCCGAGTTCGCGCGGGTCCGGCACGGTCAGCCTCGACGCGGAGCCAGCAGGGGCCAGCTACACCCTCCAGGCACTCGACGACGGGCATGTGATCAGGGGGACCATGCCGGCCGCCACCCCGCTCACCCTGCCAGTCGGGGACTACGCCATCGAGATCTCGGCCCGCTACTGCGCGTCGTATCGCGACACGCTACGGGTCCAGCTCAACCGGGCCGCGACGCCGGTTCACGTCAAGCTCGTGTGCGGGACCTAGCGGACCCACACCGCTGCGGACCGGGCAGGTGCGCTCAATGCCCGTGGACGAGATACCCCAACACGCCACCCGCCAGCGCGGCCCCCCAGAACCACGGCTGCGCGTAGAACGCACGCTTGGGCTGCGACAGGAGCACCACGTGTGATGTCGTCAGGCGGGCGGTCTGGCTCACGACCACGCCCGTCGCCACGCCGCTGTCGACCCTGGCTACCCGGATGCGCGCGATCAGCGCGTCGCGATGAGCGGGATCGACCGCGAGCCCCACCCTGCCCGGCGAGACCCACCGGGCGCCGACGGTGGCAAAGGTGAACGTCGAGTCGCTGACCGACGCGACATCGAACCGCACGTACGCGGACTGCGCGCGTGCCGCCAATGCCCAGAAAGAGAAGGCCGCGACCGCGGTCGCGGTCAGCAGCGCCCGCTGAAGACCCGGCACCCGTCGTTGATCATCACGAGCAGAAAGAGCGCCCCGATCGCGACGAGCCCGACTCGTAGGATGTATTCCCGCGTCCGAAGGCTGAACGGACGGCCTATGATCGCTTCGAGAACGTTCACGAGGATCTGGCCGCCGTCGAGGATCGGAATCGGCAGCAGGTTGAGGATAGCCAGATTGACGCTCAGGAGAGCGATCAGCATCCACAGGCCCTCGAGGCCCCTGCGTGCCGTCTCGACGGACATTGTCGCGATGCCGACCGGGCCCGCCAGGCTGGTGAGCGACTCTTTCCGCGTCGCCAGATCGTGTACCGATCCGAAGATCAGTCCCGCCATCCGGCCGGTGACGGTCCATGCCTCCGACAATGCTTGCGGCACCGGCATCGGATGCCGCATGCCGTCCGTCCGCCGCGCGGCGTCGATCTTCCCGACGATCCGGATCGCACCCGATGCGGGATTCGTGTCGGGCGCGGGGCGCGGCGTCACGGTGACGGTCCGCGCTGTGCCGTGCGACATCACGGTGATCGAAATGGGAACGTTCGGCTGGGGCGAGACGTGCGCGACCAAATCCTTCCAGGACGCGACCGGCTGGCCACCGACAGCCACCACACTATCCCCGCCGGTCAATCCCGCCGTCGCAGCGGGGCCCGGTGTCACCACATAGTCGAATACGGGCGAGTCCGACAGGACGGGGGCCCCGTAATACAGGTAGACGCCGACCATGATCACGTAGGCGAGCACGGCATTCATTGTGACGCCGGCCAGCATGATTACCAGCCGCGCCCACAATGGCTTCGACTCGAACCACCGGTTGGGCGGAATCGGCAGCGGTCCAAACGGCATCATCGCGTTGGGATCCTGGCGCGCGGCCTGAGCCTTCGCCGACTCTTCCGAACCTCCCTCCAGCATCGCGGCAGGCTCGTCGTCACGAGACGCCATGCGCACGTAGCCGCCGAGGGGGAACGCCGCAAGCTGATACTCGGTCTCACCCCAGCGGTGTGCCCACAGCGCCGGCCCGAAGCCGATCGAGAACCGGGGCGCGTAGACGCCCGTGGCTTTCGCCGCGAGGAAGTGTCCTAACTCGTGCACGAATATGAGCAGGCCAAACACCAGAACCGGTGCGAGCCACGATACGTGATCGCGAAGAAACGTCAGCACGCTGCTCCCCCTCCCCCCTAAATCGCGCTCGCGGCGCCAGCCGCGCTACCCGCCCGCTGGCGGACGTGGGCGCGTGCCGCGGCATCGGCCGCCCTCAACGCCTGCCGGTCACCGGCTGGCAATCCGGCCAGCGTTCCGAGCGCGGATTCTATCGCGTGTGCGATCCCGGCAAAGGTCATCAACCCCTCGAGAAACAACGCCACGGCCTGCTCGTTCGCCGCATTGAATATCGCCGGCGCAGCGCCACCCGCGCGGCCAGCCGCCATCCCGAGCGCCAGCGCCGGGAAGTCATCCACCCGGACCCGCTCGAACGTCAGCGGCGACGCTGCCACGGGATCGAACGGTGTTACCCCATCGTCCGGCAGCCGTTCGGGATGCGTCAGCGCGTAGAGCACGGGCAGCTCCATCGTCGGCATCCCGACCTGCGCCAGCACGTTCCCATCGATGAACTCCACGAACGAATGCACCACGCTCTGTGGATGGACGACCACCTCGATCCGATCGTACGGTACGCCGAAGAGATAGTGCGCTTCGATCACTTCGAGCGCCTTGTTGGCGAGTGTCGCGCTGTCCACGGTGATCTTGCGGCCCATACTCCACGTGGGATGGCGGAGCGCGTCCGCAACGGTGGCCCGTTCGAGCTGGTCCCGCGTCCAGCCGCGGAACGGCCCCCCCGACGCGGTCAGGATCAGCCGCCGGACGTCGCTCGCCGGCCGCCGGCCGAGACACTGCAGAATGGCCGAATGCTCGCTGTCGACCGGCACGATCTCGCCGCCGCCGGACGCCGCTGCCGCGGTCACCAGCTCCCCGGCCGTCACGAGGGTCTCCTTGTTGGCGAGGGCGACGCGCTTCCCCGCCCGCAACGCCGCGAGCGTCGCATCCAGGCCGGCCGCGCCGACGACGGCATTGACGACGATGTCCACGCTCGCCAGCGTCGCCGCTCCCACGAGACATTCGGGGCCGACCTGCCACGCTGCGGGATGCGTCCCGCCGTTCTGGACGAGTCCGACGTACGCGGGACTGAAGCGAAGCGCCTGGTCTTCCAGCAGCAGCGCGTTCCCATAGGCGGTCAGGGCATCGACTCGAAACGACGCCCGCTGCCGCTCGAGCACCCGGAGCGCGGTCGTCCCGATCGAGCCGGTCGAGCCAAGCACCGCGACGCCGCGGATGCCAGCGCCCGCGGGCTTCGTTGCAGACGGCGCTCCCGCGACTCGGCGGCTCACTGAACCGCGCTCACGGGCGACATCACCAGGAAACCGGGGACGCCGAAGAGGATGTACGCGACGGGCAGCACGAATAACAAGCTGTCCACGCGGTCGAGCACCCCGCCATGTCCCGGGAAGAGGCGCGAGCTGTTCTTCACGCCGGCCTCACGCTTGAGCAGCGATTCGGCGAGGTCGCCGATCTGCGCCGCGACGCTCACGGCCACGCCGAAGATCACGATGCCCGAGAGGCTGAGCCCAAGGTCCGCCCAGGGCACGAGGACGCGCCCGACGTACAACCAGCACGCAGCGACCGTCACGACGACACCGCCGGCAGCCCCCGCCACGGTCTTCCCGGGACTCACGGCCGGCATGAGCTTGCGACGGCCAAAGGCCCGGCCCACGGCATAGGCGCCAATGTCGTTGGCCCAGGTGAGCAGTAGAGGAAGCAGCAGGAGCGCAATGCCGGCGCGGTCGTCGGCCACATACCGATAGTAGCGGATCGCGAACGCGAAACTGAGAAGCCCACCGGTGTACGACGCGCCGAACAAGGTCGTCGCCACCGCCGACAGGGCGTGCCCCTCGTCGCGCCGCATCCAGATCGCGAGCGCCAGGATGAGCATCAGCGCGACGGCGGCGAAGCCCGGCGCGATGGTGAATACGCCGCGCGGCTCCGAGGACAGCACGATCGGAATCAGGGCCGCCAGGGGAATGCCGGCAGCCTCGATCGGCCGCGCACCACCGGCCCGCGCGATCCGGAACAGCTCCCACGCGCCCACGCCGGCCGTCAATGCGAGGAGCCCCACCAGGGGAGCGCCGCCGATCACGATGATCCAGATGGTGAGCGGCGCCGCAACGACGCCGAAGGCGATGCGCTGCGCCAGCTCCGGCATGCGCCCAAGCGGCATGCGCCTAGGCGGAGACGCGGCCGAAACGGCGTTCCCGATTGAGATAGTCCAGAATCGCTTCGTACAGCTCGCGCCGCCCGAAATCCGGCCACAGTACCGGTGAGATGAACAACTCGGTGTACGCCATCTGCCAGAGGAGGAAATTGGAGATCCGCTGTTCGCCCGATGTGCGGATCAGCAGATCGGGATCCGGGCAGCCCGCCGTATATAACCGGCTCTGGAAATCGGCTTCGGTGATCTCCCCGGGGACGAGGCGGCCGGCCTGCGCATCCCGCGCCAACAGTTGTGCCGCCCGAACCAGTTCGGCCCGGCCGCCGTATGAGATGAACAGATTGAGCCGGAGCCGGTCGTTGTGCTCGGTCTCGGTCACGACGCGGTTGACCGCGGTCGCAGCCGCCGGGGTCAGGCGGTCCAGATCGCCGAGGATGCAGACCCGCACGCCGCGATCACGCAGCTCATCAGCTTCTCGCGCGATGTACTCCTCGAGCAGCGACATCAGCGCCGTGATCTCGACGGGCGGCCGCTGCCAGTTCTCCTGTGAGAACGCGAACAGCGACAGCACCTCCAGACCCGACTCGATGGCCCCCTCCACGACATCCCGCACCGACTTCATCCCCGACCGATGCCCGTAAGGACGCGGCATGAGACGCTCCCGCGCCCACCGCCCGTTGCCATCCATGATGATGGCCACGTGGCGCGGGACACCGCCCTGGACGCGGATGCGCCCGAGCAGCTCGTCTGCCGTCGGTTCAGCCGGCGCCGTCATCACACTTCCATGATCTCGGCTTCCTTGGCCTTCAGCGTCTCATCGATCTTGTGCACGAAATCGTCGTGCAGTTTCTGCAACTCTTTCTCGCCGTGTTTGACGTCGTCCTCGGACACCTTGTCCATCTTCTTGAGCCGGTCGCGCGATTCCGTCCGCGCATGCCGCACGCCCACGCGCCCTTCCTCGGCCAGCTTGTGCACGACCTTCGCGAGATCGCGGCGGCGCTGCTCGTTGAGGGAGGGCAGCGGCACGCGGATGATCGCTCCCTGCACCGCCGGGTCGAGCCCGAGGTCCGACTCGCGGATCGCTTTCTCGATGGCTTTGGCCAGTCCCTTGTCCCAGGGGGTCACGATGAGGAGTCGCGGCTCCGGTGCAGCGACCGACGCGACCTGGTTGACCGGCATCATCTGCCCGTAGGCGTCGACGCGAATGGTGTCGAGGAGCGCGGGCGTCGCCTTGCCGCTCCGGATCGACCCGAGTTCGCGGCGGGCGCTCTCCAGTGCTTTCTCCATGGCGGTCCGGCAGTCCTTGAGGATCTGCGGGATGGTCGTGGTCGTGCTGGGACTCATGCGGATCTCCGGAGACTAGGACGCCGCCAGCGCCGCCAGGGGCGCTCGCGGGAGCGAGCGCTCACCGGACAAGCGTGCCGACGCGTTCGCCGCGGATGACCCGGGGTACGGCCCCCGGCGAGTGAATATTGAGGACGACCAGTGGCAACTCGTTTTCCTTGCACAGCGTGATCGCCGTCTGATCCATCACGCCCAGCTCGTCGCGCATCACGTCGCGGTAACTCACTTCGTCGTACCGCGTCGCGCTCGGATCGGTTTTCGGGTCGGCAGAATACACGCCGTCGACGTTCGTGGCTTTGATGATGACGTCGGCCTTCATCTGAATCGCACGCAGAACCGCGGCCGTGTCGGTCGTGAAGTAGGGATTGCCGGTGCCGGCGGCAAAGATCACGGTGCGCTTCAGCTCCATGTGCCGCATGGCACGCCGCCGGATGAACGGCTCCGCCAGCTCCTCCATCCGGATGGCGGTCATCACCCGCGTCTCGAGTCCGCGCCGCTCCAGCACATCCTGCAGCGCCAGCGCATTGATGACGGTGCCAAGCATCCCCATGTAGTCGGCACTCACCCGGTCCATCCCCATGTCGTGCAGTTGGGCGCCACGCACAATGTTGCCGCCCCCGATCACCAGCCCGATTTCCGCGCCCAGGTCGACCGCGTCGTTGATCTCGCGGGCGAATCCCTCGATGACGTCGAAATCGAATCCGAATCCCTTTGGTCCCGCGAGCGCCTCCCCGGACAGCTTGAGGAGCACCCGCGGGTACTTGAGCGGGCTCTTGAGGGCGGATGCCGCGACCGTCGCGACGCCATCGGTCACGAGCCCGCCTACTCCTCGCCCACCCGGTACCGGGTGAAGCGGCGTACGACGATGCGCTCGCCAACCTTGGCCGAGAACTCCGTGATCAGGTCGCCGACGACGATCTTGTCATCGCGAACCCAGCGCTGGTGCACCAGGGCGACGTCCTTGTAGAACGACTCGATCTTGCCGGTCACGATCTTGTCGATCGAGATGCGCGGGCTTCCCGCTCTCCCGCACCTGCTCCTCGAACAGCCGCCGCTCGCGTTCCACCCGCTCGGGGGGCACGCCATCCTTGTCGATCGCCGACGGCGCCGCCGCCGCGATGTGCTCGGCCAGGTGGCGCACGAGCGTGTGGAACTCGGGATTGCGCGCCACGAAATCCGTCTCGCAGTTGACCTCCACCAGCACCGCGAGCTTGCCGTCGTGGTGCAGATAGTGGCCGATCATTCCCTCTCGCGCCTCCTTGCCCATCCGCTTCTCCGCCTTGGCCGCGCCGCGCTTCCGGAGCAGGTCGACGGCACGCTCCATGTCGCCGTTCGCTTCCTCGAGCGCCCGCTTGCTATCCATCATGCCCGCGCCGGTCCGCTGGCGAAGCTCCTGAACTTCCTTGGCCGTCACACCGGTTGTCTTTGTCGTCGTCATGGTCACCACGCATCTGTGTGAATCAGTCCCACGCCCACCCATTCCCCAACACCTATTCCCCAACCCCCAACCCCCAACCCCCAACCCACGGTCACTCAATCCTATGGAAACGCCGCCGGGAGAGCCACCGGCGGCGTCGAGACGTAATCTATCCGTCCCGCGGTACCCGCGGGGCGCTGGCATACCTGCCCGGCTACGCCTCCGGCTCCCCCTCGTCAGCCGGCGCTTCTTCCGCTCCTGCCCCCGGCTCGCCCTCACCACCCGTCTTGAGCCGGGCGGCGATCGCCTCGGGCTTGGCCCGCCGGCGGCGCGGCCGCCGCTTGCGCCGGCGCTCGTCGTCGCCTGCCGGCCGGCTCCATCCCGCGGTCGGAGCTGTAGGTGCTGGTCTCCGTCTCCTCGACTTCCTGCCGGACCGGCGCCTCGCGGCGTGTCTCGACGATCGAGTCGGCCACCGCACGCGTGATCAACTCGACCGATCGGATCGCGTCATTGTTGCCCGCCACCGGCACGGTGATGAGATCGGGGTCCGCGTTCGTGTCGACGATCGCAATGATCGGAATGCCGAGCTTGTTGCCTTCGCTGACGGCGATGCGCTCCTTCTTGGAGTCGATCACGAACATGAGTCCCGGCAGGCGGCCCATGTTCTTGATGCCCGTCAGGTTGCGCGCCAGCTTGTCGCGCTGGCGGCTCATGAGAAGCTGCTCCTTCTTCGTGTAGTTCTCGAAGTCGCCGCCTGTCTCGCTGCCCGCCTCGAGATCCTTGAGCCGCCGGATCTGCTTCTTGACGGTCTGGAAGTTGGTCAGGAGCCCGCCCAGCCACCGCTCGGTGACGTAGAGCGCACTGGCGCGTTCCGCCTCCTCCTTCACGATCGCGCTCAACTGCCGCTTCGTGCAGACGAACAGCACGTTGTCGCCGCGCAGGATCACCTCGCGCGCCAACTTCTGCGCGAGCTCGATCTGGCGAAGTGTCTTCTGCAGATCGATGATGTGAATCCCGTTGCGCTCCGCGAAGATGAACCGCCGCATCTTCGGATTCCATCGGCGCGTCTGGTGTCCGAAGTGGACACCGGCCTTTAGCAAATCGTCGAGACTGGGTTGAGCCATGCGAGACGTGAGACCGTTGCGGGTTAAACGACCGCGCCCGTCACCGTGGCCTGCGACCGCGTCTCCATCGGAGACCACGGCACCCGCCGCCACTCGGGACGCGTGCGAGATGAACTACGAACTCCTGCGACCTGCGACCTGCAACCTGCGACCTGTTCCGACTGCCTGCTGCTGCCCTGCGACGCCGCACTGCGCGCACATTCTGCGCCACCACCGCACCGGTACCACGTTTGTACTGCGTTTGTGCAGCCCTTGTGCTGCCTTGAGCGCTTGTGCGAGCGCTTGTGCTAGCGCTTGCTGAACTGGAAGCGTTTCCGCGCCTTCGGCCGGCCCGGCTTCTTGCGCTCCACCGATCGCGCGTCACGCGTCAGCAGCCCGAGATCGCGCAGCTTGCGCCGGTGTGCCTCATCGATCTGCACCAGCGCGCGCGCCACCGCCAACCGCAGCGCCCCGGCCTGGCCGGACAGACCGCCGCCCTCGACCTTGGCCCGCACGTCGAACCGCCCGAGCGAGTCGGTCACCGTGAACGGCTGCTGAATCGCCGACACCAACGCCGGCCGCGGGAAATAGTCGCCGAGCGTTCGCCCGTTGACGTTCCATTTGCCCGAGCCCGGGCTCAGATACAGCCGGCAGACCGCTTCCTTGCGCCGGCCGATCGTGTGCTTGGTGAGCGGATCAACCGGCATGCGTTGCCTCCGTCGTGCCCGCCGGATCCGGCGAGCGCCCGCCACCCGTCTTTGCCTGGATCACAAGTGCCTTGGGTCGCTGCGCGATATGCGTATGCGTCGCGCCTGCGAAGACACGCAGCTTGCGGCGCAGCACCTGGCGCCCAAGCGCAGTCTTCGGCAGCATCCCATACACGGCCTTCTCGATCACCCGTTCGGGATGCTTCGCCAACACGCTGGCCACCGGCGTGAACCGCTCGTGCCCCATGTAGCCCGTGTGATGGAAGTAGCGCTTCTGCTCCGCCTTCCGTCCGGTCAACACGGACCTTGGCGGCGTTGATGACGATGACGTTGTCGCCCGTATCCATGTGCGGCGTGAACGTCGCCTTATGCTTGCCGCGAATCACGCGCGCGACCTCGGTGGCCAAGTCGGCCGAGCACCATGCCTTCGGCGTCGACGATGTACCACTGGTGCGCGATGTCTGCGGGCGTCGCGGAAAATGTTCGCATCTCAGCTTGTGGTGCGTGATCGGGGGCGCCTGTCCGGATCCGGCAGGGCCGTGTGGTCCCGGGAGGCATTCGACAACAGACTCGTAAGCTAGCAAATGACTTAGCTAGTGTCAATCAACGCGGCCCGGCACGCCTCCAGCCGGGCATGGTCATTCGAGCTCGACGAGCACCATCCCCTTCTCGACCGCCGTCCCCGGCGTCGACGGCCACAGCCCGCACCTTCCCGTCTGACTTGGCGCGCAGCTCGTTCTCCATTTTCATGGCCTCCATGACGACGATGCTGTCGCCCGCCCGCACGGCGTCCCCGGCCGCCACCAGCACCCGGGTCACCAGCCCGGGCATCGGGGCCCGGATCGGCTCCGGTCCATGGCGGGTCGTCGTCGCCGCACTCAGCGCACGGAGTGCCCGGCCCCGCTGGTCGAGTGCCTCCGCGTTCAGCCGGACCCCGCCGAGCGCCACCGTGTACGCCCCCCGCTGGCTGCCGCGCCTGGCGATCACCTCATAGACCGCGTCGCCCACCCGCAGTAGCCGGATCGGCGATCCCGGAACTTCCAGCAGCTCGGCCGCCACCACGGCATCCACGCCTTCGATTCGAACGCCTTCGGGACCAATCTCCACCGTCGTGTCCCGCCCGCCAATGCTCACGACGTAGGCCGTCGCTCCGCCCATTGCCCGTGCGGCCCCACTGCTGCGGCGCGGCTTCTGCTCGCTCAACGCTGCTCGCTCATCGCGCTGCTCGCTCATCGCTGCTCGGTCATCGCGCCCCGCCCTCAGGCACGAGCTCACACACGGTCTCGACGTGCGCGGTTTGCGGGAACATGTCGAACGAGCGGAGCGCCGCGATCCGCCACCCCGCCAGCCGGCCCACGTCCCGCGCCAGTGTCGCGGGGTCGCAACTCACGTACACGACTGCCCGCGGCGACGGCGACGCATCCCGCAGCGCCGCGATCACCGGCGCCGATGCACCCGTCCGCGGCGGGTTGAGGATCACGACGTCCGCCGGAAGGGCACGGGGCAATGCGTCCTCGACTCGCGCCGCAACCGCCCGCGACCCCCTCGGCATTGCACCGGCACACTCGGCCGACGCCGCCCGGTCGGCTTCGATCGCCACGACCGCGACCCCTCGCTCCGCCAGAGCGACGGCTGTCGCACCCGTCCCGGCGTACGCATTGATCACCGTCCGCGGCGCATGCGCCATCGTCCGGTCCACCACATCCGCATGCAGCGCCACGCCGACGCTTGCATTGACCTGCGCGAACGACGCGCCTGTCGGCGTATTGCCGTTCGCGGACGTGTCCGGCAAGCCTGGCACGCCGGCGGGTCCCGCGCTCGGGGGTCCACCACAGCTCGGCCAGGCCCGGCACCGCGGCCTGCAACTCGTGGCCGTGCTCCCACCGGGTGCCGCCCTCGAGGTGGAACGCGTAGCCGCGGGCGGTGACCCGGACACTGCCCCGGAGCGAAAGGGCATCAGGCAGGAGCGCCGCGGCGCGCATGATTGCGCGCCACACGTCCACCACACCCTCGTTGGTGATCAGACAGTCGGTGAGCGGGAAGACCGAATCGGGTCCATCGATCCGCCGCAGCCCCGCGATCCAGTCGCGGCCATGTGCCCCACCCCGCCGGAGCGCGAGGGTCAGTTTGCGGCGGTATCGCCACTGCTCGGGGCTAGGCTCCACTAACACCGCGCCGGTCGCACGGTGCGCGATCCGCACGAGTGCGTCGCGGACGATCGCGCCCTTGGCCGCGAGTTGCGACTCGTACCGCACGTGCTGCAGTTGGCATCCGCCGCATTGATCGCGCACATAGTGCAGGCACGATGGGGTCACGCGCTCGGGCGACGGGCGCAGGAGATCAACGAGAACGCCCCGCGCAAACCGCCCACCGCGTACTGACGTAGCGAGAATCTTCGCGCGGTCTCCAGGCGCCACACGCGGGATGAAGATCACGCGGTTGTCCACCCGCGCGACACCGTCACCGCCCGCGGCGATCGACTGGACCTCGACGTCGCACTCGGCTGACGTAGCCGGCGTATTGCTCTCGGCGTCGGAAGCAGAGCCATCGCCGGTGACGCTCGCGCTAACAGGCTCGGGCGTGAGCCCGCGCGGGTGGTGATCACCGAGATCCGGCCGCTGCCGGTGCCTGCCCGCCCGTCGTGACGTCATTCGCGAAGCGCCTCCCGGCGAGCGACTGCAGCCCATGACGCACGCGGGGACTCCGCGGGGCGGCCCGTAACGTCGCCGCCAGGCGGCGTGCCCGTAGGTCCGGCGCTGCCACCCGTCGAGCCGGAACCCACGGGATGAGACCCGCCATCTTCGCGGGCGAGGAACGCGCTCGCGACCGCCGCCGCCCTCGTCACCACGTCCGCGGGCCGCGTCTCCAGCAACGACGACACCCGCCGTTCGAGCCAGTGGATGTCGATCGCCCCGCGGCGAAACTCCGCATCTTCGAAAATGCGCAGATGCAGTTCCCGCGAGGTCTCGACGCCGGCGATCACCAACTCGTTCAGTGCACGATGCATCCGGGCAACCGCGGTATCGCGGGTCGGGGCCCAGACGATCAGCTTGCCCAGCAGCGGATCGTAAAACAGACCGACGTCCGTTCCGGGTTCGATGCCGCCGTCCCATCGAACGCCGGGACCCGACGGGATGCGAGTATAGGTGACGCGGCCGGTCGAGGGCAGGAATCCGCTGGCGGCATCCTCGCTCGTAATCCGGCACTCGATTGCCCAGCCATTGGGCACGATGTCGTCCTGCGCAAACGGGAGCCGTTCGCCCGCCGCGATCCGGAGCTGCCACTCCACGAGATCGAGACCCGTGACCAGCTCGGTCACGGGATGCTCGACCTGGATCCGGGTGTTCATCTCCAGAAAATAGAACTGGCCGTCGGCATCCAGCAGAAACTCGCAGGTGCCCGCGTTGACGTAGCCTGCCGCCCGCGCCGCGCGAACGGCCGTCTCTCCCATCCGGCGGCGCAGATCGGGCGACACCGCCACGCTTGGCGCCTCCTCGATCATTTTCTGATGGCGGCGCTGCACCGAACACTCACGCTCGCCGAGCGACAGGATCGTGCCATGCGCATCGGCCAGCACCTGTATCTCGACGTGGCGCGGACCGTCGATGAACTTCTCGAGATACACCGCATCGTCGCCGAACGCGTTTTTCGAGGCTTCTCGCCGCGCCGCGTCGAGCGCGGTCGCCAGGTCCGCGGGACGCTCGCACGACGCGCATCCCCTTCCCACCGCCGCCAGCCGCGGCCTTGAGCAACATCGGATACCCGAACTGGCTGGCCGCGGTCGCCGCGGCTTCCGCATCGCGAAGCGGTTCGGTCGTCCCAGGGACGACGGGCACGCCTGCCCCGACGGCCAGTTGGCGGGCCGCCGTCTTGCTCCCGACCGCCTCGATCGCCTCGGCGGGCGGACCGATCCAGACGAGTCCCGCCTCACGGACCGCGTGCGCAAACGCGGCGCGCTCCGACAGAAACCCGTATCCCGGATGCATCGCCTCCGCCCCGGTACGCTGCGCCGCGCCGATCAGCGCGTCGATCCGCAGATAGCTCTCGCTCGCGCGGCTCGCGCCGATATGCACCGCTTCGTCTGCCGCACGCACGTGCGGCGCGGTGACGTCGGCATCGCTGTAGACCGCGACGCTCCGAACGCCCAGCTCCCGGCACGCGCGGATCACGCGGAGCGCGATCTCGCCGCGATTGGCGATGAGGACTTTGGTGAACACGAGAGGCGGTGGCGGTTAGCCGGTGAGGGAATGGGCGGTGGGCCCTGGCCGGACCCGTGGCCATTCCCTACAGCGGGATGTTCCCGTGCTTCTTGGGTGGGTTGCGGTCCCGCTTGCTCCGGAGCGTGTCCAGCGCGTCGATCAGCCGCGGACGCGTCTCCCGCGGGTCGATGATGTCGTCCATGTACCCGCGTCCGGCCGCGATGTACGGGTGCGCGAACTTCTCACGATACTCGGCGATCTTGGCGTCGATCGCCGCGCGCGGATCCGGGGCTCCCGCGATCTCTCGGCTTGAACGAGAATCTCGACCGCGCCTTTGGGCCCCATCACCGCCAGCTCGGCCGTCGGCCACGCGACGTTGTAGTCGCCGCGGATGTGCTTGGACGACATGACGTCGTATGCCCCGCCGTACGCCTTGCGCGTGATCACGGTCAGCTTCGGCACCGTCGCCTCGCAGTAGGCGTAGAGCAGCTTCGCGCCATGCTTGATGATGCCGCCGTGCTCCTGCGCGACTCCCGGCAGGAAGCCGGGTACATCCTCGAACGTCACCATCGGGATGTTGAAGGCGTCGCAGAAGCGGATGAATCGCGCGGCCTTGACCGACGCGCTGATGTCCAGCACGCCCGCCAGCACGGCCGGCTGGTTCGCCACGATGCCGACGCTGTAGCCGCCGAGATGTGCGAAGCCGACCATGATGTTGGGCGCGAAATCCCGGTGCACTTCGACGAACCGTCCATCATCGACGACGGGCCAGATCACGTGCGCATGTCGTAGGGCTTGGTCTCGACGTCCGGCACGATGTCCAGCAGCGCCTCGTCACGCCGGTCCCGTGGGTCGCGGCCCGACCCCCGCGGCGGATCGTCCACGTTGTTCGAGCGGGACGAACTCGAACAGCTCCCGGATCGCCGTCAGACAGGACACTTCATCGTCGAACGTGAAATGCGAGACGCCGGAGGTGGCCCCGTGCGTATCGGCGCCGCCGAGGTGCTCCATCGTCACATCCTCGTGCGTGACGGTCTTCACGACGTTGGGACCCGTCACGAACATGTACGAGTATGCCGCGCACCATGAACGTGAAATCGGTGATGGCCGGCGAATAGACGGCGCCGCCCGCGCAGGGGCCGAGAACCGCCGAAATCTGCGGAACGACGCCCGACGCCAGCGTGTTGCGCAGGAAGATCTCGGCGTAGCCGCCCAGTGAGACGACTCCCTCCTGGATGCGCGCCCCGCCCGAGTCGTTCAGTCCGATCACCGGCGCCCCGTTGCGCACCGCCAGGTCCATGATCTTGCAGACCTTCTCGGCGACCGCCTCGGAGAGCGATCCCCCGAACACGGTGAAATCCTGGGAGAAGACGTAGACCAGCCGGCCGCCGATCCGGCCATGGCCGGTCACGACGCCGTCACCGTAGATCAGTTGCTCTTCGAGACCGAAGTCCGAGGAGCGATGCGTGACGAAGCGGTCCAGCTCCGTGAAGCTCCCCTCGTCGAGGAGCACATCGAGGCGCTCGCGGGCCGACAGCTTGCCCTTGGCGTGCTGCGCCTCGAGGCGCGCCGCGCCGCCACCCTGCTCCGCCTCCGCGCGCCGGGCCTCCAAGAGGAGGAGCTTCTCCCGCATGGACATAGACGCGCTCAAGCTAGTGACGGCTGATTCCCGCGGCCAGCTACTGCTCCTCGGCCTCCGGAATCCCGACCATCAGATCGCCGTCGGTCTCGGAATCCATTGGGAGCACCTTGGAGGGCGTTTCCGGGCGGGGCGGCTGCTCCGCCGGGATGTCCGTCACCGCCAGAACGATCCGGCGGTGAATCGGATCGACCTCCAGGACCCGGAGGTCGAGGTACATCCCCTCGTACACGATATCCGCGGGGCTCGCCACGGGCTTGCCGTTGTTCAACTGGCTGACCGGTACGAAGCCCTCGATGTCGTTGCCGATGTCGACCACGACTCCCTTGTCCATGAGCCGCACCACGGTGCCGCGCAACTCCGTGCCCACGGGATAGGTCTCACCGATCCGGAGCCAGGGGTCCTCGACGGCCTGCTTGAGACCCAGGCTGATGCGCTTGTTGTCGGAGTCGATGTTGAGGATCACCACATTGACCGTGTCACCCTTCTTGACGACTTCCGAGGGATGCTGGACGCGCTTGGTCCACGACATGTCCGAGATGTGGATCAACCCATCGATGCCCGGCTCGATTTCGACGAACGCGCCGAAGCTGGTCAGGTTCCGCACCTTGCCGGTGATGCGCGTACCCACCGGGTAGCGCTGGCGGCAGCACGACCCACGGATCCTGCTCGGTTTGTTTCATGCCGAGCGAGATCTTCTCCTCGTTGGGATCGACCTTGAGCACGACCGCTTCGATCGCCTCGCCGATGGAGACGAGCTTGGACGGATGCCGGACGTTGCGCGTCCAGCTCATCTCGCTGATGTGCACCAGGCCTTCGATGCCCGGCTCGAGCTCGATGAACGCGCCGTAGTTCGTGATCGATACGACCTTGCCATGGACGCGTGTACCGACCGGATACTTCGCCGCGACGTCCTTCCACGGATAGCTCTGGAGCTGCTTGAGCCCAAGGCTGATGCGCTCGCGCTCCCAATCGATGTCGAGAACCTTGACCTCGAGCTCCTGGCCGATGTGCACCAGCTCCGAGGGATGCGAGATCCGGCCCCACGACATGTCGGTAATGTGCAGCAGGCCGTCGACGCCGCCGAGATCAATGAACGCACCGAAGTCGGTGATGTTCTTGACGACGCCTTTGCGCACCTGATCCTTCTGCAGCTCCTTCATCAGCTTCTCGCGCTTGCCGGCGCGTTCCGCTTCGAGGATCACGCGGCGGGAGACGACGATGTTCCGCCGGCGCTTGTTGAGCTTGATGATCTTGAACTCGTATTTCTGCCCCAGCAGCTCGTCGATGTTCGGCACGCGGCGCAACGCGATCTGGGACCCCGGCAGGAACGCGTCCACGCCCATGAGATCCACCACCACGCCGCCCTTGATCTTCTTGACTAGCGTGCCCTCGACTGGCTGGTCGGTCTCGTACGCGACGCGGATACGCTCCCACACGCGCATGAAATCGGCCTTCTTCTTCGACAGAACGACCGACCCTTCCTGATCTTCGAGGTGCTCGAGCAGTACCTCGACCTGGTCGCCCGCCTTGAGCTCGGGAAGATCCTTGAACTCCTCGAGCGGTACCGTGCCCTCGGATTTGAAGCCGATGTCCAGCACGACCATGTTGTCGCGAATTCCCTGGACCGTGGCCTTCACGATCTCGCCTTCTTCGATCGAGGCCATCGTGCCCTGGTACAACTCGCTCATCTGGTCGAACTCAGCTTCGTCCGGCAGATCGCCCTCGTCGTACAACTCGGGGCGGCGGTTCGCGAGCGGGCGCAGACGCGCCTTCTGAATGTCGCGCTTCTCCCGCGGTGTCAGGAGCGATCCGGCGGCAGTGCCGTTACCGGATTCGGCGTCGGAAGCGAGTGAGGTCGTGTCGGGGGTTTCGAGCTCGGGCATATCGGTCAACAATCTCCTGATAACACGCGGCTAAATCGCTTGCCGCGCCAAGGCGAAGGGTGGGCCCGGAATCAAACGGGGCCGCCACTGTGGCGGCCCACACTGATTCGCCGGGAGCACAAAATGGGACTACCCCCGCCGGGCAATGTGTCGAGAACCACAAAAGCTAGCCCCACCCCTACGACCCGTCAATGGCGAACTGGCCGAGAAGTGACGGTAGCGCCGGGACTTACCCGACCCCCACACTCCCGCGATCCAGATCCCGGCCCCGCGCGGCGTCCACCAGCGCCACGATGCGGGAAACCTGCTCCTCCTGGGTCAGCGTCGTGGTGTCGATCAGGATCGCGTCTTTGGCCTGGACCGTCTGCGTCGCGTCCCGCGCGTCCCGCTGCACCAGCCGGTCGGTCTCCTCCGCGATCTCGGCCTCCGTCGGCTGGCGGTCGAAGCGCTCACTGAGCCGGCGTCGCGCCCGCTCCCACGGGTCGGCCACGAGAAACACTTTGAGCGCCGCATCCGGGAACACCACCGTGCCAATGTCGCGACCGTCCACCACGATCTCGTACTGGCGCGCCAGCGCGCGGATCTGCTCGTTGACCCACGCCCGGATCCCCGGCATCTGCGCGACGAGCGACACGTGCCGCGTCACCCCCGACCCACGAATCTCTGCGTCGATGTCGGCGCCGGAGATCGTCGGACGAAATCCCGTCGTTCGCGCCTCGAGCGCCACCACGCGGGCCGCGGTGAGGAGGTCGGGTTCGGTCCACCGCGACACGTCGGGCTGAACCCGGAGTTCCGCCGCGGTCGCCGCACGATAAAGTGCCCCCGAATCCACGTGGTACAATCCTGCCCGCATCGCTACGCGATGCGCTGTTGACGATTTGCCCGACGCCGCCGGCCCGTCGATGGCGACGACGAGGCGATTCTCGCCGCCGGCATAGCCGTGCTTCGCGCGGGGCGCCATCACGTGCCGGTCACACGAGCCAGATCCGACCAGAAGTCGGGGTACGAGACTGCCACGCAGGCCCGATCATTGATCGTGATCTCACCGCCGGTCGCGGCGCCGAGGACGCCGAACGCCATGGCGATCCGGTGGTCGCCCCTGGTCACGATCCGCCCCCGGCACGGTCCGCGTCCGCCCGTGATCCGCATACCGTCCGCCAGCTCCTCCGCCACGACGCCGGCCGCCTGGAGGTTCGACACGGTGAGAGCGATCCGGTCACTCTCCTTCACGCGCAGCTCCGCGGCGCCAGTGATGACGGTCTCGCCCTCCGCGCGCGCGGCGACACACGCCAGCAGCGGCAGCTCGTCGATCATCGCCGGAATGTCGTCGGCCCCGATCGTCACACCGCGTAATCCGCCCGGCGCGACGGTATACGTGATCGTGGCCTCGCCGATACCCGTCGGAGCGCCGGACTCCTGGGTGATCGATGCCCCCATTGCCTCGAGTGTCCGCATGAACGCATCACGGGTTGGACTCGCGAGTACGTCGGGAAGCCGGATCGTGCCCTCGGCGGCCATCGCCGCCAACGCGGCGAAAAAGGAAGCGGATGACGGATCGCCCGGTACGGTCAGCTCGAACGGCCGGAGGCTGTCCGGTGGCGTCAGGGACACCGCCCCCGGCGTCACGCGCACGTCGGCGCCCAGCGCGGACAGAAATCGCTCGGTGTGGTCGCGCGAGGCACGCTCCGCCTCGATGCTGACGGGAACTCCCGACACCAGCCCCGCCAGCAGCACGGCGCTCTTCACTTGCGCGCTGCTCGCGTCGTCCTGCCACCGCATCGTACGCAGCGGCCCGCCGGTGACGATCATCGGCAGCCCATCGCCATCGTCGAACGTCACCCGCGCGCCCATCGCGCGCAGCGGCCGCGCCACCCGCGCCATCGGCGCCGGCTCAGGCTCGCATCGCCGACGAAGCGGCTCGAAAACGCGTACGCGGCGCACACGCCCGCGAGGAGCCGCGTCGTCGTACCGCTGTTGCCGCACTGGAGCGCCCGCGTCGGCGCTTTCAATCCGTGCAGGCCCACGCCGGAGATACGCATGGCGCCGTCCGCGCTGTCACGGCGCGACCGCGGCGGAATCGGCGGCATCGCAACCCCCAACGCGCGCAGCACCCCTTCGGTTGCCTGCACGTCCGCGGAATCCAGCACGCCGCGCAACACGGACGGGCCATCCGCCAGCGCGGCGAAGATCAGCGCGCGGTGTGACACCGACTTGTCCCCGGGGACGCGAATCTCGCCGTGTACACGGACCGGCGTGGATGCCGCCATCCCCGCGCCTACCGGAGCCACGCCTCGAGTGCCGTGGCCGCGTCGGTCCGGTCGTCCCGATACTTGACCACGAGCGGGGTGTGCACCGCGAGGCCCTGCGACGCACCCCAGCCGGTCGCGATTGGCCGGGTGCCCGGGACGACCACCGCCCCCGATGGGATCTCGAGCGGCCCGCTCGCGGTGGCGCGATACACAGCTTGGCGCACCAGGTCGTAGACCGGCGTCCCGCGGGTGAGGATCACGCCCGCACCGAGGACCGCACGGGTCCGCACGATCGTTCCCTCGTACACGCCGCAGTTCCCGCCCACGACGACGTCACTCTCGATAATGACCGGGGCGGCGTTGATCGGCTCCAGGACGCCGCCGATCTGCACACCCGCGCTCAAATGCACACGCTCACCGATCTGCGCGCACGATCCGACCAGAACGTGCGAGTCGATCATCGTCCCCGTCTCAATGTGCGCCCCGACGTTGACGTACGAGGGCGGCATGCACACGACGCTGTTCGCCAGATACGCACCACGCCGGATTGTCGTACCGCCCGGTACGACGCGCACGTTGTCGGTCACCGCGAAGTTGCGCGGGACGAGCGTGTCTTTGTCGAAGAAGGAGAAGGGCCCGCTCGTCCGTCCCTTGGCATCACGCGGGGATTGGTCGGCCAGTGTGCCGAGCCGGAAGGCCTGCAGTATCCCGCGCTTCACCCACGGGATCGCGTGCCAGGTGCCATCAGCCGCCCGAGCCGCCGCGCGCACGGTGCCCGCTTCGAGTGCGTCCATCAATGCTTCGATAGTGACGCGCACGGCCGGGTCATTGGCCGCGGCCTGCGCTGTACCGCCCGCCTTGGCCAGCGTATCGATCCGGATGCGCAGCTCGGCTGCGGCGGCGGACTCCGTCAGTCCCGTCACGAGTTTGTCCTCATTCGTTGAGTGCGCCAGCAGCCACAAGGGCCGCACGGACGGCGGGCCGATGCCGCTCCGCCAGAGGGACCAGTGGCAGCCGGTGCGTTGGCCCCATCAGGCCGAGCAGGTGGAGCGCCGCCTTCGCCGGAAGCGGGTTCGACTCCACGAACGCGGCCCGCATCCACGGGGTGAGCGCGAGATGCGCACTCCGCGCCGCCGCCAGGTCTCCGGACCGGGCAGCACGCACGAGGGCGGCCATCCGGCGCGGTGTCGCATTCGAGGTGACTGAGATCACGCCGTCCCCACCGGCCGCGACGACGGCGAGCGTCAGGGCGTCGTCGCCGGACAGGACCGAGAAATGCGCGGGACGTGCCCGGAGGATCTCCGTGATCTGCGCGAGATCACCCGACGCCTCCTTGATGCCGGCGATGCCCGGGACCTCCGCCAGCTCCAGCGTCGTCGCGGCATCCATGTTCACACCGGTGCGTCCCGGCACGTTGTACAGAATGACCGGAAGCCGCGCCTCGCCGGCGATCGCGCGAAAGTGCGCGGCCAGTCCGCGTTGTGGCGGCTTGTTGTACATCGGGACCACGTGCAGCAGGTGCGTGGCGCCAGCGGCTTCCATCTCCCGCGATTGGGCGATCGCACGACGCGTGTCGTTGGAGCCCGCCCCGGCGACGACCGGCACCCGCCCCGCCGCCTGCTCCGCCGTGATCTCGACGACGCGCCGGTGTTCACCCGCCGTCATCGTCGCCGCTTCGCCAGTCGTCCCGCACGGCACCAGAAAGTCGATCCCTTCGGTGATCTGCCACTCGACGAATCGCCGTAGCGCCGCCTCATCGAGGGCGCCGTTGGTGTCGAACGGCGTCAGCAGAGCCGTCCCGCAACCCACCAGACGTTCGGTCACGTGGCCCGTCCCCCAGGCGTTTCGCGTCCTGACCCGTCGCGAATCACATCATCCATCGTGAACACACCCCGGCGCCCAGCCAGCCAGCGCGCGGCGGCCAATGCCCCGTCCGCGAACACCCGCCGGTCACGGACGACATGCTGCACGCGCAGTTGCTCGAATGGTCCGTCGAAAATCATCTCGTGCTCTCCCGGTACGTGGCCGACCCGAATGCTCGTCACCGGAACGACACACCCCATGGCCTCCCCTACCGCGGCGGCTACGCCCCGTGCGGTGCCCGACGGCGCGTCGATCTTGGCCGCGTGATGGGTCTCCACCGAGATGTGGATCGAAACTGCCGCTCGCACGAAGGGCACGCGCCGCCGCTGCTGCCGCGACGCCCATCGCCAACGCCCCAACCGAGAAGTTCGGGGCCCAGAGCATGGCGCCTCCCGACTGTTCGATTTCCGCGCGAAGCGCCGGTAACGCATTGTACCACCCGGTCGTACCCACCACCACCGCGCACCCCGCTGCCACACACGCCCGCACGTGCGCCGCCGCTGTACTCGCCGTTGTGAACTCTATCGCAACGACTGCGCCGGCGAGCGATGTTCGCGTGATCGGCTGCCCGCGCCCAATGCGGGCCCGCACCGGCCACCCGTGACTGGTCGCCAGAGCGTCCACGGCCTGCCCCATGCGCCCGAGCCCCACGATGGCCAATGGGGGATTCACTGTTTGGGCCGCCGGCCATCCCTCATTGGAGTTCCTGTGCTCCGGGGACGCCCGCCCCGCTCTGCGCGAGCGATGCCTCCGTGAAGAACGCCGCATGCAGCCGCCGAATGGCGGGGGTGACCTGGTCGGCGTCCACGATGATGGTCAGGTTGATGCCAGTCGCGCTGAGTGACAGCATGTGCACGGGAATCCCCCGGATGGCCGCGAGTGCCCGGGCCATCGCGTCGCTGTCGTCCGCGAGTCCCGCCCCGACGATCGCCACGACGCCCCGCGCGCGCTCGACCGATGTGTCGCCCAATGCCGCGAGCTCCGTCAGGATCGCATCCAGCCGGTGGGTCTGATCGAGTGTGACCGAGACCGACACTTCCGACGTCGCCACCACGTCGACGGACGTCCGGTGCCGCTCGAAGGTCTCGAACACCCGGCGCAAAAAACCCGGTGTGAACAGCATCCGCGACGACCGGACTTTGACGACGGTGATCGGGGTCTTGCCGGCGATCGCGCTCACCGCACGGCGCGGGGCGTCGAACGTGATCCGCGTCCCGGTCCCCGACGGATTGTGGGTGTTGTATACGTAGACGGGGATCCCGACCCGGACAGCCGGTGCGATCGTATTCGGATGCAGGACTTTCGCGCCGAACGATGCGAGTTCTGCCGCTTCGTCGAAGCGGATGGACTCGATGACGCGCGCCCCGTCCACGACGCGGGGGTCGGCCGTCAGCATCCCATCGACATTGGTCCAGATCTCGATCGCCTCGGCCCCGAGTGCGGCGCCCAGCAGCGAGGCAGAATAGTCCGACCCGCCCCGCCCCAGCGTGGTCGTGATCCCCTCCGTGGTCGCACCGACGAATCCCCCGATCACCGGGATCCGGCCGGCGCGCACGCGGGGAATGAGGTGCTCGCGGACGGCGGTCGCGATCGCATCAGGCCGCGGCTCGGCCCTGGTAAACGTTGCATCCGTCAACATGACCTGCTGGGCGTCCACACCTTCGGCCGGCAGGCCCGCCGCTCCGTACGCCGCGACGATCAGAAGGCTCGACAACATCTCACCCGTCGCCGCGATCGCGTCGAGAGATCGGGGCGTCGAGATGTCCGAGGATCGACAGCGCCTCGGCGAGGCTCGCAAGATCGTCGAGCAGCGGGCTCATTTCCGTGCACACATCCGCTGCCACCGCGCCTCGCCCGAACAATGCCTCCGCCTCGGCGAAATGGCGCGATCGCAATCCCTCGACCGCCTGCAGTGCGAGAATCAGCTTCCCGGCCGCCGCCTGGTCGGCCATCGAGAGCAGGACGTTGGTGACGCCCGACAGCGCCGACACAACGACGACTGGGCCGCGGGACATCCGCCCGCGCACGATCTCCGCCGTTGACCGGATGGCCGCCGCTGTCCCGACTGATGTCCCGCCGAATTTGACGACGATCATGGCGCGCTCAACGGGCGGACGCTGGAGGCAAGTTCGCGGATCACGGACTCGAGAACTCGCCGCGCGCAGCCAGCACTTCGGCGTTGAGGACGGAGCCGCCAGCCGCCCCGCGAATCACGTTATGCGACAATGCGACCAGGCGCAGATCGAGAATCGGGTCGGAGCGTACACGCCCGACCGTCACGGTCATGCCATTTCCCGCCAAGGCATCGCGCCGGGGCTGTGGTCGTGCGTCGGCCATTGTGACGACAAGCGGTTGCTCGGGCGCGGTTGGCAGCCCCTTCACCGACGGATCGCCTCGCCACGCGGCGAGCACCTCACGCGCCTCCGCGGGAGTGACACGCCGGCCGAGCTTGACCGAGAGACAGGCCGTATGACCATGCTCGACCGGCACGCGGTTGGTCTGCGCACTCACCGCGAACGCAGCCGGCCGGAACGCCACGCCATCCCATGCGCCCAGCAGCTTCGGCAACTCGCGCTCGACTTCTCCTCCTCCTCACCGATGTAGGGGATCACGTTGCCGAGGATGTCCAGAGATGGCACTCCTGGATACCCCGCGCCTGACACGGCCTGCATCGTCGTGATGAAGACCTGCTCGATCCCGAATGCCGCCTGGAGCGGCGCAAGCGCCACCGCCGCGCCGGTCGCCGCGCAGTTTGCGTTGGTGATGATCGCCCCGCGCCAGCCGCGGCGTGTCCGCTGAACCGGCAGGGCCGCCAGATGCGACGCGTTCACCTCGGGAATGACGAGCGGGACGTCTTCCTCCATCCGGAAATTCTTGGCGTTGCTCAGCACCACGCGCCCCGCGCGCGCGAACGCGGCCTCGACATTGCCCGCAACTCCCGCATCGAGTGCCGAGAAGACGATCGGCGCCTGGACCAGCGCGGGATCGCAGCGCCCGACCGTCAATCCCGCGACGCGCGCCGGAAGGTCGGATTCCAGCCAATGCGTCGCATCCCGGTAGCTCTTGCCCGCCGAGCGATCGGACGCAGCCACCTCGGCGATCTCGAACCACGGATGGTTCGCGAGCAGCCGGATGAACGACTGGCCCACCGCGCCCGTCGCGCCGAGGATCGCGACCGGCCATTTGCGGCTTGGCGTTGCCGGATGAGGTGAGCGGGCGGAGCTCATGCGGCCAGCAGCGTGCGAACGAGCCGCTCATACGCGTCCACGCTGGCGCGCAGCTCCGGCAAGTCGATGTGTTCGTCCGGCGTATGCGCGACGTGGATCGAGCCGGGACCGAAGAGCAGCGGCGTGCCCCACCGATCGAGAAGCGGAATGTCGGAGGTGTACGCGACCGGCGCGGCTGCGAAGCCCGGCACGGTGTGAAACCGCCGTGCCGGGATGTACGACCCGTACTCGATCTCCGCCGCGCCGCCGACGCACGCCTCGATGGCGCCCTTCACCGTCGCCACGTCACCAACAAGCCGGAACATCAACTCCGCTTCGGCATGGCCTGGGATGATGTTGGCCGCGGTGCCCCCGCGAATGACGCCGATGTTCACGGTCGCCGCTCCCAGAACAGGGTCGCTGGGGAGACTGAGGGCCTCGATTCGCGGAAGCAATTCCAGCATGGGATCGATCGCCGACACACCGAGTGCGGGATACGCGGAATGCGCTTCCCGGCCACGAGTCCGCAGTGTGACCCGCAATGAGCCCTTGGCGCCGGTGGCCAGGTGACTCTCCGTCGGCTCCCCGTTGATCAGGAACCGGCTGGTCGCCGGCAGCCGGTTCGCCGCACGCGCCCCGTCCGAGCCCTGCTCTTCACCCACCACGAACAACAGTCCGACCCGCTCCTCGCCGCTTGCCACCAGACGGGCGGCTGCCGCCATCATCGCCGCGGCGATCCCCTTCGCATCGCAGGCCCCCCGGCCGTACAGCCGATCGCCCTCGCGCCGCGGGGGTACGTGCGGGGTCACCGTGTCCAGGTGCGTGGAGAGCGTGATGCCGGCCTGCCCTGACGCCGATGCCCGCGTGGCCCACACGTTGCCGCGACCCGGCGTCACTTCCTGGATCGTAATGTTCCAGTCCCGGGCGACGAGCCAGCGCGAGACGAAATCGACGACCGCACCCTCCTCGCCATTTGGAGACGGGATCGATAACAGCTCGGCTGCCAGCCCCGCCGCGTCAATCGTCTGCTCGTCGGTCATTGGCGCAATATTAGTCGGCCCGCGCCGCCGGGAAAATCCGCCCCGCGGGATCGGCCGTCTCTCGCCCCTTCCCCCGGACCGTTAGCTTTGGAACAATGCGCAAATCGATTCAGCTGTTGTTGACCATCGGCGTCGAGGGCGAGGACGAGCAGGCACACGACTTCGCCCGCCGGGCGATCGCCGCCGTCCGTGACGCCGTCAAGGTCGGACGGTCGCGCCATCCCGACCTCACGATCACCGTGCACAAAGCGATCGAGGACCCCGAGTCGGCTTCGTCCTGACGCCCCGCAGTGACGCCCCGCAGTGACGCCCCGCAGTGACGCCCCGCAGTGACGCCCCGCAGTGATGCCCGGCAGCGCGGCGCGACGCGCCAGGTCCCCGGTTCCCCGCGCGATCTAAGCGCTACCTACGCTACCTAGATGATACGAGCGCCGAACGCGCTCACGATCAGATCGACGGCCAGTTCGGCCGTGCGGTTCCGCTGGTCGAGCACCGGATTGATCTCCACCAGGTCCATGGCCAGCAACCGGCCCGAATCCGCGGCCATCTCGAGCGCGAGGTGCGCCTCGCGGAACGTCGCCCCGCCACGGACCGGCGTCCCGACGCCCGGGGCATCCGACGGATCGACCCAGTCCGGATCGCAGGACACATGGATGCCGCCGGTGCCCGCCGACGCGATCGCGATGGCGTCTGACATCACGGCCTGAAGCCCCCGCTCGTCGATCTCGCGCATCGTGAACGCCGTGATGCCCAACTCGCGGATGTGCTTGCGCTCGGGCGGATCGAGGTCGCGCAGTCCCACCATCACGCACTGCTCGGGACGCAGCGCGGGATGCGGTGTGGCGATCGTCGACAGGCGGCGGTCGCCAAGGCCGAGCAGGTGCGCGACCGGCATGCCGTGAAGGTTGCCGCTGGCGCTCGATTCCGGCGTGTTGATGTCCCCGTGTGCATCCAGCCAGATCAATCCCACACGCTCGCCACGCTCGGCGAGCGCCGTCGCTACCCCGGCGACAGACCCCATTGCCAGCGAGTGGTCGCCCCCGAGAACGAGCGGCGTGACTCCCTCACGCACCGCCGCCGCCGTCTCCGCCGCCAGCGTCCGGCAGACCTCGGCCATCGCGACGATGGTCTCGCCCGCACTATCCGCCAGGTGCTCCCGCTGTGACACGATCAGATTCCCGCGGTCTTCGACCCGGTGGCCCAGTCGCCGCAGCCGTTCCGCCAACTGGGCGATCCGGAGCGCCGAGGGGCCCATATCCACGCCGCGACGGGCCGCGCCGAGGTCGAGCGGTACACCGATGATCCGAATGGCGCGGGCGGTCACGGGACGTATCTCGCGCCCCGCGCCCGATGCCGCCACCGCGGCGGGGCGGCCGGCCTGAGACGGTTCTTTGTGCGGCACGCGCGGAAGCTACCGGCGGCCCGGATGCGTACAAGGGCGATGGCCCCCGGCGCCGACGCGGCGCAGCTCGTAGGCCGTGATCGCTGTCCGCCGGCCGCGTCCGGAGGTCACGACGATTCCACCACCGCGTCTGCGGGGGTCGCCGTGAGGATGCCGCGCTCGATGTAGATCGGCCGGATGAGCCGGCGAATGGTCGGGAGCTGCGCCGCGAACCAGATCGCGCCGGCAATGCACGCCAGCCCGCCGAGACGGATCGTGCCCGGCGCACCGATCCGGTCGGCGATCACACCGCTGATGAGGCTTCCGATCGGCGCTGTCCCCAGGAACGCCATCGCGAAGAATGCCATCACGCGGCCGCGGAGCCGATCATCAACGACCGTCTGGATGATGGTGTTGGTGGACGCGAGGCTGACCATGAATCCCCCGCCCACGAACGGGAGAATGGCGAGCGAGAGCCAGAGGACATGCGAGAATGAGAATGCCACTAGCCCGATACCGAACAGCGCGCAGGCGATTGGAATGACGCGGCCAAGGCCGAGAACCGACCGGCGCGAGGCCAGGTACAAGGCGCCCGTTACCGCGCCCAGGCCGGACGCGGTCATGAGAAAGCCCAGGGTGTGAGCGCCGCCATGCAGGACTCGCGACGCCACAGCCGGCATCAGGACCGTGTACGGCATACCCATGATGCTGAGGAGCGCGAGGAGCAGGAGCGCCGTGCGAACCGGCTGAAAGCCCGACACATACGCGAACCCCGCCTTGAGCTCATCGATCATGCGGGCGCCGCTGTGGTCGCCCGACGGCCGCCAGTCGCGCATGGCGAGCAGCGACCCGATGACCGCGAGATACGAAATGGCGTCGATCGCGAAGCACCATCCCTCGCCTGCCGCCGCAATGATCAACCCGCTGATGGTGGGGCCGAGGATGCGGCTGCCGTTGACCATGGTCGAGTTGAGGGCGATCGCATTGGCGAGATCCGCTGGCTCGGCGACCATCTGCACCACGAACGCCTGTCTGGCCGGCGTGTCGAACGCATTGATGACGCCCTGCGCGCACTGCAGGATGAGAATGTCCGTGACCGAGATCGTCCCGGCAAACGTGAGCCAGGCCAGCGCCGCCGACTGCAGCATTGACAGCGCCTGCGTGATGACCAGCATGCGGTGCCGGTCCCAACGATCCACGAGGACGCCCGCAAATGGCGCGAGCAGGAGCGTGGGGATCTGGCTGAAGAAGCCCACGATGCCCAGGAGGAGCACCGATCCGGTGAGCCGGTAGACCAGCCAGCTCGTGGCGACCCGCGTGATCCATGTCCCAATAAGGGAGAGACTCTGGCCGCCGAAGTAGAGGCGGAAGTTGCGCGACCGGAGTGCGCGCAGCACACCTCCCGGCGACTCGGCGGCGCGGCGCGGTCCAACAGGCCGGGTGGCGGCCGGTTCGTCAGACATGCCGGAATATCGCGGGCCCGCGCGCCGCGCGCGCACGCGCACGCGCACGCGCGCGTGCCACTGCGCGTATCACCTCACGCCGTAGTACGCCTCGATCGCCCAGGTGATGACGTTGTCGACGAGCCGGCGCGTGTCGGGATCGAGGGGGAACTGGGCGTCTCGATACGCCGCGCGGACGACCTGCTTCACCTCGATGACGACGCGCTCCGGCGGGTCGCCGCGCCGCTTGAGGTACTGGACGAGTACCGAAACGGCTTCGGAGAGCTTGCCAACGGCGGGCGTCACCGCACCCGCGTTTTCCCGCAGGATGTGCTCGAGCCGCGCGCGGCCGTCAGGGCGCCGGTGCGCCGCGGTGGCCGCCGCAGTGGCCGCCGCAGGGGGCGGCGCGCTCTGGCCGGTCGAATCGGAAGTCGGCAGGGGCGTGGTCGGCTGGCGGTGGACCGATCCGGCGCCGGAATACCGGCGGCGCGGGAAGCGAGCAGTGTCCACTCTTGCCTTCAGAGCGGACGAAGTCAATGGGATTCGCCCCGGGAATGCCGCGTTGGCACCCCCACCCGGTGTGCCACCGTTCGAGACTGCCCGGTCAGGGCACGACGGCGTCCACGCCGATGCCGAACGTGAACGAGTTCACCGCGAGCGCGGAGTTGAACTGCCATCCGATCGTCGCACTGGATGCGCCCGGAGCTCGGGTTAGAAGTGTCTCATGTGCGCCGCTGCACTGACTGTGCAGACACCGGGCGCGAGGGCTTCTCCCCTCTACTTCCCGCGTTTGCGCGGGACTTTGGCGCCTTTCTTCCGCGCCTCGGACAGTCCGATCGCGATCGCCTGCTTGCGGCTCTTCACCGCGCCGCCCTTCCCGCCGCGCCCGGACTTCAACGTTCCCTTCTTGCGCCGCTTCATCGCGCTCTCGACTCGCTTGGACGCGGCACGTCCGTACCGCCTCGATCCAGCTTTGCGCCGGGCTCGCTTCTTCGCTGCCATCGTTCTCTCCTCAGCTGTGGTTGCGTTCCAGATACGATCCGAAAACGCAATTCTGGTTCCACCACGTCGGAGGATTCACGATCCCCGATCATTGAGATGCCGCCGTCTGGAGTTCCCGCGTGCGCCGCCGTCCGCCCGATCGCTCCGCGTCCGGACACGTTGGTAGTGACGCCGTCCCTTCTCGCGATTGCCGCAATCGGCCATGCTGCACCAGACCCGCCGCCCCCCGCGCGATCGGTCGAGGAACAACCACCCACACTGCTCCCCTCGGCACTCACGCACGTGGTGATAGGAACCCGATGCCAGCAGATCAGCCGCGCTCGACAGGACAGGCCCCAGCACTCGGCCCGGATCGCTCGCCGCGCCAGTCCAGACCCACGAGATGCCGCTCGCATCGCTAATGAGTTGGCGCCTTGGCGCGAGGCCGGCGAGTCTCGCATTGAGCGGAGCCAGCACGGCGGCCGACGGCGCACCACCAGATGCCAGCCGATGGAAGAGGCGATGCAACTCCTCACGGATGGCTCGCACGCGCACGATCTGCCGGCGAGTCACCCGCATCTCGGACTCTTCAGCCAGTATTCCGGCGCGCCGGGCCCATTCATTCAGGTCCGCCGCGTTCCGCAGATATTCGCGGCGATCGCCCGACCGGTAGCCAACCGTGTTGATGAAGTCGAGCGCGAGATTGCCGGCAATGAAGTCCACCCTACCCAGCTCCCGCGCTCGCGAATGCCCGGCCGTAGCGCGACGCGAATCCCAGCAGGCGGCGCATCAGCAGCACAAAGAGCCCGATCGCGAACGGAACGAACGCGTATTGGGTGCGAGACACACCGACTCCAAATGGGAACCAGATGCCGGGAACGTGGAGCGCGCTGAGTTCCTGCGCGAAGAGCCCCGCCGCAAGAAAGACCATTGCGGGCACCGCGAACCAACCCTCCCTGCTATCCTGGCGGACCCCGCGAAATGTGATGAGCGCCCACAGCAGGACGAACCCGAGGCGCACGACCGTGGACACGGCATGGCTCGCGACAGCCATTGAATGCGGTATGAGGCCGGGCCACCACGGGCGGGTGAGCAGCTCCGTCGCCATGTACAGCCCGGTGAGAGGGGCGATGGCTTTCCCCAACCACTCGGGTGCGGCCACTCGGAACCATGCACGCCACGCCATTGTCCAGACTCCAAGCGTGAGCGGTATCAGGAGAACACTCTGAACGATGTCGGCGGTCTGCTCGCTCTCGTCGGCGGTCCAGAAGAAAAACGCGTGGTTCGCGCGATTGGCGCCCAGGACCACCAGTGCGACGGCCGTCCACCAATAGGCGGTATCGCCCGGCTCCAACGCCCGCAGGCTGCACGCCATCACGGCCAGCAACAGAAACACCATTGGCTCTGCCGCATCGACCACGTAGCCGAGGAATTTCGCGAGCCATTCGTGCTCGTAATGGGCCTCGATGCCGCTCGATTCGCCGATCGCCGGCGCAATGCGTATCCCTCCGTCACCGGGTCCCGTACTGGCTGAGCCGTGCGGCATCCAGACGCGGATCGCAATCTCGATCGGCCGCCCGCTCTCGCCGGCCGCACCTGAGGGTGCAGCCGGGATCGGGTACATTGAGGGGCGTGTGTTGTAGGCAACGGGAATCGCGCCGGAGAAATCGCCGGACGCCCCGGCGAGCTGGCCATCGATGTACACCTCGTAGGCGTCGTTCACCTCGAGCGGTCCGCTGAGCGCGAGCGTGTCGCCGGGCGGCGCATTGGCCGCGACGCGCATGCGGTACCACGCGAAGCCCCAATACCCGGCGTGGCCGCGTTTGCCCCACCCGTCCACATAGCCCGTCAGTCCGACATCAGGATCGTGGGCGCCAACAGGCGCAGTCAGGTCGACGATCTCCCACGCCGCATCGTCGAAGGCCGACGCGGCCCATTGGATGTCGTCACCCGTGTGAAACCGCCAGGGGCCGTTGAGTGGGATAACCGGCCGCCCGATTGACACCACCACCGGCGCAGTGCTCGCGGCGGCGGTTTGGCTCCGCAATGGGACGGCGTGCACTGCGAGCAACAGCGCCATGACCACAGGCGCCACCAGCTCGCGGGCTGGATGCCCCGCTCGATTCACGCGAGTCTGCGTCACGGCCGGTCTCCGGCGCCCGGTGCTCCTAACCTGTCAAAGCGACTTTAACAGGTTTGAACATGACCGGCGTTCCAGGCGCCGTCAACCACGAGGATCAGTTCGTGTCGGCGACGGGCGGCAGCACTCGCACTTCGACGCCTTCACGGATGTCGTCCGTGGGATTCACGATGAGCTTTGCGTCGCCGTCCAGCCCGCCCACCACCTCGACCCGGTCACCGTAATCCCGGCCCAACTCGATCTTCTGGTAGTGGACGGTGCGGTTCGGCCGGAGGAGCGCGACCTGCGGGCCGTCGGTGCGGATCACGAGCGTGTTAGCGGGAATGATCAGCGGCGGGGTGCTGTCGGTGACGGCGAATCGGACTTCCACGTACATACCCGGCAGCAGCACCCCCTTGGGGTTGGGGATCTGCACCTCGGTGAGCAGTGTCCTGGACGCCGCGTCGAGCGCCCGCGCGTTTCTCGCGACGAGCCCGCGGAACGCGCTCCCGGGCAACTCGCGCACGAGGATATCCGCCGCCGCGCCGTGCTGCACCAGGTTGATCGCGCTCTGCGGTACGTTGACGTAGACCCGGACGGTGTCCGTCCCCGCCACCGTGAACAGAGGCCGGCCCGACGCGCTTCCGGTGCCGCCTAGCGTCGCGCCCGCGTTCACCAGGTTCCCGACATCCACGCTCCGCGACGTGACGACTCCCGCGAACGGCGCCGTGACGCGTTCGAAGCTCTGGAGCTGCTCGAGGCGCCTGTAGTTCGCCTCGCCGGACGCGAGGTTGGCCACGGCGGCGTCGTACGCCGCCTGCTTCTCATCCACTTCCTGCGGTGTCACGACGGAATCGTGAGCCAGGAGCACCCACCGGTCCACGGTCCGCTTCGCGAGACTGAGATTCGCGCGGAGCTGCCCGAGGTCCGCCTTCGCCTGCTCCGACTGTTGATCGATTTCGGGCGACTGGATCTGCGCCAGCAGTTGGCCCGCCGAAACGCGCGCCCCGATGTCCGTGGTCCACCGCTCGACGTAGCCGGCGGTCCGCGCATAGATCGGGGATTCGTGCAGCGATTCGATCGATCCCGGGAGCACGAGATCCGACGTCGGAGCCGCGCGCTTGACCGGGACGACGGTCACTTCGATCGTGCCGTGTACGGACGCGGACTCCGCCTTGAGTTCGCGCGCATCGCGCATCCGCGGGACGATCCCCACGGCGATCAGCACCAGAAACACCAAGGCGATGACTCCGCCGGCGAGCTTCATGAGAGCTCCCCCGCGTCGGGCCCGGCGACAATGGGCCCGGCGTCCGCAGGCACCCCGCGCAACGTTCCCGCTCCCTTCTCCGCGCTGCCCCGGACGACGCTGTACACGACGGGTACGACGAATAGGGTGAATACGGTCGCGACCATGAGTCCGCCGATGACCGCGCGCCCGAGCGGCGCGTTCTGCTCACCGCCCTCGCCCAGCCCCAACGCCATCGGCAGCATCCCGATGATCATGGCCAGCGCCGTCATGACGACCGGCCGGAGGCGCGTGAAGCCCGCGTCCGCGGCGGCCTCCACGGGCGTCCTGCCGACCGCCCGCCGGTCGTTGGCGAAGGTCACGAGCAGGATGCTGTTCGCCGTCGCGACGCCCATGGCCATGATCGCGCCCATGAGCGACGGCACGCTGAATGTCGTGTGGGTCGCAAACAGCGCCCACAGGATCCCGGCCAGCGCGCCCGGAAGCGCCATGATGATGATGAACGGATCCGACCACGACTGGAAATTCACGACCATGAGGAGATAGACGAGAAGAATCGCGAACGTGAGCCCGGCGCCCAGGCCAGTGAACGAGTTCCGCATGCTCAGCACTTGTCCCCGCATGACGATATGAGTTCCCCGCGGGAGGTTGCGCCGCGCGTTGTCCAGGATGCGGTCGATGTCGGCGGCGACGCCGCCGAGATCGCGGTCCTGGGCCGCCGCGAAGATGTCGTACACCGGTTGCACGTTGTAGTGGCTCACTTCGAGAGGGATCGTGGTTCGCCGCATGGAAGCGACGTTGCCGAGGACTTCGGGAGGCGGCGCCGAGGCGAGCGGAACGTCACGCGATGCATCGGTCGCGTTGCCGGTCACCTGCGCCGTCGGCGACCCCACCGAGGTCGCGTTGATCTCATCGAGGGACGTCACCCGGAGCGGCGGGGTCTGCACCACCAGGCTGTACACGATGCCGTTCTTGGGACTCAGCCAGAAGTTCGGCGCGGCCTGCACGGTCGACGACAGTGACGTGAGCACGCTCGTCGCCACGTTCTGCTGCGTGAGGCCCAGCAGTGCCGCGCGGGTCCGGTTGACGTCGAAGCTGAGCTCCGGCGCCGCCACGACTTGCTGCAGGCGAACGTCCACCGCGCCCGCGACCCCGCGCATCTCGCTCGTGAGCCGCTGTGCGATCGCGTAGTTGCCTGGGTCGCGCCCCACTACTTGCACGTCGATCGGGGCCGGAATGCCGAAGTTCAGGATCTGGCTCACGATGTCCGCCGACCCGAATGAGAATGTCCCCTGAGGAAAATCGGTCCGCAGCCGGCGCCGCAGGGTCTTGATGTAATCCCACGTCGCGACCCGATGCCCCGGTACGAGCGAGATCAGCACCTCGGCGTCCGCCGCGCTGATGGTCGGCGTGTCGCTGGTCGACAGATTGATCTGGCTGTTCGGAAGACCAATGTTGTCGAGAATGTCGCCCAGCTCGTTGGGCGGGATCACCACTCGCACCAGCCGGTCCACCGACGCCACGAACTGTTCGGTCTCTTCGATCCGCGTGCCAGCCGGCGCCCGAACGTGCAGCCGGATCTCGCCCGCATCGACGCGCGGAAAGAAGTCGCGCCCGATGAAGGGCAGCAACACCGCCGATCCGGCACAGAACGCGACGGCCGCAACCGCGACCAGCCGGCGATGGCGGAGCGCGGCCTCGAGGGCTGCGTGATATCGGTCCCGGATCCGCTCGAACCGCGTGTTGAACCCGTTGTAGACACGCCAGACGATGCCGGTCCCCCCCGTCGCGTGGCCTTCCTCGCCTCCGGCCGCGTACATCGATGCCTCCTGCTTGAGCAGAAACTGCACCATGGTCGGCACGATGGTGCGCGACAGGAGGTACGACGCCAGCATCGCGAAGATCACCGCCATTGCCAGCGGCGCGAACAGCGAGCCGACGATGCCGCCCAGGAAGAACACCGGCACGAACACGATGCAGATCGCGAGCGTCGAGACGAACGCCGGCACCGCGATCTGCGACGCGCCGTCGAGGATCGCCTGGGTCAGCTCCTTCTTCTGCCCGAGATTGCGATGGATGTTCTCGATTTCGACCGTGGCGTCGTCGACGAGGATGCCGACCGCCAGTGCAAGCCCCCCCATCGTCATCACGTTGAGGGTCTGGCCAAGGGCGGCCAGTGTGATGATCGAGCACAGGATCGACAGCGGGATGGACGTCGCCACGATGAGCGTGCTCCGCCAGCTCCCGAGGAAGAGCAGAATCATGAGCGCCGTGAGGCAGGCAGCGATCGACGCCTCCCGCAGCACACCTTGCAGTGCGGCGCGCACGAAGATCGACTGGTCGATTACATAGCGGATCTCGAGAGAGCTCGGAAGTCCGGCCGCGACTCTGGGGAGCTCCTCGTGCACCCGGCGCACCACCTCAAGCGTCGAGTTGCCGACGGCTTTGAGAATGCTCTGCAGCGCGCCGCGTGACCCGTTCTCGCGCACGACGTTGGTCTGGACGGCGAAGCCGTCGTGCACGTGGGCGACGTCCCGGATGTAGACCATCGCGCCATTCACCTGGCGTATCGGCAGGTTGTTCAGCTCCTCCGCCACGTCCGGCGTGTTGTTCAGCCGCACCTGGTATTCGCGCTCACCCATCTTCACGGTGCCGGAGGGCAGCGTGAGATTCTGCGCGTTGATCGCGAGGCTCACGTCACTGGGACTGATCCCCTTGGCCACCAGCGCGCTGGGGTCGAGATCCACCATGATCTGCCGGACCTTGCCGCCGTAGAGTCCCGGCCACTGCGATCCCTGCACGGTCGCGAGCTCGACGCGCAGGAAGTTCGACGCGTAGTCGTTGATCTGCTGCTCGGACAGGGTCTTGCTCGCGATCCCGAGCTGGAGGATCGGCACGTTGGTCGCGTTGAACTGGATGATCAGCGGCGGGGTCGTGCCCGGCGGAAATGCACGGAGCGCGGTCTGGCAGAACGCCGTGACCTGGGCGTTGGCAGCGCCAATGTCCACGCCGGGGTGGAAGTAGATCTTGATCACGCCGACGCCGAACAGCGAGTTGGACTCGATGTGCTCAATGGCGTTGACGACGGTCGTGGCGAAGCGCTCCAATGGCGCGACGATCCGCTGTTCCATGTCGCGCGGGCTCATCCCCGGATAGACCCACACGACGTTGATGACCGGGCTGTTGATCTCCGGAAAGACGTCAGCCGGGGTCCGGATGATCGCGAGGATCCCGAAGATGATGACCAGAAGCGCCCCCACGACAAACGTGTAGGGGCGCCGGAGCGCAAGACGGACTATCCACATGGTGCAAATTTACGCGCGCCAGACCGTGAACGCTGATTTCCGCCGCCAAGGACGCGCGCGCTTCGGGCATGCATCGCCGGCATCTCTGGCCGTTCGTGCATGGTGTTCGCAATTTGTGGGACGTCCGGCGGCAACCTCTCTCGCCGCCGGTACACGATCACCTGGCCGGCGCGTCCGGCTGGACGGCTCGGGCTCCTCCTCGCAGGTCAGGGGTAGCTACTGGGTGTGGCGATCGGGTAGTCGCAGAAGGAGTGAGAAATGAGGACCGGGCTTGGTGCACGCGCCACCCGGTGATTCCGCCAACTCGGGAGAGCTATGCACCCCTGTGGATGTCCGCGAGCCCGCACCACGACCCTGGCGATCGCAGCGGCGCTCGCCTGCGCCGCATGTAGCACCGGTCCGCTCGACGCACCCACGACGGCCACGTATTCGGGCACGTTCACCTTCGTCTTCACGGCGTCCGATACCGCGGCCCCGAAAAACCACTCTCTTTCGGTTATCGGCTCGATGATCCTGACGCTCCAGGGCACGGACGGTGTCCTCGACGGCAAATACGCGTACAGCAACTTCCCAGCCGGCAGCGGAACCCTCGGTGGGAGTCTCAGCCCTGGCGGTGCGATCGTGATCACGCAGTTCGGTGACCCCGGGAGCGCCCTCGGCGCCACAATGCAGTTCCTGCACAACAACTGGCCGAATTGCGATTTCACCCAGGCACAGGCAGCGCGGTACACCGGGTCCCTCGCCAACACCAACATCCGTCTGACTGGCGGCCTCACCGTCCCCTGCGCATACACGATCAACGGGCAGCAGGTGACGCTGCAGACGAAAGTGGCGGAGACGGTGGCGTTGTCGCCGACTCAAATCGGAAATGGACCCCTCTGAGTGCGTCACCTGGATGCTCGCGCGTGGGCTCTCCAGGGCTCGAATGTTCCCGCTCTCCAGTTTGCCGAATAGCTGATCTGCGCCCAAACTGCGATACAGCGGCGAACGATGCCCGGCCGGCACGGCAAGAAGGGAGGCGTGACCTCCGGCTCGCCTCAACCAGCACCTGAGATATGCTTCGCTAGTGTATTGATTTCTTGTCACTTACAGCCTTCGTAAAAACCGACGGTCTGTGATCTGGCATCAGCCCGATCCTCGCGAACCTCGACATTTTTCCGCCGGAACTGGCGCCTACCCGTGTGCGAAACACATGTCGGGCGCGCCGCGCTGATATGACCCGCGCGTCCGGTGCGCGGCGAACAGTGCGTCGTCTTGATACGGCGGCCGCGTCCTCACGACGACGCGCCGCTGCTTCCAATCCACACCGGCGCGACGTGAGAGTCGCCGAGCCGCACACACCGCGGAGATCCCCCGATGCCAAATGTACCGGACAAGACGCCAGCGAAGAAGTCCGATGACGCCGACGACGCGTGGCCTCACACGATGCGCCACTACAAGTGGGAGAAAAAAGAGCCCGAACCGGGTGAGCCGGTACCAGACAGCGACGCCCCGCCAACGGCGCCGCGGCAAGCTCGGAATGGCGACGCCGGATAGCCGTCGGTGCTGCATCGATGAGATTGTGATCGCGGCATTGGCTCTGCGCGCCCGGTCACTGACACCATAATATCGCTGCCAAGCTCCGCCGCCGCGCAGTCCCACTCGCCCTCTGGCCACCGGACCGGCTATCGTACCGCGCGGCCGATCACTGCGCTCGATCGCGTCCGTGAAACGGAGACGCCATCACCGGAGTGGACATGTTCACTGCGTACAACACGCTCAAGTTCCTTCATATCGCCGCGGTCATCGCCTGGGTGGGCGGCGGCTTCGCCCTCGGTATCCTCAGCGCTCGGGTGGGGGCCACCGGGGATCGCACCGCGATCGAGGTGATGAGCCGCCAGACGATGTTCTTCCTCAACAGAATCGCCGGACCCTTGGTCGGTGTGGTGCTGCTCGCCGGCATCGCGATGGCCGCGATGGGTCACATTCCACCCCTGTCGCTCTGGCTCTGGTGGGGCGTCGCCGGCATCGTGGGCTTCATTGTGCTGGGTGGCGTTCTGTCGGGTCGCGCAGTGAAAGAGCTGGCCACGCTCATGCCCACCACAACGGAAGAAGACCCGCGCGTCCGCGCGCTCCGGCGCAGGCTCCGCCTGCTGGGCATGTCGATCGGGCTCCTCATGTTGTCCGTGGTCTGGGCGATGGTGTTCAAACCGACGCGCTGACCGAGGGCCCAGTCTCCAGGCGCTGCTGAGACCGCGGCGAGGACCGCTGACCCGCGCCAGGCACTCGGCCTGCCCTATCTGTCGCCCGAACCCTCGCGCGCGACGCGCACGCGGATCTGCGTCCCCCATGGATCGCGCGTGACGAGTTCGGGCCCGTTCGACGCATCGCGTTCAGCCGCGTAGCCCGCGCGCCCGAGGCTCTCCTCGAGCAGCGCGAGACTGGCGTGATCCGGTAGCTCGATCGTCCATTCGAGCAATCGCGCGTCGCCTTGGGCTGAGGGCACGGCTTCGGCGCCCGCCCAGGTGTTGGTGCCGAGGTGATGGTGGTATCCACCGGCCGCGAGGAACAGCGCGCCGGGATACCGCCATACCATGCGGTCGAATCCCAACGCCTCCGAGAAGAACGCGGAGCTCGCAGCGAGATCACCGACATGCAGATGGACGTGGCCGATCGTGGTGCCGGCCGGCATCCCCGTCCACGGGACGTCCCCCGCCGCCTGGATGAGTCCCGCGGCATCGATCGGGTCCGCGGCCATCATCAACTCGCGACCCGCGCGCTGCCACATGTGCCGCGGACGGTCCGCGTACACCTCGATGCCGAGGTTGTCCGGGTCCTGCAGGTAGAGCGCCTCGCTCACCAGGTGATCGGAGGAGCCGGCATGGGCACCGATCTCTCCCAGATGTCGCAAGAATCTGCCGAGCGATGGGCGGTCCGGCAGCAGGATGGCGAAGTGGTAGAGGCCGAGCTGTCCGCGCCGCGCAGCCGGGCGCGCCCCCGCATGTTCGTGCAGTTCCACGAGCGGTGTGTTGTCACCCTGGGGAGCCAGGACCGCGCGCGAGGCGTCGCGGCGGACGACACGAAATCCGAGCGTGTTCAGATAAAAGGCGAGCGACCGCTCCAGATCCGCAACCTGCAGCCGCACGACGCCCAGTCGCGTCGCGTCATGTAGCCTGTAAGCGCTGGGTGCGTCACCGTAGGTGCCGGGGAGCGCTGCTTCTGCGTTTGTCATGCGGCCCCGTGTGGTTGTGCCAGCGATGTCATTGCTGCTCAATGCAAACCCGGTCGCGCTCAGTTCTGTTCCCGCGGCGTGATGCCGTAGATCACCCAGCCACCCCACAGCAGCGCGAAAAACCCGGCGACGGCTCTTGGAAACCAGAACGCCGCCACGATGCACACGGGATAGACGAAGAATGCCATCCTGCTCTGCCTCTGCGCGTCCCGGACGGCTGCGAGGCACCCCCGGCTGGTCGCCAGAGGCTCGCGGCCCAGGGCCGCTCTTTCCATTAAGAGCCAGCCCACATTTTGCCCCCAATTCACGAGGGCGTACAACACGACGGCGGGAGTTGCGGCATCCGTCCACCCAAATTGGGCCAGCAACGCCGTCGGAAACGGGAAGAGTGCAATCGTGAAAAGCAGAAACCCGTTGGCATAAATGAATCCGGGCGTCGCCGGCCTCTCGATCGCCTTCATGAATGCGTGATGATTCACCCACGTAATGAAGATGATGCCGAGGGGGAGTGTCGCGCTCTATGATTTGCCGGCACGTTCACCAGGTTGTCTGTCGTGAGGACCATGGCATCCACGCCAGGCAAGCCGTGATGGTGCTGGTGCAGGACTGTTTGGAACGGTAGTCTTTGCTCGCCCACTCACCCTGTCCCTGCTCTCGTTTCCTGTTGGCTGGCAACCACCCTGCGGAGGTACCTCGCCATGATGCGCTCAATCTCCCTGTTGTCGATTGCCGCCCTGCTCGGCGCGGCACCTGCGAATCCCGTTGCCCCTGCCCCCCCATCGGCGGTGGCAGCGGACCGGCAGATCTGGACACAAGTCATTGGTTACGTCACAGCGGCGGCCGAGCAGATGCCTGACTCGAGCTACGCGTACCACCCCGTGCCGTCGGTGCGAACGTTCGGCCAGCTCATCGCGCACATCGCCGGATCGCAGCACATGTTCTGCGCCGCTGCCCTCGGTGACAAGACGACCGCCGAGGACGACATCGAGAAAACCACGACGGCGAAGGCCGCATTGGTTGCGGCGCTCAAGGCCTCCACGGAGTACTGCGAGAAAGCCTACCAGATGACCGACGCCGAGGCGCTGAAGCGGGCGACCAAGCTGTTCGGCAGAGAACAGACAGCCCTCTGGGCGCTACTCGCGAACACGTCGCACGACGATGAGCACTACGGCAACATCGTCACCTATATGCGCACACTCGGCATGGTGCCGCCGTCCAGCCAGCCACAGGGGCGTTAGCGGCGGGTTCCGCCGCCGGGGTCCCCAGCAGCGCCTCGATGAGCGCCGACGCGTCGACAACGATCACCGGCGGTCGCGCTCGGCACGAACGACGCTCCTGGGCATCAAGACTCCGGCGGCGATCAACCAGACGAATCCGCCAAAGCGCGTGATGGGAATTGCGAACGTCAGTGGCAGTGCGACGAGGTTGGCCGTGGACAGTCCACCGGCGGCCGCGATCACGAGCCCCAGCCAAGTCAACCAGGGCGGCAACAGCCGGACGGAGCGACTCGTCACCGACACCCCCGCGGCCATCAGGCCAAGAGTTGCGTGTAAGCCACCGCGAGCCACAGCAACGATGGTCCAGCATGCGTCCGGCTTCTCTCGTCGGTTTCCATCCGTGAGCTCTCCGGTATCGGATGGGTGGGATTCTTAGGCGCGCACGCCGCCGAGCATGATCCGCACGATGGCGTCCACGACGCCCTCTTGGGGCAGCCCGGCCGTCTGCGCGATGCCCGACAGATCCGCAGAGAACCATTGCATCAGGAGCCGGACGAGGAGCGGCGTGGGCAGCCCGGCAACGACGCTGCCTTCACGCTTCCCTTCCTCGAGCCACGCTCCCAGACGTTCCCCGGCCTGCCGCCGGATGCGCATGTAGTCCTCGTGCCGCTCCAGGATCGAACGCGGCAACGGTTGGCCCCAGGCCCAGAGCGACAGGCGGCGACGCACCGCAATGCGAAGCGCCTGGGCGAGACGGTCGATCGCCGACAAGGAGGGATCGACGTCGTCGAACGCGCGGAGGACCCGCTCCATTCCACTCGTCACCACACGCACGACGAGCAGCTCTTTCGATGGGAAGTGATCGTAGAGGGTGCGTTTCGAAATGCCGACACGCGCCGCGACATCGTCGGTGCTCATGGCGTCATACCCGGCCTCCGCGACGAGTTCGGCGGTCGCCGTGAGTACCGCTTCCTCGCGGATCGCCCTCTGTCGCGCCCGAAAGTCTCGCGGGTCGTCCGGGGACATCACGCCGCGCTTGCGAGCCATACCGGCCGCTCCGCCACCGGAGTCCAGGTCGCCGTCACTCGCCACCCGGGCCGCCGACACACGCAAGCACCGTGGCCCAGGGCTCCGACGACCGACGCCTGAAGATCGCTGATCGTGAAGCCTCGCCCGATCGAGACGAGACCGTCGTGGCGAGTTACAGGATGAAATCCGAGGACGGTCGCCGCAGCCCAGAACAGCACCACCGCCGCTCTGCTCGGCAACAGATCTCCAATGATGACGCGCACGCGCGCCACGCGATCGAGTTCCCGAAGGACACGTGGCAGATCCTCGTCGAAGAAGTGGTGCAGCACCTGCGAACAGATGACGACGTCGATGCTCTTGTCGGCGAACGGGAGCTGGACGGCGTTGCCACGCACGACGTGCGAAGTGCGTTCAGCGGCCGCATGCGCGAGCGTCTCATCAATGTCGAGTCCAATCGTGCGCAGTTGGACATCGTGCTCGGCCGCGATCCGCTGGGCTCGCAGGGCGACATCGCCCATGCCCGTACCGACGTCGAGCAACGTCGCCGGCCGGGGGAGCGACGGCGCGACGGCGCGGATTTCGGCCGCAATCGCCGCGGCGCCGCCGAAAAGACGGTTGGCGCGCATGACGTCGGTCATTGCCTGGCGAATGACCTGAGGATCGGTCCCGGGCTCGTCGAGCATTTCGACGCGCCGGCGGCGAGAATCGCGCACGGTACGCATGCGTCTAACATGGGTACCTGCGGGTACCCCACGCAATCCCTTGATCTCGGTCGCCTTCGACAACGTGCACGTGCCAGAAGCATGACGGGCGTCCCCGCCCTTACCCATCCGAACCGGAAGGTGCCTTTACCGTATATTACTTGCGTAAAGTAACGAAATTTGATACTTTGCGCGGATGAAAACTGCGAAACCCGGTTCCCCGAGTGCCCGGGATTATATCCTCGCCCTTGCCGCCGACGGACGATATCACTTCGCCTCCCCTGACGTCCGGCAGGCGCTCGGTGTTTCCGCCGATGCGGCGAAGGTGGCGGTAAACCGCCTCACCAAACAACGGCTCGTTGCCTCGCCTGCGCGGGGTTTCTACGTCATTGTGCCACCTGAGTACCGGGGTCTGGGCTGCTTGCCCGCCGAGCAATTCATCCCGGAGCTGATGAAGCGCCTCAAGCTTCCCTACTACGCCGGGCTGCTGACGGCCGCGCAGTACCACGGAGCGGCGCACCAGCGCCCGCAGGAATTCCAGGTCGTTATGGAATCGGCGCGCCGCCCGATCGTGTGCGGCGCGGTGCGCGTCGCTTTTGTCAGCCGCGCGCGCGCAGCCCTCGTGCCGGTCCAGAGCCTTAACACGCCGCGCGGCGCTCTGCTCGTGTCCACGCCCGAAGCTACAGCGTTTGATCTGGTGGGCTACGAACGGCGTGCCGGTGGAGTGGACCAGGTGGCGACGGTTCTCTTCGAGCTGGCCGAGCGACTCGAGCCGGACAAACTCGCGGAGGCGGCGCGGACGGCGCCAGTTCCGTGGGCGCAGCGGCTGGGTTATCTGCTGGAGCGTGTGGGCGCAGCCGAACGGACCGCGCCCCTCAAGGCTTACGTCCGGGAGCACGCAACGCAATGGACCGCGCTCATGCCGGGCTCCCCACGCGCGCACGCGGCGCGTCGTGAAGACTGGAAACTCCACGTCAATGCCGATGTGGAGCCGGAGTTGTGATTCCGCGCGATTACATCACTGAATGGCGCGTTCACAGCTACGATCTTGACGAGCTACTCGGAACCAAGATGCGGGCGCTGTTTCAGCGCAAGCAGGGACGCGACCTGTTCGACCTTGCCATTGCCCTCGCCGGTGGCAGGGTGAGTTCGGATCGGATCGTGGGAGCGTTCCTCAAGTACATGGATCACGAGGGGCAGACGATTACGCGCGCCCAGTTCGAGGAAAACATCGCTCTGAAAATGCAGGACCCCGCATTCCTCGCCGACATCAGCCCGTTGCTCGCGGCGAATCATGAATGGAATCCGAAAGACGAAGCAGCAATCGTCTCCACTCGCCTCATTGAACGCCTTCCCGGCGATCCCTGGAAGCGCACGCCGTAGCGGTTAATCCAATCTGCCCCCGACTCTGCCCATACGTACGGGTCGAAAGGCGCGCCCGGAGAACCCCGGCACTCCGCTGGTCGCTGGAACATCGTCCAGGACCAGCGCCGGCACACCACTCTGCGGCCCCACGGCGCCGGCATGACGGCGACCGTGGGGCGATGGCACGCGTTAGTTCCCGACCGCTGTGTGCTGACGCTCGTCTGTCGGGGGCGGCGCAAAGTACTTGTCGTACCACTGCATACTGCGGGTGAGTTTGTCCACCTGATGCCCCGTCCCGCGGATGCCGTGGCCTTCGTTCGGATAGAGCACCAATTCGGTTTGGTCGCCCGCCTCCTTCAGGGCGATGTAGAACTCTTCCGCCTCTACCCACGGCACATCGTTGTCGTTCGCGCCGTGGATGATCAGCATCGGCGTCGTCACCTTGTTGGCAAAACGAACCGCCGAGTGATTCCAGAGGATGTCCTTGCGCTCCGGCGAATTGAAGCGCCCCTTGTACTCGGACGGCAGGTAATCGTGGTAGTACGAGACATAGGTTTGGGTCACCAGGTTGGACACGCCGGCGGTGGGGATGCTCGCCTTGAAGCGCGTCGTCATGGTGGGGACGAAGTCGGCGACCTGTCCACCGTAGCTGGTCCCCTCGACGCCGAGCCGGTTGGGATCGAGCCAGGAATACTTGGCCAGTGCCGCATCGACCCCCTCGATCACGTCGCGCATCTCGCCGCCATCCTGGTCGTTCAGGATCTTGTCCTCGAACGCCTGGCCGTAGCCAGTCGAACCGCGGTAGTTGACCATCAGCGTGGCAAAACCGTGGCTCGCATAGATCTGGTTGGTGGAGTTGAACTCTGGTCCTTGCTCGCCGTGCGGACCCCCGTGGGCGTTCACCACCAAGGGAACGGAATGGGCCGCGGGCGACGCGCCCACGGTCGCTGGACGCGTGAGGAAGGCTTCCACTGAGAGGCCGTCCTTGGTCTTGAACTCCAACCGCTCGACTGGCGCGACCTGCTTGCTACCGAGTACGTCCTGGTCGAGATGGGTGAGCTGCTGCGGCGAACCGGTACCGCTCGCCACATAGAGCTGCGGCGGCGACGTCGGCGTGCTGTACGCGTACGCTACGGCGCCCGTCTTCGCCAGGGACCATCCGCTGTATCCCAGTGAGCCCTCGCCTCCGACCACCACCTCCGGCGCACCGCCGGCGGCGGGCTCACGCTCGAGCCTCACCTGCCCGTGGTCCTGCAACGTGAAGTAGATCTGCGAGCCGTCCGCCGACCACTGCGGCATCCCGTAGCGCAGATCCGCCTGCCCCGTAACCAGGTGCGCGCCCGATCCATCGGCGTTCATGATGTAGAGGTGGTCGTCCTCCGCCGTCGTTTCCATCGAGGTGATCGGGCGGACGGTGTGGGTGTAGGCGATCTTCGAGCCATCCGGCGACCAGACTGCGCCGTACTTGGGACCCACCTGATGCGTGAGCCGGTGAATCGCGCCATCGCTCACACCGGCAGTGAGAATGTCGTAATTGAAGTTCTCGTCCGCGTTCTCTTCCATGTTCGACTCGAACAGAATCCGGTCACCGGAAGGCGCCCACGCGATGGAATGTTCGTAGCGGTCGCCGCTGGTGAGCTGGTGCACTTGCTTCGAGGCGACGTCGGCGATGAACACGTGCAGCCGCTTGTTGTCCTGAAAGGGATGGACGCCTTCCCCGGCGTCCGGCTTATAGAGGTACCGGGTAAAGACGTGCGGATCGCCGTCCGCAGCCGCTGTCTCCGGGCCAGGAGTTGAGGAGACGAACGCGATCTGTTTGCCGTTGGGCGACCAGCTGATGGCGTTGCCGGCCCCTGGCACGGGCGCGTCGGTTCCGTCCATGGGGGCGATGAAGGTGGCGCCCGAGCCGTCCGCCTGGGCCACCCACAGGCCGGACTGACCATTGGCGCTGCCTTCATAGGCGATCGATTTGCCGTCCGGAGACCAGTGCGGCGCGCTGCCGCTCGAGTGCGCCGGCCCGACAGCGGCAGGCTGCCCGCTCGGCAGCTCGATCACCATCAAGCTCGGCGTCGTCCGCTGTGGTGAGTCGTGATGACTTACGGAGTACGCCACGCGCTTGCCATCCGGGGAGATGGCCACGGACGACACGGATTCCAGATGGTACAGATCGGCCGGTTGTAGCGCCGGGCCAGACGACACGGGCGGGGGAACGAAGGCTGGCGTGGCGTCAGCCGGCGAAGGCTCGGTCTTGGGACTACAGGCCGCCAGGCCGACGGTGAGGAGTGCAGCGGCGGCAAGTGTATTCGCCGCGCCGATGGGCAAGGAGCAGACAATACGTTGGAACGGGTGCACGCGCGCCTCCGCTAGGTGTCAATGACTGCGCAAGATCGTGAAAGATTCTTGCCACGTGAGACCACATTGCACCCAAGATCCTCGCCTTTCAAGTAATGCGGGCCCGTGTCCCACATTTTGCGCATGTGCATGCCAGGGGCGGGTCTCGAACCCGCACGGGGTTGCCCCCAAGGGATTTTAAGTCCCTCGCGTCTACCAGTTTCGCCACCCCGGCCATTCACGGCAACGACGACCCGCACGCCGGCTAGTCGCGCGCGCAACCCGGTCGCTGTCCCGGGAACCTACATGCCGCCACCGCCGGGCGTCGAGAGCACGCCGATCGTCCCGGCGGCACACCCGCAGCCCGCGAACCGTCTCACCTGGCGGGACAGCTCGATCGCCGTCTGCCGGTGACCGCCCGGGCGGCGCCGCGCCAACAGTCCTCGGTGCCCAGGCGCCACTTGCTCGCCGGTCCAGGAATCATCACACTTCGCGCCGGACGGCAGGTTCAATCGCCACGCGTCTCTCCCTCAGTGATGCATCAACACTCCGCATCAGACACCGAGAGATCGCCAGGCGTACTCGGTCGAAGGGAGGCCATCGATGTACCGGACGGTCAGGATTCTTGCGCTCGCCGCAATCGCTGCCGTACCCGCGCTCGCGGCGCAACCGCCGCGCGCGCTGCTGGATTCGGCGGGTCGCGAGCAACGCTACAAGACCGAAAAGGAGCTCGAGTCGCTCGCCGTCATCGACCGGCGCGTCATGGTGCCGATGCGCGACGGCACTCGCCTCATGACCGACATCTACCGCCCCAAGAACGCGGCCGGCAAGGTACCGACGATCTTCGTCCGCACACCCTACAATTTCAATTTCTGGGATGTGCGCAACCGGGTGCCGGCCGACATGACCAACGTCCTCACGGCCATCAAGCACGGCTACGCGTTCGTCGAGCAGAATGAGCGCGGCCAGTTCTTCTCCGAAGGCGTCTACGACATCCTCGGGCCGCCGCGCACCGACGGCTACGACATGATCAAGTGGCTCCACGACCAGGAATGGTCGAGCGGCAAGGTCGGGCTCATTGGCTGCTCATCGACCGCGGAATGGCAGTTGGCAGTCGCGGCGACCGCACCGCCCGGACTGTCGACGATCATCCCGGAGGGGTTCGGCGCGGGGATCGGTCGCGTGAAGCCATTCCAGGAGCAGGGAAACTGGTATCGCGGCGGCGCCGTGCAGATGCTGTTCATCTACTGGCTCTCGGACTACGTGCAGTACGCGGTGCGTCCGACGTTCCCGCCCGGCACATCCCAGGCGAATCTGGAAATCGCGTCCCGGTACTACGATCTCGCGGCAGCCGCGCCGATCGGACACTGGCCGGAAGCATTCAGCCACCTGCCGGAGCAGGACATGCTCAGCTCGATCGGCGGCGAACCCGGCATCTTCGCGGACTCCGAGCCGAATGTCACCGGGGGCCGCATGATCCAGCGGACGCCCGCCAGCCCGGCGTGGAGCCTGGGCGGACTCTATCGGGACGACATGGTCATCGACGTGCCAGGGCTCTACATGGTGAGCTGGTACGATGTCTCGGTCGGACCGAACATCGCGCTGTTCAATCACGTCCGGCAGACCGCATCGCCGGAGGTCGCCAAACAGCAGTATCTGATGATCGCGCCGACTTTGCACTGCGGCTACACGCGCGCGACCGAGCACACCGTGGTCGGTGAACGCGACGAAGGCGATGCGCGATGGGACTATCCCGCGCTCACCTACGGATGGTTCGACCATTTCCTCAAGGGTGAAGACAACCATCTGCTCGACACGCTGCCGCACGTGCGGTACTACGAGATGGGTCTCAACAAGTGGAAGTCCGCCGACACCTGGCCGCCCAAAGGCGCCGAGCCGCGGACGTTCTACCTGTCGAGCGGCGGCCACGCGAACACCGGGCTGGGGGACGGCGTGCTGGCCACCAAAGCGCCGGGTGGCGACAAGCCGGACGCGTTCACGTACGACCCGATGGCACCGGTCCCGACCTACGGCGGCGGCTTTTGTTGCATGCCGGGTATCCCCGACGGGTCACAGGATCAGCGCACGATGGAGACGCGGCCGGATATCCTGGTCTATACGTCCCCCGCACTCAAGGAGGGGACGGAGGTGAGCGGGCCAATTACGGCGACGCTCTATGTCTCGTCGGACCGCAAGGACACGGACCTCACGATCCGCCTCGAAGACGTCTATCCCGACGGCCGCGCGTACAATCTGGACGAAACGATCCAGCGCGTCCGCTATCGCGAGGGATACGACAAGCCGGTGTGGATGGAAGGGGGGAAGGTGTACAAGGTGACGATGTCCCCCATGACCACCAGCAACTACTTCGAGGCCGGCCACCGGATCCGGGTGGAGGTGTCGAGCAGCAACTTCCCGCGCTTCGACCGGAACCTCAACACCGGTGGGAACAACTACGACGAAGCGACCGGCCTGGTCGCACACAACGCGGTGCACCACTCGAGCCAGTATCCGTCGTCCGTCACGATCACGGTGGTCCCCCACAAACCCGGCGAGGTCGAGGCAGAAGGGAAGTAGCGACGGATCAGGCCGGCACGGGCGTCAACTCCGGCGTCAACTACTGGCCGGCGACCAATCGATCACTTCCTTGATCGCGTCCGCTTCGGCGTGGCTCACCAGCTCGTTGAAGCGGGCCGACGGGTAGTGCGTGATCAACCGGCCGATGTGCCCAGGCCACCGGAGCTGAGCCCGGCCCAGGTCGTCCACCGCCATTTGGAAATGACCGGCCGACGCGTTCACACTGCCCAGCATCACCTGGTTGTCCAGGACCAGTTGCCGTATGAGCTCCGCACCCGGAATCTGCAGCGGCCGATCCCCACCCGGGATTCCCGTGAGTACGTACGCGCCGTTGAGCGCGAGCGCGTCCAGTAGGTTGAACTCGAGCGCCGCCACGCCCGTTGCCTCAACGATCACCTCCATCGGACCCACCGCGCTCTCGACTCGGCCGGCCGGCACCCGCCGACCGTCGATGTACTCTCCACCCAACTCGCGCAACCACGCCGGACGAGCCGTCGTCGCATCCACGACGTCCAACCCGTAGACGCGCGCACCGCGCAACACCAGCACCATCGCCGCCAATAACCCGACGGGCCCGAGCCCCGCCACCAAACACCGGCGCCCAACAATCCAGTCAGGCATTGTCGCGGCATCCGGACGCCGGACGATCTGCAGCCGAAGCGCCTCGTCGATCGCTTTCTCGACGATCGACAACGGCTCGATCAACACCCCCACTGCGGCGAGTGCCGATGGCACACGGACGACATGCCGCTCGCTGTCGGCCACGTACTCGGTTTGATACCCGTCCAACCCGCGGATTCCCCGCTCACGGTACTGGCCAGTCTCACACATGTCGGAACGGCCCATCCCGCACGACGCACACCGGCCACACCCCCGCCGCACCGTGAACACGGCGTAATCCCCCACCGCCGCCCGCGTCACCGCGGCGCCAACCGATATGACCTGCCCCAGCATCTCGTGACCGATCACCAGCTCGCGTTGCCCGTCAGGCGCCCGCGCCCGGCCGCCCGAGACCTCCTCGCGGTCCGTACCACAGATCCCGACGCACACCACCCGCATCTTGACCCCGTCCGGCGCCGTCACCGCGGGTTCGGGACGTTCCACCACGAATGCGCCCGGAGTGCCAGGCACGATCGCGATGGCTTTCACGACTGCCCCTTGATCACGGGCATGTACGCCAGCTCCGGCCGCGGTCCAGGACTCGCGCCGTCCAGCGCCATCTTCAACACCTGCGCGATGTGCAGCGCCTGGCGATCCGTCGTCTGCGCGATCTGCTCGCGGCAACTGAACCCGTTGCCCACGATCACCGTGTCCAGAGCGGCCTCGCGCACCTTGGGCAACAACACCCGCTCTCCGCACTTGATCGACACGTCGTAATGCTCCCCCTTCTCGAATCCGAACGCCCCCGCCATGCCACAACATCCGGAATCGACCACGGTGTAGTCGGCCCCCAGTTTCTTCAGGAGCGCCTCTTCGTCGCCGAAGTCGAGGACGGACTTCTGATGACAGTGACCATGGACCAACAGCGTGGCGTGCAGCGCCGGCACCGCGAAGTGTGGCGCCTTCTTCGCGAGGAACTCGCTCAACAAATAGGTCTGCTTGCTCAACCGCTGCGCGTTCTCATTGTCGTGCAGCAAGTTCACGAGCTCGTCCCGGAACACCGACACGCAGCTCGGCTCCAATCCGACCACACAGACGCCGGAAAGAATCTGTGGAGCCAGGCCATCGAGGATCCGGTGCAGCATTCGCTTCGCGAGGTCCAGCATTCCGTAGTCGTACAGCGGCCGCCCGCAACACAGCGGCATTCGCGGGACGACCACCCGGAATCCCGCCGCCTCCAGCACCTCGACCGCCGCCTGCAGGGTGGTCGGATGGAAGTGGTTGTTCCACGTGTCCGGCCACAACATGACCGGAGGCTTGTCCGCGTTTCGGACCGGCCGTTTCGCGAACCACGCCCGGAATGTCTGCCGCGCAAAGACCGGGATGCGACGCTCCGGCGCCATCGTGACCATCGCCTTCGCGATGCTGCGCAGCATCGGCGTCTGTGTGAGGAAGTTCGCGATCCTCGGAATCCGCGAGCGCAATCCTCGCCCACCAGTACATGAGCCCGAAGGCATAGGCCGCCACCGGCCGCAGACGGCCCTCGAAGTAGTGGGCGAGGAACTCCGATTTGTACGTCGCCATGTCCACGTTTACCGGACACTCGCCCCGGCACCCTTTGCACGAGAGACACAGGTCGAGTGCCTCCTTCACCGACTCGTCGCGCCATCCCCTCTTCAGCGGGTTCCCCTCGAGCATCTCGAAGAGAAGCCGCGCACGGCCCCGCGTCGAATGCCGCTCCTCACGCGTCACCATGTAGCTCGGGCACATCGTCCCCGTGTCGTGCTTCCGGCACTTCCCTGTCCCGACGCACCGGTTGGCCGCGTACGCGAAGCTCCCCCGATCTTCGGCGAACGCGAAATGCGTCGCCGGTTCCCACGGGTGGTAGTGCGTCCCCCAGCGCAGATTTTCGTCCACCGGGTAGGCATCGATCACCTTCCCCGGGTTCATCTTGCCCTGCGGATCCCAGATGGCCTTGAACTCGCGGAACGCTTCCATGATCTCGTCGCCGAACATGATCGGGAGCAGCGACCCGCGGGCCTGGCCATCGCCGTGCTCGCCCGAGAGAGAGCCGCCATACGACGTAACGAGATGGGCCGCCTCATTCAGGAACTTCTTCCAGCGATCGATCCCCTCGGCCGTATACAGGTCGAAGTCGATGCTGCAGTGGATGCACCCCTGGCCAAAGTGTCCGTACAACGACGCGGTGTACCCGTACTGGTCGAAGAGCTTCTGCAGGCCGCGCAGGTAGTTGCCCACATCCTTGGGCGCGACCGCCGAATCCTCCCACCCCGGGTAGAAGTCCGGCAGGTGCGGGATCTTGGATGTCGAGCCCAGCCCCGATTCACGGATCTCCCACAACAGCTTCTCCTCGGCCGGGTCATCGAAACGCTTCATGGTGGGCGGATGCGGCTGCTGCGCGAATGCGGTCATCAGCCCCCGTGCCTGCTCATCCGCATCCGCCCTCGACTCGGCACCGAACTCGACGACCAGCCACGCGCCACCAGCCGGCAACATCGCACGACCCGACGTCGACATCCCCTTGTCGTGCATGTAGGTGAACATGCTGCTGTCGATCCCTTCGAGTGCGATCGGTTTGTGCGTGTTGCAAAACGTGACGTGGTCGCCGGCCGTGAAGATGTCGGCAAAGCCAAACACCACGAGCGTGCGGCTCGGGGGACTGTGCACGAGGCGCAGCTTGGCCTGGAGGACCGTCACGCACGTGTTCTCGGTGCCGACCAGCGCACGCGCGACGTTGAATCCATGCTCTGGCAATAGTTCCTGGAGGGGATAGCCGGAGACGAGCCGGGGGATGTGCGGGAACTTCTTGCGGATTTGATCCGCGTACGTGTCGCGTATGCCCTTGAGCCGCGCGTAGATCTCACCTCGCCGGCCACCGGCGGCGATGATCTGCGCCAGCTCCGCTTCGCTCGTGGCACCCACCCACATGCGCAGCCCGTCATAGGTGAGGATTTCGAGCGCGTCGGTGTTCTCCTCGACCTTGCCCGCCATCTGTGCGTGCATCCCGCAGGAGTTGTTTCCGATCATCCCCCCGAGCGTATTGCGGCTGTGCGTCGCTGGATCAGGGCCAAATGTCAGGTGCCGCTCCTCGGCCTGATCCCGAAGATCGTCGAGCACGGTCCCAGGCTCGACGCGCGCCCATTTTGCGTCCCAATCGATCTCGAGCACGTGATTCATGTACTTGCTCATATCAATGACCACAGCGGCGTTGCAGGTCGATCCCGCCAGATCGGTCGCCGCCCCCCGCGCCACCACGGGAGCCCCGAGCTCGCGGGCGACAGCGACGGCGGCCACGACGTCGTCGGCATCCCTCGGTATGACCACCCCCATCGGCACCTGGCGGTAGTTGGACGCGTCGGTCGAGTAGAGTGCGCGGTCCCCGTCGGTGAAGCGGACCTCTCCACGGATGCGGGCCCTGAGTGCCGTCGCCAAGCGCTCGATGTCGACGCCGGCCTGGGCCGCCGTTATCGCGTCCGGCCGTGGAAGGACGGGCAGCGGAGCGCTCGCGCGGCGGGCACGCCCGTCGGCAGGCACCGGCATTTGTGGGATCGTCATTCGTCATTCATTGCAGGTGAAGGTGTCAGATCGCGAACCGCATCGCGTCGGCCCGCTTGAAGTCGAGGCCCATGCCGGGCCGCGCGAGGTCGGGCCTCAGGGCCCCGTCCACTGGGGTCAGCACACCATCGAACAGCATGTGCTCGATCCGCACGTGGTCGTGGAAATACTCGATGTGCCGGACCCGCTTCGCCGCACAGCCGGGATGCGCGTGCAGCGACGGCGCACAGTGCGTCGACAGCGGGATCGACTTCGCCTCGCAGAGGGCGTCGACAACGAGCAGTCCCGTGATTCCCTCACACCGCGAGCCATCCGCCTGCAACACGTCGACGGCGCGCGCATCCAGAATCCGGGCGAAGTCCGTTGGATCGTACCCGTACTCGCCCACCGAGATCTCCATCTGGACGGGAGCCCGGTCGCGGCACAGGCGCAGCCCCTCGAGATCCAGATGATACACCGGTTCCTCGAACCAACTCACACGGGACTCCGCGAACCGATCCGCCTGGGCCAGCGCCTGCTTGCGAGTGTAGGCCCCGTTGGCATCGACGAACAGCTCGGCGCTACTGCCAATGGCGGCACGTGCCGCCGCGATGCGTTCGATATCGCGTGCCGGCTCGCGGCCAATTTTCATCTTGACCCGCGGTATCCCCGCCTGGACCCAATCCCCGAGCTGCTTTTGAAGCTGCTCGGTCGAATACGAGGTGAAGCCGCCGCTGCCGTAGACCGGCACCGTATCCCGCACCGCACCAAGCAGGGTCACGAGCGGGACCTCGAGCAGCCGGGCCTTGAGATCCCACAGGGCGACGTCGACAGCCGCGATCGCCATGGCCGCGATGCCGGGTCGCCCAAGATTGCGAATCTGCGCGACAAGCGCGGCCCAGATCCGTCCGTTGGCCATGACGTCCTGCCCGCGGACCACGTCGGCGAGCGTGTCGTGAATCAAGCGCGCGGTGGCCGTGTCGGCGTAGGTGTAGCCAAGGCCAGTGACGCCGCCCGCCTGCGCTTCGACAACCACCAGCGTCGTCGCCGTCCAGACCAGCGTCCCGTCCGATTCGTTCGGCGTGTCGGTCGGAATCCGATACGCCGACACCGTGAGGCGGTCGACGGCAACGCCACTGCTGGCGCGCACCGGCGCACTCCCTGTTCGCCCTATTCTCCCTCCCCCTGCCCCTTACCCGGAAAGAGGCCGGCCAACACGCTCTTCGCCGACTCGACGATCACACCCCTCTCATCGGGATCGCCTTTGATCATCGCCGACATGAAGTTCTTCGCTTGCTCGAAACTGATGTGCGGTGGCAGGATGGACACGTTGGGGTCCGTATAGGCCTCGAAGACGACTGGCCGCGTGGCGGACAGCGCAACGTCCCAGGCCGGCCCGACTTGCTCAGGCTTGTCCACCTTGATTCCCGTAAAGCCCAGAAGCTCGCCGTACCGCGCATACGGGAAATCGGGGAGGTCCTGTGAGGCGTCGAATTTCGGGTCACCACTCTCGATCCGCATTTCCCACGACACCTGATTGAGATCCCGGTTGTTGAGTACCAGAAAGATGATCCGTGGATCGCTCCACCGTTTCCAGTATTTGGCCACTGTGATGAGCTCATTGAGCCCATTCATCTGCATCGCTCCATCGCCAGTCATTGCGATCGCGACCCGGTCCGGAAACGCAAACTTGGCTGCTATGGCGTACGGGACCGCTGGACCCATGGTGGCGAGGCTGCCGGCGAGCGAGAACTTCATCCCGCGCCGCATGACGAGGTGCCGCGCCAGCCAATTCGTGGCGGTCCCGGCATCGCCACTCAGGATGCAGTTATCGGGCAGACGTGGCGACAATTCGGTGAACACCAGTTCGGGGTTGAGGGGGTTCGCGCTCACCTTGGCGCGACTCGCATCGATCCGCGCCCACTCCTCGCGATTGGAGGCGATCCGCTCGCGCCACGTGCGGTCGGTCTGGTGCTTGAGGAGAGGCAGGAGCTCGCGCAGCGTGTCACCTGCGTCGCCGGTGAGGTTGACCTCCATCGGGTATCGCAGGCTCAGGTTCTTGCCATTGATGTCGATTTGTACTCCGCGTGCCTGCCCTTCTTTGGGAAGAAACTCGCCATACGGGAACGTCGATCCGATCATCAACAGCGTGTCACACTCCCGCATCATGTCGTTACTCGGCCTGGTGCCGAGTAACCCGATCGTCCCGGTCACCCATGGTAGATCGTCGGGCAACACGGCCTTGCCGAGGAGCGCCTTCGCGGCGCCCGCGCCGAGCCGATCGGCGACGGCAATGACCTCGTCGGTCGCGTTCATCGCCCCCGCTCCGGCCAGCATCGCGATCTTCCTGCCGCTATTGAGCACGGCGGCCGCACGGTGCAGGTCCCCTTCGGTCGGGATGATGCGCGGTCGTGAAAAGCCGATCCCGGTGTGCACGGAGTTGTGCGTGTGCGGCGGCACCGGGACCGCGTCCATCTCCGCCACGTCCTTCGGGACGATCACGCAGGTGACCGATCGAGTCGCCATCGCGATGCGGAGCGCGCGATCGACAACGTGCCTCACCGCCGTGGGATTCGAGATGGTGAAGCAGTATTCGCTCGCCACGTCCTTGAAGAGGACGTTGAGATCGACCTCCTGCTGATAGCTGCCGCCGAGCGCCATTGTCGACGCTTGTCCCACGATGGCTACCACCGGCTGGTGGTCCATCTTCGCATCGTAGAGTCCGTTGAGCAGGTGGATGGCACCCGGCCCCGAGGTCGCGAGGCAGATACCCAGCTCACCCGTGTACTTGGCATGGGCGCAGGCCATGAACGCGGCTTGCTCCTCATGCCGTACCTGGATGAAGTCGAGCTTGCCATTTGTCCGTGCGATCGCCGCGACGAGACCGTTGATACCATCGCCCGGATAGCCAAAGATCCGCCGTACGCCCCATTGCATGAGGCGCTTCATGAGGAAGTCAGCTGCCGTGGTGCTCATCGTAACATTTCCGCTCTCGGTGAATGGATCTGGCGACGCATGCCGCATCCGATGGAGCGCATGAGGTGTGCCGTATTAACGCCGCGCGACCCACCGCCACGCGCGGAGTCGCGTCCATCCGGTGGAGCGGGCGCGACCGGAGTCATCGCGGCGCATACAAATACGCGGCAATGTCGCGAGCCGACCGGTCGTCGACACCGAGATTGGGCATCGCTGTCCCCGGCTCGATCGCCTGCGGCACCGTAATCCACGTGACGAGGTTGTCGGCCGTATTCGGGAGTTCGCCCGCGATGTATGCACGACGGCTAAATGCGGTGAGCGGCGGTCCCACCATGCCGGCCGCGCTACCCACTCCGGGAATCACGTGGCACGCGCCACAGCCATAGCGGACAATGGCCGCTGGCCCGCGGCGCGCATCGCCTCCCTGCACAACGCGCGTCGGCGCCCCCGCGCACCCGGCCCAGAGCACAAGACCGGCCACGAACGCCACTCCCGATTTCGTCAACGATCTCATGCGCTAGCCGCGGCGAATCGGCTCATGGCAGTGTGCTCCGCGTTCGGCCGCCCGAGTCGGGGTTGGAGGGAACCGGCCTCATGGCCCGTCCCGGCCCACTTCCTGGCGCCCGTCGCTGCATCGAGAGCGACGACGTGGTTGAGTGCCGTCGAGAGATACATCACCCCGTCGACGACGACGGGGCTGGACTCCGACGAGTGCGCGATGCCCGAGTGAAAGATCCACGCCGGAACGAGCGCCGCGACGTTGGCGGTCGTGATCTGCGTGAGCGGCGACCAGCGCCGATTCGTGTAGTCGCGCCCGGACGAGGGCCACGCCGGTCCGTCCGCCATAGCGCGCCGAAGCGCCGTATCGGCGTGGGCGGTCTGCCGCGGGGCATCGGCCCCACGATTGCCACAGGCGAGCACGGGCGTGACGCCGAGTGCGAGCGCCGCAGCGGCGCACAGCCAGCGACGACCAGACGCTGGCGCCGCCGCGGCGACCCGCTCCGATGTATCGGTAGCCATGCGTTGGCCACAGAGCACGCGGCGGACCGAGTGCGTACCGCACGACGACCTCGTCATGAGGCCGTCACCGCAGGGTATACAGGTAGGCCGCGATGTCACGGGCGTCGGCCGCGCGCACACCGAGATTCGGCATGACCGTCCCTGGCTCGATTGCCTGCGGGTTCATGATCCAGGCGACGAGCTGGACCGGCGTATTGGCCACCTCGCCAGCGATACTTGTTCGGGAGGCGAACGACGTGAGCGGTGGCGCCGCTGTGCCGGTCGCGCCGTCAACCTCCGGAATCACGTGGCACGACCCGCAGCCGTATGCGCCGATCGCTAGCGCACCACGCCTCGCGTCCCCCCCCATCACGGTCGTCACGGATCGGGGTCCGGAATCGGCGCACCCGGCCACGAGCAAGGCGCTGACGAGCGCCCCGCGAGCGCTAGGAGACGACGGACGACGCCACATACGATGGCTCCGGTGTAGACGGCAGCGGGCCGAGGGAACGACGGCGCGGGGCGCCTCCGTCCTTCTCGAGCCACTGGACAAAGCAGAAGGACACCGCCGCGAGGTACACCACGCTGGTCGGAATCCACATGATGAGCCCCGCGAGCTGTTGATCCTCGAGCGGGGTCAGACCCCACGGCGCCGTGCGGTACAGGTGCTCGACATACCACGGGGTGCGGGCAAACGTGAGCACCGCCGCAAACGCTCCCATCACGGCCGCGAGCGCGGACACATAGAGGACCGCCGCACCGTAGCCAAGCCGGCGGCGCCCCGTCGGCTGGAATACCACCCACCAGAAGAGGCACCCGCTGCCGAGAAAACTCGCGTGCTCGATCACGTGGACCCACTCGTGGTTGTACGCCCACCCGTACGGTCCCGGCACGTGCCAGAATCCGAGCGCCGCGGCGTGGGCCACCCAGACGACGCTTGGCAGTGTGATGGCACCAAGCGCCATGCGCACCGACGGTCCCCCCGCCCACCACCGGCCGGCGTGCCTCCGCCACGACGGGGACAGCGCCCACACGAACGGGAGGAGCGGCCGCCCGAGTACGAGTAGCGGGGCAGCAAGCACGATCAGGATCAGGTGTTGGGCCATATGGGCCGAGAACAGCGCATTGCCGAGCGCGTCGAGCGGTGACATGAGAGCAAGGGAGACCGCGAGCAAGCCGGCGGCAAAGAGCCACGCGTGCCCTCGGCCGACCGCGCGACCTACACCAGCCCGATGCCAGAGCCGCCGCACGCCTGCCGCATACCAGCAGGCCGCCATCCCCACGCCGAACAGGACCAGCGGCTCCCACGCCCATGCACCCCACAATCCCTTCATTGCCAGCAGACCGGCGTGAGAAAGAGGGCTAGAGCACTGAGCACGACGCCCCCGGTGAACAACGCGCTGAGCATGATCCCGGCGTACGACATGAAGCGTGTGCGCCCATCTCCGCCATCCAGAAGGGCGGCATGCGCGCCGCTCTTCTCGGTCCGTGTGACCCGCCAATTCGCAATCGAGGTGAATAGTGCGGCGACCGAGCCGATGAGCGCGACACTGATGACGATGGCCACCGCATTCCATGCGGCCGGCGAGCTAGACGTGATGAGCGGCACCCGTTGCGGGAAGCACGTGTGCGCGTCGACGGCGTAGGTGGCGATGAGCTGTACACTCCAGAAGAACGGGGCGCCGAAGAGTCCGAACCAGAGCGCGCCGCGACCCACGGCTGCGCGGCCCGGCGCCGGGTGGCTGGCGGCGTCGCGATCAGGTCGCGACCCGGGCATTGCAGCGGCACCGACCATCAGGTTAACCTCGGAATCAGATAGAGCGACGTGAAGACGGCAATCCACACGGCGTCCACGAAGTGCCAGTAGAGCGCGGCGTTGGACACCAACTCGTGGCGCTTGGCGGAAAAGAATCCCCGCCACGCCCAGAACTGGACGACGAGGTTCATCAGCAAACCGGCGGCGACGTGGGCGCCGTGGAAGCCAGTCACCGTGAAGTAGAGCGATCCGTAAGCACTCGTCTGCGGGGTAAAGGTCTTCTGCGACCATTCCACCCCCTGGAGCACGAGGAACACCGCGCCGAGGACGAAAGTGATGAGCAGGCCAGCGCGAAGCCGCGTTTGCGCGCCACGCTCGATCCCTTTTTCCGCCCACCACAGCGTGACACTGCTGAAGAGGAGGATGACGGTATCAGGCGCAGCGATCGTGAGCGCGGGGGGCCCACCCGGCGGCCAGGTCGAAGCCATGGACCCCAGGTAGAAATAACTGAACAACAGATACGCGAAAAACGATGATTCGGTCACGATCAACAGGCGCATGCCCCATTGGCCCGACAAGTGCGCGGCGTACGCATTGGGCGGCAGCGCGGCAGCCACGGCGGCAGTGGCCATAGTCAGGTTCCCCCACCGGCTCGAGCGATTCGGGACGGCGAGAGCCAGCCGACGAGGCAGATGAAGACGAGGACGAAGCCGATGGCCGTCCACGTCCACGATACGGCGAGCAGCGCATAGAACACGACCGTGAGTGCGAGCGCCAGGAGGAGCGGCCACGCGGAATCGGCAGGCATATGGATCACCGCCATCGGGTCGGCGTCGAGCGCCGACGTGCCGATCGTCTCACGGCCGTCGTCGAGGACTGGTCCCTGGTCCACGATGCTCGTGGCACCGTCGTGGAGCCGGTCCTCCCACAGCGGGTAGCGACTGCGGACGGTGGGTAGTACCGCGAAGTTGTACGGAGGCGGAGGCGAGGTCGTCGACCACTCGAGGGTGGGAGCGTCCCACGGGTTGTTGCCGGCTGGCGGCCCGACTCGCAAGCTGCGGACAAAATCGACGAGAAAGAGCAGCACGCCAACGGCAAACACGTAGCCGCCGGCTGTCGTGATGAGGTTGGCGGCATCCCATCCCATGCCCGAGGGATACGTGTAGATCCGGCGCGGCATGCCGAGCATCCCGGTGATGTGCATGGGAAAGAATGCCAGGTTCATCCCGATGAACATGAGCCAGAACACCCAGCGGCCGAGCCGCTCGCTCAGCATCCGGCCGGTCATCTTCGGTAGCCAGTAATACAGGGCACCGAACACCGGGAAGACGTTGATCCCGAGCAGCACGTAGTGCAGGTGGGCCACCACGAAATAGGTGTCGGTGAGCTGCCAATCGAAAGGCACCGGCGCCGTCATCACGCCGTTGACGCCGCCGATCACGAACAGGATGATGAAGCCGATCATGAAGAGAAACGGCACTTTGAACACGGGGCGTCCGTACCAGATCGTGGCCAGCCACGCGACGATGGACACCCCGCTGGGGATGGCGATCGTCATGCTGGCCCCGCTGAAAAACGACATTGCCAGCGGCGGGAGCCCGGTCGCGAACATGTGGTGGAGCCACACACCGGACCCCACGACTCCGGTCGCGACGGTTGCCAGCGCGACGAAGGTGTAGCCCGCGAGCGGCCTACGGCAGAACGTCGGGATCATGTCCGACGCCAACCCCATGGCAGGCAGCACCACGATGTAGACCCAGGGGTGCCCGAAGATCCAGAACAGATGCTGCCAGAGCAGCGGATGGCCGCCATTGGCGGGGTCGAAGAAGTGCGTCCCGATGTTGCGGTCCAGGTACAGGAGGATGGACGCCACCGTCAGCGATGGCATGAAGAACACGATCAGGAACGACACGGTCAGTGTGCCCCAAAGAATGATGGGCACACGATTGAGCGACATGCCTGGCGCCCGCACGGTGAAGAAGGTCGCGATGAAGTTGACCGCGCCGATGGTCGTCGACATCCCGAGGTAGATCAGCCCCAAGGTGTAGAAGTCGATGTTGAGACCGGGCGAGTAGGCACGCGCCGTCATTGGGACGTAGGCGAACCATCCGCCATCCGGGGCCTGCCCCACGAGGAAGCTCGAGTAGAGAAAGATCCCGGCCAGGACAAACGTCCAGTAGCTCAGCGCGTTGACACGCGGAAACGCCATGTCGCGCGCCCCGATCAGGAGCGGCCACAGGTAGTTGCTGAACCCCGAGAGCACGGGCGACGCGAAAAGGAAGATCATCGTCACACCATGCATTGTGAACAGCTGATTGTACGCTTCAGGCGATACCAGGTGCATGTTCGAGTGCACCAGTTGCGCGCGCATGATCGCGGCCTCGAGGCCGCCGATAATGAAGAAGACGATCGCGGTCACGATGTACCGCTTTCCGATCGTCTTGTGATCGACGCTGGTGAGCGTGCCCAGGAGGCCGCGGGGGGTCTCCCAGATCTCTGTCAGTTGCGCGCGCGGAGCATCGGAGGCGGCGACGACGGTGGCCACGGGTGCTTCGCTCCTAGCTGAGGCTCGACGAACGGTCGCGGGAAACCCGATCGGCGGACATGCGGGACACTCCGGTGCGCGCTCGACGGAAAAGGGTCACTTGAGCGTTTCGAGATACGCGACGAGTGCTTGCAGATCGGGACCGTCCAGCGGGACGTTCGGCATGCCGCTTCCCGGCTTGAGCGACTGGGCATTCGCTACCCATCCGGCGAGGTTCCCGCGATTATTGAGCAACGTTCCCGCCGCGATCGTCTGGCGGCTGGCGAGGTGCGTGAGGTCGGGTCCCACGCGGCCGAGCATGTCAGTGCCTCGGATCGCGTGGCACGCGGCGCACGCGGAGCGATGAAAGACGGCCAACCCGGCGGCGGCCGCGGCATCGGCCGGCGCAACTGCCGGCGCACGCTGGCGCGCCAGCCACGTCGTAAAATCGGCAGGCGCGTCCGCCACGACGACGAAGTCCATATGCGCGTGCTGCAGCCCGCAATACTCGGCGCACTCACCACGATACACACCGGACCGATCCGCCTGTAACCACATGACGTTGTCCTGTCCGGGAATAATGTCGGTTTTTCCCGCGAGTTGGGGCACCCAGAAGCTGTGGACGACGTCGTTCGATACCAGATCGACGCGTACGGCTCGGCCCACAGGGACGTGGATCTCGTTGGCCGTGACGACCGTTTGGTCCGCCCCCAAGCCCGTATAGCGCGCCTCCCACCACCAGCGGTGGGCCGTGACCTGCACGGTCGCGACCGTTGGTCGCGGAGGACTCGCAATCGCGGCCTGCGTGATGAGCGTGACGATAAAACACACCACGAGGATGATCGCCGGCAGGATGACCCCCCCGGCTATGATCCAGCGAATGGGACCCCGCGGGTCACCACTGGGTTCGATGCTGCTGGTGCGAGCGGGCCGTCGCCGATAGAGAGCGGCCACCAGTACGCCCGTAACGATGACGGTCACAACTGCCGCGACAATGGTGAACAGCCATCCCAGGTGCGCTATCTGCTCGGCCGCCGGCCCCGCGGGCCGAAAGATCGACGGCGACTGCGCCGAGCCGATCGCCGCCACCACGTGCATGACGGCTACCATTCGTTCACGCTCTTCATGGGCTCGCGCGTCCCGTCGGAGCTCGCCACGCCGGTGCCGGCTCGCCCCAATGGCGCGGCAGCGGGCGCTCCCGACTTGGTACCAAGCGTCCTGACGTACGCGACGATCTTCCAGATATTGTCTTCGGTAATCGCCGAGCCCCACGCGGGCATCCCTTTGCCGCGCCCACCGTAGATGGTCTTGAAGACGTCCGCGTCATCGCCACCGAAGCGCCAAGTCTGGCCTTGCAGGGAGGGTCCCATACCGCCGCCTCCATTGAAGCCGTGACAGTAGGCACAGTTCATATGGATGAAGAGTTGCTGCCCGTCCTCGATCGCGGCCCCGTTCCCGTCATATGGATTGTGAATCGCGTACCGCGCGCTGTCGATCACGGCGCCCGCCATGGGGCCGGTGGGCAGCGATGTGATCGCCGCGATATCGGGCAGTGCGGCCGTGGCGGCGCCAGTCGCTTCACCGCGCGCGGTCAGCCCCTTCTGCCCGCGATCGGAATCGGTACATGCGACGATGGCTGCGACGGCCAGAGCGGCCGACGCGGCACCCAGGACGTACGCCCGGCGTGCATGGGGTTCTGGCTGATGGTGCCGGCGATTCATCCTGCCTCCCCCGCGATACGCGGGCCCGGTACGGCGTGACGTGGTGGCCCGGCCAGCCGCGCGATGTCCGCGACGAGCGGTACGTGGTAGTCGCCGAGAATCCGTTGGATCGCGGGTGCTTCACGATCGAGCGCGCGCTGGATTTGATCCCGGCGCCGGATGTCGCCGTGCCGCACACCAAGCGCGATCTCGAACGTGAACGGCGTTGGAGCTGCGCCAGCGAAGAGATCGATCGCGGGCGACACTGGGACCACGTCGAGACTCACGGGCTCGCGCGTGGAGAAGTAGCCGGCCAACGGCCCCCACACGATCGCCACATCCACGTCACCCGCCGCGACGGCATTGATCAGCCGCGCGGGCGGGTTCGGCGTGCGGTAGTCCCCGTAGATACTGTACGCCACGACGTTGGTGATGACCCCGCGTCGCGCGAGCGCGTCCGCGGGCGGCGGGTTGCTGCGGCCTCCGGTGAAATGGAGGCCGATGCGGAGATGATGCAGTCGCGAGTCATTGAGCGAGCGGACGCCGAGCGCACGATCGGCACGAGTGACGAAGACGTACGTCGAGCGATAGTACGGACGGGTGGTGAGCAGTTGCGGATAGCCGCTCGGCACCCCGATCACGACGTCGCAGATTCCGGCATCCACGGTATGCCCGACGAAGCCGCGCCGCTCGGGCCACCACGTATACACGAGCGGCTCGTCGAGTCGGTGGGCCAGCAGCACCGCGATCCTGTTCTCGAATCCCTGCCCCGCCCGATTCGAGAATGGCAAGTTGTTCGGGTCGGCGCACACCCGGAAGACCGGTTCGGCCGCGATCGTCATCAGCAGCTCGGCACGCACCGGCGAGACCGAGCGACTGGGGCCGATGACGGCCAGGGCAAGGACGAGCCCCGGCACGACGAGCGCCGCTGTCTCGCTGCCGCGGCCTAAGCCGCCCGGGACCGGCTTGCCGCTAGAGCGAGAAGACATAGAGCATGCCGCCACCAGGGGCGAAGCCCGGTACGGCCTTGATCAGGGTTGCCGCGCCCCCTACCCCGGCGAGTATCGCGACGTACTGTTTGCCGTCCGGTCCCACGTACGAGATGGGAGCGCCGATGATCCCGGATCCGAGCTTGGCCTGCCAGAGTGGATGGCCGTTCCGGGCATCCACCGCCTTGAACCACCCGTCGGCGGTTCCATAGAAGGCCAGATCGCCCGCGGTCACCAGGACCCCGCTGTAGGTGAAGAACTTCTCCTTGATGCCCCACATCTTCTTGCCCGTCGTCGCGTCCCACGCGATGAGCTCGCCGTAGTTCCCCCCAGGCCCGGGGTGGCGCAGCATTTTGGCCCCCCAGTACGGTGTGCCAGCGATGTAACTCGCTTCGTACGCCTCGTAGTCCATGCACATGTTGTTCGTGGGGACGTAGAACAGCTTCGTTTGAGGCGAGTACGCGGCGGGCTGCTCATCCTTGCCGCCGATATCGGGCGGGCAGATGTCTTTGACGTTCACCCCCTCGGTCGTGTTCTTGTCGGCATTCACGACGGGCGCCCCGGTCGCGAGGTCCACGCGGTTGGCCCAGTTCTCGTTGGCGAATGGATTGGCCACGAGGATTTCGCCCGTTTCTCGGTCCATCGTGTAGGCGAACGCGTTGCGGTCGAAATGCACGAGAAGCTTGCGCATCCGGCCGTTGATCGGGAGGTCGACGAGGATGCTTTCGTTCACGGCGTCGTAGTCGTGCTCATCGTGCGGCGTCAATTGATTCGCCCAGCGCGCCTCCCCGTTGTCTGGGTCGCGGGCGAAAATCGTGCTCGTCCACTTGTTGTCACCGGGCCGCTGGTTCTGGGTCCACGGGCCGGGATTGGATGTGCCGTAGTAAATGAGGTTGAGACCCGGGTCATAGGAGACCCACCCCCAGACGCTCCCCGCGCCATGGCGCCAGCCGTCGGGTGGCCAGCTCGAGACTCCGAGATCCTTCCCGCGGTCTTTAGCGTAAAACGCTTTGAAGTTGGGACCGATCTTCACCACGCTGTCTGGCCCCGTGCTGTACGCACGCCAGACCTCCTTGCCGGTCTTGAGGTCGAGGGCAGCGATCCATCCGTGGACGCCCATCTCGCCGCCGGAATTGCCGACGATCACTTTGTCCTTTACGACCAGCGGCGCCATGGTCATCGTCTCGCCGGTATTCACGTCGCCCATCTTGGTCTGCCAGACCACTTTCCCGGTATTGGCATCGAGCGCGATCGTGCGATCGTCGAGGAGATTGTAGATCAGCTTGCCGTCCGCGTACGCCCACCCGCGGTTCACCACGTCGCAGCAGGCGACGCCGATCGACCAGGGGTCGGTGTCGGGCCGGTACTTCCATTTGACGACCCCCGACTGCGTGAGATCGAGAGCGTATGCAATGTCGGGATACGGCGTCACCACGTACATCGTGCTGCCCACGACCAGCGGCGCCCCCTCATGCCCCTGCAATACACCGGTCGAAAACGTCCAGGCCGTCTTTAGCCCCTGCACGTTGTCGGCCGTGATCTGTGTCAGGTCGCTGAAGCGAGTTTGCGCGAAGTTTTTCCCCTGCTGCAGCCATTCACCGCCTGCACGCGCGCCCGCGACGGGGGCTGAGTCATCACCGACGCCGCTTGCCGAGGCCACATCACCGAGCACCATTCTGGCGGCCTGCGGTGCGGATCCCGAGGCCGCGGCCGTACGGCCGCCACCCGGTGCTCCGGTGCACGCCGAAACGAGTCCAATAGCCAGCACGCAGACGCTGACCCTCCGCACATCGTGGCTCGCCCGTGCCGCCCATTCTCCCGTCAAGCGGCTCTCGCCGCCGTTCGACGCACCCCGCGTTGGTGCCATCGGTCGATCTCCTCTGATTGGGTGCGACGGGCTGCGACGAGGGCGTCGCGACTACGTAGTGATCACTACGTGTGCGGGTTGAGTGGAGCGAGAGGGACCGATAGACCAGCAATCAAGGTGGCGGGCCTCGCGTATGAACCCTGGTCATCCGGGCGAGCCGCGGTGCTATACAGGTCGCCCAGATACGGCGACACCGTCACCCATCCCCGCGTCATGGCGGAGGTGGCCGCATCGACTGAGACGCCAAGGTCGCCGACAGCTCGTTCGCACGCACGGCGCCGGTGCCGAGTTCACTCGCCGTGTACTCGGTGAATGGATTGGCCTTGGTCGTCGCGTTGGGCAGCCACTGGAGACTGAGGAACAGGCTGGTCCGCGGAATTCCCGTCGGCGCCGAGGTCACGAAGAAAAGCTCGAGGTTCGATTGCAATGGTCAATGCGACTCGGCACCATCAGCGAGTGACCGAACGCCGGAGCCGCCGAACAAATGCGATCGATTGAGCGCGGACTCGAACACGAGTGAGGGAGCGCAAATGATCGCGTGGCACGAAGCACTCTCCGCGCGCGCCGGCGTTGCTCCGGCGGCGCCCATCGCCAATCCGGCCAGGACGCTCGCTCGAGCCACACACGCGCTGCGAGCCGCCACGCCTCGTCGCCGATCGTGAGCTATCGGCTGCCTGCAGACACTTGCCACTTGCGGTTGGCTCCGTTCCGCCCGGGCGCTGATCTCACACTGAGTGATGACAGGACTCGCAAAGGCCGCGCGACGATCTAATGGTAGCCATGAACCCGCCCGTGAGCGGGCGCAAATCGCGTGCCGTCGACCCGTCCACCATGGCGGCGCGCAGGGCGGGACTGCACCTGGCGCGCTGGAAGGTGCGGCTAGCCGGGGGAACATAAATTGCTCGGATGGATGACCTTCTTGACGATCTTCGGGGCACTGAACGGCCGGATAATGTCTCGTCGGCCGCTACCGTCACCAGGCGGCCGACTGTATGGGTCGGAAAGTGTGCGGCCGAATCCGTGTGGAGTTTTGCATGCCAGTGAACGCCGCCCCGACCACCGTTCGTGCGGCGCGCTCGCGCATGCCGGGTCCCCGAATCGCGCGCAGAGACCAATCGGAGTCCGAGGGGACACTGCGCCTCGCACAGATTCGTGAGGCGCTCGCGCGACGAAACCTCGCCGCCGTCGTGTGTTCCCTTCCGGCCAATGTGTTGCTGCTGTCGGGCTATTGGCCGGTCGTCGGTACCGCCTGCGCGATTGTCTGGAGAGACGGGCCGGCCCTGGTACTCCCGCCGCAGGGTGAGCTGGAGGCCGCGAGCCGCGGATGGGCCGGCGAGATACGCGTGATGGCCGAGGGAACCGGCGCAGCCGCGGGATCGGGCACGTTGGGCGATCAGCTTGCGACAGCAGCCCGCCAGTGGGGAGGTGGCCGCATCGGCGTCGAGCACGGACCCGCCTTCGAGGCCGCCTCGTACGTCGCAATGTGTGTGTACGGAACCAGTCTGTGGGATGCCGTACGCACCGCATGGCCGACAGCCGATCTCGTGGCTGCCGACGATATGCTCGCGGGCCTCCGCGCGGTTAAGACTCCAACCGACGTCACTCATATCGACGTCGCGTGTCGCGCCGCCGAACGCGGGTTTGCGGCAGGCGCGCGAACGTTGCGGCCAGGGCTGAGAGAGACTGCCGTGGCAGCACGGGTCCGTGCACCGTTCAGCGTTGCGGCGATCAAGGCTCACGACCGCGCCGACGGCTTTGCGTTTTGTATGTCCGGCATCAACAGCGCGCAAGCCTATCGCGCGTATGCGCGGTCGACCGCCAAGCGCGTGGCGCTCGGCGACCTGGTTCTCGTCCACGCCAATTCGTACGTCGATGGCTACTGGACGGAATGTCACGCGTACTTATTGCCTGGGGACCCCGGACCATCGCCAGCGCGCGATGTACAATGCGGTCTTCGAGGCCCGCCGCGTCGCCCTTGATTTGATCCGGCCGGGCGTGTCTGGCCAATCCGTGGACAGCGCTGTGCGCGACGTCCTCACAGCGCGTGGCTTCGGTCCGGCGTTCAAGCACTCAACCGGACACGGCGTAGGCTTCGGCGCGATCGACCACAACGCCCGGCCGCGCCTGGCGCCGGGATCCAACGATATTCTCGAGGCGGGGATGGTGTGCAACGTCGAACCGGCCCTCTATCTCGACGGCTACGGTGGCGTTCGGCATTGCGACATGGTCGCGGTGACCGACACGGGGGCGCGTGTCCTCACTCCCTTTCAAGCGAGCATCGAGGAGCTGACCGTCACATGAGCGATACCTGGACCCCACGACGGCGATTCCTGGCGTGGTTCAGCGCCGGATTGGGCACGGTCGCCGCGGCGGCGGTCGGCGTCCCGGTCATTGGGTTTTTCTTCGCCCCGCTGATGGGACGGCCGGTCGAAGCGTGGCGATCGCTTGGACCGGTCGACCGCTTCCGGATTGGCGAGACGGTCGAAGTGCGCATCCCCTCCGCCGCTCCGGTGCCGTGGGCTGGCGAAGCGGCGGAGATGGCGGCGTGGCTCCGGCGGCAAGGTCCCAGCGAGTTCGTGGCCTTCTCCGTCAATTGTACTCACCTGGGATGCCCCGTCCGCTGGATGGCGAACGCCCGGTTGTTCCTGTGCCCATGTCACGGAGGGGTCTACTATGAGGACGGGGCCGTCGCCGGCGGTCCGCCGCCGCGTGCGTTAACTCAATATCCGGTGCGTGTCGAGGGCGGGAACGTCTTGCTCAGGACCAGTGCACTCCCGCTTGGTTAGGCTGGTCCGCGCGATCGGTCACTGGCTCGAAGACCGGACCGGCCTGTGGTCCGTGACCCGCCGCTTGGCCGAGCACCCCGTCCCCCCGGGCACCGACTGGCGATATGTGCTGGGGGGGGCGACTCTAGTCGCGTTCCTGCTGCAGGTCGCGACCGGCGTCGCGCTGGCGACGGTCTACGTCCCCTCGACGGGCAGCGCGTACCAAAGCCGCAATTCATTACGCACGATGCACCATTTGGCCGCGTCCTCCGCGGGATGCATTACTTCGGTGCGAGCGCGATGGTCGTGCTCATCGGGGCGCACATGGCGCGCGTTTTTCTCACCGGGTCGTACAAGTTTCCGCGCGAGATGAATTGGCTGTCCGGCGCGGCGTTGCTCCTCCTCACGCTGCTCATGGCGTTCACCGGGCAGTTGCTGCGATGGGATCAAGATGGGGTGTGGTCCGCGGTGGTCGCTTCGGAACAGGCAGCCCGCATCCCCGCCCTGGGGCACTGGCTCGCTCATCTTGTCCTCGGCGGTCCGACTGTCAGCGGGCCCACGCTCTCCCGCTCGTTCGCGGTCCACGTTTTTCTCATTCCGGCGTTGATCTTCGCTGGCGTGGGGCTGCACCTCTATCTCGTGCTACGGACCGGTGTCTCCGAGCGCGCCAGCATTGGGCCGCCGGCCGTCGACCCCGCAACCTACCGTGCGTGGTATCGCAATCTGCTCGCCCGCGAAGGACGGCCGTTCTGGCCCGACGCGGCGTGGCGCGACGCCGTGGTGGCCGTACTGGTGGTCGGCACCGTGCTCGCACTGGCGCTCATTGCCGGACCCAAGCCGCTCGGGAAGCCTCCCGATCCGACGACCATCATCGCCTCGCCACGCCCCGATTGGTATTTCCTGTGGTATTTCGCGGTGCTGGCGATTCTCCCGCGACGCATCGAACCCTTTGTCATCGTGCTCGCCCCCCTCCTCTTCGGGCTTGCGGTCTTCCTCCTGCCACTCGTCGCAGGTCGCGGGCGGCGCACGCTGCGACACCGCCCGTGGGCTGTGATCATCGTGGCCGCCGCCGTATTCACGATTGCCTGGTATTCGCGGCTCGGCGTTCGGTCCCCGTGGTCGCCCGATTTTGGGGCGCGGCCACTCACGGCGCAGGCAATCGCGAGCAGCGATTCGGCTGTCGTGGCGGGGGCCGCACTCTTTCACGCGCGCGGGTGCGAGTACTGCCACGCCATCGATGGTCAGGGCGGCAGTCGCGGACCTGACCTGACGGATGTTGCGCACCGCCTCGACCATCCCCAACTGGTGGCGCGCATCCTCGGCGGTGGCAGCATCATGCCAGCGTACACCGGGAAACTGTCGTCGGCGGAGCTTGCGCAGCTGGTAGCCTTTCTCGAGTCCCGGCGGAGCTCGCCCAAATGACTCGATGGCAGGCCTCAGCCCCTCAACTGCCGCTGGCCGCTGCGCGTCCGCTGCTGAGCCACCCGCCCTGGAATCCGGCTCGGCGAAGTCCCGTCACGACATAGGGGCACTGGCGCATGAGCCGCCAGAGTAGGCCCGATCGGTAATTCTCGATCATGAGCACCACCGGCCCCTGATTGATCGCGTAGTGTGCTGGCGAGCGCCACCCTCCGCCAGCGACCGCCTCCAGGCTCGGCGTCGAAGCGCGCGACCCGAACGAGGGATTGAGACTTCCAGTGTATCCGTAATCGTACTTGGCCTGCGGATAGGCGACGTCGAACGCCGCGATCGATGGCAGCACGATCTCGGGCGCAAATGGCAGCGACGCCAGCATGGCCCACGGTGACACGGTGCCATCGTCGGGTCCGTAAGGAACGCCGCGCGCGTGATAGCCAAAGAACGTGCGCCGCTTCCCTGCCCACACCCGGGTGGCACAACCGGGGCCATCGCTCGCCGTGATGCCCCAGCACTCAGCCGAGTAGCCCGCCCACCGGCGCGGATTCCGCCTCCCGTATTCCTGATGGACGTATGTCGCGCGCCGGCTGTTCTCGAAGTAGTCGATGCCGTGGACGCGCATGAACTCGTCCTGGATGCCACGGAAATCGATCCAGCACTGGCTGAGGTGGTGAATGAAAAGCGGGCCCGCATAAAGAAGGTCCTGTCCGTAAATGCGAGCCCACCGGTACGTCTCGGTCCATGCCGTGTAGCTGTCGGTCGGTAGTGGGTGCGTCGGAGAGCCGAGCCCCAGGATGTACAGCATCAGCGCTTCCGCGTAGCCCCGCCACCCATAGGCCAGGAAACCCGACTCCGGGTGCCATCCAAGCGAGACGGTGCGGGCACCACCCATGGACCACGGCCACTCGACACGCCGATAGATCGCATCGGCGAGCCGGCGGACGTCGTGTTCAACTGGCGTCTCCCGATCGAAATACACGGCAGCACTCAGCGCGCCGGCTAGGGCGATTGTGGTGTCGATCGTCGACAGTTCACAATTCCACACCCGTTGCCCTGTATCCAACGTCAGGAAGTGATAGAAGAAACCCCGATTCGCAGTACCGTGAGTGGCGTTCCCCTCGGGCGCATCCCACAGAAATTGGAGGGCGGTCCGCGCTCGCGGTGCCGCCTCCGCCCGCGAGATGTACCCGCGCTCAGCGCCGACGGCGTAGCACGCCAGCGCAAACCCGGAGCCGGCGATGCTGGCCGGGGACGCCGGCCGGGTGTTATCGCGCACGAGCCCCGTGAGGGCATTCACTTCGTGCAGGAAGTAGGAAAACGCCCGGCGTTCGAGCTCGTCGAGGGCCGCGTCGTCTATCGTATCGCTCATGGACGGTTCAAACGCAGATCGCGCGCCGCACGGCGCGACGCCCGGAACTCGGTCCGCTCACCCACCTCGGCCTCGACGCACCAGGCGAAGACGTTCTGGCTGACGACCGGGTGCCGCCTTCAGCGAGCCCCGCTGGCCGGGCCGTCCACTGGCGCGCCGGCTGAGGGAGGGCGTTGCACAAGATGTGCCGCCGGTGAGCGCGACCAGAGGCGGCGTGCGCTTTACGGCACTGTTCAGTGGTTGGCGGACAACACGCTCGCCGCAACCTGGTCGGCCACGTGGGCCAGGATCCGGCTCATCGCGCTGGCCTGCTCGCCGTAATTCGGCCCGCTGGCATGCTCGCTCAGATGCACATGGCGACTGAGATTTCGAGTGTCCGAGCCGCTTGGTAGCAGAGACCAACTGCCATCGAAGGTAACATTGCCGTCCGCGTCGCGTTGGAACTGCAGAATGTCGACGACGAGCTCGCTCACGGCCGGTGGCGCGGGCTCTTCCGGAAAGACGACCATCCCTTTCGGCAGGCGTTCCGCCAAGTCCTGTGTCAGCACGCGCTGCACCAGGTCTCCGAGAGGTGCGCTCCACCGATGCTGATCACTGACCGCAAGCGTGTTGGCAGCACCGGCTCGCACCATCTCCTGCCGGTCGAGCGCGGCCGGAATATGCACCGCGACCACCTGCACCGGGACGCCGGCCGACTGCGCGGGGGCGGCGCTCGGACGAACGGCGTCGAGCGTGAAGAACTGCGTCGCCGGACTGGAGCCGCAACCCGCCAGAACTACCAACACGAAGATAGCCGCGAACGGTTTCATTGCGACCGGCCCTTGATCAGTGCTTCGGGATGCTGGTCAAGATAATCCGCCAGTGACCGAAGCGCGCGGGCGGCCTCCGTCAACTCGTGGAGTGTCTGCTGCAGATTGCCATTCGGCGACGCAACGCTGCCGCCAACCATCATTTGTGCCGACTTCACGGTAGCGTCGAGTTCGCCGGCCGTCTGGTTCAGGCTCTTGATCATGGGCGTCACCTCGGCCCCGGCCATGTGCACCGTCGTATCGAGACTCGCGAGCGTGTGATCCAAATGATCAATGCTGGCCTTCAGTTGCGGCGAGGCCACCAACGTCCGCACATGACCCGTGATAGCTCGCAAATCGTCCCCTATGTCGCCAATAGGTACGGTGCCCAATGCCGTCATGAATCCGCTCAACCCGCCGCCTGAAACGGTCGGAATCTCGGGATACACACCGTCGGTCGCCAGTGTTGCGTGGCGCGCGCCCGGCACGATCTCCAGAGTGACTTCCGGACTGCCAATCAGCGGGGGCGTTTGCGTCAAGCGGGCCCGCAGACCCTCCTGCACCAGCGTGCGCATCACCCCGTGCATGACCGGGGCCCAATCCCCGTCGCCAGAAGGGGAGCGACCATGTATATGGAATCGTGATGGGTCGAGCGCGAGGATGACCGGCGTGGCGATCGTGCCCGTGTTCGCATCGTACGTCAGGAGCACCTGGGTCACGTCGCCGACCGTGAAGCCGCGCAACGTCACCGGGGCACCGACTTGGAGACCGCCCACCGGGCCATCGAACTGCGCCAGATACGGCACCGCGTCCGCGATGGCGTCAGGCGGCTTGCCTTCGATACCGACGAATTGGCGGACCGGCTTTCCGGGGCCCGGCCGCATCTCGAGGCTCGGACCAGCCAGAATCGCTTTCAGCGACGATGGATCGGACAGACTGGGGTGTGCGCCCACGAGGTAGAAGTGAGTTTCAGCGTTGAGTGAGTGCTTCATGCTCTCGTCAATGCTCACATCGGCTATTACGTGACGTGCATCAGGGGCAATGGCGATACCCGTCACCTGCCCGACGCTCACCCCACGGTACATCACTGGCGTGTTTTGCGCGGTCATGCCGGCCGCCTGCTCGAATACCACCGTCACGCTGGTGCCGTGGTCGCTGACCGCGCGGACAACCAACCAGACGACGATTGCGACGGCGGCGACCGGGATGGCCCAGATCCATCCGGGCCACCAGGTCGAGCGCACGGCAGCTTCGGTGCGGCGCCCGGGTCCGCCATCCGGCGTCTCCATCATGCCGGACTCGGCGAGGCGGCATCCCAAACCAGCCGCGGATCGAATGCGCGGGAGGCGATCATCGTGAGCGCGACAACCAGGATGAACGCGGTGGCGCCCGGTGAAGCGTGCGTGCTCACGAGTGGACTGAACTGAAGCAGCGGCACGAACACAGCGATGGTAAAGACGTCGATATTGGACCATCGCCCGGCTTCATCGATCGCGCGATACAGTTTGGATTTGAAGACCAATCGCTTCGTGGATTTCCGCCGGACCGAGATCACGAGCCACGACAGGCCGAGTAGCTTGAGCGCTGGGATCGCGATGCTGGTACCCACAATGAGCACGGCGAGCGGCCACAGCCCCGCCTGAACCAGCTCCCGGATACCGTCGATGATCCGGTGCGGCACGCGGTGACCGGTTTGGAACGCCGTGCTCATCGGATAAATGTTGGCCGGGAGGTAAAGCGCGAACCCCGCAATGACAAGCGCCACCGTGCGGATCATGGCATCAGCCTTGCGCGCCCGCAGGCGCAAGCCGCAACGCGGACAGCGCGACCCCTCGGCATCCAGTGGCATCACCAAGTCGCAGATCGTACAGGAGATGATTGGGCCGCCGGGCGGCGGCGCGGGCATGCGCGAAATTGTACGCCAGACCGTCCGCCGGTCGAGCGAGGCGCGGGAGAGCATGCACAGTAGTCCCGCCGCGACGAAGCAGATACCCCCCCACCCGATCGTCACCGGAAGATTTGCCGAGACGCGGCTGTAGCCCACGGCGCATCCGATGAGAAACACGTCCGGCATGGCCCACGCATCGAGATGCATAGCCCACCGGAACGCCGGGCCAAGCCACGCGGGCCGAGGGCCGAGATACACGCAGCCGAGCACGACACTCAACAGTCCGAATCGAACGAACGGGAGCACGAGCGCGAACAGACCCACAGCGACGGCCACCAGCACCCACTGATGGTTCCAGAGCATGATGACGCCCGAACCGATTCGGCTCTGGCGGGACATGCCAAGCATGCTGACCCCCATCAGCGGCAGCAGATTGGCGGGAAAGAGCAGGATGAAGGTCGCCAGCGCGCAAGCGAGCGCGGCCATGATGCTGCGCCCGCTCGTGCGCTCGAGGTGGTTGCCGCATGTCCGGCAGACCGCAGCTGCTCCCGCTCGGAGTGCTGGCAGGTCCGCCAGTGTTCCGCAATCCGGACAGGCGATCGTCATTTGCGTCGCGAGACCGTTCTGCGAGGACGCGTCTGCTCGCACGCGACTGTTACCGACTACTCACGACCGGTCCCGGCAAGCTCCAGAGCTGCATCTGACCGGGTCGTGGGCGCCGCACATGTCGCCGTTATCGACGCGTGTTCGCGATGGTCGCACAAATGGCACGCGACGTTGGCGGAGACTGTACGTGGTTCGGCGAGTGCCAGGATGCATCCCCGAAGAAGTGGTCGAACAGCGCCTCTAGCGCGTCACCCGCGCCCGCGTCGCGTAGAGGTCCTTCCGGGTGAGCGGTAGAGTGACCACCCCGTCCGCAGTCGGCTTGGCGAACAGCACCTGTGCGATCCCGAGACGCCCCTTCGCGAATGCATGCGCCGACGCAGCCATATAGAGTCGCCAGACACGATATGTTTGGTCGCCGACAAGGCGGCCCGCGTCTTCCTTGGCACTTTCCAGACGCCGGACCCACTGGCGAAGAGTGCGCGCGTAGTGCTCGCGGTGCGACTCGATGTCACGCGCCTCGAACCCTGCCGCTTCGCCTCTTTCGACCACCTCGTCGAGTCGGACCAATTCTCCGTCAGGGAATACGTACCGGTCGATAAACGCCCCTTGCCGCCGGAGATGGCGATGCAACGCCGCGCCAAACCCGGCGGCCTCCGGCGCCGTCACGATCCCGCAGACGAGAAAGAGTCCGCCGGATGCCAGCAACCGAAAGACATGGTGCGCGTAGACGGGGAGCTGATCGCGACCCACATGCTCGAACATGCCGACGCTCACAATCTTGTCGAACGGGCGCTCAACGCGGAGGCTGCGATAGTCGCAAACCTCGACCCGGCAACGGTCCGTCAGCCCGGCGGCCACGATTCTCTGCCTCGCAATCGAGGCCTGCGCCTCGCTCAGCGTGATCCCCACGGCCTCGACGCCGTGCCGTGCCGAGGCGTACATCGCGAGCCCCCCCCACCCGCAGCCGACATCCAGCAACCGTTCGCCCGGACGAAGTCGCAGTTTACGGCAGATCAACTCGAGCTTCGCTTCTTGGGCGGCATCGAGATCCTCGGCGCCCGTCTCGAAATAGGCGCAGGAGTACAGCAGCCGCCGATCCAACCACAGTGCGTAGAAGTCGTTGCCGACGTCGTAGTGTGCGCGAATCGCCGCCACGTCGCGACGGCGTGAATGGGCACGTCCGCGGCGCCATCGGAAGCGGCGGCGACGCGCCTGTTCCCCGGCCTCCATTCGAGGAAGTCGGGCAAGTCTGCTCACGACGCGCGCAGCGGTAGCGGGGTTGGAGATCCAATCATTCAGGTCGCTCCCCACTGCGTAGGCTGCTTCCAAGTCGCCCTCGATGTCAAACACCCCACTGGCAAATGCCTCGCCGAGGCGCAGTTCTGTGGGAGGAAGCAACATCTGCCGCAGTGCTCCCTGACTGTTGAGCACGAGTGTGAATTGTGGCGCATTGGGTTCAGGTGGCGCCTCGGTGGTGCCGTCCCACAGCCGAACCGCAAAGCGCCGCGCAGATATCGGTCCGAATACAAGCCGCAGCGCCTCGTGCGTCCGCCGGACGGCTGGATCAGCGCTCACTCCGTTGGGGCGAGGCGAGGCGCGATGAGGAACGGTAAGAGGCGCGGTAGCGAGAGGGCGCGGCGGTGCTTCAGGTTCCTGAAGTGAAGACATAACGAGTCCCCAGTGAGTCGAGACTAGCGACTTACATCACGATTCTCGTCGGCGAGCGTTCAAATTCTCCTTCGTCAAACCAATTACGCATTCGCCGTGCCGACCCGAGGAGCGCGTGGACACGGACGCGCTGCATTCCGAGCTCATCGTGACACCGCTGGAGCTGCGCCTGACAATCAGCTCGGAGCGCCAGGAGCGCGTGCCCACTGCCGACACCCTGTTCCCACGCATGCGCGAGCGGTGTGCCTGGCCGCCGAAGGTCCCACGCCACACGGACGGTTGTCACGCTCGGCTACGCATTGCGGGGATGGAAATCACGCCACGTCGCGCCGACCTGCTCGACGGCGCGACACACTCTATCGGAGTTGCGGTTGCGGGTTGCATATTCGGGGCCGGATTCTGTCGCGCCGGATTCGCGGGGCTGCCTCTCCCCTTTCCCGAAGGGAGATCCCGCGTGAGATCACCTAACGGATGACGAAGCCCCTGCCAATCCACCGTCTCTCATTGCCGTACGGTGCGACGCCACGACCGCGTCCCCATCGCGACCCGTGGCGGTGAGCGCCTCGCTCTCAGCCTCGTCGCCGCGCGTGCGGCTCTCGACGGTCTTGCCGCTCGTGCTGCCGATCGTGCTGGCCGTGATTACGGCGTACGTACAGTGGATCACGAAGGGACTGCCGGCCACTCCCGCTATCGAGCATCTCACCCCGAAGACGGCAACGCAGCCCTTTGGCTTTCCGGCGTGGATCGGTATCACCCACTTTGTCAACCTGCTGTTCCTGGTCTTGCTCGCCCGCAGCGGCCTGCAAGTCTTGATGGATCATCCACGGCTGTACTGGAATGTCCACTGCACCCCGGGCAGCGAATGGATTCGATTCACGCCGGTGCAGGTGCCACTCGATCGCCTGTACACTGCCAAGGACGACGCGCGGTATCTGACGCCGTGGGTGGGCCTGCCCGGCGGCCGTCACACGCTCGGCCTGGCGCGGCACTGGCACTTTGTCAGCGCTCTGTTCTGGGTCGTGAACGGTACGGTCTACGTGGCGCTCCTCTTCGCGACGAGCCAGTGGCGCCGGATTGTGCCCACGTCATGGCACGTCTTTCCCGACGCCTGGGCCGTGTTCGTCCACTACGCCACTTTCCATTTGCCGCCGGAGCCCAACGGCTTTTATCAATACAATGCGCTTCAGCAGCTGAGTTATTTCGCCGTCATCTTTATCCTTGCACCGCTTTCGATCCTGACGGGACCGGCGATGTCTCCAGCGCTGGTCAACCGCTTTCGCTGGTATCGCGGGTTGCCGGCCAACCGGCAGGTCGGCCGATCGATTCACTTCCTGGTACTATGCGCGTACGCCGCCTTCGTCGTCGCGCACGTCGCGATGGTGATCGTCACCGGCTTCGCGCGGAACATGAATCACATCGTCCTGGGTACGGACAATCCGCTGCGGTTCGGCATGTACATCGGGCTGAGCGGGCTCCTGATCCTGGTCCTCGCAAACGTCATGGCGAATTGGGCGACGTGGCTGTTCCCGCGCCTAATCCAGCGGGTGGGCGATACGCTGGTCAACCCGGTGATTCGAACCCTGCTCGCGCGGCACTCGCCCAGAGCGGAATACAGGGTTGAAGACATCTCACCCTTTTTTTGGCCGAACGGCAGGCCCCCGGCCTCGGAGGAATGGAAGGCTCTGGCTGCCAATGGCTTCAAGGAGTATCGACTGAAAGTGTACGGCTCGGTCGAGAAGCCGGTGGAATTGTCGCTCGGCGAACTGCGGGCGATGACCAAACAGACCCAGATCACCCTGCACCACTGCATCCAGGGGTGGTCCGGCATAGCCGAATGGGGCGGCCTGCCGATGACCGACCTGATGAAGATCGTGCGGCCACAATCTAGCGTCACAGCCGTGATCTTCTATTCCTTCGGCGAGGGCTTGGAAGGCGGTCAGTACTACGACAGCCACACGATGCAGAACGCCCGGCATCCGCAAACGCTGCTTGCCTACGACATGAACTTCGAGCCGCTCACCGCCGTGCACGGGGCGCCACTGCGCCTGCGTGTCGAGAACCAACTGGGCTTCAAGATGGTCAAATGGATCAAGGCCATCGAATTCGCCGACGATGTCAAGCACGTCTACGCGGGAGAGGGCGGCTACAGCTCGGATCACGAGTACTTCGACACGATGGCCGACATCTGACGCGGCGCATCAGACTGGGCGCATTTGACGTGGCGTTAGGAGATCCGAGCACCGCGTTCCACTCGTCGCGCCGGTCCGCCCCAGTCTACCGGGTGGCGCCAGCCTCAGCAGCCCGCCGCGAACGCTCGAGCCGCGGCGGGCGATCACGTGCCCATCGAGCTCAGCCAGCCCGGCGTCGTCGCCTCGATCGCCGATGCGGCCCGCCGAAATCTCAAACACAGTCCATAGGCGCCGTATCCGCGGACGCTGCCTGCGCGGCGCCGTCGATCGTTACGGCCGCGACGGCGTGTGGCGGCACGTCGAGTTCGATGTGCAGCGACCCGTTCTCGTACGTCCACGGCTGGTGCGCAGGGCTGAGTCGCGACGCGTCGCGCAGGTCCGCGACCTGTGCGGGTGATGGGTAGGCCGGACCGCCCAACGCCTGCCACCGTCCTTTCGCGTTTGCGTGGTCCGCATTGATTCGCCGGACGATGACGGCAGCCGGTGACGCCACACCGTCCAGCCGGACGTGCACGTGCTCCGTCGCGATCGGGTGCCGGGGCAACGCGTGATTGGTGATCAGGACCGTTGTGCCACGACCAGCTGGTTGTCGAACGACCCAGGCATTGACGGTGGGATGCTGGTCCTCGAAGGAGAAGACGAGGTCCGTGCCGAGCCGGTGCAGGAGCTCGAACGCTCGGTACGACGGCTTCCCGACGCCATACAGGTTGAGCAGGCCGAACCCGCCGTGAAACGGGATCGACGGGAAGTAGTTCTCGTCGAAGATGTCGGAGAACGCCCACCAGCTGTAACCGTCCACCATCCCACGCGCCTCGAGCATCGTCTTGACGATCACCGCCGCCGCGTACGGGTCATCGTGCAGCGGGTCTCGCGAATTGGACGACGTACTCCATTCGGTGTAGTAGAGCGGCCGATCACCCACCAGTTGCCGAGTCGCGCGCGCCCGGTCACGAAGCACGCTACGTGTGCTGGCAGCGAGCTGCGCCTCCGTATCATCGCCCGGCCGGCCAAACGCATCGGTGGGGTAGTGGTGCGTGCTCACGAAGTCCAGGGGCACGTGGCCGGACTCGCAATACTCGATAAATGGCGCGATCCACCCGTTGCCCGCGGTTGCAGGGCCGCCGACGCGGAGGCGGTCGGATACGCCCTTGAGCGCGACAGCGGTCTTCCGGTACAAACCGAAGTAATCGGCCTGGGTACCCGTCCAGAATGCCGAGAGGTTCGGCTCATTCCACACCTCGAAGAACCATCGAGACACCTCGTCGATGCCATACCGGTCGATGGCGTGCACGGCGAGGCGCCGGATCAGCGCGGTCCACGCGGCAGTGTCTCGCGGTGGCGTGATGTTGCCCCGGTACTGGAACACCGTCGCGCTTCCAGATGCCAGCGTGGACGGCATGAAACTGAGCTCGACAAATGGCCGCACGCCCGCCGAGAGCAGGGCATCCCAGATCGTGTCGACGTTGAAGAAGGAGTACAGGAGCCTGTTCTGCTCGCAAACGAGTGTCCCGAGGTCGTCGGAGAGAACTGCGTGAAAACGGACGTTCTGCATGCCCAGCTCGTCGTGGCATCGGCGTATCTGGGCCTGATAGTCGGCGCGAAGCGCCAACAAGGCGTGGCCACTCCCCACGCAGCGCTCCCACGCGTGCGGCAGAGCGGTGCCTGGCCGCCGGAGATCGCAGGACACGTCTATGACGCTCATTCGCCAGCACCACACTTCGAAGGCCACACTAACGGTCCCACCACCTTGCCTCGACGCACCAACGGGTTCACCTTCTACACGCGCTAGATCCAGCGCAGCCTCAGGTTGCAAAGTTCAAGCCCTGGCGTACGGCCCCGGAAAGTCACATTAGCCGAGTTCGCCGCGCACGCGCATCGGGGCACAACTCGGCGGCGGGTCCGACAATTGCACGCACGTAGGTTGCGCAAATTGCACAGGTGCAGGGCCGGCTGGCCTCTCCATTGGACGGTGTTCTCGCCATGGCCGCTAACACAGACGACATCACGACGACGTCCCCCGCCGGCGCCGATCCATTCGAGTTCCTCGCCGAGGGATTCTTCCCGACGCACGCACCGCGGCCGACAGGCGGCGCGCCCATTCCCGCCCTTCAAGCCGCCGTCGGACAGGCGTGCGCCGCCACCGCCAACGATCACCCCGCCGCCCTGCTCGCTCAACCACCCATTGAGCACGACTGGGCCGCGATTCGCGCGCCCTCGCATTCGGCGGCCGGACTTCCGGCCATCGCAAACACCTTTCGCGTCGCACTCCCCCGGCTTGGGGTGCGCGATACGCTCCGCGTCTTCACCACGGTCAACCAGAAGAACGGGTTCGACTGCCAGAGCTGCGCATGGCCCGCGCCGGACGGCAAACGGCACACGTTCGAGTTCTGCGAGAATGGTGCAAAGGCGATGGCCAACGAAGGATCGCGCCACCGCATTGGCGCGGAGTTCTTCAGAAAGTGGCCCATCGATGCGCTCGCGGCACAGCCGGATTGGTGGCTCAACCAGCAAGGGCGCCTCACCCAGCCGATGGTCCGCCGCGAAGGCGCCGCGCACTACGAGCCGATCGCGTGGGATGAGGTGTTCGATCTGATTGCGGATCGCCTTAAGCAACTCGCATCACCCGACCACGCCACGTTCTATACTTCCGGCCGCGCCAGCAATGAGGCCGCCTTTCTATACCAGCTCTTCGCTCGGCGGTTCGGGACCAACAACCTGCCCGACTGCTCCAACATGTGCCACGAGTCGTCCGGCACCGCACTCGTCGAGAGCCTCGGCATCGGCAAAGGCACGGTGACGCTCGAAGACTTCGAGCAGACCGACCTGATCGTGATCGTCGGCCATAACCCGGGAACGAACCACCCGCGGATGCTCACGTCGCTCGAGCACGCGAAGAAGCACGGCGCAAAGATCATCGCGATCAATCCGCTGCCCGAGCCCGGGCTCATGCGATTCACGGACCCGAATCCGCAGGAGTACCCGAATCCGGTCAGCTTCGCCGCCCATCTCCTGGGCACTGGTACCGCGCTCGCCGATTTGCACCTTCCTGTCCGCATCAACGGCGACATTGCGCTCGCCAAAGGCCTCATGAAGGTGATGCTGGCCGAGGAGGCCGCGCATGGCGGAGTGATCGACCACGATTTCATCCGGGCATACACCGACGGATTCGATGCGCTGGCGGCCGATCTCGACGCAACTTCCTGGCAGGCGATCGTCGATGGCTCGCAGATCCCGCGTGAAGACATCGAACGGGCCGGACGCATGATGGCCGGTGCCAAGCGCATGATCTGTTGCTGGGCGATGGGCATGACACAGCACCGGGACGCCGTCGCCGGCATTCAGATCATGGTCGACCTCCTCCTGCTCGGCGGACACATCGGACGCCCAGGCGCCGGCACGTGCTGCGTCCGCGGGCATTCGAACGTCCAGGGCGATCGCACCGTCGGGATCTGGGAGCGGCCCACCGGCCCATTCCTCGACGCCCTCGCCCGCGAGTTTCAGTTCGAGCCGCCGCGCCACGCGGGCAAGGACACGGTCGACACGATCGGCGCGATGCACGACGGCTCGATCGAAGTCTTCGTGGGACTCGGCGGCAATTTCCTCTCGGCGACGCCGGACACCGCCTGCACGGCCGAGGCGATGCGACGGTGTGCGCTGACCGTCCAGATCGCGACGACGCTCAACCGCGGGCACCTCATCACCGGCAGGCAGGCCCTGCTCCTCCCGTGCCTTGGCCGCTCCGAGCGCGATCCCAATGGTTTCGTGACCGTGGAGGACGCGTTCGGCATCATCAGTTCCTCGCGCGGGAGTCTCAAACCTGCGTCACCGATGCTGCGGAGCGAAGCCGCGATCATCGGTGGCATTGCCCACGCTACCCTCGGCTCGGATCAAGGGATCGACTGGCATGGACTTGGCGCCGACTACCGCAGGATCCGGGATCACATCAGCCGCGTCGTTCCGGGCTTCGAGCGGTACAACGAACGGATCGAAGAGGGGCCATTCTATCTGCCCAACCCGGCGCGCGACCGCCGCTTCGTGACGGCCACGAAGCGCGCACGCTTCACCGTGGCCCCGATCTCCGAGCACCACCTCGAGCCGGATCAATACCTGATGACGACCATCCGGAGCCACGACCAGTTCAATACCACGGTCTACGGCCTGCACGACCGGTACCGCGGGGTACATGGCGGCCGGCGCGTTCTCTTCATGAACCGCGACGATGCGGCCGAGCGGGGATGGACGGGCGGCGTTCGCGTTGACATCACGAGTCACTTCGGCGACGAACGGCGAGTGGCCCGGTCTTTTCAGGTCGTGCCCTTCCCCATCCCGCGCCGCTGTGTTGCGGCGTATTTCCCGGAGGCCAATGTCCTGGTCCCGGTCGGGAGCGTGGCCGAGCGAAGCAACACCCCCACGTCCAAGTCGATTCACGTGTCGCTCGCGCCAGCAGCTACCACGGGGTGACGACCGCCCCGCGCACCGGTCGGTCATCGGCGGCTTGTCGTATGACGATTTCCCGATAGATTGCTGAATCGTCATACGGTCACTGAAACCGGGATCACCCATGGATGCGGTAACGCTCTCACCCAAGTTCCAGGTCGTCATCCCGCGGCGGGTACGCGAAGCCCTGGCCTGGCGCCCCGGCGACAAATTGCAGGCGCTCATTGTCGGCGATGCGGTCCAGTTCGTCCCGGTCCGTCGCATGCGCGCGGTACGGGGGTTCGCTCGCGGGATCGACACGACGGTCGTACGCGAGGACGACCGTGTCTAGCCCCTCTCGGCGAGTGCGGGAGCGCCCACGGCCAAGCACGCCGGATGCCGCACCAGGGCCGAACGTGATCGATTCTTCCGCATGGCTCGAATATTTCGCTGACGAACCAAACGCGGCACACTTCGCCCCCGCCATTGAAGCTGTCGCGCGACTCGTGGTCCCGTCGATCACGCTCTATGAGGTCTACAAACGCCTCGACACCGACCGCGGACGCGCCTACGCGCAGCGGGGCGCCGCACAGATGCTGCAGGGCCGCGTGGTCGATCTCGATGCGCATGTAGCGCTGACTGCGGCTCAGACGAGCCGATCTGAACGCCTGCCCATGGCGGACAGCATCATCCTGGCGACGACTCGACTCAACCACGCCACCCTGTGGACTCAGGACGACCATTTCAAGGACATGGCGGGCGTCCGCTACTTTCCGAAGGCTGTCATCAACATCAAATAGTGGTGACCCTCTGACGCAGATGGGCGCAGTCGCCTCCAGCACCAACGCTCGCAGCCTGCCGAGCGATGCGGATCGATCCGGCGGTTGCCAGGTGATCAGACTGGGTCAGCGGTAGGCAGCCGCCTGGATTCCGTACAGCTCGGCGTACTGCCCACCTTTGGCCATGAGCGCCTCATGGCTGCCGGACTCGGTCACCCGCGCCCCGCCCAGCACCACGATCATGTCCGCCATGCGGGCCGTGCTGAACCGGTGTGACACAAGAACCGTGATCCGCCCGTTCCCGGCGGCCTGCCCCACGGCGGACGCGGTTTCGCGTGCCGCCGCCGCGAACCGCTCGAACAATGCGTGCTCGGTCTCGGCGTCGAGCGCCGCTGTCGGCTCGTCGAGCATGAGCACGAGCGGCTGATCACGCATGAACCCGCGCGCCAGCGCCAGTTTCTGCCACTGGCCGAAGCTGAGATCCGCGCCCTCAGGCCACGTAGGACCGAGCTGCGTCTCGAGCCCCGAGACGGCCCGCTCCACGACGTCGTCCGCCCCGGCCCGTTGGACGGCTGCCGTGACGGCCGGCACATCGTCGAGACGAGGGACGTCGCCCAGCCCCACGGTGTGTTGCATCCGGAACTCGAACTTGCAGAAATCCTGGAACGCCCCCGGCAGCCGCTCCCGCCACGCGGCTGCGGGCATCCGCGACAATGCCACTCCGTCCACGAGTATCCGCCCGCTCGTCGGCTGATACATCCGGCACAGCAGCTTCACGAGCGTGGACTTCCCAGCGCCATCCTCGCCAACGATCGCCACGACTGACCCGGGCGCGATGTGCAGATTCACATTGTCGAGGACGAGCCGGTCGGTCCCGGGATAGGCGAAGGACACACGCTCGAATCGAATCCCGGTGTTGAGGCGCGCCGGCACCGGCGCATCCTCACCCTGAGCCTTCGACACGGCATAGTCCTCCAGCCAGGCGAGCCGGCCGGCGCGTTCGCGCTGACGCGGCTGATGTCGGGGCTCCTGTACGGCGTGACCGCGACGGATACCGTCACGTTCACCATGATCCCGATACTCATGGGGGCGATCGCCGCCGCGGCCGTCTACATGCCCACGCGAAGCGCGATCCGCGCGGCGCCGAATGACGCACTGCGCGCGGAGTGATCGCGCGCGCGTAGTCGTCGCGCCCCCGTGCGCCAAATTGAGAGGGAGTAGTGCCATCCGTGCTGCGGGCCCAGCGGTGATGCCGCCGGGCCCGCAGGTCATTGGCACACAAGAGGGCGAAACGGGACTCGAACCCGCGACCCAAACCCTGGCAAGACTGTGGGTCGCCCGGCTCGTTCGCATTGTAGACCAACAACTGCGTACGGTGCGCCACCGACCGCCGTGCACAATAGTGTCAGGCATAGTGCTACCCCGGGCGACGGCTAGCCCCTCACGGGCCCCGCTGTGAGCGTACGATTGCCGCTCCCAGAGCCCTTCTCGGCCGGACGACGGGGCAGCGGTCACCCGGCTTCAGAGTGCATTGCAGATCGCGGACAACTGGTGGATCTTATCCGCGATGGCGTCAGAGAAGCTGTTCCTGCCTCAACTAATTGCTGAGCTTCGGCGACAAACGATCGACACGGCCGTGATTCACCGGATGCTGATCGACGCGTACAACGCCGACACGGGTTTTTCCGTGAGTTACGACGTGGCCGCCGCGTCGGGTGAGGCGCTGGCCGTCCTTGCTGTGAGCCCCAATTCGTGAGGCACTTTGGTCTAGGTGATCGCACTCAGCTTTAGGACGTCCTCCCGGTATTGGTGGGGCGAGCGATAGCCGAGCGCCGAGTGCGGGGCGACGGCATTGTAATCGGTGATCCAGGTGCTGATCTGCTCAAGAACGAGGGCGGCCGTGCTGAGGTCTGCCCCCGCGATGTAGTCGCGTCGCAGTGTGTTGACGAAGGCCTCCGACATTCCGTTCGATTCCGGACTCGCGGCCGGTGTCGTGATCGGCACCAAGTGCAGGCGCTCGGCGGTGCATAGGGTATCGAGCGCGGTGTAGATGCTCCCATTGTCGCTGGGCCACTGGATCGGCGCGTCGGGCCGGGTGCCAGCACCGAAGCGACTCGCGACGGCGCGGTGCATGAGCTGTTGGATCTCGCCGCTCCGCAGATCGTGGGCGGCCGCCACCGTCGCGAGCACCTCGCGATCATGACAGTCCAGCGCGAAACCCATTGGACGATCTCCCCGTTCCAGCAGGCGATCTCCAGCACGTCGGAACACCACCGCTCATTCGGCGCCGGCCGCTGGATGCGCCCCGTGTGCGCGCGCCCCATCCGACGCCGGGCCGCCCGAGGCAACTGCCACCCCGCGATCGCCATCACGCGCCGGATCCGCTTGAGATTGTAGTCCGTGGCAAACTCGCGATTGACGAGAGCCCGGACGCGCCGGGCGCCGTAGGAGGCGCGGGTCCGGATGATCGTCCGGATCTGCGCGGTCACCATCCGATCATTGGCCCGCGCATACCGAGCGCGCCGGGGACCGCTCCGTCGGTATGCGCTTGCCCGGCCAATCCCTAACACCCGGCAGATCGGCGCCATTGGCTGGCCCGTCATTGCTTGGACACGCCGTAGTAATTCGGTCTTTTTTTTACCTCGTCCCGAGCCGCCTGGAGGATCTCCACCTCCATGGTCTTCCGGCCCAGGGCGCGCTCCAACTCCCGAATCCGCTGCTGGGCCACGCGCAGTTCGCTCGCCGGCACGACCTCGTCATTCGCGCCGACGGCTGTCTCACTCCCCGATCCATCAGCTGTTTCCACCTGCGCACCAGGCTATGCGAAACCGAGAGCTCCCGGCTCAGCTCTGCCATGGTGAGCTCACCCCGGAGCACGCGCCCAACCTGGTCTCGCTTAAACTCCGGCGTAAACCGCCGCCGCCCATCCGACCCCCGGCGATGCGTTTCCATCGCACCACACTCCTTTGAAAAGCCAACCTACGCTCTCCAAAGTGCCTCGTCCAATCGGGGTACACAGCATCCTCACCTGGATCAGTCGGCAAGAGATGGAAACTGCTACTACCGGATTTGTACAGCCGCGCGCGCGGCCGATGTACGCTTACTCGCCTTCGCTGTCGGCCAAGCTTCATTCCCTTGTCCAACACAGCTGTCCGTTCTGCACTCGTGACGCGCCGATATCTCAGCGGCCTATCCGCGTGCGTCCGCTCAGTCGGCAAACTCGCGAACCGGCAGTCAGGCGCGCGTTCACCAAAGCAATCAGGCATTGGTTTGCCGAGAGCAAGGCCGGGGGCGAACCTTTCCCTCGGGAGACGAAAGTTTGCGTTCATATCGTTTGCGCCCTTCGGCGGGATGGCCGCAAGCGAGATGCGGACAATCTGGTGAAGCTACTGAACGATAGCCTGCAGGGCATACTATACGAGGACGATTCCCAAATCGACCATTCAAGTGTCGCCAAGCTCTATCACGACGAAGACGAAGAATGGTTGTATGTGAATATCAGGCCAAGCCGCCTCAACGATCCTCAAGACGTCTCATTTCCCGTAATGCGTCACAAATGGGGTGTCGGTCCCGCCTTGGACATAGCGGACTTCATTGAGGAATCAGTCGACTAGCGTAGTCGGCTGCTCCTTTCACGCGTGGCTTTGACTCAGGAGCTGCTCGGATCGGCTACACGCCACCAATGCCGCGCTTCAACCAGAGTGGAAACGAGTCGCCCAGGGGGGCTGGGGCGCGTTACTCGCTCGGCGTACGGTGTGCAATACCGGAGTCTGTAGAATAGGTCGCAGGCTGCGGTCGGATCTGATGCGGGACTGAACGTCGCTGGGACCGCCTATACAGCCCTCGGTTTCTTTGGACACTGATTTGGGGTACATCCTGAGGGTCCAGGAGCACAGGGGTGATGACGATGGGAGCGGAGCAGGATCGGGCGCGGGAGCTGCCCGACCGGTGGAGTGCGAAGGCCAAGACCGACGTCGTGTTGCGGTTGTTGCGCGGCGACACGATCAATGCGGTCAGTCGCGAGATCGAAGTGCCGGCCCACGAGGTGGAGAGTTGGCGGCGGCAGTTCTTGGACGGCGGCCTGCAGCAGCTCAAGCGCAAGAGCGGGGATCCGGAGGATCGCGCCGTGAAGCTGGCGCAGGCGAAAGTGGGCGAGTTGGCGATGAAGCTGGAGCTCGCGGAGATGCTCCTCGAAAAAAGGGGGTACGGGGAGGAGCTGGCGCGGTTGAAGAGCTCGCGCGGGCTGTGAGCCCGGCGACGGGGCGGCGCTACCCGCGCACAATGATCTGTGCGGTGTGGCGCGTGAGCCGTTCGACGGTGTATGCGCGGCGCGCGCTCCGCCCGGCGGCGATAGGCACGAAGCGTGGGCCGCGGACGCCGCTCGAATAATGCGACGCTCGTGACAGAGATCCGGGCGGTCCTCGCGGCGAGTCCCTTTCACACCGAGGGGCATCGCAAGGTGCGGTTCCGCTTGCGCGCCCGGGGCATTCGCGTCGGCAAGCAGCGCGTCTTGCGGCTCATGCGCATGCACCGGCTCCTGGCGCCGGCCCGGCGAGGCCACGCCCGTGGGGATCGGGCCCATGGGGGCACGATCACAACGACGCGCCCGAATGAACTCTGGGGCACCAATGCGACGCGGTTCTCCACCCAGCAGGACGGCTGGTGCTGGTTCTTCGGGGCGATCGATCACTGCAGTGCAGATCTCGTCGGCTGGCACGTCGCCAAGGTCGGCGATCGCTGGGCGGCCTTGGAGCCAATTCGCCAGGGCGTGCAGGCCACACACGGCCGCTACGCACCGAAGATCGCTCTGGGTCTGGGACTCCGGATGGACTGGGGGCCGCAGTACACGGCCGATCAGTTCCTCGGGGAGCTGCGCTGGCTCGGGATCCGGGCGAGTCCGAGCTATGTCGGCGAACCCGAGTGCAACGGCGTGATGGAGCGCTGGATTCGGATCTTGAAGGAGGAGTGCCTCTACCTCCACGACTTCGCGTCACTGGACGAGGCACGGCGCGTGATCGGGGAGTTCATCGCGCAGTACAACACGCAGTGGATGCTCGAACGACACGACTACCGGACCCCAGTCAATGTCCGCCGTGCATTCACGCTGCAGGCGGTCGCATGATTAGGCCGCGTACTTGTCCAAGAAACCGGTACCAGTACACGCCCGCTCAAAACGCGCCGTTAAGGCCAAGGCTATAGGTCAGCGGATACGCGATTGATTGTGTGCGCGGGCAATCCCAATCTGCGAATATCTTCAGTCAATACGTAGACGCGCGTAGAGGGATTCGCACCCGCGTCGCCGTTGTTTGCGTGCGTCCTATCCAACGTTGCCGCACGTCGAACCGCGTCGCCATAGCTCGGCCAAAGGGTGTCAAATGGAAGCAATTTGTCATAACGAGGCATGAACTTCTTGCACTTCTCCCTCAACTCGCGACGGTCAATGTACGCCGTACGGTCCGCAAAATGGAGATAGGCCCACAATTCAAAGCACGGATTTGAAATCGCGAGCTCTATTCCGTTGTCGCGCGCTTGCTGTTTGGCATCGGGAACGTTTGGATGAGAATCAATGTCGAAAAGCCCCCAAACGTGATCATATCGAAGGTTTACATCCCGCGCCTTGCGAGCCGCCCTCTCGGCCGCTCGCTTCAACGCCACCGCGCGCTCAACGATTGTCTTTGGAACGCCACCGGAATGAACCAGCTCGACGTCTACCAGCGCGACGCGTTGCAGCCTGAGCAGGCTCTTTTAGATATGATGGCTCCGTCACGGATCCCTCGCAAACGATCAGCATGCGAGGCCGCGGCGGCAGAGTCGGCCGCGGACACCTTAGCGAGCGGTCACGGCGCACGCTAAGGCGTCGTGTGCCTACTACTAGTTCATCTGGATCGGGCGCGACGAAGGTCTCACTGCCAATGTACGGCACTGCACCGTACCTGCCTTGCAGATAGCCGCGGCCCAAGCTTTCGTGACGACGCGGCTTGAAATCGGAAAGTGGGTAAATGTGAGTCGCCCCGCCTCGATCTTTTTCGGCGAACCAGATTTGGTCGCGACCCGGGATCTCCAGATCAAGCAGGTTGGAATCGTGCGTGTTGAAAACCAACTGCGCATTGTTGGTATTGCGATCGGCATCGTTGAAACTACGAACCAGCTCCAGAGCGAGATTTGATGAAGGCTAGAATCCAACTCGTCGATACTTAGCATTCCGCCGGTCGCAAGCGCGTGAATGATCGGCCCAAGCAGCCCGAACAGCGCCTTAGTGCCGTTTGATTCTTCGTTAAACGGAAATGCTACGCCGCGGGGATCCTCCGCTGCGCGGTGTCGCATCGACACACCATGTCGGTCTAGGTCGGAGCGAGAACGATTGGCCGACTTGGGAGGATTGTTACTCGCTTCGGTGCCGCTCGCGCCGTTCCCGTTCGCCTCGGCGTCGGTTAACTCCAGGTCGACTATTCCGAGGTCCGCGCCCCCGAGCATTGCGAGTAGGTATTTTTCGGCACCTAATTTCTTGCAGTACCGTGCGGTTGCGGGAGCGAGTGAGCCGCAATGACCTGGACCGAGGTGGATTAAGTTCTCAGAGAACCACTTGAAGATCGGGGTTAGCTGCTCGTGGTTATTCTGCGCGGCCGCGGATAGAAAGAGGCTGTTGTCGCGTGTGAGGCTTTGTATGGTGCTCTTCTCGCCACCCAGGCTCTTGCCGAAATAGAAAGCAGTCGGTGCTTCAAAATCCCTCTTGAACCAGACCTGGCGCCGACCCTTGGGAAATGCGTAGAGCCATTCTTTCCGGACACGCTGCTTGTCGAGGGTAAAGCCGTAATCGTATCGAACGCCCTCTAGAAGAAGATCGACGGCAAAAAAGAATGGTGCTGTCTGGGACTCGCTATCTAACGCAAAGGGTTGAAGCGGTACCGACTCCTTCGGTTGCCAAACGCGGTGGGAATCCTCAACTGCACCGCTCATGAAGTGTAGTGCACGCAATACATTGGTCTTGCCAGATGCGTTGGCGCCGTAAATGGCGATTACCCGCAGGAGATCGAATCCAAGTACATGCGAAGTACGGATATGCACCCCTTTGGTGTCTTTAAGGGAACTGGCAACGAACGACAGCTCCTGCTTCTCCTTAAGGGATCTGAAGTTTTTGGTTCGAAAGCGGATAAGCATGAGCGGAGCCAATGGGGGTTAACGGGCCCTTTCGGACGCAAAATGGGCCCAAAACGGCCAGAAAGGCAAGCGAAACGGCGCCAAGCGACGCTTTTGACGATTCCAGTGGGTCTGAGTAACGCTTGAGCGCAGGCCCACGGGTGCGCGGAGCGCTGCTGCGGCGTCCCGGGCGCCCCCCAGCGTCCGGACCCTTATTGAGCCCGGGAACTCCTTCATACTAAGCTCGAGGACGTCCTCGATCGCAAACAGCAGTAGGCCAGGCAATGACTCATCACAAGAGCGATGACGACGTACGTGCCGGGCATTTGACGTTACCGGGCGCGGAATTGGGACCCCTTATACAGCCCTCGGTTTCTTTGGACACTGATTTGGGGTACATCCTGAGGGTCCAGGAGCACAGGGGTGATGACGATGGGAGCGGAGCAGGATCGGGCGCGGGAGCTGCCCGACCGGTGGAGTGCGAAGGCCAAGACCGACGTCGTGTTGCGGTTGTTGCGCGGCGACGCGATCAATGCGGTCAGTCGCGAGATCGAAGTCCCGGCCCACGAGGTGGAGAGTTGGCGGCGGCAGTTCTTGGACGGCGGCCTGCAGCAGCTCAAGCGCAAGAGCGGGGATCCGGAGGATCGCGCCGTGAAGCTGGCGCAGGCGAAAGTGGGCGAGTTGGCGATGAAGCTGGAGCTCGCGGAGATGCTCCTCGAAAAAAGGGGGTACGGGGAGGAGCTGGCGCGGTTGAAGAGCTCGCGCGGGCTGTGAGCCCGGCGACGGGGCGGCGCTACCCGCGCACGATGATCTGTGCGGTGTGGCGCGTGAGCCGTTCGACGGTGTATGCGCGGCGCGCGCTCCGCCCGGCGGCGATAGGCACGAAGCGTGGGCCGCGGACGCCGCTCGATGATGCGACGCTCGTGACAGAGATCCGGGCGGTCCTCGCGGCGAGTCCCTTTCACACCGAGGGGCATCGCAAGGTGCGGTTCCGCTTGCGCGCCCGGGGCATTCGCGTCGGCAAGCAGCGCGTCTTGCGGCTCATGCGCATGCACCGGCTCCTGGCGCCGGCCCGGCGAGGCCACGCCCGTGGGGATCGGGCCCATGGGGGCACGATCACAACGACGCGCCCGAATGAACTCTGGGGCACCGATGCGACGCGGTTCTCCACCCAGCAGGACGGCTGGTGCTGGTTCTTCGGGGCGATCGATCACTGCAGTGCAGATCTCGTCGGCTGGCACGTCGCCAAGGTCGGCGATCGCTGGGCGGCCTTGGAGCCAATTCGCCAGGGCGTGCAGGCCACACACGGCCGCTACGCACCGAAGATCGCTCTGGGTCTGGGACTCCGGATGGACTGGGGGCCGCAGTACACGGCCGATCAGTTCCTCGGGGAGCTGCGCTGGCTCGGGATCCGGGCGAGTCCGAGCTATGTCGGCGAACCCGAGTGCAACGGCGTGATGGAGCGCTGGATTCGGATCTTGAAGGAGGAGTGCCTCTACCTCCACGACTTCGCGTCACTGGACGAGGCACGGCGCGTGATCGGGGAGTTCATCGCGCAGTACAACACGCAGTGGATGCTCGAACGACACGACTACCGGACCCCAGTCGATGTCCGCCGTGCATTCACGCTGCAGGCGGTCGCATGATTAGGCCGCGTACTTGTCCAAGAAACCGGTACCAGTACACCCTGTACGACGCACTCTACAACGAAGTAGTGTGGGCGCACCTCCGATGGGCACAATACCAATTGCTTTACGGGACGAGCCAGGAGCATATCGATCGGCTAAATCGTGCGGCTCCGCTGTTCTTCTGGATTGTCCAAGAGATGGGCTTCGACCAAGCACTGCTCGACATAAGCCGGCTGACCGACCCGCCGACGATGGGCGGCCATCAGAACCTCTCAATTCTGGCGCTGCCTGGCGCCGTCGCCGATCCCGAGCTGCGCATCGACCTGACGGTGCTCGTCGAGGTGGCTCGCACGAAATCGAAGATCCCGCGTGAATGGCGCAACCGTCGGATCGCTCATCACGATTTGGATCTTGCCCTCCGGAGAGCCACGCCCTTGCCCGGGACGAGCCGGAAGGCGATCGATGAGGCCCTAGATGCCATTGGTGCCGTTCTCAACGCAATATCGGTGCGGTATTTCCGCAGTGAGACGGTATTCAAGCCCCTTGGTCAACAGGGCGATGCGACACAGCTCCTGTACCTGCTGCGGGACGGTATCGCAGCGGAGGATGCACGCGATCAACGTCTTAGTCGCGGCGAGGTCCTCCCGGAAGACCTAGATTCTGGAGCGCCGATCTAAAGCAAACGGATGTCGCGCCGCTACAGCCCGAGGTCTGGAGCCGACGCCGAGTTGCCACGCTCGGTGGCGCTCCGTGGCCGACGCCCTGGTTGGGACGCAGATCTCCGGGCGCGGAACGCATGTTACCCGCAGCGAAACCCGGACGGCGCACGGCCGGTTTCAAGAGCAACGGCCGCGAAGTAAAAAAAACCCGGCGATACGCTATTGGCACGATTGGGCTGCACCCCTTGCTGTCAATGGACTAGGCGCCAAGGTCTCTCGGTCGCTGCGGATTGGTTGCGCTTGGCCGCACCGTAAGAGCGACGCACCGCTCGCGCTGCAGTTCCGCGCGATGCGGTAGGTACGGGATCCAGCACGTAAGTAGGCGGACCGCCGCGAGGTTAGGTCGCCGATGTCGGCGGTGGTGATCGTACGCGCATGACGTCCGCGGTTGCGGTTAGTGCCAGGCATAGTGCCACGCCACGCGTCACCCGACCATCGCGCCCGATGTAAAAGCCGCCAATCCCCTACGGATCGGCGGCTTATCTGAGAGCGGGAAACGGGACTCGAACCCGCGACCCCAACCTTGGCAAGGTTGTGCTCTACCAACTGAGCTATTCCCGCATTTCACGGCCCCACTAACGGGGTAAAGTATACCCCGGGCCAACCGGCCCTACAAGCGCCGCCAGCAGCCGATAACCCCTACTCAACCGCCGCTTGCCGCTCCCACGCCGAGCGCATGCACCGCGTACCACACACTGTAGGCGAGAAGACCCGACAACGACGCATCGCCACCGTTCCCGATCGCCGCGCCATCCGCGTCGAGCGTCTCAGCGGCAACGCCGTTGTCCAGCGGCGCCTCCCGCAGCCACTCCAGCGCCGAGGACGCGTCCGGGCCCACGAGACGGGCACACCACTGCACCAGTGACGGGGTCTCACGACTCGCCGCTGACGCCTTGACGGTCCGCCGGTACACGCTCTCCTGCCGGTCCAGCGTCTCGTACAGCGGTAACCAGAGCACCGATGCGACCGGATCATCGTGCCGGTCCACACTGCCGCGAAGATCCGCGGCCGCCGCCAGCACGGACTTTCCGTCCGCATCCGTCGTGAAATGCCGCAGAATTGCGGCCCGTACCGCGCTCGGATCCTGCACTTCCTTCGCCGTCTCGGCGTCCAGCGTCCGCCTGAACACATCGAGGGCCAGCGCCGCGACGGCGTTGCCATGTAAGGTGTACGGGTACGGAACCGGCGCGCCCGATGGATAGACCTCGCTTCCGTACAGCGGAATCTCCGGGTGCCGCCGCGCCGCGAGGTCGTCGGCGCTCGCGTACAGCGTGTCCGCCAGCACCGGCTCCTCCACGATCTGGTCGTCGCCAGTCTCCCGGATGTAGCGCTCCGTCGCCCACGCGAACGCCGCCACGCCCTCCAGCGAAAAGCCCGGCTCGAACAGCGCCCCGTCCATGTAGTGGATGCCACTTCCCGGCGCGGCGCCATGCACCTCGCACGCGCGAAGTATGAGCTCCCGCGCGAGCCCCGCATCTGCGAGTTGCACCGCGGGTACCGTCCACGTGAGTGCATCCCAGTCGCGCACGGTGACTCCGCGGCCATTCCAGGGCGCGCGCGTACGGACGAGATAGAATCGCGCATCATCCACCGCCCGCCCCACGGCGTAGAAATACGCGAACAGAAGATTGCGGTTCACGACGCGGTCGAGCGCCACGTTGCCCGTGGATTGCTCCAGCGACCGCAGTGCCTCGACAGTCGATGCGAGCAGAGGCCGCCACCCGCGGCGCCGCATCGCCTGTACGGTCGCCGCCGCCCCATCCCGCTCGGGCGCCGCCGCGACATAGAACGCCGCCTCGAATGTCGCGCCCGCCGCGACGTCGCCGGCGCACCGGAGCGCGAACTGCGGAGCCGGGCCATTGATGTCGCACTCCACGACCGGCACACCATCGGCACCGACCGCGAGCGCGGCCGGTCCCGGTACCGCCGATCCGTCGAGCAGCACCGTGTCTCCCGCCCCGGCCGCCACGCGATGCGCATCGGCAAAGGCGCTCGGCGTCCGCACACGTTGCTGCCGGTGCCCAAGGGTCCCATTCACGGAAAGCTCCACCCGTGCCGCTGCACGCGTCTGATTCGCGATGCTGAGCACGTAGATCACGCCCGGCACATCCGCATCACGGCCGGCTGGCGCGAAAATCGTCCCGCGCACCGCGAACATGCCGTCACGCACCGTTGTCGAGAACGAGGGCACCCACTCCACACTCTGGTCCCACGCGAGCGGCTCACTGCCCACCGCGAACGGCTCGCCATCGATGCGCACCGCGGGACGCAGCAGCGCGGGCCCGCCCCCGGCGATGAACTCGGGGCCGCCAGCAAACTCGATCGCCGCCCGCGCCCCCCGGTGCAGCATGCCAAGGGCGTGGATCGAACCGTCCGCCGGGTGGATACACGGCACTGCGAGCCAGTGATTTCCGGTCAATCGCCACGCCACCGCGGGGATCGGGAGGACCGGGCCGGGGTACTGTGTCACGCGTTCGCCTGTGCCCCGGCGCCCGAGGTCATGCGTCGCGTTTGGTGTTGTGTTAGCATTGTCGCGGAAGATCGCTTCCCACGATTTGTTTATCTACTCCGCTCCCCTCCCCTCGCCCGCGCCGCCACGTCTTCGCGCGCGCCGCCGCGGACGCCTGGCCCGGGATCTTCCCTATCCCCCCGCGCGTCACCGCAGCCGCGTGCATCGTGCGGACGGTGTGCCTGGCGGTGTGTCTGGCGGTCCTCCCAGCGCTGCTTTCCGCGGCACTTGCGCTCGCCGCCACCGCAGCATCCGCCAAGGCGCAGGCCGTGGACGCCGTCGCGGACGAGGCGCTGACGCTGCCGCCAGGCGTCGTGCGGCTGAGTGTCAGCGAGTCGGATACCCGATACAGCGACCGCTACGGCACCGGTGGTCTCCAGCCGCTCGGCTACGGCCTCTCCGTCGATTCTCTGGGCGTCAGCCAACTGCCGATCCTCGCACCCCTGCAGACTTCCCTCCGGGCCCTGACGCAGGACCCGGCGTTCAACCTCACACTCGGCACCATGCAGGTGCAGTCGAGCGTCCGCGTGCAAATGACGCCGATCGGACTGGATATCGGGGTCGCCCGCCGCCTCACGCTCCGCGCCATCGTGCCGATCGTGCAGACGCACAACGAGATCTTTTTCAACCCTAACCCGGGCGGCAAGACCGGCAACGTCGGCTTCAACCCCGCCCTCGCATTCAAGAACGCGCTCGCGATCGACACGGGACTCTACGGCCAGTTCACGAACGCGAGTGCCAGTCTCGCAGCCGCTGTCGCCGCGTGCCGCGCTAATCCCGGCCACGCGGCGTACTGCCCCGCACTGAATGCGCAGAGCGCGACCGCGAACGCCCTCATCTCGCAGTCGTCCGGCTTCGCCTCACAGCTCGCAAATGTGTACGGCGGCCACGGCCACAAGACCGGCATCATCGTCCCCGTGGACAGCAGTGCGCCATGGACCGCGATCACTAGGCGATTCCATTCGCTCGCCGCCGCGTTCGCGCACTTCGACTCGTTGACGGGCGGACCAGGCATTGGGACCCAGGGGCCGGTCGGCGCGCCTCCGATCGGACTCGGCGACGCCCAGACCTTGCTCACGTCCAGTGCACTCGGCCTCGGCTTCGACTCGCTGCAATCGGTAGACTACGTCCACGTCGGCGACATCGAGCTGGGCGCCACGGTGCTGCTGCTCGACTCCTTTCACGGCAGCGACAGCGCGCGATTTCATCCATCAGGCTTCAACTATCGCCTCTCTGCATCCGGCTTTTATCGCCTGGGTACCGGCGGGACCTTGCCGGCCGACGCGCTCGTCGGCGCCGCGACCGGCACAGGCGCCAATGCCATCGAAATTCACGCGGCGAGCGACCTGCTCTTCGGCCGCCATTTCTGGACGTCGGTCATGGTCAAGGGAACCATGCCCATTGCCGACCACATCTCGGCGCGCATCCCGCTCGGACTCGGTGAGGCCTACACGCCGGACTTCGCCGACCAGTTCGTCGGGCGGACTCTGGGACGCACGATCGTGGTCGAAATCGATCCCCGCTACACGTTCAACGATTATTTCGGTCTCTCGACGGACTACCAGTTCATCCAGCACAGCGCGGATCAGTACTCGGGCGTCGTCAAGCTCGATTCCGCGGTCACGGGATTCGGTCCGGTTACGCTCGACGCCAACACCCTCGGCGCAGGCACCGGGTCCACCGAACAGCGCTGGGGCGTCGGGCTGACGTTCTCGACGCTCGCGGGCTCAGCACGCCATCCCTCGCGGATTCCCTTCGAGCTGTCCTACCTCCACTACCAGACCATCACTGGCTCCGCCGGCATCGGGGGCTTTCTCCCGAAGCTCGCGACCGACATGGTTCAGATCCGCCTCTATACGCGCCTTCTCGGAAGCGGCGGGGCCTTCGGCAAGCGGCCAAAGCCGCAGTAGCCAAGGCCACCGTAGCGAGAGGTGCCGTAGTGCTGGCTGCGCACCGCCTACCGGCTCCGTTGCCGCGGCTCCTCGCCCCGCTGCGCCTTCTCCTTCCCCGCCCTCTCCACGAAGGAGCTCTCGGGCATGGGCCCTCGCGACTTCGCGGTCAGGGTCGCCCAGCATCCGGGCCACTTCGAGCACACGGGCCTCGCCGTCCAGCACCCGCACATCAGCAGTCGTCACCCCGCCCCGTGCCCCCTTGCTGACCACGATATGGTGGTGCGCCCGGGCCGCGATCGGTGGCAGGTGCGAGATCGCGAACACCTGATGGTGCGCGGCAACCCGCCGCAGCGTCGCACCGACTTGCGAGCCCACCCGGCCGCCGATCCCCGCATCCACTTCGTCGAACACGAGTGTCGGCACGCGATCGAGCCGGGCCAGAATCGTCGTGAGGGCGAGCATGACGCGTGACAGCTCCCCGCCCGAAGCGACACGGGCCAAAGGACGCGGGTCATGGCCGGTGTTGAGCGTGACGCGAAACTCCACATCCTCTGCGCCTGCGGCTCCCGGCGTGTCGCGGCGGTCCAGCGCGACCGCGAGGTGCCCGTCCGGCAACCCCAGTTCAGGCAGGACTGCATCCACCGCCCGCGCCAGCCGCTCCGCCGCGCTCACCCGCGCCGCCGTGAGAGCCGTTGCGGCCTCGCCGAGCTTCACACGAGCCTCGGCCTCGCGACGCTCCAACTGGCGGATGTCGAACGCCGCCGAATCGACGAGATCGAGCTCGCGGCGCGACTGCCGGCCGGTCTCGATTACGGCATCGAGCGTCGGGCCGTATTTCTTGACGAGGCGGTAGATCGCGTCACGCCGCTGCTGGACCTCCGCGAGACGCTGTGGATCGAGATCGACCGCGCTGGCGTAGTCATCACATTGGCGCGCGAGCTCGTCGAGTGCGTAGTAGGCCGTGTCGTACAACTCCTGCAGGCGACCGAGGGACGGATCGATCCGCTGCAATCCCGCCAGTGCGCGGTGCACCGCAGCGAGCTGGTCGCGCACCGCTGGACCATCCGCCCCGCCATCGAGTGCGGCCGCGACGCTCTGGGCCAGCGTGCGGAGTTCGTCGGCGTGGGTCAGCCGGTGCGACTCGTCCTCGAGGCGCGTGTCCTCACCTGGTTCGAGCTTGGCGGTCTCGATCTCATTCGCCACATGACGCAGATAGTCCGCCCGCCGCTCCGCCTCCGCTCGGCGGGCGGTGAGCCCGGCGATCTCCTGGCGGATGCTCGTGGCGTCGTCGTACGCGCTTCGCACCCGGGCCGCCAGCTCCGTCGCCCCGCCGAACGCGTCGAGGATGCGGCGCTGCGCCTCGATGTCGAGCAGCGTCTGCGACTCGTGCTGCCCATGCAGGTTGACGAGGAGGCGGCCGATCTCCGCCAGGACGGTCGCGGTGACGGTCGTGCCGTTGATCCAGGCACGCGCGCGGCCGGTCGATGCCACCTCGCGCTTGAGCACGACCTGTCCGTCGTCCGTCTCGATGCCGCGCGCATCGAGCTGGCCGAGAACTTCCGGCCGCCCCTCTGCATCGAACACCCCCTCGACCGTCGCCCGGTCGGCGCCGGTGCGGATGACATCGGCGTTCGCCCGCTCGCCGAGCAGCAGGCCCAGCGCACCCACGATGATGGACTTGCCCGCGCCTGTCTCGCCCGAGAGCACGTTCAACCCCGCCGACAGCGGCAGCGTCAACGACTCGATGATGGCGAAGTTCTTGATCCGGAGCTCGGAGAGCATGGGCAGCGGTGTGGTTGCGGGTTACGCCTGCGGCACTCCACCCCACCCGAGCTTGTGGCGCAGGCGAGAAAAGTACGTCGCGCCCGGAAAACGCACGATCAGGACCGATCGTCCCGCGCGCTTCACCTCCAGTACCTCGCCCCCGGCGAACGTCGTACCGACCTGGCCATCGATCGTCACCAGCAGCTCCTCGGGTCCATCCTCCGTCGTGACCGACAACGTCGCCGTCGGCGGCAACACCAGCGGACGGATCGCCAGCGTGTGCGGCGAGATCGGCGTGAGGATGATCGATTCCACCGTCGGCTCGACGATGGGGCCGCCGGCGGACAGGCTGTACGCGGTCGAACCCGTCGGCGTCGAGATCACGATCCCGTCTGCCGCGTAGGCCGCCACCGCCTCGCCGTTGGATTCGACGGCGAGCCGCACTACGCGCGCGAAGCCGCCTTTGTGCAAGACGACATCGTTGAGCGCGTGCCACCGGCGGCGCTCGGCCCCCGTCCGGTCGAGCGCGCGTGCATCGAGCGCCATGCGCGCCTCGGCTCGATATTCACCCCGCGCGAACCGGTGCAGCGCTTCCTCCATTTCGTGACCGCCGCAACTGGTCAGGAAGCCGAGCCGCCCAAGGTTGATCCCGATGATCGGCACCTGTCGCCCCGCTAGAAGCCGCGCGCCCCGCAGCAGCGTGCCGTCACCGCCCAGCGTGACGAGTGCATCGAGATGCTCGGCGCCAGCCATCTTCGACGCCCCGGACACCAGGTCGTGGATGTCCGGCTCGCAATAGACGTCGAACCCCAGTTGTGGCGCGAGGCGCAACACGACTCGCAGCATGTCCGGCAGCCGCTCGTACCCGCGGTGGCCGACCACACCGAGGCGGATCATTCAGCGGCCGCGCGCGCGGGCGACGCCGCCAGCCTGGATGTCACGATGCCGTCATCCGGCCGTCCACTCACCCGGCGATCGCCTCGGTCTCATGCTGGAGGGCCCGTACCCGCTCAGCAATGCCGGCCGCGTCCAGTCCGACCTGCGCGAGCTGCCGGACGCGCGACGCCTGCTCGATGAACCGGTCCGGCACACCGTGCACCGCAACACGAGTCCCGGAATCCATCGCGCCCACGACGTGCGACATGAAGGCGCCGAACCCGTTGACGACGGTGCCCTCCTCCACCACGAGGAGATGCTTGTGGTCGGCCACGAGCGCCGCCAGGGTGAGCTCATCGTAGGGCTTGAGATAGCGACAGTTGACGACCGTGATGTTCAACCCGTCGGCCGCCAGACTCGCCGCGGCGGCAACCGCCGGGAGCACCATTGTTCCGACCGCCAGTACCGCGACGTCGGAGCCGCGGCGCAGGACTTCCCACGTCCCGTAGGGGACGGCCGGGATCGCGCTGATCGGCGGCGCGACATCGGGCGCGCTGTCGCGCGGATAGCGAAGGCAGAACGGGCCGGCCGTGTGCTCCACTCCGGCGCGCAGGAGACCCAGCATCTCGGCCGAGTCCTTGGGAGCAGTCACCGTCATGCCGGGAACGGCGAGCATGTAGGCGATGTCGTAGAGCCCCATGTGGGTCGGGCCGTCCTCGCCGACGAGACCCGCCCGGTCCATCGCGAACACGACGGGCAGACGCTGGATCGCGACGTCGTGGATCACGCTGTCGTAGGCGCGCTGCAGAAAGGTCGAGTAGATCGCGCACACGGGACGAATCCCGCGCGTCGCCAATCCCGCCGCGAAGGTCACGGCGTGCCCCTCGGCGATGCCGACATCGAAGAATCGCGTGGGATGCGCCTTGGCAAATGCGCCCGTGCCCGTACCGCTTGGCATTGCCGCGGTGATCGCGACGAGGTCGGTGCGCTCGGTGCCAAGCTCCGCGAGTCCCGCCCCGAACACCGCGGTGTAAGTCGCGTTGCTGGTCGATGCCGCGCGCTGCTTGCCAGTCGCCGGGTCGTGTCCGGGCGGGAGTGCGTGCCACTTCTCGCCGTGTTCGCCCGCCGGGAAGCCCTTCCCCTTCTGCGTGATGACGTGCACGAGACGCGGGCCCTTCAGGTCGCGCACCGCGAGCAGCGTGTCGAGGAGCGCATTGATGTCGTGACCGTCGATCGGCCCGAAGTACCGGAACCCCAGCTCCTCGAACAGCACACCCGGCGTGAAGAACGACTTGACGCTCTCCTCCCATTTGCGCACCAGCGTGCCGACGCCCGACAGCCTCCCCGGCGCATGATCCACCGCCGCCCCGATGGCCGAGCGAACGCGATTGTAGAGCGGGTTCCGCTGAACCGAAGTCAGATACTTGGACATCGCGCCCACGTTCGGCGCGATCGACATCTCGTTGTCGTTCAGCACGACCACCACATCCCGGTCCGTGGCCCCGGCGTTGTTGAGGCCCTCGTACGCCATCCCGGATGTGAGCGCCCCATCGCCAAGGATGGCGACGACGTGGAAGTTCTCGTGTTTGAGGTCGCGGGCGACGGCCATCCCGTATGCCGCGGAGATCGCGGTGGCCGCGTGCCCTGCGCCGAAGGTGTCGTACGCGCTCTCGCTGCGCTTCAGGAACCCGGAGAGGCCGTTCTCCTGGCGGAGTGTCTCCAGACCGGCGTTCCGCTCGGTGAGGACCTTGTGGGGATAGGCCTGGTGTCCGACATCCCAGACCATCTGGTCCGCCGGCGCATTGAACACGTAGTGCAACGCCGTCGTGAGCTCGACCACACCCAGACCCGCCCCGATATGCCCGCCGGTGCGAGAGCAGACGTCGATCAGCCGGGCACGGATGTCCGCGCACAGCTCGCGAAGCTGGTCGCGGGTCAGCGACTTGAGATCGGCGGGCGACTGGACGCGTTCGAGGATAGACATACGCGAAGGGTGGAAGTGTGAATGCCGAAAACTAGTCGTTTGCCGGGCTCGGCCTCATGGCCCCGGAAATCCAGGGCTCAGCTACTGCGGCTGACAGTGTAGCGGGCCAGATGCTCCAGCGCGGGCGTCAGCAGATTCACGCCTGCGAGCGCGCCGCAGGCCTCGTCCACGAGGGCACTCGCGCGCGCCCGCGCCCCCCCTACCCCGAGCAGCGCCGGATAGGTGCTCTTGTGCAGCGCAAGATCGCGCCCCGCGGTCTTGCCGAGTTGGTCGGTGGTCGCGGTGACATCGAGCACGTCGTCGGCGATCTGAAATGCCAGGCCGATTGCGGCGCCATACTGGCCGAGGGCCGCGAGCACCGCGTCGTCCGCCCCCGCGGCGATGCCGCCGAGCCGCACCGAAGCCGTCACGAGTGCCCCCGTTTTCGCCCGGTGAATGTGCTCCAGCTCCGCCAGCGAGAGGGCCAGCCGCTCACCCTCGAGATCGAGGAGTTGGCCGCCGATCATCCCGGTCGCTCCGGCGGCCCGCATCAACTCTCGAAGAATGGTGCCGCCCGCGTCCGCCGGCAACCCGAGTTGGCGCGCCGCCTCCGTCGCGCATTGGGCCGCGAGTGGCACCATCGCCAGGCCGGCCGCCGTGGCGGTCGCGACTCCGTAGACGCGATGCACCGTCGGCCGTCCCCGCCGGACGTCGTCGTCGTCCATGCACGGCAGATCGTCGTGGACCAGCGAGTACGCGTGCACCACTTCGACGGCGGCTGCGAGATCCGAGGCGTCTCCCGTACCGCCCGCCGCCCGGTACGCCGCCAGCAGCAGAACGGCCCGCAACCGTTTGCCCTCTCCCATCAGCGTGTATCGCATTGCTTCGGCCGCGAGCGGCGGCGTCGCCGGGAGATAGCGGGCGCAGAACCTGCCGAGGGCCGCCTGAACGGCCGCCCGGTCGGCGGCGAAGGTGGCGTCGATCGCTTCCACGCCCGCCGGCACTACGGGCGGCTCCCGCGCCCGCTCCTGCCCCCGCCTTCCACCGGACCCTCACCGCGATCGCGGATTGGCCGCAGCTTGAAGACGCCTTCGGCCTGCTCCACCAGCAGTGCCACCTCGGACTCGACCCGCACCAGCTCCGCGGACGCGCGCCGGAGGCGTGCCACCCCCTCCTCGAACAGCTCCAGCGCGCGATCGAGCGCCACGCCATCGCCGCCCAGCTCGGCCGCGATCGCCTCGAGACGCGCGACGTCTTCCTCGAAGGTCATGACTGCGCCGCCGGGGCGTCCGGCGCCACGGATGTCGCGATCGCCCCAACTCTGCCGTCACGGATCGTGAGATCGAACGGCATGCCGGCGGCGAAGTCGGCTGTCGTCGTCAGGGCATGCCCGTCAGCGCCGCGAGCGACCGCGAATCCGCGCGCGAGGGTGGCGAGGGGGCTGAGCGCGTCCAGCCGCCCAGCAGCCGCGTCGAGCCGTGAGCGGCGTCGCTCCGTGGACCGCGTCGCACCGCGAAGGGTCATCTCGGATGCCCGGCCGAGCCGCGATCCCGATGTCTGGACGCAGCGCGTCGCCGCACTGGCCAGTTGGACGGCCGCGAGCCGCAACCGCTGCTCCTCGTCCGCCCACAGCGGGACCGCCGATTCCGCTGCCGCTGATGGGGTCGGCGCGCGGACATCCGCGACCAGGTCACACATCGTGGTATCGATCTCGTGCCCGACTGCCGAGATGGTGGGTGCGAGGCACGCGGCGACCGCGCGCGCCACCCGCTCGTCGTTGAATGCGCTCAAGTCCTCCTTGGCCCCGCCACCGCGTCCCACGATGACGACGTCCGCCTTGCCCCACCGGGCGAGCCGTCCGAACGCCGAGCACAGCTCCTCGGGCGCTCCGTCCCCCTGGACCTTCGACGCGACCACCACGATCCGCAGCGAGGGCGCCCGGCGCCGCGCAACCGCGAGGATGTCGTGGAGCGCGGCGCCATCAGGGCTCGTCACCACCGCGAGGCAACGCGGCAGGCGCGGCAGCGGCCGCTTGCGCTCCGGGGCGAGCAGGCCGTCGCGGCGCAACGATTCGAGCGTGCGTTCCAGTGCCCTGCGCAGCAACCCGTCGCCGGTTGGCTCGATCGCGGTCACCCGCAACTGCATGTCGCCCCGCACGGCGTACACGGTCACCTGGCCGTACACCACCACCGCCATACCATCTTCGACGGCCGTCCGGATCCGCCGCTGATCGTCGGACCACACGACACAGCGCAGTTGCGCGGCCCGGTCGCGGAGCGAGAAGTACCAGTGGCCGTTCCGATGCGCCTTGAAGTCGATGATCTCGCCACGCACCCACAGCGGTTTGACCGAGCGCTCGATGATGTGCCTGACCGATTGCGCGAGCGTCGAGACGGCGACCGCAGTCTCGGTGCTGCCGCCGGGAAGCGACGCGTCGAACAACGACAGCCCGCGCAGCTCGCTGCCCGGTTCGGGCGTCCAGCTCACGCCAGCCCCGCGCTGAGCTGTGCGGCGCGCACCGTGTTCTTGAGCAGCATGGCGATCGTCATCGGACCGACGCCTCCCGGCACCGGCGTGATCAGGCGCGCCACTTCGCGGGCACTCGCGAAATCCACGTCCCCCACGATGATATATCCCTGTTTCGCGCGTGCGTCATCCACGCGGTTGATGCCAACGTCGATCACGACGGCGCCCGGCTTGACCATCGCGCCCGTCACGAACTTCGGCCGGCCGGCGGCGACGATCAGAATGTCGGCCCGCTTGGTGTGGCCAGCCAGATCCGCGGTCCGGCTGTGGCACACCGTGACCGTGGCGTTGGCGCCGGGACGGTCCTGCATCATCAGCGACGCCATTGGCTTTCCCACGATCGAGCTGCGGCCGACGATCACGCACTCGGCCCCTTTGGTCTCCACGCCGGACCGCACGAGCAGCTCCTGCACGCCCGCCGGTGTGCACGGCGCGAAGCCGTCGGTGTCACCATTCAGCAGCTTCCCGACATTCACCGGATGAAACCCGTCCACGTCCTTCTCGGGACGCACGCGGCGAATCACGACCTCGGCCGAGATGTGTTTCGGCAACGGCATCTGCACGAGAATGCCGTGGATCGACGGATCGGCGTTGAGTTGATCCACGCGCTGCAGCAGCTCGGCCTCGGTGGTGGTGGCCGGCAGGCGTACCGTGATGCTGTGCATCCCCGCCTCTTCCGACGCCTTGCCCTTTGCGCGCACATAGACCGCGCTCGCCGGATCATCGCCCACCAGCACGACCGCTAGCCCTGGCCGCACACCCCGCGCGATGAGACTCGCCGCGGTTTCCGCTACTCCCGCCCGAACGGCCCGCGCGACCGTTGCGCCATCGATCAGATCAGCGGGCAAAGTCCACCGCTCGCGTCTCCCGGATCAGCACCACCTTGATCTGACCCGGGTATTGCAGCTCGGCCTCGATGCGGCGGGCAATTTCGTCCGAGAGCGACGCCATACGCGCATCATCTACCGTGTCCGGCGTGACCACGACCCGGATCTCACGCCCTGCCTGGATCGCGAACACTTTTTCGACGCCACGGTAGCTGGCCGCAATCCGCTCGAGGCTCTCGAGACGCTTCACGTACGTCTCGAATGCCTCCCGGCGCGCGCCGGGGCGCGAGCCCGAGATGGCGTCGGCGGCCTGCACCAGTACCGAGACTTCGCTCTCGTGCGGCACGTCGTCGTGGTGCGCGGCGATGCAGTTCACGACGAGCGGGCTCTCGCCATACCGCGTGGCCACCTCGACCCCGAGCTGGACGTGTGTTCCCTCGTGCTCGTGCGTCAGCACTTTCCCCACATCGTGCAGGAGCGCCCCACGCTTGGCCAACGCTACGTCGAGCCCCAGCTCGGCGGCCATGATTCCCGCGAGCCACGCGACTTCCTTCGAGTGCTGCAGGATGTTCTGGCCATAGCTCGTGCGCCACCGCATCCGGCCGATCAGTTTCACCAGCTCGGCGTGCATGCCGTGCACACCGGTCTCGTACGCAGCCTGCTCGCCGGTCTCGACGATCGCGACTTCGACTTCGCCCCGCGCCTTGTTGACGACTTCTTCGATGCGCCCCGGGTGGATGCGGCCGTCCGCGACGAGCTTCTCGAGCGCCAGCCGCGCGATCTCGCGCCGGACTGGGTCGAAACAGGAGACGACGACGGTGTCGGGCGTGTCGTCGATGATGACATCCACCCCGGTCACGAGTTCGAAGGCGCGAATGTTTCGGCCCTCGCGACCGATGATCCGGCCCTTCATTTCGTCGTTCGGGAGCGCTACCGCGGATGCCGTGGACTCGGCGGTATGCTCCGCCGCGATACGCTGCACCGCGAGCGCCACGATCTTCTTTGCCTCGCGCTCCGCCGAACGCCGCGCGGTCTCGCGAATCTCGCGGACGCGGTTGGCCGCGTCAGCCTGCGCCGCCTCTTCCATGCGGCTGATCAGCTCCGCCTTCGCGTCCCCGGCGGAGAGCCCGGCGAGCTGCTCGAGCCGCCGCTGCTCCTCGGCGTGCATCCGGCCGGCTTCCTGCTCCCGCTCGCCCACCTGCTTCTCGAGCCGGCTGATTTCGGCCGACTGGCGAGTGGTCTCCTTCTCCCGCTGGTCGATGATCTCGAATTTGCGGTCGAGGATCGTGTCGCGCTCCTTGAGACGCTTCTCCTCGCGCTCGACCTCGGACCGGCGCTCGCGCACCTCTTCGTCCCAGGCTTCCCGGAGCTTCATGAGCTCCTCCTTCCCCGCGAGCACCCCGGACTTCCGCAGGGTGTCGGCCTCGCGTTCGGCTTCGGCGACGACGCGCCGGCTCAACTCTTCAGCGGACTGTCCGGCGGCCGCCTGGCGTTCATGTTCCGCGGCCTGGCCAGCTCGCCGGCCCATGATGAACGCGACCACCCCGGCAATGAGGCCGCATAGCACACAGGCCGCGGCAAGGGCGACCACTGACGACATGCGATCTATACTCCAGCGCGGCACTCGCCGCGGCGTTGGTCGTGAATCGGGCGTTCGATACCTACACTACCGTGACATCGCCTCGCTTTGCGGGCGGCAGCCACCGGCGGACCTCACTGCCCAGCGTCCGCATGGCTCCGGTGAGCTCCTCCGAAGCCTGCTGGGCCTGGAACAACTGATCCGTAATCTGAAGCGCGGCCAGAATCGCCGCTTTGCGTGTCTCGACCGCGCCTCCCGCACTCATCACCCGCCGGATCGCTGCATCGACATACTCCGCGACCGCGCGCGTATGCTCCGGCGTCGAGTCGCTCCGGATCGAGTACTCCTCACCGACTATCGTGACGCGAACGACCTGCTTGGACCCCTTGTCGGTCATCGCTCACCACCCGCGCTGCCCGCGACAGCCGCCTGCTCCTGCTGCTGGCGGAGAAACCGCACCCGGTCGAGCATCGATTGTGCCTGGCCTGCCGCTGCCTCCAGACGCCCCCGGAGCACGGCATTCTCGGCCTCCAGCGCCGCCACCCGCGAGGCGTCCGCTACCGGACCCCCACGCACGTCGAACGCGCGTAACTGCGTCTCGGCCTGAAGCGCCCGGCGGCGAAAGCTAGCGAGTTCATCCCCGAGGTGGCGGATGAGAACTTCCAGATCCCGGAACGCGATGCGATCATGCCGTTCGTTGTCGGACACCAAGATGAGTCTCCAAGGCGCGCAATAGCTTATCTCGTCGAGCCTCAACCTCTTTCTCGCGAAGAGTGCGCTCCGGATGCCGGAACGTCAACCGCCAGGTAAGGCTGCGGTGCCCCGCGGGCACGTTGTCACCGTGGAATTGGCTCAGCAGGTCGATCCGCTCGAGCATCGGCTCATTCGCGCCATGCAACACGGTCTCGACTGCACCGGCTGAGACTGCCGCCGGCACCAGCAACGTGATGTCGATCCGAACAGCCGGAAAAGACGGCGGCCGCCGGTACCGAGCCACCGGATCGCGCGCCACGCTGCCGGCGGCCGTCGCGGGTGCATGGCGCCCGGGAGGGGCAACGTCGGTCACGTCCGTCGCCTCCATCAGGATCTCGACCCCATATGCCGTGGTAGCCCACGGGGGCGCATTGAGCGTCACCACCCCGGCCCGGCCAGCGTCAATCTCGCCAGCGCGAACTCTCCACAGCGTGCCCGCATGATCACCGCCCGGCTCCATCACAATGGCTGCGCCGGGATGGGCGGCACCCGCCACGGCCTCGGCCAGGGCCTTTACATCCCACTCGTCCCACGCCGGCGGAGACGGCTCCGTGAAGTGCGGCGGCCGCCGGGCGCCCATGCATAGCATCCCGATCCGAACGTCCTCGGCGGGCCGGCCAGGGCTCCCGGCCTGTGTACGGAACACGGTGCCGATCTCGAACAGCCGCAGATCGCCCTCCATCCGCGCGAGGTTGAATTCCGCCCGGCGGGCGAGCGACGTGAGGAGATCGGAGCGCAGGTATGACTCGTTCCCCGCGAGCGGGTTTGTCACACGGACCGATGTTCCGGCGGGATCGGGATCCGACACGAACGGCATCGGACGCACTTCGATGAAGCCCATGCCCACGAGCAACTCGCGGAGACGTGCACTGCGCGCGACCAGTGGATCATCCGGCACCGTACCGATCCGGTACGCACGCAGCTCCGTCGGGAAGCTTCCGTAACCTCTGAGGCGCGCGACCTCCTCGACCAGGTCGATCTCCGCGGTCACGTCCGTCCGCCAGAGCGGCGCCACGACATTGAGCGCACTCTCCGACGGGGTCACGCCGAATCCGACGCTCGCGAGCAGAGCGGCGCATTCGGCAGCCGGCACCGCGACGCCCAGCACCTGCGCGACACGCTGCGTCCGGAGACGCATGCGTGGCCGGCGCTCCGGGGCCTCCGGCGCGGGCCCGATGAGCACGGGCGCAGCGGCACACTGTCCGCCAGCGACGGCGGCCATCAGCCGCACGACGGTGGGGTATACCTCCGCCGGCGATGCCGGAGGGACGAGCCGCTCGAAGCGAAAGGACGCGTCGGTCGACACGCCGAGCGCCCGCCGGGCGCCACGAACCCGGCGTGGATCGAACGAGGCGATCTCGAGGAAGATGTCCGTGGTCTCGCCGGTGACCTCGCTTCCCTTCCCGCCGATCACTCCCGCGACTCCCTGCGCGTGCTGCGCATTGGCGATCACCAGCATGTTCGCATCGAGGATCCGGTCCTCGCCGTCGAGCGTCGTCAGGCGCTCGCCGGAATGCGCCCGCCGCACGTGAATCGCGGCGTTGGCGCCGCCGATCCGCGCCAGATCGAACGCGTGCATTGGCTGGCCGTAGCCATGGAGCATGTAGTTGGTGACGTCCACGACATTGCTGACCGATCGCACACCCACCGCCGCCAATCGCGCCACGAGCCACGGAGGGCTCGCTCCGACGCGGACGCCGCGTATGACCACGCCGAGATACGCCGGGCACTCGGTACTGTCATCGACGGTCACCCGGACGCCGCCGGTGGTCCCGGTGCGTTCCGCGCGAACCGGTTGGGGCACTGCGGCCGGCCGCCCGCCGCCCTCACTACCCGGAATCGCGGGCTCTCGCAGGGGCTTTCCGGTCGCCGCGGCGATTTCCCGGGCAACACCCTGGTGCGACAGCAGGTCGGGGCGATTCGGCAGGACATCGATGACGAGGCGTGTATCGCCGATCGGCATCGCGTCGAGCAGCGGCGTGCCCGGAGCGGCCGTGGTGTCGAGCGCGAGAATCCCGTCGTGTTCCTCGCCGAGTCCCAACTCGCGGGCGGAGCACAGCATGCCGTTCGAGACCTGGCCACGAATTTCCGCCGCTCGATCTTGAGGCCGTTCGGCATGGTCGTGCCGGCCGGCGCGAATGGATACGCCGTGCCGGCCGTGACATTGGGCGCGCCACACACGACGTCGAGCAACTCCGGGCCGCCCGCGTCCACGCGCGTCACCCACAGGTGATCGCTGTCCGGGTGCCGGGCCGCTTCGATCACCCGGCCCACCACCAGCGCCGCGAGGTCGGCCCGCACGGCCTCGATCGCATTGACCGTGGCAGCCCGTTCCGTGATCAGGTCGCGCAGCTCACGCGGCGAGAGGCCGCTGTCGACGAACGCCGACAGCCACTCGGCGGACGCATTCATTGGCCGAGGGCGCCGAGGACGCGTACATCACCGTCGTACAGCTCGCGCAGCAACGGAATGTCGTAGCGCTGCTGGGCAATCCGGCCAGGGCCCATGCCGAAGGCCCAGCCGGTATAGCGCTCGGAGTCCACCCCGGCCGATTCCAGCACGGATGGATGCACCATGCCGCAACCGAGGATTTCCGCCCAGCCGAGCATCTTGCACGTGGCACAGCCCGCACCATGACAGATCTGGCACTCGACGTCCATCTCCGCGGACGGCTCCGTAAACGGAAAGAAGCTCGGGCGGAAGCGGGTGGTCGTCGCGCCGAAGAATCGCCGGGCGAAATGCGTCAGTGTCGCCTTGAGGTCCACGAAGCTCACGCCCTCGTCCACCGCCAGTCCTTCGATCTGCGCAAACATTGGCGCATGCGATGCATTGAAGACGTCGCGGCGGTAGACGTTGCCCGGGACGAGCACGCGGATGGGCGGCGGGTAGCGCTGGAGCGTACGGATCTGAACGGGCGACGTATGCGTGCGCAGCAGGCCGCCGCCCTCGAGATACAGCGTGTCGTGCATGTCGAGCGCGGGATGCTCCGGTGGGAAATTCAGCGCGGTGAAATTGTACCACTCTGATTCCGCCTCCGGCCCCAGCGCAATGGTGAAGCCGATCTCTCGGAAGATGTCTGCGATCTCGTCGATCACGATCGTCACGGGATGCCGGGCGCCGCGCCACACGCCGCGCCCCGGCATCGTGAGGTCGATCGCCGGAGCCGCGGCGGCCGCCGTGGACTGCACGCGAGCAGCCGCGGTCGTGAGCTGCTCCTGGAGCCGCGTATGTGCGGAGTTGAAGGCCTGGCCAGCGGCGGGCCTGTCCGCGGCGGTGATGCGCGCGACCATGCCGCTCAGCGCGGACAGCCGCCCCGACTTGCGGCCGACATACCGCACCCGGAGCGCCTCCAGGTCGTCCCCCGTGCGGGCAGCGCCGAACTCCGGCACGGCGTCACGCTCGATGGCCGACAGCTCGTCGAGAAACTGCGTCAGCGAAGGTATGGACTCAGTCATCGGATCAGGGTCGAAACGGAGGCGGCGGCAGCGGCGACCGGAAGGTCGCGCTGCCGCCGCCAGAAACTGCCTACCTGCGGGTGGTAGTGCTAGGCGGCGGCCAGCGCGTCCCGCGCCCGGTCGGCGAGCAGCGTAAACGCCTGCGGATCGCGCACGGCGAGATCCGCCAGCAGTTTCCGGTCGACGTCGATGCCCGCTTTCTTGAGACCGTTCATCAGCACGCTGTACGTCATTGCGTTCTGGTGGGCGGCGGCGTTGATGCGCGTGATCCAGAGGCGCCGGAAATCTCGCTTCTTGTTCTTGCGATCACGGTAGGCATACCGCCAGCCGCGCTCGACAGTCTCCTTGGCAGCCTTCCACAGCTTCGACCGGCCGCCGTACGCTCCGCGGGCGGCCTTCATGATCTGCTTCTTGCGCTTCAGGCGCGCGACGTTCGACTTGACGCGTGGCATCGCTCGCTCCTACGCCTGGATCAGGCGCTTGATGTTCCGGGCTTCGCCAGGCGTCTTGATCGTCGTCGGACGCCGGAGATTCCGCTTCCGCTTCGCGGACTTCTTGGTGAGGATGTGGCTCTTGAACGCCTTCATGCGGCGCACCTTGCCGCTCGCGGTAATCGAAAACCGCTTCTTCGCCCCTTTGTGGGTCTTCATCTTCGGCATGCTGATATCCGTCCCGTCATGCGGCACCGGCAGCTGCCGGCGTTCGCCGTAGTTGGTTCATTTCCGAGGCGGCCGGTAGGCCGCACCCGCACACATCGTCTTGCGTGATCCCGGCCGGCCAGGCCCGCCCCGAATTACCGAGGGGTGAGGATCATGATCATCGATTTGCCTTCCAGCTTCGCCGGGCTCTCGATCTTCGCCACATCGGCCAGCGTGGTTGCGACCCGGTCGACCACTTCCCGCCCCAGCTCCGGATGCGCGATCTGCCGGCCGCGAAACATCATCGTGACTTTGACTTTGTTGCCATCCTGCAGGAACTCGCGCGCATGGCGGGTCTTCGTCTCGAAATCGTGGTCCTCGATCCCCGGCCGGTACTTCACTTCCTTCAGGTGAATCACGTGCTGCTTCTTCTTGGCCTGGCGCGCCATCTTCGCCTGCTCGAACTTGAACTTCCCGTAGTCCATGATGCGGACCACCGGAGGGCGTGCCATCGGCGCGACTTCGACCAGATCGAGCCCCTGGTCCACGGCCGCCGCCAACGCTGCTTCCACATCCATGATCCCCATCTGACTCCCGTCAGCAGCGATCACCCGCAATGGACTGATGCGGATCTGCCTGTTGACGCGCACTCGCTTCGTCGTGTCCTGGATAGCGCCTGCCTCCCCCTGAGTGAACAGCCCGAATACGCCTCGCCGCCAAACAATAAAAAGCGCGGACCCAATAGGAGCCCGCGCTTGCGACCGCAGCCCAGCCGGCGGCGCTCGCATTCGACGTGAACTCCTGCAGCACACCGGTCAAATACCCGACGCGGCGGCCAGAGGGTGAGCCCCTACAGGGCTACTTAGCGTATTGTCTCACACCAACTTATGCCCCTTGCGGCCGTGCGTCAAGTTGACGCGCCCTGCGGGCATGCCTACTTCGTGGAGCGGGTCGTCGAGCGCGCTGTCACCCGGATCGTGATCAGCTTGATCGACCGGACGGCTCACTGACCACCCCGTAGCTCTTGCCGTCGTAGCCCAGCTTGGCCCATGACACGGTCGGGTCATGACCGAAAAAGAGTTGCCACTCCTCGGCCAAGGCGCGCGCCAGGATCCGCCGCTTCGTCTCCAGGGTCACCAGCGGCTCCACGTCGTATCCCATGATCCACGGGAGCGGCAGGTGGGCCGCTGTCGGAACCAGATCGCCCAGCACGATCGCCCGGGCACCGCCACTCTCCAGTAGCAGGCTCTGGTGAAACGGCGTGTGGCCCGGCGTCGGAAGGGCCGTGATCCCAGGAACGATCTGCCGCTCGCCCTCAACGAAGTCGAATCGTCCCGCCTCGAATACGGGAACGAAATTGCGGGCGAAATAACTCGCCGCGGTCCGCTCGTTCGTGTGAGTCGCGTAATGGTATTCCCCGCCCTGCACCACGTAACGCGCCCTCGGAAACGAGAGCCGCACCTCGCCGCGATCATCGCGGTAGGTGTTGCCACCGGCGTGATCGAAGTGGAGGTGCGTGTCGATCACGATCGCGATGTCCTCCGGACCGTACCCCGCCACACGGAGCCCGTCCTCGAGCATCGTCCGGCCGTTCTCACCCTCGTTCTCGATCCCGTAGATGTCCTGGAACTTGCGGTCTTCCTTGTTGCCCGATCCCGTCTCGATCAGGATCAGCCCGACGTCGTGCTCGATCACGAGACACCGCATCCCGAGCGAGATGCGATTCCTGGGATCGGCCGGCATGCGCCGCTCCCACAGCACCTTGGGCACCACGCCGAACATCGCACCGCCGTCGAGATGCTGTGCCCCCGACTGGATCACGTGAACGGTCCAGCCGCCGAATTGCCGGCGCTCGTGCAGCGGCCCGATCGTCACGCGCCCAGGTCCCAGAGGCCGCCGGTCGGCAGCGCCGATGGCCGGCGGCGCCGCGGCCGGCGCGTCGAGAGATGCCGCCGAAGGTCGGCCCACGTGTCGAGACCGAGCGCGCCGATCTCCTCCAGCATCCGGATGAAGCACTGCGCGGTCGCTTTCGCGTCGCCCATCGCCCGATGTCGGTCGCCGACCGGCACACCGTAGTAGTGCGCCACGTGATCCAGCGACCGGCGGCGCAGGTGCGGCACAAGCCGCCGCGCCAGCTTCACCGTGCACAGCGTCCGGGCGGCGGGCATCTGCTGCCCGGCACGTTCGATCTCGGCCTGCACGAACCGCCGGTCGAACGCGACGTTGTGTCCGACGAATACATGGTCGCGCAAGAGATCGAGCACCCGCGGGCACACGTCGCCGAAGACCGGCTTGTCCCGCACCATGGCTGGCGTGATGTGCGTGAGTCGCGTGACGAACACCGGAATCGGCCGCTGCGGGTTCACGAGTGTGTCGTAGGTCTCGGCAATCCGGCCATCCCGCACCACGATCGCCGCGATCTCCGTGACCCGGTCCCCGAACCACGGCGAGCCACCCGTCGTCTCGACGTCCACCACGACGTATGAAAGCGCCGCCAGCCGGTCCGTCGGCAAGCCGCGATCCGGAAGCGCCGGGCGCGCGAGCCGTGATCGGCTCACGGGCATCGCCGCGGTCAGTTCCACACGTCGTCCCGCGCAACCGGGCACGTCATGCAGCGCGGCCCGCCGCCACCCCGCACCAACTCGCTGCCCTCGACCGCGATCACCGCACGGTCGTCCTCGCCCACACGCGTCGCACCGCTCAGGAAATCGGCACCCGTGACGACGCGGAATCCCGCCGTCTCCATCTCCCGGAGGGTCGCCTCGTTCCTGGCGTATGACACTACCAGCCCGGGACGCAGCGCCAGACAGTTGCACCCCGACGCCCACTGCTCGCGATCCTGCACCACCCGCCGCGACCCGCCGCACAGCACCGCCTCCATCGGGATGCCGCATGCGGACAACGCCGCGAAGATGCTCGGCATCTGTTCGAGTTCCACCTTACCCTTGCGCCACAAGAGGATCGGCAGGCGCTCGGGGCCGATGAAGTGCGGCGGGTACAGCACGCACAACTCGCGATCGAGATGGCAGAAGATCATGTCCAGGTGGATCGCAGTCTGCTCGGCTGGCATCACCACGACGATCACATTCTCGATCGCGGTGTGCCGGAACAACTGCTCGACCAGCGAATCGATCGCCGCTGGGCTCGAGCGCTCGCTGAAGCCGATCGCCAGTGTGTCACGCCGTAGCGGGTGGACATCGCCACCCTCCAGGGTGAAGTCGTGACGGCGCTCCGAGGAACCGTCGTAGAGGACGCCACAGTTGGCCAGGACCGGGTGGTGCGAGAAGAGCATCTTCATGATCAGCTCCTCGGTCCACCGCGCCCCGTACCGCATCGCACCCACCATCACGTGGTCGTTGATCGCCATCGCCGCGTCGCGCGTGAAGAACAGGTTCGGGAGGGGGGGCAAGGCGTATCCACGCTCGTTGAGCGCCGCGGCCAGCGGTCCGGGCTGGTCTTCCCGCCCTTCGATCAGTGTCCGAACCAGAGCGTCCGGTGCCAAATCGGCCAATTCCCGGGCCAACGGCGCCGACGGGACTACGTTGGTGGTCTCGTGAATCAGCAAATCGCGGACGTCGGGGGTCGCCGCGACGTCCGCCAGCAGGTCGCGCACCTGGTGGACGGTGGCGAACCGCTCCAGGATCGCCACGAACCGGCGGTGCTCCCGCTGCGCCGTGTCGAAGTCGATGATGTCGTCGTAGAGAAAGTGCTCGCGCGTTCGGGGCGTCACGGCGAGCAACTCGGGGCCCGGGGCGTGTACCAATACGGCGCGCAGGCGGCCGATCTCGCTGCTGACGTGGACGGGCACGCTCCAACTTAATTAATTCCCCAACGTGACACCGCACCGAGTCTGTGACCCCGTGACCCCATCCCATTCCAATCCGCCCGCGCACGCCGCTCCGCCCCTCAGGCGGATCGCCCAGCCGACGGTCCGGCGCCTCTCGCTCTATCTCCGATTCCTCGAGGAGGTCCACGAGCGCGGACTCGCCACGGTCTCCAGCCAGGAGCTGGCCCGGCTCGGCGGCACTTCACCCGCACAGGTCCGCAAGGATCTGTCGGTATTCGGATCGTTCGGCAAACGCGGGCTCGGGTATACGGTCGCCGAGTTGATAACGGCGCTGCGCTCGATCCTGGGATTGGGCCGGGAGTGGCGCGTCGTCATCGTCGGCGCCGGCAAGATCGGCACGGCGCTGGCTCAGTACGCCGGATTCCGCCAGCGCGGCTTCAATGTGGTCGCCGTCTACGACAACGACGCGGCGAAGATCGGCGGCCAGTGGGCCGGCCACACGGTCCGCGATGTCGCTCGCCTCGAACCCGACGCCGCGCGTGAGCACCCGGACATCGCCGTGCTCGCCGTCCCCGCGGAGCGCGCGCAGGGCACGGTGGACCGCATCGTCCGCGCCGGGATCGGTGGCATCCTGAGTTTCGCCCCCGTGCAGCTCCGCGTCCCGGCCGGGGTGGCGCTCCAAACCGTCAACATGGCCGCCGAGTTGGAGATTCTGTCGTACGCGCTCGCCAATCGCGATTCTGATGACGGCAAGTCACAGGCTCCCGACTCGCAGCCCGCGCGGCCGGCCAGACCCGCGAGTCGCACCACGCGCCACCCCGGCTGACGCCACGCTGGGGTTCAGCCGCCCAGCGCTCTCCACAGGGTCGCGAACTCGGCGGGTCCCAGTACCTCGGGCCGCACGTCGGGCGCGATCCCCGCCGCGTCGAGCGCACGATCGGCGGCAGCGGGGGTGAGGCCGCGCATTGTTCGCAACACCCGGCGCATCTGCTTCCGGCGCATGCCGAACGCTGCGATCACGAACTCCGCGAACCCGCCCTGCTCCGCATCCGTCACCACCGGATCGGATCGCGGCTCTACCCGGATCAGCGCCGAGGCGACTTTGGGAGCCGGTGTGAACGCGCCGGCCGGAACGCCACGCACGAGGGTAGCAGTCGCGAGCGCCTGCACGTTGGCCGAAAGCGCGCCGTACGCGTCCGACCCTGGAGCGGCGATCACGCGATCGGCGACTTCGCGCTGCACGAGGAATACGGAACGGCGCGCACGCGGTGGCCGGAGTGCGTGGAAGAGTATCGGGGTCGTGATGTAGTACGGGACGTTGCCGGCGACGAGGAAATCATCGGTCCCCGCGAACGCAGACAGTGGTGTGTCGAGGACGTCGCGCTCGTGCACCGTGACGCGGGGATCGTCCGCATACGCGGCTCGGAGCCTGGCGGCGAGTGTCCTGTCCAGTTCAACCGCCGCGACATGCCCCGCCCGGCGGGCGAGCAGTTCGGTCAGCGAGCCCCGCCCTGGTCCGATCTCCACGACCGTGTCGTGGCCCTCTGGGGCCAGGGCATCGGCGATGTCGCCCAGGATCTGCGGATCGTTGAGGAAATGCTGGCCCAGGCGCTTCCGCGGACGCGGCCACGGATCATCGCCGCGGCGGCGGACCGGACGCGGCACCGCGCGCCGCTCAGCTCCGCAACACGACCAGCGTCAGATCGTCGCGCGGCGGCACGTCTCCCATGTGTTGGCTCAGCATGGAGAAGACTCGCTCGACGATCTCCGTGGTCGGTTGCGCACGGTGGGCAATGACCGTATCGAGCACCGCCTGCTCGCCGAGCCGGGTGCCGGCACGGTTGCGGGCGTCGCTGACGCCGTCGGTGAACAGGAGGAGCAGATCACGGTTCGCCGCCCACGGACGCGACGATCCGTGCGGGGCGCTCGTGACCATGCCGAGTGGCGGATCGAGTGCTGGCAGCCGCTGGAGCTCCCCGCCGGCGCCGATCACGAACGCGTGGGGATGGCCTGTATTGGCGTAGCGCAGCTCCCCGTTACGCCGGTCGACGACGCCGTAGAATGCGGAGATGAACATCTCGGTCGTCGCCAGCTCGTCCCGGAGTGACGTCTGCAACGCGGCGAGTGTCTCGGCGGGATCCATCGTCGACTGCGCGTGGATCGCCGAGGCGCTCATGGCGAGCGCCATGATCAGCGCCGCCTGGTAGCCGTGGCTCGAGACGTCGCCGATCATCGCGCCCGTCGCACCCGGCGACAACCGGAAGAGATTGTAGAAGTCGCCGCCGACGCTGTCGGCGGGGATGACGCGCGCCGACACATCCGCGTCGGGCGCCACCACGGCGCCCGTTGGCAGCAGTTTCATCTGCAGATCGTGCGCGAGCTGCATCTCCTGCACGAGGCGCTGCTGGGCGAGCGACGCCCGCACGAGCCGCGTGTTCTGGATCGCGGTCCCGATCTGCGTTGCGATCGCCGCCACGAGCTTCTGATCCCCTGCACTGAACGGCTGGCCGGAGCGGCGATCCGACAGGTTGACGACGCCGAGCGGCTCGCCGCCATCGGGCGACGTCCACATGATCGGCACGGAGAGCATCGCCCCGTGACGATAGAGCGCCTCCGCCGCGCATTCCATCTCGTGGTGGTCCACGATCGACGCGCGGCGCGTCCGAAACACTTTGGCCGACACGCTGCAGGCATCATCGACCGCGATCGGTGGCGCGTCGTCGGGCCGGATGCCCAGGGCGGCCACGACCTGCAGGGTATCGGTCACGCGGTCGTGCACGAGGATCGATGCCTTCCGTGCGCCGACAGTTTCGGAGATCTCCTTCAGGATCGTCGCCGCTGCCTCCTCCAGGCGGACGGTGCGGCCGAGGATCTCGCTGATCGTGTAGAGCAGGTTGATCTCTTCATACCGCTCCGCCAGCTCGGTCGCGGCATGCTCGACCTCCAGCGCGTTCTGCAGCATCTGCGAGATGACCGGCGCGAGGAAGCGGAAGAGATTCGCCAGCGGGAGCCCGGCCGGATCGTCCGGCCCGATCGCTAGCCAGGCGCGCTTCGCGGGCGGGACGCGGCCGATCATCTGGCGCCCGGCGGGTCCCCCGAGGGTCGTCGCGTCGGGGCCGAGCGGCAGCGAGCCCGTGTCGGGAGGCACCGGCGCCGGCTCGCCGGGCGCCGCACCCAGCAGGGTCAGTGGCTGCCCGGCATCTTTCTGGACCCAGACCGCGGCCGGACAGTGCGTGGCATCGTAGAACGCGGCGAGCACACCGGTGAGCGCCTGCTCTCTCACGGCTCGCGGCCCACGGATATCACGAGCCGTCCGCGGATGGCGGGCGCTTGATGGTCAGACGAACGACGTTCCGCGCGAGGCCGTGCGCCTCGGTGTACCGCTCGACGCGATCGGTGAGACGCTGCATCAGGAACAGCCCGCGGCCGTCTTCGCGCACGACGTTCGCGGGGGTGGTCGCATCCTGGGTACATGCCTCGAGATCGAAGCCGCGCCCCTCATCGCTGATCTCGATGACCAGACAGGCGGGCTCCACAATCACGCGAATGCGGACCCGCTTTGCCGGGTCTTCCTTGTTGCCGCGCAGCATCGCGTTGGACAACGCCTCGCTCAGCGCCACGGGCACGTTGAGAGAACAGATCGCGGCGGGAAACTCCAGCTCCCGCGCCTGCCGGCTCACGAGTTGCACGATCCGGCCGATCAGGCGAACGTCGGTCGGCACTTCGAGCTGCAGCGCCAGACGGACTGCATCTGGGCCTGCCGGATCGCCCGTGCCGCCGGCGGCCGACGGCCAACGCTCGCGCACCGGTGACATCAGGGGTGCCTCACCAGGACCCGTTCACCGAGGGCCCGCCGGCCGGGGCCACACGCACGGCCCCCCGCGACCGCCGCCGCGCCGCCAGCGGCGTACCGGCATCACGGAATCAGAAGCTCTCGAGCCCGCGGTCGCGGTTGTCGGCGATCTGAAACAACGTGTCGAGTTTCGTCAACTCGAAGAGCGTCTTGAGGTCGTCGTTGAGATCGGCGAGGCGCAGCTCACCCGCCTGCTCGCGGATCTTCTTGGACAACGAGACCAGCACGCCCAGCCCGGAGCTGTCGATGTACCCGGTGCGGGCGAAGTCGATCAGGAATTTCCGTTCTCCTTTCTCCAGCTCATCGAGCACTTTCTGCTTGAGTTCCTGCCGATTGCCGACGATCAACTGGCCATCGACATCGACCACCACCACGCTTCCGTGCTTCGTCATGGTAAAGCTCATCGACCAGATCTCCCCGGCGTTAAGTGGGCGGCGCCACCTGTAAGGCGGTCACCGCCGCAGCATTGATGATGTCATCCGGACCGGCACCACGCGAGAGATCCGCACAGGGACGTGCGAGCCCCTGGAGGATCGGACCGATCGCGACGGCGCCGCCGAGACGCTCGACCAGCTTGTACGCAATGTTGCCCGCGTCGAGTGATGGGAACACGAGCACGTTGGCATGCCCGGCAACCGCACCGGACGATCCTTTCCGCTCGGCGACCGCGGCGACGATCGCCGCATCACCCTGCAATTCCCCGTCCATCAGCACCTCGGGCGCCCGTTCGCGTGCCAACGCCAGCGCCTCCCGGACCCGCGCCACCGGAGGCGCGTCCGGACCGCCGCTGCCGTGGGTGCTATATGAGAGAAATGCAACCCGCGGCACATCGCCGACGACGCGATGACGGTCCCGGGCCGCCGCGATGGCGATGTCCGCCAGTGCGTCCGGCCCCGGCTCCGGAATCACCGCACAGTCGGTGAATGTAAACACGTTCTCGACTCCCCCACTCCCGGGCCGCGCGATCACCATGTAGAACGCACTCGAAATCAGGCGCACGCCCGGCGCCTTCCCCACTCGCTTGATGGCCGCCCGAAGCACCGCCGCCGTGGTGTGCGCCGCTCCCGCCACGCACGCGTCGGCCTCACCAGACCTGGTGAGATCCATCGCCGTCGCCAGCGCCCCGTCCGGACCCGCCGGCACGACAGTGAGGTCCAGAGACTCCGCCAGTTCGCGGACCGCGCTGTGCGTCTCGGGCCGATCCGGATCGAGTACCAGCACGGGAGACACGACGGCTCCGGCAACCATCCCCCGGACCGCATCGAGGGTCCGCGAATCCCCCGTCTCGGGCAGCACGACCCGCCGGAGGGTGCGCCCCGCACGGGCCCGCAGCTCGGCCACCATCCGGCTGGGCGGTCGCAGCCGGACAACCCCCGCACTCGTCACCGGCACGTCATGGCCAGTCACGATGGGATCACGAGCCCGCACCAGCCCATCACGGCGCCCTGAACTTGGCTCGCAACGCCTCGGCGACCTCCGGATGCACCAAACCGCTCAGATCTCCCCCGAAACGCGCCACCTCGCGCACGATGCTCGAGCTGATGTAGGTCGTGTCGAGCGAGGGGCTCATGAATACCGTCTCGAGACTGCCGGACAGATGGCGGTTCATCAACGCCATCTGGAACTCGTACTCGAAGTCACTGACGGCGCGCAGTCCGCGGATGATGAGCCGGGCGCCCACATCGGCTGCGAAATCGACGAGCAGTCCCGTAAAAGACCGCACGTCGATACGCGTCTCGTCCGGCGCCGTCGCCCGGATGAGCGCCATACGCTCCTCGACGCTGAACAGCGGCTGCTTGGCCGAGTTGATCGCGACCGCAACCACGAGCCGGTCCACGAATTCGAGGCTGCGGTGGATGACGTCTTCGTGCCCTTTGGTGATCGGATCGAAGCTGCCAGCGTACACCGCGATCCGCGTCTTCGGCGTGTGACCACCCCCGTCCGGCACGCGGTCGCGTCCCTGTGTGCTCATGATGTGATCTCCGGGTCACTGGGCGGCGCGCCAGCGGAATAGATGGTCACGGCGGTGGAGCCGTACCGGCGCGTCGAGCCACCGTCCGGCACGGGGTCCGCTACGGCATGCTCGACGCCAAGGATGGCAGCGAATGGCATCGCGAGCCAGTGCTCGGCCACCGCGGCGGCCAGGCCATCCCCGTAGGGAGGGTCCGCGAACGCCACGTCGTACTCGCCGGCGGTGAGCCGCTCCGCGACGCGAAGCGCATCATCGCGGTCCACGGTCACCCGGTCCCCGGCACCCAGCGCCGCGATATTCGCGCGCAGGGCGCGCAGACTCGGCGCCGCGCACTCGACGAAACGCGCGTGCCGCGCACCTCGGGACAGCGCCTCGAGTCCGAGCGCGCCGGACCCGGCGAACAGATCGATCACGCGCGCGCCCGGGAGCCACGGGTGCACGATGCTCATCCAGGCCTCGCGGACGCGATCCGCCGTTGGCCGCACGAGACGACCCCCGGGCACCACGATCGTCCGCCCGCGCCACATGCCAGCCACGATGCGCATTGCCTGCCCGTCGGCGGTGACCCGCTCACACGCGGAAGTCGGTGACCTTGGCCTGCACCCGCTGCTCGCCCTGCCACTCATCACGTTCCACGCGGAAGACGACGTCCACTGGACCGCCCGCATCGAACTCCGGCAGGCGGTGCGCGGCTCCCCAGGCGACGGCGTCGAGCGGGCCCCCAGTGCGGCCAAGCCGCAACTTGAGACCATCGTGCGAAAGCGCACGCGGCGGCGACGACGAGATGCACGCCGCGGGCGAGGAGCGCAGGCGAAGGGTTCCCCGCTCCGAAAGGCTCGAAATGGCGAAGCAGTCCCTCGAGCTCCGGCGTCACGTCGTCGATCGATACCTCGAGATCCACTCTCACTTCGGACATCAGGTCTTCCGGCCGAAGGCGCTCGCGTGCGACGGCATTGAACCGCGCGGCGAACTCGCCCAACCGGTCACGTGCAAGCGTTACGCCGGCAGCCGCCCGATGGCCGCCATACCGCAGAAGCACATCGCGGCACTCCGTCAGTCCGCCGTGGAGATCGAACGCCGAGATCGACCGTCCCGACCCGCGTCCTTCCGCTCCCGAGAGTGCGACCATCACGACCGGCCGCGCGACTTCTTCCACGAGACGCGAGGCGACGATCCCGATGACCCCCGGATGCCACCCCTCGTCGGCGAGGACGATGCCGTAGGTCGCGTCGAGATCGAGCCGGGCGACCAGCTCTCGCGCCTGCGCGAGAATCGCGCGATCGAGATCCTGCCGGCTGCGGTTCATCTCCTCGAGATCCCGCGCGATCCGCCCCGCGTCCGCCTCGCTCGCCGTCGTCAGCAGCTCGACTCCGCGCATGGCGTTGCCGATCCGGCCGACCGCGTTGAGCCGCGGCGCCAGGATGAAGCCGGCCCGCCCGGCCGTGATCGTCTTGCCGGCCAGTCCCGATGCCTGCACCATCGCGCGCAATCCCGGGTTGGCCGACTCGGCCAGCAGCCGCAGCCCGTACCGCACGAACACACGATTCTCGCCGCGCAGCGGCGCCACATCCGCCACCGTCGCCAACGCCACGAGATCGAGCAGCCCGAAGACCGACCCCTCGCTGCCGCCCATGCGGCGCGTGACCTCCAGCGCGAGCTTGAACACCACCCCTGCCGCCGCGAGATCCTTGTCGGGATACGCGCAATCGGGCTGGCGTGGATTGAGCACCGCAAGACACTCGGGGACCGGTCCCCCCGGCAGATGGTGATCGCTGATGATCACGTCGATGCCGGCCGCCGACAGCGAGCGGACCGCGGCGTGCGCGGTCGTGCCACAGTCGGCCGTCACCACCACCGCCGCGCCGGCCGCGATCGCCGCCTGTACGCCCGCCTCGGACAGATCGTAGCCATCCTCGAGGCGCCGCGGCACGAAGGGTACGACCCGGCCGCCGAGCGCGCGGAATGCCCGTGTCAGTAGTGCGGTGGACGTCATGCCGTCCACATCGTAGTCCCCGTGTACGAAAATCACTTCCCCGCGCTCGATCGCCTGCACGAGACGCGCGGCCGCGGCGTCGAGACCACGCATCAGTGTGGGATCGTGCAACTGGTTGAATCTCGGCCGCAGGAACCGAATGGCCGCCTCGGGCTCCGTGTACCCGCGGGCATGGAGTAGCCGGCACACCGCGACGGGCAGGTGCAGCGTGCCGGCGAGCGCCGCGACCGCCGCGTCGTCCGGAGCCGCCGGCAGGATCCAGCGGCTGGGCGCCCGCGCGCGGGGTGGTGCCGAGGTCTCCGGCGCGGTCACGCGCTCAAGTGGCAGCGTACATCAGGACGCCGCACGTCTCGCAAACCTCGATCGTGCCCTTGGCCGCCATCACGTTGCGGCGCTGCATCGGCACACTCGTATCGCAGTGCCCGCACGACGGTCCACGAAGCGGGAAGATCGCCCCGTCGCGCCGCACCGTGCGGATCCGATCGTATTTCTGGAGGAGCACCCGATCGACCTTCGCGGCCGACCCCGCACGCGTCGTCCGGCGGGACGCCAGTTGGCCGTCCACCTCCGCACGCGCCTCACCGATCGTTTCGCGCTCGGCACGCGTGCTCGCCCTCGAGCTCCGCCAGCGTGCGCTCGTGCGTCTCGACGGCGCCGCGCAGCTCCGTCAGCCGCCGCGAGATCCCCTGAAGCGCCCCCTCTTCTTCAGCCAGAATGCGCCGCGCCTGTTCGACTTGCGACATGGCGGCGGTGGCCTCTTTCATCCGGCGTACGGAGTCGAGTTGCGCGATGTTGCGCTCGTGCAGCTGCTTGTGTTGCGCGATACGGGTCTGCAGTTCGCGATGCCCGCCCTCCTCGGCCTCGACCGCACGCCTCGCGCGCGGTCGAGCGCCTCCACCGCCGCTGTATGCGCGACATCCATCTCCCGCAAGCGGGGCTCGAGCGCGGCCAGCCGCGCTTCCATTTCGCCGATGGCCTGATCCTCGATCTGCAGCGCTAACAACGACTCGACATCCGAATGCACCGTCAACCTCCCCTCGCCGTGCGCGGCGATCTACGAAATGTTTTGTACTCGCGTCCGTTCAACTTCCGCCTGCTCTCTGAGTTTTCCATTTTTTCCCGCATCAGCTCCATTTTTTGCTCCGGCGACGCCAACTCCATCAGCCGGTCGATCTCCTGCGATCGTTCGGACAGCTCGCGCACCTGCAACATGGCGATGCTGGCCTCGATCTCGGCGCCGGGATCAGCCCCCGTCGGCCCGCTCGCCGTGAGCGTCTCGAGCAACCGCACCGCGCCGGGCTCGAGTTCCGCCGCCATCTCGGGCGCTGTCGCATTCGGTCCCAACTCCGTGAGCACCGCGAATATCGCACTCAACTGCGGGTCGCGGATCTGCGACGCCGTCACCCGGTCGCCCACCCGCTCCCGTTCCGATCGTGCGAGCAGCAGCCATCGCACCAGCTCCCGCTCAGCAGAATACGCAGCCTCGGCGGGACGGTTTCGCCCCACCACCGATGGGCCACGTGCCGGCATGGAACGCGGGGCAGGCGTGACCGGTCCGGCAGCGGGCACGCCACCCGCCGCAGCCGCGGCATTGCCCGCCTCCCGCCACAGGAGTGCGCGAGGCACACCGGCGACTTCACTCGCTCGCGTCACGTACATGTCGCGCAGGATCGGGTCTGAGGTCGCCCGGATGGTCGGCAGTAGCCGGTCGATCGCCTGCCGCTTCCGCGCGAGATCCGAGAACCAGCCGCTGCGCTCCAGCAGTTGAACCTTGCGCTCGAACACGTCGAGCGCGCTCCGGAGATAGCTCTCGAGCTGTTCGCCCCCGTGCGACCCGACGAACGTGTCCGGGTCTTCACCGTCGGGCAGCGTCACGACACGCACGGAGACGCCGCGGCGCAGCAGTTCGTCGCCGGATCGGAACGTCGCACGAAGCCCCGCCCGGTCGCTGTCGTAAATCAGATAGGCCACCTTGGTGTAACGCGCAACCAGCTCCGCCTGTTCAGCCGTGAGCGCCGTCCCCAACGGAGCCACGACCGATTCGATGCCGGCAGCGAGCAGCCGCACGACATCGAAATAGCCCTCCACCAGGATCACCCGCTCGTCTCTCCGAATAGCGAATTTCGACCAGTTCAGCCCGTACAGCAGCCGCCGCTTCGCAAAGATCGACGACTCCGGCGAGTTGACGTATTTGACATCGCCGGGCCCGATCAGGCGCCCGCCGAACCCGACGGTGTGCCCCACGGAGTCGAAGATCGGGAAGATCAGACGCCCGCGAAAACGAGGACGCGGCTCGCGCCCCTCTTCCGGCTGGGTCAGCACACCAGCCGCGATCTGCCGGGCGTCATCGAATCCCATGGTCTGCAAGTGGCTCCGCATGAACCCGATGGCCGAAGGCGCGAACCCGATCCCGAAGCGGTCCGCGGTCACCCGGTCAATTCCGCGCGATGCCAGATACTCGCGGGCCAGAACGCCGCCCTCATCATCCCATAACATCCGGCGGAAGTATTCGGCTGCCGTCGCCGTGACTTCCCACAGCGGCTCGCGAGGATCAGGTCCGGACCGCTGGGATTCGACTTCCCGGATCTCGATGCCGGACCGGCTGGCCACGAGGCGGACCGCACTCGGCCAGTCGAGCCCCAGCCGCTTCGTCAGGAAGGTGAAGACGTCGCCGCCCTCCTTGCACACGAAGCAGTAGTACATGTGCTTCTTCGGCGAGACGGAGAAGTTGGGATGTGTGCCCTGGTGGAACGGACACGGGCCGCGATAGTCCGTCCCCGTCCGCTTGAGCGTCACGTGCTCGCCAATGATCTGCACAATGTCCGCCTCCTCGCGGACCCGTTCGACGACGTCGTCGGGTATCATTGCGAGCCTCCGCTGCCGAGCCACCCGGCGCTGTATTTCATGCGAACCCTACTATGGTGACGCCGGCACCACCCTCGTTCCAGGCGCCGAGGCGTACGCTCGTGACTCGCGTGTCCTTGCGGAGCATCTCCGCGACACGCTCCCGCAGCGCGCCCGTTCCCTTGCCGTGGATGATGCGGAGCTCCGGCAGATCACTCCGGACCGCGGCGTCGATCGCGTAGAGCACGACGTCGTCCACCTCCCCGACCCGCATCCCGCGCACATCGATCTCGCGCGCGGCCGGTGTCTCGGCGATCTCCCCAGCGTTGATGGCGACCGGCTCCGCCGCTGCGGCCCGTGAGGACGGCCGGACGGAACCCGCCGGCACGCGCATTTTGAGCGCCCCGACCGCGACCACCGCATCGCCATCACGCATGTCCACCAGCCGCCCGGTCCGTCCACCGAACGCCGGCATCTCGACGGCATCGCCGATCCGCAGTCTCCCGGGAGTGGCTGGCGCGGACGGAGGCGCCGCGTCCGTCTCCGTGTCCTCCAGTGCCGCCAGCGCCTGTCCCTGCTCCGCCACCAGCTCCTCGACGCGCTGGCGCGCCCGCCGCGCCTGCTCGGCTCCCTCCGCTCCGGCCCCGGCGGTTGACTCGCGCAACTCGCGCACGGTCTGCTCGACCTGCGCGCGCGCGTGCAGGAGATACCGGCGGGCATCGTGACGCGATCGCCGCTCGAACTCGCGGTCGCGCTCCCGGAGATCCCGCTCGCGCTCCTCCAGCCGCGCCGTGCGGTACTCCACGTCCGCCGTACCGTCGGCCGCCGCCCGCTCGCGGTCCGCAAGCTCGGCATCCCGCCGTTCGAGATCAGCCAGCAGCGCCTCCGCATCGCGCTGCACCTGCGGCACACGCGCCTCCGCGCGCTCGAGTACCGGCTCCGGCAGTTCCAGCCGCCTCGCGATGCTCAATCCGTACGAACGCCCCGGCACTCCCTTGATCAGCCGGTAGGTGGGCGCCAGTTGCACCGCGTCGAACTGCAGCGACGCGTTCACGACGCCGGGCACTTCCGTCGCCAGCTCCTTGAGCGCGCCGAGATGCGTTGTCGCGAGCGTGAGTGTCCCTCGTGCGGTCAGGTGTTCGAGCACGGCACCGCCAAGAGCCGCTCCTTCGAGCGGATCGGTGCCGGAGCCCAACTCGTCGATCAGCACCAGCGACGCGGGCGTCGCGCCGGCCAGAATGTCGCCGAGGTTCTTGACGTGGGCGCTGAACGTGGAAAGGCTGGCCTGGATCGATTGCTCATCACCGACATCCGCAAACACATCATCGAAGATAGCGAGCCGGCTCGCCGGACCTACCGGCGCCGGTACGCCGCACTGTGCAAGCACTGAGCAGAGCGCGACCGACTTCAACAGGACAGTCTTCCCGCCCGTATTCGGCCCGGATACGAGGAGCGTTCGCTCACCCGGCTCCATTGTAAGGTCGAACGGTACAACGGACTTGCCCTGTGCGATCAGCAACGGGTGCCGGCCCTCGCGAATCACGAATCCATTCGCCGGCGATCCGAGTTCCACCGGCTCACAGCCGAATTCGTCAGCGTACCGCGCCCGCGCATACAGTGTATCGAATTCGACCAGCGCGGAATGGCCGGCGACGAGTCCGTCGCGAATGGGACGCAGCGCGTCCGTCAGCTCGCGGAGGATACGGTCGGTCTCGCGTCGTTCCTCCGCTTCCACCTCCCGGATCCGGTTCCCCGCTTCGACGGCCGCCGGCGGTTCGACAAAGAGCGTCGCTCCCGTCGCCGAGGCATCCTGCAACGATGCCGGCCACCGCCCGCTTGGCCTCGCGGCGGATCGGGATGACGAACCGCCCGTTGCGCACGGTCACCGACATGTCCGGCACCTGCTGGTGTGCCTCCAGTCCCCCCATGATCCGCTCCAGAAGCGCGATCAGCTCGCCCTCGGCGCTCCGCAGCTCACGGCGAAGCCGCCTGAGGAGCGGAGACGCCTGGTCACGGACTTCGCCGTCTTCAGAGATCGCGTGCTCGATGGACGTCTCGCGGTCGCGCGCGTCGGGCATTGCATCGGCAATCTCGGCGAGCATCGCACGGGCGACCGCGGGGCGCCGGGGATCGCGGAGCAGCTCTCGCGTGCGCCGGGCGGACGCCAGCAGAACCGCACCGCCCCGCAGCTCCGTGCCCGTCCAGACAGTGCCCTCGACCCGGAGCCGCTCCAGGGCCGGCATGATGTCGGGGATCTGGCCGGATTCCCACGCGGGCTCGGACGCGACCAGCGATCGCATGGCCTCGACCCGCGACAACTCACGTTCAATGACCGCGCGGTCGGGCGTGGGCTCCAGCCTGCGCACGGCGGCCGCGCCAAGGGCAGAGGCCGCGCGGTCTGCGACCAACCCGAGCACCCGAGAAAGCTCCAGGACCGCAAGTGCGTGCGCGTTCATGGCCGCGGGGCGCGCACCATCACTTTCGTGCGCTGAGCTCCTCGCGCGCGATCGCGCTCACTGTGCCGCCGTCGGTTTGCCCTTTGAACTGCGGGAGGACTTTGCCCATCACCGCGCCGATGTTGGTGGCGCCGCTGGCGATCACCGCGCGGACCGCGGCCCGTATCGTCTCGGGGTCAATCGCTGCGGGAAGGTATTTCTCCAGCGCCGCCACTTCGCTGCGCTCCTTGTCAGCCAGATCGGCGCGAGCACCGCGGTCGAACGCTTCGATCGATTCACGACGGCGCTTGATCCCCTTCCGCAGGACCTCGATCACATCATCGTCGGTCGGATCGCGCATGAGTTCGATCCGGCGGTTCTTGATGTCAGCCAGAATCGTCCCGAGGAGCAGCGTCGCCGGCTTGTCCTGCGCCTTGCGCGCGATCACGAGGTCCCCCTGCAACCGCGTGAGCAACGCCGTCATCTAGGCGTGCCGGCTCCGGCGGTTCTTGCGCATCGCGGCGTTCATCTTCCGCTTCCGCCGCTCACTGGGCTTCTCGTAATGCCGATGCTTACGCAGATCGGAGAGAATGCCCGCCTTCTCGCATTTCTTCTTGAACCGTTTGAGCGCGCGCTCGAAGTTCTCGTCGTCGTGAATGATGACTTCGGACAATCGTGAAACTCCCCGCAATTGGGGCGGCCGCGAAGCGGGCGCCGTAAATGGTGTAAGCCTCGAAAAATACGGCGCTTAGCCGGTACGTGTCAAGCACATGGTCGTCTATATTCTGATATGGCTGCAGATCCGGCGACCACCCTCACCCGGCGTCAGTTCCTGGCCGCCGGAGTGGGCGTTGCGGCGATGTCCTTCTACGGCGCGTCGTCCAATACCCTCGAGACCACGCACGAGCGCCTCGACCCGCCCGCCGCCCAGAGCCATTTCATCCGCGTGGCGCTCGTAACGGACATGCATGGTCCACATAACTGGATCGGCCATCAGGAGTTAGTCGACCAGGCCAACCGCTTCCAGCCCGATCTGCTCTGCATTGCCGGCGACGCCGTTGACGACCGCGGAGACGAGCCGCTCGTATCACGATACGAGGGAATCCAGGCCCGCCTCGGCAAGTTTGCCACGCTCGGGAATTGGGAATACCAGGGCGAGTGCAACCTCCGCCGCCTGCGTCAGGAATACGAACGGGCCGGCGTCCGCCTGCTCGTCAATGACCGGGTGCGTCTCGATGATTCCCGGGGCCCGGTGGACTTGCTGGGACTCGACGACTGGCGCGCCGGCGCCCCGGACTACTCCCAGGTCACCGCGATGGACGCCGCCGCCCCGGGCGCTCCGCGTGCCATCATCATGTCGCACTGTCCGGTCGCTTTCGATGCGATCACGCAGATCGCGCACCGGCCCACTGCCGTTCTCGCGGGACACACGCATGGCGGCCAGATCGCACCACTCGGATTGGCGATCGTGCTGCCCGAAGGCAGCGGCCGCTACGTCCACGGACAATATCAGAGCGCCGACAACCGTCATACGCTCTACGTGAGCCGTGGCCTCGGCAACTCCGGCCCCCCCTTCCGCATCGGGGCCCGGCCCGAGCTCGCGCTCCTGGAGATCTAGCGCCGCCCCTCGCCCGGCCTCTGGCTTCGCCTCACCCCGGGGGCCAGGTCATCTTCCGCCCCGCGAGCAGATGCATGTGGAGATGAAACACGGTCTGGCCGCCGTCCGCATTGGTGTTGATCACGGTCCGATAGCCGGCCGCCGCGAAACCGTCGCGCTCCGCCAGCTCCGCCGCGGCAATCGCGAGACGCCCCACGAGTCCGGGGTCGCGGGTGTCGTTGAGCGTCGCGACATGCTCGCGCGGAATGATCACCACGTGATACGGCGCCTGCGGCGCGATGTCGCGGAAGGCGACGACGTGCGGGGTCTCGTAAACGATCTGTGCCGGGATCTCGCCGAGCAGGATCCGGCAGAACAGACAGGAATCGGTCGCCTTCATCTCGCCCTCAACGGTGCCCGCCCGCGGGACCGGTGCCAGCCGCCATCGCGGCCTGGACCGCGCCGAGTGCCGCTACGCCGGCGGTCTCGAACCGGAGAATAGCCGGTCCGAGGGATGCACGCACGAATCCCGATGTGGCGAGCGCGGTACGCTCGGGCTCTTCGACGCCGCCTTCCGGACCCACCGCAATCGTCACGGACGCCGCGAGCGGCATCGGGAGCGCCTGCAGGAGCGGGATCCCCGCCGGATCGAGAAAGATGCGAATGCCTTCCGGCGCCGACGAGAGTGCGCCGGCAAGCGAAGATTCGGCAAATTGCTCGGGGAGCCACGCGCCGCGCGACTGCGTGAGCGCCGCGTTCATGCGGGCGCGCACTTTGTCGCGGAACGCCTCGCCCGCCCCGCGCGGTACGACGCTCGCCGACCGTCGCCACTCCACCGGACGCCAGCTCGCGGCGCCCAGCTCCGTGCACTTCTCCGCCATCCACAACATCCGGTCCCGGTCCGCCACCGGCACGATCATGTGAACCGCCGGCGGCCGATCCACCGTCCAGATCTGATCGATCGCCACCATCGCGTCGCGTCGCCCGAGCCGGACAAGGGTGCCGGCGCCGGCATTTCCAGCGCCGTCCACCACGCCGATGCGCGCGCCGAAATCCAGCCGCAGCACGTTCATGTGGTGCGCCGCATCCGGCCCGAGCGTCACTTCGCTCCCGAGACCGAACGCGGACGGCGCGACGAACTGCGCGTCTATCGGGCGACGATCGTGCTCCACCACTCTCCCTCCGCATCTTCGCGCTCCACGCGCCATCCGCTCTCGTGCAGCACCGCGAGCATCGAATCCCGCTCCTCGCGCAGGATGCCGCTCAGGACCGCCTGGCCGCCATCCGCCAGCGCGTTCATGATCGCGGGAAGCAGCTCGATCACCACGGACGAGATGATGTTGGCGGTCACGACGCGCACGGGTGCCACGAGCGGGAGCAGCACCTGCGCGAACCCCTCGATCACCCGGACCCGATCCGCGACGCCGTTCCGTATCACGTTGGCCTCGGCGTTGCCGATCGCATCGGGATCCATCTCGATGGCCGCCACGCGTGCCGCACCGAGTTTGGCTGCCGCGATTGCCAGCACCGCGCTGCCAGCGCCCAGATCCGCAACGACATCGCCGGACCGTACCACGTGCTCGAGCAGCCGCAGCGCGCCCCGCGTGGTCTCGTGTTCCCCCGTGCCGAATGCCATCGCGGGATCGATCACGATCGTCCGTGCAGGATCGCACCCGGCCGCAAGCCAGGGCGGCGTCACCGTCAGCAAGCCCACGACGTGCAACCCGACGCGCGCCGGCCACTGGCGCAGCCACTCCCGGCTGTCCGCGAATCCCAATTCCACACGGGCCGCGTCGTCGGCGTCTGCGACGCGCCGGAGGAGCGTGTCGTCGTCCACGGCGTTCGCCGGGAAGAACGTCACCAGGACGTCGCCATCCTCGTGGACGCCGGTAGATCCGAGCGCGAACAGCGCGGCCACAATCGCGTCACGGCCGCTCTCACCAGGCGCTGACGGCCACACGCGCACAGATCGCCAGCGGTCGCTCGCAGAGTCGCTCGCAGAGTCGCTCGCGGAGTCGTTCACAGGGTAGACCTCGACGGGTGCGGCATCGCCGCCCCCGTTCACGCGCGTAGCGCTTCCTTCATCTTGCGCCAGAATCCCTTACCGCGCGTTTGCGATGGCTTGGACTCGACCTCCGCCAGTTGCTGGAGCAGGGATTCTTCCCGCGGCGTCATCTCTTCGGGCGTCCAAAGCTGGATCCGCACGTGCAGATCACCCGCGCCCGACGCATTGACTCGCGGCAACCCGCGGCCGCGCACGTCGAAGATATGCCCGCTCTGCGTGCCGGCGGCGACACGCAGGTTCACCGGGGGACCGCCGACCGCCGGAACCTGCAGTTCGGCGCCGAAGACGAGTTGGGTGTACGACACGAACACTTCGGTGTAGAGATCCTCACCGTCCCGCTCGAACCGCTGATCTTCGGCCACCTGGAAGATGACGATCACGTCGCCCCGCCCGGCTCCGCGAGACCCCACATTGCCCTGCGCGCGCAATGTCATGTATTGGCCGGTCGCGACGCCGGGCGGGATGCGCACGGTCACCGTCCGCTCGACCCGGACGCGGCCGTCACCCCGGCATTTCTTGCATGGCGACGAGACGACGGTTCCCTCGCCCGCACACGTCGGGCATGCGGTCACACTCACGAATTGCCCGAAGAACGACCGCTGCGCGCGCCGCACCTCGCCGGTCCCCTGGCACGTCGGGCACTTGTGCGGTTTGGTACCCGGTTCGGCTCCCGATCCACCGCATGCGTCACACGTGTCGAGCAGCTTGACCGCAAATGTCTTCTCGACGCCCTGCGCCACGTCGGTGAGTGTCAGGTCCGCGGCCAGCTTGATGTCGGCGCCCGTCCGCGTCGCGGGGCCGCCGCGCCCGCCGAACAGATCGCCAAGGCCCCCGAAGCCGCCGAAATCCCGCATGAAGATGTTGAGCGCGTCCGCGAGATCGACGTGCGGCATGCCCCCGCCCGACGCGCCGCGCAGCCCCGCCTCGCCGTACCGATCGAACAGCGCGCGCTTGTCCGGATCGCGCAGAATGTCGTACGCCTCGGTGATCGTCTTGAATTGCTCTTCGGCGTCCTTCGACCCGTTGTTGCGATCGGGGTGGTACTGCATGGCCAGCTTTCGGTACGACTTCTTGATCTCGTCGTCCGACGCGCCGCGCGAAACGCCTAGTACGGCGTAGTAGTCTGCCATGAGTCGCGAATTGGGTATGCGAGGGGATTCGTGCGGTTCAATTTAAGCCGGCGAACGGCTCAGCCCGCGCCGCCGCACCGCCGCGTGTGACCGGTCCCAGCCTTGTATCGCTGAGATCGTTAGCCGAGAAGGTCGGTGACCAGCCGCGAGGTATGCCCCACGAGCGAGATCACTTTCTCGTACGGCATCCGCGTCGGCCCGATCACTCCGATCACACCACTCAGCGGGCCCGCCCGATACTCGGCGGTCACGATCGTCAGATTGCCGAGCCGCGGATCCGCGTGCTCGTTGCCAATCGTGATCGAGATCCCCGGCTTGGTGCTCCGCTGGCGCAACAACTCGGCGAGATGCTGCCGCGTCTCCGTCAGCTCGATCAGCCGCCGCAGACTGTCGCCCGATGCGAACTCCGGCTGCTCCGCCAACACCGACGCCTGCCCGAGCACGACACCATCGTCCCCAGGCGCGATCGGTACGTCGAACACCGTCTCCGCTTCCTGCACGAAGATGTTCAACAGCTCCCGCGCCGCCGGCCGGCCGCCCGGCACGCCGTCGCGCAGCCGGTCCGCCGACGTCGCCCGGATCTCCCCGAGACGAAGCCCGGCCAGCCGCTCGTTCAGCACGACGGTGACTTCGGCAATCGCGTCGTCCGCCAGCGAACCCGGAGCCTCCACGAAAATCGTGCGCATGGCCCCGCCTCGCAGCGTGAGCACCATGAGCAACCGCTCCGCGGACAGCCGCACCAGGTCCAAACGCTCGAGTACGATCTCATCGAGACGTGGTCCGAGCGCGACGCCCAGCTCCTGAGTCAACACGCCTACACTCTGCGCCGCGCACCGCAACACGGTCTCGATGGCCGAGCCGCCAGCCAGGATCCGCTCTACCAGCCGGTCCCGCTCCTGCGCCGCGAGCGGTGCGAGTTCGACGAGCGAGTCCACGTACATCCGGTAGGCGCGGTCGGTCGGAATGCGCCCGGCGGAGGTGTGAGGATGGAAGAGATAGCCCTTCTCTTCGAGGTCGCTCAGGGTGTTTCTGATGGTCGCCGGAGATACGCCCAATCCGAATCGACGAGCCAGCGTACGGGATCCGGCAGGCTCCGCCGTCTCCACATAGCTCTGGATCACCGCTTCCAGAATTCGCCGTTCCCGCTCAGTCAGGTCCGATAGCGCCATAAGTTCAAATCTAGAAGCGACTTCCGGGATTCGCCAACATCGGGACCAGCTCGTCCAGCCTCAACCACCCTTCCACGGTTAGCGAAAGGCGTGCCCCCCCGCTGTCCAGCCTCGCCCAGCCAGCCTCGACCCACGGCTGCACCAGCCGCTGGGCCCGCCCGTCAGGTGCCGTATCCAGGACCGTTCCGGCCGCTGTTCGCAACTCGAGATAGAGGCGCTCCGAGACCCGGTTGTCCTCGGTCAGGACCTCGAGGTCGGCCACCGGGTCCTCCCCCCTGAGCGCGCGCTGGGCCCACGCCGTATACGCGCCAATGTTCCACCGGCGTACATCCCCGTCGAACTCGTGAGCGCCGGGCCCGAGTCCGGCGTATGCAGCCCCCGACCAGTAGCCGCTGTTGTGTCGCGACCGCGCGCCGGGTTTGGCAAAACTCGATACCTCGTAGTGCTCGAAGCCCGCCGCCGAGAGCGCGGCGTGCGCCGCCAGGTAGTCGTCCGCATAGCGATCATCGGTCGCGGCAGTCACCGCGCCTCGCGCCACCCAGCGTCCGAGCGGCGTTGACCGCTCTACGGTGAGCCCGTACAGCGACAGGTGGTCGGGACCCAGCGCGAGCGCGGCCTCCAGGTCGGCGGACCATGAGCGGGACACACTCTCGGGCAACGCGAAGATGAGATCGAGCGACAGGCTCGCGATCCCGCCGTCCCGCGCGATCCCAACCGCCTCGGCGATCTGCTCGACCGTGTGCGTGCGGTGCATCCACTCCAGGGCGCCCGGCTCGAACGATTGTGCGCCGAGAGAGAGTCGCGTGACGCCCGCCGCACGCCACGCCGCGATCGCCGCCGGCGTCACGTCATCGGGGTTGGCCTCGATCGTGACTTCGGCGCCCGGCGTGAGTGTGATCCGCGCGCGCAGCACCTCCATGAGGCGCCCGATCCCACCCGCACCGAGCCGCGACGGTGTGCCACCGCCCAGATACAGCGTGTCCGCTTGCCACTCGTCCTGGCCAGCGAAGCGGATGCCCAGCTCTCCGGCGACCGCGGCGATGTACTCGGCCACGGGCACCTCCCGGCGCACGGCGATCGCGAAATCGCAGTACGAGCAGCGGCGCGCGCAGAACGGAACGTGCACGTACACATGACGGGGCCGCGGCCTCGCGGGAGCGGCCGCACCGTGCGCGATCCCGCCGGGCCCCGATGTCGAGATGCGTTGGACTTCTCCCGTCAGCAGACACGTTACCGCACCGGCCATCTCGAGCGTGGTGATCGCCGCCAGACACCGGGTGGTGGGCAGGTGTGAGCGCATCGCGAGTGTGTCCACGGCCACCGCTCCAGCCGCCAGCGCATCCCAGACCTTGGCCTCGTCGTCCGTGAACTCCGCGCGCGGCGAAGCGACTTCGATGCGCGGACCGATGAGTTCGAGCACATCTTCCACCGCGACGATCGCCCGCGCACCCTCGCGCTGCAACAATCGGTTCGAACCCAGGCACCACTCGCGGTCGATCGGCCCGGGCACCACTGCCAGTTCACGTCCCAGATCGATCGCGAATTGCGCGGTGTGCAGCGCGCCGCTGCGCGGCCCCGCCTCGACCACGACGACGGCGCGGCACATCGCTGCGATGAGACGATTCCGGTGCGGGAACATCCACGGCGCGGGCGGGCGATGCGGTTCCCACTCGGACAGCAGAAGTCCGCGCGCCGCTATGCGCGACTTGAGTTGCCCGTTCGACGCCGGCACGCCGGACTCGATGCCGCCGCCGAGTATCGCGCATGTCCGGCCATCCTCCACATCCAGTGCGCCTGCGTGCGCCGCCGCGTCGATCCCCAGCGCCAGCCCACTGACCACGCACGCACCCGCCTGCGCCAGCACCCGGCCGATCCGCCACGCGGCGGTGAGTCCTGCCTCCGTCGCCCGGCGTGCACCGACGACCGCAATGCCGACGCGATCCGCCACGGCCCGCGTACCTCGCGCGAACAACTTGGCCGGCGGATTGGGCGCATCGTCCAGGGCCGCGGGGTACTGGCCGTCGCCCCGGACCCACACCTCGATGGCCGCGCCCACGATCAGGGGAGCGGCGCCTGCGCGACCTGCTGGCCAGCCGCCTTGCGGAGCGCGAGCAACTCGTCCCACCACGCGCCGAGTAGTTGGTCGAGCCCCTGGCGCGCGGGCGCGCTGATCGCGAACACCCCGAACGCGTCAGGCGCCTCGATCGGCGGCGGATCCATGTCGCCAAGGAGATCCATCTTCGTGAACACGACGCAGTGCGGCTTGACCAGCAGCCCCGGCGAATACGCGCCGATCTCGCTCCGCAACTGATCGTACTCCGCCTGCCAGTCGGCGGAATCGACGGGGATCAGGAGCGCCATCAACCGCGTGCGCTCGATATGCCGGAGGAACTGCAGCCCGAGCCCGCGCCCGTCGTGCGCGCCTTCGATGATCCCCGGGAGGTCGGCCACCACGAACGTCCGGTGATCGCTGAGCGGGACGACGCCGAGGTTGGGCGAGAGGGTCGTGAACGGATAATCCGCGATCTTGGGACGAGCCGCGGAGATCACCGACAGGAGCGTGGATTTGCCGGCGTTGGGCGGCCCAACAAGGCCGACATCGGCAATGAGTTTGAGTTCGAGCGTCAGCGTGTGGCGCTCGCCCTCCTCTCCCGGCTGCCATTCCCGCGGGGACTGAATGTGTCGCGGTCGCGAAGAACGCGTTTCCCTTCCCGCCGCGGCCGCCGTGCGCGATCAGTACGGTGTCGCCGTCGTCCAGCACCTCACCCAGCCGCTCCCCGGTGTCGGTGTCGGTCGCCAAGGTGCCCGGCGGGACCGGCAGGACGACGTCGTCACCGGACCGTCCAGTCATGTTCGACCCCATGCCGTGCTCGCCGCGGCCGGCAATCCACGAATCCCGGTACGTGTAGTCCAGTAGCGTCGCGAGATTCGCGTCCGCACGCATGTACACGTCCCCGCCGCGGCCGCCGTCGCCGCCGTCCGGGCCGCCGAGCGGCACGCGCCACTCGCGCCTGAACAATGTGCACCCCGATCCACCCGTCCCGGCCTCGATCCGCACGACGACACGATCAACGAACACGGCGCAGCCCCCTCTCGCAGACCCGCCGCCAAAGACTACGGTGCGCAGGCATCCGCGCCGCATCGGGATGACCCGAGCGGTACGATCGAACGCGGCCACGGGGTGCTGGACGCGGGGTGTGGTACGCCGCGAACGGGCGCACTCAGTTCACCGTGCGGATTTCGCCGACGATCTCGTTCCGGGTGTTGCGGACTGGCTTGCGGAGATACTCCTCGAGCCGCGGCGTCAAACGGTCGCCGAGCACGCCCAGGTGCTGCAGCAGACGGATGACGGCCGGGTACTGCGCGCGCTGCGCGCCGTCTTCGACTTTGACCGCCAGCCCGATCCCCAGATCCGGTACCGCCACCGAATGCACCCCCTCGGCGCCGACCTTGGCCACGACCCGGCCGCCCGTATCCTCGATCATCACGGAGTCGAACCGGTCGGTCCCCCCGACGAGGAACGGGCGTGCCGTCATCGAGTGGATTACGCGCCCGGCCACTTCCTCCCCACGCGCGGCCGCCGCGCCGAGCCGCGCATACGCGCGCGCCATGCGCTCGATCGGCAACGCCACGACCGGCACACCACACCCATCGATCCCGACGATGAGCGCGCCCTCGGGCACCGAGGCCCACTCCGCCACCGCTTTCATCGCGCTCTGCTGCACGGGATGGCCGGGCTGTTCGTAACCAGCCGTCTCCCACCCCGCCGTATGCGCACGCGCCAGCATCGCCGCGTGCTTCCCCGAGCAGTTGTTGTGGAGACGGGAGAACCGCGTGCCGGTCTCGCGGGCCAGGCGGATGCCACGAGGCGAGAGCGGCTCGTGCGCGCCGCAGGCGAGATCGCCCTCCTCGAGCCCGATGTCGCCAAGCATCGACGCCGCGATCGCGACGTGCTCCGGCTCGCCCCCGTGGGAGGCACATGCCAGCGCCAACTCGTCGTCGCCCCACGCGAGGTCGTCGATCGCACCCGCGGCCACGAACGGCATGACGAGGAATGGCTTCGACCCTGATCGCCAGAACGACACGACGTTCGGGTCCCCTGCACCGCCGATCAGCGCGTCCTTCGGCCCCACCACCGCCGCGTGTACTCGATGGCGCGATTCAACCGCCCCGCCACGGGTCACGACGACGTCCAGATTGTACGCATCCATAGACCCACAATCTAAAACACTCGCACGAGCCCCCGCGTGTATCGCCGCGGATTCTGCCGGACATCGGCCAGCACGGCGTTGAGGGTCGCAACTGCTTTCGTGAGCTGATCGTAGAGTTGGCGGTCACGAAGGAGTCGCGAAGCCGTGCCCTGGCCGTCGTTGAGCTGGTGCATCACGGAGTCGGCGCTGCCGGCGACGCCGACCAGGTGGGAATACAGCGTGTCATCGTACAACAGCTTGCCCAGCGTGCCCTGGCGGTTGTTCACCTGCGCAAGCGCCGTGTCGAGTCCCGCCACGGCCACGGTCAGGTTGTTGTAGAGCGCGGGGTCGTCGATCAAGCGGCCAACCGTGCCATGCGGGTTGTCCAGGCGGGTGAGCAGCCCGTCCATCCGCGTCAGCGTCCCGGTGAGCCGGTCGTAGAGCGACCGGTTGGTCACGAGCTGCCCCATCGTTCCATCGCCGCGGACGATTCCCCCGCTGATGATCTTGAGATCACGGGTCAGTTCAACGGCGTCCTGCACGACGACCGAGGCCTGGCCGATCACGTCGTCCACGTCGATCGTGGGCGTCAGCCGCAGCGTGTCGTTCGGTTGCAGCACACCATAGCGCGGTGTGCCGGAGCTGATGTCGAGCTCTTTGTCGCCGAGCACGCCCATGACTTCACCGAAGCCCGGCTGTCGGCGCGAACCTGGTCCTGCAGGCGCTGGTCGATCGACAGCTCGACCTTGAGGTTGCGGGTGGTATCGGCCCCGACCGGCAGGAAGGTGATGTCGGTCACGGTCCCGGCGACCACGCCGTTGATCGTCACCGACCCGCCGCGCGTGATGCCGCGTGCATTCGACAGGAAGACGAAGAGCGTGTAGCGCTTGGTGAAGAGATTCGCCGCCTCGCCCAGCTTGTAGACCGATACGACGAGGAGCGCGGCCGCGAACAGCACGACCACGCCTACACGCAGTTGCTCCCACGTCACCCCGGTCGGTCGCTTCATACGCTCCCCGGAAACGAGGTCCGGCGGACCACCGCTCGCTGTGGCTTACAGGCCACCGAGAAAATCCTGGATGTAACGGTCTTCACTGGCTGCCATCTCTTCCGGCGTTCCGCAAAACACGATCCGCCGCTCGGCCAGCACGGCGATGTAGCTCCCCATCCGGTTCGCGGACCGGAGGTCGTGCGAGACGACGACGCTGGTCACATTGAGTTCGCGCTGCAGCTTCATGATAAGCCGGGTGATGGTCCCCGTGGTCAATGGATCCAGTCCCGATGTCGGTTCATCATACAGCATGATCTCGGGATTGTTGGCCAACCCCCGAGCAATCCCGACCCGTTTCTTCATGCCGCCCGACAGTTCCGACGGCAACAGTTTCATGACGTGATCCGGGTGGAGGTCGACGAATTCGAGCTTCTCCCGCACCCGGGCCTCGATCTCGTCCTCGGTCATCGAGGTGTGCTCTCTCAACGGGTACGCGACGTTCTCGAATACCGACATCGAGTCGAACAGCGCGGCGCCCTGAAACACCATCCCCATCTGCTGCCGCACCAGCATCGCTTCGTCGAAGGTCAGCGTGACGATGTCGCGCCCTTTGATCAGCACCCGGCCCGTATCCGGCGTGAGCAGCCGCAGGATCAGCTTGAGGATGGTGGATTTCCCGGTGCCCGATTCGCCGACGATGACCATCGTCTCGCCGGGGTAGATCTCGAGGGATACGTCCTCGAGAACGGGCTGCTCGAACGCGAGCGAGACCCGCTCGAGCGCGATCACCGGGGTGGCGTTGACCGGCGTCGAGCTCCGGCGCGCCGAGCAGGTCATGCCGGTCGGCGTCTGCCTCTGCACCCGCGGAGCCGGCGCGTTCGAGGGCTTCCGCATGAGCGCCTTGTCGGCCGCCAGCTCGTCGCGAATCGCGCGGCGGACGCGCCCCGCGAACGCCTGCTCCGCCGCCGACGGCTCGTCTTCGTCGATCATTGGAGGTTCAGCGCGCCGATGAAGAGCTGCGTCATGAAATAGTCCACCACGAGAATCGATACGCTGGCCGCAACGACCGTCCGCGTGGTGCTCTGTCCCACGCCCTCGGTGCCCCCTGTCGTATTCAGTCCCTGATAGCACGCCGTGATCGCGATGATCCCGCCGAAGACGAACGGCTTGGCGAGGCCCTGGATGAAGTCGTTCGGCAGATACCGCCAGGTGAACCCGTCGATCGCGACCTGGCTCCAGACGCCCCGCCAGTAGACCGCGCTCGAAACCCGGACAAAGAGGGTGGCGATGAGATTCCCGCCGATGATCCCGACCGCGTCGTTGATGATCGTGAGCACGGGCAGCATCACGAGCAGCGCGATCAGCCGCGGAGTGACCAGTTTCTTGATCGGGTCCGTCCCCAGGGTGTTGAGCGCATCGATCTGCTCGGTCACCCGCATCGACCCGATCTCGGCCGCGATCCCCGACCCCACCCGGCCAGCCACCATGAGCCCCGCCAGGACTGGGCCCAGCTCGCGGATCATGGACGCCGTTACGAGCCGCCCGATCATCGCGGTCTCACCAACTTGCGCCAGGCTCGCCTTGGACTGGAGCGCCAGCACCATCCCCGTGAAAAACCCGGTCAGGACGACGATGAAGAGTGAATCGACACCGATCGAATCCATCTGCTCCATCACGTCCCCGGCGTAGAACGGCCGGACGAACATGAAGCGGATGGCGTTCCAGGCCAGCACCGCGCGCTCCTGGACCGCGAAGACGGCGAGCTTGGCCTGGGTGTTCAGTCGTTCGAACAGCAGTGTTACCAAAATTGACCGGGCTGGAGGGTTCCCGTACCTTAGCAATGGGCATGCCTTCGTCAATTACGCGCGCGCGCCTCGATGCGCTCCTTACGGCCGCGGCCGGGACGCGGGTGGCCGTAATCGGCGACGCGATGCTCGACGTGTACCTTCGCGGCGATGTGGAGCGTATCTCGCCGGAAGCCCCCGTCCCCGTGGTCCGCGTCCGCGAGCGCACCCATGCCCTGGGCGGTGCCGCGAACGTTGCGCAAAATGTCGCCGCTGTCGGCGCACATTGCGAATTGGTGGGCGCGCTCGGCGACGACGACGCCGGCCGCACCGTCCGGGACATGCTCGTGCGCCTCGGCGCCAGCCACCAGTCCCTCATCACGGTCTCCCGGGCTACGACCACCAAAACGCGGATCGTGGCCCGCGCGCAGCAGGTCGTCCGCGTCGATGAGGAGGACGACGGCGACGTCACCGGGGACGAGGTCGCCCACCTGCTCGCGGCGGCCGAGCGGGCCGTCGCCGCAGCCGACGCGGTCGTCCTCGAGGACTACAACAAGGGCGTCCTGGTCCCCGCCGTGATCGAAGCCGCCACGCGGGCCGCGGCCGCCCGGGGGATCCCGGTCGTCGTCGATCCCAAATTCCGGAATTTCTTCCGGTACCGCGGGGCGACGGTATTCAAGCCCAACCGGCGTGAGCTGGAGGGGGCCCTGGGCGCCGCCGTCGATCTGGACTCCCCGCGCGCCCTCCACGACGCGGTCGAGCGCCTCGGCGTGGGCCATCTCTTGCTTACGTTGGGTGAGCATGGGATGGCGCTCGTGGGCCCTGACGGTGCGACCCACCGGGTACCGACGACCGCGCGCGCCGTGTACGATGTGGTGGGCGCCGGCGATACCGTCACCGCGTATCTCGCCGTGATGCTCGCGGCGCGCGCGACACCCCTCGAAGCCGCGATCGTCGCCAACTATGCGGCCGGCGTCGAGGTCGGGAAATCGGGCGCCGCCACGGTGACGCCCAGCGAGGTGCTCGAGGCGTTCGACGCACACGCCGCCGAGGGACCGGCTCCGGACCCGGCGCCGGGACGGAACGCGACGGCGTACACGTGAGGAGAGGCGGAGACGTGAGGCAGCAGGGAGATGGGCAGCGGCTCGGATTGCTGTGGCGCGTCGGCATGCCCGTCGCGCTGGCCTGCATCGTCGTCGCCGTGCGGACGGGCGGCGCACAGCAGACGCTGCACCAGGACGCCTACGCGGCGACGATCGAGGGCGCCCACATCTCCGTGAGCGCATTGACCGACCCGGGGATCCAGATCAGCGCCGGCAAGCGCCCAGGATACGTTCTGGTCGCCGCAGTCCTCCCCGAAGCCGCGACGACCTGGGTGGACAGCGCCCGCGCCGTACTCGACGCCCCAGCCCCGCCGGTCGCGCCCGGCGCCATGGCGACGTTGTCGAGCGGGCTGCTCAAGGACGGCTCCTTCAACTCGGTGTCGCTCGACCGCATCTTCTCGACGGGCGCGCCGCGATGCACGCTGTACTTCAGCGATGGCGCGAACGTCAATCACGTGGATGTCGATCTGCCCTGCGACGCCGCCCGGCAGTTCGTCGCCGGCGTGAGCAAGGCCGCGCTGGCGCAGGGAGCCTACGACCACTCCGACAGCACGTCGCCGGCCGCGCAGATGGCGGGGGGCATGCGTGCCGCGAAGCACACGCGGGACTCCACCATGGCGGTCGCCGCGGCAGCCGCCGCACAGCGGGACTCGGCGGCGCGTCTCGCAGCAACGCGCGCAGCGGCCGTTCGTGATTCGATCGCGATGGACTCGGCGAATCACGCCGCGGCCAAGCCTAGCCACCCCTGACGGTACCGAGGCGCTAGTGGCCACCCACGCGACGGGGACGTTCAACGTGCAGATGACCCCACAGGCCACCGACGACAAGACCGCCGGGTCCACCCTGGGACGTCTCGCACTCGCCAAACAGTTTCACGGTGACCTCGAGGGCGACAGCAAAGGCGAGATGCTGACCGCCATGACGTCGGTCCAGGGATCGGCAGGCTACGTCGCGATCGAACGCGTCACCGGCCTGCTGCATGGGAAGGCCGGCACGTTCGTCCTGCTCCACCGGGGCCTGATGCAGGCGGGCAGATTCGACCTGACGATCAGCGTGGTCCCCGACTCCGGCGACGGCGACCTGGCTGGACTCGGCGGCACGCTGGCCATCACTGTCGTGGACGGGCAGCACTCGTACGACTTGGAGTACACGCTGCCCGACGCCCGCTGAATCCCCCGGAGATCCGAATGGCGGCGGCGATGGGCGAGGCGTCGGTGACCTCATGAAGATCCGGACGAAGCTTCTGTTGGCCCTGGCCGCGATTTCGCTCATCCCGCCGATCGCCGCGTACGTCGCGCTGATCGACAACCCCCGCATTGCGTTCGCGCTCCGCATGAATGAGTATCAGGCGGAGCAAGGCTTGGCCGCGCAAAAGCTTCAGGGCGACCTCAATGCCATCGTCTCGGCGGTGGAAGAGTCGCTCAGCGAGACGTACCGCCAGCAGGTCGCGCCACGCGAACGTGAAGACGCCGAGCGCCAGCGCCGCCTCGCGAACTCCGCGCTCGCCCACGACGTCGCGGCGTACGAAGCCGACCTGGGTTATCTCGCCCGGTCCGAGGCGAAGGAGAGCCGCGACATTGCCGCCGCCGGTGACGACCCGGCGTCCGCCGAGGTGGACCGCGGCGAAGCGGCGCTGCTGAACCAGCTCGGGCAATCCCTGCCCCGCCTGCACGGGAACGCCGAGCGGTTCGTGCAGTTGTCCGACAGCGGATCGAAATCCGAGGGGGAGTTCGTCCAGACGATATTCGAGCCGCAGGTGCGCGGCGAGCTCACGAAGGCGCTGCAGGAGTTGGTGGCGCAGACCAACCAGGGCGCGGAGGCCTATCGGCGCAACATTGAGAGCGCGCTCAGGGATTCGTATAAGCAGACCATCCTGATCGTCCTCGTCGGCGTCGTGATCAGCATCATCCTCGCGGCTATCATCTCCCGGGGGGTGATCGGCCCGATCCAGCAGATGCGCGACACAGCCCTCCACCTCGGCCAGGGCCGAATGGATGCACGGATCCCGGTCCACTCGGACGACGAATTGGGTGAGCTGGCGGCGTCGTTCAATGTCATGGCCGACAACCTGGCAAAGCTCATCACGGAACGCCGTGAGGCGCAGGCCGCGTTGTCCGGCGCGCACGACCAGCTCAAGGGCTCGATGGGGGAGCTCGAGGCACGGAATCGCGAGGCGAGCACGCTGAGCGGGATGGCGGACCTCCTGCAGTCCTGCTTCACCCTGGAGGAAGCCGCCACCGTGATCGCGGCCTCAGCGCAGCAGATCTTTCCGGGATTCGCGGGCGCGGTGCTGGTGTTCAGCGCGTCGCGCAATGTGCTGGAGGCTGTGACGACATGGGGCCGCAGCATTCCGATGGAGCGGGTGTTCAGCCCGAATGATTGCTGGGCACTGCGGCGTGGACGGTTGCACCAGTCGGGCGGTGACGCGGGCGCGGTCCGGTGCGCCCATCTGGGAACGGACACGCATCTTCCGAGTGTGTGTACACCGCTCATGGCGCACGGCGAGACGCTGGGCATCCTCTGCGTCGAGGCCGAGCCGGACGGGCCGAGAGACGCCAATGGCGCGCTCATGGAACCCAACACCAAGATGGCGGTGTCGGTGGCCGAGCAGGCCGCCCTCTCCTTCGCGAATCTCCGGCTGCGGGAGAAACTCCGCTATCAGTCGGTGCGCGACCCGCTCACCGGCCTGTTCAACCGGCGCTATCTGGATGAGTCGCTCGAGCGGGAAGTGCCCAACGCAGCGCGGAAGAATCGCAGCCTTGGCGTGGTGATGCTCGACGTGGACCGGTTCAAGAAGTTCAACGATCTGTTCGGACACGACGCCGGCGACACGGTGCTGCGGGAGTTGGGCGCGTACCTCGCGAAGTTCGTGCGCATGGGCGATCTCGCCTGCCGGTATGGCGGCGAGGAGTTCACGCTCATCCTGCCTGAGTCGTCGCTGGAGGACACCCGCCGCCGTGCGGACGAACTCCGCGTCGGTTTCCAGCAGCTCTCGATCAAGCACCGCGACGTCGTGCTCGGCCGCGTGACACTCTCGCTAGGGGTCGCGTCGCTGCCGCATCATGGTACTACGCCGTCGGAGCTGCTGACGGCGGCCGATCGCGCCCTGCTCCGTGCCAAGCATGAGGGGCGCGACCGCGTCGTCGTGGCGGAGCCCGGGAGCCACCGTCTGGATGGCGGCCCTCAGGGGCCCTCGTCCGCCTGACACACTAGTACTGGAGATTGAAGTTGAGCAGGTGCCAGTGGATCAGGAACCACGCGAATCCGAGGCATGACACGGTAAGCATCCCGTCCCACACGCGGGCCCACACCCACCGGGTCCGATCCCGCCACGACATCCGGACGGTGTAGGCGACGGCCAGCGCACCGAGGACACAGAGGACCCCGAGCACCTGCAGCGTGTGCACCTCCGGGTCGCCGTGTGCGCCCAGTCCACTGAGACCGTTGAGTTTGTTCACGAGCACGACCAGCACCACCGCGAACAACGCGATCGCGAGGCATACCACACGCCCGATGAGCCGGTGGCGCCGCGCATTCGGATCGAGTACGAGCGGACGGCCAAAATGTTTGCGGATCATCGCGCCGGCGGGCCATCCAATCAGTGTCAGCGCGATGATGCCAGCGCAGATGCTGAGCAGGGCCTCGTTGAACGTCTTGCGATTGAGCCGGCGATCGACCTGCTGGTAGATCTCGAACGGGAACGTCGTGTACGCGATGCGTCGTCCCGTCGCGTCAGTCGTGAACGCCAGCTCCTCGTGTCCGTCAACGGCGGCGAATCGCATCGGGCCCACCTCGCGGTAGTGAACCGGCTGGCCGTTGAGTCCCTTCTCGTCCGCCGAGACGAGCGTGCTGTCCTTCGGATCGAGAGACAGTGTGACCTCCGACAGCATCGTGAGCGCGGACAGGATGTTCGTCTCGAAGCGGCGGCTCGCTTCGTATACGCCTGCGACCGCCCGTGCATTGGCGGCGGCCGTCGCGAGAGTCGGAGCGGGTGGTCCCGGCGCCGGAAAGTACCGGGCCATGAACGCATTGAAAACCGTAGTGCGAGGACTGACGTCATCGCGGCCGATGCTGTTGTAGGACACGAAGAAACCGACATTCGCATTGAGGATGAGGTGCAGATCGCTGTGAAAGACCTGCGTGTCGCCGCCATGGCCAATGATGCGGTGGCCGTTCTGCGACTCCTCGTAGAAACCGAGCGCAAATGCATGCATGGCGTCTGGCCACCCGGCCTGGCGGGTGTGCATTGCCGCCAGCGTCCCAGGCTGCAAGATGCGGCCCGCCCCATACGAGCCATCGCCCAATTGTGCGATCATGAAATGCGTGATGTCGTCCGCGGAGGTGCTCATTGACCCGGCGGGTGCCACTTCGACCAGTTCGAACGGCTGTGAGTCCCCGGAGGCGAGGTCGTACCCTCTGGCCATGAGTGGTGCGAGCGCTCGCGGCAATGGCTGGCGGAAGGTGCTGTGCACCATTTGGAGCGGTCCGAGGATGTGCTGGACGACGTAGTCGTCGAACGGCTGTCCGGATACGCGCTCCACGATGTACGCGGCGAGGGTTGCCCCGTAGTTCGAGTAGGCGGGGACCGTTCCCGGCGCGAAGATCTGGGCCGGTATGTGCGTCCGCAGATACTGGCCGATCGGGCGGAGGTCACTCGCCGTGTCCACCGCGAGATCCTTCACCGTCTCCTCGAAGCCCGGCCGGTGTGTCATGAGGTCGCGCAGCGTGATCGGCTTCCCGAACGACGCCGGAATCTTGAAGTCGAGGTAGCCGTTGACGTCACGATCGAGGTCGAGCTTCCCGAGCTCGGCCTGCTGCATCACGGCCGTCCATGTGAAGAGCTTCGAGATCGACCCCGGGCGGAACAGCGTACTCTCGGGGGCCACGGGCCGCTTGGCAGCCACGTCGGCATAGCCGTAGCCCTTCTCGAACAGGATGTGCCCGTCTTTGACGACTGAGACGACGGCACCCGCGATGTCCGCGCGGCCGATCTGAAGCGGCATGAACCCGTCGAGGAACGTCTCCAGATCCTCGGCGGTCAGCGCGTGGGTGCCCGCCGCCACGACCGGTGTTGACGGAGCCGCCACGGGAGGTGCGGCCGGCCCATGGCGTTGCGCGCCAGCGGTACCGGCATGCGCAGTGAGGGCAACCGCAACGGCACAGAGCCGGCAGACGACACCGCGGCCACGCGTCCAGGGAGCCATCGAGCAATCCTCTCGTCGACAAGTGAGGGGCCAGTATGCTCATCCATCCGCCGCGGCGCAATCGTGCGGGGCCGTGCCACCCGCCGGCGCGCGCACCTCCTTGCGTGACCCGGCAGAGGGTTCGTATATCAGCCACCCATGCATCCGAGACTTCTACTCTGCGCCCTTTGTCTGGCGAGCGTCGCGTGCGCTCCCCGTGACGCCAGCGCGCCGGCTGGTGGCGACTATGATGTCGTGCTGTCCAACGGCCACGTCGTTGATGGCACCGGCAATCCCTGGTTTGCTGGCGACGTCGCGATCAAGGGCGATCGAATCGCGCGTATTGTGCCCGCCGGGGGATTGGCGAATGCACGTGCCGCGCGGCGCATCGATGCGACAGGGTTGGTCATTGCACCCGGGTTCATCGACATTCAGGGACAGTCCTACAGCGCCTTCCTTGCCGGCGATGGACGCAACGTCAGCAAGGTCACCCAGGGCATCACGACCGAGATACTCGGCGAGGGTGGTACACCGGCGCCGGCGAACGCCCGGACACTGGCGCTCGACGCGGCCGACACGACGGTGGCGCGCATCGATTCCACCTTTCAGGGTGCGCACGGCTTCGGCCATTTTCTGACCGCCATGGGCCGGCACGGGATCTCCGAGAACGTCGGATCCTTTGTCGGAGCGGCCACGATCCGCTCGTACGGGAAGGGCGCCGACACGGGTGCTGCCACGCCGGCGCAACTCGATACGATGCGAGCCGCGACGCGCCGCGCAATGCAGGACGGCGCATTTGGCCTCGGGAGCGCCTTGATCTATCCGCCTGGCAGCTACGCCTCGACCGACGAGTTGATTGCTGAAGCGCGCGAGACGGCACCGTTCCACGGGGTGTACATCACTCACATGCGGTCCGAGGGCGACCACCTCCTCGATGCGGTCGCCGAGGCGATGCGCATCGGGCGGGAGGGCGGCGTACCGGTCGAGATCTACCATCTCAAGGCAGCAGGCCCGCGCAATTGGAGCACCATGGCGACTGTCGTTGCGCGGATCGATTCGGCCCGAGCGGCTGGCCAAGACGTCGGCGCCGATATGTATCCGTATGAGGCCGGCGCGACGGCCCTCGACGCCTGTCTCCCGCCTTGGAGCGCCGCGGGTGACAGCACGCTGATCAACATCGCCAATCCGGCGACGCGCGCCCGGATCACCGCAGACTTGATGGCTCCTCGCACGTCGTGGGAGAGCCTGTGCCAGCTTTCCACTCCCCAGGGCGTGATGGTGGTCGGCCTCACAGCCTCTGAAGACAAGCCCTATGAGGGGCTACGCCTGAGCGAGATCGCGGCCCGCGAGCACAAGTCGTGGACCGAGGCTCTCATGGACATCACGACGCGCGAAAAGGGAAAGGCGGCCGCGGAGTTCTTCATCGCCAGCGAGCCGAACATTGAGATGCAGATGCAGCAGCCGTGGATCAAGTTCGGAACCGACGCCGACGGCGCCGATCCCGATTCGATGAAGGGCATGACCCACCCGCGCGCCTTTGGAGATTATCCGCGCATCCTCGGCCACTACGTGCGCGAGCGCCATGTGCTCCGCCTCGAGGATGCGGTGCGCAAGATGACGTCTGCTGTGGCTGAGCGGCTGTCGATTGCCGATCGTGGGATCCTGCGCGAGGGTGCCTACGCGGATGTCGTCGTGTTCGACCCGGCGACGGTCATCGATCACGCGACATACGAGAAACCGGCACAGATCTCATCGGGGATCCGCGAGGTATTCGTCAACGGCGTCGAAGTGGTTCGCGACGAGAAACACACGGGCGCGAAGCCCGGCCGGGTCGTGCGCGGACCCGGCTACGAACCCGCGGCGCCCTGAGCGAGAAGCACCGCCTCGCCAACCGCCTCCCGCTCCATGCCGCAACGAACGGACTGCCAGTTCGTGGGCGCAGCAAGTCACGGGCCGGTGTGGGCTCCCGTTTATCGAAGGCGGCAGCGATCTTAGAGGCATGCCCGACCGGCGATATACGGACGCGGAAAGCACGACCATTTTCCAGTTAGCGGCGGAAGGGTCATCGGCGCTTCCGGATCACGCATTGCACAGCGACGGATTGACGCTGGCCGATCTCAAGAGTATCGGCCTCGAAGTGGGTATCTCTCCTGAGGCCGTAGCGCACGCTGCACTAACACTGGACGTGCGCCAAGGCGCGGTATCCCGCACGCTTGTCGGCCTGCCGATTGGTGTCGAGCGCCGGGTGACACTCCGTCACCGACTTACAGATGAGGAGTGGAGGCGTTTGGTCGTACAGTTCCGTGACGTGTTCAAGGCGCGGGGGAGAGCTGAGTCTGACGGCTCGCTGCGCCAGTGGACGAACGGCAATCTCTACGTTCTCGTTGAGCCGACTTCAGCGGGCGATCGCCTTCGTCTGGGCTCAGTCAATGGCCGCGCCACCGCGGCACTTAGGCTCGGCATTGTGAGTCTTGGAGGCGCGGCTGTCGTCGCGATCGCCGACCTACTTGGTGGTCACTTCACCGACGTGGGAACTATCGCGGGGCTGGTGACCGGCGGCGTGGTCATGCTGGCCATGGGCGCGCTACCGCTGCGGGGTTGGGCCCGCCTTCGCGAACGCCAAATGGAAGATTTTGCTGCACAACTTGCGCTTCCACCTGCTCCAGCGCTGCCAGGATCAGAGGCGGTGTAGCGAGTCGGCCGTTTGCGATTCGCGCGCCCTATTGCAGATAATCGCTTAGCAATCTCGGGCCCTTAGCTCAGCTGGTTAGAGCAGCGGACTCATAATCCGACGGTCGCAGGTTCAAGTCCTGCAGGGCCCATGTATTTACGAACTCAGTTTGTCACACGTGTCACAGATTCCAACTTTTCACTGAAGCCCGGCATGTCGCGATAGCGGTCGGTACTGAAGTCGAGATGCTCACCGCGTTGCTCGGCGAATTCGTTGGGAAGGTCGCGACTGTAGACATTGAGGATGAGCTTCATGTCGGCGTGCCCGATCCACCGCTTGATGCTCTCGCGCGGCAGCTTCGTGTCGTTGAGGTAGAGTGCGTGGCTGGCGAAGGTGCGCCGGTAGTCGTGATTGCGTACACGCCCTACGATGCCGGGCACCTCGCAGATCTGCCGATGGACCTTCGTCCATGAGCGAAGCGTCCCGCCGCGCCCCGGCCACAGTAGGTCAGATCGAGGCGGCGCCTTCCAGCCGTCGCCGCTGCACCACCGTGCGAAGCATCACCGCGAACGGAGGCGCCATCGGGACTTGGCGCTCCTCGTCGTTCTTCACGCCGCGTTGCTCGGTCGGAGTCGGAATGGTGAGCAGCGCCTCGGCGAGAACGACATTGCACAGCCTCAGGCCCGCCACCTCGTTCATCCGGGCCCCAGTGTAGATCATGGTGGCCAGGATGGGCTCGAACGCCGCTTGATAGCGCGTGCGATACTGGCTGGCGACGTTGAAGCAACAGCGGATGTTCCCAACCACGAAGCGCCCGGCCGGCAGGTGGTTTCGTAGGTCACGCCTCCTTGCTTCTTCCGCTCGCCCCGCTTGCGGGGCTGAGCGCGCGCCGGATTTGAGGCCATCCAGCAGGTTGAAGACGAGAGAGTCGAAGAGCGCGATAAGCGCCCACCGATGGTGGTGGATGCTCCGATCGCGACAGGCCACCCTCGTGCTTGATCTTCGTCGCGTGCTTGCGCCGCCGTGTGATCGTGGCGTCGTGGTCGAACTCCGTTGAGCCGGCGTCGTGGTTCGGAGGGCCGTGAGGAAATGCCTTGACGTCGGCCGGTGACGGTGACGGGCAGCACTGGCATGTCGCCAATGCCGCACGCCCTGGATGGTGTAGTGCTGGCAAATCGGATATAGGGCCACGTTCTTGAGGAATCGCATCTCACGGCTGCGTCCGCTCCGGCCGCCGCTCTTCGGCTTCACTGCGCCTCCCAGGCTCAGCGAGGAATCGCGGGATCAAGTCATTGAGAAGTGCTGCCGGTCGTCTTGACCGCTCGCGTCCCCGGCCCTCGTTGATTCAGCTCGGCATCGCTTGGCGCACTCGATCCGCGCCGCGTCGCGATTCGCGGCGCTGAGCATCCAGTGGTGGCGCGGCTCGTCGGTGCGCAACACCGGCCGCCACGCTCGCACGTCGAACGTACCACCGCCCGCCACGCAGCCCGCTGGTAGAGGCGGTCGCCCTTTCGTCCTGCTGATCAGTGTCATGGTGTTTTCGGTTCTAGGGTCTGTCACAGCGTTGCTCCGCTGCTCCCTTAGATCGTCCGCCGCTGCGGGCGAGAAGCACATTGCCCGCGCAATCCGAAGCGTGGGCTTGTAGGGGCCGCGACTTCAAGGCCCTCCATGACGCCAGATAAGTACTACCCGGTAAACCATTGAGAACGCCAAAGTATCACGCTAGCTCTCGAATTCACCCGTTCCAACAAGGAGGATTCGAGCAATGCCGCAGGCGAAAACGAAGAAGAACCAGAAGTCCCTGGTGTTACACGACATTCTGGATCACGGGCAGGGTGTGTACGGCCGCTGCCGCAACATTGCGACGCTGTTCGATGCCGGATACCTCACGGCGAGGGGCGCCAGATGGGCGATGCTGTGGACACCGCAGGAGGAACACGACTTCCTCCCGTTCATGACATTGGCGGCGCTGGCGGACTTGGACCGCGACGCAGCGGCGTAGAAAATGACTGGGGGCCGGCTTCGTCGCTGGCCCTGCACAGCCGATGTGCAATCAGTCCCTCAGGCTCTACGTTAAAAACAGCAGGACAGGCAGCACACCTCTTTGTAGGAACCCCCGAACATGACATTCCGATTTTCATCACCCGCCACGAGGCCGCCGGCCGTGGCCGGCGTGTGTACGTCATGATCCGATGACCGGGTCCGGACCGGCCGCGTGCGGACCAAGGCCTGCGTCGCCAGCCGGCAGAAGGCGCTGCTCGTGCGCCGTGACGACGTGCTGGCCGTCGCCGCCGAGCGGGCGGCGAGGCCGCGAACGGGACCCACCGCCGTCAGCCGCCGCGTGCGGCGTCAGATCAGCGCGACCATCGGCCAGCGGTGGGCGGAGCGGAGGATCAATGCCGCTCACGCTTAAGGAACATGGCGAGCTCGCGCTGGCTCTCGAACTGAGCGAGGCCATGACCAACCGCGTCAACGCGCTGCTCGACTCGGTCCGGATATCACTTCAAGCTCGCCGGCACTGGTATGCAGCAGCGCATTGATCAACTTCGGTGCCTTCTGCTCATTGGCTACCGGATGGAGCACGATCACGACGCCGAGAGTCCGTGGCTCCAAGCGGCTGGCCAGGCCAACTCCGCCGGCGCGGCCGCGTCTCAGACGCGAAGGTGGTATCTCGACGGCGTGTTTGCGCTGGCCCAGTTGAGCTGGCAGGCAGAAAAGGAAAACGCCGGGAGCACCAATGCTCAACCGGCGTCTTCGCAGGACCAACCTCTCGGCACCAACACCGCCCCCCGGCGGTGAAACTCTCAAGGCACCTACCGGCCAGAATCTAGCCCGGCAGGAGCGCCCGCAGTCCAAGGTCGTTGTGCAAGGCAAGACATTCATTTCTCGACCGTGCACGGCCCCTAGTCACCAAGGGGATTCGCGTCTTCCCGTTGCAGCCGGGGACGAAGGACAAGCAGCTGCTGCACGGCACCGGGGCCGATGGCTGGGTGCAACAGGCCACCACCGACCTCGCCGTCATTGCCGAGTGGGATCGCGTCTGGCCCCACGCCAACACCGGGGCCGTGGCCGGCGATGACCACGTGTGGCTCGACTTCGACCACACCGACGCCGAGCCGGCCGAGCTGTTCGAGGTCGCGCTGCCGCCGACGTGGACCGTCCGCACCGGCCATGGCTGGCATTCGAAGTACAAGGTCCCGCCGGCCGGCGACGGCGAGACGCGGACGAGCGGCCGCATTCCGAGCAGGTGCCGGTCATCGTGGAGATCAAGACGGGCAACGCGTACGTCGTCGGGGCGGGATCGGTCCATCCGGACGGCCACGTCTACACGCTCGCGCATGACCTGCCCCTCGCAGATTTGCCCGCGCGCTGATCCGGATCTTGGCGATGGCGAAGCTCTCATTGTCGCCCCGGCGTCCCGGCCGCACCGACACCGAAACGATGCCGCTGTCGGAGATGGTGGACGGCGACGGGCGGGACAACCGGCTCACGAGCATTGCCCGGCGGGCTCCGGGCGAAGGGGATGGCGGAGGACGAGATCCTCAGCCATTGCCGAACCGACATTAACACGCAGCTGAAGGAGCCGCTGCCCGATCGCGATCTGATTCGGATCGCCCGCAGCGTCGGCCGGTACCCAGACGAGCGTAACACGCCCGAGGCGAAGGCCCGGCGCCGCGTGGTCAACCATTCCGAACCAGACCTACGCGTTCGTGCAGATCGGCAGCGGGGCGTACGCGCACGAGACGCTCGACCACGGCGACGCACGGTATGAGCTCCGCACCCTCGCCATGCTCCGGGCCAAGCTGCTGAACTACCGGTCCGAGGGCTTCGACGGCAACGCCGCCAGCGTCTGGCTCTCTGACCCGCTCCGCCGCGAATATCCCGGCGGCATTGTGTTCGAGCCACCCGGCGTCCGGCTCACGCCCGGCTTGTACAACCTGTGGCGAGGCTTCACGATCGAGCCGAAGCCGGGCGACTGCGCCCTGCTCGCGCACATCCACGACATTGTGTGTAGCGGCAACGCCGAGCACGCGCGGTGGGTCGTCGGTTGGCTCGCGTGGATCTTCCAGCGCCCGTCCGAGAAGCTCGGCACCGCCTTGGCGCTGCGTGGCGTGCAGGGCTCCGGCAAGTCGGTCGTCGGCAAGATGGTGGGGCGGCTCCTAGGCGACACGCACTACAAGGCGGTCGCCAACCCGGCCGACATTACCGGCCGGTTCAACTCGCACATTGAGGCGCTGCTGCTGCTGCAGGCCGAAGAAGCGTTTTTTGCCGGCAGCAAAGCCGAGGCCTCGGTGCTCAAGAACCTTATCACGAACGACACCCTGCAGATCGAGCGGAAAGGCGTCAACGCCATCACGCTGCCGAACTACACCCGCGTCATGGTCACGTCCAACAGCGAGTGGGTCGTGCCGGCCGACGCCGGCGAGCGGCGGTGGACCGTGCTCGACGTGCCGGATCAGAAAGTCCACGACTTCCGCTACTTCAAGGACCTGTGGCGGCAGATGCACGAGGGCGGCGGCGACCGGGCGTTGCTGCACCACCTGCTCACGACGGAGCTCGACGAGCCGTTCCTGCGCTGGCCCCTGGACACCGACGCCCTCCGGGAGCAGAAGCACCGGGGCCTGCCGATGGAGGACCAGTGGCTGGAGACCGTCCTCGAGACCAGGCACCTTCCCGGCGACGACCGCGGCGAGGGGATCACCCAGAACACGATCCTGCTGGAGAGCTTCAACCAGTTCGCCCGCGAGCGCCGGGGGCGCCTTCTGAACCTGCAGTCGCTCGGGATCTACCTGAAAAAAGCAGTCCCGGACCGGCTTGTCCGGCGGGCGTACGACGACACCAAGCGGGCGTGGGAGCAGCGGTGGCCAACACTGGACAAGGTCCGGACACATTCCGGACATCGGACCGGCCGGGCGCGACATCTGGGACGGCCGGCGACGTGGCTGGCATTGTCGCAGGTGAGGGCTTAGGCCAAGTGTCCAGACTGACATCGGACATTGGCGGGAACATTGGACTCCGCAAGCCGCAGCGATTCCGTGGCTTGTCCGGTGTGTCTGGAGTGTCTGATGTCTTTCTCTACTTAAGAAGAGAGAGAAACAGATCGTGGAGGAAGGCGGTCCTTCTGCCGTAACGCCGCCAAGTTGGGTTTTTGCGCGGACACTCCGGACACCCCGGACACTGGCGGCGTCCGATGACCCCCGATGTGCTCCGCCAATACACCATGGCGATGCCGGCCGGCACGGTCGTCGGCGTGGTGCGGGAAGACCTCCTGGCGTTGCTGGACGGGCAGATCGTCCCAACGCCCCCGGTTGCGTTGCCACCCGAGGGTGACCCGTCGTTCACGATGCCGCAGGCCGGCAAGCACTGCGGCCGTTCGGCGTCGTGCGTCGCCGGCTGAGTGTTGGAGCGGGCAGCTGGCCAGCGTCAAGCTGGCCGGCGGCCGCCGCTGGTCGGTTCGCCGCAGTGTGCTGGACGCTTTCTGCTCACAGCGGATTGACAACCCTAGGTGCGTCTCGGCTGGACCGCCCTGATTTCTACCTAGCCCCTGCCCGGCCGGACGGGCGGTCGCGAAAAGCTCTGGGCCCGTTTTCGTGACACGCGTTGTGACAGCCGTCCGCACGTCGTGCGCTCATCGTCGCTTACGCGCGGCGAGACAGGCGGACATGCCGGCCCTCTGGTCCCGCACACAATCCACCCGCCCCCGGCCCCACGATTCCGCTGCGTGCCCGTGGGCTCATCCGGCCACGTTTCTTCCTTGCCTTTCGCGATCTCTGACACTTTCGGCCCACGGCCTGTCATTCCGCTCACCCGGCATCCGGGCTGACCCCTCGCTGTCACCGGGACCACGGTGCGAGCTCGACGCGTCTGCGCGCGTGGCGGGCGGCTGGAGGGACGGACCTGGGGCCTGGTGGGGCCACTGTGGCGGCCGGGCCCTGGCCGCCACTACGCACCGCCCGTCCAGCCGCCCGCCTCCAGCCACGCACCGTGGGCCCCGGGACATTCGTGGGGGTGTCACCTCAACCGGCGACCGTCTACACGTGTAAACGATCGGCCCGCGGGTGTGCGTCGCGTCCCGCACGCATCACGTTGAGGACATGGCGCTCATTTTTCCCCGATCCCTCGAACCGCTCGCCACGTGCCCAGCCTCGCGCCGCCTGGCGGTCGTCGGCACTTACGTCTTGTATCTCCGCCGGCTCGCCCACACCCCGCTGCCCGGCAACGGCCGGGCGTCAGCCGAGCAGCGGGCCGAGATGGCGGCGCTGCTCGCCACGCTCCTGCCCGAGCAGGCGGCGCTGCGCGAGGCCCACGCCCAACGGCGAGCCGAGCACGTGGCGCACCAAGGCGTCCGGGCCAAGGTCCGGCCGCCAAAAATAAACGTGGCCCGACCGGAGACGCCGGACGAGGCGCGCGAGCGCGCGTGGCGCGCGCAGCAAACCGTGGCGCGGCTCGCCGACGGCGCCGGGCTCGATGGCGCGGCACCGGCCGGCGCGTGGGAGCTGCGGCGGCGGTGCGACCCGGCGCCGTACCACGAGAGCCCGCCGCGCGACCTGCCGGACGGCTTCTACGGCGACGTGCTGGCCGCTGATGACGAGCATGATGACGAGGCACCGCGATGAGCCGCCAGCAGCACCACGGCCTTGACGACTGGCGCGGCGGCCGGAAACGGCCAGCCGTCCCGCTGCCGGGCGATTGGGCCCGGCCGGTACCGTCCGATCTCTCTGCCGCGACCGTGCGCGTGCGCCGGACGCCCGCCCAGGCCCACCGCTGCGCGGCGGGGATCCACGTCGTTGAGCAACACGCTGGTGCCTGTGCGACGTGCGACGTGATCGCGGCCGGGGCGCACGCGGCGGCGCGGCGGTCGGCGGGCACGTGGTGAACCTCCTCGACGCCCCGCTGGGCCGGGAGACGTCTGACGCGGCCACGCTGCAGGGCCACGTCGAGCGGGTGGAGCGCATGCTCGCCGGTGAGACGGCCAGCCCGGTCGAGGCGGACGTGCGCGACCAGGTGGCGCGGCGGCGAGCGCCGCGGTGGACCATCGACGCGCTGCAGGTGCGGCTGCGGCAAACCCAATTCAGGAGCAAGTAAATGGCGACGGTTGATCTGGTCGGCGACGCACGACGGAGAGTGGAGCGCAACACGACGCAGCAGGCGGTGTTGCAGCAGGAACGCACGAAGCTGGTGCACGAGCTGGGGCGCTTGGCCGCGCTGGAGGAGAGCACCGTGACGGTGCGGAAGGAATTGCGCGTGATCGATGAGCAGATCGAGGAGGCGACCGCAGCCCAGCCACACCTCGCGGCGGCGCTCAGGCAGGCCGAGCACGACGAGGCGGAGCGCACCGGCAGCGAGCGGCGATCGCGGTACGCGGTCCTCGCCAACGAGCGGCGCAGCGTCGCGGCGGACATCGACAGCACGCTGGCGATCCTGTCTGAGCTGATGGCGAAGGGCGACAAGGCGGCAACCGAGTGCCGGGACCTCTCGCGGCAGATGAACCACCCGGGCGCCGCGTCGCTGACGGAGAAGCGGCGCACGGCCTTGGCCGCGACGTTCACGTGGCGGATGCGCGCTGCCCTGAAGCTGACGAACCTCCCGAGCAACATCCCCGAGGGCTACATGCAGCCGTTCGCCGGCGTCGAGGAGGAGTTGCTGGCCGAGGAGGGCGTCTGATGGCCGCCAGGCTCGTGGACTACGCCGTGATCCGGCAGCTGCACGCACCGGCGCTCGGTGAGGATGTGAATGCAGTGGCGGGCGCGGCTCACCAAGGACGGCGTCGCGCGCTTCGTGACGCGGGCGTACATGAAGAACATCATGAACTACCGCGAGGTGACGGACGGCGCGACGGCGACGGCGAGCTACGTGGTGCTGCTCGACGACCCGCCACCGCAGTTCGCGATCGAGAGACCATACGTGCCGCCGGAGCCGGTGGACCTCGTTGGTGATGAACGCCTGTCGGCCGCCACGCAGCTTGGCGAGGTCCAGGCGCGGTCCTACGGCAAGGACCAAAGGGTCCTGACATGCACGCGCGCAGAACGTGACAACCCGCGCCTGTGGTCAGAGATCCAGCAGCTGGCGAGGGAGAAAGGCCTGATGGTTCGGTTCTCGCCATGAGCTTCCGGTGCGGTGCGAAACGAAAGGGAATCGACCGCGAGACCGGGCTGCCGCGCGGTGGGACATGCCAGAACCCCGTGGCGCAAGAGGGGAAAAAATGCCGGATACACGGGGGCCGCAGCCTTGTGGGGATGGCGTCCGGGACCTACAAGGGCCGCCGCGGCTACGTGAAGAATCTCCCCACCCGCATGGCGGAGGCGATCACCGAGCGGGTGGGGAGCTTCACGCACCAGCAGGACCAGCGATCGCTCCGTCACGAGATCGAGCTGGCGGACGCGCTGCAGGGCGAGGAGCTGGCGAAGATACGGGCCGGGCTGACGTCCGACTGGCTGCGGGCGGCCAAGTCGCTGGTGGAGCGCGTGATGCTGGAGCAGCAGGCCGGAACAGGGAGAACGTGGTGCGGTTCGCAGAGGAGCTCCACGACATGGCCAGCGTGCCGCCGAGCGGGGACCTCTACTCAGAGCGCCTCCTGCGCCTCATAGAGCTCATGCGAGAGCTGTGCGATACGGACAGAAAACATCAGGTCTCGGAACAAAACAGCATGACGGCCGGACAGGCGTTGTTCTTCGTCGGCACCGTCACCCTCGCGTGCCGTGAGGTCATCACGGACAAGGCGGCGCTTTCGCGGCTCTTGGCGCAGCTGCAGGAGCTGACCGGCGGGAGCGTGCAACAACGAACGTTCAGGGCCTCGCAAACGGTAGATTTAAATGTGACCCCATAGCTCGCGATTTCGCGAGCACCAGAAGGAATCCCACAACATGCCAAGCAATCCAAGCGACCCCACGAACCCCGGCAAGGGTTTCGGCCGGGGATTGAACAATCTGGGACAAGGCGGCGGCCAGTGGGACGGAGCGGCCTCGCTGAATCCCCCACCCGCCAACGCCAGCGACCTGCTCGGTCCCGAGGCCGTGGGCAAGAGCGGCATCTGCCTGACGTGCGGTGGCACACACACCGACATGGCGACCGATGGTCATCGGTTCACCAACAGCGACCCGGCGCGCGTGACTGCGAACACGGTGCTCGACAAGGGGGCGCTCGCGCGCGCGACGGGTCCTGGCCTCTTGGCGCAGAAGAACGCGAGTCCGAACGACCTGACGAAGCCAGCCAGCGGACACCGGACCGCTCCGGCCAACTACAGGAGCTAGGACGATGCCGCGCCGCCACCCAGTCACCGGTCAGTTCACCAGCAAGCACCCGCACGACGTGTTCCGGGAGACGCACCAGAGCCTCACGCAGAAGCAGGCGCAGGAGGCCGCGCAGAGATGCGTGACGCGCACGCCGTCAGGCGGAGCGAGGACGGGCGGCTCAGGTAGGCGGGCGCGGATGCAAGAACGGCCGCTCGATGCTCTGAGCGGCCGTTCAAGTCTTCGCCATCAGGGGGCGCTAGTCACGCACCGCCTTGCGGGCATCTTCGCACGCCTTGAGATACGCGCGTTGCAACTCAGCGCCGAGCGACGACACCCACTGCTGGCGGCGCTTCCGCGACGTCAGGATCGCCGACCGGTCGAACAACAACCGCCGTCCGTCGCGCTTGGCGACCGGGATGAGACCGAGCTGAACGCGGTGCCGAAACGATCCCGGCCCATACCCTGCGAGCTCCATCGCCTCGTCAGTGGTGAGCAACTTCCTCGCTGCCTGTGCCATGTTGTTACCGCTCCTCGAAAAGTTGGAAGGCGACCGGGTCCACCGCACCCATCGCGGTGGGGACCTGCGTCACAATGGCGAGCGTGATCCGCCACGCGGCGGGTTCGTCGGTCTGGTTGAAGGTGTAGGTCAGCTCGTACGGGGCAGCACCGTTGCCGGGGTTCACACACGGGTTCCCGGTCCGGCTGCTGCCTTGGGTCGTGCTGGGAATCGTGATCCCGGGCCCAAAGGCGCACACCACGTTGTTCGCGACGGGCTGGCCCTTGGTGGTGAAGCTGCTGCCCGCCAAGACGCTGTCCCGCGTGGTGCCGTTCTCCTCGGTCATCTGATACGCGAGGAAGAACGGGCTGGTGACGTCCAGCGTGTCGCTGGTGTTGAAGTTGAACAGCGTGATGGGCCGATCTCCGATCGTCTCATCGACCGAGCCCAAGGCGACGATCTGGGTGCCGGGGTCCGCCGCCGCGCCGCACGCCTGCGTGGTGCGTCCCACGCCGGCCGCCGAGACGTTGGTCAACGTGTAGTCAATGTTGAACCCGAAGCTACCCACGCCACCAAGCCCTGAGGTGTCGGCGGCGCCGACGACGTTGAGCCGGACAGGAAACTGCGACAGGTCCGTGACCGTCGTCCGGTCATGCGCCTGCCCACGGGGCACCATGCAGGTGTGTCGGACACACTCAATGGTGACGTGCTGCGTGACGACGTGCGGTGTGACGGGCGCCGTGGGTGACGCGCACCCATACAGGCCGAGCACACCCACCATGGCGAGACCGAGCGCCCGTCTGACGTGCACCCACTCGTACGCCGTGAACAGCCCGGCCACCACGGCCAGCGCGACGGTGACCGGCACGAGGCCGTCCGCCCGAAGTCCGAGCATCGCGTCCAGCCACTCGGCCAGCCGCTCGCCCTTCGTCTGAAACCGCTCGGGGCGCTTCATGCGGCACCGCCGAGGCGGTGCACGATCCCCATCCCCACGAGGATCTCCAGCACCGCGCACCCACCGATGAGGAACACGGTGAGCGGCCGGAGCATGAAACGCCGTCGCGTCGCCACCCACTCACCAACCGGAAGCTCCGGGTGTGAGCCGTTGTCCGGCACATACCGGAGGATCGGCTGGTTGTCCACGTCCGTCATGTCGCGCAGCATCCACTCTCGCTGCGCGGCTGGCTGATGCAGATCGTATGTCAGTGAAGCGAGCGTCCGGCGCTGCTCGGCCGACAGCGTGTCCTGCATGCCAATGTCGCTGAGCAATGCCTGCAGGGCGTGAATGCGAATGCGCTCCGTGGGCCGGAACGGCATCGGCGGTCCCACCACCGGGCCGTGGCGAAGGCGCGCCCTCGCCACCGCGTCGTCCTGCTTGGTGGTCGTCATGACGCCACCTCTTCGCTGGGCTCATCATCGGGCAGAGACACAACGTCCCACCCGCGGCGTTTCAGCTCGCGGCTGACGGCTCGCTCCTCGGCCACGTTCTCGGGCGTGCGCTCCTCACCGTAGAGGTGCGCGCGGCGGCGCCACAGCGTGTCGGTCTCTGCCGCCGTCATCTGCTCCGGCGGGATGGGCGTCCGGTACTGCTCGGCCTTCGTCATACGGGTACCCCTTGTGGAAAGAGCCCGCCTTCATTGGCAGGCGGGCTCTATAGGGGTCCCGTCGTGAGGCGACCGGACACAAGCAATCCGCTGACAGCTACAAGCAGGTTGGCGCCGTGGCTGGTTAGGTCAGCGGATTGTGCGGCCGAGCCCGGCCGTCGCCACTCGGTGGCGGGGGAGAACCGCCCACTCGGAGGTTGCTGGTGGGCCAGCCCGAAGGACCGTTGCAGGCAGCGATCACACGCGTCGATAAGGCAACGCGGTGAGCCGAGGAACCAAATGCCACAACCCTGGGAGCACGACCGGGAGCACCGGGAACGGAACGCGGCGGCAGATAGCGTGACCAGCGACGCGACCGCCACGGCCCTCGCCGACATCCAGAAGAAGGTGGGCTGCCTCTACAGCTTCATGACGTTCAATCTGGTGATGGGTGGCATCGCGGCCGTGATCTGGTTCATCGCGCTCCTCGCCCACGGCTAGCTCGCCGAACGCCGCCTCGCGCGACTCTCCCGCGCGCCGATCACCACGCAGCGTTCGCGGTGGAGGTCCTTCCGCCGGAGCAGGTGAGGAATCCAGTTGCCCCACGCCGGGTCGTCGCCGAAGTAGAACGAGAACCGGCGCGACGCCACCTCACCCACGTCGGCCATGCCGAACTCCTGCCCTGGGACCACGACCCGCTGGTCCGGGCGGAACTGCTGCAGAATCACAATGAGCTGCTGGACGGTCATGACCGCGACGATAGTACGCGGTGTGGTGGATGTCAGCGGGTGTGACGTGCTGGGGCAACTGTGGCGCTAGGAGGCAACATCAGAGTGGGCCAATGTCGGGGCGTACGTCGGGGTCACCGTAAATCGTGAGGTCGGCCAACCGGCTGCGGATGGCAGCGCAGACGTCATCAATTGCCTTGATTACCGCAGCCCGAGCGGCGGCATGGCCACCGGCGGTCGGCTCCTGTTGCGAAACCTTAAACTCTTCCTTCGCGGCATCCCCGACCGCATCCAAAGCCTCGAAGATGGTCCAGAAGTAAAACGGTTTCCAACTGTTGATGACGTACGCGAACTTGGTCAGTGCGCTCCGCGCTGCGTCGCGGTGTGCGGGGTTGATACGTTCGATCGGATGGTTGCTGAGCGCCATGGCGTTGTCGAGCACGACCACCGCATCCCGAATGTTCTTGTAGGCCTCAATCTCAAGATCAGCCTGCAGCTTGGTAACATGTACGGTCCTGCTGTAGCCAGCCTTCACCTTCTGCGCGGCGCTGGTGAGCGCCTCCGATATCGCGTTTGTTGGCGGCGTTGATCCCACGCTGATGGAAATACGCCGCTATCCCGACTGCAATGTAACCGCCGAGGGCACTGCCCAAGATGGGGTCCACGCCCGCGATGGCCAGTATCACCACGAACCGGCCGACGGGTCCGGTACTTCGAGCCAAAACGGCATCTCACGACCAATAATGCTGTTCTGGATAATCATTATCATCTTATCCGGTGCGGGATACTCAACGCCGAATTGGACCTGCCCGCCCACGGGGATTGTAATGTTTGGCATCCCGCCATCGGGCGGGATCTCAATGGTTGCCAGGTAGTACTTGGTGGCGAACGGCCGAAATCCCGCGGCATTCCACGGTCCGTTGTATCCAGTCGGACCGCCGACCTCCATGTCACGCGGATCATAGTCGGCACCGGGGGTGAGCTTGATCGCGCAATGGCCAGCTGCCCCCGCGTCCGGCCCGGAATCCATGACAAAGTGGATCTTCCCGACCATCGGGCCATCCGACGCCAGCGCATGCAGTCTGATGTCGAGGTTCGTGATGTGGCCTTCCACTCGCATCGGGAACCTCTATTGGTTGCCGGTGACGGTTACCCGGACCTGTGCTGGTGGTGGCGCGGCGGGCGGTTCATGCTGGCCGGGCTCCCATACCCAAAATTCGGTGCTTACTGTCTGCGAGCCCGCGTTTACCGTGAGCGTGTACATACCGGGCGACGGAGCCGTGATGTTCACGTTCTGTGCGAAGATCGCCAGGCTCATTAGCCGCCCGCCTTGGGGCGGTAGCACCATCACCTTCCCCTGGACCTTGCCGAGGGAACTGTGGCCCGGATCGAAGAACTCACCGTCAATCAGGCGTTCCCCCGGCTGGGCCCTATCTGCTTCGGTGACCCCCACCGCGATGAAGAATCCCAAGGATACCAGTGACGGGAACGAAGGTGTGCGGAGCAATGGATAGGCACCGATGACGTTGTACTTGCCATCGGGGCGCATTTCAATTCGCTCCGAAACGAGAACGGATACGAGGTTCATCGAGATTGTCTCGCTTCCAAGTGATTGCGGCGGCCGAACCTTGGAAGATAACGGCCGTCCCACAAAACAAGACCCCCACTCGTTGTCACAGTGAGATGTCACACCCGCCAGCAACTACCGCTCACAACCGGTGATTCAGCTGTGAGCGGTAGTGAGCGGCAGCGAATGAAGACCCCGCGACCCGGCTCCTCATAATCCGACGGTCGCAGGTTCAAGTCCTGCAGGGCCCACTCCGCAATCCAACACCAGGCTGGGATCAGAAGCCGGCCGGCCCCCGAGCCGGTCCTTCCCGGTTCAGGTCAGCGCCAGATAGTCGTGCGTGAGGCGCACCACCATCGACCCCTCGCCGACGGCTGACGCGACCCGGTTCATCGCGCTGGCGCGAAGATCGCCGGCCGCGAACACTCCCGGCACGCTGGTCTCGAGCGGCATCGGCTCCCGGCGCTCCTTCCAGATCCGCGCGTACCCCTCGGCCGCCATCAGATCCCGCCCAGTGAGAACGAATCCCTTGGCGTCCCGCAGCACCTCGGGCGGCAGCCACTCGCTGCGCGGACGAGTGCCGATGAACACCATCAGTGCGTCGGCGTCCTCCACTTGCTGCGATCCATCGTCGAGCAATGTGAGCACCACCCGCTCCACTCGGCCCTCGCCCTCGACTCGCTCGACGACCGTCCGAACGCGCAGACGGACGTTCGGCGTCTTCTCGATCTGCTCGATCAGGTACCGCGACATCGTATCTTGCAGTCCCCCGCCCCGCACCACGATCTGCAGGTCCTTCGCGAACCTCGCCAGATACAGCGCGGCCTGCCCCGCCGAGTTGCCCCCGCCAACGATGATCACGCGCCGTCCAAGAAACGCCGGCGCTTCCGCGGTCACCGCGCCGTAGTACACGCCGGCACCGGTCCGCTCCGCCACTCCGGGCGCCGGATGCTCGCGATACATCATGCCGGTCGCGGCCACCAACGCCCGCGTGACGATCTCCCGGCCATCAAGAAGCGTGAGCCGCTTGTACCCCGCTTCGATCGAGACCGCGGTCACTTCGATCGGGGCAAGAAACTCCGCACCGAGCCGCTGCGCCTGCGTGAGCGCGCGCCGGGTAAGATCGCTGCCGCTGACGCCCGCCGGAAACCCGAGATAGTTCTCGATCCGTGAGCTGGTCCCCGCCTGCCCGCCGGGCGAGTGCCGGTCGAGCAGCAGCGTTCGCAGTCCCTCCGATGCGCCGTACACCGCCGCACCAAGACCCGCCGGACCGGCGCCGACGATCACGAGATCGTACAGGTCGGACGCGGCCGTAAGCGATTTGCCAAGACGCTCCGCTACCTGTCGCAACTCAGGATTCCGCAGCACCGATCCGTCTTCGAACAACAGCGCCGGAAGATCCGCCGGTCCAATCGCGGCGGCATCCAGAAGCGCACGGGCGCCCGCGTCCCGCTCCACGTCCACCCAGCGGTAGGGAACCAGATTGCCCGCCAGGAAATCCTTGATCGCGTGCGATCGCGGCGACCACTGATGCCCGACCAGACGCAATCCCTGCGCTTCGGGCAGATACTCGGCCTGCCACGCATCCAGAAGGTCGTCGACCACCGGGAAGAGACGCTCCTCGGGCGGTTCCCACGGCTTCGACAGATAGTGGTCGAGATGCGCCTCGTTGATCGCCTTGACGGCCGCGTCGATGTCCGAATACGCCGTGAGCAGCACACGCCGCGCCAGCGGGTACACCTCGCGCGATTTCGCGAGCAACTCGCCGCCCAGCATCCCCGGCATGCGCTGATCGCTGATGATCATCGCCAGCGAATCCCCCCGCCCCTTCAGCTCTTTGGCGGTTGCCAGCGCCTCCTGCCCCGATGATGCGCTCACGACCGTATAGTGCTCACGGTATTTGGAGCGGAGATCGCGGCGCACGGCCGCCAGCACCTGCGGATCGTCGTCCACGACGAGCAGGACGGGCTTGTTCACTGGGCTCCGCCCTCGCCGCCGGTCCCGGCGGCCTGCAGGACGACCTGAAACTCCGTTCGGCCCGGCTCGGACTCCACGGAGATTTCCCCGTCGTTGTGGATGACGAGCCGCCGGACGATGTCGAGACCGAGCCCGGTGCCAACCCCTACCGGCTTGGTTGTGAAGAACGGATCGAAGATCCGCTCCCGAATCTCGGTCGGGATGCCCGTCCCGTTGTCGGTGACACGCACCACCACACGCTGCCGATCGCGGCTGGCCACGCACCTCGATCCGGCCAGACTCGGGAACGGCGTCGAGCGCGTTGTCGATCAGGTTCAGCCAGATCTGGTTGAGCTCACCGACGAACCCGCGGACGTGAGGAAGGCCGGGGTCCGCGTTTACGACCACCGCGACCTGCTTCGACCGCGCTTTCGACTTGAGGACGGCGACGGTATTGGCCAGACCCTCGACCAGGTCCACCGGTTCGGCGACCACGGCGTGATCCATGTGCGTGAATCCCTTGATCGCCGCCACCAGCCGCGAAATCCCCGTCGCCGCGTCCTGAATCTCCAGAGCGAGCCCGCGAACCGAACATGCCGCCGCGGCCCATTTGATCACGGCGTTCAGGGCCGGTCCGTCGACCGCACCAGCCAGCTTGTCGAGCGCATCGACCGTCACCGTGGTTTCGGCAAGCGCTTCGGCACTGGCCTCATCGAGACCGTGATCGGCCAGCCAGTCGGCAATCGCCTCCTCGCGCTCGGCCTCCTCGAGCGGGGATCGTACGCCGCGCTCTCGCGTCGCCATGCACGCATGGCGCACCGACCCGGCGGCCGCCAGTTGCGCGTCGCTCAGCCCCGACGCACCGAGGGCACGAGACGCACGTTCAAAGTCCTCGAGGCGGGTCCTGAAGTACCGCGGCGCTGCGCTCAATCGCGGACGCGGGGTTGTTGAGCTCATGCGCCAGGCCCGCCGACAACTTACCGAGCGAGATCATCTTCTCGTCGTGCAGATCACTCGACGTGAAAGCGCGAGTGCGATCGAGCATGGTGTGGACGAGAATCGACGTGACGTCATGACATTCGCGGGTCATCGCGACGAGATGGTCACGGTGCACGGCCAGGACCGTTGACGGCTCCTGCGCCACCGAATCACCCGGTGGGGTGACCAGGCGAGAGTACGGCAGCATGCCCGTGACGTCGCCTTCGCGCCATTCCATGATCTTCCGCGGCCCGGCACCCCGGTCGACGAAAATCGCAATGCGGCCCGCCAGCACCACGAACATCCCCTCGACCTGCGCGCCCTTCGCCGTCAGCACGTCCCCGGTAGCGAGTTCGCGCAGGGACCCGTGCGACGCCAGCCACGCCAGTTCCTCCGGAGGGGCCGAGCCGAGCGTCTTGTGCCCCGCCAGCCGGGCGGCAACATCCATTGCGGTCATCTGCGGTATGTAGCTTTCTGGGGGCCTGTACTCAAGAGGGTTGCATCCCTCGCGACCTCGCACCGCTCGATCGCTCACGACATGACGCTCGTCCATCCCTGGCTGCTCGAACGTCTCGCCTGCCCGTACGACGGCGCCGCGATTCGAGCCAATGTAGCGACTCTGGCGTGTAGCGCGTGCGACCGCCAGTTCGCGGTCGTGGATGGGGTCCCTGTCATGCTGCGCGACGACGTACCACAGACCCATGACGCGGCCACCGAGTCGCTGGCCCAAGTCCAGCCGATGGTCGCGGCCGCCGCGACCGACCCTACGGCCCCGCCGCCGCCGGGCGACGGCCCTCCACCGGCCACCGCATTCCGAAACGATCTCGCGCCGGAGATCGATGACTACGTACAGGAGGCGGTGAGCGCGACGTGCGGCTTGATGTATGTGTCGCTCGTCGGGCACCTCGACGCCTACCCGATCCCGGAGATGCACGTCCCCCCGGGTCCGGGCAACGGCCGCACCCTGGTCGATGCCGGATGCAACTGGGGCCGCTGGTCCTTCGCGGCTGCGCGCGCCGGCTATATCCCGATCGGCGTCGATCCGACACTGGGCGCCGTCCGCGCGGCGAGCCGCGTCGCGAAACAGCTTGACCTTACGGCGCACTTCGTCGCGGGCGACGCACGCTACCTGCCGCTCCGCGATGACTCTGCCGACGTCACCTTCTCCTACAGCGTCCTCCAACACCTCGCCAAGCACGACGTCCGGCGCGCGCTTCGTGAAATGCGCCGAGTGCTCACCCCCGGCGGATCGGCGGTCGTCCAAATGCCAAACGCGCTCGGCATCCGGTCACTCATGGTGCAGGCCAAACGGCGATTCCGCCGCGCGTCCGGGTTCGAGGTGCGCTACTGGACGATCCGCGAACTGCGCGCGGCGTTCGAACGAATCATCGGCCGCACCACCGTCTCCGTGGACGGATACTTCTCACTCAACCCGCAAACGGTCGACCTCTCGTTGTTGCCGCTCCGCTACCAGGCAGTCGTCCGCACCTCTGATCGCTTGCGCGACGCCTCGGAGCGCCACCCATGGCTTGTATCTATCGCCGACAGCCTGTATTTGTCGGCACGGAGTCCTGCCGCCAGCTGATGTTGGTGGCACGAAGCGCTCTCGCGGGTCAGCCTTATCTCGCCGTTGCCAACCAGAGGTGCCACACCTGGGACGGTGGATAGCGCAGTGGGGGCCGTTCGAGAACGGCCCCCGCACGAATCTGGCCCCCGGCGCTTTTCCCGCCTGGGATCGTGGTGAACCGCCACCGAGCAATCCCTACGCGATCAACGGCAACATGAGCTGGTCGCGATCTGCATCGGGCACGCTCGGCGCACTCCGCAATGCCGCCCGGCGCACTCGCGATCGCACGGCCGCCGCCGGGCCCATCACCGTCATCCCGTCCCACTCCGGTGACCGGTCCCACTCACCTTCGATGAACGCATCAACATCGGTCGTCCGCGCCGTCCGCTCCAGACGCCGTGCCTCGGCGTCCAACCTGCGGATCGCCGACAGTTTGTCGTCCTGGCCCAGCTTTGCCCGCGACACCGCCTGCGTCAGCACCCGAATGGTCTCGTCATACACACGGCGCGGAACCGGATACGGATGTCCGTCCTTGCCACCGTGCGCCAGCGAAAACCGCGCGGGATCCTTGAATCGGGCGGGCGCCCCATGCACGACCTCGCCCGCTAACGCGAGCGCAAAGACCGTCCGCGCACCAACACCGGGCGTCAGCAGCAACTCGGCGAAATCGATCGGTCCCCGCGCATGCGCCGCCGCGATCGCGGCGTGCAACCGCCGCCCCATCACATCCTCGGCGCGCACCTCGTGATGGAACGGCAAGCTCAGGCTCTCATCGCGCGCCGGCACCCACGGCGATCCACGGCTCCGTAGGGCGCGCACGACCGCGTCCGGCCCTTCACGCACGAGCGCGACCTGTGCATCGCGCGCCGGCGCCGCGCGGGAGTCCGTCAGATTGACGATCGGCTCCGGATTGGGCACGCCGTCGATCGCCGCGTGCGGCGCATCCACGAAACTCTCGAGGCCCTCCCCCAGCCAGTGATAGCGGCGCGCCGTCCGGGCCGTCTCGTTCATGCCCTGCTGGACGACCACCCACGACCCATCATCGGCGACGATGAATCCGTGGAGATAGAGCGCGTAGCCGTCCTGAACCGCGGACCCGTCCACTTTGGCAACGAGCCGGCTCACACTCGCAAGCGATGTCCCGTCGATGCCTAACCGCTCGCCGAGCACCTGCAGCTCACCGGGGGTTTTTCGCGACTCCCGCCCCCGGCCGCCGCACACGTGCACACCCAGCTCCCATTCCACCGGAGCGAGCCCGCGTTTAAGCGCGCCAAGAACCGACGTGGTGATGCCAGAGGAATGCCAATCCATCCCCATCACCGCGCCAAACGCCTGAAACCACCCAGGATGCGCCAGGCGCCGGAAGTACTCCTCTCGGCCGTATTCCAGCACGATGGCTTCCGTGATCACGCGGCCGAGGCTCGCCATCCGCGACGACAGCCACGGTGGCACACGCCCATAGTGCAGCGGCAGCTCGGCGCTCCCACTCCTGCCCATGCCGGATGTTAGCCGCCGGCATTTCCGCTCGGAAGCGAAGAGTACGGTCCGAGCGGCCGGGCTGCCTCCCTGGCTCCTTTCTTCTCTGCGCTACTTGAACAGCTTGAGCGCGTTCAGCACCACCTTCCACACACCCCACGCCAAAGGAATCCCCACGATCGCCCATGCCACCACCAGCTTGAGGGCCATCATCGGATCCTGCGCGCCGGCGTCTGCGGATCCAGGCCGTGCGCCCTGACCGTCCGGGCTCATGACGCCCCCCGCGATGAAGGAGTTGCTGCTCCGCGACCAGTGTTAGGCTGATCCGCTGCTGCTCCGGCGTAATAGTGTCTCGGATCGACGGGCCGCAGCATCAGGTTGCAAACGAATCCTATCAGCAGCAGCACGACCATCACGTACATGGTCACGGTGTACGCTCCTGACTTGGGAACGCCGGCCGCAATCTCGTGCTGCCGGATTCCATTCACGAGGAACGGACCGAGGATGCCGGCCGCCGACCACGCGGTGAGCAGCCGGCCATGGATCGCTCCGACCTGCATCGTGCCGAACATGTCGCGCAGATACGCTGGCACCGTCGCGAAGCCGCCACCGTACATGCTGATGATCACGAAGCAGCAGGCGACGAAAAGGGGTACGCTCGCGATCGCGCCCGCGTGCGGTATCGTCGCGTACAACGCGGGGCCGAGCAGAAAAAACGTCGCGTAGGTGGCGCGCCGGCCGATGCGATCCGACAAGGATGACCAGAAAAACCGGCCGCCCATGTTGCCGAGGCTGAGCAGTCCGACGAACCCGCCGGCCACGACCGCGGTGACGGCGCCCGGGAACATCTCCTGGATCATCGGGGACGCCTGCTCCAGAATCCCGATCCCTGCCGTCACGTTGACGCAAAGCATCGTCCACAGGAGCCAGAATTGTGGCGTCTTCCACGCCTCGCCGACTTCGACGTTGGCGGTCGTGATCATCTTGTCGGTCCCGGCCTTCGGAACGAACCCCGCCGGCGCCCAGCCCGGCGCGGGCACCCGCACGGTGAACACGCCGTACATCATGAAGATGAAGTAGATGATCCCCATCGCCACGAACGTGTCGGCGACTCCCATTGACGTAGCGGTCTTGAAGTGCTGCATCAGCGCGACCGACAGTGGGGAGGCGATCATTGCGCCGCCGCCGAAGCCCATGATCGCGAGCCCGGTCGCCATCCCCGGACGATCTGGAAACCACTTGATCAGCGTTGACACGGGCGAGATGTAGCCGAGTCCGAGGCCGATCCCCCCGAGTACGCCATATCCGAGGAGGATCAACCAGAATGCGTGCTGGGCGACCCCGATGGCCGAGATCATGAACCCGCCGGCGAAGCACACGGCCGACGTGAACATGGCCCGGCGCGGTCCGACCCGCTCGAGCCATGCGCCGAACAGCGCGGCCGAGATGCCGAGGAACGCGATCGCGACCTGGAACATGTGGGCGATGGTCGCCTGGTCCCAATCACCCGGCGCGGGCGCCGTGATGCCGATCAGCGTGGTCATCGGGATCTTGAACACGCTGTACGCGTAGGCCTGGCCGATCGACAGGTGGATCGCCAGGGCGGCTGGAGGGACGAGCCAGCGGCTGAAACCAGGGCCAGCTATCGAGCGATCCCGATCGAGGAACGAGAGCACCGCCATCGCCGTGGACCTCCGGTTGATTGCGATGTCCATATAACGCGACTCCGGGAAGGCGCACAAGAGAGCCGAAGCCCTGTAACGGTGGCTTGTTACAGTCGGCTGCCCGGATCCGCTGGGCCGCAACCCCTGACCAGCGCGCTATCTACGCCGTCCCGCAGCGATTACGTTTCTTCCCTTCGGGTCGCGTAGCTCAGCTGGTTAGAGCGCTGGTCTCACATACCAGAGGTCCGGGGTTCGAGTCCCTGCGCGACCACTCAAAGTCAACTCGTTGTATCGCAACACTGACGAGGAAAAACGGCCACCCGCTGCGGTGGCCGTTTGCGTTGGAATGCGCACAGCTGCGCAAAAAGTATCCGGATTTCCCAGCAAGCCTCGGCAGATTGCGACCGGGCGAAGAGGAGCGCGAGATGCAATTAAGGTATGGCACACTCGCCGATTATGCCGGCGAGGCGGCACGGGGTAAGCTGACCATCGTCGGCACCTACGATACGGTCTATGACATCCTGAAGCAGCGGCCTATTGTGTTCCCGCCATCATGGCTTGTGGTGCTTCTTGAAGCGCGAGTCGCGGAAGGGTCACAGCTGCCCCTTGCTCTGCGGTTCATGGATGATGACGGTCATCCGATACTGCCACCCATCGCGCTTCAAGTGAATTTCGCGCCTCAGGGTCCGGGTCGCCTCTCAAAAGCGAATTTGCTCGTAAACCTACCTGCGTTTCCCGTGCCCGAACTCGGCGAATACTCGATCGAAATCTGGACGGGTACGACCCGAGTGGGAACAGTCCCGGTCTTCGTGCAAGAACCTCCCCCATCGATCGCCTAGTGTGGACGCCTGGGAAAAGAACCTTGCTCGCATGTTGGGAGACACCAGACCAGTCTCCTACCGCTACAGCGAGGCCGCAACGATATTGAATAACCTCGGATTCGCCTGTGTGAAGAAGAAGGGGAGCCATTGCAAGTGGCGTCGTAAGAGCCCCGCCGGCGAGACAGTGGTCGTGGAACTCGTTGATTCTGGCGGGGGTACGCTCAAGGCGTACCTAATTCGCGACCTCGTCAGTCAATTGCGGAAGAACAACCTGGTTCCTCCTGGATTGGAGTAGTTGCCAATGGCCTGGACAACCGAACAAAAAATCGCTGGCGCATTGCGCTTGCCGTGGACGGTAATTTCAGAGACGACGCCAGAAGGAGACCGTCTGTTGCGGGTAGCAGAGCTTCCGGCCGCAGTTGGCACTGGAGAGAGCGACGACGATCTCGAGCGCGATTTCTGGGAGTCGTTCGAAGCGACGATTGCAGCCTACTTAGAATCTGGTGACAGTCTACCACGGCCCAAGCTGCTGAAAGGGCCATTCCCTTGGGACATCAGGCCCGCCCAGGCTAAGGCGTTTGCTGTGCGCGTGGAGGACGGAAGATCTGAGGTGGCACCTCAGCATGAGTCAGGCGCAATAGAGCCTCTGCAGTTTGAAAAGTTGGTGGGGGCGTCGGCGTAATAAGCACGACTGGCACGAATAGCGGATCGCATTTAGCAGAGGTCCGGAGTTCCCGAGTCGGTGCGCGACCACTCGTTCGCACGTCCTGTCAGGAACACGCCAGAAAAACGGCCACCCCGTGCGGTGGCCGCTTGCGTTCTGATGGCTAGGAACCACGCGATCGGGGAGCTTGCAGCGACCGCGCACGCGCGACGCGAGCACGCAGATCGGCCACAAGTTCATCTGCTGCGTCGACGCCGGAGAGATTGAAGTCCGGGTAGCCGAACGCCGCCGATCCGCGGGGCATGAACCGCACCTCGCGCAGGCCGTCAACTGGCCGATCGAGCCACATGGTTACTGTGCGAGGGGAGGTCCATCGGCTCCCTCCGTCAATCAGATCCACGCAGGTCAATGGTATGCGTGTGATCCCCCTCCGCCCTCGTACCTCCAGAGCATCGCCGACGAGCCACACATAGCAGAGGCTGCGACCGCGCCAGGCGAGGTACACAACTACGCCGATCAACGGTACAAACGCGACGATGGCCAACGTTGTGGGATCACGGTCGGTCCAGCCGCCCCAGGCCATGACTCCCAGACCGACAACTGTCATTGCAAGCAGGACAAAGGGAGTGATGGAGCGATAGTAGAACGTTCCCTGAGATGAGAGGCGTTCGCGAGGCACCGCCTGCTCCACGCCGGCAGTTGAGCCGCTCTCTCTCGGCGGGTCAGAGATCATAGCCCCCCCACGACCCGCTCCCCCGCCCGCCCATCCCACCCCTCCGGCCGCGGCGGATCCACTCTCCGCCGCGCCGCTCGCACGCCGGATGGAATCTCGGACGGATTCCGCACAATGACATTCGTGCCCTCGCGCACCGTCACCGGCCGCTCCGTCGTCGCACGCACCGTGAAGCACGGCACCCCCAACACGGTCGTCTCCTCCTGCAGTCCGCCGGAATCCGTGATCACCGCATGCGCCCCATCCACCAGCGCCAGCATCTCCAGATAGCCCAGCGGCGGAATCACCGTCACGCCCGGCATCGAGACGCCACCCGCCCGCAACCGCTCCTGCGTCCGCGGATGCGCCGGAAACACCACCTGCCGATCCGCTGACACCGCAACCAGCGCCTCCGCCAACGCCGCCAGCCGCCGCGGATCATCCACGTTCGATGGACGATGCAAGGGTCACCACCACCGGACGGTCCGGTCCCCGCCACCGCGGCTCCAGCACACGCGCCCTCGGCAACGCATGCAGCACGCTGTCGATCATCACGTTCCCCACGAAGACGATCTTGTCCGCAGGCTCCCCCTCCCGCCGCAGGATCTCGTCCGCGTCACGCGACGGCGTGAACAGCCGCGATGCCAGCCGGTCGGCAATGATCCGGTTGATCTCCTCCGGCATCCCCCTGTCCCCACTCCGCAGCCCCGCCTCCACGTGCGCGCTCGGCACACACAGCTTCGCCGCCACCAGCACCGCCGCCAGTGTCGAGTTCACATCCCCGTACACCACCACCCAATCCGGATGCTCGGCCACCACGATCGGCTCGAGCCGCTCCAGGATGCGCGCCGTCTGCACCGCATGCGAATGCGATCCCACATTGAGATTGATGTCGGGCGGGGGCAGTGCGAGATCGCGGAAGAACGACGCCGACAACGCGTCGTCGTAGTGCTGCCCCGTATGAACCACGATCTGATCCGCACCCCGCGCGGCCGCGGCCCGGTACACGGGGGCCAGCTTCGGGATGTTGGGCCGCGCCCCGACTACATGGAGGAGTCGCATGCGTGCGCGGCCAAAGCCGCGATCAGCGAGTCCGCAAACAGTCGACGACGCGCACCGCGGCCATCCCGTCCCACCCCTCGGGACGCGGCGGCTGCGAGAGCCGGCGAACCGACGCCACGGCCGCAGGCAGGCCCGCCGGGTCGAAGACGAGCTGGTTCGCACCACACGTGACGGTCTCCGGCCACTCGGTCGTGTCCCGCACCGTCAGACACGGCACGCCGAGCGCGGCACTCTCCACCTGTAAGCCGCCGGAATCGGTGACCACCGCGTGCGCGGCATCCATGAGGTCGAGCATGTCGAGATACCCGACCGGCTCCATCAGTTTCACCTTTCCGACATCGAGACCCGCCGCGTCGAGCCGCGTCCGCGTGCGCGGATGCACGGGGAAAAGAACGGGGCGATCCGCGGCCACCTCCCGCAACGCCCGCATGATCCCCTCGAGACGAAGGAGGTTGTCCACGTTCGCCGGCCGGTGCAGCGTCACCACGACCGCCTTCCCGTTGTCCACGCCCACGCGTTTCCGGGCACCGGTCACCCGCGCACGCTCTACCGCGAACAGGAGCGCGTCCACCATCACGTTCCCCACGAACGCGATCTCCGACGCCGGCTCGCCCTCGGCGCGCAATGTCGCGTCCGCGGTACGCGACGGCGTCAACAGCAGGTCGGCGAGACGGTCCACCACGATCCGATTGATCTCCTCGGGCATCGACCGGTCGTTGCTGCGCACACCGGCCTCGACGTGCGCCACGCGCTGGCCCAGCTTGACCGCGACCAGCGCCGCAGCCGCGGTAGAGTTGACGTCCCCGTAAACGACCACCCAGTCCGGCTGATGCTTCACCAGCTCGGGCTCGATCCGCTCCATCAGACGCGCGGTCTGCTGGCCGTGCGTACCCGACCCCACCCCGAGATTGACATCGGGCGGCCGGATGCCGAGATCGCGGAAGAACGCGTCGGACATCGCGTCATTGTAGTGCTGGCCCGTATGCATCACGATCTGGTCCAGCCCCGCCGCGCGCGCGGCCCGATACACGGGGGCGAGCTTCGGGAAATTCGGCCGAGCCCCAACGACATGCAGAATCTTCATACGGACGGCACCCCCGCGGCCGCGAGTGGATGATCACGCGACGCATCCGCGGATTCGCCCGCATCTGCATTCGCGGTGGTCGCTCTCTCTGTCGCCACAGACGCCACGACGCCAGCGTGTGGCGCGGTCCACGTGGCCGTGGTCGGCCTGGTGAACATGCTCGGCCACGCGTGCTCGATGACTCGGGCAAACGCGGCGCAGTTGGGCCCGCGCTGATACCGCGACGTATACGCCGCCAATCCGCGTGCACCCGCCGCCCGGGCAGCTTCGGGATTCGCGTGCCATCCGCGAATCGCCGCGACGACGCGGCTCGCCGCATCACCGATGGCAGGGTCTACGATCTCCCCACAGTCGGCCGAGCGGATCGTGTCGGCGGTCTCACAGGCCGCAGGCCCGACGAACAGCGCAGGCCGGGCGGCCGCCATGATGCCGTACAGCTTCCCGGGCACGGAGATACCAGCGAACGCGCTCCGCAGCGAGATCGAGATGCACATCCGCCGCGGCGAGCATCCCGGCCAGCTCCTCGCGCGCGACGTAGTCGATGTAGGTGAAGTTCCTGAGTGCATGGTCGACAGCGTAGGCCTCGATCTCGGCGCGCCGCGGGCCGCCGCCAGCGAACACGAAATGGACGTCGCGCTCGTCGCGCATGAGCCGCATCGCATCCAGAATCGGGCCGAACTCGTGCACGACGCCCGCGTTCCCCGAATACATCACCACTGTGGCCGACTCGAGCCCGAGCCGCACACGCAGTGACTCACCCGTCGCGACGACCGCGGGGCTCTCGTCAGGCGCCGCGCCCCATACCGGTACCGTGGCGACTCTGTCGGCGCCGACGCCTTTGGACAGGATCCGCTTCTGCATGTACGGGCCGAGGTCCACGACGAAGTCGGCGTGCCGGTACCCGCGATCGTTGAGCCAGTTGAGAAGCCGCGACAGCACGCTCCCGCGTCGCAGCATCCCGGCCGCGACTTCGGCGTCGGGATGCAGATCCATGGACCAGATCCCATACCGGCGCCCTCTGGCCGCCTTGCCGATCCACCCGATCACGCCCAGCAACGGCGGCGTCGTCAGGTAGACCGTCCCCTCCGCGGCATCCCCGGTCCAGGATGTCCACGCCACCTGGCCGTAGAACATGGCGTAGTCGAAGATCCGGCCCACACGCGACTGCCGGCCAAGTCCCGCGGTGCGATATCGGCGGACCCCCACGCCGGCGCGCACTTCGCTGGCTGGTGCGTCGAGCTTGCCGCCGGCGTAGTGCGCGCGCCCGGTCACCACCTCGACCGGCACCCCAGCCGCCGACAGATACTCGGCGAGATCCGTGAGATGCTGGCCCGTCGAGGCGACGTCGGGCGCGTAGTGTTGGTTAACGAAGCGGAGCAACGGCCGGTGCGCGCGATGGAGCGGGCGCCGCCGCGGAACGGGCCGCGAGTTGGGCGGCAATCCACTCGTACGTCTGGCGAAGGCCGGCTTCGAGCGACACGGCCGGCTCCCAGCCCAGTACCGCCCGCAACCGCGTGTTGTCGCTCGTCCGCCCCCGAACACCCAGCGCACCCGCGATGTGATGCCGGGTCACCCGCTTCCCGGCGATCGACGCAACCAGGTCCACCAGCTCGTTGATCGAGATCAGCCGCTCCTGGCCAAGGTTGAGCGGATCGCGGTGCGGCGAGCGGATCAGGCGGCGCATCCCCTCGACCGCATCATCGACGTAGCAATAGGAGCGGGTCTGCGAGCCGTCACCCCAGACTTCGATCGAGTCGCCGTCGCGCGCGAGCGCGACCTTGCGGCAGATCGCGGCGGGCGATTTCTCCCTGCCGCCGTCGTACGTGCCGAGGGGGCCGAAGATGTTGTGGAACCGCACCACCCGCGTCTCGAGGCCGTAGTCCTCCCAGTAGTGCCGGCACTGCCGCTCGCTGAACAGCTTCTCCCAGCCGTATCCGTCTTCGGGATCGGCTGGATACGCATCTTCCTCGCGCAGTGGCGTGACGTCAGGCGACTGCTGCCGGTAGAGCGGGTACACACACGCAGACGACGTGTAGAGATAGCGCTCCGCCTGCTCCTGGCGCGCCGCTTCGAGGACATGGGTGTTGATCAGCACGTTGTCGTGCATGATCACCGCTTTGTGGTGCTCGATGTAGCCGATGCCGCCCATGTTCGCGGCAAGGTTGTACACCTCCGCACCCCGCGCACCGCGCAAGGCGGTCTCGCACTGCTCCCAACGGCGCAGGTCGAGCAGCTCGAACTCGTCGGCGACCGTCGTCCCGAACTCAGGGTATTTGAGGTCGATGCCACGCACCCAGTACCCGTCCGCCTTGAGGGCGCGGACGAGATGATGGCCGATGAATCCACCGGCTCCCGTCACGATCGCGCGCTGGACAGGCATCAGCTAAATGAGGGCAGCCGTCCGGCGGCTGGCAAGGCGATGCGGCCTAGCACGGTGCGGCACGCGGCGACCACGGTATCGGCGGAAATGAGATCGAGACACTGGCGGTGGGAACACTCGCGAAGGAGACACCCATGACATGCAGGATCCGTCCGCAGCACGATCTCGCCGGGACGGTCGAGCCCCCAGCGCCACGGCTCGTCGAGAGAGCTCATGACCGTGACCTGCGGGCGGCCAAGTGCCCCCGCGATGTGGCGCGGGCCGGAATCCGTACCAATGAAGAGGGCCGCCCGGGCGAGTAGCGACCCGAGTTGGCCAAGGTCGGTCTCCCCCGGCAAAGCCGTGGACGGCATTTGCATTGCTTGTTGGACCGTTCTAACCATTGCTGCGTCACGCGCCGTCCCCACGAAGACGGCGTGAAGTCCGTCTTCCCGGGCCAGCCGGTCAGCCACCGCCGCCCACCGGTCTGGGAACCAGGTCTTGGACTGCCAGTTGGAAGCCGGATGGATCACCACGAGCGGTTGCGCCGCACCGACGCCTTCGCGCCCTAACAGCGCAGCCGCCCCCGACCTGTCCCGGTCGTCGAACCAGAACTCCTCAGCCCCATCCGCCGGACTCGCACCGACGGCGCGGGCGATCGCCAGGTTCGCGGCCAGCACGCTGACCTTCTCGGGGATCGCCAGGCGCCGCGAAAACAGGAACCCGAAGGCCCCCGCGTCGAACCCGATCCGATGGCGCGCCCGCGTCGCAACCGAGGGGAGGATGTACGGGAGTGATACCTGGTTGACGCACGAGATCACGCAGTCGTAGCGCACGCGGCGCACGTCCTGCAGCACCTGCCGCCACGCGGCGAGTGCGCGCGTCCGCTGGCCCGGTCCGGTAGTGTCCCAGCGCACGACGTGATGGGTCCGGACGTGGGGCGACCGCCGATGGACGGCGTATCCCGCGGACGCCGACAACATATCGATCGCGACCCCAGGGTATCGCTTGCGGATCGCACGTAGAACCGGCGACATCATGAGACTGTCGCCCACCTGCTGGAGCTGCAGCACGAGGATCTCGCCCTCCGGGGGAATCACGATCGGCGGCGAGCTGTCCACGCCGTCACCGCGCCGTACCCCGCGATATGCCGCCCCCACCGCCCGGATTGCGCGGCGCACGCCGGGCCACTCGCCGCCGAGAGCGCCCGATGCAGTCATCCCGGCGTCTCCGCCGCCGCCGCCGCCGGCCGACACCCTTCTCGGCAGGATGCCGCCGCACGACGGTGGAGTTCAGGACGATGACGTCCATGCGCGTCCGCAGGAAGCAGTCGAGTGCCTGCTGCGGGGTGTCCACGATCGGCTCGTTTTCGTTGAAGCTCGTGTTGAGCACGATCGGTACGCCGGTCAGTGCCGCGAACTCCCGGATGAGGCGGTGGAATACTCGGGTTGGTAGTCGCGCTCACCCTCTGCAGCCGGCCGCTCCCATCCGCATGCGTCACCGCCGGGATGGTCGCCCGCTTCTCCGCCCGCACGGGATACACCTGGATCATGAACGGGTCCGGGACCGCGCCCTCGAAGTAATCGTCCAGCGCCTCGACCGCGACCGCGGGCGCAAAGGGCCTGAACTTCTCGCGGAACTTGATCTTGGTGTTGATCAGATCCCGAACATTCGGCGCGCCGCGGATCGGCCAGGATGCTGCGATTACCCAGCGCCCGCGCCCCCCACTCCATCCGCCCCTGATACCAGCCGACAATGCACCCCTCGGCGATCAGCCGCGCGGCCTCGCGCGCGGCCGACTCGGGCGAATCCAGCCGATCAACCGTATAGGTCCAATCGGGATCGTCCCGCGACGCCAGCCCATCGAGCACGGCATCTTCCGGATGCGCCGGTCCCCAGTAGCCGTGCTCCATGACGAACCCGCGATTCCCGTGGAGCACCTCGTGCCACACGTGATACGCCGCACCGAGCGCCGTCCCGTTATCACCGGCGGCAGGCTGGATGTACACCTCGCGAAACGGCGTCTGCGCCCGGATCTTCCCGTTCGCGACGCTGTTCATGGCGCAGCCGCCAGCCAGACACAATCGCGGATTGTGCGTCCGGTCCCAGAGGCCGCGGAGAACGTGCATCGCACACTCTTCGTACACCGCCTGCAGCGACCTGGCGATGTCCTCGTGGCGGCGTGTCAGCGGCTCGTCCGGCCGGCGCGGCGGGCCCAGGATCTCGTCGAGCGCATCCGAGTACACCGGCCCCAGTGTCGGGTAGCCATCCTCCCATTCCATGGCGACGCCGTCGGACCAGTGACGGAAGTACCGCAGGTCCAACTCGAACTTTCCGCCCGGACGCAACGTCACGAGCCGGCGAAGCTCGGCGACCATCGTCGGGCTGCCCGTAGGGCGCAAGCCCCATGACTTTGAACTCGTCGCCGAACGACGGGAAGCCCAGATGCTGCGTCACCGCCGTGTACAGGATCCCGAGCGAATGCGGGAAGAAGACGTGATCGAGCACGTCGATGTGCGTGCCCGCGCCGGCCGCGAACGACGTGCTCACGAAGTCGCCGAAGCCGTCGATCGCGCAGCAGGCTGCGTCGGCGAATGGCGAAACGAAGAAGGCGCTGGCGAGATGCGCGGGATGGTGCTCGACGTGATGCACCGGCGGTAGTGCGTACCTCCCCGGGCACGCCAAGCGCGGCAGCCAGTGGACCGCGCAGATCGCCCACCCGCCGCCGGTTCCGCAGGCGGTCTCGCACGAGCGCGATGTCCGGACGCTGGCTGATGGTGTACCACGCTTTCCGCAGCAGATGCGCGCGCGGGTCCCGGCTCACGGCGACATGGTCCACGGCGGCCCCCGTGATGCCGCCCTGCTGCAGCACGGATTGGATCGCCAGCGTGGGGAACCCTGCGCAGTGCTTGATGCGCCGGAACCGCTCCTCCTCCACCGCCGCCACGAGCACCCCATCGCGCACGAGTACCGCCGACACGTCCCCGTGGTAGGCGTTGATGCCAAGGATGTGGACTGGCCGCGGTGTGCTCACGCGGGCACACGCTCCGTACGCCGGTCGTTGGCGACGGCGGCGTCGTACATTGCACGGAGGGTGGGCGCGATCGTGCGGGGGGCGAAATCCGCGTCTACGAGAGCCGCACCACACCGGGCCACCCGTTCGCGCAGGGCCGCGTCGCCGAGCGCACCCCCCACCGCGTCAGCGATCGCGGAAGCCGTGCGCTCCGCGATGAGCCCAGCTTCCCGCCGCGCGACCCACGGGGCGAGTTGGACTCCGGGGGTCACGACGATCGGCACCCCTGCGGCGACCGAATCGAGCACCGAGATCCCGAAGTTCTCATGCAAGGACGGCAGCACGCACACGCTGGCCGCCGCCAGCGACGCCATCTCTCCGCCCCTCGCACGAATCCCGGGAATTCGACCGACGACGCGTCGGCTCCGAGTGCCGCGGCCCGCGACCGAAGCTCGGCTTCGTACTGCGGCGTGCCCTGCCCCGCGACGATCAATCGCGCGCCGGGATGCCCGGCGCGAACCGCTGGCCACGCATTGAGGAGAATGTCCACTCCCTTGACCGGGTGCAGACGCCCCAGAAAGAGCACGGTCGGCGCGCCGCTCGCTGAGCGGGGTCCCGTAGGCTGTACACCGCGATACGGCGGGGGGACGACGTGCGCGCGGGTCCCGAAGTCGATCCCATGCCAGCGCGCTTCGTCGCGCTCGGCCGCGGTCGTGAAATGCAGTCCGGCCGCGCGGCGGAGGTTGGGAGCATTGACCGCGCGAAAGTACATCCGCTTCGCGATCGTCCGGCGATGGGCGAACGTGTAGCGTGACATCGTGCCGAACGGGCCGATGACGACGGGCACGCCGGCTGCGAGCGCCGCCTTCGCGGCGCCCGAGCTGATCGGGTTGAGAAGCCCATGCACGTGAACGATGTCGGCGCCCCCTGCTTTGAGCCGCTCGGCCGCGCACGCCACGACGGCTCCGCCTGAGCGCCACAGGCCACCCGCCGGCGGCCCGGCCTGCGTGACGTCGGTGTCCGCCGCGGCGTGCTGTAGCCAGCGCGCGTCATCAGCCGATGTCTGCGGGCCCACGATCTCTGAGCTGATACCTGCCAGTTGGCCAGCCACGACGTACCCGATCAGCGCCTCCACCGGTCCCCCGTACGCGCGGGCCAGGCTCGGCATCACGTGCAGCACCTTCACGCGGCGGCTGCCCTGTGGAACAGGCGGCGCAGGTGCCATTGTCGCAGCACGGCCCACGCCGGAACGACCGACATGAACGCGACCATGACCAGCGCCGACTTGACGACGTGGTTGACAGCCTCGCCGATGCCGTTCTCCGCCTGCATCGTGTAGAGCATCACGTACGGTGCCCACGCCCACCACAACGGGTTCTCGAGGGCCCACCGCGCGAAGACCCGGTACGCGAGCCCCAGCAGGATTCCGAATCCGAAGACGCCGACCAGCCCGCCTTCCCGCCCGAAATTCGCGTACATCTCCCCGGCCACGCTGAGATTCATGCTCGTCTGCCGCATCGACAGGCCGGTGAACCGCTGGAAGTACCAGTATCCGCCGGCCATGTACTTGTTCGGATCGAGGACGCGCGGCAGCACCGCGGCACGGATCGCCGTCATGAGTGTCTCCCCGTGCGCAAACGGCTCGCGCGCCGGCACCCAGTTGAGCGTGCGGGAGATGATCCAGCCCTGGTTGATGCGTGCGACGGTGTGAGACAAACCCAGGTCGTGAAACGCCGACGCTGGCTGATGGAACTGATCCGCCATGGCGTCGCCGAGGATGGTGGCACGCTCGGTCATTCCCATGTCGGCGTTTTCCCCGATCTCGATCCGGTACGCGATCTTCAATTCGTTGAGCATGCCCATCGCGAGCAGTGCGGCCGTCGCCAACACTGCGAGCGTCCGCACGCGCCAGCGATAGACGAAGCCAAGCAGTGTGCCGGTGTACGCCATCCAGAGCAGGAGATCGTGAAACATGCCGTCGCTCGACGTCAGGACCGCCCGCAACGCCAGGACGGCCGCGAGCCGCCATCCCCAGCCGGGCGCGCGTGCGAGGAGCAGCCCGAACGCCCCGACGAACCCCAGATAGCCGACGAGCAGCATCAGGTATTGCATGGACACCGGGAGCGGCGTGTTCTGAATGATGCTGGCGCCGATCCCGACCACGACCATGATGTCGCACGTGTGCACGAAATCGACGGGCATCGACGGTGCAGTGCGCTGCACCGGCCGCCTGCCGATCCGCCAGAGCGGGAGATACACGCCCAACGCGAGCAGCAGCGTCGCCGGCACGGCGTAGCTGAAGTAGTCCGGTGCTTGCACCGCCATTGCGAATGTCGGGAGGAGCGGGGCCACGTGATACCCGGCCCATGGTCCCAGTATCCACTGCAGCGCGGCGACCAGAATGATCAGGCCCGGAATCCACGGAACGGCTGATACCGCGAACGCCGTGTGGAGACCGATCAAGACGGTCAGCGCGATTCCAGCTCCGATCCAGAGCGAATCGTGTTGGTACCCGCTGTACGTCGCGCAGGGCACGATCGCCGCGACCATGACGATGAGCAGCCACCGGGACTCGGGGACGAAGTACCACTGCCCCGGAACGATCGGGACGCCCGTCGTGCGCGGCAGCTCGATCGTGTTTGCGGCGGACGGCTGCCCGGCGGCCGCACCGGCCGGTTCGGCGGCGGCTATGACGGCCAACGTGCTCTCCCGGCTGCCGCTTCGGCTGCCGACAACACGCCCGCCGCCGCCGCTGAGGGAGAGTATGCGGCGACGTGCGCGGCCGCCGCCTTCCCCATACGGGCCGTCTCACCGGGATGGTCCACCAGGTAGGTCAGGATCCGCCGCAGGTCCTCGGTATCGCCTTCGGCAAATGAGTATCCCGTCTCACCATCACGGATGAGATCGGGCACACACCCCGCCGAGTCCGAAACCACCGCCGGCAAGCCGCTGGCCATCGCTTCATTGACGACCAGGCCCCACGTCTCGTGCCGTCCGGAGGGCAGCACGAGGACGTCGGCGGACGCGTAGGCGTCGGTGATCGCCGTCTGGTTGAGGAATCCCGTGAACGTCGACGGCACACTGAACCGGGCCGCCTGGCGCCGGCATTCGCCCCTCAACTCACCGTCGCCGACAACGATGAGATGGATGCCAAGGAGGCCCCGCACCGCGCGAATGAGGTCGAGCGGGCGTTTGCGGGGAATCAGCTTGCCCGCGAACAGCACCACCATTGAGGTCCGGTTGATGCCCCACCGGTGACGTGTCGTGTCGCGGCGCGCACGGGCGACGATCGCCCGCTCGGCGAACGCGGCGTTGTCAATGAAGTGCGGGGCCGGGATGATCCGCCGCGCCCCGTAGTACCGGAAATACTCAGCGCTGCGCTCACCCACGCTCAGGCACGCCTCGAACCGCCGCAGTAGCCGCGGATACATGAGACGCTTGAGCATGCGCTTACCAAAGGAGTCGTCGCGCAGTTGAGAATCGCCGCGCACGATCATTGGCGTTCCGGCTGCCTCGCACGCGCGCATCGCCTGCCAGTCGGACCGCGTCCGCCAGCCCGTGAGCATGAAGGCGTCGAAACGCTCCCGCGCGATCCGCGTCGCGATCTCAGGGGTGTCGTAGTCGCGGGGCCGGTCGCGGAATGCCGCACCAGATTCGGTGCGGCGTGCATCCGCTTCGTTGTGCAGCCAGACGTGGCGGTACCCATTGGTCAGGTCCAGATCCCACGCGAACGGTACGCCGTACCCGATGCCCTGCTCCACGCTCGTCGGCTTGTGTGCGAAGTACACGGTCAGGTCTACGCCCGGCGTCGATCCCAGCGTGCGGTAAAGCGGCGCGTGGTATTGGATGGGATGCGTCGCCAGGACACCGATCCGGATCGGGCTGCGCACGACGAGCGACGTCACCGGCGAAGCCGGTACCGGCAGCCCGCTGTCCGGCGCGCGAACCTGATCAGGCGGTTGGGTAGTCACGACCAGCTCCCGCGCCGGATTCCATCGTGGGCGGCCCCGCGACCACCCGGCCGCCGGCGGCCACCCGGTCGAGTACCGACGCGAGTGCCTCGGTCATGCGCGCCGCCGTACGCGACTCGAGCGCCGCATTGGTCCTGAGATCCGCCGTCATCGCTGGAAGCGTACCCTGGATGAGTTCGTTGAGGGCCGACGCGATGTCCCGCACCGCCGCTCCAGGTGACGGAGTGTCCGCCGTGCCGTAACAAACTAAGCCGCGGCAGCCGAGGCGGCGCAATAGCGCGGCGGGCTCCGTCGCCGCCTGCACGATGGCGAGTACGGGCCGCCGCGCCGCCAGCACCGGCATCAGTTTCGACGCCGCGTAATACGCGGTGGTGTCGCCGAGGACGAGATTCGCGCCGGCACCATCAGCGAGCGTCAACGCGCGCACGTACGGCACTCGCACCGGATGCTCGGACACGTGCGACTCCAGCCCCCGCTCGGCCACGAACGCCGTCGTCCGCGCGACTGCCACCGCGGGCGCGGCGTACGTGGTTCCGTAGAACTCGATCCGGAGCCGCGCGGCGACCGCCGGCCGCTCGCTCCGGAGCAACACGACGGCATCGAGTAGTGCCGCGAGCACCGGCATCTGTGCATCCGACAGCGCTCCGATATACACCAGGCGGCACACGCTACCCCCCACGCGGTCGGGATCGGCCTGGCCGTCGCCCGGAGATGCTGCCACAGTCGCGGTTTGATCCTTCAGGAGAAGCGTGCGGTCGGCTTCCTCGTACCCGTACGGCGCTGCACCCGCGGGCATCGCACTCGTCCACGGGAAACGCGCGCGAACATCCGCGATGATCGCGTCGGAGACGGCGAACAATCCGTCCACGGCGCGCAAGCATCTCCCTTCGGTACGCGCCGCCATCCACGCCGCCAGCCGGCTCTTTACCCCACCGGTCGCCGCGATGCGCCACGGATCGACGTAATCCACCACGACGAAGGCTCCGGTCCTCTCCCGCAACAGCGGCGCGAACCAGAGCGCGTACCACGGGGGCACCACCAGCAGGACGACAGGCTCCGGCGTCTCACGGGCGACCCGGATGGTCCGGGCCGCAAGCGACCGGAATGCCCGGAGTACGAGATCGCCGATGCCGGCAAGCCGCGTGATGCTCGCTGGCAGCGCCCGGACGAGTTCCACGCGCACACCCGGCGGGACCGTCGCCAGCAATTCGGGCTCGGCCGGCTCCTCGCGGTCGCGCGGATCGACGGTCACGACAACCGGCGTCCACCCGCAGTTCGCCAGATGCCGGACGAACAGGCGCGCCCGATGTGCCGGCGGCAACCCGGATGGAGGAAAGTGCGGCGCGACGATGATGCAGCGGCGTTCGGCCATCAGCAGCCCGCGGCGGCCGAGCCGGCAGGGGTCATTCGCCGCTTGGCCAAAAGCGTGCCGGCGAGCGCGCCGGCAACCGTGTCGAGGAATTGCGGCTTCTCGTGCTCCCACACGTACGTCGTGCGGCCAGCGATCCACGAGGCGCGCTGCGCCGCCGCCAGCGCCGCCGGATTGGCCAGTGTCTCCAGCACGGCCGCCAGCGACCGCACATTGCCCGGTTGGTACATGCCGCCAAATCCGGCCCCTGAAGGAAAGACGGAACGGTGACCCGGCGTATCGGTGGCAACGCAGGCGAGTCCGGCCTGCAGATACAGAAAAAACTTGTTGCTGACCGTCAAGCTGCGGTTGAGGGTTTCGCCGCCATCGAGCGACAACCCGATCTGATGGTGCGCGAGCGCGGCGAGGATCGCGTCGGCGGGCTGCAACGGGTGCAGCACCACCGCGGACCGTTCCCGGACTGGCGCCAGTTGCTTTTCGAGCCACTCGCTCTGGCCAGGCGGCACCGCGCCGTATAAATGAAGCACGACCCGCCCACCCAGCTTCGGCAACGCCGCAAAGATGTCCTCCAGCCCTCGGCCTGGCCCCACGGTCGCCGAGATCCACGCCAGTTCCACCGGACCCGCAGGCGGGGGCCGGTCCGCAGGTCCGCGCAGCGCGGCTGCGTCCGCCGCTGGAAAGCAGTTGTGCCAGACGCGAGTGGTGCGAAGGCCGTAGCGGCCAGCCAGATACTCGGCCATGGGTACCGACGTCGCGGAGACGTACGCCGCCCGCGGGAGACACCGGCGCTCGATGTGGCTGATCATCGGCCGCCGCCACGCCGCACGCCCGCCGTCCGCCGCTTCCTCCGCAAGCAAATCCTCGCAGTCGAACCCGAACGGCACGCCGCGCGCGGCTGCTACCCTGGCGGCAACCGACAGCACCGGCTGAGTGTGGGCGATGTAGAGCGCCGCGTTCTGCGCGGCCGCCCACCGCGCGAGTACGCCGTCGCCCCGGCAGTATGCCGCCTGCTCGGCGCGCGCGCTTCGCAGGCCTGCTCGCACGATCCACTCAGCGGTGCGCTGCCGGGCAGCGGCGCGCATCCATGCGAACGGCCGCCGGTCACGTGCGACATCGACCCGATGCCAGCGCCAGGGTTTGCCCTCGAGAATCGCATCATCGCGATCCGTGGGACCATCCGCGCGGTATCCGGCGACGACGTCGTATCCGGCCTCGTGCAACGCGTCCGCCTCTTTCACCAGTCGCGGATTGACCCAGATGGGCGCCGGAGACAGGAGACAAATGCGCGCGGTCATCCGCGATACCCTTCGGCGGCCGCCCTTCGAAGGCAGTCCGCCATGCGTTCCGCCATGAGCCGGTGCTCGAACTGCGCGATGAACGGCTCGTTGGATTCCACGAGCCGCCGCGGATCGGGAGCCGCGATCACGCGCGCGAGGACCTCTGCTACCGCGTCGCTGTCGTCCGGATCTGCCAGCAACCCGAGCCCCGACTCCGACACCAGATCGCGCATCGCGCCATCAGTGAGCAACGCGAGGATCGGGACGCCGGCCGCGAAGTATTCGTACAGTTTGCCGGCGATGCTGTAGTCGCGGCCACCCAGCACCTTGGCGGACGTCAGCAACAATGCGTCCGCCTGCCGCTCCAGCCGCAGTGCCTCGGCGTGCGGCACCGGCCCCGGGGTCGACACGACATCCGCGGTTTCGGTCTCCGCCAGCATCGGCGGCAGCCAGGGCGGCACCCGCCCCACGAACGTCACGCGCAGCCGGCGCGCCAGCTCAGGGTGCAATACCCGCAGGCGCTGGATTCCGCGGAGAAAAAAGTATGGCGACCGGTACAGCCAGTCCTCGCGACGCAGCCGGTAGTGCAGCCAATGCTGCGGAGAACGTCGCCAGATCGAACGGAACGTGGCGGCCCGCGCCTCCGGCGTATAGTAGAAACTGCCCGCGTACACAACGTGGCGGAGATCAGCCTCCGGGGAGCCCTCGGGTACGCTGCGCCGCGCCGCGAATGCCGGTACCAGCGATGCGTCGTACCCGTTGTAGATCGTCACCATCCGGGCGGGCGAAAGCGATGGCATGTCCACGAGCCATTGGCCACGAGTCACGTGCGACGTCGCCACCGCGACGTTCGCGCTCTCGAGGACCGCGCGCTCATGCGTCCGCGCGTACAGATAGTGCGCGATCGTGGGATACGGTGCGACACACCAGCGGGCCCACGCATCCCGCATGTCGGCCACCCACGGCAGACGATAGCGCCGGGCGGCGATCCGGCCCAGCACCGCGACGCCGAACGGCGGCGCCGTGGCCAGCAGCACGTCCGGGCGCCGCTCCGCCACCAGCGCGTCGAGTTGTTCGAACAGCGGCCGGCGCCAGAAGAACGAGACGGGATCGCCCCAGTGGGAGTACTGAGCCACGCGAAATCCCGCGCGCCCCCGGGTCATCGACCAGTACCACGGCGGGAAGCCGCTCGGGATGCGGTGCACCCGCACGCTATCCGGAAGTGCCCTGAGAAGCGTGGCGTCCACCGGAGCGCCCGACCACAGTGCCAGATCCTCCGCCCGGACCGTCACGACGTCGAGATCGATCCCGCACGCGGGAAGCCCTCGAGCCAGTCCCATCACCCGCTGCACGCCCCCGGCGCCCAGCGGTGCAAACTCGAACGCGATGAGGAGCACACGCAGGGGCGTGGCCGGTGCCGGGCTCTCGCTCACGGGCAGGCTCATGCCGCCAGCAGGGCGAAGAGATCGAGCGTGAACTTCGCGGCGTGCGTCGGATAGCCGAACGGATCGTACTCGCCCCACGGGGGCGACGACCCGGGGATGGCACCGGAGATCTCGGGCCACGCCTCGACGAGTCGAACGCGGCGCTGCAAGGATGCGGCGATGGACTCTGCCGCCTTCCGGTAGCCCACGTCGCCCGTCATTCTCGCGAGCAGGCACCACGCGATGGCGACCTGCGCCTCGCCGGTCAGACACCGCCACCGCGCACGCGGCCGCCAGTCGTCGGATAGCCGCCCTGGGAGCCGGCCGCGAAGCCCGAAGATATGGAGCAGCGGGCGCGCCGCCCGGTCCGCTGCGCTGGTGTACCGTGTCTCGCCCAGCAGCCGGCCTGCAACAACCCCTCGAGGACGTAACCGATGGTGTGTGTGGTCGGCGCCTCGGTAGCCGTGAAACCCGTCGACCGGAACCAACCCGAGGGCTGCTGCTGCGCGAGAATCCAGTCGAGTGCCCGCCGCGCGGCAGCGGCGTACCGATCGTCGCCGGACAATTCCGACAGCCGCACGAGCGGCGCTGCGACCCGCGCGTAATACGTGTGCGGAATGCCGTTGAACGCATTCCGGATCCAGATACCACTCGTATCCTGCTCCTGGAGAAGCCAGTCCCCGGACTCGCGCGCCAGTTCGGTCCACGCCGCGGCGTCCGCGGCATCCGTGCCCGGAGCCCGCGCGAGCGCACACCACCCTTCCACGACCTGCGCTGTGTTGAACACGCTCGGCGTCGAATTGCCCGGGTACCATTGCTTCCGGCAAATCGCGCCGCCCGCAATCCGCGTGCGTGCCAGCCAACCCCCGGCGCGCGCCGCGGCGTCAGCCAGTACAGGGTCGTTCCACGCGGCGGCGTAGTGCAGCAGCGTCGAGATGAGATAGCCGGTGATCTCGGGATACGCGCCCGCCCAACCGCCCGTGACGTGATAGCGCGCCGACGCACCCTCGCCACCACCCCCGTCGATCGCGCGTTGTACCCACGCCATGATCGCCCGGGAACACGCGTCGCGGTCGTCACAGGCGGCACCTGATGACAGATAGGTGGCCAATCGCCCCCGGCGGGCCAGAACGCCCAACACGTCGGCCGCCGCGAACGCCCGGTTGGTCGCGCTTCCCATCCGCCGGCGCACCCGGCCCGCCGCGGACGGGATGCCCGCGGGTGTATCCCGATGCCGGTCATTCTGAAATCTCGTCAATCCTGTTCGCGAACGCGCGACCACGCGCGGGCCACTCGAACTCCCTGCAGGCCCGCGCGGCGCCTCGTCGTCCCATCTCACTGCGCCGCGATGGGTCCCGAAGGAGATCGCGCATGGCGCGCGATAGCTCCGCCGAGTCGCGTGTGTCTACGAGTATGCCCGTCTCGCCGTCGGCAATCGCTTCCGCCACGCCGCCGTTCGCCCCGCCAATCACCGCCTTGCCATACGATCCCGCTTCCAGATACACGATGCCGAAGCCCTCGACGTCGTGTGCCTCGGCCCGCGTCGGCAACATGAACAACTCGCACTCGGCAAACAGGGCCGCCTTCGTCGGCTCGTCGATCGCACCGGTGAACACGACACGGTCAGCGACACCGGCTGAACGGGCCAGCGCGGCGAGTGCGTCGCGCTCCGGGCCGGCGCTCGCGGCGACGTAGCGGAGCCCGGGGAATTCCGCGGCTACGGCGGCGAACGACTCGATAGCGAGGTCGATCCCCTTTCGGTGCCGGAGGTGGCAGAGTGACAATACGAATGGGTGACCATCCAGGCCGAGGCGCTCGCGAACACCATGCCGCCGCTCCTCATTCGCATCCGCCAGGCGGGGCATGACGACACCGGGCAGCAGCAGGCTCTGACGCGACTCGGACACTCCCAACGCCGCCAGCTTCGACGACGTGTCGTGACTGATGACGAACCAGTGCTTGGCCGCTTCGACCATGTCCACACGCCGTCTGGCCCACGCCGGCGCGAGTGCTTCGACCAGTTCGAGGCCGTACGCAATGGCTGTAAAGTCGAGGCCGAGATCGCGGCACGCGACGTACCAGGGATGCGTCACGGGGCTCATCCGCCCCAGCACGTAGGCAGAGTTGGGTTGCTCGGCGTGAATGCCGGCGAGCAACCGGCGCACGCGCCGCCGGCGGCCGAGATGCCACGCCAGCGTGTTCATCCGCCGTGTGGGCATGAACCCATTGCCGCGCCGGTGCGCCTGGCGGAACCAACCCACCTCGCGATAGCGAAACGACAGGCCAGGGTTGAGAGCCTCCGCTCCGGGGACGCTCGTCACCACCAGGACGTCGTGCGTCTCGGATGTCGCGAGCGCCAGTTGATGCAGGTATTCGGCGATCCCGCCCAATGCCGGCTTTGAATCCTCGGTGAGGATGACGATCCGCCGGCGCCCCGCTCGGGAGGTCACGCGGCCGCCAGGGCGGGCGGTCATCACCCGGCCCCGGCCTGCGCCCTGGCCTGAACGGGATACCACGCCCCCAGCCGCTCGAGCTGCTGGCGGATCGGGAGCCGGGCATCGCTCGGGATGAGAGACCGGTCCACGTCCGTGGCACCGGTTGCCTCGGCAACCGTGAGATGCGGCGCGTACAGGTCGCGAAACGCGCAGAGCAGCTCGTACTTCGTCACCACCGGGGTGCCCGGCTGCATCAATGACGGCACGGGCTCGCCGCGCGCGCGGGCCGCTGCGCATTCGAGCGCGATGGCTGCCCAGTCCAGCGTCGTGATGCCGTTCCACCGGTGGTTGGTGTAGCCAGCTACCGGCCGGTCCGGTGTCTGTCGCAGAAACCACGCGAGCAGCCCATGACCATCCCCGCGATCGGGGCCGATCACCGAGACGCGCAGGACGGTCGCGTTAGGCCATCGGCTGATGCTTTCGCCAAGCGACTTCGAAAAGCCGTACGCGTCTGCCGCGTCCAGCGGGTCATCAATGCGATACCCTCCACGCACGCCCGCGAAAACACAGTCGGAGCTGGCGTGTACGATGTATTGCGACGTATCCAGTTGCGCCGCGAGGTGAACCGGGAACAGCGCGTTGGCGAGGTAGAGCGCTGCCGGGTCATCACTCCGCTGCTTCGTGAGTCCGAGGCAGTTGATGACGACGGCGGCTCCCGAGTCGCGCGCGGCGGCGATGAGACGATCCGCTGGCTCTCCCTCGTATCGCACGTCCGACGTGACCACGTCGTACCCCGCCGCCGCGGCGTATCGCGCCACCACGTGGCCAAGCATGCCGCGGTGGCCGAGTACGAACAGGCGCCGCTGGGCGTCGCTCACGGTGTGCGCGACGCCCGCCGGGTCCGGCACACCCGGGCGGAGGAGCGAACGCCGGCTGCTGCGTGAGTCATCGGCGCCTAGATGTAGTACTCGACGAGCCCCACGCGGTCGAGAAGTGCCCCGATCTCCTTGGAGCTGGTGAGACGCCGCGTATTCGCCGACGTGTACTCGGTGCCGACCGCGTAGTGCGCCGTACCGGCCGGGACGCGGTATTCCGGGTGGATCGTGAAGTAGTCCTCGGTCTCTTCGGCGCGTTGCAGCTCGTACTCGTTGACCAGCACCTCGTCGATCTTCTCGCCGGGCCTGATCCCGACCGTGTGGATCGGAACGTCCACGCCGCCTCCGTACTTCGCGATGAGCGCCTTCGCGAGATCGGCGATCGTCGCCGCTGGAGCCTTCCGGACGAAGATCTCGCCACCGGCCGCGTGGCTCATGGCATGGACGACGAGATCGACCGACTCGTCGAGGGTCATCAGGAACCGCGTCATGTGGCCGACAGTCATCGTGATCGGTCCGCCCGCCTCGATCTGCTTCCGGAACAACGGGATGACCGACCCGCGGCTCCCCATCACGTTGCCGTACCGCACGCAGCAGAACCGGGTGTCCAGCGGGACCTGGTTCCGCGAGCAGACGATCTTCTCCATCATCGCCTTGGACATACCCATGGCATTGACGGGCTTGACCGCCTTGTCGGTGCTGAGCGCGACGACCGTCCGCACGCCCGCCCGCAACGCCGCTTCACACACGTTGTGTGAGCCGACCGTGTTCGTCTGGAACGCCTCGTAGGGATACGCTTCGCAGGAAGGGACCTGCTTGAGTGCGGCCGCATGAAAGACGAGGTCGACGCCCCGTAACGCGGTGCGGAGCCGCTCCGGGTCACGCACGTCCCCGATGATGTACTCGAAATCCGGCAGGCGTTGCTGCATCTCCCACTGCTTCTTCTCGTCGCGGCTGAAGATGCGGATCCGCCGCGGGCCCAGCGCGCTGAGGTGCGACGCGACGCGGTTACCGAACGAGCCCGTCCCGCCGGTGATGAGCACTGTCTGCCCGGTGATCCCCGATGCGCTGGCAGTCTCGCGCCCCGCCGCTTGGCGCGACGCCGCTTGGCGCGGCTGTCCCTTTCCTGGCGATGGCGTCATGCGACCACCTGCTCGAGCCGTGCTGACGACGCCACGGCAATCGCGCGCGGCGTGAGCGCCGCCCTTCGGTCCAGACGCCTCCGGGCACGCAGTGCCGCACCAAGGCGCGGCATGGCCGCCACCAGCCCGCGCGCCGTCGCGCGATCGCCGCGCAGCGCGCTCGTGACGAGTCTCAATGGCGCCAGCGCCAGAAAGCCCGCGAGAAAGCCCCACCCGCCGATGTTCTTCATCGTGAACAGTATGTGGTTTCGAGACAGAAGCGTCTGGAACTGTGCTTCCCGAGTCACGTCGCGCATCGTCGCCGCCTCTCAATGGTAAATGACGCTCGCCAGCTCGAAGACCGTCCGCCAGCCCCGCATCCACGCCCGGTACGACAGGTCGACATCCTCATAGTATGCGGGGCGGTACAGTGGGTCGAATCCTCCCAGGCTGACGAACCGGTCCCGCCGGAACGCGGCGCATCCCCCGCCGGCATCGAGCGTGTACACCGGTTCGGTGACCGTCAGATCCCACCACTTGTAAAACCACCACCGGCGGAGCGCCATCCGGCGCTGCCCCGTCGTGCGGCGCACGCCGTCCCAGTCGAACACGTTCGCCGTCGCCGCGAATACTGACGGGTCGTTGAAATGACGGACGAGGGGCGCCACGAACCCCGCGTCGACGCGCATATCGTTATTCAAGATAATGACGACCGGTTCCGGACAGCTCGCCACAATGGGATTGAGCGAGAAGAGAAAATCATTACTCGCGGCGACGACGACCTCCACCTCCGGGAACTCGCTCCGCACAGTGTCGGCATCGGGTTCGGTGCTGCGGTTGTCCACCACCACGACTCGCATGACCCCCGGATACTGGGCGGCGGCGGCGCGAAGCGAGGGGAGAAGCAGCCGGAGATGCGCGATGCCATTCCAGTTGAGCACGAGCACCGCACACGCGGGCGGCCAGGACGATGACGTCATGCGCCGGCTATCGTCCGGCCGGCCAGCGATTCCACGGCCTGGATCACGGGCTCGAATGTCTGGGTGAAATCGGAATGGCGGGCATAGTACTCGCGGACCGCTTCGGCATACCGGTCGTAGTCCGCGCAGATCGTCCGGGCCGCGTCGGGGATTTCATCAATGGTGCGCACCCGCACCCCGCATCCCTCGCGCTCCACCCAGTCGAAGCACGCGAGCCGGGTAGTAATGACCGGAAGCGCGTTCCTCATATAGAGGCACAGCTTCCCTGAGGCGGTCCCCATCAGGCGGTCGTTGGCCTTGCGATCGTCGTACAGTGCGAGACCGATGTGGGCGGAGGAGATCGCGTAGTCGAGGAGGCTGGCCGGAAGGGTCGCGGGACTGAACCAGACCGCGCCCCGTGATTCACGCGTCCGCATCTGCGTGGGAAGCCGCCCCTGAAACACGACCGCCGGCATGGCGTCGTCCCACGATGCCGCCGCCGTCGCAAGCGCCTCGGCTGGCTGCCACCCCATGCCGCCCGCATGCACGATCACGGACCGGTTTGGAGCGATTCCGAGCAGTTCCTGATAGAAGTGCGATTGGTGCCGCTCGGCAGGTCCGGGCGAGCTGTTTGGGACGACGTGGATCGGATGGTCACCCGGCAGCCGGTTCAACCCACGGAGGAAGTCCGCGCGGTCCGGCGACAGAGCGATCGAGAACGCGCACCGCTGGTGGTCGCGTCGTTCGCGCATCTTCCATCGGCGCTGCGCCGAAGTCGTCAGTTCGCTGTCGACAATGAGTTCATCCGAGATGTAGCCGACCGGCGCGCCCGAGAAGCTGGCTGCCCTGACGGCCCAGTGGAGGCCCCACTGGGGAGCCGCCAGTACTGCCGCGTACCGAGGCCGGTGCATCGCCAGGCGGGCGCCGAGGGCGACCGCACCGGGGTAGGTGATGTCGATGGGTATCATCCGAATCCGGGGATTCGCAAATGCCGGGGCCGGGTGCGTCGCCGTCAGACGCGTATACACGTCCACGTGAGCGCCCCGCGCCGCGAACGCCTTGATTGGCTCGCGAAAACACGCCAGCGCATCGACGTACGCGTGCTCAATGACGAACGCGATGTACAACGGGCCGCGCACGGTCACGAGACGGCGGCGGTGACCAGCGAGGCAGTGGCCGGATGGATTTCCCAGGAGCACGCCAGCCGCACCGGGCCCGCGCCTGCCGGCGGCTCGAAATGCTCACCCGTGTCGGACCTGATGGGCTGCACATCGAAGAAGCCGGCCTGCGGCAGGAAATCGAGGATGCGCGCCCCGGACAACACCGCACACGATACCGCATAGCGCCCCGGGTTGAGCACAGGGTTGGGCACGCAGAGGTCGACGGTGTAGGTGTGGTCGCGGCCGGCGGCCATGGTCACGCCCGCCTCGTCGCTGCTGAACGTCGCGATGCGGTTGCCGTACAGGTCATCGATGCCGACGCCGATCGCCGCATCGTGGATGCTGGTGAGTGCCGCGAATGTGAGACGCAGCCGGAGATCCTCGCCGAAGCAAAACCCCGACTTCGCTTCCGAGGCTGGCCGCACTTCCACCTCCGTCAATCTCGCCAGTTCGCCGTATTCGTCGAGACGGCGCGGCAGCCCAGCCGTCTCCCAGCGGAGCGAGTCGGGCCGCTGCTCGTCCCCCAGATAGCGTGTCACGGCTTCGAGTGTCGAACCATCGAACGCGAGACGCCCGTGGCGCAACAACAGCCCTCGCGAGCACAGGCGAGAGATGGCGGCCATGTTGTGGCTGACGAAGAGAACAGTCCGGCCGCCGCGCCCGACATCCTGCATCTTGCCCAGACACTTCTGCTGAAACGCCGCGTCTCCAACGGCGAGGATCTCGTCCACGATCAGGATCTCGGGCTCGAGGTGCGCGGCGACCGCGAAAGCCAGCCGGACGTACATCCCCGATGAGTATCGCTTGACCGGTGTATCGAGAAAGGTCTCGACCTCCGAGAACGCCACGATCTCGTCGAACTTCCGAGTGATCTCGGAACGCCGCATGCCCAGGAGCGATCCGTTCAGATAGACGTTCTCGCGCCCCGTCAGCTCGGGATGGAATCCGGTCCCCACCTCGAGCAGGCTGGCGACGCGCCCGCGAATCGCGATCGTCCCCGAGGTCGGCTCGGTGATCCGGCTGAGTGCGCGAAGCAGGGTGCTCTTCCCCGCGCCGTTCCGGCCCACAATGCCCACCACGGTCCCCGCGGCGATCGAGAACGAGACATCGTCCAGCGCGCGAAACGGCCGGCTCTGGACTTCCGATCCGCCCCGCGCCAGGCGCCGTGCCCGTCGCAAGGGCGCACTCACCGCCGTCACCGCCGCCTCGCGCAGGGTCGTATAGCCGCGCACCCGAGTGCCGAGCACGTACTCCTTGGTCAGGTGCTCGACGACGATGACTGGGCCGGTGACGCTAGACGACATCGACGAACCGCCTCTCGACCCGCTGGAAATAGGCGATGCCGGCGACCAGTGAGGCGCACACCGCGACCGCGGAAATCAGGACCAGATCCCAGGCCGGTGGCCGCCCGAGCATCGATCCGCGAAAGCCGTCCGTCATCCCCGTCATCGGGTTGATCGCGAAGGGGATGCGCCACCGCTCCGGTACCGAGCTTGCCGCGTACACGACCGGTGTGGCGTACATCCAGAGCTGCACGGCAAAGGGTACGATGTAGCGGAAGTCGCGGTATGTCACGGTGAGGGCCGCCAGCAACGCTCCGATTCCAGTCGCCGCCAGCATCACGCCCAGCATGAATACCGGCGCCAGCAGCATCAGGGGCGTCAGCGGCACATGATACCACGCCAGCAGCCCGGCCATGAGCACCGAAGCCACCGCAAGATCCACGAGTCCCACGCCGACCGCGGCCAGTGGCACGATCATGCGGGGGAAGTAGATCTTCGTGATCAGGTTGGCACTGTTGACGAGACTCGTCGACGACATGGTGACGGCGGTCGCGAAGAACGTCCACGGCAACAGCCCCGCATACACGAACACCGGATACGGAACGCCGTCACTCGGCAGATGCGCCAGCCGGCCGAAGATCAGCGTGAACACGACCATGAACAGCGCGGGCTGCAGGACCGCCCAGAGGGCTCCCAGAACCGTCTGCTTGTAGCGGACTTTGACGTCGCGCCAGACGAGGAAGTACAGCAGTTCGCGGAACTCCCACAGCTCGCGCAGATCGAGCATCCGCCAGCCACTGTGGCGGCGGTACACCCGCAGCGCGGACCCGGACTCCGGCGGCACCGCCCTGGCGATCGGAGCGGGCCCGACGGCGACCGGCACTTAGGCGATGGGGACCGCGGGGCCGGACCCCGTCGGCACACGGTCGCGGCCGCGCGCCCGATCCCCGGCTGACGCCACGTTCGCGACCGGAGGGGCGGCGGTCGCCACGCTGGCGGCGGGCACCTGGCGGCGGCCGGCCCCGATCGGCCAGAGCGTGAGCAGCTTGGCCTCGATCTGTCCCCGCAAATCTCCGGAGATCGCGTGGAAATGGGGGAATGGTGACCCCGCCCCGACGCCATCCGCCCACAGAACCATCGAGCCGAAGCGCCGCCCATCGTGGTCGAGGAACGGCAGCGTGACGTGCCACCAGGACGGCTGAAGCTGCGGCGCGTCGGGCGCATTCCACGTCCACACGGCGACGTCGTCTTCGTCGGTCGCATCCGGACGATGCGGTCCCCGCCCGCCGACGGACCCGCGGCGCCCATCCAGAAACGCCGCCCGCAAACGCACTTCCGCCCGGGGACATCCGTCCTCGGCCAGCGTCTCGCCGAGTGCGACGAAGACCGCGGCGAGGTCGTCGAGCGTACCCATTCGCGCGCTCGCTTCGCGCACCCGCACCCCGCGCTCGATCGTGTGCCGCTGCCGCACGCCGCGCCGCAGCAGGCGTCCGACTTCCTCGAACTCGTAGATGCGAAGCCGCTGCACCATGAACCCGACGCCGATCCCGATGGTTACGAGCACCAGCGCGACGACGTGGCCGCCGTTGTTGACCAGGAGCATGCCGGCCAGCGCCAGCAGCGCGCAAACGCCGTAGAGCGCCAGCACCACCCCGCGCGGCGAATAACCCCGCCCCAGCAACCGGTGATGGATGTGCCCGCGATCCGCCGCGAAGATCGGCTGCCGGCGGAGGAATCGGCGCGACACGGCGATCAGGGTGTCGAGCACCGGGAGCCCGAGCGATACGACAGGGATCGCGACCGCGATCACCGTCGGCGACTTCTGCGCGCTCAACGCCCCGACGCCCGCGAGCATGAATCCGACGAACAGGCTACCGGAGTCACCCAGGAAGATCGTGGCCGGATGAAAGTTGAAGTAGAGAAACCCGAGCATCGCCCCGGCCAGAATCAGCGTCACCAGTGCGGCGCCAAAGCGCGCGTTCGCGATCGCCACCACGAACATCGTCGTCAGCGCGAACAGCGCGGCGCCAGATGCGAGGCCGTCGAGACCGTCGATGAGGTTGAACGCGTTGGTGATACCGACGAACCACAGGACGGTGAACACCAGCCCCGCGACCGCACCCAGCTCGATGACGCCAATGAACGGCAAGGACAGGGTTGTCATACGGACGCCAGCCGCGAACACCAGCACCGCGATCAGGATCTGGGCGAGGAACTTCCAGCGCGCATGCAACTGCCGCAGGTCGTCGTACAGCCCCACGCCGTGGATCGCCAGCCCGCCCGCGAACACCACGAGCAGCCCGCGGCCACTGCCCGCGAACACGCTGCCGCCGAACAGCAGGAACAGCGTGATTGATGTGATGGCAACCGCCAGCACGATGCCGACGCCGCCGACTCGCGGGATCTGCGTGCCGTGCAGCTTGCGCGCGTCGCTGAGATCGAACAACCCGGCACGCCGCGCTTTCTGGCGAACGACATAGGTCGCCAGCATCGATGTCGCCGCGGCCGCCACGAATGCGAGCGCGTACACCCGCACACTCGGCCGCCCCGCGAGGCTCCCCAGCATTCCGTCGAACGCGGTGCCGGCCGCCGTGCGCAGCGCACTGCCAAACCCGCTGGTCGCGGCTCCGGTCATCGCGGCCGCCATGCTAATCACGCTCGACCCCCGCACTCACCGTCGCGCCCGCCCGGCGCAGCCGGCCTGCCATCGCATCATCCATCCTCGCGCGCACCACGAGAGCCGAACCCTCGCTGCCCACGTTGAGGACTTCGGCATCCCGATAGAGATCGGCCAGCAGCTTGCCGGAATCCGCCGGCAGGCGCACGACGGACAGTGGACGCATCACCCGGACCGCGGCCGCCAGCTCCCGGCGCAGCGAGTCGAGCCCGCAGTCCGCCACGGCCGATGCGAAGATTGAATCCGGCAGCAAGTTGCTCACACGATCCCTGAGCGCGGAGGCATTGGGTCCGTCGAGTTGGTCCATCTTGTTGAAGACGTGCCGGATCGGCGTCCGGCTCGCCCCCAGGTCAGCGAGGACGTCCTCCACGACCGCGCGCTGGTCTTCCCACGCGGGATGGCTGGCGTCGATTACATGAAGCAAGAGATCGGTCTCCGTGACTTCTTCGAGCGTCGCCCGGAACGACGCGACGAGGTGATGCGGCAACTTCCGGATGAAGCCCACGGTGTCCGTCATGAGAACCCGTGCCCCACCCCCCACATTGACGTCCCGGGTCAGCGGGTCGAGCGTCGCAAAGAGCCGGTCTTCGACCACGACGTCCGACGCCCCTGTCATACCCTTGAGAATGGACGACTTGCCCGCATTTGTGTATCCGACGAGCGCCACCCGGAAGGCCCCCTGGCGCGCCTGGCGCTGCACCGACCGCGTACGCTCCACGTCCTCCAGCCGCTCGCGAAGGAGCTTGATCCGGTGGCCGATCATCCGCCGGTCGGTCTCGAGCTGGGTCTCACCAGGACCCCGCATTCCGATACCGCCCCGGACCCGCTCCAGGTGGGCCCACATGCGCGTCAGGCGCGGCAGCATGTACTCGAGTTGCGCCAGCTCTACCTGCAGCTTCGCTTCACTCGTGCGCGCCCGCGTCGCGAAGATGTCGAGGATCAGCTCGGCGCGGTCGATCACGCGCCGGCCGGTCGCCACTTCGATGTTCTTGCCCTGCGCCGGGGTCAGTTCATCGTCGAAGATCACGACCGTTGCCTGCAGCTCCTCGATCCGCACCCGCAGCTCGTCGATCTTGCCGGTGCCGAGATAGGTCGCGGGGTGAGGCCGGTCCAGCCGCTGGACGACCTCTCCCACCACGACCGCCCCTGCCGTGTCGGCAAGCTGCGCCAGCTCCCCCAGGTGATCGTCCACGACGTGGCGATCGCCTGAGCGTTTGAGCGGAGCCCCAACGAGCAGTGCACGCTCGGTGGGTGGCGCGAGCGATATCAGCTCGCGCGAGATGCGAACTCCGGCATCTGGGGTCTATCCATCCGTTTGGTCCCTCGTCGGCGCCACCCCGGCGTCCGGCTCGGACACCGCCTTGCGCTCGGCCCTGGCACGCAGATCCGCCCACCACGCCAGCCGCTTCGCGATCTCCTTCTCGAAGCCGAATGGGCCAGGCTCGTACAGCGTGCTGCCAGCCGCCGCATCCGGCAGGTAGTCCTGTGGAATGTATGCCTCCGGCACGCTGTGCGCATATTGGTAGCCCCGCCCGTAACCCAGTTCCTTCATGAGCTTCGTGGGGGCATTCCGGAGGTGGAGCGGGACCCCCTCCGCCGGGGTCCGCCGGGCCAGATCCAGCGCCGCTCCCCATGCCCGGTAGACCGAATTCGACTTCGGGGCGGTCGCCAGGTACACCGCCGCCTCCGCCAGGGCCAGCTCCCCCTCAGGAGAGCCAAGGAAGTGGTAGGTGTCCCGCGCGTCGAGCGCGACCCGCAACGCGGTGGGGTCCGCCAACCCGATGTCTTCGGTCGCGAACCGCACCGTACGGCGCGCGATGTACATCGGATCTTCCCCGCCCTCGATCATTCGCGCCAGCCAATACAGGGCTCCCTGCGGATCGCTGCCCCGGAGTGCTTTGTGGTAGGCCGAGATGAGGTTGTAGTGCTCTTCACCCGACTTGTCGTACCGCGCCACCCGTGCCTGCATCGCGTCGCGCACGGCGGCAGCGGTAATCACGCCTCCGCTGGCACCGCCGCGCTGGCGCGCGACGAATGAGGCGGCGGCTTCGAGCGAGGTGAGCGCCCGCCGCGCATCGCCGTCCGCCTCCGTCGTAATCGTTTCCAGCGCCGCGTCCTCGATCGTCAGATGCATTGCCCCGAGTCCCCGCTCCGCGTCCGACAGCGCGGCCCGGACCATTGCCGTCAGATCGGCTACGGCCAAGGGTGCGAGCACGAACACACGGAGCCGCGACAACAGCGCCCCGTTGATCTCGAATGATGGGTTTTCAGTCGTCGCCCCGATCAGTGTCAGCGTGCCGTTCTCGACGTACTGGAGGAACGCGTCCTGTTGCGCGCGATTGAACCGGTGGATCTCGTCCACGAACAGCACCGTGCCCCGCCCTTCCGCCCGCCGTGCCTCGGCTTCGCCGACGATGACCCGCACCCGGGGCACTCCTTCGGTGACAGCCGAAAACGGGACGAACTCACGGTCGGTGTACTGTGCGACGAGCCGCCCCAATGTTGTCTTTCCCGAGCCCGGCGGCCCCCAGAACAGCATCGATCCCACGGTCCCGCTTTCGATCTCCGTCCGTAGCGGCGTGCCGGGGCCAAGGAGTTGCTCGTGCCCCAGAAACTCATCGAGCGTGCGCGGCCGCATCCGCGCCGCGAGCGGTTCCGGTAGCAGCGCCGACCCGGGATTCTTCGGCCTCGGGGGCACCGATGGCCGCGGCGTCATACGCCCACCAGCGACCGCAACGCCAGGTAGATCGCACTGCCGGTAACGCACGCGAGCACCGGCCGCCACCCGGGCTCGCGCTGCAATTCCGGCACGAGGTTCGACGCCGCGACGTAGAGGGTCACGCCCGCCGAGAGCGCGAGTCCGTTGGCCGCCAGGAGCGGCGTGACGCCGGTCGCGAGCACGCCGAGCAGAGTCGAGATCCCGAGGATGACGGCGGCACCGAGTGCGCTGGCCCGGCTGCCTCCGGCCGCGAGCACCAGGCTCGACGCCGCGATACCCTCAGGAATCTTGTGCAACCCGATCGCGACAACGACCAGTACACCCAGCGCCGCGCTCACCGAAAACCCGCTGGAGATCGCGACGCCATCGAAGAACGTGTGCAGTACCAGCCCGGCGATCGCCGATCGCGATACGGTGCTGCTGACATGCCCCGGCTGTTCGCTGAAATGAACGTGGCCAGGCAGCGCATGCTGCATGACGTACACCAGCAGGTACGCGCCAAGTGCCACCGCGGCCGCGGTGTCTCCACCCCGGCGGATCGCATTGGGCAGGAGGTCGGAGAGCGACACGCCGAGCATGAAGCCCGCCGCCAACGCCACCAGCAGCGCGAGAACCGACGAGCTCCACCGCGCACGGATGGTGACCATCGCCGCGCCGGCCACGTTCGCGAGCGCGGCCACGCCGCCAGCCGCGAGCGCGGGCGAGTTCACGAGGTCCCTGTCGTACGGTGGCTCACGCGGGCGCGAGTCCCAGCCGCGCCACCGTGGCGTCGAGCGCCTCGGTCAGTTCCGGCGCGGGCTCGTAGTCGTGCCGGCTGAGTTTCCAGCTCCGCGTGGCCACGACACGCCGCTCTTCGAGGCCGAGTCCCACGAGCAGATACAGCCACCGGTCGCTGCGGCCGTAAATGAACAACTCGAGATGCGGGTTGATGGTGAGCTGGTCCTCGGTCGTGTAGATCGCGATCTCGGCCCCGCCCGCCGCGGCGAGCGGAGCCTTGATCCGTCCGATCGCCTCCTGCACGTCGGGGAGCGCGACCGCACTGCCCGCCCAGTTCCGCTGGCGGCGCCGATCTTCGATGGTCACGTCCACCGCCGGGGGGAAATGCTCCAGCAGGACGTGGAACAGATCGACCCCGCGCTCGGCGTTCGTCACGACGTGGGCGGAGTAGTAGTCGGCCTCGCGGACGAAGGTGAATCCGTCGAGGCCCGACCGGAATCGCCGCCACACCGACGTCTCGGGCTGTCGTCCACGAAAGAAAGCCACGCGGGATGTCCTCGGTTCGCGGTTAGCCGGCGGAGCCGTTCGCCGGACGCCCGCCCGCCCTTTGCAAGGCCAGCGCCAGCAGTTGCGCACGGGTGTTCTGCGACGGATCCGCCAACACCACGGTGAGCAGATCACGCAGGATCTCCCCGAGTTGCCGTCCGGGGGCGATCCCCGCGCCGATCAAATCATTGCCGTCCACCGCAAGGTCGGCGAGATCGACCGCATCGTGAAACGCGCTCCGCACCGCACGCCGGTAGAGTGTGCGCACGGCGGCCGGTGTCGGCGCGGCGATACTCGTTGTGCGCTGCGCACTCCAGCGAGCCGCCGCGATACGCAGCAGCGATGCGATGCGCGTCCGGCCAGCCGCCGCCACCCAACGGCGGATCACCTCGTCCGGCACTGGTCCGCCACCCGCGAGCCCGCGCTCCATGTCAGGACCGATGACCTGCCACGCCGCCCCCAGTCCGGCAATCCACTCGGCATCCGCGTTCGAGAATCGCAGTGCCTTGAGCGCGTGGCGGGCCGCGTCCGGCGTCATCGCCAGGAACATCGCCGCGAGTCGCGCGAGACGCCGTGCATTCTGCTCTCGCGACCGACCGCCCCGCGGCCGGTGTATCGCCGCCGATCGGGCGCCCCGGCGGCGCCAGACAGTCGAGCGATGCCATCGTGATCGCATCGAGGTCAGCCAGTCGCGGGACCAGGGCCGAGAGCGCCCCGCTCTCGCGCCACATCCGGAGCGCAGAACTGGGCTTCGCCACCTGCGTCATGGTCTTGGACAGCTCTTCCTTGACTCGCTCGGCTGACAACTGCGTCAGGAACCGCGCACTCGCCACGATCGCCGCCCAGGTCGCAGGCTCGATCTCGAAACCGAACCGCGCGGCGAACCGCAACGCGCGGAGCGCGCGCAGCCGGTCCTCGCGCATCCGGTCGGCAGCCGTCCCCACGGCACGAAGCACGTGCCGCTCCAGATCCCCACGCCCGTCGAACGGATCGTGCAGGATCCGGCGGCTGGGCGAGTATGCGATGGCGTTGATCGTGAAGTCGCGCCGCGCCAGATCCTCGTCCAGCGACGCTCCGAATTCGACGTCGGCGTGGCGCCCATCCGTGCGCACATCGCGTCGAAAGGTCGTCACCTCGTGCATGACACCCGCTGCGTCGAGCACCCCGACGGTTCCGTGCGCCACACCAACCGGGATCGTGCGCCGCCGGAACAGTTGCATCACCTGGTCCGGTGTGGCCGCGGTTGCGAGGTCCCAGTCGCTGTTCCGATGCCCGGCTAGTGCGTCGCGCACGGCCCCGCCGACGCACCAGGTCTCGTAGCCCGCACGTTCGAGACGCGCCGCGATGTCGAGCACCGGTCCGGGGGGATCGAAGCTGGCGGGGAGGTTTCCCGCGTCGTGCGCCTCCAGGTCGCTCCCGGCATCGTCCATCGCCACCTCAGCGGTCGAACACCGCGGCCAGATCGGTGCCGCTGAGGCCAGCGCCAAGCGCCAGCATGAGATCGATGCGCGCCTGCTGCGGGCGGAGTGCGCCCGCGAAGATCGCGCCGGCCTCGTGGAGCGACCGGCCGCCCCCGGGGAATCCGTACGTCGGCCCAACGCGCCCGCGATGGATGCGCGACGTGATCACGACCGGCCGGCCGATGGCCAGCCAGCGCTCGACCGCCGCGAAGATCGGGGGGTTGGTGTTGCCCCGCCCCAGGGCCGCGAGCACGACGCCCACGCCACCCTCGCGCGCGGCGTCGAGCAAGTGCCCATCCCCGCCCGCGTAGGCATACACGATGTCCACCGGCGACGCCGGGCGCTCCGGGGCCAGCACCGGCGCGTGATTGGCCAGGGTGTGGTAGAAGACAACGGACTCGCCATCCACAATTCCCAACGGGCCCAGTCCCGGGCTACCGAACGCCTCGAGCAGGTGCGTGTGTACTTTGGTCACGTCGGCGGCACTGAAGATCTGTCCCGCGAACACGACGAGCACACCGTGCCCCCGTGCGTGCGGGCTGGCCGCGACGCGCACCGCAGCGAGCAGGTTCGCCGGCCCATCCCAGCTCAAGTCATCGGAGGTCCGCATCGCCCCCGTGAAGACGATGGGCTTGGGCGTCGCCACTGACCGCGCGGTCAGGTACGCCGACTCCTCGATGGTGTCCGTACCCTGTGCCACGATCACCGCTTCGACGTCCGGTCTCGCCACATGGTGGGCGATCCGCTTGCGAAGAGCCCACATTCTGATCGACCGTGAGATGCGCACCGGGCATTGTCGCCCACTCGTCCACCTCCAGCGCGCCTGCACGCTCGATTCCGGGGACGGCGGCGAGCAGTTGCGCGCCACGCAACGCCGGCACGGGGGCGCCGCCCGCCGCCGGGTCGGCTTTCATTGAGATCGTGCCGCCCGTGAACATGAAGACGATCACCGGGTTCCGCCTCCGCCTGCGATCGGCGGCATCAGCCGCGCCGTCCGCGCATCAGCTCGCGCAGCCGGGCCAGCAGCCCGCGCCCGACGCGGACGGGTGGCACCGGCAACACACCCAGATTCGACAATATGCGCCGCGGGTTGATCTCAGTGAGCAGCGTGGCGTGCTCCGCCGCCCCCTGTTCGCCGAGCCATGTGCGCACGGCAGCGAGCGACCGCCGGTCGCCGTGGTTATCGCTCGCCAGGCAGTCGACCAGTCCCTCTTCCAGCATCGCGAGCGCGAGCTGCCCCATCCGGCCGCCCGCGAGCAATGCCACGGCATCCACCTGGATCACAGTGCCGGACTGGCGCCACGACCTCACGAGCTCCGGCGTGCAGCCCCAGTAGCGCTCCGGATGGGCGAGCACCGGAACCAGCCCCGCCATCTTCAGGCGGAACAACTCGTCGCCGGCGCGAGCGGGCACTCCCGTTCGCGGGAACTCGACCAGCACCGCCGACGATGTCCCCAGCGTGAGTCCAGGCGACGTGAGGTCCATGCCGGGCACGTCGAGCATGATCTCCCACCCCCGCTGCAACGCCGGCGGACCGGGCACCGCGGCCATGAGCGTCTCGAAGATCGCGGCATACGCCGCGTGCGGCGCCTCGGCCGCCTTCGACGCCCGCAGATGCGGCGTGCAGACCACCATCTCGACGCCTTCACCCGCGAACCGGGTGAGAACCTCGGCGGATACGACGACCGACGGCGATCCGTCATCGACTCCCGGCAGCAGATGCGAGTGAATGTCGATCACGCGCGGGTACGGCCGGCCAGTGCTGCCGCGGCCGGAACGCGGTCGCTGGTGGTATCGCTGATGGTCATGGAGTGCTCGCCAGCGCCGCGAGCCGCGCGATTGCCTGCTGCGCGCGCTCCCCGATCCGCGAGGGTTCGTCTGCCGCCAGCTCGAACGCATGAGTCACCAGTGCGTCCGCGGCGAGGAGGTCGAGGGCGCAATCGCGCGAGTTGCAATCGCCGCCCAGGAGGTGCGTGAGGAGCCGCTCGCCCGCAGCGAGATACGACTCGGGCGTCCCGGCGGGTGCCGCACCCGTCGAGCGATGGTAGCCGTCGAGTGCGTCCTGCATCCGGCGCACGAGCGCCGGAGGTGGCAGTTCTCCAGAACCGGTGACGAGCCGCACACTGGACGACACGGCGCTCACGTCAGCGATGCGACGACGGACACCGGCCGGGGTCCGGTCAGGAGCCCGGCCGGCCAGGTTCCAGCACGCGCCGGACAGTCGGCATCACGGCGTCGAGCACCGCTCCGATTCGCGATGCGTCCGGCAATCCCGCCTGCGCCATGTGCGGCTTGCCACCGCCCTTTCCGCCGGCCGCCGCCGCCAGCTCGCGGATGATGACATCGGCCCGCACGTCACGCGCGCGTAGGTCATCGGTGACGACGACCAGCAACGTGTGCTTCCCATCGTCGAAGGACGCCGCGAGGACGCCGATGCCGGACCCCAGCCGCTCTCGCAGCGCATCGCCAAGCGCCTGGAGCGCTTTCACGTCCGGCGCCTGCACGCGCTCCGCGACGACCCGCGTCCCATTGACCGCCTGCGCGCGCTGCACGAGGTCCCCCGCCTGGTCGCCGGTCGCACTCCCCGGCGCGCCCGTTCTCGCCGCTTCCGTGACTCGCTTCTCGAGTGTGCGGCGCTCGGTCACCAGAATGTTCCACGCGCTGCGCGATGGCCACCGGGTCGGCGGGCGCCCGCAGCGACGCCGCGATGCGCTCGATCGCGCCGTCGTACACGCGCGTGCGGGCATACGCCCCACGCCCCGTCACCGCCTCGATCCGGCGAGTTCCGCCGCCGACGCCGGTCTCGCTCACGATCTTGAATTGCAGGATCTCGCTGGTGTTGCGCACATGCGTCCCGCCGCACAGCTCTGCCGAGAATCCGGGCACGGTGACCACTCGCACGATGTCGCCGTATTTCTCGCCGAACAGCGCCATCGCCCCATTGGCCACCGCGACCGCGTAGGGTTTCTCGGTCCAGGTCACCGGCACCGCGCGCGCGATCTCGCGATTCACGAGCGCCTCGACGGCCATCACTGCGGTCGCATCCAGCGGAGACGGATGGCTGAAGTCGAACCGGAGCCGGTCCGGCGCGACGAGGGATCCGCGCTGATGCACGTGCTCACCCAGCACCTGGCGGAGAGCGGCGTGCAGCAGGTGGGTCGCCGTGTGATTGCGCTCCGTGTCCTGGCGCGTGTCGCGCGGCACCCGCGCGGTCACCGGGCCCCACTGGAACTCGCCCTCCAGACGCCCGATCATCGCGACGCGGCCGTCCGTCTTGCGGACCTCTTCCACGTCGACCCGCCAGCCCGGACCCACGATCTCGCCACGGTCCGAGATCTGTCCGCCGGATTCGACGTAGAACGGGCGCTCGTTCAGTATGAGCGCGGCCCGGCCGTCGCCGATGTCCCGCTTCGCGGCGACCTGCGTCTGCGTTTCGAGCGCGTCGTACCCGACGAAGCGATAGCGATCGGGCGCCGCCGTGCGTGCCTGATCGTCCGCGTATTCCCACGGCACCTGATCGCCCGCCACTTCGCCCGGAACCGCGAGCCGCCGGCTCTTGCGCTCCTCTTTGGATTGCGTCCGCTGGGCGTCCAGCGCCCGCTCGAACCCTGGCGTGTCCACCGCGTAGCCGCGCTCGCGCGCCATGAGTTCCGTGAGATCGATCGGAAATCCGAACGTGTCGTACAGGCGGAACGCATCCTCTCCGCTGATGGTGCCACGCATCGCGAGCGAGCCGTGCGTCGTTTGGGCAGCCGGCGCGAGCTGCTCGAAACGCGACATCCCGCCCTCGATCGTTTCGAGAAACCGCTCCTCCTCCGCGCGCGTCGTGTCCACGAGGTGCTTCGCCCGCAGGCGCAGCTCGGGATAGGCATCACCCATCGAGTCGATGACGGTCTGCACCACCCGCACCAGCGTCGGCTCGCGGCGGCCGAGGAGCCACGCGTGCCGGACGGCACGCCGCAGAATGCGCCGCAGCACATAGCCGCGACCCTCGTTGGACGGGAAGACGCCATCCGCCAGGAGAAACGAGACCGCGCGCGCATGATCGGCAAGCACGCGGAAGGCCGCCGGATCCGCATGCCCATCCGCCGCCCTGCTGGACGACCCGGGAAGTGGGAAATCGGTGTAGCGCTGGCCGACCGTATCCTCGACGGTTTTGAGTAGTGGCAGGAACAGATCGATGTGAAAGTTGTTCGTCACACCCTGCAGCACGGCGGACAACCGTTCGAGACCCGCACCGGTGTCGACCGACGGTTTGGGCAAGGGCCGCAACTCACCGTCTGGCTGCCGGTCGAACTGCATGAACACCAGGTTCCAGATCTCGAGGAACCGGCCGGCCTCCGCGCCGTAGACGAACGCCTCTTCCGAGAACTCGGTGCGATCCAGCTCGGTCCACTCCCCGGTCGCGTCCGGCGGGAACCGCCAGTCGCGCGCGAGGTGCGCGAGATCGACATAGATCTCCGAGCACGGACCGCACGGGCCCGTGTCCGCCATCTGCCAGAAGTTGTCCGCCTCGCCCAGCCCATAGATGCGCGAATCCGGCAGCCCCGCGATCTCCCGCCAGAGCGCACGCGCTTCGTCATCGCTGTGAAAAACGGAGACCCGCAGATGCTCCTTGGGAATCTGCAGCTCGCCCGTGACGAACTCCCACGCGAAGCGGATCGCATCGCGCTTGAAGTAGTCACCAAAGGAGAAGTTGCCGAGCATTTCGAAAAACGTCTGGTGGCGCGCGGTATGGCCGACCTGTTCGAGGTCGTTGTGCTTGCCGCCCGCCCGCACGCATTTCTGCGAGGTCGTCGCCCGCCGCCCGAACTCGGGCTGTTCCAGCCCGAGGAACACCCGCTTGAACTGCACCATCCCCGCGTTCACGAACAGCAGCGTCGGATCATCCGACGGCACCAGCGAGGCGCTCGGCCGAATCGCATGGCCCTGGCGCTCGAAGTACCGGAGAAACCGGCTGCGGATGTCGTTCGCGGTCAATGCGGATGGTACGACGGGTGGCATGAATCGAATATAAAGCGATTGGCGATCAGCGGTTAGCGATCACCGGCTCGTGTGAGCCGCGCGCCAGCGCCGCCGCACGCGCGCAGCCGGCAACCGTCAGTCGCCCAACGCTACCTTGACGGCGCGCCGGATGTCATCGGCGTCATACCCGCGCCTGGCGAGATACGCGTACAGCCGGCGGCGCTGCGTCGCGCGGTCGAATCGGACCAGCGTGATCGCGCGCCGGCAGGCCAGTTGTTCGGCCATGTGCGATTCGTCCACCTCTTCGTCGGCCATGACCTCGGTAATCGCGGCATCCGCAACGGGACGCCCCACGCCACGGGCCGCGAGCTCTCGCCGTACGCGTCGCGACGCGGCTCCCCCGTCCAGCAGCTTCGATCGGGTGAGCTGGCGGGCATACGCCGCGTCGTCGAGCAATCCGGCCGCGGTCAGCCGGCCGACGACCCCCTCGATGTCGGCGGCGGCAAAGCCGCTGCGCGTCAGGCGGCGGCGCAGTTCGGCGGTCGCATAACCCCGCGCGGCCAGCAACGTGAGGGCACGGTCGTACGCCCGTTGATGTTCGGGTTGTTCAGTCATTGCAGGCAAATAGTGAAGCCGGGCGGCCGCAACACGCGCGGGATGGGGATCCGGGCCCCACCCAACGCATGCCGATTCCGCCCGGCCCCGCCCTCACACCCGCTGTCCTCCGCGGGTGCGACGTTACGAGTTGTCCGCCCCCGTCTCCGCGACATCGTCCGCGCCGGCATCACTCCGGACACCAAGCACGACCTTCACTTTCTCTTCGACTTCCGCCATCAGGGCAGGATTGTCCTTGAGAAACATCTTGGCGTTCTCGCGGCCCTGTCCGATCCGCTGCGCCCCGTAGCTGTACCACGCGCCCGACTTCTCGATGATGCCGCTCTCGGAGCCGATGTCGACGAGCAGTGACGTGTGGCTGATGCCTTCCGCATACATGATGTCGAACTCGGCCTGCTTGAACGGCGGCGCGACCTTGTTCTTCACGACCTTGACCCGTACGTGCGAGCCGATCACGTCCTCCTTCTCCTTCACCGGCCCAATGCGCCGGATGTCGAGGCGGACGGACGCGTAGAACTTGAGCGCCTTGCCCCCGGTCGTCGTCTCGGGATTGCCGAACATGACGCCGATCTTCTCACGCAACTGATTGATGAAGACCACCGCGGTCTTCGAGCGCGCAATCGCGCCGGTCAGCTTGCGGAGCGCCTGGCTCATGAGACGGGCCTGGAGTCCGACATGGGAGTCGCCCATCTCGCCCTCGATCTCCGCCTTGGGCACGAGCGCGGCGACGGAATCGATCACCACCACGTCGACCGCCCCGGACCGCACCAGGATCTCGCAGATCTCGAGCGCCTGCTCGCCGGTGTCGGGCTGCGAGATCAGCAGGTTCTCGATGTCGACGCCCAGCTTCTTGGCGTATTCCGTGTCGAGCGCATGCTCGGCATTGATGTACGCGGCAACACCACCGCCACGCTGCGCGTTCGCCACGACATGGAGACAGAGCGTCGTCTTGCCGCTCGACTCGGGACCGTATACCTCGGTGACGCGCCCGCGGGGGATCCCGCCCACCCCGATCGCTGCGTCGAGATTGATGGCGCCCGTCGAGATCGACTCGACTCGAATTCGCGGCGCGTCGGGGCCCATTTTCATGATGGAGCCCTTGCCACAGCTCTTCTCGATCTGCGCGATCGCGAGATTCAATGCCTTCCTGCGATCGTCCTGCGTGGTTGCAGACGCCATCGACAGCCCCTCAGTTGAGCGTAAGAGTATAATACCCGAACAAAATACGAAGCCCCGGCGGAGAAATCAACGAGCGTGTTCCACCGTGAACGCGTTTTCGAGATGGGCAATGCGGATGAGCCCGCCAGCCGCCAGGACCCCCACGACGTCGAACCGATACTCGAGATCCAGCGCCCCGTACCGGTCGATCCAGATCATCGCAGCTCGCCACAAATGGCGCCGCTTCGCGCGGCCGACCGCACACATGGGTCCGCCAAACCGGGGTGAGTACCGCGTCTTCACCTCGACGAACGCGACGACCTGATCCCGCCGGATGATGAGGTCGATATCCCGGTGCCCGACTCGATAGCGACGGGCCAGCACGTGCCACCCCCGCCCCACGAGCCAGCGCTCGGCCACCCGTTCACCCAGCGCCCCCAACGCCCCGGCAGCGATCCCCACGGGACGACGATATGCGCCCGCTGGGGAGCCGCCGCATCAATCCACAGCGCGGGTCACGGAGCAACGCGTGGATCCAACTTCCACACCACGCCGTCCGAATCCCGGGCAACCACCCGGAGGGGCAGCGCGGCTTCCAGTTTGGCCGGCGTCGATGCCCGCGGGACCAGGTCCGCGGCGACGAAACTGGCGGCCGTCCCACCCGTGAACCACACCAGGACTCCCGGCCGCGCCCGCAATGCACCCTCGAGCGCCCGGACCGTATTGGCGTCCAGGATCCACGGCAGACTCCGTGAATCCCGCTGCAAATGGAAGAAAATCTTCGCCGGCTCGTTGGTGTAGATCGGCTCGCCCACGGCATGCGCGCGGAGCCACCCAATGGTTGGCCCCCGCCGCTCATCGACGTTCGCATGATCCAGCCCCACCGTGGTGGCCAGCCGAATGAGTTGATCGGTCGTCACCGCTGCGCCGGCCACCCACACCACCCCGAGCGCCGCCAGCGCCAGGCGCACTGGCGACCTCACGGTGCCCCACCACGACGCGATCAGCGTGACCACAGTCACCGCCAGCAGGTAGTGGACTGGCGCCAGCACGCGGTCGTAGAACGCGACGTCGGAGTACAGGAGGCGCGCGGCAAGCAAGGCTGCCACGTGACACACCGCGAGCAGAGTGCTCGCCGCCAGCAGCCGAGCGGCAGGCCCCACAAAGAGTTCGGCACCCCGGCCGCCTTCCGCAAGCGGGGAGTCTGCCCCGCTCCGGCGCAGTACGCGCCACGTTCGAACCTCGGCGACGATCGCCGCCACGATCGCGCCGGCAAGGATCACTTTGAAGACCACCTGCGCCCCGTGGGGTATCGCTCGCGAAGTCGTGCCCGGATCCCAGGGCGCGAGCCACGCCGCCGTAGCGCCCACGAGTTGGCGCAGCGCGGCCGCCACCTGATGGTCCGCATGCAGCGGCCGTTCCCCTCCCCCGGCCGACCGGACGTACAGGCTCCATAGCGCGCGCACGACCAGTCCCGGGACAATGGCGATCGCCGCGCGCCGCGCGCGCGCGCGGCGAGGGCCTGGCTGGAGCGCCGCCCACACGCCGGCTCCCGCAATCGCGGCCAGGCCGAGGTACCGCACGAGCACCGCAGCCCCTGCCGCCAGACCGTACGTGAGCGGCCGGCCGGGACGCCACACCATCGACCAGAGCAGGACCGCGAGACAGAGCAGGTAGAGCGGCTCGCTGACAATGTTCAGGTGCACGGCGATGATCGCCGGCGTGACGAGTAGCGCGACCGCCACGGCCGCCCCCCACGCCGGAGCGGTTGCGGTCGCGACTATGATCGCCGTCAGAGCAATGGTGCACGCACCCACCGCCGCCTGTACGATCCGTACGGCGGCCATCGGCCCCGCACCGGCCCACAGTGGCACGCTGAGCAGGATCGGAAAGCCTGGGGGCCACTGGGCCAGCACGCTCGTGCTGTCAGCGCTGTTGTAGGCCGCGAACGGCACCCGTAAGCCATCGTGGTGGACCAGGGCTTGGGCGGCGCCGAGGTAGCCGGCACCGTCGCCATAGAGTCCTGGGCCCGGATGCCGGGTACCCTCCCACACCAGAGCGATCGCCGCGGCGGCACCGGCCATAGCGAGCGTCGCGAGGAGACGCCGGGACGCTCGTACCGCTTTCACTCGCCGGCCGCCGGCGCATCGAGGGCCGGCGCGGAAGTCACGTCCGGCCGGAATCCCCCCGGCGCCGCTATCCATTCCGGCAGATACGCGGAAGCTCGTCGAGTCCGACCAGCACGTCCCGCGGCTTCGACCCATCCTGCGGCCCGAGCACGCCGGCCGCCTGTAGCTGGTCGATGATCCGCGCCGCCCGGCCGTAGCCGACTTTGAGACGCCGCTGCAACAGCGACGTCGAGCCCTGCTGATGATGGATCACCACCTCGGCGGCTTCGCGGAACAGCAGATCCCGGTCGCCCGATCGCGCATCGTCGCTGTTTCCGCCACCATCCGCATGCTCCGCTTCATAGCGGCGCATGGTCTCGAGGATGTCATCCTCGAGGCCGGCTCGCCCGCGGCCTCCGCGACGCGCGTCTTCCGCCACGCTTCGCGCTTGCCACTGTACCAGTTGATCAGCCGCTCCGTCTCCTCGCCGGTGATGTACGCCCCCTGGAGCCGCGCGGGCTCCGACTTGCCCGGCGGAATGAACAGCATGTCACCGTTGCCGAGGAGCGCCTCCGCTCCCACACCGTCGAGAATCGTCCGGCTGTCGACCTGCAATGCGACGCGGAACGCGATCCGGCTCGGGAAGTTCGCCTTGATCAGTCCCGTGATGACGTTCACACTCGGACGCTGCGTCGCCAGAATGAGGTGGATCCCGATGGCGCGTGCCTTCTGCGCGAGGAGCGCCAGCGGCGTTTCGATCTCGCCCTGCACGGTCATCATGAGATCGGCCAGTTCGTCGATCACGACGACAATGTATGGCAGCACGCCGCGCCGGTACGTCCGTTCCTCGAACGCGACGTCGGGCCGCTGCGGCGTGAGCAGTGTCGCCCCTTCCCGCAAGCGGTGGTTGAACTCCTGCACGTTGCGGCAGCCGTTGGCCGCGAGCAGTTCGTAGCGTTCCTGCATTTCGATCAACGCCCACTTCAGCACCGACGCGGCGTCGCGATTGTCGGTGATGACTTTGTGACGCAGATGCGGCAGCGCATTGTAGACCGATAGCTCGACCATCTTGGGGTCGATCATCAGGAAACGCAGCGTTTCCGGCGTATGACGGTAGATGAGACTCGTGATCAGCGTGTTGACGCACACCGATTTTCCGGAACCGGTGGCGCCCGCGATCAGCAGGTGGGGCATTTTCGCGAGATCCGCGATCGTCGGACGCCCTTCGAGATCTTTGCCCAATCCGATCGGGAGCGCCGCACGCGCGGTCTGGAACTCTCGCGATTCCACCAGCTCGCGGAAGGTCACCACCTCGGGCGATGGATTCGGTACCTCGATCCCCACCGCCCCCTTCCCCGGTATGGGCGCCACCACGCGAATGCTTGGTGCGCGCATCGCGAGCGCCAGATCGTCCGCGAGCGAGGCGAACTGCCGGACTTTCACTCCCGCTGCCGGCACCACCTCGAACTGCGTGACCACCGGCCCGGTCGTCCGCCCGACCAGCTCACCGTCCACGCGGAACGTGCGAAGCGCATCGAGAAGCTTCGCACCCATCGCATCCAGCTCCCGCTTGTCCACGTCCGCGTTCCGAACGGGTGGCGGTGTCATGAGATCGAGCGGTGGCAGCTCCGCTGCCGGGCCAGTCCCACTCGTGTCGTCGTCGTCCGCCCCCGCGACAAGGGCGTCGTCCACGACCGCCCCACGACCCTTGGGCGACCCGCGCCTCTTGCGGCCGCCCGCTTCCTGCAGCGACCCCGGATCGATCGCCGGCATCTCCGCCGCTGGAGGATCCAGCGCGACCGCGGCCGGCAGCGGTGCGGACGCCCCGTTCCGCGACGCCGCTGTGCCGGGCAGAGAAGCCGCGGCCGCGTCAGCGCCGGCCGGACGAGCGCCCGGCCCGATCACCAGGCGCAAGGGATTCCAGGCCAGCGTCGCGGCCGTCAGCGCACTGGCAGCCAGCGCGAACACGATCCACGCCCCCGCCACGCCGAAGCCCCGCACCAGATAGAACGCGGAGAACGCGCCCCACAGCCCGCTGACCGATGTCAGCGTCCGGTGGGCACCTGTACCCAGCGCGATGCCCATCGGCAGCAGAATGACCAGGCCGCCGAGAAAAACCAGCCAGGAACGATCGGCCGACGCGCGCAGCCGGCCGAACATGCGGAGCGAATGGACAAGCGGCAGGATCGCGAGCATCCATGCGGCCGGCACGCCGAGCATCCAGACGAGCAAGGCGTTCATGCAGCCGCCGACCGGACCGAAGATCGCGCCGGCTGAACTGCAGCCCTCGCCAGGCACCGGATGGCGCAGTGCACCGACGGTGAGCGCGCCCAGTAGGAACACCGAGAACAGCAGGAGCGCGGTCCCGCCGACTTCTCGTCTGACGCTTGCCGACAGCGACAATTTCGACAGGTAACGGGCCACGGTCTACCGCTCCCGGTCAGGTCCGATCTTCGTAATCTGGCGGTCCTGGAACACCGGCACCACCGGGTGCGCGTCGAGCGCGGCGCACATGTCCAGATCGGCGGCGAACCCTGCCTCGCGCAGCGCCTGGCCATGCTCGGCATCGATGAAGAGGCGCGCCAGGTCGTCCGCGTACCGGCGTTCGAGCACCGCCGCGCTGCGGGCCGCGTCGTTGTACGTGAGCGCCGGGTAGTGCTTGGCCATGAACCGCACGTACCGGCCGGCGCACGCGGCATCCTCGAGCGAGTACTGCCGGTCGCGTCCAGCGCAGACGAGGGTCACGTCCGCACCGCCGCGGAGCGCGGCGCGCAGCAGGACGGAAATCGCCGAGAAGTTGACGAAGGCGCCCACCACGACCTCTCGCGCGCCCTGCATCGCCAGCAGAGCGCCCGTGCCGTTCGTCGTCGCCAGCAGGACGGTCTTCCCATCGAGCGCGTCGCGAGTGAACTCGGTGGGGGAGTTTCCGAGATCCATGCCCGGCACCGCCAGCATCTTGCGCTCGGCCGCGAGCCGGACTTCCGACCGCTCGAACGACTTCGAGCGCAGCACCACTTCTTCGGCGCTCGCGAGGGGGATCACGGCCCGCGCGCCGTTCGCCAGCGCCACGGCGATCGTCGTCGAGGCACGGAGCACATCGATCACCACCACGACGCGCCCAGCCACATCGGCGGGCACCGCTTCGGCCGCTCCGAACAACACGTCTGCGCGCACTACGCTCGTCGCCCCCGGTCCCGCATCACCCGCTCAGGACGCGCCGGCGGATGCCGGCTCCTTCATCAACTCGCTTTCCCGTTCCAGGAATTTCGTGTCCACGTCCCCCGCGATGAATCGCGGATTGGTCATCACGCGCGCGAGAAACGGAATCGTCGTCGGGACGCCCTCGATGATGAAACTCTCGAGCGCGATCTGCATGCGCCGGATGGCTTCCGGACGCGTTCGCGCCTCGCAAATCAGCTTGGCGAGCAGCGAGTCGTAGTAGGGCGGGACGGTGTATCCCGCGTAGACGTGGGTGTCGAGGCGCACGCCGGGTCCGCCCGGTGGGTGAAACACTGCGATCTTGCCCGGCGCCGGCTGGAAGTTGCGTGACGGATCCTCGGCGTTCACCCGGCACTCGATGACGTGGCCACGCAGCGACGGCGCCCCGTGAACCGACAGCGGCTCCCCGCCGGCGACCCGGATCTGCTCCTGCACGAGATCGACACCGGTCAGCATCTCGGTCACCGGATGCTCGACCTGGATCCGCGTGTTCATCTCCATGAAGTAGTACGAACCGTCGGTGTCGAGCAGCATCTCCACCGTTCCGGCGCCGACGTAGCCGATCGCCGCCGCGCCATGCACGGCCGCCTCTCCCATACGGGTCCGAAGGTCCGGCGTCATCGCCGGGCTCGGAGCTTCCTCGATCAGCTTCTGATGCCGGCGCTGCACCGAGCAATCGCGCTCACCGAGGTGGATGACCGAGCCGTGCGTGTCGCCCAGCACCTGGAACTCGACGTGCCGCGGGCGCGCGAGGTACTTCTCGACGTAGACATCGCCATTGCCGAACGCCGACAGCGCCTCCGAGCGCGCAAGCTGGAACGAGCGGCCGAAGTCGTCGGGGTCGCGCGCGACGCGCATCCCCTTTCCGCCGCCGCCGGCCGCCGCCTTGATGATCACCGGGAATCCGATCTCGCGCGCGAACACGAGCGCCTCGTCGGCGTCGTCGATCGGCCCCGTCGTGCCCGGGATGATCGGCACGCCCGCCGCCGCCATTGCGTTCCGGGCGGCCGCCTTGTCCCCCATGACCCGGATCTGCTCCGGCGTCGGCCCGATGAATGTCACGTTGGACGCCGCACACGTCTCGGCGAACTCCGCGTTCTCGGCGAGGAATCCGTATCCCGGATGAATCGCGTCAGCCCCGGTGATCTCGGCGGCCGCGATGAGGCGCGGGATGTTGAGGTAGGAGTCGCGCGATGGCGCCGGGCCGATGCAGACGTCGTCGTCGGCGAACCGCACGTGCAAGGAGTCGCGGTCGGCCTCCGAATACACGGCCACCGTCTGAAGGCCGAGTTCCCGGCAGGCCCGGATGACGCGCAGCGCGATCTCGCCCCGATTGGCGATCAGGACCTTGTTGAACACCGGGGGAAGTTAAGGCCCGGGGTCCGCAGCGGCAGGGACCCGGGCCTTGAAAGGCCGCGGCAAGCGGCCATCAGGAGCTGAACCCGCCTCGATGGCAGGCACCCGGCGACGGGTCCCTGCGCCGCGGGCCCTTAGGAGTTTGCGTCGGCCTGGAACGCGTCCCAACTCGTGTCGCTCGAACTGGCGACACCCTGAATCCGCAGCGCGAACTCACTCGGGTTCGTCGCATAGAAGACCGCGTTCTCGTACGAGATGATGCCCTTGGTATACCACATCATCAGCGACTGGTCGAAGCTCTGCATCCCGTACTGCACCGTCCCTTCTTTGATCAGGTCCGGGATGTTGAGCGATCTCGTCATGTCACGGATGTTGTCCTGGACGGCCGCCGTGTTGATCAGCACCTCGCACGCCGGCACCCGGCCCGGCTTGTCCTTGCGGGGCACCAGACGCAGCGAGATGACCGCCGCGAGTGCGCTCGACAGCGAGAAACGCACCTCGGCCTGCTGGTGCGGCGGATAGAACGACAGCACGCGGTTGATGGTCTGCGTCGCGTCGGTCGTGTGCAGAGTCGAAAAAACCGAGATGGCCGGTATCGGCCGCCTTGAGCGCGGTGTCGAGCGTATCGAGGTCGCGGATCTCACCCAGGAGGATGACGTCCGGGTCCTGCCGCAGCACGCGGCGAAGTGCCTGTGAGAAACTCCCGGTATCCGTGCCGACTTCGCGCTGGTTGATGTGGCAGTTGATGTCGCGGTGCAGGAACTCGATCGGATCTTCGATCGTGATGACGTTGGCGCGGCGCATCTCGTTGATGTGCTGGATGATCGCAGCCAACGCCGTGGATTTACCCGAACCGGTGATGCCCGTCACCAGCACCAGTCCGCGCGGCCGCATGGCGACCTCGTTGATCACCTTCGGGAGATTGAGCTCCTCGACGGTGCTGGTCTGATACGGGATTGAACGCAGCGCGTAGGCGATCGTTCCCCGCTGCTGGTAGACGTTGACGCGAAACCGCCCGATGCCGGGGACGCCGATCGCGAAGTCCGCTTCCTTGTTCTCGGCAAACTCCTTGACCTGCCGTGGCGTCATCACCTGCTCGGCCAGCGATTTGAGGTCCTCGGGCCGCATCGCCGCATGGACCATCGGCGCGAGAGCTCCCTGAACCCGGAGCGTCGGCGGCCGGCCAACCTTGAGATGAAGATCGGACGCGTTGTTCCGGATCATCTCCTGCAGGATCGCCTTGAAGTTGAACGGGCCCGCCGCGGCCGTCGTCCCGCCCGGCGACCCGGCGGCCGCAGGCGCGGACGACGTGGGCTGTGCTGTTCCGCCACTCGGTGGTACCACTGACGCGCCGCTAGCCATTGTCGATCGGCCCCCGCCCCGCCTGGGGCGGAGCTTCACCCGTTGGGATCTATTCGGAGAAGCACTTGTCCGTATTCGACTGGGTGCGCGTCCTGCACCAGTACCTCACGCACAATGCCAGCGAACTCCGACTCGATCTCGTTCATGATCTTCATCGCCTCGATAATACAGACGATTTGCCCCTTGGCGATCCGCGTCCCCTCGGTCACGTACGGCTTGCCACCCGGTTCCGGGGCCGCGTAATACGTCCCCACCATTGGGGATTTCACCTCCAGGAGCTTGGGTTTCGCCTCGGCTTTCGCGTCGGCCGTCCGCCCCCCCTGACCCCCGGGTCCCACCCCATCCGCATACGCCGTCATGCCTTCGCCCGGTGTCATCCGGGGCCCGGCAGCCGGCAAAGGGCCGGCATTGGCACCGGCGTCGCCACCTGCACCGTCCCACGCTGGGACGGCGACTTCGACAGGCGGATCTTCATCCCCTTGTCGGTCGAGATCTCGATCGAGTCAACGGTCGACCCATCGAGGATCTCGATCAGTTTCTTGACGTAACGGAGATCGATCATAAAGATGGAGAAGGGTGCCCTCGCGTCACACGAGACCTCGGTCCAGGTGTTCCGGCAGGCCCGCGACCCAGGCTAGCCCACGACCAGCAGTTCCCGCGTAAAGTGGGTGAGCACATCCGCCGCACCCGTGCTCAAATGGACGTCATCCTCGATCCGCACCCCGCCCCAGCCCGGCCGGTAGATCCCCGGCTCGATCGTAACGACCGTCCCAACCGCCAGGACTGCATCCGCCGTTCGCGACAACCGCGGAGCCTCGTGCACCTCCAACCCGAGCCCATGGCCCAGGCTGTGGCCGAAGGCATCCCCATAACCGCGGCGATCAATGTAGTCACGCGCGACCGCGTCGGCATCCCTGCCCCGCATCCCCGGACGGACCGCGCCAGCCGCCACCTCGTTGGCCGCCCGGACCACCCCGTAGACATCCCGCTGCTCGTCGCTGGGTGGACCCACTACTACAGTCCGCGTGATATCCGCGCAATATCCCGCGACCGACGCCCCGAAATCGAGAAGGAGGAAATCGCCGCGCTGAAGCGTCCGCGATGACGTGGCGGCATGGGGCAAGGCGGACCGGGGTCCGGAGGCGACGATCGACGCAAATGGGAACGTCTCCGATCCCTCCGACCGGAGCGCGTGCTCCAGCACCCCGGCGACCTCCAACTCCGTCAGGCCGGCCTTTACCTGCGGCAGCGTGCGGCCCAACGCTCGCGTCGCAACGGCTGCCGCCGCCGTGATGTGCGCCAGCTCGTCGGCATCCTTTCGCTCCCGGAGCGCCTCGACCAGATCGACCGTCGGCCGCCACTGCCACCGCGCGCCCGCCTCGAGAAGCCGCTGGAAATCGCGGTGCACCGAGATGCGCCGACTCGAAGCCCGCCACTTCGACGGAGGCCAGCGACGGAATCTGCTGCCACAGCCCCGTCCACAAGCTCTGTCCCTCGATCACCACCCGGGCCAGGTCGCCGATCTCTTCGGCCGCCTGCGTCTTGTACCTGAAGTCCGTCACGAACAGCAACTCGCCCCGCGCGGTCGCGAATACCAGCGCGCTCGATCCGGAAAAACCGGTCAGGTACCGAATGTTCGGTGCACTGGTGAGCAAGACACCATCGAGCCCCAATGCCCCCAGCGCATCGGCGAGGGCGGCCACCCGCTGCGGGCGACGATCAGCCACGGCGGCGCCGCTGCTTTTTCTCAGAGACGCCCGCCGCCCCGGCGCGCGGCGCCGCGCGCATCGCCGTGCGCATCGCCGTGCGCATCGCCGTGCCCGTCCCCGTCTTCGCCGAAGCCGTCGCTCCCAATAACTCGGCCAGCCCCCGCAACGCCAGCTCGTAGCCGGCCGGACCGAAGCCGCACAGCACCGCGCGCGCCGCCGGTGCCAGCATCGAATGGCGGCGCTCCGGTTCCCGGGCATACACGTTGGTCACGTGCACTTCGACGAACGGCAGCCCGACCCCCGCCAATGCGTCACGCATCGCCAGACTCGTATGGCTGTACGCACCCGCGTTCAGGATCACACCGTCGGCACGGCCGCGAAGAGCGTGGATCGCGTCGATGAGCTGCCCTTCGCCATTCCGCTGGGTAAACGACAGCGTGACGCCAAGCTCGCGCGCAACCGGCCGCAGTCGGCGCTCGATGCCGGCGAGCGTCGTAGAGCCATAGATCGCCGGTTCGCGCGTGCCGAGAAGGTTGAGGTTGGGCCCGTTGAGAACCGCGATCCTCACTTCTTCTTCAGCCCTGAGAGCCAGTTGCTGAATTGCTCCGCGTCCGCGGAACCGACATCGAGCGAATCGCCCAGCAGCGAGTCGGCACCCGACGCACTTCCGGGAGCCGAAGCGGGCGGCGTCTCGCCGAAGAACTGATCGAATGAGAACGCGCTCGGCTCACGCCGCGGATCGGGTGACGCCGATGGCGCTTCGCGGAACACACTGTCGAGCGACAACTCGCTGAGCGCGGGACGTGCCGCCCCGCCGGCCCCGGGCGCGTCGTTCTTGGCATTGGCGTTGCCGTCCCGCTTGGGCTCACCCTTCACCGCCCCTGCCGGCGCGGGGCTGAGTTCGGGCTGGAACGAGGGTCCGCCGAACGCGCTCGACAACGCCGCAGCCGCCGCTTCATCCGGTGCCGATATCGGGCGTTCGGGGAACAATACGTTCACCGACCCGGTCTGCATGGCCGCGTCCGCGACCGGTTCTGCAGACGGCGCCGCTGGGGACTCGGTACGCCCTGGCGTGTCGCCGGCCGCCGCTGCAACGGCATCCGCCCGTTCGACGGGATCGGGGTGGTCCGGCGCCGATTCTTCGCTTCCGGCGGCCGGGTCACCATGCGAGGCCGGCACCGTGCTCGCCTCGAACGCCGAAACGTCGAAATCACTCGATTCGTTTCCAGCGCTGAATCCGAGTAGCGCGAACGGATCGGCCTCGCCGCTCGGACGCACCACGAACGAATCGGCACCCTCGTCCCGCGCTTCCAACAGGCCTGGCCCCGCACGTCCATCCGAAGCGTCGTCGTCCGTTACCGTCAGGCCACTTGCCCCAAACTCGGCGCTGTAAGTCTCGTGATAGGACGCATCCGAGAAGCCGATATCGAGATCGCGCGGCAGTTGCTTCATGTCGTCCACCGCACCTCCCGCCCCGGCCTCGGCAGCCGCAGCCGGCTCCTCGTGAGACGCCACCGCCACCGCCTCCGCCCTCTCCTCCGGTGCCGCCGCCATATCGGCGGCATGGGGGACCGCCGTGGGCTCGTCCGGAGCGACCGCCGCGCCAGTGTCCTGTTCACCGGCGGCCGGCGCGGCTGCGGGTGTAGCCTCCGCGGGCGCCTCGGTCCTGACTCTCGGCTGCCGCAGCGCCAGTTCGTTGAAGAACTCGCGTACCGAACGGTGGTCGGGCGCCGTGTGGGCCGTCGGCGGCACCTCGAACGCGGTGCCCGGCCGCGCCGCGGCCCCGGGCGGCGTTGAGGCCGATTCGCGCCGCAGCTGCTCCATGCGCTCGGCGAGCTTCGGGTCGCCGGGATGCTGCGTGAGCAACTGGCGATACACCGACAACGCCTGGTCGTAGAAACCCTGCTGAACGTACAGCTCCGCCATTGTCTCGGTGACGAATGTCGGTACCGTCTTGGCCGCCTCGTCCACGTAGCCGGCTCCCTCGGACGCCGGATACGACGGCGACAGGAACTCGACAGTCGCCCCGCCCGCCGTGTCAGGCGCGGGCGGCATATCGGCCAAGCTCTCGTCGAATAGCTGGCCCATCGAGCTCGCCGGGCTGGCCGGAGAGCGCGGCGGCACGGTGTTCGCGAACCCCATGTCGCGGGGCACGGCCGCGAGCACGTCCGGCGGCAGCTCCAGCGTCTGTTCGGGATTGATCTCCGTCCACGTCGCGGGCCCATCGGCGGCAGCCGCCTGCTCTGCTTCGACCGACGTCAGGAGCGCCGCCACCTCGTCGTTCCGAGGATCGGCATCGAGCACGCGACGATACCACGCGCGCGCATCGTCGGCCTCGCCGTGTTCGCGCGCGATGTCTCCGAGGTGGCGAAGCGCGATCAGGTTCTCAGGATCGAGGCCGAGCGCCGCCTCGAACACCCCGCGCGCCTCGTCGTGATCGCCGGCCTCGAACAACGCCTGGCCGAAGACGATGTGCCCGCTCATGTGCCCCGGCTGCTGGGGTACATAGGTGCGGCAAATCGCTATGGCTTGCTGTACGTCCCCCGCCTTGCGGTACTCGTTGGCGAGTGGCGCGAAGTACCGGCGCGGATTCTCGTTGAACTTCTTTTCGAGTTCCTCTATCCGGGCGGAGCTGGCCATCGATTGCCCTCAGGTGCGCCGCCGCGCCGGGCGGCTGCGGCGGGGGGTGAAGATATACTTCCAAGACGACCCGCGTCAATCGACGTGACAGCAGAAGTGCCGCGCTCTCTTGACCTTAGCCGTTAGCGGCCGGTAGTTTGACCACTGCGCTTTTTGCGCGCGGCGCTGCGTCGGAATGCCGAGATGCGGTGCCCTGGTCTTCCAGTACAATAACGCCGAAGGAGTTTCGCGCCGTGCTGAAAACTATGCGGAGCGCTGCCAAATACATTTGGATCTTCGTGGCAGTGCTCTTCATCCTCGGATTTCTCCTGTATCAAACATCCGGCCTCTCCGGTAACACGGCGAACGCCAGGACGCCGATCGCGTCGGTGAACGGAGAAGACATCACCGTGACGGAGTGGGTCCGCGCCACCGAACAGCACGCCACGCAAGCCTCGCAACGCCTCGGCCGCCCGCTCTCGCTCGATGAGCGCAAGCAGGTCGATCAGGAAGCCTTTGATGAGCTCGTCTCCGAGCTGCTGCTCCGGCAGGAGCTCGATCGCCGCGCCATCCAGGTGACCGACGCCGAGGTCATCGATGCGGCCCGCACGAGTCCGCCCCCCGAGTTCATGAATGCCCCGCAGCTCCAGACCGACGGGCGGTTCGACCAGGCGAAGTACCTGCGGTTCCTGAGCAGTCCGATGGCCAAGGAGCAAGGCGTGCTCGCCGGCCTCGAAGCGATGTACCGCACGCGGATTCCCCAGGAAAAACTCTTCGAGCAGATCGCGGCAGGCGTGTATGTGACCGACGGCCAGCTCTGGAGCCTCTGGCGCGACACGCACGACACTGCGCAGGTCACCGCCGTGCGGCTGGCGCCCGACTCGGCGAGCGAAGCCGGGCCGCCGCCCAGCGACGCGGAGATGCGCGACTACTACGACCACCACCATGACGAGCTCACGCGAAAGGGAGAGGCGTCGGTTTCGTTGGTCGCCCTCCGGCGCATCGTCACCGCCGCCGATTCAGCCGCCACACTCGCCCACCTGATGTCGCTGCGGCACGATATCGAAGGCGGCGCCAAGTTCGACGACGTCGCCAAGCGAGAATCGGCCGACTCGGCGTCGGCCGTCAACGGCGGCTCGCTCGAATGGGGCAAGCGCGGGCGCTTTGTCCCCCAGTTCGAAACCGCCGCATGGGCCCTCAAGCCCGGCGAGATATCCGGGCCGGTCCTGACGCCGTACGGATACCACCTCATCAAGATGGATGAGCGCAAGGGCGACTCCGCGCTCTTCCGGCACATCCTCCTGCGCATCGTCCAGAGCGATTCGTCGGCCGCCCACGTCAATGCACGCGCGGATTCAGTCGAGCGCCTCGCCGCGCAGTCGGAGTCGCCAGCGCAATTCGATCACGCCGCCAAAGTGATGGGCCTGACACCCGTCGTGCTTCACGTCACCGAAGGAACCGGCGCGTTTCTGAACGGCCGGCAGGTCCCGAATGTCAGCGCATGGGCGTTCGGTGGCGCCAAGGTCGGCGAGTCGAGCGATCTCTTCGAGTCGGAGAACGGTTTCTATCTCGCGCGCCTCGACTCGCTCACGCCCGGCGGGCTGCCACTGTTCGAGGCCGCGAAGCCGCAGATCGCACGCGCACTGGCGAGGCAGCGCGGAATCGAACATCTCGCTACCAAGGCGAAGGAACTCGCCGCCAAGGCCGCCGCATCCTCTCTCGAGCAAGCGGCAAAGGCCGACACCGTCGAGGCCATCAAATCACCACCCTTCACGCGCACGAGTTTCGTGCCCGAGCTCGGGCAGATGACCGAAGCCGTGGGTGCCGCATTTGCGCTCCCGATCGGTGCCGTGAGTGCGCCGATCAAGACTGACAACGCCGTATTCGTCATGCGGGTGGACCGGCGCATCGCATCCGATAGCGCGGCGTGGCTCAAGCAGAAGGACACCCAGCGGCAGACGGTGCTGGATACGCTGCGCCGCACACGCTTTGAGCAGTTTCTGGCAGACCTCCGGCAGGTCGCGAAGGTCGTCGACAACCGGAAGCTGCTGGAAGCCGCGAACCGTCGTACCGCAACCTAGCGCCGGACGGCTGCACCACCGTCGCGCCAATATGCGCGAAGGCCGGCCCTATCGGGAGGCCGGCCCTCTTTGCATCGCGCGCAGCGATCGCGCTGCGCTCTGGCGTTTCGGTATCCAAATGCCTGGCCGATACCGCTAGCGCAGCAATCGCTTCGGCTCCTGCCCCGCCTCGTCACGGACCACCGGAGGTGCCGCGTCCGCGCGCGCCCGCTCGAGTGGCTGATCCGGCTTCGCCGCATCCACCGCTGGCGCGGCACGATCAGGATCCGACATGCTCTTCTTGAACTCGCGGATGCCCTTCCCCATCGACCCGGCGAGTTCGGGGATCCGCTTGGCGCCGAAGAACAGCAGCACCACGAGCAGGATCAGTAGGATTTTTTCGATGCCGATTTCGCCGAACATGCGTAAACCCTCCCGGGAACCTTCCGCAGCCAGCGGTGATGTCCCGACGTCAGAAGAGTGAGCGGGCGATCAGATAAGCGATGAGGACGCCGAGGAGGCTCAGAAGCGACACGTCGAGCACGACCGGCCCGACCGCGAACTTCAAGATAACCAAATCCACCTGTAACGGCCCGAACGAGGGCGCTACGCCCGTCGTCAGGAACTCCTTGACCGCGCCAGGGGGCAGGAACCGGCGGGCAAACTGGGTCATGAACCCCCCGACGATGAAGCCGCTGGCGAGCACGACGGCATGGAATACTGGGCGGTGCTTCGACGATCCGCGGGGTGCCATCACGCTACCTCTCTTGGCTGGCGTACTCGAGGCGAAGGACTGCTGATCACGGTGTTACGACCGCCGGTCGAGGACGTACGCGATCGCGCGGTGCAGGGCCGCCACGGCAGGGTTTGACGGCATCCCGGCAATGGCCTGCTCGGCTTCCTGGGCGTAGAGAGCGCCCCGGCGCAAAGCGTAGGCGATCCCGCCGTACTCGGCGACCAGCGCAATGACGGCATGAATATCCCCCTCCGACGGCGCGTCGGCTGCAAACAACGCTTCGACCCGGCTCCGGCCGGCCGCCCCCATCTCGCGCATCGCGGCGATCAGCGGCAAGGTCATCTTCCGCTCGCGCAGATCCAGCCCGCCGGGCTTACCCGTCACTTCCTGGCCGGACGTGTAGTCGAGTACGTCGTCGATCACCTGGAACGCCATCCCGAGCTGCTCGCCATAGCGAGCCAACTCCGCCCGGTACTCAACGGCTCCGGACAGGGCGCCGACTTCACACGCCGCGCCGAATAGCGCAGCCGTCTTGGCTCCGATCAGCGCCTCGTAGTCCCTTTCGCCGAACTCCAGCGGGTCGCCGTAGGTCAACTGGCGGAGTTCGCCCCGCGTCATCTCCACCGAGGCCTCGGTCAGTACCCGCAGCGCCTGCAAATCTCCGAGGCGCGACAGCTCCCGCAACGCGCGAAGATACAGGAAATCGCCGGCGATGACGGAGATCTGATGGCTGAACAGCGCGTTGAGCGTGGGCATCCCACGGCGCAGCGCCGAATGATCGACCGCGTCGTCGTGCACCAGCGTCGCGAGGTGCATCAGTTCCAGGACCGCCGCCAGCGTGTCGGCGGTCGCCTCGGGATGGCCCGCCGCCCCGCTCGAAAGAAGCACCAGCGTTGGCCGGAACAGCTTCCCCTTCATCCCCAGCGAGATGGTCGCTGACTCCGGCAATGAGGGGCGAGTCATCATCCACAATGCGTCGCAGTTCGGCCTTCACACGCTCCAGCCCCTCGCGCACCGGTGCCTGCACATCGGCCAACGGCACGGCTGGTGTGGCTCGCGACCGGATGCTACTGGACCGAGGCAGTCCCTCGGCAGGCGTGACCGACGTCCCCGATGCGGGCAGCATCAGCGCGGAGCCCGCTCGAGGCGGGTGAGCCGCTGGCCAGCGTCGCGGAACTGGATATCGACGGCGAACACCCGTTGATAGTAGCCGATTGCCGCCTCCCAGCGCATTAGGGCCTCGGATGCGTACCCCAGGAGGTAGAGCACTCCCACCAGTTGATCATCCGTCACCCCAGGCTCGTTCAGGGCCCGGCTGAGAATGGTCGCCGCCACCTGGAATTGCTGCTTCTCGATGAAGCACTGGCCGAGCGCTTCGTACGTGCGGACCCGGTGTGCGGGACCCCGGAGGGCCTTCTGGAACTCCGAGATCGCCTCGTCCAGCAATCCCATCTCCTTGTAGGCGACGCCGAGGTCGTAGTGACTCTCGTGGTCTTCCTCCGCGACGTTTTGGGCGATCCCGTGCTTGAACTGCCGCAGCATGTCCGCGAAATCCGCCTCGGGGTCGCCGGTCTTTTCATCGTCGATCACCATGCGCGTGGATTTCGGCGCTTCGTCGTCGCGCAGCCAGTCGCCGAGATTCACGAATTGGCCAGGCTCCCCCGCCGCGGCATTCTGGACGCCGGACCCGGGACCCGAGTTGCGCCGCCGAACGTTGGGCACCGCCGGACGCACGGTGGGAGCCGCCGGCGGCGTCACCTCACGCGGGATGCCGGCGGGCGGCGTGGCGGGTGGCGCATCGGCCGCGGCCACGACTGGAGGCTCGCCGAATGCGCTGAGCGCGGCCTGCGCACGCGCATCGTCGGGCGCCAGCTCCAGCACCCGCTGGTAGACGGCCCGTGCCTTGTCGGCCTGCCCGGAGCGAAAGAGTGCATCGGCCAGTTCGAGGTACGCCTCGGGCAGCCGCGCCCGATCGTTCGTCCGGAACGCGTATTCGACTCGCTTCTGATGGTGCCGGACGGAGTTCGGATTGAGGCGAATGATCGTGTCCGCCACGGAGCGCGCGCCTTCGAGATCCTGGGCGCGTTCGAGCCCGATCATCGACGCTTCGAGCTCCAGCAATCCCGCCTCGCGATCCCCGTCGTCGAGGAGCGCCTCCGCAAATTGGCGGCGCAATCCCCAGTCCTGGGGACTGGCTTCGACTTTGACGAGCAGCGTGTCGACGGAGCGCGCCAGCACCGAGTTCGATCGCCGGCGCTGCGCACCGCCCGACGCCCGGGAAGGCGCACCGCTGGCGTCGGCGGTGTCGCCCTCCTCCGGCGCAGTGCCGTTGGCACTCGCCAACGACGCGGCATCGGCGCTCTCGGCGAGAGACTCGCCAGGCGTGTCTTCGATTTCGGAGCCGGCGTCGCTCTCCTCCGCGTCGCCCGCCTCGTCATCCGCGGCCCGAAGCTCGGGCCACACTTCGCGCCGGGCCGCGGAATCGCCCGCCATGAACTCGATCGCCTCGTCCACTTCCGAATCGATCGGATCGGGCGCCTCCCATCCGGGCGTCGTGGCATTCGCCTCGAACACCTCGGTCTCGCCGCTGGCTGAAAGCGGGGTGTCGAGATCGGTCGTCCCACCAGACGCGGAGAGCACATCGGCCGAGTCGGATTCCTCGGCGGCATCGTTCTGGTCCTGGTCCAGCGATTCGTCCCCGAGCGGAATCTCATCCAGCAGATTGTCACCGCCGTGCAGGCCGAGCGGCTCGGAGCCGCGCCGCGACGCGCGTGAGCGCGGTTGATCGAGCTCCGGCAGATCGACGTCGAGCATCGGCAACGCGATGTCCGGCTCGCGATCATCGCGATGCGTGTGCGACGCTGGAGACCCGGCACGACCCCGCCCCGGAGGCGCCTTGCCCGAACGACCCGGCAACACCTCCTCCTGGCCGTCCGGCATGATGAGCTCCATCTCGCCGGTGAAGTTCACGGCGGACAGCAGCGCACCACCGAGCGCCGGGAGTTCGCCCGGAAGCGCGAGATCATGCGCGGGCGGCTCGATCACGGGTACGTGGAACGGTGTCGCGAGCCGCAGCGATCCGAACTGCTCGCCGCTCAGTGGCTGAAGGCCCGGCAGCTCGGGTACCGTCTCGCTCGCCGGTCCCGCACGATGGGACGATCCTTCCAATCCCGCCACGAGGGGCGTGTCCAGCGTGTCGCGTGGGATCGAGACCTCGGCCGGCATGAGTCCCGCGACTTTCGGCGCGGGGGCGCGCGGCTCCTCGATCTGGTGCGGGGCGTCCAACGGGGGCAGGTTGACCTCGATCAGTGGCAGATCGGCCGTCGGTACTCGTGCCGGGGGACGTGCCCCTGGGCCGCGGGCTGGCGGCGCTCCGCAATGCGGTGCGGGAGGAGGCCCCACAGGACGCAGCTTCGGGGCAGCCGGCGGCATCACGGGCGGCGCCACGGGGGCCGCGGGCGCCGCGGCAGTGGGAGCAGCCACCGCTCCGCCATCCGAAAGATCGAGGAACACGAGGTCGGACACCTTCGGATTGCGAGGGCCGCTGCCGCTCTTCGGCTCCGCGGCCGGGTCGATCGCCCGCATACGGTCGATCGTGGCCCGCATGTCGGCCCCGCGTCCCTCGTGCTCGAACTTCTGATACAGGACCTGCAACTGCTCCAGCGCTTCGTTCTTGCGGTCCTTCTTCGACAACTGGTCGGCCAGCATCAGCCGGATGTCATCCTGGTCCGGGCACAGATCCGCGAACTCCTTCAGGGCCCGAAACGCTTCATCGAGTTGTCCGCCGGTCTGCATCCGGCTCGCGTACTCGAGGAAGTTCTGCTTGGCGTCGCTGATGAAGCCCTTCTTCGCGCTGATCTTCCCGAGCTTGTAATAGATCGAATTCCGCCCCGGCGACTGGCGGAGGATCTTGTTGCACAGGGCGATCGCGTTGTTGAAAAAGCCGCTCTCGGCATAGAGATCGACGGCCTTTTCGTAGTACGTCATGGCGTCGCCGACCGTACCCTGGCGCATGAGCAGATCGCCGACGCGGTTGTACAGCGCGACATCGCTCTCATCGCCGTCATCTGCCCCGGAATCCAGGATCTGGATGTACAGCTGCAGCGCTTTGTCGAACTGCTTTTTCTGCTCGAACTCGGCGGCCTTTTTCTTTAGCTTGGCAGCGTTCGACATCAGCTCGAGGGGTGCGGCGGATAGTGGCGGGGGCAACACGCGCGCCGCACTGCCGAGACGTCAAGCTGTCTCGTGCGACGCACTCAGGGGAGCAGCAACGGGCATGGCGTCCCGTCTCGGATAAGACTGCTTAAGGTACCGGTAAGTCAAATTGGTGACAAGCTTTGCCACGCACCCAGGTCGCATGGCACCGGCGGTCGCCGTACCAGTACGGCAGCTCCCGGACGTCGGCGATGTCGAAGATCGCGAGGTCGGCCGAGAAGCCGGGAGCGATCTGTCCGGTCTCCGCTGCCAGGCCGAGAGCCGCGGCGCCGTTCACTGTAGCGGCCACGATGGCTTCGGACGACGACAATCGCAACTGGCTGACGCCGAGGGTGAGGATGAGCGGCAGGTTCGGTGTCGGCGACGTCCCCGGGTTGAAATCGGTGGCCAGCGCAACGGCCGCACCCGCATCCACCAGCGCTCGTGCGGGTGCGTGCGCGGACTTGCCGAGAAACAGCATCGTCCCGGGCAGCAGCGTCGCCACGGTCTGCGCGCCGGCGAGCGCCGCCACACCGGCCGGGGAGATGGTCGCCAGATGGTCGGCCGACGTCGCGCCCAACTCCACGGCCAGCTCGGCCCCGCCGCCGGCCGTCAGCTCGTCGGCGTGGAGCTTGAGCGCCAGACCGGCTGCGCGCGCCGCCGTCAGGATCGTCCGGGTCTCCTCCAGCGTGAACACGCCCGGCTCACAGAACACATCCGCGAAGACGGCGAGACGCCCGGCGACCACCTGCGGAATCATCTCGTTGATCAGGAGGCCGACGTACGCCCGCCGCCCCCCCGGAGTGGCGCGATGCTCGAGCGGAATCTCGTGCGCACCGAGCCACGTCGGCACGAGCCGGAGGGGCAGTTCACCCGCGAGTCTCGCGATCACGCGTAACGTCTTGAGCTCATCCTCGACCGTCAGACCGTAGCCGGATTTCACTTCGACGGTGGTCGTGCCATACGACGCGAGCCGGAGGAGACGAGCACGCGCCAGATCCGTCAGCTCCGCTTCCGATCGGGTGCGAAGATCACGGACCGAGGCGTGAATGCCGCCGCCCCGCGCGGCGATCGCGAGATAGTCCGCGCCCGCCGCGCGCTGCTCCTGTTCGTCGGCACGTGGGCGGCCGAAAATCGCGTGCGTGTGGGAATCGACGAGTCCCGGCGTCAGGACGCGGCCACCACAGTCGATGGTCGTGGCGTCCGGATACGCCCGCTCCAGCTCCGCATGCGACCCGACGGCGGCGATCCGGTCGCCGGTCACCGCCACGGCGACGTCACGGCGAATGCCTGCGTCCTGCATCTCCGCTCCGCGCCGGCCGCGGCCCGGCCCGGCGCAGGTCGCCACCTGCGAGGCACCCGTAAACAGCAGGGTCACGACGTCCGCCGGCCGCCGGTTGCCATCACGCCATCACGTCCTGGACCCGCGACCATTGCATCGGCGCCTGGGCCTCGCCCCGGCACGCGTAAAAGCAGGCATGACACGCGATCGGCTGATACTGGCGGAAATCCGTCCAGTGAAAATCTGTCGGGAAGTCTGGGCACCGCTTCACGTGGCCGGTCGGATCGATGTGAATCGTCCGGATGCCGGAACGGCAGGGTTCTCGGGCCTCGCCCCGGACATAACGCGGAATCTGGCGCAGATAGTGATCCGAGCTGGTGATCACGCCGCGCCGGCGGCGCTTGTATGCTAGCAGCTCGTCGATGACCGACTGCAATTCGCGCGCACGGCCGGCCCCGACGAGCGGGTCCCGGTTCCCGTTCTTCGCATCGGTGTACAGGCTGAAATTGACACCGCATCCGGCATCCGCTGCGCGGTGGACGATGGGCAGTATCTGGTCGAGATTGTCGCCCCGGATCACGGTATTGAACCGGATGCCGTCGATGCCGCGCGTGCGCATCCCGTCCACGGTGTCGAAGATCCGCTTCGTCAGGCCTGGGATGCCGCGCGCCACGTCGTGCCGCCCATCCAGATAGTCGAGCGAGATGTTGAACTGGTTGATGCCGGCATCCCACAGGGCCGTCGCCCGTTCCGGGGTCAGCATGCCGCCGTGTGTGATCATGGTGATGTACTTGAGCCGGACCGCTCGCGCCACCGCGCGCACGAGGTCCTCGAGATCGCGCCGGAGCGTGGGCTCGCCTCCGGTGAAGGTGATCATCAGCGGATTGAAGAACCGGGCCGCATCCGCGAAGCTCGACAGCTCGGCATCGCGCGCGGCACGGTCGGTCTGCCAGTAGTCGCAGAATCCGCAGCGGGCGTTGCAACGCAGCGTGACCTCGAAATGCACGAGGATCGGTTTGCGGATCGCCACCAGGTACGCGTACTTCGCGATGAACGCCGGGACGTGCCACGGACGGAACCGCGCCGAGAGCATGACGTCAGCGACCCGCGCGCCGGGCGCGGCTCCCCGCGCTAGGGACGGGGCCCCATTGGCAGATCGATTCCCTGCGCACGCGCCGTGGCGATCGCCTCTTCGTACCCGGCGTCGGCGTGTCGCGCGACACCCAGCCCCGGATCATTGGTGAGCACGCGTTCGAGACGCTCGCGCATCGCCGGAGTCCCATCAGCCACGATGACCTGCCCTGCATGCAGCGAATTGCCGATACCGACACCGCCACCGTGGTGGAACGACACCCACGACGCCCCGCTCGCCACGTTGACCAGTGCGTTGAGAATCGCCCAGTCGGCGATCGCATCGCTCCCATCACGCATGCCTTCCGTCTCGCGAAACGGCGACGCCACACTGCCCGTGTCGAGATGGTCCCGCCCGATCACGATGGGGGCCGAGATCTCGCCTCGCGCCACGAGGTCGTTGATCGCCACGCCGAACCGCGCCCGCGCACCCTGGCCGAGCCAGCAGATCCGCGCGGGCAATCCCTGGAATTGCACACGCTCCCGCGCCAGTGTGAGCCACCGCTTGAGGTGCGCGTCGTCGGGAAAGAGCTCCGCCGCGAGCGCATCCGTGCGGTAGATGTCGCGCGGATCGCCCGACAGTGCGACCCACCGGAATGGCCCTTTGCCCTGGCAGAACAGCGGGCGGACGTACTCGGGCACGAATCCGGGGATGTCGAACGCGTCCGCGACACCTGCGTCGAATGCCACCGTGCGCACGTTGTTGCCATAGTCGAACGTCACCGCGCCGCGGCGCCGCAGCTCCAGCATCGCGCGCACGTGAACTGCCGCCGTCTGCACCGCGCGCGCGACGTACGCCGCCGGATCGGACGCACGGAGCGCCAGTGCCTCGGTCAGCGTCATGCCCGACGGTACGTAGCCGTTGAGGGTGTCGTGCGCACTCGTCTGATCCGTGAGGACATCCGGGACCACGCCGCGTCGCACGAGTTCCGGCAGCACATCCGCGGTGTTGCCCACGAGGCCGACGGACAGCGCCGAGCCCGAACGCTGCGCCGTCCCCAGCCACGCGAGCGCCTCGTCGAGATCGCGGGTCATCCGGTCGCAGTAACGGGTCGCGAGCCGCTTCTCGATGCGCGCCGGATCGACGTCGATCGCCAGGATGGCGGCACCGAGCATCGTCGCCGCGAGCGGCTGGGCGCCACCCATCCCGCCGAGCCCGCCCGTCACGACGAGACGGCCGGCCAGCGATCCCCCGAAATGACGGTCGGCGACCGCCGCGAACGTCTCGTACGTGCCCTGCAGAATTCCCTGCGATCCGATGTAGATCCACGACCCGGCCGTCATCTGGCCGTACATGGTGAGCCCCAGCGCCTCGAGGCGGCGGAACTCATCCCACGTCGCCCATCGCGGTACGAGATTGCTGTTCGCAATGAGGACCCGCGGCGCGTTCGCGTGCGTCCGGAACACCGCCACCGGCTTGCCGCTCTGCACGAGCAGCGTTTCGTCATCGCCCAGCCGGCGCAACGTCGCCACGATGGCATCGAATGCTTCCCAGCTTCGCGCCGCCCGTCCCGTCCCGCCATACACGACCAGGTCATCCGGCCGCTCCGCGACATCCGGGTCGAGATTGTTCATCAGCATGCGGAGAGCGGCCTCCTGCTGCCACCCGCGGCAACTGAGATCATTGCCGCGAGGCGCCGTCACGCGCCGCGCGCGGGAGGCGGACGGCGCGGCCGGCGGTGCCAGAGTATCGATCGGTGGCGTCATGATGCGGGACCCGGGTGCGGCGACCCGTGCCGGGAGCCGGGCGCGCCGGAACCGGCCGTGCCCGTGGCGTTCCGGTAGGGGGCGGTGACTTCATTGAATTTACCCGATGCCACCGCCCGGGCGAGCACTCCGATGTCTTTGCTGAGGACCCGATCGCCCTCGAGCGGGGCAACCAGCGCGCGCACCGCGCGGTGGCCACGCGCGACGCCCGCCCCCGGCCGCAACGGCTGCCGGTAGTCGAGCCCCTGCGCAGCGCACATCAGCTCGATCGCCAGCACATGACCCACGTTGTGCACCACGCGCCGGAGCTTCCACGCCGCCGCCATGGCCATTGGGACGACGTCCTCTTTGCTGCCATTGGTCGGGATGGTGTCCACACTCGCCGGGTGCGCGAGCACCTTGCACTCCGACGCCAGGGCCGCGGCCGTCACCTGCGCGATCATGAATCCGGAATGCACGCCGGCATCACGCGCCAGAAACGGCGGCAACCCCTGATTGAGATCCGGATGGACCAGCCGGTCGATCCGCCGCTCACTCATCGTCGCGAGGTTGGTCAGCACGATGGCGAGCAGGTCCAGCGCGAGCGCAACCGCCTGCCCGTGAAAGTTGCCGCCGCTCAGCAGTGTGCCATCCTCGAACACCAGCGGATTGTCCGTCGCCGCATTGAGTTCTCGCGCGACCAGCGATTCCGCGAACTGGATCCCGTCCATCACGGGACCATGCACCTGCGGAATGCACCGCAGCGAATACGCGTCCTGCACGCGCGGATCGCCGACCCGGTGCGACTCGCGGATCTCGCTGTCTTCCAGGAGCCACCGCAGGAGCGCCGCCGATTCCTCCTGGCCGGCCTGTCCGCGGGCCCGCTGGAGCCGCGCGTCGAATGCCACCGGCGTACCGAGAAGCGCCTCGACTGACATCGCGCCCGACACGTGCGCGGCGCGCCACAGGCGGCCGGCATCGACCAGCGCCAGCGCCGCAACCGCCGTATGCGCCTGGGTGCCGTTGATCAAGGCGAGACCTTCCTTGGGCGCGAGCACGACCGGCGTGAGCGCCTGCTCGCGCATCATCGCGGACGCACCTCCCGTGCGCCCCTGGCGCGTCAGCTCTCCCTCGCCGATCAGCGACAGGGCGAGATGCGCCAGCGGCGCGAGATCCCCGCTCGCGCCCACGCTCCCCTGCTCCGGCACCGGCGGATGGAGCCCGGCGTTGAGCATCCCGACCAGTAGCTCCGCCACCTCCGGCCGGCAGCCGGAAAATCCCTTGGCGAGCACGTTTGCGCGCAGCAGCATCATCGCGCGCACTTCGCGGACCGGAAGGTCCGGCCCGACTCCGGCGGCGTGGCTCCGCACCAGATTGGCCTGCAACTCGGCCAGCCGATCGTACGGGATCGCGACATCCGACAGCTTGCCGAATCCGGTGGTCACGCCGTACACGACATTGCGGCGTTCGACGATCGCGTCCACGATCGCGCGCGTCCGTGCCATTCTGTCTCGCGCGCCGGCCGAGAGGCTCACCGAGGCGCCATCCGCCACGGCGGCCACATCTTCGATCCGAAGTGATTCCCCGTCGAGCACGATGGTGGCCGGCATCCGCACAATGTCAGGCGGCGGACCCCGTAATTTCAAGTGCGATTCGGGTGCGACGGATGCAGAACCAGATGCAGAAACGCCCGGGATGGGTTCCCGGGCGTTTCACCATGGCCTGACCAGTCGCGCTACCGCGCGTTACCGCCGTGCCACCACAGCACGTTGGAGTGGCTTCGGATTGTGCCGGATGACCGTGGCACGCGGCGCCATGGACACCGCAAACGGACCTGCCGACTGCGTCGGTGTGTCGGTCGTCCACTGACTAAGTACGCTCTCGTGCCCATCCAGTGTCACCGTCGTGACGGCGTAGCACCACGTCGTGCCGTTGGCGAGCCCCGTCACCACGAACTCCTCGGAAACGGTCGAGCCCTCAACGGCGAAGCCCGGCCCCGGCGTGGCGCAGGTACCTGTCATCCCCGTCACCACGGCGGGCTCGGAGTACACCCGGTAGTAGGCGAAGATCGCCGGATTCTGGAGCCGCGCATTCGACGACCAGTGAATCTCGGATGCGGAATCGAAGCCCGCGGCGCTCAGCGAGTCGGGCGGCGGCAGCGGCGGCGTCGTGTCCACGTGGAGGGTGGGCGTGCCGCTGCTGATGTCGCCGAACTGATCCTCGGATGCGACGTAATACTGCGGAAAGGGCGCGCCGGCCTGGTGGAACGACGTCGAAAGCGTTGACCCGATCACGCCGAACTGGCTGTCGGACGCGCTCGCAAAAACGACGTAATTCGCGACGTTGGGATCGGTCGCCGGGGCCCAGCTCAGCAGAATGCCGTTCGGCGCATCAGGCCCACCCGGCAACAACAGGTAGGTCAGGCTGTCCGGGTTTCCGAGCGCCTCGGCAGGCGCCGAGATGTTGTTGTTGTTGTTGCTGCAGGCCGCGACGCCCGCCACCACGAGCCCCATCGCAGCCAATGACAAACCACGTGTCGACATGTCAACCCCGGATGAGGATAGCCTTCTCCCTATGCACAATACGCACCCGCCGGGCCATCTGTTAGCGAAAGTTAAGTCCGTGTATCTCTAGACCTTACCTTCTAAGGTCAGGCGTCGGGTGTCCACTCGCAAGGACACCATTCTCGGACACACGCGTGGCCCCGGGACGCTAATAGGTCTGACCCGTGGCCTCGTCCCCGGGTGATCGGAACGTCTGCTTGTCGTAGTTGAACTTGAGCGCCGGGCTCGGCCTTGAGAGCCACGAAGAACGTGAACGCGAAGCTGCCCGTCGGCGACTGCGTGAAGGAGAAAATAGCGCGCCAGTCGTGCAGGTCGCGCTGCAGCGACACGATCTGGCTGGCGAAGTTGTGGGCCTGGAAATCGTAGGTCGTCTGCCACTGGGCCGCCCACTTGGGCGTGATGTTGAAGCTCGTCGACCCCTGCAGCGTGATCTGCGTCGGCACCACCACGAACGGCGCGGCGGCCGTCGTGGCGTTGATGTTGGTGTCGGGTGTCGACGTGCGGCTCGCCTGGACACATTGCGCGTAGTAGATCGGATTGACGTTCTGGTACGCGGCGCACACCGTGGCCGGGTTGAACTGGATCACGTTGGACAGATTGCCCACCGGTGGCCGTTGCCGGTACGCGCTGAACGTGAACGAGGTTGTCCACCCCTTGCCCGCGTTCGGGATCTGGTACGGCGCGATGCCGGTCTGCCCCCCGACCACCTGTTGCGCGGCGATCTGTTGCGCCAGGAACGGATCCGTATTGAGCGCGCTGTCCGCGCCCGGCGTCTTCACGGGCGGCGTCAGGCCGATGAGCCGCGCGATGGCGGCTACGAGACCCGAGTTGCGGTTGAGCGAGAAGGACGCCGACACCTGCTGCCAGTACGGGCTGAAGCGCGCGGTGTCACTGAGGGGATCCCCCTCGAACAGCGAGTACGTCTGGCGGAAATCGAATCCCGGGATCAGGTCCGACCGGAAGCTGTACCCCCACGTCCCGGACGTGAACCCGCTCAGGGAGCGGTGCGTCGTCTGCGCGCGGACGAAGTCGTAGCTGAGCGGATCGAAATTGAGCGACAATACCTTGACCTTCTTCGCCTGCAGCGGGTCCGCGTCCGGGGCCTGCTTGAGTTTGGCCTCGATACTCTGCGACAACGACAGCGAGATGGACTCCTGCCGGAGGCCGGCCAGCGAGCCGACAGGAGATTGGCCCGCCGCGGCGTAGAACTGGTCGCTGATCGCCGACGGCTGCGCGTAGTTGAACGTGATGATCGGCGTGATCGAATGCCGGAACCGCGCGACGTCGCCGAAACCCGGCAGCAGTCCGAAGAACGTCGGCGAGATCTGGAGACCGTACACCAGCCGCTTCGGCTGCGTGATGAAGTCCGCTCCCGTGAACTGTGTGCGGATCATCCACGCCGCGCCGGGATCCGAGTTCTCGATCGCGACGCTGGGTACCAGGTTCCACTTGCCCTGTGAAATGCTCGGAAGGTCGATACCCGTGTTCCAGTCCAGGCTCGTGTTGTACGTCTGCGAGAACACGCGCTGGGTGGGGACCGCGGAATCCGCACTCACCCGCGTATACACGAGGTCCTGCTCGGGGAAGTTGTTCTGCTGGTCGGAGATCTGGAACGAGTTGCGCCAGTTGAAGCCGAAGATCTTGATCGGCGTGTCGAACGACGCAGTGGTCGCCCGTTGGTTGCGGCGCACCTGCGAGCTGTCGATCGCACCGAGGCTGTCGGCAAAGCGGTAGCCGAAGTTGCCGAACTGGTCGACGTTCAGAGTCTCGGAGTTGCTGCCCGTGAAGCTTGGGGTCCATGTGAACCATTTCCCGATGCTCACCGGCTTCGACGAGAGGCTGAGCGTCGGGAACACGCGGTCGATCTCGGATCGCCCCGGGTACTGCTTCTGCGTGCCACCCAGGCTGAAATTGGCCGGCCCGAGGGCCTGCTGATAGTTGAGCTGCGACGAGATCGTAGCCAGCACGGAGTACGGATCGAAATACGTCGTCTGCTGGATCGCCGTGCTCGTCTCGTAGTTGACGTTCATGTTGAGGTGCGACGCCAACGAAAAATCCTGCTGGTGCTGCCACGAGATCGCCGTGTTGGTCGTGTTGTTGCTCAGCGACTGGTATGACACGCCGAAGCTTCCCACCACGAACCGGTCGAGCCAGTTGTACCGGAAGACAGAGCTGTAGCGAGTCCAGCCCGCATCCATCGGGGTGGCGCGCGCGCTGCTTCGCCAATCGAGCCAGGTCGTGAGATCGGCGTAGTCGTTGAGCGCGAAATAGTATCCGACGTTCTCGACGTGGCGCCGGTACGAGGGGCTGTTGCGCACGAGTTCACTGATGCCGAAATGCGGCGTCAGGAAACCGCTGCGCCGCCCGGTGCGCAGATCCTCCAGCACGAACGGCAGCCACATCACCGGGACGTCCGCGATGTAAAGCACCGCCGGGCGGCCCACGAGGGTGTGCTTGGTGACGAACTTGAGTTCGTTTACCGAGAAATGGTAATCCGGAAAGCTGTCGTCGCAGGTCGTGATGCCCCCTTCGACGCCGTAGAACGTGTTCGACGGATTGTCGGTCTTGAGCGTGTCCCCGGCATAGGCGCCCGCGATCGCCGACACGATCCACCGGTTGCCGCCGCTCGGAAACACCGTACGGACCGCCGACGTCACCGCCTCGTGTGTCTTCACGTCGTAGACGACGTGGCCGATGGACACGATGTCGTCTTCGTTGCGCGTGGGATCGCGCACCGTCACGGTGTCGCCGTGCGCCCGCACCACCCGCTCGGAGTCCTGGTAGACGATCGTGTCGCCGACGACCATCGTCTGGTCCTGGTTGACCGCGGCGCGCTCGCCTTTCCGCGGTCCGGTGAGGGTCAGTTGGTGCTGGTCCGACTGGTAGACGGCATGACCACCCTGATACTTGGTAATGCCGTATCCTTCGCGAAGGAGCAGCGCCTCCGTTACCGAGTCCGGCTCCTCCCAGTGCACGAGTACTTTCCGCGCCGAATCCCGGGCCGCGGAATCCTTCGCGGCACGAGCGCGGCGCGCCGAGTCCAGGGTCGCGCGCTCGCGCGGCGTGAGCTGGCGCCCGGGCGTCGTCGGCTGCACCACCCCGCCGCCCGATGGGTTGGGTGAGCCGGGGAGTTGCTGGGCTCCGGCTGGCCGGCTGGCCGCGACGGCAAGCACCGCCACGAACGCGAGGCCTGCGAGACGCCACGTCGGAGTCCGCATGCGGCGAGGACCCCGGCCCTGAGACCCGGGCAGATCCGCTACCGGCACGCCGCCTCGCTCTCGCGAGACGCGCTCGAGATGCGCGGGCGCTGGCACGCGGGCGGCCCCACGCCGCCCCGCGCCGCCATGATCCTCACGCTGGTGCCCGGTACCCGTCGTCCGGCAGCTCCGTGGCCGCCTGCGACCGTTGGCGGCGCCGGTACATGAATGCCGACAGAAAAATACTGAGCTCGTATAGGAGATAGAGCGGCACCGCCATCGCGATCGTTGTCCAGATCAGATCGCCCGGCGTCAGGAACGCGCCGATGAAGGTGCAGAGCACGGCCGCGTGCCGGCGGTACTTGCGCAGAAATGCGGGGTTGACGAGGCCGAGCGCCGTCAGCACCAGGATGACGATCGGCAGCTCGAAGCACAGCCCGAAGGCGAGCGACATCGAGAAGAGGAAGTCGAAGTATTCGAGCCCGCTGATCATCGGTTCCATCGACGCCGTCTGGAACGCGAGCAGCCACTGGAGTGCGAGCGGCATCACGCCGAAGTACGCGACCGACACGCCGCCCACGAACAACAGCCCCGCGCCAATGGTGACCGGCGCAACGAGCTGCTTTTCGTGCCGGTGCAGCGCCGGCGAGAGAAACGCCCACGCCTGATAGACGATGATGGGGAGTGCGAGAATCACCCCGAGCGTGAGCGACATCGTCATGTAGATCGAGAACGAGTCGGTCGGGTGCGTGAAGATCAGCTTGTGCCCGTGCAGCAACGGCAGAATGGGCCGCGCGAGGATCCCGATCAGATCGATCTGCGTCAGCGCCGCGAACGACAGGGCCACGGTGAACGCCAGCGCGCCGAGCGCCTTGATGAGCCGCCACCGGAGCTCCTCAAGGTGATCGAGAAATGGCATCTCCGCTGCGGGCGGCATCGGCATCATTCGGGTGGCTCGGACAGCTACGGATGGCGGGCCCGGACGACGGGCTCGCGTCGCGCCGCGGGGCCTCCGCCAGCAGCGCGACCCCTCAACGGGCGGTCAGAGCGTGCCGCGGATTCCTATTTCAGGTCCCGGAGCCGGTCCTTCGCGAGCACCGCCTCGTCCGAGCGCGGATACTTTCGAATTACGTCCTGATATGCGTCTCGTGCCGGTTGTGTCTTGCCTGCCGCCGCCAATACCCCCGCGTGCCGGTACAGCGCTGTCGCCGCGATCGGGAGCGTCGGATACCGGGCGATCACGTCCTGATAGCCCGAGTCCGCGACCGTCGCGTTCCCCTCCTGCGCGTACGTCTCGGCCAGATACAGGTGCGCATCAGGCGCCACTTCCGAATTGGGATACTGCCGGAGCAGGTCGCTCAAGCCAGCCCGCGCCGCGCCCGTACTACCCCGCCGGAGTTGATCAAGTGCCAACTGAAATAGTTGCTCCGGGCCCGGGCCCCCAGCCCCCCGCGCGGTGTCGCGCGGAGTCGTTCCGGCCGCCGTCGGTCCCGTCCCAACGGCCGACGACGCGGCCGTCGCGTGCTGGGCCTCCAGCCCGGCGTGCAGGACGCTGAGCTGCTTCTGGCTCTGCCCGGTCAACTCCTCGATCTGGATGAGCTGCTGCCCGACCGAATAGAGGTTCTCGCTGACGTCACCCTGCCACTTCGCGGTCCGCCCGCTCAGCACGCGGAGCGTATCCTGCGCGCGGCCGAGTTGCTCGATGACGACTTCCAGCGCCGCCCGGTGCGCCGAATCTTCACTCCGCTGCGCGGCCTGCATCCGCGTCAGATCGTCCTGCAGGACACGCACGTCCTCGCGCGTCGCGAAGCAGCCGCCGGTCGCCACCAGCGCGAACGGCAGCACGAGGCGCCACCGCGTCACCCACCGCGTCACCCACCGCGTCACCCGCCGCGCCACGATCCCCATCCGCATCACTGGCCCGCAACCTTCAAGTTGTCGCCGCCCGCCACGATCGCGAACTCGTCGCGGCGATTCTGCGAGTACGCGTCCTCCGCGTCGCCTTCCGCCACCGGACGCTCGGCGCCATAGCTGATGATGTCGATGCGCGCGGCGTCGATCCCGTGATCGGTGAGATACCGCTTCGCCGCCGCGGCGCGACGCTGGCCAAGCGCGAGGTTGTACTCGTCCGATCCACGCCGGTCGCAATTCCCCTCGACACGGATCCGGATGCCGGTGTTGCCATTCAGGATCGGCACCTTCGCATCCAGAATGGCCTTGCCCTGATCGGTGATGTCGGACTTGTCGTAGTCGAAGAACACCTTCGCCACCAGCGCGCTGCGGGCCGCCGCCACCGCCGCCGCCTGCCGCTCATGCTCGGCCGACACACTGTCCGCCATCCGCTTGGCGTTGGCCAGCGAGTCACGGATCCGGCTGCTATCCACGGTCGGTCCCGCCGCGGGCGCGGGCGCCGGCGCAGGTGCGGGCGGCTTGGCGCACGCCACGACCACGGCACCAGCGAGAATCAACAGCGAGGCAAGACGGGACCGACGGCTCATGGCTGACTCTCCGAAATGAATAAGAATCCGATTGGCGGGTAGATCAGGGCGACCCCAGCGACCGCGACCACGCGGAGAGCCGTGCCGGGCCACCCAGCGTCAGTTGTCGCGTGCGTCCCGATTCCGAATCCAGTACGAACAGCTGCCGCACGCCGGAACGGTTCGATGTGAATACCGAGATGCCGGCTGTCCGGCGCCCACTTCGGGTCTTCGTTGATGCCGTCACTCGTCAGCTGCTTGACCGTCCGGTCACGCAGCGCGATGGTCTCGATCTGAAACCGCCCATTCACGCGCGACTCGAACGCCACCAGCCGCCCATCCGGCGACCAGTTGGGACTCGCGCGGTAAATGTCATCCCCGAATTGGAACGGTGTCAGCAGGTCGGGCTCCGTGCCATCGATGTTGACAATATACACTTCCGGGTGTCCAGAGCGACCCGATGTGAATGCCACGCCGGCGTCCGTCCGGACTGAATGTCGGCTGTGTGTTGTCGGTCCCATGGCCGACGGTGATGCGGCGCGACGGGTCGCTGCTGAACGCGGGCACGAGATACAGATCGGTGCCGTTCTCATCCCCGTGAGTGTACACGATCGAGTTCCCGTCGGGGGTGAACGCCGGTGTCGAGTTCAACCCCGTCGGCGTCGCGGCCAGCGCCCGGGCACTCCCGGTGGTGAGGTCCAGCACCGCGATCTGCGTCCCGCGCGGGGCGAAGAAGCTGTACGTCAGATACCGCCCCGTCGGATGCCACTGCGGCGACAACGGTCCGCCCCCCTTCTGCGTCACCGGCCGCGTGTCGGCACCGTCCGTGTCGGTGATGTAGATCTGCCCATCCCGGATGAAGGCGATCCGGGTCGCCGCAATCCCGTGTGACCCGGTGATCGACTGCTGAATCCAGTCCGACGCGTCGTGCACCACCATCCGCCAATCGGCGTTCCCGGGCGTGGCCGGCACCGCGAAGTCCTTGGTGGCCAACGCCCGCTTCTTGGCGACGTCGTACACGACGACGTGCAGCGAGGCCGGGGCCAGCGACGCCTGCACGACCGCCGCCGCGCCGAGCTTCTCCACCAGCGGAAAGTTCACCGTCGCATCGCCCATCCCCTGGTCGATCCCGGTGATCACGTTCATCGCATCGGCGAAATCGAGATCGCGCTGGATGATCGTGTGCGCGGAATCCCCGCCCGCGCCGGCAATGGGCAGCACGAGCACGCCCGGCTTCGTGCCGGGTTGATAGTTGAGTCCGATGTGCACGCCGGTCCGAGTCGTGTCCTGCGCCATGGCAGGTTCCGTTATGGCGGGTGCCGCCAGCACGATCACGCTCGCCAGGAGTGCGAGTCCTGCCGTCATCCTGATCAGTGGAGTAACCTCGGGTCAAAGCTGAAGACGACCGGCAGTACGTCGTCGTGAAATCCGTCTGGCAGCGGGCCGAACGCCTTGGCCGCTTTCTCGATCGCGCCTTGCGCCTCGAGGTCGAATGAGTAGTCGCCCGACCGGCTCACGAATTTGAATCCGAAGACCGTGCCGTCCCGCCGGATGAGAAATGCCACATCGGCCTTCAGTTGTGCCGACGGATCCGGCGGCGTGAAGTTGAGGGCCACCTGCCGGACGATGTTCTCGAGGTAGCCGGGAAATGGAAAATCGATCCCCTCGATGTGCACGGTCGCGACGTCGGCACCCGCGCCGCCGGTCGGACCGCCCCCCGCTTTCGGCATTGGGGTCTGCGGCGCGGCGGGCTTCGCTTTCGGCGACGCCTGCATTGGGGTCGCCTTGGCCGGTGGCGTGGCGGCCGGCTGTTTGTGAACCGGTGCGACCGGCGCCTTCGGCGCCACGTCGTGCGCCGCCGGCGGCGGCGTGGCGATCGGTGGCGCGGGCGGAGCCGGGGTGGGGGCGACGATACCGATTGCGCGCTTGCCGGGCGGCGCCGCCACGATGTCGACTTTGTAGATCGGCGGGCTCACGACCTCCGCCTTCGTCGTGAGAAGGACCAGCAGGCTCACCACGCCCACATGCAGGAGCGCCGAAGCGCCGATCGGGCCGGCCAGCCGCGGCGCGTGTGCTGCCACTACTTCGCGGCTCCTGTCGCGATGTCTTCCGGCTCCGCCACCAGACCCACGTTGGGCGTCCCGGTACTTCGCATCACCGCCAGAACCCGGACCACCAACCCGTAGGGCACGCCCTGGTCGGCCCGGAGGTACACGCCGTCCTTCGCGCGCTTGGACGCCAGCGCGCCGAAGCTCGCCTTGAACTCGTTGTATGTGAGTTTGGTCTCGTCGACGAATATGGTGCCGGTGCGGTCGACGGTCACCACCAGCCCGCTCTTCGGCTCGAGTGGCTGCGCCTCCGCCTTGGGCAGCGACACGTCCACGCCGCCCTGCATGATCGGTGCGGTGATCATGAAGATGACCATGAGCAACATCATCACGTCGATGAGGCTCACGACGTTGATCTCTGCGTTGAGCGGGGTGCGCTCGCCACGCCGGCGCCGCATCCGCTCCTCAGGCCGCCCGGTCGCGCACGATCAACGCGATCACGTAGGAGCCGAATCCCTCGAGTTCACTGTCGAACCGGTTGAGCCGGTTGGCGAAGATGTTGTACCCGAACACCGCGGGGATCGCGACCGACAGCGCCGCCGCCGTCGCGATCAGCGCCTCCGCGACGCCCGGTGCGACCGCTCCGATGTTGCCGGAGCCCTTCGTCGCGATCCCCACGAACGCATTGATCACGCCCAGCACGGTTCCGAGCAATCCGATCAACGGGCTCGCGGACCCGATCGTCGCCAGCGTGGGAATGAATCGCGACAGTTGGTCGCGCTCCGCATTGGTCTCGGAATCGAGGATGAGGCGCAACGCCTCCACTTGCGATGCGGTCATGTCGGGCGCCGTCCCCCGTCCCGTCCCCGCCCGTGCGTCGCCGCCGAGAAAGTCCGACGCCCGCCGCAGCACGCGCGTGTAGGGATTCGGTGTCTCCCGCGACGCGACGCTGAGCGCCTGGTCGAACCGGTCGACGTTCTCGAATTTCGTGAGAAACTTCGCCGACCGCCGGCGCACGCTCCCGAACTCGATCCACTTGCCGAGCATCACCGCCCAGCTGAACACCGAGAGGACCGCCAGCAGCCCGACCACGCCCTTGGTGACCGGCGTCGATCCGATGAGAAGGCCCCAGGGAGACGTCGGGACGGCCGTCGAGACTTGAAGCAGCATCGCTGCCGTCATGCCGTCACCGTCGAGCGATGGTCCTGCCATGCCATTCCGCGATGCACAGTCCTCCCGTGATAATGCGGCCGCCGGCCGCCGATGGTGCGGCCGCGGCCGCTGGTCGGCCCGGCCGCATGTCGCATCAGCGCCCCGCCGCCGGCGCCCGCCGCCCGGCAAACCACGAATAGGTCTCGGCCAACCCCTCCGCCAACCCCGTGCGCGGCGTCCAGCCGAGCACCGACGCCGCCTTGCCGATCGTCACCGACGACCGGAGCTGCTCGCCCGGACGCGCTGGCGCATGCTCCGCGGCGACGGTCCGGCCCGTCGCCGTCCCGAGCGCCGCCGCCAGCCCGGTCACCGACGTCTCGATGCCAGTGCCGATGTTGAACGCACGCGCATCGAGCCGGCCCGGCGGAGGCAGCGTGGCCCGCGCCGCCGCCACGTTGGCCCGCGCCACATCCTTTACGAACACGTAGTCGCGCGTCTGCTGCCCATCGCCAAAGATGGTCACGGGACGTCCATCCAGCACCCGCCCGCAAAAGATCGCGACCACGCCGGCCTCGCCGTGCGGATCCTGCCGCGGGCCGTAGACGTTCGCGTATCGCAGTGCCACGGTGTCGACGCCGTGCAGCCGCGCCTCATAGGTCAGGTAGTACTCCGCGCTCAGCTTCGCGATACCGTAGGGCGATTCGGGGTCTTTGGGCACCGTCTCGGCGTTGGGCGGGGTGGCGAAGTCGCCGTACAACGCACCGCCTGTCGACGCGAAGATCACGCGCGTCTTCGCTCCCGACGCCCGGACGGCTTCGACCAGACACAACGTCCCGAGCACGTTGATCGTCGCGTCCGCCACGGGATCGTTCACGCTGCGGCGTACATTGATCTGCGCGGCCAGATGCGCGATCACATCGAACCGCCCCTCGCGCACGACCACCGCCGCCGCCTCGGTCGTGACATTGCCCTGCACGAATGTCGCGGCCGGCGGGATGTTCTCCTTCCGCCCGCTCGACAGATTGTCGAAGACCGTCACCGCATACCCATCGGCGAGCAGCAGCTCCGCGACGTGCGACCCGATGAACCCCGCGCCCCCCGTGACCAGCGCCCGGCCACCGCTCACCGTGCCGCCGGCGCGCCGCCGTCCGGCGCCGCATCCGCCGGATGCGACGGAGGCCGCGAGGGCTCCGCGGCACTCTCGGCCGGCCGCTCCCCACTGGGCCCCGCAGCCGGTTCGGCTGTCTGAGCCGCGGGCGGGGCGTCGTCGAGGCCGAACAGGTAGCGGGCGGTATCGACGACGGCGAGGCCGCGGCCATTGGCCGCCGCGGCACGGAGCCGCACCGAGGGGGCGTGCAGGAACTTGTTCATGAGTGACCGGGAGAAGTGATCGACGATGTCGCGCTGCGCGGGCGTCAGTTCGCCAAGCCGCCGCGCCGCGTGCGCCAGCTCGTCCGCCCGCACACGGTCCATCGCCGCACGAAAATCCGCCACGACCGGCACCGCAGCCAGCCCCGCCAGCCAATCCCAGTACCGCTCCACTTCGCCGTCGATCAGATCTTCGGCGCTCGGCAGTTGGGATTGCCGCTGCTCGATGTTCGCCGCCACCACGGCGCGGAGATCGTCGAGATCGTAGAGGAATACGTTGTCCAGCGACCCGACTGCAGGCTCGACATCCCGCGGCAGCGCGATATCGAGGATGCAGAGCGGACGATCCCCGCGTCCGGCGACAGCCGCCGCCACGTTTTCGTACGACACCACAGGGTGCGGCGCGGCGGTCGAGCAGATCACGAGATCGATGCTGGCGAGCGCAGGCCAGCAGTCATCGTATCGCATCGCGGTGGCGCCATGCCGCCGTGCGAGTTCGTCGCCTCGCTCGAAGGTGCGGTTCGCCACCAGCGTTGCCCGCACGCCCTCCTCGTGCAGGCATTGCAGCGCCAACTCGGCCATCTCGCCCGCGCCGAGAACCATGGCGCGCCGGCCATTCAGGGTGCCGAAGATTTTCTTGGCGAGTTGCACCGCCGCCGAGCTGACCGACGCCGCACCACGTCCGATCGCGGTCTCCGTCCGGATACGCCCCGCGACCGACTGCGCGGTCTGAAAGAGCCGGTTGAGCGCTGGACCCGAGTACGGCCGGCAGCCCTCCCAGGCATCCCGCACCTGGCCCTTGATCTGCGCCTCACCGATGACCATGGAGTCGAGCCCCGACGTCACGCGCATGAGATGGCGCACGGCGTCCCGGTCCCGCCGGACGTACCCCGACGGCGCGGCGTCGGCGCCGAGCCGCTGCGAGAGGACCTCCCACACGGCGGGCGGCGCATTGGTCTCGCCTTCGATCAGGTAGAACTCGGTCCGGTTGCAGGTCGACAGAAGGACGCCTTCGCGCACGCCCGCTGCGTCGCGTATGACCTCGAGGGCCGGTCCGGCCTCGCGGGCCGCGAACGCGCATTTCTCCCGGATCTCGATCGGGGCCGTACGATGGCTCAAGCCGGCGACTATGAGCCCCACGCGACGCCCTCCATGCGATCCCCGTCCGAGCCAACGGCGTCGTGAGACCGCCGTGCCCGCCACTGCGTCACGCTCGCGCTGAAGCCGGACCGTTCGACCGTTCCGCAGAAACCCTCGCCGATCAGGTCGCGCTTCGCCGCGAACCATCCATCGCGGTCTCCCGCGTCCAGCAACTCGCGCCGGAGGGCGGTCAGTATCGTGAGCGCGGCCGCGTAGCGCCCATTGAAGCGCTGCGCGATGGCGTCCCGCACACGCATCGCCGCATCCGGCACGCCACCGGCCGACACACCGACGACGAGCGGGCCCGCCGCGTGGGCGGCGACGGTGACACAGGTGCCGTCTTCGGGGAAGTCGGCGACATTGACCAGCCGGCCCCGCGCGATCGCGTCGGCGGCGACCGCCGCGTTGACCTCGCGCACGTTGGTCGCGGCAATCACGAGCACCGCGTCCCCGATATCCGCGCTGCTGTACGCCCGCTCGGCCAGCTCCAGCCGCGGCCACTGCGCCGCCGCATCCCGCAGCACACCCGCGATTTCTGGGGCGACGACCCGCACCGCCGCACCGCACTCCAGCAACGCCATTGCCTTCCGGTGCGCGACCGCCCCGCCCCCCACGATGAGCGCGCCGACGCGGCTGCCTTCGAGCAATAGCGGATATCCGCTCACAGGAAGTGCCCGGGTCGCGCTTCCACGAGGCGCGCGGCCACGTAGGAGGCGACGACCACGGCGAACGCCACGGTCGCCGCCACGGCCGCGCGCCGCGCCCGCCAGCCGCCCAGTTGCCGCCCCGCCGCCAACGCTCCCGCGGCGAGCCACGCGACGACGCCCCAGACCAGACGGGGGCCGTCCAGGCCCCCGTAAATGGCGGCATAACTGGCGGCGAGCGCGACACCGAGCGTGAGCGCCACCCAGGCCGTTACCGCGGCCAGGTGATTGACGTGGTCGAGGGTCTCCAGCGGCGGAAACGACCGGAAGATCGACCCGAATCGCCGCGACTTGAGCTCCCGGCGCTCCACGAGGTACAGAGCACCCGCGGCCGCCGCGGTCGCCAGCGCGGCGATCCCGATGAAGCTGAACGCCACGTGCGACGCCAGCCACGCGCCCTGCGCCCCCTTGGGCTGCCCGAACGGTCTCCACCCGGCGTTGATCGCGATCGCGGTCATGATCGCCGCCATTGGACCGCCGATCAGGGTGAGCGTGACGTCGCGGGCCAGCAGCTCGGTAATGAGGAGCGCCACGCCCAGTGCCAGCCCCGCGAACGAGAGCGCGGGCCCCAGACCCCAGACGGGGAGCCCGCCGGCGAAATGGGTGGCAGCAGCCATGGCCGCCGCGTGCGCGAGCACGCCGAGCGTCAGCGCGATCACGACTCCCCGAAATGGAGGCCCGACCGGACGCGCGAATGGCGTGAAGGCGAGCGCTGCCGCACCCGCGTAGCACGCCACGGCCAGCAATAAGGCGATCGCGACCATGGAACGGTCAATTTAACCCCGCACGGTGCGAACGGGGCAGCGGGCTCGTAGAAACAATCGTGCCCGGCGCAGCTCGCTGCCCGGGCACGATCTCGAGTGTTCACCGCCGAGCCAATTGCCGGCCGCTAGCGCTGCGCTAGCTGTGCAATGCCACCGTTCCGATTATTGCGCTCGCGCAGTCACTTTCGCCGCGATACCGGGCTCGATGTCAGGCTGCGTGCTCGCGAGTATCTGGACCGTCGTCGCATAGCCGTTGGCACGGACAATCTGTCCAATCGCGATCTCACTCTCGGGCAGCGTGACGGCCGACTCCGGGACGTGCAGGCGCGGCCGGTACAACGTCACCTGGTCGCCCACGTGGAATCCCTGCTTCTCGGATGCCTCGAGCACGACGTAGTACTGGATGGTAGTCAGGACGTTGTCATCCTCGACCCACAGGACTTTCGTCTTCGCGCCGTCATTGACGCGCGACGGCCGCTCCACTGGCATCGGCGTCATGTCGAGCGCCAGCACCGGCTGGCTCTTGTTGACCACGGAGAAGATCGTCGTGAGCCGGGCGATCGTCGCGTCCGTTCCCGTACCCGGCTGAATCACGGTCAGGATCCCGGTCGGAATCACCACCTGTCCGCGGTCGCCGAACGATGTGCCGAGGTGGTAGGTGAAGAACCGGTCGCCGGCTGCCGCGGTGCTACCCGCGGGCATCGTGATGTAGAGATCCTCGCCGAGATCGAAGTGCGCGCGGTCGGAGGCATTGATCACGTTCGACACGGCGATCGTACCCAGCACTGCTCCAGCGCCCTTGGGACCGCCTTCGCGGTCCAGATACGGGGCAGCCTGCTTGTCATTCAGGCTCTTGATGGGCGGCACGTTGCGCGATCCGCTGCGATTCGACGCCAGCGCCATCTCGCCACGAGTGTTACGCGGGAACATTGTCCCCGGAGCGGCGCCGCCATTTGAGGCCCCTGTCGCCGGGGGTGCCGGCGCCGCATCTGACGCAGGCGCCTCGGCCACCGATGACGAGTTGTCACCCGCGGCGTTCGCCGGGATGCGCAGGACGGCGTTGGCGTAGATCCAGTGCGGGTCCGCGATCACGCTCGTGTTGAGCCGGTAGATCTCGGGCCACAGGTCGCCGTCGCCAAGATAGAGCTGCGCGATGTCGAAGAGCGTCTCGCCAGGCCGCACGGTATGCATGCGGTACGTCGCGGCGCCCGCGTCAGCCGGCGCGGCGGCTGTCGAGGCGGCGGCCGGAGCGGCCGCCGATGGGGCAGCAGGCGCCGGGTGCGCGGCAGCGGAATCTTGCGCGCGCGCAGACGGCGCCAGCGAAATCAGCGCCACGGCGCAGAACCCTCCGCGCTGGGCGGCGGTGCGGATTGCGTCCAGGACCATTCCCTTCATTGTAAATCCCCCACGGGGCGCGACGGGGGACCGGACGGTCCCGACCGCCGCCAACGAGTGCGGCGTACCCGGGCGAAACCCGGGACGGCTGTCCAGGGGGAGACGACGAAGCCCGCTAGGACGAAACGGGGGCCCAATCGGTCAGTCCGTCCCTTTCTGCCCCCTGGCACTACAACAGCCGGCCGTGCCGCGCTGTCCGCTGGCTGCGACGCCCCCTTGGCCGGTCCCGGCTACGCCCCCAGCACGAGCCGCGTGAAAGGAGCCACGTAGGCCTCGAGGGTCACCAGCACCCCGACCAGTGCCGCGAGCAGGATGCTGTGCAGGAAGACGAACCGCAGGATCTCCCACTCATGGCCATACCAGCGGGTCGTGGTGCTGGCCACGACGATGCTCTGCATGTCCACCATCTTGCCCATCACGCCGCCCGAGCTGTTCGCCGCGGACATGAGGATCGGACTGACGCCGACCTGCTGGGCGGTGATGCGCTGCAGGCTGCCGAACAGCACGTTCGAGGCGGTGTCGGACCCGGTGAGGGCAACGCCGAGCCAGCCGAGGAGGGTTCCGAAGAAAGGGTACCATGCGCCCGTTCGCGCGAACGCCAGCCCGAGTATCGCGTCGAGCCCCGAATACCGCGTGAGGAAGCCGATGGCCAGCATCGCGGCGATGGTGAGCAGCGAGAGCTTCACGGTGTTCAGCGTCCGGCCGTACGCACGCAGCACCTCGCGGGGCCCATATCCCATCACCGCGGCGGCGATCAGCGCGGCGATGAGTATCCCTGTGCCCGTCGCGGACAGCCAGTTCGCCACGAAGACCGCGCTTTCGGGTTTCGCCTGCGCGACGACCGGCGGCATGCGGAGGACGAGATTGTCGAGTCCCGCGACGGCCAACGCGGGCTTCGAGATGCCATCCAGGAGGGTCTTCACCTGTGGCAGTCCCCAGAGAAATACCACCGCGCTGAGAATGAGCCACGGTGTCCAGGCCCGGAGCTCTCCGCGGCTGTCGCTGGCCGTTCGCGATGGGCGGGTCTCGCGCGGCACATTGGCGGGGTGCCACACCCGGAGCAGCATGGTGACGGCGGCGAGCGACACGAGGGCGGCCCCGACATCCACCAGCCACGGTCCGTGATAGTTCGAGATCAGCCACTGCGGTATCGCGAACGCGACACCGGCCACGAGAAGCGCCGGCCACACGGCGAGCGTCCGCTTCGCGCCCGCGTAGGCGAACATCAACCAGAACGGGATCAGCACGGAGAAGAACGGGAGTTGCCGTCCGACCATTGCGCTGAGCGACGCGAGCGGGAGCCCGGTTACGCCAGCCAACGCAACGACTGGCGTTCCCAGGGCGCCGAACGCGACAGGCGCCGTGTTCGCGATCAACGAGAGACCGGACGCCTCGAGCGCCGAGAAGCCGAGTCCGAGCAGGAGCGCGCCGGTGATCGCGACGGGAGCGCCGAAGCCGGCCGCACCCTCGAAGAACGATCCGAAGCAGAACGCCACGAGCACGAGTTGCAGACGCCGGTCGCCGGTCACTCGCCGGAGGCTGTCCTGCAGGACGGTGAACAGCCCTCGGTCGTTCGTGAGTTGATACAGGAAGATCACGTTGAGGATGATCCACCCGATCGGCAGCAGGCCGTACGCCGCGCCCAGTGCCGACGCCCGGAGCGCGAGCGAGACCGGCATGCCTAGGACGCCGATCGCGACGGCGAGAGCCGCCGCGAGTCCGAGCAACGCCGCGTAGTGCGCACGGATGCGCAGCACGGCGATGGAGCCCAGAAGCGTGATGACCGGCACGGCCGCCACCACCGTCGACCACGCCGCGTGGTGCAGCGGATCGTACGTCTGCGGCCATGGCACGGTCACGCGACGGCGCGTCCGGCGCTACGGCAGCCGCTCACGCGGCCGCCGCTAGAACGGCAAATCGTCGTCCTCTTCGGCGAGCGCCGTCGGGAAATCCTCGAAATCCTCGCCGCCGCTCTGCGCGCCCGGGGCGCCTGCTGGAGCGCCGCTCGGGCCGCGCGCCGCCGCGCCGCTGCGTGCCGCTGCGGGCCGGCTGCGCGGTGCGCTCGTTTCAGTGTCGCCGCCACCCGCGCTGCCACGGCTCCCGAGGAGCATCAGCTGCTCGACTTTGATCTCCGTCACGTAGCGGGTCTGTCCTTCCTTGTCCTGGAACTGGCGATACTCGATCCGCCCTTCGACGTAGAGCTTCTCGCCTTTGCGGACGTACTTCTCGACGACATCCGCCAGACCGGTGCCGCGCTGTGAGTTCCACGCGACGCACTTGTGCCACTCCGTCTTCTCCTGCTTGTCACCGGCGGGGCCATTCCACTGGCGGCTCGTCGCGAGCGAAAATGTCGCCACACGACTGCCATTGTTGGTCGTCCGAATCTCGGGGTCCTGCCCGACATTGCCGATGAGCGATGCTTTATTCAGACTGCGACTCACGTCCCCTCCCGGCCCATGGGCCATGCGGTATCCATCACAAAATCTACACAGCGAACGGGACGGGGTGTGCTCTTCGAACGCGCCCGGCTCACGAGACGGCCCCGCGAGAGGTGCCCGCTAAATCCTCCCCGGCGACACAGCACTCATGAGGCTGCGCCTCGCCGCGCCTGAGGCGGCCGATACCGCAGCAGCAGCGCATCCTCCGCCGGGTTGCGATAGTAGGCCGGACGCCGGCCCACTGCCACGAACCCCCGGCCCCCGTACAGCGCGCGCGCCGCGACGTTCGACTCCCGGACTTCGAGATACAGCGACTTCGCACCCCCAGCCAGCGCCTCGGCCATCGCCGAATCCAGCAGGTACCGGCCGATCCCCATGCGCCGCCGGTCCGGGGCGACCGCCAGGTTCGCTAGCTCCGCCTCGTCCGCCACGAGCCACATCACCACGTAGCCCACCACGTAGCCCACCACGTAGCCCACCACGGCACGCTCCGACTCGGCATCGCCCGCTTCGCGCACGTCGGGCGGCGCGCACGCCACCGTAAAACGCACGCGACGATCATCCAGCAGTGACGCGAACGACCGCCTCGACCACGGTGGATCGGAAAACGACACGCGCTCGATCATCACGACGGCGTCGAGATCCGCCACGGTCGCCGGCCGAAGCATGAGTCCGCCCGGGGGTGCCCCCACGTCCGCCATCCTACTCCCCCGCCCGGCCCGCGGCGACGGCCGCACGCCGTACCTCCGCCTCCGCGAGGCGCCCGTAGTCCGGCTCCCAACTCTCGAGATCGGCATCGCACACGTGGTCCCATAGCAACAACACCCCGCGCGCGGCCGGCCACGCCTCCGTCTTACATCCGGGGCCGATCATCGTCGCGCCGGCCTCACGCGCCCACGCGCTCACGGCTTTCTCGGGAAGACGGCGGGCTTCGCCTGCCGGTGTGATACGCGCCCCATCCCCTGCACCACCACCGCGTTCGAGTCTCACCAACGCCGCGTGGCGCTCGCCACGCAGGGCATTGATCGACGCCAGATACGTTCCGTCGGCCAACCGGTCCGCGGCGGCCGCCACCATGAGCGGCAACGACGGAACCGACGCGAGAGCCGGCCCGCCAGGCGCCGACGCGAGTCCCTTCCCCAGCGCGGCGGCGATCCGGAGGCTCGTGAAGCTGCCCGGCCCCGCCCCGCACACGACGCGCGCGAGGGCTCTCACGCCAATGCCCGCCTCGTCCAGCACCGCAGCCACGGCAGGCATGAGATGGTCATGCTCCGCGCGCCCGGTCGCCACCTCACGCTCCGCGATCACGCGGGTCCTGCTGACGAGCGAGACACTCGCCTGGTAGGTCGATGCCTCCAGTACGAGCGTGTATTCGATGTCCGCCGCCTGGGCCTCGCCAGTCTGGCCCGTCATCCCGCGAGGAGCATGCGGCGGGTGTCGTCCCCCGCCACGTACTCGAGATCGATCGGCACGTGGCCGGACGGCAGCCGGTCACCGGCGCGCTCGGGCCACTCCACGAGGATCAGAGCGTGCGAGGCGACGATCTCGTCCCACCCGATCGCCGTTAGATCCGCGGCCCCGCCAACCGGAACAAGTCGAGATGAAAGACCGGCGACCGTGGCGCGCTGTATTCGTGCACGAGGGCAAAGGTCGGACTGGTCACCGGCGCCGTCACGCCGTACCCGCGGCACACGGCCTGGATCAGCGTGGTCTTGCCCGCACCCAGCGGTCCGGAGACTACGATGATCATCGGCGGGTGCGCGGCCCGTCCGACTCCCTCGCCCCACGCCACCAGCTCGTCACGCGTCACCACGAGACGTCCGCGCCCCGCACGCGACGGGATCACATGCTGCCCCACGTGGCTCGACGCCGGGGACGACCCGCCAGGCGACCCCGAGCCGGGCACGGTCCGGACTAGTTTCGGGGTGCGCCGGACGACACGCGGCGCCTCGGGCCCGCATGGCTTCCGCCGGATGATCCGCCGGAGGATCCGCCAGAGGATCCGCCAGAGGATCCGCCGCCGGCCGCGCGAATCTCGAACAACGCATCCCGCAGCCGCGCCGCAGTCTCGAAGTCCAGCGCCGCCGCGGCTTCCTGCATCTCCTTCTCGAGGCGCGCGACTGCGGCCTCCCGGTCGCCCGCCGCCGCGATCTCCGCCGGCGACCGGCGCGCCGCCCGCGCCGCCTCGTGATCCGTCCGCGCATCCGCGACGCGCGTGATGAACCGCACCTGGTCGGCGCTCTTGATCACGCTGCGCGGTGTGATCCCGTGCTCGAGGTTGTGGGCGCGCTGCATTGTCCGGCGCCGCGCGGTCTCGTCGATGGCGCGTTGCATTGACCCCGTCACGCGGTCGGCGTAAAAGATCGCCCGTCCTTCCACATGCCTCGCCGCCCGCCCGACTGTCTGGATCAGCGACCGGTCGCTCCGCAGAAATCCTTCCTGGTCGGCGTCGAGGATCGCGACCAGCGACACCTCGGGCAGATCCAGCCCTTCACGCAGCAGGTTGATCCCGACCAGCACGTCGAACTCGCCGAGCCGCAGGCCGCGCAGAATCTCCATCCGCTCGATGGCGTCGATGTCGGAGTGCATGTACCGCACCCGCACGCCCACCTGCTGCAGGTAGTCGGTGAGGTCTTCGGCCATCCGCTTGGTCAGCGTGGTGACCAGCACGCGCTCGCCGGCGCGTTCGCGAATCCGGATCTCGTGTAGCAGATCATCCACCTGCCCGCGGACGGGACGGACTTCGATTTCCGGGTCGACGAGTCCCGTGGGACGGATGATCTGCTCCACGACCGCACCCTGCGACAACTCCAGCTCCAGCTCGCCCGGCGTGGCCGAGACGTCGATCGCGCGCGGGGTGAGCGCCAGAAACTCGTCGAACACCAGCGGCCGGTTGTCGAGGGCGCTCGGGAGCCTGAATCCGTACTCCACGAGTGTCAGTTTTCGTGCGCGGTCGCCGTTGTACATCCCCCGTACCTGCGGAAGCGTCACGTGCGACTCGTCGATCACGACGAGGAAATCCTCGGGGAAATAGTCGAATAAACAGGCCGGACGCTCGCCCGCCGCCCGCCCCGACAGATGCCGTGAGTAGTTCTCGATGCCGGCGCATGTCCCGATCTCCAGCATCATCTCGATGTCGAAGTTCGTGCGGGATTCCAGCCGCTGCGCTTCGAGCAGTTTGTTTTCGCGGCGCAGTTCCCCGAGCCGCTCGGTGAGCTCCGCCCGGATCAGCCCTACCGCTCGCTCCAGGGTCGGCCGGGTGGTGATGAAATGCTTCGCCGGGTAGATCGCCGTCCGCTCGAGGGTCGTGATCGTCTCGCCGGTCAGCGGATTGATCTTGGAGATGCGCTCGATCTCATCGCCCCACATCTCCACACGCACGCCCTGCTCCTCATACGCGGGCAGGATCTCCACCGTGTCGCCGCGCACGCGGAATGTGCCGCGTTCGAATGCGACATTGTTCCGCGCGTACTGGATCCGCACGAGGGCCCGCAGGATGTCGTCGCGTGCGATGCGCTGCCCGCGCTCGAGGGTCACCATTGTCTCGCGGTAGCTCACCGGATCGCCGAGGCCGTAGATCGCCGATACGGTGGACACGATGATGACGTCTTCGCGCTCCATCAGGCTCGACGTGGCGCGCAACCGCAGACGATCAATGTCTTCGTTGATCGACGCGTCTTTCTCGATGTACGTGTCGGTGGTCGGCACGTACGCTTCCGGCTGGTAGTAGTCGTAGTACGAGATGAAATACTCGACCGCGTTCCGCGGGAAGAAGCTCTTGAACTCGCCGTAGAGCTGCGCGGCGAGTGTCTTGTTGTGGGAGAGGACTAGTGTCGGGCGCCCGACCGACTGGATCACGTTGGCCACGGTCATGGTCTTGCCCGATCCGGTGACCCCCAGGAGGGTCTGGAACCGGTCGCCGTGCTCGATCCCGCGCACGAGCTCCGCGATCGCCTTGGGCTGATCCCCCGCGGGCGCGAATGGGGCTTGAAGGTCGAAGATCGCTTTGGCGGGGGCCGGCACCGCCGAAATATACCGGCCCGGTCCCCGGCTAGCCTTCGGCGGGAACGCGCTCCCGGCGTGCGACCTCGGAGACGCCTTTCACTTTGCGGGCGGACTTCATGATCTTCTCGAGGTGGGAGAGGTTCTCGACCTCGACAAGCGCCGACCCGGTGACCCGCCCATCGACGGTCTTGAGCTCCATGCTCTTGATGTCCGTCCCGGTCGCGCTCACGGCGGCCGCCAGGTCGGCGTAGAGCCCGCGGCGATCGTGGGCTTCGAGCGTCAGCCGGACCGTGAACCGCTCCCCTTCTGCTTCCTGCCAGTCAATCTCCAGGCGCCGCTCCGGCTCATGCGCCAGGAACAGCAGGTTGGGACAATCTCCGCGGTGAATGCTGACACCGCGCCCGCGGGTGACGTAGCCCACCACGGGATCGCCCGGGACGGGCTGGCAACACTGGGCGTACCGGACCATGAGCCCGTCGGCGCCCTGGATGCGCACGCCCTTCGACGAGCGCCGCAGACGGTCCACCAGCCGCTCGACCGCCGACGGCTTGGCGGGATCGCCTTGATCGAGATCCGGGTGCAGGAGCTTGAGCGCCTGCAGCACCTGGACATCGCCTTGTCCGATGGACGCCAGGAGGTGCGTCGAATCGGTGAGTCCGAGCGCGGTCGCCACGCGCGCGAGGTCCGCCTCGTCCGGCTTCGCGAGCCGGCGCCGTCTGACTTCGCGGTCGAGGATGTCGCGGCCGATCTTGGTGGACGTGGCATGCTCTTCATGCTTGAGCCACTGCCGGATCTTGTGCCGCGCGCGCCCCGTCCTCACATGCGCGAGCCAATCCCGGCTCGGACGCGCAGTCGGCGCAGTCATGATCTCGACCGTCTCGGAGTTCTTGAGGGCGCGTGAGAGCGGCGCGATGCGGGCATTCACTCGCGCACCCTGGCAGTGCAGCCCCACCTCCGTGTGCACCGCGAACGCGAAGTCGATCGGCGTCGCTCCCTTCGGGAGCTGGATGACGTCCCCCGTCGGTGTGAATACGAAAATCTCGTCCTGGTACAGATCCAGCTTGAGGAATTCGAGGAACTCGTCCGGCGTCTTGGCGTCGAGCTGCAACTGCAACACCTGCCGGAACCACGACAAATGCCGCTCCAGATCATCGGCGTTCTTCGCGCCGTCCTTGTACAGCCAGTGCGCGGCGATACCGAACTCCGCCGTCCGATGCATGTCGCGCGTCCGGATCTGGATCTCGAAGAGCTGGCGCCCCGGGCCGAAGATCGTCGTGTGCAGCGACTGGTACCCGTTCGACTTGGGCTGGGCAATGTAGTCCTTGATCCGCTCCTGCAGCGGCGTCCACCCGTCGTGGATCACACCGAGTGCGTGGTAGCACTCCGGCACGGTATGCACGAGGACACGAATCGCGAGCAGGTCGTAGATCTCTTCGTACGGCCTTGCGCGCTTCATCATTTTCTTATGGATCGACCACAGGTGCTTCGGCCGCCCCGACACTTCGACGTCTGCGATCCCGGCGAGCCGAAGCTCCCGGAGCAACGGCTCGGTGAGCTGCCCGATGAGCTTCTCGCGTTCGCCACGCTTCTGCGCCACGAGCTTGGCCAGCGCGCGGTACTCCTCGGTCTCGAGGTGCTTGAACGCGAGGTCTTCCAGCTCCCACCGCATCTTCGCCATACCGAAGCGGTGCGCGAGCGGCGCATACAGGTCCCGCGTTTCCTGGGCAATCCGGCGCTGCTTCTCGGGACGCAGGTATTCCAGCGTCCGCATGTTGTGGAGGCGGTCGGCGAGCTTGATCAGGATGACTCGCGCATCCTTGGCGATCGACAACAGCAGCTTGCGATAGTTCTCGACCTGCCGTTCCTGCGTCGAGTGCGCGGGAAGCGTGCCGATCTTGGTCAGCCCATCGACGATCGACGCGATCTCGGGCCCGAACTCCTGCTCGACTTCCGCCACGGTCGTCGGTGTGTCCTCGACGACGTCGTGGATCAACCCGCTCGCGACCGTGATGGAGTCGAGCTGCAGGTCGGCCAGAATCTTGGCCACCTCGACGCAGTGCGAGACGTAGTCCTCCCCCGAGAGGCGCTTCTGCCCGAGGTGCGCGCGTTCGCTGAACTTGTACGCCCGCGCGAGCAGCTCCTCATCGAGCCGCTCGGCGACACGCTCGCCAGGGACCGTCCAGTTCGGGATGACTTCCTGTAACGCGACCGCGCTCATAGTCTGGAATCCGGGACCGGGATCGTCATCGACTACCGCTACAACTACAGCAACCGCTGCTCGGCAAGGCTCACGTGACACCCGCGCCCGATGATCACGTGATCGAACACCGGGATATCCACCACACGCCCCGCCGCCACCATCTCGGCGGTCACTCGCACATCGTCGGCCGACGGCGTCGGGTCACCACTCGGATGATTGTGCACCAGCACGATCGCCGCTCCCGCCTCCGCGATCGCCTCGCGGAACACCTCCCGCGCATGCACGGGCGACGAGTTGAGCAGGCCGCGGGATACCACCGCGTCGCGCACCATCCGGTGCTGAGAATCCAGCACAACCACGTGCAGTTCCTCCACTGACAAATCCGCCAACCGCGGCCCGAGCATCGCGACCACATCGAGCGGGCTCCGCATCGGCCGCCGCGGTGACGACCGCTCGTCGGCGCAACGCTTCGCAAGCTCCAGCGCGGCATGCACGACCGCCGCCCGCGCCGGGCCCACGCCCGGAATCGCCGTCAGCTCCGCAATCGGCCGCCCCGCCAGCGCTCGCAACGAGCCTCGGCCGCGTCGCACAATCTCGTAGCCCAGGGCGATCGCCGAGTGACCGACCCCGCCACTGCCCAACAGAATGGCGAGCAACTCCGCCGTACTGAGTTCGCCAGGCGCCCGAATGCCACATCCGCTCTCGGGGCCGCTCACTCGGCGGCAACTCTCGAATAGCTAACGCGCCAACCTGTCGCTCGCTAGAGAGGGACGACGCAGCCGGCGCACGCCGGCACGGTCGGGATGGCGCCTGGCGGCGAGCTTCGGGCACGGACCGGTACCGGAATCTGAGGAGCAGCGATGCGCCGCTGAGATATCGCGGCACCGTGGCCGCTGGCGCAACGGCGCAATCTGCCGGCCAATGCCGGGCCTGGCGTATCATTTCATCGCGTGCCCAACAAATGAACGATTTCTTAGCAGGACCGCGGTGATGTAAGCGGCCGCCAGTGCCAATCAGGGCGGAACGCGGTCTCTAGGCGCTTCCCGCACCGTGGCACTTCTTGTACTTCTTGCCGGAGCCGCATGGACAGGGATCGTTGCGGCCGACAGTCGACCAATCCGTGCCGGGTGGCGCGGACGTCGCGCCGAGCGGCTTCGGACGCCCGCCGGCGCCCGCGAGCATCGGTGGCCCTGCCGCCAACCCCTTCCCGCCGCCCGGCCCGCCAGCACCGCCGCCTGTCTCATCACCTGCCGTCCCTGCGGGCGCCGCCTGATCGGCCGGCGCCTGCGCTTGAGGAGCCAGCTCCTCGGGGCCCACGTCTTCGAGCAGGCCGAGCGCGTTGTACCGCCGGCGAGGGCCCACCGGCGATCCCGTCCCGTTCGCGGATGTGCCGCTCGGCACTCCGGAGCCAGTGGGCGGAGCAGGCGGCCGCTGCGGCGTACCACCCGGGCCTCCGTACACGAGCTGGGCTCGCAGGAATCGCTCGGTGAATGTCGTGTAAATGTCGTGCATGAGGTCCACGAACATCGTGTAGGCCTCGCCCTTGTACTCCACGAGCGGGTCCTTCTGCCCCCACGCCCGGTAGTTGATGCTGTTCCGCAACTGGTCGAGATCGTACAGGTGGTCTTTCCACTTCTCGTCCAGCACGAGCAGCATCACGTGGGCGAGGACGGTCCGGCCACATCGACCGTTTCCCCCTCGGGCCGCACGATGGCCGCGTTGAGACTCTCGAGCTTCGCCGTGAACGCCGCGCGCGCCGCCGCCAGTCCCGCCTCGACGGCTTCGGCGGCGCTCGCGGGCGCATCCCCGCCTTCCTCGAAGGCTGGCACCATCAGCAGGTACCGCTGGAGCAGCTCCTGGCCCAGCAGGCGATAGTCGTAGTCGCCGGCGCTGTCTGCTTCCGCGAGACTCGTGTCAATGCGCCGCACCACGGCCTTCTCGACCATCTTCGCGGCCTCACCCTTCAGCTCCTCTCCGCCCTCGAGCGCGAACGACCGCAGTGAGTACACCACCTCGCGCTGCTGATTCATCACGTCGTCGTATTCCAGCAGCCGTTTACGCTGCTGGAAGTTCTGGAGCTCGACGCGCTTCTGCGCTGTCTCGATCGACCGGGTGATCAGCGGATGCGTGAGCACCTCGCCTTCCTGTGCCCCCATGCGATCCATGAGACGCGCGATCCGCTCGGATCCGAAGAGACGCATCAGATCGTCTTCGAGCGACAGGAAGAACTGCGACGCCCCGGGATCACCCTGGCGTCCCGCACGGCCTCGAAGCTGCCGGTCGATCCGCCGCGATTCGTGGCGCTCCGACCCGAGGATGTGCAGCCCGCCGCATTCCATGATCTCGACTTCGCGGTTCTCTTCGTCCTTGACCACCGACGGCTTGGTCTCGGTCACCCCCTCGCCCAGCTTGATGTCGGTTCCGCGGCCCGCCATGTTCGTCGCGATCGTCACACCGCCACCCTGGCCGGCCGCCGCGACGATCTCGGCCTCGCGCTGGTGATACTTGGCGTTGAGCACGTTGGGCGTCATTCCCGCCCGCTTGAACATGCGGCTCAATGTCTCCGACACATCGACATTGACGGTACCGATCAGCACCGGGTACCCGAGCGCGTGGAGCCGCTGCGTCTCCTCGAGGATCGCCTTGTATTTCTCACGCCGGGTCTTGTAGACCAGGTCGTGCCGGTCTTCGCGAATGACCGGCTGGTTCGTGGGAATCACCGCCACTTCGAGTTTGTAGATCTGGAAGAACTCGGTCTCTTCCGTCTCCGCCGTACCGGTCATCCCGGCCAGCTTGCTGTACATCCGGAAATAGTTCTGGATGGTGATCGTGGCCATCGTCTGGGTCTCGCCCTTGACCTGGACCCCTTCCTTGGCCTCGACCGCCTGGTGCAGCCCCTCGGACCACCGCCGCCCGGGCATGGTGCGTCCCGTGAACTCGTCCACGATCAGCACCTGGCCGTCGAGGACGACGTAGTTCACTTCGCGCTCGTACAGCGCGTGCGCGCGCAGCAACTGGTGGACGATGTTGAGGACCTCACTCTTCTTCGCGTAGTCGGACTCGATCTCCCGGCGCGCCGCCAGCTTCTCCGCCGGGGTCATGGTCTCGTCGTGGTCGATCCGGTGTACCGCGCCCGAGATGTCGGGGAGCATGAACGCGTCGTGGTCCCCGGGCGACATGAAGTCCAAACCCTGGTCAGTCAGAATGGACCGTGTGGCCCTTTTCGTCGAGCACGTACAGGAGATTCTCTTCAATGTCACGGAGCGTCTGGCGAGAAGCCTGCTGCTTGCGGTCCGCAATGTGGTCGAGCTCCATCTTCTGCACGAGGCCCTTGGCGCCCGTCTCCTGCATCACTTTGAGCAGCCGCTTGTTCTTCGGTCCGCCGAGCTGCGCCTTGTAGAGCGACATCGCCGCATCCTGCGTGTGCCCCTCGGCAAGCGCGCGCTCGCCCTCCCCGACCAGCGTGTTCACGAATTCGGTCTGGCGCCGGACGAGCCTCGACACCGCGGCATTGTGCTCCGCGTACTGCCCGTCGCTCTCGTTGCCCACCGGTCCCGAGATGATCAGGGGCGTCCGCGCCTCGTCGATGAGCACCGAGTCGACTTCGTCCACGATCGCGAACACGTGGCCGCGCTGGACCCTCTGCTCCAGCGACGACACCATGTTGTCGCGCAGGTAGTCGAATCCGTATTCGTTGTTCGTTCCGTACGTGATGTCGCACGCGTATGCCGCCCGCCGGTCCGGCGTCCCCGGCTCGGTGTCATCCAGACATCCGACCGTCAGGCCCAGGTACCGGTAGACGTGGCCCATCCACTGCGAGTCGCGGCGAGCCAGATACGAGTTCACTGTGACGAGGTGCGCGCCCTTGCCCGGCAAGGCGTTGAGGTAGAGCGGCAGCGTCGCCACGAGTGTCTTGCCTTCACCAGTCGCCATCTCCGCGATCCGGCCGCGATGCAACTGGATGCCGCCAATGAGTTGCACATCGTACGGCACCATGTTCCACGCCATCTCGTGCCCGGTCACCGTCACGGTCGTGCCGACCAGTCTCCGGCACGCCTCCCGCACGGTCGCGAATGCCTCGGGCAGCAGTTCATCGAGCACGTCGCGGATCGTGTCGCGCAGCTCGCCCTCGACACCCCCGCGGCCGTCGTTACCCTGCAGCTCGGTGTCGATCCGGTCCCGCTCGCCGAGATCCGCCGCACCTCGCTTCGCGGTCTTCAGCTCGGCCACCTTGGCCTCGAGCGCGCCGGTCCGTTCCGCAATCACCGCCCGGAACTTCGCGGTCTGTGCCTGGATCTCGGCGTCCGAGAGCTGCTCGAGGCGCGTCGCGTGGTCGCGGATCGTCTTGACCAGCGGCTGGATGCGACGCCCTTCGCGCTCGTGGCGCGTCCCGAAGACTTTATTGACCAGTGTATTGAGCATCGCCTTCCTCGAATCCGTTCCCGTTCCGGTACAGACCGCCGCGCTCGATATAGGACTGCACAGCCTCCGGCACGAACCCCCGAATCGGCCGCCCCGCGCTCACGCGCGCCCGGATCTCGGTCGATGTCACGTCCACCCGGCGCGAATCGAGGACCTGATGTACGCGGGCACCCGCCCCTGCTCGTCGCGCGGCATCCACCCGGCGAGCGACGCCGGGATCGATGTCGCCCCGCCGGAGAATCACGAGCCCCGCCATCTTCATGATCCCGAGCGGATCTCGCCACTTGGCGAACGACCGCACCACATCCGCTCCCACGATCACATACCACTCGTGGCCGGGCGAACGGCGTGTCAATTCTCGCACCGTCTCAACCGTATAAGATAACCCGGCCCGCTCGATTTCGATGGCGTCGGTCGCCATCCGCGCGTCATCCCCAGCCGTCAGGGCCGTCATCTCCAGACGCTGGACCGGTGACGCAACCGCTCTCCCCACTTTGAGTGGCTGGGCGGCCGCTGGGATGAAAAGGATCCGGTCGAGCGAGAGCGCGTCCAGTGCGTCCGCGGCCGCAATCGAATGCCCGACGTGAGGGGGATCAAAGGTGCCGCCGAATATCCCGATGCGCACCGGCTCCCCAGGGCCTCAGTTCACGACGGTGGCGGCGCCGGCTGGGCGCTGGCCGTCACACCCTCGCATTTCTGGTGGACGAGCGCGTCCTGCGGATACGTCACCACCAGCGTACGGCACACGTCCGCCGCGTCCTCCTTGTACCGGATCGCCCGATAGGCAGTCCAGGAGACGCAGATAGGCGAGCCGGGTCGCGGGCACGTTCGGGTAGTTCTTGACCACGTCCTTGAAGTAGATGATCGCGGAGTCGTACGCTTTCCGGTGGTAGTAGTGCACACCATTGTCGTAGTCCTTCTCCGCAAACCACTCCTGCGAGATGCGCGACGCGCTGCTCCGCGCGGTCTTTGAGTGGAGACGTCGGATACAGGGCCAGCAATGTCTGATACTCGGAAAGCGACGACTGCCCGTACGTCCGCATCCAGATCCGGCCGATGCCACATCCGCTCGTACGCCTGCCCGGCCGCGAACAGCGCCGGCGCCGCCAGCGAGTCATCGGGGAACGCCTCGGCCAGCCGCGAGAAGCTCTGGGCCGCCAGCAGCGGCTCATTCCTGTGCCGGTGAGACTCGCCGAGGTAGTAGTACGACCGCGCGACCAGCGTGTCGTGCGCGGGAAGGTCGAGGGTCAGCTTTTCAAAGCCCGCTGCCGCGTCTTCCCAATGGTGCTTCTGAAACGCATGCAGCGATGCGGCGTACAGCTCGTCCGTCGACCCCTTGAACTTCTTGATGTCGAACTGCGGCCCGCACCCGGCGACGACGACCGCCGCCAGCGCTGCAACACCAACTGAGAAGCTACGATTCACGAAGGGTCCGTCTGAAGGGGTCACTCTGTCGTACACGGGCGCCGGTACGGACGTTCACCCGCCGCCAGTACCCGAGACTCCCCCGGACGCGACCGCCGTCTCGCGGCGCGCCAGCATGGAACGGTAAATCTCGACCCGCCCATCCGCTGGATGCAATCCCGCCGCCCGATCCCAGACCAGCGCGGCCCGCCCCAGATCCCCAGTGAAATACGCCGCGAGGCCACGAAGCAGCAGCGCCTCCAGCAGATCCGGGCGCGCCGCGAGCATGTGATCCAGCTCGTCCGCCGCGGGCGCATACCGCTGGGCATCGAGGAGTGTCCGCGCCAGTGACAGACGGATGTCGCCGTACCCAGGCCGCAGGTCTAGCGCGCGGCGGTATTGCGCGACGGCCTCATCCCACGCCCCGGCGCTCCGATACTCGTCCCCCAGCGCCGCGTGCGCGTTCGCGAGCCGGTTGCCCACGACGGCCGCATAGCCGGTGTTGTCGGGCCTGCCGAACTCCTCGGCGAGCGTGAACGACGCCTGCGCCTCCTCCGTTCGGCCCAACCCGTTGAGCAGCACGCCGCGGTTGAGATGAGCCTCCACGTATCGCGGATTCTGCGCCAGTGCCCGATCGAACGCCGACAGCGCGTCCAGAGGCCGGTCGACCAGGGCGAGTGACAATCCGAGCAGGTTGTACGCGTCCGCGTAGCCGCACCCGCCCGCGACGGCCTCCTCGAGCAGCAACACCGCGCCATGATAGTCCCGGACCGCGAAACGCTCGCGCGCCCGATCGGCCGCGTCGGGCGCCAGATCGATCAGCTCACGCAGCGAGCGGTCGGGAGTCGCGGTCACGCCGCGCCCCGGTGTGTCACGGGTGCCGGACGCGGAGCCGGGCTCCGCGCGCGGCAGCATGCGGTCCGATCCCAGCAGCGAACGGAAATACTCCACGGTCCGGGCGACTCCCACACGTACGTCGACTTTGGGCTCCCATCCCAGCAGCGACCGCGCCCGCGAGATGTCGGGCTGCCGGACTTTGGGGTCGTCCACCGGCAGGGGCTTGTACTCGATCTTGGACCGCGTCCCCGTCGCGCCAATCACGATCTCGGCAAGCTGGCGCACCGTGTACTCGTCCGGATTTCCGATGTTGACGGGCTGGTTGTCGCCGCCCATGAAGAGCCGGTAGATGCCGTCGATCTCATCGTCCACGTAGCAAAAGCTCCGCGTCTGGCTGCCGTCGCCATAGACGGTCAACGGCTCGCCGCACAGCGCCTGCACGATGAAGTTCGACACCACGCGCCCGTCACGCGGGCGCATGCGCGGCCCGTATGTGTTGAAGATGCGGACGATCCGCGTGTCCATCCCGTGATACCGGTGGTACGCCATCGTCATCGCCTCGGCGAATCGCTTCGCCTCGTCGTAGACGCCGCGCGGCCCGATCGGATTGACGTTGCCCCAATACCGCTCGGTCTGGGGATGCACCAGCGGATCGCCGTAGATCTCGGAGGTCGATGCGAGAAAGAACCGGGCGCCCTTCGCCTTGGCCAGGCCGAGCGCATTGTGCGTCCCGAGCGCCCCGACTTTCAGCGTCGGGATCGGGTGTTCGAGATAATCCACCGGACTGGCCGGCGAGGCGAAATGCAGCACGCCGTCCAGCGGGCCGGCGATGAACGTGTACGTCGACACGTTGTGCCGGATGAACTCGAAGCCTTCCCGGCCGATCAGGTGCGCGATGTTATCGGGGTGGCCCGTGACGAAATTGTCCAGGCCCACCACCGCGTGGCCATCGCGCAGGAAGCGGTCGGCCAGGTGCGAGCCGAGAAAACCGGCGGCACCCGTGATCAGGACGCGCACGTGCTGGCGACCTCGCGGTTCAGGCGACCAGCGTGGCGGCCGGCCGCGCGACGGCCGAGCTGACGGGGCGTCCTACGGAATCGTAGTGAAAGCCCAGTTCCACCATCTTCTGCGGATCGTACAGGTTGCGTCCGTCGATCAGAATCGGCCGGCGGAGGGTCTGCTTGATCCGCGCGAAATCCGGATGGCGATATTCGTTCCAGTCGGTGACGATCACGAGCGCATCCGATCCGGCCAGGGCATCGTAGTTCGATTCGGCGAACGCCACACGCTGGCCAAGACGGCGCTGCGCCTCGTGGCTGGCCACCGGATCGTGCGCCCGCACGCGCGCGCCCGCGGCCAGCAACTCCTCGATCAGCACCAGCGCCGGTGATTCCCGCATGTCATCCGTCTGCGGCTTGAACGCCAATCCCCAGATCGCGATCTGCAATCCCCGGACTCCGCCCTCGAGCGCGGCCTCCAGCTTCGTGAACAACCGGTGCTTCTGCCGGTCGTTCGCCTGCTCGACCGCCTCCAGCACCTGAAGCGGTGCGTCGCACTCCTCAGCGGTCCGGATGAGCGCCTTGACGTCCTTGGGAAAACACGATCCGCCGTAGCCCGGACCAGGAAAGAGGAACGACGCCCCGATCCGGGGGTCGCTGCCGATTCCCTTCCGCACATGATCCACGTTGGCACCCACGCGCTCGCACAGTGATGCGATCTCGTTCATGAACGAGATCCGCGTCGCCAGCATCGCGTTGGCCGCGTACTTGGTCATCTCGGCCGACGGGATGTCCATGAAAATGATCGGCTTGCCCGTGCGCACGAACGGCGAATACAGCTCCCCCATCACCGTGCGCGCATGCTCGGACTCCACCCCGAGCACGACGCGATCGGGCTTGAGGAAATCGTCCACCGCCGCGCCCTCTTTGAGGAACTCGGGGTTGCTGCACAGGTGGAACGGATGCCGCGCATGCCGCGCGACGGCCGCCGCGACCTTGGCCGCAGTGCCGACCGGGACGGTCGACTTGGTCACCACCACGAGCTCCCGGGTCATGTGCCGCCCGATCTGGTCCGCGACGCCAAGCACGTGCCGGAGGTCTGCGGAGCCGTCCTCGTCCGGGGGCGTCCCTACGGCGATGAAGATCACGCTGGCCGATGCGATCGCCGCCGCCACGTCGTTCGTGAAGACCAGACGCGAATGCTGCTGGTTGCGCTCGACCAGCGGAGCGAGCCCCGGCTCATAAATCGGGAGCTGGTTTCGCTTCAGCCCCTCGACCTTGGCCCGGTCCACGTCCGCGCACACTACCGTATTCCCCGTCTCGGCCAGACACGCCCCGACCACCAGGCCGACGTAGCCCGTGCCAATCACTGATATGTTCACAGAATGCCTCGAAATGATCAGAACTCTAAGTCAGACTTGAAGTTAGTCTAGCGTTTCCGGCCCGGCAAACTCCCTGTCAACGCTCTGCGCCACCGCCTCATCCTCGTTCCGCCGGCCGTCCCCTCGGGGTCCTCGCCATAGAACTTGTGATAGTAATAGCCGTAACCCCCGTAATAGACGCCGCTACGGAAATCGACGTCATTTAGCACGGCGCCGAGCACCCGGCCGTTGACCACCCGTAGTTGGGCCACCCCGCGACGCACGGCATCCCGCGCCGTCTTGCCGACTCGTACTACAACGACCGTGCCGTCCACGAGCGACGACAGAACCGAGGCATCGGTGACGGCCAGAACCGGGGGCGAATCAATGACGATCATGTCGAACTCGCCTTTGGCCTGCTCGATCATGTCCCGCATGGCCGGCGAGCCGAGAAGCTCCGACGGGTTCGGCGGGAATTGGCCGCTCACCAGGACGGACAGGTTCGGGACGTCCACGGTCCGGATCACGTCGGCCAGCTTGCTCCGCCCGATCAGCACGTCGGAGAGTCCCGGGTGGCGCGGCAGCTCGAACGTCTCGTTGACGACCGCCCGCCGGAGGTCGGCGTCCACCAGCAGCGTGCGCTGGCCCTGCTGGGCAAATGTCGTCGCCAGGTTGCTGGCGACCGTTGATTTCCCGTCGCCGGGCCCCGGACTGGTGAGCACGATCGTCCGCAGATCCTGATGCGCGCGCGCGAACGCGAGGTTGGTCCGGAGCGACCGGAATGCCTCGGCAACCAGCGACTGGGGCTCCACGTGGGAGATGAGCCGGAAGCGTGAGCTCGGAGATCGCGCAAAGAGCGCCTCGGTCACGCGCGGGATCGAACCCAGAATCGGCAGTTGGAGCCGGTCGCGCACCTCATCGGGTGTCTGCACCGCATCATCGAAGCGGTCCGCGACGACCGCCGCGACGATGCCGAGCAACAGTCCGAGGATCGCAGCCAGGAACACCGCCCGCTTGCGCTGCGGCGAGATCGGCGTGAGCGGGATGGTCGCCGGGTCGATGATGCGTACCCCGCCGGTCTCGGCGCCCTGGCTGATCTGCGCCAGTTGATACTGCGCCAGCAGATTGTCGTATCCGGTCTCGCGCGTCTTGACGTTGGCGGTGAGCCGCGCCTGCTCCGCCACCATCGGCGGATACTGCCCGCTGGCGCCGCGCAGGTCGTCCACACTGCTGTCGATCGATGCGATGCGCGTCGCGAGCCCCTGAAGATAGAGGCGGCTGGCGAACTGCAGGTTGCGCTTGGTGGCCGCGATCGAGCTGTCGAGCGCCTGGACGTCGATGTTGCGGTCATCGCGCGAGAGGCTGAGACGCTGGCGGGTTCGCGACAGGTCGAACCAGCTCGCATAGAGATCGGCGACGCTTTTATTGTGTTCGACGGCGTCGGTCGCGACGAGTTTGCGCAGCTCTTCGTCCGTCGTGTCCGCCTGCGCCAGGCGGCCGACCAGCGCGAGATACACCTGCTGCTCGAGCATCAACTCCGCCCGGTCGTCCTGGAGCTTGTAGATCCGCTTGAACAACTCCGTCTGCTCGTCGGTGACGTCTGAGGTCTTGTTGCGCTCCTGGAAGTCACGCAGCGAGTCCTGGCTCCGCTTGAGCGAAAGGGCCTGCTCCTGGAGGCTCTGCGCAATGAACTGGCTTCGCTTCTGCGCCCGGGTCTGTGCGCCCTCGCGCGCATACTCCGCGTAGATCCCCGCGGCGGTGTTCGCCGCCTGGGCGACGCGGACCGGATCGGGGCCGGTCACCGTGACCTCGATGATGTCGGTCTGCGGCAGCACCCGTGTGGAGACGTTGGCGCGGAGATCGCGAGCCACGCCACTCAAGGGAGCGATGGAGAGCAGCACCTCCGGCGCCCGGATCGCGGGACGGCGCGGGACGGATATCGCCAGCGCCCCGATGTCGAGCGTGTCTCCATACCGCGCTGGCCCGTATTGCCGGCTGCCGGCTTGCAGCGAGAACCGCGTGGCATCGAACCGCAGCGTGAGATTGCCAGGCAGGACTTCGCGCCGCAACACCGGCATCCGATCGCCGAGGATGGTGCTGAGGAGAACGTGCTCCGGCCGCGCCACGTTCAGTTGCAGCCCCGCCGCCTGCGCCGTGCGCTCGGCCACCGTCTGGCTCTTGATCACCTGCTGCTCCGACACCAGCGGATCCACGCGGAAGTCGTACTGCTGGCCTGACGACGGGGCGTTGGCGATCGGATTCTCCGATCGCTCGACCCGCACGGTGACGGACGACCCGTAGACGCGCTGCTCGGTCATCGTGCGCCACGTCCCGATGGCGACCGTGATCAGAAAGACCAGACCCACCACCCACTGCCGCCGCGCGACTGCCGCGGCGATGTCTCGCAGCGATTGCTCGCTGGCGAGGATCCCTCCTTCCTGTGGAAGAACGGGCGCGGATGACGGGGACACGAGGATGTCGCCCACTAGCGGTGCGATACCTGGATGAGCGTGACGACCGACAGCGCGAGCGACGCGAGGGTGGCCGCGAGGGTGATGTTGTCGCGCGAGAACAGGCTGTGCTTGGGCGGCAGGTACACCACGTCGTTCGAGTACAACGTCACCCGGCCCGCGGCACTCCCGGACAGCGCGCTCTCCAGGTCCACGGTGAAGACGTGATTCTCCCGAATCACCTGCGCGCGCTTGAGATTCGCCCGGTCGGTCGGACCCCCGGCGAGCGTCAGCAGTTGGATCAAGCTCACACCCGGCTCCACCGGGTACAGGCTCGGTGCCCGCACCTCACCCAGTACTGATACCCGGATGAGCGGCTGGATCGCGATTTCCGGCGCGCGGAATCCGCGCGCGCGAAACGCCTCGACCATCCGCTGGGTGATCTGGGTCGGATCGAGTCCGGCCGCGCGAATCACCCCGACGCCAGGCATCTGCACGTCACCCTGCGCGTCGATCAGATACTGTCCACTCAGTTCCGAATCACGATAGACACGGATCTTGAGCAGGTCGCCAGAGCGCAGAGTGCCCGTTGCCCGGGCATTCGTGTCCGCGTGGACGCTCGTGTCGGTTGGTGCGGCCGTGGGTGTCTGGGCCCGCGCCGGGCCGGCGGCGACCGTACCCGCGGCAAGCACCAGCATCGCGACCCGCGACCATCGGGTGCGCCACGGCGGGCGGATGCGCGCGGCACGCGCGGTCATTGATGGCTCAGGGATAGTGCAGTGCATACGTCGCGGTGAGTTGGAGCTGGGCGTAGTTGGCGGCGGGAAGCGGCACATTGTTGGCGTTCTGGATTCGCGCCAGTCGGACGCTCGCCGTCACCGGCAGCACCGGATTGAGGAACTGCAGCGAGGCGTCACCCAGCTCCGCCGTCTGTGCGGGCTCGCCCGGCGCATTGGTCGGAAACGGCGCGTTCGCATGTCCCGTCGCCATCTGCGCCGGGCGCTCGAAGATCCGCTGCAACCCGCGGCGCCAGAATCCCACGCCGGCCGCCACGCGCAGCCAGGGGCGCGGAAACGCCTCCGCCTCGAGATGGCCGTAGTCGGCATCAGGGCCCAGTTGGGATCCCAGCGGCTGGTCGTAGTTCTCGTACACGGTGGTATAGAACTGTCGCTCATACGTATAGCTGTCGATGCGCTCGTACTCCAGACTCACCGTGGCGGGCACGGAAACTGGCAACGGTGATGAGAGCGTAAGGTCGTAGCCAAGCTGGTCAGGCGTCGTGAGCCGGGATGCCGCGTCGATCTGGATGTCATCGATCAGCAGCTCCGCCGCGCCGGTTACAGGGCCCGCGCGCAGCCGGATCGCGGCAAACGCCATCAAGTTATCGAGCACCTGGTTCCCTGCCTCGCCCGTGTCGTGCTGCGCGATCACGTACGGGATGAAGGGATTGATGAGCGAGAGGTCCACGGTCTGCGTGCCACGCGACAGCAACGCGGTCTCTCCCAGCGTGATCTCGGCCACTCTCGACGGCCGCCATGTCAACTCGTGTCCGACGATATACCGATAATAGCGCTGCGGGCCGATCGTGCCGCTGAGACTGTCCTGGGCCGAATCCAGGACGACGTCGTCGAGCGTCCCGAATATCGCGCGGCCTTCGAAGTGCGCCGTGTGGAACTCGGCGGCGATCCGGTCGATGGGTGGTCCGTTCGCCGAGAGGATCGTCGACTCGGTGCCACTGCCCAGCCACGCCTCCTCGCCTCGCCCCAACGTAAACGTGAAGACACCGGCCCGCGCCGTCGCGTAAGCCTCCGAGAAATCGACGACCCCCGAGGTGTTACCGCTGCCGGTACGGAAGGGGCGTGCCCGCACGGTCGGGTCGTTGCGCACGTTGGTCTCGGCATACCCGTCGCCGACGAGCGCGACGCGATCGCTGTCGCCCCACGCCAGACGCCCGTGCACGAGGGCGACTCCAGCCGGATCTCCCTGCGCCTCCGGCCGTACGTTCTCCCAGAGCGGGAGAAACACGCCGTTATGGTACGCGGTCCCCTGGACTGTCGCCGCCGCGCCGGCGCGTACGCCCTTGCCCGCATCCGCCGGCGCCGGCGCAAACCGCTTCGCCAACGCGTCGAGCAATGGGCCCGCGCAATCGGGCTGGGTCCGTGCGGCGGCGAGCGCGGCCCGGATCAGCCGCACGCTGTACGGGCGGACCACGGACACCCGCGCGGCGGCACAGCCCGCATGTTCGAGCGCCGCCAGTTGGACGTAGGCGGGATCGTTCAACGGCAGGGTGATGAGTCCGAACTGCGCGTGCGCAACGGCCGGCCCGACCAACATCGACGACCCCATGCAGGCGACGATGGCCAGCCGAACGGCCTGCCCCCGCCAGCTAGGCACCCGCTGGCGGCGATGACAGCGACACGATGCGCGCCTTGGGACGGACGACGCGAGCCGTCGCGTTGCGGGTATCGACGACCACCGACGCGTGGTCCACGATCAGTTGGTAGTCGATGTTGGCGTGATCCGTGATGATCACCACCGAGTCGGACTTGGCCAGCGTGCCGGCGTCGAGCGCCACACCGGACCGGCGATGCCCATCTTCGGTGAATGACGGGATGTAGGGGTCGTGATAGGTCACCTCCGCCCCCCGCCCTTCGAGCAGCCGGATCACGTCCAGCGCCGGACTCTCGCGGATGTCGTCGATGTTCTTCTTGTACGCGACCCCCACGACCAGCACGTGGCTCCCCTTGACCGACTTGCACACGTCGTTGAGCGCGTGCGCGACTTTCTCGACGACGAAATCCGGCATCTGGCTGTTGATCTCGCTCGCCACGTCGATGAACCGGGTCCGGTAGTTCAGCGTCCGCATCTTCCACGCGAGGTAATGCGGATCGAGCGGGATGCAGTGGCCGCCGATTCCGGGTCCGGGCGTGAACCGCATGAACCCGAATGGCTTCGTTGCCGCGGCGTCGATCACTTCCCACACGTTCACGCCGAGCCGGTCGCACACGATCGCCATCTCGTTCACCAGTCCGATGTTCACGGACCGGAAGGTGTTCTCGAGCAACTTCACGAGTTCGGCCGCTTCCGGCGAGCTCACCGACACGACGGTATCAATGCATTGCCCGTACAGGGCGCTCGCGACGGCGAGGCAGGCGCGCGTGATGCCCCCGACGACCTTCGGGGTGTTCTTCGTGTTGTAGGTCCCGTTGCCCGGATCGACTCGCTCGGGGCTGAAGGCCAGGAAGATGTCCCGGCCAACCGTCAGGCCGCGGCTCTCGAACTTGGGTTGCACCAGCTCCCGGGTCGTGCCGGGATATGTCGTGCTCTCGAGCACCACGAGCGTACCCGGACGGCAATGCGCGGCGAGGGTGTCCGTGGCCTTGTCTACGTAGCTCATGTCGGGGTCGCGCGTCTTGACGAGCGGCGTCGGCACTGCGATCGAGACGGCATCCACCTCGGCGAGGCGCGCGGGATCCGCCGTCGCCACGAACGCGCCGCTCTGCACCAGCGCCGCGACGTCCGCCGACGGCACATCCTGGATGTGCGAGTGCCCGGACGTCAGCACGTCGATCACGCGCTTGCTGACATCGTATCCGATCACCTTGAAGCCGGCTTTCCCGAACTCGACGGCCAACGGAAGCCCCACGTACCCCAGGCCGACGACGCCGACGACGGCGCTGCGGTCCTGGATGCGCGCGAGAAGTTTCTTTTGATGGTCCGACGGATGCTGCTCAGTCATGCTTCGGTCCTGGAATGTGTCATGCCAACGCCCGGAGGCGAGGCACTATCGGCCGTAGAAGCCTCGCACCGCGGCGATGACTTCATCCTGTTGCGTGTGGCTCAGCTCCGGATAGACGGGCAACGACAATACCTCGTCAGACGCCCGTTCGGCTTCCGGGAACTGGCCCCGGCGATAGCCGAGATACGCGAAGCAGGGCTGCAGGTGCAGCGGCAACGGATAGTAGATCGCCGTGCCGATACCAAGGTTCTTGAGATGGTGTTGCAGCGCGTCTCGGCGCGCCGCCCGGATGGTGTACTGGTTGTAGATCGACTCGCTCTCCGGACCGACCACCGGCGTCCGAACATCGGGCGCGAGATCCGACAGCCCGGCCGTGTAGTATGCCGCGTGTTCACGGCGCTTCGCGCTCCACGCCGCCAGATGCGGCAGCTTCGCCTCGAGCACCGCCGCCTGCAGGGTATCGAGGCGGGAGTTGAATCCCACTTCCTCGTGGAAATAGGTCTTCACGCCGCCGTGCGTGCGCAGCCGGACCAGCCGGCGGGCGATCGCATCGTCCTGCGTGACCATCATCCCGCCGTCGCCGTAGCCGCCGAGGTTCTTCGAGGGGAAGAAGCTGAATGTCCCGATCGTCGCGGACTCGCCGGCCATTCGCCATTCGCCATCGATCGCGCGGCGTGCCCCAATCGACTGCGCGGCGTCCTCGATCATGGGGATCCCGCGGGCGCTGAGTGCCACCTGCTCGAGCGGGGCCATCTGCCCGAAGAGATCGACGGGGATCACGGCCTTGGTCTTCGGCGTGACCACCGCCGCGATCTTCGTGGGGTCGATGTTGAACGTCACCGGGTCGATGTCCACGAACACCGGCTTGGCACCGACGTTGTGGATCGCGCCCGCCGTCGCGAAGAACGTGAACGGCGTCGTGATCACCTCGTCGCCCCGGCCGGCGTCCAGCGCACGCAGCGCGAGCAGAATGGCGTCCGTCCCGTTGGCGCATCCGATCGCGTGCTTGACGTGCGACAGGCTCGCGACCGCGGTCTCGAATCGCGACACTGGCTCGCCGAGGATGAACGTCTGTGCATCGACGACGCCCATGAGCGCGCGGACGACGTCATCCTTGATCGTGGCGTGTTGCGCGCGAAGGTCGAGGAGTGGAATCGGCACGGGGACTGTTCCGGCGCTGAATGTCAGATCTTGGACCGCAGCGGCAACGGAATCTCCCGTCCCGCTTTCGCCGACTCGTAGATCCCGAGAATCAGCTCCAGCGATTTCCGTCCCGCGCGGCCGTCGGTGTCGGCCTTCGCCTCACCACGAAGTACGGCCAGCACGTTGCGATAGTACGCCTCGTGCCCATACCCGTACACGGAGGTGGGATTGGTGTTCACGGACTCCACCAGCTTGTCGTCGTCATCGTACGTGGCGAACGACCAGTGCTCGATCCGGTTGACTGCCGTGCCACCGACTTTCACCGAGCCGGTCTCGCCGAGGATCGTGATCGATCCCTCGAGGTTTCGTGGATACGTCAGCATCGTGACTTCGATGCAGCCGAGCGCCCCCGACCGGAACTTCAGAATCGCGATCCCGGAATCCTCGGTCTCGATGCGCCGGGCGAGGGTCGCGGTCTGGGCCATGACGCTTTCGACCGGCCCGACCAGCCACTGGATCAGATCGACGTAGTGCGAGGCCTGGTTCATGAAGGCCCCGCCATCGAACTCCCACGTCCCGCGCCACGGGGCCTGGTCGTAGTACTCCTGCGGGCGCGCCCACCGGACAGTGCAGTTGGCCATGTAGATGCGGCCGAACCGCCCCTTGTCGAGCGCCCGCTTCACCAGTTGGATCGTGCGGTTGAGCCGGTTCTGCTTGACGACGAAGAGATGCACGTTCGCGGCATCACAGGCGTGGAGCAACTCATCGGCGGCGGACAGCGTGATCGCCATCGGCTTCTCCACGATGACGTGCTTGCCGGCCCGCGCGGCCAGGATCCCCTGCTGCGGATGCAATCCCGATGGCGTCGCGATGGTCACGATCTCGCACGGCGCCTGGCTCAGCATCTCTTCGTACGACTTGAACCACGGCACGTGCAGCTCTTCGCCAGCCGCGCGAGCCCGCTCCGCGTCCACATTGCAGACCGCGGCGATCGAAAGGCCATCCACGCGGGCAACGGCTTCCCAATGGTTGCGGCTGATGCGCCCGCACCCCACCATCGCGATACGGAACGCGTCCGGGTGGGTCAACTCCGCCCCCCCGTCCGGACGATCCCGTCACCCGAGCGGCCGTAGACCGAGCCGCACGTCTCGCACGTGCCTTCTCCGGCGTCCGGAAGCCGTACCCCGCAGGAACACACCCAACCGATCCTCCGCGCCGGCACGCCGACGACCAGCGCGTGGGCCGGCACGTTGCGAGTCACCACGGCGCCGGCGCCCGACGAACGCGTATTCGCCGAGGGTGACGCCGCAAACGACTGTGGCATTGGCTCCGATCGTAGCCCCCCGCCGGACCAGCGTCCGTAGGTACTCATGCTTCCGAGACACATGGCTGCGTGGGTTGACGACATTGGTAAACACCATTGAGGGGCCGCAGAAGACGTCGTCCTCCAGCTCCACCCCTTCGTAGATCGAGACGTTGTTCTGAACCTTGACGTTCTCGCCAAGACGCGTCCCGCCCATGACGACGACGTTCTGCCCGAGGTTGCATCGCGGACCGATCACGGCCCCTGGCATTACGTGGCAGAAATGCCAGATCCGGGTCCCGGGTCCGACCGTGGCACCCTCGTCCACATAGGCCGATTCATGGACTGTGGCGGACGGAGAGAGCCCCGCCGCGGCACCCCGCGCCCGCGTCACGGCGACGCCGCCGCCATTTGCCCATCCGGTGGCGTGGACAGCAATGGTGCCGCTGGCCGAACGGTCGCTGGCCGGTCTGCACCACCCCGCGCCAGGGCCTGCCACTCCTGCAGCGACTTCACCGCCGGACGTCTGGACCGGAGGGCGAGGATCGCATCGCAGGCCGCGCTGGCGGCGGACAGGGTGGTCGTATACGGCACCCGATGGGCGATCGCCGCCTGGCGGAGCGAATAGTCGTCGCGGTGGGCATGCTTGCCCAACGGGGTGTTGATGAGGAGTTGCACATCCCGATTGACGATCAAGTCGATCGCATGGGGACGTCCATCATGAACTTTGAACACCCGCTCGGCCGGTATCCCGCGACCCCGAAGGTACCGGGCAGTCCCCTCCGTCGCGAACAGCCGGAAGTCCATCTCGTGGAACCGGCGCGCGATCGGGACGACCGTGGATTTGTCGCTGTCATTGACCGTGATGAAGATCGCCCCCGCCGTCGGGAGCCCGTTGTCCGCGGCCAGTTGGGCCTTCGCGAAGGCGCTGCCGAATGAGTCCGAGATCCCCATGACTTCGCCCGTCGACCGCATCTCGGGTCCCAGGATCGGATCGAACTCCCGGAACTTGCTGAATGGGAAGACCGCCTCTTTGACGGCCACGTAAGGGGGCACGACCTCTTCGATAAATCCGATCTGCGCCAGCGTCTCTCCCGCCATGACCCGCGCGGCCACAGCCGCCAGCGGCACGCCGATCGCTTTCGACACGAACGGGATCGTCCGGCTGGCCCGCGGGTTGACCTCCAGGACGTAGACCACGCCCCCCTTCACCGCGAACTGCACGTTGATCAAACCAACCACGCCCGAGCGCCTTGGCGAGGGCCACGGTCTGTGCCCGCATGATCGCCAGGTCTTGTTCACGTATCAAGTAAGGTGGCAACACGCAAGCCGAGTCGCCAGAATGGATTCCGGCATCTTCAATGTGTTGCATGACGCCGCCGATCACCACCTGGTGTCCGTCGGAAATCGCGTCCACATCCGCCTCGAACGCGTCTTCGAGGAACCGGTCGATCAGCACCGGACGTTCCTCCGAAGCTCGCACCGCTCTCGCGAAATATTCGCGCAGCGACGGCTCGTCGTAGACGACCTGCATCGCCCGGCCACCGAGCACGTACGACGGCCGCAGGAGCGCCGGATATCCGACTCGAGTGGCGATCTCCGCCGCCTCGTCCGGCCCCGTCGCCGTGCCGCTCTCCGGCTGATGAAGCCCCAGATGGTCCGCGATCATCGCGAACCGGCGCCTGTCCTCCGCCGTATCAATTGCATCCGGCGGCGTGCCCAGAATCCGGATGCCGGCCGCCGCCAATCCGCGTGTCAGTTTGAGTGGCGTCTGCCCCCCGAGCTGCACGATGACGCCCTCCGGCTTCTCGCGATCGATGACTTCGAGCACGTCCTCCAGAGTCAGCGGCTCGAAGTACAGCTTGTCGGATATGTCGAAATCCGTCGAGACGGTTTCCGGATTGGAGTTGATCATGATCGTCTCGAAGCCTTGGTCCCGCAGGGCCAACGCGGCCCGGACACAGCAGTAGTCGAACTCCACTCCCTGACCGATCCGGTTCGGGCCGCTCCCGAGGATCACCACCGACCGCCGCCCGGTCCTCGGCGCCTCACTCTCCTCGTCGTAGCTGCCGTAGAGGTACGGGGTCGCTGACGGAAATTCGCCCGCGCAAGTGTCCACCATCTTGTAGGCGGGCCGCACGCCGGCCGCCCACCGCCGCGTCCGGACTACCACGTCGGACTCCCCGCGGAGATCGCCCAACTGGCGATCCGAGAAACCCATCTGCTTCATCGTCCGGATCGTGTCCCCGGAGTGGGCTTCTTCAGCCGGAAGCCCCGCGTACCAGACCTCGGCATCGACCAGTTGCTGCATCTCGGCCAGGAACCACGGGTCCACCGCGGTGATCTCGTTCAGATCGGCGAGGGTTATCCCCGCCATGATCGCTCGCTTGATCTGAAAGACCCGCTCCGGGGTCGGCTGCCGCAGTGCCCCGCGCAATGCCTCGACGGTGTCGTCGGCCAGCCGGTCGTCAGCGGGAGTCGCCCCGGCCACCCAGCCGATCCGCCCGGATTCGAGCGCGCGGAGTCCCTTCTGGAACGCTTCCTTGAAGGTGCGGCCGATCGCCATCGATTCGCCGACCGATTTCATCTGGGTGGTCAGCCGGGGGTCCGCTCCCGCGAATTTCTCGAACGCGAACCGCGGCACCTTCACGACGACGTAGTCCAGCACCGGCTCGAATGACGCTGGCGTCGTCCGCGTGATGTCGTTCGCGATCTCGTCCAGACGGTAGCCCACCGCGAGCTTCGCCCCGATCCGCGCGATCGGATAGCCGGTCGCCTTGGATGCGAGAGCCGAGGAGCGCGAGACGCGCGGATTCATCTCGATCACGAGCATCGTGCCATCGCGCGGATTGATCGCGAACTGAATGTTGCACCCGCCCGCATCCACACCGATCTCGCGAATGACCGCGAGCGCGGCGTCCCGCATGCGCTGGTACTCCCGGTCGGTCAGGGTCATGGCCGGGGCCACCGTGATCGAATCGCCGGTGTGGACCCCCATTGGATCGATGTTCTCGATGGAGCAGACGATCACGACGTTGTCATCGTGGTCGCGCATCACTTCGAGTTCATACTCCTTCCAGCCCAGGACGCTCTGCTCGACCAGCACCTGGTGCGTCGGCGACATGTCCAGCCCGCGGCGCACCACGTCCTCGTACTCGGCGCGGTTGTACGCGATCCCGCCACCGGTGCCGCCCAGTGTGAACGAGGGCCGGATGATCGCCGGAAATCCAACCCGGTCGAGCAGCGCCTCGGCCTCGTCATATGATGCCGCGATGCCGCCCACCGGCACCGCGAGCCCGATCCGGCGCATTGCGTCGGCGAACAGAGCCCGGTCCTCGGCCACCCGAATCGCGCGGGCGTTGGCGCCGATCAGCTCAACGCCGTGCCGGGCCAGCACGCCACGGTCCGCCAGCTCGAGTGCCACGTTGAGCGCCGTCTGCCCGCCCATTGTCGGCAGCAGCGCGTCGGGATGCTCGCGCGCGATCACCAGCTCCACGAACTCCGGCGTGACCGGCTCGATGTACGTGCGGTACGCGAACTCCGGGTCCGTCATGATGGTCGCCGGATTCGAGTTCACCAGCACCACCTCGAACCCTTCCTCACGGAGCGCCTTCGCCGCCTGCGTACCGGAGTAGTCGAACTCGGCCCCCTGCCCGATGACGATGGGGCCCGATCCCAGCAGCAGAATGCGATGTAGATCAGTGCGTCGAGGCATGCGGCCAGCGGGGTCGCGAAGTCACCTGCGTGTCGTTGCGAGGGTCACGAGTGTACGGCGGGCTTGGCGGCCCAGTACTCCACGAGGTCATCGATCAGGGTCGCGCAGCGTACGCGTCGGCGCCCACCCCGTGGCGTCACGCAGGCGGGAATTGTCCCCGACCAGCGCGGGCACGTCCACCGGGCGAGCCAGCGCCGGGTCCGTCGCGAGCGGGGCCTTGACCCCGGTCGCAGCGAGTACCTGGACCGCAAGCTCCTTGACCGACACGCCGACTCCGCTGGACACGTTGTAGATCTCCCCCGAGCGGCCACGCGCCGCCAGAGCAATATACGCCGCCGCGACGTCGGCTACGTGCAGAAAATCGCGCACCGACGACGTGTTGCCAAGCGACAGCGCGGCGCGGCGCTCGCCTCCGTTCGCGGCGCCGGCCCGCAGCGCCAATGCACGCCGGACGAGCGACGGCAGCAAGTACCCAGGCGCCTGCCCCGGCCCGCTGTGATTGAAGCTCCGCGTCGCGACGACGCGCACGCCCTCGCTCCGGAATGCCTCCAGCGCCAGCACTTCCTGCGCGGCCTTGGTCGCAGCGTACACGGTCAGCGGGCGCTGCTCGGCATCCTCGGTCAGCGGCAGCTCGCTCTTGTCGTGCCGGCCGTATTGCTCACCGCTCCCGACAATGACCACCGCGGGGTCGAGAACGCCGACGCGGCGGCGAACACGCACCTCGCCGAGGAGTCGCGCCGCGCCGACAACGTTCACTTCGGTCGCCGCTCCCGGGTCGCTGTTCGCCGTGGTCACCGAGCTCACGCCAGCGAGGTGGTATACGACATCCGGAGGCGCGACATTGAGGGCGCGACGCACATCTTCGGTGCGCCGGACGTCGCCCATCAGCCAGTCGACATCGGCCTGCTCGTCCGTCGAGAGGAGCGTCGCAGTCGCCGATGGATCGACGGGGGTGAGCCCGGTGACTTCATGCCCGGCCGCGAGTAGATCGCGGACGAGCCATTGTCCGACGAACCCCGCCGCGCCAGTGACGAGGGCCCGCACGTCAGGTCGTCCCCGGGCGGGCCATGTGCACCCGCGCTACGCCGCCGCTCGGCGGTGCCGCGTCACGTCGGCCTCGACCATGCGGGCGATCAACTGCTCGAACGTCACCTGCGGCGCCCACCCCAGACGCTCCTTGGCCTTGCTCGCATCCGCCACGAGGAGATCCACCTCGGCGGGACGGAGGAAACGAGGGTCCTGCACCACGTATTCCTGATAGTTGAGGCCCACCGCGCGAAACGCGATCTCGCAGAGTTGCCTGACCGACCACGTCAGGCCAGTTCCGACCACGTAGTCCTCGGGCGTGTCCGGCTGCAGCATCCGCCACATCGCATCGACGTAGTCGCCGGCAAATCCCCAGTCGCGACGCGCGTCGAGATTGCCGAGGCGTAGCTCGCGCGAGATGCCGAGATGAATGCGGGCGACGCCATCCGTCACTTTTCGCGTCACGAACTCGAGGCCGCGCCGCTCCGACTCGTGGTTGAAGAGGATGCCGGACACCGCGTAGAGTCCGAAGCTCTCGCGATAATTGACGGTGATCCAGTGCCCGTACACCTTCGCCACGCCATACGGGCTTCGCGGATAAAACGAGGTGACCTCGTTCTGAGGCGTCTGCTGCACCTTGCCGAACATCTCGCTGGAGCTGGCCTGGTAGAACCGCGCCTCGGGGGCTGCTTTCCGCACCGCCTCCAGCATCCTGGTGACGCCGAGCGCGGTGAACTCGCCAGTCAGTACCGGCTGGGTCCACGAGGTCTGGACGAAACTCTGCGCCGCGAGGTTGTAGATCTCGCGCGGTGCGGCATCGCGAATGGCGTCGACGAGAGAATGCTGGTCGAGCAGGTCGGCGGACACCAGGTCGACTTTGTCGACGAGGTGCGCGATCCGTTCGTATGGCGTGGTGGAGCTACGGCGTACGATCCCGACAACGCGGTAGCCTTTGCCGAGGAGCAATTCGGCCAGGTACGAGCCGTCCTGGCCGGTTATTCCGGTGATCAGTGCGGTAGGCGTCGTTACGCCACCCGCGCCCCGCCCCGAGGCGCGCGCTGTACTTTGCCCGCGTGGAGACAGCGGGTGCACACCTTCACCTTGGTGATCGTGCCGTCGACGACGACCCGCGCGACCTGCAGGTTGGGCTTCCATACCCGCCGCGTGCGGTTGTTCGCGTGCGACACGTTGTTGCCGAAGGCGACACCGCGATCACACACGAAGCAGCGATTCCGCTTGATCTGTGTGCTCATCCCTTGCTCCCTCCCTTGTCGCCCGCCTTGCGTGTCTGCTTCGTCGCGGGCGCCGGTGCCTTGCCACGCCCCTTCGTGGACGCCGTGGCGGATGGGACGGTTGATTTCGCCCGCGGTGCTGCCGGCGGCTTCTTGGGCGCCGGCGCCTTCTTCACCGCCCGCTCGGTCCCATTGGTCCCGCTCACGCCGATCATCTCGATCCGCGCCATCTCCGCGCCGTCGCCTTTGCGGTGGCCCACCTTGAGGATTCGCGTGTAGCCGCCCGTTCGCGTCGCGAACGCGGGCCCGACGCTCTGAAAGAGCGTATCGGCCGCGCGCCGGACGTGCACGTGCCGCGTCGCCAGCCGGCGATCGTGGAGCGTGCCCCGCTTGGCCTTCGTGATCAGCCGTTCGACAAAGGGCCGCAGCTCCTTCGCCTTGGCCTCGGTCGTCTCGATCGCGCCATGTTCGATCAGCGAGATCGCGAGATTACGTAACAAGGCGAGTCGCTGCTCGCTCGTGCGCCGAAGTTGGCGCCCCGCTTTGCGGTGCCGCATGTCGCTCCGTCTCCCTTACTCTTCCTCGTCGTCGGGCGCGTTGGCCGCGGCCCGGCTCGGGGGCGTACCCCAGTCGAGGATCCGCACCCCATCGGGCGACTCCTCGTAACGCATCCCGAAGTTCAGCCCCTTCCGCTCCAGTAGATCGGCGATCTCCTGTAGCGACTTCTTCCCGAAGTTCTTCACCTGCAGGATCTGGCTCTCGGTCTGACGGACCAGATCGCCCAACGAACGAATGTTGGAGTTCTTGAGCGAGTTCACGGACCGGACGGACAGCTCCAGGTCGTCGATCGGCGTCTGCAGCTCGGCCAGCCGGACCGCGTCGCCGCCGGTCGATTCGCCACTCGGGCTCACGGGCGCGGAGGTGTGCGATCCGAAGCCGACGAAGTACTGGAAGTGCGTCTGCGCCAGCGCGGCCGCGTAGCTCACGGCCTCTTCCGGCGTGATCGTGCCGTTCGTCTCGACCGTCAGCGTCAACCGGTCATAGTCCGTGCGCTGGCCGACTCGGGTCTCGGCCACCGCGAAGTTCGCGCGCCGGACTGGATTGTAGATCGCGTCGATCCGCACCACGTCGATCGGCATCCCGCGCTCGAGCACGTGCTGGTCGGATTCCGTGTAGCCCCGCCCCTGCTTGGCGTAGAGGTCGACATGGATCTCACGGTCATCCTGCAGCGTGAACAGATGGTGGCTGGCGTCGATCACGTGCACGCCGGTTCCGAGTACGATATCGGCAGCCGTGACGGCGCCTGGGCCGGTCTTCTGAATGCGCAGGAGCGCGTCCTCGAGACCATCATCGAGGCTCAGCGTCAGCGTCTTCAGATTGCCGATGATCTGGTGAACATCCTCGACGACACCCGCAATCGTCTGGTGCTCGTGAACGACGCCATCGATGCGGAACGCCCAGACCGCCGACCCACGAAGGGACGACAGCAGCATCCGCCGCATGGCGTTGCCCAGCGTATGCCCAAATCCGCGCTCGAGGGGTTGCAGGCGGAACTCGGCCACGTTCGGATTGTCTTCGCGCTTCGTCGCCTCGACGAGCTGCGGCCGCACGAGGCCCCGGAGATCGATCGTGTGTGCCATTGCTGATTGATCCTTATGTGTTGGTCATGCCGGACACCGTGCCCGGCAACGTTCCACCCCGCCCCTAACGCGCGGTGGCTCCGTACGGGGGTTAGGGCCCCGACCGCGCGGCGCTTCGCGCCACGCCCTACTTCGAATAGAGCTCTACGACGAGCTGTTCCTGTGCCGCGATCGGAATGCTCGCCCGCTGTGGGCGCTCGAGCATGCGGCCGCTGAACGACTCGCGGTCGACAGCCAGCCACGCCAGCGGAGCGCCTCGCGACGACTGCTCCATGGCCGACAGAATCGACACCTGCTCGCGCGACTTCATCCGCACGCGAACCTCTTCCCCCGGCCGCACCAGATAGCTCGGCACATCGACCGAGTGTCCGTTCACCTCGACGTGGCGGTGCCGGATCAACTGCCGCGCTGCCTTGCGGCTCGCTGCGAATCCCATCCGGTACACCATGTTGTCGAGCCGGCTCTCGAGCGCGGCCAGCAGGTTGTGGCCCGTGATGCCCGGCATCGGGTTCACCCGCTCGAAGACGTTGCGGAACTGCCGCTCGCTGAGCCCGTAGATCCGCTTGATCTTCTGCTTCTCACGCAACTGCCGCGCGTACTCCGACGACTTGCGGCGCCGTGCCGTGCTCTGGCCGTGCTGTCCGGGAGCATACGGCCGCCGCTCCACGGGACACTTCTCGGTGAAACACTTCATGCCCTTGAGAAACAGCTTCGTGCCTTCACGCCGGCACTGGCGGCAACTGGGTCCGAGATACCGCACCGCTTAAACCCTCCGCCGCTTGGGCGGCCGGCAACCGTTGTGCGGAATCGGCGTCACGTCCTTGATCGACTTGACCTGCAGGCCGGCCGTCGCGAGCGCCTGAATCGCCGACTCACGGCCGCTGCCCGGACCCTGCACACGCACGTGCACGCGCCGGACACCGAGCGTCATCGCCTCGCGGGCGACCTGCTCGGCTGCCACCGTCGCCGCGAACGGCGTCGATTTCTTCGAGCCCTTGAACCCCGCCTTGCCGGCCGATCCCCACGCCACCGTGTTCCCGTGACTGTCGGTGATGGTCACGGTGGTGTTGTTGAACGTGGCACTGACGTGGGCGATTCCTTCCGCCTCAATGACGCGCTTTGTTTTCTTTGCGGTTGCCATGTCGTGATCAGGTATGTGCAGACGGGTGAGCCACAGCTCACCCGATTACTTCGTGACCTTTTTCTTGCCTGCGATCGCGCGCCGCGGACCCTTCTTGGTTCGGGCGTTCGTATGCGTGCGCTGCCCGCGGACCGGCAGGCCCTTCCGGTGGCGGATGCCCCGGTAGGACCCGATATCCATCAGGCGCTTGATGTTCATCGCCACTTCGGTCCGCAGCGCACCCTCGACGCGGTAATCCCGCTCGATCGCCTGCCGCAAACGGTTGACATCCGCGTCCGTCAACTCGCGTACGCGGAGCGCCGCGCTCACACCGGTCGTCGCCACGATCTTGCGAGCGGTCGCGCGGCCGATGCCGAAGATGTACGTCAGCCCGACCTCGACCTTCTTGTCCCGAGGCAGATCGATTCCCGCGATACGTGCCATCGGTCAGCCCTGACGCTGCTTGTGCTTCGGGTTGCGCTTGCAAATGATGCGCATTACCCCGTTTCGCTTGATCACTTTACAATGCTCGCAAATGGGCTTCACGCTGCTTCGTACCTTCACGGACAAGCTCCTGATACAGCGACCGCCAGCGGTCCGCCCATGCGGACTGCTTGGCGATCGTCATCAAAATCGGGACAAGCTCAGGAACTTATTGGGTTTAGACACCCAAAGCAAGGCGCGTGGACACCGCTGGACGGTACGCTGCCGCGTCAACCAAGCTCGCTGAGCACCCGCCGCATGGCGTCCCGCGCGACCGGTGCCGCGGTCACCGTACGCCCCACGATCACGTAGCTCGCACCCGCGGCGACGGCCTCCCCAGGGGTCACCACCCGCAGTTGGTCGTTCGCGGCCGAGCCCGTCAGCCGTACCCCCGGGATCAGCAGCTTCAGTGTGTTGCCGTATTCCACCCGCACCGCCGGCGCCTCAGCACCGCCGCACACGATCCCCGTTACCCCCGCCCGCCGGGCGATCTCGGCCAGCCGCAGCACTTCATCCTGCACGTGTACGCCAGTCCGGCCCCACGCTTCACTGATTCGCTCGCCATCGAGCGAGGTCAGCACGGTCACCGCGAACACCTCGCATTCCCCGCCGTGCCCGGCCTGCGCGGCGCCCTGACGAGCACCCTCCATCGCCGCCTCCATCATCGCACGGCCACCCGTCGCATGGACCGTCAGAAGGCGCGCTCCGATCCGCGCCGCACTTCGCGCCGCGCCGCGCGTCGTGTTCGGGATATCGTGGAACTTGAGATCGAGGAGGACCTGGCACCCGTGCTCAGTGAGCGAACGCACCACCGACGGCCCCGCTCCGGTAAACAGCTCACTCCCAACTTTGTAGAACCGGCACAGATCACCCAGCGCCGACACGATCATCAGCGCCGAATCGGCGTTGGGTACGTCGAGCGCGACGATCGCCGTCGCCTTTGGCGTGGTCGAAGGTGTCGCCGGAGACGGCGTGCTCCCCGCCTGCGGCACGTTCGGCGTTACGGTCACGCTGGCCACTCCAGACGCCCGACGACGTCTTTAAGGGTTTGGACTCCATGCCCGGCACACCACGCACCCAACGCCCGCACCAGACGCTCCGGAAGCCGCGGGTCCTGAAGGGCAGCCGTTCCCACCCCCACCAGCGTGGCACCGGCCAACACATACTGCACGATGTCTTCCGCGCTGGCGATCCCTCCGACACCCATGACCGGCACGTGCACCGCGCGCGAGACTTTCCAGGTCGCCAGTACCCCGACCGGCAGAATCGCGGGACCGCTCACGCCTCCGGTGCCGAAGCCAAGGACCGGACGCCTGCGCTCGACGTCGATCAGAAGCCCGGGCACCGTGTTGACGACGGTGATCCCATCGGCACCCGCATCCACCGCCACTCGCGCGGTCGCAGCAATGTCCGGGAGCGTGGGAGAAAGCTTGACGAATAGGGGGCGGCGCGCCGCGCGGCGGGCCTGCGTCACCAGATCCGCCAATACCGATGGATCCGCTCCGAACTCCATGCCGCCATGCCGCACGTTAGGGCAGCTCACGTTCAGCTCGAACGCCGACACACCCGGCGCCCCGTCCAGAGCGGAGATCACGGAGATGAAGTCGTCGACCGTGGTGCCGATCACGTTCACCAGCACGCGCGCGCGTTGCAGGTGCGCGGCGAGCCACGGCAGGTGCTCTCGCTGCACGACCTCTACACCCGGATTCGCGAGACCCACGGCATTGATCATCCCGCCGCTGAACTCGGCGACACGCGGAGCCGGCGCGCCTGCCCGCGGCTCGACGCTCACCGCTTTCGTCACGAGGCCGCCGAGGGCATCCAGGTCCATCACGCCGGCCAGCTCCCGGCCGTAGCCGGCCGTGCCAGACGCGAGGATCACCGGATTCTGGAATTCGATTCCCGCCGCTTCGACACGCAGTGCGGCGGACGACAATGTCACTGCGCCGCGGTCCTCACACGGCGCGCGTATCGCGCCAGGTACTCGGCAGTCGCTCCGGCGATCGCGTTGGCCAGCGTCGCCTGCGACGATGACTGCGAGAGAAACCGGGCCTCGGCCTTGTTCGTGCCAAATCCGATCTCGACGAGCACGGCAGGCATGAAGGCCGTCACCAGTACCCGGAACCCCGCCTGCTTCACGCCCCGGTCCGGGCCCGGGTGCACCCCGCCCAGGCGCTGCTGGATGATCGCAGCCAGCTCGGACGATTCCCGCAGGTGCTCGTTCTGGTGCATGTCATCGATGATGAAGTTAACCGGATCGGGCTGCGTTGCGTCGGCACCCGTTTCGAACCGGACGGCCTCGTTTTCAATGCGCTCCACCCGGCGGGCATCCTCTGTCTTGGCCTCCGCCAGGAAATAGGTCTCGAATCCGCGCGCGGCCGCGGGATCGTGCCAGTTCGGATTGGCGGCGTTGACGTGAATCGACAGAAAGAGGTCGCCTTTGTGCTCGTTCGCAATGCGCCCGCGGTCGGACAGGGCGATCAGCGTGTCCGTGGTCCGCGTCTGCACGACGTCGATCCCGCGCCGCCGGAGCGCTGCACCCACCTTGAGGGCGACCGCGAGCGTGACCGATTTCTCGTAGAGCGTGTGTGGGGCGCCGATCGGCCCCACCATTCCGTGGTCAGGGCCTCCATGGCCGGCGTCGACCACGACGAGATACCGCTTCCCACCGAGCGGGTTCTCGCCGGGACTCGCATCGTCCGACGCGCCCAGCAGCTCGTCGCCCGACGCGCTGACCCCGGCGACATCCCGATTATCGTCGGCCGCAGCATCGGCTGGCACCGCTGGTAGAGGGTCCCGCTCCGGGAGCGCCGCCGCTTCGACGACTCCGCCACCCCGTCGGACTCCGCCATCCGGCGACCGGTTGCTCGCCAGCGTGTGGTGCCGGCCCGTCGGCGACACCAGTGGCGTGAAGACCCGTAGCTCGCTCTGTGCGGAATCGTAGAGGACGCCGCTGCCCATCCGGGGAAAGACGTCCGCGACGATCGCGAGCGGCAGGTACAAGGTGCCGTGGTCCACCGTGGCGGGGACCGGCAGCGGCACAATGCCGCCGGCCGATGTCGCGAAGCCGCTCTGATCGGCGATGTCGAGCGTGACGCCGGGAACCGAAACGGAATAATGGCCATTGGACAGTCGCTTGCTGTTGCCGCCAAGCGCCGTCGCCACCAGGTCGGCGCGTACCACGAGCTGGCCATCGCCTCGGACGACGAACGGCACGCGAACCCCGTGCGCATCACCCGCCGCCTTCACCGTCAGCGCCGTTGGCTGCCCGGTCCGCGGGACCGACGGGACCACCCCCTGCAGCACGCACGCGATCACCAGCCCCAGCATCACCGGCCGCGCCCAGTCCTGGCCAACGCGCGCGCCATGTCGCGCTGGTCGGAGCGCCTGCGCTCATCGGCCCGCTTGTCGTGCAGCTTCTTCCCCCGCCCAAGACCGATCACGACTTTTGCGACTCCGCGCTTGAAGTAGAGGTCGAGAGGGATCAGGGTGAGCCCCTCGCGCTCGACGGCGCCGATGAGCCGGCGGATCTCCCTCTTGTGTAGCAAGAGCTTCCGGGTGCGCGTCGGTTCATGGTTGAACTGATGCCCGGCTTCGTACGGCGCGATATGCAGATTCAGCAGAAAAACCTCGCCCCCGTTGACGGTCCCGAAGGCGTCGGTCAATGTCGCCTTGCCGCTTCGGAGTGCTTTGACCTCGGTTCCGGTCAGCACCAGGCCCGCTTCCCAGGTCTCCAGAATCTGATATTCGTGACGCGCGCGCCGGTTCCGCGCAATCGGCTCAGTCTCCGAATCGCCCGGGGGGCGGGCCATGGCAGCTACTCTTCGTGACGGGGAAACGCGTGGAGTGGCAACAATATCCGTGTGCGTTGACCCCCACGGTGGGCTATCCTATACTACGCCATTCGCCGAAGTGGTGGAACTGGTAGACGCGCTGCGTTCAGGGCGCAGTGGGCGATAGCCCGTGGGGGTTCGAGTCCCCCCTTCGGCACTGATGAGCACACCGTGAAATGAAACGGGGCCGGCTGCAGCGTGATGCAGCCGGCCCCGTTTGTGTTTCGCACGTGATCTTATCCGCCACTCCGTATCTCCGACGGCGCCACATCCTCCGGTAGCGCCGCCTCGCCAAACGACCGGCGCAGGGCCTCCGATGCTTCCGCGAGAAACGCAGTGACGATCGCACCGGCAGCTTCGAGATCCGTATTGGCCGGATCCAGCCGCCCCGCGAACCCGAGGAGCACGCGCCCAAGCCGGTCGCCCGTTCGCTCCGATGCGCTCTTGTCATCCAGCGCGTCAGCGTACGCCGACAGGCGGATGTTGAACTGTCTCGCCGCCACGCTCCGCCGGGCGGTCGCCACTTGAGGATCGCGCCGCACCGCCCGCGCGAGGGCTGACGACACCAGCGACGCCGTCCGGTCATCGAGAGCGTCGCGCTGCGCAGCGAGCATCCCCGTGGCCCGGCGTACATAGCGAAGCTCCCACCGCGCGTGGTCGGCGTCGCCGTGCGTCCCGATCTCCGCGAGTTGCTGCACGTCGGATTCCGGCGGATCGACGAGTAACGCACGCACGAAGGCGGACGCTCGCTCGCGCCCCGCCCGCTCGGCCTGCCATCGCCGCCAGAGCCCCATCCGCATGTGGCCTCGTCCGACGGCTGCGCCCAAAGTACCGGCGCGCGTCGCTGTTGGTCCTACGCCTGCAGGACCGGTAGACCCACGCGCTCGAGACCGACGCGCTCTCGCACCACGCTCTCCTCCGCCAGCAGATCGGCCAGGTGCACGCCCTCGAGCACGTCGTCGATCTTCTGCTGCAACAGCATCCATACAGGACGGATGCTGCAGTGGTGCGATGCCGAGCATCGCTCTTCGTCCACGGGATGCGTCACGCAGTGGAGGTCGAAGGTCCCGAGCTCGGATGCCGCAATGACGTCGCGCACCGACACGCGATCGGCCGGTCGCGCGAGCACGTACCCGCCGTGCGCACCACGCGTGCTGCGGACGACATCGGCGCGGCGCAACCGGAGCAGAATCTGCTCCACATAGTCCGCCGGGAGCCGCTCACGCGCTGCCAGCTCGCGCCCCGTCAACGGTCCCTCGGCGGCACGCTTCGCCAGATGCAACGCGCATATCAGCCCGTACTCGGCCCACGTCGTTATGCGCATACCTGCAGGTTAGGGGTCCCGGCGGACGAGGGCAAGGGCGCGACGGCGTAGACAGGCAATCGGGGCCCGCGCGCCTATCCCAGTGGTCGCGATCATCCGCCGCCCGGCACGCCGTGCGACCCGCCCGGCACGCCAATGTCCGTCATCTTCCGCAAGTCGAGCACATCCTCGATCTCGTCCGGCGGCAGCACGTGCTCGCGCCGCACGAGATCCCGGATCAGCACGTTCTCCTTCACCGACTGCTTGCTCAGGTCCGCGGCCCTGGCGTAGCCGATGCGCGGCGCAAGCGCCGTCGCGAGTGCCGCCGATCGCTCCACCCAGTAGGCGCACTGTTCAGGGTTCGCTTCCAACCCCTGTACACACCGCTCGGCCATCACCTGCATCGCGTTGGTCAGGATCATGCCCGCGAGCAGCACGTTGTACGCGATGACCGGCATCATCACGTTCAGCTCCAACTGCCCGTGCTCGGCCGCCGCCGCGACGCACGCGTCGCACCCGATGACCTGAAAGCACACCTGGTTTACCATCTCGGGGATCGACGGATTGATCTTCCCCGGCATGATCGAGGAACCCGGCTGTACCGCCGGAAGCCGGATCTCGTCGAGCCCCGTGCGCGGGCCACTCGCGAGCAGCCGCAGATCGCTCGCGATCTTGCTCAGATCGAGCGCCAGCACCTTGAGCTGCGCGCTGTAACCCGCGACATCGCCCATGCTCTGCATCAGTTGGATGCGGTCGCGTCCCTCCCGGATCTCATATCCGGTCATGGCCCGAAGGTGCCGTACCATGAGGGCCGGGTATGACGGCTCGACGTTGACGCCCGTTCCTACGGCGCTACCGCCGATGCCAAGGTCCCGCAGATACCCGGCAGCTTGCGCCACGCGCCGTATCCCGCGCTCCAGTGTTTCGCCGTACGCGCGAAGCTCCTGGCCCAGACGGATGGGCATCGCATCCTGGAGATGCGTCCGGCCCGCTTTCAGCACCCCGTCGAACTCGTCGCCCTTCGCACGAAATGCGCGAGACAGCGTAGTGGCGGCGCTCACGAGGGGGTCCAGTTGCGCGAGGCACGCGAGCCGGATGGCGGTCGGGATCACATTGTTGGTCGACTGCGCCATGTTGACGTGATCGTTGGGATGCACGGGGGCGTAGGTGCCTCGCGCGTGTCCGAGCAGTTCGTTCGCGCGATTGGCCAGCACTTCGTTCGTGTTCATGTTGTGCGACGTGCCGGCGCCCGCCTGATAGACGTCGACCACGAACTGGTCCAGGTGCTGCCCCGCGAGTATCTCATCGGCCGCCCGGATCACCGCATCCGCACGCTCGGCATCCAGCCGCCCCGTCTCCTTGTGCGTTTCGGCGGCTGCCTTCTTGATCCACACGGTGGCGCGCACGAAAACGGGAAGCGCCCGCAGGCCGCTGATCGGGAAGTTGCGTGCGGCGCGCTCCGTCTGCACGCCATACAGCGCGTCAAACGGTACGGGGAGCTCGCCGAGGGGATCGCGTTCGCTGCGGGTACGACTGGACATGGAATTCTGGCGTCAGGAGTGGGAATTTCGCGCGCGCAGAACGGGCGCCGCCAGCATCACGACCGCGGCCGCCGAAATGATCGCGAGCATGTAAACGCCGAGGATCGTGCCGTGCAGGCGGCCGAACGCCATACGCCGGGGATCGTCTGCCGCAAGTGCGCCGACGGGGCCGCCGATCGCGTCCTGGATCGCACGAATCCGAGGCGCCAGGATGAACTGCGAGACTCCGCAGGTTAGGCCCCACGCCACAGCGGCGAGCACCTGCGCACGCCGCCCGGGACTCGGGCGCTCCTGAGCAGCAACCACCGTCAGGACCGCTCCGCCGGCGAAGCCCGTGAGAAAAACCGGGGAGAGGACCCGGCCCACCAACGCACCCGCCTCCGCGCGCGACGAGATCGTCGCGAATGCCGCCGGAGCGACCGATGCCATGAGCAGGAGCGCAGCTCCGATCCAGAGCGATGCGACGACGACAGCCGCGAGCGGGCGCATCGCGGTCTACTTCGCCCCGCTGCCGATCACTCGCGCCGCTCCGCTCAGGAACGGGTTATCGCGCAGCTCGCGGCTGATCGTCGTCGCCGGACCGTGCCCGGGGTGCACAATATGCGGCTCCGGCAGCGTTGCGATCCGGGCGAGCGATTCGCTCATTGCGGCGGGATCGCAATACGGCATGTCGGTACGGCCAATGCTCCCGGCGAACAGCACATCTCCGCCGAACACCCGATCCGCCCCGACGAACGCGACATGCCCTGGAGCGTGCCCGGGCAGGTGCATCACGTTGAAGCTGATGCCGCCGGCGCGCACCACCTGCCCTTCGGCCAGTGGCCCGTCGGGCGGCGGTGGCGCCTCGAAGGGAACGCCGTAGATCTCGGCGCTCTCGCTGCCGCGCGCGTAGACTGGCGCGTCCAGCGGATGCATGAGGATGGGCACGTCGTGGACCCGGCGGATCGCGGCGATACCGCCGATGTGATCCAGATGCGCGTGTGTGAGCCAGATGGCGTCCAGCGTGGCGCCGGACCGGCGCAGGACGTCGATCAGGCGCTCGCCTTCGTCACCGGGATCGATGTAGACCGCACGGCCGGAGGCCTCGTCGATGACGAGGTAGGAGTTCTCCTCGAACGGGCCGACGGTCGTCGCGGTGACGATCATCCGCGCCGGGCCGCGAGATATTTCTCGGCCGCGATCGCCGCGGTCGTCCCATCGCCGGCCGCGGTCGTCACCTGGCGGGTGAGTTGCGCGCGCACGTCGCCGGCGGCGAACAATCCGCCGAGTGAGGTCTGCATGTTGATGTCCGTCCGGAGGTAACCCATCTCGTCGTGGTCGACATGCGCCTCGACGATCCCGGTGTTCGGCCGGAAGCCGATGAAGACGAACAGCCCAGTCGCATCCAGGCACCGCTCTGCGCCCGTCTTGACGTTCCGGAGCCGCAGCGCGTGCACCAGCCCCTTCTCATCACCCTCGACCGACGTGACGACCGTGTCCCAAATGACCTCGATCTTGGGATTCGCCTTCAGGCGCTGCTGGAGAATGGCTGACGCGCGCAGTTCGTCGCGCCGGTGGATCAGATAGACCTTCTCCGCGTATCGTGTGAGGAAGTCGCTCTCTTCCGCGGCCGCATCACCCCCGCCGACGACGGCGATCGTATGGCCTTTGAAGAACGCGCCGTCGCAGATCGCACAGTACGACACGCCCTTCCCCGCATATTCGATCTCGCCCGGCACGTTCAGCAGGACTGGCGTTCCTCCCGCGGTCACGATCACCGCCGGCGCACGGAAGTGGTCTCCCTCCTCCGTCTCGACGTCGAAATTCCCGTCATCGCCCTTCCGCACCGCCGTGACACGGCCTCCAGTCCGGAACTCCGCCCCGAACTTGCGCGCGTGGTTCTCGAACCGCTGGGCCAGATCCCACCCCTCGATGTGCTCGAAGCCGGGATAGTCCTCGATCGTCTCGGTGCGCAGCAACTCGCCGCCCGGAACGCCCGCCTCGAGCACGACGGTCCGCAGCATCGAGCGTCCGGCGTACAGCGCCGCCGTCAGGCCGGCCGGCCCCGCGCCGACGATGATCACATTGTAGTCAGCAGTCGTTCCCACGTTCCTCACCTATCGCCAAGACGTTCAACGCACCGTGACAATGTGATACCGTCCCTATGAGGACGTTCGCCGGTCCCCGGGTTCCCGCGCCGAGCACGGTCGCGTCGCCGCTCACCGCCGCGGCGGTGTCGAACATGCCGACGCCATACGCGCGATGCGTGCAGTGAAAGATAACCGGACCGGCGAGTGCCCGGCCCGCCGCTCGCTCGCGATCCGCGTATGACTGGACCGCCGCCGGCATCGTCCACCACCGCGTCTCTCGCGTCTTGGGGCACGTCGCTGGCTCGACGCAATTCACGGGACAGATCCACTCGGCGAAACTGGCGTACAGCGTCCCGGCCGGCGCCGCGCGATGCCATGGGACGTCCGGCTTCCCGATCAGGGGCTTGGTCGTCACCACCCGGTCAGGCCAACGCGCCGCCGACCGCGCCAGTAGCCATTCGTACATGAGGTGCGGCATGAGCGGAGACGGGACGATGGCGTCCCGGCTGGTGGCTGCGGGGTCCACACAGGCGGCATCGAGATAGCCGCGGAAGAACTCCGTCCACTCCGCCACCACGATCTCGGCCCCCGGAGCCGTCGCATCTCCCCCCGCCCGCGCAGTCGCGACCCGGCACGACGGATCCCGGTCCACCACCACCACGCGGTCCCACTCCAGCGCGCCAGCCTGCCGCGCCCTCCCGAGCTGGCGGACGTAGTAGCTGCCGTAGCAGCCCCCGCCCACGACGACGATCGTCCCGTACTCGCGTCGTCCGGGAGCCGCTGGGTCAGACGCGGACATGGCGTCCGCCGTCCACGACGATCGTCTCGCCGGTGACGTAGTCGGCCTGCAGGAGATACAGCACGGCCCCGACGACATCATCGGGGCTGCCCAGCCGGCGGAGCGGGGTCGTTGCCACGAGATGCGCCGCCGCGGCCTCATCCCAGGCCTGTGGCAACATCACCGCGCCGGGCGCGATCGCGTTGACGCGAATGTGCGGCGCCAGCGCGTGCGCGAGTGCGCGCGTCATCTGCACGACACCGGACTTGCTGATGCCGTGCGGGATGTAGTCCCTCCAGGTCTCGAGGCCGGCGAGATCCGAGATGTTGACGATCGCTCCGCCGCGTGTCCCCATCACTCTGGCCGCCGCCTGCGCGACGAAGAACGGTGCGCGCAAGTTGACGGCGAAGATCTCATCCCACGCTGCGGGCGTCACATCTGCCAGCGGTGTGCGGCGCATGATGCCAGCCGAGTTCACCAGGACGTCCAGGACGCCCCAGTGCGCGGCCACCGAATCCACCAATCGCCCGGCGGCAGCGGCGTCGCTCAGGTCCGCGCCGATCGCGAACGCATCTCCGCCCTGCGCGCGAATCGACTCCACGACTTCCCGGGCGCCATCGGCCGTTTCGTTGTAGTGCACGGCCACGCGCGCGCCGCTCCGTGCGAGGCCCAGCGCAATCGCACGCCCGACGCGGAGTCCCGCGCCGGTTACGAGCGCGACCCGTTCGCGGAGTTCCATGCGGCACCATCCCTCGGGCGGTACTTGCGCGCGCGTTCGGCCTGAAGAGACGCCCACACCGCCGGCACCTTGAGAGCGCCCAACACGCGCGGGCCATCCGTCGCACCATGCCAGTCCGATCCGCCGCTGTGCAGCAACCCGAGGTGGGCTGCCAGGGCGCCCAGCCGGGCCACGTCTTCAGCGGAGTGGCTGGGATGACGAACCTCGACGCCGTCGAGGCCAGCGGCCTGCAGAGCCTCGAGGCGCGCACGCGTCCCGTCACGGCCGGGATGCGCCACGACCGCGACGCCGCCGGCTGCGTGCACCATGCCGATCGCTTCGCTCACGGAGAGACGCTGTTTGAGGACGTTCGCGGGGCGCCCCGCACCCAGATACCGCTCGAATGCTTCTCGCTGGTCGCGTACCCAGCCACCCGCGATCAGCGCGCGGGCCACATGTGGCCGGCCGACCGCACCGGTCCCCGCCTGCGCGAGCACCGCCTCCAGCGTGACCGGTATCCCCAGGGCACGTAGGACCCCGACGATCGTCTCGGCGCGCCTGCTGCGAGCGACCCGGAGCTCGTCGAGTTTCGCCGCAATCGGCGCGATGTCGGCCAGGTGTAATCCCAGCAGGTGTACTTCCTGTTCGCCCTCGCTCGCACTCAGCTCGATGCCCGCGATCACCTCGACCCCGATCGCGGCACCGGCGGCTCGCGCCGCGATGACGCCGTCAACGGTGTCGTGGTCGGTGAGGGCGATCGCCACGAGACCCGCGGCCGCTGCGCGCCCGGCGAGTTCCGCGGGAGATGCCGCGCCGTCTGAGGCCGTGGAATGCGTGTGCAGATCGACGGTCGCTGCGGCGTCAGGCGGGATCGGCGGCGCCCCGGCGGCGCCGCCAGTCATGGAGCGTAGCCTGCTTCCGGCGAGGTGAAGCTCGGCTGCGACGCGTTGAATAGGCGTAGCAGATCCGCGTCGGACAGCTCGGCGAACGACAATTCCCGGGACCGCGCGCGCTGCGGCGAATACCGGCTCACCCGCACGACACGGTCCGTGCCGGTTCCCCGGACGAACACGATGCCGAATTCATCGTGATCGTATTGCGTCACGAATCCCGACGGCATTGCATGCCACGTCTCACCCGCGGCAGTGATCGAACGGCCAAGCATCGGTAACTCCTGAATGATGGGCGAGCCGCTACAGCTCGACCTCTTGATAGAGTCGCGCCGGGTCGATCAGCGGCTCGGGCGCGCCAGCCAGCGCAGCCGTCAATGCCGCCTGATCTTCCGACTCCGCGAATTCGATGAACGCACCCGGGAGTCCAGCCTCCTCGAACACCCAGTAGCGGCAACGCCGCGCCGTGTAGTGCTCGCGGCGCTGGCGCGCGCGTTCGAGGAAACGGTCTCGCTCACCAGGGGTGACGATCGTCCGCTGCATCACGAGCGACCGCCCGCCTGTCACGACACGTCCTCCGGGAACGTCTCCAGCCGCTTCTTCACGAACGCCAGGAACTCATCAGCCACCGCCCCATTGATGAGCCGGTGGTCGAACGAGATCGAGAAATAGCAGCACGTCCGGATCGCGATCGTGTCCTCGCCGTCAGGGCCGGAGATGACCTTGGGGCGCTTCTCGATCGCGCCGACTCCCATGATCGCCACCTGCGGCTGATTGATGATCGGTGTCCCGAAGAGGGACCCGAACACACCGGGGTTCGTGATGGTGAACGTGCCGTCCTGGACTTCCTCGGGCTGCAACCGCTTGGCCCGGGCCCGCGACGCCAGGTCGTTGAGCGCGCGAGTCACGCCGACCAGCGAAAGATCGTCGGCGTGCTTGATGACCGGCACGATCAGCCCCCAGTCGAGCGCCACCGCGATGCCGATGTTGTACTGCTTGCGATAGATGACGTTGCTGCCGGCGACGGACGCGTTGAGCGCGGGGAACGCCTTGAGTCCGTCCACGACGGCGCGGATGATGAACGGCAGATACGACAGCCGTTGCCCGCTCGATGCCGAGAACTCAGCCTGCTTCTTGGACCGGATCCGGGCCACCCGCGTCAGATCGACTTCGAAAACCGATGTCACGTGGGCCGACGTGCGGCGCGAGACCACCATGTGGTCGCTGATGAGCTGGCGCATCTTGCTCATCGGCTCGACCACATCACCTGGCCACACCTCGGGCAGGGGAAGCGACGGTCCGCCATCCCCGCCGCCAACGTGAGCCGGCCGCGGTGCCGCCGGTGCAATCGCCCCCGGCGCCGTCCCCGCCGTCCTCGCGCCACCCGTGACCGCGACACCCGACTCCAACAGCGCCTCGATGTCCCGCTTGGTCACCCGGCCGGCCACGCCGCTCCCGGTCAACGCTCCGAGCTCGATCCCGTGCTCCGCCGCAATCTTGCGTACGAGGGGTGACGACTTCGTGCGGAGCCGCTCCTCCAATGTGTGTCCGTTGCCGGATACCGCCGGCGCGGACGGCGCGCGGCCGCTCGCCGCGGGCACGGCCTGAGCCGGACGCGCAGGCGCGGGAGGCGCCGCACTGGCGGCGGCACCAGTCGCGACACCGGACGCTGCGGCAACCACGGCCGGGGCAGGTGCCGCGGCAGGCGTGGCGATCGCGGCTCCGACTTCGGTCTCGAGACGCGCGACCACGGTCTGCACCGCCACCGTCTGCCCCTCGGTCACCAGAATCTCCGCCAGCGTCCCGGCGCTCGGCGACGGAATCTCGGCGTCGACTTTGTCGGTCGATATCTCGAAGATCGGCTCATCACGCTTGATCACGTCTCCGACCTTTTTCAGCCACTTGGAGACGGTTCCCTCAGCGATCGATTCGCCCATTTGCGGCATGATCACATCTATGCGAGCCACTGCCATTCCCCCAGTCTGAGTTCACTCCAACGCTCGTTCCCGATGCACCGCCTGCGCGCGATTCTCATCGCGGCCGGCGCCGCAGACGCCACAGCACCATCGCCGGAAGCGTCACCAGGCCGATCGCCCCACCCACCCCAGCCCAACTCTGCCAGTTGCATGCGGGCAGCTCGGCGTCGTACTGGCAATGCGTCGCCGAACTATAGAACCGCGCGATGAGCACAGCGACCATCGCCCCACTGAAAAACCCCGCTATCGCCATCAGACACCCGACCGCGAACCGGTTGGCCCCGGGCCCGTCATCGGCTCCCGTTGCACCAGCCGCCTCGCGCGACTGTCGGCCGTCACCAGTGGGGCCACCTGCCCCCGCGTTCCGTCCCTGCCCCGCTCCTCCCTCCGCCCCCCGGTCCCCAGCCACCCGTGCTAATACCGCGCCAGTTGCCGCGCCGCCCGCACAATGTCCGCAGTCTGCGGGAGAACGAAATCCTCGAGCGACGGTGCGTACGGGAGCGGCACGTCGGCCGCCGTGACCCGGAGCACTGGAGCGTCGAGCCACTCGAATGCCTGTTCGTTGATCCGCGATGTGATCTCGCCCGCAATCCCGCCGGTGCGGGTATCCTCGTGAACGATCAACACCCGGTTCGTCTTGCGGACCGTGGCGAGAATCGCGGCGTCATCCATCGGCAGCAATGTCCGAAGATCCAGCACCTCCACCGACAGTCCGTCCTCGCGCTCCAGTTGCTCGGCGGCCTCGATCGACTTCCACACCGTCGCCGCGTACGTAATGATCGACAGATCGCGGCCCTCGCGTGCCAGCCGCGCCTTGCCGATCGGCACGACGTGATCGCCCGCGGGGAGATCCTCCTTGATCCGGCGATACAGATACTTGTGCTCGAAGAACAGCACGCAATCGTCGTCCCGGATGGCGGACTTCATGAGCCCTTTGGCATCCGCCACGGTTGAGGGATAGACGATCTTGAGGCCGGGCGTATGCAGAAACGCCGCCTCGGGGTTCTGCGAGTGAAATGGGCCGCCCCGCACGTACCCGCCGCTGGGGCCCCGCACCACCATTGGACACGGCAGCATCGCGCGGTACCGCGCGGTCGCCACGTAGTTCGTGAGCATGTCGTACGCGCACGAGATGAAGTCGATGAACTGCATCTCGCAGACGGGACGCAGTCCCATGTGCGCCGCGCCGGCCGCCGCGCCGACGATCGCGATCTCGGAGATCGGCGTGTCGATCACGCGCTTCTCGCCGAAGCGCTCCTGCAGCCCCTCGGTGACCTTGAACGCGCCACCATACGCGCCGATGTCTTCGCCCAGACAGAAGACGTTGGGGTCACGCTCCATCTCCTCGAACAGCGCCTGGCGGATCCCCTCCAGATACGTGACTTCAGCCATCGTGCGTACCCCACGCGGCCGGCCGCTCGTGCGTCGTGACCGCGGTGTTCACCCCGGACCGGAACCACAGCGCGTCGGCGGCGGCGGGATCCGCATACACGCCCACCAGGGCGTCCCGCCCCTCGGGCATCGGTGCCGCCGAGGCCTCATCGGTCGCGGTGTCGATTTCGCTCTGGACACGCGCATTGATCGCAGCCAGGTCGGTCGCGCCCACCCCGTCCCGCTCGAGCAGCACGCGCGAGTATCGGTCGAGCGGATCGTTTTCGCGCTCCCAACGTTCGATCTCGCCCGGCGGCACATACGACTGGTTGTCGTGCTCGGCGTGCCCTTTGCGCCGGTATGTCACCAGCTCGACCAGCGTCACGCCGCCACCCGCCCGGGCGCGGTCCACCGCCCGCTTGGTCGCCTCGTACGTCGCCACGACATCGTTGCCGTCGGCACGTTCACCCGCGACCCCGTAGCCCACCGCCTTCACGACGAACGATCGCGCCGCAGTCTGCCGCTCGACCGGCGTCGAGTACGCGTAGCCGTTGTTCTCGACCACGACGACGAGCGGGCACCGCTGGACGGCGGCGAAATTCAGCCCTTCGTGAAATGCACCGGTCGACGTCGCCCCGTCGCCCACGTACACGAGTCCGACCCGGTCCTCGCCGCGCATCTTGAACGACAGCGTGACGCCGGCCATCACCGGCACCATGTCACCCAGGTGAGAGATCTGCCCGACGAACCCGCGGACCAGATCACCGTAATGGATATTGAGCTCCCGCCCACGCGTCGGCGAATCGCCCTTCGCCATGTACTGGCGCAGAATCTCCCCGGGCCGCGCGCCCTGTACGAGCATCGATCCCAGGTTGCGGATCAGCGGGGACAGGATGTCGCCCTTCCGCCGGTCCAGCGCGTACGCGCTGCCGACCGCATTGGCTTCCTGGCCCAGTGACCGGAACAGCCCGCCGACCACTTTGGTCTGCCGGTACAGATTGACGAGCCGCTCTTCGAGCGACCGGGTCAGACGCATGTAGTAGTAGAGCTCCAACCGCTGCTCGCGGCTCAGCGCGGTCGGCGGGTCTACACCGTCGTGCGGGCCCGCCGTCACGCCATTGCCCGGAGTGATCCGCGGCACGCCCGTCTGAGACGGGCCGGACGCCTGCCCCACGCCGCCCGAATCGCGCGCGGGCGTCCGCTTGGCCGGCATCAGTACCCAGCCTCGAGCGCGTGGCGCGGGTCAGCCGACGTGTGAAGCCGGACGAAGAACTTCTTCACGTTCTTGTCGAGCTGGCTCTCGCCGGGCTGGTCGCTCTCGGCCTGCACGAACGTGTAATGGCCGCCTTCGGCGACCGCGGAGACGCGCACCGTGCCAAGCGGCCCCGCGTACGTCCGCTCACGCGGAGCATTCCCGGTAGTTGCCAGCCCGAGCTGCGCGAAATAGCCGTCCGCCGCGGCAAGGACGGCCGCCGGCGCCAGTTGCGTGCGATGGAACAGCTTCACCTGATGTCGACCTCCCCGGCCGCGGCCGCCACTTCCTGCCGCCAATCGAGCTTCTGAAGCGGACGTGTCGAGTCACGGCGGAACTGGAGTCCCATCGCCCAATCACCCGACGTGATGAAATGCAGTTTGCCGTAGTACGACCCCGCCTGCGGACCCGGTGTCAGCCCATCCCACGCATTCGCGCCATCGTGGCTCGTCGCGTAGATGCGGCCCTCCCCGCCATCGATCGGCTGGCCCGACGCCTTGTCGCGTACCACCACCTTGAATATCACGTCCTCGCGCGCGTGCGGCGGCACGGGATCCGCCGAGACCTGATATGCGATATCGTCGGTCCAGAATCGGGTCGGCGGCGGGCCCGGCGGCGGCCCGCAGGCCACTGCCAGGGCAGCACCAGCGGCCAGGAACGCGAGCCTCACAATCCACTGCCCTGCCACCGCGGGGGCCGCGAATGCCGGTCCACGAGGCGCACGCACCCGTTGGCTCACGACCCCTCCCTTCATGAGTAGTACTCGAGTCCGAGGTGCGTGATCTGCTCCTCGCCCGCGAGATGACGAAGTGTGTTTTTCAGCTTCGTCTGCTGAATGAACAGGTCGTGCTCCGGCTGGAGTCCGCTGGCCACCATCGGGCTCTTGTAGTAAAAGGACAGCCATTCCTGAATGCCCTTCAACCCGGAGCGATGCGCAAAGTCCGAGAACAGCGCGAGGTCCAGCACCAGCGGCGCCGCGAGGATCGAATCGCGACAGAGGAAGTTCACTTTGATCTGCATCGGATATCCCATCCAGCCGACGATATCGATGTTGTCCCACCCTTCCTTGTTGTCGCCGCGCGGCTTGTAGTAGTTGATGCGGACGACGTGCGAGAAATCCCCGTACAGCGCCGGGTGCGTCTCGGGCTGCAGGATCGAATGCAGCACACTGAGCTTCGACTCTTCCTTCGTCTTGAACGACGCCGGATCGTCGAGGACTTCACCGTCCCGGTTTCCGAGAATGTTCGTCGAGTACCAGCCCGCGAGCCCCAGCATGCGCGCTTTGATGCCGGGCCCGATCACGGTCTTCATCCACGTCTGTCCGGTCTTGAAGTCCTTACCGGAGACGGGAACCCCGCGATCCTTGGCGAGCTGCACCAGGCATGGCATGTCGACGGTCAGGTTCGGAGCGCCGTTCGCGAACGGCACGCCCTCCATGAGCGCGGCATACGCATACAGCATCGACGGCGCGATCGCTTCGTCGTTGCGCTCCATCGCTTTTTCGAACTGCTCGAGCGTGGCGTGCGCGGCACCCGCCTTGATGTAGATCTCGGTCGAGGCGCACCACACGACCACGACGCGGTCCACTTTGTGCCGGCTCTTGAAGTCACGGATGTCCTGCCGGATCTGCTCGGCGAGATCGCGCTTGGTCTTCCCGCGCTTGACGTTCGGCCCGTTGATCCGCGTCACGTACTTGTTGTCGAACGCCGCCGGCAACGGCGTGATCCCCTTGAGGAAATCCCCGACCCGCTCGATGTGGGCGCGCTCCAGCACGCCCGCCTTGCACGCGGCCGTGTACGCGTCATCGGGGAACGGATCCCAGGCGCCGAACACGAGGTCGTCGAGGCTGGCGAGCGGCACCAGGTCCTTGATCAGCGGCGCGCGGTTCTCGGTGCGCTTGCCAAGCCGGATGGTCGCCATCTGGGTCAGCGACCCTATGGGGAGCGAATACCCGCGACGGACGCTTTCCACGCCGGCCATGAACGTGGTGGCCACGGCCCCGAGGCCCGGGGTCATGACGCCGAGTCGCCCGGTCGCGGGACGAATTGTCGATGATGGAGAGTCAGTCATTTGCTCTTGAGCGCGGCCCGCGGTTGAGCAGGCGTCGCGCGTGAAAAGTGCGGCGGCGGCGTGATTGCCACCCCCGACGCAGGTCGTGTCGCACGATACACGGCCACCACCCGCTGTATGGCGGTAGCCCACGACGTGACGGTGAGAAGGACGACGATGGGAGCGAGCACCCATCCATCAAATGCAAGCCCGAAAAATGCCTGGGGGGCCGACAATAACACCACTCGCTCCGGCCGCTGCATGAAGCCGACTTTGGCGTTGACGCCGAGCGCCTCGGCCCGCGCCCGCGTATACGACACGAGGAACCCGCCCACAATGCCCGCGAGACACACCACGAGCATCGGCTCGCTCGCGTGCCGTGGGCTCGTCGCGTAGAACACCGCGAGCCCCGCCAGGACCGCGGCGTCGGCAATCCGGTCCAGCGTCGAGTCATAAAACGCGCCAAACACGCTGGACAATCCGGTCCGGCGCGCCACGTCGCCGTCGATCACATCGAACAACGCCGTCAAACCAAGGAACCACCCGCCGGTCCGGATGTGGCCAGCGCCGTAAATGATCCCGCCGCCGATCGAGCAACAGGTGCCGAGTGTGGTGATGACGTTGGGATGGACGTGGTGCCGGACGAGCAGAGAGGCAATAGGCTCGACGAGCCGCACGTACCCGCGTTTTATCCAGTCCCACAGAGGTATCATGCGTAGCCAAGGCAGCCGCCACCGGGAGCCGTCACCGGCGCGGCCGGGAAAGAAGGAGCCGGAGCGACGCCCCAGCCCACAAAACTTATCGGGCCGCCGATAGCGGAGAAAGGGGCGCGCCCACTCGGCGGAGGCGCCGTAACCCACGCCGCCGCCACATCATGGCAGCGTCGTGGGCAGCATCATGGCCGCGTCAGCGGTAGAGCAGATACGGCGCGACGCGGTGCATGAACGCCGCCACGGCGGGCGTCACTCCGTCCATGGTTCGGTCCGGGTCCGCGCCGTGAACGAGTGCGTTCCGCACCGCGGGATCGCCGAACCGAAGGTCGAACGCGGTCGTGTCCAACCGGAGCGAATCGCCATTTGCCTGGGACACCGCCCACAACAGCGCGGCGCCCAGCCGGCCCGTCTCCACACGCGACCGGTCGGTCACGACGATGTGCACCCCGGGAATCGCGCGGCCGCCGAACTTGCCATCACCGGGCGCGACCGGCGTGAACGTCGCCGTGTCGAACCGGACGCCACCGAGTCGGCGGCTGGACAGCAGCGCGGCAACTCGCCGCGCGTCGAGCCACGGTGATCCCAATCGCTGGAACGCGTCCGGCGTCCCTCGCCCCACTGACAGGTTCGAGCCCTCGAAGGCGACGAGAGCAGGATACAGGAGTGCGCTGGTCAAAGACGGCAGGTTTGGCGACGGCCGGATCCACGGCAATCCCGTCTCGTCGAACCACTGATCGCGCCGCCACCCGCGCGCGGGAATGACGTGCAGGTCCGCACCCAGGTGCAAATCCTCGTTGTAGTACCGCGCCAGCTCGCCCATCGTGAGCCCGTGACGCAGTGGGATGGGCGCCAGCGCATACGGCCGTGCGGGATGCCCCGGCGTGGATTCTTCGGGATTCGCGAGGCCGCTGTCCAGCATGGGCCCCTCGGTCCTCGTCCCCGTGATCGGGTTCGGACGGTCGAGCACCAGCACCGGCACGTGGTTCCGGGTCGCCGCGCGCATCGCGTACACGACCGACGCGACGTACGTCCACGTGCGCGCTCCCACATCCTGGAGGTCGATCACGAGCACGTCGAGGCGGCGCAGGATGCTGTCTGGCGGAGCCAGCACGGTCGAGCCGTACAGCGAGTAGACGGGAATGCGGGTCGCGCTGTCCATCCCGCCTGGAACGAACTCGCGATCGTCCTGTCCGCGGATGCCATGCTCCGGCGAAAAGAGGACGGCCACCTGCACCGCGGCCCGCTGCGCGAGCGGCGACCGGGTGAGCAGCGCGATGTCCGATGTACCCGAGCGATCCACGCCGGTCTGGTTGGTGAGCAGCCCGACCCGCTTGCCCCGGATCAACCGGACGCTATCCTCAAGCAACACGGCGATGCCGGGGACGACGGTGCCGCCGCGCCGCACGCTCGCCTCGGCGCCGGCGACGGCGTGCTGCACCGCCGGCACAGCCGCCACGACCCCCGCCAGCAGGACCACGATCGCAACTGCCGCCACTGCCGCCACTGCCGCCACTCGGAGGGCGCGCACGCCCGGCCGGTGGCTGATGCTCCGTTTCACGAAGGCCGTACCCTCGTCGTAGTAGGGATGAAACTAACACCAGTCGACTGGGCCATCGTCGCCAGCTATTTCGCGCTCTCCACCGGTGTGGGCATGTATTTCACCCGGCGAGGCGGCGCGAGCCTGAGCGAATACTTCCTCTCGGGACGGGCCGCGCCCTGGTGGCTTGCCGGTGCGTCGATGGTCGCCACGACGTTCGCGGCGGACACACCACTCCTCGTCACGGGCCTCGTCGCGACCAAGGGCGTCGCCGGCAACTGGCTGTGGTGGAACTTCGTGATGAGCGGCATGCTCACGGTGTTCTTCTTCGCCCGCCTCTGGCGCCGCGCCAATGTCATGACGGACGTCGAGTTCTCGGAGATCCGCTACAGCGGCCGGCCGGCCGCATTCCTCCGGGGGTTCCGGGCGCTCTATCTCGCCATACCCATCAATCTCATCATCATCGGATGGGTCACTCGCGCGATGATCAAGATCCTCACCATCTCCCTCGATGTGTCGCCGGTCGTCGCGGTCGGGATCTGCTTCGTCGCGACGGTCTGCTACGCCGTGGCGGCGGGGCTGTGGGCAGTTCTCTGGACCGATCTCGTCCAGTTCGTGATCAAGATGAGCGCGGTCATCGTGCTCGCGGTCTTCGCAGTGCGCGCGGTCGGGGGCATCGATGTCATGCGGGCCAAGCTCACGGCACACTTCGGGTCCGAGACCGCCGCGCTGTCGGTGATGCCCGTCTCCGTCGGCGGGCCGCACGGCATCTCGGCCTATGCGTGGATGCCCCTCCTGGCCCTCTGCACGTTTCTGTTCGTCCAGTGGTGGGCCGCGTGGTACCCCGGCGCGGAACCGGGCGGCGGCGGATACGTCGCGCAACGCATCTTCGCCGCACGGTCGGAGCGCGACGGCGTCCTGGCCACGCTGTTTTTTCAGATCGCGCACTACGCGCTCCGGCCGTGGCCGTGGATTGTCACCGGCCTGGCAACGGTGATCCTGTACCCCACGCTCCAGGACAAGGAATCCGGCTACGTCCACGCGTTCGTGGACCTGCTCCCGACACCGTGGCGCGGATTCATGATGGCCGGCTTCGCCGCCGCCTACATGTCGACGATCGGAACGCAGCTCAATTGGGGCGCGTCGTACCTCGTGAACGACTTCTACAAGCGGTTCCTGCGCCCGCACGAGTCGGAGCGCCACTACGTGTCGGTGTCGCGCGCCGCCACGATTCTCCTCTTTCTCCTGTCCATCATCGTCGCGTGGCAGATCTCGTCCATCGAGCAGGCCTGGAAATTCCTGATCGCCCTCGGTGCCGGCACCGGTTTGGTCTACATGCTCCGCTGGTACTGGTGGCGCATCAACGCCTGGTCCGAGATCAGTGCGATGCTGGTGTCGCTCGCGGTCGCGATCGTGGCCCTGCAGGTCGTGCCCCGCCACTTCGCACCCGGCGATCCCAACTCGGATGCCGTCGTGATGCTGGTGACGGTGGGCTTGACTACCGTGGTCTGGGTCGCCGTGACGTTCCTGACTCCCGCCGAATCGCCCGCCATTCTCGAGTCGTTCTACCGCCGCGTACGTCCCGGAGGCCCGGGTTGGCGCCCCATCGCGGAGCGGGCGGGTTTCGGCCCGGAACCTCTCGCGGTCGGCCGGCTCGCCTGGATCAATTGGATCGCGGGCATCGTCGCGGCCTATGCCACCCTGTTCGGCATCGGCAAGCTGATCTTCGGGCCCGTCAGCACCGGTATCGGCATGCTGGCCGTGGCAGCCGTTGCCTTTGCCTGGATTGCCTGGTCGTTCGGGCAGGAAACGCCCCCGGCTGCAGACCTGGCCACGGACACCGCCCCGGGCCCCGCCCCGATTGGCGCCGACTGAACCGGGAACTGATTCGGTTGATTGGGACCTAGTTCACGGATAGCTTTCTGCATCCCCTAGGAGGATCGATGGCCACATCGCAGCACCCCGCCACGGAAACCGAGACTACGGAGGCCCAGCCGGACGTGGTCCTTTCCGTGACCCCGAACGCCAGGGTCGAGGTCAAACGGTTCATGGAAGCCGAGGGCGTCTCTCCCGGCGCCGGTGGGTTGCGCGTCAGCGTCCAGCCCGGCGGCTGCAGCGGCTTCAAGTACGGTCTCCTGATCGAGGACGCCAGCGCCGAGGACGATCTGATCGTGGATCAGGGCGAGTTCCGCGTGTTCGTGGACCCGTTCTCCGCCCAGTACATCCAGGGTGTCACGATCGATTACGTGTCGTCCATGCAAGGCTCGGGGTTCACGTTCAAGAACCCGAGCAGCACGGGCGGCTGCGGATGCGGCAGCTCATTCTCTGCGTAGCCGCGCTCTGACGGCCCTCCGGTTCCGAGAGGGCGATTGAGGCCCGCGATTCCCTTCAGGATCGCGGGCCTTTTCGCATCACGCACGTCCGGTCGCGTGACCAGACCATCATGACTCGGTCTATCGGACTACTCGACCTCATCGTGGTCGTCGTCTACCTCGCCGGCACGACGATCATGGGCGTCTGGCTCGGCCGCGCCCAGCGGGATTCGCGGGACTACTTCGTCGCCAGTCACGCCATCCCGTGGTGGGCCGTGCTCATATCCGTCGTCGCCACCGAGACGAGCGCGCTCACGTTCATCAGCATCCCGTCTCTCGCCTACCTCGGCGATTTCACCTTCCTGCAGGTCGCCGCCGGCTACATCCTCGGGCGCATTGTCGTCGCGTTCACCCTCCTGCCTCGCTATTTCCAGGGCGATCTGGTCACCGCCTACGCGCTCCTCGAGCGGCGCTTCGGGCTCGCCACCCGCCGCTTCACGTCGATCGTGTTCATGGTCACCCGCGCGCTCGCCGACTCGGTCCGGGTATTCGCGACCGCCATACCGGTCTCCTTGATCCTCGGGTCGGTCGTCGCGCCGCACTACGTCATGCCGCTCGCGATCGTCGTACTGGGCGTGCTCACCATCGTGTACACGTATCACGGCGGCATGCGGGCCGTGATCTGGACAGATGTACTCCAGACGGGCGTCTACCTCGTGGGTGGCGTGGCCGCGGTCGTCCTGCTCGGCCGCTCAGTCGATGGCGGGTGGTCTTCGATCTTCGCCCACGCCGCACCTGCCGGGAAACTTCGCTTGGTGGATCTCTCTCCCAGGCTGGACCACCCGTACACGCTCTGGGGCGGTGTCATTGGAGGTGCTTTTCTCGCTATGGCGTCGCACGGCGCCGACCAGCTTATCGTGCAGCGCCTGCTGGCCGCGTCATCCCTTCGCGACGCCCGTCGCGCCCTCATCGGCAGCGGCATCGCCGTCTTCGCGCAGTTTACTCTCTTCCTGGCCATCGGCACCGGCTTGTTTGCGTTCTACCATGGCCGCGTCTTTTCGACGCCTGATGCCGTGTTCTCGACGTTCATTCTCGAGCGGATGCCCCCTGGACTCGTGGGATTGATTCTGGCCGCCATCCTCGCGGCGACCATGAGCACGCACTCCGGCGCGATCAACTCCCTCGCCGCCTCCACCACCCACGACCTCTATCTGCCAATCACCCACCGGTCGCCGGAAGATCCCGCCGTCCTCCGGGCCGGCAAGCGGTTTACGCTCGCCTGGGGTGTCGTCCTCACTTGTGGCGCGCTACTGTACCGGCAGCAAGGAACGCCCGTCGTGACCGTCGCGCTCTCCATTGCCTCGTTCACATACGGCGGTCTCCTGGGCGGATTCTTCCTTGGACTCTGGTGGCGGCGCGCATTGCAGCGTGATGCCATTATTGGCATGTCTGTGGGCATTGCCGCCATGGCGTTCGTCGTGTTCGCGAAGCAAATCTCGGCGTTGGTCCCCGCCCTGGCGGACGGCCTCGCGCCCTTTGCCACCATCTCCTTCCCCTGGTATGTCTTGATCGGAACGACCATCACGCTCGCCGCGGGCATCGCGAGTTCGTTCACACACCCGGCACCGCCCGCCGGAGCGCCCCAATGACCCGCATCGTCGTTGGCGTCGATGGCGGAGGCTCACGCACGCGCGTCATCGTGGCGGACGAGCATGGCGCGGAGCTCGCCCGCGCCGACGGCGAGCCGAGCGCGATGCGCCCGGGTGATGCAAGCCAATCGGCGGCGGTCGTCGCTACCGTGATCGCGGAGGGGCTTCGGGCAGCCGGTCTGACCGGAATCCGGCCATCCGTCGTGTGCGTCGGCGTCGCGGGCGCGGGACGAGAGCCCGACCGCCAGGCCCTCCTGCAATCACTCGCCCAGCTCGGACTTGGCGACGACATCGTGGTGCACGCGGACGCGACGATCGCGCTCGACGACGCGTTCGGCGACGGGCCGGGAATTGTGCTGATCGCCGGCACCGGGTCGGTCGCGTTCGGACGGGGACCGGCTGGCGCCTTCGGCCGATGCGGTGGGTGGGGCCCGGTCTGCGGCGATGAGGGCGGTGGGTCATGGATCGGGCGGCGCGCGCTCAGCGTCGTCACCGCCTCCGCGGACGGCCGCGAGCCTGAGACCGCCCTCCTGGGCGCGTTGCTCACCGCGGCACAAGTCGCGACGGTACAGGATCTCATTCCCTGGGCCGCGACCGCGGGTCCCGCCGGTCTCGCGGGCCTCGTGCCGGCCGTCCTGCACTGCGCCGAAGCTGGCGACCTTCGCGCTAACGCGGTGGTCAGCTTCGCGGCGGAGGAGCTGGTGCTGCACGTCCGGACGCTGGCCCGGCGGCTCTTCACCGACGAACGTGCCACCGCGCCGGTGGCCTTCGCGGGAGGACTCCTCGACCGGCGGTCGTTGCTGCGCGCTCGCGTCGAGCATCGGATGAAGTCCGCGGTGCCCGGCGCGGTCCTCGATGCGAGGGACGTCGTTCCCGCACGGGGCGCGGTTCGTGGCGCCCTCCGGATGCTCGCCGCTCAGTAGCGGGGCCTTTGCTAGTGACGAGCGAATCGCCTCACACCGCGATCGCGACGATCCGTCCTAGCCGGGGTAGTCCAGGATTCGCCTGACGAGACCATCCGCGCCGAACTCGATGACGCGGATCTCATTCCGGGATACGGGCACCCACGTCCGTCCCTGAAGGATCTCCATTCGGGTCGCCGTTTCGACAATGGCCACTCGGCGCCCGACAGTGATCCGCGCCGACGACGCCGCGACGCGGTCGATGGACCCGAGATATTGCCGCATCGCCTGCCGCATGGCTTGCTTGCCACGTATCACGGCTCCCACGCTCGGGTCTTCGTAGACCACCGAATCCGAATACATCGAGAGCAGCGAGTCGATGGTGGCGATCGTGCCTGTCGATTCCTGCCGGCTCGCCTCCAGCGCCACAATCCGGCCAGCGACCGCGCGCATGTGCGCCTCGGTCGGTTCCGGCGTCTGCGCGCCCAGCACGTGGCTCCCGATGACGACGCCGGCGATGGCGGATATCAGGATGCGCATGGTACGGCTAGTGACGATCGGCCGACGGCCTCTAGGGTCCTACCACGACTCGCCAGACTCGGGAATGACCTCTCCACGCGCACGGCGCCGCATCACGGAATGACGTACGCCGTAGAGCAGATACACGACGAGACCGATCACGAGCCACACGTAGAACCGGACCCACGTGACGTGCGGGAGTCCGTTCATCAGAAACAGGCACACGGCGGCGCCACCCAGCGACACCGCCCACACGAACGGGACGCGGAACGGGCGCGCCCGGGTCGGGTCCTTGTACCGCAGAACAAGCACGCCGATACATACGAGCACGAAGGCGAAGAGCGTCCCGATGTTGGTGAGGTCGTAGGTCTCGCCCGCGTCCCCGATCATGGCCCAGAGCGCAACGGCGACGCCGGTCACGATGGTCGTGGCCCACGGCACCCGGTATTTCGGATGAACGCGCGCCGCCCACCGTGGCAGCAGTCCATCCCGCGCCATTGAGAAGAAGATCCGCGGCTGGCCGTATTGAAATACGAGCAGCACCGCGGTCAGCGCGAAGACCGCACCCAGCGACAGTACGGCCGACGTCTTCTGCAGCCCCGCCATGGTCAAGGCCTTCGCGAGCGGATCCGCCACGCCAAGCTGTGCGGCCGGCACCATCCCGGTGAGGACGATCCCGATCACGATGTAGATGACAGTACAGATCGCCAACCCGCCCATGATGCCAAGTGGCATGTTGCGCTGCGGGTTCTTGGTCTCCTCCGCCGCGGTCGAGATCGCGTCGAATCCGATGTACGCGAAGAAGATGATGGCCGCACCGTGGTGAATCCCGGGAAACCCGTTCGGTGCAAACGGGTGGTAGTTCTCGGGGTGCAGATGCATGACGCCGACGATCACGAACAATGTCAGGACGACCAGCTTGATGGCCACGAGTACGTTGTTGGTCCGGGAGCTCTCGCGCACTCCGAGCAACAGCAGCCACGTGATCAGGGCGACGATCGCGAACGCCGGAACATTGAGCAGCACGGCGACACCGCCGATATGGGGGGCCGTGCCCAATAACCCATGAATCGCCGGGTCGGGGCTCAGTAGCACCGTTCGGTATCCTGTTGTGAGCCAGACCGGCAACACCACGCCCACGTTGCCGAGCAGCGACTTGAAGTACTCCGCCCAGTTGATCGCGACCGCGACGTTCCCGACGGCGTACTCGAGGATGAGGTCCCAGCCGATGATCCATGCGACGACTTCGCCAAGCGTCGCGTACGAATACGCGTAGGCGCTGCCGGCTTGCGGGATCATCGACGCGACCTCGGCGTAGCACAGCCCGGCGAGGGCACAGGCGAAGCCCGCCAGAATGAACGAGAGAACGATCGCGGGACCCGCACCCGTGCGGATGATGTGCCCCGCCGCATCGAACTCGCCCGCGGCCGCCGTGCCGATCGAGCCGAAGATGCCGGCCCCGATGACAGCCCCGATCGACAACATGATCAGGTCGCCGGCCCCGAGCGCTCGCCGGAGAACGCCTTCGCCCTCCGGGACTAGTTGGGCGATGGGCTTCCGTTCGAAACACGAGGTTACGAAGCCCATGGCCCGCTCCGCGTCAGATGAAGAGTGGCGCCAACACCAGGGTGATCGTGCTCAGCAACTTGATCGAGCACGTGCAGCGACGGGCCCGCCGTGTCCTTGAACGGATCGCCGACGGTGTCCCCGACGACGCTCGCCTTGTGGGTGTCGGACCGTTTGCCGCCATAGACGCCGGTCTCGATGTACTTCTTGGCGTTGTCCCACGCGCCACCGCCGGTATTGAAGAAGATCGCCATCAGAATGCCGGCGATCGTCGCGACCATCAGGAACGCGGCCACCGCCTCGGCACCCAGCTTCGAAGATCTTGAACACCAGCCCGACGACGATCGGGAAGGCCACGACGAGCACGCCCGGCACCACCATCTCCTTGAGCGCGCCGATCGTCACGATGTCCACGCACGCGGCCGTAGTCCGGCACATCCGTCCCCTGCATGATGCCGGGCTTCTCCTTGAACTGGCGGCGCACTTCGTTGATTACCGAGTAGGCGGCCCGCCCGACGGCCTTGATCGCCAGCGACGAGAACCAGAACACGAGCATCGCCCCGAGCAATCCCGCGACGAACAGCTCCGGCCGCGCAATGTTCACGACGACCCGCTGGCCCGTGTAGTTGAACACCTCATCGAGATACGCCGAGAACAACAGGAACGCCGCCAGCGCCGCCGACCCGATCGCGTATCCCTTCGTCAACGCCTTGGTCGTATTCCCGACGGCGTCCAGACGGTCCGTGATCGCCCGGACGGACTCGGGCTGTTGCGACATCTCGATGATGCCGCCGGCGTTGTCCGTGATCGGGCCGAACGTATCCATCGCCAGGACGTAGCCGACCGTGCCCGAGCATGCCCATCGTCGCGATGGCCGTGCCGAACAGCCCACCGATCGGCTGCCCCGCGTCGTCCACCAGGCCGCTGTTGCGGCCAAGCGTAATAGCTCGCGACGATCGCAATGCCGATCGCGAACACCGGCAGCACCGTCGCCTCGATGTCCGACCGCAATGCCCTGAATGATGTTCGTCGCGGGCCCGGTCTGGCTGGCTTCCGCAATCGCCTTCACCGGACGGTACGCATACTCGGTGTAGTACTGCGTGATGAGCAGGAACGCGACCGACATCAGCGAGTCCGATGATCCCGCACAGCAGGAAATGCCACCAGGCATCGGGCGCATTCTGCAGCGGTGAGCCGAGCAGCCAGCGGCACGCACCCGTGAAGCCCAGCAAGCGCGAGGAACGCGGTGATGTAGAACCCGCGGTTGAGCGCCTGCATCGGGTCCGCGTCTTCGCGCGTGCTTCACCGTCATGACGCCGATGATCGACGCGATCAGCCCGAACGCGCCGGCGACCAGCGGGAACAGGATGCCGGGAATGCCGAAGTAGCGATAGAGGAACACACCGAGAATCATCGCGCCGATGTTTTCCGCGGCCGTGGACTCGAAGAGGTCGGCGCCGCGGCCCGCGCAGTCGCCGACGTTGTCGCCGACGAGGTCCGCGATCACCGCCGGATTGCGCGGGTCGTCTTCCGGAATCCCCGCCTCGACTTTACCGACGAGATCCGCGCCGACGTCGGCTGCCTTCGTGTAGATACCGCCGCCGAGCTGCGCGAACAGCGCGACGAACGACGCGCCGAATCCATAGCCGACGATCAGGAACGGAATCTGCGGCGCCCAGTCGGCGGGCGTCATGTTCCGCCGGGGCGAGCGCCGTCAGGATCGCGAACAGTCCGCCGACGCCAAGCAGCGACATCGCCACCACGAACAGGCCCGCCACCGCCCCGCCGCGGAGCGCCGCCTGCAGCGCGCCGTTCAGCGACGTCATCGCGGCCGCCGCCGTCGCGGATGTTCGCGCGGATCGACCGTCCACATTCCCATGAAGCCCGCGATACCCGAGCTGAGCGCGCCGAGCAGGAACGACACGGTCACGTACAGGGCCAGCAGGTGCGGGTCGCTGACCGGGTCGCTCGAGTTCGGGCGCCGGAGAAACGCGTAGCCGACGTAGATCACGAGGGCGACGACGATCGCCAGAACCGAGATCGTCCGGTACTGGCGCGCCAGAAATGCCTCGGCTCCCTGCTGGATCGCGTCGGAGATGCGCTGCATCTCGGGCTTGCCGCGTTCCCGGGACGAGCACCCATCGGGCGAGCCACACGGCGAACGCGAGCGCGAAGACGCTGGCGCCGATGATGATCGTGAGGAGCGTGGACTGCGTGGGTAGCATGAGTATTTGGACCGTCGGAGAAAAAGTCAGTGAGTCAGCGCGGACCGGCGGACGCCGATGCGGACGCCGATGCGGACGCCGCTGCGGGCGTCCGCGGCGCGAGCCAGCGCCACACATAGTAGACCGGAACACCGAGCACCACCAACACGAGGCCCGTCACTGCCTGGGCCCGTGTCTTGTCAGCCAGCAGCAGCCCAATCGCCACTGCCAGCGCCAGCACGATGTACAGTGCCGGCAGGAACGGATATCCGAACGCATGATACGGCCGTTCGGCGTCCGGCCGCGTCCGCCGCAGCACGAACAATCCGATCGTCGTCAACACGTAGAATATCAGCACCGCGAACACACGTAGTTGAGCAACTGGCTGTACGTCCCGGTCAGACAAAGGATCGTGATCCATATGGCCTGGACCTTGAGCGCGGCGCCCGGCGCCTGCCGGCTGTTGAGCTGTCCCGTGCTCTTGAAGAACAGATTGTCTCGAGCCATGGCGTAGTACACGCGCGCACCGGTCAGAATGAGACCGTTGTTGCACCCGAAGCACGAGATCAGAATCGCAACGGCCATGATCGCAGCCCCGGCACCACCGAAGACCGATTCGATCGGCCGCCGTGCCGACGCGATCCTGTGTCGCGTACTGGATGCCGCGCGCCATGACCGTCGCCCCATGCGGATCGCCGCGCGAACGGCAGCGTCGTCAGGTAGGACACGTTGGTCAACACGTAGAGCAATGTCACGCCACCCGTTCCGAGCAACAGCGCCAGCGGAAGGTTCCGCCGCGGGTTTTGAACCTCGGCAGCCGCGAATGTCACGGTGTTCCAGGCGTCAGCGGAAAACAGTGAGCCCACGAGTGCCGCGGCGAACGCGAGCACGAACGCCGGCGTCAAATCAGTCACCCCGACGAAATGCCCCGCTCCGAAGTTGGCCGCGATCGCCTCGGCATGCCGGCCCACGGTCAACCCGAACAGGATGAGCAGGATCAGCACGCTCGTCTTGACCGCTGTCACCGACGTCTGGACCGCCTTCCCTTCGCGCACGCCGCGAAGATTGATCCAGGTGAGTACCCAGACGCTCGCAATGGCGACTATCCGCTGCCACGACAGTCCGACGGTGACATCACCACCAGTCACCTGAAACGTGAAGCTCGGCAGCCAGGTGAACACATCCGGGCTGACCGCCGGCACGAGCAGATTGCAGAACTTCGCGAATGCGACCGCCACTGCGGCGATCAGCCCGGTCTGAATGATCAGGAACAGGGTCCACCCGTACAGAAACCCGGGCAGCGGCCCCAGAGACTCGCGCAGAAAGACGTACTGGCCGCCCGCACGCGGGTACATCGCCGCCAGCTCACCGTAGGCCAGCGCTCCCAGCACGGTCATGACCGCGGTCACCGACCAAACGACCAGCAGCCAGAAGGGCGACCCCACGGTCCGGCCGATGTCGGCCGAGACGATGAACACGCCGGACCCGATCATGGAGCCCGCCACCAGCATGGTGGCGTCGGTCAGCGTCAATGCTCGGATAAATCCCGTACGGTCGCCGGCTTCCGGCGCGGCGGCCTCGAGTACGGGGGCGGCGCTTTCCATTCCACCTCTCTGGCGGTGCGGGTCGGGGCGTGCGCCGGATTGAGCGCGAGCCTCACAGGCGTGCGTTCGTGGCGTGCGCCGGCGGCCGGGCCCGCCACGCATAGGGGGCTCCGCCAGAGCACGCCAAAATTACCCGGCCCGGGACGCGTTGGCTAGGGACTTCATGCCGCGAAATGACGCCTCAGCAACCTCGTGCGCCGCGGCGATCCCGCTACTGCAGGTCGATCGTCACGTCGACCGTATCCCGAACGGGCGTGCCATCGGGCAGCGCCGCGGCGTGAAATCGCGTCTCTGACAACTCATCGCGAAGTCGCCGGTTGAATCCGCCGTCGTTCGTCTGCGTGAACGACAGTAGTTTCGCCTCCCCGTGCTCGGTCACTTCGAACACGATGTCGAGATGCGACGGCCGGATGTTTCGCGGGGCGTCGAGTCCGGCGGCCGGAAGCTCGATCGGATAGGCTTTGATCTTGGACGCATGCGGCGATCCGCCAGCGCCGGGTCCCACTCCGCCCCCGGCTCCGGTCCCCGCACCCGTGCCTACACCGCCCCCGGTGCCCGGCCCAGCGCCCGCCGCGCCAGCAAACGAGCCCGCACCCGGCGCCGGCGACACGAGGGTCTGCAGCGGTACCACCGCGGGCGCTGGCGCGACCACAGGCTGCGGCCGCGGCAGGCGCTTAGGCACCACCGGCGGCACGACTTTCACAGGCCGTGGCCGTGACACCACCGGATCACGCGGCATCGCGGCCGCCTGGACGTACTGCAACCGCTCTGCGGCGGGCGTCCCGGCACTTCGGCCCCCGCCCCCGCCGCGGCGATCGCCGGTGACCCCCAAAGAGCGATCATCAATGTGCAACACCGGTGGCGGCGCCAGCGGCGTCAGTAGCAAGAGCAGGAAGAGGGCGTGCAGGGCGATTGCAAACGCAACGCCCCGCCACCGCCCTCGCCTGTCATCCGCACGCGGAAATCCTGCCGGCGGCCGATACCGGCGCCCACCGGCCGGGCTCTCCGGCCCGCCCATGCCGCTTAGGTCTTCGGCGCTTCCGCTTTCGGCGGTACGCCGATCACCTTCACGCCCGCGCCACGCGCCACGTCCATCGCCCAGATCACGTCCTGGTATTTGACGGTTGAATCACCCTTGATGAAGATGATCTTGTCGGGACGTGGTGCAAAGATCTCCTGCAATCGCTGCCCGAGCTGGGCCTTGGTCACCGGCTGCTTGTTGACCGCGAACTGTGCCCCCGGAAGCACTTCCAGCACGATCTGGTCCTGCGGCTTGGAGTCCGGCGGCGTCTGCTGCGTCGGATCCGGAAGCTGAATATCGATCGCCTTCCGTGACATCGGCACCACGATCATGAAAATGATCAGCAGCACCAGGAGCACGTCGATCATTGGCGTAACGTTTGGCTCGTTGGTCAGCCCGCCACGCTCGTTCCCACCGCCCATAGCCATTATGGAGTTCCCCCGGTCTTGGGCGCATTCGCGGCCGCGGCAGCCTTTTCCTTATCCGCCGTCAACGGATTGTCGCCTACTACCGACGATCTCGTGCCCGGCACCTGGTCAGTGATCATGCCCGTCACACGGACGCCATTCTTGGCCGCGATGTCCAGCGCGTTCAATACCTTGCCGTAATCCAGCTTCTGGTCAGCCTTGAGGTACAGGATCTTGTCCTCGGTCCTGGCATCGTAGATCTGCTTCAGCATGGCCGGCAGATCCTCGTTGTGGATCGGCTTCTTGTTCAGGTAATACTTCCCGTCGACATCGATGCCGAGCACCTGATCGTTCTTCTCCTCAGGGTGCGCCTTGAGATTCATCCCCTTCGGCGGCGTCGCCTGAAATCCCGCATTCAGCGCGGGCACGACGATCATGAAGATGATCAGCAGCACGAGCATGACGTCGATCATCGGCGTCACGTTCGGTTCGGCTTTCACACCGCCACCGGTTGTCGCAGACATTGCCATGGTCTATCCCTCGAAGCCCGCTATCGATACCTGCTGGCGGCACCGCTGCCGGTGGCCGCCGTGCGCGAGGTCACCGGCCAGCACGCGCCAGTGATCCCGCACGCGAATGGCGCTACTGCGTGATCGGCGTGCTGGAGCTGGTCGCCGCGGTGTTGAACTCGCGGGTGAACCGCGACCGGCCGAACTCGCCGGAGACACCCTTGATCAGGTAGTCGATCATCTCCTTCGAGGAATAGGTCATCTCGGCGGTCAGGTTGTCGATCTTGGTCTGGAAGTAGTTGTACGCCCACACCGCCGGAATGGCGACCAACAGGCCGAACGCCGTCGTGATCAGCGCCTCGGCGACACCGGCCGAGATCGCGGCGATACCGCCCGATCCCGACGCGGCCATACCGGTGAACGCATTCACGATACCCATCGTCGTTCCGAGAAGTCCGACGAACGGCGCGGTCGCACCGACCGTCGCCAGCACGCCCAGGCCGCGCTTGAGGAGCACGATGTTCATCAGCATCTCGCGCTCGACCGCGCGTTCCGCCGAGTTGATGTCGGCGACCGTCACCGAACCATCCTGGATCAGCGGCTTGATCTCGCCAAGAGCGCCACCGAGGACGCGGGCGACGTGCGACTTCTTGTAGCCTTCGGCCAGACGAATCGCCTCACCGAGGTTGTCCTCTTCGAGGAACTGCGAGAACTCGGGAGCGAACTTGAGGGTCTCGGCCTGGGCTCGGCGCAGCATCCACCACTTCTGGATCATGATCGTCAGCGAGAAGATCGACATGATCAAGAGCACGGCGACGATGCCCTTGGCGAACCAGCCCATCGAGTAGAAGAGGTCGGTCAACGACAGATTCATTGCGGCGTCCTCGAGACTGAGGCGGAGTGATAGTGAGAAATCGGGAACGGAACTGCGCAGGCGAACCGGCTTCCGCCGGTGCGCACCGGTGCGTACCTACTTCTGCAGCTTGAACGTGAACGGAAGCTGGACGAGCTCTTTGACCTTGCGGCCGCCGACTTCCGCCGGATAGAACCGCATCTTGGGCAGCGTGTTCTTGATTTCCTGCGTGAACAGGTCGTTGTCCGACTTGAGCACCTTGAACGTCGCCATATCGGCGCGGCCGGTCGTGTCGATCACGAACTGCGCGAGGACCTCGCCCGGAATGCCGGCGCTCTGCAACATGTCGGGATACCGCGGCGACGGACTCCCCGGCGCCTGCGCCGCCTGCTTCTCCACCTGGAAGTCGAAGTACGGCTGATCGCCCACGGGACCCGTCCCGCCGGCTGCACCCTTCGAGTTACCGCCAGCCACACCCTTACCGGTGAAGTCCGCTTCGTCCGTCACCTTCTTCGTCAGGTCGACGTTCGGAATCACGTCGGGAATGTTGACGGGAGCGGTCAGCACCTGAAATCCCTTCGGCGGCGGCGGCGCCACGATCACGTCCTTCGGCGGCGGCGGCTTCGGCGGCGGAGGCGGCTCCTTCTTCATTTCCGCGAACTGAATCTTCTCCACTTTTTCCTTCTCGTTCTTGATTGCCGCGTGCGCCGTGACGTAGATCGCGCCCGTCAACAGCACGACGTGTGCAGCGACGCTGAAGATCGTGCCACCAAGCGACCGCGCTTTCTTGGGCTTGGATTCCAACAGGGTTTGGAACATGACACTCCCGGAATCTGGTTCGGCCGCGCTCGGGTCGGAGCGGTTGACCAAGAAACTATCCGGCGTGCGTGAGCGCGGAATTGGCTGAAGATTACGATTTGCTTAAGATCCCGCCTCGGGTTGGCCTCGCAATCCGCCTGGCACGGATTCAGCGGGTATGGCCGTGCCGTCACCGACCGCAGGCAAATGGACGGTGAAGAGGCTGCCACGGCCCAGCCGCGACGTCGCGGTGATCGATCCGCCGTGCGCTTGCGCGATCCACTGGCTGATTGCAAGCCCCAGGCCGAAGCCGCCGCGCTCCGATGCGCGCGACCGTACACGGTCCGCACGCCAGAAGCGCTCGAAGATGTGCGGCAGATCCGTGGCGCCGATCCCGACTCCCGTGTCACGCACCGAAAACGTGACACCGTCGAGGCGATGGCTGAGCGACACATCAATGCGCCCGCCGCGCGGTGTGTACTTGACGGCGTTCATCACGAGGTTCATACACAACTGTCTCAGCCGCGGCGCGTCCCCCAGAACCGTTGCGGGCTCGACGACCGGCAGCGACACGGTCAGCCCCGCGTCCTCACCCAGGATGACGGCGGACTCGAAGACTTCGCGCACGAGTGGCTCGAGCGCGACGGGCTCGCGCACCACATCGAAACGCCCCTCGTCCGCGCGCGCCAGCGTGAGCAGTGAGTCGACGAGATCCGACATCCGCCGCGTCTCCTGCAACGCCTCTTCCAGAGCGACCAACTGCTCGGTCGATTGCGGCGGCGCGGACATCGCGCGCTCCACATCCGCCCGCAGTACCGCGAGCGGTGTCTTGAGCTCGTGGCTCGCGTCTGCCGTGAACCGGCGTAGCGCCCCGAACGAGGTTTCGAGCCGCGCAATCATCTCGTTCAGGGTCTCGTTCAGCCGCATCAGCTCATCACCGGCGCCATCCACCGCCAGCCGGCGGTGCAGGCTGCGCCCGTCGCTGATCGCCTGCACTTCATTAATGATGACGTCCACGGGCCGGAACGCGCGGCCCGCAATCCCGTACGCGCCCGCGATCGATATCAGCACCACCAGGACCGCCAGCACCAGGCCGCTCGTCCGGGGATCGGTCGGGCCCGGATCGCCGCTCGCGAGATCCACGCCCGCGACGACCCGCGCCACCGCGGTGCCACCCGGAATCTTGGTGTCGGCGGTGACGAGCAGGACTCGATCCGACAGACGGACCTGATGCGCCGCCTCGCTCGCCGGCATTGTGATCGCGATCCGGCTGAGCTGCACCTGGTCGTCGGGATCGAGTTGCCGCACCGCGAAGGAGTTGTAGAGGGTGCGTCCCGCGGAATCGAGGACCAGCACGTAGTCCGGAAGCCCCTCGAGCACGTTGCGTAGCGCCGGTGTGACGACGTGGATCGCTTCGCTCAATGGACCAAGCAGCGGGTCCGACGTGGCGGTGACCGGCTCGCCTGTAGCGGCCACCCGCGCCACGATGCGGGCCGCGAGATCCGCATCCTCGTTTGCCTGCCGCGCGAACTGGTGCGCACGGTCTGTGCGCTGTGCGGCGAACAGCACCCCTCCGAGCGCCGTGACCGTCGCGAACATGGTGATCGCGTAGGCCCCTGTGAGGCGCGCCCGGATGCTGGCCATAAGGGTAAGCTACCCCTTCATCACATATCCCACACCCCGCACCGTCGAGATCAGCCGCCGGTCGTGGTTGACGTCGATCTTCTTGCGCAAATGGTTGATCACGACGTCCACGATGTTGGTGCCGGGGTCGAAGTGGTACCCCCACGCGTATTCGGTGATCAGGGTCCGGCTCATGACTTTGCCCGCGTGCCGCATGAGGTACTCCAGAACGGCGTATTCCTTGGGCGTGAGCTCGATCGGGGCCCCATCCCGCCGCACCTCGCGCGCATCCTGGTCGAGCACCAGATCTCCGACGCGGATGGTCGGCGAAACAAGCCCCCGCGGGCGCCGCGACAGCGCTTCGACCCGCGCTAGCAACTCCTCGAACGCGAACGGCTTGGTCACGTAGTCGTCGGCACCCGCCCGCAGGGTCTGGACTTTCGCATCCACCGCGTCCTGCGCGGTCAGCACCAGGACCGGCCGCTCGAACCCGCGCGCGCGCAGGGTGTGCAGGACCTGGATGCCGGACTTACCAGGCAGCCGCAGGTCGAGGATCACGAGGTCGTACGCATCGGAGGCAGCCATCCGCTCGCCTTCCTCGCCGTTCGCGACGAGGTCCACGCCCCACCGTTGCTCTTCAAGCCCTCGCTTGACGAACTGCCCGACGGTCGGGTCGTCCTCGATGACCAGGATCTTCATGATCCATCCAATCTACGACCCTAACCGCTCCTTGGCCTCACGAAACCATACTCGCGGATCTTTCGGTACAACGTCTTCGACGAGATTCCGAGCTGTGTCGCGGCACGCCCCTGATGCCAGTTGGAACGGGCCAGAATCGCCTCGATGTGCCGGCGCTCGAGATCGGCCAGCGTGAGCTGCTGCGACTCGGTCTCCGAACCGTTTGTATGAGCCGCCTGATTCGCCAGGGGCAGATCGTTGCGGGTGATGACGCCGGACGACGCGAGCAGGACGGCACGTTCGATCACGTTGCGCAACTCGCGGACGTTGCCCGGCCACGGATAGCTCTCCAGCGCGGCGATCGCGTCCGCGGTCAGTGCCGGCGGTACCGCGCCCCCAAACACCCGCAGGAAATGGCTCGCCAGCAGTGAGATGTCCACCACGCGCTCGCGGAGCGGCGGCAGCGAGACGCTGATCGTGTTGATCCGGTAGTACAGGTCGCTGCGGAACGCCTTGGTGGCGACGGCCGCCGCGAGATCGGTCTTGGTCGCCGCCACCACTCGCGCGTCAACGTCGAGCTTCTGGGTGCCGCCCTGGCGCACGTAGCTGCCCGTCTCCAGTGCCCGTAGCAGTTTGCCCTGCGACTTGACGTCGAGCGCGCCGACTTCGTCGAGGAACAACGTGCCGCCACTCGCCAGCTCGAATGCACCCGGCTTGCGCTTGAGGACTCCGGGTATCGAGCCCTTCTCATGGCCGAACAACTCGCTCTCCATCTGGCTGTCGCCCAGGGTGGCGCAATCGACGTGCACCATCCCGCCTCCGGCCTCACCCCGCCCGGACAGCCGGTGCAGTTGGCGCGCGATCAGCTCTTTGCCCGTTCCCGCCTCGCCGCTAATGAGAACCGGGGAGTCGCTCTTCGCGACCCGCTCCACCAGCGCCAGCACGGACTCCATGGGTGGATACCGGGTGACTAGATCCGCCATCGAGTCTGCACGGTCGAGACGCGATTGTAGCAGCGCATTCTGGCGGGCGAGCTGCCGCTTCTCCCACGCGCGCCGGACCAGCACGTCGATTTCAGCCATCCGGTACGGCTTGGACAGGTAGTCGTACGCGCCAAGCCGGATCGCGGTGATTGCTGTCTCGATCGTGCCGTTGCCGGTGATGATGATCACCTGCGGCGGTGCAGGCTCGTCCACGACCTGCCGCAACACTTCGAGACCGTCCAGCTCCGGCATCACAATGTCCAGTAGCGCTACGTCGAATGCGTCCCGGCGGAGCGCGTCGAGCGCGGCCCGCCCGTCGCGAACGACGGTGACCGCGTGTCCACGGCTGGTCAGGAATTGCTCCAGAACGGTGCCGAGCATCTCTTCGTCCTCGGCAATCAGAACTTTGATACGTGCGGGTTCCTTCATGCGCGTCGCCTCATGTCAGTCTGCTTCTCGGTGTGCCCGGTCGCCGGCTTGCCAGCCTCTGTATCAGCCTGTGTACCAGCCTGTGTATCGGATGCGGCAGCGGTCGCCGCCGGGAGGATCACTCTGAACGTGCTGCCTTTGCCGGGCTCACTCTCGACTTCCATGCGGCCACCGTGATCGGCGACAATGCCGTAGCACACGGAGAGACCGAGACCCGTGCCGCGCCCGGGCGGCTTGGTCGTGTAGAACGGTTCGAAGATCTTGCGGAGCGCCGGCCGGGGAATCCCGGTCCCCTCATCGATCACTTCGGCGATCACGCCCGCCTCGGCGCCACGACCCTTCGCGCGGCGCGTCCGGATGGTGATGCGCCCCGTCTCGTCGATCGCGTCAACCGCGTTGAGGAGGAGCGCCATGAACACCTGCACGAGCTGCTCGGGGTTCGCGCTCACCACTACGCCATGCTCGGCGTCGAGGTCCGTGTGCACGGTGACCGATTTGAATCGCTTGTGGTGCTTGAGGAGAAACAGGGTCTGCTCGACGACGGCATTGATGTCGGCCGCGGCCCGATCGGCAGGCCTGGCTCGGCTGAAGTCCAGCAACCCCTCGACGATGCCTTTGCACCGCCTGACCTCCGCCTCGATCACCCGCAGATATTCGGCATGCTGTCCTGGCACCGCGGCGCCCGCGGCGCCGGGCACTCCCGGCGAAGCGTCGGGCGCCCTATCGAAATGCAGTGCCATGGTCTCCGCGCACGCCGCGATGGTCGCCAGCGGATTGTTGATCTCGTGCATCACGCCAGCAGCCAACTGGCCGATCGCCGCGAGTGTCTCGGTGTGAGCAAGCCGCGATTCGGCTTCTTTCCACGCGGTTACGTCCTCGCCAACCGTGATGACGTGCGTGACGTCGCCTCCGTCGGCCCGCAGCGGAATCTTGGAGATGCGATAGGTCCTGGGTGAATGGCCCGCCAGCGACGCCGGTGACTCCGTTTCGTACTGGTGCAGCTCGCCCGACTCGAACACAGCGTCGTACTCCTGCCGGAGCGAGTCCGCGGGTTGGCGGTGCAGGACTTCGAAGATCGTGCGTCCGAGCGCCTCTCCCCGCGCGATACCCTGCAGCCCGGTCTCGCGCGTGTGGTTCCACGCCTGCACCCGGTACTCGCGATCGACGACGTAAAGCCCGACCGGGAGCGCATCGACGACTTGTTCAATGAAGTGGCGCTGCGCCTTGACCTCGCGGGTGCGGGCACCGAGTTCACGCTCCAGCTCGCCAAGCGCTTCGCGCACAGCATCCATGACCCGCGGCGCGGCAGCATTGGTTGAGCCGGGCATCCTCTCGAGTTTGGCAGCCAGCGTGGCGAGCGCGCGCCGCGCGTTCGACGCCGCCCCCGTGTGGCTCCCTGCCTCGCGATCCGCTCCCGCATCCCGTCCCGTGTCCCGCACCCTCGGCATTCTCACCCGAGCGCTCATTCATCCTCCCAACCGCAGGCCCGAGATGCGCGCTCAGCCCATACTGTAGAGGACGCCTCTCGGACAACATGACCGAATCGAGAGGACAAAGGTCACATGGCCGGTTGGCCGGTCCGCCCGGCCCCCTCCCGGGGGAGGGCAAGTCGGGCAGGCCCACGCGCCCGGAGGGGTTTTCCGGACACCTCCCGGGCACGATGTCTGCAGCCCAAGCGAGCGGAGGTTTGTCTCGGTTCTCTCCCGAAAGACTTGAGGAGGAGGCATGGAGTTCGGAGCCAGCGTGACCGCCCCTGGCTTTGGCCTGCGACGCGAGATCGACCGCATTGTCGGCGACGTGTTCACCCAGAAGCCCCGCGACCGTCGGCGCCCATCACCGGCGCCCACTATGGAAATGCGGGAGACCGACCGCGAGCTGATGCTGATGCTCGAGCTGCCCGATGCGACCGTTGCAGAGATCGAGATCGCTGTCCACGACGGCGTACTCACGATCTGCGAGCGGATGCAGCCGCCGGTGGACGAGCACGGCCAGCCTCATCCTGTCGCCAAACGCCGGAACGGTGCGTTCCAACAGTCGGTGCAATTGCCGAAGGACGCCGACGCAATGGGGATCGTGTCGCGGCTCGATGGCAGTGTGCTGACCGTGCGGATACCAAAGGTCCGCGATACGGCCTTCAGCCACCATCCCGATCTCACGCCGCCCGCCGAGCGCTCCGCGACAATACCGCCGCTGGCGATGCCCGATTGAGGCGGGGAGCACCGCGCACGGAACGCCGCCCGGGCGTCCGTGTTCGGCGAGACGTCAGTTGAGACGTTAGACGAGACAAGCAAGCGGAGAGGGGACAGGAGAGAGGAGAAAGGAGTGAGGAGAAAGGAGAGGAGACACGCAGTCGTCTCTGTTCTCTTTTCTCCTCTCTCCTTTCTGGCTGTTGTCTCCTCTCGACTTCTCACTCTGATTTTTAGCTCGCACCGGCGTACGCACGTATGAGGATCATGCCGATGATTTCATCGATGGTTCATTGATGGTTCATCGATCATTCATCGCTCGTCCAACGCGCGCATTGCACTCGCACACGGTGTGCGCACCATCCTCGCGCATCGCATTGTGCATTGCGCGTGACGCATGACGCATGACGCATGACGAGCAACTTCATAAACATTTCTTCATGATGCGATGCGCCGAGTGACTCGAATCGCACTCTGAAAAACGAGTGGGATGAACCCCGGTATCGATGGGACGAAGTATGAATTGCACGGGCCGTATCGCGTTGTTGATTTCGATCGTCTGACCAATATTGCCTCCCACGAAGCGGACACGTTTTGCTTCGCCCATTCACCTCACGACAGACAGGGAGTCCGCATGACGCGCATCGGCCGCCTAGCACACGCGTTCATCAGCGATGACCGGGGCGCCGCGATGATCGAATACGCGCTCCTGGCAGTCCTCATCGCTATGGTCGTCGCAATCGCCGCACTCACGTTGGGTCAGGCAATCTCCAACCAGTTCAACAAGGTCTCGAACTGCGTTAGCAGCCCGAGTACGGCGCACTGCTCGCCGGCGTAACCGTGGCGTAACCGTGGCGTAACCGTGGCGTAATGGCGCGCTCGCGCGCGCCGCTCCCCGGAATCGAAGGTGTGGGTCCAATGCCCCGTCCAATCATTTTGATGACGGGGCATTGTGCTGTCCGCCCCTGTCCGGCTGCCAGCCGGCGAAGTGCCTTGCCGCCGGCGCCCACGGGCTCGTCGCCGAGGGCCGCCAGCGCCGCTCGTGATCGGCGCCGACGCGGCGCCGACGCGGCGCCGACGCGGCTGCACAGAGATTCCCATTCCCCGGGAAGCGGCACGCAACACCCCAGGCGGCACACGGCGCGAACAGCGGCCCGATGCTTCCCTCCCACGGGCCGGCGCCGGCACATTCATGCCCATGACTATCCATGCGAGACACGCGCCGAGCGGGACTGCGAGAGGCGTGCTGAGCGCGGCGAGGATCGTGACTGCCCTGGCGATCGCTCTCACCGGATGCGCCGGCTCGCACACGAGACACTTCGCACTCGAAGCGCTCACGCCGGCCTTCTGGCAGTTGATCTCGCACCACGCGGCACTGACCACGGTGGCGACCGGATTTGGATTCACCGAAGGCCCGGTCTGGGATCCGGACAACTTTCTCTACGTGAGCGATGAGACGCAGGACTCGATCTATCGCGTCACGATGGATGGCCACAAGCAAGGCGTGATTCACCTGGGCGATCCGGACGGCAACACGTTCGACCAGGGCCATCGCCTCATCGACGGCGCCAGCGCGCTGCGCGCCGTCATCGCGGTCTCACCCGACGGACACTACACGACGCTCGTGGATCGCTTCGAGGGCAAACGATTCAACAGCCCCAACAATGTGATCCCGGGACCGGACGGCGCGCTCTACTTCACCGACCCCACGCTCGATCTCCCGCACGGCCAGCAGCAGGAGATCCCGTTCCAGGGCGTCTACCGTCTCGACGTCGTCGGCAACGTGACACTGCTCACCAAAGAGTTGACGCAGCCGAACGGCCTCGCCTTCTCACCCGATGGCAAGACGTTCTATGTGGACGACAGCGAGCAGCGCAACATCCGGGCATACGACTTCAACGCCGAGGATGGCACGATCTCCAACGGCCGCATCTTCGGCGTGGAGCCCGGTGCCAAGGATGACGGCGTCCCCGACGGGATGCGCGTCGATGCCACCGGCAACATCTATGTCACCGGGCCGAAGGGGATCTGGGTCTGGGATCCGCAGGGCCACCATGTCGGCACCATCGACATGCCGGAGCAGCCCGCGAATTTCACATGGGGCGACGCGGACTACGGCACGCTCTACATCACCGCGACGACGTCCGTCTACCGCCTGCGCACATCCGTCCACGGATTTGTGCCCTACATGATCCCGGCGGCCGCCGCCGCGCCGTGCGCTGTGACCGGACCGGTCGCGACGCTCTCACCGCCGCACGTGGCCGGCCACCCAGGCCTCTCCCTCGATCCGCGCGCCGCTACCTGGTCGCACGCCGCCACGACGCGCATGGACCGCGATTGCTCGCGGCAGACCGGCTATCCGCAGCTCGCAACCGAGATCCACGCCTTCTGGACCGACTCGGATCTCTACCTGCTGTTCGTCGCACCCTACGAGACGCTGAACCTGTGGCTGCCAGCCGCCAATTCCCAACCCCGCACCCACCTCTGGGATCGCGATGTGGTCGAGATGTTCCTCGGCGACGACTGGCAGAACATCCGGCACTATCGCGAGTTCGAGATCGCCCCGACCGCCGACTGGATCGACATCGCGATCGACCTCGATCACCCCGATACGTCGTTCGCGTGGCGCTCGGGCTGGCAGCGGATGGCACGCATCGACCAGCGCGCGCACACGTGGTACGCCGCGGCCCGCATTCCGCTGAAATCCATCTCGGCAACCGCCGTGCAGCCCGGGACGAAATGGCGGATGAATCTCTACCGCATCGCCGGCCAGGGCGCCGATCCACAACGGCACTTCCTCTGCTGGCAGCCCACCTGCGACGTGTACCACGACCCCAACCACGTCCCGGAACACTTCGGAACTCTGGAGTTCGCCCAATGAAACCAGCCGGATGGATGATCTGCGTGGCGATCGTCGTCGCGCTGCCGGTGCACGCGCAGACCTTCGCCGCCGGACAGACTGCCTTTGCCGTCCGGTGCGCCGGCTGCCATGGCACCGCCGGCAAGGGTGGCGAGATCGGGCCCAATATCACCGACACGGACGCCGACACGCTGATTCCCCGCCCCCTCGCCGACATCATCACCCACGGCAACCGCGACGCGGGGATGCCGGAGTTCGCGCTGTCCCGAACCGAGCTCGCGTCGCTCGTCACGTACATCACCGCGCTCAGGGCTCCTGCCGCGGCTCGCCCCCCCGTCGGCAACGTTCTGGCGGGGGAGCGATTCTACTTCGGCGCCGGCGGCTGCGCCGCGTGCCACATGATCCGCGGCACCGGCGGCACGACGGGACCCGATCTGTCGAACATCGGACGCGAGCGGCGGCTGGAGCGCATCTCGCAGGCACTCCTGCATCCCGGAGCCGCGGCGCGGCGCGGATACCGCGGCGTGTCAGTCACGCTGCAGGATGGCGGAACGCTCCGCGGGCTGGTCAAGAACGAAAGCAATTTCGACTTGCAGTTACAGGATCTGAACGGCACCATGCACTATCTCTCCCGGAACGACGTCGCCCAGGAGCACTATGATTCGGCGTCGCTGATGCCGCCGGTCGCCCAGGATTCCGGCAGCCTCCGCGATCTGCTTGCATTTCTGAGCCGCCTCACCAGCGACGGCGCGCCACCACGGATGTGGACGCCGCCTGCGGCCTCGCCGGCCCGCAAGTTCGCCGCTGGTGACTGGCCAACCTACAACGGCGACTGGTCCGGCAATCGCTTCAGCACTCTCCGGGAGATCGACACCGCCAACGTACATGGCCTCGCCGCGGCCTGGATATTCCCGGTCAACAACGCCCGGCACCTCGAGGGAACACCGGTGGTGGTGGACGGCACGATGTTCGTCACGACCGCGAACGAGGCGTATGCCCTCGACGCACGGACCGGCCGGCCCATCTGGCACTACACCCGGCCGCTGACGCACGGCGTGGTCGGAGATGCCGCCGGCGCGATCAACCGCGGTGTGGCCGTGCTGGATGACCGTGTGTTCATGGTCACCGATCACGCACACCTGATCTCGCTGTCCCGCCTCACCGGCAAGCTGCAGTGGGACATCGCGATGGCCGACTATCGGAGTCACTACGGTGCGACGGGCGCCCCACTGATCGTCGGCAACCTCGTCGTCTCGGGAACCTCTGGCGGTGATGAGGGCGACCGGGGATTTGTCGCCGCGTACAACCCGTCAACCGGAGCACGCGTCTGGCGATTCTGGACGCTGCCCACCCGCGACGAACCACTCGCCGCCACATGGAAGGGGCGCGCCCTCGAACACGGGTGCGGATCGGCATGGCTCACCGGCACCTACGACTCGGCGGCCAAGGTGCTCTACTGGCCCACCGGCAACCCCTGCCCCGACTACAACGGCGATGAGCGCCTCGGCGACAACCTGTACTCGAGCTCCGTGCTCGCGCTCGACCCCCAGACTGGCACGCTGCGCTGGTACTACCAGTTCACGCCCCACAACCTGCACGACTGGGACGCGACCGAAACGCTCGCGCTCGTCGACGCCGATTTTCACGGCGAGCCGCGCAAGCTGCTCATGCAAGCGAACCGGAACGGTTTCTTCTATGTATTGGATCGGACCACCGGCAAACTCCTCCTGGCCAAGCAGTACGTACACAACCAGACGTGGTCGAGCGGCATTGGGGCTGACGGCCGGCCCGTCGTGCTGCATGAATCCGATCCCACAGAACAAGGAACCAGAGCCTGCCCGTCGATCGAAGGCGCCTCGAACTGGATGTCCACGTCGTTCAATCCGGCCACTCACCTCTACTATGTGATGACACTGGAGGCGTGCAGCATCTACACGAAATCCTCAGCCTGGTGGGAACGGGGCAAATCGTTCTACGGCGGCTCGGCGAATCCGGTGCCCGGCGAGTTACGCCAGAAGGTGTTGCGGGCCATCGACCCGCAGACCGGCAACATCGTGTGGGAAGTCCCTCAGATCGGCGATGGCTATAGCTGGGGTGGCGTGCTGAGCACGGCCGGCGGATTGGTGTTCTACGCCGATGACGCCGGTGCGTTCGCGGCCGCCAACGCCGTCACCGGCGCCACGCTCTGGCACTTCCACACGAACGAGCTCTGGAAGGCATCGCCAATGACCTACTCGGTGCACGGCAAACAGTACCTGGCGATCGAGGCGGGATCGGAGATCCTGGCGTTCGCACTCCAGACGCCGTAGGCCGGTCACCTTCGCTCTATCCGAATGAGGGATGACCGGCTACGATGCGGGTCATGGATCATCCGGGTGTTCGCGGAGATCGCACGACGAGAATCGTGACGCTGCTCCTGATCGCGGGGCTCGCCCGGATCGCATGTCCGCCTCTGGCTCGCGCGCAGAGTGCCGCACCCGGACATCCCTCCGCCGGCGATCCCGCGCCAGTCATCCCCGACATCACGAACCTCCCACGCGCGACGATGACGTTCGACACGAAGCAGCGCCAGCTCGTCCTCGACCTCCCGCCCGCTGACCTCCCAGCGTCGGGGGCCGGCGGCATGGCGATGGTGAGTTCGCCCGTGTATCAGGCCGACGTGCCGGCCAGTTGCACGATTCACAGCTCACGCGCGTTGGTGCTGGATAGCGCGGGCCACGAGTTGCCCAAGGTCTTTCTTCACCACGTGCATCTGTCCGACGCCGGCCACCGGGATCTCTTTCTGGCCGGCACGCTGCATCTCCTCGCAGCCAGTAAGGAGACGCCGTCGGTCGAGGTGCCCGCGCTGATCCTGGGATTGCCGGTCACGCAGGGGGAACGCCTCATCACCTGGTCGATGCTGAGCAACGAGACGCCAGTCGCGCATCACGGCGTTCATGTGCGGATGGAGATCGGATGCCGGCCAGTGTCGCACGGGATTTTCGGGTCGTGGTTTCCCCTGTTTCGCGCATACCCGTGGGTGATGGATGCGATGTTCCCGGACGGCCGCCGCCCGCGAAGCGACCGGTCGTTCGACCTGCCCCCGGGCCGCACGACGCACAGTTGGGAGAGCAGCCCCGCGATCCCCGGCGATATCGTCGGCATCGGCGGCCACGTGCACGACTACGCGGTGAGCCTGGACTTCACCGATGTCACGACCGGCCGGGTGATCTGGCACGTCACGCCGGTCAGGGACTCCGCGGGCCACGTGCTCGATCTCCCGGTCACGCGATTCTACAACTGGCACCGCCTCGGCGTCCACATTGACCCCTCGCACCGATACCGGATCACCGTCACCTACGACAATCCGACTACCCATGTGATCCCCGAGGGCGGGATGGGCTCTGTCGCAGGGCTCTTTATTCCCGACCGCGGCACGCGGTGGCCAGACGTGAACATCGCGGACCCCGTGTATCAGCAGGACATGGTGGAGCTGTTCGGCCCGGACTCCGGCAGCACGATGGCCGGAATGAGCGGGATGAAGCGGTAGCTCGTCGCTTCCACCGGGCGGCAGCGCGCGCGCGGTTCCACCGCGTACCGTTCGCCCCACTCAGTGCATTGCGTCGTTGAGGCTGCCGCTCCGCACCCGAAGACGGATTGGCTCCAAACGGCCCGGCCGCCGGCTCCCGGGGTTGTGCGTCACGAGCACGTCTCATAATGTGGTGCAGGAGCACCCACCTGATCGCGCGAGATGCGCCGCATTCGCCGCAGGTGCGCAATCCGAAGGACCGGCACGCCGTCCCGCCACGCGGCTCCGAGACCATGCCCTCCACGCACGGAAACGCGATCGCTCGCGCAAGGCAGGTCGCGCAGCACCAACCCCGCAGTGTGCAGATCAGCGCGCGGCACATCGTGCTCGCTGCGTTGGCTGCAGTCGGTCTCGCCTGGGCTCCTCTGCTGCACGCCACCCCGATACCGCACAGCGACTCATCCGGCACCCTTGCGGGTGTGCTCGCCGGGAAGGAGGATGGCCAGCCAGTTCCCTACGGCACGGTGCTGCTAGTTGAGACAGGCGAAGAGCGGTTCACCGACGCGGCCGGCGCGTTTCGCCTGGGCAGCATCGTCCCCGGGACGTATACCGTTCGCGCACGGCAGATCGGCTACGCACCGAAGGACACGACGGTCGAGATCGCACCCGGTCCTGCCGTCACGACCGTGGCGATCAAACTCGCGCATTTACCGGTGATACTCAGTGCGGTCCGTGTGCAGGGACACCAGTCGGACAAGTGCGTGGCGGCCGGCATTCCGGATTCAACCGTGGATCCGGCGCTCGCCACGCTGTTCACTCAGGTGCGGGAGAATGTCGATCGGTACCGCCTCCTCATGCGCGAGTATCCGTTCCGGTATGCCCGGGAAGAACAACGGTTCAACCGCTACGATCCGGAGGGCGCCCGCCGCGATGTGCGTGAGGCGGTCGATACCACGGTGTTCGAGTCACGCGCCCGCCGCCCGTACCACGTCGGCTCGATCCTCTACTACGACACCGATGCCAGTGGCCATCGGCTGCTGTACATGTATCTCCCGACGTTCGGCGAGTTGGGTGACTCCGCGTTCCTCGCGTCGCACTGCTTTCGCTACGGCGGCGAGGCATTGGGTGCCGGAGGAGCCAGCGAGGATCTGGTCCGCGTCGACTTCGCGCCGTTGGCCAAGATCAAGCAGCCCGATGTCTCGGGATCCGTCTATCTCGACGCGCAGAGTCTGACGGTGCGCCGGGCGGTGTTCCAGATGACGAAGCCCGACGCCGTACATCCACCAGTTGTCGGTTTCAAGGTCACGACGTCATTTCGGGAACTGGTGCCGCTCGTGCCTCTGATGGATTCGGTCGAGACGGAACAGCCCATCGCCGGCGAGGTCTATGTCCGCCTGCCGCGAAACGACGCACCGGCGCCCGGCAACTCGGGCGGGGACGCCAGGCGCATGTCGCTCGAGATCATCCAGCGGTACCGCGTGCTCAATGTCGAGTTCGAGAACCCATCGGGGGGACCGGCGAGCGGGCCCCCGATCATCGTGCCGGCCGATTCAGGCTCGTTACAACATCGCTAGCGCGCGCTGCGCAGCCGCATGCCCCTCCCGCGCGGCGACATTCCAGTGCTGGTTGCCATTCAGCTCCGAGTGGCCGAAGGTCACCCGGCCCCACGGCTGGCGCAGCAGATCCGCCGGCGTCGGCTTGCCGTTCTTCGGCGTGTAGAACCCCGGCCCCGCGTTGCAGTACGCATGGCCCCACCGGTTCAGCACGATCCCCGCCACATCCCGCTTCGGATCGAACCCCGACGCCCCGAACAACGTCACCATCTGCTTCAGAATCTGCGTCTCGAACTCCCGGTAGCTCGTCGCCAGCAACTTCTGCCGCCCCACCTTCCCCTGGTCCACCAGCGATAACCCGTGCTGGTTGAACGGCACGTAGAACGTGAACAGGTTCGGATGGTCCGGATCGAGCGGCGGCCGGTAGTCGCCCACGTACATGTTGGGCCGGATATTCGCCGTGAACCCGAAGCCCCCGCGCCACGAACACCCGGTGTAGCCCAGGTCATACAGGAAGCGCCAGTTGTCGAGCGCCACGTTGACCGAAAGCATGGGCGAGCGCGGGAAGCTCTCCATTGCCGTGTGGTAGTCCTCGGGCAGCCCCTCCATCGCGTGCTTGGCCGTCCAGCTCGCGGCCGACCAGATGAGGGTCCGGCCCCGCACCGTGTGCAGCGTACCGTCCTTGGCGTAGGTGACCGTCACCGTCCCCGACGGGCCCTCCCCCTGCTGCACCACCCGCACCACCGTCGCCCCCGCCCGCAACCGGCACGGCGTCCCCGGCCGGTCCATCATGTCGAACTGGATCCGGCCACCATGAATCGCCGGGAAGGTTGCTTCCCCCGAGATCGCCTCGGGGTTGAGCCACTTCACGATGCATCGCTGGATCCCGTCGTTTCCCCCGGGGAATGAGAGCCCCTGGCGGTCGGGCGTGAGCTTGTGCGTGCTCACAAACGCTTCCATTGGCTTGTCGACGCCGAGCCCGACGAAGCCGGGCAGATAGAGCTCATAGGCGGACCACGCGGACAGCACGTCGGCGCCGAGGCCGATGCCGGAGGCGTAGATGGGATCGACGTAGCGCGAGACTTCGGGGTGCAGCTTGCGGACGTTGGTGAGATACTGCTCGTAGGTCATCGTATCGAGCCAGAGCTTGAGGCTCTCGGCATCGCCTTTCCACGGCTCGACGCGCTCGTTGCGCCAGCGCAGGAGATCGCGCTTGACGTCGTCCGGATACGGCGTGCCCTCGAGGTCATGCCCCCACGGGTTCCGTACCCAGTGCGGCGACGGGGTATCGTAGAAGAAGCCGTGATTCTCGAAGTCGTCCGACCACAACTGGTATTGATAGTTGGTGTACGGGAACACCATCTGCCGCCGGTCGGCTTTCAGCTTGCCGAACTCGTACTCCGTCGGAAGCCCGATGTCGAGCCAGATGTCCTTGAGCCACTTCTCATCGGGCACTCCGGATTCGTTGGAGCCCTGCGGGCCGATGAGGCGCTGGCCGCGCACCACGAACTCGTTGCGCTTCGCCTCCCCGCCGATGATCGGATGGTTGTCGAGCAGAAGAACCGATTTCTTCCGGTCGGACGCCTTGAGGACCGTGTACGCGGCGATGGTCCCCGAAAACCCGCCGCCCGCGATGATCACGTCATAGACCTCGCCGGTGTCGGGCGCCGACGCCATCGCCTTCCCATATGTGCCGTCGCGGATGCCGTGGCCGGCGGACACTACGTCCCACGTGTTGCCGTTCGACCGCGCATAGTCGCCGATGCCCGAGTAGCCCGTGAACGGATGCCACGGCGGTGCTGGATCGGCGACTGGTTGCGCTGCGAGTTTGCCCGCGAGTCCCGGGGCGGCAGTCCCCAGGAGCGCCGCTCCTGTCCCGAGCGCGACGGTGTTGAGGAAGTCGCGGCGCGTGATGTCGCGATCCATGCCGAGGTCGCGCTCTTCGGCAGTCAGCTCCGGCTCGGGCGTGTGGGATGCATTGGTCATGCGGCGTTCTCCTCATGGCGGCAGGAGTGTGGATGCCAACTCGGCCCCGGTACCAGTACGAACGGGCGCGCAAAGAATGGCGGCGCCAGTCGCAATCCGCAACCAAAATGGCTTCGCGTGTCATATTATGAGATACAACAAGCAGCCTGATGGTCTGCCGGCGGCTTGTACGTCATCACATGCCGATCCACCGTGGGGATCATGGCAATCCCCATGCAGGAGACAGACATTACGGCACCACGAATTGCCACACTGAGGAGACTGTAATGAGCGAACCGGCCCTTCGCTGCCCAATGGCGGCCAGACCGTGAAGCGTCCCGGCGCGCCGGTGTGCCGTCGCATCGCGACCGCTCTCGCTTTGTTGCCGGCAGGCCTCGCCTGCGGCCACAAGTCCGCCCGGGAGACGACGCGGTCGCGGGAGCCCGCCGCCGCGCACGATTCCGTCCAGCGCGCCGCTCCTGCCGATTCGTTCGCCAAAGGCGCGCGGCACGCCCATCTCAAGGGCACCCAGACGGAAGCGATCTGCACCAGCCTCGCCGACGTGCAGCAGTTCTACACGCCGGGCCAGGATCCTACGCAGGAGTCGCTATCGTGTTCAATGATCTTCGCGGGCCAGAGCACGGCGGATGTCGCCGTGCTTGGCACCCAGGGCGCCTACGTCCACGTCCGCCTCTACGACAAGTCGGGACATTCGAGCGACGGTTACATGCGCGCTCAGGCGTTACGCTAGGACGAGCGATTCCGATGCCGGGGATCGTGGGCGGCTATCGCCGGCTGTGTTCTTATTGCCGCAAGGACTTGAACGACGCTCGCATCTCGCTCGCAAAGACATCCGGCTGCTCCCACGCCGCGAAATGTCCGCCCTTAGGCAGCCGGTTGTAATAAATGAGCTTCGGGTAGGCTCGTTCCGTCCAGCTCTTCGGGGCCGTATAGATCTCGTCGGGAAAGGCGCTCACGGCAACCGGTATGGCGACGCCCTTCGGAGCGAAGAAGGGCAGCTTGCTTTCCCAGTAGAGGCGAGCCGACGAAACCCCCGTGTTCGTCAGCCAGTAAAGCGTCACGTTGTCGAGGATGTCGTCTCGCGTGAGGCCTTCTGTCTTGCCGGCAAAAACGCGTGCGATGAGCTCGTAACTCCGCGCGTCGTGGTCGAGCATCCAGGCGGCCAGGCCGATCGGTGAATCGTCGATCCCGTACAGCGTCTGTGGACGGTTGCTCATCTCCTGGGCGTAAGCCAGGCCATGCTTGTCGAAAGAGTCGAGCTGATCGTACGCATACTTCTCGTCGGGTGAGAGGCCGGATGGTGCCGCGCCACCAGCCGTCAGTGCCTTGTTGATGTCGTCGGGAACCGTAGCTGGCATGTTGGTGTGGATCCCAACCAACCCCGGAGGGGTCAGCAGGGCCATCTGCTCCGTGACGGCATTGCCCCAGTCGCCGCCTTGTGCGACGTAGCGCGTGTAGCCCAGGCGCTTCATCAGCACGATCCAGGCGCGTGCGATACGAACGGGATCCCAACCGAGAGCTGTGGGCTTCCCTGAAAACCCATGGCCCGGCAATGATGGAATCACCACATCGAAAGCGTCCGACGCTGTCCCGCCATGTGCCGTCGGGTTGGTCAGCGGGTCGATGATCTTCATCTGTTCGATGATCGAGCCCGGCCACCCGTGCGTGACGATCATCGGCAACGCATTCGGATGCTTCGACTTGACCTGGATGAAATGGACGTCCACGCCGTCGATGTTCGTCACGAATTGCGGCAGCGCGTTCAGCCGCGCTTCGAACTTGCGCCAGTTGTAATCCTTCTCCCAGTAGCTCGCGAGCGCGCGCATGGTCGCGAGCTGCACGCCTTGCGTGGCGTCCGGCACCAATTCCTGCGACGGCCACTTCGTCGCTTCGACTCGCCGGCGCAGGTCCGCGAGCGCCTCATCGGACGCGCGATACGTGAACGGCCGGATGGAGGTGTCCTCGGACGCCGTGCGAGTCGTCGTTGTCCGAAACGGGACGTCCTCCGGGTGGAGTTCTGGCATCGTGTTGATCCGGTTGAGGGTTGCACGAGCATCGCGCCTCGCGGCAGCATCCTGCTGATCGGCGATCGCACATATTGATGCAACTGGATAATGCTGTACATCACCCAACAGCGACCAGGACGTTGTCCGTTTGCGACAGTCGACAATGGCTGAGCTGTCCCATATATTGGCCGCCCCGCAGGCGGCCCACCAAGGACGCTACCCGGACCGCGACAAGCGTGTTGCTCCGCGCCGAAATACCCCGTGCTACGACGTCCCGTCGGGCGCCTTCACGAAGCACCGTTCTCTCCTGCCTCGGGTTACTGGTGTGCGCCGTTTGGGCGCATCCCGCCCCCGGTCAGGCGATCCAGGTGCGCCCCGACCCGCGGATCGAGCTCCTCTCGATCGTATTCCACCTGGCGGGAGCAAATGAGTACAACCAGGGCCGTGTGCCGTCATACGTGCGCGACGTTGACACGTGGTTCAGACTCTTTCGCGACTACCCGGTCGTTCGCCGGGCACGGCTACTCGAAGTCTCCGCGGGAATCGGCTACAGCGATCCCATGGAATTCGCGCTGCACTTGACCAATGCACGCGATCTTGATGAGCTCGTACCCCTCGATGCACCCGGTCAGGAACCGGAGTGGGCCTGGCGTCCATCCGACGCGCAGGCCTTCCTTGGCGATCTTCGCGACTTCGCGCGCGATGCGCGCACGGACCAGTTCTTTCGATCCCATGAGAGACTCTACGCCACTGCGGCAGCTCGGCTTCGGCATCTGGTGGATTCGGCAGGTGATCCAGCCTGGTTCGGCCGATTCTTCGGTCACCCCCCTTCCAAAGCGTTCGTACTCGTGCCTGCCCTTCTCAACGGTGGCGCAAACTACGGCCCGAGAATCCGCACGCCCGGCGACGGCGAAGAGTTCTACGCTGTCGTCGGCGTGTATCTGACCGACCGCGATGGGTTGCCGTGCTTTGACGAGCGGGAGCTGCCCAACATTGTTCACGAGTTCAGTCACTCGTTCATCAACCCGATCATCGCGCGGCATGTCGGCCAGTTCGAAGGCTCCGGACCGCAAATTTTCGCGGCAGACTCGCAGCGGATGAAGGATCAGGCGTACGACACCTGGCCGACGGTGATCGACGAGTCGTTGGTCCGAGCGACGGTGGTGCGCTATCGGCTCTCGCATGAAGGGCGTGAGGCCGCGGAATCGGAGATCGCTGACCAGAAAGCGCGCGGATTCTTGTGGATTCGCGAACTGTCTGACCTGCTTGGCCAATACGAGACCGCCCGTGGCCAATACCCCGATTTCGAGGCCTTTCTCCCTCGTGTCGTCAATGACTTGGAGTCGCTGCCAGCACGTCTACCGAGATTGGCCGCCCAGTACGACTCGGCACGCCCCCGCGTCGTCAGGATGTCACCCGCGAACGGTGCGAGCGGCGTCCGCGCCTCGCTCAGCCACATCAGCATTCTGGTTCGACCAGCCCATGGCTGAGGAGATGATGGTCGGCCCCCTCCCGGAAGATTCCGGCGCGAGTTTCCCGGAGATTACCGGGAACGGCACCCTCGACGAGACCAGGACGGTGGTGACGCTTCCCGTCCGTCTTTCGCCCGCGCACTCGTACGCGCTGGTCTTGGACGCACGATTTGGAAGCGGGTTCCGCAGCGAGACTGGAGTGCCATTGACGCGAGTGGTGCTGAAATTTCGCACCAGGGACTGATATAGACACGATAATGCCCCGCTCACCGAATAGATGGCGGGGCATTGGCCTACACCTTGGACCGCTTGCCATACGTCTCGAGGTACTTCATTCCTGTATCGACCATCAAGGTCACCACCGTCGCGCCGGACCCGAGGCGCTCGGCCGCCCGCAGTGCGGCGATGACGTTCCCGCCGGTGGAGGTTCCCGCGAAAATACCTTCTTCGCGCGCGAGGCGCAGGGCCATGGCGTTGGCCTCCTCCGTGGAGACAGAGTCCATGGCGTCCACGAAATCAGCCCGCCAGAGCGGCACCACGAATCCCGCGCCTATGCCCTCGATGCGGTGGGCGCCGGTCGGACGACCGGCCAGCACCGCTGATTCCGCGGGCTCGACGGCGATGATCTCGAGATCTGGACGATGCTGCCGGAGCCTCTCCCCGGCTCCACGGATCGAGGCGGCTGTCCCGACGCTCTGCACGAAGGCGTCGACCTGTCCGTCGGTTTGCTCCCAGATCTCATCCGCCATGGTGTGGTATCCCGAGAACTGATCGGTGTTGTTCAGCTGATCGGTCCAGTATCCACCGGTGCGTTCCACCATGACACGAGCGCCTTCGATCATCGCCTTGATGAGCTGCTCAGTAATGCGTCCTTGATCGCTCGGGATGATCTGAACCTCGGCACCCATGATCGCCATTTGATCGAGCTTCTCCTGGGCGAAGGCGTCGGAGCTGACGATATGAAGCGGGTGACGCCTGACCGCGCAGATGAGCGACAGGGAGACGCCGGTCGTGCCCCCCGTGTATTCAATGACGGGGCCATGCGGTGGCAGCCGTCCGTCGCGTTCCGGCGTCTCGATCATCGCCAGCGCCGCACGGTCCTTCATGCTGCCGGTCGGGTTTTCGGCCTCGAGCTTGAGCAGCACACGCGCGCCGTTCCGGGGCACGATGTGACGCAGTGGCACGAGGCTGGTACGGCCGATGCACTGCAGAATATTCGGTGATGTCGTGAGGGACATTACGTGTTCCTTGATCCGGTATCGGTGACGCGCACAACTTACGCACCGGCCGCCGCTAGCCCTATAGGCAGGACTGTCACTTTTGAGTTGAGATTTGCCATGCGCATTGATGTACTCGCCCTGGATGACGTGTTCGATCTGGGACTGTCGGCGGTCCTCGATGCCTTTCAGACCGCGAATGAGTTGATCGCACTGTCCGCTCTCACGGTGCCACGATTCACTGTGCGGGTGGTTGGGGTACGCCGCAGCGTTCGGACCGCGCAGGGCTTGACGGTGCCGGTCCAACGTATTGTCGCGGGGACGCCGGATTGCGTCGTCGTCCCCGCGATCGGGTTCAAGATGCCCGACGCGCTCGAGCGCGCGCTCGCGCGGCCCGACGTGCAGGATGCGGCGGCGGCGCTGCAACGCTGGGCGCGCCGCGGCGCCACCATGGCGGCGGCGTGCATCGGCACCTTCGTGATGGCCGAATCGGGCCTCCTCGATCATCAACGCGCGACGACGACGTGGTGGCTATCGCCCCTGTTTCGACGGCGATATCCGCACGTGATACTCGATGAATCGCACATGATCGTGCAGTCGGGTCGCTGCGTGACGGCCGGCGCCGCCTTGGGCCACATGGATCTCGCACTCTGGCTCATCCGACGAACGAGCCCGCAGTTGGCCGCCCTCACCGCCAAGTATCTCATCGTCGACTCCCGTCCCTCACAATCGGCGTACGCCCTCGCCGATCATCTCGAGCACGCGGACCCGCTGGTCCAGCGCTTCGAGGGGTGGGCACGCGAGCGACTTCACCGCGGATTCTCTCTCGGAGATGCCGCCAGGGCGGTAGGCGCCAGCCAGCGGACGCTCGCGCGCCGTCTGGAGCGCGTACTCGGCAAGACGCCGCTCTCGTACTTCCAGAGCCTCCGCGTGGAACGCGCGGTGCATTTTATCAAGACCAGTGAGCTGAGCATCGATCAGATTGCCTCACGCGTCGGCTACGCGGATGGCGCGACGCTCCGGGCGTTGCTTCGGCGGCATTTGCACATTGGAGTCAAGGCACTCCGCAGCCCGAGCTAGCAGGTGCGACAACAGCTGCTCGCCGTGATAAGCGAGACGCGCAAAATGCGCGACACCCGATGAGAAATGGCCCCGCGCACCCAAATGGTGGCAGGGCATTGAGTTACAGAGTGGACCGGAAGGGGATCGAACCCATGACCTCCTGGTTGCAAACCAGGCGCTCTCCCAACTGAGCTACCGGCCCGCGAACGGGTGGACGATCGAGCCGGCCGATTCGTCCCCCCCTGCGTGCCGGGAAAGCTATTCGGTCGCGGGCAGCGGTTCCATGGTCCGCGGATCCACCGGGACCTGGATCTCGTCACGGTAGGGCGAGGTCTGGAGCACGATCCGCATCTTTGGGAACGCATCCATGAAGGCGAAGTAGCAGAGACCCCACGTGCCGAGGTACAACAGCATCACCCCCAGCTCCGGCACCCCGAGCGGCGCCCGCTCCACCCGGCCGTAGAGCGCCGGATAGATCTCGCTGTACCGCTGCAGCCAGATCCCGATAACGCTGCTCGCCGCGAAGAAGGTGAGCGCCGGGAGATACACCTTGGCGGCCCGGCCCAACAGCCCGAAGAACGGGAACAGGAAGATCAGCACGACCGCCGCCGTGGTGATCGGCTGCCAGGGATGAATCAGACGCAGACGGAACCAGTGCGTCTCCTCACCCATGTTGCCGTACCACATCACGAGATACTGCCCGAACGTGAGATAGCCCCAGAACGCCGTGAACGCGAAACAGAGCTTCCCGATGTCGTGGAAATGCCGCTCCAGGATGAGCGACTCCGCCCGCAGCGTCTTCCGCCACCACATGGTTAGAAGCGCGAACGCGGTCAGGGCTCCCAGCCACGCCGTCATGAACGACCACCACCCATACAGCGTGCTCTGGAAGTGCATGTCCAGTGTCATCGACAGGTCGAACGACATGACCTCGCCGAAATAGCCGAACGCCAGCACCATGAACACCGCGATCACGCCCTGCCGCGAGTGGGTCGTGTGCAGCTCGCGCCGCTCCTCACCGAACCCCTCGCGCATCCGCGCCCGAATGCCCTTCGCCCAGTTCGCGCCAGCCTCCGCCACGACCCCGACGTCGAGCCGGACGGACAGGTAGATGAACCAGAGCGCCAGCCCGGTCGCGATCGCGAACATGATGAGGTCGCGGGGAATCAGGAACGCCGGCGCCAGGTACAACCGCTTCTCCGGTCCCGGCGGCGCCACGTGCGTCCATGGGAAAATGTGCGACCGGCCCACCGTCATGATCAGGAGCAGGAACACGAACGCCACGGGCAGGAACGCCACGTAGCCTTCGAGGAACCGCACCACCTCGCGCGACCAGCGAGCAGTGGTGATCCGCTGCACTGCGGCCACCGTCACGCCCGCCCAGGAGATGAACGCGAAGAACCACCAGTTGAAATGGAATGCGCGCCACGCCCGGTCCGGATCGATGAACAGATACGCGATGAACACCACCGCGCCGATGATCGCCGCGCCGGTCGCGGCTTTCCGCGCCCCGGCAGGCACCGGGCGCGCGGCCAGCGCCGCCAGCTCGGCCCGCGACATCGGCTCACCGCTCCCGTGCGCGCTCACTTCGCGACTCCCGGCACCTGCGCCCGGATCGCGTGGAGCGAATCCAGTGATCCCGCTCCTCGGTAGTACGGCACGGGTCGCGTCGGGGCCGTCATCGTGGCACCCGGCAACGCATCACCCGTCTGCCCCGGATATCCCACCGGACCCGTCGGCACCGGCTGCGGCAGCTTCCCCTGCAGCCCGCGGATGTAGTTCACGACGTCCCACCGGTCCATCTCCTCGATCCGGTTGTAGGTCGGCATCGCGCCCCGCCCGTTCCGGATCATGCCGAAGATGTACCCATCGGTCAGCCCCTTCGCATGATCCGCCGTCAGGTTGATCCCGGTCACGCCATACTTGGTGGCCGCACCATCCCCGAGCCCGGCGACGCCGTGGCACGGCGAGCAGTTGATCTGGAACAGCTTCCGTCCGTTCACCAGCGACGCCTCGTTCGGTGGCGTGGGGTTCTGGATCGCCGACATCGAATCCACGACGCCCGGCAACGGGGCGTACGAGACCTGCAGCCCCGACACGAAGGTGCCGGTGATCGGCACCGAATACTGCGGATTCCCGCGCGAGGGCAGCAGCGTCTTCCCCGGGAACGTCACGACTTTCCACGGGTCGAGCTTGGGCTGCTCCGTGAACGCCGTGAACCACGAGCACCCCTGGGACGCGACGGTCGCGCCCGCGAGAATGACCAGACCGGCGGCCCGGCGCACATCGCGACGGACCAGGTGCGGCAGACTACGGCGCATTTCGCACCTCCACCGCCCCGCTGCGCCGCAGCGTGTCCGAGATGGCCTTCGCCTGCTCGGGCAGACACTCGACCCACACGCCGTAGTCCCCGTCGCTGAACCGCGCATCATAGCCCACGGTCAGGCGCAGGTCGGGCAGCCGCGCGACGATGAACAGCCCGAACACCGTCGACAGGCCTCCGATCAGGACCATCAGCTCGAAGCTGATGATGGTATACGGTATCCACGACGGCACCGCCTTGCCTCCCACCACCAGCGGCCACCACTTCGAGATGTAGATCGGGATCCAGTACCCGAACGTCATGCCACACAACCCACCGATCAGCGCGAACCGCCGCACGACACTCACCGGCGCATCGATCGCCTCGGCGATCGCATGATCCGGCGCCGGACTGTACACGGTCACAGCCGACGATGGCTGCCGCTTGAGCGCACGGATCGCCTCGATCGTCGCGTCCACTTCGCGGAAGGTCCCCAGCACGCCGCGCACTAGTCGTCCCCTCCCCCGCCGCCCGCGGTCCCCAGTGACGCGCCGCGCCGGCAGCCGCCTGTGGCGAGCGCGCCTGCGGCGGACGCCGCTTCGGCGGCACGATCTCCTTGATCTCGGAAATCGCCATGATCGGAAGCTGCTTCACGAAGAGCAGGAACCACATGAAGAACCACCCGAAGCTGCCACTCAGAATCGCGATGTCCACCCAGGTCGCCTGGTATCCCGCCCACTGCCACGGCTCGAATTCGTGCGAGAGCGACGGCACGATGATGACGAACCGCTCGAACCACATGCCCAGGTTGATGAACAGCGACAGAATGAACAGCCACGTCGTGTTGCGGCGGAGATTCTGCGAGAAGAGCGACAACGGCAGGACGGCATTGCAGATCAGCATGATCCACGCCGCCCACCACCACTGCCCGAAGACCCGGTTCCACCAGTACTCTTTCTCGATCGGGCTCCCCGAGTACCAGCCGACGTAGAACTCCGAGAGGTACGCGAGCCCGACGACCATCGACGTGAACAGGCAGAGCTTCGCGCCGGCGTCCAGGTCGTTCAGTGTCACGTAGCGCTTGAGCCCGAACCACTTGCGGAGCGGGATGATGATGGTGAACACCATCCCCATACCCGAGAAGATCGCCCCGGCTACGAAGTACGGCGGGAAGATCGTCGCGTGCCACCCCGGTGTGTTCGCCATCGCGAAGTCGAACGACACGACCGAGTGCACCGACAGCACCAGCGGCGTCGCCAACGCGGCCAGAAACAGGTAGGCCCGCGCGAAATGGCGCCACTCGCGATCGCTGTTCCGCCACCCGAGTGACAACGCGCCGAAGATCTTCTTCCGGATCGGGTTCCGCTCGTGATCACGCAGCACGGCGAGATCGGGCAGCAGCCCGACGTAGAGGAACGTCGCCGAGATGGTCAGATAGGTCAGCACCGCGAACACGTCCCACACCAGTGGGCTCTTGAACTGCGGCCAGATCCACCGCCAGTGCGGATACGGGATCAGCCAGAAGAACTTCCACGGCCGCCCGAGATGCAGCACCGGGAACAGTCCGGCCGTCATCACGGCGAACACGGTCATGACTTCGGCGCGTCCGGTAGATGGTCGTCCGGAAGCCGGCACGGAACAGATAGAGAATTGCCGAGATCAGCGTGCCCGCGTGGCCGATACCGACCCAGAAAACGAAGCTCACGATGTAGACGGCCCACATCACCGGCGGGTGGTAGCCCGCGACCCCCAGGCCCTCGTGGATCTGATACATCCACGTCCCCGCGCCCAGCAACATGAACCCGATCGCGATCCCCAACCCGATGAACCAGGCCAGCGTCGGATGGAGGGTGCCCATGATCTCACGGGTGACCTGCTCGTAATCCTTGACGGCTGGCAGCCGCCGCCCCGCGGACGCGATGTTGGGATGCGGCGCGCCGTCGCCCCCCGCGACGGGATATGGAGGTGCGCTCGTAGCCATGCGCCGCCTCCCTATGCCGTCGCCGGCGCCGTCGGCGCCGGATGAGTGACTCGCTTCAGATACACCACCGCGGTAAACGTGTTGAGCTCTTCGAACACGTGATACGCCCGGCGATCCTCGAGCAGTTTGGTCATCGACCAGCGCTCATCCGCCGCGTCGCCAAATGTGATCGCCCGCGACGGACACGCCTGCGCACACGCCACCGTGAACTCGTCCGGCTCCAGCTCGCGATGCTCGAGCCGCGCCCGATGCTCGGCCTCCCGGATCCGCTGCAGGCAGAAGGTGCACTTCTCCATGACACCCTTGCCCCGGACGGTCACGTCCGGGTTGAGCTGCCAGTTCAAGGGCTCCGGGAACGCATACTGGATCCGGTCGCTCTCGCCATACCCGAACCAGTTGAAGTAGCGCACTTTGTACGGGCAGTTGTTCGAGCAGTACCGCGTCCCGACGCACCGGTTGTACACCTGCACGTTCAGCCCATCGGGCGAATGGTAGGTGGCATACACCGGACACACGGGCTCGCACGGCGCGTTGCCGCACTGCTGGCACAACATGGGGATGAACCGGGTCTCGAAATCCGGATCGAAGCGCCCGTCTTCGTGGTTCGCACCCTCGAAGTACCGCTCCAGACGGATCCACGCCATCTCGCGGCCGCGGAGAATGTTGGCGCCGAAGCCCGTATGGTCGGGCAGCACCTGCGCGCCCTGCCAGGGCGCACCCACGGTCGGGATGTTGTTCTCGGCGTAGCACGCCGTCACGCACGCCGAGCATCCGGTGCAGCGGGCGAGATCGACGGTCATGGCCCAGCGGCGCTTCGCCATCCCGCTCCAGTGGTCGGCGGCGTACATGCCGAGCGACTTGGATGCGGTGTCGCCGTAATCACCCTGCGCGTCGTTCGCGACCGGTGACCGGAGTCCCGGCAGGAACTTGTGCGAGGCGTCACCAGGCATCTCCTCTTCCGCGCCCTCCGCCGCGCCGCCACCCGCGGGCGCCGCGACTCCCGCCACGGGATTCGTCTCGGGCGGGGGCGCGGCCGCCAGCTCGCTCACGGTGGTCGCACGCGCGATCCCGCGGCCATGCTGCCGCGCCGATCCCTCGGTCGAGACGAGCAGCGTGTGGTCCCCGCCCTTGCTCACCCGGGCCTTGGTGCAGTTCAGCGCGAGCGCACCCGCCTGATCCTCGGCCGTTGGGATGAGTCCGAGCGGGCTGAGCCCCTGATTGCGCGCATATCGCCCGTACGCCGTGTGGCCCCGGCCCAGCGGAATGGCCACGGTGTCGGGACGGATACCCAGGTACACGAACGCCGGCGCCTCGATCGAGCCGGTGTCGGTCTCGACTCTCAGGTGATCGCCGGCCTCCACGCCGAGCCTCCGCGCTGTCTCCGGATGAATCTCGATGACGGTTTGCCAGACGATCTTGGTGACCGGGTCCGGCAGCTCCTGCAGCCATGGCTTGTTCGCGCCGCGCCCGTCGCCGAGCGCCGGGCGACGGATAGATCACGAGATAGAAGTCACCGTGACTCTGCTCGATCGCCGCGCCCGGGACGGGCGTCACACTCTTGAATGGCTCGGCCTTCGCGGGCTGGCCCTTCGCGGCGCTCCTGGACGGAGCCGCCCCGTTGGCTGCGGCCTTGACTGGCGCCGGTTTCGCCGTAGCCGTCGGCTCTCCACTCGTCACCACGCCCGTCGTCAACGCGTTGGTGAACCCGGTCGCCGCACCCGGGAACCGGCTGATCAACCATGTCCGGTAATCGGGCCACGGATACTTCGCGGCGAGCGCCGGGTCGCTCTTGGCCAGCGAGATCAGCACGTCCGCCGTCTGCCGGCTCGCGAACACCGGATCCATCCCCGGCTGCTGCAGCGAGATCGTCCCCGCGACTGGTGCCGCCTCGCCCCAACTCTCGAGCGCGTGATGGTCGGGGAGCACGAGATCGCAAAGCTCCGCCGTCTCATCCGGATAGCTCGAAAAGCTGACCTTGAACGGCACCTTTTCCATCGCGGCCGCGAAGCCGAGGGCGGGCGGCGTCGAAAACGCCGGGTTCGCGCCGCGCACCATGAGAAGCGGCACCGCGCCCTTCCGCATCCGGTCCGCCAGATCGCGCACATCCGCATAGGTCGCGGCATGCTCGAACGCCGTGATCGCCTCGGCCGGCTTGATCGTCTGGCCGACGTTGCCGGCCGCCTGGTTGATCGCGTTCACCGCGCGCGCGAGATCCAGCGCATGAACGCCGCTTCCACCCGCGAGCACGAGGCTGGGCTTCGTGTCCGCGAGGACCGACGCCAGCCGTTGCAGCACCGACACATCCACGCCGCTCGCCGTCGCGGCCTGCGCCATCGTCACGCCGGTCGCGTGTCCAAGGCTCCCCAACACCGCGTTGGCAATGATGGCGCCGGATCCCACCTTGGCGGGAATCCACTCATCGGCATTGAGGCCGGTCAGCGAACGTCGCGCACCGATGTAGATCAACCGCGGCGCATCGCCGAGCTTCGCTCTCGCGTCCGCCCAGCCGAGCTGCTGCGGCACGCTCGCGCCCCAGCCGTCGAGGAAGTCCGCGCCGAACGAGACGATGACACGAGCCGCCGAGAAGTCGAGGCCCGGCCAACTGACGCCGTAGCTCTCGCGGTTCGCGGCCAGCGCGGCGGATGGCAGATCGGGATCGTAGGACACGTGCGCCGGCATCCCGTACGCCGCGAGCCAATCGTCGAGCCACCCGGGGAAGGTGCCCGACTCGTGCAGGTTCACGAATGCCGCGTTGCCGGCCTGGTTGCGGCTCCGGACCTCGCCGAGCTTCTGCGCGAGCAGGTGCAGCGCATCGTCCCACGTCGTGGGCACGAGCTTCCCGCCCTTACGCACCATCGGCTCGCGGTACCGGTCGGGGTTGTACAGACCCTGTGGGGCCGCCTGCCCCCGCGCACACAACGCCCCGCGATTCAGCGGGTGCGCCGGATTCCCCTCGAGCTTGATGACCCGTCCGTCGCGAGTCTCGACGAGCAGCCCGCACGAGGCGGCGCATTCGCGGCACGTGCTCGCGTAGTACGTCGAAACGCCCGGCACCGTCTGGTCCGGCGAGACGAGGTACGGGATGAGGTGCCCGACTCCCTTGGTGCTGCACCCCACGCTCGCCGTGACGGCACTTCCCGCCCCCAGGATCTTGAGGAAATCGCGGCGCTTGACGCCACTCGCCGCCGGTGCGGCGTCCGGCTCAGCGGTGGCGCTCACGCTCTCTGCCTCGATAAGGGGATGCGGAAATCACTCGCCTGATGCTCGGTCGCATGGCGCTCGGCCCCCGCGCTGGCTCGCGCCCGGGCAACCCGCGCAACTAGAAGTGGCATGTGCTGCAATCGTAGCGCGCCCGGTGACGTGCGTCGCTCAGTGGCGGCCCGATATTGAAGCGGACGGCCGCGCCCAGCGCCGGCGCCGCGGCAGCGTCCTTCGCGCCGGCAGGTGCGGCACCCGTGTTGGGCTGCGAGCTCGCACCCTTCGGCCCGTAGTCGCGCGCCGATCCGGCTGCCGCATCCCCTTCGGCCGGGCTGTACCCGTTGACATGGCAGTTGAGGCACCAGCCCATGTTGAGCGACGCGTACTGATAGACCTGGTACATCTCCTGGATCTGGCCGTGGCACGTCTGGCAGGTCACGCCCGCGTTCACGTGCCGCATGTGCGGGAAATGCACGTACTCCGGCAGCTTATGAATGCGTACCCATGGAATCGGTTGCTGCTTGTTCCAGTAGGCGGTCAGCTTGACGATCTCGGGCTTCTTCGCGAGCGCGTACGTCGACGGATGGCATCCCATGCAGGTGCTCATCGCCGGCAGGCCCGGGTCCATCGACTTGTTCGCCGTATAGTGGCAATACACGCAGTTCATCCCCAGGCCCTTCACGTGCTTCGGGTGGGGAAACTTGATCGGCTGCACGGGACTGGAGCCCTGCTCCGACGACCCGCCGTGATAGCCCCAGGGACCGGGGCCGGGGTCGTGCGTGATCACGGTGTCCGGAGCCGCTTTCGCAACTTGCTGGGACGAAGCGCCCTGGTATGCCGCCAGCGCGGCGACCACACCAGCTACGGCGACACACGTCGGTATCGCCGCCCACGTCCTCCGTCCCGGCATCAAATCGATCCGTCGTGTAGGCTCACGGTGAACCAATCGCCTTGTGAACTTTTTCACAAGGTCATCTGTTGGGCGAAATGATGCGCGCACGCTCCAGCGTTCGCAAGACCTCGATCGCCATTGCGCGAATCAATTCGATCTCGCGCGCGGTCGGCGCGGCACGAAAGGCGAGCGATTTCGCGGTCCGCATCACGTGCTCCGGATATCGCGTCTTGAAGAAATCGATCGCCGCCAGCGCCCGCTCCACATCCTCGAAGAGTTGTCCGAATTGCGTCGCCGTCGCCGGAGGCGCGTCGTGCTTGGGCGGCGCCACCGGACGCGTCGCGTCGCCAGCCGCGAGGTGCAGCTCGTACGCCGCGACCATCACCGCCTGAGCCAGGTTGAGCGACCCGTGAGTGGTCGTCGGGATTGTGCACAACCCGTGCGCGCGATCGAGCGCCTCGTTCGGAAGCCCGGCGTCCTCCCGGCCGAACAGCATGGCCACGGGGGCCCCCTCGTCTCCCGCGAGCAGCCGCGCCGCCGATTCCCGGGGCGTCATGACCGTGCGCTTGGCCGCGCGCCGCCGCGCCGTGAACGCGATCACGTCGGCACAGTCCGCGAGGGCCGAATCCAGATCGTCGAAATGACGGATGCCGGCCACGAGGTCCGTCGTGTCGTGCGCGATCGTCTCGATCTGCTCCGGTGTGTACGCCACCGCGCGAACCAGCCGGAGCGACGACAGTCCCATGTTTCGCATCGCCCGGACTGTTCGCGGCGATGTTGACCGGATTCTGGGGCTCGAGCAGCACGACGATGACGCGATCGAGGACCGCCACGATTCTCCGGAAACGGGACCGGGGATGAGTAACCAATTGCGGCCCCGCGTTGAAGCGCCCATCAAGGTGATTCCTGGACGCGCGTCCAGAGTGCGCTCCACAAACACCGCCGGATGCGCCAAATGGCGCCCCGTACCACGCCAATGGGTCCCCTAACCCTCCGTCCCGTAGCCCTGCTAGCTTCCCCGGGCATGGGAGTGATCCAGCACCTGCTGCATCTGCTGCAATCGCACGACCTGGCCGGTCTCGTCCAATGGGCGGGGTACGGCGGCCTGGCACTCATCATTTTCGTCGAAACCGGTCTCTTCTTCGGCTTCTTCCTGCCGGGCGACTCGGTGCTCGTGACGGCCGGCCTGCTCGCGTCCCAGGGACTGCCGATCAACGTCTACGTCCTCGCCATCCTCCTCAACGTGGCGGCCGTGGCGGGCGACAATACCAATTATTGGGTCGGCCGGCTCAGCGGGCCCCGGATCTTCCGCCGCGATGAATCGCTCTTTTTCCGGCGGCGTCACGTCGAGCGCGCCCACGCGTTCTACGAGCGGTATGGCGCCAAGACGATCGTCCTCGCGCGCTTCATGCCGATCATCCGGACGTTCGCGCCGCTCGTGGCCGGGGTCGCCCGGATGGACTACCGCAAGTTCCTGACGTTCAGCATTGCCGGCGGCACCGCCTGGATCTGGAGCATGGTGTTCCTCGGCTACTACCTCGGCCAATACGTCCCCGGGGTCGCCAAGCACATTGAGTTGGTGATCGCTGGCGTGATCTTTGTATCGATTCTTCCGGGGATCGTCGGCTGGTGGCGCGAGCGTCGCGTCCTCCCTGGCGTCGCCGATCTTCCACCCGCATCGCCGTAAGACCACCCGAACCACTCTCAACCATGACCACCACCGCTGCCGCAACCCCGGCGTTCACGCTCCCCCCGCTGCCGTACGCGTTCAACGCGCTGGAGCCACACATTGACGCCCAGACGATGCAGATTCATCACGACAAGCATCACGCGGCCTACGTCAACAACCTCAACGCAGCCATCGAAAAGGCTCCCGAGCTTGCCAGGAAATCCCTCGACGACCTCGTCGCGGGTGTCGCAAGCGTACCCGAAGCCGTCCGGACTGCCGTCCGCAACAACGGCGGCGGCCACTGGAACCACTCGCTCTTCTGGACGTGGCTCGACCCCGCGAAGAAAGGCGGTGAGCCATCGGGCGCACTCGGCGACGCCGTGAAGACGTCGTTCGGCGACTACGCCAAGTTCAAGGAGCAGTTCGCCGCCGCTGCCGTGGGCCGGTTCGGCTCGGGCTGGGCGTGGCTCGTGCACAAGGACGGGAAGCTGGCGATCACGTCAACGCCCAATCAGGACAACCCGGTGATGGAAGGCACACGCCCGTCACACGTGCTGCTCGGCCTCGACGTCTGGGAACACGCCTACTACCTCAAGTACCAGAACCGGCGCCCGGACTACATTGCCGCGTTCTGGAGCGTGGTGAACTGGGCGGAAGTCTCCAAGCGCTTCGACAAGGCGAAGGGATAACGCACCCGCAAAAGCCCCTCGAAGGCGGCCGCCTCCTACTGGGCGGCCTCGCCTTCCAGGTAGGTATAGCCCTCGAGACCCGCGACGTACTCGGCGATGAACATGTTCCCCTCCTGCCGCGTCAGCGCCGTCGCCGCGGCGACTTTTCGCCGGAATGCCGTGAGCAACGCGCTCGGCTCGAAGTGGACGTACTCGAGCACCTGCGTGACGGTGTCGCCGTGCATGATGTCGGTCACGTCGTAGCCGTCGGCGGTGAGGCGCATGTGCACGGCGTTCGTGTCTCCGAACAGATTGTGCAGGTCACCCAGAATCTCCTGATACGCCCCGGTCAGGAAGATGCCGAGGATATAGTCCTCGCCGTGGTGATACGGGTGGAGACGGAGGCTCGACGCCGGACCGCGGCCACGCCCCGCGAACTGGTCGATCTTGCCATCCGAGTCGCAGGTGATGTCCTGCAGCGTGCCCCGGCGCGTCGGCTCCTCACCGAGCCGGTGGATCGGCATGATCGGGAAGAGGTGATTGATCGCCCAACTGTCCGGCAGCGATTGAAAGAGGGAGAAGTTGCAGAAGTACCGGTCGACGAGCGTCGCCTCGACGTCCGCGCGGATCTCCTCGTACCGCTCCGGGTCGCGATCCGTCACCCGCGCGACCGCGTTGAGGATCGAGTAATAGAGTTGCTCCGCGGCTGCCCGGCCGCTCAGCGTGAGGACGCCGCTGCTGAACAGCTCCTGCGCGTGCTCCTTGTAGAAGGTCGCATCGTGGTACGCTTCCACGACGCGTCGCGCGCGCACCGCCGGCGAGCTCGAACTCGCGGCAGTCGGCCACCATGTCGTGCAGGAGCGGATGGTCGTCGGCGCCGACCGCGGGCATCGCCGGCTCGGCCTGCGACTCCACGTCGATGACCTTGAGCAACAGCAGCGCGTGATGCGCCGTCAACGCGCGCCCCGATTCGCTGATCACATGCGGCATTGGCAGGTCGCCCTCGCGGCACGACTCGCCCAGCACGTAGATCACGTCGTTGGCGTACTCCTGCAGCGTGTAGTTCACGCTCGCCTCGGACGTCGACGACGTGCCGTCGTAGTCCACACCCAGACCGCCGCCCACGTCCACGTGCGTGATATCCACGCCCATCGCGCGGAGCTCCGCGTAGAACCGCCCGATCTCCTGAAGACCCGACTTGATGTAGCGGATGTCGGTGATCTGGCTCCCGAGATGGAAGTGGATCAGCTTGAGAATGTCGAGCCGTCCGCGGCTCCGCAGATGCTCGATCGCCTCCACGAGTTGCGCGGCGGTGAGCCCGAACTTCGACCGCTCGCCACCGCTCTGCGCCCACCGCCCGTAGCCGGCGGAACGCAGCTTGATGCGGACCCCCGCCACCGGCACGATGCCGAGATCATCCGCGGCCTGCAACAGCACATCGATCTCGCTCAGTTGCTCGATCACGATGAAGACCTTGTGGCCCAGCCGCTGGCCCATCAGCGCCAGCCGCATGAACTCCTCATCCTTGTAGCCGTTGCACACGATCATGTGGTCCGTCGAGTCCGACAGCGCCAGTACCGCCTGCAGCTCGGGCTTGGAGCCGCATTCGAGACCGATGCCATGGGCTTGCCCGGATCGCACGATCTCCTCGACCACGTGCCGCTGCTGGTTGACCTTGATCGGGTACACGGTGGTGTAGCCACCCGTGTATCCGAACTCCTGGATCGCCTCCGCGAACCGCGTGCTGATCGCGGTCAGCCGCGCCCGGAGGATGTCCGAAAAACGCAGCAGCACCGGAAGCGCGACGCCCTGCTCCTCCAGATCACGCGCCACGTCGAACAGATCCACCTGGCGCTCGGGATGATCGGCGTCGGGGCGCACGACGACGTGCCCCTGGTCGTTGATGTCGAAGAAGCCGGCGCCCCATCCGTCGATGTTGTACACACCGCGCGCGTCGTCGCACGTCCATGGCGCGCGCAGGACTTCGGCCGCACGCTCCCGCGCCCGGCTACCGCCGCCTCCGCCGCCGCGGCGGGACCGCCGGGCATCTCCCGCCTCCGCCGCCCGCGTACCGGCCGGATCCGCCACCTGCTCGTCGCTGGCCTGTGTGTCGCTCGCGGGCCCGCTGGCTGTCGTCACGTGTCTCACCCCACTGCGCGGCGCATGAAGCTCCGCAGGCCAAGCGTACAGAACACCGTCATGATCACCAGTTGTGCTCCTGTAACTACCGCGAGACTCATGTGCGGCAGCGCGGGTGTCAGTGCGCCTCGCATCCCCTCCGCCACGTAGACTAGCGGGTTGATCAGCACTGCATACTGTACCGCTGGCACCACGTCGAGACCCCGCCACGGATAGTAGGCGCAGCCGAAGAAGATCATCGGGGCGATGATGATACTGAACATGAGCCCGATCTGCTCGGGCCGGATCACCGAACCGATCAGGAGGCCGAGCGCCGAGAACGTGCTCGCGCCTACGACTGTGACCAGCGCCAGCGCGCCCGCGTGCGCCAGCGTGAGCCCCGGAATCGGTCCCATGATCGCACGAGCGACCGGCAACACCACGACGGCCGCGATCACGCCCTGTAACACGCCCATCACGATCTTCTCCACGGCGATGAGCGGAATCGGGATCGGCGCCAGCAGGCGGTCCTCGATCTCCCTCGACCACCCGAAGTCCTGAACCATCGGGAGCGTAACCGACTGGACGGCCGCCAGCGCCAGGCTGAGCGCGAGTATTCCGGGCACGAGCGCCGCCGAATACGAGCCCTGCACAAAGCCCATCTTCGGCAGCAGATACCCGAAGACGACGATGAACATGATCGGCTGCATGACCGTGCGCAGGAGGAAATAGGGCAGCTCCCGCTGCGCGACACGCACATCCCGCCGGAGGAGTGCGATGAAGACGGTCGAGGCCCGCACGGTCCCGGCCATCGAGTCGAGCCTCTTGCCGGTCAAGGAGAGGAACAGCGTCTCCAGGCTCGGCGCGGCCAGATTGATGTTGTTCACCGTGCGGCCACCACTTTGCACCGTGTCGATGAGCGCGGGAATGATCTGTCCCCCCCGATCGCTGTAGACACGCAGCACGCCGTCGCGAGCCGACACATCCGTCACGTACGGGATCGCCTGGACGAGCGCCACCGACGGCGCCGCATCGCCATCGAGCGTTAGCTCCACGAGGGTGCCGCCCGGCGCGCGCGCGCGAAGCGCCGCTGGGGTGTCGATCGCCAGCAGCCGCCCCTCGTCCACAATGGCCACTCGCTCGCACAAGCGGTCCGCCTCCTCCATGTAGTGCGTCGTCATCACGATCGTACGCCCCTGCCCATGCAGATCCCGCAGGATGTCCCACAAGCCGCGCCGCGCCTGAGGGTCCAATCCCACCGTCGGCTCGTCGAGGAAGATCACCAGCGGCTCGTGGATCAGCGCACGCGCGATCATCAGCCGCTGCTGCTGGCCCCCGGAGAGCTCGTCGACCTTCGACTCGGCGCGCTGGCCGATCTCGAACTGCTCGAGCAGTGCATGCGCCTGCGCCACGGCACGACTCCGCGGAATCCCGAAGTACGCCGCGTGAAACACGAGATTGTCCACCACCGAAAGGCTGCGGTCCGGATTGGGCCGCTGCGGCACGACGCCGATCCGCTGCCGGACGGCAACCGCTTCGCTGCTGACATCCGCGCCCGCGACGAGGCCTCGGCCAGCGGTCGCGCGGACCCGCGTCGTCAGGATGCCGATCGTCGTCGTCTTCCCCGCTCCGTTCGGCCCGAGGAGGCCGAAGAACTCCCCGTCGTGGATCTCGAGGTCCAGGCCGGCCAGGGCAACGATACCGACGCTGTCGCGATCGCCGCTCGCGGCGGGCGCCGGTGGCGGGCGGAACGGCGGTGCCGACGCACCGCCTGGTCCGCGGCCGGCCTGAGACCCGTCACGCCGCCCGCGCGAGCTCGGCGCCGGGTAGACCTTGCGCAGCCCCTGCGTCAGTATCGCGGCGCTCACGCGGGGAAGTTACCGGGATCGACGCCGCCCAAGCTAGTGGAAACGGGCTGGCGAGCGGTATCACCGGGAGATGTTACGACGGCCGTTACAGCACGTGCGCGGGACTGTCGCGCCAGACCGCGCTACACCAGCACGGCGGCCGCGCTAGACCTGAAACCGGTCGACCGATGCTAGCAGTTTTGAAACGACCGCCTGCAGCGCGCTGAGATCCGACGCCGCGTTGGCGATCACGCCGGCCTGTGCGGCTGTCGATGCCGCCATCTGCGCCGCCGCCGACGCCTGGTTGCCGGAAAGAGCGGCGACGTGAGCCGCCTGGGTCTCGATCCGGCGCACGGCCTCCCGCTGCGCCGTCGCGAGTCCTGCAACGCCTCGCACGATCCCCGCAGCCTCCTCGACGCGAGCCGCCGACTGCCGGATCGCGGTCGCCGTCGCCCCGATCACCTGGCGCCCGGCCAGCACTTCTTCGTTCGCACGCGCCAGATCCGCGGCCGTCGCACGCGTCCCTTGCTGGATGCTGATGATCTCGTTCCGGATCTGTTCCACGAGCCGCGCCGAGCCGCGCGCGAGTTTCCGGACTTCCTCGGCGACCACCGCGAAACCGCGCCCGTTCTCGCCGGCGCGAGCCGCTTCGATCGCCGCGTTGAGCGCGATGAGATTCGTGGTCTGCGCGATGCCCGCGATCCCGGCGGTCGCCCCCGCGATGGACCGGAGCCGCTGCTCCACCTCGGCGAAGCTGCCACGTGCCTCCGACGCCGCCTGCACGATCCGTTCGATCGCCGTGTCCGCGTCCGCGACGCCCGCCAATCCGGCCTGGGCGGCACGCAGCGTGTCTTCGGTGATCGAGTCCGCCTCGCCGACGCGGGCCAGCATGGCCTCTGCCGCGCCACCCGCGGCGATCGCCTCTTCCCGCGTCTTCGCCGCCGCCAACGCCTGCGCGGCTGCGTCCGCGGCGACGTGTTCCACGGTCATCGTCAACTGAGCGCCCGATGCGCTCATCTGCTCGGTGGAGGCGCTCAACTCGTCGGTGCGGCGCACCACCTGCTCCGCTGCCGCCCGAGATGAGGCCACCGAGATGGGCCAGTTCGGCGATGAAGCGGTTTACGCTCACCGCCAGATCGCCGATCTCGTCGCGAGTCCGGACCGCCACCCGCGTGGTCAGATCCCACCGCGGCTGCCGCATGAGCTGGTCCAGCGACACCGTGACGGATTCGAGCGGCCGCGTGACGGACCGCGAGAGGATGTATGCGAGGACCGACGCGACCACGACGGCCGCGAATGTCGCCACGCCGAAGACGGCCCGCGTTTCGTACCACGCCGCACTGGCTCGGTCGAGCGACCATCCGAGCACGACGCGCTGGTTCTCGCGAGTCGGCCGCACTACCCACAGCACGCGCTCCGTGCCTCGGCGCCATCCCGCCAGTGACGCCGCGTTGCGCACTTCGGGGGGCGGCACTACCCGATCGTGCTCCGAACGCTGGCTCACGACGTGGCCCGCGGAGTCGAGCACGCCCAGATAGAGGAGCTGCCCCAGAGACGCCGCGAACGCGTCATCGACTTCGCCAGGTGTCGGATGGCGGACCAGAATCGCCGCCACCGTGCTCGCACTCTCCTGCGCCTCCGCGAGCTGCACCGCCCAGAACTTTCGGGGGAGGTAGATCGCGCTTAGGACGAAGAAAACTGGGAGTAGCGACGTGATGACGTACAGAATGATCTTCGTGCGGACGCGCGCGCCGCGCCGCTCGGCCCCGCTGTTGATGTCGAGGAACTCGAGACCTTCCAGGGTCGTAAGCTCGCGATCGCGGGCTGCGGAGCGACGCGCGCCGTTGCGGCGCACGACGGCTACCGGGGTGACCGGTTCAGCCGAGGGCTGCGGCGGTGAAAACGAAGGCACATTGATTGACGAGGCGCACCCGCCCCTGTCACCGTCCCGAGCCCCTCAGATCCCTGTCGGACGCGCTCCGGAGAGCGCCTTGGCCGAGGGCGGCGAGCGAGTTGGCAGGAACCCGGCTACCACTCCCGCTCGATCCGCATCAGGTTCGGCTCACCCTTGTACTCCTGGTCTGCGAGACCCGCGCACTTCGCCGGATCCCGGTACCAGAAGAGGACGAGCCAGCCAGGGGGAACCTGTACATCGCGGCAGACATCGGCGGACCGCCCGACCGGCGTCGTCGCCAGAAGCGCGACCACCCCGGGATCGGCCACCGGTCGCGTCCATCCAGGCGCCGGAGCGCCTCCCGGGGTCGCGGCGCCACCTGCGGTACCGGCTGCGCTTCCGGTGATACTCCCGCTGTCGGGCGATCCCACGACTTGCCGCTCCCCGCGCGTCACCCGGAGCGCTCGGGCCAGCCCGCGGAGTTCCAGTGCCGTCGGGTCGCTCGCGGTAATCAGGCGCCATCGCTCCGGCAGCCCCGAGATGCTGTCCCGGCGGGTCGTGTCGCCAATGTAGGTCTCCCCCGTGAGCGACACCCGCATCGAGTCCTTGCCGGCCGGCACCACTTCGACTCGGATCTTGGTGAGCCGCTGCAGACTGTACGCGGTCACCGCCCCCAGATCGGCGCTGGTCACGTGATACATCGAGTCCGTCAGGAGCCGCGCCACTCGGCTGCGGACCACCGGCCGCCGGCCAGGCACCACGACTTCGTAGCGCAACGGCTCCGGGGTCGACCCCGGCGCGAGCCGAGGCGACCCTCGCGGAATCGCGGACCCGTTGCCGGTCGCGCACGCGAGGACGGCCGGCAAGAGGGCCAGCGACAGCACGGATCGGTGCCGGTGCGCCCACTTCGGGTGCGCCCACCAGGGCTGTTGCATCGGACGTGTCCTCGCGGTCCTGATCGGCGTATAAGTTAACCCATATGCGGCGGCTTGCTTCGTACTTTCTCCGCGGCCTGGCGTTCGGCGCGCCCCTCGCGGTCACGATCTACGTCTGCTTCCGCATCTTCACGGCGATCGATGGCTGGATGGGCCTGCCGATTCCCGGCCTCGGCTTCATCGTCACCATCGCGCTGTTCACCCTCATCGGGTTCCTCGGGTCCACCCTCCTCGCCACGAGCGCCCTCTCGGCGATCGACGGCGCCGTCGAGCGGCTCCCGTTCGTGCGACTCCTCTATTCGGCGACCAAGGACCTCCTCAACGCGTTCGTCGGCGAGCATCGGCGCTTCGATGCACCCGTCATGGTCCCGGCCGACGGCAGTGGGACCGCCAAGGCGCTCGGCTTCATCACACAGGATTCCCTGGAGCGCCTCGGACTCGCCGACTACGTGACGGTGTACGTGCCCTTCTCATACAGCCTCTCTGGCCGCCTGCTCCTGTATCCCACGAGCCAGGTGACCAAGTTGCAATCGGTCAGCTCCGATGTGCTGGCTTTCATCATCTCCGGCGGCGTGACCGAAGTGCCGACCACAGTCGTTCGCACCAGCAATCCGCCAGCCGGCGCGGCGCCGTACGGCGTCGCACCGGTCGTCGCACCGGTCGTCGCACCGGTCGTCGCACCGATCGTCCACCGGTCTCGCGCGTGACGCCGATCCCGCGCCGGCACCCCAGCCCTAGCCTCACCGCGGCAATCACCAGCGGGCCGCTATCGCTCCGCCTTGGCGTCCGCCGTCAGCAGATACTTCTCCAGCCAGCCCTGCACTTCGCTCCACCACAGCCGCTGATTCTGCGGCTTTCCGATCCAGTGCCCTTCGTCAGGAAAGACGATGAGTTTGCTGGCTACGCCTTGCCGCTGCATTGCGGTGAACATTGACAGACCTTCGGTATAGGGCACCCGATAGTCCAACTCGCCGTTGATCACCAGCGTCGGCGTGACGAAATGACTCGCGAACAAATGCGGCGAGAATCGCCGGTACTGCGTCGCCATCGCGGTTGAATCCCAGAAGGGGCCGCCGTATTCCCACTCCGGGAACCACAGCTCCTCGGTCGCGCCGTACATGTTCTCGAGATTGAATGGGCCCGCGTGGCTGACGAGTGCCTTGAAGCGGTCCGTGTGCCCCGCAATCCAGTTCACCATGTAACCACCGTACGAGCCGCCCGCGGCGCCGACCCGCGCGGGATCGATCCACGGCGCGCGAACGAGCGCCGCGTCCACACCGTCCATGAGATCGGTGTACGCCTTGTCGCCCCAATCCTTCGGAACGCCATCCACGAACTTCTGGCCGTAGCCCGTCGATCCGCGAGGGTTGATGACGATCACCGCGAATCCGGGTGCCGCGAAGAGTTGGTAATTCCAGCGTGAGTGCCAGTTGTCGAGCCACGCCCCCTCCGGACCGCCGTGGATCAACAGCACGGCGGGATACCGTTTGCCGGGTTCCCACTGCGGCGGCTTGATGATGAATCCCTGGACGCTGTCGCCTCCCGCCCCGTGAAACCAGTAGTCCTCGGCGGGATTCAGGCGGAGCTGCGCCAGCAGTGCATTGTTGACGTGCGTGAGCTGCCGGACGTTGGAGACCGCCGTGCCCATCACGCTGGCCGCATACACCTCCGCCGGTGCCTCGGCCGCATCGCGCATCCACACCATGACCGCCGGTCCCGGGTTTTTCGCCGGGGCCACGTGCGACTGGCCAGACAATGATGGGGCGCTGTTGTTGTGGGTGCCGGCGAGCGCCACCGGCCGTCCCACCACCGCACCGTTCGCGATCGCGACGTGATAGAACTTGTCGCGCGACGCATCGGTGGTGGACAGGATCATGGCGCGTCCATTCGGCCGTGAACAAATAGCCGTCGGCGTTGCGGTCCCAGTTCGGCAGAATTTCCCTGGACTCGTGGCTCCGCCGGTCGTAGAACATGAGTCGCCACCGATCCGATTCGAACCCGGGCCGCGCCTGCGACGCGTAGGCGATGTAGCGACCGTCCGGCGAATACACCGGATTCTGGTCCGCGCCCCGGTTGGAAGCGGTGATGACGACAGGCTGGCCGCCTGCCGCCGGCACAGTATAGAGATTGAGATCGGTGGTCCACGCGTCGGCCGCTTGCTGATCCTTGGCTGTATACGCGATCTCATCACCGGCGGGAGCCCACGCATACGCCTCACTCCCCGCGAACGGCGGCGGCGGGACATCGTACGACGCCGCCGGGATGAGGTCCGCGGGCGGACCGCCGCTTGCTGCGATCACGAACAGGTGCGATCGCGTCCCGGAGTCCCACCGGTTCCAGTGCCGGTACAGCAGATGGTCGGCGACGTGCGCCTTGACGGGATTCAGTTCGTCAGCCTTCGCGCGAGCCGCGTTGCACGCATCGTCGCTGCAGTCGGGATAGACGGCGGATGTGAATGCGATGCGGGAGCCGTCCGGTGACCAGACAGGGCCATCCGCGCCACCATTCAAGGTCGTCAGTTGCCGGCGCCCTGACCCGTCGGGAGCGGCAACCCACAGTTGGCCATGCGAGACATACGCGACCATCCGCCCCGCCGGCGCCCACCGCGCCTCACTCGCCCGTGTCGTGTCGTCGGGGAATTGCTTCGGGGTCCCACCCGCCACTGGAATGACGTAGGTCACTGTCGTGCGGGCGTTGCCGGCCAGATCCGTCGTCCGGACCGCGTACAAGACGCGCTGTCCGTCGGGCGAGATTTGCGGATCCGACACGGCGCCCATCGCTGAGAAATCCTCGAAGGTGATCGGCCGGCCACCCGAGTGTGCAGGCACGCCAGTCTGCGCCAACGCGCTCGTCGCGCTGATGGCACACCAGCCGGCGAGGTGTGCGATTCGCCACAACGTTGGTCGCGGCCTGTCATGGCGCAGCGAGTGCGGCAGGACGACGCCTGTCACGTCACGGTTCCGGCTGCGCTGACGCATGTCACTCTCCTCTGTCGCCGAGACCCGCTCCGCCGTGCGAGCGAGTCACTGCTGGATGGTTTCACCGTTGGGGCCGCGCGGCTCGACCGGGGCAACGCCGGTCGCCCGGAGGGGTCCCTCGATGGACCGGCGGTCGCCTACCACGACGATCGTGAGCTTTCCGGTATCGATGTAGCGCTGCGCGACCCGCTGTACATCGCCCTGCGTGACGGCGCCTACCCGCAACTGATAGGTCGCATAGAAATCGTCGGGCAGCCCGTAGAGCACCAGGGGGACGAGATCCGAGGCAATGTCGCTCGTCGTCTCGAATTCCCCTGGCAGTTGCAGTTGCAGATAACGCTTGGTCTTGGTCAACTCGGCGGCCGGCATCGTGTCGTGGATCGCGCGGAGTTCGTGCATGAACTCGAGGAGCGAGGAATCGGTCTTCGCGGAGACGACTTCTGCCTCGGCCATGAACGGCCCCCCCTCGCGCCGCATGTCGAAGTCCGAGAAGGCGCCGTAGGTGTACCCGTGCGTCTCCCGCAGATTCTCGTTGAGCCGGCTGGTGAACGCTCCGCCCAGTGCCGAGTTGAGCACGATCAGCGGGAAATAGTCTGGGGTCGATCGCGCGACTCCGATGCTGCCGACGCGAATCGAGGACTGCGCGGCGTCGGGCTTGTTGATGACGTAGATCGTAGTCGGCCCGGACGCGCCCGGGGCAGCCGCGACCTGCGGAGTGGCGGCCATGCTGGCGGCCGGCCCCTCCGGCGTCCACGCGCCGAACAACGCCCGGGCACGCCGTTCGACGTCGTCAGGCTTGACGTCGCCGGCGACGATCAGCACGGCATTCCGTGGCTGAAATGCGGCCGCGTACGACGCGCGCAGGTCCTGTCGGGTGATCGACGGAATGGATGACTCGGTACCCAGCCCCTGGCGCCCGTACGGATCTTTCGTCCCGTAGAGAATTGCATCAAATGCCCGTGACGCCACGAACGGCCCGCGATCCGCCAGTTCGATGAGACGGGTCACGCGCTCCTTCTTCGCCCGGTCGACCTCGGCCGCCGCGAATGCTGGATGCAGCGCCACATCCGCGAACAGCGCCAGTGCACTGTCGAGTTGCGCGATCGGCGTGTGCAGCGAGACGGTCGTCTGGTCCCATGTGCTCGCAGCCCGGAGTGTGACGCCGAGGAGTGCCTTCTGCTCCGCGATCGCCGTCGCAGACCGCGTGGTGGTACCGCGGGAGAGCAAGTCCGCCGTGAGGCTCGAGACGCCGGGCTTCCCTTGGGGATCGCCCTCCGTACCGGTGCGGACCAGCAAGATGAAATCAGCGACCGGAAGACTATGACGCTCCACCACCACGATCTGCAGGCCGTTCGGCAGTGTCCGTCTCAGGGCCGCGGGCATCACCAGTGCCGGCGGCGGACCCAGTTCCGGCGGCTTCGCGCGATCGAACGCCGCGGCGGGAGCCTGGGTTGTTGCGGGAGGGTGCGTGCACCCCGCGGCCAACCCCACCGCCGCGAGCATCGCCGGGATCGTGTTGCACCACGAGCGCCGGGTGCCAGGCATGCGCATCATTGAATCGGCGCTCCCGTGACTTCGAGTTCCTGATGTCCCATTGGCACGACGGTGAGCACCACCTTGTGCGCGCCGAGATACGAGCGGGCGACGCGTTGCAGATCGGCCACCGTGACGCGATCGAAGCGGGCCGCATCCTGTTCGACGTAGTCGGGAGTGCCCGCGAACCAGTCGTAATAGTTGAGCAGATCGGCCTGCTGCGAGACACTCGCCAACCGGTCGAGCATCCGCGCATGGTGCACGTTCTTGGCGCGCTGCAGCTCGAGGTCTGTCACGCCGCTGTCGATCACCAACCGGAGTACCTCGCGGACCAGCGTATCGATTTTCGCCGGTGGGATATCGGGCTTGGGGGTCACGTCAATGTCGAATTGCCCATCCAGCCGGTTCCCTTCCTGGTCTGCATCCACATCCTGAGCGGCCTGGTGGTCGTATACCAGACTGCTGTAGAGGCGTGACGCCTTGTCGCCGGCGAGGACATACGCCAACAGGTCGAGTGCCGCATTGTCGGGGTGGAACGCCTTCACCGAATGCCACGCATAGAACACGCGCGGGAGCTGCACGTGGTCTTCCAGCACCATGAACGTGTCGCGGGGTACCGTGAACGTTGGCACCCGGGGACGCGATGGGATCGCTGGCCCACGGGGAATGTCACCGAAGTACCGCGCGATCCAGTGCTTCGCGGAGTCGGGACGAAAATCACCGGCCACGACCAGCGTCGCGTTGTTTGGGGCGTAGTAGGTCCGGAAAAATCCGCGGACATCGTCGAGCGTCGCGGCACTCAGATCGGTCATCGAGCCGATCACCGGCCAGGAATACGGGTGGTCCGGCGGATACAGGGCGGCGAGAATCGTCTCGCCGGCCCGGCCGTACGGCTGGTTGTCGTAGCTCTCGCGGCGCTCGTTCTTCACGACGTCGCGCTGGAGATCGACTTTCGGCAGATCCATCGTCGGGAGAAGCCAGCCCATGCGATCCGCGTCGAGCCACAGCGCCAGCGGCAGGGCGTTCGACGGCATCCACTCGTAGTAGTTCGTGCGGTCGTTCGTCGTGTACCCGTTGTTGTTGGCACCCGCCGCCTCGAGCCACTGGTCGAATTTCCCGACCGGTACATGCTCGGAGCCCATGAACATGATGTGCTCGAACAGATGCGCGAAGCCGGTGCGCCCGCGCTGCTCGATCAGCCGACCCGACGTGGTAGTACGTGCTGACCGCCACGATCGGGACCGTGTGGTCCTCGTGCAGCACGACCTCGAGCCCGTTCGGCAGTACGTACCGTTCGATCCGCAGCCGCGGGATGTCGCCGGCCTGTGCCCGCATCTCGGTGGCGCCGCAGAGGAGTGCACCAGCCGCGAGCGCCGCAATCAATATCCGGTCCGGCCTCACGATGTCGGCGGATTGAATTGCGCGTGCTGGGCGTCGACCCACGACTTGTGGTACAACGGGTCCTCGATCGCCAGCGCCGCCTTCGCGATTTTCAGCGGACGAAAGGAATCCATCATGACCGCCAACTCGTTGGTGAACTTGGCGCCGATGCTCGCCTCGGCGCGCCCCGGATGCGGCCCGTGAGGAATGCCGTCCGGATGGTGGGTGACGCTGCCGTACTCGATGCCCTTCCGGCTCATGAACTCGCTCGACGCGTAGAACAGCACCTCGTCGGAGTCCACGTTGCTGTGATTGTACGGCGCGGGTAGCGCGTTGGCGTCGAAGTCGAATGGCCGCGGGCAGAACGAGCACACGACGAATCCGTCACCCTGAAATGTCTGATGGACCGGCGGTGGCTGGTGGACGCGCCCGACGATCGGCTCGAAGTCGTGGATGTTGAAGGCCCACGGGTAGAAATACCCGTCCCAACCCACGACATCGAACGGATGATGGTCGAGGATGATCTCGCTCAATCCGTCGTACTGTTTGGCCAGGATCCGGAAATCTCCCATTTCGTCGACCGGGTGGAGCGCCAGCGGCCGGCGAATGTCCCGCTCCGAGTAGGGCGCACCCTCGATGAGCTGGCCGAACTCGTTCCGATACCGCTTGGGCCAGCGGACATGCCCGCGGCTCTCGATGATGAGGAACTGCGACGGACCGTCCGCCTGCGCGAGCCGGAAGCGATGCGTGATGCCGCGATGGATGATCAGGTAGTCGCCCTCCCGGTATGGGAGATCGCCGAACGCCGACTCCAGCACGCCGGAGCCCTTGCTGACGTACACGATCTCGTCGGCCTGGGCATTCTTGTAGAAATGTGCGTCCTGCTCGTCCGGCGCGACGTAGAGCATCGCGACATCAGCGTTGAACAGGAGCGGCACACGGCCGAGTGTCGGGCTCCCCCCGGGCCGCACGCGCCCGGTCAGAAAATGCCGGTGGCGCAGGGTCCCGTCGCCGTCCGCCTGATACGCCATCTCCTGGATCCGGCGCGCCGATTTCACGGTCGTCGGCGGATGCAGGTGGTACAGGAGCGAGGATGTCCCCGTGAAGCCCTCGTGCCCCATCAGCTCCTCGGCATACAGACCGCCGTCCGGTTTGCGGAAGACGGTGTGCCGCTTACGCGGGATCTCGCCCAGCGTGTGATATATCGGCATGAGATTGAGTGGTTGGCGGTTCGTGGTTCGCGGTCGGTGGATGGCGGCTGGCAAAACGCTGGAGTCCGCGGCGCGAGTGCCGGATCCGGCACCCCCGCGCTGGCCACCAATCACGCACCACGGTTGCTACAGATTCCCCCTCAGGGCCTGCTCGCGCTCGATGGCCTCGAACAGCGCCTTGAAATTGCCTGCACCGAAACTCTTCGCGCCCTTCCGCTGGATGATCTCGAAGAACAGCGTTGGCCGGTCCTGGACCGGCTTGGTGAAGATCTGCAGCAGGTACCCTTCGTCGTCGCGATCAACCAGGATGCCGAGTTCACGGAGCGGTGCGATATCCTCGTCGATCTTGCCGACGCGGTCGGTCACGCTGTCGTAGTAGGTGGCGGGCACACGCAGGAACTCCACCCCATGGTCGCGAAGCAGCGTCACGGTGCGCACGATATCGTCGGTCGCGATCGCGATGTGCTGGACGCCGGGGCCGCCGTAAAACTCGAGGTATTCGTCGATCTGCGATTTCCGCTTGCCCTCGGCCGGCTCATTCAGGGGAAACTTGATGCGCCCATTGCCGTTGGAGACGACTTTGGACATGAGTGCCGAATACTCGGTGGAGATGTCCTTGTCGTCGAACGAGATGAGATTGTAGAAACCCATGACGCGCTCGTAGAAGCTCACCCAGCGATTCATGGCACCCAGTTCGACGTTGCCGACGCAGTGGTCGACGTACTTGAGCCCCACCGCCGGCGGCTCCCCACGCGACTCGGCCGGCACGAACCCCGGCATGAAGGGTCCGCGGTAGTTGCGACGCTCGACCAGCGAGTGAATCGTGTCGCCGTAGGTCTGGATCGCGGCGACCACGACCTCGCCCATGTCGTCGTGCAACACCACTGGATCCTGCACGGCCTGGGCCCCGCGTTCGACCGCCACCTCGAACGCGCGACGGGCATCATCCACCCAGAGCGCGAGATCGCGGACACCATCGCCATGCTTCGCGAGATGCGCGGCGACCGGACCCGTGGCCCGGATCGGGGTGGTCAGCACCAGCCGGACTTTGTCCTGTTCGAGCACGTAGCTCGCGCGGTCCCGTGTGCCGGTCTCAGGGCCCCGATAGGCGACGAGCCGGAATCCGAACGCGGTCCGGTAATAGATGCTCGACTGTTTCGCGTTCCCGACGTAGAACTCGATATGGTCGGTACCGTTGATCGGAAACGCGTCAGCCACTGGCGTGGCTACCGGCACGGTTTGCGTTGCCATCGCTCTCCCCCTATGTCGCGGCCACCGAAGCATCGAGGAAACTCTTCACATTGGCCTCGCTCATCGCCGGCTCGCCCGGTGCCACGTTGTCCAACTTGCCAGCGCGCATCCACGCTTCGAGCTCGCCGACCAGTTCGAACAAATGCTCGAACGACTCGATGGAGAACAGCAATGGCTGGTGGCGGTCGATCTCGAAGCTCTGGTTGACGACCCACTCGAGCTGGAACGGGTACCGCTGCACGGACGGCGAGTCCACGGCGTGCGCGATCTCGCCATGGGAGCTCAGCAACCCGCTGCCGTACACCTTGTACCCGCGTCCATTCGTCCCCTTCATGAGCCCGAACTCGATGCTGAACCAGAAGAATCGCGCCATCGCCCGGAAGACGCTCGTGATCCGCCGCAGTTGCTCGCCCTGGTCACGAATCCCCGCCACGAGCGACGCCGCGGTATGCGCACAGTCGCCGAACCGGACCAGCGTATCGGCGAACGCCCGGTCGGTGTGCATCGGCACGTGACCCGCGATGTCGTGAAAAATGTCCGGCTCGGGCAGGTAGTCGAGCGACACTCCGTCGCGAATCGTGATGGTCGTCGGGAACTCGCGATTGCGCAGGCAATCAAAGAACACGAACGCCGGTACGTATCCGCTCACGCCCTTCGCGCGGAACCCGGTGCGCGGCGCCAGGAACTGGTTCACCTCGTCGAGCCGCGGCACCCGGTCCGCCGGCAAGCAGAGCGAATCGATCCCCTGCAGGAACCGGTCGTTGGCATACGCCTGCCACCGTGCCGTCATTCGCGAAAACAGATGACGCCAGGCATCATGGTTCGACGCACTGTAGAGCTCGTACGGTTGCTGGATGTAGAGCTGCCCAGCCCGCTGAGCAGCTTCAATGAACGGCGACTTGGTCGTCGTCAGTCCGGGACCGGTACCCACGCCCGACCCCTGTCCGCGGTCCATCACCGGAGTAGCCATCCTCTATGAATCTAGCGACTTGCCGAATTCCCGATACTCGGCCAGGGCTCCGGGATTGGCCAGGGCGCCAGCATTGTCGGGGGACCGGCCGTGGATCGCCTCCCGAACCGCCAGCTCGGCAATCTTGCCGCTGACCGTCCGCGGAATGTCCGCCACGGCATGGATGCGCCGGGGCACGTGATGAGCGCTCGTATTCCGCCGAATGGCATCGCGGAGCCGCTCGCGGAGCGCGTCGCCCAGCTCCACGCCGGGAGCGAGGCGCACGAACAACACGACCTCCGTGTCATACCCGCCGTCCGCATCACGTACTTCCGCACCCACCGCTACGCTCTCGAGGATCTCTGGAAGCTGCTCGACCTGACGGTAAATCTCCGCTGTCCCGATGCGCACACCCCCCGGATTGAGCGTGGTGTCGCTACGTCCGTAGATGATCACGCCGCCCTCGTCGGTCAGCTGCGCCCAGTCGCCGTGCCGCCAGACGTTCGGATATCGCGTGAAATACGCCGCCCTGTACTTCTCGCCGTCAGGATCGTTCCAGAACCTGAGTGGCATCGATGGAAATGGTTTCGTACATACCAACTCGCCCGCCACACCAGTGATCGCTCGCCCTCCACCATCGAACACCTCGACGGCCATTGCGAGGCCCCGCCCCTGGATCTCGCCGCGGCGCACCGGCGTCAGGGGATTGCCGAGGACGAAGCACGACACGATGTCGGTGCCGCCGCTGATGCTCGAGAGCTGGATGTGCGCGCCGGCTTCGCCGACGCACGTAGTCGAAACTGTGCGCGGCGAGCGGGCTGCCGGTGGACAAGATCGTCCGCACCCCGCGCACGTCGTGCGTCGTGCCAGGGTGCAGCCCATTCTTCTCGGCGAGCGCCAGATACTTGGCGCTGGTGCCGAAGACCGTCACGCCTTCATCGGCCGCCATGTCCCACAGGATGGCCGGCCGCGCCGGCGGGAAAGCGGCACCGTCGTACAGCACGGCCGCGGCACCCGCCGCCAGCGCGTTGACGAGCCAGTTCCACATCATCCACCCGCACGTCGTGTAGTAGAACACCCGGTCGTCACGCCGGACATCCACGTGCAACACGTGCTCTTTGAGTAGCTGCAGCAGCGTACCGCCGGCGCTGTGCACGATGCACTTCGGGACGCCAGTTGTGCCCGAGGAATACAGGATGAACGCCGGTTGTCCGAACGGAAGGCGTTCGTAGACCGCGGCCGCGCGCTCGTGGCCGGCCAGGAAATCGCGCCATGCGATCCCGTGCGGAAGGCGATCCGCGAGCAGCTTGGGATTCGCGCCCCGATCGAGATGCGGCACGACCACACAGCGCTCGACCGATGGGAGCGCCGCCACGACCTCCGCGACGCGATCGCCAAGCGGGATCCGTTTGCCCGCGTAGTGATACCCATCCGCGCAGATCAGCACTCGCGGCGTGATCTGTCCGAAACGGTCGGCCACCGCCGCGGCACCGAAATCGGGAGAGCAGCTCGACCACACCGCGCCGATGCTCGTCGCCGCAAGCATTGCGATCACGGTCTCCGGCATGTTGGGCAGAAATCCCGCGACCCGATCGCCCGGGGCTAGCCCAGCGCGACGCAACGCACTCGCGCACGAGGCCACCGCCTGCCGGAGCTCGGCGAAGGTGAGACGGCCCGCTGGCCCGCGCTCGTCCCACGCGGCGAGCGCCAGGGCTGCGTCATTGCCCGCAAGAAGATTCTCGGCGAAGTTGAGCCGTGCACCGGTGAACCACAGGGGCCCGAGCGTCGCATCCGGCGGCGCCATCCGATCACCGCCCACGAGGACATTGTCCCACGGAGGAGCGCCGTCCCGTTCGCCGGCGATCACGCCGCAATACCGCCACACCGCGGCCCAGAACCGGTCAGGATGTGTGACGGACCAGCGGTGCAGCCGGGCAAACGCGTCGGGTGCGTCAGGCGCCGCGAGCCCGCTCTCTCCGCCGGCGCGCTGCGCATTGATGAACGCCGCCATGCGCGTGCGACGCTTCTCCGCCGCGCCGAGTTCCCACAGGATGTCAGCCATTGGTGACGGTCGTGGGACGTGTCCGCGTTTCGTGCATGTGGTGTGAAAAGCTATCGGCTAGATTGACCGCGTGCTCGCCTCCGCCGCCTTCAAGTACCGCGACTTTCGATTGCTGTTCGCGGGCGTCGTCGTGTCGAACATTGGCCTCCAAATGCAGACCACGGCGATAGGATGGGAGCTGTACGATCGCACACACTCGGCATTCGCGCTGGGATTCGTCGGCCTGATCGCGCTGATACCGCTCCTGGCACTTGCCCTGCCCGCCGGCCACATCACCGACACGCACGACCGCCGGCCAATCCTCATCCTGTCGCTGGCCATCTTCACCGCCGCCTCCATAGGCCTGGCGATCGTGTCGCAGACGCGCGGCCCGCTCGCCGCACTGTACGCGTGTGTGTTGCTCACGGGTGTGGCACGCGCCTTTCACACGCCCGCCCGAAACGCGCTGCTCCCCGGCCTCGTGCCAGCCGATATCCTCGCGAATGCTGTCACGTGGAACAGCGGGGGCTGGCAATTGGCATCGGTGGTCGGCCCGGCGGTCGGCGGCGCACTGATCGCGGCCCGCGGCGGCGCGGCCGGCGTCTACGTATGCGCCGCGATCTGTACGCTGACATTCCTCATCCTCGCCGTCGCCATACGCCACCGCTCGACGGAAAGACTCGGCGGCGAGATGACGGTGTCGGCCCTCGTTGCCGGTGTCCGTTTCGTCGCCCGCAGCAAGCTCCTCCTGCCGATCATCACACTCGACCTCTTCGCCGTCCTGCTGGGCGGGGCGACGACGCTTCTCCCGATCTACGCCAAGGACATCCTGCACGTCGGTCCTGCGGGCCTCGGCTGGCTCGACGCCGCGCAATCGCTCGGCGCGGTGCTGACCGCGGTGGCGTTGGCGAGCTTCCCGCCGATGCGCCGGGCCGGACACACACTATTGTGGGCTGTCTTCGGCTTCGGTGCCGGTACGCTGATCTTCGGCGTGTCGGAATCGTTCACGCTCTCGATGGCCATGCTCGTCGTGATCGGCGGGCTCGACATGGTGAGCGTCGTGATCCGCAACACGATCGCGCCACTCGTCACGCCGGACCAGATGCGCGGGCGCGTCGGCTCGATTACCGGCCTGTTCATTGGGACGTCGAACCTCCTCGGCGGCTTCGAATCGGGCGCGGTCGCGGGCGCGTTCGGCCCGGTGTTCTCCGTCGTCTCCGGCGCGATCGGCACGATCATCGTGGTCGTGGCAGTTGCCTGGTACTGGCCCAGCATCCGGCGCCTGGGCACCCTGGCCAGCGTCGAGCCGGAACCGATCGTCCTCTAGCTCGCGTCCGCGGGAAGGCGCCGGAAAGATCGTCACTTCCCCCTCACTCGATGTTCACGGATTCCTCATGGTCTCGTCACGACCCCCTTGGATTTCGGTCGTACGTTCACCATTGTGTCGAGCGACTACCCGGAGTTCAGCGCGGCGGCGCGAGCCGTGATTGCGCGCACACCGTATTTCCCCGCCGAGGCACACGGGCATCGGGTCGCCCAACTCGTCGAGCAGTCGTTCGTGTTTCGGATCACGCGGTAGCCGAAACCTCGGCGGCCACCCGAAGGGAGCGTTTCACGCTTGCCCCGATGTAGGGCTCGCGATACAGTACGGTGATGAACGCCCCGGAGTGGCCCTGATCGTGACAAATGGCGGCCCCGCGCACGACGATCGCGGTGCGGTCCTGTTTGATTTTGGCGGCACGCTGGACGCGGACGGGCTACGGTGGAGTGTCCGATTTCACGAGGCGTACGCAGCCGGCGGCGGCCAACTTGGCGCCGAGGCCTTCGAGACCGTGTTTCGCGCGTCGGACCGGGCCCTCGAGACGTCTCCCGGAATCCGGGGGGCCGGGTTCCGCGTAATGCTGGAAACACAGGCCGGAATCCTCCGGGCCCTGTTGCCCGATGGCACCTCCGTCGATCCGGGCGCGATGGCCGGCCGTTTCCACGAGCAAGCCATGCAAGTAGTCGCGCGTAACCGGCCCCTGCTCGAAGCCCTTCAGCCTCGCTTCCGGCTCGGTATCATCTCGAACTTTACAGGCAACCTCGGGATTTGCCTGGAGGAGCTTGGCATACGCGACCTGTTCGAGATCGTCACCGACTCCGCGATCCTCGGGTTCGCCAAACCGGACGCCCGCCCGTTCACGCATACGATCGAAGCGCTGGGCCTTCCCCCACAGGCGACGTGGATGGTGGGTGACAACTTCGAAGCCGACATCCGGCCAGGCGCCAGGCTTGGCATGCAGACAGTCTGGCTTGCACCGGCTCAGCGGCCATTGCCGCCTGGGTGCGTGCCGACGGCACGCATCGCGTCGCTGACGGAACTGGCAGGCGTGCTGGCCGCTCCGACTCTTCCTCCCCGCGATCCGTCCGCATGCACGGCTTGATCCTCGCAGGGGGTGAGGGCACGCGTCTCGCCGCCGATGGCATTGGAGGCCCGAAGGCGACGGTCGCGGTCGCAGGCCGGCCCCAGCTCGTGCGCCTCGTCGGGATGCTGGGCGCTCTCGGCTGCGAGAGCATCACGTGCATGCTCCGCGATGCCGAGTCGGTGGTTGTCCCATTCTTTCGACGAGGCGCTCGACGGTACGGGTCGTGCCCCGCCAGCAGTCCGCGTGGTGACCTGCCACACGCCCTCGTCTCTCCACACGCTGGTGGATGGACTTGCCGCCGTGCCACGGGGAGATGTCTTTTGCACCATGGTTGACACGGTGATGCGGACCCGGGATTGGCGGGCGGTCTTCGACGGCGCGATTCAGGCGATCTCGGACGGAGCAGACGCCGTGCTCGCGGTGACGCCGTACGTCGATGACGAACGCCCTCTGTGGGTCCATCGGGACGCCGCAGGCATCGCCCGCGCCATAGGCGAGACACGCAGCGACCCGCCATGTGTCACGGGCGGCGTGTACGCCTTCAACCCACAGGCCCGCACCGAGGCTGCCACCGCCCGGCGCCAGGGGGCTTCCCGGATGCGGGGATTCCTGGCCCAGATGGTGGCTGACGGCTATCGTGTAGCCACGGTTGAGGTTCCACGCATTGTCGACGTGGACCGCCGCCACGATCTCGACATCGCAAACGCCTGGCTTGGTACGGAGAATGAATGAGCTGTCCGCCGCGATCCATGCCGGTCGGGCGCCGGGTGCGCCTGTGACCGGCTCTGCCCCACGCGTGCTGGCGCTCTACCGGCAGCCCTCGTATTCACCAAATCAGCACCGCGCCAACGATACGGCCATCCTCGACGCCGCCGTCGCCCGCCTCGCCGCGCGAGGCTGGGAGGTCGCGCGCGCATCGGAGGGCGAGGTGCTCGCGAGCACGCTGCCGGCCGCGGATCTCGTCCTCAACATGTGCCAGGGTCCCGACGCCTCGGAAAAGCTGCTCCCTCTCGAGAACTCGTCCGTGCCGATCATCAATCGGCCCTCGAGTGTCCTGAGCTGCCACCGGCACCGGCTTGTCACCATTCTGGCTGGCCGGCCGGTCGCCTTCCCCCGGACCGCCGTGATTTCGACAACCGGTCGCGCCGCACTGGACGGATTCGGCGTCGACGGACGCCGGGTCTGGGTCAAGCGCGGTGATGTCCACGCCGAGCGCTCCGAGGACGTGGTGACGGTCGAGCGCGACGGCCTCCGGGCCGCGATCGATGCGTTCGGCGCCCGTGGCATCTCCAGGGTCGCTTTGCAGGAGCATGTCCCGGGGCCGGTGCTTAAGTTCTACGGGATCGCGGACGGCCGGTTTTTCAGGTATTACGGTGCGGAGGCGGGGCCGTCGGGCCCCGTGCCGGAAGTCGATGAGGCGCGCTTGCGCGCCCTCGCCTTCGCAGCGGCGGCCGAGTTGCGACTCGACGTGTTCGGCGGGGACGTGGCGCTGCCTGCGCCGGACCAGCCGACGCTGATTGACCTCAACGACTGGCCAAGCTTCGCCCCATTCCGGGACGACGCCGCGGAACACATAGCGGCGTACGCACACGACTACTACACCACCCGTACCTCACCGAGATCTCCGACGTGACGCAGCCTTCGACGGCGCTCGCCGAGCCCCGCCCCGCCCCCCCAGCCGACCGCGCAGGCCCCGGTCCCCGCTCCCTCGCCGCCTTCAACGCCGAAGCCGAGTTTCTCGCCCCGGGCACCCAGAGCGTCGCCCTCTTCAGCCGGCTGTGCATCGATCGCGGCGAAGGCGTCATGCTCTACGATCTCGACGGCCGGCGCTACATCGATCTCCTCGCGGGTGTGGGTGTCGCCGCCCTCGGATACGCCCACCCGAAGTACGTCGCCGCCGTTCAGCGCCAGGTCGCCCGCGTCCACGTCGGCAGCTTCACCTCCGAACACCGCGCAGCCCTCGTCAAACTGATCGCGGACAACACCCCGGGCGATCTCAACCGCACGCAACTCTACAGCAGCGGCGCGGAGGCGGTGGAGTCGGCCTTCCGTCTCGCCAAGTCGTATACCGGCAAGACCGAGTTCATCGGGTTCTGGGGCGGCTTCCACGGCAAGACGAGCGGCGTCCTTCCGCTCCTCGGCTCGAACTTCAAGCACCATCTCGGTCCCCTCATGCCGGGGACCTACAGCACGCCGTACGCCTCGTGCGAGCGCTGCGCGTTCGATAAGACGTTCCCGTCGTGCAACTGGCACTGCGTCGAATTCCTGCGCAAGAAGATCGAGGTCGAAACGACCAATGACGTAGCGGCGATCATCGTCGAGCCCATCCAGGGAACGGCCGGCAACGTCATCCCGCCTCCAGGCTATCTCCGCGTACTGCGCGAGCTCGCCGACAAGATCGGCGCCCTCCTCATCGCGGACGAGATGCTCACGGGGTTCGGCCGCACGGGCAAGATGTTCGCGATCGAGCATGACGGCGTCCTGCCGGACATCATGACGATCGGCAAAGGCTTCGGCGCCGGTTTTCCGATGACGGGCGTGATCGCGCGCGAGCAGGTGGCGCTCGCCAAGCCGTGGGCCAATCCGAGCGGCAGCTCTTCGAGCTACGGCGGCAATCCGCTCGCCGCCGCCGCGGCACGCGCCTCGATCGAGACGATCATCGAGGAAGGACTGGTCGAGAACAGTCGCGTCGTCGGCGCCCGGATGCTGGCCGAGATGAAGACCTGGCAGCGCGAGATTCCGATCGTCGGAGAGGTGCGCGGCCGCGGTCTCATGATCGGCATGGATCTGGTCGTCCCCGGCACGAAAAAGCTGTTGAGCAAGGAGCAGGCACGGTGGATCTTCGACACGCTCCTGTCCCGCGGTGTCCTGGCGATGATCTACAATCCCGAAGTTCGCATCAATCCGCCGCTGGTCATTCGTGAAGAAGAGGCGCTCGAGGCGCTCGCCGTCATGAAGGGCGTCCTCCGAGAAGCCGCGGAGCGCGTCGGGGCGTGAGCTGCGAGACGCTGGATCAGGCGCGGGGCGTCCGGCCCGATCCGCAAGCGGGTACGCACGCGGGTACGCACGCGGGTACGCAAGCGGGCACGCAGGGCTCGGCCACGCTGCCGCCCGGTGCGCCCCCGACTGACCCGCTGGCGACCAAAGGCGACGAGGTCGAGGAATGGCTGGACCTGCAGTTCTTCCGCCCGATCGGCGCACGCATCACGAACGCCCTCTATCCGACGCGCGTCACGCCCGATCAGGTAACGCTGATCAGTGTCGTGATCGGGCTGGTCGCCGGCCATCTGTTCGTGTACACGAATCCATGGCTCAACGCCGCCGGATTTGCGCTGTTCATCGTCTCCGACCTGTTCGATAGCGCGGACGGACAACTCGCCCGCCGGCGGGGCACGTCGACCCGCCTGGGCCGCGCGCTCGACGGAACCTCCGATGGCCTGCGATTCGTGAACCTCGGCGTCCATCTCGTTGTACGCCTGGTGCTCTACAGCGGCTGGTCCTGGACGACAGCCATACTGCTGGCGGTCATCGCGTCGCTCAGCCACACCAGCCAGAGTGCCACGATCGACTTCGTCCGCCACGCTTTCCTCGCGCTGGGCAAGGGCAAGGGCAGTGAGCTCGATGTGGACGAAGTCGAGGTGCCGGCGGACATCACGTGGTTTCAGCGGCTCACGACGAACATTTACCGGAGCTACGCGAGACTTCAGGCCAGACTGTTCCCGCAGACGGTCGCCTTGGTGCGCGCCACCCGCGATCATCGTACCGCGCCCGGCGTCACCGCCGCCTATCGCGTGCGGATGCTGCCCCTCCTCTCCTGGTGTCCGTGGCTCGGCCAGAACCTCCGGTTCATCGTGCTGGGCATTACCGCCGTCGCTGGATGGCCGGCTGGCCTGCTGTGGATCACAGTCGTTCCGATGAACATCATCATGGTGGCGATCGTCGGCGAGCAGGAGCGCCGCGCCGGAGCGATCCTCCGCGGCGAGATGGTCGCCGTACCGCCGGCTCCCCCAACCCACCGACACCGCCCGCGGTCCCCATTGGCGGAAACTGATGGACGGAGGGGCGCCGTCCCGCCTCGTTCCAACCCCTATCGCGGCGCGCTGATCGGGTTCGGCGGGATCGCACGGAACGCCCACCTGCCTGGCTTCAGGCACGACGCCGCACTGCGAGCCCGCGCCGACATCGTCGCCGCCGTCGATCCCGCGCCCGCTGCATTGGCCGGTGCGGACATCCCGGTGGTCCCAGACCGCGCCGCGCTCTCGACCATCGGCGCCCTGGATTTCGTCGATGTCTGCACGCCGACCGGGACGCATCTCGAGACGACGCTCTGGGCCCTCGCCCACGGCTACCATGTGCTCTGCGAGAAACCGGTCGCACTCTCGCGGGACGAGGCCGCCCGGCTCACCGTCGCCGCACGCGACGCACGCCGCGTCGTGGTGCCCTGCCACCAGTATCGGTACAATCCGGCGTGGCGCCAGATGCTGGACTGGATTCGCGAGGACGCGATCGGCCGGTGGCACCTGGCCGAGCTCTCGGTCTATCGGCCGGCCGCCGACGCCGGCAGCGACACACGCGCGCAGCCGTGGAGAACCCTCGCGGCGGAGAGCGCGGGAGGCATCCTGCTCGATCACGGGACGCATCTGCTCTACTCGCTGCTCGATGCCGCCGGAGAACAGGCGACCGGTGTCCGCGCGTGGACTGGCCGGCTTCGGCACCTCGACTATGGTGTCGAAGACACCGCGCAGGTGACGTTGGAGTTTCCCGGCCGCCTCGCCACGGTGATGCTGACATGGTCCGCTACCCATTGCGAGAACCGCGTGCGTTTCATCGGCGATCACGGCACGATCGACTGGCAGGGTGGTATCCTCCGCCTCGAACGGAACGGACACCCGCCCGAATCACACGACTTCTCGGTGCAACTCGACAAGCGGTCCTACGCCGGCTGGTTTGCCGCCCTCTTCTCCGCGTTTGCGGACGCGATGGACCAGGGAACCGACACCGCGGCGCTCGACGATATCACACGCGTAGCGTGCATCCTGGAAGCGGCGTACACCTCGGCGCGCTCCGGCTCGCGCGTCGCAATCGGCTGAGGAGCGCGTGAGCAAGCGCGTCCGGCTGATCGTATTCCTGTTCGGCGGCCTCGTATTCGGAGGACTGCTCTATCGCGCCGGCGTCGATGGACTGCTCAGGAATCTCCGCAGCACGGCGTGGGTGCTGGGCCCGATCGTCGCCGTCTGGGGTGTCGTCTATATCAGCAACACGGTCGCTTGGGAGACGCTGCTCCGCGCGGGGGCCCATCACCATGCGAAGGACACCACCCCCAGGATGATCCCGTTCTGGCGCGCGTACGCCATTAGCATCTCGAGCTTCGCGATCAACTACGTGACGCCGTTCGTCGCGCTCGGCGGAGAGCCCTTCCGCGTCGCGGCCGCGAAGGAATGGGTCGGCACGAGCCGCGCGGCCGCGTCGGTCGTGAGCTTTCGCGTGGTCCACACGCTGGGCCAGGTCCTGTTCTGGGTCATCGCCATGCCGGTGGCGTGGGTGTTGATCCCCCGCACGACGCTGACCGACATCGTGCTGGCCGTGACCGCGATCGTGCTGCTCGGCATCGCTGTACTGCTGCTATCTCTCTTCCACCGCGGCTTCCTCGTGCGGGCGCTCAATCTCGTGCCGCGAATCCCGATCCTCCGGCGCTATGAAGCACGCTTCGAGTCGGCGCGGCCCACGATGCAGCATATCGATGACCAGATGGCGGAGCTCACCGACGGGGAGCGCCGCCGGCTGACGATCAGCATTGCCGCCGAGGTCGTGGGCCGCATGATCGCGATGTTCGAGTTCCTGTTCATCGCGCGCGCCATGGGCCTGCACGTCGGCTACACCACCGCCTTCGTCATCGGCGCCTTCTCACAGCTCGCAACGAATCTCACGGTGTTCATCCCGTTCGAGCTGGGGTCGAAGGAGGGTGGGCTGTACCTCATCTTCGGATTGCTCGGCCTGCCGCCCGCCCTCGGCGTGTACGCGTCCGTGATGAGCCGCCTGCGCGAGCTTTCGTGGATCGGGATCGGCCTCACGCTGACCTGGGTCTCCGGCCGTCGCGGCCCGCACGCCGCCACCAAGGCCACCGGAGTCTAGAGCCACCCCGCCGCGCGATACCACTCGGCTGTCGACCGCATCCCATCCGTCAGCCCGGCCTGCGGCGCATAGCCCAGCTCACGGCGCGCGCGCGAATCGTCGCACATCCATGCCGGCTGCAACATGTCGCGAGCGCGCTCCGGGGTGAGAAGCGCCTTGCTGCCCGTGACGCGGGCAAACTCGCGCGCGACGTACGACACGCCGCGCACCATTGTCGCCGGTAGTGGAACCACGAGGGAGCGTCGCCCGACGGCGAGCCCCATCGCCGTCACGATGTCGTCCCAAGGGTAGTTGCCGCCGTTGATGTAGTAGACGCCGCTGGCGGTGGCACTCTGCGCAGCCGCGATCAGTCCTCGCACCACGTCCGCCACGTGCACCATTGCCAGTTGCTGCCCGCGCGGCCCGGTCCGGATGGCGAGTCCGCGCGCCGCGAGCCGGAACGCGGCCAGGATGTCGCGCTCGCGTGGCCCGTAGACCGCCGATGGCCGAACGACGACCGCAGGCAGCCCGCCGCCCAGCACCACCTGCTCGCCCCGAAGCTTCGACTCGCCGTACGGGCCGATCGGAGCAGGCGGATCTGCCTCGGTCAGCGGACGCCCTGCTCGCGCCGGACCACCGGCGGCGAGGCTCGAGCAGAAGACCAGCCTGACGGGATGCGCCGCCATGGCATCCACGAGACGCGCGGCGCCGCCGTAGTTGATGCGGTCGTACTCGGATTCGCGGGCCGTCGTCGTGAGGCCTGCGAGGTGAAACACGACGTCCACCCCGTCCACCGCGTGCCGCAGCGCACCGGCCTCCTCCACCGTGCCAGCCGCGTAGGTGACGCCCAGGCTGTCGAGCCACCGGCGATCGCTCTGCGGGCGCACGAGGCACCGGACACGATACCCGCCGGCGACCAGCGCCTCGGCCAGGTGTCCGCCGACGAACCCACTGGCGCCCGTGACGAGCGCGAAGCCGGCGCCAGAACCAGTCATCGAGATCTCAGGTCAGCTGGCGACGGGTGTCCGGATCGTCTTGTCGTAGAGTCGGTAGGTCTTGTACGGATCGCCGCCGAAGTTCTCGATCGCCTGGCGCATGAGGAGGTTGTCCTCGAGAATCCACGACGCCTCGCCATGCGTGATGCCACGCGCCGTCGCGTTCTTGTAAAGCGCCATGTAGAGCAGTTCCGCCGCCCCGGTCAACCGGTACTTGGGCAGAACGCCCAGGGTGAGAATCCTCGCCGCATTGATCTTGCGCCCGTACCACAGGCCGAATGCCCAGCCAAGCGGAAAGAGGCGGCCGTTCATGTGCCGGAGCGCGACGTTGAGATCGGGAAGCGCCAGCGCGAAACCCGCGAGCTCGCCGCGGACTTCCGCGAACAGCACCAGTTCCGGAACCACGACGGGCTTGAGTTGCTTGGCCAGATCATCGAACTCGGCGTCGGTCATGGGGATGTTGCCCCAGTTCGCATCCCATGCCGCGTTGTAGAGCATCCGGACGCGCGCGACTTCAGCCTTGAACTGCTTGAGATCGAGCGGACGGATCTTGATCTGGTGCCGCTCGGCCAGCCGGCCGGCGACGCGCGCCAGCCGCTCCGGCACGCCGTTGGCCTCGTGATGGTACGCGATCAGATCCTTCGACTTCTTGAATCCCGCTCCCTCGATCAGGTCGGCGTACCACGGCGGGTTGTAGGGCATCATCACGACGGGCGACGAATCGAAGCCCTTCACCAGCAATCCGCACTCTTCGTTCACGGAGAAGCTGGCGGGTCCCCGCATGACGCCGAGTCCTCGTGCAGCGAGCCACGCCGACACCGTGGAGAACAAGGCCGCCGCGACCGCAGGCTGGCGCTCGCTCTCGAAGAACCCGAAGAACCCGGCGCCGTCATGGTGCTGCGCGAGATGCGCGTCGTTCTTGACCGCGGCGATCCGCCCAACGACCTGGCCGGCATTGTTGCGAGCCAGAAACAGCTCGACCTCGGCGTGCTGGTGAAACGGGTGGTGCTTGTCCAGCATGTGCGCCACATCGCGGCGCAACGGCGGAATCCACAGCGGGTCGTCGCGATACAACCGGTACGGCAGCTCGATGAATGCGCGAAGGTCCGCTCGCCCCCGCACCGGCTTGACGTCGATCAGCCGTGCCTCCGTACGCCTTGCTGTCTCACGCCGGAATTGTTGCTGGACACGGCCATCGTCAGATGACCCCGAGCCCCTTACCCACGCGGGCGAACACTTCGAGCACGAAATCGAGTTGGTCGGGCGTGTGCGTGGCCGAGTACGACGTGCGAATGCGCGAGGCGTGGGGCGGGACCGCGGGCGCCACGACGGCGTTGGCGAAGACGCCGTTGTCGTAGAGTTGGCGCCAGAACTCGAACGTCAATAGATCGTCACCGATGACGACGGGCACGATCGGCGTCTCACTCCCGCCGATATCGAACCCGAGCCCCTTGAGTCCTACCTTCATCCGGTCGGCGTTAGCCCACAGGTTGAGCCGCCGCTCCGGTTCCTTCTCGAGGATCTCGATGCTCGCCAGAACGGCCGCGCAGGCGGACGGCGGCATCGAGGCGCTGAAGATCAGGCTTCGCGCGTGATGCTTGAGATAGTCGATCACCACCTGATCAGCGGCGACGAAGCCGCCGATCGACGCGAACGACTTGCTGAACGTCCCGATGATCAGGTCCACCTGATCGGTGAGCCCGAAATGCTCGGCCGTCCCCGCGCCCGTCTTGCCCAACACCCCGATCGCGTGCGCATCATCGACGGCCAGCCGCGCGTCGTAGCGAGCCCGAAGCTCCGCCAGTCGCGGCAGATCGACGATGTCGCCTTCCATGCTGAACACACCGTCGACGACGATCAGCTTCCCGCCACCGTTCGATTGGCGAAGCTTGGCCTCGAGGTCGTCCAGATCACCGTGCCGGAACCGCACCGTGTCCCCCGCCGCGAGACGGCACCCATCGACGACGCTCGCATGATCCAGCTTGTCGATGTAGACGGTGTCGTCGCGCCCCACGAGCGCGGAAATGACGCCCAGGTTCGTCTGGAACCCCGTGGAAAACACGAGTGCCGCTTCTTTGCCGGTCAGCTTCGCCAGCCGGTCCTCGATGCGCTCGTGCAGTTCCGTGTTGCCGTTCAGGAAACGACTCCCGGTGCATGCCGTCCCGTAGGTGGCGATCGCTTCCTGCGCCGCCGCCACCACCCGCGGGTCGTGGCTGAAGCCCAGATAATTGTTCGACCCGACCATCACACCGCGCTTGCCGTTGATGATGATCTCGGTCGAGCCAGAGGCCTGTACGGGAACGAAATACGGATAGAGCCCCATGGCCTGCACTTCGCGAAGGCGCGTGAACTGATGCGCCTTGGCGAAGACGTCGGACGGCTCGGTCACGGCTGCGGTCACCGGCTCTTCGCTCGGCCCGGTCCGCGGATATGCCTGAGCGGGTGCGTGCTGGGCGCTTGATTTCACGGTTTCTGGGCTGTTCGTCGAGTGAGACTGCTGTCGGAGGACGTCCCCGCGCGCGCGCCGGCAGCGGCGGGCGCGGACGTACCGTGCATGTCCGGCATGTCGTGCATGTCGTCCATATCCATGTCCATATCCGCCATGTCGGTCGAGTACGTCTCCTTGACGTCTCGCTGGTATTCGGGCGTCGAGCGATCGACCACCGGCCACGCATTGATGTCGTCTGGATGGAAGACGCCGCCGAACGCACCCATTGCCCCGTCCCGGATCATCGCACCGGTCGGATTGTCATACACCGCGGTCAGCCGGTAGATGTGATCGGGGTGCACGGGGATCCCGAGACGCCACCAATACGTCTTCGTCGGCATTCCGGTGATCTCGCCCGAGGCGTCCGTCTCCGGCGCCGATTGCCACAGCACCCGGTGCGACGTCACGTCCTCGAATCGCAGGGCGACACCGTACTTGTGCATATGGCCCCCCACCGCGAGGATCCGCCCCGCGACGGCCGGGTGTCCCTGCCAACTCTTCAAAGAATGGCCGGCCTGCAGATCGTACGAGTGCCGTCCGGCAGGCGGCATCACGTCGAGGTAGAACGGGTAGATCGCGATCGGTCTGGGCCACGTGCCCGAGGTCGCGAATGAGAGATGCACTCGCACCTTGGCGCCCCCGTATCCCTCGCTGGTCGGATTGTGGACCATGGTCGAGATGAGGAGCGTGTCCCCGCGAGTCACCGGATACCCGATCACCGGATGTCCGAGAACCTGGGGCAGCTCGACGGGCGGCGTCTCCGCACCCGCGGCACCCATGCGTTGCATGATGGTGCTGAACAATTCCCGCCGCTGCGGGACGATCAGGTTGAGATGATGGATCAACTGGTTGGGTAGCCGCCGGCAGGCCGAGTCCACCATCTCCCCGCTGTAGCCCTCGATCCACCCGGTCACCGGGATGACCATCGCCCGCGCCACCGCCTGCATGGCGTCATGGTGCGGAGTGTAGGCCGGCAGGTTGAGCGGTGATAGCTCGACAATGATCTCCCGATGAACGGAGTCCGTGGTCACCTGCAGGGTCGGCTCGGTCGCTGCGGTCTGAGCCGCAACTGTGGTGCAGCACACGATGACGGCTGCCAAACCAGCCCGCGCGGCTTGGAACGCCGCGGTACCAAAGATACCCAATTATCTCCCTCTCCCAATCGGGGCAGATACTGCGATGATCCCAGCTTGGCCGCACGCGAACGTCCGGCCCGCCCTCCCGCTACGGTCAAGTAACATAAGGCGCATGGCGCCCGGGGGCTAGCAAGGAGGTCCGTGCCAACTTCCACAGCCGCAGCGACATACGCTCCAGCCGCGGCTCGGTCCTTGCTCCGCCCTTGGTAACGCGGTCGCGGCCATGAGCTAATAGCTTACTATATTCGCATGGCTGCTGACGACCTCTTGCATTGGCGCAGCGAGTTCCCGATCCTCGCCAATACCGTCTACCTCGTAAGCCATTCGCTCGGCGCAATGCCGCGCCGGACACGCGACCGCCTCGCCGAATACGCGGACACTTGGGCCACTCGCGGCGTCCGCGCATGGGGCGAAGGATGGTGGGAGTTGCCCCGCACGGTTGGCGATCTGATTGGCCGCATCATCGGCGCCGGACCCGGCGAAGTGGTGATGCACCAGAACCAGAGCATCGCGCAGGCCACCGTGCTGTCGGCCATGGATTGGCGCGGGCCGCGGAACGGCATCGTCACCGAACGTCTGAATTTTACGTCGAATCTCTATCTGTTCCATGCCGTCGAGCGCGATGGCGCTCGGCTCGTCACGGTCGCATTGGACGACGGCCTCACGGTGCCCCTCGACCGGATGCTGGCGGCGATCGATGAGACGACGCGACTCGTGTCGGTGTCGCACGTGATCTTCAAAAGCGCCTACATCCAGGACATCGCGGCGATAATCCATTGGGCGCACCAAGTGGGTGCGCTCGTCCTGGTGGACCTGTACCAGTCCGCCGGCACGATCCCAATCGATGTCCGGGCGCTCGGCGCTGACTTCGCGACCGGCGGCTCGGTCAAATGGCTGTGCGGCGGCCCTGGCGCCGGCTACCTCTACGTCCGCCGCGAGCACTGGCACACACTGCAGCCGAAGCTCACCGGCTGGATGGCGCACCGGGAGCCGTTCGCTTTCGAGGACCGTCCGATCGACTACGCCGAGGACGCGTATCGGTTCCTGAATGGGACTCCCAACGTGCCGGCGCTGTACGCGGCGCGGTCCGGCTACGAGATCGTGAATGAGATCGGCGTGGCAGCCATTCGCGCCAAGTCCATGCGCCAGACACAGTATCTGGTATCGCTCGCCGACGCGGCGGGAATCAGGATCGCGGGCCCGCGCGACGTGGCCCTCCGCGGCGGCACGGTCACCCTCGACGTCCCGTCGGGCTACGCGGTGGCCTCGGCCTTGGCCACCCGCGACGTCGTCGTGGACTACCGCCCCGGGGCCGGCATCCGCGTGGCGCCCCATTTCTACACGTCCGACGAGGAGCTCGACGCCTTCATTGGCGAGCTCACGCGCGTGATGGCAGCCCAGCCCGCACGCCCACGGCCGGCCACGAACGCGGTCTACTAGCGGAAACGCAGCCGTTGCGGTGCGCCTGGCCAGGGCGTTTTCCACAGGAAGCGGCGATGCAAGGCGTTCCGGAGGGCCCCCGCGAGGGGCCCTGAGAGGGGACCTGACGGGGTCCCTGGGGAGGGTGTCCCCTGAGAAATAGCGTGGCCCACCCCCGCGGCTGATCGTCAGGTTCCGGTATCGATTGGACCGGCCGCCGTGGCCGATGTTGGCCGCTGGGGATGAGCCGGTAGAAAAACCGGTGACAAAGCCGGTGCCGGAGCCGGAGACGCGCATGCAACAAACCATACAATTGTTTGAGCAGGACTTTGCGCGTTGGGGCCTTCACGTCCCTGCGGATGATGCCGCCGCGCGAAAATCCGGCGCCATCCACTCGGCCGGCTGGCACGTCCTGTATGACTTCGGCCAGGACAGCCGCGGGGAGTTTCTCGACTACTATGCCGCCCTGCGCGACGGCACCGATCCCGCGGTCACCGACGACTGGCACGTCCGCCTGTATGAGACCGGCGAGCGGGTACAACTACCCACGGTCCTCGAGGCGTACATGTACTCGCGCGATCCGACGGCCGAAGAGTTGGCGCGCGCCCGCCGCAAGTTCGCCGATCCGCAGGCGCCAACCGCCCCACCCAAGCCCGCCAGTCCGCGGCCCGCGAACCCACAAGCCGCGAGCGCGCAGCCGGCACCCGGCGGGCCGCGTGCCATGCCTGGCGCAACGCCGCGGCAGCCGGCGATCGCGGCATCCGCAGCGCCGTCCACGAGTACACCGCGCCCGGGGTCAGCCGGAGTTCCGCGCAACGCAACGCCCAGCGTACAAGCAGCACCGGCGCCTTCGACGGCGACGGCACTCGAGGAGCCGACCACAGCATCCGACGACATCGCGCTCGAGGTGGGACTCGACCTCGCGTTGGCCGGCGTGGAACCGGTACCGGGCGGCGACACTCTCGCCAGTTGGCTGATGACACCCGCATTCGGCTCCGCGTTGATCGAGCCCGGCCACGGCCGCCGTCCCGGCCCCCAAGCCTGCTCAGTCGCCGAAGCCGAAGCCCGCCCCACCGGCCGATGATGACGCCCAGTCGCCGGACCTCGTATTCGTATCCGAGGCGCCGCCCGCACGCATCAGCGGTCGCATTAGCAATCCCACGACCGCCATCACCACCGGCGACGACACGTTCACGATCAGTATGAGCAATGACGACGCGCCGGACGACGTACAAGGCGCTGTCCCGCCGGACGAAGTGGCCGGCGACGTGCTGGTCGCTGACGTCGTTCTCGATGCCGCCGGCGATTCGCTCGTTGCCACGACGGTCGAAGGGCTCGATCACTACCATACGCCGACTCGCTCGAGCGGACCGTCGGCCGCTGCACGCGCCGCCGGCTCACTCGCGGCTGACGCGATTGCGCCTGACGCGGTCGCGGCTGATGCGAATGCGGCCGATGTGCTTGCTCTCGGCGCGAACCCGGTCTCGCCCGATGACGAAGCCGCGGCATCCATCCCGCCGGCGGCGCCGCGGCACTCGCTCGGGCCCGACGCGATGCTGACCACCGACATCGCGGCCGTCGCCGGATCCTTCGAGCCTTGGTGGTATCGCCCCGCGACGCGCCGCATCGCGATGCTCGCCGCGGCGGTGATTGTGATCATCCTTGTGGGATCGGCTGTCTCGCACTTCCGGTCATCGCCCGCACCCGGCGCCGCATCCTCGGGTGCAGCGCCCGCCGCCGTGCACGGCGATGCGGCTCACACTGTCGTGGCACCGGCGCCTGATGCATCCGGCGATCCTGCCGATGCGTCCGATGCGGCCGACTCCGCTCAACCGGGCGAAGGCGCCACACCGGACACTTTGCCTGTTGCATCGACGCCATCATCCGTGACGGCAGACCCCGCCAATCCGGCAGCGGATGACGGAATCGCGCGGCCGGCCGGGCCGCAATCCGTGCCGCCGATCCAACGGAGCGGCACGCCCCGTGCTCCTCTCGGGTCCGGTAGGAAAACCGCCCCAGCCGGTTCCGCTCTGCCGTAGTCGCTGATTGGCGCGCCGCGCGCTCCAATCAGGGGCCAGCGGCAAGCTGAGTTGCGATCGGGACATCCATCGCGCATTTACCGGAGTTGGACGGTGTGACCGTTCTCGCCGGGAGTACGCGCCAATGACGACTCGACAAACGCCAGTTGCAACCGCCCGCATGGTGCTCGCCACCATTGCCGCCGCGCTCGCCTATGTGGCCTGCAGCAGCTCGACCAGCCCGAAATCCGGCGCGGTCGCATTGGTCGTCATCTCGCCGGACTCGCTGGGTCTCACGATCGGCGCGTCCGGCACCCTGCAAGCCGTCGCGGAGGACGGACAGTCCAAGACGGTCGCCGGCCAGACGTTTTTCTGGTCCACGAGTGACTCGAATGTCGTGAGGGTGTCCCAGTCGGGTGGAGTCACCGGGGTACAAGCGGGAGCCGTGCAGATCGGGGCGAGCACCGATGGTAAGACGGGCTTCGCCAGCGTGATCGTCGCCGCTGCACTCGTCCATTCCGTCACCGTGGCGCCCCCGCTCGACACCATCTTCGCCTCGGCGCCGTCCAACACCGTCACACTCAGCGCGACCTCATTCGACGCGCAGGGTCACGAGCTCGCGGGCCGGCCAGTCACCTGGTCCACGTCCAGCAGCCTCGTGTCCGTCGCGAACGGAGTCGTGACCGCGACCGACGCGGCCGCCGGAAGCGCGACGGTGACGGCGACCAGCTCGGACCCAGGCGCTCCGTCGGGATCAGCCACCGTAGTGGTGATCGGCCACGTCGCGACGGTCACGGTGTCGCCGGCCAACACGGTGCTCAGTGCCAGCGGCAACCTGTTCGCGGATACGGTGCAGCTGTCGGCGCAGCTCATCGACACGTTCAACACCGACGTCAGCGGCCAGCGCACGGTGACATGGTCCAGCAACACCCCGTCGGTCGCGACCGTCAACTCCGCGACCGGACTCGTCACCGCCGTCGCCGACGTCGGCAGCGGCAAAGCGACCATCACCGCGACCACGGCGGACGGCGCGACCGGCACCACCAAGGTCTCGGTCCTCCCCTGAATCGCTGCTCGGCCGCCCCCCCGGGGCGCCTCGCCATACCCTTTGCCGTTCCATGGATACCAATACACTTATATTGGTATCCATTCTTTATATGGCGTCGTGGTGCGCAGATTGCAGCGTGATCAGGTGCGACCTCCGAGATGCCAGGCACCCCGTCACAGCGGACGGGGCGGTCTCCGGAGACGCGATACTAGGGAGGATCCATGAGGATCGAGTTCTTGGTCGCCGGCGCCGTGGCGCTCTGCCCAGCGCTGGCCATCAGCCAGGCGCCAGCCCACCACACGCCGCAGCCCAGCACGGTCGTCCAGGCGGACACGACGCCTCGCGAAACGAAGGCCATGACGTCCAATGGCGACGTCGAAGACCGCAACGTGACACCCGCCATGATCAAGGCGCAGCAGGACCCGTCGCTCATCGGCTCGCCCGCCTGGTGGCGGACGCACTCCACCGCCGATGGAAAACCGCTGAGCGCGGCGGGCAGCCGCCCACGGTAGCCCGCGCCCGGCGTCGCCGCCGTCCCCGCCGCGTCGCCGCCGCGTCGCCTAGCTCGCGGGCGCGACCTCGCGTAGCGTCTCATCCAGTTCACGGACGAGGCGTTGCGCGTCCGCGCGCGTGAACGCGAGCGGCGGCTTCATCTTGATTACGGTGTGCAGCGGCCCCTCGGTGCTGAGCAGAATGCCCCGTTCTCGCATCCGCTCGACAACGTACGCCGCGTGACGAGGGGCCGGTTCGAGCGTTGTGCGGTCCCGCACGAGCTCGATCGCGAGTACGAGTCCGCGCCCCCGCACGTCGCCGATCAGCGGGTGCCGCTCCTGCACGCCCCGAAGTCCCTCAACCAGCTCTGCGCCCGTGACCCGCGCGTGCTCCTGTAACCCCTCACCCTGCAGGACATCCAGCACCGCGAGCCCGGCAGCGCACGAAACAGGATTCCCGCCGAATGTGTTGAAGTACTCCATCCCGTTCGCGAACGACGCCGCGATCTCCGGCGTGGTGATCACCGCGCCGAGCGGATGTCCGTTCCCGATCGGCTTCCCCATGGTCACGATGTCGGGTACGACGCCCTGCGCCTCGAATGCCCAGAAATGGGTCCCCACGCGCCCGAAACCCACCTGCACTTCGTCCGCCACGCACACCGCACCGGCCGCGCGCGCGTACGCGTACGCATCTCTGAGATAGCCCGGCGGTGGCTCGATGTGCCCGCCGCCGCTGACGATGGCCTCGGCGAAGAACGCGGCCACCTGCCGCCCGCCTCGCCCCGCATCCGCGATGGCATCACGCACGTACTCGGCGTACCGCGGGCCCGTCGCGGCATCTCGGCCGCGATGCGGCCCCCGATAGGGATCCGGCATCACCACCGTGTGCACCCACGGCGGAGCGCCGCGCCCCCCAGGCCCGTTGAACTTGTACGGGCTCATGCTGACCAGTGACGATGTGTTGCCGTGATAGGCGTGATCCACGACCACGACGTCCTGGCGCCCGGTGTGCGTCCGCGCCAGACGCAGCGCCAGCTCGTTAGCTTCGCTCCCGCTGCACACGAAGAAGCACACACTGAGCGGTGACGGCAGGCACGCGGCAAGCCGCTCGGCGTATTCGGCGAGCACCGGATGGAGATACCGCGTGTTGGTGTTCAGGACCGCGGTCTGACGCCGAATGGCTTCGACCACCCGCGGGTGGCAGTGGCCCACGTGCGCCACGTTGTTGACCACGTCCAGATACGCGCGCCCCTGATCGTCGTACAGGTACTGCATCGATCCGCGCACGATCGTCAGCGGCTCGTGATACGCGATGCTGAGCGACGGGCCGATCCGCCGGCGGCGGTCCGCCAGCAACGCCTCGCGCGAGGACGGCCGCGGCGCCCGGCATCCTTCAGGAAAACCCAGGATCAGATTCGGGTCGGGAGAGAGCGACAACCACACCTCCCGCTCGCTGGGACGCGCGACTCCCGGGAAATCACCGTCGAAGCCCAGAAGATCGGTGATCAGTTGCAGGTGCAGATGCGGCGCCCAGCCGCCGTTGTCCGCGGACGCCCCGAGCCGCGCGACCCGCTCGCCCTTCCGGACCCGCTGGCCGGCGCGCACGTGGCCGAGGACTTCAGGATCGAGATGGCCGTACAGAGTGAAGAATGTCGCCCCGGCATCGGCCGGGTCGTGCCGCAGGATCAGCGTGGACCCGTAGTCGAGCTGGCCGGCATTGTCACGGACGCTGTGCACGACGCCATCGAGGGGCGCGAGCACGGCCGTGCCCGCGGGCGCGAAGAGATCCACGCCGATGTGAATCGTCCGCCATTCCTCGCCGTCGTCCGTCGCAACCCGGAATTGCTCGGCCGTGTACAGCCGTCGCGCCTCGTCGTACCGGCCAATGCCGGCGACCGCCCGGGACGCCGCCATCCGCCTCGCGATGGCCTCGGTCCACACCGCCGCGTCGTCGCGGCCATCCAGCGCACCCCACTCGCCGCTGCCCACCGTCAGATCCAGTGTCACCCGAGTGGCGCTCCGCGGATCTGGATCGAGTACCGGCCCGCACCAATCAGGGTTCTCCGCGAGTGCAGCGGTCACGGCCGCCGTGGCCGGGCATGGCGCGAGTCCGCTTGCGGCGCGGAACCGATAGTGCGCGAGATGCGGGTGGATCTGCACCAGACGCTCTAGCAATTCCCAGACGGGCGCTTCGCTGATCGACAGATACTCGTTCTCCGGCTCCTGGGCGCGCTGGTGCGCCGCCAGCACCGCGCTCAGGCAGAGCCGGAGACAGATCATCGGGAACGCCACCGCCAACTCGGCGTCCTCGAGGGCGTGGACCTCCGCATACCCTGCGACGACATGGCTTGCCGCCGCGAGCGGATCCTGTTTGCGCAGCATCGCGTAGGCGGCGGCCACCGCCAGGTCGGCGACCGTGCACGAGTGCACGATGTCGCCGAAGTCGACCAGGCCCGTCACCCGGCGCTCGGCGCCCGGATCCGCCGGGTCAGCGGGGGACACGAGCAGGTTGTAGTCGTTCGCGTCGTTTTGGATCACGCTCGTCCCGAGCCGCCCGAGCAGCGGCCCCGCCTCGCGGTCGTACATTGCCAGCAGACGCTCGATCCACTTCCGCCGGTCCGCCCGCGCGATGTCGCCGAGACACGCCGCGATCACGCCGGGCGCTGCCTGGAGGTCCCACCGCAAGTCGCGATGCGCCGCCGGGTGCGCAAACCCTCTGAGTGCGCTGGCCATACTTCCGGCGAGACGCCCGGCGTCCCGGAGCAGCGCCGGAGGATGGCGGCGCACTTCGCCCAAGGGGGCGCCCGGCACGTACCGCAACAGCCGCACGAGATGGACGACACCATCCTCGCCCGCGGCCTCCGCGATCGCGCGCCCCTCGCGATCCGGGACAAATCCCGGAAAGCCGAACGCCGGGAGTGCCGCCACCAGCCGCGCCAGCATGGCGTTCTGACACTCGAGGACACCCCGTGACTCGGCCGACTCGGAGATCTTGAGGACGAATCGCTCGCCCGCCCCGGTGGTCAGCCGAAAGTTCTGGTCACGCTCGCTCGGCAGCGGGTCGAGACGCCCCGCCAGACCCCACAGGTCGCGCGCGAGAGCGGCCGCCGCAGCCTCGGTAAACCGCGGAGGAGCGATGCGCGTGGTAACGGTCATGGCTTGGTGTGCACTCCCAGGGATCTCGCCCCAAACTAGCGGACGCGAGGGACCACTGAAAGCGGCGCGCCGGCGCCGCAATCGCACGGGTCCGCCGCACCCCATCCGCGATGCGGGCCTGGTTTGGTTAGATTCCGCCCTCACCGGCCGCGGCCGCCCACGCGGCTGTTCAACGCATCCCACTCGTGAGGACGGCATGCCGACCGAACTGCGCAACTTCCTGGCGCTCCCCTACGACGAGCTCGAAGAGCTGAACCTCCAGGCCAAGGAGCAGCGCAGAAATCGCGTGGCGCCCCACAAGATCCAGGAACAACGCCTCAAATACCTCACCGACGAATCGCGCATCAAAGCGGTGACGGTCATGTTCAGCGACCTCGAAGGCCGCCTGCACATGCTCGACTACGACAAGAAATTCCTGGTCAAGAGTTGGGACAACCTGACCTTCGACGGCTCCTCGATCCGCGGCTTCACCGCGCAGCGCGAGAGCGACCTGCGCCTCGGCATGGACTGGAGCGCCTTCTACTGGGCGCCGGCCGATGTCTTCGGCTCCGGCAAGGTGCTGGTCTTCGGCGAGGTGATCGACAAGGATGGCTCCCCGTACAGCGCCGACATGCGCGGCGTGCTCAAGGCGTTCGCCAACAAGGTCCACAAATCCGACGGCTACACGCTCAACGCCGCGAACGAGATCGAAGGCTTTCTCTTCAATGGACCGGACGCCGAACAGCGGTTTCACGAGACGAACCGCTTCGACTACGTCAACACCGGCGGGTACTACCACTCGCTCCCCGGTGATCCCCTGCGCACGTTCATCGACACGACGGCCGAAGTGCAGCGGGCCATGGGATTCCAGAACGAGAAGGACCACCCCGAAGTCGCCCCGTCCCAGTTCGAGATCAACTACGGCTACGGCGAAGTCGTCGCGGCGGCGGACCAGATCCAGCTCTACAAGCTGATCTGCCGGCAGGTCGCCACCCGCCTGGGCCTCACCGCGTCGTTCCTCCCCAAGCCGGTGGTCGGTGTCAACGGCAACGGGATGCACACGAACGTGTCCATCAGCAAAGGCGGCAAGAATCTCTGCTGGGATCCCAAGGGCGATGAGAAACTGAGCAAGCTCGCGTGGGGATTCATCGACCGGATTCTCACCCACGCCAACGACGTCTGCCTGATGCTCAACCCGAGCGTCAACGCCTACCGCCGGCTCGACCCGCACTTCGAGGCGCCGAATCAGATCAAGGCGTCACCGACGGACCGCGGTTCGATGGTTCGTATTCCGATCGGCAACGAGAAGAGCGCCCGCATCGAGGTGCGCTCCGTCGCGCCGGATGCCAACCCGTACATGGTGATGTACTCGATCTTCAAGACCGGCCTCGAGGGACAGACGGCCAAGATCAAGAACCTTCGCCAAGCACAGCGCTACCTGCCCGACAACGTCTACTCGGCCATCAAGTTGTTCCGCGACGCCGACTGGACTACGAAGCTGCTCGGCGAAGACGTCAAAGGCCGTTACGCGGAACTCAAGGAGGCCTCCGCGGACCGCTGCCCCCGCCAGCTCGGCACGTTCGTCAAAGGCCCCGAGGTGCAGTTCCACCACGAGGTCTACAACCAGTTTCTCTGGAACCTGTTTTAGCCGCTCGCGGCATCCCGGCGGTGCGCCGCCGGGATGCCCGCATTACGCAGGCGCGGTCAATCGCTCCAGCGCCGCGCGGACTTTCGGCAGCGCTGCCTCGATGCCGGCAACCGACACCGCTCCCACCGACAGCCGGAACCATCCGGTGTCCTCCGGCACGCCAAACGCCTGGAACGGCACCGCCGCGAAATCCGCCTCGTCCAGCAGATACCGCCGGACGTCCTGGTTCGTGACGAGCCGCTGCCCGCTCGCCGTCCGGTAGCCCGCCAGGGCGAATCGCGCACTGAGATAGATCGCGCCAGCCGGCGCGGTCGCGTCCACCGGCAATCCGGCCGCCCGCATCGCCTGCACTCCGGCATACAGCGCGCCGAGCCGCTCCTTGAGCCCGCGATTCATGGTGCGGTGATAGTCCGCGATCGCCTCGCCGGATCCCAGCAGGACCGCGGTCGCGACCTGCTCCGGACGTGGAGCCCACCCGCCCATGTGCACCACGAGATCGCCCATGTACCGCACGACGTCCGCGGGGCCGAGCGCCCACCCCACGCGAAGTCCGGTCCCGGCAAACGATTTCGAGATCGCGTCCAGCGAGATCGTGTACTCCGCCATCGCGGGACGCAGTGCCACCGGTGTGACGTGCGGGATCGCCCCGAACGTCAGCATCCAGTAGACCTGGTCGTAGAGGAGATACAGCGGCCGCTCACGGCCGCGCCGTCGCGCGTTCTCCTCCAACACGAGGTCGCAAATGGCGGCCAGCGCGTCCGCGCAGAACATCGTGCCGGTCGGATTCACCGGCGAGTTGAGGACGAGCAGCCGCGCACCGCGTATGTGCGGCTCGAGCGTCTCCCGCGACGGAAGAAAATCCGCCGCCGCGTCGCACGACACCGGGACTTCGGTCGCCCCGACGAGCTGGCAGTAGTACGAGTTCTGCCACGAGGGTACCGGGAACACCACCCGGTCGCCGGGGTCGACGAGGGTGCGGTATGCCGAGTAGAGCACCGGTCGTGCGCCACTCGTGACGAGGACCGACTCCAACCGATAGTCGATGCCGAGCCGTTCGCGTGAAAACGTGCGAATGGCCTCGCGCAGCGCCGGCATTCCCCGGGCCCGCCGGATAGTTGGTTTCGCCCGCGGCCAGCGCCGCGATGATCCGGTCGCGCAGCACCTGCGGAATCGGAAATTGCCGCGAGTCGAAATCGCCGATCGTCAGGTCGCAGATCTGGCGGCCCTGCGCCGTCCGGGCCCGCACGTCGGTCGCGACTTCGAGGATCAGTGAGCCCGCCATCCCGAGCGCGAGGACCGACACCCGCGACGGCAGCGGAGGCGACGGCGCCGCCGCCTCCGCCCGCGGCGCGGCGACTGACAGGCCTTCGGCTCCGCCGGGCATCCTATCGGGCCGCGAACGCCGCGATCGCGCTCCGCGTGTAGTCGGACAGAACAAGCTCGCCACTCATCGCCGCGCGCTCATCCAGGAGCTGCTCCCACGACTCGGTCCCCTGCCAGAAGGTCTCTTTCATCCGGGCCATCGCCTCGGGACTCGATTTGGCGAGCGTCTGCGCGAGGTTGGACACGGCCGCATCCAGTGCGTCGCCTTCCCCGGCCACCTGTGCGAAGAGCCCGTGCCGCTCCGCCCACGCCGCATCCCGCCAGCTCGCCGCGTCCACCGCGAGCGCCTGGAACGCACCGCGCCCGATCTTCCGCTGGATGACGGGGCCGACGACGAATGGGCCGATGCCGACCGCAAGTTCGCTGAGCCGCACCATTGCGCCCGGCGATGCGATCGCATAGTCGGACGCCGCGACGACGCCCACTCCGCCGCCCACCGCTTTGCCGTGCACGCGCGCGATGATGAACTTCGGACACCGGCGCATGGCCAGGATGAGCCGCCCGAATCCCATGAAGAACTCTTTGCCGGCCGCCGCGTCCGCAATGCGCCGCAGCTCGTCGAACGACGCCCCGGCGCAAAACGGCCCGCCCGGAGAACCACCGCTCCGGAGCACGACCACGCGCGCGCGCGGATCCGCGCCCACCGCGTCGATCGACTCCGCCATGCGGCGTAGCAAGGTGCCGGGCAGCGAATTGCCCTTCGGATGGCTGAACTGGATGGTCGCGATGCCGTCCAGGGTCCGGACCAGGAGGTCGCCGGTATCGCCCGGACTGCCGGACACCGCGGAAGGGGGAAAAGAGGGCATGGGGTTGGTGAGAGAAACAGTACCGAAGGCGAGCCGCTACTGCGACAGCACGTGCTCGATGGACGCCGCCACGCGGTCCGCATTGGGCAGCACGGCAGCCAGGAGCACTTCGTGGTACGGCATTGGCACGTCGTCCACCGCGAGGCGCTCAACAGGCGCGTCGAGCGACCAGAAGGCGGACTGCGCGATCGTCGCCGCGATCTCCGCGCCGAATCCTGCGGTCAACGTGTCCTCGTGCACGATGAGGCAGCGGCCCGTCTTTCGCACGCTGGCCAGCACGGCATTCCGGTCCCACGGCGCCACGGTGCGCAGATCCAGCACTTCGGCCCGGCCCGCGAATCGGTCCGCCGCCGCCACGCACCGGTGCACCATTGCACCCCACGTGACCAGGGTGATGTCGGTTCCCTGCCGCAGGGTCTTCGCGCGGCCAAGCGGCAGCACGTAGGAGTCGCCGGGATACCGCGCGCTCCCATCACTGGTCATGAGAAGCGACCGGTGCTCGAAGAAGATGCTGGGGTTGCGGCTCCGCATCGCCGCACGCAGAAGACCGACCGCATCGGCCGCATTGGATGGCACGAGCACCTGCCACCCGATCGCATGCGCCCACGTGACTTCGCTGCTCAGCGAATGCCACGGATCGCCGACGTCCTTGCCGAACCCGCCCGGCATCCGCACCACGATCGGCGCCGCGAACTGGTTGTTGGTCCGCCATCGCATCGTGCCACAGTTGTTGAGCTGCTCGGTCGCCGGGTCGGCGTACTTCCGGAACTGGATTTCGGCCACCGGCATCAGCCCCGAGACCGCCATCCCGACCGCCCGTCCGATGATGCCCTCTTCCGAGAGGCTCGTGTCGAACACACGCGCGTTCCCGAATCGCTTGCGGAGGCCCTCGGTCACGAGGTGCACGCCGCCTTTGACGCCGACGTCCTCGCCGAACACGAGGACCTTGGGGTTCGCTTCGAGCTCGGACGCCAACGTGCGCCGCACGGCTTCGGCGAAACGGATCACCGGTCCTTCCTCCACCGCGACATTGGTGCCCCCGAGCGCCGCCAGCTCCGCCGCCGGCAGGCCGCCCACCGTATCGGCGTCCCCCGCCTGTACTGGCTCGCTGTACGCGAAGCGCTTCACGGTGTCCGCCTTCGGCGCGGAACGGCCCCGCGCCCCGGCGAGCGCCGCCACGACGTCCCGCTCCACATTGCGCTCGAGCGCGCCCCACGCCTGCTCTGTCATGACGCCCGGCACGAGATGCTCTCGCAATCTCGGGAGCGGGTCCCGGGCGCCAGTCGGCCGCGATCTCCTCGTCGCTCCGGTACCCCTTTTGGTTGTCGGGGCCGGAGTGGTTCGAGAGCCGCGGCACGGTGAGGCGGATGAGCGCGGGACCGGTCCCGCCGCGCACATGCGCGACGACTTCCTGCAGGAGCCGCGCGGATTCGGCGGGGTTGGTGCCGTCGCCGTCGCGCAGCAGCAGGTTGCCGAACGAGGCCAGGTTGGCGGCGATGTTGCCGCCCGGGGTCTGCATCTCGCCGCGGACCGAGATTCCAAGCCCGTTGTCTTCGATGTAGAAGAGCATCGGGAGCGAGAGGGTCGTCGCCATCGTCAGAGCGGCCCAGAACCCGTTGGTCGCGACCGACGCCTCGCCACCGAGCGAGACGCCGATGCTGCCGGCATAGCTCGCATCCCCCAGGACGTCGCGATGGTACTGGATCGCCTGCGCCCACCCCGCCGTCGGCGTGTACTGGCTGCCGACATCGCCCGACATCGGGAGCACCAGGGCCCCGCGACGCTTCGGCAGGTTGCACACGACGCCGATGTCGCGCCCATCGCTGAATCCGCCGCTCCGCCCGAGCGGGCTCGCCAGCGCATCTTCCATCGAGAGCCCAAGCGTCAGGAGCAGCGGCCGCGACCGATAGTAGGCACCTGCCCCGTCGTGCGGATGATCCAGTAGCGACCCCAGAATGACCTGAGACATCTCATGACCACGCGCCGAGAATTGGTAGAGCACCTGGTGCTCGCGCGGCACGGTCGCCTTGTTGCGGTTCGTCGCCTCCTCGGCTTCGTCGAGCGCCCGCGACACGAGAACGGTGTACGCGATGCGCCGCCAGTCAGGACCCGCGAGAGCCGCTGTCGCGGGTGCGGCGCGCCGGCCGGCCGGAAGAGAGTGCGTCGCCATTGTCGTGCTGGTCCTCAGATCGCCTTGAACAACTCGAACGGCTGCCGGCACTGCTCGCAATACATCACCGCCTTGCACGCCGTCGGCCCAAACACACTCCGCATGGTGGTCGCGTGCGATCCGCAGTACGGACAGGCGACTGGCGCCACCCGGCGCTGCAGTGGCACGAGATCCTCTGCGCCGGCATTCACGTGGCACACGTCCCGGCGCCGCGATCCCGTACGCCTCGAGCTTGCGCCGTGCGTCCGCCCCGATCCAGTCGGTGGTCCACACTGGAGAATACACGGTACGGAGCCGCGCACCCGGCCATCCGTCGCGCGCCAGTGCCTCCTTGATGTCGTGCTCGATGACCTGCAGTGCCGGACACCCGGAGTAGGTCGGCGTGATCGACACGGTCACCTGCCCGTCGGTATCGACCTCGACGTCGCGCACGATGCCGAGTTCCACGACGCTCAGGACCGGCACTTCGGGATCTGGAACGCTCTCGAGTGTCGCCCACACGGATGCGAGATCGTGCGCCGCGGCTACCATTTCGCTCCCGGAAACGACCGCTGCAGGATCTGCATTTCCGCCAGCATGATGCCGAGATGCTCGGTGTGCCGGCCGCTCCTCCCTCCGCGCTGCATGTAGCCGCTCGCCGGCACGGTGAGCGTACCGCGGTCGAGGACACCCGTGACCTGCGCGAGCCACTTGGGCTCCGCCGCAGCGAGATCCGGAATCACGCCGGCGCGAACGAGTGTGGCGTCCACTTCATCGGCGAGGAACATCTCACCCGTATACCGCCAGAGTGAGTCGAGCGCCGCCTGGGTTCGTGCATGACTCTCACTGGTGCCGTCGCCGAGGCGGATCACCCACTCGCCGGAATGCCGCACGTGATAGCGCGTCTCCTTGAGTGCCTTGCCGGCGATCCCCGCGAGATCGGCGTGACTGCTCGTCACGAGGCCTTCGAGCTGATAGTACGCTGCCACGCTGAACAGGAACTGCCGCATGATCGTGAACGCGAAATCGCCCTTGGGCAGTTCGGCCAGCAGCACGTTGCGAAAGTCGATCGCCTCGCGGAGATAGGCGAGGGCGTCGGCGTCTCGCCCCGCCGCCTCGGTCGCGCCAGCCAGACCGAGGAACAGCGTGGCCTGGCCCACGAGATCCAGGGCGATGTTGGCGAGCGCGATGTCCTCCTCCAGAATCGGCGCGTGCCCGCACCACTCGGACAGCCGGTGGCCGAGTACGAGCCGGTCGTCACCCAGACGCAGGAGATACTGGACCAGTGCGACCCGCGCAGCGCCGTCGAGCGCGGGAACCTCGGCCAGGTGGGCGGCGGCAGACGCGGCGGAGCGAGACACGAAGCCCCCCGGCTAGACGCGCACGCCGCGCGGCACGCTATAGAACTGCGGGTGCCGGTACGGCTTGTCGTTTCCGGGATCGAAGAACGGTCCAACGTCGGCCGGCGTCGACGCGGTGATCGCCGCCGTCGGCACCACCCAGATGTTCACCGCCTCCCCGCGCCGCGCGTACACATCGCGCGCGTTCTGGAGTGCACTCTCGGCGTCCACGGCGTGCACGCTCCCAGCATGCTCGAATGGCTCGCCCTTGGGCGGCTGCACGAACACCTCCCACAACGGCCACTGGCCGCCGGACGCCGACGTCCCGTCGTCAGCCATCGCTCAGAGCCGGCGAAGCGAGGATGTCACGCGGCGGCAGGCGTCGGCACCGCGGTGTGCTTGGCCGCATACGCGGACGCCGCATCGCGGACCCACTCTCCTTCGCTGTGCGCCTGCTGCCGCGCGGCGAGGCGTTCCCGGTTGAGCGGACCATCACCGTGCACGACTCGGCTGAACTCGTCCCAGTCGATCGGGCCGAAGTGCCAGTCACCCGTTGCCGGATCGTGCCGCAGCTCGGGGTCGGGAAGCTTGAGATCGATCGCCCCTGCCTGGGCGACCGTCAGGTTCACGAACCGCTGGCGCAACTCGTCGTTCCCCTTCCGCTTGACGCCCCACCGGGTCAGTTCCGCCGAGTTTGGCGAGTCCTTGTCCGACGGGCCGAACATCATGAGCGACGGCCACCACCAGCGATTCACGGCGTCCTGCGCCATGCGCTTCTGCTCGGGCGTACCCGCCGCGAGCGTGGTCATGATCTCGTAGCCCTGTCGCTTGTGGAAGTTCTCTTCCTTGCAGATCCGCACCATTGCCCGCGCGTACGGGCCGTACGACGCCTTGGCCAGCATCGTCTGGTTGACGATCGCTGCGCCATCGACGAACCACCCGATCGCGCCGATGTCGGCCCAGGTCAGCGTCGGATAGTTGAAGATGCTGGAGTACTTCGCTTTGCCGGTGAGCAGTTGATCCACCAGCTCCGCGCGGCCCACACCCAGCGTCTCCGTGCCGCAGTAGATGTAGAGACCGTGTCCCGCTTCGTCCTGCACTTTGGCCAGGAGACCCATCTTGCGCCGCAGCGTCGGCGCGCGCGTGATCCAGTTCCCTTCCGGCAGCATCCCGACGATCTCGGAATGCGCATGCTGCGACATCATACGGATGAGCTGTTTGCGATATCGATCGGGCATCCAGTCCTTCGGCTCGATCGTCTCGCCGGCCGCGATCCTGGCCTCGAACTCGGTGATCGCGTCAGGGCTGTCGGGCATCCGTGTAACTCCTCTGTCCGCGTGACGGAATCGGCGGCTGGATCGGCGGCAAGTCCATGTCATTCAACGTGTTCGCGCAATCGAATTCTACATCCACATGACCCGCCCGGGCAAGGCGAGCCGACGTCGTGAGCCGCTACGGTCGCGCCAGGCGAGCCGACCGCGAGCCGCTACGGTCACGCCAGGCGAGCCGACCGCGAGCCGCTACGGTCACGCCAGGCGAGCCGACCGCGAGCCGCTAAGGTCAGCTGACGCGCACCGGCGCGTCGCCGGGCTGGGTCTTCTGCATCACCCGGGCCGGAGCCAGCGCCTCCGGAGCCTCACTCTTGAGTCCCTGCGCGAGATCGCCCGCGGTCTCCGGCCGTGCCACGCCGCCCTGCCGCCGAACGAGGGTCAGAATGGTGTAGACCGCCACCGGTTCGTTGTTCTGGTTGGTCACTTCGACATCCCACGCGACGACGCCCTGCGGGATCTGTCCCTCGCGATCTTCCTTCACGGTCTTCTGCTTGCACGTGAGGCGCACCTGGATCGTGTCCCCCGCGTACACGGGCTTCACGAACCGGAGGCCCTCCAGTCCGTAATTCGCGAGGACTGGACCCGGCGCCGGATCCACGAACAACCCCGCAGCCGCCGACAGGACGAAATACCCATGCGCCACGCGGCGCTCGAAGATCGACTCCTTGGCCGCGATGTCGTCCATGTGGGCGTAAAAGAAGTCGCCGCTGATGCCGGCGAAGCTCACGATGTCGCTCTCGGTCACTGTCCGCCGGTGCGTGTGCAGCGTCTCCCCGATGCGAAGCTCCTCGAAGTACTTCCGGAACGGATGGACCCGGTCCGTCAGCTCCGGCGCCTTGGGTAGCCACTCGCGCGTGACCGCCGAAAGTACGGCGGGTGAGCCCTGCAGCGCGGTCCGTTGCATGTAGTGAAGCACGCCGCGCACGCCGCCCATCTCCTCGCCGCCTCCCGCGCGCCCGGGACCACCGTGCACGAGATGCGGCAGCGGCGAGCCGTGGCCCGTGGATTCCTTCGCGCTCGTCCGGTCCACGATCATGAGCCGCCCGTGATACGCGGCGGTGCCCGAGACGACGGTGCGCGCGGCCTCGGGATCGGCCGTGAACAATGAGCCGACGAGCGACCCGCGCCCGAGGTTGGCGAGCGCCACAGCTTCGTCGAGCGACGCATACGGCATCACCGTGTTCACCGGCCCGAACGCTTCGACGTCGTGCGGCGCCGTGCGGTCGAACGGCCGGTCATCATAGAGCAGTTGGACCGGGAAGAATGCACCGCGCTGCGCGTCCGCCCCGACGACACGCATGCTGTCGAAGCTCCCGTACACGACTTCCGCCGCCTTTCGCAGCTTCTCCACGTTCTGCCCGACTTCAGTCACCTGCGTGCGGCCCGCGAGGGGCCCCATGCGCACGCCCTCGTGACTCGGGTCGCCGATCGTGACGCCGTCGAGCCGCTTCTTGAGCGCCGCGATCACGTCGTCTACCATGCCGGCCGGCACGATCGTCCGGCGGATCGCCGTGCACTTCTGCCCCGCCTTCACCGTCATTCGCGGACGACTTCTTTGATGAAGAGGTCGAACTCCTCGGTCCCGGGCCGGGCGTCCGGCGCCAGCATCGAGAAGTTCAGGGAATCCGCTTCCTGGTTGAACCGGACGGAGTGCGCGACCATTGCCCGGCCGGTCTTGAGCATCTGGCCCGTGCCCGCCGATCCGGTGAACGCCACGGCGTCCTGCTCACCGACGTGATCGAGAAGGTCGCCCGCGCTGCCGCACAGGAGTTGGAATGCTCCCGGCGGAAGGATCCCTGACTCCACCATCGCCTGTGCGACTGCCTCGGTGAGAAACGATGTCACGGTGGCCGGCTTGACGATCGACGGCACCCCCGCGAGCAGCGCGGTGGACATCTTCTCCAGCATCCCCCACACGGGGAAGTTGAACGCGTTGATGTGGATCGCCGCGCCCTGGAGCGGCACGCAGATGTGGCGGCCGATGAACGTGCCGCCCTTGGAGATCATCTCCGCCGCGCCGTCCACGTAGAAGGTCTCGTCGGGGAACTCCCGCCGGCCTCGGCTCGCGTATGCGAACAGGGTGCCGAACCCGCCGTCGATGTCGATCCAGCTATCGGTCTTCGTGGCGCCGGTCGCCTTCGATACCTCGTAGAAGCTGTCTTTGCGCGCCGTGAGATACTGCGCGAGCGCCTTGAGCATGCGGGCGCGCGCATGAAAGGTCATGGCGCGGAGCTTGGGCCCGCCGACGGTGCGCGCATACTCCAGCACACCGGCGAAATCGACGCCACCCGTGCTCGCCTCGCCCACCTGCTCCCCGGTGACGGCATTGTACAGTGCGGTCGTCTTGCCGGCCCCCTCGACCCACTCGCCGTGCACGTAATTCTTGAGCCGCATCACTGCAACCTCAGTGTGAAATCCCCACTCCAACCTCTAGTCCCCAATCCCCAATCCCCTCGTTCTTGCTTACCCCTAGCCATTCCCCTTTCGCTCATTCCACGTCTGATAGACCGGCGCCTGGCGAGCGCGCTCCGCCGGCACGTCCCGCAGCGGCTCGCACGGCACGAGACCGGCATACAGCCGCGCTGGCAGCTCCTGATAGAGCCGCGTCCCGTCGGTCTTCCATGCAAGCATATCGTCGCTCACGTCCTTCACGACTCGCGCTGGATTGCCGACGACGACTTTCCGCTCCGGGATCTGCATGTCCGCCGGCACGAATGTGAGCGCGCCGACGATGCATCCGGCCCCCACCACGGCGCGGTCCATCACGACGGCGTTCATCCCCACCAGCACGTTGCGCCCGATCCGGGCGCCGTGAATCACGGCGCCGTGACCAATGTGCGCCCCAGCCTCGAGCCACGCATCCACACCGGGGAAGGAATGAATGACGCAGGTCTCCTGGACGTTGCAGCCGTCCTCGATGACGACGCCACCCCAATCCCCGCGGATCACCGCACCGGGCCCGACATACACGTCGCGCCCGATGATCACGTTCCCGATGATGGTCGCCCGCGGATGCACGAACGCCGACGCGTGCGCCACCGGCCGGATGCCGTCGAACGCGAAGAAGCTGGACCCCGCGTCCACGGGCAGGCCGGTCATACCCGCTCGATGATGGTCGCCATGCCCTGCCCGACTCCGACGCACATGGTCGCCAGCGCGTAGCGCCCGCCCGTCGCTTCCAGCTCCCGTGCCGCCGAGAGGATGAGCCGCGCGCCGCTCATGCCAAGGGGATGACCGAGTGCGATGGCGCCGCCATTGGGATTGACCCGTGGATCATCATCTTTGAGCCCCAGCTCGCGGAGGCACGCGATCGCCTGCGACGCGAACGCTTCGTTGAGCTCGATCACGTCGATCTGCGAAAGCGTGAGCCCCGTGCGCGCCAGCACCGCACGCGTCGCGGGTACCGGGCCCATGCCCATGATGCGCGGCTCGACACCGGCCGCGACGGTCACCAGCGACCGCGCGAGCGGTTTGAGCGAGAACGCCTTCACCGCGCCCTCCGACGCCACGAGCAGTGCCGCCGCGCCGTCGTTGATCCCCGACGAGTTGCCCGCCGTCACCGACCCGCCCGCCCGGAACGCAGGCTTGAGCCGCGCCAACGCCTCGAGGCTCGTGTCCGGACGGATGAACTCATCCTGCTCGAACTTCCGGACTTCGCCGCGCTTCTCACCCGGCACGTCCACGGGTGTGATCTCTGTCGCGAACCGCCCGCGCTCCCGCGCCGCGGCGGCGCGCCCCTGTGTCAGGCAGGCGAACCGGTCCTGATCCTCGCGCGACACGCGAAAATCGGTGGCGACGTTCTCGGCGGTCTCGCCCATTGCGTCCACGCCGTACTGCTGCCGCATGCGCGGGTTCACGAAACGCCAGCCGATGCTGGTGTCGAACAGTTGCGCGTCGCGCGCAAATGCCTTGCCGCTCTTCGACAGCACGTAGGGCGCGCGCGTCATGCTCTCGACGCCGCCGGCGATATAGAGGTCGCCGTCTCCGAGTTTCACCGCACGTACGGCATGTCCCACCGCGCTCAGTCCCGATGCGCAGAGCCGGTTGACGGTCTCCCCGGGCACGGAGACGGGCAGCCCCGATAGCAGCGATGCCATCCGCGCGACGTTGCGGTTGTCCTCCCCCGATTGGTTCGCGCATCCCATGATGACGTCGGTGATACGCGACGGATCGAGGCCCGGATGCCGGGCCAGCAGCCGCTGGATCACCAGCGCGGCCATGTCGTCTGGCCTGATCTCGCTCAGGCTCCCGCCGAATGAACCGATCGGCGTGCGAACGCCGTCGATGATGTATGCCTCACCCATTCTTGACGGTCTCCGAGTGCATGTCGCTTTGCCTCTCGCTTTGCCTCTCGCTTTGCCTCTCGCTTTGCCTCTCGCTTTGCCTCTCGCTTTGCCTCTCGCTTTGCCTCTCGCTTTGCCTCTCGCTTTGCATCTCGCTTTGCATCTCGCTTTGCATTCGCGCTGCGTGCGGTACACCGTCCCGCGAAACAGGGCGACGACGGCGTCGTGCTGGTTGCGTACGGTGACGCGATAGAAGGCCAGGCGGCCGCCGACTCCCTCTTCGGCCGCGACGGCGGTCAGGACATCCCCCAGCGCCACCGGTGCCACATATGAAATGCCGTTCTCCACGCTCATCGACACGCGCCCATGTGTGTTCGACGCGAACGCCAGCGCGCTGTCGGCCAGCGAATACGTCACGCCCCCGTGGCAGACGCCGAAGCCGTTGAGCATCTCGCGGCGAACGGTCGCCCGCACGGTGCACGCCGCCGGCGCCAGCGCCACGACTTCCACTCCCAGCCACGCGCTGAACCCGTCGGTCGCCCGCATCGTGGCCACGAGCCGTTCGGCCCGCGCCTGCGCGTCTTCCGCGATGATCTCTCCTTGCGGGGGGATCACGTGAACCGCCGCCCCTCTCGGACCATCCGCTTGAGCAACGCGCTCGGACGGTAGCGGTCTTCCCCGTATTCCTGCTCCAGGGCGGTGAGCCTCGTGAGCACTCGGTCCAGGCCCATGTCGTCCCCCCAGGCGAGCAATCCCTTGGGGTAATTTACTCCCTTCAGGACAGCCAGATCGACGTCCGCTGGCGAGGCGACGCGCCAGAGCACGGCATCGACGGCCTCGTTGATCAGCATGACCAGGATGCGCTCGACGATCTGGGCCCCGAGCTCGCGATCCTCCCGCGGCGCCAGCCGCGCGGCGCCATCGCGGTAATCGTAGAACCCCCGCCCGGTCTTCCGCCCCAGCATCCCCGCGTCGACCAGCCGCTGCTGTGTGATGGAGGGCTTGTACCGCGGGTCGTAGAAGAACGACTCGAAGATCGACCGCGTGACCGCGAAGTTGACGTCGTGGCCGATCAGGTCCATCAGTTCGAATGGACCCATCCGGAATCCGCCGATCTCGCGCATCGCCCAGTCAATGGTCGCCGGGTCGGCGATGCCTTCGTCGTTCAGCCTGAGCCCTTCGCCGTAGAAGGGGCGTGCGATCCGGTTGACGATGAACCCGGGCGTGTCGCTCGCGAGCACGGTGGTCTTGCCCCAGCCATCGACCAGCGTGCGGGTCTGCGCGGTGATGTCGGCCGACGTTCCCAGCGCGGGAATGATCTCCACCAGCGCCATGACCGGTGCGGGATTGAAGAAGTGCGCGCCGAGTACGCGCTGGGGACGGGCGCAGGCCGCCGCGATCGCCGCCACCGGCAGCGACGACGTGTTGGTCGCCAGGATGCAATCCTCCGCCACCACCCGTTCCAGCCCCACGAACAGGTCTCGCTTGACCGCGAGCATCTCGACGACCGCCTCGATCACGAGCTCGCAGCCGGCGACGGCATCGAGCGCCGCCGCGGAGGATGCGTGGTGCCATTCGATGCGCCCGATGGCGGCCGTTCCGGCGGCGCTGTCCATCCGCTTCTTCTCGACGTCACGCTGAATGGCGCGCTCGACGCCGGACTTGCCGCGCGCGAGCGCCGCGGCGCTCGTGTCCACCACGACGACGGGATGCCAGGCCGTGGCCGCGATCTGCGCGATCCCGCTGCCCATGGCGCCGGCACCGACGATCCCGATGCGCGCGCCGCGCGTGATGGGCATGGGCGCTACCGGCCGGTGTACGACGGCGCGCGCTTCTCCTGAAAGGCTCGCACCCCTTCCGTGTAGTCCGCCGTGCGGCCAGCCTCGCGCTGCAGTTTCGCCTCGACCGCCAGTTGCGCCTCGAGATCGTTGCCGAGCGACGCGTTGATGGCGCGCTTGATCAACCCGAGCGCCCGCGTGGGCTGCGCCGCGAGTTGCCGCGCAAATGCACCGGCCGCCTCCATGAGCCCATCGGCGGGCGCGACGTCGTGAATCATCCCCCAATCCTTGGCCTGCTGCGCGGGGACCTTGCCGCCCAGCATCGCAAGACTCGTCGCCCGCGCCAGCCCGACGAGCCGCGGCAGGAAAAAGGTGCCGCCGTTGTCGGGAATCAGCCCGATCTTCACGAACGCCTGAATGAACGACGCCTCGGTCGACGCGATCACGAAATCCGCCGCGAGCGCGATGTTGGCGCCGGCTCCGCCGCCACGCCATTGACCGCCGCCACCACCGGCTTCTCGAGTCGCCGCATCGCAAGGATCAACCCGTTGTAGGCGACGACGACGTCTCCAATGTCCGGCGCCGGCTTCCCCGCCGGCGGTACCGCCTCGGCGAGATCCTGCCCCGCGCAGAACGCGCGACCCGCACCGGTCAGCAGCACCGCCCGCACCGTGGCATCGGTCCCCGCTCCCTCGAAGGCCTGGCGCAGTTCAGTGACCATCCCCCGGTTGCAGCTATTGAGCACGTCGGGGCGGTTCATCGTCAGCGTCAGGACCCCCGCGTCGGTGCTGCGGAGGATGAACTGATTGTCCATGTGCACCTCGCGGGTCCCTCGGGAAGGACGCAACCGCCGGCCAGCAGCCGCGCGACCGAAGATTAACGCGACGGAGGCGCCCCGGCATCCGCGGCGGCGTGCATCCCTGTGCCAGCCCGGGGACGCGCCGCTCGCCCGTTGGCTACCCTGCGAGCGGCCCGGCGAGCGCCCTGCGGGTCACCCGAACCGGCAGACGTCCTCGACGCTGATGTTCCCGCCGCACAGGAACAGCACCACATGGTCGTTCGGCCCGAATCGGTCTCGCAACCGCTCGGCCGCCGCCAGCGTGCACGAACCCGCCGGCTCGACGAGTAGCTTGGTCCGCTCGAGAAGGAACCGCATCGACGCGACGGCGTCCTTGTCGCTCACCACCGTGACCGACTCGACGTACCGCTGCACGGCCGCGAGGGTCTCGGCCGACGCCGCGGGCGCGCCGAGGGTTCGGGCGATCGATGTGACCGCGCTCAGGGTGACGACCTCATTCGCCGCGAGCGCCTGCGCCATGCAGTCGGCACCCTCGGTCTCCACGCCCCAGATCCGCGCGGCGGGCAGCCGTTCCTTCACCGCGGTTGCAATGCCCGCGATCAGCCCCCCGCCGCCAATGCTGACGACGACGTCCGTGACTTGCGGGCAGTCGTCCACGATCTCGAGTCCCGCGGTCCCCTGGCCGGCCATGACGAGGGGATCGTTGAACGGATGGACCGCCACCCACCCCTTGGTGCCGTATTCCTCCATGGCCGCGAATCCGTCGAGTGACGTCGGTGTGAACGACACCTCCGCGCCATACTCGCGGGTGGCGTCCACGTAGTTCGCCGGTGTCGCCTTGGGCATGAAGATCAGCGCTCGCATCCCGAGTGTGTGCGCCGCGTATGCCACGGCCTGGGCGTGATTGCCGCCGCTCATCGCCACGACGCCGTGCCCGCGCGCACCGGCCGGGATGCACAGCATCTTGTTGAACGCGCCGCGCACTTTGAACGCCCCGGTCTTCTGAAACACCTCGGCCTTGAGGTACACGTTGGTGCCCAGCCGCCGGCTGAGGGTCTCGCTCCTCCTGAGGGGCGTGCGCCGGACGTAGGGCGCGATCCGCGCCCGCGCGGCCTCGATGTCGGAAAGCGTGACGGGGGCGAACGTCGTCTGAGTCGGCATGTCCTTCCCGGTGGAATCTGCGGATCGTACGAGCCGTGTCAGGCCCGCTTTCCTGCCGGCAGACCCGCCGGCCTCACGTCAATCATCACCACCCGCGGCGCCCCGCGCGAGTGCAATCTTGCTCTCTGGCGGCCAGCCCCGCGGCCGCCGTCGCGGCGGCCTGTCGGATGTCGCGCAGGGACGCCAACTTCTGTCCTCCGCAAGTAGCGGACTTCGACCAGCAGCAACAGGAACGGCAAGCCCAGTTGGCCAAGGTCGACGACACACCGATCGCTAGAGAGGCTGTGGCCAACACCGCGAGCATCTACAACTTCGACATCGAGCTGTCGGACGTCGACCGCCAGGTCTACGAGTCGCTGCATCTGCGCGTGGCGCGGCATCCGTCCGAGACGGAGCCCTTCCTCCTCGCCCGCGTCCTGGCCTACTGCCTCGAGTACACGGAAGGCATCACGTTCGGGCACGGACTCGCCGAACCCGGAGAGCCGGCGCTCGCGGTGCGCGATCTCACCGGCGCACTCCGCGTGTGGATCGACATTGGCGCGCCCGATGCACAGCGCCTCCACAAAGCCAGCAAGCTGTCGCCACGCGTGGTGGTCTATACCCACAAAGATCCCGCGTTCATCGCCCGCCAGCTCGCGAGTGAGCGCATCCACCGCGCGGAAGCACTCGAGCTCTATGGGCTGGACCGCGAATTCCTCGGCGCGCTGTCCACGCACCTCGGCCGGCGGACCGCGTTCGCCCTTACGGTGACGGAGCGGGAGCTGTATCTCACGGTCGGCAATGTGACACTGACGAGCCGCGTCGATCGGGTTCCAATCGTCGCGGCCACCCCGTGATCGGGACCGGATACCTCGGGCGCCAGCACCGCCACTGCCTTGTCAAACAGTCGTTTCATACGCATGTTAGAACCGGCGCTCCCGGCGTGATGTCACTGCCACGCCCCTCGCTTTTCACGACTTCCGCTGTCTGCGATCGCCACTATGCCCCGTAAGCAGATCTTCGTCGTCATCGGCGTTGTCCTGGTGGTGGCGGTCAGCGTCGGGTGGTTTCTGACGGCGCGGGCCGGGGACCTCGTGCTGACTGGCATCGTGACCACCGACGATGTGGTCGTCAGTCCGCTGGTCGGCGGACAGATCGAGAAGATGTTCGTCAAGGAAGGCGACTCCGTCACGCCCAACGAGATCCTCGCCCGACTGGTGCCCTCCGAGCTGCAGGCCGATACCGCCTACTACTCGCACAGCGCCGCGGAAGGCGCGGTCCGTGTCCAGGAAGGCGAAGCATCCGTCCGCCTGCAGACGATGCAGACGCAGGAGGGGATCTCGCAGGCAGCCGCGATGCTCGCCGCCGCGGTGGCACAGCAGTCGGAAGCCGCCGCCAATCTGTCCAACGCCAAGACGGTGCTCGATCGCTACGAGGTGCTGGGCGGCGCCGGCGCGGTCGCGCAGCAGGACCTCGATCAGCAGCGGACGGCATTTTCCGTCGCCAAGGCCCGCGCCGAGGCGGCGGACAAACAGGTCGGTGCACAGCGCGCCGCCCTCGCACTCGCTGAGGCGGCCGCCGAGCAGGTCGCGATCAAACGCAGCCAGTTGGGCGCCGATCAGCAGCAGCGGCAGGCCGCCGCGGCCCAGCAAACCAAAGCCGATGTCCGGCTCGCCTACACGCAAATCCGCTCGCCCATCAGAGGTGTCGTCGATGTGCGCGCCGCACTCGGCGGCGAGGTGGTCAACGCCGGGCAGCCGATCGTGACACTCATCAATCCGGACTCGCTCTGGGTGCGTGCCGATGTCGAGGAGACATACATCGACCGCATCCGGCTCGGCGACTCCCTCACGGTGCGCCTGCCCTCCGGCACGGAGCGACCGGGCACGGTGTTCTACCGCGGCGCGGACGCCGGCTTTGCCACGCAGCGCGACGTGAGCCGGTCGAAGCGCGACATCAAGACGTTCGAGATCCGCCTGCGCGTCGACAATCACGACCGGCGGCTCGCCGTCGGCATGACCGCCTACGTCCTGGTCCCAGCGCCGAAGCGATCATGAGCGAGATCGACGTTCGCCAGATCACGAAGACGTTCGGGACGTTCACCGCCGTCGACGCGATCTCCTTCGACGTTGGAGCCGGTGAGATCCTCGGCCTCCTCGGCCCCAACGGTGCCGGAAAGTCCACGCTGCTCCGCATGCTCACGACGCTCATCGCGCCCACCTCCGGCACCGCGGTGATCGCCGGAGCCGACATCGTCGAACGGCCGGACGATGTCCGTCGCGCGATCGGCGTGATCCCGCAGGCGATGACCAGCGACCAGGAGCTGTCCCCCCGCGAGAACCTGAGTATCTTCGCGAAGCTCTACGGAGTCCCCTCCGAGAAGCGCACCAAGCTCATTGGCGAGCTGCTGGCGGCGGTCGAGTTGAGCGCCTGGGCCGACAAGCCCGTGAAGCAACTGTCGGGCGGTATGCGCCGCCGCGTCGAGATCGCGCGCGCCCTCGTCCACGAACCGCGGATCTTCTTTCTCGACGAGCCGACCACCGGGCTCGATCCCGTGTCCCGCACCGGCGTCTGGGACATGCTGCGGCGCATCAAGTCCGAGCGCGATCTGACGGTGCTGCTCACAACGCACTACATGGACGAGGCGGACAAGCTCTGCGACCGGATCGCGATCGTCGATCATGGCAAGTTGATCGCGCTCGACTCGCCAATGCACCTCAAGGCCGCCGTATCCGGCGTCTCGACGGTCGAGGTGAGCTTCGGGGGCACGCCCGCGGATTGGCGCGGACGGCTCGCGGGCCTGCCCGGCGTCGACAGCGTCACGGGCGATGGGTCACAATACCGTCTGACGTCGCACGCCGGCGCCGCTACGACTGGCGCTGTCCTCGCCGAAGCCGCGGACCGCGGTGTCACGGTCGAATCGATCAGCGTCGCGAATACCACACTCGACGACGTATTCCTGCATTTCACCGGGCGCCAGCTCCGGGATCAGCTCCAGGGACCGTCGATGGCCGACAGCCCCTACATCTTGCGGCGCTGACCGGAACCGCGATGCTGCGCATCTGGGCCATGGTCGAGCGGGATCTGCGGCGGTTTCGCAAGAGCCCGATGCTCATCGTGATGTCGCTCGTGCTCCCGCTCTTCCAGCTCGTGATCCTGGGATACGCGTTCGGCGGCACGGTGCACCACCTGCGCGTGGGCGTCGTCGATCAGGACGGCGGCCTCCCGGCGGTCAAGCTGCGCGAGCTGACGGTGGCCGTCGCTGGCAACGCGAAAACCTTCGAGACGGTCAGTTACTCCGATCCGGGCACGGCGCTCGCCGCCCTCCGCGCCGGCGCCCTCAACGGTGTGCTGACGATCCCGCCGGGCTTCTCGCGCCGCGTGCTGGCCAAGGATGCGCCGCACGTCGCGCTCATCGAAGACAACACCGACAACTTCGTGACGAGCGCCCTGGCCTCGAGCATGTCGGGGATGGTGGATGCCTACAACGAGGACCAGACCGGTGCGGCACGGATCCCGTCGCAGGCGAGACTGGACGTGGTCGAGGTCTACCCCTTCGTCCCGTACATCCAGTACCTGCTGTCGGGCACGATCCTCCTCGCGATCTTCACGATGGTGATGGTCGGCGGCGGCATCATCTTCATCGATGACAAGGCCCGCGGCCTCCACGAAGGCTACCTCGTCACACCAATCAGCAGGCTGGAGCTGATCCTCGGCTTCGTCATCTCCGGCGCGATCAAGGCGGTACTCGCCGGCACGGTCCTCATGACGCTCGGCTCCATCATCGCCGGTATCCCCGATCCGCTCGCGCCGCTTCGCCTGCTGAAGCTCCTCGTCGTCGTCATCGTCACATTGCTGGCCCTCGTCAGCATGATGTTCATGATCATGGTGCGGATGAGCGACCCGCTCGTCCCCCGAGCGCTCTTCGGCGTGCTCAATACGTTGCTCTATTTCCCGAGCGGCGCCGTCTACCCGCAGCAGGCGTTCCCCCCGTGGATGCGGGTGCTGGCCAAGGTGGACCCGTTCACCTACGGCGTGCACGCGTTCAAGTGCCTGCTGCTCAAGAACACGGGCTTCGGCGCGATCAGCGCCGACCTCGCCTTCCTCGGACTGTTTACGGTGGTGTCGATGACGATCGCCACGCTGCTGTTCCGCCGGGCGTTGTGAGTACCGGCGTGAGATACGGCCTGTGAGATACGGCCTGTGAGAATGCGGCCTGTGAGACACGGGCAGGCACGGCTCCTCCGGCCGGCGATCCCACCTCATGATTCGCGCGGCGAAGGACGGGCCACACGCGACCGCCTGCTCAATACCGCGATCCGCCTCTTCTCGCAGCGCGGATTCGAGCACGTCGCGGTCCGTGATATCTGCCGGGACGCCGGTGCCAACCTCGCCGCGGTGAACTACCACTTCGGCGACAAGCTGGGCCTCTATATGGCGGTGGTCGACGTAGCGGTCGGCATCGCGCTCGAGATCAATGCGCTCACTATGCTCTCCGGCACACCAGATTCCGCCGAAGATCGGTTCCGCCACTACGTGCATGTCTACGTCGGCCAGTTGATGACTGTCGATGCCCGGACGTCCTGGTGCCACGAGCTCATTCAGCACGAGCAGGTCGATCCCACTCCGGCGGCGAGTGTCTTCTTCGAGAAAGCCATCCGCCCGCGCATCGCATACCTCGGCGGGGTCATCGCCGATCTGATCGGCTGCTCGCCGGGCGATCCGAGGGTGTCACGCAGCGTCGCGGGCGTGCAGGCGCAGTGTCTCCTCTACCGTCCCGACCCCTTCCGCGTCGCCGTACTCGGTGAGTGGCCCGCCCGCGGCGACTCGGCCCGCGCCGTGGCCGACCACATTATCGCGTTCTCCCTGGCCGGCATCCGCGCTATCAGGTGATGCGGGGCACGATCTCCGGCTGATCGAACCGATAGCCGCAGAACCGGCATTTCACCGCGGCCTCCTTCACGCTCTCCGCGCACTCCGGGCAGACCTTGGTGTCGGCCTTTGCGGAGGGGATGAACAAGACGACGATCAGGGCGATCGGTCCGAGAAGTGCACCGAGCATCGCCCAGCGGAGGACGTTGAGACCCCTGCGTCCCGCCAGGTATGCCGTCGCAAGCGCAAAGACGAACGACAGCAGCGTCGTGATCCACAGCGTGGCCATGAGGTGCGACTGAATCGACGCCAACTGCGCCTGCAGCGACTCCACCTGCGTCGGCAGATCGTCCATCGAGCACCTCTTCGCTGAAGGCAGTCCGCCCCGAGATCAGGCCGGCGGACCGGCTCACCGTACAGCTAGCGTAAGCTACGCGCCGTTCTCCCGTCGTGACCTGTAAGAACCGGGATCATGACGAAGATGTCATGTTCGGCGAGCCCACGAAATGCGGGCGGACAGGCCGCCCACGGAAAATTACTGTCGCAATTCGCGGCCATCCCGTATTCTGTGTGACCCCCATGCAGCAGACCAACGGACACCCGCTCACCATCCCCGGCTCGATCGATGACACGGGCATTCGCCGCAGTGTCCTCGAGGACCTCGCCCTCAAGACGATCTTCGTCGAAGGCGAGGTGTCGGTGCGTGTCCTGGCCGAACGGATGGGAGTGGGCTTCGCCATCGCGGAAGATCTCTTCCAGCGGCTTCGGAAGCGGAAGCTCTGCGATGTGTCGGCGATGGATGGCCTCGTCCCGCGCATCACGCCCAACGGCAATGGCGCCGCCCGTGCGCTGGAGCTACTCGCCGCGAACCAGTACGTCGGCCCCGCGCCGGTCTCTCTCTCCGACTACGTGCACCGGGTCCGCGAGCAGAGTGTAGGACTGGTCGAAGTGGGCGCCGCCGACGTGGATCGCGCTTTCGAAAAGCTGGTCCTCGGGCCCGACCTCAGGAAGCAGCTCGGCATCGCGATCCTGGCCGCTCGCTCCATCGTCCTGTACGGCCCAAGCGGAACGGGCAAGACTGCGATCGCGGAGCTCATTCCGGATGTCTATCTGGGCGGCGTCTGGATCCCCCACGCGGTGGAGCATGACAGCCAGATCATCACGGTCTACGACCCCACGGTGCACCGCCGGATCGATCGCCCGCAAAATCAGGATAGCGATCGCCGCTGGGTTCTCTGCGAACGGCCACGCGTCACGGTTGGCGGCGAGCTGACGATCGAGATGCTCGATCTGCAGTTCAATCCCACCAGCAATGTCTATGTCGCGCCACTGCAGATGAAGGCCAACAACGGGGTGCTGATCGTCGACGACTTTGGGCGGCAGCGCATCCCGCCCGAAGCGCTGCTCAACCGATGGATCGTACCGCTCGATCGCAAGATCGACTTCCTGACGCTCCGCGGCGGCAAGAAGTTCGAGATGCCGTTCGACTGCCTCGTGGTCTTCTCGACGAACCTCGAGGCGGCCGGCGTATTCACGCTCAATCACGAGACGACCGCCCTCAACGACGACGCGTTCCTGCGCCGCATCCCCAACAAGATCCGCCTCGACTTCGTGTCCGACGAGGAGTTCCGCGAGATCTTCCGCGGCGTCTGCACGCAGTTCAGCGTGCCCTACGATGCCGCCATGGCGGACCAGCTCATGGCCTACCTCCGGAGCGACCTGCAGCAAGAGCTCCGCCCCTGCTACGCGCGCGACCTCGTGCAACAGGTCTGCTGGGAAGCCCAGTACGAGAAGCGAGCTCCCGCGCTGGACTGGCCCTCGCTCACCCGAGCCTGCCACACCTACTTCCTGGCATCGGGCGCAATCAAGTAACATTTCGTCCCTGGTAGTGGCCGGTCATCCATCAACTCCTCATTCACGAGACCACCTGTGGATATCGGATTCATCGGCCTCGGTAGCATGGGCCAGGGGATGGCCGCGAATCTCGTCAAAGCCGGACACCACGTCCGTGTCTGGAATCGGTCCCGCGGTCCCGTCGACGAGCTCGCGCGACAGGGTGCACAGGGTGTCGCCACCGCCCACGATGCATTCGCGGGCGACGCGGTGCTCTCCATGCTTGCGTCCAATGACGTCGTCCGCTCGGTCATCATCGACGGTGGCCTCATCAATGGCGCGCCCCGCGGCCTCGTTCATGTCAACCTCGCCACGATCTCGGTCGCCCTCGCGAAAGAGTTGGCCGAGCTGCATCGCACACGCGGGATCGGGTACGTCGCCGCACCGGTATTCGGGCGGCCGGACGTCGCGGCCGCCGGAAAGCTCCACGTCCTGGCCGCGGGCGACCCGGCCGCCATCGCGCGCGTCCAACCCTTGCTCGACGCCATCGGCCAGAAGACGTGGCCCGTCGGCGCCGAACCCCACCGCGCCAATGTCGTGAAGATCGCGGGCAATTTCATGATCGCCTCGGCGATCGAGACGATGGGCGAAGCCGCCGCGATGGCGGAGGGCTACGGTGTCACGCACGCGGAATTGCTCGACGTACTGACGAACACGGTGTTCCCGGCCCCGGTCTACAGGAATTACGCCGGCATCATCGCGGAGCAGCGCTACGAGCCCGCGGGATTCAAACTCACTCTCGGACTCAAGGACGTGCGTCTCGCCCTGGAAGCCGCGGGCGCGGTCAACACCCCTCTGCCGTTCGCCAGCGTGCTTCGCGACAATTTCCTCGAAGCGATCGCGCACGGTCGTGCGGAGCACGATTGGTCGGCGATCGCCGAGGTCTCGCGGCGGCGCGCGGCGCATGAAGGACGGCACGGCGGCAAACCGGCGTCGCCCTGACCGTGGCCTGAGTTCTCTCGGGAGTGGCATGAACAGACCAGGTGCGGAGACACCGCGCCGCACACACCCGGTCGCGCTCCTCGGTGTCCCCTAACCCGGCCCAGGACCCCAATGGCGTGACCGCCTGGGTCGCCGCGAAACTCACACGCGAGTTGGCCGCCCGGCTGATGACCTCTCCGCCCTGACCTGGCGATCCTGCCCCTGCGGACGCCGGTCAGTTGACTCGCGTCAGTTCTCGCTGCGCGTCGCCGCACTCGGTAACGCTTTCCACGCCTCATCCGCGTGCGCCGGCAACTCCCCCTGGTGCCGCAGAAATGTCGCGATCGCCCAGCGCTGCTCCGGCGTCAACGTCTCCGCGTAAGACGGCATGCCGGTCAGCCGGATGCCGTGCGTGATCTTCCAGTACGTGACCTCGACGGAATCGTCAGTCACGTCGTGCTTCGCGAATTGTGGCGGCCGCTGATAGAGGCCTTTGGCGATCGCCGACGGCTCTCCGTCCGATGTGCCGTGGCAGGTGGCGCAATGGGTGCCGTACAGCCGCACGCCCCGGGTGAGCGTCGAGTCGCTGACGGGCAGCGGATCGGATAGCCCCTGTATCCCGTGGTCGATAGCCGCGCGGAGCGACCGCTTGGCGATCCACCGTTCGACCACCGGCGGCTTCGCGTCGGCATTCGCGGGGATGGCGCCCCCGACAACCGCCGCGTAACCGAGTACGAGCAACAAGAGGACGGTCGCGATGGCCGTCGTGAAAACCACCGCTGCCTTGCGAGTTTGGTCTGGCATCGAGGACAATCTAGCGCGGGTCGGCTCGCACCTCGGTGTCGGACTGCCGCGGCGCCAGTCCCGCACGCGGCGTATGAACCGCCGCGACGATCTCCGCATGCTGGACTGCCCAGTCCAGCGCGTAGTCGGCCACCTCTTCCCAGCCGGGCAGGCCAAGGGTGTAGTGCGAGCGCTCGGGGTATTCCTTGAGCGCCGTGATCGCCTTCGACTTGGCGTACAGTTTGTAGTTCGCTTTGGTGACCGAGGCCGGCACGACATGGTCCCTGCCCCCGGCGATCAGCAGGAGCGGGGCGCGCGTGTCGTTGTGGAAATTGACGGTCGTCGCGGCGTGCGGATTGAAATTCGCGAGGCTGGCCTGGAAGAGGACGTGGTCCGGACCCGGCACGGCGTACCGCTCGTACACCACCTGCGATTCCGCTTCGCTCAGGGTGTTCGTGAACGCGTAGTGGAAATGCTCCGCCGTGATCGGCAGCGCCCGATGGTTGTTGGCAGGGTTGCTCAGAACCGGGAACGCGACGCGCAGGGTCGAAAGTGGCAGCGTGAGGATGCCCTTCACCGGCGCGGGATCGATCGCCACGCCCGCCGCGCCCAGCCCCCGGTCCAGGAGCATCTGGGTGAACAGGCCGCCAAACGAATGGCCCATGATGACGGGCGGGGTCTCGAGGTCCCGAATGATCCGGTCGTAATGATCGACGATGTCCGTGACGCCCAGGCCGGCGATCGCCGAGGGGTCGCGGCGCAGTGCGTCAATGTCACCATCCATGCCCGGCCAACTGCGGGCGACCACCTTGTACCCGCGCGCTCGATATCGCGCAACCCAGTGTTCCCAGCTCAGCGCGGTCATCCACAGGCCGTGGATCAGCACAACCGTGTCCGCCGCAGGGGAATCGGAGGTCGGTCCTGTCATGGTTCGCTCCTGTTTGCGCGTCCGTCGAAGGGGCCTCGGCCCACGCCCCCCAATCGATATGATAGCACCGCGCGGAATCCGGGCGGCCAACCCATGTAACGGCCTCGTCTAAACGGTGTCGAATTCGCGTCGGCTCGTTCGACGATGGAGTGGAGCCTAGCTTTCGCCGATTGGAATCAACCGGGGGCTCGGCTCACCAACCCCTGCCACGACGAGGCCGACAATGCGATTCATGATGCTGATGATCCCGAAGGGCTACGAGTCCGCCAAGCCCGGCACGCTGCCCGACGCGAAGGCCGTCGCGAACATGATGAAGTACAACGAGTCCCTGGGGAAGGCTGGCGTGCTGCTGGCTCTCGATGGACTCCACCCGCCATCGATGGGCGCCCGTGTCACGTTTAGCGGCGGAAAGGCCAAGGTCACGGATGGACCGTTCGCCGAGGCCAAGGAGGTCCTGGGTGGCTACTGGATCCTCCAGGTGAAATCGAAGGCCGAAGCCATCGAGTGGGCGACACGCTGCCCCGCGTCTGACAACGGAGATGATCGAGGTCCGGCAGGTGTTCGAGATGTCCGACTTTCCGTCCGACGTCCATGAAGTCGCGGAACAATTCCCGGACAGCAGGGCGGCGGCCGCCGTGAAGGCACTGAAGTAGCCCTCTGCCCCAGCCCTCAGAGGTACCGCAACCCGCCGGGGTAGACGACCCGGCGGCGACACTTCGGGCAATCGAAGCGGTGTGGCGCATCGAATCGGCGAAGCTCATCGCGGGCCTGTCTCGGATCGTCCGTGATGTCGGCCTCGCCGAAGACCTGGCGCAGGACGCGTTCGTGGCCGCGCTCGAACAGTGGCCCGCCTCGGGCGTCCCCGACAAGCCGGGTGCGTGGCTCATGGCCACGGCTCGCCATCGCGCGATCGATGCGGTCCGCAGCAGCAAACGGCACCAGCAGAAGCACGAACAGCTCGGTCACGAGCTCGATGCACAGCAGGAGTCCACCGTCTCGGACCTGATGACGTCCCTCGACGACGATGTCGGTGATGACTTGCTCCGCCTCATGTTCACCGCGTGCCACCCGGTGCTCTCCACCGAAGCCCGCGTCGCCCTGACGCTGCGGCTGCTGGGTGGTCTCACGACCGAAGAGATCGCCCGCGCGTTTCTCGCACCCGTCGCCACTGTCGCGCAGCGGATCGTCCGCGCCAAACGCACCCTCACCGAAGCGCGGGTCCCGTTCGAGGTTCCACGGGGAGCCGATCGCGCCGCACGACTGTCGTCGGTGCTCGAGGTGCTCTACCTGATCTTCAACGAGGGCTACTCCGCAACCGCCGGCGACGATTGGATGCGCCCCGCTCTCTGCGAGGATGCACTCCGGATCGGCCGCATTCTGGCCGGGCTCGCGCCAACAGAGCCCGAGGTCCACGGGCTCGTCGGCCTCATGGAGATCCAGGCATCCCGCGCACAGGCGAGAGTCGGCCCCGGCGGCGAGCCGGTCCTGCTGCTCGAGCAGGACCGGTCGCGATGGGACCACATCCTCGTGCGCCGCGGGCTGGCCGCGCTCGACCGTGCGGAAGCCCTCGGCGGCGCGCTCGGACCATACGCCCTGCAGGGTGCGATCGCCGCGTGCCACGCTCGCGCCCTGACGGCCGCCGACACCGACTGGACCCGTATCTGCGCACTCTACGACGCCTTGGCGCAGCTCGCGCCATTGCCGGTCGTGGAACTCAACCGGGCAGTCGCCTTGGCAATGGCGTTCGGCCCGGCGGCCGGCCTCGCAGTCGCCGATTCGCTGCAAGCGGAGCCGCTGCTACAGCAGTACCACCTGCTGCCGACCGTCCGTGGCGACCTGCTCGCGAAACTCGGCCGATTCAGCGAAGCACGCGCGGAGTTCGAACGTGCGGCGTCGCTTACCCAGAACGCGAGAGAGAAGGCCCTTCTGATGCGACGCGCCGTCACCTGCCTGAAAGACGGCATGCTGTCCTAAAAAGAGAGCGCAACCGAGCGGCCTGTGACGTGACGGGGGGTAACACCGGCCCGTCCTCTATGGTACTGCGCCAACGACCTCTCTCTGGCCTGCCGTTCCGGTGACTGACGCCTCGACTCTCCGCACCACGTCCGACCGCCATTTGACCGCGATGCTTCTCGAGGCAGAGCGAATCGAAGCCGAACGCGTTCTCAATGGCGTCCGGGTCGCTCTGCTGGCCATGCTCGCGTTCGCGGCGGTGATGTACGCGCCAGCGCTGACCCGGGTCTCGCGCTCGTCAACGTCGCAGTGCTCCTCCCGATGCTCGCCTGGACGATCGGCCAGTATGTCTGGATTCACCGGCCACGCCGATCCTTCCACTGGCTGACGACGGTCAATGCCGCCGTCGACATCTCGGCAGTGACGGCCATCCTGTGCGGCTACGGGTTCGTAGGGTCGCCCGACCTCGCCGTGCAATCCCCGATCTGGCTCGCCTATTTCGTCATTCTTGCGGCGCGGCCGTTCACCAGTTCAGCGCTGCGCGCGGCACTCGCGGCGGCGATCGCCGTCGCGGAATACGCGTTCATGATCGCGCTCTTCGTCGCGGTGGGCCACCTCGCGATGCGTGCCAGCCCACTCGAAGTCGCCGTGTTGGGCGGGACATTGGTGTTCGGGGAGATCGCGAAGATCTGTCTGCTCGCCACCGTGGGGGCCACCGCGACCTATGCGACGGCGTGGTATGAGCGGACGCTCCGCCGAACGAACTCCGCGCTGCGTGAGAGCGAGTCGGAGTTGCGCGCCCTGGTCGGCGCCATGTCGGATGTGATTGTGGTGCTGGATCGTGATGGCCGGTATCTCAAGATCGCGGCCAGCGGCGCCGACGCCGCGCACCGTCCGCCAGCCGCGTGGATCGGCCGGCGTGTCCAGGATGTCCTGACGCCCGAGCACGCGAGCATGATCGCGACCTGCGTGACCCGCGCGCTCGAATCGGACCAGCCGATCGATGTCGAATACAGTCTTCCCGGGTGCGGCGGGCACGACGTGGATCGCGGGCACGATCTCCCCCATGGCGGATGACTCCGTGGTCTGGGTCGCGCGGGACGTCACATCCCGCAAGACGCTGGAAGCCCAGCTCTCCTACCAGGCACTGCACGATCCGTTGACCGGACTGGCCAACCGGGTGCTCTTCCACGATCGCGTCGAGCACGCGTTCGCCGCGTCGGAGCGGGCGGGTGGCCGCATAGCGGTGCTGTTCCTCGACGTCGACGAGTTCAAAACCGTCAACGACAGTCTCGGACATGGTGTCGGCGACCAGTTGCTCACCACCCTCGCCCACCGGTTGCTGAACGCCACGCGCGGATGCGACACGGTGGCGCGGTTCGGTGGCGACGAGTTCGCGGTCCTCATCGAACATGCCAGCGCCGATGCCGATGCGCTGATCGTCGCGGGCCGGATCGGAGCCGCACTCCGCACGCCGTTCCGGCTGGGTGACGGCGAGTTGGCGGTCAGCGCGAGCATCGGGATCGCCCGCGCGAGCGACGACGACAATGCCGACACGCTGCTCCGCAATGCCGATGTCGCGATGTACCGGGCCAAGAGCGAAGGGCGCGGACGCTGCGCGATCTTCGAGCCCGAGATGCACCGGGCGCTCGTCGATCGTATGGCACTCGAAACCGATCTGCGGGAAGGGATAGCGCGCGGCGAGCTCCAACTGGTCTATCAGCCGATCGTCGAGCTCCAGAATGGACGCCTCACCGCGATCGAGGCCCTGGTGCGCTGGATGCATCCCCGGAGAGGCTTGCTGCCCCCCGCCCTCTTCGTGCCCCTGGCCGAGGAGACCGGGTTGATCGTCCCGCTCGGCCGGTATGTCCTCAAGGAGGCCTGCCGCCAGGCGGCTGTCTGGCAAGCGGCCGCGAAGGGTGAGGCTCCCGCCGTGACGGTGAATCTCTCAGGACGCCAGTTCGAGCACGCGGATCTCGCCAGTGATGTCGCTGAGGCACTGCAGACGGCTGGATTGAATCCCCGCCACCTGGTGCTCGAGATCACGGAAAGCGTGGTCATGCGAAACACCGAGGCCACGATTACGCAGTTGCACGCCCTCAAGTCACTCGGCGTCCAGTTGGCGATCGACGACTTCGGCACCGGATACTCGTCGCTCAGCAGCCTGCAACGATTCCCGATCGACATCCTCAAGATCGACAAGTCGTTCATCGATGGGGTGACTCGCAGCGGGAACGATGCGGCGCTTGCCCGCACGATCATCGCGCTCGGCGACATGCTCGCGATGCGGACGGTCGCGGAAGGGATCGAGCACGCGGACCAGCAGGAGTTGATGCGCACGCTCGGCTGCCGCTTTGGCCAGGGGTATCTGTTCGCGAAGCCGCAGTCTCCCGAGGAGATCAGCCGCCTGCTCGAAGACCCGCAGGGCGCGCGAGTCGGCCCTCCCGCGGTGCCGCAGGTACCCCACCGGATCTCCGCCCCGATCCTGGCGAGTTAGGGCCGGCAGCGCCAGCCGCCGGGCGTCATTGCGACATCACGTCAAGCAGAAATAACGCCCGGGCCGGGGCGGCTCAGCCTTCCGTCAGGAACTTGTACTGGGCGTCGGTCAGCGGAACGACGGAAAGGCGCCCCTGGCGCACGAGCGGCGAGGTGGCGAACAGCTTGTTGGCCTTGATCGTCGCCAGCGTGACTGGCTCCTTGATCGGACGACCCGCCGAGATCGTGACGACCGGATCCTTGGCATCGGACGCGTCGGCCGCGGTCACTTTCGCGGTCCCCACCGCACTCTTGCGCGTGCCAGTCTCGTAGATGATGAGCCGCTCACCAGGCTTCATCTCGCGAAGGTGTTTCACCGCCACTGGATTCGATACACCGTCCCAGCGGGTCACGCCGTCCCGCTGCAGATCGGCGAACGAATACTCGGACGGCTCGGTCTTGAGGAGGTAGTTCACGCCCCCAACTTAGCCGGTCTTCACGGTGCCGTTAAGGGGCGGCGCCAAGGGCTTTGCGGTACCAGCCGCATGGGTGAGCGACGCCATGTACGAGGTGTAGGCCGACTCGATCACGGCGGTGTTACGGTTTCCCTTGTGCCAGAACCAGAGCCCGGCGATCGCGAGCGGGACCCCGGCGAGCACCATGACGATCGTCAACGCGAGGGCGGCGCCCACAACGATCGCGATGAGTCCGTACAGTTTCTGGTTCCGGAATGGGCGTCCGAACTCGGTCGCCGCCGCAAACAGCACGTCCGCATCGGTCGAGCCGGTGGTCCTGAGAACAGCCATCACCTCGTCGGCACTCGTGTCGGCAACGGTAAAGATCCTGTCGCCCATATGGGTGGTGCCTCGTCGTGACACGTTGCGGGGGGCAACTCGGGCTCGCGGCACGAAGGGGGCGTCGCGGGCCGCCAGAGCGGGCCAATGCAGTGGTTCGGGGTGCCTGTTGCCCAGCCTGCCCTCGGAGTGGTAGCCTAGAGCGGAGTCTGCCCTCTCCGGACATTGCGCCAACGCCTGGGAAATACCGTCATGGTGTCGAAATCGCGAAAATCGGTGACACCGCCGGATCTCGTTGCGCTGGGCCCGGTATCGGCCGACCGCGCCGCTCTGGAAGAGTTGTTCACGGCGACGTACGAGGAGCTTCGGCGCCTCGCCTCCAGCATCCGGCGCGGCGATCCGAGCGCCACGCTGAGCCCCACCGCGCTCGTCAACGAAGCCTGGCTCAAACTCGCCGGCTCGCCGCCGCTCCGCTCGGTCTCACGGGTGCACTTCAAGCGCATCGCCGCGCGCGCGATGCGCCAGGTGCTGATCGAGGCCGCCCGCCGGCGCAATGCGCAGAAACGCGGTGGAGGCGTCACGCCAGTGACGTTCGACGAATCGCTCGACCAGCAAGCGAGCGGCCCCGATGATCTCCTCGCGCTCGACGCAGCGCTCGAGCAGTTGGCGCGCATCCAGCCACGACAGGCGCTGATGGTGGAGAGCCGCTTCTTTGGCGGTCTCGACATCGGCGAGACGGCGGAGTTGCTCGGCGTGTCCGAAGCCACGATCCTGCGCGACTGGCGCGCGGCCAAGGCATGGCTCGCTCTCGAGCTCCGCCGCGACCACTGATATGTCCGGCTGAACCGATGGACGCAGAGCGCTGGGAGCGGATTCAGGCTCTCTTCCACCGCGCGGCCGATCTCCCGGCCAGCGAGCAGCAGGCCCTCCTGGCGGCGGAGTGCGGAGATGACCCCGGTCTCGCCACCGAGGTTTCGGCGCTCCTCCGCGAAGACGCTTCGGGATCCACACTGCTCGATGCCGGACTCGCGCAACTCGCGGACCGCGTGCTCGGCGATCCGCCATTGCCGGTCCTGCCGCGCCAGGAGTTCGGACGCTACCGCATCGTGTCCATGCTCGGCGAAGGCGGGATGGGCGTCGTCTATCTGGCCGAGCGCACGGATCTGGGCGGACTGGTCGCCATCAAGATCCTGCGCGACGCGTGGCTCTCCCCCGCTCGCCGCGACCGGTTCGCCAATGAGCAGCGCACGCTCGCCCAGCTCAACCACCCGTCCATTGCCCGTCTCTACGATGCCGATACACTGGGCGACGGCACGCCGTGGTTCGTCATGGAATACGTCGAGGGCGTCCCGCTCACGACCTACGGCGTCTCACAGCGGCTCCCCGTCGCCGACCGGGTCCGCCTCTTCCGCGCCGTCTGTGAAGCGGTTCAGTACGCGCACCGCCACCTCGTCATCCACCGCGACCTCAAGCCGTCCAACATCCTGGTCAGGACGGACGGCACCGTCGTCCTCCTCGACTTCGGCATCTCCAAGCAGATCGACAGTCTCGAAGTGCCGGTGGACAAGACGCACACGGCGATGCGCTTCATGACGTTGGCGTACGCGGCTCCTGAGCAGATGCGCGGCGGCCAATCCGGCGTGCACACGGACGTGTATTCCCTGGGCGTCGTCCTGTACGAGCTCCTCACCGAGCGCCTGCCGTTCGACATCGGCCAGCGATCCCTCGGCGAGGCCGAGTCGATCATCCTCACCCACGAACCGGTCAAGCCGTCGGCCGTGGCCCGGCGCGTCGCCGAACGCGCGGGCGACCAGGCCCGCCGCTCGATCGTGAGCCGTGCGTCATGGTCGGATCTCGATGTGCTGTGCCTCACGGCGATGCACAAGGATCCGCAGCGGCGCTACCGGTCGGTCGAGGCACTGATCCGCGATGTCGATCACTATCTGCGGGGCGAGCCGCTCGACGCGCGCCCCGACTCGGCCGGGTACCGCCTCACGAAGTTCGCGACGCGCTACCGCCGCCCGATCGCCGCCGCCACGCTGGTGCTCATGGGCGCCATCGCCACGGTTGCGTTCTACACGGTGCGGCTCGAGGCTGCCCGCGATGCGGCGGTCGCCCAGGTCGCGCGTACGCAGCGCATCCAGCGCTTCATGCTCAATCTGTTCAGTGGCGACAACAATTCCGCCGGCCCATCGGACACGCTCCACGTAGTGACGATGGTCGGACGCGGTGTCCGGGAAGCCGGGATGCTCGACAAGGAGCCCGAGGTCCAGGCGGCGCTCTACGGCACACTCGGCGGGATCTACGAACGCCTCGGCAACTTCGACCGTGCGGACACGCTTCTGCGTGCGGCCCTCAGCCGCCAGCGCGGCCTGTCCCCCGATGATCCCGAAGTTGCTGCCGATCTCGTTGCGCTCGGCCTCCTTCGCTCTGAGCAGGCCAGGTATGACGACGCCGAGCATCTCGTCCGCGAAGGCCTGGCGATGAGCAAGAGAAAGCTGCCCGCAACCGACCCGGCGATCGGCCGGCAGACGATGGCCCTGGGGCAGGTCATGGCCGACCGGGGATCCTACGACAGCGCAATCGCGATTCTCAATGACGCGGTACACCTGCAGGCGCGCCCCGGGGTCGACACAGTCGACCTCGGCGAAAGCCTCAACCGCCTCGCGAACTCGCACTACTACGTCGGCCACTACGCGACCTCCGACTCGCTCAACCGCGTGGGACTGGCGATGGACCGTCGCATTTACGGCGACCGGACGCCGCAGGTCGCGGATGATCTCATCAACCTGGGTGCGATCCAGCACGACCTCGGGCACTACCCCGAGGCCGAAGCCTATCTGCGGCAGGCGCTGGACATCGACCGCTCCTGGTACGGCGACGACCATCCCGAAACGGCTTCGGTCCTCACGATCCTGAGCCGCACGCTGGTGATGGAGCAGCGCTACAATGAAGCGATCGCCTCACTCAAGCAGGCGTTGCGCATACAGGAGCGCGTCTACGGTCCCTCGCACCCGCGCGTGGCGTCCGCACTCAATGCCCTCGGTGCCGCCGCGCTCGGGCAAGGCTCGCTCGACGAGGCGCAGGCCTACTTCACGCGCATGGCCGCCATCTATCGCTCGGTCTACGGCGACAAGCACTACCTGCTGGGCGTCGCGGCATCGGATCTCGGAAGCGTAGCCGCCGAGCGCGGCGATCAGGCCGCGGCGGAGCGCTTGTTCCGTGAGGCCGTGCAGCGCTTCAGCGCCGCGCAGTCGCCGACGCATCTCAATACGGGCGTGGCGCGGATCAAGCTCGGACGCGCCCTGATGCATCAGGGAAAGTTCGCCGACGCGGAACAGGAATCACTCGCGGGCTACGGGATCATGACACAACAAATGAGCCCGTCGATTAGCTGGCTCAATAACGCGCGCACCGACCTCGTCACCGAATACGACTCGCTCCACAGACCCAGCGACGCCGCCAGGTTCCGGACCGAGCTGGCCGCATCGCCTGCGCCATCGGGACCTCCCGCGGCGCGCTAGGGAGGTCGCGCGGCCCGTCAGCGGGACCCGGATGAACACGATCCAACTCGGAACCTGTCGTCCAGAGGGTCCTGAGCTTGCCGCCCGCGGACAGTCCGGTACCGAACGGGACGGGAAAGTCAACGAGGGCGAGTTGAACGCTACGGTCGCGACGCCGTATTGTGTACATGACCACCGTCCTGTCGATCCGGGCGGCGTGAGATACCAGGAGGTATTGTCATGAGCGACCACCAACTACCGAGTGGCACGGTAACGACGCGGCGTGGCCGCGACAATTGCCCCGCGCCAGGCATGATCTCGCTCGTCCTGGCCATTGCGTTGACGCTCACCTGTGACGCGCTCCCGGTACGGGCAAATGGTCAGAACGCCTCGGCGCCCCTCACCCGGGCAGCCGTTATCGCCCGCATGGCGGCCGCCACCGACGATCACCCGGCCGACTTCTCCGGAGCCAATCTGTCCTCGCTGGACTTGTCCGGCCAAGACCTGCACCGCGCCAACTTCAGCGGCGCCAACCTCGATGGCGTCAACCTGTCGCACGGCAAGTTGCAGTCGGCGAACTTCGACCACGCCACCGCAAAAGGCGCTGACTTCACCGGCGCAGAACTCGATCTCGCCACGATGCGTGATGCCGACTTCACGGGCGCCAAGCTTGCGGGTGCCACCCTGTACGCCGTGATCATTCCTGGCGTCAACTTCACCGATGCCGATCTGACCGGCGTACGTCTCATCACCTCGGCGGCGGGCGCCAAGTTCATCCGGGCGAAGATGATGCACGCCAACCTTGGAGCCGATCCGAAGAACCAGCCGATGGGCGTCATGCGCGCGGACCTCACGAACGCCGACCTTACCGGCGCGGATCTGACCGACGCGAACCTGCGCAAGGTGAAGCTCACGCGAGCCAACTTCACCAACGCGACACTCACCGGGGCCGACCTCTCGCTAGCCGAACTGTCAGGGACCGTGTTCCACGACATCAAAGGGCGTGAGACCATCAAGGGCCTGAGCACGGCCAAGTACCTCGAGGACGCCCAGTTCGACCCGCGGTGATGGAGCATGGTGGTCTGCGTCGGCGGCGGATCCGCCCGGGCCGCCAGCTGGGGTTTGACGGCAATCAAACGACTACCGCGCTGCTGGCGATCGGGACGCCGGCCGCCGCCGGGAAGCACTCACTCTCGCGGCACCCGTCGGAGCCCCGCTTCGCGGCGCACTCCCGACATCGAGAAAGGTCCCGAACGCCCGCGCCGCCGCACTCTCACCCGCCGCCACGAGCGAGAGCCGCATGAGCGGGCGCCGGATCGCGAGCCCCGTCACATTGATCACGCGAAGCCGCCCAGCCGCCAACGCATCCGCTGCCGCACTCCTCGACACGATCGCGAATCCCAACCCCGATGCGACGAGCTGGATGATGGCTTCGGCCGTATCGACTTCGAGTCTCCGCCTGGGCGCGACCCCCACCCCCCGCAGCGCCGCCATCACGGTGTCGTAGGTCCCCGACCCCGGCTCCCGTGTCACGAGCAGCTCGTGCGCCAACTCCGCCGGGGCGGCCGGCGACCGCTGGGCAAGCGGATGCCCCGGCGCCACGACGACCACCAGCTCATCCTCCGCCCACAGCGCGCTGTTGAGCCGCGGATCTTCCACCGGCGTCTCGACCAGCGCGACATCGATCTCCCGCTCCGCGAGCATCCGCGCCACGATCCGCGACGGCGCCGACATGAGTCGCAGCTCCACCCCGGGATACCGGCTGTGGAAGGTCTGCAGCAGCGGCGGCAGCATGTACGTCGCAATCGTCGGACTGCCCCCCACCCGCAACGTCCCCTGCGTCAGCCCGGCCAGCGCCTCGAGATCCTCCTCCGCCCCCCGCGCCTCGGCAAGGATGTTGCGCGCATGGCCGAGCAACGCCTGGCCAGCCTCGGTGAGCCGCACACCCGACGGCGTCCGCTCCAGGAGAATCGCGCGCGTCTGCCGCTCCAATTCGCGCACCGACCGCGACACGGAGGGCTGTGAAACACCGAGATCGGCCGCCGCCTGGGTGATGTTCTTGCGATCGGCGATCGCCAGAAAAACCCGGATGAGGCGCAGGTTGAATGGCATAACCAAATAGGTATGGGGGGATACCACATTTGCCATTTGTGTGCTCTCAGAGGGCAGTATAACATAATCTGACGAAAATGCACGACCGGGCGCCAATCCTATGGCGCCGGCCGTCCAGTGTTCTCCCGCCGCCTGGCGGACCCGGCTATGTGGATTGTTCGGCTCGCGCTTCGACAACCGTATACGGTCGCGGTCATGTCGCTCGTGCTCATGCTCATGGGCTGGCTCGCCATGCGCAGCATGCCGGTCGACATCTTCCCCGTCATCGATATCCCCGTCGTCGCCGTCGTCTGGAATTACAACGGCTTCTCGGCGCAGGACATGGAAAGCCGCATCGTCCTGCTCAGCGAGCGAAATCTCTCGGCGACCGTCAACGGCATCTCCCGGATCGAGTCGGAATCGATCCCCGGGGTCGGCCTCATCAAGATCTTCTTCCAGCCCGGCGTCGACATCGGCAACGCGATCGCCCAGATCACGTCGTCGTCCCAGACGGCGCTTCGCGCCATGCCGCCCGGCGTCACGCCGCCGTATGTCGTCCAGTCCAACGCGTCGAGCGTCCCCGTCGCCCAGATCACGATGACGTCGCGGTCCATGCCGGAGCAGGACATCTCCGACTACGGACAGAACTTCATCCGGCTTCAGCTCTTCACGATCCCAGGCCTGGCCACGCCCTCGCCCTACGGCGGCAAACTGCGCGAGATCACCGTCGATGTCGATCCGAAATCGCTCGCAGGCAAAGGCCTGTCGGCCGAAGACGTGCTCAGTGCCCTCCTCTCCTCCAACCTGCTGATTCCAGCCGGCACGGCACGCATCGGTGACCGCGACTACGACGTCGCCATGAACTCCAGCCCCTCCAATGTCGCCGATTTCAACAACATCCCGGTCAAGATCGTCAACGGCGCGCCCGTCCTCATCGGCGATGTCGCGACCGTGCGCGACGGGTTCGCGGAACAGGAGAACATTGTCCGGATCGACGGACGGCGCGCGGCATATCTCACCATCCTCAAAAAGGCGGATGCCTCGACGCTCGCCGTGGTCGACGCCGCCAAGGACATGCTGCCACGCATCCGCGCCGTCGCGCCAGCCGGACTCGATGTGCGCCTCGACTTCGATCAGTCGGTCTTCGTTCGCGCTGCAGTGTCCAGTGTCATCCGCGAGGCGCTGATCGCCGCGGTCCTCGTGTCGCTCATGATCCTGCTGTTCGTCGGCAGTTGGCGCAGTGTGCTCATCGCCGTGACGTCGATCCCGCTCTCGATCGCCGTCGCGGTCATCGTGCTGCACGCCACCGCCAACAGCTTCAATGTCATGACACTCGGCGGCCTCTCCCTGTCGATCGGTCTCCTCGTCGACAACGCGATCGTCACCGTCGAGAATGTCCACCGCAATATCGGTCTCGGGAAACCGCTGACGGTCGCGATCCTCGACGCCGCCGCGCAGATCTCGACGCCGCTCATCGTTGCGACGCTGGCCATCTGTATCGTGTTCTTCCCGGTTGTGCTCCTCGTCGGCCCCGCGCGATTTCTGTTCATCCCCATGGCGATCGCCGTCGTGAGCGCCGTCGCCGCGTCCTGGCTCCTCTCCCGCACGCTCGTCAAGACCCTCTCACGCATGCTGCTGGGTGCCGAGGTCCACGCTCAACACGTAGCCCGCGCACCGCTTCCCGCGCCGGCCGAGTCCCCGCCCACCCCGCGACACGAAAGCTCGCTCGCTCGCCTTGGCCGCCAGTTCAACGAGGGACGTGACCGCTGGTTCTCGAGGTTCCAGGAAAGCTACGGCCGGTTCGTGGAGCTCCTGATCGTGCACCGCGTCTACACGCTCAGTGTCGTAGGCCTGCTCATCGCGTCGAGTCTGCTCCTTCCACCGATCATCGGGACGGACTTCTTCCCGCCGACCGACGCCGGCATGATGAAGATCCACTTCCGCGCGCCATCGGGCACGCGCATCGAACAGACCGAACGGCTCGTCGCACAGGCGGAACACACGATTCGCCGGATCGTCCCGCCGGGCGAGGTCCAGACGATCAATTCGACGATCGGCGTGCCCCAGCCGCTCAATCTCGCGTTCGTCCCGACGGACAATGTCAGCGAAATGGATGCCGAGATCCTGGTCGCCCTCAATCGCGATCACCACCCGACGGAAGGCTACGTCCAGCGCATCCGCCAGTCGCTGCAGTCGGAGTTTCCCGGATCGGCGGTCTACTTCCAGACAGCCGACATCGTCGGCCAGGTGCTCAATTTCGGTCTCTCGGCGCCAATCGACGTCCAGATCATGTACCCCGATCTGTCGCGCGGTTACGTCACCGCACGCACGCTGCGAGACGCGATCAGCGAGGTCCCGGGCGCCACCGATGTCACGATCAAGCAGACGCTCGACTACCCGACCCTGTTCGTGAACGTCAACCGCGAGCGCGCCGCCCAACTCGGGCTCAGCCAGCGCGATGTGGCGAACAGCATGCTGGTCTCGCTCTCATCGAGCGCCGTGGTCTCGCCCACGTACTACATCAATCCAGAGAACCACGTCAATTACCTGGTCGCCGTCGAAGTGCCGCTTCCTCAGATGACCTCCGCACGGGATCTGATGAACACACCGGTCACACGGTTCGGCCAGGCGCTCGACCAGCACCCGACTCCTGCCGCCCGGACCACCGATCGCGTCCCCCGGCAGCCCGCCCAGACGCTCGACAATGTGGCGCAGATCACGCCCACGGCGGTTCCGGACGTGATCAATCATTACACTGTGGCCCGCGTGCTGGATGTCACCGCCAGCGTGACGGGGCGCGACCTGGGCTCGGTCGTCGACGGCATCAACCAGAAGATTGCCGCGCTCGGCAAACTGCCGCCGGGCATGTACATCACCGTGCGCGGCCAGGGCGATGTCATGAACGAGGCGTTTTCGAGCCTGGCCCTCGGCTTCGTCGTCGCGATTCTGCTCGTGTATTTCCTGATGGTCGTGCTCTTCCAGTCGTGGATCGACCCGCTGATCATCATGGCGGCGATCCCCGGCGCGATCGTCGGCATTCTCTGGATTCTGATTTTCACGCACACGACGATCAATGTCGTGTCGCTCATGGGCTCGATCATGGCCGTGGGCATCGGCGTCTCGAATTCGATCCTCGTCGTCACGTTCGCGCACGACCTCCGCGTGGACCAGCGAATGTCCGGCGCCGCGGCCGCCATCGAAGCGGGCAAGACTCGCCTCCGGCCCGTCCTCATGACGGCGCTGGCAATGATCCTCGGCATGGTGCCCACCGCAATCGGAATCGGCGAAGGCAGCAGCCAGAACGCGCCACTCGGCCGGGCTGTCATCGGCGGACTGATCATGGCCACGCTGTTCACGCTCTGTGTCGTCCCCGTCGTCTATTCGCTCGTGCGCCGTCCGCTCCCCGAACGATTCTCTCTCGAGGAGCGCTTCAAAGCCGAGGAGCAAGGCATGGCCTACAGTGAGGGCTACTGAGATGGCGAGTCCGGACAACCCTCCGGCAACCGGCGGCATCCCTCCGTGGACCCCGAGCCACCCGCCCACCAAACGCGCGGGATCCCTGCTCTATTTCGGCGGCGCCATCGTCGTCGGAGCCGCGATCGTTTGCGTCATCGCACTGGCGGCGTTCAAGCGGGCGTCGGTGTCGCGCGAGCGCCAGTCGCGGGTGACCGCCGTCGCCAACGGCCCAGTCGTCCGAACTGTCCCCGTCGAGCGGTCGCCCGGCGCACGCACGATTCTCCTCACGGGCGAGGCTCGGCCATTCCTGTCCGTCGCGCTCTACGCCAAGGTCAGTGGATACCTCAAGGAGGTCCGCGTCGACAAAGGGGATCACGTCAAGGCGGGGGACGTCCTCGCCGTGGTCGAGTCGCCGGAGACGGACCAGCAGGCCCAGTCCGCGATGGCTGACGCGCGCAACAAACGACTGATCGCGGATCGCGATACCCAGCTGATTGCGCAGAAGCTGATCGCACCCGAAGAGGCCGAGCAGGCCGAAACGAATGCCCGGATGGCTACCGCATTGGCCGAGCGTTTCAAGGCACTTGAGGACTACGAGCGGATTCGCGCTCCATTCAACGGAACCGTGACTGCGCGCTACGCGGACCCGGGTGCCCTCGTGCAAAACGCCGAAGCATCCCAGACCAGCGCGCTCCCGGTCGTCGAGGTGGGGACGACTGACAGTCTCCGGATCTTCGTCTACCTCGCGCAGCGCGACGCCGCCGACATCCAGCGCGGGCAACCGGTGACGATTACCGACGCCAGCCGGCCGAACATCCACGCGACCGGGACCGTCACCCGCTACACGGGCGAGCTGGACCCGAACACGCGCACGCTGCTCGCCGAGATCGACTTGAGCAATCGCAGGGGCACGATCGTCCCCGGCAGCTTCGTCCAGGTCTCGTTGTCGGTCACCGGCCCGCGCTACCTCGAGATACCCGCGGAAGCACTGATCGTGCGAGGCGCGAAACACTATGTCGCAGTCATCACACCCGACGACCATGTGACCTACCGTGAGATCCACATCCTCGACACGGACGGGGTCACGGTTCGCGTCGTGAGCGGCATTCAGGAAGGCGAACGAGTCGCCCTCAACCTCGGCGACAGTGTGACGGAAGGCCAACACGTTGAGCCCGCCGCGCCCGACTCGGCCACCCACCACGCGGTGTCATGATTCCAGGCCCGCGTTCTGCGATGCATTGCCGCGTCGCGGGGATACTCGCGCTCGTGATGCTCGCCGCGCCCGCCACACACCTCGGCGCGCAAACCACTGTGTCGCCACCGGACACCGGCCACCCCGCCGTCGCGCAGCCCGTCCCGCTACCACTCGCTCCACCCAAGGCCACCGCGATCAGCACCGACCCGCCCACGGTCCTCACGCTCGACACTGCGGTCGCCCTGGCCCTCGAAATCGGGACCGCAGTCCAGCAAGGGCGCTTCGCCAGCGCCAACGCGCGGTCGGAGGTTAGCCGGAGCTACGGTGGCATTCTGCCGTCCGTCACGGCGTTGGGACTCCGTACTGTGACGCAGGGCGATCCACTCGTCGGCGCACGCGCCATGGCGCCATGGAACACGCAATACGAAACGATGGGCTACCAGCTCCAGACGTCGCTCAACCTGCTGGGCGGCATCAGCGCATATCCCGCGATCCGCTCCGCCCAGTACCAGCGCCTGACGACCGACCTCACGCTAGAGCGGACGAGGCAGTCCGTCGCGCTCGATGTGTCGCAGGCGTTTCTACAGACGGTGCTCGACAGCCAGCTCGTCGCGCTCGCCGCACAGAACATCCAGGTCTCGCAGGAGCAGGTCGTCCAGCTACAGGAGTTGGTCCGCGTCGGGAAACGGCCGCCTGCAGACCTCTACCAGGCGCAATCACAGGCCAGCGCCAATCAATCGCTGTATTTCGACGCCGTGAACCGCCAGCGCGCGGACGAGATCGCGCTCCTGCAGCGGGTACACATCGACCCGCAACGCAGTGTCGTGATCGCCACGCCACCGATCGACACGACGTTGCTGGGCCCCGAATGGCTGGATACCGCGCACGTGGCGGCCCAGGCGCTGCAGCGCCTGCCCGACCTGCAGTCGGCCCACGCGGCGATCGACGCCACCCGATGGAGCATCCGCCGCGCCGCCAACGAGAACATGCCCGCACTGTCCGTCGGCTTCACGGTCTACTCGACGGGCCGGGTCTTCGACTACGCCACCCAGGACGGCGTGTCACAGATCGCTACGCCCCAGCCCGTGCTTATCAATCAGATCGGACCGCAGACGTCCCGCATGTTCTCGATCGGACTTGGCTACAGCCTGTACGACCTCTTCCGGTCGCGACTCGATTACCAGGAGGCCCGGGTCGCGTACGGGTCCGCCCAGGTGGCGGAAGGCGACGTCCGGCGTGCCGTGACAGGCGATGTCGCGCGGGCGATCAGCGAGTACGGCGTTTCCGTCCAACGCATGGCATCGACCGCATCAGGATTGGCCGCCGCCCAGGCCGCATTTCAGTTGGTCTCGGGACGGTACAACGTCGGATTCGCCTCGATCGTGGACTTTCTCTCCGCCCAGGCCGCGCTGGCCCAGGCCCAGAGTCTCCGCGCACAATCGATCGTCCAGCTCTCGCTCGCCAAACGAGCGATTGCATTCGCGATCGGACTGAATCCCACCGACCGGCTCCCGTAGTCGCGGCGGCGGTCCGGGCGCAGATCGCGATTGACCGTCAGGCTACCGGCTCTGATGTTCGGTCGCGGGACGCCGGCACGACAACCGGCACAGGCCCATCGAACGCCGAGTGAGGTTCGAGATGAGCCACGACGCACCACCAGCCGCCGCCGTCATCCCCGCCCATTCTCCGGCGGTCCGAAGTGACCCAAGGACCGTATCGTCGGCACCGCCTGGCGCGAGGAACGAGTTTCGCGCGACGCCGGTGAATCCGGCCAAGGTCGCCAGATTGATCCAGTCCATCGATCCGTACGGCGAGTGTGCACCCGCGAACGTCGCCGGCGATCCGCCAACGCCGAACCGGCGCTCGAGTTGGGAAAAGAGAACGAGCCGGTCGTGGTCTGCACAATCTCATCGTGCAAGTCCGCGGGCCCTGTCAAACGGCTCGCGAACGCGCTGATGCTGTCGATCTGATGCGCCAGAATGCCGTACCGATCCGGCTCGGATGGGAGTAGCTCCACCTCAGGGACCGTCAGCGGAAATAGCGCGGTCGCATTGGCTGAGTCCGCGGTCGCCGCACGACGGAGGTCGTCCATGCGCTGCTGGGCGCCCAGCACCGGCGCGACCGTCAGCATGATCGCTATCGCGCAGACCGAATATCGGGGTGATGAGCGCACGATCGGCTCCCTCGGCGAGACTCCGTTCAATATTAGGAGCGGGGCACCGAGAAGGCCATTGCGGTGATGGCCGGACCGGAGGCGATTGGGGTATCACCAGGCGAACGCCCTTCCGGTTAGGTTGTGGCGACGTTTCCCGGGAGACTGTATGCGACGGATAGCACTGATGGTCGCGATCGTGACGCTGGGCGCTTGCCACAAGACGCCCACGGACGCGGGCGCCCCGGTGTTCCCGCCGATCACCGGCACGTACAACGTCAATATCGTCCCCACCGACTCCAACAGCTTCTTTACCATCCCGGACACGCTCGCCTACCTCGGTGGCCAGATCACCATTGGACCGGTCGCCAGTGATGGCTCCTTTACTGGGTCCTACTATCTCGCCTTCATCACAGGCGAGTTGTCCGGCACGGAGGGTCACAAAGGCGTTATCACGTTCACGTCATTCGGCGCACCGGGCAAGGCCCCGCTCGAAGGTGAACCATACCTCCAACAGGTACTCCCCACGTGTCATTGGGGTAAGGCCACCGGCGGCGCCATGACCGGCACCGTGGCGCAGGACTCGATTGCGCTGTTGACGGTGCGCGGCCACGTCACGGTGGAGTGCCCCTCGCCTGCCGACACCGGCCAGCCGATCACCAACGTGATCTCCGTGTTCGCGGCCAGCCAGATCTTCCAGCCGTAGCGAAACGCCGGCCATTCGCGTTTCACATTTCGCGACTCGCCTTTGGCGACTCGCCCGGCAGCCGCGCACACGCCATCTTATCGCGCATGCGCTCCCGCATGCTCGGCTCGGTGACGGCTCAGCCACTCGAAGATCGCTGGGGTGACGGTCCCCCACCGGGCGCCGACACGCTTGGCCAACTGGTCTACCTCTCGAATATCGTCGGCCGCGAGCCGCGCCTCGTCCAGCCCGGCGGCGGCAACACGTCGGCCAAGTCCGGCGATACGCTCATGGTCAAAGGGAGCGGCACCGACCTCCAGACGATCGGACGCGACGGCTTCACACAACTCTCGCTCGCCTCCCTGTCGGCGCTGCGCTCGGCAACGTCGATGCTCGACGCCGAGATGATGCGGTTCATGGCGGGATGCATGCTGATACCCGGGCCGGCGCCGAGTGTCGAGACGCCCCTCCACTCGCTGCTGCCGCACCGCGTCATCGTGCACACGCACGACGTCGCGACAATGAGCCTCACCAATGTGGCCGACGAGGTCGCCGAGCGAATCCTCGCCGAGCTGTTCTCGGGCGAGATCGTAATGGTGCCGTACGTCCGGCCCGGCTTTCCGCTCGCGCAGGCGGTCAGCCGGATCGTGGACCGCCTCGGATCGACGGTATACGGCCTGGCGCTCGCGCATCACGGCCTCATCGTCTGGGGCGACGATGCGCGCACGTGCTATGCGCGGCTCTTGCAGTCGATCAACCGGATCGAGGACTATCTCGCGACCCGCCGGCAGGCAATGCCAGTGCGCGGCCCCTCGGCCCCGATCCCGCCCCTCGAGCAACGCAGGCGATGCGCCGATCTCGCCCTGCCCGTCGTCCGCGGCGAGCTCGGCGCACCTCACCGCGTCATCCTGCACCTCGACGACGCCGACGACGTGCTCGCAGTACTCGCGGCGCCAGGCACCCGCGAAAAGATCAAACGTGGGATGTCCACGCCGGAGCACATCCTCCGCGCAGGCCGTCTTCCCGTCTGGCTCGATGTCGATCCCGCCGCGCCCCCCCCCCGGACACCATCGCCAGGACGATCCGCACACAGCTCGGCGAGCAGCGCACTGAGTACGAGCAGTACCACGCGCGGCACGCCACACCCGGTACGGCGCCCCTGGACGACTGGGCCAAGGTCGTCCTCGCCCCCGGCCTCGGCATGATCACGGCCGCCCGCGACAAGCGGAGCGCCGTTACCGCCAATCTCTGCTACCGCGCGGTGCTCGAGTCGATGGCCAACGCCGACGCGATCGGCGGCTTTCAGTTCATCGCGGAATCCGAGGTCTTCGAGTTCGAGCACTGGCAACTCGAGCGGCGCAAGATCGACGAGCAGGACGCACGCGACCGCGCGACGCTGCTGCTCCCGCGGCACGTCGCGGTCGTGATCGGCGCCGGCGGCGGCATCGGCAAGGCCGCGGCCGTACGCTTCGCACGTGAAGGCGCCCATGTCGCGGTCGCGGATCTCGATACGGCGGCCGCCGAGTCGGTGGCGGCGGAGATCAACAAGACGGCGCCGGGTCGCGCAATCGCCGTGACCGTCGATGTCCGGAACGACGAGAGCTTGGCTGCTCTCATTCACCAGACGGTGTTCGCGTTCGGCGGAATCGACTGCCTCTTCTACACGCCGGGGCGCTCACCTCGCTTCGCCGGCGTGACTGACCTTCGCCGCGAGGACCTCCAGCAGCAGCTCGATGTTCACTACATGGGTGGCGTGCTCGCGATCGGTGCCGCCGCGTCCGTGATGCGGCGACAGGAGTTGGGCGGGTCGATCATTGCGTCGGTGTCCAAGGCGGCGCTCGCACCGGGCCGCGACGCGGCCGCCTACGGTGGCAGCAAGGCCGCGCTCCTGCAAGCCATGCGCGTCGCCGCCGTGGAGTTGGGCCCGGACCAGATTCGCGTGAACGCGATCAACGCCGACCAGGTCGAGACGCCGATGTTCATGCGGTTCGTCGAGGAACGTGCCGCGATGCGCGGTATCTCGGCGACCGACCAGTTGGAGTCCTATCGCCGCCGGAACGCGATGGGTGTGTCGCTCATTCCCGCCGACGCCGTCGCGGACATCGCGGCGCTGCTCGCGAGCGACCGGTTCCGCTACACCACCGGTGACATCATCACCATCGACGGCGGCCTGTCTGACGCATTCCCCCGCTGACAGCGCTTCTCGCTGACGCGGGAAACGGCCGGCTTGCTAGGCTCTGGGTTCGGTCCGGTCGTCCCGGTCATCCTTGCGCACGGTGCGGCCGACGACGATGGTGATGTTGTCGGTGCCGCCGTCGTCGAGCGCGTCCTGCACGAGTGCCTCGCAGACCTGCCGCGCTGACGTCATGCTGAGGAGCCGCTCCCGGATGCGCGCATCGGAGACGTGCTTGGTGAGGCCGTCGCTGCACAGCATGCCGACGGTGCCCCACACTTGCGAGAGTGACGTCACGACCGGCGTGGTCTGCTGGCCGCCGATCGCGCTCGACAGCACGTTGACCCAGGGGCTGCGGTACGCGTCGGTGCGGCTCAGGACGCCGAGATCGACGAGTTCCTGCGCCATGGTCTGATCGCGAGACAGTTGGGTGAGCTCGCCGTCATGCATGATGTAGCAGCGGCTGTCCCCGACGTGCAGTAGATACGACCGCGGCCACATGCCGATCCACATGGTGAGTGTCGTCGCCATCCCCGCGAGTTCCTGATTGTCGGCGGCCTGCCGAAGGATCCCGTCATGGCATTCGCGCGCCGCATCCTCCAGCGCGTGGGCAAACGCGTCGCTCGAACTGGCCGCCGAATCGGCGGTGCACAGCTTGATCGATCGCGTCACGTACTGGGTGACGGCTTCCACCGCCAGCCGGCTCGCCTCCTCCCCCATCGGCCCGCCACCCACCCCGTCCGCCACCATCGCCAGCAGTGCGATCCGTTCGGCCCCAAGCGGTAACCGGTCGAGCGACGGGAGGCTCGAGAGGTGCACCTCCATCTTCCGGCGCACGGAGCAGATCAGGAAATGGTCCTGATTGTTCTTGCGCACTTTGCCGGTATGCGTCAGCCCGAAGAAATCGATCTCGTCGTCGCGCGGGGCTCGGTCAGTGAGGTGCGGGCTGGTCTTCGTGTCGGCAATCATCGATACGCTCCTCTGCTGAGCGCGAGCCGTAGGCCTGCGATTGCAATCCGCTTGAAGGTGTTGTCCAGTCCTGCAAGATCGCAACCGAGAACAATCCGATAGCAGCCTCTGCCATACCCAACGGTGAGGCCAGTTACCGCAACCGCAGAAGCATCATGTGCTCGTCGACATACGACGACCCCACCTTGAGCCCGTGCGGCTCGGTGCCGTACACCTCGAACCCGAGCGACTGATACAGACGGGCCGCCGGCCCGCCGACGGCGACCGTCAGAAGTATCTGCTCGACCCCGGGATCCGCCTTCACGGCGTCCAGAAGCCTGGTGATCACGCGGCGCGCGATGCCCTTGCTGCGGTGCGCAGCCGACACGTAGACGCCGTACAGATGGCCCTTGTGCCGCGATTTGATCTCGGACTCGCGGACGAACGTCGCGGTGCCCACGAGCTCCCCATCCTCGAACGCGCCAGCGGTGATGTTCTCCGGCGGCCCGTCACGAAAGCGGCCCACGACGACATCGACACTCATCGCGCGGTGCTCTTCCACGGTCTTCCCAAACGCGAACGGCTCGGCCTCGAGCGCCTCCAACCGGAGCTGCCACCACGCACTCGCGTCGGCCGGCCCCAGAAAGCGAATCTTCATTGACCGTCCCAAGACGCCGAGAAATGAGTAAGCGGTTCACTCACTTCGGCACGTACCCGTCCGCCTTGAGCGCGTCCGCCGACATGTTGACCACGTCGATGTGCAGCGTGATTGGTGTGTAGGGCTTGTCCGTCGAATCCTTCGGCACCGACACGATGGACTCGACGACGTCCATGCCCTTGAAGACCTGCCCATACACGGTGAAGTGGTTGTCGAGCTTCGGCAGTCCCTGCTTGTTCGCGACGATGTAGAATTGGCACCCGGCCGAAAGCTGCCCCGGGTTGTCATCACGCCCCGCGCCGACCGCGCCGTACACGTGCTTGAGACTGTCGCTGAACTCCGGCGCCAGCAGATACGGTGAACCGCTGAAGCCTTCGGGCGTGTCGGGGCACCCGCCCTGCGCCACGAAGTCCTTGATCACGCGGTTGAACGTCAGCGAATCCCAGTAGTGGCTGCCCGCGAGCTTGATGAAGCTCGCCTTGTGCCGCGGGGTCCTGTCGAACAGGACGAACAGGATCTCCCCCTTGGGTGTCCGGATGCGGCCGACCTGATAGGTCTTCTCAGTTCGCCCGGCCGTGAATCCCAGGGGTACGACGAGCAGGAGTGCGAGCAGAATGCGGCGCATGGTGAGGTCGTGTGTGGAAGGGGCGGTTTGAGGCGGGGTGCTGCGTCAGGGTGTCGAGTTCGGATGTCCCGGAGCGGAATATGGTTGCCCTCAGCACGGGCGCCACGCAGCCGCAACGGAGCCCCCGCCTAGCTACCCCACGCGGCGCCCCTACATTATCGCGGCGGACCGGACGGTCCGGACTACCCACGACTCCGCCACCCCGCGAACCATGCCGCACCCGCCTCGCGCGCTTCCCCTGCTGCTCTGCGCCGGTGGCCTTGCCCTTTCAGCCCTCGCGCCACGCGCCGCCCGCGCCCAGGTCTCGACTCAGTGGCCGATTCACTCGATGGACCGCCCCAGGCCAGCGGTCATCGACCCGGGCCCTTATCACGAGCCCGGGCCGCCCCCGTCGGATGCCATCGTCCTCTTCAACGGCCGCGATCTCTCCGGCTGGCGCAACGCCGATTCGGCCAGCCTCCCCGCCCGGTGGAAGGTCACATCCGGCTACATGGAGGTCGTGAGTGGCACCGGCAACATCGCGACCACCCGGGCGTTCGGCGATGCACAGCTCCACGTGGAATGGGAAACTCCCGTCCCGGCAACCGGCGAAGGGCAGGAGCGCGGCAACAGCGGCGTCTTCCTCATGGGAAAGTATGAGGTGCAGGTTCTCGACTCGTACGACAACATCACGTACGCCGACGGACAGGCGGCGGCGATGTTCGGCCAGTACCCGCCACTCGTCAACGCCAGCCGCCCGCCGGGACAATGGCAGACGTACGACATCATCTGGCACGGCCCGCGATGGTCGGAGTCCGGAACCCTCGCCGCGCCCGCACGTATCACGGTCTTTCACAACGGCGTCCTCGTCCAGGACAATGTCGCGCTCAGCGGGCCGACGGCGTTCATGCACCGCCCGCCGTATACGCACGACGCTGACCAGCTCCCGCTGGCTCTGCAGGACCATCACATGCCGGTCCGGTTTCGGAACATCTGGATCCGCCCGCTGAAGGACTGATCGTGCACTCTGTGGCGCCCGGCCGCCCGGCGCGACTGCAGCCACGGCAGCATGTGTACAATGTCGCCATCATCGGGTCCGGTGCCGGCGGCGGTATGGCGGCATACGTCCTCACGCGCGCCGGTGCCGATGTGGTCATGCTCGAAGCCGGGCCCCCATGGAGTGCCGCCGCGAACGGCGCCATGCTCAAATGGTCCTACGACTCTCCCCGCCGCGGCGCACCGACGCCCACGCACCCGTTCGGAGAGTTCGACGGCTGCATCGGCGGGTGGCACATCGACGGCGAGCCCTACACGGTCGCACCCGGCACCGAGTTCCATTGGTGGCGCGCCCGCATGCTCGGCGGCCGGACGAACCACTGGGGACGAATCTCGCTCCGTTTCGGACCCGACGATTTCCGCCGCAAGTCCCTCGACGGCTTGGGCGACGACTGGCCTATCTCGTACGACGATCTCGCCCCGTACTACGACGCGATCGACCGCCTGATCGGCATCTTCGGCTCCAACGAGGAGTTGCCCAACGATCCGGACGGCATCTTCCTGCCGCCGCCGCTGCCCCGATGCTATGAGCTGCTCATCAAGCAGGCATGCGGCACCACCGGCGTCCGCTGCATCGCCTCGCGCCTCTCGATCCTCACGCGCGCGCTCAATCAGCGCGCCGCCTGCCACTACTGCGGGCAGTGCGGCCGCGGATGCAAGACGAATTCCAATTTCTCGAGTCCCGGCGTCCTGATCGAGCCCGCTCTCCGCACCGACCACCTCACGCTGCTCACCAACGCGATGGCCCGCGAGATCACGACCGATGAGTCGGGCCGGGCCACGGGCGTGTCGTACATCCACAAACCCTCGGGGACCGACGAGCACGTGCGGGCCCGCATCGTCGTCCTCGCAGCCAGCGCCTGCGAATCGGCCCGGCTTCTCCTCAACTCTCGCACGTCGCGCTCGCCCAACGGCCTCGCCAACACGAGCGGCACGGCCGGCAAGTTCCTGACCGACACCACGGGCACGACGATCACCGGCACGGTGCCCCGGCTCATCGATCACGTCCCCCACAACGAAGATGGCGTCGGCGGTCCGCACATCTACATGCCGTGGTGGCTCGACAACCACACGCTGGACTTCCCGCGCGGCTACCACATTGAACCCTGGGGCGGCATGGACCAGCCCACGTACGGGTCGATGGCCGGTATCGAGGAGTTCCCGTCAGGCGGCGGTTACGGCACGACGCTCAAGAACGACTACCGGCGCTTCTACGGCGCCCGCGTGGGATTCAACTGCCGCGGCGCCATGGTCCCCAACGCGGACTCGTACTGCGAAATCGACCCGAATGTCGTGGACCGCTGGGGAATCCCGGTCCTCCGCTTTCACTGGAAGTGGAGTGACCACGAATACCTCCAGGCGAAACACATGCAGGAGACCTGCCGGGGCCTGATCGCCGCGATGGGCGGCGAACCGCTCACGGCGATGCCCACGCGCGACGAAGGGTTCGGGCTCGACGCCGGCGGCCGCATCATCCACGAGGTCGGGGGCACGCGCATGGGCGATGACCCGGACAGCTCCGTGGTGAACCGCTGGTGCCAGGCCCACGAGGTGAGAAATCTGTTCGTCGCCGACGGCGGCCCGTTCGTCTCACAGGCCGACAAGAATCCCACGTGGACGATCCTCGCGCTCTCAATGCGCACTGCCAATTACATCGTGACGCAGCGCAAGGCGGGCGACCTGTGAGCGACGGCGTTTCGGACGGTAACGCCTCGGCCCCGGGCGATCTCTCCCGGCGTGAGGTCCTCGCGCTCCTCGCCGCCCTTCCGCTCGCGGCGGTCGCCGATCCGGCATCGCTCGTCGCGCGGGCCTGGCGTCATCCTCGAAGGTCACGCCAGCGGTTCCGCGCCCTACATCCCGCGATTCTTTACTCCGCACGAGTGGCGCATCGTCAGGGTGCTCGCCGACGACATCATCCCCCGCGATGGCCGCTCCGGCAGCGCCTCGGATGCTGGCGTCCCCGAGTTCATCGATTTCATCATGATGGACCAGCCATACGCACAGCTCCCGATACGCGGCGGCCTGCACTGGCTCGACACGCAATCGCACGCGCGTTTCGGCGCATCCTTCGCGGACTGCAACACCGAGCGCCGGTCGGCGCTGCTCGACGACATCGCATGGCCCGCCCGCGCGCACCCCGCAATGAGCCAGGGCGTCGCCTTCTTCACGACGTTCCGCGACCTCGTGGCCTCGGGGTTCTGGACGAGCAAGTTGGGAATGGCCGATCTTCGGTACATGGGCAATACGGTCGTGCACGAGTGGCAGGGATGCCCGACCCGAGGCGCTGGCCAAACTGGGAGTGAGCTACTGAATGCCGCGACCGCGATCACGTCCGTCCACGACCGCCCGCGCCGCCGCGCGACCCGGCGCCAAGCGCCTGGGTATCGGCATCATCGGCAGTGGCTTCAATGCCCAGTTCCATCTGCGATCCTTCATCGGTGTCCGCGACGCCGATGTGCACGGGATCTGGAGCCCGACGGCCAAGCACGCCGCCGCCGCGGCTGCCCTCGCCGGAAAACTCGGTGTCGGACCCGCCAAACCGTTCAAGTCGATCGCCGCCATGGTCGCCGATCCCGTCCATCGGTGCGATCTGGCTCTGCGGCCCCAATTTCTCGCGACTCGAGAATGTCGAGGAGATCACCGACACGATCACGCGCGGCCGCGGCGAGCTCGCCGGCATCGCCTGTGAGAAACCGCTCGCCCGCACGGTCGCCGAAGCCACTCGCGTTACGTCGCTCGTGAAACGCTGCGGCCTGAATCACGGCTATCTCGAAAACCAGGTGTTCGCCCCCCAGGTGGAGCACGGCCGCCAGCTCCTGTGGGCCCGCGGCGCAAAGCTCACGGGACGGCCGTATCTCGCGCGCGCCGCCGAGGAGCACAGCGGGCCGCACCGGCCATGGTTCTGGCAGGGACGCCTGCAGGGCGGCGGTGTGCTCAACGACATGATGTGCCACTCCGCTCTCCTCGTCCGGCACCTCCTCACGGAGCCCGGCGCCCCGCGCGAATCCCTCCGCCCGGCACGCGTGACGGCACACATCGCGAGCCTCAAGTGGAGCCGTCCGGCATACGCCGCTCGCCTCAGGCGCGAGATGGGTCCCGCCGTCGACTATTCGAAAACACCCGCGGAAGATTTCGCGAGCATGACCGTCGAGTTCGTGGGCCCGGACGGACGCCCGGCGATCGGCGAGGCCACTACGTCCTGGAGCTACGTCGGCGCCGGTCTCCGCCTCTCCGCTGAAGTACTCGGCCCCGAATACTCGATGTCGTGGAACACGCTCGACAGCGGCCTAAAGCTGTTTTTTAGCCGCGACGTCGTGGCCAGTGTCGGCGAGGACCTGGTCGAGAAGCAGAACGCGGAGGTCGGCCTCATGCCCGTCGTGGCCGACGAAGCGGCAGCCTACGGCTACGAGGCGGAGAACCGGCACTTCGTGCAGGCGTTCCTCCGGGACGAGCCCCCGCGTTCACGTTCGACGACGGGGTCGAGGTCGTGAAGCTCCTCATGGCGGCGTATATGAGCGCCGAGCAGGGGAAGACACTGGCGTTTCCGCCGGCGGGACTGGCGAAGTTCGTCCCGCAGGTCGCAACCGGCGAGTGGAAGGGATAGCCACTGCCGACACTCAATCCGCGGATACTCTTCGTCGGCGAGCCGCTCAAGGAATACATCGCCATCCTCGAGCCGGATGACACCCTGTCTCACCAGGTCTTCCTCGGGTTCGCCGGCGACCTGGCCCCCAACATGGCGTCCTACACGCGACGAGCCGCCACGCGGCTCGGGGTCACCTGCGCGATCGAGGTGCTGACGGCCGTCGGTACAGACGACGATGCGCTGAGCACCGAGATTCTCGCCGACCTGAAGTCGCACTCCCTTGGCATCCACCCGGATACGAAGCGCCTCCCCGGGAAGCAGCTCGGCATCGTGATCAATCTCAAGGACAAGACCGGCGCCCCGGCCCGCGAGAAGGTGCGGCTCGACCGGCGGAACTCCGCATTCCGCGATCTGCTCGACGGCGCGACTGAGACGGATCTCGCCAGGATGACGGCGGGCTACACCCACATCGTGGTGTCCGGCACGTCCCTCGCCTGCATTCTCGATCGCGCCAATCTGGTCGCTCTGCTGGAGAGCGCCCGCCGCGCCAACCCCGACCTGCAGATCATCGTCTGCACCAATCTTCGTGCATCCAATTGGCAGATGCCCGATCGTGATGACGCGTCCGGGTTGTCTCCTGACGACGTAGCATGGCGGCAGAAGGCTCGCCGATGGCTCGGCGCGGCGATCGGATTGGCGAATGTGGTCTTCGCCAATTTCGCCGACGAGCGCCAGCTCCGTGGGTGCGAGACGCCTCGCGAGGCGGTCGAGGAGTTACGCGCGCTCAACGCGCATGCCGAAATCATCGTCACCAACGACGCGTTGCCGATTCTCGTCAGTTACAGGGCCGGAGACGAGCACCAGCTCGACACGCTCGATGTCCCGCCCACAGCCACCGTGGCGGACACGGTCGGCGCCGGTGACGCCTTTGCGGGGACCTACCTGGCGGCGCGGCTGGCCGGGCGGTCATGCTATGCGGCCGCAGAAAGCGCGCTCGCCATCGCGACCCAGGTCGTGACGTTCGATGGCGCGCTGCCCCGGCAGGGCGCACCGCTCGTGTTCGACCCGGGGCTCTTCGACACGCCGCATGACGCGAGGCGCAAGTAGCGGGAACCATCACGGCCCGCGCCACTATCCACGGCATCGAACCATTTCGCCCCTGGTAGGGGCGAACCATGACCCGCCCTGCCAGTCGCCCAGCGGCTACTGGCGTGCCGTCACCATATCCTTCGCACCGCCCGTTGCCGGCCGGAACAGAACCGCGAATACGAGGAGAACCACCAGCGCGAATCCTGCCGGCACCAGCCAGATCGATCGCCAGTCGTGGCCACCGCCCGAGACGCTGTAGGCCTGAACGACGCGTCCTGAGAGCCACGCGCCGATCAGCAGGCCCGCGCCCAGCGTGATGAAAGCGAGCAGCCCCTGTGCGGCCGCGCGGATCCGCACGCTCGCCTGCTGATCGACGTAGATCTGCCCGGTGACGAAGAAGAAGTCGTAGCAAATACCATGGAGCAGGATGCCGGCATAGAGCATCCACGCCAGGCTCCCGGTATTGCCAGTCGCAAAGAACAGATACCGCAGCGTCCACGCCGCCATGCCGGCGAGCAGGATCTTCTTGACCCCGACGCGCACGAGGAACCACGGAAGCAGGATCATGAACCCCAGCTCAGAGACCTGCCCCAGTGTCATTTTGCTCGCCGGCTCCGCAAACCCGATCTCGTTGAGGTAGAGGTTCGTGAACGCGTAGTAGAATTGGAGGGGAATGCAGAGCAGAAACGATCCGGCCATGAACGTGGCGAATGAGCGATCGCGGAAGAGCGACAGGGCGTCGAGACCGAGCACGTCGCGGGCGCGGAGCGGTTGGCCGGCCGCGTGAGGCGGCGTGTGCGGGAGCATCAGCGAGAAGATGCCCAGCACGAGCGACGCACCGGCCGCGAGTCGGAGCGGAACGGCGGTCGGTTCGAGGCCCAGTCGCCCGACGATGAGACCGGCCACGATCCAGCCGATTGTGCCGAGCACTCGCACCTGAGGGAACTCGCGCTGTGGATCACGCAGGTGGTCGAAGGACAGTGAGTTACTGAGCGCCAGCGTCGGCATGAAGCAGAGCGCGTACCCGATCAGCACCGCGTAGAAGAGACCGAACGAGGTCGCCCGCGACGCCACGTATAGCAGAACCGCCCCGGCTATGTGGAGCACGGCGAGCACACGCTCCGAAGCAAAGAAACGGTCCGCCACCATTCCGACGAAGAACGGCGAGATCATTGCCGCGATGGCCGTGGCACCATAGGCGAGGCCGATCTCCGTCCCCGAGAACTTGAGCGCCTGGCCCAGGTACGTCCCCATGGTGACGTACCACGCGCCCCAGACGAAGTACTCCAGGAACATGAGCGCCGACAGCTTGGCCCGCACGGCGGCCATCACGGCTTGAGCGAGCCCTCGTAGGACGCGACGGCGATCATGTCGTCGAGCGAGAGTTTGGACGCCACGTCGTTCATCGGCAGGCTCGCGGGCGTCGAGCGCGCCCGTGTCTTGAACGCCAGCAGTTGCCGGAGGATGTACGCGGGGAACCTGCCGGCGGTCGGCGGGATGGGTCCCACGCCGTGGAGTTCGTCGCCGTGACAGCTCGTGCACGGCGCCGCCCCGTCCTCTCTCCATGTCGTCGCGAGTGCTTTGCCCCGCGCGATGCTGCCACGCGGCACATAGGTGACGTACAGGAAGGCCGGATCCCGCAGATCATGCCCCAGGGTGTCCGAGGGCATCGTGATGAGCCGTTTCCCGAGTGGCTCGGTAGCCCCGCTCGCCGCCGGAAAGTAGAGTCCCACCCGAGGAACCGGCTTGGGTATGGTCGCAGTCTCGACGATCTTCGAACGCAGGCGAGGAGTGAGTTGCGAGTAATACTCAGCCGCCACGGCGATCTCCGCGTCCGTCGCGCTGTCGGCGATCGCTCGCATGTAGTCGCTGGGACCGTAGGGCCTCGGCCATGCGGCTTTGCGCGCCCCGGATCGTATGTCCTTGATCTGCTGCTCGATGTAGGGAGCCGGCAGCCCCGCGAGCATGGCGTTCTCGGGACGCCCTGCGCCGTCCGCCAGGTGACAGAACCCGCACGGCATCACCGTCGGCCGGCGGCCCTGCGTGATGATGTCCGGCATCGCGGGATGGGCGTCCGGATGCCAGTCCACGATCCCGAACAGGTTGTCGATCTGTGCTTCGGTGAACGTCGCGGTGCTGTTGGGCACGTGGAGCAGCGTGACGCTATCGGGCATCCGCGGCGGCCCCTTCGCCGCCGCCGCTGCGCGCTGCGGTGGCGAGGGATACGACCAGGCAGGCACCTCGAACTTGGCCCCGCCAGTTTGAGATGACGGCGCAGTTTGTGCGCGGAGGCCCGGCGCCCCGAGCATCGCGAGGGCGAGGAGGACGACTGGCCAAAGACGTCCTGGCCGGTGCGTGAATGACCTGACGGCAGGAGCGCACATTGGTCGGGAGGACCGGGCGACGCGGCGGCGGGCGGCGATGAATGCAGAGAGATGCATGAGTGTCGCGGAATCCAGGGATGAGGCCCCCGCCAAATGCACCCGGCCGGCCGTTGCTGTCAAGCGGGTTCGGATTTGCAGCCGCCGGAGGTGCAGCGATTCCTGCTCTCTAATCGCGACCGGATCGCGCGCGATGGCCCGTTCCGTATATTCGGTGCATCGAGCATGACGAGCGCTGGACCCACAAAATGGGGCGGACGTGACGAACACACATGCATGGCAGGCGGGCGGCCTTTCGATCGGCGGACACTCACTCTCGCGACTGTTGGTGACCATCTCCCTCATGGTCACCGCGATCGCCACGATCACCCACGTCGCCGCGGCCCAGGCGCCGACGCGGCGGGTGGTCACGGCCGATGACGGTCACGCGCTCACGGTCTGGGAGAAGAAAGGACCATCACCGCGCCGTACGATCGTGCTGCTGCACGGCCGCACTTGGAGCGCGATTCCGGATTTCGATCTCCAGGTCCCCGGCCACCCGGTGTCGCTGATGGACGCGCTCGTCGAGCACGGGTTCGACGTCTACGCGCTCGACGCGCGTGGCTACGGCGGTACGGCGCGCGATGCTTCCGGCTGGCTGACGCCCGATCGCGCGGCCAAGGATGTCATCACGGTGTGCAAGTGGGTCGCCGCACATTCCGGTATCTCCGGCAAGCCAGCGCTCTTTGGATGGTCGTACGGATCCGTGACCGGACAGTTGGCCGCGCAGCGGTCCCCCGATGACATCTCGGCGCTCGTGCTCTTTGGCCACTTCAGCTTCCCCCCGACACCGCCCGAGCCGGCCGGTCCCCCGCCCCGCGCGAAGACGACCGCCAAGGCCGCCGGCGAGGATTTCATCACTCCTGCCGCGACCGACTCTGCGGTGGTCCGCGAATACGTGCACGCAGCCGTCGCGGCCGACCCCGTGCGCGTGGACTGGAACCACATTGATCAGTGGAATGCGCTCGACCCCGCAGCCGTACATGTGCCAACTCTCGAGATCATGGGGGAGCGCGATCCGAACTCGACGCAGATTCCCGGCGGAGAAGCGGCATTCTTCGGCAAGCTGGCGACACCGGACCGCGAGTTTGTGGTGCTGCCCGGCGTGGACCACGCGGCCTTTCTCGAAAGTGCCCGCGCTCGGTTCGTCGAGGCATTGGTCGATTTTCTGACGAGACCCCGCGAACCGGCGCCATGACGTGAGGTCCGATCATTCCGCGCGCGCCAGGAATCGGACGCCCGGGCACCCGCTGCCGCTGAGTTCCGCGTTGCGCGCTTCGGCGGTCGCCGGACTGGGTGTCCTGCTCCTCATCCCGGGTCATCAGAATGCAAGGCCAACAGGCGCCAAGACCGCGTGCGCGCGACGCCGGGGTGATCATTGGCGTGTTCCAGCCGGGACCCCTCAACGCCATCACCGACGTGGACGGCGTTCGCGTCGGCCAGACCACCGTCAACCTCGGCGACAGCATCCACACGGGCGTGACGGCGATCCTCCCGCACGGCGGCAACGTTTTCCAGGAGCGCGTCCCCGCCGCGCTCTTCGTGCTGAACGGATTCGGCAAGCTGGTTGGCGTCACGCAGTTGCAGGAGCACGGCGAGTTGGAGACGCCGATCCTCCTCACCTGCACGCTCTGTGTCTGGAAGGCGGCAGACGCCATGGTGGCGTACCTGCTCGAACAGCCCGGCATGGAGAACGTCCGCTCCATCAACGCCGTGGTCGGCGAGACGAACGATGGTGGGCTGAGCGACATCCGCTCGCGACCGATCACGGACGCCCACGTGCGGCAGGCGCTGCAGTCCGCCGCGACTGGACCGGTGGCGGAAGGCACCGTCGGAGCCGGCGCCGGAACCGAGGCGTTCGGCTGGAAGGGCGGGATCGGCACCAGCTCGCGCCGGTTGCCGTCCGCGGACGGCCGCTACACGGTCGGCGTGCTGGTGCAATCGAACTACGGCGGACTCCTGACCATCAACGGCGCCCCAGTCGGCCGGGAGTTGGGCCAGAACCCGTTCGCCACCACACGCCCGAAGGACGGCGCGCCTCCGGGCCATGGATCGTGCATGATCGTCGTGGCAACCGACGCCCCCCTGTCATCTCGCGATCTGGAGCGCGTCGCGAAGCGGGCCGCACTCGCTCTCGGACGCACGGGGTCCTCAGCGAGTCCAGGCTCGGGCGACTACGTGATCGCCTTCTCGACCGCGGGCTCCGTCCGCCGCCGCCGTTGGGCGATGACCCCCGCCGCTCCGTATCAGCTACAGGAGTTGAACCACGACGACCTCGCCCCGCTCTTCGAAGCCACGATGGAAGCGACCGAGGAAGCGCTGATCAACTCGATGTTCCGCGCGACGCCCGTGACCTACCGCGGCCACACGGTGGAAGCACTCCCGATCGACAAGACTCTGGCGATCCTGCAGAAGTACCACGCCCTACATTGGGATCGAGACCTCCCCGCCGTCGAACCCTAGCCCGGACTCGCAGGGGCGCGCTGTCTCCGCCAACCCTTGTGGCCACGCGCACCAATCCGAGCCTTGGTAGGGGCGGGTCATGGCCCGCCCCCTGTAGTTGCCATCCCACCAGGGCCTGTCGTCGAGGGCAGTGGGGGCGGTTCGAGAACCGCCCCCGCACAGATGCAGCGGTCAACCTGCTGCCCCTGCATCCCGCTCCCTACGCTCACATTCGAAACAGATAACTGAGCTTCACGAAGAAACTGTCCGCCCGCCGAGTCAGTCCCGTGAAATGCATCGCGCTCGGCTCGAACGAATCGTTCCCATACCCGAAAAACGCCACCGTCCCCGGCACCGGCTGATACGAGAACAACACTGACCCCGTCAGGACGTTGCTGTTGACCGCCGTCGCACGAGTGAACACGCCGGTCGTCGGGTCCTTAATGAAGATCGGCAGATTCGACCGTGAATCGTCGCGCAGGCTGTCCTCGTAGACCGCGTTGTACTGCCCGATGAGCCGGAAGAAGATGACCCGCGAGAGCTGATACTCCGCGTCGATCCGCGGGAGATACTGCGCCTCGACCAGGCTGCCATCGGTATGCCGGTGGTTCACCTGCGCGTTGTAGGTAGCGTTGAACCGGAGCTGCTGCGTCGGCTGCCACGTGACCGCGAGCGACGGGAGCGACACATTGGCGGCGGACCACTCGAAGAAGTTCTCGTCGCGCCCGCCCACCCAGACGAAGCTGGCCGAGAAGTGCGCGAATTGCGGCGTGGTGAGGTTGAGGACGTAGTCGGTGTTGGGAATCGAATGCTGGTGCGGGAACGGCGTATACGTCGTCGTCAGGCCGATTTTCTGCGCGGTGTAGTAGTCGGCGTAGAGTTGCGGATCGTACCCGTACGACTCCAGATAAATGGCGGCGCCGATCCGCCAGCCGCCACGGATGGACGCGGTCGTGTTGAACTGCCAGCGCCGGTCCTCAGCTCCCTGGAGGCCAGTGAGCGCCCGGCCCCCGTATGTGTTGGCCAACCGGATATCGCCGCCATACGTTTCGATGAAGCTGCCGGGCGCGTTGTAGAGCGTCAGCCGGTGATCGAGTGACAGGGTCCCGACGCCAACGCGTGAGATGAAGCCGCTCGCGGCGACGAATTGCGGGTCGATCTGCCGGAACGTGTAGTCCATCCCGAACGTGTGGCCCGCACGCATGAAGCGCGTGTACCAGATCGGACCGGCGCTCGTGCCCGTGCCCCCGCTGTCCCGTGTCTCGCTGGTCCCGGCCTGAGCGGCCACGGAATAGACGCCAAGGAAGGCGAACCGCGCGTCGATGCTGCCCATGCGGCTGTACGACCCGCCCTGCTCTTTGTCGGTAAACGCGCCGCCGATTTGCGACGCGGAGCCCAGATCCTCCCACACGCGAAGGACGTTGAAGATCGGGTGCCCCGCGCCCGTGGCCGACGAGTCCTCCTGGTCCTGGGCGCCGAGGTACGCGATCGTGGCCCCGCCGATCTTGCCGGTGAGCTTCGTGGCGGCGATCGGCGCCTCGATCGCCCGCGTGTAGATCAGGTTATTCGGCGTGTTGTATTGCTCGAGGCCATCTAGGAAGAAGGGCCGCTTCTCCGGATACGACACCGCGTACCGAGGATCCAGCTGGATCTTCGTCGCATCTGACTCCACCTCGGCGAAATCCGGCCGATAGGTCCCATTGAGTGTCAGGTTGTTGGTGATGCCCCACCGGATGTTCCCGCCGAACGCCGGCCGGTCGGCGTTGTAGCGCCACGGGTTGGGACGCGCGCTATCACCCGTGACTTTCTCGGTCACGAACGGATTGAGATCGAGCACGAGGCCGCGCTCGAGACCGGTCAACCCCACGATCGTGCCGGACTGCGTGAGGAAGGAGGCCGCGGCGATCTTGGTCGGCACCCACGTCTGCTCGTGGCCGGAATGTTGGACTTCCCGAAGAATGTTGATGCCCCAGTCCTGCGGATCGGTGGACTGGTATTTGATGCTGCGGAAAGGAATCCGCACCACGGTCTCATATCCGCTCGCGGTCACGTGTCCCTTGGACTCGAACACGAAGTCAGGACTCAGATCGGTGGTCGGCCGGCCAGTCTGCGTGGTACCCGTGCTGAACCGCGTGCCGGTCCGGACTCCCTCCGTGATCGTGCCGTCCTCCTGGATGCCCAGCGGGTTGACGGCAAAGACCATGGCCTGCCGCGCATGCAGAAACGGGCTCAGAATGATCTGGACGTTGTCGTCCGCGTCGATCCGGTCGCGATCGGCGAGTTTGTAGTGGACGACGCTGTGCGGCTCGAACGCCCGGATCCCGAAGTAGATCGCCTTGTGCGAGTACCAGACCAGCACCTCGGTCGAGTCCTCGGCCGGGAGTCCGTCAATCGGCGTGTATTCGGAAAAGCCGGTCAGGACGGCTGCCTGCTGCCAAACGGGGTCGTTGAGCGTCCCGTCGATCAGCTCCAGGTCATCCAGTCGCGGGATGTGGACCGATGTCTGGCCCTGGCGGCCGTTGTAGACACCGCGCGGGGGCGATTTGAGGCTGTCGCCACCGCTGGCAGCCGAGATTAGAAGTGAAGCCAGAATTAGCACGCGCAAAACCTGGTGGCATGACCAAGACCTCGCTACGGCGTATCTTTTTCTGAGACACTGGGATCAGGGCCGGCGTTGCCGGCGGCACGCTGGCGAATCCGCATCTACCAGAGAGACCCAATGGCCGATCGAACCCCTCACGAGCACCTGCAAGACCTGCACGCCGAGTTGATTGCGACGACGCCCGCCGATAGCGCGGCGAAGGCTCGCCTGGGCCAGTTGACCGACGACGTGCGCCGGACGATCGATGCCGGTACCGGATCGTCGGCTGCCGACGCGTATCGCGGGCTGCGCCAGCGCCTGGCCGACGCGGCGGCGGCGTTTCAGGCCTCGCACCCGGAATTGACCGCGGAGATCGAGGGCGTGATCGACACCCTCGGCACACACAATCTCTAGGGCTACCGGATCGCGCGCGCGATGACGAACTCCCCGGGCACCTCGTAGCCATCACCCCGGCGATACTCGGCGATCGACGCCAGATACTCCGCGTGTACCTCGTCGCGGGTCGGCGGATCGAACCGTGAATACGGAAGCGCCACGGGCCCGCCGGCAAACGCGGCGCCGCACGCTGACTCGCCGGAGTCGTACGACAGCGTCGTGGAGATCCGCTCGACTTCGATGTCCGAGTACGCGGTCCGTGTGAGCGCGTACTGGAGCGCGTCGCCGCTGCCGAGCTGAAAGAAGAGCGGACAGACTTCTGACGTCACGCGCCGTTCGACGATCGGGAAGATTTCCGCCCAGCCGCACTGAGACCGCGCGCCCCACACGGCGACCGCCACTCGCCCACCCGGGCGCAGCACGCGCCGCATTTGTGCGAGCGCCCGTAACGGATCGACGACGTACATGAGCCCCAGCGCGCAGACTACCACGTCGAACGTCTCGTCGCCCTGAAGGATCTCCTCGGCATCGCTTCGCTCGGCGGTCACCTGCGGCATGCCCCGCTGCGCCGAAGTCTCAATGACCCGTTCGACCATCACGTCGGAGATGTCCGTGCCGACGACTCTGCCGCCCGGCCCCACAGCTTCCGCCGCCCGGAATGTCACGAGGCCGGTCCCGCACGCGACATTGAGTACCCACTCGCCCTCGCGAATCTGGGCCTTGGCGAGCACGCGATCCTGTGCGGGTTCGAGCTGCTGCGCCCAGTACTGATCGTAGTACGCGGCTGCCTTGTCCCATCCGTAGCGCTGTACCCGGCGCTGCAGGCGCCCATCCATCAGCTACCGCTCCGGTGCGAGCACGCGAACTTCGCGGGTCAGAGGGACGCCGTTCACAATATCGTCACGCCACGAGCTGCACCGGTCGGCGGTGTCGAGAACGCGGTTGATGTCCTCCGAGGATGCGGAGCTCTCGACGGTCACGATGTAGCGCATTGCGACGTACCCGGGCCGGACAGACTCCGAGACGCCCAACTCCCCACGCACGTCGTAGTCCGCCTGCACCTCGACCTCGAGCGACGTGATCGGAACGCCGAGGCGAGCGGCCCACATGCTGTAGCCGATCGCGAGACACGAACCGACCGCCGCGCGGCCGAACACGCCTGGGTTGGGGCCCGCGTTCGATCCACCGTATTTTTCCGTCATCCCCACTGCGAACTTCCACGGGCCGTCTTCGACATCACACGCAAGACCGTCCTTGAGCCGTACCTTCGTCACAGCGGTGCCCTGCCCGACTGAGGGCCGCAGCTCCACCGCGCGGGCATTACGCTCGAGTGCGGTCCGTATCGTTTCAGTTCCCTGCATGACTACCTCCACGTAGAGCCAATCGCTCCAAGGTTATGGGCCAGCAGTTGCGATAACCTGAGAAACTCGAGTAACGTGATACGAAAGGCCGACCTGATGTTTCGGGTAGCATCGACCCGGGCCGGCAGGCGAGTATTCTTGACGGCGACATGATACACGCTCGATGCGCGCGCCTCCAGAGGGGACCCCTCCCGCCAAAGGTCCGCTGCCATTGGCGCCGGATGCATACATTAAGAAGGGTCGCGATTCGGTGTGCGGGCCTGAATGTGCATTGCGGACCGGCAGCACCGAACCCACCATCGTGGCACCGCTCCTCCGGAACTGACGACATGATGAATCCTTCTGCCAACCTCGTCCGGCATTGGCCAGCCGGATTGCTCCTCGCAGGTTGTACGCTAGGTGGCACTTTGGGTGGAATCCTCGTGCCGGCCATTGGCCGCGCGCAGGTCGCTGCAATGGTGGCCGCCCTCCCCCCGAGCCGCGTCACGCTGGATCGTGACCATGATTCGCTTACCATAGAGTTGCCGCCGGTCGATCTGCCCGCTTCGACCCCGGACAAGGAGTCGATGGTCTTACCGCCCACGTATCAGGCGGTGATCCCGGAGTCGGGGTCGATCTATCAGGTGCACATCGAAGTGCTCGACAGCGCGGGCAATGTGCTCCCACAGGAATTCCTGCACCATGTGAACCTCACGGATCCGAGCCGGCGCGATCTCTTTGTACCGACCTCGCTGCACATTCTGGCGGCAAGCAAGGAGACGCCAGCCGTGACGATCCCGAAGTGGCTCATGGGATTGCCGCTCGAGGGCGGCGAGCGGCTCCTCGTGCTCGCGATGCTGGCCAATCCGACGACGACGCCGTACCACAGCGTTCGCATTCGAGTGAAGCTCGGGTACACCCCGCTGGGTCACCTGTCGCCCCTTTTCCATGTGTTCCCATTTGTCCTGGATGCGATGTTCCCGCTCGGCAAGCGGCCGCACGGCAGCAAGGCATTCGATCTGGCCCCGGGCCGCACGGTCCGTGAATGGGAAGCCAGTCCCGCGATTCCGGGCACGATCGTCGGCTGCGGCGGCCACGTACACGATTACGCGGTAGCGCTCGAATTCTCGGATGTGACGACGGGTAAGGTGATCTGGCACGCGTCACTCGTTCGCGATTCGGCTGGCCGGGTGTTGTCGCTGCCGGTCGCACGATTTTACCGGTGGTACCGGCTCGGCATCCATATCGAGCCGAAGCACAAATATCGCATCAAGGTCACCTACGAAAATCCCACGGACCACGTCATCAGCGACGGTGGGATGGGTGCCGTCGGAGGGCTGTTCATCCCGGATCGTGGCACAACCTGGCCCAGGGTCGATCCTGGGAACGCGGTCTACAAGCAGGACTTCGAGGACACGATGGCGGCATCCGACGACATGGAAGGCATGGAGATGCACGGGGCCCACTAACCGGGCGATGACACCCATCACGAATCGGCGACGCCTGGACAGGACTCCCATATGAGACTATTATTACTCTCATATGATATATAGGAGGCCATGACATGGCGCGTGTCCCGCAACGGCGGCTGGGTAGCCGCGCACACCCCCGGCTGAAGGGGTCCGCCCCTTCGCCAGCTACCAAGGCTCGGCCCGCAACGCACGGAGCGTTCGCCAAAGACGCCCTCTGGGGTCCCCTGCTCAGCGGCAAACGCTCCCTCGGTGCGCTCCACGACCTCGCGCCGATCGCACGCATCGCCCTGGTGCGCGATGGTGTGCCGGCGGAAGCGGTGAGTGTCATCGCCGAAGACATGAGCATCGCGCGGGATAAGCTCTACGCAATGTTGGGACTGGCGAGAGCGACGATCGAGCGCAAGCTTCGCCATGCTCAGCGCCTCGGCCCCGATGAGAGTGAACGCGTTATCGGCATCGCGCGGCTGATCGGCCAAGTCCACCAGATCGTGAGCGAGTCCGGCGACCCTTCAGGCTTCGACGCCGCCCGTTGGATCGCCGGGTGGCTCAATCACCCTCTGCCCGCGCTCGATGGGCGCCAGCCGTCGGCCTTCATGGATACGGCCGAGGGACGCGAGATCGTCGCGGGTCTGATCGCTCAGACGCAGTCCGCGGCGTACGCGTGACCACCGGCCCCGCCAGCGGCGAGGCCCCGTACATCACCCTGTGGCGCATCGCCCCGGATACTCCGGAGTTCACGGCAGACGATCTGTCGGGGAGAGGCGCGGAGTTGAGCGGCGGCCGCTGGAATCGGCCAGGCACACCGGTCGTGTACGCGTCGAGCTCCCGCGCACTCGCCTGCCTCGAGTCGATCGCACATCTCGGTGCCGGAGATCTTCCGCTCAACCGATATCTCGTGGAGATCCGAGTACCCGTAGCGGTGTGGCGCCAGCGCGTCGAAATGGATCCGGCCGCGCACGTAGGATGGGACGCGGAGCCGGCCAGGCAAAGTATCGCTGGATTGGGGTACCGCGTGGGCCGCGGCCAGCACCGCGCTACTTGGCGCTGTTCCGTCGGTGATCGTGCCCGAGGAGTCGAACATCCTGGTGAACCCTCGGCATCCGGACGTCACCGCGACCCGCGCCCGCAAGATCCGCAAATGGACCTACGACACTCGGTTCAAGGCCGCCCGGTAGGCGCGGCCCGGAAGCAACCTCCCGTGGGTGCATCCGTGTCCGACAGCACGATACGGACGGCAATGCGCGAGAACCACCACTCGCGCGGCCACGACCCCGGGGGCATTCATGGCAGCTCACCTTTCGATGATTGGGTCTGTAGCCGGCCTGGCAACGTTCGTGGCGACAGCGCTCGCAGCACAGCCGTCGCGGAAAACGCCTGATACGCAGAGCCCTGCGCTCGGCACTCGCGAAACACTCTTGACCGTGGCGCACGTGCGCGTGCCGTCGAAGGCGTTCGCCACGACGCGTGACGTCTACATTCTGGATGCCCGACGCCGAGTCGGCAACGGCAGCACGATACCCGGTACTGATCTTCCCCGATGCCGAGGAGACCGGGCAGTTCCGGGCGGCGCTCGCCAACGTGCAGTTCCTGATCGACCGGCGGCTGATCCCGCCGATGATCGTCGCGGGTGTCCCGTTCCTGAAGAATCGGATGCACGAGCTCAGTCCCCCGGCAACGGGATCGACGGCGAAGAATTATCCGAACGCCGGCGGCGCCGATCAGACCTTGCAGTTCATGATCGACGAGCTGCTGCCGTGGATCGACGCGCACTATCCCACGTCGCCAGTGCGGCTGTTCGCCGGGCATTCATTGGGAGGATTGCTGGCGCTCTACGCGATGGACACGCGCCCGGATGTCTTCCGCGTGGTGATCGCCATGAGTCCCGCGGTGTACTGGAACGACGGCACGTTCGCGAATGAGGTCGCGCATCGGCTGGCAGCCGACACGGTGCGTCCGCGAACGCTGTTCGTCATGAGCGGAGGCCAGGAGCCGTTCATTGATCAGCCCACCTCGGCGTTCGCAGCGCACCTGACGGCGCTGCTGGATACCGCGAAAGGGAATCGGCTGCGCTTCGAGCGGCGCGAATATCCGGAGGACGCGCACGAGATGACCCCGCTCCCGGGTCTGGTCGACGGGCTCCGCATGGCGTTCCGGCCGCTGGTCGTGCCGGCGGACTCAGTAGTCAGGCAATTCTCCGCACACAACACGACGGATTCGGCGGAGATCGCCACTGCAGTCAAAGCACTCGAGGCACGATACTCGGCGGGCGCCGCATCACTGGGCACGCCCACACTTTTCCCCGAGGCGCCGCTCGATCTGCTCGGCTCCTACGCCTTCCAGGCCAAGCAGACCAATCTCGCGGTGACATTATTCCGCGAGAACCGCGACCGATACCCCAAGTCCTCGAATGCACACGAGAGCCTCGGGGAAGCACTGCTCGCGGCCGGCGACACGACGCACGCGGTAGATGAGTTTCGGTCGTCGATCGTGCTGGCCCAGGACGAATTGAAATCAGCCTCGGTGATCGTCCGCGTCCAGGCGCACGCGGTCACCGCGCAGGCACGCGCGCAGTTGCAGGCGCTGCACAAGGACGGCGGGAACTAACCCGCCGCCCAGCGCGATGCGGAGGCCTGCCCGGCTTCAGGGCCCGGCGATCGCCGCCGCTACGACCCGAAAGCCGTCGATGTGACTACGGACACGGTTAAGAAGACACACAACAAGCCGTAAGCCGGGCATACTCGCGATTTCGCTCGCCTCTCTGTAACGTTTTGCGTACCACCTCCGTCCATTTCACGGGCGACACTCATCTAGCACTCGTGCCCCGTAGCGTGGCACATCAGGAGGAATCACCGTGCGCAATCCCATGAGCCCGGCCGCTGCCCGCACCACAGCGTCCCTGTGCTTCACAATCGCGGCCCTCGTCGCCTGTACCACGTACAGCGGTCCGCCCCCAGGTCCGCCCCCGGAACCCGCGCCCGGCTACGCCTCGGTCACCGTGATCACGGCCCCCCCGCCGGACTTACCCGTGTACGAGCAGCCTGTTTGCCCGGCCGACGGATATGTCTGGACGCCCGGCTACTGGGCATGGGCGGATGGCGGCTACTACTGGGTTCCAGGCACGTGGGTCGAGGCGCCGCAACCCGGCTACCTCTGGACGCCGGGATACTGGGGCTGGGGCGGCAACGCATATGTCTATCACCAGGGCTACTGGGGTGAGCGGGTCGGCTATTACGGCGGGGTCAATTACGGGTACGGGTACCCCGGCCATGGATATGAAGGCGGCCGCTGGGACCACGGCCACTACTACTACAACCAGTCGGTCAACAATGTGAACGTGACCGTGGTGCACAACGTCTACAACACGACCGTCATCAACAACACCAGGAATGTCACGCGCGTCAGCTACAACGGAGGAAATGGCGGGATCCAGGAGCGCGAGACTGCCGAGGAGGAGTCCGCGGGACGGGGGCCACACATGGCTCCTGTGCCGGCGCAAATGCACCACGTCGAAGCGGCACGCTCGGATCCACAGCTTCGCGTGGCGACGAATCTGGGGAAACCCCCGATCGCTGCGACGCCGCGGGCCGGTGCGTTCACCGAAGCCGGTGTCGTGCCAGCGAGGGAGGGAGGCGCCGTACACAGCGGGCCTCCGCAACCGGACAACGGCGTGCACAACGGTCCTCCGCAGCAGCAGAACGCTGTCGCCCGGCCCAATAACGCGGTCCACGCGGCAGAGCTTCCGCCGGTCGCACAGCCCGCTCCGCCCAACACGGGAGATCAGAGGCGGGATCAGAAGTTCCAACAGGATCAGCAGAAGCTGGTCTCACAACAGACACAGGAACGTCAGCAGCTCCAGCAGAAACAGGATCAGGACCACCAGCGTCTGACGCAACGAGGGGCTGATCCGGCGGCCATGCAGAAGGTGGAACAGCAGCACACCCAGCAGACGCAGCAACTCTCGCAAAAACATTCGCAGCAGATGCAGAAGCTGCAAGCGAAAGAACAGCCGCATCACGATCAGGGAAACCAGAACAAGCCCTGACCGCTGATTGTACCCGGAGAGGGTGGCGGGTCTAGACGACCGCCACCCTCTTTGTTTTACTAGCTCCCTCGCCTGCTACGCGCCGCCTGCTGGCGACGTGCGGACCCCCGCGGGCAGCATGTCGTACCTCCCGAGTGTGAGGGTCGCCACGCTCGAGAGCACCAGCAGGCCGAGCGCACACGCCAGCGGCAGTGCATACGATCCGGTTGCGTCATACCCCGCCGCGAAGAGATACCGCCCCGTGGCGTTCCCCAGCACGTAGACTCCGAACGCGCACCCGTACAGCATCGCCATCGCGCGCATGCCGAAGTAGCGGCTGACCAGGAACGGGATGACATCCGACTCCGCGCCGACGGCGAGGCCGAGTAGTGCCGCGGTGACAGACGCCGTGGCGCTGGTGGGATCGGCCAGGAGCAGCGCGACGCCGATGGCCGCGCCCGCGAACAGAACAGCCGCCACCCGGGGCGCGAAGATGCGGTCCACGAGATAGCCGTTTCCCACCCGTCCCACGATCGACGTGAGGCCGAAGAGCGATGTCGCGAGAGCCGCGGTGCGGCCCGATACGCCGTGGTCCGTGAGCAGCGGCACCAGAATGCGCGATCGATCCATTGACGCACGCGGCGACGCAGAAGAAGATGACGCAGAGTTGCCAGAACGTGCGTGTCCTGATCGCTTCACGCGCCGTCAGGCCTGGTGTCACGCTTGGTTCGATGCCGGCGATGGGTTCGTGGTGCGGCACCTGCTGGTCCGGCGTGGGCACTCCGTCCGGGAGCAGCCCGGCTTCCTGAGGAGTGCCTCGAAGCCACAATCCGACCACCGGCAGCGCGATGAAGAATGCCGACCCGGCGAGTCCGAGGTAGGCAAGCCGCCACCCGCCACGGTCCACGAGATTCTGGGCGAAGATCGGCGTGACGAATGCGCCGAACCCGATGCCGGCCGAGGCCAGCCCGAGCGCGAGGCCGCGTTTCCGGTCGAACCAGTTGGCCACCACGCGCCCGTATGTCACTGGCGACGTGATGACCCCGATCAGTCCGGCCAGCGCATAGAGCGCATACAGGTGCCAGAGTGGCGGCTGGACATACGCGAGCGCGACGATGCACCCGGTAAGCAGGACCATGGCGACCGATATGACGCTCCGCGCGCCGTGGCGATCGACGAGCCATCCTGCCGCCGGCGCCGAGAGCCCGATGATGACATCGAGCAGCGACACTGCCAGCGCGATGGACCCGCGGCTCGAATGGAATGACTCAGCCAGCGGCTTGGCAAAAACGCCGAACGTGTAAACCAGGAGCGGCGCAATGCCGAACGCCTGTCCGACGAATGCGACGGCGACGATGGACCAGCCTCGAAAGAGCTGGGGCTTTCCTCCCCTGGGCGTGGTCCTCACGGCCCGAACTTAGCCTCGGGTGGTCATTTGGCTACCCGCGGACCGCCTACGGGTGCCTCTGATCGGCCTCTGGGTGATTTATGTGATCTCGGATCGGGCCGTCTTCGCGAATCACGTGCACATGGCCAAGCCGCAGCTCCCGCCGCTGCAGTTCACACCGCGCAACATCCTGATCGCGGTTGTCGTGGCGGGCGTGATGCACCTCTACCTCACGCAGGCCACGATTCTCAGGAAGGTCTGGCGCACGCTTCGGGGACAGAGTACGGGATTCCAGCAAGTCTCCTGATCCGAGGCCCAAAGAATGGCACCGCAAGCATGATTCTGGAATAAGGCCACACGTGCCAATGGACGGATGCCTCATGAGCGCGTCAATTACATCCCGGCTCCTACCCTGACTCGCTTGCGGCACCGTTCACTTCCACGTGAGGTCACCATTCCTACCATGCCAACTGTTGCACGTCGCGGCCGCACCACTGCGCTCGCCGCGCTGACGCTGATCTCGATGAGCGTTCTTGCTGCCGCACCGGCTCTCGCCCAGTCCGAAGAGCAAGCCGTGGTCGCGGTGGCGAATCATTTCTTCGACGGCATGCGGACCCGCGACACGGCCTTGATGCACTCCACCGCCCTGCCATTGACGATGGTCGTAATCCCCGGTGGCCCAACCGGAATCGTATGGCAGCACACGGTGGGCGAGTTCATCGCAAGTGTCGGCAAGGGCACTGGCCCGGGCGGTGATGAACGGATGCAGGCACCCAAAGTACAGATCGACGGCCCGATGGCGTCGTTGTGGGCGTACTACACCTACACGGAAGGCGGCAAGACAGCCATCGACCACTGCGGCATCGACACCTTCTTGTTTCGCAAGGGACCGGATGGCTGGAAGATCTTCACGCTTGCTGGCACGATCCGAAAGACCAATTGCACTCCAGTCAGCAAGTGATCTGGTGAGGTGACATTGCAAAATGGGCCGGTCGCACTTACCTGCGACCGGCCCATTTTGCAGCCGAAGTGATAGCGCGCCAGATGATCGAGACCGGCCCGAATGCAGGGAGCAGGTCACGACTCCATGCTATAGAAGAATTCCTCCTGCACGACCTTGCCACCGTTGACGGTATAGAGCGCGGCCTCGTCGAGTTTCATCCGCTTCCCCGCCATCGGCCCGGTCTTCGGCGTCACATCGAACTTGTACCGGACGATGAAGCGGTCGCCATGCGGCCACGGTCCCTCGACTTCGGATCCATGGGTCTCGTGGTTCTTCTCCCACCATTCGTTCTTGCCGCGAACGGCCGCCAAGCCTTCCACCCGCTCGGGCATCATCCCGCCGGTGTCCGCCTCGATACTGACGACGCCCGGGCTGTAGAGCCGATCGAGTGCGTCGAGCGCCTTGCCTGCACGACACAGGTCGGCCAGCTCCTTGCCAACCTTCATTGAGTCGTGCGTCACGGTCTCGCTCTTCGATTTCCCCCTCTTCGATTTCTCGCTCTTCGTTTTTTCGGCCATCGCTCGCTCCCTCCCGATTGATCATTGGTGTGCACGACCCCCCACTCATCATCACCGCGAGCGCCATACCACAGCAAGCACGTCTTCATCGCTGCGTTGCAACACGCAGAACCGATAGCTGCCCCATCAGTTATCTCTCTGCGCCACGCCCGCACTGGGTAGCGCCGCTGAGCCCGCGTCCCCTCACCCGCGTCGCGACCGGCCTCTTCGCAACGGGCGCCACGTCGCCGCCGTAGGCGTGGCGGGGTTGGCGTCGCCATTTCGATCGCTACTGAGGAGACATTGGTGCTCGCCAAGCGCCGGTGGCTATTAGCTTTACCCCGCCGTACATTTGCGCGGCTCCCACTCCCGAGCGACTCGTGTGACTGCCGACCTCCGATCGCAGATTCAGCAGTCGCTCTCCGGGAGCTACACGCTCGAGCGCGAGCTCGGCGGCGGGGGGATGTCGAGGGTGTTCGTCGCCGACGAGCACCGCCTCGGACGCAAGGTCGTCGTGAAGGTGCTCTCGCCCGAGCTCGCCGCGGCCCTGTCGACGCCCCGCTTTGAGCGCGAGATCCGCGTCGCCGCGTCCCTGCAGCAGGCCAACATCGTCCCGGTCCTGGCGGCGGGTGACGTCGATGGCCTGCCCTACTATACGATGCCGTTCGTCGATGGCGAGAGCCTTCGCGCGCGGTTGGGTCGAGGAGCGCTCCCGATCGCCGAGGCGGTGAGCATCCTCCGCGACGTCTCGCGCGCCCTCGCGTACGCGCACGAACACGGCGTCGTGCACCGCGACATCAAGCCGGATAACGTGCTCCTGTCCGGCCACACCGCGGTGGTGACGGACTTCGGGATTGCCAAGGCCATCGCCGCCGCTGCCGCGGGCCCTACGGGCACGACGCTCACCCAGCTCGGCACCGCGGTTGGAACGCCCGCCTACATGGCGCCCGAACAGGCGGCGGGCGACCCCGGGACGGATCACCGCGCTGACATCTACGCATTCGGTTGCATGGCGTACGAGCTTCTCGCGGGGCGGCCGCCATTCGCCGGCCTGCCGCCGCACAAGCTCCTCGTCGCCCACATGTCCGAAACGCCGGCACCACTCGGCGAGCTCCGCCCCGACTGTCCGCCGCCGCTCGCGGCGCTCGTCATGCAGTGCCTGGCCAAGGACCCCGCGGCGCGGCCTGCAAGCGCAACCGAGTTGCTGAGCCGCCTCGACGCCGTCGCGTCGCCCTCCGCACCGCAGGCCGCGATGCCGGCGATCCTGTTGGGTGGCCGCTCGATGCTCCGGCGGGCGCTCGTGGTCTATGCGGCTGCATTCGTCGCCGTGGCCATCGTCGCACGCGCCGCTATCATCGCGATCGGTCTCCCCGACTGGGTGTTTCCGGGGTCGCTCATCGTCATGGCGCTTGGGCTGCCCGTGATCCTGTTCACGGCCTACGCGCAGTACGTGTCACACCGAATGGCGGCGGCCACGCCGACGTTCACCCCGGGCGGTACGCCATCGCTCCCTGCGATTCATGGCACCATGGCGACGCTCGCGGTCAAGGCGAGCCCGCACATGTCCTGGAAGCGGACGGCGCGCGGCGGTCTCGTCGCCGTGAGCGCATTCGTGCTGCTGGTCGTCACATACATGATTCTGCGACTGCTCGGTATCGGCCCGGCGGGCTCCCTGCTCGCTTCTGGCAAACTCTCGCAGAGCGACAAGGTAGTTGTCGCCGCCTTCGATGCGCCTGCCGCGGACTCGTCGCTCGGCGCGACGATCGCCGAGGCCGTGCGGACGAACCTGTCGCAGAGCCGGGTCGTGCACGTCGTGCCGACGAGCGCCGTCGTCGCCGCCCTCGAACAGATGAAGCGGCCGGACACGGCGCGCGTGGGCCTCGCGACGGCGCGTGAGATCGCGCAGCGGATCGGCGCCAAGGCGGTCGTCGGAGGCAGCGTCACGAGAGCCGGCGGGGGATACATCGTCACGGCGCGTCTGGTGGCCGCCGAGACCGGAGACGAGCTCGCGTCGTACAACGAGTCGGCAAAGGACGTGGGAGACCTGATCCCTGCAGTGGACCGCCTGACCAAGTCGTTGCGGGAGAAGACTGGCGAATCCCTGAAGACGGTACGAGTAGCGCCGCGCCTCGAGCAGGTGACCACGGGCTCGCTCGGCGCGCTCCGCAGCTACGCGGCTGGGCTTCGTGCGAACGACATCCAAGGCGACTACCCCGCCGCGATCCAGGATTTCCATGAGGCCATCCGGCAGGACACCACCTTTGCGATGGCCTACGTCCAGCTCGCGTACTCGCTGCAAACGTTGGGTGGCCCTGGTAGCACAGCGGCGATCAACGAAGCGATGACTGAGGCGTTCCGGTTGCGCGAGCGACTGCCGGAGCGCGAGCGGTACAATGTGGAGGGAGCGTACTACATAACGGCGGCCCCGAACCGGCCGAAGGCCATCCGCGCACTCCGGCGCGCCGTGGAGCTCGACTCCACGAATTATGATGCCGTGAATTCGCTTGCTGTTGCGCTCGGAGATGCACGCGACGGCGCCGGCGCCGACAGCATGTTCCATTTGGCTCTTGAGGGCCAGCCGGATAACGGCACCATCCTGGGGAACCTCGCAACGCAGCACACGGTCGATGGGCAGTTCGCCGCCTTCGACTCCGTACTGGCGACGATGAGGAGCCGCAGCCCGTCCTATCCGACCGGCACGATCCGCTTCGGAGAGTACTGGGCGCGGCGCGACTACGACGCCGCTGAGAAAATGGCTCGCGCGGATGCGGATACCGCTGAACCACGCGACGCCCTGAACGCGCAGGGGGCCCTGGCCCGGCTCGCACTGGTCCGCGGCCGGCTGCGCGAAGCCGAGCGACACCAGGCGCAGGTGACCGAAGGGAGAGCGCGCCTGCTAGGTGATACGATCAGCCCATACGAGAACGCGTACTTCCACGCGACCGTGGACGGCGGCCTCCGCGGCAACGTGCGGCACGGCCTCGCGATGCTGGACTCGACGCTCCGGGCCGTGCCGCCCACCTCCGTGCCCCTGCCCCGCGACCGCAGTCTCTGGCTGTCGGTGGGCTACGCACAACTCGGCGACACGGCGAAGGCTCGCAGCGTGGCGAGCCAGTTTGAGGCGCGGTTGGACACAGCCGAGCGCCGGCGCCAGTGGGTATTTCTTGCGCGGGTGCACGGTCTGATCGATGTGGCGGAGGGCAAGACCGATAGCGCGGTGGCCCAATTCCGGCGCGGCGACATCGAGGCCGACGGCCTCCCCACGTATAATTGCACGGCCTGTACGCCGGTCTTCATCGCTCAGGCATACGAGCGGGGTTCGCAGGCCGACTCGGCGCGCAAATACCTGACGCAATACGTCGAGATGGCCGGCACCGGACACGGATTCATCGACCGCTACTACCTCGCGCCGGCGCTGTTCCGGCTGGGCGAGCTGTATGAAGCCGCCGGGGATCCCAAGCGCGCCACCGAGTACTATGGCCGCTTTGTAGACCTCTGGAAGAACGCGGACGCCGAGTTGCAGCCACGGGTCGCCGAGGCGCGGAGGCGCATAGACCACCTGAATCGAGCGAAGAGCTGATTCAGAACTCGCTGGTCCTTCGCGGCGCACTCCCTTGCAGGATCGGCGGTATCACCGAGCACGTCCACGCCGGCACAATGGCCGCGATCGCGCGAGTCGCCCACGCGACGTAGCTGCCAGAGCTGATGAACCCCAGCACCAACAGCACCCCGCACGCGCGGCGCACATAACTCGGCAACGGACGTTTGAGCACGGCGATCCGCTGTTTCAAGCGGTGGCTGGATTGCCACGAGCATCCGGCCGGCACGAATCTGACCGAGTCGGCCGCGATTTGCGCTTTGAGCAGCGCGGCAGCATATCGCCGCCGCGCCGTCCCCGTCGCCGCCAGGACCGACGCATCGCACGCCAGCTCCTGATCGAAGCGGAACTGCCCAACCGCCCAGTACATCAATGGATTGAACCAGCACAGGCAAAGGCAGCCCGACGCCACCGCGTTCGCCAGGGCGTCGCCCCGGCTGAGATGCGCCTTCTCGTGCGCCAGCACCAACGCGCGCTCCTCTGCCGTGTACCGTATCTCGAAATCAGCCGGCAGCACGACTCGCGGGCGCCACGCTCCGACCAACATGGGTTCGGCCACCGACGCGCTCTGGTACGCCCCACCCGGTAGCGCCGTCAGCGTACCCAACGATCGCTCGAAGGCTCGCTGGCAATGCACGGCAAAGACCAGCATCAGCGACGCGCCTGCCACCCACACGAGCAGCCCCGCGAGCGCGTACTCCGCGGGCGCACTCCTCCCACCCAGCGCCATGAGGCGCGCCGGCAGGGCGATTGTCGCCAATACCCACGACTCCGACGGCGCCGGCAGCAACGCCGCCACTGCGCTCGACGGCACCACCAGCCACAACCAGTACGCCGCCTGCGCCCCGGCGACGTGCCGGAGCGGCGCGCGTAGCAAAGCGACCACCAACACCGAAACACTCGTGGCCACGGTCAGCACGACCAGCGCGAACAGTGCGTGGCTAATCATCGCCGAGTTCCCGTATGAGCACCTTGAGGTCAGCGATGTCTTTCTTGGTGAGCTTCTGGTGCTTGCTGAAATGCGCCACCAGCGGAGCAACCCGTCCGCCGAACAACCGGTCGAGCAGCCCCTCGCTCTCGCTGGACAGCCACTGCTCCCGCGTCAGTAGCGGCGTGTAATGTAGCGCCGCCCATCTTTCCTGGCGCGGATCGCGCCCTTCTTCAGTAGCCGGTTCAGCAAGGTCTTGATGGTCGATTCCTGCCACCGCTGCCTGCCGAGAGCGCCCACGATCGCCTCGGTCGTCGCGGGACCCGTCCGCCACAACACGGCCAGCACCACCGATTCCGCGTCGCTGATCGATACCGGTCGCTTCATCGTATCGGTATAGTCAAATGAACGAGCTCTGTTCACGGCGGTGTCATCACGGCAGCGTCTTCGCCACCCGGAATCCCAGGACGTCGTCTCGCATGTCCGGGACATTCCGCTCGCGTGTCGCCGCGCGCAGCAACCAGGAAGTGTACGCCCAGGACGACCCGCGATCCACCCGCATGCAGCCCGGACCCCCCGCCTCCACAGCACGCCCGTCCCCCGGTGCACCGGCGTAGCTCTCGGCGTAGCAGTCCTCGTTCCATTGCCAGACATCGCCCGCCATGTCGTACAGCCCGAACCGGTTGGCGGGCATCTCCCCCACCGGATGGGTCCGGCCGCCGGAGTTGCCTTTGTACCACGCGTACCGGGATGTATCACCGTCGTCACCCCACCAGAAGCGTGTGGTGCGCCCCGCCCGCGCGGCATACTCCCATTCGGATTCACTGGGCAGCCGATATGGACCATCGCCAGCCGCCGCATCCGGGCGGCGTACTTTGCCATTCAGCCAGGAAACGTAGGCTTTCGCATCGGGCCATGAGACGCACACGACGGGGTCACGGTCCGTCTGGTCGAATCCCGGCTTCTGCCAACTCGCGCCCGCCTGCCTGGGCCACACCGAGTTGTTCATATGCGACCCGTCGTAGATAAGGCACCCGTCCCCAGCGGCATGCTTTGTCTCCCGGACGAACACCGCGTACTCTGCGCGCGTCACATCGTACTTGCCCAATGCGAACGACCGCACCGTCACGGAATGTTGCGGCGCTTCGTCAGACACCGACCCCTTGCTGGCGCCATGGCTCACCGCCCAGGACTTTTCGTCGTCGGACGAACCCATGGTGAAACTGCCGGCCGGGATCACCACCATCTCGGGACACTGCGGACAGTCGCGAAACACGGCGCCAGGTGTACGCCCGGGCATCATGACATTCGCCGAGTCATAGACTGCACCGGCCACGGCAACGATCAAAGCCGCCATCAGAAAGACGACCGAAGTGCGTTCCACAGAGTAGAGTCTCCGCTTGTGAAAGCTGCCGCGGTGAAACAGTAGTTGCCGTCCGGCTCTAACTAGTCGTCGAGGGCAGTGGGGGCCGTTCGCGACCCGAAGGGCGCCTGTTGGGGCGAACGGCCCCCGCCGCGAGACGTCGGCCGGTCATAGCGTAATGCGCGCGCTAATACTCGCCGTAGTGCCCCTTCACTGACTCCAGCAGCTTGGCGGTGTCATATCCATACCCGTCCTTGAACACGATCTCGACGTTCTCGATATCGGTGATGTGCGCCGCCGGATCGCCCTTCATTACGACGAGATCGGCGTTCTTGCCGATGGCGATCGACCCGATCTGGTTCTGGCGCCCGAGGTAGGTCGCACCGTTCAGGGTCGCGATGCGGATCGCTTCGACCGGCGTGAACCCGGCCTCCACGAGCAGCTCGATCTCCCGCTGATCTCCGAACCCCGGAACGTTTCCATTGATGACCGGATCCGATCCAGCCATGAGAAGCCCACCCGCTGCGACGAACGCACGCTCCATGTCCATTTCCTTGCGGAGTAACAGGGCGGCCTTGCTCTGAGTCGCCCTGGGGCGGTTGCGCCAGAAGAAATACGCGTCCCGTGCGGACGGAGACATCACCTGCAATACCGCCGGCCGAAGCTGTGGCCTGCTATCCAGCGGCATTTCGAGAGTCTGCACCGTCGCCGCGGTACCGGGCATCGTCGAAGTGATCGCGACATGGTGCTTGATGAGTGTCGCGAATAGCGGCCCGCCTCGGCGCTCCCCGGCGCCATGTGCTCGAGTGTGTAGTCGCCGCTGCTCTCGCTGCATATATCGGGCTTCTTGTCGGGATCGAGCTCGGTATTGACGAAGAACCCGTGCTCGAGATTGTCGATGCCGAGGTCCACCGCCTCCGCGTAGGTCACTGAGCACAGGTGGCCCGTGACCTTGAGGCCGCGCTTGTGCGCCTCCTTGATCACCGCGGCCATCTCCTCGCGCGTGATGTGCGCATACGCCTTGAACGAGGTCACGCCGCGATCCGCCCAGTAAGCCACGGTCTGCCGCGCATCCTCGGGTCCGGTGAGTTGACGGATCTCGAGGCTGCCGGAGTGGCTCGCCCCATCCAGGAACGGACCGGTGACATCCAAATGCGGGCCGGGAAGCGTGCCCGCCTCGATGGCCTCCTTGATCCTGACATCCGTGGCAGGCTCGATGCTGGCCGCCGTGCGCGCGGTCGTCACGCCGTTCGCCAGGTAGAGGCGAGGCGCCGAGTAGGGCATCTCGAGGAAGACCGCCGGGCCGTCGGAGCTGAAGTCGGGAGCAAGATTTGTTCGTGCGATGTACACGAGATGCTCGTGCATGCCGACGATCCCCGGCATGACCGAGTACCCGCGCAGGTCGAGCACCGAGGTGCCCTCGCTCGGCGCCTGATCTGCACCGGCCGATATCGCGGTGATCCGCCCGCGCTCGATCGTGATGTTCTGATCCGCACTAGGCGCCGCTCCCGTCCCATCGATGACCTGGACGTGCTCCAGAATCACTCGGGGCGTGCTGACGCGCAGATACTTTCGCACCACCGGCCCGAGGCTGTCCGGGCGTTGGGCACCAGCGGGCACCGGCGCGACAGACACCAGGCACAGAAGAAGGAGCCATCGACGCATACGGGGCCAGTCCTGACAGTTGAGGTTGAAATCAATGAACAGCACGCCCGGGAGTCCGCGCAGGTTTCTGATACGGTTCCCTCGAGCAGTCCGGCGGGGCCATCCCATACCAAGCCGCGCACCCGGTCTCCACGAGACATCCGGCCTTGCGTTGGCTAACGTTTACATCTGTAGACGACCGTGTCAAGCCCGGTGCCGTCAGACCCGCGCGGTAGTGTCCCCGGACAGCGCCGTCGCTGAACGAGGGCCGAGCCCCTGCTGTTCTGATGGGCGCGACACTTCCCTGGCCACCCGCTCGTGCCCTATAGATTTCGTCGCGAACGACGCGGGCGCCCGCTCTTTCCCCTACTACCGGCACTTCACATGGACTTCGCGGTCATGGCGCTGTTCGGCTACGTGTGAGTGAGGGCGCCGCCGTAGATCAGCCGCCCGGGCGACAGGGCAGCGCGCGCGAGGTGTTCGGCGTGGCGCTTCAGCTTGGCCTCACATCGTTCGGCGGGCCGATCGCGCACCTGGGCTACTTCGAGCGCACGTATGTCCGGCAGCGGCGGTGGCTGTCGAGCGACGAGTACGCAGGCTTGATCGCGCTCTGTCAGATGCTGCCAGGGCCGGCGAGTAGCCAGGTCGGTTTCCTGGTTGGACTCAGACGCGCTGGTTGGGCGGGGGGGCTGGCCGCGTGGCTCGGATTTACGTTGCCCTCGGCGATCATATTGTTCGCGTTCGCGATGTGGGCCCCCCACCTGCACGGGCCGGGGATCACTGCCGCCTTGCACGGCCTCGCGCTGGTCGCCGTGGCGGTGGTGGCCCAGGCCGTGTGGAACATGGCGCCACGACTATGTCCGGACCGCACGCGCACTGGCATCGCATTGGCGGCGGCTGTCCTGTTGCTCAATGTTGGTGGCCCGTTCATCCAGTTTGCTGTGCTGATCGGTGGTGCGTTGCTTGGTGCAGTCCTCTGTCGCGAGTTGGATTCGGTGGCGAGCCCGCCCGCGATGCCTGTGAGCCGTGCAACTGGGACTGCCGCATTGCTGGTGTTCCTCGGACTCCTGGTCGCCTTCTCGGTCCTCAGGACCGGCCATACGCTCGTTACACTCGCAGGCGTCTTCTATCGTGCTGGAGCACTCGTCTTTGGCGGCGGCCACGTTGTGCTGCCACTGCTTCGCGACGCGCTGGTGCCAAGCGGCTGGATGTCGGACAACACGTTCCTCACCGGCTACGGCATGGCGCAGGCCGTCCCCGGCCCACTTTTCACGGTGTCGTCGTACTTGGGTGCCACGGTCGCGCCTGCGGGGCTCGCAACACTCTGGGCCGCAGTGGCGCTCGTGTGCATGTTCCTGCCCGGCCTCCTCATCGCATTCGCTGGCATTCCCGTGTGGACATGGATCGGCCGTCGTCCGGCAGCACGAGGTGCGCTCGCGGGTGTGAATGCGGCTGTAGTTGGCCTCCTCGGCGCCGCACTATACAATCCGATCTGGCGCAGCGCCGTCCTGACCGGACAGGATCTCGCGATCGCGCTCACGGGTTTTCTACTGCTCGAACGGTGGCGGGTCCCACCGATCGTCGTCGTCGTGCTCACGGTAGTGGCCGCAGTGCTCACTCATCACTACGTCGGATGACTCTTTCATCAGAAACTCGCTCGTCGTACGACGCCGCTCCTGTGACGCGGCCGTCCGTGCGGTTCGCGCAGCTCGTGCCCGTTCGTCTTGTTGCCGGCGCCCTGTGCGCGGGCACGTTGTGGCTGCCCGGTAGTCTCGCGGCGCAGGACAACTACGAGATTCAGGTGTACGCGGCCGAGACTGTGGCACCTCGCACTACAATGGTGGAGGTCCATAGCAACTTCACGCTGGAGGGGCGGACGGCGGAGCAGGATGGCCTCTGGCCCACTGAACACGCACTCCACGAGACACTCGAGATCACGCAAGGCATTACGAACTGGTTCGAAACGGGATTCTACGTCTTCACCAGCGCGCGGGACGGCCAGGGATGGCAGTGGGTGGGCGACCACATCCGGCCCCGGGTACGCGTCCCTCCATCATGGAATTGGCCGGTCGGCATCAGCCTATCGATGGAAGTAGGCTACCAGCGGCCGACGGTGTCCACCGACACCTGGACCTGGGAGATCCGGCCGATCGTGGACAAACAGCTCGGGCAATGGTACCTCGCCGTCAATCCGGCCCTTGAACGAACGCTGCGCGGCCCGGATGTCTCCCGGGGAATGGAGTTCGCGCCAGCGGCGCAGGTGGGTTACGACCTATCGCATTTCGTCAACGTCGCCGCCGAGTACTACGCATCACTGGGATCGATCCAGGAGTTCGACCCGGTTGAAGAACAGCAACACCAGCTCTTCGGCGTCGTCAACCTCGACTTCGGACCAGCCTGGGAATTCAACGCCGGCCTGGGCGAAGGATTCACCCGCGGCACCGACCATCTCATTGCCAAGATGATCCTCGGCCACCGATTCGCCTGGTGACTGAAACGCCTCCTCTCCTGGACGGCATCCCGGTCGTTCAATAGACGGTCGCGCCGACGAGGGGTGCGCCGCCGCTCCGGACGGTGCCCTGGACGATCTGCGCCCACGCCGTGGCGGCGCACAAGAGCGTTGCCACGAGAGTGGAGGCCGCCACGCCTGAACCGCGCCACATCCCCGCCACGACGAACGCTCCGGTTGCTGGAACGGTGAAATCTTAGCGCGTGCGAGCATCCTGTGCCCGCGTGCGTGCATTGTTAGAATTCCCCATCCTCGAACGGAAGGACTCCGCATGGTGTCCGGAAAGGTCCGCGTCCGCCCGCTACTGGTCCGCCTCGCTGCAGGCATCCTGCTCGGCGCTGCCACCGCTGGCTCCGCCGCGTCGCAATCGCCCGCGGTGTACTCCGCGATGCACTGGCGATCGATCGGCCCCCCACGCGCCGGGCGCGCTCGCGCGCTCGCCGGGGTGCCCAGCCAGCCCAACGTCTTCTACATCGGATTCGATGACGGCGGCGTGTGGCGCTCGACCGACTACGGGTCCACCTGGGTCCCGCTGTTCGACCACGAGCCGACTGGCGCGATCGGTGCCATCGCCGTCGCCCCCTCCGACCCGAACGTCATTTACGTCGGAACCGGTGCGGGCATCATCAGGCCGGACCTCGCGGTCGGCGACGGTATCTACAAGTCCACCGATGCGGGCAAGACGTGGGTGCACCTCGGTCTCCGCGACAGCCAGATGATCGCCATGATCGACGTCGACCCCACTGATCCCAACCGCCTCTTCGTCGCCGCGCTCGGCCACCCGTATGGCCCCAATGCGGAGCGCGGGATCTTCCGCTCGACGGACGGTGGCCAGAGTTTCGAGAAGGTGCTCTACAAGGATGACTACACGAGCGCCAACGATGTCCGCATCGACCCGCGCAATCCGTCCACCGTCTACGCCGCGCTCTGGGTTCAGCAGCAGGCGTTCGTCGAAGGTGGCGCATTCGATCGGCCCGGTGGCGGGATTTTCAAATCCGTCGATGGCGGCACGACGTGGAAGCCGCTGACGGATGGGCTGCCGTCGGTGGTCGAGGCCAATCTGGCCATCGCACGAAGTAACCCGAGCGTGCTCTACGCTGCCGTCGCCGCACCTGCTCCCGCGGACGGCGCTCCGGCAGGCGGCGGTGGGCCGCCGGCGGGAGCGTCCGCGTGCCAGCACGACTGTCGTCGGCTTCTACAAGACGACGGACGGGGGCGAGCACTGGATTCCCGCAGGCCGGGCCGCGAACGCTGCGGACAGCGCGCAGTCCCCGAACCATGACGGTCGCCCGCTGCTGCGGATCGGAGGCGGCGACCTGCCGACGCTCGCTGTCGACCCGAAGAACGACAACGTCGTCTATAGCTCTTCCATCGTGTTCTGGCGGACAGAGGACGGCGGCGCGACGTGGTCGGCCGTGCGCGGGTCGCCGGGCGGCGACGACTACCAGAAGACGTGGATCAATCCCAACAATCCCGATATCCTGCTCGAGGTGTCCGATCAGGGTGGCGTGGTGTCCGCCAACCGCGGCGTGTCGTGGAGCAACTGGTACACACAGCCGACCGCGGCGATGTACCACGTCTCGACCGACAACGCGTTCCCGTATCGCGTCTGTGGCGGCCAGCAGGATGCCGGGTCCGCGTGCGTGGATAGCCGGTCGATGGATGGCGAGATCACCTTCCACGACTGGCATCCCGTCAACATCCAGGAGTACGGCATTGCCGCACCCGATCCCGCAGACCCTGACCAGGTCTTCGGCAGCATGCGCACCAATGTGTCCCTCTACAACCGCAAGACCGGCCAGACGACGTTCATCGGCCCGGATATGGCCGCTCCCGCCGCGCCGGGCTCCACAGCCGCGGTGGGCGGGACGTTCAACCGGAACGTGCGCACGATGCCCATCAACTGGCTGCCACTCGACCCGACGGTACTGCTCTACGTCTCGAACGCGGTCTGGAAGACCATCGACCGCGGCCACCGCTGGGCCCGGATCAGCCCGGATCTCGCGCGGCAGACGTGGCCCGTGCCTGCGAGCGCGGGCCGCTACGCGAGCGCCGTCACGCCGGCACCGCAAGGCGCGATCACCGCGCTGTCACCGTCCCCGGTGCGCGCCACCGTTCTGTGGGCGGGCACGGATGATGGAAACATTCAGGTGACGACGGATGGTGGTGACGACATGGACCAACGTCACGCCGCCGGCCATCAAGCCGTGGACCCGCATTTTCAATCTGGATGCCGGCCACTTCGATGCCCTCACTGCCTATGCGGCCGCCAACACGCTGCGGATCGACGATCTCAATCCGCATTTCTGGCGCACGCACGATGGCGGCAAGACGTGGACCGAGATCGACAACGGCATCGCGCCAGGCGCCCCCGCGAACTCCATCCGTGAAGATCCGCGGGTGAGGGGTTTGCTCTACGCCGCCACCGAGACGCAGGTCTGGGTCTCGTTCGACGATGGGGATCACTGGGAATCGCTCAGGCTCGATATGCCGGCCATCTCCGTGCGCGATCTGCAGGTCAAGGACGACTCCTCCTGCCACTGTTCCGACCTCGTCGCCGCCACGCACGGGCGTGGTTTCTGGATCCTCGATGACGTGACGCCGCTCCGGCAAATGCGCGCGGCCGCAGTCGGCAAACTCGGCGTACCTCTTCAAGCCCGAACCGGCCCTGCGCGTTCGGTTTGCCACCAACGACCCGACGCCGTGGCCGCCGGAGCTGCTCGCCGGCGAGAATCCGCCGGCTGGCGCAATTATCGACTATTACCTGGCGGCCGCCGCGGCGGGTCCGGTGTCCCTCGATATCCTCGATGCCGGCGGCACGATTGTCCGCTCCTATTCCAGCGACGATCCGGTTCGTCATCCCGATCCCGCACGGGACTCAGCCGCGTACAATCGCCTGTGCCAACAAACTCCGGCCGCCACCGATTGTGCGCTGCCGCTCTACTGGCCGGCGCCCCCACTGGTGATCTCCACGGATGCAGGCATGCATTGCGTCAGTTGGGACCTGCGCTACGCGCCCATCGCCGCCGATGACGGGCGGCCGGCAGAGGCGGATCCGATGTAGGCGCGGTTCCCCATCGGACCGCTCCGGCTGTCGACGCGCCCTGGGCGCCGCCGGGCGCGTACACCGTTCGTCTTACGGTCGGCGGCAAATCGTATACGCAGCCGCTGGCCCTCCGGCTCGACCCGCGGGTCAAGTCCTCGGCCGCCGGGCTCGCGCAGTTGGCTACCCTGACCCGCCGGATGTACGACGGCGCCGCAGCCGCCGAGTGGGACTACGCGACAGCGCGTGCACTCGTTGCGCGACTGGATAGCCTGCAAGGCACGGAGATCGACGCCTTCAAGACCCAGGTCGAATCGTTGGCGCCAGCTCCGGCGCGCGGTCCGGCTGCGGGGTCCGCGCCGGGTCGCGCGGCGCCGGCCGGGCCACCGACACTCGAGAGCGTGGGCACCGCCATGCTGGCCGCGGCGATGGCGATGCAGGGAGCGGACGTCGCGCCGACCGCGCGAGAGGTGGCGGCGTGCGATCGTGCGCAGGCGCAGTCACGGGTGGTGCTCCAGCGCTGGGCCGCGCTCAAGGCGACGGGACTCGCCGCGTTGAACGCCAAGCGCCGAGCTGCTGGTCAATCACCCGTGGTGGTCCCTCGCGTTCCTCGGCCCCGGGCGCCGGTCGAGACGAGCGACCCGGCGAATGACGACGACGGGTAAGGTGCGACGGTCCGAAACCGCGGAAGCGACCGGATCTCAGGGCATGTTCTGATCGGCTTCTGTATTTCGCAGAGAGAGGGGACATCGTCGAATGACGGTGTCCCCTCTTGCCTCTGGCGCTCAGACTTCCTGACGGCTACTTGCCGCTCGTACCCGCCGCCGGCGCGGCTGACACCACCGGAAGCACGATCGACGACGGATACTGCGCCCCGTGATGGAGCACGTTGTGCGCGACGAGCGGGTCCTTCTCGTCGTAGTTGTTCCCGCCCGTGTTCAGATTCCGCTCGAAATGCGGGAAGTTGCTGCTCGAGACTTCGACCCGGATCCGGTGCCCGGCCGCAAACGCGTTCCCCGTCGTGAGTGGGCTCAGCTCGACCTTGTAAACTTGGCCGGGTGTCATGAACACCGGGCGATCCCACCCGTCCCGCCACCGCACCCGCTGGATCGTGTCATCCAGGTTGTACGCTTTCCCGTCGGGACCGACGTCGATCAGCTTGACCGTGAGATCGGTGTCCTTGCGATCCGATGACAGATACAGAGTCACCTTCACAGGGCCCATCACCTCCACGGATTGCTTGAGTGGCGGCGTCGTGTACACGAGCACGTCGGCGCGCATCTCGACCCCCGACTGGTCGGCCGCCCCTGCGGGTTCGGCCGTCGTGAGCGTGGACCGCGAGTAGCAGCACCACGTTCCGCCGGCCACTGTCGGCACCGGCGTCATCGGATCGTACGTGAAACGATCCGACGCCGCCTTGCTCGGCTTCACCGCCGTCAGCCGGCCATCGCCCATCCGCGTGTTCGCGCCGCCGTCGCTGTCGAGATAATAGGCCACGTCATGCGCCTCCTTTACCGGCCACGCGTCATACGTCCGCCACTGGTTTGCGCCCATCATGTACGCGCGCACCCTGGGCTGGCTGAGCACCGCGTTGTTCACACCTTTCAGGAAATGATCGAACCAGTCCTGCACCAGGCTCACGTAGTCGAACCGCCCGTCGCCGAGATCCCGCTCACCGACGATCGTGTGCTCCGTCGCCCCCATCTGTGAGCAGTGCAACGTCGGCGCAATGATCATTTTCGTGTCGTTCCGCGCGCTCTCCGTGGCCGCCTCTTTCACCTGATGGGCGAACATCGTCACGTTGGGACCCATCGAGATGTCGTACCACGAGTTGATGTACAGCGCCGGCGCGCTGTTGTGGTCGTCGTCGCTCCCGAACTCCGTGTCCTTCCACTTGGGATCGTTCGGCAACCGATTGACGAAGTCGTCGAAATCGTTCGGCGGCGCACCCAGCACGTTCATGATCTGGTTGATCGGGAGCGTGTGAAGCGCGGAGTCGACCTCGGTCTGGTTGGCGACGATCTCAGGAAACATGTTCCATTGTTTGTGGATGCGGATCATGTCCTCGCGCGTATAGGTCGCGGGGAAGACGGGCCGGGCGGGATTGCCCCAGAAGACGCCGTCGTACCAACCGACCCACCCGGCGAGATGCACCGCACCACCCCGGTAGAAGTTGCCCATTTCGTTGTACGGGCCGACTTTGCCGATTCCCGCCCCTGACCCCATCGGCACCACTGCGGCCAGTCCGGGAATATTGGCGGCGTTGAGGCGGTGCTGCTCCTCCGCGCTGGACGAGCAGCCGAGCGCCCCGACCTTGCCGTTCGACCATGGCTGTTTCGTGATCCAGCCAACAATGTCGGCGCCGTCCTCCGCCGTCCGCACCAGGAACGTGTACTTCCCCTCGGAGAAGAAGCGGCCACGCTCGTACTCCCACACCACAGCATACCCGTGCGCCAGGAAGCTGGCCACGAACGGGCTGAATGACAGATGCTGCACGTCGATGAGATACGGGGTCCGGATCATCACCGTCGGCATGTTCTGCCTCGGCGCCCCCTTGGGGAACAGGATCACGTGGTAGAGCTTCACGCCGTCGCGCATGGGCACCATCACCATGTCCTCAACGTCCGCATGGCTGTCGATGTACGCCTGGGCCTCCTCGGCCACGGGCACCTGCGCTCGCACGCGAGCGGGCAACGCGACCCACCCGGCGAGCACACATCCGATCGTGCCGGTCAAGACCGTCCGGGCGAATCGCGATCTGCATTGAAGCTGAGACACGCGTAGTCCTCTGGGAGAAGTGGTCGCGCGCGAACATGCGGCCTCCATTGCCCGAGGTCAAGAATTCGCAACCGGTGTCCCGGTTCCTGGGACGTGCCGCGCCACCCACCTCCGCTGCTCGCCTTCTTATTTCACCACGCTCTGCGCGTCGATTTCGGCGTACCTCGGCGTCGAGCGCCGGTCGGAACGGACCCGCTGGCGAATGACGACGAGGTCATAAGGCGCCAACGCCCGCGGTAGTGGCCGGGGCCGCGGGTAGCGTTCGACGACGACGCCGCCGTGACGCCTCTCCGCATTGGCTAGCGCCTGTTCGACCCGCTGGCGGCCGCCGTGGAACTCCGCTTCCGGGTCGGTGCCGGCGAATGCGCCCCAGAGCGCATCTGACCACGCGTGGATGCGCGGCGTCACGGCGATGATCCTGCCACCCGGGCGCATGACGCGGAGCGCCTCACGCAGGCAGCGTACCGGGTCGTCCGTGAACTCCAGCACGCTGATCATGACGATGACGTCGATGCTGCTGGCCGCGAATGGCAGAACGCAGCCGTCACCCTGGATCGTCGCGGCCCTGACGCCATCCGCCGCGCAGCGCCGCTGCACATTGGCCGCCAAGGGATGGATATCGACTCCGACCACCAGATCTGCGTGCCGCGCTGCCTCGTAGAAGAACACGCCGCTCCCATAGCCGATCTCGAGGAGTCGTGCACAGCCCTCGGGGGGGAATGCCTCACGAACCCACCGCAATCGTTCGCGCAACGCCAGCCCAATGACGCCGTGATAGTAGCTGTCGATGTAGTCGACGCTACCAGTACGGCGAAGGTGGCCGCGCGGCGGGAGCAGCAGGCCTGCGGTGCTCATGTGCGCTGGAAGACGGCGAAGAACAGGTCGCGCATGGGATGCGTTTATAGTGGCGTGGCGAAGCGCGTGGCAGCCGAACGCACGCCGCGCGGCAATGGCGAGCCGGGGCGACACGTGATCGACGGACAAGATGGCTTGGCGCAACGAGATCCGTTTGGGAGCGGCTCCGTAGCGCAGTTACTCGGGGCCCGGCTCTCGACGCCGCCGTCGGCCGCAGTACGTTGCGGCAGTTACACCGTTACTGTGACTCCACTGGCCGCTGGGGTCAGGAGGCCGCGGTACCATTCTGGCGGAGCGACGACCGCAATCGCTCAACTCAACCAACCCCTGCGTCCATTCCGCCAAATCATCCCTGCGTGAAATGTGTCGTCCGCCTGAGGCGCACAACGGATGCCGGTGCCGGTTGGCCTGCGTCCAACGCCATGCCGCCCGCCAACAGGAATACAGTCCCGGCGAACAGCATCGAGTCGAAGATGTAGTTGACCGCGACGACCCCCTCCGACGTGCCGGTGGCGACGAAGAGCATCGGGATGTAGATGACCGGGAGCGTGACGGTCAGCGCGACCCCCAGCCACGTCGCCGCCGCGCGCGCGTGCACGTTGATGAGCATGAGGGCGCCGCTGGCGATCTCGATCAGGCCAACTACATAGGCCCAGAGCGCCGCCGCCGGCACCCAGGACCCCATCTCCCGTTCGAGCGGGACCCCCGGGACATTTCCAGAATGCAGGACGTGCTCGACGCCATAGAAGATGAACACGAGTCCCGCGACTGTACGGCACGCCGCGAGCACCCATGGGGACCACGCAGCTTCCCTCCAACGCGCCGACGTCGCGGCCAGCGTCCACGCACCGAGGCCGAACGTCAGATCTCGAGTCACGACCGCCCACGCGAACCGATCAGCCGGATGCGCGACGACGCGGGGGATGTGCAGCGAGAGCACAAAGATGAAGAACATGGTCCCCAGCAGTGGCGCCGCCACGTGAATTAGCCGTGTCGAGACGATGGATGCGGCGGCAGCAAAGAGCGCGAGCCCGACGAAGTAGACCACGAACAGGTGTGCCGGCATCCACGTGGGAACCATTTGCGAGAGGCCGTGGGCCGAGACAAGGTGTTCCCCGCCGAACGCCGCCAATGATGCAGGCACGAACACCCGGCCCAGCACGGGCCAAGTCTCGGGATTGCGTTTGAGTTGCCGCCACACGACGACGAGCGCGACGACCAGCACGATCGTGCCGGCCGCTGCGGGACAGAACACGTACCGCCAGAACTCCGCTTGTGGCGTCACACAGATCTCCTTGGCGCCAGCCTCAGGGGTGGCGTCGCCCGGAACACCGCCGACCGGCCGCCGCCCGGCGGACGCTCGGTTCCGCATATTACGACCTGGGGATTGGTACAATCAATAAGCCATTTTACGTCGATATCACTGTACCATATGGAGTGATATGCCCAAGACGACCGGCACGCTCGACCTGACGTTGAATCACCGCGGCGCCCATCAGTCGCTCTCGAGCTGGCTGTACGGGGAATTACGCGGGGCGATTCTCTCGGGACGTCTCGCGCCCGGGAGCCGGCTGCCGGCGTCGCGCGACTTCGCTCGTCTCCACAGCCTCTCGCGTGGGACCGTCGTGAGCGTCTTCGACCGCTTGCGCGCCGAGGGGTACGTCGCGTCGCGCGTGGGATCGGGGACGTGGGTGAGTCACCGCATGACCGCGGGCAGTCCGCCTCGCACCAAACCGGCCAGGCCCCCGGCCTTCATCCGCCGGGTCGTATCGTCCTACGCTCGGCCCAAAGCGTTCGTCGGCCTACTGCCGTCTGACCGCGCCCGCCCCTTCGAGATGCGCAACCCGGACGTGGACGAGTTCCCCGTCAAGCTGTGGGGACAACTCGTGGCGCGACGGGCACGGGACTTCGGCTCGTGGGCTACGAGCGTGGATGATGGACGCGGCTACCCGCCGCTCCGCGAAGCTATTGCCCAGTACCTCGGCGCGTCCCGCGGCGTGCAATGTGGCAGTGACCAGGTCGTGATTGTCTCGGGCGTGCAGCAGGCCCTCGACCTGCTCGCCCGGCTTCTTCTCCAGCGCGATGACGCGGTCTGGATGGAGGACCCGGGATACTTTGGGGCGACGATTGCCTTCAACGGCGTCGGCGCGCGGGTCGTTCCCGTGCCGGTGGACGAGCAAGGGCTTTCGGTGGATGCGGGCGTGAAGCTACGTGCACGACCAAAGGGTGTGTATCTCACACCCGGCCATCAGTTCCCGTTAGGCATGACGATGTCGCTGGAACGCCGCATGGCCGTACTCGAGTGGGCCGCGGGCGCCGGGGCCTTCATCATCGAGGACGACTACGACAGCGAGTACCGCTTCACTGGCCGCCCGGTCCCTGCCCTGCAAAGTCTCGACGCCGGTGGCAACGTGATCTTCATCGGGTCGTTCAGCAAGCTACTCTTTCCGTCGCTCCGCGTTGGGTACGTCGTCCTGCCGGAATCCCTAGCCGACTATTTCGTAGCCTATCGGCGCCGCACGGATTTCCGTTCGCTGGGCCTCGACCAGGTGGTGCTCTGCGACTTCATCGTGCGTGGGCATCTGGGGCGGCATCTGCGACGCATGCGCGACCTGTACGCCAGCCGGCTCGCGGCGCTGATCGACAGCGGTCGCCGGTACCTGGGTGGTTTGCTGACGATTCCCAATGTCAGGGCCGGCCTCTATACCGTGGGATTTCTCGAGAACGGCATGACCTCGCGGCAGGCTGAGTCGGCCGCGGCCGCACTAGATATCGAGGCGAGGGCGCTGGACCGCTTCACAGCGAAGCGCGCCGACCCTCGCGGAGTGCTACTCGGCTTCGGGGCGTTCGACGAGACTGCGATTCGAAACGGCGTGACCACGCTCGCGCGGGCCCTCGACGGACGCATAGCGAAAGCGCCATAGATCCCCAGTCCCTAATCCCTAACCGGTCCCACGCTGACGAGCGTGATCGCCTCCCTTCGTCAGGGCGAGCTGACTGTTGAGGGACCGGCGAACCGACGCGTTATCAGTGCAATCGGCAGTCCGATGCACACCACGAGAATGCCCGCGGCGATAAGTGCACGGGTGGGCACGAACGGTCGTGGCCCGATCCTCGAAAGTGGTATGACGACGTGATTCATGATGGTGTAGACGACGAGACCGTAGGCCACTCCCGAAACGACGGGGTGCTCCAGAAGGAACCTGATGCGCCGGCTCGCCGCGAAATAGATCGCGGCCCACGACATGGCGATCGCGAAGTGACACAGAAGGCCGAGCCACGCCGTGCTCTGGCCGCCCTGATAAGAGGCTTTCCCGAGCAATCCGGAGGCGATTCCCTGCAGCAACCGGACGCGTTCTGCGCCGGAATGGGTGTAGACGACGAGAGCGGCCGTGATGTCCATCGTACCGGCGACGAGTCCAGCTCGGAGAATCGTTGAAAGGGCTCGCGACGGGACCGGTGCTTGCGCCTGATCTGCTTCCATTTGCGTCTCCTCACATGCTCGAGAACTGGAGCTGCCTGTGACTGAGCGGGCCCGCTATCAGATGACGCCGGCAAAGTGGCCGCAGCCGGACTGGACCTCGACGGCCCCCAATATACGACACGAACTTGCCCCCTAACGGTGTCCGTCGGCGCAGACGGCGAGGTGGCATGAGGCTAGTCAGTTCTCTCCTCTCTGCTTTCTCCTGTTTACTTTCTCCTCTCTACTTTCTCTTCTCTACTTTCTCCTCTCTACTTTCGTCTTTCGCCGCACCCTGCCCCGCGCATCAGGGCCTTCATGCTCGCGCCCTGCGCCATCCCTCGTGCCGAGCGATTCGCAGCGACGGCAGTTTCGGTACATTCAAGGGCATGACGCCGCATCGCGCATCGTGAGCTCATGAACCAGGGACGCTTCGAAGCTTTCTCTGATGCGGTGTTTGCATTCGCGATCACGTTGCTGGTGCTCGCATTCACGGTCCCCATGCACGGCGACGTCAAGTGGGCGACGAACGGCGAGTTGACGGGTGAGCTGCTCAAGCTCTGGCCGAATCTGATTGCCTACGTTCTCAGCTTCGCCGTCATCGGTCTCATGTGGCAGAATCACCACGCTCTGTTTCGTACCGTCGCGCGTGTCGATCGCAAGACCGTATTCCTCAATCTTCTGTTGCTTGCGAGTACCGCGTTCATCCCCTTTGCCACGGCCACACTGGGTGCGTACCCGACGACGCACGCTGCGACGTTTCTGTACGGTGTGGTGCTCACTCTGTGTTCCACGTCGTACAACCTGTTACTGGGGCACCTGGTTCGGTCGCACGCGTTTCACGAGTCCGTGAACGCCAGATATATCCGAGCAACGGTTGTCGCGTATCGCGTCGGATGGCTGACCTACGTACTTGCGGCGGTGGTCGCCCTCTTTCTGCCGGTTGTCAGCTTTGCGCTCTACATTGCGATCGCGCTGTATTACCTGGTGCCGCGCGGAGTGGACAAGGACCTGTCGCCCGGGCATCCCGAGAAGTAGTGGGAGAGCTGGGCCTCCACCGCCTTCGGTGTATGCCTCGAAAGGCCGGGGTGGGGAGCGCCTGGAACCGGTTGCGGGGTGCCTAACCGGGTCGGCGCCCGAGGAGCCTCGAGACGGTGCGCGACCAGAACGATTGACCGTCCGACGTGGGCTGCGGTGGCCGGGTGCTGCGCATCGGGGCTTGTCCAGGTTCGCCCAAGCGCTGTAGCCTCGGGAGGCTGTCCATGGCGATGGCACGTTGGGCGAGGTAGCGCTCGAGAAGCGAGACCTCGGCCGGTGGATGCGCGGCAGCGGCAGCGCCAGTGCCCCCGGAGCCAGCTTCGGCAGGCTCGCCCTGACCCCGCTGGAGCATGGTGTCGATCGCATTGAGCGACGCGACGGCACGCCCGGCGTCGTCCTCGCCGAGGGCGAGCGCTCGCGTCAACACGCCCAGCTCTCCGAGCTCAGCCTGCGACCACTGGACACGCCCGCGCGGCGGAAGGCTCCGGTCGGGGAGCTCCGCGACGTACCCTTGCAGACGGATCGATAGATACCGGAGCTCCCCTGCTGCTTCGCTCCGCGCTTTGCGGTCGGTGGGCGAAATCACGACCGGACGAGATCCAGCGGACCCATGGCGGCCTGCTTAGCTGATGCGAGACACCAACAGCGTACGAGCCTCTTCCCTTCCCTTATAGAAGGAGAATAGCAGGGTCCGCGGCCCGAGGCACGAATCGCGACCAATCTGATGCCCCGTAGAGCGGTCGACGCGGGACCGTGACGTGTGTACCTGTCAGTCCTCGATAGAGGCCTGATCAGTCTCGCGGCTGCTCGTTTCCCGTCGGCACGAGGGGCCTCCAAAGCACTCCGGTACTGGCTGCTTCAGAAGCGCAGGCTAACTTCGGACCAGCCCGTCGCCGGCAAACACCCACCGATCAAAGGAGCAGTCGCGTGAACTACTATGGAGCGAAGGAGTTAGCGGAAAGTTTTCGCACCGTCCGCAAGAACACGATCACGATCGCGGAGGAAATCCCGGAAGAGCAGTATGGCTTTCGGGCGGCCCCCAACATGCGCTCGGTAGGCGAGTTGTTGGCGCATATATCGCTGGCCCACGGCTTCCAATATCAGATTCACGGTCAGGAACGCCGCACAACGCTCGCGGGCTTTGATTTCCCGGGTGTCATGCAACGCATGACAGCCGAAGAAAAGATGCCCCGGAGCAAGGATCAGACAATTGCGATGCTGCGCAGCGCCGGTGACGAGTGGGCTGGCTGGCTCGACGGCCTCACGGAGAGTTTCCTCGGCGAGCAGGTCGAGGCGCGTCCAGGGATTGCCATTTCAAAGAGCCGCTTCGAAATGATCCTGTCGGTCAAAGAACATGAAATGCACCACAGAGGCCAACTGATGCTGATCGAGCGGATCCTCGGCATCGTGCCGCACCTGACGCGCGCGATGCTTGCTCGACACGCCGCAACTGCGGGGACAACCTGACGCATCACAGCCGAGGGTCCTCGCTCGCCCGACAGTTCTGACAGAACTTTCTGATCTCGTCTCGAGGAGGAAAAGACCGTGGCCGCCAACTTCGTGTTGCAGCTTGCGTTCATCTTCATCGTACTGACCTGGATCTTCAACTGCGTGAACATCCTGCGGGAGTACGAGCGGGCGGTCGTGTTCCGGCTGGGCCGGGTGCTCAAGAAAGAAAAAGGGCCGGGCGTCGTCCTGATCATCTGGCCGATCGACAAGATCGTCCAAGTATCGCTTCGTGTCGTAACCTGGGAGATTCCACCACAGGACGTCATTACACGCGACAACGTGTCACTGAAAGTGAATGCCGTCGTCTATTTCCGCGTGTTGGACGCGACCCGGGCCATAGTCGAGGTCGAGAGCTTTCGTTACGCCGTCGAGCAAGCGGCCCAAACCAGTCTGCGCTCCGTGCTCGGCGAAGTGGAGCTCGACGACCTGCTCTCCCAGCGCGAGAAGCTCAACGCTCGGCTCCAGACCATCCTCGACGAGCACACAGAGCCGTGGGGCGTCAAGGTCACGCAGGTCCAGGTCAAGCAAGTGGATCTTCCCCAAGACATGCAGCGCGCGATCGCCGCGCAGGCCGAGGCGGAGCGGGAGCGGCGAGCCAAGATCATCGCCGCGGAGGGCGAGTTCCAGGCTGCCGCCAAACTGGCTGAGGCAGCCGCGGTGTTGAACCGCGAGCCCGCGGCCATCACACTGCGATATCTCCAGACGCTCATTGAGATCGGAACCGAACAGAATACGACTATTGTGTTCCCGCTGCCGCTCGATCTACTGGGTGGAATGGGGAGCAAGCTCGGTCTTGGCAACGCACAGTTGTCCGGCGCTCCGGCTGGCGCACCGTCAGCGACGAAGGCGAGCAAGCCGTGACGCGTGACTGATGGCGATCAGTGCATTGGCCTCGTGGCTGTGCAGGGCAACTGCCAAAGCAGCGGTTCCCGCCGTGACGCACTGACACCGCGTCGACCTGGTGGGTTCCGCAAGCGCGGATCCTGCTCGGAGGCACTCGTCCCGATCTACTCCGCGGCGCGGTCCCGTTGAGAGATTCCCTACGCTTCCCTGTGGCTCGCCACTACATTGTTCGTCTGTATCACGTGGACCGCTCTAGCACGCGTTTACAACAATCTTATCGTTTACCGCGTTGACATGGTATCCGAATCGGCCTCCGGACCTCGGTTGCTAGACCGGGTGGTTGCCGCCGGAGTCGGCGGCGCCGTTGGGTTTCCGATCTGGTTTGCCGGCGTGTGCTTCGTTCTCTGGCTTGGGTATAGCTCTCTCGTTGTCGGAATACAGTTGCGTGACGAGTATGTCGCTTTTTCGGGCACCGTCGTCGCCAAGGGTCACAATACACTCACGCTCCGCGGCGTCAATCCGTACCTCGTGATTCTCGAGGCTGATGGACGCGAGCACCGCCGCTACGTTTCCTCGCTTGACTTGGCGCTGGCGGATGTTGGTGCGGTCGTCGTCAAGCGTCGCGGACTGTTCGAGCATCCGAGACGACCTGGGCAGCTCGCTCCCCGGCAGCTACTCGACTCCGCAGAGAGAGTGCTCAAACGCCGCACCAATCCGCCTGCGTGAGTGTCCGCACGAAGGTCGTGTCCGCGCGGGCGATCGTCCCCATTGTACTCATTGGACGTGCCGTCGCGAGCATTCAACAGACCACGGTCACTGTACCGGGTTAGCACCTTCGCATTGCCGATTCAGCCGGATCTGTTCCGCGTGAGGCATGCGTCTCTGAGTCCTGCCTTCAATACTCCTTTGACCCGGGTATTCCTCACGAGGAGGAGGTTCGACTCGACGCGAGCGGCGAGATCATCTTTCCGGAACGAATGGTTTCGGCATCGTTCTCTCGGCGCGCAATCGTTCCACTGTTTCGCGGCCTCAACGTGCACTCCGGCGCCAGGTTCCGAAGCCGCTGACGAACCGAGGCGGCCAAGTTTGTGGGCTTCGCAGCGCGCACCGTCAGACGACCGCCTCCAAGTACGGACGCATCACTTTGCTGACTCGATCGATGTCCGCGTACTGCCGTAGATCATCAACGGTATTCCCGCGGCGCCGGAGATAGTCCCGGAGGGCTTCGACCGCAATGTCGGCGCCGACCTTGCGCCGGAATTTGAAACAGTCGACGACAGTCTTGGCAGGACCGTAGACGTGTAGCGGCACACCGCCATTGCGATGGACCTCGATGCCAGCGGTGCGCGCCTCGCCCGAGAGGCGCACGATGCGGAGCGGGAGTCCTGGCTCGTGCGATGCGCGGGCGTCGCCGTCAATCGCCACCCAGACGTCAGCCGGACTTTGCGTCGTCAGCTCGTGAAACCGCAGTTGGTCGTCGTACGCCGCCTTTTTGACGACCACCTATGATACGAGCTGGTATCCTGCCCGGTCTCAAGAGAAAAGTGCGTCAGCCCGTGCCAGCTGGTTTTGCTGCTTTCTAGTTAGTAATGTCAAGTAAAGCACGGCATTTACTTGACATTATCTTGCTTGATCCTTAACGTTCTGAGGGCAAGCACAGAGGCAGCGATTCCATGAACCGGACGAAGGACAAATCCATTGCGCACGCCGTCCGCGCCCGCGTGCTGCGTACGGGCGGCGACCACCTGTGGACTTATAGGGACTTCCCCGAGGTGGGCCGGGCGGCGCTCGCGGCCTCCCTATCCCGCTTGGTCAAGACGGACGAACTTGTCCGTGTCCGCCGGGGGGTCTACTACCGGCCGAAGAAGACCGCCTTCGGCCCCAGCCTGCCCGACCCAGAGTCGCTGGTCGACGCCGCACTTCGGGCGCGCGGCGAGAACGCAGTGGCGAGCGGCGTCGGTGCGTATGGCCGGGGCTCACGACACAGATGAGCGGAGCCGTCACACGAGCGACGCAACGCCGCGTCCGTGCAGACATTGTGAGTCGCGCGGCACCCGGACTCGCGGTGCATGCGATTGCACGACCACTCGCGGCGCAAACAGGAATCAGACCAGAGGAACGGACCGCGCTGGACGCCCTGCGCGACATTCAGCCGCATTCCAGATGCGGAACCGGCAGACGTGTTGCGGCGGCTGCGGACACTCCTACGCTCGGGGCGCCTCAACTACGCCCGGTTGGCCCGGTTTGCAGCCGCCGAGCCTCCGCGGGTACGCGCCCTCCTCGGGGCCCTTGGCGAGGATTTGCAAGTATCGCGGAACGGCGGTCGTGTTCCGGACTCCGCGCTTCGTGCGTTGCATGACAGCCTCAATCCGTTAACCAGCTACGCGATCGCCGGTGTACGCGCCCTACTGCCAACATTGGCTACCTGGCGGATCAAGTGACCGGAGAAGAACGGCCGGCCCTTGGCACGCCTACGCTGGCAGATTCCCGGGAATTCCAGGATGTAGTGCGGGCTGCGGCGGCGCACCACGGTATTCTCCCCGCGCTTGTTCTCAAAGACTACTGGGTAACTCGCGTACTACGGGCAATCGCAACGGACCCCGCGCAGGAGGGACGTGCGCTGTTCAAGGGCGGAACAAGCCTCTCCAAAGGTTGGCGCCTGATCGACCGCTTCTCTGAAGACATTGACCTGCTCCTGACGGGCGCCAATTGGGGACCTATGCCCGCAGGAAAGTCGGAGCGGGAGCGCCAGTTTCGCGCGCTGCGCTCACGCATAGAGCAGGCGACGCCACTGCGTCTTCCTCCACAGATGACGCTGTCGCGCGAGGAATGGAATTTCCATTACATCCGTGCTGACAAGCACTGCAATCTCCGCTATTCCTTGCCGGGACAACGCGCCTCAAGCTCGGGTCCAGCAGCAGATTGGGTATTGGTGGAGTCGGGCTATCGCGGCGGCGCGCACCCGCACGCCTCGCGCTCCCTGAGGTCACTTATCGCGCAGTTTCTCGCGGTCGACGCGAGCGCGCGAGGCCTCTTCGAGCAATATCGCGCCGAACTCGAGCCCTTTGCGATGGAGTCTCCTAAACCAGAGCGCACGTTCGCCGAGAAGCTACTGGCTCTCCACGCCAACATGGTGGGAGGGGTGGATGGCGCACGCCGTGTCCGAACACGGCACTACTATGACGTCGCACAGTTATTCACCAAGAGCGAAGACGTTCGTGACAGTATTCGTACTGGCGTCTTCGGGCAGTTGATCCAAGAAGCCGCCCTCGTGAGCAATGAGCACTGGGGAACGCGGTTCCCGCCGTCGCTCAACGTGGCCACGAGTCCTGCGCTGGATCCAACTCGCGAGCAGGTGAGCATTCTAAGAACCCAGTACGAGGGATCACTCGAACGAACGCTCTACTATCGCGGACAGCCCACGTTCTCCTGGATCGTCGAGCAGTTGCACAAGCTTCGCGATGCGCTCGCGCAGGTAGGGTGTTGAGCGGAACCAGATCCGCCTCGACGTGAGCAAGGATCAGACGCTGGCGATGCTCCAGAGCGCCGGCGACCAGTTTGCTGGCTAACTCGACGGACTCACGGAGAGTTTCCTCGGCCAATGGTCGAAGCGCGTCCAGGCATTGCCATCAAAGAGCACGTTTCGACCCCATCCGCGAGCTCCGATACCGAACACAGACCGAAGATATGCACGTTTGGACGCCTCAGTTAGGCGGCGAGTCCAAAGATCAGTCCGCTTTGCTAATCCTCGGCCATTGGGATTGACACGGACTGCCGATATGTACTACATTGTCCGTACATACAGCAGGAGCGCATAAATGCCTACCCATTCGGGCCAAGCGTATCTCGAGTTGCCGGCGGATGATCGGCTCGAAGCCCGGCTCCCCAAAGTCCTGAAGCGGCACGCGGAAAGTGTCGCCAAGGCTCGGGGCGAGTCGCTTTCCGAATACGTCATTGAAGTGCTGGCCGAGCGAGTGGCAAACGAGATCGGAAGTACTCAGCAGTGGCAACTCACGGCGATCGAACAAGCCGAGTTGCTGCGTATTCTCGCCGCCCCGGCACCGACGACTGCGGCCCTGCAAGCGGCAACCCGGCGCGCCGAAGACCTGTTCGGCATTTAGCTTCGGCCGGTTGGATGACGCACGAGGAACGACGGAACATGATGGTTCCGTCGCTCGCTCTGCGTTCGAATGGCAAGACCCTGGGCAATGACTGATGTCCTCTCTTTCTGGACCGCGCTTTCCCCTCGTCCCGCTAGCCTCGCACCACGACGTTCAAAGCTTCAGTACTGGCAACCATCCGGGCGCTCGAGAGATCGACGAGTATCTGAGATCCAGCGCTCTCACCGAACAAACAGCGGGATTGAGCAGCGTGTGGCTCTCGATTGACGCCGAGGCGCCCAACTCCGCTGGACGGATCGCAGGCTATTTCACGCTGTCGCCGCTTTCTGTCCAAGTCACCCCTGCCGTCCTTGAGCAGCTCGGTCTTCAATCGGTCCCATATCGCGCCGTCGGGGGTTACCTGCTCGGCCGGCTCGGCGTGGCTTCTCGCCTACAAGGTCAGGGACTCGGATCGGCGCTCGTCGCTGCCGCGATCAAGATTACCAAGCAGGCGCGCAACGACGCCGGAGGCGTCTTCCTCGCCATTGATCCGAAGAACGACAAGCTCCTTGCATGGTACGAACGCCTCGATTTCGGGTTCCGCCGGTTGGACCCTGCGAACGCGACGAAGCGCCGGCTGATTCTGAAACTCTAGCGCCGTCCACAATCGAGTCGAGCCTCGCCATGGCTTCCGGCGAAAGCCGCACCACCGCAGCCTAGTTCAACGCGGGTGGTCCCTTCACGACGCGCACCGTGACCGACAACTGGCCGACATGACGCATTGCGTGCTCCGCGCCGTGTACGAGACAGCCGATGACCGTCGACGGAAGCTGTGCGCGGCCGACACCGCGAAAATCGCCAAGCGTAGCGGGAGCGGTCGCCCGCAGTTGGGCCAGCGCCGACGCGATGCGCGCATTGAGCGCGTGCAGCACCCGCGGCACGTCCGCCGCGGCGAGCGGCGCGCCCTCGCCTTGCTTCGCCGCAAGCTGTTGCTCAGTCAATGCTGCTGTGAGCCCCAATTCGTGAGGCACTTTGGTCTAGGTGATCGCACTCAGCTTTAGGACGTCCTCCCGGTATTGGTGGGGCGAGCGATAGCCGAGCGCCGAGTGCGGGGCGACGGCATTGTAATCGGTGATCCAGGTGCTGATCTGCTCAAGAACGAGGGCGGCCGTGCTGAGGTCTGCCCCCGCGATGTAGTCGCGTCGCAGTGTGTTGACGAAGGCCTCCGACATTCCGTTCGATTCCGGACTCGCGGCCGGTGTCGTGATCGGCACCAAGTGCAGGCGCTCGGCGGTGCATAGGGTATCGAGCGCGGTGTAGATGCTCCCATTGTCGCTGAGCCACTGGATCGGCGCGTCGGGCCGGGTGCCAGCACCGAAGCGACTCGCGACGGCGCGGTGCATGAGCTGTTGGATCTCGCCGCTCCGCAGATCGTGGGCGGCCGCCACCGTCGCGAGCACCTCGCGATCATGACAGTCCAGCGCGAAACCCATTTGGACGATCTCCCCGTTCCAGCAGGCGATCTCCAGCACGTCGGAACACCACCGCTCATTCGGCGCCTGCCGCTGGATGCGCCCCGTGTGCGCGCGCCCCATCCGACGCCGGGCCGCCCGAGGCAACTGCCACCCCGCGATCGCCATCACGCGCCGGATCCGCTTGAGATTGTAGTCCGTGGCAAACTCGCGATTGACGAGAGCCCGGACGCGCCGGGCGCCGTAGGAGGCGCGGGTCCGGATGATCGTCCGGATCTGCGCGGTCACCATCCGATCATTGGCCCGCGCATACCGAGCGCGCCGGGGACCGCTCCGTCGGTATGCGCTTGCCCGGCCAATCCCTAACACCCGGCAGATCGGCGCCATTGGCTGGCCCGTCATTGCTTGGACACGCCGTAGTAATTCGGTCTTTTTTTTACCTCGTCCCGAGCCGCCTGGAGGATCTCCACCTCCATGGTCTTCCGGCCCAGGGCGCGCTCCAACTCCCGAATCCGCTGCTGGGCCACGCGCAGTTCGCTCGCCGGCACGACCTCGTCATTCGCGCCGACGGCTGTCTCACTCCCCCGATCCATCAGCTGTTTCCACCTGCGCACCAGGCTATGCGAAACCGAGAGCTCCCGGCTCAGCTCTGCCATGGTGAGCTCACCCCGGAGCACGCGCCCAACCTGGTCTCGCTTAAACTCCGGCGTAAACCGCCGCCGCCCATCCGACCCCCGGCGATGCGTTTCCATTGCACCACACTCCTTTGAAAAGCCAACCTACGCTCTCCAAAGTGCCTCGTCCAATCGGGGTACACAGCATAGGGGCACACGCCTCAAGAAGGTCAGCAACAAAGAGGGGGCGACTAGCCTGCACCGCGGCAGTCACGCGCGTGCTTATCTCGCTCGTGGTAACGAGAACGGTGCATTCGATTTCCGGCCCTAGTTTCGGATCGCGCAGACCGATTTCCGTGACCCATTGCCGGCGAGAAACATCCCTGTCCGCGTGGGTGTAACGAATGGCGTGCAGTCCGGGGTCGCCCGACGGCGTATGCCAGACTTCAATCCGACTGCCGTCTCGGAAGCGCCGTTCACCGGGCCTGCGTAGCGCGCCAGGCGGAACGACTTCTCGCGATTTTCGATGGAGCCATTGAGCGACGACGTCTATCGCAGGATCAAGGCCTTGGCTTCCGTCCAACCAAAGGATCGCGCTATAGACAAGCATTGTTTCTCCCCCATTGTCGTCCGTCAGGCCACCGCAGCTTCTGACGACTCACCGCCATGCTTGATGATGCCAATATCGGCCGCAGACACGCCGCATGGCCGCAACAGCAAAGTGTCGATTTCGTTGCCCGCCTACCTTATTGAGACGACGCAACTCCTTCCGCTCTCTCGCGCTCCGCTCCGTGACCGCCACCTGGCATGCGCCATAATCCGGCCAGCCGGGGCCTCCGCCATGACATTACCGATTCCCCGCACACGAATCGTCGGTGCGCGTGGAGTCCCCTCTTACAACGCTCCCGGGCTACGCTTCTAGACCCTTTATCAGCAACTGAAAGCAATGCTCGTCGCTTACACCAACGAACACGTCGTGCAATCGAGCGTACGCAGCCTCGGTTAATAGGATCTCTCTTACAGTTTCAGATTCAAGCTCGGCGCTCGTGGCCGTATCGAGCGGCGTAGCTCGAAGGACGGCTTCACTGACGATCTCGGTTGTCAGGTCCGTCTGCAGTGCAGACCGGAGTGCTCGATACGTAGATAGCGTTAGCCACACACTCACTAGCCCATTCTGCCGAAGCCCCTGAGCTGTAAATAAATAGAGATTGGGATCTGCCTTAGCGGGAACCCTGAAGTAAGGTTGAATCTTTGTTCCAGAGCCGGCACCGGTAATCGACCAGACCTTCTGCCCTGTCCCGGCTTGATAGATCCAGAGGTTTCGGCTACCGCGGCGTGATCCGCTGGCTGATCTCTCCGACCACTCCGCGTGTGCGTCGCTGGATCAAGGTTGACGGTCTCCTCTTCGAAATACATGAACTCCCTCAAACTTGACTGATAGATCAACCAGCCACTCCGCATCTCGACGCTTGTGCCTCCGTAACGACGCATGTTGCGTTCGCGCCGCGAATGGAGCACGTGCTCGTAGTCGCCGATCACTTTCCGCATTGCGTCGTTAGGATCGTTCCCGACTGGTAGGCTGATCTGTCTCGTAAGAGAAGGATGCATTAGCCAGGTCCCGCACCACTGGCTGATAGGCTGCGAATCCACCCTTTTTAGCATCTTCTGCTCGATCGCAAGCCCCGGAAGTTCGACATCAACGTTGAGATTGCTCCAGTCCGGGATACCGTAGCCCTTCGACCGACAGTAGATCTGCGTCCAATCGCCTTCCTCGAACTTACGTCCCATCATGTAGGCGACCTTCGCTGCAAGGAGTCGGTGCGCCTTTGCCAATTCATCTTTGGTGAACGCGGGCAGAGCTTCGCCAGGAGGCATCGTGCGTCGTCACGGTCAAAGTTGATCTCTCTGCGGGCGGACCGGTCCGCCCGCAGCGTCGTTCGAGCTACATCAAAGCCTGGGAGCCCGGGCTACCGAGGCAAGTCAACAAGCCCTCGGAAGGCCTCAGAGCTGAGCACAATTTGCGAACGAGACACCGCCGTTGCCAACCATTCCGCATACAGCCTACGGTAGTCGAATTCGTCATCGCGGCTGACGTGCAGATAGCGCGTTCGATACTGGCCACTATCGTATTGGAGCGCCTTCCGAACAAATGCCCGCGCATCCGCAACTGCGTCGGGCCGACACCGTCGCTGGCAAACTTGGTAGTTGCCCTTTCCGGCAGTGCAACACTAGATCATATCCTACCGCGTTATCAGACACGAACTGCTTGAACGTGCCATGCTTCTTGTCGAACGTTTGCGTGCCCTCCACCGTGAGGCCCGCATTACAACGGCGTTCTGTAGGGCTCGCCAGACCTCAGCGGAAGAGTTGTGGAATACGATCGTCATCCAAGCCTGGTCTTTCAGAACTCGACGCATCTCCCTGAACGCCATAGTCAGGAGCGACTGATACTCGGGTGTTCCCTTGCGCTGAACCGCGTTGACGATTGCCTCCTCATCGGTGACGGTTCGTACGCGTAGCCAACTCTCCCAGAGAAAATTCATCTCCCAGTAATTGATGTTTCCTCCAAATGGAGGGTCGGTAAAGATATAGTCAACAGAACTGTCCGGAATCTGCGTCAGGTGACACGCTGATTGAACGCTCACGCGCACGTCAGTTTGCGAGTGAGGTGCGTCGCGGAAATACCAGCTTATTGTCTTCGCCTTACGCAAGAATGCTCTGAACACATTCTGTTCGTTGACGATGATAGGGACATTGAGATTGGCGGTGTTGCTACTACCGCCCCAGAAACGGAATTCAGAGAATAAGGTGATACGACGATAGAGCGATGTAAGCGTGAAGAGGAGCTTAGAGCGCATGCTAGCATCGGGCCACCGCAATGCTGAATCCCACAGAGATGCGAGAGCCCGAAGGGCGCGCGGTGTGTAAGCCCGATCCACTGTCGTTATTCCCGCTGCAATCGGTTGCCGGGTGTTGATTCCTGGTGGAAAGGCATCCGTAGGGTACCACAGCGACTTGGGTACCCCCTCGGACTGAATCCGGTTAAACCTGGAGATGTCCGCCGCCGTGGGCGGCGCTGTTTGCTCCTTCAACCCGCGCTCGCAACAGGCGTAACCCACCTGCACTAGGTGCCGACTGGTCCGTTTCAGGCGCCGTTTGATGAGCAGGTGGTCACAATGAGGGCAGGTGAATGTGCTGAGGATCTTGCTTTCACGTACGGATGCGCGTTCATTGCGCGCCACGTCCCATACGAGCACCTCTGAGCCACAGCCGTCGCACATTACTCCGTAGCTCCAAACGGAATACAACATTGGAACAGTTCGACCACATATGCGGCATTCGGTGTCGTATAGTTGGTGTTCGAGGTCGCGGGCCTGTCGCAGCAATGCGTGGACGGCGTCCATATACACTGCGGAGTCGACTGGTGTCACCAAGTTGAACGCAATGAATGCTGCTGCAGGTGATAGGTCGCTCAGCAAAGCGTGACGGCCGCACTCCCGAGCGGCAACCCCGGTCATACCAGACCCGCAGAACGGGTCCAACACCACGTCTCCTTCCCGCGTGTAGTGTTCGATTAGGGACTGAATCCCTTGCGGCGGGACCTTTGTGTGGTATGTGTGTGCATTGTATACGTACGTGTTCTTACCGGCAGCGATAGGCGTCGAGTACGGTGCCGACACCGGCCGCGGCTGTGCTCCTGCTCGCGCAAGGTCGCCGAAGCTAGGGTTTGGACCCAGGACAAAAGTTGGCGCGCAGTCGACCCCTTCGTGTGGCCAATGCGGCCGATCCGAAAGCTGTATCACCTCACCGCGGCTTTCGGTTTCGGGTAAGGCGAGGGCCAACTGACCTACTCGCTCTACAGCCCGGGCCTGTGAGACGCGTTTGTCGGAGATGGAGTCTACACTTATGGCTAGAGGGCTACGAGACACGCCTGGGCTGCCCCGGCCAGTCTCATTCGGCGAACTGGACAATACCGTTACCTCACGATGGTCGGACGCGAACTCCCGCCAAAGGGAGTCACAAAAGTGCAGTGGAAGAAATCTAGGGGTACTACGGGGACACTGATACTGGCACCGATCTCTGCGGATTCATTGCACTCGCTATGACCTCGCAGTCAGAAAGCTTCTGCTTGGCCCCTGCGTCCACACTCTGATCAATTCCGTTCGGTGGCACACATCGCCATTGGGATCTGGATGGGGCTCAGCGTCAGCGCAGACGCGATGTTGGTGCCCATATTCGGACCTCATTTCGAAAACGGGTCACTGTCGGCCCATGTTGACGATCAGCTCTTGGGCGCGCCGACTGAATGTGTCTCAGAGTCCCGTGCGCTCCCAGACTAGGTGCCCGATAGCCTTGAACTTGCTCACGCTGAGCGCCCCACGTTCGTTGCGCGCCTTTGAACCTGGCGACGCCAGTGCCTGAAGGACGGATTCCCGTCTCGCCTCGTATATCACGACGGCATTGAGGTTCTCATCGAGCAGCACCATCAGCACTGCATCAAAGACCTTGGAGATGTCGATCCTGCCAAGCCGCTGACCCGGCTTACACCCTGGCAGGAGGCATCGCCCCTTGATCTGCAGACGCCTCCCGTCATCGCCCACGGCGTCGTACCCGCCATGACGCGCTGGCGTCAACGCGACGCCTAGCAGACGTGCTGCTTCGTATTCCGCTACCTCCCCCGTGACGCCAAGTGGTTTCCCCGTGAGTACCCGATACTCCCGAGCTAGGACTTTGGCTTGCGCGAGAATCGCCAGAATGCTGCTATCGCCTGCGGGCATCTTCAGGGCCCCCCAAATGCGCTTTCGCTTGGTGGTGTCTCAATAACGTCCGATTTCGGCACGCCGGGGAATCGCCCCAATCGCGCCTGTTGGTGAGTCAAATTTCCGTTCCGAAACCCGTGCCGAAATCAACGTGGCGAAACTTGCGAGCTAGACAAGATCCGGTACTGTCGCGCTATGCTTGTCGGCTACGCACGCGTTTCTACGCCTGAACAAACTGTCGACCTGCAGGAAGACGCTCTTCGCCAGGCGGGCTGTGGGCGTGTCGTCACCGAGGTGGCCAGTGGTGTCCGAACGGATCGGAATGGCCTCGCAGAAGCTCTAACGTTCGTCCGGGCGGGCGATATTCTGGTGGTCTGGAAGCTCGATCGCCTGGGTCGCTCCCTGCCCCACTTGATCGAGGTTGTAACCGCGCTGGAAAAGCGTGGAATCGGGTTTAAGAGCCTTCAGGAATCCATTGACACCGCCACAGCCGGGGGCAAGCTCATCTTCCACGTGTTCGCGGCGCTCGCTGAGTTCGAACGTGACCTGATCCGCGAGCGCACGAACGCCGGGCTCGCTGCTGCTCGCGCTCGTGGGCGTTACGGTGGCCGCCCGCGTCGGTTGACGGAGCGTCAGATCAAGCTGGCACGCGCCATGTTACGCGATCGCGGGGGGACGGTTGCAGAGGTTTGTGCAACCCTCGGCGTCTCTAAGACCACCATCTATCGGGCACTCCGTACCATTGGACCGCCTCAGACGTAGGTCGGCCGGCTGTCTAGGGGGTGGCATTTTACGGCGCGGCATCTGGGCACCACAATCTGTGCGCTAAATCTCATCAAACCTCGTCATTGGCGCGGGGCCCACCACAGTTGCAGACGTTCGAGCAGGGTGCACGCATATGTTCGCGGGGGGTGTATGAGCAGTGTCTGGCTACCAATTGGGAAGTTCGCTCGCCAGCGTGGAATTAGCATAGCCACCGCCCGTAGGTGGGCTGACGCTGAGATGGTCGAGGTGAGCTACACAGTCGGCGGACATCGTCGATTCCGCGCGACGGATGGTCGGCTGTCAAGCCGACCTGTCCAGCTCCAAGCATCGACCTCCCGCCTTGCACAGACTGAGGGGCACTTACATCCGGGCGCGCCCCGTCCACCGGTTGCAGCCGTCACGGCTCTGTCTCATGTGCCGCAGCCCCTCCGTGCTTTGCCCAACCCGATGGCGACGCTTCTTGATAGGATTCACGGGCTCATGGCGTCGGGCGTGCCAGTTGTGGTCTCTCGGATTGACGACGCCGGACGCCAGCTGCCGCTCGCGACAGTCTCGGGGTACGAGTTTTCGCTTGCTTGGGTGAAGCAGAGTTTTGGAGGTGGCCGCTTTGTCGCGAATGGCGTCCAGCTCTTGGTTGACGGGCCACCTACGCGGGCCGGGACAATACCCTACTGAGGGTCATCGGCCGCGATCCGTGCAGCACCGCCAATCGAGGCGCCTTCCACTCAGCTCCGTGTGCCTCCCCGCGGCCTGCGCCCTTTGGGATATGCGCCGGACTGGGACTTCCGCAGTATGCGAATTAACGCGGGCGGCCTGCGAGAGGGCACGCCGGGGCCGTTGAGCATGGCGAGAAGCCACTCACCGAACAACGGGCTACGGCGAAGAACCACCCAGAGATAGAAGGCATCTCGGGGCAAGAAGCTTCGATCCCAGCGCACCGCTGCTGTGACCGTTCTGCGACCCCAACGGACGCGAAACTGCGGCGCTGTGGGCTGCTTCGCTCGCTTCACCAGACCTGCGAGCAGCCACCCGAAGATCGTCTGCGCCTCGTCGCGGAGTGCACACAGGTCATCAACAGTACTCGCCCGGATAAGTCTCCGTATTGTCGGGAGACTGACTGATTCCGACATCTCCACCAGAGCCCCAGGCACGCCGTCGACAAGGGCGGCCATCCCGTGCCGAACAGTCGGCGCCTCTTCCGAAAACTCGGTCGCTCGCAGGAGTATCTCAAAGTCACGCTCGTCATATTTGTCGATCGGGCGCGGCGCGCCTGTCGTCGAATGAAGAGCGCCGAGTAGTAACTCAACGCCAATGCGACCGATAGTCTCCGCTTTCTTCTTGCCCACCTTGCGGCGCGTGATCCGAACCAAGCAGGAGATCGACCGAACGCCAAATCGTCGATCAGGTTGGGCTTACGGTCCTGGGAGAAGTCGCGATAGCCGCGCAGCAGCGCAGCATGCCAGGTCTCCAGCCTCTTTAGCAGGTCCGCGCGCACGCCCTCGGTGACGCCGAACCCAAAGCACCAGAGCGCCCATCGGACCTCTTCTAAGCGGCGATGCTGCTGGAAGAACCACGTAATTGCGAGCACTTGGGACAGAGCGACGGCTGGATATCGCGATTCCGTCCCTTGTCCGCGACCGAGCGAATGACGCGTCGGTCGCGGCAGTAAGCCGGCTTTGTGCCACCTCACGAGCTGCGTCTCAGAGACGTCGAGGCGAAGCCGATCGGTGATCCCAAGCAGCTCGTCGCGCGTGATGTAGCCTGCACCAAGCGGCATGCGCCAAGATACATCCGGTCGTCATGCACTGCACGAGCCATTGGAGGCCCTCAATAGCTTCTAGCGAGTCAGAGACTGGAAGAAACCACAGAGTTTGCGTGGATACATCCGGTCGTGAACATGCCAGTGGTGGTTTACTGGCGGGTGGATTGACCTAGTGCGGAGGAGTGATGGACAGCCTCTTGAGCGCCGCAGACGCGGCACGTGTACTCGGCGTTACGGCGGCCACGTTCGACAGATGAACCAACGGGGAGTGCTCCCCGCGGCAGCCAGGACCGAGGGCGGAATACGTCTGTTCCGTCGCGCAGACGTTGAATGCTTGGCTGCGGTGCGGCAGCAACGAGCCGCCAGCGATCAGGCTGGGAGCTGAGGTCCGCAAATTGTGACTGGCGCTAGAGAGGACTTCGTACGCTACCCGGGCGCTCCCGATATGAGCACGGACGCCGTCGGATCGAGCAGCGGCGACCTCCCGGACGATGAATGCCTCGACATGCTCGGCCCAAGCTGGGCGAGCATGTCTCAGGCGGACCGAGACCAGTACGGGCCTCCTATGGGTGCCGGAGCCGACGGCGCGGAGAGCGATCAGGTCACGGTGTCGACGGTCCGTATTCTCCACCCCGTCGGGGCTCTTCCATCGCAGAGAACTCAACACGGTGTGGTGCCCGTTCACCTCACCACTTTTCCGCCCGAATCACTGCCGATATCGTACGTGACGACGGCGTAGAGACATTCACGAGCGTTCGAAGTTGAGACAACCCGTGGCGCACAGACCGAACGGTTCACGGTTCCGGCCTCCGCGTTCAATGCCATGGGATGGGTGCCAGAGCGGGTTGGAGCCGCGGCGTCTATACCCTGGAATGTCAGCCCGCGATCACGCGCGGGCTGCAATCGAGGAACTGTCAGGTCAGCCGCCCAGGCGGTACGTCTACGCACACACCGGGTGGCGGCGGATTGGTGGTGATCACGCATACCTGCATGCCGGAGGCGCGATCGGGTCGGCCGGATCGCTACCCGATGTGTCGGTCGACTTGGACGGCATGGTCCGCGGCTATGTCCTTCCGGACCCACCGATCGGCCAAGCATTGATCATTGCCATTAGGGCGAGCCTTCGTCTCCTTGCCATTGCCCCGGACCGGATCACAGCGGTTCTGTTGGGCCTCACCTAGCGCGCTCCCCTGGGCGGCGTGGATTTGTCGTGCCACATTGCTGGTCCGACCGGAACATTCAAGACCGCGCTCGCTGCCTTGGTTCAGCAGCATTACGGCCAGGCGCTGGATGCGAGGCATCGCCGGCCTCGTGGTCCTCGACCGCGAATGCTCTTGAGGCCCAGGCGTTCACCGTGAAGGATGCCGTGATGGTGGTTGACGATTTTGCGCCTCACGGGTCGACCACAGACCAGCAGCAATTGCACGGGAAAGCGGACCGATTACTGCGGGCGCAGGGAAACGCATCCGGCCGGGCAAGGTTGCGGCGTGATGCTACGCAACAGCTGCCAAGACCGCCGCGCGGGCTCGTCCTCTCAACCGGTGAGGATGTGCCTGTCGGCCAAAGTCTTCGGGCCCGCGTTGGCATTCGTGCAACTCTCACCGGGCGACGTGCGCACCGATCGGCTTACGGCGTGCCAACGAGATGCAGACGCGGGACTACTGGCTAGGGCGCTAGCGGGCTACATCCAGTGGCTGGCACCTAGGATCGGCGCTCTGCAGGCGGGACTGAGCTCAGAGATAGCAGAACTACGCGCACAACTCGCAGGAGCCCATCACCACCGCCGAGCGTCGGGGATTGTCGCCGACCTGGCCATGGGCTGCCGCACGTTCTTGACATTTGCGGCGAACACTCGGGCAATCAACGAAACCCAGCGTGCCGAACTGTGGCAACGCATGCTTTCTGCCCTCATCCGATTTGGAGAGACGCAGGCGGAACACCAGCTCGCATCAGAACCGACCCAGCGGTTCCTGGAGCTCCTTGGCGCTGCAGTCGTGAGCGGGGCCGCACATATCGCAGCACTGAGCGGGGTCGGCCCGACCAGGCGGGCGGTTGGGGATGGACGCCAGCACGAAACGACGGGCTAGAACCGGAGTGGCACGCGCGGGGCGCTCTGGTCGGATGGACTGAAGCTGATGACCTGTATCTTGAGCCGATTGCAGCATACGCAGCAGCGCAGCGTATGGCGCGCGACGGCGGCGACGCTATATCGGTGTCTGAGAGGACGCTTAGGAAGCGCCTGCGCGAGAAGGGATTGCTCCGCAGCGTGGAAGTGCGGGGTGGCCAGAATCATCTCGCTGTTCGCCGCCAGATCGGTGGTCGAGAGCGGAGTGTCCTTCACCTTGATGCAACGGCGCTCACGTCTCTGCGACATGGCCAATCAGGCCAAACCGGCCAAAGCAACGCCGACCGCCGACGCGTATCGGCCACCGGTACGGACAACACGCAGAACCCGACTACGTCGGTGGCCACGGATAAGGCCAACGAAAGCAGTGATTTCACTGAGGCGTGGCCACTTCGGCCACTTATTCAGAGTACCCGTCTTTGCGTGAGCTGCGGGAAGGACCACTTGTCAGAATCCGACCCGATGTGCGTCCGGTGTCGCGCGGCAGCTGCTGTCCGATGAACCGAGGCATTGCGGTGGCAGCGCTGCCCGCAATGTGGAGGGCTCGGGCGGAACTACTCCGTCGTCACGGAGCGAGCGAGGCGGCCGCAACGTGCGACGCATGCGCCGAGGAACTCGCAACCGCCGCGCAGCGAGACGGCGGGGAGGCTCTGACCCTCCCGCAAGCAGCTGCGGAATGCGACAAGTCTGCGGGGCATCTGGCGCGTTTGATCCGTGACGGGAGAATTCCGAACGCGGGCCGGAAGCATGCGCCACGAATACTTAGGCGCGATCTGCCCGGGTCAGCGAATGGGAGCGTTGTACCCAATCGGCCCCAGTCATATGATCCGCTCACCGATGCCCGGTCCCTGGCGAGCCGTCTCCGACCCAATGGAGGCGAGCATGGCGACCAGTAGAAGCTGGCACCAAGTCAATGGACGATGGACACGTTCCCTCGGAATGCGAGGGCTACGCGTCCGGCTTTTTCAAATGCGAAGGGGTGGACATACGACCGCGACGTCTGGCTCCCAGGTCGCGGCAAGAACCGCAAGTCTCTGGGGACGACTGACCGCCGAGAGGCGGAGCGACTCGGACAGACCTTACTAGCACAGCTTATCAAGGCCGTCCCCACCAATGGCGTCTCTGAGGTCATACTCACGCTCGGCGAGCTATGGCAACGGTTCAGCAAGTCTTGTCCGGACTATCTCGACAACCTTGACGATTCGAGGAAGGACGCCGAGGCGAGAGCAGGTATTCTGCTGTCGTATTTCGGCGATGATGCCGACGTCAGAAAGTTCACGGCTGACGACCAAGCCGCGTATGAAGCCGCTCGTCGAGCTGGAGGGATACTGCGCGGCGACGGCTCATTCACCGCTTCCGTGCGCGCAAGGTCTGCCCAGGCCGATCTGGTAGTCCTCCACCAAATGCTCCGTTGGGCGGTTACTGCCCGAGTAGATGGAGTGAGGCTGCTGGATGCAAATCCGTTAGCGGGTGTGAGACTCAAGGGCGAGCACAACAAGCTACGGCCGGTCGCTACCTGGGACCGGTTTGAGGCAGCGCAGAAGACCATGCAGGACCTTGCAGCAGAAGCACCATTGGCGGGCGAACGAAGCCGGTGGGTGAAGATGGAGCTTGCGCTGGTGCTGGCGGAGGCCACCGGACGCCGGGGATCAATCCGACAACTTCGGTGGAGTGACATAAACTGGGATGTCGGCGCAATCACATGGCGGGCCGAGGCGGACAAGAAGCGCAAGGACTCGGTCATCCCGATGCCCGCGGAGTTCATGGAGGCGCTGCGGGAGTTTCAGCGCCAGCTCGGCGCTCTTGGCGGGTGGATCTTCTCCGCTGAACACAATGCTGAGGTGCCGATGGACCGCCACCTGTTCGACAAGTGGCTGATAGCGGCGGAGCGTAAAGCCGGACTCTCGAAGCTGCGTGGGGGTGCGTGGCATCCCGTACCGTCGGAAGTGGGCGACGGAGCGGAAGCATTTGCCGATCACTGATGTTGCTGCCGCCGGTGGTTGGGCCGACGTGCAAACGCTGATCGACTGCTATCAGCAGCCCACAAACGACGCGCTCCTCACCGTGATGAGTGAGGGGCGGAAGCTTAGAGATCGTGCTGTCGTTCAGAGAAACGGGTAACGAACGGGTAATGCGTTCTGCACGTGTTGCGTAACTCGTTGTATATCAATCGGGACGGCGGGATTTGAACCCGCGACCCCCTGAACCCCATTCAGGTGCGCTACCGGGCTGCGCTACGTCCCGCAATTGCGAGACGCGTAACGTAATCCCCCGAACCACCGCCCGGCCAGTCCGGCCCCTCCCTGTGCTCCAGTTACGTCCTGGGCCGCGGCATACCCGGCAACGGGGCCTGCCCGCCGAGTCATGGTCTTCCCTTGGTAATCTCGGGGAGCAATGTCGGACGCCGGTGACGCGATAACGAGGCCTCCAAAAAGAGCTCACCAACTCCTGACGACATCTACGTCAGACTCTCGCCACCGCGCGCGGCGACACTCGCCGCGCCCGGTGCAATGCCGCGACGCATGGCCGCAATCCAGCCACACATGGCAGGAACTCACCGCATCGCCAGCTATGACACCGCACGTCCCGCCATCAATGTTTGGACGGTGAGCTAGTACTGCGCACGCACGGCAGACGTTGATCCTGAGTTCACGACTCGCGTCTACGCGCGTCGCTCGTCCCCCCACGCAGGGCCCCGCGATCGCCGCTGCCTCGGTTCCCCTCCCCTACTCGAATTCGCTCATGGAATCCACCTCGACATCCATCCGGTTCGGCCTGCTGCCTCTCGCTGCCCGCCTCCTGCTCATTTTGGAGTTTCTGGTCGCCGTGAATGGCAAGGTGTTCGGGTGGTCGGGCCAAGCCGCCTACATGCAGGCGAAAGGCATGACGTTCATAATCCCGCTCTTGACGGCAGCACTCATTATCGAAGCCGTCGGCTCGCTGCTCCTCATCCTGGGGTTGTTCGCCAGGCCCGCCGCAGCGGTGATGTTCGTCTACCTCGGCATCGTGAGCGTTCGCCTACACGCCTTCTGGAATCAGACCGGCAGTGCCGCAGGCGCGAACCAAGCGCATTTCTTCAAGAACCTCGGAATGATGGGTGGCCTGTTGATGATCGCCGCGTTCGGCGCTGGAGAATGGGCCCTCGACCGGCACTTCTCCCTCGGTGATCGGCAAGCCGCCACACGCGCGCCCCGTTGATTGCGCGTGTCATCCACGGTCGCCATTTTGATCTTGCTTCCTCTTACAGTCGTCCCTATAGTCCTGCCGACAACCGGCATACGACGCCACGGACCAACGAACGACTCGGTCCAGGGCACGCTAAACATGCTCGTCCTCGAGATCCTCGCGCTGGAGTCCGTGAGCGGATAGGCGACTAACCATTGGTTGATTCCGGTCGCGCAAATCGTGGAACTCGTTATGTCGCCAATCGCGGTTCCGAGCACGCCACGATCGCCCCGAAGGCCGCCCTCATATATGACGTCGCAGACCCACGCATCACCCACCCGGCCGGCGGCCGGCCTCGCTGGCCCCATCTTCGTCCGATGGACGGGCCACGGAGGCCGATGGTGGGCCGGCGTCCTTGCGCTTTGGACCGCTCTCGCGCTGCTCGTCGCGCTCCAGACGGGATTGGCCACTCTATATCGGGGCCAGCCCGTGGCCTGGAGCCGGGTGATCGGCATTCACCTCCTCGACTGGGCCACGTGCGCGCTCTTCCTGCCCATCCTCGTCGGACTGGCGCGCCACCTCCCCCTCCAACGTGGCGTGCTGGGACGACACCTCGCGCTCCAGGCCGGATCGGCCGCGGTCGTGGTGCTGCTGAAGCAGGTGATCCTCCACCTCCTGCTCCAAGCGTGGCTGCCAACCTACTCGGCCTCCCTGGCACAGGAACTCGCGACGACCGGCATCAGTGAGTTCATCATCTTCTGCGCGATCATCGGTGTCATTCATGCCACCGAATACCATCGCCGCTACGAGGAACGAGGACGACACGCTGCCGAGCTCGAACGCCAACTCACCGATTCGCGGCTCACGACGCTGACGTCGCAGATTCGCCCACACTTTCTGTTCAACACGATGCACGGCATCACCACGCTCATGCGGTCCGATCCGGACGCGGCCGAGCACATGATGTCCCAATTGGCGGATCTCCTGGAAGGCTCGCTCAAACATCCGCCCTCTCACCTCGTCGCGCTTCGCGACGAGACTCGGCTCGTCCGCAAGTACCTCGCGATCATGCAGATGCGATTCGGCCCTCGGCTCCACGTCGATATCGCCGTACCGGACGAGTTGCTCGATGCCACGGTGCCCGTTTTCCTGCTCCAACCCCTCGTCGAAAATGCGATCGAGCATGGCGTCGCCACCCGCGCCGGAGCTGCCTCCGTCCGGCTGATCGCGGAGCGCGCTCGGCCCGATACGCTCCGGCTCATCGTCGCCGACGACGGCTCCGGTACCCCCGTGGCGGACGGCAATGGCAGGCGATCCGGCGGCATTGGCCTCGCCAACACCCACCAGCGCCTGAAAGCTCTCTACGGCACCTCCTGCAACATTGAATTGCGTCGTGACAATGAGCGTGGAACGACAATGACCGTCGAGCTTCCGTTCCGCACCGACCCATCGGCCCAACCGAGTACCGCGTGATGCGCCGGCGAGTCATCATTGCGGACGATGAGCCGCTCGCGCGGGCGCGCTTACGAGCCTTGCTGGCGGCGCACCCGCAGTACGAAATCGTCCGCGAATGCGAGGACGGCCCACAGGCGATGCAGGCGCTCGGTGAACTCTCACCCGACGTCGTGTTCCTCGATATCCGCATGCCGGGGGTCGATGGTCTAACCGTAGCCAACGCCATCGACGGTCTGGCCCCCGCCCCGAACGGCTCGGTAGTCCGGCCGGTGATCGTTTTCGTGACTGCCTTCGATGAATACGCGGTTCGTGCCTTCGATGCGAGCGCGACGGACTACCTTCGAAAGCCGTTTGATAATGAGCGATTCGCTCGCACGATGGCGCGGGTGACCGAGCGCTTCGCGAACCCCCATGCCGCGGCCGCCCTCGACCCCCAGTTGCGGGCATTTCTCGAAACGCTCCAGGCAGAGCGCGCCCTTCCCGAGCGTTTCTTGATCAAGGCGCGCGCCGGCGACTATTTCGTGCGCGTCGCGGATATCGATTGGGTCGACGCTCAGGCCAACTATGTACGCCTGCACGCAGGTGGACGCACCCATCTGGTCCGGGAAACGCTCAAGGCGTTCGAAGTGCGCCTCGATCCTCGGCGGTTCGTCCGCGTCAACCGGTCGGCGATCATCAACATTGACCGCGTCGAACGAATCCATACGCACGATCACGGCGAGTACCAGCTCAAGCTGCGCGACGGCACACGCCTGACGTCGAGCCGCAACTACGGGTCTCGATTGCACGAGCTGCTGGGGTAACCAGCATCGTCCCCCGATCCAGCGGCGTCATCCCCCCGCTCGGCCGCTGGGTCCCATAGCCGTGGCGACCGGCCATCGCCCCAGGCACGTTCGACGGTAGGTATTCACCGTCGGCGTGGGGCATGGCATGACTCATCGTGTCGTAGCGTTGGTATGCGAAGGCGTCATTCCCCTGGAGCTCGCGATTCCCTCGCGCGTCTTCGCTGATCCGAGCCTCGAGGTGGCTAACGAGCGCGCGTATTCGTTCGGCATCTGTGGCGAGCGACCCGGGCTCGTCATGACGTCGGAAGGGTTTGCGATATCGGTCCCATCAGGGATGGACGCTCTGAAGTCAGCCGATACCATTGTATTGCCTGGCTATTCACACCCTGACCATCGGCTGGGCGGGCCGGCCCTGGACGCGTTGCGCTCGGCCTGCGCCGCTGGCGTCCGTTTTGTCGCCATCTCGACCGGCGCACGCCTCATTGCCGATGCGGGTGCCACGCCGATGGCTCGATCCCACACGCCGCCCATACCCGGCGACCTGCGGGACATGACAGGCCTGAATTGCTGTGGTGAAACCGGCCCCGCGGGATGCAATGATCCCAATCTGCTCATTGCTGCTGGCGCCGCCGCCGCCATGGATCTGTGCCTGACGGTAATCCGCAACGATCACGGTGTCGCCGTCTCCAACTCGCTCGCACGTCGTCTCCTCGGGCCGCAGCGACCAGTAGGCCAGCCGCAGTTCATGGAAGTCTCCGGATCGGACGACGCCAACCCGGCGCTCGACCGCCTTCGAGCATGGATCGGTAGCAATCTGTCGCGGCCACTGACGATCAAAGCGATGGCCGCATACGCACAAATGAGCGAGCGCCATTTCGCGCGCCGGTTCGTGGAGGAGACGGGAGTATCGCCGCTGCAGTGGCTCCTTCAGCGTCGCATCCTGCTGGCGCGCGAGCTACTGGAAACGAGCAACCTGTCGGTCAAGCAAGTCGCGGCTCGCGCCGGCTTCGGCTCGACAATGGCATTTCGCGATCAGTTCAAGCGTCGGACGGGAAGCACCCCGGTACCGTATCGCGACGCCTTCAGGCGGCATCTCATGGCGCCTTCGGTTTGTATTCCCAGAGCACATTGACGATCACCCAGCGTCCGTTCCACTTCGCGAGCTCGAGATAGTCGATCCAATCCGAGGCGATGATCTTCGCGACGGCTGCATTCGAGAAGATGTCGAGGATCCTGAAATCCTTCTGCTGGCGCTCTGCCGGCGTATGCGAACCGCCCCCTGCCCGCGTGCGAAGAATGAGCGTCAGCGCGCCAATCGATTCCAGTTGGCTGCGATCGGTTCGTGAATCCGCGGTGACCACACGCTTCACGAGCTCCGGATGAAGTGCCCGCTCCATGCGTGCCGGATCGCCGGCGTACCATCCCTCGATGTAGTCCATCGCAGCGGTTCGGATGCCGAGTGTGTCGGCGGGAGATTGTGCTGACGTTTTGGACGCGTTCAAGCCGAGTAGCAGGACAGATCCGATCACGCTCACGCGTAGGCACAGTGTTCGTCGCATTTGATTGGCTCCGGTAGGTCGTGTCGTCGATCGTCAAATCTCCGCTACAGTTTGACCGCGTCGAGTCATTGAACCCGCCAGATCGCTACCACTTCCTGCCATTTTCCATGTCGATCGCGCCGCACGCACCCCCTGATGACGGCTAGCGACGGCCCCGGCAGCCCTAAGCCGTGACCAGGAATGTCGCAAATCGGGACGGCCGGACTTGAGCCACCGGACCAGCCGGCGCCAGGCTATACCACGTCACTCTTGGCGCGCCCCATGCCGGGCAATGACGACGTGCCCGCCAGATGTCGATTTCTTCCAATCCCGTTCGACGTATTTAATAGAACGGCGAATCAGCAGCTGGCTCCCGACTGTCCGGAGAAGCCAACCCTTCGATGCGAACCTTCAGGATCTGGGAGTAACCACCATGCGGTACCTGAGCGTCTTCAAGAACGTCGAACGCAACACGCCACCCTCCCCGGACGAGATGGCGAGAATGGGCAAACTGGTCGAGGACGGGTTCAAGGCCGGCTGGCTCCTCGCCACCGAAGGCTGCCTCCCCACCAACCTCGGCGCCCGCGTCCGCTCGTCCAGTGGGAAGGTCACCGTCACCGACGGCCCCTTCACCGAAGCCAAGGAAGTCGTCGGCGGCTTCGCGATCATCAAGGCCAAGGACAAGGCCGAGGCGATCAAGCTCACCAAGGACTTCCTCGCGGTCGCCGGCGACGGTGAGTGCGAGCTCCGCCAGCTCTACGAAGCGCCCTAAGACCGGTCAGACAGAGCCGGCCCCGCCGCAGGGCGAGGCCGGCCCCGTCCATCACGCATTCGGACGCGGCTCGTGGACGGCCCGCGCGCGCTCCCGCTCCGGTGTCCGGACTGACGCTTCCTTCCGCGCTTCGGCCCGCGCTCTCCGCGAACGCCAGCAGATCAGCATTGACCTGATCCTTGTGCGTCGTCACCAACCCGTGTGACGCCCCCTTGTACACCTCATACTCGGCCCCCGGAATCAGCTGCGCCGTCAACGCCCCCGAGACCGCGATAGGCACGATCTGGTCGTCGTCGCCATGAATGACGAGCGTCGGGATGTCGAACTTCTTGAGATCCCCGCGGAAGTCCGTCTCCGAGAACGCCCGCACACAGTCGTAGCAGCTCTTGTACGTCGCCAACGCCGCCATGTCGAAGTACCAGTCGAGCGTCGCCTTGGACACCTTGGCACCCGGACGGTTCGCCCCGTAGAACGCCTGTGACACATCCGCGAAGAACTGCATCCGGTCAGCCGCGATGCCGGCACGCAGGCCGTCGAAGACGCTCATCTCCACCCCCGTCGCATTGTCGGCGGTCTTCAGCAGAAACGGCGTCACAGCCCCGATCAACACGGCCTTGGCGACCCGCGTCGTGCCATGCCGGCCAATGTACCGCGCCACTTCCCCGCCACCCATTGAGTGCCCGACGAGGATGATGTTCTTGAGATCGAGCCCCTCGATCACTGCGGCGAGATCGTCCGCGAACGTGTTGTAGTCATACCCGTTCCACGGCTGGCTCGAGCGGCCGAACCCACGCCGGTCATGCGCGACGACACGGTACCCGCGTGACGCCAGATACGTCATTTGGTACTCCCACATGTCGGCGTTCAATGGCCAACCATGGCTGAACACCACCGGCTGCCCTGTGCCCCAATCCTTGTAGTAGATCTCCGTGCCGTCGTGTGTCTTGATGGTGGCCATGGCGCACGCTCCGCGACTGATGTACCAACTCGGCGCGGCGTCCCCATTGGCGCGCGCCGTCTCTCCTAGTCTACTCAGCACGATGGCGCGTTGGCATGCTCGGCAGGCGTCACATTTCTCGTGACAATTCGATGGCCAATCGGCCCCAACAACGCTCCGCCGCTCGACGGCATAGCACGGCCCGTCGCAGCGAAACCGTCAGGAACGATTTGGCGCATCGTCCGCGCGCCACGCGACTACCCGTTGTACGCCTTTTTCAGCGCAGCCAGGTCGAGCTTCTTCATGGCCAGCATCGCCTTCATGAGGCGCCCGGTCTTGGTCGTGTCCTTGTCGGCGAACATCTCCGCCATCGCGGCGGGCGAGATCTGCCACGAGACACCGAACTTGTCCTTGAGCCAGCCGCATGCGTGCGCGGATGGATCGCCGCCAGCCGAAAGCTTGTCCCAGTAGTAATCGATCTCGTCCTGCGTGTCGCAGAACACCTGGAGCGAAACGGCTTCGTTGAATTTGAAGTGCGGGCCGCCGTTGAGCGCCGTGAACGTCTGGCCCTCCAGCTCGAACTCGACCGTCATGACGCTTCCGGCTGGCCGGCCATGTCCTTCGTGTCCCGCTTCAGGGTAGTGGCTGATCGCGAGGATCTTCGAGTTCTTGAAGATGGAGCAGTAATACCGCGCGACCTCCTCGCCCTGGCTATCGAACCACAGACACGGACTGATCTTCGATCGTTTCATTGGATGACTCCGCTGGGTGGTCGGTCACGGTCGCCGTTCTACCGGGTACGCCGATCGGCAAGATCGGCGCCGACACTCCGAGACGCTTCGGCTGATGATGCCCTTACCCATCACCGGATGGGAGCCACCCGAACGAAATCATCTCCCCGCCGGTAGGGGCCAGTCGCGACCGGTCCCTACCGCGCATCTATCCGCCGCCGCCCATAGTCATATCCGCCTCGACGAGATCCTTGACCCGCGACCGGAATCGCGCTTCCAGATCCGTGTCCCCATGGTGAACTCCGGGACGACGGGCCCGATGCCGAGTATCACACCGGCGAACACCACGAACCGCGACACGGCGTCGCGCCCAACGCGCACCCGCCAATGATTGTCGGGCATCGCTCGATCGGCCGGCACTCGAGATTTCAGCATCAATTCAGGCGCGCGTCTCAACGGGGTGGCAATCCAAAACCGAGCGTCAATCTGCCGCTATTGACTGAGCACTCCCGTAGATGCGGGCTGGGTACCACAAAGCCAGTCGTCGAGGGCAGTGGGGGCCGTTCGGGAACGGCCCCCGCCCAGATGCGGCGGCCCACATGCGGCCCCGCATCGGCAACCATCCCCCTCGCACAAATCCGCCCGTGATTAGTGCGCCCCGGGCCACCTACTTCGCGTAATGCCCAGCCCCAAGGAAGTGCAGCGACACATACGGCTCATCCCCCACCACCCAACTGTCATGCGGGTCCGCAGGGATGTAGAACACCGTCCCCGCCGTGAGATGATGGACGGTCCCATTGATCATTGCCGCCGTCGCATGACCTGTGATGGCCATGCCGAGATGCTCGACGTCGCAGTGCGTCTTCCCCAACGCCCGCCCCACATGCTCACTCCACCGCCACCCCGGCTGGTACGTCGCGCGCCCGATCGTCATCCCGCCAATCGTCACCAGCTCGAACCGCCCCTTGGGAAACTCGCGCACTTCGTCGGGCGTCTCGAACCGCTTGAGGATGACCGCCAGCTCCGGTGCGCTCATGACTGGAATCTACGGCACCGTCGGCGGCTGTAGCGGCGGCAGCTTCGCCGGATGCGCGTTATTTGCAACCGCGGCAATCCCCACGCCCAGCAGGACGCCACCCACCACACCCGCCACGATGAGCGGCGCCGACACCACGCGCTGCCGCACCGTCGCGATATCCGCCCGCGGGACCGGCACCACGTCGTCGTTCCACTGGACGATCTCGGGATGGTATCCGTACTGCACCCCGCGCGTCGACTCGGTCTTCTCCACCGCGAGCGTCAACGCATTTTGATCATTCGCCGTCACCACGCCGCCCACCAGGAACACGCCCTGCCCCAGCTTGGGCGCCATGTCCGGAATCCCCGCGTCGGTCAACGCGACCACCACGTGATTGCCGGGTGAAATGTTGTCGATGTATCGGACCGGATACGCACACGCGGTAGTGAGGAAGGACAGCACCGCGACCACGGACGACGGGCGCCGCAACACCCGAGGGAAAAGCATTTGGTCTCCGATATGACAGCAATAACCGGTGTACCAGCCACTGCATTGTCATATCACATACGGTGCAACGCCCGGGTTCGTTGCAGTCGTCACGCGTATCAGGGTGGGGCGAACGGTCGTGCCCTATTCCGCCGTGCCGTCGTCCCAGCCCCTAATCCCCAATCCCCAATCTCCTTACCTCTATCGCTTCACGCCTTCTTCATCGTTTGAGCGTCGAAGCTCGTCTCCTTCGGTGGGGCCGTGAATCCGCCTTTGATGCCCTTCTGCATTGCCGGCACCAGGGTGCCATCACGAAACCGCTCCCAACTCTCTTTGGAGTCATGGATGGCGACGATCATCCACCCACCCTCGGTCGGCCCCGCCGCGTGAAACGTTTGCCCCTTCGGCAATCCACCGCCGACGGGATGCACCGCAGCGACCGATGCGTCGTACTGCGCCTTCGTTGCGCCTGCGAAGAAATGCACGATGCCGTATGCCATGAGTCCTCCTCGGACCTTGTGAGATCCGTGGAAGTGACTGCGAACCGACCGGGCCCGCAATACCAACTGCAGTAGCAGTTGGTACAGGGGCCGAAATGGCGCTCGGGCGGGGCCTGATTCCTCCCAGACCCCGCCCGAGCTGTAGCACACGCTTCGATTACTGGCGTCCCTGCGTACTGGTTTCCTTGTTACTCGCTTCCCTGCTGGCTCGCTTCGCTACGTGCTCTCGTGCTCACCTGCTCCCCTGCGGCTGCTGATCGTGATTCGGCTTGTCCTGCGGAGCCGGATCGTGGTGCTCCTGCGGTTGCGGCTTCGGTTGTTCCTTGGGCTTGTCTTCCGGCTTGGCCTGCGGCTTCGGATGGTCGTCAGGCTTGGGCTGCGCCGCGGGCTTCGGCTGATTCTCCGGGTGAGGATTACCCTGCGGTTTCTCCTGAGGTTGGGGCGGTTGCCCCTGCGGCTTGCCCTGCGGCTGCCCCTGCGGTTTGCCTTCCGGCGAAGGACTCTTCGGCGAGGGCGGCGCGCTCGGATTCGGATGCGCAGCCGGCGGTGGTCCGCCAGCAGGCTTCGCCCCGCCACCCGGCTTCGCCTCGCCACCCGGCTTCGCCTCGCCCGGTTTCGCCTCGCCCGGCTTGGCCTCACCAGCTGGCTTCGCCTGCGGAGCGTTGGCGGGCGGATGGTACGGCGCACCGGCCTTGCTCGCGACCACGACGTCCTTGCCGCTAAACTCGCCCGGCTTCGGTGTCGCCGCGACTGCCGGCTTACCCTGGTTCTGCGACGCCCACTGCGAACGGTTGTTGCGCGCTACGTCGATGTGCTGCGTTTGCTGTGGCGTCGGCGCGGCGTGCTGTTCATGCGCGGCCGCCTCCTCCTGCGCCGTCGGCCGCCGGTCCACGCCGCCCGGGCCACCGTTGTAGCTCACGTTCGTCGTGTTGTTGACGATGACGGTCTTGTTGTAAACGTTCGTGACGTTCGTGGTGTTGCTGATGTTGTTGACGGAGCGGTTGTAGTACATGTGGCCGTGATCCCAATAGCCGCCCTCGTACCCCTCACCGGCGTACCCGTAGCCATAGTTCACGCCGCCGTAGAACCCGACGTGCTCGCCCCAGTACCCGGCGCTCCATACGTACACGCCGTCGTTGAACGTCCAGTACCCGGGCGTCCACAAATACCCCGGCTGCGGCGCCGGTACCCACGTACCCGGCACCCAGTAGTAGCCGATGTCATCCGCGTACGACCAGAATCCGGGCGTCCACACGTAGCCGTCTTCGGGAATTGGGGGCTGATCGTACACCGGGAGCGCGGGCGGCCCGAACGAGACCGACACCGACACCTGCGCGGACGACACCGCAGGCAACACCGCCACTCCCGCTGCCACGACTGCGCCAACGAAGAGCGAACGAACACCGCGCATGACGCGCATGGTGCCTCCTGATTTCGAGATCGTGATGTCTGCACGTGTTTTCGCGGGTGGCTACGAACAGCACCGCCACCACAGGATCCCCGAGCTACCAGCCCAGCCAGGATCGACCGCAGGATCCCGGCGAACAGCGCTCACGACAGCGCTGGATTGCCCCACGCCGCCGCGACCCGCCATTCGGACCCCTTGCACGCACTTCCTACTCCGATCAAGCACTATCCGTGCCGGGCAGCTCCAGTGTGCTCTGCCATACAGGTTTTGCCTCAGTCCGAAGCCTCGCTTGACAGGTGACCATTTAGTCACCTATTATTTCCGGCCATGGACGCCATGGACGCCGTGTTCAAAGCCCTCGCCGATCCCTCACGACGCAAACTCCTCGACTCTCTCTACAACCACGACGGACAAACGCTCTCCGCCCTCGAACGCCGGCTCCCCATGACGCGCTTCGGCGTCATGAAACACCTCCGCGTCCTCGAAGCCGCGCACCTCATCATCACCCGCCGCCAAGGTCGCGAGAAACTCCACTTCCTCAACGCCGTCCCCATCCGCCTCATCCACGACCGCTGGGTCAGTAAATACTCCGCACCCCTCGCGGCCGCCCTCTCCAACCTCAAACAGCAGTTAGAGGAATCCTGAGATGCAGAAGCTCTACGAGATCTACATCAAGACGACGCCCGAAAAACTCTGGGACGCCCTCACCAATCCCGACCTCCGCAGCAAATACAACTTCGGCGTCCGCGTCGAATCCGACTGGACACCCGGCTCCCGCTACGAAGGCAAAGCGCCAATGGGACCCGGCTCCGCCATGCCCATTGTCGAAGGCGAGAATGTCGAGGTCGACAAGCCACGCAAACTCGTTCAGACGTTCCGGGCCCTCTGGAGCGACGCAGTCAAAAAAGAAGGCACGTCACGCGTCACCTGGGAGATCGAGCAGGTCGCCGACTCGTGCAAACTCACGGTCACCCACGACCAGCTCCGCGACAACGCCAACTCGGAACTCTACGGCGGCCACATGATGATCCTCTCCGGTCTCAAGACGCTCCTCGAAACCGGCGAGAAGCTCACCACACCAGGCTCGCTCATGTACACCTGATCTCCTTTTCTCCCGACTCCCCACTCACCAGTCCCCCGTCCCCTTCTGCCTCGCCCGTGCCCGGCCGCCACGCCGCACCCGGGCGAGCTATATTCGGCGGCCTTCACGGAGCCCCTCTCCAATGCGCCGCCGTCCGCTGCTGTCGCTCGTCATCGCACTCGCGATCGCGTCCACGCTCGCCGGATGCGCACCCGCCGCACCACCCCCGTCCCTCGCCCGCCTCACGGGTGACTGGGATGTCTACCACGCACTCGGCACCACCCCCGCCGATGGCTTCGAGGGATGGCGCCGCACCGCCTTCGCCCACTTCCCCACCGCCGGCTCGAACTTCATCGGCGCCATCCGCTCCCGCACCGGCCTACTCGGCGTCAACGCCAACGGCGCCGTCATAGGCCTCACCGCGACTGCGGTCCACACGATCGGCACCGACTCCGTCGTCATCGACGGCGACCACGGCACCTCCTTCCGCGCCCGCTGGCACAACGACACGCTCACCGGCGTCGTCGCCTCCGCCACCGGTCCCGACGGCCGCTGGCGCCTCGTCCGCCGCACCTCGCCCGCCGTCGCCGAGTCGAACTTCCCCCTCTGGCCCGGTCCACTCTCCGACTCGGGCTTCGAGATCACGGAAGACACGCTCGTCTACATGCACACGCGCGACGGCGCCCGGCTCGCATCCTACATCGCGCGCCCCGTCGGCCCCGGCCCCTTCGGCGTCGTCCTCCTCCGCACACCCTACGGCCGCGTGCGCCCAGCCATGGGCCGCTACTGGGCATCACACGGCTACATCTTCGTCGGCCAGGACGTCCGCGGTCGCGATCTCTCCGACGGGAACGATTTCGGCGACTACGATACCGATGTCACTGACGGCTACGACGCGGTCGAATGGGCCGCCAAACTCCCCGCCGCCAACGGCCGCGTCGGCATGATCGGCCACTCCGACGAAGGGCGCCTCGCCTGGTACGCCGCACTCAACGCGCCGCCGCACCTCGCCGCCCTCGCACCCACCGCCGCGAGCGGCGACCCATGGCGCATCTCGCCCTACGAAGACATGGTCTTCGCGCCGATCAATGTCTCGTGGGCCTGCCTGATGCGCGGCCGCCGGCTCACCGATGTCGATGACCTTCCGATCGGCTCCGCCATGCGCCACCTCCCCGTCGCCGATCTCCCGCAATTCCTCGGCTGCGGCAACATACCCCTCTGGAATCGCTGGCTCGCGCACGAGTCGCTCGATGCCTACTGGCGCGCACACGCCGTCACTACGCACATCGCCGGCGTCCGCGCGCCCGTCCTCCAGGTCACGGGCTGGTACGACGACTCACGCGGCCCGATCGACTACACCAACGCCCTCTCAGCCGTCCCGAACCATCCGCTCATTCGCCTGGTCATCGGCCCAGGCGCCCACCAGGGCGTCGATCACGTCGCCGGCGACTTCGGGCCGGAATCCCGCGTCGATAGCCGCCAGTTGCAGTTGCGATGGTTCGACCACTACTTGCGCGGCGTCGGCAACGGCGTCGATCGCGAACCTCCGCTGGACTACTTCGTCATCGGCGACAACCACTGGCACCACGCCGCCGGATGGCCGCCCGCACACGTGGCCGCGACGCGTTTCTACCTGCACTCGCACGGCCACGCGAACACGAGCGCGGGCGACGGCTGGATCGACACGCTGCCGCCAGGCGCCGAACCGCAGGATAAGTACCGCTACGACCCATCCGACCCCACGCCATATCTGATCGACTCGCGCGAGCTCGAGACATCGCTCAATGAGGACTTCGCGTCACTGGACGCCACCCGCCCCGACGAGTTGGTCTTCACATCGCCGCCACTCACCCAGCCCCTCCTGGTCGCGGGCCCGCTCAGCGCCTCGCTCTACGCCGCTACCGATGCCCGGGACACGGACTGGTACGTGATGCTGCTCGAATGTCTTTCCGGACGGACGCGCCGAGCGGGTACAGGACGGCGTCGCGCGCGCGCGGTTCCGGAAAGGATTCAGCCACCCATCGCTCCTCACCCCGGGCCACGCCGAGCAATACAAGATCGACCTGTGGTACACCGGACGTGTCTTCGAGCCGGGACACCGCGTGCGGGTCGTCGTCTCCTCGGCGCTCTTCCCCAAATACGACCGCAATCTCAACACGGGTGGCGACAACGAGCGCGACACGACCTGGGTCGTCGCGCACCAGACAATCCTGCACGACGCAGCCCATCCGTCGGAGATCGTCCTCGGGTCCGCCACGAACGCCTCCCCGAAGCGTTAGCCGCAGCCCGCCCTGCTCCTCTTCTCCTTTACGTAAAATGCCCGCCGAGCAAGTCGCTCGGCGGGCGGCCACTCTCAGAACGGCGATCGTTTCTTACTTCGCCGGCGCGGAGACTGCATTCGCGACCGCCGTCGCCGCCTTCTCCACCAACGGCGTCAGCATGTCTTCCCCGTTCGACTGCGCGGTCTTCTTGTCCGTCATGTCCACCAGCACTTTTCCGTCGGCATTCTCGAGATGCGTTGACAGCGTCATCTGGTCCTTGCTCTGCGTGCCGCTGCCGTAGCTCGACGCCGCCGCGCCGGCCGCGCCCGACGTTGCATTCGCGGCCGCGTTGGCGCCTGCAGAGTTGGCGAATCCCCCGACTGACTGCGCGCCACCCTGCACCGCACCCGCGGCGGCACGCCCCAGGAGATTCGGGCCGCCACCACTCTTGTGCACTTGCTTGAGCGTCGTGAGCAGCACAAAGGGACAGTTCGCCGCTTTGGCCTCTGCCTTGGCCTGCGACGGCAATCGCGACTGAAGCGCCGCAACTTCCAGCGTCGGACCCGTGAGAAAGCTGGAGAACGTCTCGCGCACCGCCTGCATTGCCTGCTCGGCGGTCCCCGACGCGGTCTCGACACTCGACGGCGCCAGACAGATATGAGCTTTGGCCGGCGCCCCAGCAGCCGGCGCCCCCGGCGCGGGCGTCGCAGGCGCGGGCGTCGCACCCCCCTGCGCAGCGAGCACGCCAGGCACCATCATCAACAACACCGGCGCCAGATATCGGGCGTTCATACGACTCCTCGGCACGAATGAGTGGCAATGTCCAGCGGCATGGTCCGGAGCGAGGAAAACACCCCGCCGGCTGGGCCCAAATATGGTGCCCGCTCAGTGTGCCGTCACGGCCCTGATAGACTCCGTTGGCAAACCCGCTTCTCGCGGGGGCCGACGGCCCACCGAGATGTTTGTCCTTGTATGGGCGGTCATGACCGGCCCGGTAGAACCGTCGTCGCCGTCGCACGGCAGCCAGTGACGACGCCCACCTGCTAAACGCGCGCCTACTATAAGGTAGGCACGCCACCGAGTTATGTCCCACAAACCGGTACGTCGGTTGCCGCACCGCTCGCCGCGACCACCGCCAGCCAGTGGTATGTTTGGTCGGCCTTCAATTCAAGGAATCGACCATGCTTCGTCGTGATGCGATCGCATCGCTCGCGGTCTCGGGTGCCGGCATCCTCCTCGGCGGCTGCGCGCCCGCGCACGCGCCGTCAGAGGCGGCGTCCGGGATCGATGTCGGCTCCCTCCTGCGCCAGCTCACGGACTACACGCTTCGGCCGGGTGAAGGCGCGGCCGTCCTCGCCTCGCTGCAAGGGAATCGCTTCACAGCCGCCGTCGATCCCACGATCCAGCCCACCGATTTCGATGCGGATGTCGACGCATGAGCGGCGAAGCCATGAGCGGCGACGCCTCGTTTGAATCGGTCGCCGAGCTCGGCACCGCTATCCACGCGCGCCACGTCTCGTGCGTCGAGGCGGCACAGCAGGCGTTCGACCGGATCCACCGCCTCGATCCCGCACTCAACTCGTTCATCACGCTCGTCTCGGACTCCGCACTCGCGCAGGCGAAGGTGCTCGATGACGAGATCGCGCACGGCAAGTACCGCGGCCCGCTGCACGGCATCCCGATCAGCGTCAAGGATCACATCGATACCGCGGGCATCCGCACGACCGCCGGCGCCAAGTCCCGCGTCACCAACATCCCCGCCACCGACGCGGGCGTCGTCAAACGCCTGAAGGCCGCCGGCGCCGTCATCGTCGGCAAAGCGAACATGAACAAGTTCGCCGACGGGGAATCCGGCGATAACCCGGACTTCGGCAAGATCCGCAACCCCTGGAACACCGCCTACTCACCCGGCGGCTCGAGCAGCGGGTCGGGTGCGCATGTCGCCGCGGGCATGGTGCCGCTCTCCGTCGGCACCGACAACGGCGGCTCTGTCCGGATCCCCGCCGCGCTCTGCGGCATCGTCGGTCTCAAGCCGACGCACGGGCGCGCCAGCCTCGAAGGCATCTTCCCGCGGCTCTACTCTCTCGACCACCCGGGACCGCTCACCCGTTCCGTCGAGGATTGCGCGATCGCGCTGCAGATCCTCGCGGGCCACGACGCCGGCGACCGGACCACGGCGCGCCACGCGGTCCCCGACTATCGGAGCGCCCTTCGCTCCGGCATCAAGGGCATGATCATCGGCGTCGATCACGCCTATGTCTCGGTCGGCCAGCCGGACGTCCTGTCGGCTTTCAACGACGCACTCGCCACCCTGCGATCACTGGGCGCGCGGATCATGGATGTCACCATCCCCACGGCCGAACAGTTGGGCGCCGTCGGCAACACGATCGCGTCGTGCGAGTACTCAGTCGCGGCCGCGCAGCTCTTCCATGATCACCCAACTGACTTCAATGCGGCCGTCCCGCCAGCATCGAGCACCGCCGATATCAAGGCGGGCTCACTCATCCCGGCGGTCGACTACATCCGCGCAACCCAGCAGCGCCGCGTGCTGCAGGAGGCCTTTGCCAAGGCGACACACGACGCGGCGGTGATCGTGACACCCACGTACCCGCTCGCGGGCCGCCCATTCGGTCCCTACCCGCGCGTCCAGGACAAAGAGTTCACGGCGAACGACGCCACGCACTACACGTTTGCATTCGACGTGCTGGGCGTCCCCGCGATCTCCGTCCCCTGCGGCTTCTCACACGACGGCTTCCCGATCGGCCTGCAATTCGTCGCCCGCCCGTTCGATGAAGCGACGGTGCTGCGCGCCGCATACGCTTATGAACAGGCGACCACCTGGCACACCCGCCACCCGGCGGTAACAGCGACAACCTGACCGGCTATCGGAATAGCGGCCGCAACACTCCATACCCCGCCGCCGTCACCGACCCGAACATGGCATGCGTCGCCATCGGTATCGCCGCGTGCCGCGCCGGCCGCTTGTCATCCGGCGGCAATATCCCCAGCGCCGGCATGACTCCGCCCCGCGAGTAGTTCGCGAGATACACCAGCACGGAATAGAGCGCGGCACCCGGACGCCCGGCATGCCGCCGCCCTGCGGTGACGCCGTAGACCGCCCCCCACGCAGCACCGTACCCGACATGCAGGACGCCACCCACGATGCGCACGGCGTTCTCCGGCAAATGGTACCCGGCTTCCTTCGCCTTCATGCGCACGAAATGCTCCCACTCCGCCTCGCGCGCCTGCCCACGCGGCCGCCCCTTCCGCCGCGGCCCGAGCGCGACGCGGGTCGCCATTGGCCTCACCATCAACATTGCGACGGACGCCGCGGCACCCGCCAGCGCACCCGCCACGACGTCGCCGAGTACGGAATCATGCCGCTCGCGCGGCCGTACGCGCAGGGCAATTCGCCCTGAGCCCTTAACTCTGTACGGTCGCCGGCTTTCGTCGCTCATCCGATTCTTGCTCATCTGAATTTCCCCCTTCCCCTCTCCCCCCCGCCCCCCGCCCACCCGCCCTCCCAAGCCGGGGTGCAGGACTTCAGGCCCCGGAATCGAGGCCCCGGCCACAGGCCGCCGCTCTCACACCATTCCTTGCCACCCCACACCGTGACCCGTTGTCGCCCCTCCGCCACACCTGCACTTTCGAATCCATGACCCGCACATCAAATGTCGTCGGGGCAACGCGCGTGCCATGTCGCGGCCGGTACAGGATCTACCGCTCTCAGGCACAGCACATGCCCTTGGGGATACGTATGATGTCGGTCTCGTTTTCACTCGTGCCAGCACCTGTACCGGCTGGGGCCTGCTCATGCGCATTCTGATCATTGGCGGTACCGGATTTATCGGCCCTCACGTCGTCGGCACCCTGATCGCTCAGGGTCACGACGTCGCCTTGCTCACTCGCCCCACCAGTTCCGCTGCACTGCCACCCGGCGCGCAACGCATCACCGGCGATCGGCGCCAGCTCGCCACGTCCGCAGCCGCGCTCCGTGCATTTCGCCCCGATGTCGTCGCCGACCTGATCCTCAGCTCCGGCACGCAGGCCCAGTCGCTGATGGATGTCTTCCGCGGTGTCGCACGCCGCGTCGTCGCGCTCAGCAGCATTGATGTCTATCGCGCACTCGGCGTCATCCATGGCAGCGAGGACGGTCCGCCGGTTCCCGTGCCCCTCCGCGAGGATTCTGCGCTCCGTACCAAAACGCAGACGTATCCGCCTGCGCAGATCGAGGCGCTCAAGGGTGTCTTCGGCTGGTTCGACGACGAGTACGATAAGATCCCGGTCGAACGGGCCATACTCGGCGACTCCGCTCTCCCCGGCACGGTCCTCCGGCTGCCAATGATCTACGGGCCCGGCGACCGCCTGCACCGGATGTACCCGATGCTGAAGCGCATGGACGACCACCGTCGCGCCATACCGATGCAGGAGAGCTGGGCCAACTGGCGTTCGCCCCGCGGTTATGTCGAAAACGTCGCGGCCGCGGTCGCCCTCGCGACGGTCAACGATCGCGCGGCAGGCCACACCTACAACGTCGCGGATTCGCAGAGTTTCTCGGAGATCGAGTGGGCGGCTCTCATCGCCAAGATCGCCGGATGGCACGGCGACCTCGTGCCAGTCCCCGCGGAACACCTCCCGCCCTCGCTGCGCGTGCCGGGCAATTTCAGCCAGCAGCTATCCGCGGACTCGTCACGCATCCGGACGGAGTTGGGCTACGCCGAACCCGTCCCCCGCGCCCAGGCGATGCGCGAAACCGTGAAGTGGGAGCGCGCCAATCCGCCGGCCCAGATCCCGCCCAGCCAGTTCGACTACGAATCCGAGGATTCCGTCTTAAGCGAGGCCTGGCTCCGCCCTTCACTAGCCGCCGTTCCGGAACTCCACCATCACGAATCGCGCCGGCACGGTGCCCACGTTGATGAGCGAACGCGCGGCCACGTGACCAGTACCCATCGGCGTCGTCGCCGCTGACACCCACCCGAGTGTCCCCGCCCCGCCACGCACCGGCGCATCACCCGACGCCGGACCGCCATGCGCGAGACGCACGTCCGACACGGCAACGACGAGCGCCGGCCCAGTTCCGTCCACGAGATCGAGCGTCCCCTTCGGCGGCAGCGTGACCGTCACCGCCGTCCACTGATCGGAGCCGAAGTCCCGCGTCACCGTCGGACACGCCCCGCCCCTCGTCACGGAACACGGCACTGGCTCCGCACACGACTCCGTGCACTTCTGCAGATGCGTCGCCGGCTTGAGCAGCTCGATCGTGCTGTTGTGAAACGGTTGGTCGCTCAAAACCTCGGCCGAATGCGCGAAACCGCCGGGCGTGAACCGCACTTCCCCATCATGCAGCGAGAGCCGCACCGTGGAGTCGCCGACTCTCTGGGTCGCGATCTCGGCATCGCCGAACGTCACGAATATGTAGTCCCGGTCATGCCGGTGGATCAGCGTCGTCGCGTGCGGCGCAACGATCACGTTGAAGACGCGCACATGCTCGTTGCTGAGCACCAGATGATGGCTGGGCTCGTGCGTCACGTCCACGATCCGCGGCGCCTGGGCAGACGCACCCGCGGCCGGCGCGACGGTGAGGGCAATGGCCAACAGTGTCCTTCGCGTGCTCGTGTTTCGCATGTTCGTACCGCGCATCTCCTTCTCGATCCCGCCGCCAGGGACGACCGGAACGAGCCGTCCCCGCGACGAGCGATGTTTGTTCATCAGTAGTACTACTAGTGGTACTACTAGTGGTACTACTAGTGGTACTACTAGCGGTACTACTTGGTCTCGCTGCCGATCACTACCACGGCGCCGCCGGTGGCGAAATTGGACAGGTCCGCGACCACGGCCTTGAAGCCCGGCGTCGCCGTCCCCGCCTGCAGCGCCGCCATTGACGCGAACGTCAGCTCGGCCTTCCGATAGAACGCCGGTTTGCCGCCATCGCCAGCCGCGGAAAACTTCACCAGTTCACCCTTCGTATACCCGATCTCCGTCGCATGCGAGGCGAGCAGCGGAAGATGCTTCGCCGCGTAGTACGACTCGAACGCTGCCGGGTCCTTCGGAAAGTTATACAACACGACGAAATGCGCCGGCGCATCGGCGACAGCGGCATGCGTTGCGGGCGCCGGCGTGGCGTTGGCGGTGGAGCATCCCGCGACAGCAACGGCGAGCGCCAGTACGGCAAATCGAGATACGGAGTGCATGCATCCCCCAGAGGAGTGCGAGTGAGGATGGCCGGCTGCGCGAGGCGCCCTCCCGCCACAGTGGCCGTACGCGGACGCCTGAACCTGCCCCGGACGATCACCGGCGTCAATCGGCTGCCCGCCGCGAGACAGGCCGCGGCGGGGATGGGGGAGCTAGCGCGTGCGAGAAGCCGTTCCGCTTAGCGCGCCGCTGGCGGCCGATCGCAGGAGCCAGACTCCGTGACCCCCGAGGACGGCGCGGCGAGCAAGGTGTGCACTGCCTCGAGCCCGCGCTGGCGGCGATAGTTCCACTCGAACCACCGCGTGTGCGTAAACCACCCCTCGTCCTGCCGTATGGTGTACGCGCCGTAGCGCGAGCGGATGAATTGCGCGCACTCCGGGGTGAGATCGCCGAGCGACGCGACGACGGCGGGCGCGGCGTTGAGCGACAGGTTCGCGAGGTAGGGGACGTCGATCTTGCCGATGGCGTTGTACCGCTCGACGTTGCGATTCACGACCCACTGCTCGGGATTCCCGAACGAGAACGCCGCCAGAAAGAGTGCCGCGGCCAACGCCACGCGGCGCGCCACGCGGCGCCCATCGAAATCACCCTCATAGCCGGACAGCTCGCTCGCGAGGAGCACGAGCGCGATCCCCTCTCCGGCAATGCACGCCTGCACGTACACGCGGAGCGTCGTGAATCCGTAGCTCGCTTCGTACACGGACAGCCGGTGCCACGCCGACGCCAGCACGACGAGGACTTCAGCGACCAGCACCAGCGGACCCCAGTATCCCCACGCACGCCACCACACCGGCCCGTCGTCTCGCGCGTCGTCCCCGGCCGACGCGCTACCTGACGCCTCTGGCCGTGCGGAATTGTCGGCCGAAGCGCCACGTAATGTCCCTGGTAGGGGCCGGTCATGACCGGCCCTCTGTCCCTTACGCCGCGTGTGGCGGTCCAGCGCCAGGATCAGGAGAACGCATAGTATCGCCGCGACGGTCAGCTCCCCGAATCCCTGGTGCGCGTATTCCGTGTAGCTCATGCCGCTCACGCGGAGTGCGTCGACGTTCCGGAACAGGTATGTCGGCTGCAGGGCGAGAAACCCCCCGAACACGATCGCCACGCCGGCGATGATGATCGACCGCTCCGCCTGCCCGATCGACCACGACGACGGCCCCTCGAACGCCAGGGTCTCGCTGCCTCCGAATGAGCCCCTGATCGCCATCCCGTACGTCCCGAGCCCCAACACCAGCAAGAAGACGAACACCACCAGCGTGGGGACGAACGTGATGCTCGCGACCCAGAGCATGATCACCGAGCGCCAGTGGGTCAGCGTCGGGTCCGCCCCCGCGATCGTCAGCGCGAACACCGCCGCGATCGGGACGGCGATCGCTACGCCCCGCACGATCGGCCGATTGCGTCCCCCGGACACGGCGCCCGCGACGTCCGCTGCCCGGCGCGCCGTCTCGAATATCGAAAACACGGACGTCAGCACCGGTGCGCCCAGCATCTGCGACACCCCGATCCGGTTCCCCGCCACGCCGGCCGCGATCCGCGCTGCCGTCGCCAGGAGCGCCGCGCACGCGCAGATGATGAGCCCCTGAAACAGGACATTGTCCGTGATCGCCGAGCCCCAGCCCACGAGCACGGCGAGCCCAATCGCCCAGAGTGCCACGGGATCGAGCCGCCGCCCCTTTCGCGTCGCACTCCATGCCAGCCCCGCCGCGAGAACGGTCACCCAGATCGCCCAGTTGATCCCGGCCCCCGCCTCGTAGATGATCGCTGTCCCGACCCACGCGGCCACGATCGCCACCACCCACAACCCGCCGGCGACCCACGGCCCGTCCGTCTCCGGTCCCCCTTTCCCCTCCGCAGCCCTGCCCCTGCCCCCCGCTGTCCATGCTCCCCCCTCGGCGACACCCGCACCCTCTCGTGCCTCCCCCAGCATCGCCCCGTCCACGGTTGTTGTACCCCCTAATTACGGAATCACCTCGCTCCCGTCAAGTACTTTGTGGTATAAAGTAGACTGATGCTCTACAACCTGCCCCTACTCGATTGCGAGTCGTCGAGGGCAGTAGGCGCCGTTCGAGAACGGCGCATTCTATCCCTGCACAATCGCCATTCGTCGAGGGCAGTAGGCGCCGTTCGAGAACGGCGCATTCTATCCCTGCACAATCGCCATTCGTCGAGGGCAGTAGGCGCCGTTCGGGAACGGCGCATTCTCATCCCCCGCACAATCGCCATTCGTCGAGGGCAGTAGTCGCCGTTCGAGACCCGCAGGGCGCCCTGTTGGGCAACATTGGTCGCCCTGTTCCGGCAACGGCGCTTCGTGCCCCCGCACCCAGGCCTTTGTTACTGCTTCCGCCCCCGCCGATCCCCGCGCCGGTCGATCAGCGCCGGCACCCACTCCTTCGGCGCGACGATCCGGCCGACATAGAACGCCCCGAACTCCGCATACTGCGCGCTCACCTCGTCGAACCGCATGTCGGTGACGAGCCGCTTGATCTCCATGGGATCGCGCGCGAACAGCGTCACGCCCCACTCCCATGCATCGAGCCCGATCGCTCCCGTTATCACCTGCTGCACTTTGCCGGCGTACCGTCTGCCGGTCATCCCGTGCGCCTGCATCAGCCGGCTCCGCTCCGCAAGCGTCAGCGCATACCAGTTCTGCCCCACCGCGCGCCGCTTGGACATTGGGTAGAACGACACGTAAGGCATGTCCGCGGGCAATGGCGGATAGAGACGCCGCTGCACCATTGGGTTCGCCCGCTCCGCCACCGTCCGCTCCGCCATGAGCTTCCGGTACTCGGCGTCCCCCGCCGCACCGCCCGCCGCAATTCGCTCGGCGGCCAATGCCGCCGACAGATGGTAGAGGCCCGCCTCGGTCACACTCAGAAACGAGGTGACGGGCTCGAAATGGTCGAACAACGGCTCCCGCGCGAGACGCCGCTGCGCCTCCCCCACGCCTTCCAGCGTCGGCCGGAAATGCACGACCATGACGTCGCCGACCGAGCCCGCGAGTTCCACGACCGCGCTCCAGCCGGGGCGCCCGGAGGCCGGTCCCCCAGCACCAGGCGCCATCCCGTCGGCCCGAGGCGCGTCCGCTCCAACGCTGGAGGCATTGGCGCGACCGGCAGCATCCGCCGGCAGTTTTGCAGCTTCGCTGGCGCCGCTCTCCTCGGAAGCTTCACCCGCGGCAGAACGCGGCGCCCGGCCCCGAGGGTCAGGCCCGGACAGTTCGACCGTCGCCCACCGCCCGTAGGCGGCAGGCGCCTCGTCGGCGGCCGTCGGGGCGAGCACGCCCTCGAGCGCGGCGATCGCGCTCGTGCCCATCGACTGCCGCTCGGCCCCCGGCAACGCCCGCAGAGACTTGCGGTCGATTCGGAAGACCTGGTGCACCGCATACCAACCTTCCAGCGTCTCCGGTGGATGCGCGACCTCTGCCCCTCCGCCCGAAACACCCCCCGCACCTCCTCCCGCCGCCCCGGCCTTACCAGTCGTGCTCGCTTGAGACCGATCATCTGCCATTTCCGCACGCCCCCCGTCAGCGACGTCCGGGCTGCCGCCCGAAGCTCGTAACCCGATCTGCTGCAAATCTATCACTTCCTGGCCGGCCCAACCCCCGACCCCCAACCCCCAATCCCCAACCCCAGTCCCCGTCACCGCTCCCCATAGCCTGCCGCGGGGACCGCGTCGTCCCCATCTTTCGCGCCATCGATGGCGAATCCCCTGCTGCGCGCCAAGCGCCTGATCGTCGGGCGCCCCCTGGCGACGGAGCGGCTCGAAACCGAGCGGCTCACCAAAACGACGGCACTCGCCGTCCTGTCCTCCGACGCAATCTCTTCGGTCGCGTACGCCACGGACGAGGTCCTGTATGTCCTCGCCCCGCTCGGCGCCGCCGCCCTGTCATACGTCTTCCCGATTTCGGCAGTCATTGTCGGGCTGCTCGTCCTCGTCGCGCTCTCCTATCGGCAGACGATCTTCGCGTACCCGGGTGGCGGCGGCTCATTCACCGTCGCCTACGAGAACCTCGGTGTGCTTCCCGGACTCACCGCCGCGGCCGCGCTCCTCACGGACTACATCCTCACCGTTTCCGTTTCGATCTCGAGCGGCGTGGCCGCCATCACCTCCGCCTACCCGGCGCTCGCGAGCAAGACCGTCCCCCTCTGCGCCTGCGCGATCATCGTCCTGATGTTCGTGAATCTCCGCGGAGTCCGCGAATCCGGTGCCGCATTCAGCGTCCCGACGTACGCGTTCATCGTCGCGATGCTCGCTCTCATCGGCACCGGCATCGCCCAGCTCATGATGGGCGACACGCACATCTCCGTGATCCCCGCGCACCCGACGCACGTGCCCGCGACCGTGGGCGGCGTCTCGACGGGCTTTGCGTTCACGTTCCTGATGCTGCGCGCCTTCGCCGGCGGGTGTGTCGCCATGACCGGGACGGAAGCGATCTCCAACGGCGTCGGCGCCTTCAAGGCCCCCGCCTCCCGCAACGCCGCCATGACGCTCACCTGGATGGCCACCATCCTCGGCGTCTTCTTCCTCGGCAATAGCTTCCTCGCGCAACACCTGCACGTGCAGCCCAGCACCACCGAGACGGTCCTGTCGCAGCTCGGACACAGCGTCTTCGGCACCGGCTTCATGTACTACGCGCTGCAGTACTCGACCTTCGCAGTGCTGGTGCTCGCCGCCAATACGTCGTTCGCCGACTTCCCGCGCCTGGGCAGCATTCTCGCCAATCAGCGGTATCTCCCCCGCCAGCTCTCCGCCCGCGGCGACCGGCTCGCATTCTCGAACGGGATCGTGGCGCTGGCGCTCGTCGCCATGCTGCTCGTCTGGATATTCCACGGCGACACGACGGCGCTCATCCCCCTGTACGCGATCGGCGTCTTCCTCTGCTTCACGCTGTCGCAGGCGGGGATGGTCCGCCGGTGGATCCGCACCAGGGCCGAAGGTTGGCACTGGAAGGCGACCCTCAACGGTGTCGGCGCCGTCGCGACGGGTGTGGTCACTGTCATCCAGGTCTGGACCAAGTTCACACACGGCGCCTGGATCGTCGTGGTCATCATTCCGTTGTTCATCATCCTGTTGCGGGCGATCAAAAAACACTATGTTCGCTTCGCATCGGAGATCCAGCTCGACGGCACGACCGAAATGATCCCGCTCCGCCACCACGTGATCGTCCCGGTGTCCGGCGTGCACAAGGCCGTCGCGAATGCGCTGATCTACGCCACCGCCATCTCCGACGACGTCAAGGCGGTCTATGTCGAGGTCGAGCCGGAGAAGACGAAGACGCTGCAGCAGGAGTGGGAGGCCTGGGACACGGGTGTCGATCTGATGGTGCTGACATCCCCATACCGCTCGCTGATCCGCCCGCTCGTCGAATACGTCTCGGCCATCGAGAACACCGGGCCGGGCGAGCTGGTGACGGTGGTCGTGCCGGAGATCGTGCCCAAGCACTGGTGGGAACACCTGCTGCACAACAAGACGGCCCTCTATATCCGCACGGCGTTCCTCTTCCGTCCGCGCATTGTCGTCACCGCCGTTCCCTACCACCTGGGCGCCGCGCACCGCCTGCGCGATCTCCTCGACCACGACGAGCAGGTCGAAGAAGAGCGCCTGGCGACTGCCGCCGCACCGAAGGGTCCCGAGGCCGCCTGACCGAACGATTGCCCATCTGCTGAGTGTCCTGGTGTAGCTACCCGATCCATAGGAGGAAGCAATGCTATCCGAACTTGGGCATCAGATGTATCAGCGCATGCGGTGGAGTTTGGTGCTTCGCGGACTGATCTGGCTCGCACTCGGCATCCTGATCTTCGTCCGCCCGCTCGAATCGGTGGCGGCGCTGGCCCTCGTGATCGCGATCTGGGCGCTCGTGAGCGGCATTTCACAGATCGTACAGGCGATCGAGATGCGCGCCGTCGTCGTGCATTGGTGGCTGTTGCTCGTGAGCGGCATTGTCAGCGTCGCATTCGGGATCGCGGCACTCCGCTTCTATCCGGGCCTCTCGCTCGCCTTCGCCGTGATCTGGACCGCCTACTGGTTCGTGCTGACGGGTGTGATCTCCCTCTCGATCAGCATGCAGGAGCGGCGCCTCGGAATGCCGTGGGCATGGACCGCCTTCTTTGGCGTCGTAGGCGTGCTCGCGGGCCTTTACGCATTCTTCTTCCCGCCCGCGACCCTCGCCGTGATCATGGCACTACTGGGATGGCTGGCAATTGTCGGCGGGATCGCGCAGCTCCTTGGCGCCTACGCACTCGGCAGACTCCGCGTAACGCCCATCGCCAGCCCAGCCGCCCCAGTACAGCGGTAGACTCTCCTTCAAGGCCTGGCGCCGGCTCGCTTCCGAGCCGGCGCCTGCTGCAAGGGCGTCTGTAGCCACACTTGAGGATCGCAACGTGAACCGGCTCCTAGTTCTTCTACTGGCACCTGTGATCCTGTTCGGCACCGCTATGCCTGTGCGCGCGCAGAATCGCCCGTCTGGGGTGGATCTCACCGTCTGCAATAAGGGCACGGTTCCCGTCGAGGTGGTCGCCGCAGAGAAGAATGAACCCGTCCTGGGTGTCGGAAAGTTGTACTGGAACATTCGCGGCAAGACGGTCGTCCCCGGGAAATGTGCGGTTGTCTTTGGGAGCACCATTGGGCTGCCGGCGTTCGTCGCATTTGGCTTTGACGATGCACAGGGCCAGTGGGGATCAGGGCACATTTCCCATGTGCCTGATTTCGGTGTGTTTGCCCGCTGGTTCCACTCGAACAAAGTCTTGGTTGGTGCCGCCCAATCGATGTGCGTCCGGAGAAATGAGTATCGCTACAGCGTTGACGGCGATATTCCGGCCGATTGCGCCGGCATGACTTCGGCCAATGCACCGGACGCCCGGCACGGGCCATTCATTCCTCTCACGGCCGCGCTGTTCTTCGAAACAGACAACCAGTATTGCGGCACCCCGCAATACCCACAGTTCTGCTCGTACTATCTGAACATCTCGCCCAGCGCCTCCGGCCGGGAACTGCACGCGATGATAGGGTCGCCCAGCGGTGAGGACGTCGCGGAAAACGCCGATGATTCAGCCGGGATCCGCTTTCTGCGGGCGTTGGCCAAGGCCGCCTTAGAGGAGCACCAGAAAGAGGTCAAGGCGGCGGCCGACACAGTGGGCGCAGGACAGCGACGTCTGGTCGAACGGGCGGCCGCCAGAGAACAGCAACAGAAAGACATCCTCGCCGCGGACGCCGCCGGCAACCCCAACGTGAAGGTTGAGGCGCAGATGATCAGGCGCGAGGATGAGAACAATCGGCAGAGATGGGCCGGAACGCGTCAGTCTCCGGCCGCCTACGATCCCCAGTGGATGGGGCAGAACATGGTGATCGTTGGGACGGTGTCGCGTGTAGAAGTCGACCCGAATGGCGAGCCGCATTGGGTGTCGATCTACTTCAAGGAATCACCCGACGCGACCGTCGTCGTCTGCTCCCCGTACCCCGACCTGTTCCAGGAGAGAATCGGCCAAAATCTCTCCGCCCTGGTCGGTAAGACGTTGGAAGCCGCAGGCCAGGTTGAATCGCCGTATTGCGGCAAAGACAAGGTTTCGAAGGCCAGCATCCGAGTGGTCGAATCAAAGCAATGGCAGGTTCATTAGAAGAAAAATCGCCCGCCGACACCCGGGTGACGGCCAGCCGACGGGCAGGCGACACTTCGCCCGCATCTTCGCCTCGATCCGTACGATGTCGGCTCCGCGAGAGGCAACTTCCATTGGATGATGCGCTCTGGGGCATCGAATGGCTCAACCGGGGCGTCGATCAGAAAGACTTCTACATCCCCGAGAACTTCTTCGACCCGCTACTGGACCCGCGGCGGAGAGACCCGCGATTTGCGCGGGTCGTAGCCCGAATGGGACTCTAGTACAAGTACGCCGGGTGGGACTCGAACCCACGACCTACGGATTAAAAGTCCGTTGCTCTAGCCAGTTGAGCTACCGGCGCAACACCGGGATGTGCCCCGGATAGCGCCCTTCAAATTAAGCGTCCCGGCCGTCGTTAGCGATCGGCCACCCCTTTGATGCACCGGGGGCCGGCTGCGTCCCTACCGCAGCCGGCCCCCGATCGTTTGTTCTGCTCTCTGGTTCCCTACTCGCTATGTGCTATAGGGTGCCAGACTACCGCCCGGACGCGTGCCCGATCCCGTCGACGCTGGCCGTGGTCTTCGCGGCAGGCGCCGAGTTGTCGCCCTTGGTCTCGATCACGAACACGACGCGGCGGTTCTGCTCCGCACCGGGTTCGTCACGCGCGGCGTTCGGAACCACGAGACGCGTCTTGCCATAGCCGACCGTCTTGAGCTCCGTCGTCGCCATGCCCTTGGTCACGAGATAGTCGCGAACCGAGTTCGCCCGGCGCTGCGAGAGCGTCAGGTTGTACGTCTTGGTGCCAGCCGGATCGGCGAAGCCCTCGATCGTGATCTTCGTCCCCGGGTAGTACTTCTGCACGACACTCGCGAAACGGTCCAGCGCATCGTGATCCTGGTCGCGGATCGCCGCGTCATTGAACGCGAAGTTCACCGGGAAGTCGAACTGGATCCCCGACTCGAGTGCGGTGATCTTGGCGCCGAACTCGGTGCGCAGACTCTGCAGATCATTCCGCAGTCCCTGGACATCCGTCTTCACGCCCGCGAGGTCGCTCTTCACGCCGGCAACATCGGCATTCTGAGAGCTGTCCGCGTTCATGCGCGCCTGCTGCTCCGCCGTGATCTGCGCACGCGTGTCGGCTAGGTCGTGGTGATAGGTGCTGGCCTTCACGCACGCCGCCATCGAACGGTGCGATCACGCCGAGCGTGGCGAGCTGTTTGATCGAATAGCCCATGAGATTGTCCCCTCGCGTTACATAGTGACGATGCTGGTGCGCGGTGTGACAGCGCTTGAGAAAATTTAACCGGTCACGAGTCAAAAAGTACCAATCACTGCAGTACCAACACTGTGATGTAACTCACACTGCGCCTGCTCTTTTGCATCGCTCTGTGATGGATGTCACCGCAAACCGTGAGACTGCGATCGCGGTGTGATGCAGATCACATTTGACGCATTTCGGGTTTCTGCCCCCCCGGCCGAGCCTGCGCGAAATAGATCAGCATAGATCGCGCCGTGATTTCGCGCGCCATTGGCCGCATTTCGGTCTCTTGGTGTCGTGTTGTTGGACATTGCGTCCTGCTGCTGAGCGGCGTTCAGGATCGCGACGCCGATGGCGCGGCTATGCAAGGCGAATGGCAGTTGGACTGTGGTTGCCGTTTCCGCCGAAGCCAGTGGACAACGCAGTGGGGGCCGTTCGAGAACGGCCCTTACTTGCCAAGCACTATTGCTGGTTCCGCTGCAACCACTCGCCGCCGTCGATCACGAAGATCGCCCCCGTGATCCAGTCGCCCGCGGGAGACGCGAGGAACGCCACCGCGTTCGCGATATCCCTCGGCGTCCCCCACCGCCCCAGCGGAATCGCCCGCTTCGCATACTCGGCCATCGCCTGCTTCACGTCGAACAGTGCGGCCGCCGGCGCCGCGTCAGCAGGAGCCGCATCGCCCGCAGGCTTCGCCGTAGCGCGGTCCCGCGGCGCCGCAAACGCCTTGAGCACGCCCGGCGTCGGGATCGGACCAGGCGCGACCGCATTCACCCGCACACCCCACGGCGCCCACTCCACCGCCAAGGTCCGCGTGAGCGCGTCCACTCCCGCCTTCGCCGCCGTCGCGTGCGCCATTTGCGGCCACCCGCGGTAGTGCAGTGTCATCGACACGTTCACGATCCGCCCACCACCCTGAGCGCGCATCACCGGCGCCACCGCCTGCGAACAGTAGAACGTCCCGAAGAGATCGATCTCCACCACCGATCGCCACGCATTCGGACTGAGCGTCGCCGACGGTGCGTAGAAGTTGCCGGCCGCGTTGTTCACGAGGAGATCGAGCCGCCCCCGCTCCTCCGCGACCCGCGACACCACCGCGCGCACCGACTCGGCGTCCCGCACGTCGAGCACGGCCACGCTCGCCCTGCCGCCCGCCTCGCGGAGCCGCTCGGCGGCAGTCTCCAGCGTCTCGGCGTTCCGGCTCGCGAGCACGGTGTGCGCGCCCAGCGAGGCGAGCAACTCCGCGATGCCATAGCCGATGCCGGTCGCACCCCCCGTAATGAGCGCCACCTGGCCGTCGAGCAAGCCGGGACGAAAGACTGTCTGCTGTGAGGCCGCTCCCATACCCGGCGCCCGCGCCGGTTCAGTCATCCGCGGCCGCCGTCGCCCAGTCCACGGCGTCCGGCGCTCCGAATATCAGTCGCGTCTGCGCAACGCTGGAAAACGAGCGCCGGTGGTGCGGCGATGCACCCTCCCGGTCGAGGCCCGCGAGATGCTCCGCCGTGGCGTAGCCCATGTTGTGGCTCCACGCATACCCGGGATGCCGCACGGCCAGTGACTTCATCAGCCGGTCGCGTGTGACTTTGGCGATGATCGAGGCGCACGCCACGCTGTAGCACCGGCCGTCGCCGCCCACGACCGCGCGATGCGCGACACCCAGCGTCCGCACCGGATTGCCGTCCACAACGACGTGATGCGGCGCGAGGACGAGCCGGGCGAGCGCGCGGCGCATGGCCAGCACCGACGCATGGTAGATGTTGATCCGGTCGATCTCGCGCGCCGACGCGGCGCCCAGTCCGATCGCGAGCGCACGGCCCCGGATCGAGGATCGCCAGGCGGAGCCGCTCCTGCGGTGTCAGTTGCTTGGAGTCGTCCACCCCCGAAATCGCGCGCTGGTCGGGTGGCATGATGACGGCACAAGCGACGACGGGGCCCGCAAGAGGGCCCCGTCCCACTTCATCGACTCCGGCGAGCAGCGGCCCGAACTCGGCCCGAAGGGCCCGCTCGATCCCGCTCCACCGCTGCGGCGGTACCTTGCGGCGCGGCTCGCTTCGGCGCTCTACCGCTCGGCCGATTGCAACTTCGGCCTCCTGCTCCACTGGCTGGCTCGGCAATTCCGCCACCGGGCCGCCGGGCGCTACTCCTCGGTGCCGGTCGTCGGAACCGCGATCTTGACCTTCTTCTCGCGGATCCGCGTCGCCTTGCCGGTGAGATGACGGAGGTAGTAGAGCTTCGCGCGCCGCACCCGGCCGCGCCGCACCACGATGATCTCCGCGATCATCGGGCTGTGCGTGGGGAAGATGCGCTCCACACCAACGCCGTTCGAGACTTTGCGCACGGTGAACGACTCGCTGACACCCGTTCCCCGGCGCGCAATGCAGATCCCCTCGAACGCCTGCAACCGCTCCTTCTCACCTTCGATGACGCGAACATTGATGCGCAACGTGTCGCCGGCGCGAAACGGGGGAATCCCCGGGCGCAGCCACGTCTTCTCGGTTTCGCTGAATTCGTGCACGGATCACTCTCAGTTTTTGGACGGCAGACAGGGGAAAATAGCCAGGGTCCAACCCGCGCGCCAGTCGTTCTCTATGCCGCCATTGGCTTTACGCCCGTCGCCGGAGCGTGAAGCGCTATGCCGTCAGCGGCTTTGCACCACCCTTCCCCACTGGATCACCCGCAGCGGCTCGGACCAAGCGAGTCCGCAAAATGTCGCGGTAATGGTCGACTGCCGGATGCCTGCGAAGGAGGGCAGTGGGGGCCGTTCGAGAACCGCAGGTCGCCCAGTTGGGCAACGGCCCCCGACGGATGCCACGGCCTCGCCTAAGGGGTTTCCGTCCCTCTGTCCTCCCGCTCCCGCGTCAGCCGCTCCCCCTCGGTGCGCCGCCACTCGGCGATCCGCTTGTGATCGCCCGACAACAACACCTCCGGCACCACGTGCCCACGAAACTCCGGCGGGCGCGTGTAACTCGGCGCGCTCAACCCCCGCTCATAGTACGAATCGCCGCGCGCACTCTCAGGATCGGACATCGCGCCCGGCAACAGCCGCACCGTCGCGTCGATCACCGCCAGCGCCGCCGCCTCGCCCCCGCTCAGCACGAACGGACCGATCGACCGCTCCTCCGTCGCCAGATGGTCGGCGACCCGCTGGTCAACGTCCTTGTAATGGCCGCACAGGAGCGTCAGCTCCTCACCACCCGCGTACCGCACGGCGTCAGCGTGCGTGAAGTACGGACCCCGCGCGGAGAGCAGCACGATCGGCGCCTTGACGCCCAGCCCCTCAACCGCTTCGAAGAACGGCCCGGGCGCCATGACCATCCCCGCCCCGCCACCGTACGGATAGTCATCCACCGTCCGATGCCGGTCGTGCGTGTAGTCTCTGAGATCGGCGATACGGAAGCTCGCGGCGCGCGTCGTCGCCGCGCGCCCGACGATGCTGATCGACAACGGCTCCCTGAAATACTCGGGAAAGATCGTGACGACGGTGATGCGCAGCATCGCTCAGTCGCGGTCCTGGGTATCCCGGTCCTCAGTATCCCGGTCCTCAGTATCCCGGTCCTCAGTATCCCGGTCCTCGGCGACGTCTTCGTCCATCAATCCGTCCGGCACCTGGACGACGACCGCTCGGCGGCCGAGGTCCACGGTCGTCACGACTTCGGGCCGGTATGGCAGCATCACGGTGCCGCCCTTCGTCGACACTTCCAGCACGAGCCCCTGCGGCATCTCGTGCAACGCCTCCACCCGCCCCAGCGCGTCGCCGTCGCTCCGCTCGACACGCAGTCCGACGAGATCGTGGAAATACACCTCGTCGCTCGCGGGCGGTTCGATCTCGCCGGACGGCACGAGCAGATACCGGCCGCGCCAGAGGTCGGCCGGCGTTCCGGTCGGCCAGCTCCTCCAATCGGAGGATCCACCCGCCCTTGAACGGCTTCGAGCGTCGGATCGTGAGTGTGTGCGGACCGGGCGTATCGGCGGGACTCAGCTCGCCCTTGGCGGTGCCGCCGAGGAGCCGCCGTCCGACTGCAAATCGGGCGTCCGGCTCACTCGTCAGCGATTCGACTACGACTTCACCCCGAATGCCGTGTGCGTTGCGGACGCGCCCGACGATCATGTGCGCGGGCGCGGGCACGTCAGTCGTCGCCCGCGGTGCCCCGCTCCGAGTCGTCCCGAATGGGAACGGCGCCCGCTTGCCGCTTGGACGCGACACGCGCCTCGTGCCGGACCTTGAGCACACCCGCGCGGCGCAATAGCGAGCGCACGGTGTCGCTCGGCTGCGCACCGACATCGAGCCAGTAATTCGCGCGATCCACCTCGATCGAGACACGGCCGGTCTTCGCGCCGTCCGTCGGCGTCTCCCGTGGCGCGTACTGCCCGATGACTTCGATGAACCGCCCGTCGCGCGGACTCTGCGAGTCCGCCACCACGATGCGATACATGGGCGCGTTCTTGCGCCCCACTCGCCGCAATCGAATTCGTACCATTGTTCACTCTCCAGTCATCGGCGCGAAACGCGCCCGTCTCCCATCACCCGGCTCTTCGCAGCATTCGGCATTTCCGACCCGCACCGGTCCCCCAAACCTAACCACCAGCCATGCTGTTTTCTCCTTCTGCGGTTCCTACCGCATTCCGCCCAACATGCCCGGCGGAAACCCGCGCATCCCGCCCTGGCCACCCGCCTTCTTCATCATCTTCTGCATGTCCCGGAACTGCTCCAGCAGGCGATTGACCTCGCTGATCGGGCGCCCAGACCCCTTGGCCACGCGCGCCCGCCGCGACCCGTTGAGGATTCCCGGATTGTGGCGCTCCTCTGCGGTCATCGACAGCACGATCGCCTCCAGATGCTTGATGCGCCGCGGATCGACGTTGGCCTGCTTGAGCATCTTGGTGTTCACGCCCGGCAGCATCTTGAGGATGCCTTCGAGCGGCCCGAGTTTCTGCATCTGGCGCATCGCGGACAGGAAGTCCTGGAGGTCGAGTCCCTCCTTGCGGACTTTCTTCTCCAGCTTCTTCGCCTCGTCCTCGTCGAACGTCGCCTGCGCTTTCTCCACCAGCGTCAGCACGTCACCCATTTGCAGGATGCGGCTCGCCATGCGGTCCGGATGGAACTCCTCGAGCGCGTCCGTCTTCTCGCCGACACCGATGTACTTGATCGGCTTCTTGAGGACGCCGTACATTGAGAGCGCCGCACCGCCGCGCGCATCGCCATCGATCTTCGTGAGGATGATGCCGGTGACGCCGAGTGCGCTGTCGAATCCCTGTGCGATCTTGACCGCGTCCTGTCCCGTCATGCCGTCGGCGACGAGCAGGATCTCGATCCGGATGGACGGCCTCTTTGAGCTTCGTCAGCTCCCGCATCATCTCTTCGTCGATCTGCAGCCGCCCGGCGGTGTCGAGGATCACCACGCGATCCCGCTCTTTCCGCGCCTGCTCGATGCCGTGCTTCGCGATCCGCACGACGTCCTTCGAGTCGCGCTCGACGTAGACCGGGACGTTGAGTTGGGCGCCGAGTGTCTCGAGCTGGTCGATGGCGGCCGGGCGGTAGACGTCCGCCGCGACCATTCGCGTGGGACGGCCCTCGCCCAAGAGCTTCCGCGCGAGCTTGGCCGCGGTCGTGGTTTTGCCCGATCCCTGGAGGCCCACCATCATCACGATCGTCGGCGGGACGGAGCTGAGCTTGAGCCCCTCTTTCCGCTCGCCCAGCATTGCGACCAGCTCGTCGTGCACGATCTTCACGAGCTGCTGCGCGGGCGACACCGCCTTGAGGGCCGTGACGCCGGAGGCCGCTTTCTCGACACGCTCGACGAACTCGCGCGTCAGTTGGAAGTTGACGTCCGCTTCCAGCAGGACCCGGCGTACTTCGCGGAGTCCGTCCTTGATGTCGGCCGGTGTCAGGACGCCCCGCCCGCGCAAACGGGCGAACGTCGCTTCCAGCTTCTCGCTCAGCTCATTGAACATAGCCCCCAAACGTAGACGACATTAAGATTTACGACAAGACGAACCGGCTCCGTTCGACGCCATTGCCGCCTCCGCAGCCCACATGCCCAAGCCTCAGCGCAAAGACGACATCCTCAAGTCCGAGCTCCCGCCAGCTCTCCCCCTCATGGCGCTCCGCTCGACGATCGTCTACCCACTCGGCACCATTGCGGTGCAGATGGGCGCACCGGAAAACCTGGCTCTCCTCCGCGCCAACGAGGAACCTGGCCTGATCGTCGCCCTCGTGGTCGCAAGCGGGGACCACGACGAGCCGATCGAGTCGGCACAGTTCATTGGACGCGTCGGCGTCGCGGCCCGGGTCCATGAGCGCATCAACCTCCCGGGCGACACCGTCCAGATCACGCTCCAGGGCCTCCGCCGCATTGTGGTCGAGGAGATCCGGCAGACCGAGCCCTTCGTGGTCGCCGCCGTCAAGCCGGTCAAGGAGACGATCTCCGATCCCAAGGAGATCGAGGATCTCGTGGCGCGCGTCGCCGCGGCCGCCGAGACGCTCGCGGACCTCATCGACCGCATCCCGGACGAGGTGCCGGCGATCCTCAAGATGAACGTCTCCGACCCGGGACGGTTCGCGGACCTCGCGTCCACGAACATGAACTTCCGGATCTCCGACAAGGATGAGGTGCTCCAGCGCCTCGATGTCGGCCAGCGCCTCCGTTTCATCCTCACCCGGCTCGAGCGCGAAGTCGCCCGTGCCCGCGTCATGGAAGACGTGAAGCGCCAGACGGAGATCAAGATCGAGCAGCACCAGCGCGAGTTCTACCTCCGCCAGCAGTTGCGCGCGATCCAGACGGAGCTGGGCGAGGCCGATCCGGGCGAGAAGGAAACCATTGATACCCTCAAGAAGATCGATGAGGCGAATCTCCCGGAAAAAGTCGGACAGGAGGCACGGCGCGAGACCGAGCGCATGCGCATGCTCTCGCCGGCGTCGAGCGAGTACCAGGTCATCCGGACGTATCTCGATTGGATCCTCTCGTTGCCGTGGCACAAGCGATCCGGTGACGACGAGATCGCGCTCACCAAGGTCGAATCCGCCCTCGATGGCCGGCACTACGGCCTCCGTGAGGCCAAGGAACGCATCATCGAGTTCCTGGCCGTCCGGAAGCTGCGCGGCGGCGATCCCCACGGCCCGATCCTCTGCTTCGTCGGTCCGCCAGGTACCGGCAAGACGTCGCTGGGTGAGGCCATCGCGAGTGCGATCGGCCGCGAGTTCTATCGCATATCCGTAGGCGGCGTCCGCGACGAGGCGGAGATCCGCGGCCACCGGCGCACGTATGTCGGCTCGATGCCGGGTCTCATCCTGCAGGCGCTGCGCCGCGTGCAGGTCAAGGATCTCGTGCTCATGATCGACGAGATCGACAAGATGACCGGCGGTGGCCCCTCAGGTGATCCGACGGCCGCGATGCTCGAGGTGCTCGACCCGTCGCAGAACAACGCCTTCGTCGATCACTACCTGAACCTGCCATTCGACCTGTCGTCGTGCCTGTTCATTTGCACGGCCAACAACCTCTTCGACATCCCCGCGCCGCTGCGCGACCGGATGGAGATCATCCGCATCGCGGGATACACGGTCGAAGAGAAGGTCGAGATCGCGTGGCGCTATCTGATTCCGCGGCTGCTCGAAGAGCATGGCATCACCGACAAGGACCTGGTGTTCACGGACGAAGTGCTGAGCTTCGTGTCGGGCCGCTACTCGCGTGAGGCCGGGCTCCGGAACTTCGAGCGCAATCTCGCCGCCATCATGCGCAAACGGGCACGCCGCAAGGCGGAAGGTGAGGAAGGCGCGTGGATAATCGACCTGGCCAAGGTCGAGGAGCTGCTCGGCCCGCCCCGCTACCCGTTCGAGGAAGCCGAGACCGAGCCCGAAATCGGCGCCGTCACCGGCCTCGCATGGACCGCGACGGGCGGCGATCTCATGGTGATCGAGGCGCTGCGGATGCCGGGATCGGGACGCCTGACCGTCACCGGCCAGCTCGGCGACGTGATGCGCGAGTCGGTGGACGCCGCCCACTCGTACGTCCGGTCTCGCGCCGCGCTCCTGGGCATCGACGAGAAAGACTTCAAGGAAGCCGATCTCCACATCCACTTTCCGGCCGGCGCGATCCCCAAGGACGGCCCGAGTGCCGGTATCGCCGTCACACTCGCCATCGCGAGTGTCCTCTCACGCCGGCCGGTGCGGCGCGATCTCGCGATGACGGGCGAGGTCACTCTGCGCGGCAAGGCGCTCGAGATCGGCGGTGTGAAGGAGAAAGTGCTCGCCGCGTACCGCGCGGGCCTGCGCGAGGTGATCCTCCCCAAAACCAACGAGAAGGATCTGCGCGATGTGCCGGACGAAGTGCGAGCGAACATGGCGTTCAGCTTCGTCACGACGATGGATGACGTGATCCGGATCGCGCTGCTCGACAGCGCCCCGGTCGCCAGCGCGTCGCCCGCGATGCTCGCCGACCATTCGCCCGAAGACGAGGCATCGCCCGCGCCGCCGGCTGCGCCGCCCCCGGCGCCAACGGTCCCGGTCTCCAAGCGCGCACCGGCGACGCCTCAGATGTCGGCGCGCCGTCGCGGCGGCAAGCCGAGGTCGTGACGGTCCACAATCCCTGGTTGGAGTTCGCGATTCAGGTCGCCATCGGCACGATAGCCGGCGGCTTCTCGGATACCGTGGCCGTGTGGATGCTCTTCCGTCCGCGGCAGAAACGGTTCGGCTTCCAGGGCGCCATCCCCAAGAATCAGCCGCGGCTCGCCAAGAGTATCGGCCGCACGGTCGGCGAGCGCCTCCTCACTCCGCACGACCTGATGGAGGAGGTCGCGCGCTCGGGCCTGCGCGACGCACTCGAGGGCCAGCTCGCCGCGATACTCAGCGATGCGCTCGACAAGGAGCACGGGTCGTCGACCACGATGCTCCCAGCCGAGCTGGTGCCGGCTGTCGAAACGGCGGTGCAGGATTTCCTCACGCGCTTCGTCAACGATCTCCCCTTTCGCGAGCGCATGGTCGCCCGGCTCGTCCTCACCGACCGCACAGTGGAGAAAATCGTCGAAGCCCTGGAACAGCCGATCGGCCGCCCGGGCCGCTGGCTCCCGCCCGACACGGCGCAGCGCCTCGCACACGCACTGTCACCCGCGATCTGGACGTGGGTCGAGCAGCAGATCCCGGCGCTTGGTCGAGCGCTTCCGCGTGCAGGAGATGGTGGAGCGCAAGGTGCTGGCCTTCAGCCACGACCGGATCGAAGAGTTGATCCGCGGAGTGATCGACCGCGAGCTGCGCCTGATCATCCGCACGGGCTACGTGCTCGGCGGCCTGATCGCGATCGTCCTCTTCGGAATAACAAAACTGGTGGGACTGTAGGCTACTTCACCCCAACTTTCCCCAGATCCACCCACTGCGTGCCCGCCGGGGTCCCCGCCTGGCGCATCCACGTACACGACGGCCGGATGCCCGCTGATCTCCACCGGCGTCGCCGAGACCGTCCGCGTGGGATGCGCGCCATACCGCGCCGTGATCGTCTCGAGCAACTCGTCATGGAACTGCCCCGCCGCCACCGCCGTGCCCCATAGCGTCACCCACACCAGTGCTGGGCCCTTGGGCGTATCGACGATCTCGTACCGGTCGCCCGCCCACCCCGCGGCGCCCCGAATCGCGGCTGCCTGGTCGTTCAAATGCTGGAACAGGAAGAGCCGCGTGTCGAATTCGCCCATGTCGTTCGAGTAGCGGACCCTGGACGCCCCGCCTGGCGGCGCCGGAAGTGTCACGGCGAGCGGTACTTTCCGCGTGCCGAAGTACGCCTGCTCGGGATGCAGAACCTGCTGCGTGGACACCGGCATGTCGCCGTACGGCTGCTTCCCCGGCTCGTGTTCATCGAAATCCCGCATGAACTCGGCCCCGCTCAGATACGGGAAGATCAACGTCTCCTGCAACACCATTGGCGCCGCCGCGAACGCCGGCATCGCGCCCTGATTTTCCCGGATCTGCTGGCGAATCCCGTCCCAGCCACCAGGGATCATCGTCATGAAGTTCCGCGTCCCGGACATCGCCACCAATTGGTCGAACACCGCCTGCCCCTCGATTACGGCCTGCGCGGCGGCCGCACGGTCATTGTCGCCCTCGATCGATTGTAGGGAATCGAGATTCATGTACTGGTCCTGCAGCGCATGCACCAGCTCGTGCGAGATGACCGTCGTCACTTCGTTGGCTGGGGCGCCATCGACCACATAGAGGACTTTGGTCTTCGGGTCGTAGAAGCCCACGATCTGCTCGGTCAGCAGGTTCTCGAGCTCCGCCCGCAGATGCATGGTGTCGGGTATGAGGCCGAACAGCTTGTTCGCCATCTCGCTGCCGACGAGATCCCGCTCCGCATGACTGGTCGTGAATTCTTTTTCCAGGAACGCGCGCACGTCGGCGCGTGAGCGCGGCTCGACCTTGGGTGGCTGCTTGAATTTGAGACCCACCGCGCGCTCGATCTTGGGCACCGCGTCGTCCACATTGCGGGCATACCGGCCCGCGCCGGGCGCCGCATGCGTCTCCTGCGCACAGGCCAGGCTCCACGCCGCGGCGCACGCGACGAGCGCGCCGGCAGCGGTGCGGTACACGAGACGCGGAATCATTGTGGTGCGCGCCACGCGATGGTCCGCCCCGTGGCCACCGCAACAGCCCGTGCAATGTCATGGCCGCGCACGACGATGCCCTCGTCGGCGAGTTGGTGCCGGACGATCACGTCCAGCTCTGCCACGGCTCGCACCGGACGGGGACCGCTCGCGCTCGGGGCGATCCCGTAGCCCGTGCCGGCGCCCGCTGCCGCCTCGCCGGGCACGACGGGCTCCGTCTCCCTCGGCCGTCCCGCCGCGCTGCCAGCACGACGCCCGATGATGGCCGCTTCGATCTCGGCGCCGAAACGCTCCAGGGCGTCGAATCCCGTGCGCGCGAATCGCTCCAGTTGGTCCGGCATGTCCTCCCCATCCTCGGCATCAGTCGTCATCGATCCCACCATCAGTTCCGGCGGATTCGAACGCAGCACCGCCCGCCGCTCCGCGAGCAGCGCCGCCGTCGCATCCGAGTAGACGGCGAGTGCCTGCGCATGCGCGCACGCCTCGTCGAGAGCGTCGATCGCCCGGTCGGGACGCGCGCGGTCGGTCACGTACTCGTCCGTCAGACGCACCGCCGCGTCGAGCGCGTCATCCGAGATCACGACTCCGTGATGGCGTTCGAGGCGCACGACACGCGCTCGCAGGATCTCGAGCGTGTCGATCGACGACAGCTCGCGCACGTCGACGCGCTGGAACCGCCGCTCGAGCGCCGGGTCGCCGCACACCCACCGTACGTACTCATCCTCCGTCGTCGCGCCGATCACCCGGAAGTCGCCGCGAACCAGCGCCGGCTTGAGCATGTTGCCCGCATCCATCGCGGCGCCCATGGCCGTGCCCTGGCCGATCAGGTTGTGCAGCTCGTCGATGAAGAGCACGACGTCGCCAGCGGCCGTCACGCCGTCCACGAGCGCCGTGATCCGGGCCTCGTATTGTCCGCGATAGGTGGTCCCGCCCAGCAAGGCGACGTGATCGAGCGACAGCACGCGCACGTCGCGCAGGGCGAGGGGCACTGCGCCGGCGACGACGCGCTGCGCGAGTCCCTCGACGATGGCGGTCTTGCCGACGCCGGCGGATCCCACCAGCGCCGGGTTGTTCTTCCCGTAGCGCAGCAGGATGTCGATCACGCGCGAGATCTCCGGATCGCGGCAACGGACGGGATCGAGCCTCCCGTTACGCGCCTCGTCCGTCAGATCGCGAGTGTACCGGTCCAGTTCCGAGTCACGAGACCGCACGGGTCACCACCTCTGGATGGACGGGCGGACACCCCCGCCATCGAACTGCTGGTTGCCTGGTCTGGTTGCCGCCGAACGCCCAGACCTGATCTCAGTTTGGTCTTGCCGTGGTCTCAGAGCAGGCCAATCCGGCCCAGATACCACGCGATCAGCCTGTATCCCCAAAGCAAGGCCACGAGTGCCGCAGGCGCAAGGAATACGCCGAATGGAACGAGGGGCGGCTCGAATGGGACCTGTTTCTGGCGGCTTCGCCACCACGTGAACGGCATCACGAACGACGAGAAAGACGACCGCCCCGAGCGCCGCGCCGATGAACACCGTCAGCAGTGTCCGGCCCGGACCGACCGCCGCGCCCACGACCGCCATCAGGGTGACGTCGCCGAAGCCCATTGCTTCCTTCTTGAGCACCACTTCACCGAGCCACCCGATGATCGAAATCGCGCCGGCGCCGACGCAGGCGCCGATCATTGCGTCGTAGGGGTTCGCGAATCCGCCCCCATTGCGGAGCAGCACGCCGGCCACGGAGGTGACACACACCCACACCAGGCCGAACACCGTGAACCCGTCGGGGATCAGGTAGTACTGAAGATCCGTGATCGCGACGCCCGCCAGGATGGTTCCGAACACTGCGACCCGGAGTGCCGTGAGCGGCGACGCGATCGTGGTGAAGGCCGCCAGCCATCCGAGCGCGATGAGCAGCTCCACGGCGGGATACTGCTTGGAGATCGGCAGCTTGCAGCTTCGGCATCGTCCGCCAAGCGCGACCCAGCTCCCGAGAGGGATGTTCTCGTACCACGAGATCTGCCGCTGGCACCGGGGACACCGCGACCGCGGCGCAACCACCGACAGCTCCATTGGCCACCGCGCGATACACACGTTGAGAAACGATCCGATGACGGCGCCGAGGACGAAGATGAGCCCCCACCAGAGCCACCAGGGCAGCCCCTGCGGCACGGAGCCCGCGGCGAAGGGCGCCCCGCCAGCAACCGCCAGGACGGCATTCAGGAGCGCGTTCACGAGTCCGCCCGGACGGCGGCATCGGGCCGCAGTGCGTACAGAAGAATCCCCGCGGCGACGGCGACGTTGAGCGACTCGACATCCGCGATCGGCAGTGCGACGGGCCGCTCCATCCGCTCACGCGCATCCGGCGTCAGGCCGGCGCCCTCGTTGCCCACGATCAGGGCCAGCCGCGGCGGCAGGCCGGCCTGGCCTCGAGAGCCACCCCGCGTGCATCCGCGCCCCACAGTGCCACGTGGTGGGGCTCCCGCCACGCATCGAGTTCCTGCCACGTGGTGGCGAATGCCGGATGCGTGAAGTGGGCTCCCATCGCGCTACGGACGACTTTCGCGTTCCACAGGTCAACCGTGCCGGGTAGGCAGACGGTCGCGGCGACTCCCAGCGCCGCCGCGGTCCGGAGCATCGTGCCCACATTGCCGGGGTCCTGCACCGCATCGAGCACCAGGACGCGCAGGGGGTCCACGGCGGGCACCATGTCCCACGTTCGCGCGGGGATCGCGGCGATCGCCAACACGCCCTGCGGCGTCTCCGTGTCCGCAGCGGTCGCAAAGTCGGCGTCGCCCACTTCCGTCACGGTCACGCGTGCCGCCAGCGCCTCCCGGAGGGCAATGCCGCGCGCCGTGGCCGCGAGTTGAGGGCTCACGAGTGCCCCATACACCTCGATCGGCGACCGCAGCAGCTCCTCGACGGCTCGCACGCCCTCGGCGACGAAATGACCCGTGCGCTCACGTGCCTTACGCCGTTTGAGGTCGCGTGCCTGGGTGATGAGCGCCAAGTGATTGCTAGATTGAGGCGGTGAAGTTCCGTGCCGAAACCATACCAAATCATACTCACACGGGACCGCGACGGAGACCGAAGAGTGGAGTGCACCTGCATCGAAGCCAGTCGTCGAGGGCAGTAGGCGCCATTCGAGAATGGCGCATCCGTCGTTGCCGTAGGGCCCTTGCCTGTGGACAACGCGGTCGCCAACGGCGCATCTGTCGTTGCCGTAGGGCCCGTGCCCGTGGACAACGCGGAAGCCAATGGCGCATATCCGCCATGTCACCGCCGGTCGCGCCAGGATGACCCGCACGCGCATCGCACTGACGATCGCCGGCTCGGACTCGGGCGGCGGAGCCGGCATCCAGGCCGACCTTCGGACGTTCACGCGCATGGGCGTCTTCGGCACCACCGCGATCACCGCCATCACGGCACAGAACACGCGCGGGGTCCACGGCTGGACGCCCGTCGAACCCCGGCTGGTCCGGGCACAGATCGATGCGGTCGCCACCGACCTCCGCCCGGATGCGGTCAAGAGCGGCATGCTCGCCAACGCATTGATCGTGCGCACGGTCGCGGCGGCTCTGCGCACGCACGAGGTGAGCCGGTATGTGCTCGATCCCGTGATCGTCGCCAGCTCCGGCACTTCACTGCTGGATCGGGACGGCGTGCGCGCGCTCCGTCGCGACCTGCTGCCGCTCGCCACGATCGTCACACCCAACCTCGCCGAAGCCGCGACGCTCACCGGTGAGCCGGTCGATACGCTCGCCTCGATGCGCCGCGCCGCATTGCTGCTGGTCGATCACCACGGAGCCGGAGCGGCGCTCATCACGGGTGGCCATCTCGCCGGAACGTCGGCCACCGATGTGTTCTACGATGGCAGGTCTGCGCCCAAACTCTTTCGCCACCGCCGCGTCACCACGCGCCACACGCACGGCACGGGCTGTGTCCTCTCTGCGGCAATTGCCGCCCGGCTGGCCCTGGGCGACTCACTGTTCGACGCCGTCTCAGCCGCCACCCGCTACGTACACCGCGCGCTATTGGCCCCGCCATTGATCGGCTCCGGCACCGGCCCGGTTGGCTGACGCGTTCTCTCGGCTCTCCTTACCACCTTCTACGCTGTCGCGCCGCAGGCGCGCAGCCATTCGCGCACAGCGCGCTCGAAGATCGGCGCAACGCGGTCGGCCGTCGCCAACACATTGGCATGGTCGAGCCGTGCACCGGCACCCGCCGCCGCGTTGGTGATACAGCTCACGGCTGTCACCCGCATACCGAGCGCACGCGCGACGAGCACTTCCGGCACCGTCGACATCCCGACCGCGTCCGCGCCCATGGCCGCCAGCATCCTGATCTCGGCGCGCGTCTCGTACGACGGACCGAGCACCGCCGCGTAGGTCCCTTCACTGACCGCGGCACCCGCCGCGCGCGCGATCGTGAGGAAGCGGTCGCCGAGTGTGCGGCTGTACGGCGACGACATATCGGGGAACCGGTGCTCACCCGGCCGCACCGGCCCCGTGAGCGGATTCCCCCACGACATGTTGATGTGGTCGCGGATCACCATCAGCGTGCCCGGCGTGAGATCGGACCGGATGGCGCCGGCCGCGTTCGAGATGAAGATCGTCCGCACACCCAGCGCGTGGACGATCCGCACGGGCAGTCCCACGATATCGGCGGCTACACCTTCATAGAGATGCAGCCGGCCAGCCAGCGCCACGACTTCCTGGCCATCCACGGTGCCATGTACGAGTGCACCCGCGTGGCCGGCGACGGTCGCCGCGGGCAGCCCCGGGATGTCACCGAACGGGATGCGCGTCGCACGCTCGATGTGCCGTGCAAACCCGCCGAGCCCCGAACCGAGGATGATCGCCACCCGCGGAGACGCGCCGCGGCAGATGGCGCCGACCGCCGCCGCGATGTCCGCGGTGGCATCCCGCCCGGTCCCCGGTGGCTGCGTGGTTCCGGTCACGGGCCGGTGGCACCCGCCACGAGCGGGGCGACCGCCGCATTGAACCGCGCGAGCTGCGCGTGCCGCTCGGCGTCCGGAAGAAATGCGTATTCGAAACCCGTACGCGCGATCGCGCATAGATCGCCGAAGTTCAGCCCCTGTGCCCGTGCGGCATGTGCAAACTCCGCCGTCAGCGTCGTGGCACTCATCAGCCGGTTGTCGGTGCAGAGCACCGTCGGGACGCCAGCCCGCACGTACGCGCCAAGCGGGTGCGCCGCATAGGACGCCGCCGCGCCGGTCTGGACGTTGCTCGTGAGGCAGATCTCCAGACAGATCCCGCGATCTGCCACCGATTCCATGAGAGCCGCATTGCCGATCAGCCGCGTGCCATGGCCGATTCGCGTCGCACCGCAGATGTCGATCGCCTGCCGCACGGACTCGGGTCCGTCCGCTTCGCCTGCGTGGCAGGTGCAGGCGAGCCCGCTCTGGCGCGCGTACCGGAACGCAGCCGCGTGCACACCCGCGGGATGCCCGGCTTCGGCCCCCGCGAGGTCGAATCCGACGACCAGATCCGCTTGATGCCCGGCCGCGAACCGCGCTGCCTCCAGTGACGCATCCGGCCCAAGCTGCCGGAGCGCGCACACGATGATCCGCCCCGCGATTCCCGTCTCCCGCTCGGCCCGCGCCAGCCCCCTGGCGACGGCGACGACCACATCATCGGGGGAAAGCCCCAGCCGGGTGTTGAGGATCGGCGCGAATCGCACCTCCAGATACCAGACGCCCTCGCGCGCCGAATCCTCCGCGAGTTCGAAGGCCACGCGCTCCAGGGCGTCGGCCGTTTGCAGGACGCCGAGGGTGACCGCGAACGAGGAGAGGTACGATTCGAGCGTGCAACCGTCAGGCACCCGCATGGCCGTCCGGAGCCCCGGGACATCGTGAGCGGGCAGCCAGCCGCCCAAACCTTCGGCCAGCTCGAGCAGCGTCTCCACCCGGAGCGATCCATCCAGGTGGCAATGCAGTTCGGCCTTCGGGAGACGCTGCAGGAGTCCGGGATCGTCCATTGGCGTGAGGCGGGTCGTTTCGGTTCTACTGTCTACCTTCTACTCGCATTGCCGGCGTTCGCCTTGCCGGCGTTCGCCTTGCTGGCGGCGCTCGCGCGAACAGCCTACCGGGGCACCCGGCTGGCGTCAAACGTCCGAGGCTGGCTGCGCGTAACCCTGGCGTGGCCCCGGATCCCCGGCCCTAACGCTCGATGGCCCCGCTGCTTTACACAACCGTGACGGCTGAACTGGCCCGGCTTTGCCCTACCTGCCGGCCGGCCGCATATTTTCCGTTGTGCCCGCCGGCATCATGACCACGTCGCGACACACCCCCGCTAAGCCGGTTGTTACACCGGTCAACACGGAGCGCGTCCTTGTCGTCGACGATGAGCCGGATATCGTCGCACTCGTCGCGTACCACCTCGCGAAATCAGGCTACCGCGTCTCGACCGCTTCCAACGGACAAGACGCACTCGGCCTCGCCCGTCAGGAACGCCCCGCGATCGTGGTGCTTGATTTGATGCTGCCCGGCCTCTCCGGCTTTGACGTGCTGGAACAGCTCCGCGCTGACGACACCACACGTGACGTCGCGGTCCTCATGCTCACCGCGCGCCGCGAAGAGCCCGACCGCATCCGCGGTCTCTCCCTCGGCGCCGACGACTATCTCACGAAGCCGTTCAGCCCGCAGGAATTGGTGCTGCGCGTGGGCGCGATCCTGCGGCGCGTCGGCGCGTCGGCGCACACCGCGTCCGATATCCTCGCGATCGGTCCGATCCAGATCGATCGCGCCGCGCACCGCGTGAGTGTCGAAGGCGCACCGATTGAGCTCACGCCGACCGAGTTCAAGCTCCTGCTGACGCTCGCCGAGCGGCGCGGCCGCGTGCAGGCGCGTGGGCATCTGCTGGAAACGGTGTGGGAAGCCGCGCCCGACATTCAGACGCGGACGGTGGACATGCACATCCAGAGGCTCCGCACGAAGCTCGGACCGGCCGGCGACCTGATCGAGACGGTTCGCGGCTTCGGGTACCGGCTGCGCGCTGGACATTCTCGAGGCGCTTAGCCCCGGCCCGTCGCGGGCCACCTCGGGCTCAGCCCCGGCGCGCCCCCAGTGAGACTTACCCAGCGGCTCCTCCTCGGCTCGCTCATCGTCGTGAGCCTGATCGTCGTGTCCGTGGTCCTCATCATCGACCACCGCCTCGACGTCACCATTGGCGGGGCCGGCGCCGGTATGCCAGGCCCTCGTCAAGCAGGCCAAGCAGGATGTCTATCTCGTTGGAGCCCTCGCACTCGCCGTCGCGGCGGCCGTCGCCATCCTCTTTGCGCGCGCGGTGTCGAAGCCGATCGTCGAGTTGCGCGATGTGGCCCGCGGGCTCGCGGCCGGCGATCTCAGCCTGCGGCCGTCCCTCACGGCGCCCGGCGAGGTGGGCGACCTCGCGATCGCCCTCCACCGCCTCGGCGAACAGCTCGGCGCGCGGCTCACGGCGCTCGAAGCGGAAGACTCCCTGCTGACCGCGCTGTTCGATTCCCTGAATGAGGGTGTGATCGCCATCGACTCGCGCCAGCGTGTCGTCCGCATCAACGCCACGGGCCGCCGTCTCGTGCGCGCATTGGTGCCCGTGCCCTTTCCGCTGGACCACCTGCCACGCGAGCGCGTGCTGCGCGACGCGATTGCCGGCGCGATTGCCGGCGAAGTCACCGAGAGCGCGGAAGCGGTCGTGGACGGGCGGACCCTGGCGTTTACCGCTCGGCCGCTCGCCGGTGGCGGCGCCGTCGTCGCGCTGCTCGATCTGACGGCCACCCGGCGCCTGGAAGCCGTGCGCCGCGACTTCGTTGCCAATGTGTCCCATGAGCTCAAGACGCCGCTTACCGTCGTCGGCGGATTCGCCGAGACGCTGACCGACGAGGATCTTCCCGCGGACCAGCGCCGCCAGTTCGCGGAGACCATTCTCGCCAATACGCGACGAATGCAGCGGATCGTGGATGACCTGCTCGATCTGTCCCGCATCGAGTCCGGCGGTTGGGTCCCCAAGCCGGCACCGATCGACGTACGGGCGGCCGCCGCCGACGCCGTCGTTCCCTCTCGGGCAGTCGCGTCGGAAAAGGGCGTGGCCCTCGAGGTCTGTGTGCCCGACGACGCGCGCACCGTGACCGCCGATGCCACCGCACTCCGGCAGATCCTCACGAACCTCGTCGAGAACGCGGTCCGTCATACCTCCACCGGGTCGGTGACCGTTGCGACCCATTGGGAACCCGGCCTTGATGCCGCCGGGACCTCGTCACCATTGGGCGTGTGGCTGATCGTGCGCGATACGGGAGCGGGCATCCCGGCCCAGCACCTGCCCCGGATCTTCGAGCGGTTCTATCGTGTCGATCGTGCGCGGTCGCGCGACGCCGGCGGCACGGGGCTGGGGCTCGCGATCGTCCGTCATCTGGTGGAGGCCCACGGCGGACACGTGCGGGCCGACAGCCAGGTCGGTCGCGGCACGACCGTGGCCGCGTTCTTCCCGGATTCTCCGGTGGGAAGCGCGTAGGGCTAGGTCGTCGGCACTCGGTGGCCGCTTGCCTACCCGCGGCGCCGCGCGATCATCACCTCGGTCGACTTCATCACCGCCACAGCGTCCACACCCGGTGCGAGACCGAGCCGCTGCGCCGACCGGCGCGTGATGACCGCCACGAGATCCTGCGGCTGGATCGACATCGTCACCTCCGCCATCAACCCGTCCGCGGCCACGGATTTGATCCGGCCGCGGATCTGGTTGCGCGCACTGATATCGACCGCCCGCTCGTCACCCTCGCCCGCAGCGGCCCGCCGCACGGCGCGCCCCTCGACCAGATGTTCGCGCGAGAACAGCCACCGGCGGCCATGACGCACCGCGGGGATCTTTCCCTCCCTGGCTAGCAGTTGCACGCGTTTGACATGCAGATGCAGCAGAGCCGCGGCTTCGTCCGCCGTGATGAGGTCCGATTCTGCCGGCTTGCGCGCCATGACTCTGACAATACCGGATTCCCGGCCAGCCGGGAATAGCCCGCAATACAGGCAGGAAAACGAGCAGGCCGGCTGCAGGATCGCAGCCGGCCCGGACACTCATGCAGGCAGTCGTCCGTCAGCAGGCTATCAGCGCGCCTCGGCCAGTTGCATGCTCGACAACCTCTGGTCGAGCATCGTGACGATGGCTGCCGGAAGTGGCGCGTAATCCAGCGTGGGAGCCGCGCGCTCGCCATTGTGGATCGCCCACTTCACGAAGTCGACCAGCGCTTTACCCTTGGCCGCGTCGGCGTAGTGCGTCGGAAGCAGCAGGAACGTGAACGAGGAGATCGGATAGGCCTGGGCGCCCGGCGCGTTGACGATCGACACCCGGAAATCGGTGTTGGCCGGAAGCGACGAGACGACGCCAGCCGCAGCGGCTGTCACGGACTCGATCGTCGGCTCGATGAACGTGCCCGCTGCGTTCTGCACGGACGCGTACGGCAGCTTGTTCTGGCGAGCGTACGCCAGTTCGACGTAGCCGATGGAGTACGGGGTCTGCTTCACCTGGCCCGCGACGCCTTCGTTGCCCTTGCCACCCAGGCCGACCGGCCACTGCAACTCCTTGCCGGCACCCGGGCTCGTCTTCCACGCGGGGCTGATCGCCGCCAGGTAGCTCGAGAAGATGTAGGTCGTGCCACTGCCGTCCGAACGGTAGATGACCACGATATCCTGGCTCGGCAGCTTGGTGCCGGGATTGAGCGCCGCGATCTCCTTGGCGTTCCACTTGGTGATCTTGCCCTGATAAATGCCGGCGATGACGTCACCGGTCAGCCGGAGCGGACGCGATAGCTCGGGCACGTCGTACGTCATGACGACTGCCCCGAGTACGGTCGGTACGTGGATCACCGGCACTTTGAGCTTCGCCATCTCGGCGTCCGACATCGGTGCATCCGATGCGCCGAAGTCCACGGTGCCTTCGGTGAGCTGGCGGATGCCGCCACCTGAGCCGATCGACTGATAGTTGATCTTGACGCCCGTCTTGGTCGCGTAGTCCGCGAACCACTTCGAGTAGATGGGATAGGGGAACGTCGCACCGGCGCCGGTGAGTTCGGTTCCCTGTGCCTGCGCGGCGACGGCGAAGCCGGCCAACGCGGCGAAGGTGAGGAGCGTACTGCGAACGAGCGTAGTGCGTCCAAGCGTAATGCCACGCGACACGCGTGCGAGCGTCGTGCGAATGAGCGATTGAGTCATGCAGTCTCCGAGAGGGTGAACCGACCGGTACACTAGCGCGCCCGGTTCTCCGGCACCCCGTGCCTGTGTATCGGTGCGGTCACGAGGTGTGAATCACATCTCGTATCCGCGCGTACACGGCCTCCTGGGTTTTCGTGACACATCCGATACGATAGGCCAGTCGGGACTTTACACGGCGGCGGATAGTTCAGTGCGTTGGAACTGAACCTCCTCCACCGGAGCACGAATGTCTTTGTGGGTCGATACCCAAACGACGACGGGTAAGCTGTTTCGCCCGTCCACTTGGAACCGCAGTTTCGCCCTTGCGACCCGGCTCGTCGCCGGTGCGATGGCCGTTGCACTCGTGGCGCAGACCGCTGCCGCGCAAACCGACAGCAGTCAGAATGCGCAGATTCATTTCAGAGGGATCACGCTGACGCCCATCGGATACGCTACGGCGGAAACTGTGTGGCGTGAGAAGAACGAGACGGCAGACATTGGGTCGAGCTTCAGCGCGATTCCGTTCCCCGGCACGACCAACGCCAACCTGAACGAATTACGCGGGTCGGCTCGCCAGTCCCGCCTCGGCATGCTCGTCGAGGGACACGGCGGCGATACGAAATTCGCCGGCTTCTGGGAGTCGGACTTCCTGACCAGCGGGACCACGTCGAACTCCAACGAGAGCAACAGCTACGCGCTGCGTATTCGCCAGTTCTGGGGCCGCGCGACGCTCGGCGACGGCTGGCAGTTCACCGCGGGCCAGATGTGGAGCCTGCTCACGACCAACAAGAACGGCGTCGCGGCTCGCCAGGAATTTGTCCCGCTCACGATCGACGCACAGTACGGCGCGGGCTTCAATTGGGCCCGGCAGTTCGGTGTGCGCATCGGGAAGGACCTCGTCAAGGACAAGGTGTGGTTCGCGGTGTCGGCCGAAGAGTCGCAGACGACGTTCACCGCTCACGGAGCCAACGACAACTTCATCGTCGGCCAGCCCGGCGGACAGCTCCTCAATGCGACCACCAACTACTCGGCAGACCCGTTCCCGGACGTGATCGGTAAGCTCGTGTTCGAGCCCGGATTCGGCCACTACGAGATCAAGGTCGTCGGTAGTGCGCTGCGCGATCGTGTGATCAATGTCAGCGGGATCTACGGCGGCACGCACAACTCGACCCAGTACGTCGGCGGCGTCGGCGCTGCCGCGGTCTGGCAGGTCAAGATGGCGGAAGATGGCAAGTCGCGTAGTGTCGTCGACATCGGCCTGTCCGGCCTCTGGGGCAACGGAATCGGCCGCTACGGCACCGTCGGCCTCTCCGACGCGACGGTCCGCCCGAATGGCGAGCTCGCGCCGATTCGTTCGGCCATGGGATTGCTGTCGATCGAGACGCACCCGACCCGCCGCCTCGACATCTATGCGTACGCGGGCGCCGAATACGCGTACCGTACCGCGTTCCTCAACGGCACCAAGGGCGAGGGCTATGGCTCGCCGATCGCGTCAAACGCCGGCTGCACCACCGAGTTCGCGCCGGTCGGCCCCCAGACCGTCGGAGCCGCAGGTGGTACCAACCCGGCCTGCAACGCGGATAACCGCGCGGTGGCGCAGGGCAACCTGGGCTTCTGGTACAACTTCTATCAGGGTCCGGCAGGCCGCTTCTCGTGGGGCATGCAGTACTCGTACACCGACCGCCAGACGTGGTCCGGCGCCCCCGCCACCGGGTCCACCGTTGGCCTGCAGCCCAACGCGCTCGACCAGATGGTCTTCAACTCCTTCCGCTACTACCTCCCGTAGTTCAGGAGGAGCCGGACAGCAGATCCACCACCGGCGAACAAGTCAGAGGGCCAGGCGCAACACACCGCGTCTGGCCCTCTCTCTATTTGGTCTCGGCGCCTCCTTCCAGCCGCAACCATCCCGTGTGACACCTTCGTTACGCGGGTGGAATCAAAAGCCATCCATGCAGTCCTACGTTACACAGTGATCAGCAGTTGCAGAGCAGTTGTAGCCAACCTCGGCCCCTGGAGCAGGGTATGCAACGTCGGCACCCGTCGGGACTTGCGACAATCGTCGGCAGCGCGCTCGTGGTCGCTGTTGTGGCCGCCGCGTGCGGTGGGTCGGGCGATCAGAAGGCCGCCTCCGGCACCCCGAACGCGGGGTCCACCTCGCGCGGTGCAGACCTCACCGGCGCCGGCGCGACGTTCCCCTACCCGATCTACTCGAAGTGGTTCGCGGACTACGCGACCAAGACCGGCGTCAAGATCAACTACCAGTCGATCGGCTCCGGTGGCGGCATCCGCCAGCTCACCGAAGGCACCGTGGACTTCGGCGCGTCCGACGCTCCAATGACCGACGCGGAGCTCGCGAAAACCAAAGGCCCCGTTCTGCACGTGCCGACAGTCCTCGGCGCCGTCGTGATCACGTACAACGTGCCCGGTGTCACCCAGCCGATTCGCCTCGACGGTGACGCGATCGCGGACCTGTTCCTCGGCAAAATCGCGAAGTGGAGCGACCCCCGTATCACCAAGCTCAATCCCGGCGTCAAGCTCCCGGCGACCGACGTGCTCATCGTGCACCGTTCCGATGGCAGCGGCACGACGTACATTTTCTCGGACTATCTCGCCGCGGTCAGCCCGGCGTGGGCCAAAGCCCCGGGACGCGGCAAGGAATTGCAGTGGCCCGCCGGAATGGGAGGAAAGGGCAACGAAGGCGTGGCAGGTCAGGTCAAGCAGACCCCAGGAGCGATCGGCTATGTCGAGCTGGCGTATGCGAAGCAGAACAGCTTGCCGTACGCAACGTTGAAGAACGCCACCGGCGCCTTCGTGGTCCCGAGCATCGAGTCGGTGACCGCCGCCGCGGCGGGCGCCGCCGCTGCCCTCCCAGCCAACACCGACTTCCGCGTCTCGATCGTCAACGCCCCGGGTGCGGCCGCCTATCCGATCTCATCGTTCACGTACCTGCTGATCAACAAGACTCCTGCCGATGCCGCGAAAGGCAAGAAGCTGCTGGATTTCGTGAAGTGGGCCCTGAGTGACGGCGAGCAATCCGCCGCCGCTCTCGACTACGCCCCCCTGCCGGCAGCGATTGTGACTCGCATCTCGGCTCGGCTCGACTCGCTTTCGGCTGGCCCGACGTCGTGACCCACGCGGCCGTACCGAGCGAGCGCGCGGGCAGCCCGCTCGACCGGCCCACTCTTCCCTCTGGTGCCGAGCCGGCGCGAAGCGCGCGCCGGCTCGGCGTCAGAATCCAGGGGGCAGTCATCGGAGATCGGGTCTACACCGCCGCGATCACGCTCTTCGCGTTGTGTGTACCCGTTCTCCTGATTTTCGTCGCGCTCGAGATCTTCATCGCCGGCTGGCCCGCGCTGCACAAGTTCGGATTCTCCTTCCTGACGTCCAGCGCCTGGGATCCCGTCAACGGATCCTTCGGCGCCGCGCCGGCGATCTACGGCACGCTCGTGTCGTCGGCGATCGCCCTCGCCATCTCGACGCCGCTCGCGATCGGTGTGGCCATCTTCCTCTCGGAGTTCGCACCACAGTGGCTGCGGCAGCCCGTCGCCTTCCTGGTGGACTTGCTCGCTGCGGTCCCGAGTGTCGTCTACGGCCTCTGGGGCATCTTCGTCCTGCTTCCGATCCTGCGGACCGCAGTCATGCCGTTCCTGCGCGACACGCTCCACCTGGGAGTGCTGCCGTTCTTCTCGGGACCGGCCTACGGGCCGAGCATGCTCGCTGCCGGGCTCATCCTGTCGGTCATGGTGCTTCCGTACATCTCGTCAGTGTCGCGCGAGGTCCTGCTGGCCGTGCCCCGCTCGCAACGGGAAGCCGCGCTCGCGTTGGGCGCGACGAAGTGGGAGACGATCTGGGGTGCGGTCCTGCCCTACGCCAAATCCGGCATCATCGGCGGCGTCATCCTTGGCCTCGGCCGCGCCCTCGGCGAGACCATGGCCGTCACGATGCTCATCGGCAACCGGCCCCAGATCTCGGCATCGCTCTTCGCGCCCGGCTACACCATGGCGTCGCTCATCGCGAACGAGTTCTCGGAGGCCTCGGGCGACCTGCACTTGTCGGCCCTCATGGCCGTGGGTTTCGTGCTCTTCGTGATCACACTCATCGTCAACGCGGTCGCGCGCTGGCTCGTGTGGCAGGTCTCCCGCAGCAGCGGCGAGAAAACGGTATGACGGCGTCGCCCACCCCCACGCTGCGCTGGAGCGGCGCCTACCCCGCGGCCGCCCGCGCGGCGCAAGCTGCGCCGCCGGCACGCCATCAACGCCATCATGGCTCGGCCTGGTCGGCCTCGCCGCCATCCTCGCGACGCTGCCGCTGGTGTTCGTCCTCTTCTATCTGCTCAAGCAGGGCGCGACGTCGCTCCAATGGCACTTCTTCACCAACATGCCCAAGCCGGTCGGCGAGTCGGGCGGCGGCATGGCCAACGCGATCGTCGGCACGCTGATGCTCGTTCGGCATCGCGAGCGTGATCGGGCTGCCGGTCGGAATCGGCGCGGGACTCTATCTGGCCGAGCACCGCGGCACCCGCCTCGCCAACACTCACGCGGTTTCTCGCGGATGTGCTCAATGGGCTCCCCTCGATCGTGATGGGCATCTTCGCCTGGCAATTCCTCGTCCGCCCGGTCGGCCACTTTTCGGCGCTGGGCCGGCGGCGTCGCCCTGGCCGCGATGATGATTCCGCAGGTGGCGCGAACCACCGAGGAGATCGTGCGCACCGTGCCCGTCTCGCTTCGTGAAGCCGCACTCGCACTTGGGTACGCGCGCTGGCGCACGTCGCTGACCGTCGTCCTCCGCACGGCCACCGCCGGCATCGTCACCGGCGCGCTCGTGGCGATCGCTCGTATCGCGGGCGAAACGGCACCGCTTCTCTTCACGGCGTTCGGCAACCAGTTCTGGTCCACGTCGCTCAACCAGCCGGTCGCCGCGCTCCCGCTGCAGATCTATACCTACGCGCTGAGCCCCTACGACGACTGGCATGCGCAGGCATGGGCCGGTGCACTCGTTCTCATTGCCCTCATCCTCATCATCAGCCTCGTCGCCCGCGTGGCGACCCGGGGCCGATTCGCGACTGCGAGTGACTGATATGCGAATCAGCCATCCGCTCGCGTCCCCCCCCCGGGCGCTGAGCAGCCGCCGATTACGCCATCGCGCGGCCCGGCGCCGCCATCAGCCGCCCCCGCCAGCTCCGTCGCCAGCGCCAGCCCCGCCCCCAAGAACACCGGGCGACGTGCCGGTCGCCGGCTACGCAGACTCGAGCCCCCGGCCTGTCGCCGCACCGAGCATCACGGTCAGCACCGCGGCCAAGCCGAGTGCCGAGCCGACCGAGGCGCCGAGACTGTCGATCCAAGGGCTGCACGCGTACTTCGGCACGTCATGCGCGGTCCGCAACGTGTCGGTGTCCCTCCCCGACCGGTTCGTCACCGCCATCATCGGGCCTTCCGGCTGCGGCAAGTCCACGATGCTCCGGTGCCTGAACCGGATGCACGAGACCCTTCCGCTGGCGAGGGTCGAAGGCCAGGTGCTGCTCGATGGGCAGGACATCTACGGCCGGGCCGTCAACGTCACTGCGGTGCGGCAGCACGTCGGGATGGTGTTTCAGCGCCCCACGCCCTTCCCCACGATGTCCATCCGCGACAACGTCGCCGCCGCGCTTCTGACGGCCCAGGATCGCCCGTCGCGGGCGCGTACCGATGAGATCGTGGAACGGGCGCTGCGGCGCACCGCCCTGTGGGATGAGGTCAAGGACCGGTTGCGGGACAGCGCCGTCGGCTTGTCCGGCGGCCAGCAGCAACGGCTCTGCATTGCCCGCGCGCTCGCGATCGAGCCCGAGGTACTCCTCCTCGACGAGCCCACGGCCTCCCTGGACCCGATCAGCACACAGAAGGTAGAAGAGTTGGTCTACGAGCTGCGGCGCGATATGACCGTCGTAATCGTCACGCACAACATGCAGCAGGCGGCGCGCGTGTCGGACCGCACGGCCTTCATGCTGGCCGGCGAGTTGGTCGAAGTGGCGCCGACGACGACGCTCTTCACGACCCCGCGCGACCCGCGGACTGAGGCCTACATCACCGGGCGGTTCGGATGACCGCGACGGCCAACGTGGTCGCCCCCCCCGCCCACCCGCACGGAGGCTCTGCCGCGCCAGCCGCCGCACTCGGCGCCCTCGTGGCCAAGGAGTTCTCGTTCTGGTACGGCGAGAAGCAGGCGCTCTTCGGCATTGATCTCGAGATGCGCGCCCGCTCGATCACCGCGCTGATCGGCCCCTCGGGATGCGGCAAGTCGACGTTCCTGCGGTCGATCAACCGCATGCACGATCTCCTCCCCGGGACGCGCCACGAAGGCCAGATTCTCCTCGACAACGCAGACGTCTATCGGTCGGATCTCGACGCCACGTCGCTCCGCCGCCGCGTCGGGATGGTGTTCCAACGCTGGAATTGCTTTCCCAAATCCATCTACGACAACGTCGCCTACGGTCCGAGCATCAACGCCACGCTTCCCCGCCACGAGCTCGACTGGATCGTGGAGTCCTCGCTCCGGCGCGCGGTACTGTGGGAAGAGGTCAAGGACCGGCTTCGCCAGTCCGCACTGGGGCTTTCCGGCGGACAGCAGCAGCGCCTCTGCATTGCCCGGACGCTGGCCAATGACCCCGAGGTGCTGCTCCTCGACGAGCCGGCCAGTGCCCTCGACCCGATCGCGACGCAGAAGATCGAAGAGTTGCTGTACGAGCTCAAACGGGAGCTCACCGTCGTCATCGTCACGCACAATCTCCAGCAGGCCGCCCGCGCGTCGGACTATACTGCGTTCTTCTACATGGGTCGTCTCATAGAAGTGGGGCCCACCGACCGGATGTTCACCGCCCCCCGGGAAGAGCGCACCAACTCGTACATCACAGGTAGGTTTGGATGATGCCGCCCGCTCCGTTGTCCGCCGCGGCGCCTGACGCGCCGACTGGCTTCCGGCACTTTCACGATCAGTTGGAGACGCTCAAGGAGCGGCTCCTGACGATGTCGGATCGTGCCGAAGGCCTGGTCGATCTCGCAGTCGATGCGCTGCTCAAGCAGGACCAGGATCGCGCCGAAGCGGTGATCACCGGCGACCGCGAGCTCGATGCCCTGGAGGTCGAGATCGAGGGCCTGGCCGTCGAGCTCCTCGCCCTGCAGCAGCCGATGGCGCGCGACCTCCGGTTCATCGTCAGCGCGATCAAGATCTCGAGCGACCTGGAACGCGTCGGCGACCATGCCGTCAACATCGCCCAGTGCGCCCAACGCCTGATCGCGATCCGCTCGACGATCACCCCGGAACCGGAAATCGAAGACATGGCCCGGCGCGCCCGCGGCATGCTGGGCGACGCCCTCGACGCCTTCATCCGCGCCGACGGGACGCTCGGGCGCGATGTGTGCAAGTCCGACGACGCCGTCGATGCCCTCCTCAATTCGCTCTTCCGGATCCTGCTCACGCACATGATGGCGGACGCCCGCAACATCACGCCATCCCTGGAGCTGATCCTGGTAGGCCGCAACCTGGAGCGGGTCGCCGACCTCGCGACCAATATCGGGGAGGACGCCGTGTTCCTGGCCGAAGGCAAGCAGATCAAGCATCATTTCGATGATCCCGCCCGGCGACCCGCCGGGTCGCCGGCGCTCACGGGAAGCCGTGGGCTCGGCATTCCCGACGACTCACGGTAGGAAAGGCGCGCGGTGGCGTCGACAGCTCTCGTTCGGAATGGTGGGACGCCCTCGACGGGCGGAGCCGGGGCGACGCTACGCGGGAACAAAGACTCGGTCAGGGTCGCGGCCATCGACATCGGATCCAATTCGATCCGGCAGATGGTCGCCGATGTTTCCGCCAACGGCTCGATCCGCGTGGTGGATCAGCTCAAGGCCCAGCCCCGCCTCGGCACCGGGGTCAGTGCGACCGGTGAGTTGGCCGCGGAGCCGATGCAGGCGGCAATCGATGCCCTGAGCCGCATGGCCACGCTCGCGCGGCAGCTCGGCGCCAATCGCATCGAGGCGGTCGCCACCAGCGCCGTGCGCGATGCCTCGAACGGCCGCGCGTTCATCGACCGCGTGCGCGCCGAGACGGGGCTGCGAGTCCGGACGCTCGGCGGCGAGGACGAAGCGCGGCTTACCTTTCGCAGCGCACTCGCGCACTTCGACCTGGGCGTCGGCCGGTGGGTCGTGATGGACATCGGCGGCGGCTCGATCGAGCTCGCGCTGAGCGCCGACGGCCTCCTCGACCGCCTCATCTCGCTGCCGCTCGGCGCCATCCGCCTGAGCGAGCAGTATCTGGGATCGGCGCTCTCGACCGGCGGCCGCCAGTTGCGCCGCGGGGTGCGCAAGCTCCGCCGCGATGTCCGTGAGACGCTCCGCACGCATCTGCCGGTGCGGGATTGGCGCGGCGCGCAGGTCATCGGATCAGGCGGGACCTTCACGAACCTCGCCGGCATGTACCTCCATCGGCAGGGCGTCGAGAACGCACGGACGGTCCACGCGGCCCGCGTACCACGCGTGGAAGTCGAGCACATCCTGGATGCCCTCCAGGACATGCCCCTCGAGGAGCGCGGAACGGTCCCGGGACTCAATCCCGCGCGCGCCGATATCGTGGTCGCGGGCCTCGCGGTCATCGCCGAAGTGATCGCCCGCGTGGAAGCGCGTGAGGTCGCGGTATCGGCGTACGGGATTCGCGAAGGACTGCTGCTGGAGACGGCGCGCGTCGCACCCACGGTCGCCGACCCGGGCGAAGCGCGAGCCCGCTCGGTGCGCGAGTTGGCGGAGCGGACGCATTACGAGGCGCCGCACGCCCACCAGGTCCGGCGGCTCGCCTTGCAGCTATTCGACGCGATCGGCGATCGGATCGGGTGCGAGCCCGGCGACCGCGAGGTGCTGGCCGATGCGGCGCTCCTGCACGACATCGGCTACCACATCAACTACAACAAGCACCACAAGCACTCCTACCACCTGATCCTGCACGCGGACCTGCTGGGCATGACGCCGGAGGAGCAGTTGGCGGTCGCGACGGTAGCTCGCTACCACCGCGGCACGGCGCCCAAGAAATCCCACGAGGACTACGGTGGGCTCGACCGCGCACTCCGCCGCCGGGTGAAACGACTCGCGGCGATTCTCCGAGTGGCCGACGGCTTCGACCGCGGCCACGCCGGCGCTGTTTCCCGCGTCAAGGTCCGCTGGCTCGGCCGCGCCATGCGCCTGACAGCGGTCCCCGCCCGCGTCCGCATCCCCCTCCGCCTCGAGCTCTGGGGAGCCAGCCGCAAAGCCACACTCCTGGAGGAGGTGGCCAAGGTGAAGGTCGAGATCGTGGCCCCCGACGGCCAGGTGATCACAACGGACGACGACGGCGTCGAGATCGATTAGACCGGGCCCGCTGACCGGGATTCGTTCGAGGCCGGTCGCACACACAATCGCCAGTCGTCGAGGGCAGTAGGCGCGGTTCGAGAACCGCGCTTCTCACGGCCCGCACGGATGCCTCCTAATCCGCGGGCTGTTCTTCCTTCATCTCGATCGCGCGCGGCTGCGGCGGCGGCACCGGCTCCGCCGGCACCCGCCCCCAACTGTCCCGCTGGCAGATGATGTGCGCCGACCGCTCCGGATCGGTTCCCGGATGCCGCTGGCGATACGTGCCATTCTCGCGCAGCTCCCACGCGCCGCGGTTGTCGCTCAGGCACAGCTCGAGCAGCGAATCGAGCCGCGGATGCAGCGCCGGATCTTCCACCGGCACGACCGCCTCGACGCGCCGGTCGAAGTTGCGCGCCATCCAGTCCGCTGAGCCGATGTAATACTCGGGCGAGCCGCAGTTCCCGAACCGCCAGAGACGCGAGTGTTCGAGGAAACGCCCGATGACGCTGATCACGCGCACGTTGTCGCTGATGCCGCTCACGCCGGGCCGGAGGCAGCAGATCCCGCGAACGATCAGATCGATCGACACGCCGGCTTGCGACGCGCGGTACAGCGCCTCGATCGTCTCGGTGTCGGCGACCGCGTTCATCTTGGCGACGATCCGTCCGCCCCGCCCTGCCCGCGCGAATGCCGCTTCGCGATCGATCAGCTCGATCACGCGCTGCCGCATGTTGGACGGCGCGACCAGCAGTTTCCGGTAGAGGCGCTGCCGCGAGTAGCCGGTCAGTGAGTTGAAGAGGTCACTGACGTCGGCACCGACCGACGGGCTGCAGGTAAAGAGTCCGAAGTCGGTGTAAATGCGCGCGGTCTTGGAGTTGTAGTTCCCCGTGCCGATGTGCACGTAGCGGCGGATCGCGTCCGTCTCGCGCCGGACCACGAGCGCGACTTTGGTGTGGGTCTTGAGACCCGGCAAGCCGTACGCGACGTGAACGCCCGCGCTTTCCAATGTCCTCGCCCACGTGATGTTGTTCGCCTCGTCGCCCCGGGCCTGCAGCTCGACGAGCACCGCGACCTGCTTGCCCTGCTGTGCGGCATCGGTCAACGCGCGCACGATGGCCGTGTCGCCCGATGTCCGGTACAGGGTCAGCTTGATCGCGAGAACGTTCGGATCTTCGGCGGCCGCATCGAGGAAGTGCTCGATCGATGCCGTGAACGAGTCGAAGGGGTGATGGACCAGCAGGTCGCGCTCGCGAATCACCGCGAACATCGATTTGTGCGGATCACGAAGCTCGACGGGTACCGCCGCGGTGAACGGCGCATCCCTCAGGTCGGGAATGTCGAGGGTGGCGATCGACATGAGGTCGCCGAGGTCGAGGAGCGACCCGGCGTCCTGCACGTCGTGCTCGGTGAGTGCCGGGAGTTCGGCGGTCTGCTCGTCGCGCAACTCTTCGAGGAGAAGCGACCGCAGATGCGCCGGCATTCGTGTTCTGCACTTCGAGGCGCACGCATTCACTGAACCGGCGCTCGAATACCTGCTGCTCGACCATCTCCAGCAAATCTTCGGATTCGTCGGTGGCGGCGAGATCGAGGTCCGAGTAGCGCGTCACCCGGAATGCGTGCCACCCCATGATCTCCATCCCGGGGAACAGCGCGCCGAGGTTGGCGCCGATCAGTTGCTCGAGCGGCACGAACTCGTTGGCGCGGCCGAACGGGACCCACCGCGGAAGGCTCTTCGGGACTTTGACGCGCGCGAAATGCTCGACGCCCTTCACCGGGTCTCGGATCTCGACCGCGAGCGACAGCGACAGGTTGGAGATGTACGGGAAGGGATGTCCGGGATCGACCGCGAGCGGCGTCAGGACCGGGAAAACCTGCGACTCGAAGAAGCTGTCGACGGTCAGCCATTCGGACGGGGAGAGATCGGCCATCGATACGAGGCGGACGCCGCGAGCCGCCAGCGCCGGCAGCACCTGCTGATACAGGCAGACCTGCACCTCGGCCAGTTGCTCTGTCACCTGCCGCGCGATCGCCGTCAGTTGCTCGGAAGGCATGAGGCCGTCCGGCGACGGTTGCACGACACCAGCACGGACCTGGCGCCGCAGGCCGGCGATCCGCACCATGTAGAACTCATCCAGGTTGGTGCTGTGGATCGCGATGAACTTGAGGCGCTCGAGCAGCCGGTTCCGCTCGTCGAACGCTTCGTGCAGCACCCGGGCGTTGAAGGCGAGCCAGCTCAGCTCACGGTTGAGGAACTGCGAGGCGGGGACCAGTGCAGGCGCCGTCACGGCGTCACTCCGTCATTTCTCGTGCGTGTCGTCACAAACCCTGCGCCCCCGTGCCTTCAGTTGCCCGTCTTCAAACTCACAGTTGCCCGTCTTCAAACTCGCAGTTGCCCGTCTTCAAACTCGCAGCTGCCCGTCTTCAAACTCGCAGCTGCCCGTCTTCAAACTCGCAGCTGCCCGTCTTCAAACTCGCAGCTGCCCGTCTTCAAACTCGCAGCTGCCCGTCTTCAAACTCGCAGCTGCCCGTCTTCAAACTCGCCACGCTGCATGGACGCGCACGGCCACCATCCCGTGACGCGACCCCGTCGGCAGATTTTTGAATGTCGGGCGCCGCGGCGCCGGGATCAAGCATTGTAAGGCTGAGAACGGGTCAAAAGCCGCCAGCGGCACAATGTTGTTACATACCCACGCGAAGACCGCCCGTTACAGACCGCTCCCGCCCCTGAAGTCTCACAAACAAAGGCCTGTCGTCGAGGGCAGTAGGCGCGCTTCGAGAAGCGCGCATTTATCGCCCGCACATTCGCCAGTCGGCGCCGCCCACACATTCGCGTGTCGGCGTAGGCAGCACGTTCAGGCGTACGAATCCGGAACCCCGGACCCGGCGCTGCTCATTCGCGCGCCGAGCAGATTCTGATTCACGAATAGCCTGGCCAGCGCCACGCCCGCGAGGAACCCGCCCACATGCGCCCACACCGCCGTGCCCCCTGAGACGCTCGGGTTGATCTCGTTGAGTTCCGAAAGGCCCCCGAGCGCCTGCAACGCGAACCAGTAGACGAGCACCAGCCACGCCCGGATCCGGACCACGAAGATGAACACGAACATCCGGACCGTCGTGCGCGGATAGAGGACGAGGAACGCCCCAAGAACTCCGGAGATCGCACCCGACGCTCCCACCGTCGGCACCGGCGATGTCGCGTTGAACGCGATGTGGGTCGCGGCCGCCACCAGCCCGCAGAATGAGATAGAAGGCGAGAAACCGCCCGCGCCCCATGCTGTCTTCCACGTTCCGCCCGAAGACCGCCAGGTAGAGCATGTTCCCGATCAGGTGCATCCACCCGCCGTGCAGGAACATTGAGATCAACGGGGTCAGGATATTGATGGGGTCGTTGTCCACGGCGCACACCATGCCCGGCCCAAGCGGCACGGAGGTCCCCACCGGCGCCATATGGGTGAGCTCGCCAGGGACCATCCCCAGGTTGCACACGGTCTTCGCCAGGGCCTGCCCATTCACCCCGGCCCCCTGGACCACCACCCAGACCGCCACGTTGACCCCAATGAGGAAGTAGGTCATCCACGGCGTCCGCAGGGTCGGCGTGTCATCCCCGAGCGGGATCATAGGGCTGTCATCAGGCTGTCATCAGGCTGTCATCAGGCTGTCATCGGGCTGTCATGGGCGTATGCCGTCCTGGTAGTGGCGGGTCATGACCCGCCCGCTTTCCTGCCATTTTGACCTGTTGAAGCGGTCCCGCGATTGCTAAGGGGTGGATAGCAAATCGAGTTGCGGCCACGACGGACGATCAGCGACCGGGCAGCGCCGCGCAGGGTGAGGTTCAGCGAGCCCACCGGAACATTCACGAGGGTTGCATGGCAGACAAGGTGATTGGAATCGACTTGGGGACGACCAACTCGGTCGTCGCCGTGATGGAAGGCGGCGATCCGGTCGTCATCCCGAACGCGGAAGGCGGACGGACGACCCCATTGGTCGTAGGCTTCACCAAGGACGGCGAACGGCTCGTCGGGCAGATCGCGAAGCGTCAGGCGGTGACGAACCCGCAGAACACGGTCTTCTCGATCAAGCGGTTCATGGGCCGCAAGATGTCCGAGGTCGAAGGCGAAGTGAAACGCGTGCCCTACAAGGTCGTAGCGGGGAACAACGGCGTGTCGACCGTCGAGGTGCAGGGCAAACGGTACACGCCCCCCGAGATCTCCGCGATGATCCTCCAGAAGATGAAGCAGACCGCGGAGGACTACCTCGGCACCAAGGTCGAAAAGGCGGTGGTCACGGTTCCCGCCTACTTCAACGACTCGCAGCGGCAGGCCACCAAGGACGCGGGCAAGATCGCGGGCCTGGATGTGCTTCGCATCATCAACGAGCCCACCGCCGCGGCGCTGGCCTATGGCCTCGACAAGAAGAAGGATGAGAAGGTCGCCGTGTTCGACCTGGGCGGCGGTACGTACGACATTCTCGGTCCTCGAGCTGTACGACGTCGAAGGCTCCCGCCAGTTCGAGGTCAAATCGACGAATGGCGACACGCACCTCGGTGGCGATGACTTCGACCAGCGAGTGATCGACTGGCTCGTGGCCGAGTTCAAGCGCGACCAGGCGATCGACCTCTCGAAGGACCCGATGGCGCTCCAGCGGCTCAAGGAAGCCGCCGAAAAGGCGAAGATGGAGCTGTCCACGACGCAGTCGACGGACGTCAATCTGCCGTTCATCACGGCCGACCAGTCCGGGCCCAAACACCTGAACTACTCGCTCACCCGGGCGAAGTTCGAGCAGTTGGTGGATGATCTGTTCCAGCGCACGCTGCCCCCCATGGAGCAGGCGCTCAAGGACGCAGGCCTGAAGCCGACCGAGATCGACGAGGTATTGCTCGTCGGCGGCTCGACGCGCATTCCCAAGGTGCAGGACATCGTCAAGAAGTTCTTCGGCAAGGAGCCCAACAAGGGCGTCAACCCCGACGAGGTGGTCGCGATCGGTGCGGCCGTTCAGGGTGCGGTCCTCACCGGCGAGCAGAAGGATGTGCTACTCCTCGACGTGACTCCGCTGTCGCTCGGCATCGAGACGCTCGGCGGCGTGACCACCGTGCTCATTCCGCGGAACACGACGATCCCCACCAAGAAGAGCGAGACGTTCTCCACCGCCGATGACAACCAGACGACGGTCGAGATCCACGTCCTGCAGGGCGAGCGCGAGCTGGCGACCTACAACAAGACCATCGGCAAGTTCCAGCTCACCGGCATACCGCCCGCACCACGCGGCATGCCGCAGGTCGAAGTCACCTTCGACATCGATGCGAACGGCATCCTGCACGTGTCCGCGAAGGACAAGACCACGGGCAAGGAGCAGAAGATCCGCATCGAAGCCTCGAGCGGGCTCTCGGACTCCGAGATCGACCGGATGGTCAAGGATGCCGACAAGAACGCGACGGAAGACAAGAAGCGGCGTGAGGAAATCGACACGCGGAATCGCCTCGACAGCATGACGTACGAGGTGGAGAAGAACGCCAAGGAGTGGTCCGACCGGCTCAGCCCCGATCTCAAGTCGAAGCTCGATGGGGCGGTCGAGCGGGCACGCAAAGCCTTGCGCGCCGACGACCAGGCGGAGATTCGTTCCGCCCAGGAAGAGCTCACCCGTGCCTACAGTGAGGCGGGACAGTCTCTCTATCAGCAGCAGGGCGCAGCGGGTGGGGCGTCTGGTGCGACGTCCGGCGACACCGGCCAGGAGCCACCCGCGAGTGGCCCGGCAGGCAGCCAGGGCGCCAAGCCCGACGACGTCGTCGAAGCAGACTACGAGATCGTCGACGAAAAGAAGTAAGATTCGTGGTGTCGATCGGGCCCGGAGTGTGCAGCCGTGATGCACACGCCGGTCGTCGAGGGCAGTAGGCGCCGTTCGAGAACGGCGCAGGGTATGCGATGATGCAGGTGGCCGGGGCCCCAACCAAGGGGACCCGGCTGTTCGGAAAGGAAACCCTGCAGCCGTTGCACGTGTATATCGGAATAGCGTCGCGCTTGGTATGGCGTTTTGTCGCATTCACGAACCATTGAACAGTCAGGACAGGCCTATGTCACGCACACTCACTCGCACGCGATTCGGGGCCGCGGTGGCCGCTGCGTTTGTCGGCGGAGTCCTCGTCGCCTCATCGCTCGATTTCACTCACTTCGGCTACGCGCAAGGCACCACGGCGACCGCTACGGCCTCGAAGCCGACGGCCCAGCAGGTCAAGCCGCTCGCCGATGCGGGTAATGCCTTCGTCTCGATCGCCGAGCACGTCACGCCCGCCGTCGTCGCTATCCAGACGGTCCGCGACCCGCGCGAGAGCGACAACGCGAGCCCGCGCATGCGCGGCCGCGTGCCGCCCGGTCTCGAGGACTTCTTCAACCAGTTCGGCCCGCAGCGCCCGGTCCCGCAGGAGGCGAGCGGCTCAGGCTTCATCGTCACACCCGACGGCTACATCCTCACGAACAACCACGTCGTCGCCGACGCGGACCGGGTGACCGTCACACTCACCGACGAGCGCGTCTTCAAAGCCAAGGTCGTGGGACGCGACCCGACGACTGACGTCGCCGTGATCAAGATCGATGGGCATGACTTTCCGACGCTCACGCTCGGTGACGACTCGCAGGCCCGCGTCGGTGAGTGGGTCCTCGCGATCGGCAACCCGCTGGAGCTCAATTTCACCGTCACCGCCGGCATCGTCAGCGCCAAGGGCCGCGGCGGACGCGAGCTCGCCGGCCTCCTCAAGAATAACTACGCGATTTCCGACTTCATCCAGACCGACGCGGCCATCAACCCCGGGAACTCCGGCGGCCCGCTGGTCAACATCCACGGTGAAGTCATCGGGATCAACAGCGCGATCGCCAGCCCGACCGGGTACTACGCCGGCTACGGTTTCGCGATTCCGATCACGCTCGCCAAGGGCGTGATGGATGACTTGATCAAGTACGGCAAGGTGAAGCGCGCTGTCCTTGGCATCGCGATCAGCGACGTCGATCCGGATGACGCCGCGGCGGCTGGCCTCAAGACGATCGGCGGTGTGAAGGTCGGCGGCTTCCAGCCCACCGACGGGTCCAGCCCGGCCGAGAAAGCCGGTCTCGAAGCCGGTGACATTATCGTCGGCGCCGATGGCAAGCCCGTGGACCGCGTGAGCACGCTGCAGCGGATCGTCCGCCTGCACCAGCCCGGGCAGTCGATCACGCTCGACATCAATCGGTTCGGCACCCGCAAATCGTTCCAGGTCAAGCTCACGGAAGCACCGAGCGATCAGCAGTTGGCCGCGAACGATGTCAACAGCGAGAAGCCGAACGGCGGCGTCGCCTCTGACAAACTCGGGATCGATGTCGAACCGGTGAGCGATGACCAGGCGCGTGAAGCAAGCATTCCGGAAGCCGATCGCGGCGTCCGGATCGCCGATGTCGCGGGTGCCGGCCCGGCCCACGACAAGCTCTTTCCCAACGACATCATCGTGGCCGTGCTCTACCCGGAGCCGCGCCACGACGTCCGCTCGGTGGCGGATCTCCAGGTTGCGGTCTCCAAGGTCAAGGCCGGTGACTACGTCAGCTTGCTGGTCTATTCCGTCGGCGGGCAGGGCCAGACCGGCGCCACGCGCGTCGTCAGTCTGCACGTGGGTGGGTGACTCAGGACGCAGTCAGTTGAGAAAAAGTAGAGAGTAGACGAGCGGGGCCGGCCAGGCAAATGGCCGGCCCCGCTCGCATCTGCCCTTTCTACTTTCTTCTCTCTACTTTCTACATTCTGATTTGAACTGGTTTTGAAGTTCGTCCTCGCTCGGGTGGCGTAATGGTAGCCGCGAGGGTCTTAGGAGCCCTTGTCGAAAGACGTGCGGGTTCGAGTCCCGCCCCGAGCATCGCCGTCGCTCCACAACTCCGCGGTACATGCGCATCGTCGTCATCGGTTGCGGGCTCGGAGGTCTCAGCACCGCGATCCGGCTCCGCGCCCTCGGCCACGACGTCACCGTCATCGACAAGCAGGACCAGCCCGGCGGCATCGCGCAGGTCTACCGGCAGGACGGCTTCACGTTCGATGCCGGGCCACCGTTCATCACCGCGCCCTGGCTGATCCAGGAGCTGTTCGATCTCGCGGGGCGGCGGACCGCCGACTACGTCACGCTGGCCCCGCTCGAGCCGTTTTACACCGTCCGCTTCGAAGACGGGTCATCGTTCCACTTCTCCGGTCTCGCCGAGCCGCTCGCTCGCGAGCTGCGGAAGTTCGCGACGGACGACATCCGCGGCGCTGTCCGCCTCCGCACCATCGCCACGCGCCTGTTCGAGTCCGCCTTCCCGCTCGCGCAACGCCCGCTCGCCCGCGCCAGTGACGCCGCGCCCGCCTTCGGCGAGTTGCTGCGCGATCGCGCCTACCGCCCCGTCGCATCGCTGGTCAATGCACACATCACCGACACACGCCTCCGCCGCGTGTTCGCCATCCATCCGTCCTTCGCCGGCGGCGACGCCGCCCGCACGCCCGGTGTCTTCACCGCCCTGCAGGCCCTCGAGCAACGCTGGGGTGTCTGGTACCCGATGGGCGGGTCCGGTGCCCTGGTCCGCGCACTCACGCAGTTGCTCCTGGAGTCCGGCGCGGTGCTGCAGCTCGGCCAGGAAGCGGCGGAGATCGTGATCGCCCCATCCACTCGCCGCGCTACGGGCGTCCGCCTGTCTTCCGGTGAGGTCCTGCCCGCCGATGTCGTCGTCAGCAACGCCGACGTGGCATCGACCTATCTGCATCTCGTACCCGCTGCCGTTCGCACGGTCGAGACGAACCGGCGCGTCCTCGGACGCACGTACGCGAAGTCGCTTTTCATGCTGTGCTTCGGCACCGATCGCCAGTACGCCGATCTCTCGCACTACGAGATCCTGATGGGCGAGCGCCAGGGAGGACTGCGCGAAGACGCCGGCGCGCGCACACACCTCGCCGACGGCTTCTCGCTGCATTTGCATCGCCCGACCGCGACCGATCCGTCGCTCGCGCCGGCCGGCTGCGACTCGTGGTATGTGATGGCCGCCGTCCCGAATCTGAGCGCTGGCACGGATTGGAATGCCGCCGCGCGGCCGTTCCGCGACGCGATCGTGCGATACCTGGAGGAGCGCTATCTCCCCAGCCTCTCGCAACACATCGTCGCCGAGCGTTGCATTGATCCGCGTTATTTCCGCGACGCGGCGAATGCACACCTGGGCAGCGCGTTCTCGGCCGAAGCGGCGCGCGGCCAGACGGGCTGGCGGCGGCCGCAGAATCAGAGTCCGGATGTCGCGAATCTGTACTGTGTCGGCGCGGGCACGCATCCCGGCGCCGGCGTTCCCGGCGTCCTCTGTTCGGGCAAGATCGCCGCCCAGTTGATCGGCGCAGCCTAGCGCCCCATTACATTTCGCGCATGCCAATCGAGATCACGCCGAAGAAAGCCACCGGCGTCGAGCGACTGCTGGTCGTGACCGTTCCCGCGGACGACGTGCGCGACGCGGAAGAGCGCGAAGCCCGGCGTTACGCGTCGAAGGTCCGGCTGCCGGGCTTCCGCCCGGGCAAGGCACCCACGGCGGTGGTTCGGAAGCGCTTCGCCGAGGCGATCCGCCAGCAGACCGTCGAAGCGCTCGTCCAGGAGGCCTACAAGGAGGCCATCGGACGCGAGGAGCTCAAGCTCGTCGGACAGCCGCACGTGCACGACCTCAAGTTCGAGGAAGGCAAGCCGCTGACGTTCGAGCTGCACCTCGAGGTGCGGCCGGAGATCGCGCTGGCACGGGTCGCCGGCTTCAAGGTGGAACGTCCCAAGCGCACCGTGACGCAGGACCAGGTCACCGCACAGCTCGACGCGTTGCGCGAGCAGCGCGCGATGTGGACGCCGGTGGACGAGCGGCCCGGCCCAGGCGACCGCGTAACGGTGGTGCTCTCGACGGGCAACGAACCCTCCCTCGCCGATGGCAAGGAGTACCCGCTCGTACTCGGCGACGGCCAGGCCATCCCGGGCATCGAAGAGCTGATCATGGAAGCCACGCCCGGCCAGACCGTCGAGCGGCCGGTCAAGTGGCCCGATGATTTCCCGGACGAATCGCAGCGCGGCAAGACCAAACCGGTACGGGTGACGCTCCGCGAGGTCAAACGGAAATCATTGCCCGCGCTCGACGACGCCTTCGCGCGCGAGGTCGGCGACTTCGACTCCAGGGACGCGCTCACCACCGCCGTGCGCGAGGACCTCACCAGGTCCTCCGAGCGCGAGGCCGATGCCGAGGTCCGCCAACGGCTCCTCGATGACATCGGGAGCGCCAATCCGTTCGAGATTCCGCCGAGTTGGGTCCAGCGGCTGGTGGATGCCTACGGACAGGCGTATCAGATCCCCGACGACGATCGTCCCCGGTTTGCGAGTGAGTTCCGGCCCGTGGCCGAGAGCCAGGTGCGCCGTGAGCTCATCATCGAGACTCTCGCGGAACGCGAGCATCTCACTGCCACGGAGGCCGATGTCGATGACCGGGTCGCGGAGGTCGCCGCCAAGCGCAATGCGCCGGTGGCCGAGGTCTACGCCTCCCTCCAGAAAGCTGACCGGCTCCGTGAGATCGAGCGCAGCGTGACCGAGGAAAAGGTCTTCAAGTGGCTCCTCGAAAAGAACACGGTCGAGTGATGTACCCGCCGTGCGCTTCCGTCGTGCACCTTTCGTCCGGCACACCGAATTCGCGACGCACCTTCCCGCACCTTGACGCACCTGTGTCCAACGACTCATGACCGACGACCGCAAATTGACAAACGAGTTTCCCATGTCGACGCTGTATCCGCCGTACGTCATCGAGCGCTCCAGCCGCGGCGAGCGCACCTACGACATCTTCTCGCGGCTCCTCATGGACCGCATCGTGTTCCTCGGCACGCCGGTGAACGACGATGTCGCCAACATCATCATCGCGCAGTTGCTGTTCCTGGATGCCGATAACCCGGAGCGCGACATCCACCTCTATGTGAACTCCCCCGGCGGGAGTGTGTCGGCGGGCCTCGCGATCTACGACACGATGCAGTTCCTCCGCGCCCCGGTGAACACCACCTGCATGGGGATGGCGGCGAGCATGGGGTGCTTCCTCCTCGCGGGAGGCCGCAAGGGCCGCCGCGCCGCGCTCCCGCATGCCCGTGTCATGATGCACCAGCCCTCGGGCGGCACGCAGGGCACGGCGTCGGACATTCAGATCCAGGCCAAGGAAATCCTCTATCTCCGCGGCAAGATGCACGACCTCATGTCCAAGCACACCGGACGGCCGGTCGAGCAGATCGAGCGGGATTTCGATCGCGACTACTACATGTCGGCCGAAGAGGCGAAGGCGTACGGGATCATCGACAAGGTCGTGTCGCAGGATGTCGTGGCATCGATTCGCCCAAGCGAAACCGTCGAACTCACGAAGGGCTGACCCGCACGCGGTTCGCGTCGTCAGATGAATGGCACCGGCCGCTGCGCGTTCGGGCGGCCGGCGGCCAACACCGTAACCGGCGAACTGGCAAGTGATTGCGCCGGCATGTGACCTGATCGTGCACACGGCTCGTGAAATTTTTCACAAGCATGGTTGTCCCTGTTCGCGTTCGCGCAAGTCAGCTTGACCCGATTCTGAGCGCCTGTTACTTCTCCGGCAGTCGCGCATGCGTTCGGCTCGTTGCTTCGCCGTTGGCTTCGCTGTTTGCTTCGCTACTCGCTTCCGTGTTTGCCTGGGTGTTTGCTTCGGTGTTTGCTTCGGTGTTTGCTTCGGTGTTTGCGCGCTTGGTCTTGAGTAGTGTTGTGTAAGGGTGTTCAGTAGCATGACTGCGTCCCGATTGGCTCTCCGCTCCCCCGTCGCCCGGTGTCCGGATTCTCATGTCCCACGATAAGCACTTGCGCTGTTCGTTCTGTGGCAAGTCAAAGGACTCCGTCAGGAAGTTCATATCCGGGCCATCCGTCTACATCTGCAACGAGTGCATCGCACTCTGCAACGAGATCCTGGCGGAGGATGAGGAACGCGAAGTTGCGGAAGCCATCACGCAGGTCCCGTCCCCGCAGGAGATCAAGGACGTCCTCGACCAGTATGTGATCGGCCAGGAACGCGCCAAGAAAGCCCTCGCCGTCGCCGTCTACAATCACTACAAGCGCATCAACTCCGCGTCGCTCCGCGATGACGACGTCGAGCTCGACAAGTCGAACATCCTGCTCATCGGCCCCACCGGCGTCGGCAAAACGCTGCTCGCGCAAACGCTGGCCCGCATCCTCGATGTGCCCTTCACCATCGCCGATGCCACCACGCTGACCGAAGCGGGCTACGTGGGCGAAGACGTCGAGAACATCCTCGTCCGCCTGCTCCAGGCCGGGGATTTCAACGTCGCCGAGTGCGAGCGCGGCATCGTCTACATTGACGAGATCGACAAGATCGCGCGCAAGTCGGAGAACCCGAGCATCACGCGCGACGTCTCGGGCGAAGGCGTGCAGCAGGCGCTGCTCAAGATCCTCGAAGGGACCGTGGCGTCCGTGCCGCCGCAAGGCGGCCGCAAGCACCCGCAGCAGGAATACATCCAGATCAACACCAAGGACATCCTGTTCATCTGCGGCGGCGCCTTCGACGGACTCGAGAAGATCATCGAGGCCCGGACCGGACGGAAACAGATCGGCTTCACCAAGACGGACGCCGACGCCGATGCCGTCGCCGGGTCGATCGCCACCGTCCCCAAGAACGCCTTCGCCGACGTCGAGCCGGATGACCTGCTTCGCTACGGGCTCATTCCCGAGTTGGTCGGCCGCCTCCCGGTCTCCGTTCCGCTGGAAGCGCTCGACGAGGACGCCCTCGTCCGCATCCTCAAGGAGCCCAAGAACGCGCTCACCAAGCAGTACGCGAAACTCTTCGACCTCGAAGAGGTCAAGCTCATCTTCGAGGAGCTGGCACTCCGCGCCATCGCAGGCAAGGCGCTCAAGCGCGGCACCGGCGCACGCGGCCTCCGCGCGATTCTCGAGGAGATCCTCACCGACGTGATGTTCGACCTCCCGAGCCGCGACGACGTGACGGAAGTCCGCGTGATCGAGAGCACCGTCACCAAACGCACCGCGCCGCTCCTCGAAATCTCCCCCAAGCGCCAGAAGAAAGAGGCCTAGTGCCGGCCTGCGATTCCCCGCCGGCTGCCCGGCGGCTCGCGGTTAGATTGAGGCGGGACCCCACTCGGCGTCCCGCTTTTGTTTTTCCCAATCCCCAGTCCCCAATCCCCAACCCCGGCCTTCGACCCTCCCCTGGTGCCCCTCTTCACCCGCGACGCTGAGCAGTTCACCACGCCGGACCGCCTCCCGGTGCTCCCGCTGCGCGAGGTCGTTGTGTTCCCGTATGTCGTGATGCCGCTGCTCGTGGGCCGCCCGCCTCGCTGGCGGCGCTCGATGCTGCCGAATCGGCCGGTGGGCCCGGCAAAGACAAATACGTCCTGCTGGTCGCCCAGCGGAGCGGAGAGATCCAGGACCCCGCTGCGAGCGACCTGTACCGGATCGGGGTCGTAGCCCGCGTCCTCCAGAGCTCCCGCCTGCCCAACGGTACCGCCAAGGTTCTCGTCGAAGGCGTCGCCAGGGCCCGGGTCACCCGCTACGCCGTCACCGGAGGGTGGCACCGCGCCACCGTGGCCGCATCCCCTTCGTGGCCCCACCGGCGCCCCCCGGGCCCGGCATTGAGCCCGCGGACGAGTCTCACCACCCCCACCACGGGAGTGGCCCAGAAGGCCCCTCCGAGGCCGCACGAGCCCCCGGGATGCCCACCCCGGGGAACCGGCTGCGGCGGGCAATCCCCCGCCACAGGAGCCCGCAGACACCCCAGGTACGGCGAAGGGTGACGCGAGTTCCGACGTCGCGAGCAATGCCCAGACCGCCCTCAGCCGGCACGTGCTCTCCCGGTTCGAGGAGTACGTCTCGATGCACCGGCGGATTCCCGACGAGACGGCCGTATTCGTCCAGTCGATCGAATCCGACGAGCGGCGCGCCATCGCCATCGCCGCCCACCTCGCAGTCAAGCACGATGTCCGACAGAAGCTCCTCGAAACGCCCACGCTCGGCAGCCTGTGGCAGGCGCTCTCGGATGTGCTGAGCGCCGAGATCGAGCTCCTGCGCCTCGAACGCAAGATCGACGAGGACGTGCGCGGATCGCTCTTCCAGAACCAGCGGGAGTTCTACCTGCAGGAGCAGCTCCGCGCGATCACGCGCGAGCTCGGACAGGACGACGGCGATGAATTGGCGGATCTCGATGCCGAGATCAAACGCCGCGCCCTGCCGGAGGCCGTGCAGGCCCGCGCCCAGCGCGAGTTGCGAAAGCTCCGGCGCACGGCGCCGATGTCGCCCGAGACGACGGTCGGACGCAACTACCTCGATTGGCTCCTCGGCGTCCCCTGGACCGAACGCACCGACGACATCCTCGACATCGATCACGCGCGGCGCGTGCTCGACGAGGACCATTACGGCCTCGACGAGGTCAAGGACCGGATCCTCGACTACATCGCGGTGCTCGGCCTCGTGGGCCGCCTCGAAGGCCCCATCCTCTGCTTCGTGGGACCGCCTGGCGTCGGGAAAACGTCGCTCGGCCGCTCGATCGCCGCGCGCTCGGCCGCCAGTTCGCCCGCATGGCCCTCGGCGGCGTGCGCGATGAAGCGGAGATCCGCGGTCACCGGCGCACGTATATCGGTGCGACTGCCCGGACGCATCCTCCAGGCGATGCGCCGCGCCGAGGTGATCAACCCGGTGATCCTGCTGGACGAGGTGGACAAGCTCGGACAGGACTACCGGGGCGATCCCGCCGCGGCGCTGCTCGAAGTGCTCGACCCGGAGCAGAACAGCGCGTTCAATGACCACTATCTCGAGATCGACTACGATCTCTCGCAGGTCCTGTTCATCACCACCGCCAACACGCTCGCGAATGTGCCCGACGCCCTCCGCGATCGCATGGAGGTGCTCCGCCTCACCGGATATCTCGACCACGAGAAGGTCGCGATCGCACGGCAGTTCCTCGTGCCCAAGCAGCTCGAGCGCAACGGGCTCAAGCCGGACGACGTGCAGTGGGAGCCCGGCGTACTGAGCGAGATCATGCGGCAATACACCCGCGAAGCCGGGGTCCGTGAGCTCGAGCGCCGCATCGCGCGCGTGGCCCGCAAGGTCGCGCGGAAACGGGTCGAAAAACCCGCGAGCGGCCCCGCGCCGGTGGGCCCGGTGACCACAGCACCCCCGCACTACCCGACTTGCTCGGGCCCGCCCCATTCGATCCGGACGAAACAACGCTCGAGGATTCGGTGGGCGTGGCCCGCGGGCTCGCCTATACCGCCGTGGGCGGCGAGATCCTCGACATCGAAGTCAGTGTCGTGCGCGGACGCGGGAAGCTCCAGTTGACCGGCACACTCGGCGACGTGATGAAGGAGTCCGCGAGCGCCGCCCTGAGCTACGCCCGGCGCCGCGCCAGCGATCTCGGGATCGACGAGGAGCTCGCACGGGGCGGCGGACGCGACATTCACGTTCACATCCCCGCCGGAGCCACGCCCAAGGACGGACCGAGCGCGGGCATCGCGATCGCCACCGCCATCATCAGCGCGCTCACTGGCGTGCCGGTGCGCGGAGACATCGCGATGACTGGCGAAGTCACACTCCGCGGTCGCGTTCTGCCGATCGGCGGCCTCAAGGAGAAGTCGGTCGCCGCGCACCGACTACGGGATCCGCCACGTGATCATCCCCGCGGGCAATCGTGCGCGAGCTCGACGAGTTCCCCGAAGAGATCCGCGGCTCGATCACCTTCCACGCGGTGAAGACGATGGATGAGGTGCTCGAGTTCGGACTCCGGCGCCCCTCTGCCCCCACCGCCGTTCCCAACACACCCCCGCCAGGCCGGCGACCCGGCGCCCGCAGCAATCCGCCCGGCAAGGTGTACCGCTTGGTCCACCCGGGCCGCCGCGTGGCGATCCGCACGGCGACATCGCGCCGCACTGATCGTCGCGTCCCCTTGGAACGCCGTCACCACCGATCCGTTGCCCATTCGCGCCGTGGAATTCCTCGGCGGCATGGCGCAACCCGGAGGCTGGCGGCCCCCGATGTCCCTCCCCGAGATCGCGTTCCTCGGCCGGTCGAACGTCGGGAAATCGGCGCTGCTCAACCGGCTGGTCCAGCGGCGCGCGATCGCCCGCGTCAGCCGCACGCCGGGCCGCACGCAGGAGATCAACTTCTTCCGCATCAACGACACCTTCGTCCTCGCCGATCTGCCCGGATACGGCTACGCGCGCGTCTCCAAGGAGCGGCAAGCCGCATGGCGCCCCCTGATCGAGGGGTACCTCGGTCACACGGCGGTGCTACGCGGCGCGGTGCAGTTCTCGATGCCCGGCATGAGCCGACCCGGACGACCGAGCGATGCTGGACTTTCTGGCCGCGCTCGACGTACCGACCCTCGTGGTCGCGACCAAGATCGACAAGCTCTCGGCCGCCGCTGGGCCGCTCCGCGTCGAGAGCCTTTGCACGGAGCTGGGCCTCGACGCGACCCAGATCATTGCGTTCAGCGCCGTGACGGGACTGGGTCGAGACGAGCTGGCTGCTGCAGTGGCGACGGCTAGCGGGACTTCGCCCTCGATGATGAGCCAGGTGATCGACGTTCAGTCGCCGTCACGCGGACAGGGCCGACGACGACGCTCGGCCGAAGCCGTCGCCGCATTCGGCCGTGGGGCCCGCCTTAGCGCAGCGCCAACCCTCCAACGCCCCCGAACGTCCGAGTCTACCTCACTCCTTTCGTCCTCGCTAGCGGCAGACAAACGTTCTGCGCGTCCTGCGGCGCGTTCGGCTTCACGCGGATGCTCTTCGCCGGGATCCCGACGTACACGTGATACGGCCGCACGTCCTTGGTGGCGACCGCGAGCGCGCCGACCATGCCGTTGCAGCCCACGCGCACGCCGGCCAGCACCGTCGCGTGATACGTGATCCGGACGTTGTCCTCGAGCACCGTCACCGCATCGGTCACGTCGTTCTGGTCGACGATGCTGTGCGTGTGGCTGTAGATGTTCGCGTAGTCGCTGACCGAGACGTTGTTGCCGATCAGGATCCCGCCGCGATCGTCGAGCAGGACGTGACGGTGCACGACGAAGTTGTCGCCGACTTCCATGTTGTAGCCGAACGAGAACTCGACGTGCTGGAACGCCTTGAAATTCTCGCCGCAGCGCTTGAAGATGTGCGGCGCCAGCAGTCGGCGGAGCCGGACGCCGAGATCGACGTTCTGCCCGCCCAATGGCGTCCGGTCGAACGAATACCAGAGCCAGAGCAGCGGCTTGACGCGCGGAACTTCGCCTGGTCGCACTCGGCGTAGTACTCGGGCTCGAGGGTGATCTTCCCGCGGATCGAGCGACGCGAGTGCAAGGCGAGTCCCGGCCGGAAGTGCCGGATCATTGACCGCCGTCTCCCAGTTCTCCGCATACGCCGGATACACCAGATCCGCGAGCGTACGGCGGCACAGGAGCGATCGGTCCATCGACGGATCAGAGAGCGCGCCGGCGAGCCCGTCCAGCCAGGCGTCGGCCAGCGCACCATGCGGGCGATCTTCCGCCAGCGCCCGGAGCGGCAGGTAGGCCATCCCGCAATCTACAGCACGCGCAACACATCCTCGACAGGACCCGCATGCCCCCGTTTGAGCAGCACCACGATGTCCTCGAGCGCGGCGCGCGACCGTGGCCAGATGAACCGCTTCCTGGCCAGTTCCACGGGGAGCCACTCGTGAGCCTGATGCTCCGCGCCCGTCGTCACCGTTCCCGGCTCGCGCACGAACGCGGCGAACACCACCGCCATCTCGATCGTGTTCACCGCATGGAGATAGAACGGTTGCACGCTGACGTTGTACAGGCGCTCGGGCTGCAACCCCGTCTCTTCGGCCAACTCGCGAACAGCCGCCGCCTCCGGAGTCTCGTCAGGCTCGATCTTGCCATGGACGGACTCCCATGCTCCCGGACATCGCGTGTCGTAGCCGCGCTGCAGCGTCAGCACCCGCCATGCGGCTCGATATGGCCGAATGACGTACACGTCCACGACACCGGCGATGATGTGCGTCGTTGCGTGTCGTGCCGGCTCCCACTCCGTATCGGGATCCCGCATATGAGGAATCTGGGGAGAGAGGTGAGGCATGGTTAGTAGCGGACCGCGCGCGATCTTCCGCTGCGATGCTCCGCGGCGACACGCGTCCCATAGTTTGACTCCGGCACCCCCGCGCGAATCAGATCGCGCGAAGCAGTCCACAGGCCGCGCCGATCATTGGAGTGTCCTAATGTGGCCAATCCGGACGCTGCATCTCGAGCAGCACAACCTCTACAACACGCCCCAGAAATCCGGGATCAGGTCCGCCCACACCGTCCACTGGCCATTGGAGCGCAGACCCCGCGCCACGTCGATCCGCAGGAGGTCGAAGAGCACGATCCCTCCGAGCCCTGCCGCAGGATACCAGCCGGTCTCGAGTGGGCGAAATGCCGCGGCACGGTCGATGTAGATCGCGGAGATGAATGGCGCGAGAATGATGTGCCCGGGCGTCGTGCCGTATCGGCCCAGTGGTATCGCCGGCGCAGGCGCCGGAAACTGCCACTCCAGCCGCGCTGTCCCCGTCACACGCCCGGCGAACGCATGATATGCGTAACCAGGCCCGCTCACGTCACCACCCGCGTAGATGTACTCCTGCGCGGGGAGCGGCGTCGCCGCACTCACTCCACCGAGCGACACACGGGCCACGAGCCGGTCCGGCCCCCACGCCCGATCGCCTTCCGCATCCGCGAACGCGCGGCCAAGTGTCGCGGCACCTCGCGCCAGCATGGTGTCGGCTGCCGTGTAGGTCTCGCCCCGTACCTCGGCCCGCGCCCGCCACTCGGTGCCCCACGGCCCCGGCGCCATCGGGCGCGCGACCGAGAGAGACACGCGCGTCGCCTGCAGCCCGAACGCCGGGATCGTTGGACCATAGGCACCGTTTGCCGGACGGGCATGCACGACGAGCCCGCGCTGGGACTCACGCGTCGCTGCGAGCGACCACCGCAGCCCCGCGACCTCGCCGGCATTGAGCGTCGCGCCGATGCCGCGCACATCGTAGGGATCGGTGTGATCGGCGCCGAACTCCTGCGCCGCGAGTGAATTCGCCAGCAACGACCCCTCGGCCATGTCCCCGGCGTCGCGATAGCTCCGGAACGCGAACGCGCGCAGCGAAACGCCGCCGCCGGATTGCCACCGGATACCGGCATCGCCCTTGCCCTGGCGATCGTCGAGCCCGTAGCGCCCCATCCCCGACACGGTCCACGCCGGGCCGATTGGAAGGCTGGCGCCACCGCCGAGTGCCAACCCTTCGACCCGGTTGACGCGCACGAAGTCGGAGAACCCGCTGCCGGCGAGAGCTGCCCCACGAACCCGCGTCACCGCGGCCCGCTGCACGATCGCGCGCGCATCGCGCTCGACTCGGCGGACATCTTCGGCCGACGCGACCGCGACGTCTGGCGGAAGGGAATCCAGAATGTGCCCATGCCACGGGTAGGCCTTGAGCGCATTGGCTGGCACGGACGTGATCTCAGGCCCGGCGAAGCTCCCTGGGATGAAGCCGCGATTGATCGCGTAGCAGCAGATCTGCCAGCGGGCGCGAATGATACCGCGCACGGGATAGTCGAACCACGACGCCGACCGCACGACATCCAGCTCCTGGTGCTGCGGGAGCCAGAAGCGCTGGTTCACGAGCGCGTTGTCGAGTGTGACCGCCAGCGTCTCGATGCGGTGGTCGAGGATCGCCGCACGCGTGAAGGTCACGGCGAGCCGGACGAGCGCTCCGGTCTCTCGCTCCACGTAGACGGTCCCGACGATCCTGGGCGCCTCCGCGTCCTTCGGGCGTACCCGGATCGCATACACCTCGACCACACGCCCGGGGATGGTGATGCGCAGTGAATCACTGGCCAGGTAGTCGTACTCGTCGGGACCGTGCGGTGCGAGCGGGTGCGGGACGCCACGCACGTCGTTGCCGTCGCCGAGGCGAATCGAGTCCGGAAAGTTGTTCTGGATGATCCCGTAGCGATCGGTGTAGTAGCCGATGTCCGCCGGGCAGCAGGAGCGTATCCCGGCGGCCAACCACTAGCTGCTTGCTGAGGTTGGGCGCCCGCCAATAGACTTCCACCGCCAACTCGTCCGATCGGATGATCTTGGGCGGGTCGGGAAAGCCCGGACCGGCCTGCGCGAGAAAAGTCAGATATCCGTGCGCCGTCGCCTTGTAGTCGGTCAGTCCGCTGTCGGCGAGTTGGCGGCTACGCCGCGCGATCGCGAGCGCCACGAGCGCGCGCGCCCGGGCGTCGTTCCACTGGGCGGGATTCCCTTGGGCCGCGACCGGACGCGGGCCGATGCCGACCAATGCTCCTGACAGCCCGAGAGCGCACGTCACGATCCACCGCCGTCGCCGGCCGCCCGCATGAACGCCAAATATACCAGATGACCTACGATCGCTTTCGCCAACTCGCGGCGACCGTCCCCGCCCGCGGTGGCATCGTCCCGGTGTGGAAGGACATGCTCCTCGACACCGACACGCCGGTCTCGGCGTTCGCCAAGGTCCGCCGCGGCTCCATTCGCGTTTCTGCTCGAGTCGGCGCCCGCCGGCAGCGAGACGTGGTCGCGCTACACCTACATGGGTACCGAGCCGCGCGCGCGCCTGGCGCCTGCAGCGCGACGGATCCGTCGATGATTGGACGCCCGAGCGCGGCTGGCACGGCACCCGGCGCCCCGCCGATCCGCTCGCGGACCTCCAGAGTTATGTCGCCGAGGATGTGCCGGTCTCCGCGCCGGAATTGGGCGACTTCTGGACGGGCGCCGTCGGGTATTTCGGCTACGACGTCGTGCGGTACATTGAGCGCCTGCCCGCATCCGCCGCCGCTGGCGCTCGATGTCCCCGACGCGGTGTTCGTCTTCACGCACTCCGTGGTGATCATCGACAATCTGCGCGCGCAGGCCCGGGTGGTGGTCGGTGTGCCCGTCGCCTCGGGCGCCGATGACGCAACGCTCCGGGCACAGTACGACGCGGCCCTTCGCGATGTTGCCGCCATCCTCGCGCCGCCTCCACGCCCCGCTTCCCCTCCCCGCGCTGGATCTCGACTCGGGCGCCGCACCGGCGACCGGGCGCTCGACCTACGAACGGGCGCGCTTCCTCGCCGATGTCGCGCGCATCCGCGAATACATCCTCGCCGGAGATTGCTTCCAGGCGCAGCTCGCCCGCCGGATCGATGTGCCGCACGATTTCCAGTCGGCCGCGCTGTACCGCGCGCTTCGTGCGATCAATCCGTCGCCCTACATGTACCATCTCGTGCTGGACGGAGTGGAGTTGGTCGGAAGCTCGCCTGAGTTGCTGGTCCGCGTCGCCGACGGCCGCGTCACGGTGCGCCCGATCGCCGGCACCCGCCGCCGCGGCCATTCGGCCGCCGAAGACGCGGCGCTTGGGGCGGAGCTGCTCGCCGACGAGAAGGAGCGCGCGGAACACGTCATGCTCGTCGATCTGGGCCGCAACGACGTCGGGCGGGTGGCCGAGTACGGCACGGTGGCCGTCACGGAGTTGATGGTCGTCGAGCAGTACTCGCACGTCCTCCACATCGTGAGCCAGGTCGAAGGCATGGTCGCGGACGGACGATCGGCCCTCGATGTCTTCCGCGCGACCTTTCCGGCGGGGACCCTGACCGGCGCTCCCAAAGTGCGGGCCATGGAGATCATCGATGAGCTGGAGCCCGAACGGCGCGGGCCGTATGGGGGCGCCGTCGGATACATCGCGGCCGGCGATCAGCGGATGGACCTCGCAATCACGATCCGGACGTGCGTGCTCGCCCACGGGGTCGCATCAGTGCAGGCCGCGGCGGGGATCGTCGCCGACTCCGTGCCCGAGCGCGAGTGGGAAGAGACGGAGAACAAGGCGCGGGCGCTGCTGACCGCGATCGGCCAGGTCCGGGCCGCGCTGCCGGCCGCCGGTCCGCGCGGCGCCGCGCGGACTCCGGCACCTATATTCTGAGGGCAATGCTCTATACCCTGGCCAGCGTCGAAGGCGAGCAGTCCTTCGATTTGCGATCGGGGGTGGCCCAGGTGATCGGTCGCGCCCTCACCAGCGACATCCCTGTGTTCGACCCGACGATCTCGAGGCGCCACGCGGCGCTGACGACGGACGAGGCGGGCGTCGAGGTCAAGGACCTCGGGTCGAGCAACGGCACCTTCGTCAACGGTGCGAAGGTCAGCAAGGCGCGGATCAACGCCGGCGACATCATCGCGTTCGGCAAGGTGTCGTTCCGGATCGTCGAGCGCACACCGACGCCCCCGCCAGGGATGGCGGGCTTCGCCGGTATGCCGACTCCGATCAGCAGCCGTTCGGTGGCGCCGGCCTATCGCGATGGGCGGCCAGGCGGCGTCGCGCCTCCACGCGAAGCCGGCAAGATCGTCCACCAGCTCCGGGTTCCCGAGAGCGACGCGCTGGCCTTCGAGGCCGCCCTCCGGCACCGTCCCAGCGGCGCGCGGGCAAGTGCCGCGCGGGCAAGTGCTGCGCAGGCTGCGGCGAGTGGCCAGGTCCCGGCGGGCGGCACGACGCCGGACGCGCCCGCGGATCGTGAGAGGAACGAGCAGAAGCTCGCGCTACTGCTCGAGGTCTCGAAAGGCCTCACCCGGGTCGCGGATACCGGCGCGCTCCTCGAGAAGATCGCAGGGTTCTGCCTCCAGATCTTCGACGTTGACTATGTGTCGGTGCTGCTGGCTGACGAGCACGGCACCCAGATTCCAGCCGTGGCGCGCGACCGCAACGGTGCCGCCCCGCATCGCTCAGTGCCGCAATCGATCGTCCGGCCCGCCGTCCACGACAAGGTGGCGATTCTCTCCGACAACGCACCCGAGGACCTGCGGTTCGGCGGCGAATCCATCCTCGTACAGCGTGTCCGGTCCACCATGTGCGCGCCGCTGGTCGGCGGCGAAGGCCAGGTGCTCGGCGTCCTCTACGTGGATAACGTCACCTCCACTCACCGCGTGGATGAGGAGGATCTCGAGTTCCTCGCCGCGTTCGCGGGCATCGCGGCCGTCGCCATCGAGCACGGACAGTTCTCGGAGCGCATCCGGCACGACTTGGTCGTGCGCAGTAATTTCGAGCGCTATTTCGCGCCGACACTCGCCGCGCAGATCGCCGGCGCGCCGGAGTCCGTCAAGCTGGGCGGTGACAAACGACCCGTGGCCGTGCTCTTCAGCGACATCCGCGGCTTCACCGCCCTGTCACGCTCCATGACGCCGGACGACATGGCGGCTCTGCTCTCCGAATATTTCACGGAGATGGTGGACTGCGTGTTCCGGCACGGTGGCACGCTCGACAAGTTCATGGGCGACGCGGTCATGGCGCAGTGGGGCGCCCCGATCGCCAACGCGGACGACCCCGATCGCGCAATGCGCGCCGCCATCGACATGATGCACGCGCTCGATGAGCTCAACACCCAGTGGCGCGCCGAAGGCCGCCCGGAGCTCGCGATCGGTATCGGCTTGAGCTACGGCGAAGTCTTCGCCGGCAACATCGGATCCGAGCGCCGTCTCGAATTCACCGTCATCGGCGACACGGTGAATCTCGCGAGCCGCCTGTGCTCCGCCGCCGAAGCGGGTGAGATCCTCATCTCCGAGGACATCCGAAAGGTGCTGCAGGCACCCCCGCCATTGGACGAGCACCCGCCATTGGAGCTGAAGGGAAACGCAACCCCGGTGTCCGTCTACCGCGTAGCGACTCTGTGATCGCGTAAGCCCGATAGCGATGACCAGCCCGCCACAGCCGGGTTACGAACGCCTCGACACACCGCTGGCAACCGGCGTCGTGCTCGCCAGCCTCGTTCAACCGCTTCGCGAAATCGTCTCGGCCCGCACCATCTACGCTTACGCTGCCGCCCATCCCGAACGCCGCGAGCTCTCCGGCCGCGGCCCCGCCTACGCGATCCCCCTCGGCTCGGCGCGCGTCGTCGTCCGCCACGTGCGACACGGCGGATTCCTCGCGCCGCTGACGCGCGATCTCTTTCTGCCGCCCACACGCGCCCCGTACGAGTTGGCGGTGTCGCACCGGCTGCGGGACGGCGGTGTCCCCACGCCGCAAGTCGTCGCCTACATCACATACCCGGCAGCGATGTTCCTCCGGCGCGCTGACGTCATCACGCGCGAGATTCCCGATGCCACGGACCTCGGTACGCTGCTCGGCACCGCCAGCCGCTCCGCCAGCGATCGGGCCGCGCTCTGGGAATCCGTATCCGAGCTCATCACATCCCTGGCCGCGGCCGGCGCCTACCACGAAGATCTCAACGTCAGGAACATCCTCATATCGGCCGGCGCCGACGGACGACGCACCGCGCACGCGATCGATGTCGACCGCGTGGTCTGGGGCCATCCCGGCGACCCGGCGCTCGTGCGCACCAATCTCGACCGGCTGCATCGCTCGGCCCGCAAACAGGGGCTGCTCTAGTGGCGATCGCCACCCCGCTCGGCCGCGTCGGCATCGTGATGATGAGCGCGGTCGGCGACGCGGTGCACGTGCTCCCGGTGTTGTCGGCAATCAAACGCCACACCCCGGCCGCGCACATCACGTGGGTACTGCAGCCCGGCCCCGCGGCACTGGTGCGCGGCCACGCGGCAGTCGATGACGTCGTGCTCTTCGACCGGTCCGCCGGCTGGCAGGCGTTCGTCGATGTGCGGCGGGCGCTGCGCGCGAGACCCTTCGACGTGGTGCTGGATCTCCAGGTCTATCTCAAGGCCGGCATCGTCACCGGGTTCACGCGAGCACCGATCAAGCTGGGGTTCGATCGCGCCCGCGCGCGCGATGCGAACTGGCTGTTCACGACGAACAGGATTCCGCCACACCCCGAGGGCCAGCACGTCCAGGATCAGTACTTCGAGTTTCTCACCGCGCTCGGTATTGCGCACGACCCGGTGCAGTGGGATCTCGGTCCCTGGCCCGCGGAACGGGCTGCACAGCAGGCGTTCTATTCGAGGCTGGACCGGCCGGCAGCCGTCATCGTCGTGGCCACGAGTAAGCCGGAGAAGGACTGGCTCCCGGAACGATGGGGCGAGGTGGCACGCGCACTCGATTCCGATTTCGGCCTGCAGCCGGTGCTCGTGGGCGGCACTTCGCCCCGCGAACGCCACGCGGAATCCGTCATTCTCGCTCGCGCGCCGCGCGCGATCTCGGCGCTGGGATGCGGCCTCCGGCCATTGGTCGGCATCCTCGATGGTGCCGCGCTGGCGCTGTCACCCGACACGGGCCCGCTCCACATGGCCGTCGCTCTCGATCGGCCCGTAATCAGCTTGCTGGGCTACACGAACCCCAGACGTACGGGCCCATACCGCCGGTTCCACGACCTGATGATCGATGCCTACGGCGATCCGGGCGAAGAGTATCCCGTTTCGATGGAAACGCGGCCGGGACGTATGCCGCGCATCACCGTCGGCGACGTGCTGGCGAAGGTCGCGGTCTGGAAGTCGCGCTACGCGGGATGATGGGCACCGGGGATCGAGCCCACCACGAGCGTCCCGAACTCGTAGCTCACCCCGACGTCTCGCAGCAGCGCCACGAGCCGCACGACCGGCAAGCCCATCACCGCGAAAAAATCGCCTTCGATGCGGTCCACAATCGTTGCGCCGTACCCCTGGATGCCGTACGCGCCGGCCTTGTCCATCGGCTCGCCCGTCGCGATGTAGCCCAACAGCTCCGCGTCGGTCATCGCCCGGAAGCGCACACGCACGGATTCGACGCCCGACACCACCCGCTCGCCCCACGAGACGCAGACGGCGGTGTGCACCTGATGCGTCCGCCCGCGTAGCCGCCGCAACATCGACAGCGCCTCGGCGGCGTCCGCTGGCTTGTTCAGGATGCGATCGTCGATCACGACGATCGTGTCGGCGCCGATCACCAGGGCGTCGGGGTCCGCCGCTGCGATGGCGGCGGCCTTCCCGCAGGCCAGTCGCTCGACGCATTCGATCGGAGATTCGTTCGGAAGCACCCGCTCATCGATGTCGGCGGGCCGGACGGTGTGCGAGATGCCAATGAGGGCCAGCAGGTCCCGTCGCCGCGGCGACTGGGACGCGAGGACGATGCGAGGAGCCTGGCGCAGGCGCCGCTTACTCGACCGTGACCGACTTGGCCAGATTGCGCGGCTGATCCACGTTCGAGCCGCGCTTGACCGCAATGTAGTACGCGAGGAGTTGGAGCGGGATCGCGGCCAGCACCGGCGTCAGCATGTCGATCGTCTCGGGGATCCGGAACTCGTAGTCGATCTTCCCGGCGAGTGACGGCTCCTCGCGGCTCGTGATCGCGATCACGCGGCCCTTCCGCGCTTTCACTTCCTGCACGTTCGACGCGACTTTGTCGAACACCGAGTCGTGCGGCGCGATGAACACCACCGGCATCAGCTCGTCGATCAGCGCGATCGGCCCATGCTTCATTTCCGCGGCCGGATAGCCTTCCGCGTGGATGTAGCTGATCTCCTTCAGCTTGAGCGCACCTTCCAGCGCGGTCGGGAAATTGTAGCCGCGGCCCAGGTACAGGAAGTTCTGCGCGCGCTTGAACTCCTCGGCCAGCGTCTCGATCTCCGGCGCCCGGTCGAGGATCTGCTGGATCTGCCCCGGCAATGCCTGTAGGGCATTCATGATCTCTCGCCCGCGGATCACCGAGAGATCACGGAGCCGCCCCATCTTGAGCGTGAGAAGGGCCAGCGCGACGACCTGGCTCGTGAACGCCTTGGTCGAGGCGACACCGATCTCGGGACCGGCGTGGAGATAGATGCCGGCGGCCGCATCGCGCGCGATCGTCGAGCCCACGACGTTGACGATACCGAGCGTCCGCGCCCCGCGGCGCTGCGCCTCGCGCATGGCCGCCAGCGTGTCGGCGGTCTCGCCCGACTGCGAGATCACGATGCAGAGCGTGCGATCGTTGACGATGGGGTTCCGGTACCGGAACTCGGACGCGTATTCCACCTCGACGGGGATCCGCGCCGACTCTTCGATCATGTGCTCGCCGATCAGCCCCGAATGCCAGCTCGTGCCGCACGCCGTGATCACGATGTTGTCGATCGACAGCAGATCTTCGTCGGTGAGATTCGTGCCCGCGAGCTTGGCGGTCGCGGTGTTGAGCAGGAGCCGGCCCGCGAGCGTGCTCGCAACGGTCTGCGGCTGCTCGAAGATCTCCTTGAGCATGAAGTGCGCAAACCCGCCGCGTTCCATTTGGGCGAGGTCCCAGTCGATCTTGCTCACCTTCCGGGTCTGCGTGAGGGAATCGAGCCCGATGATCCGGTAGCCATTCCGGTCCAGCACCGCCAGATCGCCATCGTGGAGATATACGACTTCACGCGTATGCGCGAGGATGGCCGACGCGTCGCTGGCGATGTAGTACTCGCCATCACCGAGCCCGACCAGAAGCGGACTCCCCTTGCGGGCCGCCACGATCTTGTGCGGGTCCTTGCTCGATACGACGGCGATCCCGTACGCGCCCTCGACCTGGTGCAGGGCCTCGATCACGGCGTCTTCCAGTGACCCGTCGAACGCCGCCTCGATCAGATGCACCAGGACCTCGGTGTCCGTCTCCGAGGTGAATACGTGGCCGAGGTCTTCCAGCTTGCGGCGAAGCGAGCTCGCGTTCTCGATGATCCCGTTATGAACGACGGCGAACTCGTGCTTCTCGTCGGTGTGCGGATGGGCGTTGGCTTCGTTCGGCGCACCGTGCGTGGCCCAGCGGGTGTGCCCGATGCCCAGCGTACCGGATATCGGGTTCTTGCTGACCAGCAATTCGAGCCGGGAAATCTTCCCGGCCACTTTGCGGGTCTCGACGCCCTTCCCATTCATGATGGCGAGGCCCGCCGAGTCGTATCCACGATACTCGAGGCGCTTCAACCCCTCCAACAGGAGCGGTGCGACTTTCTTCGGCCCAACGTATCCGACGATACCACACATATTCGGCTGCCTTCGTTGTCGCCTTCGCGGGTACATACCCGCAGGCGCGTGGTCGAGCTACTGCGCTGACTGCATTGCGTCCAACGGGGCACGCGCGCGCGCCACCAGATCTCTGGCTCGCACTTCTGTCGGTGCCTCGGCAATTACCCGCACGATCGGTTCCGTTCCACTCGGCCGCACGTGGAGCCAACTGTCGGGCCAGGTCAGGCGAAGGCCATCCTGCAAATCTACCCCTGCCCCGGGAAACGCGGCCTGCAGCTTGTCGTAGATCTGCTCCAGACTCCCGGACGGACGGTCCAGCTTGTCCTTCACGATCGCGTACCGCGGCCACCGCTTCGTGATCGCCGACAGCGTCTCCCCGCCCGCATCCGTCAGCAGTTGGAGGATCAAGGCCGCACCCGCCGGGGCGTCCCGCCCCAGGTGAAGCCCAGCGACGATCACCCCGCCGTTCCCCTCGCCACCCACGGGCGCTCCCTCGGCGCGCATGCGGATCGCGACGTTCACCTCCCCGACCGGGGTCCGGATGACCGGCACCCCTGCCTCGTTGGCTATGTCATTGACGATTCGGCTCGTCGAGAGATTCGTGACCAGGGTCCCCTTCCGGTGCCGCAGAACCACCGATGCCGCCAGGGCCAGCGTGTAATCCTCTCCGATCGAGCGGCCCGTCTCGTCGATCAGGGCGAGCCGGTCCACATCCGGATCGACCGCGAATCCGACATCGGCCCCGGCCCGGCGGACGAGCACCTCCAACTCCCCGAGGTTGGCGGCAACCGGCTCCGGCGGACGCGGAAACCGGCCATCCGCTTCGAGATTGATCGCAGTCACCTGGCACCCAAGGCGCTCGAGCAGGGCCGTCATGATGGGCCCCCCCGCCCCCCGAACGCAGTCGAGCGCAACGTGCAGCCGGCGCCGGCGTACGGCCGCCAGGTCGATGTACGGGAGGGCCAGAATCGCGTCGAGATGCCGGACCACGGCATCGGGGTCGGAACGGACCTCGCCGAGCCGGTCCCAAGTCGCCAGAGCGACCCCCTCGGTCGTCGCGTCCCGCATCGAGGCCCCCTCCTCGCGCCGAAAGGAAGAGTCCCGAGGGAGCGATGAATTTGAGGGCGTTCCACTCGATCGGATTGTGGCTCGCGGTGATCGCCAGGCCGCCCGCCGCGTGATGGAACTCGACCGCCAGTTGCACCGTCGGGGTCGGCACCACGCCTACGTCGATCACGTCGCACCCGACCGACTGCAGCCCGGCGATCGCCGCTCTATGGAACATTGGGCCGGACACCCGGCTGTCCCGCCCCACCACGATCGTGGCCCGGGCCTTCCCGGCTCGCCCTGCCGCCCAGGCGCCGAATCCGGCGGCAAAGCCGGTGATCACTTGGGGTGTGAGGGCCTCGCCGACACGACCGCGGACCCCGGACACGCTTACCATCAGCTTGTCGGTCATAGTGATGCAGAAATTAGTGTCTACCGAGGGGTCCGGTCAGCCTCGTCGGGCAGCTATCCGCCGCGGCCCGCGGTAACCGGCTCGGCAAATGCCGCGAGTTCTCCGGTCGGGACCCCATGCGTATCGGCGATAGCGCCATTGGCAACCGCTGCCAGGAAGGCGCGCACGGCGTCGGGGTCGAATTGCGTCCCGCTGCACCGCTCCAACTCGGCGACCGCGGCATCCAGCGTGAGCCTGCCGCCGCGCCGGTACGCGCGCCCGCTCGTCATTGCGTCGAACGAGTCGGCGACGGCCGCGATCCGCGCCACGAGCGGGATGCCGGTGCCAGCCAATCCGTCGGGCGTTCCCCGGCCGTCGAACCGCTCATGGTGCGACCGGACGATGTGAAGCGCCAACGGAAAATCGGTGAGGACGGGCGAGAGAATCCGCCAACCCACCATCGGGTGGGTCATGATGTGCTGGTACTCCTCGTCGGTCAGCGGCCCCGGCTTGTTGAGCACCGATTCCCGCACGCCGATCTTGCCGATGTCGTGCACGTGGCCGCCGATCTCGACTTGCCGGACGATCTCCGGCTCCAGTTCCATCGCTTTGGCGATCGCCACCGAATACTGGCTGACCCGGATCGAGTGGCCACGGGTATACCGGTCCTTCACTTCGAGCGCGTGCGCGAAGGCCTGCATCGTCGCCAGGAATTGGTCTTCCAGCCGGCGCGCCTGCGCCTGGACTCGCTCCTCGAGGCGCACCTGATAGCTGCGGTTCTCGAGCACGAGACGCTGCTTCTCGAGCACCTGGCCGACCCGCGCGCGCACTTCGTCGAGATGGAACGGCTTCATCAGGTAATCCATCGCGCCGAGCGCCAGGCAGCTCACGGCGACGTCCACATCCGCGACCGCCGTGATCATCACCACGGCCGCGTCGGGGTAGCGCGCCCGCACTTCCCGCAGAAAGGTGAGGCCGTCCATCCGGGGCATGCGGACGTCTGACAGGATCACGCTGACCTGCCGCTGGGTGAGCACGGCAAGCGCCGCTTCGGCAGATGATGCTTCCACGCACTCGAATCCCTCACTCTCCATCAGGCGGCGAACGGCCTGGCGGAGATGGGATTCGTCGTCCACGACGAGGCAGGTTAACTTCCCGGCCCCATCCAAATTGGTCCGGACGTGACCCGAATCCTTCCTGACGAGACCAACGCCGGCTTTGGCACCCGAGCCGTTCATGCCGGTCAACGGCCGGACCCGTATTCAGGGGCGGTCATGACGCCCGTCTACCTGACCTCCACGTACGCGCAGGAGGCGGTGGGACAGCACAAGGGCTGGGAATACTCGCGCGGTACCAACCCCACGCGCGAAGCGTTCGAGCGGAATGTGGCGGTCCTCGAAGGCGGCACGCACGGCTTCGCGTTCGCGAGCGGCATGGCCTGCCTCGACAGCATCATGAAGCTCTTCCGGAGCGGCGATCATATCATTTGCGGCGACGACGCTTACGGAGGAGTGTTTCGCCTCTTCGACCGGATTCTGCAGCACTTCGGTCTCCGGTTCACCTTCGTTGATGCCCGTGATCCACAACGCGTTGACGACGCATGCACCGATCGTACCGCTGCAATCATCGTCGAGACGCCGACGAACCCGCTGATGCGCCTGACCGACCTCCGCGCGATCGCCGGGATTGCGCAGCGGCGGAACGCACTGCTGGTCGTCGATAACACCTTCGCAACGCCATTCTTCCAGCGCCCGCTCGAGTCGGGAGCCTCTATCGTCTTCCACTCGACGACCAAGTATCTCAACGGGCACAGCGACATGATCGGCGGGATTGCGGTCGTGAAGGACGACGACCTCGCCGGACGATTACAATTCATTCACAATGCGGCTGGAGCCGTTGCTGGCCCCTTCGACGCGTGGCTCGCGCTCCGCGGAACCAAGACTCTGCACCTCCGCATGCCCCGGCACGACACCAACGGGCGGCTCGTCGCTGGATGGCTCGCCAACCGGCTCGGCGAACGCTCCGTTCATTATCCGGGACTGCCCTCCCACCCGCAGCACGCGCTGGCGGCACGCCAGATGAGCGGGTTCGGCGGGATGGTCAGCGTCGAGATGGGATCGCGCGAACGCGCCGCACAGGTCCTCGACCGCGTCCGCCTCTTCATTCTCGCGGAATCGCTTGGCGGTGTCGAAAGCCTGGTCAACTATCCGGCGATCATGACTCACGCATTGGTCCCGCCTGACCGGCGCGCGGCGCTGGGCATCACCGACGGCCTCATACGCTTCTCATGCGGGGTGGAGGACGGCGATGACTTGATCGCGGATCTGGAACAGGCATTCCGGGGCGTGTGACCGGGTTTGTGTTCGCGCTGACACCCAACCCCGCCGGCGTCCGTATTGCCGGGAGAGTTTCGTCTCCTCTCCCTTCGCTCCTTTCTCTTCTCTCCTAGTCGGCGGTCTCATGTCTCGCATCCCGCTTCCCGGCATCTCGTCTCTGGCGTGGGAACATCCCGCGGACCGCGCGGCCCTCAATACGCTGCGCGCGATTCCAGGCTTCGACGACGTGGTCCGCAAGATCGCCGGGTTCTTCGGCGAGCGCGGACTCCGGCACCTCTTCCTCGCCAATGCAGTCCGCGTCGGCCCAGGCCAGCGCCCCAAGCTGGATGCCCTGTACGATGAGGTGATCGCGACGTTCGAGTGGCCCCGTCGCCCCCAGCTCTACGTCACGCAGACTCCGTTCGTGAACGCCGGCGCTGTCGGCTTCGACGATCCGTTCATCGATCATCAATTCCGGGACACTGAGCCTCCTCAACCGCGAAGAGCAGCGCGATGTACTCGCGCACGAGCTCGGACACGTCATGAGCGGCCACGTGACGTACAGCACGATCGCGGTCATCCTGCTCAATTTCGGTCTCAAGAACTTGCCGTTCCTCGCCGGTATCGCCCTGCTGCCGATCCAGGTGGCGCTGCTCGAGTGGTATCGCAAGGCGGAGCTCTCGTGCGATCGCGCCGGCCTGCTCGGCACCCAGGACCCGCGCGCCTCGCTCGGCACCTACCTCAAACTGGCAGGCGGCTCCGCTGGCGACGATACGATCGACCTCGATCAGTTCCTGCTCCAGGCACAGGAATACGAAACGTCGGGCGGACCATGGGACAGTGCGCTCAAGTTCTTCAACACGGTCTTTCGCGATCATCCGTTGAACACGGTGCGCGCCGCCGAGCTGCAGCGCTGGGCCGCCTCCGAGGACTATGCCCGGATCCTGCGCGGTGAATATCCGCGGCGCGGCGAGGATGGCGACCGGCCCCTCACGCAAGATTACGCGGCGGCCGCCGGGTACTACGGCGACCGGGCCCGCGCCGCTCTGGGTGAGATCGAGGGCGCCGTTGGACGGGCACGCGATGCGTTCGGCCAGGCGTTCCGCTCGCGCACCGGCGGCAATCCGGACAGTGGCTCGGGCGGCGGACGCTCATCGTGAAGGGACGGCTGTGAAGGTACTGATCGTCGGCGGCGGCGGCCGGGAACATGCGCTGGCGTGGAAGTTCAAGCAGGAAGATCCGGACACGGAGCTGGTCGCGGCACCAGGAAACCCGGGCATCGCCGAATACGCCCGGTGCGTGCCCATCGCCGCGACCGACATTGATGCGCTCGTCGCACTCGCCAACCACGAGCGGCCCGCGCTCACCGTAATCGGGCCGGAGACACCACTCGCGCTGGGCGTCGTGGACCGCCTGCGTGCGGCCGGTCATCCCGCCTTCGGGCCCACCAGAAGCGCGGCGGAGATCGAAAGCTCGAAAGTCTTCGCGAAACAGCTCATGATGGACGCCGGTGTCCCAACGGCGCGCGCGGAGCGCCACACCGATGCCGCGGCGGCGAAACGCGCGGTGCGGGACTTCGGTACGCCCGTCGTGATCAAGGCCTCGGGACTGGCTGCGGGCAAGGGCGTCATCATCGCCGAATCCACGGCCGACGCGGATGCCGCCGTCGATGCGATGCTCAGCCAGCGCGTGTTCGGCACCGCGGGTGCCGAGATCCTCATCGAAGAGTTCATGCACGGCGAAGAGGTGTCGCTGCTCTTCCTCACCGATGGCGAGCAGTGGCTCCCGTTCGTGCCGGCGCAGGATCACAAGCGGCTCTTGAACGGTGACGAGGGACCCAACACCGGCGGGATGGGCGCATACGCGCCCGTGTATCCGCTGGTCGTGACTTCCGGCACGGAGCCGGCCAACGCGCGCGCTGCCGGCAATCGATGGGCGGAGTGGCACAGCCTCGTCGGATTGGCCGGCAGCCAGATCGTCGCGCCGGTCCTCGACGCGATGCGGCGCATGGGGCGCCGGTTCTCGGGGGCTCTCTACGCTGGCCTCATGGTCACCGCCGACGGCCTCAAGGTCGTCGAGTTCAACTGCCGCTTGGGCGACCCCGAGACGCAGGCGATCCTGCCGCTCACCCGCTATCCGCTGCTGCCGCTCATGCACGCCGTCGCCCGAGGCGGCCGGCTGGAATCGGGTGAATGGACCGGACACCTGCACCCCGCGCACGCCGTGTCCACCGTCGTCGCGGCGGCGGGATACCCCGGTACGCCGCGCACGGGTGACGTCATCCGGCTCCCGGAGGCCCCGCCCGGCGTACACGTCTTCCACGCGGGGACCGCCCGCAATGCGGCGGGCGAGCTCGTGACCGCCGCCGGCCGCGTACTCGCGGTCACCGCCGTGGCGCCGGACCTCGCGTCCGCCCAGCGTGCGAGCGCGAGTTATGCCGCGGCCGTCGAGTTTCCGGGCAAGCAGTTCCGGACCGACATCGCATGGCGGGAATTGGCGCGCAGTGCCCGAGCTTCCTGAGACCGAGACGATCGCGCGGGATCTGCACGCGGCGATCGCCGGTGAGCAGATCGCTGAAGTCACCGTCACGCACGGCGACGTGTTGCGGGAGGTCACGGCGCGCACGCTGCGCGCTCGCGTCGCCGGCACCACGATCGATCGCGTATGGCGACGCGCCAAGCTCGTGGTCCTCGATCTCTCGTCCGGCGACCGCATCGTGGTCCAGCCACGGTTCACCGGCGCGCTGCTGATCGACGGGGGAGACCTGCCGCCGGCCGAGCGACGCTACTCGGCGATCGCATTCGCGCTGACCCCCAATCCCCAATCCCCAGTCCCCAAAACGGCCGCCCGCATTCTCCACTATCGCGACATTCCGCCGCCTGGGCACCGTCGCTCTGATGGCGCCACGCCGCTTCGCGACGTACTCGGGCTCGATTGGTCCGGAGCCACTTGACCCCGCCTTCACCGCCGACAACTTGTCGGGCGTGCTCCGAAGTTCCCGGCAGGCGGTCAAGAAGGTGATCATGGATCAGCGCCATCTCGCGGGAGTCGGCAACATTTACGCGAACGAATCGCTCTGGCGATCGGGCATCGACCCGTCGCGGAGCGCGAACCAGGTCGAGCCGCCGCGCGCGGCCTCGCTGCGTGACGCGCTCGTCGGAGTGCTGAGCGAAGCGATCGCCGCTCGCGGCACGAGCTTTCGCGACTATCGCGACGCCCATGGTGCCCGAGGCGGCTTTGCGGAGAAGCTCGATGCCTACGGCCGGGCCGGCCTGCCATGCCGGCGGTGCGGGTCGCGGCTCATCGGGACGCACGCGGTGGACGGACGCGCCACCGTGTTCTGCGCCCACTGCCAGCGGTAGGAGGCCGTCCAGAGTGGCGCGATCAGGCGCGGCAAGCCGGCGGAGTGCACTGCGGCCCGTCCAGACTTCCGAACAGCAGGTGCAGGTGATGCGGGACACGGTGCGCGCAGGCGCGGCCGACCGCCCCGGGGTGTACCGCATGATGTCGCCAGGCGGCGAGGTCATTTACGTCGGCAAGTCCAAACGCGTGCGATCCCGGCTGCTCAGCTACTTCCGCGGCGCGTACCCCGAGCACAAGGGCGCGCGCATCCTTCGCGAAGCGGATCGCATCGCATGGGACTACACGCCCAACGAGTTCGACGCGCTGGTGCAGGAGCTACGCCTCATCAAGCAGTTCCGCCCCCGATTCAACGTCGCCCTCAAGCGCGATGCGCACAACTACGCGTTCATCAAGGTGACGCGTGGCCCCGCGGCCAAGCTGTCGGTCGTCCGGAGCGCGGGCAGCGACGACGGCGGTGCGTACTACGGGCCGTTTCTGGGTGCCATGCGCGTCGGTGAGGCGCTGCGCGAGCTCAATGATGCCCTCGGCCTCCGCGACTGCGCGCTCGACACGCCGGTACGATTCAGCGACCAGGTCGAGATCTTCACCCCGCCCCCACGCACACCCGGCTGTATCCGTCACGAGATCCACAAGTGCCTCGGTCCATGCATTGGCGCCTGCTCCGAGCACCAGTACGCCGGACGCGTGGCACTCGCACGCGCGTTCTTCGAGGGGACCAACGATGGCCCGCTGGCATCGCTCACCACTGAGATGCAGCAGGCGAGCGACCGGCTGGAGTACGAGCGCGCCGCCCGGTTGCGCGACAAGCTCCAGCGGCTCGAGATGCTCCGCGAACAGTTCGGCCGGCTCCGGTTCGCGGTGGAGACGTTGTCCTTTCTCTACACGGTGTCGGGCTACGACGGCGAGGACCGCGTCTATGTCATCCGTCGCGGATGCGTGCGCGCCATCTGCGCGACCCCCCGTACTCCGATCGAGCAGGATGCGCTGCACAACCTCGCGACGAGCATCTTCGCTGAGCCCGGACGGACGGCGACGTCCGTGCCGGCGCACGAGGTGGATGAGTTGATGCTCGTGTCATCCTGGTTCCGGCGCCACCCGCACGAGCTGCACCACGCCCGCACCTGGGACCTCGCCGCGAACGGGAATTAGTGAGCCCCAGTCCCCAATCCAATCCCCAGTCCCCAACCCCTCGCCCACTCAGTCGCCGGTCACCAGCCTCACGATCTCCGTCTCGACGACGCCGTCGCGAACCGTGAGGCGGACGACGCTCGGCTCGAGACGGAACCGCCGCGGCCCCGCAGCCCCGGGATTGATCGCGACGCGGGTGCCATCACGGGTTTCCAGCTGCCGGTGGGTGTGGCCGTACACCAGGACCTGCTGCGGATAGCGGGCAAACAACTTGGCGGGCGTGGGCGTTCCGGTCTCGTGCCCGTGACTCACGTGGATCGCGACGCCGTCCACCTCGTACACGATCTCGGCCTCGAGCCGCGGATCGCCTGGGTCGTCGGTGTTCCCGTAGACCGCGCGCACCGGCGCGATCAGACTCAGCTCGTCGAGCACGCCGTCACCGCCGACATCGCCGGCGTGAAGGATCACGTCGGCACCGGCCAGCGCCGTGTGGACGTCGGGACGCACCTGTCCGTGCGTATCCGAGATGAGCCCCACGATGCGGGTCGCCATCGGTGCTACCGCCCGGTGGTGCGGCCCGCCGCATTGCCGCCCCACCGCGGCACGACCCTCTGCGGAATACCCAGGTGGTCGAGGATCCGCGCCACCACGAAATCGACCAGGTCCGCGACGGCCGCCGGCCGGTGATAGAACCCCGGCGATGCCGGCAGCACCAATGCGCCGGCTCTCGCCACACGCAGCATGTTCTCGAGGTGAATCACACTGACGGGCGTCTCCCGCGGCACCAGCACCAGGAGCCGGCGCTCCTTGAGCGTCACATCAGCCGCCCGTTCGATCAGTGATCGCGACGTGCCGGCCGCGATCGCGGCCACTGTCCCCATCGAACATGGACAGACGACCATGCCGGCACTCGCCGCCGATCCCGACGCCGGCGCTGCGCCTCGATCGGTGTCGTCGAATGCCGTGATCGTGGCATCCCACCGGGCCGCTCCGACCGCGCGCCGCAGTTCGGCCTGGGAGGCGATGCCCGACTCCGTTTCGAGCAAGCGGTAGCCGTGCGCCGACACGATCAGCGACACCGGACGCCGGGCGGCCGCGAGGAGTTGCAGGAGCCGGACCGCGTACGGCGCGCCGGACGCCCCCGTGATCGCGACGATGATCGGCGCCTTGCCCGGCGATCGGCGCCGCGGATTGCCCGGACTCATCGCACCCAGCCGCTGGCGACCCGCTCCGCGAAGACGAACCCGAAGAACACCACGCTGATGATGCCGTTCATCGTGAAGAAGGCCGCGTCGAGCCGCGACAGGTCGCCGCGCCGGATCAGCGAATGTTCGTAGGCCAGTAGCACCGCCGCGATCGCGACCCCCGCGTCGTAGAGCCACCCGGCCCCCGAGGCGGCGCCCACGGCCACCAGCCCGAGGATCGTCACCACGTGCAAGCCACGCGCGACGCGCACGGCATTCCATTCCCCGATCGATGCGGGCAGCGAGTGCAGCGCGTGCGCACGGTCGAACGCCACGTCCTGCAGGGCGTAGAGGATGTCGAATCCGCCGGACCATGCCGCGACGGCCGTTGCCAGCGCGACGAGCATCCACCACGGCGTGCTCCAGTGTCCGGCGACCGCCAGATAGCCGCCCACCGGCGCGATCGCGAGGCCCGCGCCCAGTACCAGGTGCGACCACCGCGTGAACCGCTTGGTGTAGCTATAGAAGAAGATCCAGAGCAGCGCGAACGGCGAGAGCGCCAGGCACAGCGGGCTCAGTCGCCACGCGGCGAGCGCGAAGAGCACCGCCGCGACCGCCACCGCGATCCGCGCCGACCGGACGTCGAGCAAACCGGACGGCAGCTCGCGGCGCGCTGTGCGAGGGTTCCGCGCATCGAATTCGCGGTCGACGATCCGGTTGAATCCCATGGCCGCGAACCGCGCGCTCGTGAACGCCACGATGATCCACAACACTCTCGCCGTCGTCACCGTCGCCGCGTAGCTGCCGAGTGTCGCCCCCACGAGCGCGAACGGCAGCAGAAAGACGGTATGCGGCAGCTTCACGAAGTTGACGTACGTGACCCACCGGGACTCGCCCGCGAATGTCTGCCCCTCGCGAGTCATGACGCGCCTCCGTGCGCGCTCGCCGCCCCATCGAGTCCGAGACTGGGCCACAGGGCATCGACCCGCGCGCGCGTCGCCGCGTCCGCGACGATCACCGCCGGCCAGCGGCCGGTGAAACCCTCTTCCGCCATCTTCCGCGTGCCGTCGAGACCGAGCTTGGACCCGTACGTGAACGCGCGGCTCGCATGGTCCAGCACGTCGATCGGACCCATCGTGAACCTCGCGTCGCGCTCAGGATCGATGTGGTTGAGTGCCACCCACCACGCCTCGTGCGGATCGCGCACATTGACGTCCTTGTCGACGATGACGAGCACTTTGGCCAGCGACATGAGCCCCTGCCCCCACAGCGCGTTCATCACTTTCTGTGCCTGGCCCGGATACTGCTTGTCGATCGAGACGAAGACCAGGTTGTGGAAGATGCCCTCCGAGGGCATGTGGTAGTCCACGATCTCCGGAATCGTGAGACGCAGCAGCGGAAGGAAGATGCGCTCGGTCGCGTGGCCGAGATAGAAGTCCTCCATTGGCGGCCGCCCCACGATCGTCGTGGCATACACCGGATCGCGGCGTGATGTCACCGCGGTCACGTGCACGGCGGGGTACAGATCAGCCTCCGAGTAGAATCCGGTGTGGTCGCCGAACGGCCCCTCGGTGACCAGCGGCTCGCGCGGGTCGATGTAACCCTCTATCACGAACTCGGCCTCCGATGGCACTTCGAGGTCGCATGTCACCGCGCGGGTGAGAGACACCGGCGAGCGCCGCAGGAAGCCGGCGAAGAGAAACTCATCCACCGTCGGCGGCAGCGGCGCGCTCGCCGCGTAGACCGACGCAGGGTCCGCGCCGATCGCGATGCACACCGGCATCATCTCCCCGCGCTCGGCCATGGTCCGCCAGTGCGCGGCGCCGACTTTGTGCCGCTGCCAGTGCATCGCCAGCGTGCGCGGGCCCAGGACCTGTACGCGGTACATGCCGACATTGCGGATGCCGCGGACGGGGTCCCGCGAGATGACCATCGGCAGCGTGATGTACGGGCCGCCATCCTCCGGCCAGCACGTCAGCACCGGCAGGCGGCGGAGATCGGCATCCTCGCCCCGCGCAATGATCTCCTGCGACGCGGCACCGGGTCCGCGCGTTCGCGGCGGGAACTTCGCCACTTCGAGCAGACGCGGCACGAGCGCGAGTTTGCCGAGGAGACCATCCGGGACCTTGAGCTCCAGCAGCTCTGTGATACGTCCGCCGATGTCGTCGAGATTCCCCGCGCCGAGTGCCATCGCCATTCGCCGCATGGAGCCGAAGAGATTGATGGCAACGGGATACGGGGAGCGCGTCCCGTCGTCGAGCAGCACGTGCTCGAACAGAAGCGCCTTGCCTCCGCCCGGTTGCTTCATCACGCGGTCGCTGATCGCGGACAGCTCGAGCCTCACCGCCACAGGCGCCTTCACCCGCGCCAGCTCGCCGGCCCGGTCCAGCGCGGTGATGAAATCGCCCAGGCGATCGAAGACCGGGTGCGCGTCACCGCTCATGCGCGGACGCTCATACGCGGTCGCTCATGCGCGGTCATTCATACGCCCGTTCATGGGCGCTCGCCAACGTGCACCGCCGCGATACCGAGCGTGAGTTCGTACCATCGAACCTGTCGGAATCCGGCCGATTCCATGCGGCTGGCGAGTTCCGGCCCCGCCGGAAAGTTCGCCACCGACCGCGGGAGATACCGGTACGCCGTCGGCTGTCCGCTCACCAGTCCGCCGATGACCGGCAGCACATGATGGAAGTAGGCGTGATAGAGCGCGCGCACGAGCGCCGGATGCGGTTTCGAGAATTCGAGAATCACGAACCGGGCCCCCGGCGCGAGGACGCGGTAGGTCTCGGCCAACCCCGCGTCGAGATCCGCCACGTTGCGGATGCCGAATGCCACGACCGCTCCGCGTATCACGCTATCGGCGAGTGGCAGTTGGAGCGCGTCCGCCGCGACCGGAGCCACCGTGGTGCGCGGCGCCTTGCCATCACCGGCTCTGAGCATGGGTTCCGCGAAGTCCGCCCCCACCACCGTTCCCGCAAACCCCGGCTGCCGGGACAGCTCGGCGGCGACATCCAGCGTGCCGGCGCACAGATCGAGGTAAATGCCATCCGGGTGCCGCTCCCACCCCAACTCCCGGATCGCCTTCCGGCGCCACGCGCGATCAATGTTCGCGCTGAGGGAGATGGTTGAGGAGATCGTACCGTGGCGCGATCTCGGAGAAAATCCGGCGCACGTACCGCCGCTTCTCCACGCCTCCTGCCGCCGCCGCATCGGCGAGCTGCGCCTCCGATCCCAGTGCGGCCACGGAGGGAAAACTCACCCCGCGGATGAGCCGCGGCAAGCGGACGAGCTACGAGAGGCGCGGTCTCGCGGCCGGGCGCTGGCACGCCCGGGCCGTTCCGGGCTAGCTTCACCCGTCGGACTCCCCCCACCCGAGCGCGTGCCCGACCCTCTGTTCGATCTTCCCAATCTCCCGGACGCGGACGTCGTGGTGCTCGCACAGCAGGGGCGCGAGGCGGCGTACCGGGAGCTCATTCGCCGCTACGAGCGGCCCGTGTTCTCCCTCGTGTACCGGATGGTGCGCGACCGCGAGACCGCGGAGGAGCTTGCACAGGATACGTTCGTCAAAGCGCTCAACAACATCGACCGCTACTCCCCCGAATTCAAACTCTCGAGCTGGCTGTTCAAGATCGCCAACAATCTGGCCATCGATCAGCTTCGTAAGGCCCGGCTCCCCACCGTCAGCCTCTCGGGCGCACCCGACGCGGCCACGGCCGCCGAGATCGAGGCCACGTCGTTCGAGGTCGCGAACCACGAGCCGTCCGCCCTCCAGGCGCTGGAGGCTCGGGAAATCGGTTCGGCGATCGAGCGGGCGATCGCCAAGCTCCGCCCCGAGTACCGGTCCTGCATCATCATGCGCCACGTTGAGGGCCGGTCCTATGAGGAGATCGCTACTACCCTCGATCTCCCGCTCGGCACCGTAAAGACGTACATCCATCGGGCGCGAAACGAGCTCCGCACCGCCCTCGAGGGCGTCGACAATGGATAGCGGACACAGGCTACTGGGCACGCAAACAAATGTTCCTCGCTGTCTGGTCCGTCCCCCCTGAAACCTCCTGTCCGCCCTCACCGTACTGCTTCTAAACACCATGACATACCGCCACCTGCTCCCTGACGAGATCGACGAACTGCTCGACGGCCAAGTTGGATTTGGCGTCGCGCCGCTCGAAGCGCACATCCGGGAGTGTGCGGCCTGTCGCGCGCAAATCGAAGCCGGGCGCCGGGTGGTGGAAGCGATCGAACACCTGCCCCGCCTGTCGGCGTCGCCACTGTTCGCCGAGCGCGTGATGGCCAAGGTCGATGTCTATGAACCGTGGCACGTCGCCGCCCGCGACGCCGTGAGCAACTGGCTCACGCGCCTCACGCCACGGTCGCGCCCCATGCGCGTCCTGGCCGGCGCTGCCGGCCTCTCGATTGCCGCCGCACTTTCCGTCGCCTGCATCTGGCTCGGAAGCCATCTGGATGCCGTCTTCTTCGTCGGAACCATCGTCCGCGCCCGCCTCCGCGATACGCTGCTGGAGCAGGCCGGCGCTGCCGTCTCGGCGATCTTCGGGCCACAATCCGTCGGCGCCCTCCGCGCGGGCGGTCCTGCATTGCTGTTCGCCATTCTCGCGACGATCGCCGTCCTCATCCTGGCGGCCGGCCTGGCCGTCCGCCTGGCAGTCGCCGCACCTGGCCGCACACGCCGGAGCGGAACGTCATGATCATCGGCCGTCACCTCGCCATCACCACTGCGACCGGGCTGATCGCGGCACTCGCCGCCGTCGCGCACGGACAAAGCCCCATACAGCCGCCGGCTGCCCCGACGCCGCCGTCCGCCGCGGGTGTTCACGTGTTCGAGCAGGACGGCCACTCGATCCAGCATCTGAAGGACTCGCTCACCGCACTCGGCCAATCCAATGCCGAGGTCTCGCGCCAGATCTCGAAATACTACCACCACAAATACGGCGAACACTTCGCCGATAGCCTCCGCAAGGCGATCTCGATTCACGTCACGGAAGGTCTCGCGGCACGCGGAATTGGCTCGACGACCACGATCCACGTCGGCGACTCCAATGGCACCGACGTCGTCGTCACCTCTCCGTCGGGAGCCGCGGCCAAGCAGGCCACGAGTCCCAAATCAGTCCGTGAGCTGATCGACCGGGTGCGCCACGACCCTGATGCCACAATTGCACTACCGCCGGATGACAGTTTCGTGACCGGCGGCCTGACGATCGCCGCTGGCCAGCATCAGACTGGTACCGTCGCCACCGTCAACGGCCCGCTCGATATCTCGGGCACGGTCGATGGCAACGCGATCGCGATCGGCGGCGACATTGTGCTCCATCCAGGGGCGCACGTCCGCGGGTCGGCCTTCGCCGCCAACGGCGTCGTACGTATGGACGGGGCCGGCGGCATCGTCGACGGCGAGATCCGGTCGATCGAGGGATCAGCCGGCAACGGGTTCGCCCGGGTCGCAGCCAGCGAAGCGACACACGATTCACGCTGGCACGCGGTCCGCATCGCCGTCGCGGCGTTCGGCCTCGTACTCATGCTCAGCATCGGCGTGCTCACGTTCGCCGAAGAACAGCTCGACAACGTCACGGCCACGCTCGCCGACCACTTCGGACGCTCCGCCTGGTACGGTTTCGTCGCCGAGCTTGCCCTGCTGCCGGCACTCCTCGTCATGATCGTGGCGCTCGCGATCACGATCATTGGTGTCGTCGCCATTCCGTTCGCGATCATCGGATTCGTCGTGCTCGCCGTCGGGGCCGCGGCCCTGGGCTTCATGGCGGTCGCGGAAGCGAGCGGCACGTCGATCCTCCGCTCTGGATCACAGGCCTCGCTCACCGCGCGCGGGGCGCAGTTGCGGGCGATCGTGACCGGCATCAGCATCTTCGGCGGTCTCTGGATACTCACCGCGATCGTTGGCGCCGACTTCATGGTCGGCACGATCATCCGCGCGATTGTGTTGATTCTCACGGCCGTCGCTGTCACCGTGGGTTTCGGAGCCGTGGTCCTGTGGCGCCTCGAGATGCGCCGCGCCGGCCAGATGGCCAGGAAGGCCATCGCCGAGCTCCCGGCCAGTGACGCGGTCTGGCAGACCCCGACCCCCGTGGCCGGTGTCGCCGCCGCACGCCGCCCCACCCCGGCCGGCGCCGCCCCAGGTGTCCCAGCGTCACCCCAAATGCCGTCCGCGCCACCGGCAGCTTCTAGGAGCGCAGAATGACTCGCCGAGGAGAGATACGCATAGCCGCCATCGTCATCATCGTGGCGTTGGTGTTCGCGGCGACGCGCCACAATAGCAGGCGCCATCTCGCATGGCGCGGCGCCCGGGTGGGCCACACGATTGCGGTCGTACCCACGATCACGACGCACGACGAACCGCCGCCCGGCGTTCCAGCGCCGAAGGGCGTCGCGCCCAAGGTCTCCACCAATGTGTCGGTGCCGGCTGACACCGGCGCCGCGGCCAGCAGCAACGACAACGACAACGACGACAACGACTCGGCGGACGACAACGACGACGACAATTCGCCGGGCGCCGCATTAGCCGGCAACCACGAGATGCGCACCGTTGTCACCGGCCGCCAGATCCACGCGGCACGCGATACCGCCGCGCCGATGCATGTCAAAGTGGTGTACGGCGTCGGGACGCTGCACGTCGCGCCTGCAGATGCGCCCTGGCTGTACAACGTGCACATGGCGTACGACCAGCCGGACAAGGAACAGACGATTCGTTTCGACACGGCCAGCCGGACTTTGGCGATCGGCGGCGGACCGGAATCGAATGACATCCACATTGGGAAGCGCAACGACTCCGATGACAGCGACCTCCGGGTCGGCCTCGCGCGCGGGGTGCCGCTCGACCTTCGCGTCGAGTTCGGAGCGGGTGACGCCGTCCTGCAACTCGGTGGCCTGAGTCTGAGCAACCTGGCGGTCAGCACCGGCGCCAGCGATGCCACCGTGCGCTTCGATGCGCCCAACCCGATTGTGCTCGACCGCCTCAAATTCGAGGTGGGCGCCGCCGGCTTCAAAGCGGTCAACCTCGGCAACGCGCGCGCGAAGTCGCTCATCGTGGAGGCCGGGCCGGCGATGTCGATCTCGACTTCGGTGGCCACTGGACGAACGACGTCACGCTCGATCTGACCGCAGCGCTCGGCGCGGTGCACGTCCACGTGCCGCGCGGCGTCGTGCTCGATCAGACCGGCAGCAAGGTCGTCATTGGGTCGACCGAGGACCACACTGGCGGTGCATCAGGTGCTGGCGGTCCGCAAACCGCCGGTGGCCCACTCTACCATCTCCGCGTGAACGGCACCGCCACGCTCGGCTCCATCAATTACGACCGCCAGGTCGTGAACCCGTAAGTAGCTCGCGGCGCTAACCCCCCGGGGCCTGGACGCGGAACAACACCGGCGTCCCTCTCGCGAGCCCGAGCCGGCGCGCCGCGCTGCCGTCACGCTCCGCGATCTCCAGCAGGCCGTTCGACCCGGTCACCGCAACCAGCGCCCCGGACGAGACGTCGGCGTACGCACGCGCCACCGTCAGCGCGACACCCGCCACTTCGAGTGTCCCACCGCGCAGGCCCAGCACGTTCGTCACGGCGTTGCCGAAGTGATCGATCGCGATCACCTCGCCCTGGAGTGTCCCGTCGCCCCAGCGCTCCGGCTCCGGCGTCCGGCGCACGACGGCGTGCTCATATGGGGTCCCCAGGTCCACGACCGCGGTGCCCCGCGCTAGCGCCGCTGCAGCGGGCGCGAAGACGTCCCTGCCATGAAAGGTCGGCGCCGCATGCGGCGGCACGGCCAGGGCCACGGCGCGGGCCCCAGGAACGAGCAGCGCAGGCGACAACACCCCGTTGTCCGGCCCCACCAAGCCGTAGCCGGCGCTCTCCACCGCGATCGCCGCCCGATCGGCCCCGACTCCGGGATCGACCACGACGAGATGCACGGTCCCCGGTGGGAACCGCCTCCAGTACCGCGCCAGCGCGAGACGCCCGCTCTCCACATCCTGAGGCGCGACATTGTGCGAGATGTCCACGATGTCCACCTCCGGAACCGCCATCAAGAGCGCGCCTTTCACCTCGCCAACGTACCCGTCGGCGGTCCCGAAGTCGGTCAGCAGCGTGACCAGCGGACGGGAATCCGGCACGGACCGGTGTCGCCGTCGGTTGCGCTGGCTGCGACGCCTTGGCGCGAGCTTAGGGCGAGTGCCCCGCGGAGCTCGTCGCCGCGGTGGCGTCTCCCGTGTGGTAGTTCGGATACGGCGGCCGCTTGACCACCACCGGCGGATGCTTCGCCAGTGAATCCATTGCGATCGTCACGGCCTTCTCCAGTTGCGAATCGTGCCCCGCACGCCACGCGGCGGGATCGAGATCCTCGACGACGTCGGGGGCCACGCCGTGATTCTCGATCTCGAACTGCCCGCGCATCGTGTAGATCGCGATGCGCGGCGCGGTGACGCCCATGCCGTCCATGAGCTGGGGATACCCGTAAATCCCGACCAGCCCGCCCCACGTCCGGCGCCCGACGAGAGGACCGACTTTGGTCTCATGGAACATGTACGGGAGTGCGTCGCCGCCTGACCCGGCGTACTCGTTGATGAGCATCACCTTCGGCCCGTAGATGGCGCCCGTCGGAGAGGTGATGTCCTCGCCGTCGCGCGTCATCATCTTGAAGATCGGCTTCCGCTGCATCACTTCGATCATGTAGTCCGCGATCGACCCGCCGCCGTTGAAGCGCTCGTCGAGAACCATCCCTCTTTCTGCGTCTGGGCGAGGTAGTAGCGGTTGAAGTAGATGTACCCGTCGCCACCGGTGTTCGGGAGGTACGCGTAGCCGATCTTCCCGCCACTCAGGCGGTCCACCGTCCGGCGGTTGTCGTCGATCCACGCGTGGTTCCGCAGTCCTCGCTCGCTCGGGATCGGATCGACGGTCACATCGCGGGCACCCGCTCCCGACGGGTCCGCCGAAACACGCAACACGACCGACCGCCCCGCCGTGCCCTGGAAATACTTGTAATGTCGTCCGTCGGACTGACAGTGGTGCCATCGACTGCCAGCAGGTAATCGCCCTGGGCGACGTTGACGCCGGGCTGGCTGAGCGGTGCTCGCAGCGCGGGGTTCCAGCTTTCACCCGTATAGATCCGCGTGATCCGATAGTGGCCGTGGTCAACCGAAAAGTCGGCGCCCAGCAGTCCCGTCGGCGGCGGATGCCTGCCCTCGTCGTCGCCCCCGCCGAAGATGAAGAGGTGGCCGACGGTCAGTTCACCCATCGCTTCGGTCAGCAGGTACCGCAGATCGTCGTGGCTCGCCACGCCCGCGACTACGGCTTGTATTTCCGCTCGGCCGCATCGAGATCCAGGCCATGGTGGTGCGGATCGTAGAAGAAATCCCGCTCGATCCGCCACGCCTCGTGGAACATCTGCTGCCACTCCGCGCGCGGATCGACCGCGACCTGGACCCCGCCGACCCTGAGACTCCCCTCACCCGGCTTCGACGAGCCGTCCGTCGCGGCGATCGTCCACTGCCCCTGCGCGCGATAGAGCATCTTCTTGCCGTTCTGCGACACACGAAATGTCGTCGGCGAGCGATCGTCGACGTTACCGTCAGGTCCGAATCCGGAAACGCCCTCGATCACTTTCGTCATCTTGCGCGTCGCCAGCTCCCACTTGTAGACAGTCTGCCGGTTCGTCGGATTCTCCTGCGCCGAATCCGAGGGTTGAGGCACCGTCTCCAGCACGAATATCGTCCCCGCGGCGCCCGGTACGAGCGCGGACCACCGCCGGTCTCCGGTCGGGAGCGCCATGATGCGCTGATCGATGTGCGCGAGATCGATCCGGATTGGCGCGCCGGCTCCTCCAGCATGCTTCGCGGAATCAGCCGCGCCGGCTGCCGCCTTCTTGCCCGTATCACGCTTCGGTGCCGCCGCCGCCGACGTGTCCGTTCTCTCCTCGTCGGACAGCGGAGCAAGTGGAGACGGCTTGTCGTTGCGCAGAACGACGACGTAGAGGCTTCGGGTGACCGGATGGTCGTAGCTCGTCATGTCGATCCACCCGACGGTCGGCCCCGCGTTCGTGCTGGCCGCGAAGTATAGATACTCGCCACCCGCATCGAACGCTGGGAACCGCGCATCGCTCAAACCGTCCGTGACCTGCGTCGCCTTGCCCGACTCGAGCGAGTAGAGGAAGATCGCCCGCAAATGATTCGGGAGCACCTTCGAGTATGAGATCCAGCGGCTGTCGGACGACCACGATGGGTCGAACGCGCGCCACGGCGCCTCGTAGGTGTCGGCATCGACCTTGACCGAGTGGCCCGACGCGACGTCCAGATACCAGAGCTGCAGCCGCTTGTCGAGGTAGCTGATCTTCTTGCTGTCAGGCGACCACTGCGGCGAGTAGTAGAACGACGGTGCATTGCCGAGCACGATCGCCCGCGCCGCACCGCCGGACTGGGGCTGGATGTGGAGGGTGTATTCGCCGGATGCATTGGAGAAGTAGGCGACCGACCGCCCATCGGGCGACCATGCCGGATCCCGCTCCATCGCGCCGGTCGTGTTCGTCAGATTGCGTGCGTCGCCCTTGTCGGCTGGCAGGGTGATGATCTCGCCGCGCGTCTCGAACACCGCCCGCGCACCGGTGGGCGAGAGGTCCGCGTTGGCGACGTAAGGAGCCGCTGATACGAAGTGCGGCCGGACTCTCGGCAGATCGGCGGTGACGGTCACGGGCACCGGCGTCGCCTTCTGCGTGCCGGGATCGAACAGATACAGGGATCCGAATTGCTCGTACACGATCGCATCCGGTCCCGCCGATGCCGACTTGATGTCGAGTCCCTTGTTCTCGACGACCTGCGTCACCTGCTTCGACTGCGTGTCGTATTTGAAGAGCGTGGTGGGGCCGTTGCGGTCGGACAGGAAATACACCGAGCCCCCGATCCACATCGGACTCGCATCATTGGACCCGTCACGTGGCACGCGCTCGATCGAGGCGTCGGACAAGGTCGCGAGCCAGATCTCGGACGCCTCGCCACCGCGATACCGCTTCCAGATCTCGTTGGCCGGATCGGAAGGCATGTACGCCAGCCGCTTCCCGTCCGCGGAGTACGATCCGTCATAGCTGCGCGGCAAATCGACGTCCGTTGCCGGACCGCCGTCCTTGGACACGGTGAAGAGCCGCGTATACCGGCTGAAGCTGTTCCTCCCGGACCGGAAGAGGATCCGTGACCCGTCCGGTGTCCAGCCGACGACGCCGTCAGGCGCCGGGTGATACGTCAGGCGGCGTGCGACCCCGCCGCCGGCCGCCATCACGTAGACGTCCGCGTTCCCGTCATAGAGGCCGGTAAAGGCGATCAGGCTCCCGTCAGGAGAGAACGACGGATCGGAATTGGTGCCCTCGCCCGCCGTGAGACGCGTGGCGGCCCCGCCCGCGCGCGGCACGGTCCAGATGTCGCCGCCATAGCTGAACGCGATCTGCGTCCGGCTGAGCGTCGGCTGCTGCAGCAACAGGGGCGCGGCCGGCGCCTGGGCGCCGGACGGGATTCCGGACGGGATGCCGGCGGCGAATCCGGCGACGACTGCCATGCACCACGCGGCGCGAGAACGCATTCCGACCTCACCAGTATGTTGGATGTGCGCCCGTGATGAGGCCGGCGCACCGGCCCCCTCAAACTATGCCCGTGACCTGCCCGGGGCTAGCACGCCGGGGGCCTCATGCGGGGCCTCATGCGGGGCCTCAGGGGCGGCCGGCCACGCCGTCTCTTTCTCCTTCTGTTTTCTCCTGAGTCGCCGGCGCGAAGCGCGCGCGCTGGCCTACTTCGCGGTCGCCGCGGACGGATTCACGTCGATCGGCATCTGCAGGTACGACGCCTGCCCCGGCGACCGGAAGATGCGCTGCCGCGCGGACTGGAAATCCGCGTCCGTCGCCTCGAAGATGTTGGCCACGAATTTCTGCGGGTTGCGGTCGATGATCGGGAACCACGTGCTCTGCACCTGCACCATGATCCGGTGCCCAGGACGAAAACGGTAGTCCTGCGTGTGCAAGTCGATGGTGTATTCGTCCACGTGGTTCGGCACCGCCGGCGTAGGCTTGGTGAATCCCTCGCGAAACCGCCCGCGAAAGACGTCGTTCGCCACCATCAGCTCGAACCCTCCCATCGACGGGTCCGCGTCGTAGTGATCCGGATACACGTCGATCAGCTTCACGATCCAGTCGCTGTCGGTGCCCGATGTGGACGCGAAGAGATGGGCGACGATGTCGCCCGCCACGACCACATCCTGGGTGAGCGGCTCGGTCTCCCACGTGAGGACGTCCGGCCGGCCGTCGGCGAAGCGCTGGTCTTCGACCAGCCACGTCGGCCACCCCGAGCCACCCGGCTGGTACGTCGGCGGAATCGGCCGGTGGCGATACGGGACCGGAGTCGCCGGATCGGACACGTAGGCATCGAACCCGCTGTCGCCGGGCGCCGCGACCGGGGCGTCGAACGACAGATGGTGCCCCGCGCGCGTGTAGAGTTTCTTCGGAACGCTCGAACGCGGCGGCCAACTGTCCCACCGGCGCCAAATGTTCGACCCGCCCTCGAATGTCTCCGCCTCGGCCTCATTCAGTGTTCCCTTGTCCTTCAGCCAGTAGGCGAACCACGGCGCGAGGACGTGCTGGCGGAAATACAGGGACGTCGGGCTGCCGAAGTCGATCGCGCCGAGCTTCTGACCTTCCGGCGCTGACCACCCGCCGTGGTTCCAGGGACCCACGACCAGATAGTTGTGATGATTCGGTGTCGTGATGCTCCAGCGCCTCGTAGATCGTGATCGGTCCGTAGAAATCCTCCTGATCCCACCAGCCGGCGACGGTCAGGGTCGGAACGTTCACCCGGTCCATGTATGGCGTCGCCGCCTGCCGCTGCCAGAACTCGTCGTAGTTGGGATGGGAGACGAAGTCGTTCCACGTCGGGATCGCGCCGTGCAGATACCGCGCGTTGACGTTCGCCAGCGCGCCAAGCTTGAGATACCAGTCGTAGGTGTCGGACTGGTCGAACGAAAACGCGGCCTGCTCTTTGTTGGTCTCCATCCGCGCGGCGTACTCGAGGCCGTAGCTCAGACGGAATGCGCCGTTGTGATGGAAGTCGTCGCCGAGGAACATGTCCGCCGGCGATGCCTGCGGCGAGACGGCCTTGAGCGCGGGATGCGGGTCGAGCATTGCCATCACCGTGAGCCACCCCGGATACGAGATCCCGAGCATGCCCACGCGACCGTTGTTGTTCGGGACATGCTTGACCAGCCAGTCGATCGTGTCGTACGCGTCCGTGCTTTCGTCGATGGCGTGCGGGTCCTTCCGGTCGCGCGGTGCCCGCATCATCACGAAATGGCCCTCGGACTTGTACCGCCCGCGGATGTCCTGGAACACGAAGATGTATCCGTCGGCTTCCAGCTCGAGATACGAGCTTCGAAGCGCACTGGCCGCGCCCACGATCCCGTACGGCGTCCGGACGAAGAGGATCGGTAGCACTCCATGTGGCGCCGTCGGCACGTAGATGGCAGTGTGCAGATGCACGCCGTCCCGCATCGGAATCTCGACTTCCGTCTTCGCGAAGCCGGGCGGCGTATCGCCGGCCTGTTGTGCGAGTATGGGACACGGCGCGGAGAACAGCACGCACGCCGCGAGCGCTGGCAGACGAGGCATGAGTCGCATGAGCCTACTTCGCACAGGACGCGGTCGCCGATCGCGCCGCGAAAACCAGATACTGCTCCAGCTTGCCGTCAGGCATCTGGTACGTCGTGATGGTCACCGCATGCCTCGGGAACACGGCCAGATACGAGTGGAAGGTCATCCCGCCCCGCTCGTCCCGGCTTGTCTGGCAGAACTGTTCCGGCACGCCAAGCGCCCCGAGGCTCGACGCGTAGTCGTGGATCGCTTCCTCGGTGAAATACGAGTTCGCGTTGTCGGTGAAGAGCGACCGGTCGATGCGCCCGTGCTGCAGCCCGGTGAGGATCGCGCGAACGCTCCCGGCCGTGTGAGCGTCATCATCACCCGTCGCCGCCCCCGCTGGCGCCGCAAGCAGTCGCGCCACCCGCTGGCCGATCTGCCCCGCCGCCGTGCTCGCATCCTGGTTGGTGAGTACCACGACCGCCGCCCGCGCGTCGGGCAGCACGATGTCCTCGGACGTGAACCCGGACACTTCGCCACTGTGTTCCCATACGCGGTGGCCGGGCGTGCCGCCGATGAATATGCCCAGGGCGTAATGCGTGTCCGTGCCGTTCTTGAGCAGCACCGGCGCGGTGAGGGTGTCGTACCAGGCCGGCGACAACACCCGGCGATCGATGAGGCTGATGTCCCACTGCGCGAGGTCGGGCGCCGTCATCGCCAGCTCGCCGGCCGCGAACAACCACCCCGCCGCCTCCTTGGGCGCCGGCCGCAGCGGGCCGAGCGCGTGACGGTAGTATCCGATCGCGTCGGTCTCGCCCAGCCGCCCGGCGTTCACATCCGCGATGCTGTGCATCCCGAGAGGTGCGAAGATCCGCGCCTGCAGGAATTGCATGAGCGGCATCCCGGAGAGCTGCTCGATGATCCGCCCGGCGATCACGTAGTTCGTGTTGCTGTACTGCCATTGCGTGCCCGGATCGAAATCCAGCGGCTTCTTCGCCCACACGTCCAGGATGTGCTCGGCCGTCGTCGGGACGAGCATGTTGGGCATCACGTAGTCCTGCGGCCAATAGTCCTGGTAGCCGGAGGTGTGCGACAGCAGCTCGCGTACGGTCACTTCGTCGCCGCGCGTCAGCCCGGGCACGTACCGCGAGACGGGGTCGCTGAGCGAAAGCTTTCCCTCCTGCGCCAGCAGCACCACGGCCGTCGCGGTGAATTGCTTGCTGACGGAGCCGACGGCGTATCGCATGCCGGGCAATGCGGTGGCGGCCGGTACGAGCCGCGCCGTCCCGTACGCCTGGCTGTACACGACCCGGCCGTCCTTCACGACCGCCACCGATGCACTCGGCACTCCCGTCGCCGCGAGCACGGCCCGCGCCGTCGAGTCGATCACCGCGCGGGTGGCCGCGTCGAGTGTCTGGTCACCGGGTCCCTGCGCCCGGGCAATTGGAGACAGCACGCTCGCTGCGACCGCGGCGGCAGACGCGCACCCGGCGAGCGAGTGCAGGATTCGGCAGATGGATGGACGCATGGCGGGCGAAGATACGCCGGTGCTCCGGACGCGGCCAGGACTCGCGAGCAGCGATGCGGGCTGCAATGAGCGGCCCGCGTCCCAATTATTGGATCACCACTCAGACCGAGCGATGTTTCCACCGCCCGAGACGCCAGAGGATCGCCATGCCGATTCCGCGCCCCGCCGCCGTCACGGAGATCACGGCCCAGATCCCCGTCGTCCCCCACTGTGTCGCGGCCCACGCGGCCAGCGGGATGCGGAGCGCGCTGATCGAGGTCGACATGATCATCGGTGGCAAGGTCTCGCCCGCGCCGCCCAGCGCACCCTCGAGCACGATCTCGGCCGCCGTGAACAGTTGCGCGAGCGCGGCGATCCGCAGATAGTGCGCGGTCTCCAGGATCACCGCCGGGTCTCTCGTGAAGATGCCCGCCATTTGGGCCGGGATCGCCAGCTCGATCACGACGGCGATGAGCGAGAGCAGCGTCCCGTACCCCACGGTGATCCATCCCGCGCGAGCCGCGCGATCGGGTTGCCGCGCACCGAGGTTCTGCCCGACGATTGCCGCCGCGGCCGCACCGAAGCCGACGCCCACCATGTACATCCAGCTCTCGACGCGGAATCCCAGACCCATGGCCGCAATGGCCGGGGTCCCGAACTGCGTCACGGTGCGCGCGACCGCGACGTAGATCGCGCTGAACGCGACGCCGGTGATGGCGGTCGGCAGCCCCACCCGCGTGATCGCAGCCAGTGATCCCCAGCGCACGCGGCCGAGCCGCACCATCCGCCGCCGCACCAGGAGCGCCGTTCCGAGGAGGAACGCCCCACCCCGCGTGGCGATCGTCGCCACGGCCGCACCGGCGATGCCCAGTGCCGGAATTCCGAACCGCCCGAGAATGAGCACGGGATCGAGCACCAGCGTCATCACGACGGACGTCCCGAGGATGACCATTGGGGTCCGGGTGTCGCCCGAGGCCCGGAACGCCGCATTGACGGCGAAGAACCCGAAGATGAGCGGCATGCCCATGAGATACGTGCCGAGGTACCGCGCGCCGAGCGCCTGGACGCCTGCCGGGTTGTGGAGTGCGCTGAGGAGCCACGGCAGGAGCAGGACGCCTGACACGGCGACGACGGCCCCGAGACCGACGGCGTAGATGAGGGCCTCGCCCACAACTCGTGCGGCCTCCTCGGGCCGGCCTTCGCCGTGCCGCCGCGCGGCGACCGCCGTGAGCCCGATGCCGACCATCTCCGCGATCGAGACGACCAGCCAGATCCAGAACAGCGATGTCGCGACCGCCGCCAGCGCCGCGGCACCAAGCCGGGTCCCGACCCAGAACGCGTCCGCCGATGAGAACACGATCATCAGGAGGTTCGACGCGACCGCCGGTGCACCGATGCGCCAGATCACACGCGACAACGGATCGCCCACCACGCCCGACACAGCACGCGATCCGATCACCGCCACCGGCACGCCGCCGTCGTAGGTGTCCAACGGCAGCGCGGCCGCCGGGTTGTTGTCCGGCGGCCGCGTGGTCACGCTGGCCTGCGGCGCTTGCGCGCTCGTCACGCCGGTGCGGTCGCCGGTGCGGTCGCCGTTGCGGGAGACGGTGCGGGGGACGTCGCCATTGCTGCCACGACCCGCTCCGACAACGCCACCAGTGCCTTCGCGGCGCTGGACCCGGGCTCCGCCACGACGAGCGGGCGGCCGGTGTCCCCACCCTCGACGATCCTGGGATCGAGCGGGATCTGCGCGAGCAATGGCAGCCCGACCTCCTGTGCCAGCCGCTCACCGCCACCCGAGCCGAAGATCGATGACGGCTTGCCGCAGTGCGGGCACTCGAAGTAGCTCATGTTCTCGACGATGCCCAACACGGGCACGCCGACGCGTTGGAACATCTTCACGCCGCGCAACGCATCGCCGGTCGCGACCTGCTGTGGGGTCGTCACGATGACCGCGGCGTGCACCGACGTGGACTGCACGAGTGAGAGTTGCGCATCGCCGGTACCCGGCGGCATGTCCACGATGAAGTAGTCGAGTGTCCCCCAGTCGACGTCCCCCAGGAACTGGCCGATGATCTTCATCACGATCGGTCCGCGCCAGATCGCGGGCTGGTCCTTGTCGATCAGGAAGCCGAGGCTGATCACTTTCACGCCGTGCGCCTCGAGCGGGATGATCTTCTGGCCCACCACCGGCGGCGGCGAGTTCACGCCCAGCATCAACGGCAGGTTGGGACCGTAGATGTCGGCATCCATGAGCCCGACCCGCGCGCCCGAGCGCGCGAGTGAGACCGCCAGGTTCACCGCCACCGTGGACTTGCCGACTCCGCCCTTGCCGCTCGACACCGCGATCACCCGGCCGAGATTGGGCCGGTACACGGGCGTCGGTGCCGGTGGCCGCGACGCCGCTGGCTTCGTGTCGACTACCGGAAGCGGCCGGCGCGGAGGGTTCGGAAAATCGGTCATGTCTCTCTCGAAATGATTTGACTCACCGGCGGCTGCGCGCGGCGAGTGATGTGCTGGCGAGCTACGAGCTGCTGTTCTCCGTGCGCACCACGTGAATCTCGGGGATGCGCAGCCTGAGGTGCGCCTCGATCCCCTGCATCAGCGCCGTGGCGGGCATGTCGCAATCCGGACAGCCGCCGTCGAGACGCAGCACCGCCACGCCGCTCTGGATGTCGAAATGCAGCAGCTCGATCGACTCAGGCTTGGTGACGTGAAGCAGTGGGCGCAGTCCCGCGATCGCCTCGCGGATCCGGCCCTCGATCGCCACCTGCTTGGATGCACCCATACAGGAAAGTTAGACGGAGGGAACTGGCCGTGGCAGGGACTGCGGCCCTATGAACGCGCGTGCCGCGCCGATTACCTGCGTCCGCACGGCCTCGAGCGAGCCCGCGACCAGCGCGCCCGCGGCTTTCGCGTGTCCGCCGCCGCCGAACTGCCGCGCGAGCTGGTTCACGTCCACACCGCCGGTGCTGCGAAACGACACTTTCACTTTCCCATGTCCGAGGTCGCGGAAGAAAATCGCGAGCCGCGTCCCCGCGATCGATCGCGGATGCTCGGCGATCCCGTCCAGATCCTCGGACTTGAGTCCGTATCGCTCGACCGCGCCTGCCGGCACGGAGATCCACGAGATGGCGTATTCCGGATCGACATCGAGCGTGGCCAGCGCATCCCGGAGGAGATGCAGCCGCCCGATCGGGACCGAGCCGTACACGCGGCGGTACATCTCCTCCGGATCAATGCCCAGCGAGAGGAGATAGCCGGCAATCGCGTGGCACCGCGGGGACGTGTTGCTGAAACGGAAACCGCCGGTATCGGTGAGCAGCGCCGTATACAGCGATGTCGCCGCCTCGCGCGTGATCGTCCAGCCCCCGACGACCGCCAGGTCGAACACCAGCTCACCGGTCGCGCACGCCGTCGTGTCGGAAAACACCGTGGGACCAGGAGGCTCGTCCCCCGGCACGTGATGATCGATCACCAGTTTGGGGATCGCCAGCGCGCGAACCGCATTGGCCAGGGTGCCGAGCGGCGCACGTCGCCGATGTCGAGCACCACCATCACATTGGCGTCCGCCAGCGCATCCGCACCGCGTGCGGTCTGGTCATCGACGCCCGCCCCGAGCAGAAAATCGAACAAGCCCGGCCACGGGGTCGGGTTGACGATCCGGGATTCGATGCCCGCACCGGCCAGGATGCGCGCGAGCCCCGCCTCGGAACCGCATCCGTCGCCGTCGGCGTTGATGTGCGTCGACAAAACGACGCGCCTTCCAGCCGTGAGCACGGCGAGAAGGTCGCGGATGGCGGAGAGACGGTGGGCGGGGACGGCCAGCAGGCCGGGCATTGGCGTTGGCATGACGGGGGTTGGCATGGCTACGGAAATAAACTCATGACACCGCCATCATGCCGCCCGCAGGGGGCCGGTTACAGCGCCCCGGCGCCCGCGTGATCGCGGACGCCGGTAGCCATTTAGCACAATCCGGGCACGGCCCGCGTCTCAGTCCCCGCTGGCGAGACCGGCTGTGCTGTTGCCGATCTTGGAATGCGACCGGCTGTAGGTGAAGTAAATGATCAGTCCGATCGCCATCCACACGACCAGCCGGATCCACGTGTTGAGCGGCAGGCTCGCCATCAGGCCGAGACAGCACAGCATGCCGAGGATCGGCACGGCCGGCACGTACGGCGTGCGGAACGGCCGGTGAAGCTCCGGCCGCTTGTAGTGGAGGACGATGATTCCCGCGCACACGATCACGAACGCCAGCAGGGTGCCGATCGACACCAGCTCGCCAAGAATCGCGATCGGGAAGAAACCGGCGACCGCCGCGGCGACCGTGCCGGTCAGAATCGTCGTGATGTACGGCGTCTGGAACCGCGGGTGCACTTTCCCGAATCCCGACGGCAGGAGCCCATCGCGCGCCATCGAGAAGAAGACCCGCGGCTGCCCCATGAGCATCACCAGCACCACCGACGCGAGTCCGGCGATCGCCCCGATGTTCGTCAGCCCGCGCAGCCATTCGAGTTGGGGCGCGGCGTGCAGCGCCACCACGACGGGGTGCGGCACGTTGAGTTTGGTGTAGGAGACGAGGCCGGTCATGACCATCGACATGAGGATGTAGAGCACTGTACAGATGGCGAGGGACCCGAGCATGCCGATCGGCATGTCGCGTTGCGGGTTCTTCGCCTCCTGGGCGGCCGTCGAGACGGCGTCGAATCCGATGTAGGCGAAGAACACGACCGCCGCGGCCCGCAGCACGCCGCTGAAGCCGAAGTTGCCGAACTCGCCCGTTGGATTGGGCGGAATGAATGGGTGCCAGTTCGCCGGATCGACGTGCATGAAGCCGAATACGATCACCAGCAGCACGATCGCGACTTTGACGTACACGATCACGTTGTTGAACCGGGCGGATTCTTTGATCCCGATCACCAGCAGGGTCGTCATCGCCGCGACCAGCAGCACCGCGGGCAGATTGAGCACGCCGCCCGGCACGCGGTGGAACTCGCCGGCCGCGTTGTCCCACGACAACGGCGCCGCCATGAACGCCGCGGGCAGATTGATGCCCAGTTCCATCATGAAGTCGCGGAAATACCCGGCCCAGCCGACCGCCACCGTCGCGGCGCCGAACAGATACTCCAGAATCAGGTCCCATCCGATGATCCAGGCCACGAATTCGCCAAGCGTCGCGTACGCATAGGTGTACGCACTCCCCGCGATCGGGATCATCGACGCGAACTCGGCGTAGCACAGCCCCGCGAACAGACACGCGAACCCCGCGGCGACGAACGACAGGACGACCGCGGGACCCGCGTACTGCGCCGCCGCCTGTCCGGTCAGCACGAAGATGCCGGCGCCAATGATCGCGCCGATGCCGAGCAGCACGAGATTCGTCGCGGTGAGCACCCGCTTGAGACTGTGCCCGCCTTCCGCGGCGGCCTCCGCCTGCAACAGGGCAATGCTCTTCGTGGAATTCAGGCTCATTCGGGTCTCTCCGCTATACGCGGGATCGGGGTGTGCACCACTCGCTGCGCGCGGCCGGCGATCTGCCCAGTCGCGGCGCGAAGGTGCGGGCCGAGGTATCTGATTGTCAAGCGATTGGCCCGGGCGTCGCAAGCCGCCAGTCTCACGTTCTAGCATCACGACGGCCAGTGCGCGCAGACGGCAACACGGCGGGCGTTCCCCGCCCCAGCGAGGGCGCCAGCTATTCCGCCGTCAGGCGGAATAGTTCGGGGCTTCCCGCGTGATCGTCACGTCGTGGGGGTGCGATTCGCGCAATCCAGCGGTCGTGATCCGCACGAACCGGCTCTCCGTCCGCAGCGCCTCGATCGTCGCGCACCCCACGTACCCCATGCCGCTGCGCAATCCTCCAACCATCTGGAAGAGCACATTGGCCACCGGCCCCTTATATGGGACCCGCCCTTCGATCCCTTCGGGAACGTATTTGCGCCCCGACATCTCGCCTTCCTGGAAATACCGGTCGGCGCTGCCGTCCTGCATCGCGCTCAGACTCCCCATGCCACGGATCATCTTGAATCGCCGGCCCTCGAGCAGCAACGACTCGCCGGGGCTCTCTTCCGTGCCAGCCAGCATCGATCCCATCATCACGCTCGCGGCGCCGGCCGCCAGCGCTTTCACGATGTCGCCGGAGTACTTGATCCCGCCGTCGGCGATCACCGGCACATCGCCGGCCCCTCGACGGCGTCCAGCACCGCCGTGAGTTGCGGCACGCCGACGCCGGTCACCACACGCGTGGTACAGATCGAGCCCGGCCCCACACCCACTTTCACGGCATTGACGCCGCGAGCCACGAGCGCCGCCGCACCCTCTCGCGTCGCGACGTTGCCAGCCACGAGCTGCACGTTCGGGAAGAGTTCGCGGATCTCGCCGGTCGCGACCAGCACGCCGTCGGCGTGACCGTGCGCGGTGTCGACGATCAGCACGTCCACGCCCGCCGCCACCAGCGCTCGCGCGCGCTCCTGGTAGTCGCCCGTCGCGCCGATCGCCGCCGCGACCCGCAACCGGCCATGCTGGTCCTTGTTCGCGTGCGGATGCTGGCGGCGCTTGTGGATGTCCTTCACCGTGATCAGTCCGCGCAGCGTCCCGTCGGCCGCGACGACCGGGAGCTTCTCGATCCGGTGCTCGCCGAGAATTCGCTCGGCCTCGTCGAGTGTCGTGCCAGCGGGCGCGGTGATCAGGTCCGTGCTCGTCATGACGTCGCGCAACGGCCGGTCGAGATCGCGCTGGAATTGGAGATCGCGGTTCGTCAGAATGCCGACCAGCCGGCCATCGCGGTCGACGATCGGCACGCCGGAGATCTTGAACCGCATCATCAGCGCGACCGCCTCGCGCAGCGTCGCCTCGGGCGGCAGCGTGATCGGATTGAGAATCATCCCGCTCTCCGACCGCTTCACCCGGTCCACCTCGGCCGCCTGCCGGTCGATCGACATGTTCTTGTGCAGCACCCCGATCCCGCCGGCACGCGCCATCGCGATCGCCATGGCGGACTCGGTCACGGTATCCATTGCCGCCGAGACCAGCGGGACATTGAGGTCGATGGCGCGCGTGAAACGCGTCGCCGTCGTCACATCCCGCGGATGCACCGTCGAGTGACTGGGGCTTAGCAGGACGTCGTCGAACGTCAGCGCCATTTCGGCGCGAATGCGCGGGTCGCTCGTCGTTCCCACTACCCGCACCCCTGTCGCGCGAGGGCGCGCCGCGCCCGCCGTACCGCGTCCGCTCGCCGGGGAGCCCGCTGGGCTCGACCCGTTCGGGGATGCCGCCGCACCCACCGGGCCACCCGGTCGAGGCCGGGACTCTCGTCGGGATCTGCTTGCCATAGCCAAAGCTACGGCGTCACAGGGTGGCCCGCTACCGGCCCTTCCGTTTTGCCAGCCGCCGGCGAATCGCGCTGCGCAGGCCGAGCGGCAGGAAGAACGACACCGCCGCCATCATGCGCCCGACGCTCAGTTGCGTCAGCTCCTCGGGATCGCCGGCCCAATGATCCCGCAGCACCTGCTCGTCCGCATGCGCCACGAGATGCTGCAGCGCGAGCGTCAGGATGAATAGGTCGTCGAGCTCGCCGAGCACCGGGATCATGTTCGGAATGATGTCGGCCGGCGACAGCACGAACGCGATCGCCCCGACGACGAGCACTTTGTCGAGCGCCGCCACGCGCGAGTCGAACAGCAGCCCGCCCAGGAGCCGCAGATACGCCGGGATGTGGCGCACACCCTGCAGGACGGTGTTCGCCGCCCCGTGCCGCGTGCCGTTCGCCGCGCCCGCATGACGTCCCGCATGACGTCCCGCCTGACGGTCCTCGCGGCCCGCACCCTCACGGACTCCGGGGCGGCGCTCGCCTCCTCCGCGACCGCCCCGAGGTATGCCGCGCGGGCCGTCGCGCGGGCTGTCGCGCGGGCTGTCGCGCGGGCTGTCGCGCGGCGCCCCGCCCGTCTCACGGCCGTGCCGCTCCCGCGTCGTCACGGCTGTGCCTCTCCCCGCGGCGGAGGCGGTTGCAACGCCGGAGGCGGCCCCGGTGGCGATGCCGGGTTCGCGGGCGACGTAGACGCTCCCGCGGAATCCTGTGGCTTCGTCGCCGCCTGCACGATATCGCTGGCCATCGACTTCCCGGCCGCCGCGACTCCGTTCAGTACGCCCGCAGCCTTGTTGAGGAATGTCATCGTCTCCGCCACCGCGGTCGCCGGCAACCGGCCCGCCCGCAAGGTGTCTTCGACTCCCTCCGCGAAGCGCTGGAACGTGTTCCCGAGTGTCGGCCGAAGTGCGTACTTCGATTCCAGGAACTCGATGTAGTCCAGGATCTGATAGGCCCGCTCGTCCGGCATGGTGTCGAGATGGCGGACGACACGGTCGCGCAGCAATGGGTTCACGGGGGGTCTCCAGGACTCAGGACGCGCGGCGCTGTCGCGCTCGCAGTCGGGCTATCGCAACTTACCCGGCCCGCCTCCTGGAGCGAAGGCTACTGCGGCGTGCTGGTCGCCGGGCTGCTCGCTGGGGCCACTGGCTTGGCCGCTGACGGCTTCTTGCTCTTCCGCCGCGCCCGGTGCGGCGGATCCTCGAATGCCCACCGCACTCGGTCGCCACGCACGTCGACGTGCAGGAAGGGGCCGTGCGCCTTCGTCCCGCGATACACGCCGGCGCCACCCACGAGTTCGGGATGCGCGGCCTCCACGCGGTCAACCGCCTCTAGCAGCACGTGCACGTCGCGCGTGTCGATGCGCCCGTCGCCGTTGAGATCCCCCATCACGCCGCCGCCATTGTCCACGTAGATGTCGGCGGCGTCGCCGAATTGGTGCCGGCTGTCGCGCGCCCGCCCGCCCCGCCGCCCCACGCCCATCGCGTTGTACTCCGGCGTCCGGAAGCCCGACATGATCACGACGGCTGCGCCGGGATGACCATGCTCCGCGAGATCGTCGATGATGAGTTCGAGTTTGTCGACCAGCTCCTCGCGCAGGACCAGGTACTTCGGCCACACGTCTTCCTGATCGTGCGTCAGAAAGTCGCGCAGCCGGAAATGCTCCGAGACGGGCGTGTCCTCGTTGTCCGGTGTCACGCGGATGAATCCGTCCGGATTCGCATATGTCGCCGAGCGGGCACGGCGGCGCTCGGCCGGCCACCACCCGACCCGGTAGCCGCCTACGCGCCCTTTGGCCTTGTACGTGAACGGCACCATTGTGATGAGCGAGAAGGGCCGCCCGCCGTCGAGGCTGTCGTTGAGGGCGTACACGCCTGGACTGTCCGCGGCCGTGTCGCCAAAGAAGCGTCGCAGGATCGGCAGTTCGAACGCATGGCGCGTCGTGCTGAGGAAGTGCGCCCGCAGCTTGCCCGAGAGCCCGAACATTCGAGTCGGGCTCCGGCGCCGGCGCACCGGTGTCAGCGACGACTACCCCCACCGCCGTATCGGATGAGTCCCGCGCGAGGCCACGCAGGACGGAGTCCGGGGGTACGGCGATCATGGTAGCGCCGACCTGGGCGAACACGAGCAACGCGCTGAGACTCAGGGATGCCTCCTGGACGCGTCAGCCTGGACAAGAGCTGCGATACCAGCTGGGTTTCGCCGTGGGCTCGGGTCGCTCCTGCACTGACCCGCACGAATCGCCGCGGAAGAGGGCTGCGCCCCCTGCAAAACGACGACCACGATCGTCAATAGATATACACCACCGTGCCGATCGGCACGATACGGTACAGCGTTTCGATGTCTTCGTTCCGCAGCCGGACACACCCGTGGCTTGCCGACTGGCCGATACTCTCGGGCTCGTCCGTGCCGTGCAGCCCGTAACCATCTCCCAGATACAGTCGCTCCACGCCCAGCGTTCCAAGGTATTTGCGCTGGTTGGTCCCGAACGGCGGAATGATGACGTTGCCATTCGCCACGATCTCGTTGCCCTCTTTGGTCTCGAACGGCACTTCGCGGCCATTGGGATACTTGGTCACGACGTCGGTCCCGTCGACGGTGAGCACCGCCCCGCCGCCCACGGGGATCTTCTGCCCGCGTAGTAATTTCGTGAAGCCGAGCTGCTTCTTCCGCGCCATCTCGACGTAGTGCCAGTCCGGCGGCACCCAGACGGGATCGGTCTCCTTGCTCTGGACCACAAGCCGGCCGCGCGGGGTCTCGAACTTCCAGTGCAGCGCGGTCCCAGGCCCCTCGTTCACCAGTTCCTTGCCGCTCCCGGTCGCCACGCGGGCCGTGAAGATCGTGCGATCTCCCTCGCGGTACCACAGCCGGTTGTCATTGATGCTGACCACGATGTACGGCCGGTCGCCGGGCGCGGCGCTCTGGGACGCCGCGACGAGCCGCCGGTCCAGGGTGTCGCGCGTCGCTCCCACCCGGCGCTTCACATTGTCGAGCAGTTCCAGATTGCCGTTGAACGCCATCCGCATCACGTCCCGCTTGAACCGCTCGCGCATCGTCGCGCCCAGTAGCGCCGCGCTCAGCGCGCTGCCGATGCACAGCGCGGCGACGAGCGCCCAGACGAGGCGCCCGCCATGCCACAGCGCGCGAAGGAAGCGGATCATGCGGTGATGGGTCCGGTCAGTAGAAGTACACGCTCATGCCGGGCTTCAGATTCGGCAGGATGGCCTGCAGATCCGTCGCCCGGGCACGCACGTTCCCGGCGGTCACGCCCGCCGAGTCGCTGAGGTCATCGGAACCGGGTACGGCGTAGATCGTGGTCCCGCCGTCCAGCGTCACGGAGGTGGAGTCCGCCGATGACACGGTGCGCATCCCACGAGGCGCCGCCACCCGCACGGTATCGGGCGGCGTCCCCGCCAGTTGCTCTCCCCCGACCCGAACCGGCATTTCGCGCAGCAACGCCCCCTCACGCTCGAGATACATTGCCCCGCTGTCGACCGCCACGGAGAGGTGCAAGTCACGATCCCCCTCCGCCTGGCGCCGGGCGAGCTCCACGATCACCCGGACTTTGTCCTTGTTCGCCGCGAACACCACGTCCGCGCGCTGCCGCTCGACGCCGGTCATGGCGTGCCGGAGCCGTGCCGCCTCCGCCTCGTACTCCCGCCCCTTGTATGCGAGCCACCCGTCGGCGGCCACGAGGGCCACGAGCGCCAGCCAGAAGCCGGTGATCAGCCCCGGATACGCCGCCCGGAACTCCCGCCACCCAGGCCGCCGCCGCTCGAGACTCCCCGGGCATCGGTTCTCTCCTGGGTATCCCTGAGGCCGCCAGGCCCGGGACCGCCAGGCCCGGGACCGTCGGGCCGGCTCGGCGGCGGCCCCGTCACCGCTTCACCAGGCTCTGGGCATTGAGGATCGGGACGCCCACGGGCTCGCTCCGGCCCGACCGCACCGTCGCCACGATCGACACGGACACCGGCGCCCGCGACGCGACGGTCCGCGCCAGCGCCAGCAGCGACGGCGGCACCGCCACGTACAGGAGCGCGCTCTCGCTGCCCGGGCCGCGCGCGAGTAGGTACGGCTCGTCGGGATTGAGTCCCTTTCGCAGCGGGTCCGCCGTCGCGAACGCGAGCACTTCGATGTCCCAGCGAACGGTCTTGCCTCGCACGCCGTCGGGATCTGCTCGCAGGTCCGCCGCACTGATCGTCACCTGCGACGCATTGGTCGCCGCCACTTCGGTCTCCCGGACCCAACCCTCGGCTCGCACCCGCACCCACCCGCGATCCCGCGCCACCGGCACCAGCGGCGACTGCGGGCCGATGCTCGCGATGGCCGGCCCATCAGGCGCGCTCCGCAGCGAGATCGTGCCGGTCGGAGCGAGCGAACCCGCAATGGCGCCGTCCGCACTGTCGCGCACCGCGGTGGGCGCGGGCGCCGCTTTGCTCCCGCTCTTCGCGGATGACGCGGTCGGCTTGCCTGTGCCGTGCGTCGCCGTACTCTGCTTCGCCGCACTCTGCTTCGCCGACGCACTCTTCCCCGTCGCGGCTTTGCTCGGTGCCGCGGATTTCGTCGCTGGTGATGTCGCCTGCGCCGCGAGCGGCAGCGGGACGAGTACGTCGCCTGCCGCGAGACTACCGACGAGTGTGAGGAGAAGAAGCGTCTGCATCGCTGGTTGGGGGCTGCACCCCTGGATACATTTGCAAAGATGGCCGCTTCCGTACAGCGACCGGTAGCCCTCATTGTGCTCGACGGATGGGGATACCGTCCCGATCGCGAAGGCAATGCCGTCGCACTGGCAACGACCCCGTCGTGGGACGGGCTGTGGTCGCGCCGGTCACGCACGCTGCTCGCCGCGTCCGGTCTGCGGGTGGGACTTCCGGAAGGCCAGATGGGAAACAGCGAAGTCGGACACCTGAACCTCGGCGCCGGACGCGTCGTGGTGCAGGACCTGGTGCGGATCGATGCCGCCATCGCCGATCGCTCGTTTCTCCGCAACGGAACACTGGTCGCCGCCTGTCGCGACGTCCGGATCAGCGGCGGCACGCTGCACTTGGTGGGATTGCTCGGCAACGGCGGCGTCCACGCGCAGGACAAGCACCTCTGGGCGTTGCTCGACCTCGCCGAATCGCAGCGGGTCGGGCGCGTCGCGATTCACGCCATGCTCGATGGCCGCGACACGCTGCCGCGCTCCGCGCTGGGCTTCGTGCGCGAGACGATCGAACGGGCCAGAGGCCGGGCGCGCATCGCCAGCATCGGCGGCCGCTATTTCGGGATGGACCGCGACCGGCGCTGGCAAAGAACGGAGCTGTTCTACCGGGCAGCCATTGATGGCACCGGCCCACGGATCAGCGACCCGCTGGCCGCGATCCAGGCCGCATACGACGCCGGACAGAGCGATGAGTTCATCACGCCCGCGACGGTCGTGGACCACGCCACACCGGTGGCACCCGTTCGCGATGGCGATGCGCTCATCTGCTTCAACTACCGGTCCGACCGGATGCGGCAGATCACACGCGCACTCACGGAGCCCGAGTTCCATCAGTTCGACGTCACGGGCCGGCCCGAGATCAACGTCGTTACGATGACGTCCTACAGCCAGCAGTTCGCGCTCGCCGTCGCGTTTCCACCGATCTCCATGGCCCGCATTGTCGGGGAGGTCCTGAGCGGCTGCGGCAAGACGATGCTGCGGACGGCCGAAACGGAGAAGTATCCGCACGTCACGTACTTCTTCAACGGTGGCGAGGAAGCACCCTACCCCGGAGAAGACCGGATCCTCGTCCCGAGCCAGAAGGTCGCGACGTACGATCTCATGCCGGAAATGAGCGCGGCTGGCGTCACCGATGTCCTCTGCAATGCGATCAGCGAAGGACGCCACGATTTCATTCTCTGCAATTACGCGAATGGCGACATGGTCGGGCACAGCGGCTCGCTCCCGGCAACGATCCGCGCCGTCGAGACCGTGGATCAATGCCTGGCCCGCGTGCTACCGGTCGCCCAGCGCACCGGCACCCGGCTCCTCATCACCGCGGATCACGGCAACTGCGAGCAGATGATCGACCCCGCCACCGGCGGTCCGCACACCGCGCACACGACCAACCCGGTCCCGTTCGTGCTGGTTGGCGGGGACGTGCAGCCGCCCCTGCGAGGCGGTGCCGCACTCTGCGACGTCGGCCCCACGGTGCTGTCGCTCCTCGGCGTCGAGGTGCCACCCGAGATGACGGGGGCGGACCTGCGAGTGGCCAGCGATTGAGCGCCAGGGTACACTGCACGGGTGGCGGACCCTCGGTAGGCCCCACCGGTACTATCAGCGCGGCCGTCGCCGGTCCTGTCCCGGTGGCCGCCGCGGGTATGATTGCGGGACGACCGTCCGGCACTCGGCCGGTCCACCATCCCCAGCTCACATCCATTTGCCCGGCAATCCAGTGTCTCTAGGCTCCGCCCGCATCAAAGCCCTGCTCGTCGCGTTGGCCGCCTCCGCGCTCCCGGTGACCGCCTCCGCGCAGGTGCTGGGTCACATGCCGGACGCCAGCCCGTATGCCGACGTCGACAGCCCCCGCGAATTGGCCATCTTCGCCGGCTACTACGCCGCCTCGAAGGATCTCGCGGGCGTGGCACCCACCGGCGGCGTCGCCATTGGCGCTCGTGAGACACTCCACCTCGCTGGCCCCGCCATCGCGGTGTTTCGCCTGTCTCACACGTTCTCCGACCGCATGGTCGTGGACCCGCTCAACCCGCGATCCGACCGCGACCTCGGATCGATCAGCGATCCGATCACGATCCTCGACGCGGGCCTGGGTTTCGTCTTCACCGGCGACCGGTCGTTCCACAATTTGCAGTTCGCGATCAATGCGGGCGTCGGCGGTGCGTCCGATCTCGGAGCGGCAAAGGACGCCGGCGGCTATCGCTTCGGCGTTCTTGTCCCGGTCCTGACCTACGGCTTCGGCATACGCTGGGTGCCGCCCGGCCGGCTCAGTCTCCGGATCAACGCCGACAACTACATGTACGAGCACTCGTACCCGAAGCTGTATCACACGATCACGGGCGACGGCACGAGTGTCGTCCCGACGACGCACTCGCTGGTCGATTGGCGCAACAACGGCATGTACACGTTCGGCGTCTCGTACGCCATCCATTCCCACTGACGCGTCTCTGACCGCTCCACGCCGATCCACCCGTTCCGGCGGTCCCCCGCGGCAACGCGCTGCCCGTGAGGCGCCGCCACCACCGCCGCTCCCCGCAGCGAGTGCGAGCGCGTCCCTTACACGCCGCATTCTCGTTCTCGGCCGCGCACCGGTACCGGCGCCCGGAATGGACCGACGCGCGGAACCGCGCCGTCTTCGGCGACTGCGCACGCGCCAACTACCACGGACACAACTACGCGTGCGATGTCACCGTGTCGGGTGTGGTCGATGCGGAGACGGGCATGATCGTGGACCTGGGCCTCCTCGACCGTGTGCTCGAGACCGAGGTCCGCGACCGGTTCGATCACCGCAACATCAATCTCGACGTTCCCGAGTTCGCCGACGGCCGGCTCATCCCGACCGGCGAGAACCTCGCGCGGGTCATCCTGGGGTTCGTGCAGGCGGCGCTGGGCAACCGCGTCCGGGTGACGGAAGTCCGCGTAGCCGAGGATGCGACGCTGTGGGCCACCGTCCGGGCCGCAGGCGGCTGACACGACGCCCGTGACGCCGGCACCTCCTCCGGCATGCACCGGGGTCATTCTCGCCGGCGGCCAGGCCACACGCTTCGGTGGCCGCCCCAAAGGTCTCGAGGTCGTTCAGGGAAAACGCGTGATCGACCGCGTGGCCGGCGCGTTGCGCGAAGCGTGTGGTGAATTGCTGCTCATCGCCAACGACCCCGCCGCGGCAGGATGGCTCCCCGGTGTTCCCACTGTGGCCGACTTCCGCCCGGGAGCCGGCAGCCTCGGTGGTCTCCTCACCGCGCTCACCTCGGCGGACGGCCCCGTCCTGGTGGTCGCGTGGGACATGCCGTTCGTCCCGGGCGAGTTGCTGCGCATGCTCCGGAGAGACGGAGAGTCCGGCCCCTATGACGCCGTCGTCCCGTCGAGCGGGTCCCCGCGCGGCGTGGAACCGCTCTGCGCCTACTACACTTGGGCCTGCGCCGCGCCGATCACGCGCCGGCTCGATGCGGGCGACCTCCGCATGATCGGGTTTCTCGAGGACGTCCGCGTACACCGCCTCGCGCCAGCCGCGGTGCGCCGATTCGGCGATCCGGCCCGCATTTTCCTCAACATCGATGAGCCGGCCGACCTCGCCGCCGCCGAGGGCTTGACGGACGGCACCGCCGGATAGGGATTACCTGTACCCGGACACTGCCGCCGGGACGCACCGTTATCGCATCCACCGTTCACAGTTGGGATTCCGTGCCTCGTATCGATCGCCCGAACACCCGCGCGCGCTGCCGGCCCGCGTTCGCCGCCAGAATCGGCAGCCTCGCCGCGTGCGCCGGTATTGCGCTCGCCACTGCCTGCGGGCACTCGAACGTCATGCCGGTGGTCTCCCCGGCTCCGGCAGTCATGGCACCGGCCACGCCCGCCGACCCGCGCGTCGCCCTCCGGGCTGGCATCGACTCCATGCTCGGCGATCCTCGCTTCCGCAATGCGTTCTGGGGCGTACTCATTGTCGATCCCGCGCACAACGATACGCTCTACAGCCGGAACGCGGACAAGCTGTTTCTGCCCGCATTGAACATGAAGGTCGTCACCGCCTCGGTCGCGCTGGCACAGCTCGGGCCGGACTTCCGGTTCCGAACGACGTTTGCCGCGCGCGGCCCGGTGCGCGACGGCGTGCTACACGGCGATCTCGTCGTCATCGGCCGCGGTGACCCGACGGTCAGCGACCATATGATGCGCGATGCGATGCTCCCCCTGCGGGCTGCCGCGGAGTCACTGGCCGCACACGGCATTCACCGCGTTACCGGACACATCATCAGCGGAGACGACGCGTTTCCGGACGCCAACATCGGGTTCGGCTGGGATTGGGACGACCTCGGCGAACCCTTCGCCGCGGGCGTCGATGAGTTGATGTTCAACGAGGGATATGCGACGGTGACGCTTCGCGGAGCCGCGCGATCGGGCGGGGCCGTTCACGTCACGACCACGCCGATTCCGGACTATCCCGCCATTCGGTCGCACGTCACGACCGCCACCATCGCCGGCGGGTCCGCCGCCGCGGCACCGGCCGCAATGTTCGACGCCGCGCACGGCGCCCTTGTTGTAAATGGGACCGTCGCGCCAGGCGACACGGCGACGCTGCTCGTCGCGCTGCGGGATCCCGCGACCGCCTACCTCTATGGATTGGCGACTGCGCTCCGCGCTCGCGGCGTCGCGCTGCGCCCCCAGCCCGTGCTCATCGCCAATGACGCGGAGGGCTTCCCGGGCTCGGGGCTCACCGTGGTCGCGACGTCGCCCGCGCGTACACGTCCGCCTCTGGCGGAGCGCCGCGACACGGTGTTCACCCTGTTCTCTCCGCCACTCCGCGACATCCTCCCCGCACTGCTCAAGCCCTCACAGAATCAGATCGCGGAGATCCTGCTCAAGACGCTGGGTCTGGAGAAGACCGGTGTCGGGTCCGCCGACAGCGGCCGCCGCGTGGTGACATCGCAGCTCACATTGTGGGGCATCCCGCCTGACCAGTTCGTGATTCGCGATGGGAGCGGACTCTCTCGCCATGACTACCTGTCACCAGCCACGCTCGTGCGCACGCTCAGCACCGCGGAGCACGACTCGGCCTACCAGGTGTTCTACGACGCGCTACCGATCGCCGGCATCGACGGCACGATCTCCGATCGCATGCGAGGGACACCCGCCGCGGGCAACGTGCACGCCAAGACCGGGTTCGTCGATCGCGCCCGCTCGCTCTCGGGGTACGTCACGACGACCGATGGTGTGGGACTCGTGTTCAGCTTTCTGTGCAACAACTGGACGACGCCGGTCCACGACGTTGAGCACGTGCAGGACGAGATCGCCGTGCGCCTGGCGTCGATGACGCTGGGCGCGCGTTGACCGGACCCGTCGCCGGTCCCGTAGTGTGCTGAGTGTCGCGGAGGCCGTGGAGCGCGTTCTCGGCCGCGCGCACACGCTGGCCGCGGAACGCACGCCACTCCTCGACGCACTGGGCCGCGTACTCGCCAGCCCGGTCATCGCGCCGCTGACGCTCCCACCCTGGGACAACTCGGCCATGGACGGCTACGCGGTCCGCTCAGCGGATATTGCCGGCGCCTCCGACGGCCAGCCCACCGTACTGCGCGTGACGGAGACGGTCGCCGCCGGGCAGTTCCCAACCATGGCGGTCGCACCCGGCCACGCCACCCGCATCATGACCGGCGCTCCGATACCGGAAGGCGCCGACACGGTCGTCCGCGTCGAAGATACCGACGGCGGCCTGGAGCGCGTCACTATTCGCGACGCCCGCGACAGCCGCCGCAACATCCGGCCGCGCGGCGAGGACTTGCGCTCGGGTGACACCGTGCTGCCAGCCGGCATGCCGATCGGCGCGGCGCAGATCGGCGTCCTGTCATCCGTCGGCGCCGCCTCAGTGGACGTCTACCGCCGCCCACGAGTGGCCTATCTCGGTTCGGGCGATGAGTTGGTGGATCTCGACCGGTTCGACGAAGCACTCACTGGCCGCAAGATCGTGTCATCGAACAACTACACAATGCATGCGCTCATTCGCGCGGCAGGGGGCATCCCCGTCAACCTCGGCATCGCGCCCGACCAGCGCGACGCCCTGCGGGCGAAGATCGAGCAGGCCGCGGGATGCGATGCCATCGTCACGACGGCCGGAATCTCGGTGGGCGAGTTCGACTACATCCGCGAGGTGCTCACCGGCCTCGGTGCCGAGATGGCGTTCTGGAAGGTACGGATGCGTCCCGGCGCACCCGTCGGCTTCGGCCACATCGGGAGTGTGCCCTGGCTCGGGCTCCCTGGGAATCCGGTATCGGCCATGGTGACGTTCGAGCTATTCGCGCGCCCGTTGCTCCGGCGGATGCAGGGGTACTCGCGCCTCCACCGCCGGCCAGTGCCAGTCGTGCTGGAGGAGGTGGTGACCATCAACGCGCCGATCACGCATTTCCTGCGGGTCGTGGTCAGCGTCCGCGACGACGGGACGCTCACGGCGCGCCTCACCGGCCCGCAAGGTTCGGGCATTTTGACATCAATGTCACAGGCGAACGCGTTGCTCGTCGTCCCCGAAGACCGCCCGCATTCCCGGGCTGGAGACGTGCTGCACGCCCTGCTTCTGACCGACGATGCGGGGACGAGCGCCCACTTTTCGCTCTGACGTAAGCCCGACGCCCATGCCGCACGCGACTCACGTTCCCCACGCCACGTTCCTCCTGATCATCGCGGGCGTTCTCGCGATCGCGGTGGTCGCCGGCGCGATGGTCATCGCCCGTCGCGTACTCCGCGCACAGATCGCGGGACGCCCGCGCGGGGCCGGCTTGGATATCTCCATGGGTAGCGCGACGGGCACTTCTATGATCGGCTCCGGCGGTGGCGCATACGCTGGCGGTCCGGCCCGAACGGAAGGGGTGGCGCGCACGCTCGCCGAGCGTGGACTCGTCGCTGGGGAACAGTTGGCGAGCATGTCGCCGGCGGAACGCGAGTTCTTCCTTGCCACTGTCGGCGCCAAGCTCGGGGACGGCGCCAAGCCGCGGCTGATGACCCAGACGCACGCCACCGGCGGAGCCGCGGCGGCGGCGATCGCCATCGATCCGGCGGACGAGGCGGTGCCGCACGCAGCGCTCGTGTCGGGGTCCATCCACTGCCCCGTGTGCCGCAGTCCTATCGGCAAACGCGCCGACGCACCGTTGCTCATGTCGCGCTGCCCCGGCTGCTCCCGTCGAGTCGCCGCGCACGTCGACGGCGACCGCCTGACGGTGACGCTGCACTACACGCTCCGCACGCCCGCCATGGGTGTGCCTGCCATCAAGGTCACCAGCTAGCCCGACGCCGGCGACTCGGGGTCAGTGACGCGCGAGACGCGCCGCCACGACCTCGCTGATGTCATAGACCGGCACCGGCGAATCCTTCGCCGCGACGCCGTCGCTCAACATCGTCATGCAGAAGGGACAGGCCGCCGCGATCGCGGTCGCGCCCGTGGCCAGCAGTTCCTCGGTCCGCTCGATGTTGATCCGCTTGCCCTGGCGCTCCTCCATCCACATGCGGCCCCCACCCGCTCCGCAGCACAGCCCACGGCTGTGATTTCGCGGCGCCTCCACCAGATCGACCACCGGTAGCGCACGGCGCAGCACGTCCCGGGGCGCTTCGTACACGTCGTTGTAGCGCCCGAGGTAGCAACTGTCGTGATACACGATCCGCTCGGGATCGCCCTGCTCGTTCTCGGCAGCCATCGGTACCCGCCCCTCGGCCAGCAGCCGCTCGATGTAGACCGAGTGGTGAATGACTTCGTAGTTGCCGCCGAGCTGAGGGTATTCATTGCCGATCTGATGGAAGCAGTGCGGGCAAATGGTGACCACGGTCTTGACGTGGTAGCCGTTCAGCAACGCCACGTTGTCTTTGGCCAGCATCTGATACAGGTATTCGTTTCCCATCCGCCGCGCCGGGTCGCCGTTGCACTTCTCTTCCTGGCCGAGAATCGCGAACCGGATGCCGGCGGCCTGCATGATGCGCGCGAATGACACCGTGATCTTCTTCGCCCGCGCGTCGAACGATCCCATGCACCCGACCCAGAACAACACCTCCGGGGTTTCTCCCCGCGCCGCACATTCGGCGAAGGTCGGTATGCCGAGCCCCTCCGCCCATTCCGCGCGGTTCGCCGGATCGAAGGCCCACGGACTCCCGCTGCGCTCGAGCGATTGGAAGACCGGTTGAATCTCGGCCGGAAAGCGTGATTCCATCAACACGAGATCCCGGCGCAACTCGTTGATCACCTCGAGCTGATCGATCGACACCGGACATTCCTGCACGCACGCCCGGCACGACGTGCACGCCCACAGCTCCTCCTCGGTGATGAAATTGTCGAGGAGGCGGTGGTCCATGATGCCGGCAGTCGTCGTCTCGCCACTGAGATCGCCTTCTCCGTGCACGAGGGCGCTGTGCGTTCCAGCGGATGCTTCGTGAACGAGCAGAGGCGCTTTCTCGAGAAGGCGCTCGCGCACGTTGATCACGATCTTGCGCGGGCTGAGCGTCTTTCCGGTGATGTTGGCGGGACAGGCCGCCGTACACCGGCCACACTCGGTGCACGAATACCCGTCGAGCAGGTTCTTCCACGACAGGTGCTCGACGTCCGCCGCGCCGAATTGCTCGACGCCTTCCGCCTCCAGATCCATCGCGGGCATCGCCCCGCGTTGCCCTGGCCCGCTGGTGTTGGACAGGTAGACGTTGGGCAGCGACGTGATGACGTGCAGATGCTTCGAGTACGGCAGGTAGTTGAGGAACACGAGGACCAGCAGGACGTGCATCCACCAGACGACCGTGACCACCACCGCCGCCGTCGCCGGGCTCATCCCGGCCAGCACCGTCGCGAGTCCGCGCGAGATCATCCGTGCCGGCTCTGCCTGGTCGGGACGCGCGATCACCGCGCTGGCGTTCAATAGCAGCAGCGTGAGCATCAGCAGCGCGATCATCGAGAGGATGACTAACGCATCCATCTGCTCGAGTGCGTCGCCACGGAGCCGTTTGGGCTTGAGCACGAGACGGCGGTAGAACAGCCACCCGACGGCACCCAGCACGAAGACGGCAAATACTTCCTGCGACATCACGTATGGCGCGTAGAGCGGGCGTGCGAGCACCAGACCATACGAGAATTGCGGCCAGACGCCCTGCACGAGCAGCTCCACCGTCCCCGCCGTCAGGACGATGAACCCCCAGAACACTGCCGCGTGCATCGCCCCGGCGACGGGATCCCTCAGGATCTTGGTCTGGGCAATCCCGATCCGCAGGAGGTTGCCGATGCGTACCATCGGCGCGTCGGTCCGGTCGGCAGGACGGCCGACCCCGAGATACGTGATGAGGCGGTGCGCGTTATAGAAAAAAAATCCGGCCGCCAGCGCCACGATGACGATGTAGGCGGTCGTCGCACCCGCCCCGCCGCTCATGGAGAGGTTCTCACGCCGAGGCGGCGCGCGCCGCGCGGACCGCCGCCGTGAGCGCGGGAACGACGTCCAACACGTCGCCCACGATCCCGTAGTCGGCGACTTTGAAGATTGGCGCCTCGCGATCTTTGTTGATCGCGACGATCGTCTTCGACGTCCGCATGCCGGCCAGATGCTGGATCGCACCGGAGATCCCGACCGCGACATAGAGATCGGGGCTCACCAGCCGGCCGGTCTGGCCGATCTGGTCGCTGTGCGGACGCCAGCCGTCATCGGTCACCGCGCGCGTCGCGCCGACTGCCGCATTCCCGAACGCCGCGGCCAGATCCTCGACCAGGCGGAAATTCTCGGCCGACTTGAGTCCGCGCCCACCGCTCACGATCACGGGCGCGTCGCCCAGATCCATCTTCGCCCCGTCACCCACCCGGAGTTCCGTCGTGACGACTCGCACAGCCGCCGGATCGCCCGCAGGTTGCGCCTGCTCGACCCGCACCGCCCGCGCACTCGGCGCCAGGAGCACGGCACCAGGCCGCATCGCGACGATCGCCGGCGAGCCGCTGACCGCCCACGTCGCAATCAGCTTCCCGGTATCGACCGGATGGGTCACGACGATGTCGTTCTGCTCGATCGCGATCGCCGTCACGTCGGTCACGATCGCCGCGTCGAGGATCGCCGCTACCCGCGGCGCCAGGTCACGGCCCTGCGCGGTCGAGCTGAACACCGCCGCGCGATACCCGCCACTGCGGATCCGGTCGGCCGCCAGTGCCGCCGTCGCCTCCGGATTGTATCGCTCGAACGCCGGATGCTCGGCGACGATGACGACATCCGCGCCGTGTTCGCCCAGACTGTCGGCCTTGGCCGCAATTCCGGGCGCACCAACGAGCAGAGCGTGCACCTCGCCGCCGCCCGACGCGTCGGCGCAGGCGCGAGCCGCCGTGATGGCCTCGAATCCGGCCTTTCGGATGGCCCCGGCGCGCGTTTCGGCAAAGGCCAGAAGATTCGGCATCAGAGTACCTTCGCCTCGGTCTGGAGAAGGCGAACGAGTTCGGGGACCGCCGCCGAGCCCTCACCGATGATGCGGCCCGCCGCCCGCTCAGCCGGAGGTTGCAGCCGTCGCACGGTGACCCGCGATTCTGCCAGCGTCACCGGTTTGACCTCGAGCGGTTTCTTCTTCGCCGCCATGATGCCCTTGAGAGAGGGCAGCCGCTCTCGGTTGAGACCCTCGTCGATCGTCAGCACCGCCGGCAGGGGAAACTCCACCATCTCCTGCGCGCCCTCGAGCTCGCGCTGTGCGCGCCCTCGCCGCTCCTTGATCTCGAGTTTCGAGACCGCGGTCACGCAGGGGAGTCCCAGAAGTTGCGCCACTATCGCGCCGGTCGCCCCATTCGACGCATCCACGGCCACCCGACCGAACAGAATGAGGTCGAAACCGCCGGGCTTGAGCTCGTCGGCGAGCGCGCGCGCCACCACCCGGGCGTCAGGCGGAATCGCCGCGGCCTTGAGGTGGATGCCGCGGTCCGCTCCCATGCTGAGCGCCTTGCGGATCTGCTCCGGCACTGCGTCGCCACCGAGCGAGACGATCACGACCTCGCCCTGCCCGAGTTTTTCCTTCAGTTGCAGGGCCGCCTCGACCGCCCACAGATCGAAGTCGTTGACGTCGAACTTCAGGCCACTCTCGTCGATCGCGATACCGCTGGCGGCAATCGGCAGCCGCTGGTCCATGACCGGTACGCGCTTGATGCACACCGCGATCTTCACGGCGCTGGCTCCGGAAAAGTTGAATGCATTGCGTCGCGCGGAAGATAATCACCTGCCCTGGCAGGGGCCGGCATGGACGGCCCATACGGACGCTGCCCGGTCACCGTCCCGTCTCATGCGGATACGGCCCCCGGAATCCACGCCCCACGTACACTGCCACATCGAACGCCGGGCGCCCACCCCGTCGGATGCCGATCCGCCCGGCCGGCGCCAACTGCCCGAAATACGCCCCGTACATCGCCATGACCTCATGCCGCGCCGGCAGCCGGTCGATGATCACCGCGTCCTCGCCCTCGAATGCGCGCTGGTCGTAGACATAGCCGAATCCTCGAGGATCGGCACTCAGGCAGGCCACGGGAACGGACGGACCGAGCGCATACGCGATCTTGCCCGACTGCACCCAGCTCGTCCCGGCGACAAAAGTCCGCGGGCCGGCCAGCACGCCGAGCGAATCGAGCCCCGGACGCAGCTCGCCCCAGTCCAGCGCTTCGAGCGTCGGGTCACCCTTCCGGAATAGTGACGGCGCGACGCGCGCCGGCCATCCCGTGATCGCGGCACTCGCCGCGAACGCCAGCAACAGTGGAAATACCAGCACGCTTCCGACGAGGCAAAACATCACCAGTTGCATCCGGTGGCGGGCGAACACGGATTCGCGAGGCCGGGATGCGTAGCTGTATGTGCCAGGCGCCATGGGCGGGCCATGGAAGCCTAGGAGACCGTCCACGAGCGGAAACAGAAACAGGTACCCGGACGCCGGCCAATGCGGGAGCCCCGGCTGGCCACCCAGCGACACCAGCGAGAACACCGCGATCGGCACGAGCGCGAGACACGCGAAGAACCATTCGCGGTCGTCCGCAGGACGCCGCCGTAACACGCGCAGCAGCGCCGCGGCGAGAATCACCCAGACCCATGGAAGAATCCACGCGATCTGCCCGGCGATGTTCTGACCCAGCGCCCCGAGCCGCCGCGCCATTGTCACATGACCTGGCGTCCCGCCGCGGCCCAGTTGAAACGCGATCGAGACCCAATCGTGCGATGCGTTCCACGCCAGCACCGGCACAAACATGAGCAGGGTCACGAGCAGCGCGGCGTATGGCTCCGGACGGCGCAGCCAGCGGCGCTGGGCCGGACGCACCACCAGGAAGAGCAGGACTCCGGCGAGGAACAGGCTGGCCTGGTATTTCGAGAGCGCGGCAAGACCCGCGCACGCACCGGCAGCCAGCCACCACCGCCATGCATGCTGCTCGTGCGTGGGATCGAACAACACCCGGACCAGACAGTACGCGCTTGCCGCTAGCCCGAACATGAGCGGTCCGTCGGGGAGCACCCAGCTCCCGGTGCTGGCGCTGAACACGGCGGACACGTTGAGGAGGAGCGCCGCGATCCACCCGGAGCGCGGGCCGAAGGCCTGCGTCCCGAGCTGATACATCAACCATGTCGTCCCCGCAAACAGCAGTACGAACGGCAGCCGCACGGCCAGGTGGGATTCGTTGCCGGCCAGTACCGACGCGCTGTGCGCCAGCCAGAACGCCAGCGGGGGATGGTCGAAATAGCTGAGGCTCACTTTCCGCCCCACGGCGACCATGTACGACTCGTCGACACCCAACCCCAGCGGGATCGCGAGTCCGGCCCGGACAACGATTCCGATGCCGATGAGCCACAGCATCGGCCGGCGTGCCAGCGCCGCTCTAGACATGCGTGGTCACGACCGCTCGGCGCGGCTCGTGCCGCTCAATTGAACGCGCTGAGTCCGGTGACGGCGTGCCCGAGGACGAGCGTATGGATGTCGTGTGTCCCCTCGTACGTGTACACGCTCTCGAGGTTTGCCATGTGGCGCATCGACGCATACTCCGCAAGGATTCCGTTCGCGCCGAGCAGCCGCCGCGCCTCGCGCGCGATGTCCGTCGCCATGCTCACGTTGTTGCGCTTGGCCAGCGATACCTGCTGCGGCGTGAAGGTCCCGGCGTCCTTGAGACGGCCGAGATGCAGCACGAGCAGTTGCGCCTTGACGATCTCCGTCAGCATGTCCGCGAGCCGCGCCTGCTGAAGCTGAAAGCCGCCGATCGGCCGGTCGAACATTATCCGCGTCTTGGAGTAGGCGAGGGCCTCCTCGTAGCACGCCTGTGCCGCACCCAGCGCCCCCCAGGAGATCCCGTAACGCGCCTGCGTCAGGCACATGAGTGGGCTCTTGAGGCCACCACTCTGCGGCAATAGCTGCGACGCGCCCACCACCACATCCTGGAATACCAGCTCGCTCGTGTCGGACGCGCGCAGCGAGAGCTTGCCCTTCTGGTCTTTGGCCGAGAAGCCCGGCGAATCGGTCGGCACGATGAACCCGCGGATCGATTTGTCGTCCGCGCCGGTCTTCGCCCAGACGATCGCCACGTGCGCCGTCGAGCCGTTCGTGATCCACATCTTGGCGCCGTTGAGGACGTAGCTCCCGTCCGGGCGCGCCTTGGCCGTCGTGATCATCCCCGCCGGATTGGACCCGAAATCGGGCTCGGTCAGCCCGAAGCATCCGATGATCTCGCCCGTCGCCATCTTCGGCAGATACTGCTTCTTCTGCTCCTCGCTGCCGAACGCGAAGATCGGATACATCACCAGCGCGCCCTGCACCGACGCGAACGACCGGATGCCGGAGTCGCCACGCTCGAGCTCCTGCATGATGAGCCCATAGGCGACGTTGTTCAGCCCCGCACAGCCGTACGCCTCGGGCAGATTGGCACCGTAGACGCCCAGCTCGCCGAGTGCCGGTATCAGCTCTTTCGGGAATCGCCCCTCGACGTAGCAGGTCCCGATGATCGGCAGGACTCGCTCGTCCACGAACCGGCGGACGCTGTCGCGCACGGCCCGTTCTTCCTCGGACAAGCTGCTGTCGAAGTCGAAGAAATCAGCGGATGTCATGGGTCAAAACTAACGCCGGCGGGTAGCCCGCGACGGCGCCTCGCCAGTCCCCCGCCAACCCCCGGACGGGTCTCGGCGCTAGTCCTCGCCCGCGGCCCCTTCAGCCGCGGGCGCCGCCGCGCCCCCGGACCGGCGGCGCGCCTTGAGCCCAGATATCCGCATCCGCACGGAGCGCCGGCGCTCGGACTCCTCGCGCTCTCCCAGAAACGCACCGATGCTCGCGAGCGACTCCACGTGGTCGCAGAGAATCTTGAATGTCGCGAGCAAGGGGACCGCGAGGAGTGCGCCCACGATCCCCCACAGCCACCACCACAGAGCCAGCGAGACGAAGATCGCCACGGGATTGAGGGTCAGCCGGCGGCTCATCACGAGCGGCGTCACGATGTTGCCCTGTACGAAATTGATCGCGAGATACACGCCCGGTACGATGAGGGCGTGCGGGACGGTATCGAATGTCGTCAACGCCGCTATCATGAGCACCACCGACATCGTCAGCATGCCGACGTACGGAACGAACTCGGCCAACGCCACCATGGTGCCCCACACGAGAGGCGTCGGCATCCCGAGCAGCGCCATCGCGGCCGCCACCACCGCCCCCTCGGAGATGTTGATCAGTGCCGTGAGGCCCAGATACGCGGAGATCGACGATTCCGTCGCTCGCGCGATCGACACGGCCTTCTCCCGGTCGCCGCGGCGAGGAAGCATCTCCACGAGCTTCTGCAGGAACAGGTCTCCGACCGCGAGCAGCGCGTAGAGCAGCAGCAGGACTTCAATGGTTCCGCCCAGAACCGCCGCACTCGTGCCGGCCAGTCTGCTGCTCAGGCTGGGGCCCTGCACCACGACGGCGTCTCGCGACGGACTCGTACCCGTGGCCTGCTCGACCTGCGACGCCGCGCGGCTGACCTGCTCGACCGGCCGGACGACTGCCTTGAGCTTCCGGGCTGCCTTGGGAAGCGCCACCGGCGCTGCCGAGATCCAGGCCCGGACCGGTCCAGCGATCATGTAACCACCGCCCCCCACCGCGCCCATGACGAGCGCGAGGACCAAGGCGGCGCCCGCCGGATACGGAACCCGCCATTGGGCCAGCACGCGGACGATCGGACTGAGGACGAGGCTCAGAAGCATCGCCAGCGCCACCGGGATGAAGAAATCCCGGGCGAAGTACAACGCACCGAACACCAGGATCGTCGCGATGATGATCAGCGATATCGATCGGGATCGCGGTGACTCCGCCTCGCGGATGGTCTCGCTGAGGTCGGGATGCGTCTCAGGTGTCATCGGCTGTCCTCATCACACTCGCACGTTGCTGGGCACATTGCGGCGCGCATTGCGGCATTCACGCCCGACCGCGCTGCAACCTCTCTCAGGTGACGACGACACCATTGCGGACGTGACCCGCATGCCCCGGAGCCGGCGCTCTCAGGCGCCGCAGCATTGGGCTGGCATTTGCGCTGGCACTCGGCGCGCCGCCGGTCGCGTGCTTGGCATGGGACAGGAAATGCCACGCCAGCGCGAACAGCGCAATGATCAGCACGACGTGGATCATGCCACCCACAATGGCGCGAAACAGTCCGAATCCGATGAGCCAGACGCCAAGTAATACGAGGCCGATGATCAGGAACATGCGCGACGCTCCGGCTGTCGTGTGGCTTCCTCTATCCGCCCGCAAGGCATTTCGCATGCCCGGCGGCCCAGGCAGCCATCAACTGCCGACCGGACGCCTCGCCCGAGGCACCGCGCCGACCGCTCGCGCCTTCGCCCGGAACTGCGGACCATGATCGACCGGCTGGCCACTCTCCGCCTGCCACTGATGCACCATCTCGTGGAGCAATGTCTGGAAGACTTCCTCCCAGCCGTGCCGCCGCAGATGACCGCGGCTGATCATGATCATGGCCGGCAGTGTCTTGTTGGCAAGGCGATAGTACCCGAGCCGGCTCCGCATCCGGCGCGATACGGCGATCGGCAGCGCACCCAGCGCACCGCCGAACCGGGCCGCATTGTACTCGGTGTGCCGTGCGACCAGCTTCGCCACGACCGTCGCATCGTCCTCCTCGGGAGCCCGCCCACGCCGCCCGCGCACCGCCGGCCGAGCCGTGCCGGCAGGTGGCGCGGTTTCCACCGGTGGTACGCCAGGCGGAGCCACGGGACGCCGCGGGCGGGGCCGGCGGCGCCGGACTGGGGTACGCCCAGGTTCGCTCACCGCCCGCGGACTGTCCGGTGCCTCGTTCGGATTGAACAGCCGCAATGTCAGTTGCGCGGGATCGAAGATTCCCCGCTCCAGGAGACGCCTCAGCGCGCGAAACATTGGACGGGCTGAGGCTCGAAACGTCCGGCCGCGGCCGACCACAGGCGCGTCTCCACTTCGATCGTGGTGGGATTCACGGTGATGACGTTGAACGACGACGGGCGTCCGCCGCGGGACCGGCTCGACAAGGTGCCCGCCGTCGAAACGACGATTCCTTTCCCCGATTCCTGGACGCCGTGTACCGACTCCTGATGGTCGTGCCCACACAGGACGAGATCGACACCCATCGCCCCGAACGCCCGCATCACTGGCACGCTGCGGAGTAGCCCGATCCGGCTCGAGATCGCGCCGCGCAATGGGTTGTGGTGCATGACGACGACGCGAGCGTCGGACGCGGGCGACTCGGCGAACACCGATGCGGCGTGCTCGAGCTGCCGCGGCCGCAGTGCTCCCACGACCGACACGTCGTGCGGATCCCAGGTGAGTGTGAACCAGTGCACGCCGGGCGCCGTGTTGAGACCCACCAGCGTGACACCGGGAGCACGGACCACCGGCTCGAGCTCAGGGTTGATGTACCGGCGGTACTTCTCGTACAGCCGCTGGCGTGGCCCCACGCCGAATGGCGCGAACCACCAGGCGACATTGTGGTTTCCAGGGACGGTGATCACCGCCGGCGGACGGCCTCCCGGCGGAAATGGTCGCGAGATGTCCCGCAGAAAAACCGCCGCGCGCTGGAACTCGCCGGCGCGCGCCCGCTGCGCAAGGTCGCCCGACACGGCCACCACGTCGAAATGCTCACCCTGGGCCATCGCTTCGACGGCGTCGGCCTGCACCGGCACGGCCGGCCAGCCGAAGTGCACGTCGGAGAGGTGCAGGATGCGCGTCATGATGCACGCACGTGCGGTTCGCTTGCCCGCAGCTCGGTGATGACCGCGTCGGTGAACTCATCCGTGCTCGCCGTGCCACCCAGATCGCGCGTCACCCGCGTGCCCTGGCGAATCGTCGTCTCGAGCGCCGCACGGATCCGGCCGGCCCGCGCGCCGTCCCCGAGATGATCCAGCATCATGCACGCGCCGAAAATCAGGGCGCCGGGATTAGCCACGCCCTTGCCCGCGAGGTCGGGCGCGGTGCCGTGCACAGCCTCGAAGATCGCGGCGTGACGCCCGATGTTCGCCCCCGGGGCCAGGCCCAACCCCCCGACCAGCCCCGAGATCTCGTCGGAGAGAATGTCGCCGAACAGGTTCGTCGTCACGATCACGTCGTACTGCTCGGGGCGCAGCACGAGGTTCATCGCCATCGCGTCGACGATCTTGTCCTCGAACACGATGCCGTGCGGCTCGTACTCGGCCGCGATCTGGCGCCCGACTTCCAGAAATAGTCCCTGCGAGAACTTCAGGATGTTCGCCTTGTGGACGAGCGTGACCTTCTGCCGCCGGTGCAACCGCGCGTATTCGAACGCGTACCGGATCACCCGCTCCGAGCCGGCTCGCGTGATCAGCGCGAGCGATTCGGCGGCCGCCCTCGGATCGTCACCGATCTTGATGTAGTGCTCGAATCCGACGTACAGGCCCTCGGTATTCTCGCGGACCAGTACGATGTCCACTTTGTCGAATCGGCCCCCGCGAACCACGACGTGCGCGGGACGCACGTTGGCGTAGAGATCGAAGGTCGTCCGGAGCGCCACGTTGACCGATCGATATCCCTCGCCGATCGGCGTCTCCAGCGGACCTTTCAGCGCGACGCGCGTGCGCCGGATCGACTCCAGCGTCGCCTCCGGCATCGGATCGTGATGCCGCATGAGCGCCGCCAGCCCGGCGAGTTGGACATCCCACTCGATTGGCGCCCCCGACGCCTCGAGCACCCGCACCGTCGCTTCGGCAATACTGGGCCCGATCCCGTCTCCAGGGATCAGGGTGACCGGAATCCCCATCTAGGGCGTCGCGACCGCTTGCGCCAACCGGTCGGCCAGCGCCGCGAGCGTGGCGGGTGAGACCACCGCCGCCGAGTCGCCCACCACATTGCCCGCCCACGCGACCACCAGCGCCCGGGTGTCAGCCACCGCAACCCGCAGAACGGGGCGGCAACCGGCATTGGGGCCGCCATGAGAGGCGCCCGGTGCCGGCGCGGGCGGCTCGCCCGCCGACCCGGGACGCTCTACCATGGGGGCACGAGGATAGAAGCGGATCTCCACCGGGATGAGCGCCACCGGTGCATCCGTGAAGGAGTTGAGGCGGCGCAGCTCTGACGCCAGCGGATCCTTCACCTCGCCGCGCGACTTCCACCGGTCGGGAAGAAGCTGCGAGACGTCCACGCTGTACGGGTCGGGGGCGTACCCCGCCGCCTTGTCCGCCAGCTTCGCCAGATCTGCCGGCAGCAACCACGTGGTGTGCGGCGCCTTCGCCACCAGCGCCCTCGAGATCTGCGCGTTCGCGTCCACGAGGAAATCACGCGGACTCGTGATCGACGCCGCACACCCGTCCAGATCACCGCCGCGTATCGTCTCGAGCGGAAGCACGATCACGCGCGCCCCCGTCAGTCCCCCGCCGGGGTGATACGGCATCGGGCGGATCGCCATGACCGGTGCCGCCGATTCGTGCTGGCACCCCATCACGACCGCGCCGACCACCGCCCCGAGGCAGGCCAGCCGCCGGGCGGACCGGGCGAGACGCGTGGTTTGGGAAAGTGTCGGCATGGAGGATGACGTCAATGGCTAGCGACCGCCGATAAACTAACCGAAATTGCGCCCCCATGCCGAAGGTGATCTCTGTTGTCCTCTGGGGTGCGGTCGCCATCCTCGGCGCCGGCGCGTTCGCCGTGCTCGCCCTCGCCCGCGGCGAATCGGTCAGTGCCGCGTGGCTGCTCACCGCCGCGCTGTGCACGTACGCGGTCGCCTACCGCTTCTATAGCCGCATCATCTCGCGGAACATTTTTGCGCTCGACGCGACCCGGCAGACGCCGGCCGAGCGCCTCGAAGACGGCCGCGACTACGTGCCCACGAACCGGTGGATCGTCTTCGGCCATCATTTCGCCGCGATCGCCGGCCCAGGACCCCTCGTCGGTCCGACACTCGCCGCCCAGTTCGGATTCCTGCCCAGCGCACTCTGGATCATCGTCGGTGTCGCCATCGGCGGCGCCGTCCAGGATTTCGTGATCCTCGCCGCGTCCATCCGCCGCGACGGCAAATCGCTCGGACAGATGGCCAAGGATGAGATCGGGCCCGTGGCCGGCTACACCGCGCTCGTCGCCGTGCTCGGGATCATGATCATCCTCGTCGCGGTGCTCGGCCTCGTGATTGTGAACGCGCTCAAGGCGAGCCCCTGGGGCACGGTCACGCTCGCCCTCACGATTCCGATCGCGATGTTCCTCGGCGTGTACCTGCGCTGGCTCCGCCCCGACCGGATCCTCGAGGCCACCGCCATCGGCATCGCGCTCCTGATTGGCGCACTCCTCGCGGGGCGGTGGGTCGCGGACCAGCCCGCACTGGCCCCGATGTTCACGCTCAGTTCCACCACGCTCGCGTGGTGGCTCATGGGCTACGGCCTCGCGGCGTCCATCCTGCCCGTGTGGCTGCTGCTCGCACCTCGCGACTACCTGTCGGCGTTCGTCAAGATCGGTGTCGTCGTGGCGCTCGCCGTGGGAGTGTTCATCGTGCTCCCGCCGCTCCAGATGCCCGCCCTCACCCGGTTCGTCGATGGGACCGGCCCCGTGTTCGCGGGGCGCGTCTTCCCGTTCGTGTTCATCACGATCGCGTGCGGCGCCATCTCCGGATTCCACGCGCTCATCTCATCGGGCACGACGCCCAAGCTGCTGCAGCGCGAGCCGGATGCGCGGATGATCGGATACGGGTCGATGCTGACCGAGTCGATGGTCGCCGTGCTCGCGCTGATCGCCGCCTGCGCGCTGACCCCCGGTGTGTACTTCGCCATCAACGCGCCCGCGAGCGCCCTCGGCACCACGGCGGAATCTGCCGCGCGCGCCATTCAAGCGTGGGGCTTTACGGTCACACCCGCCCAGATCTCGTCGCTCGCCCAGCAGGTCGGTGAACGCACACTCCTGTCACGCACGGGAGGCGCCCCGAGCCTCGCAGTCGGCATGGCCTACATCTTCACCGGATTCATGGGCGGTGCGAGCACCACGGCGATGGCACTGTGGTACCACTTCGCCATCATGTTCGAGGCCCTGTTTCTGCTCACGACGCTGGACGCCGGCACGCGCGTCGGACGATTCATGCTCCAGGACCTGCTCAAACACGTCTGGGCTCCGCTGGGTCGCGTGTCCTGGTATCCGGCGGTGGTGTTCTCGAGTGCGCTGTTCGTTGCGCTCTGGGGGCACTTTCTCTACCAGGGCATCACGGACCCCCTTGGTGGCATCAACTCGCTCTGGCCCCTGTTCGGGATCTCTAATCAGTTGCTCGCCAGCGTGGCACTCTGTGTTGGCACGACGGTCATCATCAAGAATGGGCAAGGCGCGATACGCATTCATCACGCTGCTGCCGCTCGCCTGGCTCGTCGTCGTGACGGGCACCGCGGGGTGCCTGAAGATCTTCTCGCCCGATCCCGCACTCGGCTTCCTCGCGCATGCCCGGCAGATGGATGCCGCCATCGCGGCCGGTACGCCCGTGCCCGGCTTCGCATTGGCAGTCGCGGTCGCGCGCGCGTCATTCAACGACCGGCTCGATGCCGCCGTCGCGGCGATCTTCCTGCTGTCCGTGGTCGTGATCCTCTGGGAATCGATCCGGGAATGGATCCGTGTTCTCCGCGGGACGTCGCAGCGCGCCTCCACGGAGATTCCCTACCAGCCAAGCAAGGCGCGCTGGCACGGGACTGCACCGGTGGCGGCCGACTGATGCCGGCAACCCGGATCGGATCGGTACCCGGCTGGCCGGCTCGGCTCTCGGCGGGAATGGCGCGTCTCGTCCGCGCCCTTCGCACGATTGTGGGTGCCCCGGACTATGAACGCTACCGGCGCCACCTGCATGCGTGCCACCCCGCCGCGACGCCGATGACGCGCGATCAGTTCACACGGGAACGTCTCTCCCGCCGCTACGACCAGCCCGGATCGCGCTGCTGCTGAGCGGTAAGGTTCTCGTCCGGGCGCGCTGTCATGTTCGCCTCGAACAGAATCCGGTCACCCGAGGGCGCCCACACGATCGCCAGTCGTCGAGGGCAGTAGGCGCCGTTCGCGAACGGCGCTTCTGTCGTTGCCGTAGGTTCCAATGCCCGTGAATGGCACGGCGCTTCTGTCGTTGCCGTAGGTTCCAATGCCCGTGAACGGTACGGCGCTTCTGTCGTTGCCGTAGGTTCCAATGCCCGTGAACGGTACGGCGCTTCTGTCGTTGCCGTAGGTACCAATGGCCGTGAACGGCGCGGCGGCCGGCCAGCGAACGCCCTTGCGCCAGGCGCCAGCGGCCTCCATCTACTCCATCGTGCAGATGAGAGCCTCGTGAGAGTCTCGGCGTCGGCGGCCCGTATCCACGCGGCGCTCACCGGTGCGCGCGAACGCCTCGCGGCCCGCGACGAGCACGTCCTGCGCACGCAGATCGCCGTCTCCGAGATCCCCGCACCAACCGGTGCCGAGTCTCGGCGGGCGACATGGATTTCCGGCCAATTCACGGCGCTCGGCCTCACGGATGTCCGGACAGACCATGCGGGCAACGTGATTGGGCGCCGCGCCGGCGCGGCGGACGCGCCCGCTGTTGTGGTCTGCGCGCATCTGGATACCGTCTTCCCGCCCGATACGACGCTCGAGGTGCGCCGCGACGGCTCGCGGCTGGCCGGCCCGGGCATCGGCGACAACGGCAGAGGACTCGCCGCGATGCTCGCACTCGCGGGAGAGATCGACGGTGTGCGGATCCGCCTCGGCACGCCGGTCGACTTCGTCGCGACTACGGGTGAAGAGGGTGCGGGTGATCTGCGCGGCGCCAAGGCGTTCTTCGCTGGCGCGGCCGGACAGGTCGCGGCCGCGATCGCGCTCGACGGCGCCGGAGATGAGCGTGTCGTCCACCGTGCCCTCGGTGCGCGCCGCTTTCGCGTGACCTACCGCGGCACCGGCGGCCACAGTTGGGCCGCGTATGGCCTCGCCAATCCCGTGCACGCCGCCGCCGCCGCGGTCGCGACGCTGGGCGCCCAGGCGCTGCCGCGGGAACCGCGGACCACGTTGACGGTCGGCCGGATCGGCGGCGGCATCGCGGTCAACGCGATCCCCGAATGCGGATGGTTCGAGGTCGACCTGCGCTCCGGGTCGGCGGCGATCCTCGAACGCTACGACCGCGAAATACGCACGGCCGCCATGGCGGCGGCAGCGGCGGAAAATGCCCGGCGCGCCCCGGGTACGCGCCCGCTGGTAGTCGAGATTGATCTGATCGGCGATCGTCCGTGCGGCGATGTGCCGGCCGACGACCCGCTGGTGCTCGCCGCCATCGAAGCCACCCGGCTCATCGGCCGCGAGCCCGATCTGGCCACTGCCTCCACCGATGCCAACGTTCCCATCAGCCTCGGGATCCCGGCAGTCGCGATCGGAGCCGGCGGCACCGGCGGCGATGCGCACACCGCAAACGAGTGGTACGACAACGGGGATGGGACGCTCGGACTCGCCCGAGCCCTCACTACGATCGTGTCCGCCGCCGGGCTGGTGTCACCCGGCTGAGCCCCGCCGCTTACGACCCGCGGGTTCTCACTTCGGAATGATCGCCCACGGTCACGTCGCCGTGGACGCCCTCCAGCACGACATGGTCGCCGATGAGCGAGTTCGTGAGCACCGACCCGCGGATCGCCGACTTCACGCCGATGATCGTGTCGCGAATCTCCGACCCGTCGATGACTGTACCCGCCCCGATCGAGACGTTGGGGCCGATCCGCGAGCGCTGGATCTGCACGCCGTCCTCGATGTGCACCGGATCCACGATCGTGGAGCCCGGGATGTCCGCCGGACGGCGGGCCCGCCCACGCTCCAGCATCGCGCGGTTCGTCTCCAGCAGCGCGTCCAGCTTGCCCGCGTCGAACCAGCCCTCGACGTCGATCACCTTGAGACGCGCGCCATGCTCGATCATGTACTGGAAGGCGTCCGTCAGGTAGAACTCGCCCTTGTTGGGCGGTGACGCCAGCACGTGGTCGATACCGTCGAAGAGGAGACGCCAGTCGCGGATGTAGTACAGGCCGATGTTCGCGCGCTTGGAGATCGGCGTCGATGGCTTCTCGACGATCCGCGTCATGTACCCCTGCGCGTCCGTCACCACCACGCCGAAACGCTGATAGTCTTCGACTTCCTTGGTCCAGATGATTCCATCCGCATCGGTGCGATCGATGACGGAAAGATCGGCGTCGAAGATCGTATCGACGAAGATGATGAGGACCGGCTGGTCAATGTAGGGTCGCGCGAGCGCGACCGCGCCAGCAGTGCCGTCCTGGGTCCGCTGCTCCACGAACACGGATCGGACGTCCAGCGCCTGCCTCGCGTAGCTCTCGACTTTCTCCTTCAGATGGCCGGTGATGTAGATGACTTCCTCGATGCTGCCGAGCTTGCGGAGATCATCGAGCAGGTACGACATGACCGGCTTGCCCGCGACGGTGAGCATCGGCTTGGGCGTGACGTGCGTGTGTGGACGCAGCCGCGTCCCCTTGCCGGCGAGCGGGATGATCACTTTCATCGGGCACCTCGGCCGAAGCGGTGATGCAAGCAGTGATGCGAGCCGGCACGCGAATCAGGGCGCATTGGTCCCCTCCCGCCCGTACCGGTCACTGAGACGAACGACATCGTCGAGATCGGGCGTGGACGCCTCCAGCACGTCGCAATCGGTCAGCGCTTCCATCTGGTGGACCGTGCCGGGCACGTTGCGATACGATTCGCCCGGCTTGAGGCCGATGTCGCGCAGCTCGCCACCCGCCGCATCGCCGACGCGGTAGATCATCGAGCCGGACAGCAGGTGGATGGTCTCGTCCTTTCGCTCGTGATATTGCACGGAGAGGGAGTGTCCCGCCCGAATGTGGAGCAGTTTGCCGACGTACCGGTCGGTCGCTGCCCAGATCAGCTCGTGGCCCCAGGGTTTCGGGACGATTCGCACGCTCACACGCCCGCTCACCCGCCCCGCTGGATCCGCCACGCTCGTCCTCGCGTCTATTGCGCCGCCGCCAGCAGCTGGCGAAGCCGCCCCAGCCGCGTCCGCACCGATCCGTCCACCACGGTGTCGCCGATCCGGACGATGGCACCACCCATGATCGCCGGGAAGACCCGGATGACCGGTGTGACACGCTTCCCGCCGCCCATCGTCTTGGTCAGCCGCTCAGCCAGCGCCGTCTGCGCCGCCGCGTCCATCGGCCGGGCGACCGTCACGTCGGCGTGGATCCGGCCCTCGAGGTCGTCCAGCAGCCGCGTGTACTCGGACGCGATCGACGGGATCAGCATCTGGCGCCGGTTGTGCACGAGGATCTGCAGGAACCGCACGAGTGTCTTAGGCAGCCGCTTGCCGAAAGCCTCGCCAATGATCGCCCGCTTCCGCGACTCGCTCACACGCGGTGATTCGAGGAATCGCCTGAGACGTGGGTCCTGCTCGATCGCCGCGGCAATGTCCCCGAACATCTCGCCCCACTCGCCCGGAGCCTTCGCCTCCTTCGCGAGTGCCAACAGTGCCTCCGCGTAGTTCGCGGCGATCGAGATTTCGCGCATTTACCGGCGAGCCGCCGGCGGCTTGAGCCCGGCGAGGAACTCGTCCACCAGTTTGCGGTTCGTGGCGTCGTCGAGGTTCTTCTCGATCACGCGGCCAGCGCCCAGTATCGCAAGATCGACGGCCTCACGCCGCAGATCGGCGATCGCGCGCAAGCGCTCGTCGTCGATCTCCTTCCGCGCGCGCTCGAGCAGGTCCTGCTGCTGCGAATGCGTCTGCGCCAGCAGTTGCTGCCGCACGGTGTCACCCGTGGTGCGCGCCTCGGCGAGTAGCCGCTGCGCGTCCCCGTGCGCCCGCTGCAGCAATTGACGCTGTTCGGCAAGATGCGCTGCAGCTTCGGCACGATCGGCCTTCGCCTGCTCCAGCGCGTCCTCGAGCGCCTTCTCACGAGCCGCGACCGCGGCGGTGATCGGGCGGAACGCGTACTTGGACAGGACGAACAGGAGGACGCCGAAGATGGCCAGAGTCCAGACCATCAGACCGCCGTTCGGGGTCAGGATGTTGCCGCCTGATCCGGCCTCCTGCGCGCGCAACGGCCCGGCAAGTCCCGGCAGGGCCGCCAACACGCCCGAGCTGACGATGAGAACTCGGCGCATGCGGATATTCGACCAGAGGTTCATGCAGATCTCCCGGAGGGAGCCGGCGGATCGAGCCTCGGGCTCGTCCCGCCGCACTCCGAACGCCGAGCTCAGAACTTGAGCTGGATGAGGAACGCGATCACGACGGCAAAGAGCGCCACGCCTTCGACCAGCGCAGCGAGAATCAGAGCGGCGGTCTGAATGGTCCCCGCCAGTTCGGGCTGCCGGGCCATTGCCTCGCTCGTCCGCCCGCCGATCAAGCCAATTCCGATACCGGACCCAATGGCGCCCAGGCCGGCGCCAATGCCCGCGCCCATGAGGCCACCACTGCGCGACGCGGCGATTGCCGGATCGACTGCCTGCTGCAAGAGTGCAAGGATCGTCATGCGAATTCTCCGTCGTGTTCGCGAGCGGCTCACACCGCTCGTTGGTGGAAACACATGCTCCGCGGTCCCGTCCCGGCGCACCGCCACCCGTCAGCGAGGCCCGGGCCTCAACGGGTATCACCGGCCACTCGGCCGGTTACGTACCGCTCACGCGAGTGGAGCAAACCTCACGCGTCTCCAGATACCGATCGCTCCGTTAGTGGGCCGATTGCCTGATCTGGCCGATGAAGACCGCCGTCAGCAGCGCGAAGATGAATGCCTGCAGAAACGCCACGAAGATTTCGAGGAGGGAGACCGCGACACCCATCGCCACCGGCACGAGCGCGATGAAATAGCTGTTGAACGTGAAGATCAGGCTGATGAGCGCGAGTAGCACGATGTGCCCGGCGGTCATGTTGGCGAAAAGCCGGATCGTCAACGCGAATGGCTTGGTGAACTTCGACAGGATCTCGATAGGCGTCATGATCGCCATCATGAGAATGCGGACGACGGGACTAAGGTCCGGATTCCAGTAGACGATGGTCTTCCAGTAGCCGGCGCCCAGTGCGCGCATCCCGGATACCTCGATCACGACGAACGAGATGATGGCCATCGTCGCCGTGACGGAGATGTTGCCCGTCGCCGTCGACCCGTACGGAATGAGCCCGACGAGATTGGCGAAGAGAATGAAGAAGAACACGGAGAGGATGTACGGCGTATAGGCATCCCCGTGTGGCCCCACGTTCGGCAGCACGACCGTCTGGCGGATGTAGAGCACCAGGGCTTCGATGCCCGCCGAGAACCCTTCGGCGACACCAGGGTCGGCCGTCCGGCGCCGATGGAATGCCGCGGCGGACAACAGCGTCACCAGGCAGAGCACGGACGCAATCAGCAGCCACACGACGTGCTTGGTCGGCGAGAGATCGAGTGTGACGCCGCCCACGTGCACTGGCGCCCAGCGCGGCAATTCGACGATGCAGACGAATGGTGAGGCGTAATACGGCAGATCGAGATCGTGCGAATCGGTGATGTGCGGCGTGATGAAGTCGATCGACTTCGGCTTGCCCGCCAACAGCCGCAAACCGTGCTCGTCGCTCGCCGCCGACCCCTGGCTGAAGCAGTGAGGATATTCTTGCGCCCCGAGCTGTGCGGACCTCCCTGCCAGCGCCACGAGCCCAGCGCAGACGACGGCCACTCGCGCCAGCACCCGCGAAGCCGGCCACGCCGATGCGCCTGTCGTCGAGGGCAGTAGGCGCCGTTCGCGAACGGCGCTCACCGTCAGCCCGCACGAAGCCAACCGCCGCAATCCGTCGCCTACCCGCTTCACGATCGCAGAAACCATGGTTCGATCAACGTCGAGAGAAAGAGGAACACCGCCATGCTCACCAGCGCCGCTTCGGGAGGCAGCGACAACGCGCGCACCCCCGCCAACCCGTAGAGCACCAGCACCACGAGCCGGAGGATCATGCCCAATGTCCACGCCGCCATCACGTTCCACGTGCGAAGCCGCCACACGATCGCGAATGCCATCGCCTGCGCCACCCAGGCGAGCACCGCGCTCGCAACGATCGCACGTCGCCCCGCGCCTGTGCTGTACGCCAGCCCGAACAACACGCCGGCGAGACCGATCACGACGCCCGAGACCACCGCGAACAGGAACAGTTGCACAGGACGAGGCGGCATCGCCGCTGGCGCACCGCGCTAGGCATCGTCACGGCACCGCTATCGGTGCGTGTCGTCGCCTGCGCCATTCGCTGCGCCATTCGCGGGCGGACGTCGCTGGCTGGCCGTGAGGTCGCGGTACAGCTTGTAGAAGCCCGCTCCCGCACCGAGCATCGCCCCGATCACCACCAGCCAGGGGCTCGTACCCCACCGCCGGTCCAGCCACTGCCCGCCGAACACGCCGAGCAGAATGGCTACCGCGAACTCCACCCCTCCCCCCGCCACGGTCGAAAGGCGCGGGGAGCGGGAACCCCGCCCTCGCTGGCCGGCCGCCGGGCCGGGCCGTCCGCTCCCCTCGTCCATTGCGCGCGGAATGTACCGGCGCCAAGGGCCTTTTGCAACCTTGAAGCCGCGTCTGCCCAATGCACAAAAATGTGGATTCGCGATTGAGGGTGGACGAATGGCAAGTGATAGCCTATATATCACTTACACGCGGAGTCTCGATGATGAAGTGAACCCGTGTTGATAACTCTGTGGTAAAAGATTTGTGATGTTCTCCGATGGGCGGGCGCGGTCGCCAGAGCGCGGCTTCCAGACATTTTGTCCGCTGGCTCCGACACCAGCGCAACCGGCGGTGCGCGCCGGACGAGCCGCCTGGTACCGCGCTGGACACCTCGCCGGTCTGGCCGCCGCCGTCACTCTCGCCGCCGCATGCGGCTCCCAGGAACACCCGTTCTCGCTCGTCATCGCCAACGCCGCGACCAACAACCGCGTGATCAGCAGGGGCGCGATCGCCACGTCCGCCGCGTCGCACCCGCGACCGGCCGCCACGACGCTCGAATCATCGATGGACGTGTCGGTGAACGGCGAGGATGTGCACTTCGTCATGCACGTGATGAATCACACCGCCAGGAAACTCGAGGTCACGTTCCCGAGCGGGCAGACACACGACATCGCGGTCACGGACGCCGCCGGCAGCGAGGTGTGGCGCTGGAGTAGCGGGCAGATGTTCACGCAAGCACTGCGCAACCAGCCGCTCGATCCACAGGCGTCCCTCAGCTACTCGATGCACTGGCGACGCCCCCGCGCCCACGGACCACTCACCGCGATCGCCACGCTCACCAGCACCAACTACCCTCTCGAATCGCGGGCGGCGTTCGCGCTGCCGTAGCCCGCTGCGATGCGGCCGGTGTCATGGGCCGGGGTACACGTGTGGCGTCGCGGAGCCGGTGGATGATCCACCGGGGCAACCACTTTCCCCGCGATTGAGACCAACGTCGGAGCAGTACCGCTGCGCGCTCGCTCCGGCCGCGCAGCGATCCCGGACACCGGCCACTGGCCCTCTGTCGTCACCCACTACATTCCTGTCGTGACCGCGACGACTTCCCGAGGGCCCGCCGCGTCCGCTGGCGACGAACGCGATGTCGAGTTGCTCGACGAGCTCGCGCGCGCCCGAAGCGCGCTCATGGCGCAGATCGCTCAACGTATCGTCGGCCAGCAGACGGTCGTGGACAACCTCGTCGCGGCACTCCTCGCCGGCGGCCACGCGCTCCTCGTCGGCGTCCCCGGCCTGGCGAAGACGCTGCTCGTGCAGACGGTCGCCCAGGCGCTCGAGCTGACGTTCTCACGCGTGCAGTTCACGCCCGACCTCATGCCCAGCGACATCACGGGCACGGAGTTGCTTGAGGAGGACCAGGCCACCGGCCATCGCGCATTCCGCTTCGTGCACGGTCCGGTCTTCGCCAATGTCGTCCTCGCCGACGAGATCAATCGCGCACCGCCCAAGACGCAGGCCGCGCTCCTCCAGGCGATGCAGGAGCACGCGGTCACCACCGCGGGCCAGACGCACGCGCTGCCCGAGCCCTTCTTCGTCCTGGCGACGCAGAACCCGATCGAGCAGGAAGGCACGTACCCGCTGCCGGAAGCGCAGTTGGACCGCTTCATGTTCGAGCTCCGCGTGGACTACCCCTCGCGGACCGAAGAGGAAGCGATCGTCACCGCCACCACTGGCGACTCGCGCGGGAGTGTCGCCCCCGTCCTGCGCGCCGACCGGCTGCTCGCCCTCCAGCACCTCGTCCGCCGCCTGCCCGCGCCGCCGAGCATCGTCGCCTACGCGGTTCGCCTGGCCCGCTCCACGCGTCCCGTGGCTGCCGAGGCGACACCCGATGTCAAACGGTACGTGAGCTACGGCGCGGGCCCGCGCGCGTCGCAGTATCTGGTGCTCGGCGCCAAGGCGCGCGCAGCGATGGAAGGCCGCGCCATCCCCGATCTCGAGGACGTGCAGAGCGTCGCGCTGTCGGTTCTCCGCCACCGCGTGGTGATGAACTTCCAGGCCGAAGCCGAAGGCATCACGGTCGACCAGTTGATCCAGTTGAAAGCGTAGCACCCGGCGGGACTGCGGGACGACGCGAGGGCCGGCTGGAAGACTTCAGCCGGCCCTCGCGCATTTGCATCACCGTTCGCGGTCTCCGCAGTCGCTGCGCCCACCGATAGTCGTCGAGGGCAGTAGGGGCCGTTCGGGAACGGCCCCGCTCAGATGTTGCGGATTGCCTGTCCAGCTACGCCGCGGCCGCGAGTTGCGACGTGCACTCCGGACACCGCGTGGCGTCCTGTGGAATGGCCCGCTTGCAGTACGGGCAATCCTTGGTGTTCGGCGGCGCCGGAGCCGGCGCCTTGTGGAGTTTCGCCAGGGCCTGGATGAGCAGGAACACGCAGAAGGCCACGATCAGAAACGCAATCACCGCGTTGATGAACACGCCGTAGTTCACCGTCACTGCGCCCGCCGCCCTGGCATCCGCCAGCGACGCGTAGGGCGCCGGCGCCTTGGCACCCGCCTTGAGCAGCACGAACATGTTCGAGAAATCGATGCCGCCCGTGATCAACCCGAGCACCGGCATCAACATGTCATTGACCAGCGACTTCACGATCGAGCCGAACGCCGCGCCGATGATCACACCGACCGCGAGGTCGACGACGTTGCCCCGCATGATGAACGCTTTGAAGTCTTTGATCATATCGGTCCTCGCGAGAAGGAACGGAGCGCTGGAAGCCCGAAACTCCGGTGGCGGCGCCGAACGCGGCTGCTACGCGCACCACCGGCCGCGGCGGCGCCACCCGGTCCAATGTGCCCCGCCCGGCTCCGGAGCGATAGGTGCGCACCTACCCCCGCCGCCCTCTCTCCCCCCCCCCGGCCCCACACCCCTCACGGCCGGCCCGTCCCAGGCCTGACGCTGGCCTTCGGCCGGCCCGTCGCCACCTCAGAATCAGCCGATCATTTGATCAGGTCGAGCGCGGCGTCGCGCACGGCGAGCCACGCAGCCTGCGACGCCGCGGGATCGGCATTGTTCCGGGTGTTGAGCGCCGCGATCACCGCGACGCCACTCTCGGGGTTGATGTAGAGGAAGGCCCGAAACCCCGCCTGAAATCCCATGTGGCCGACGAAGGTCGTCCCGCCGTGGGGCACCTCGAAAAACGACAACCCCACGGTCTCACCAGGCGCTGACACGCTCTCCGGATCGGCCGCCGTCGGATACCGCGGCCGCCACATTCGGCCAACGACGCCCGCGAGAGCACGGTGTCGTAGAGCCTGCGTAGCGCGGTGTCGCTCGCCGGTGCCCCAGTGAGAAATGCGCTGTACCGGCCGAGATCGGTCAGCGGCGCATTCCACCCGCCATTGGGGATCGTGATGCCCGGATCGAACTCCCGGCCCAACGCCCGCACCGAGATGCGCCCGGCCGAGTCGCGCTCCTCGGCGTAGCTGTTGGCGCGGTCGGCGGCCATGAAGTACGGCGTCACGCCGAAATAGCTGTGCTCGAGTCCGAGTGGTTTGAGGATGTTCTTGTCGACGTACACTTCCCACGGATCACCCGTGATGGACTCGATGATGCGCGCCAGATAGAGGAATCCCGGATTGCTGTAGCCATATCGCGAGCCGGGCGCGAAGCGCAATTCCTGATACGGCATCATCGCCACCAGTTGCGCCCACGTCGTCGGCTCGAACGGCTCCCACGGCTTGCCCTCGGTATACGGCCACGTCGGATTCTGGAATCCGCCCGCATGCGAGAGCAGCATTGCGATGGTGAGACTGTCGATCGAGCCGTATGGATCGTGCACCAGGCGGAGCTCCGGCACGTACGTCACCACGCGATCGCCGAGCCGCAAACGGCCGCGGTCACGGAGCTGCATGATCGCGATCGCGGTCAGGGTCTTGGTGATCGACCCATAGTGAAAGAGCGTGCGCGTGGTGACCGGCTGGCGCGCCGCCCGGTCCGCATCACCGTACTCGTGGTGCGCAATCACCTGCCCGCCCCGCAACAGGAGCACTCCCGCGCCGACGACGCTGTCCCGCCCGGCGAACGCGTCCAGAGCCTTGGTGAAGGCCACCCACCCGGGCGGCGGCGCTCCCGTGAGCGCCACCGGCACGTGCGCCACCGGCACGTGCGCCACCGGCACGTGCGCCACCGGCACGTGCGCCACCGGCACGTGCGCCACCGGCACGTGCGCTGGCTGCGCCCGGGCACCCCGCCCCCCAACCGCCACGATGGCCGCCACGATCGCCGCCAGCCCGGCCGCACGCACCAGACGCAATCGCCCACCGCGTTGCCATGACACGCGCCACACCACCGGGGCTGAGGGTTGGACCGGCACATCCGCACAACAATCCGCGCAACAATCCGCGCGGATGAATGCTCGATGTTCCCAACCCGCCGCAACCCCTCGGCCCCTGCGCCCGCTTCCGCGTCTCTCCCGCTCGTGGTCCGCCATCCCAACGCCCCACACGCAACGCAGCCGTAGAAACGAAGCGGGGGCCGTTCGAGAACGGCCCCCACCATCGGCTACCCCTCACGCACCGGCTGCCACGAGAATCCGGCCGCCGCCCGACCGCCTTACTTCCCGACGCTCACCTCGCGAAGCTGCGCCATTGACTGCCGCGGTAGCGCGAGCATGGCGTCGCAGGTCGGGCACACGCTCACGAGCACGTGCTGCACATTCAGGCGGGTGCGCGGGATCCGCACCGAGCGATGGGCGTATTTGGCAGTGACCAGATCGCCGCAATGCGGGCAGATCGCGGACACGGTGTCTCCGGCTTTCCACGGTGCTTCCATGACTCCTCCGAGTGACTCTTCCTGTGGTACTTTCTCGACTACGCTGCGTCGGATTCCGGCAGTGCGGGATGGCGTCGCTCTTGCTGTTGCTTGTTGCTTGTTGCTGTTGCTTTTTGCTGTTTTTTTTTGCTGTTGCTTTTTGCTGTTGCAAGCTTGGACACCCGAAGAGCGACAAAGGTTACACCGTCCGCTCGTCTTTTTTTTCACCGCATGGTGCTGTTGCGTGTGCCGTTGTCTCTCGGTTAACCGTACGGGAAGTGGCGCAAAAGGTTTCAGTTCGCGCCACCCCGCAGATTAGGCGGATCAAATCATGGCCCCACGCAAACTTCTGCCCCTGCCAGGCGCATCGCCCTCGGCCACACTACCGCGCGTAACGCCTCCGTCACGCACCGTATCGAAACGGCCAGCAGGCTCTGCCCACCAGCCGCCACCCCGCGGGCCCGGTCAACCTGTCCCCGGCGGCCGCCCCAAGGGGTCCGGAAAGCCCTGGAGTACGTCCGCAAAGTCCGGCCGCCGCGGGCGATAGGCCGATGGAAATCACCCCACCGTCGCAAGGGGACGTGCACGACGCCGTACAATCGTGTATTACTCAATGAGCCAATCGCGCGTCGCTTTGATGCGCTCACGATGGGCAGGTCCCGTTTTGGAGGAGTCCCCGATGTCCGTCCGATCCGACCCGGCTGTCGTTCGCGGGGTCCAGCCGACTCCCACGGTCGATGCGGTCTGCGCACGCGTGTTGGCCGTGCTGACACGACCCATGCCGGAGCGCGGACAGCGCCGTGAATGGCGCGCGGTTCGCGCACGGCTGCGAGCAGCGGTCGCCGCGTACGGCCGCGTGCTGCGCGCCACCGGCATCCGGCGACAACAGCTCTTCGGTGGCATCACTGCGGTCATGCGCCGCGCGAGCACACGCCTGCCCGGTGCCGTCGGCGCCGCCTATGCCCCGGGTGATGTCGCCGCGTGGGCCCTCGCCGCCTACGATGCCGCCGGCACGAACGCCGTCCTCCCCCGGCGGCGCCGGAGTGCTAACAGCTAGACCCGCCGCACGGCCGCCAGCGGCGTAGCTGCCGCCCGGGTTCTCGTCCGCGCTCTCGTCCGCGTTATCGTCCGTGGTCCTGTCTGCTTTCCGGCGGCACCCCCCCGCGCAATGACCGGCCCCAGTTCACCCGCCCGCGTCGCGGTTGTCGGCGCCGGAGGCGTCGGCGGGTACTTCGCGGGTGTACTCGCCCTGGCAGGTCAGCAGGTCCACCTCCTGGCCCGCGGCAAGCACCTCGACGCGATCCGGGCCAAGGGCGGCCTCGAGATCGTTCAGCCGGGCGGCGCGCGTCACGTCGCCAACGTCGCCGCCACCAGTGACCCCGCTGCGCTCGCGGGATCGGCGTTCGTCATCGTCGCGGTCAAGAGCTATTCCCTGGACGAGGTCGCACCCGCGCTCCGCGAGCTCGCCGCACAGGGGTCGGTCATCGTCCCCCTCCTCAATGGGGTCGGCATCGATGACCGGCTCACGACGCTCGGCATCGCCCGGACGTCGATCGCCGGTGGTCTCACGTACATCGTCGCCGCCCGCACCGCGCCCGGTGTGATCGAACGGTCCAGCCCCTTCGCCCGCATTACCATTGGCGAGTTCCGCGGCCAGCCGTCTGATCGCCTCGATCCGCTCGCGGCTGCCCTTCGCAATGCCGGAGTCGAGGTGACGGTCACTCGCGACATTGAGGCCGAGCTGTGGCGCAAGCTCGCGTTCATCGCGCCACTCGCCGCGATCTGCGGGCTCGCCCGGCGTCCGGCCGGCCCCGTCCGCGCTGCCCCCTTCGGGCGCGAGGTCTTCGAGCGTGCCGTGCGTGAGGTCGTCGCCGTCGGCCGCGCATTGGGCGTCGCCCTGGGCGATGCTGATGCCCAGGCGATCATTGATGACGCGATGCAGCGTTTCGATGCGCTGCGCCCGGAGACGAAACCCAGCTTGCTGCTGGATGTGGAGCGCGGCGGTCCAACTGAGTTGGACACGCTGAGCGGCACCGTGGCCCGCCTCGGACGCAAGTTCGGGATCGAGACGCCCGTTCACGACACCGCGGTCGTCGCCCTGAACGGACTCTGATGTCCGGCGCGCGGTACTGACTCTGCTCTACGGTCTCCCGTTCACTTTCGAGTTTCGAGCTCCCCCCGCGCGAAATCGCCACTGAGCGTTTACACTTCCGCCGTGGCGGAGCCGTGGTGTAATCGAAATCCGTAGTCGCTCCCGACTCTCCGCGCCGCACCCGGTCCGGTAGTCGCGGCGCCGGCGCCCGTGTCACGCGGTGTCGCCCGCCGCTCCCACTCCCCTTCGTCTCGTTCCATCCTCGCATGGCCTCACGCCCGAGATTCTGGGCCGCGGTGCGCGAAGCACTGCACGGATCCCGCCAGGACTACACCGAAGGCTCGATCTCACGAGCCATTCTGCTGCTGGCCGTGCCGATGGTCCTGGAAATGGCCCTCGAAAGTGTCTTCGCAGTCGTCGACGTGTACTTCGTCGGACGCCTCGGCGCCGACGCCGTCGCGACGGTCGGCCTCACCGAATCGATGCTGGCGCTCCTCTACGCCGCCGCCCTTGGACTCGGCGTTGGCGCGACCGCGCTGGTCGCCCGCCGCATTGGCGAGCACGATGCCGGCGCCGCGTCGCACGCGGCCGGCCAGGCAGTCGTGCTCGGACTCTTCGTCGCACTCGTGTTGGGAACGGCCGGCGCCACCCTCGCACCACGACTGCTCGCCGTCATGGGCGCCGGTCCATCCGTCATTGCGACCGGCTCGGGCTACACCCGCGTGATGCTCGGCGGAAGTGGGTCGATCCTGATGCTCTTCCTCGTCAACGCGATCTTCCGGGGAGCAGGCGACGCGGCCATTGCGATGCGCGTGCTCTGGCTCGCCAACGCGATCAACATCGTGCTCGACCCGTGCCTCATCTTCGGACTCGGTCCGTTCCCGCACCTCGGTGTGGCCGGCGCCGCCGTCGCGACGACGACAGGCCGGAGCATTGGCGCGCTCTACGCGCTGAGCCGTCTCATCCGGCCGGGTGGCCGCGTCACCGTGCGGCGCCGGGATCTCGGGGTCGATGCGGGCGTGATGGGCCGGCTGCTCCGCCTCTCGGGCGCGGGAGCGCTCCAGACACTCATCGGTAGCGCGAGTTGGATCGGGCTCGTGCGCATTGCCGCGACGTTCGGCAGTTCGGTGCTCGCCGGCTACACGATCGGGATCCGCGTGGTGGTGTTCGCGCTGCTGCCATCGTGGGGCCTGAGCAACGCCGCCGCGACAATGGTGGGCCAGGCACTCGGCGCCGGCCGCCCCGAGCGGGGCGCACGCGCCGTGCAGTTGACGGCCCTGTACAATTGCGGCGTGCTCACCGTGGTCGGTGCGCTGTTCGTCGCGCTCGCGCATCCGATCGTCGGGCTGTTCACCGCGGATCCCGATGTCCTCCGCACGGGCACCGACTGTCTGCGGGTGATCGCCCTCGGGTTCCCGTTCTATGCGTACGGCATGGTGGTGACGCAGGCCTTCAACGGCGCGGGTGACACGTGGACGCCGACGTGGCTCAACCTCGTGATCTTCTGGCTCTGGGAAATTCCGCTCGCGTATGCGCTCGCCATCCCGATGCACTTCGGACCGCGTGGTTTGTTCGCCGCCGTCTCGATCGCGTTCTCCACTTTCGCGGTCGTCGCGGTAATTCTCTTTCGTCGCGGACGCTGGAAGCGCATCAAAGTCTGATGCGGATGGGATGCGGATGAAACACTTCGATCATGTCATCCGGCGATGTGATCCGTGTCGCACCAGCAGCACGAGACCGGTGCCTGAGATCGTCCCGCCGCGGCTACGCGCGGGCGCAGACTCTTAGGCCCCGCAGTCCCGGCATTCACCCCCGCTGGTACGCCGTTCGCCCCAAAGGGGATGCGGGTTGTCGGACATTCGGCGACCATACGGCTCACACTGAATACGAACCCTTGTAACCTTTGCACGGAGTGGAGGTCATGCGCCAACAGATCCTGGTAGTAGCAACCGTCATTGCCGCGGTCTGCGCGGTGACCGCCTGCAGTAGCAGCAGCACTAGCCCTGGTGGCGGAGCTGGCGGAGGCGGTACGAGCGCCACAATCACCGGCAGCACAACGACGACAGGCGGCGCCTACGGCACCGGCGGCAACTACTTCTGGAGCCCCAACCCGGACACAGTCACCGGAGGCATGCCCGTCACGTTCTCGATCGGCAGCGTTCCGCACAGCGTGCACTTCACATCTGTGCCCGCCGGTGCGACAACGCCGGACAGCGTCGCCCTCATGAGCGATGGCACGGCACAGCGCACGCTGACCACGCCCGGCACGTACACGATCGAATGCTTCAATCACCACTTCACCGGCACGATTGTCGTGAAATGAGGGAAGGTCGCGACGACTGGTGTGCTGGTCGTTCTCTTGTAGCACCGCGGGCCTGAACAGTCGTTCAGGCCCGTGGGGTTGTCAGGCACCGCTGGGCGAGGGCCTCACCGGCCCTGCATTGCCGTTCAGCCGGATTTCGCCCGTCCCCGTGCGTGAACCCGCTGCTTCGCCCGGTGCAGCACCTCCGCGAAACGCTGGTCGTCCACCGGCTTGAGCACGTAGTCCACGGCCCGCAGGCCGAATGCCCGCACCGCGTATTGCTCGTGCGCGGTCACGAATACCACGACCGGCATGCGGTCGATGCCGACGCGCCGCACGACTTCCAGGCCATCGAGCTCCGGCATGTGGATGTCGAGCAGCACCAGATCGGGATCCAGCCGCCCGATGGCCGTCACGGCATCGGCGCCGTTACCACATTCGCCCACGATCTCGAGTTCGGGATCGTCTGCGACGAGTTCGCGAAGGCGTGCTCGCGCCAGCGGCTCGTCGTCCGCCACCAGCAGACGTATCATGCCAGGCAAGATTGCAATGCGCCGCGGCGCAGGCGATGGAATTGGGGCGAATTACGCGTAAGCGAGGGTGGCCGCCAACGTTAAAGGGGCCGCCGCTCATATTCGTCCCCACTCGTCCCGCGAGCGCCCGTCCGCCGCGCTCGGGCTCGCCGCACCGGGAACCGTCTGCCACCGGCCTCGAATGGGCCGGATCTGATACCGTGGGCCCGCAGGTTACGCGCGCACCGGCCTCACACCCAGAGCACACCGATGCCCATCGATTTCGGTCCCTTCTCGTGCACGATCTCGGTGTGCCGGTACTTGGCTTTGAGCTCCGACCAGAGTTGCGGCACACCGCAAGGCGGCTTCATCGCGATGTCATGGAACGCGACGATCCCGCCCGGCCGGACCGCTCGTGAGTGAAGCTCGAAGTCTGCCTTCACCCCTTCGTACGCGTGGTCGCCGTCGATGAAGAGGAAATCCAGCAAGCGGTCTCCTCTGATGGCCCCGACGTCCGCCACCGACTTCGGACTGTGGGAGTCCTCACGCAGCAGGTGCATGGACTGGCGGCCGTAGGTGAATCGCTGGAAGAGCGGCCCCTGCGCCACGCGAATGAGTTTCCCGCGCAGCGAGATCGGCAGATCGAGGCTGATGATCACGGCGTCGGGCGCCGCGAGGCGCGAAAACACGAAGAGCGTGCCGCCGCGAAAGGTGCCGATTTCGAGCAGCGCGTGGGGACGCGCATCCGCGACGATGCGGGCGAGCTCCAGCAACTCCGTCTGCACCTGCAACGGCCGGATCACTTTATAGGACATCGCGACGCCGACGAGCGCCTCGGGCGTCGGTGAATCCCCAAGGTGTGCGAGGCGCCCCACCAGCGGCACCGCAGACAAGCCGTCGCGAAGAGCCCCGAGCAGGTTCATGGGTGTGTGGCGGACGTTCGCAGAAGTCGTACCAATTGGGAGCTGTAGTTGTCGTGCCGCCATTGCCAGTCGTCGAGGGCAGTAGGCGCCCTTCGAGAAGGGCGCTTGTGTCGTTGCCGTAGAACCGCACTACCCGCATCGCCAGTCGTCGAGGGCAGTAGGCGCCCTTCGAGAACCGAAGGTCGGCCTGTTCGGCCAAGGGCGCTTGTGTCGTTGCCGTAGAACCGCACTACCCGCATCGCCAGTCGTCGAGAACAGCGCTTCTGTCGTTGCCGTAGAACCGCGCCGATTCGATCAGTCGATCCCGACGCGCCCCTTGGTGGACGCGATCAGCTTCGGCGAATCGTAGCCCACTCCGTCCTTGAACACGATCGTCACTTTGTGAATCGTCGCCGGATCTGCTGACAAGTTTCCATCCAGCACGACGAGATCGGCCAATTTGCCTCGCTCCACAGATCCCAGTTTGTCATACACGCCGAGAATCTTGGCGCCGTTCGCGGTCATGATCTGCACGACCTGCGACGGGGTGAATCCCGCCTCGGTGAGCAGCTCGTAGTTCCGCTGGTCGCCGAACCCCGGCAGCGCCCCGCCGATACCCGTCGGGTCCACGCCCGCCGCTAGCGTCCCGCCCGCATCGACGAACGCCTTCTCGAACGCCATCGCGTTCTTGAGCATCTCGCTCGTGAACGGCCACGTCCCGCCCGAGTCGATGTGCGCACGCATGGCCAGATACGCCGTCCGCACTTCCGGCGCCATGGTCTCGAGCGTACGCTGGTCCGTCACCGCACGGTGCGGGAAGAACGGTTCCAGCACCGCGAGGGTCGAGGTCATCGGGACTTTGTGATCGACCATCTTCTTGATCACCGCATGCGCCGTGTCGCCCGTGGCATTCGCGACGCCGACGCGGAAAAAACTCCCCGCGGGACAGATGTCGGGCTTGTGCTGGGGATCGAAATCCTCGGACGTGATGAACCCATGCTCCAGGTTGTCGATCCCGAGGTCGACCGCGTCCCGGTACGACACGGAACACAGATGGCCGGTCACTTTGATCCCGAGCCGGTGCGCTTCGGTGATCGCCGCGCCGAGTTCGGCGCGCCGGATGTCCGTGTACGCCTTGATCCACGTCGCACCCTCGGCCACCCAGTATGCGACGAAGCGCCGCGCAGCCTCGGGCGACGCCAGCACCGCCATGTCCTCGCCGCCCGCCGGACCGGTGATGTACGGTGCGGTGATGTGGATCCGCGGTCCCGGAATCTTGCCCGCGTCGACGGCGTGCTTGGTGTTGATGTCCGCGTACGGCGCCGTCGTACCCGTCGTCCGGATCGTGGTGACGCCCGAGCCGAGGTAGAGTCGCGGTCCGGAGAACGCGAGCCCCGCTGATCGGCCGCCCGCCGCGTTGTAGAACAGGTGGTCGTGCATCCCGACGATGCCGGGGATCACCGTCTTGCCCGTCAGATCCATGACGGGCGCTCCCGCGGGTGCCGCCACACTCGCCGCGGGACCGACTTCGGCGATCCGGCCATCGCGAATCACGATGGTCTGGTCCTGCCGCGGCGGCGCGCCCGTGCCGTCGATCACCGTGACGTGCGACAGCACGACGACGGGATCGCTCACCGACACGAAATCCCGCGCGCCGGACGACAGCGTCGCGGCGGATTGGGCGCCGAGCGTCTCCACCGCCGGAGATGCTGCGAGGAATGTCAGGGCTGCGACGGCGCACGCGGATACGGCGGCGCGGTGAAGGCTACCTGCGGGGACACGCACTGAATGATCCTCCGGGAATCGGTCGCGCGATCGGCGTCTGAGCATCACAAGGGGTATCGGAATCGGCATCACGACAACGGTCCGGCAAGCGGTCCGGCAGGCGCTACGACGGGCGGCACGCATGCATTGCTGCGGACGTCACCGCACCGTGAACTCGGTCATCATCTGCGCCGCAAGGTGCTCTGCGATGTGACAGTGTAGCATCCATCGCCCCGGGTTGGACAGGTCCAGCAGGATGTCCACCGTGCCGCCGGCCGGCACGAGGACCGTGTCCTTCCACGCCAGATTGCGAACGGGGACGCCGTTCACGGCGACTACGAGAAACCGCTGCCCATGGACGTGGATCGGGTGCTGCATTGCATGGAACGCGTGGCGCTGGTTGACCAGGCGCAATCTGGCGACGGACCCGCGTGCGAAGCTCCAGCCGATGTCCATGTTCTCACGCCCGGTAGCCGGGTCGCGCAGCACCCACCGCACCTCACTGGTCGTCGCCGCCCAGTTCATGCCGGGCATCGTTCCGCTCCACTCGGCCGGCGCGAAATAGGCTGAATCGAGCTGCATGAGCATCCGCGTCACGAACGGAAGCCCGTGCGATTCCATCGTCAGTTCCAGGGTGTGATCGGGCGGCCCGGTGAAATAGCGGCGGTACCGCTCGATGTCCGCGGTAGCCGCGGCGTCGGCGTGAGCCGTCGCGAATCGCGCCGATGGCTCTGCCGAGCCAGGCCCCCGCGGCCCGGCCGGCACCTGGACGGTCGCCAGTGTGTCCGTTTGGAAGAAGAAACGGTTGAAGAAGTGGTCGAGCGCCCGCACGCGATTGGCCAGCACGAATCGCCCCGGCCGCCGGAATTGCACATCCACGATATACCGCTCCGCCGGAGCGATGACGACGCTCTCGACCCACTCCTCGTGCTCGAATGGCCCGGCATCGCTTCCGATCAGTTTCATCCGCGCGCCCGGAATCGACAGGTTGAAGGTCCGCGCATTGGCGGCGTTGATGAACCGGAACCGCACCACATCCCCTTGCCGGGCCGTGAATCCGGGCCGCACGGCGCCGTTCACCAGGAACACGTTGCCAAATCGGCCCATGAGCGCGTGCGTAGTCGCCGTCCGGCCGAACGGCACCAACCCCTCCGTTCCCATCAGCAGGTCGCTGAGCACGACGGTCTCGGTACGTCCGGCAGCGCCCACGCCGCCGCCGGCGGTGTCTGACACGACGATCGCGCCCGCGAGTCCCAGATTCTGCTGCATGTCCTCCCGCACGTGCGGGTGATACCAGTAGACCCCCGCATCCGGGAAATGCACCCGGTACGCGAATCGCCCCCCCGGCGGTACCGCCGGATGCGCCGGGTCCGGGACGCCATCGAACCGCGCCTCGAGCCGGACGCCGTGCCAGTGGATCGTGGTCGGCTGGTCGAGGTGGTTCGTGAGGTCCACCACGATCGTCGCTCCGCGCCGCACGGAGATCACCGGTCCGGGATATTGCCCGTTGTACGCGTATGTCCGGACGCGCCGGCCATCGATCACGCGCGTCACGAGCCCCGCCGTGAGATGCAGGGTGTCGCCGTCGGCGACCCCGACGACCGCGTTCGGCTTCGCATTTGGCGCGTCGAGTCTCGCATCAGGAAGGAGAGGAGCCGTACCCGGGCGAAGCACCATCTCGCCGGGCACCATGGCGAGTCCCGCCGGCATTGGCACGCCCGTCCATCGCTCCGCGCTGTCCCTATCGGTCATTGGCGTGCCGCCGGGGGACATCCCGGGCATCGCCATCGAGGATCCGCTCGCCCCGGTATCCCCGCCGGTATCCCGCACCGCGCCGGCCGCGAACTGCAGCATGTCGGGCGGAAGCAGCCGCGTGCTCGGCGACCCCGCCCGCAGCACGACGCGAGGGCCAGGCTCGGTCACGCCGGCATTCGGCTCCGCGGTGACCAGAATCACGAAGGGATCGAGCGCGAATCGCTGCACGGTCGTAGTGCCATTGGCGATCACGCCGAGTTTTGTCGCCGGATACATTGTGGGCGGGCTGACCCAGGCGACGAAGACCGTGTAGTTGCCGAGCGACCCGGGCGCCGGCAGTCCCGCGACGGTCACGACGGGCTCATAGATGGCGCGTCCGTCGGCGGTTACCGCGACGGTGAACGGCCCCGGCACGCGGCTCAGATCGACGTGCCCCGCAACGGCTGCGGATTCGCCGGGCACCGCGATCAGCGTCAGGCAATAGAGATCGCGGCTGGCCACGCTCCTGTCACCAGAGCTGTCGCTGCGATCGCACCCCTGGGCACGGGCCATCTGGGCGGCCAGCAAGCCTGCCAGTAGGCCACACACGGCGCTGCGCACGAACCGAATATGACGGGTGGCAGCCGGTGCCGCCGCCCCCGCGCGACCCCGCCTACGCCGCTGGAACCGGCTCTGCGCCCGCCCGGCGGGCGAGCCACGAGAGTCGCGTGGCGCTCGGTGCACTGTTCTGCGCGAGGAAGCCGATCAGCGCGTCGGCCAGATCGACGCCCCGCTGAAATCGGTCGTCCGGCGACTTGTCGAGGCACTTCATGACGATCGACGCCAGCGCCGGCGGCGTCCGCGAATCCACGATCTCGGGCGCCACCGGCGTCTCGTGGACGTGTTTGTACCCCACCGAGTAGGAGTCCGCGCCGTCGAATGGCGGGATCCCCAGCAGCATCTCGTACAGCATCACACCCGCGGCGTAGAGATCGCTGCGCCCATCCACCATCCGGCCCATTGCCTGCTCGGGCGACATGTAGTGCGGCGTTCCCATTGCCCGCCCGGTCCCCGTCAACCGCCCGTGCCGCCGCGCGGTCGCGATGCCGAAATCCGTCACGATGGCGTACCCGTCGTCATCGAACAGGATGTTGTCCGGCTTGATGTCCCGATGGATCACGCCGCGGCGGTGCGCGTAGTCGAGCGCACAGGCGACCTGCGCGGCCGTCGATGCGGCGAATACCGCCGGCAGCGTGCGCTCCTTCACCAGCCGGTCGGCCAGCGACCCACCCGACAGAAACGGCATCAACAAGTAGACGACATTGTCCGACGCGCCGTAGTCGAGAATCGGACAGATGAAGGGATGCGTCAGATGCGCCGCCGCCTCGGCCTCGCGCCGGAAGCGCTCCCGCATCTCGGACTCGCGCGCCAGATGCGCGTGCAGCACTTTGATCACGAGCGGCCGGCCAAGCGCCGTCTGCTCCACGTAATACACGTGCGCCATCCCACCGCTGCCCAGCCGGCGCACGATCCGGTATCGGTTACCCGTCAACCGGCGAAGCTGCGAGATCTCGGCGTCGGGCGGCTCCGCGGCCACCGGTGCGATTGCAGGGAGCGCAACCGCGCACCGTGCGCACTGCACCGCCACCGCCCGGTTCCACGTGCCGCAGTCTGGGCAGAACAGTGCGTTACCCTCCGAACTGCAGGCGGACGAAGTCGTATGGTGGCCAGGGACCGGTGAGCCGGACCTCGAGTTCGGGGTCCCGATGCTGCTCTCCCGCAACGGCATCCGCAAATGCGCGCCAGCGTGACCGATCCACGAGGAACGACGCGCTGGCCTCGCCCGCGTCACGCCCGGGCAGCACCGCGGCCGACACCACCCAGGCTGCCTGATCTTTCCCCAGTTCGTGGAAGATCTGGGCCGCCGTCGCCTCGAATGCCGCCCCATCTCCGGATGCCACCGCGCCCGCCACATGCTCTACCGCCTCCGCCGGCCGCTTCACCCTGCCCGGCACCGTGGATCCCGCCGCGGATGCCGGCGCGGATCCCGGCCCGGATCCCGGCCCGGATACCGCCCGCCGCACGTGCACGCGGGCCTCGGCCCGGCCGTCGATGTACGCGAGTCCGCCGAGCAACGCGGTGTGATGCAGCTCCAGCCACCGGCGCAGGACACCCATCGACCGGAACACCGTCCCGGGAGGTGCCGGCAGGATCGCGCATTGCGCGAATACGTCCGCGACCACCGCCCGGTGCCGCTCGACGTCCGGCGCAGGCGAGCCCCGCCCATCCGGATCCTCAGCCACCACCGCGGCCAGATCAGCGAACCGCTCGGCCCGCGCCTGTGCCAGTTTCGGCAGCTCGCGCTGGGTCCGCGCCGCGATCAGCCCGAACAGCCGGTACGCCTGCGCGGCTCGCGGTCTCTTCACGAGTGGCCGCTCACGAAGGAACCACCGCCTCCGGAGGCGTGTCCCGCCGGTCGCTCCGCGCGTGCGGCCACTTCACGCCGGTGATGAGCTGAAATCCGATCGCGCGCTCGTCCGACAGATCGCGCAGTAGCTCCATCTCACGCTCGACCGCCGCGCGCGCCGCCCGCCACCCGCCGCCCCACTTCCGCCAGGAGCGGGTCACGATCTGCACTTTCTGCTGCCAGGTGAGCTGCGCCGCGTCGGCCGCATCACGAGACGCGGACGCCGTTGACGGCCCACCCGGCTCGCCCGAGGTCCAATCCTGGACCCGCACATCCACGACGCCGGCGACGCGCAGCATCCGCTTCCATTCCACTGGGAGATGCGGCCGCAATCCGAGCCGCTCGACGAGGAGTTCCCGCTCGTCGGCCGACAGCTCCGATCCCCACGTGAGTTGCAGCAGGACCACCGTACCCATGGGCTTCGTGACGCGTACCAGCTCGGCCACCGCGCGGGCAGGGTCCGTGGCACCCGCTATGGCCGGCTCGCCGATCGCGGCGTCGAATACGGCGGTCTCGTGCGGAAGGTCGTCGAGCGGCGCCTGCTGGTACGACAGGTGAACCGGCCGGCTGCGATTTGCCGCGGGCAACCGCGCTCGGGCCTCGGCCCGCTCGATTCGCGCCGCATCGGGATCCACTCCCGTGACTGACGCGCCCGTCCGCTTCGCCAGCCATTCGACGGTGACGCCGTCACCACACCCGGACACAAGAACTTCCTGCCCCGGCTGAATCTCGGTGACCCGCGCGACTTCGCGATACAATTGCTCCCCGGTCGCTCGCCAGCGACCGAGTACCACGAGCTGTACCAGGCGAAGTATGGCTGGCGCCGGAGGCGCCGGAGGACGGGTCTTGGTCGGCACGCGCCGAGACGCGCTCATTGCGCGCAACTTACACCATCGCGCGAAGGTGGGCGACGCATGCCGCAGCGGTCCGCTCGACCGCGTAGCCGCCTTCCAGGGCGCTCACCATGCGCCCCTGGCACCAGAGCTCGGCGCGCTGCCTCAGCTCATGCGTGAGCAGGTCGACGTCTTCGAGCTCGAGCGTAAAGCCTCCCAGCGGGTCCCCCCGCAGCGAGTCGAACCCCGCCGAGATCAGCACGAGGTCCGGCGTAAACGCGGCAGCCGCGCGATCGACGGCGGCCAGTAGCGCCCCGGTATACTCAGTGCGGTCGAGCCCGCCCGGCAGCGGCACGTTCCAGACGGTTCCGTGCGGACCACGATCGCCCGCCGCGCCGGTCCCTGGGTACCACGGCCACTGGTGCATGGACACGTAGTGAATCCCCTGGTCCACCTCGGCGAGCGCCTGCGTGCCGTTACCGTGATGGACGTCCCAGTCCACGATCAACACGCGGTCCATCGCGTGGTGTTGCCGCGCCCAGCGCGCCGCGAGCGCCACGTTGCCGAACAGGCAGAATCCCATCGCCCGGTCGTGAACCGCGTGATGCCCCGGCGGCCGGATAGCGCAGAAACTCCGGACCGCCCGGCCATCGGCCGCCATGTCAACCGCGTCCATCACGCAGCCCGCTGCAGCCGTCGCCGCGTCCCACGATCCGCCGCTGACGACGGTGTCCGGATCCAGATGGACCACGGTGTTCGTCGCGCCGGCCACCGCCACCGCTCGCTCGATGCTCGCGACGTAGCCCGGGTCGTGCACGAGGGCCAGATCCGCCGCCGTGGCGTGCCGCCCCTCGATGTGGAGCAGCGCCTGGTACAACTCGGGATCGTTCCGAAGCGCCGATGGGATCGCGCGCAGCCGCCCGGTGTGCTCCGGATGGCCCCACCCGGTGTCGTGCCTGCCGCAATCGGAGTGTGAGACGAGTGCGACCGCCATCGGGCGCGCCGCTGTCAGCCGCTCGACACCATGAGTCCGGCCCGGCTCAACTCCGGACTGGCCGGCGTCGCAGCAGTGTCACCAGAAGGGTCGACCCGCTTCTGACGCCGGCACTGCCAAGTGTCACCGTCTCGTCCTGAATCGCGATCCCGTTCCGCTTCACCACGAACTCCGATGGCGTCGCGTGGTCCGGATACAGCGCGGTCAGCGCCCGGGTCTTCACGGTGAACACGGACTCCGTGAGGGGCGCATCCACTCGCACGGCATCCCAGACCTCCGGGATCTCGACGCGAATGCTGATGCGCGGCTCTCCCTCCGCACCGAGCCGGATGATGCCAGGCGCGACGCGGAGCGACGCCACGAACGGGACGCGTGCAGGATCAGCATCGCGTCCCGGATTGCCAGTTGAAGATGTCAAGCCAGTCCCTCGGATTTGGGCGCCGACGGTACCGGCGGAAGGGTCGTGAAGAATCGCGCGATCTGCTGGTCGAACATGTACGTCGACCCGGTGACCGCGGTCGCCCCGACGTCACGCACGACTCCGATCACCAGCTCCTCCCCACCCTGCCCACGGAACGTCACGTAGCTCGGCCCCTCCTTTTCGAGGAAGGCCGGATACAGCGTATTGCGCCGCAGAAAGAATTGCTTCGCGGACGAGATGACGTCGTCGGGCGACAGGGACGTGCGGGTTTGCTGGAGGGTGCGGTTCGGGTAGGAGGGCATGCGGGAAAGCTAGCGACCGCCGCCGGCTACGCGAGGATCGCTGGGTCGGTCGGCTGATACTCGAGTGGGATCTCGAGGGTGAATGTGGCACCCTCGCCCGGCACCGACACGAGTTCGATGTCGCCACCCAGCAATCGCGCGAGACGGCGCGACAGCGCGAGCCCGAGCCCCGTGCCGCCGTAGCGGCGCGTAAGTGAGCCGTCCACCTGGCGAAACTCCTCGAAGATGAGTCGCTGCGACGCGAGAGGGACGCCGATCCCGGTGTCCTGCACCCGGTAGAGCGCGCGGCCGTTCGCCACTTCCAGCGACGCGGTCACCACGCCGCGCGCCGTGAACTTGTACGCGTTGCTGATGAGACTCGACAACACTTTCGCGAGTTTGCGCCGGTCGCTGCGCATGTACTGCACGGGATCAGGCGGGACTTCGATCCGCAGTTCGGTGCTGTCGGGACGGCCCTTCGTCGCGGTCGCGGCATCGCGCAGCAGCTCGCGGGGATCGAAGGTCTCGACCTGGACGTCCGTCCCGCCCCGCTTGAGTGTGGTCATCTCCAGCAGGTTGTCGATCAGCGCCAGCAGCCGGTCGCTCGCATCACGGGCGAGCGCGAGATCATTGCGCTGATGGTCGGTCAGTGGCCCGGAGAACTCTTCCTGCAGGAGCGAGATGTATCCCATGACCGCCGTCAGCGGCGTCCGCAGCTCGTGTGTCACGTTGGTCAGGAACTCGTCCTTGACCCGCCGCGCCTCGAGAACCGCCAGATACTGCTGCTCGAGCTCCGCCTTCGATTCCGTGAGCGCGGCGTTGGCGCGGCGCAGGTCGTCGATCAGCGCTGCCTTCTCCGCCGTCGCGGCCATCTGGGCCGCCACGATGCGGAGCAGCCCGCGCCGCTCGGTGCTGAACCCGCGCGCGTCGGCGAAATAGAACGTGACCGCACCAAGTACCCGGTTGCTGGTCTGCAACGGAAGGGCGACGAGCGCCCGGAACCCGAGTTCGTTCGCGACTTCCTGCCAGTCTTCCAGGCTGGGATCCGCGAAGACGTCCGGGACTTCGATTGCCCGGCGCTCGCTCGCCGCTTCGCCGCTCGGCCCGAACCCGAGCCGCACGCGCATCTCGCCGAGCCAGGGCTCGTAGCGCTGAGGCCAGTTGTATGCGGCCGCTAGCCGCATCAGCTCGGATGCGCCATCGACCAGATACACGGACGCGAAGGTCGCGCCCACGACGGGACTGACGCGCTCGAGCGCGAACCGGAAGACTTCCTCCGGCCGGTCGGCGGTCAGAAACGCATGAACGATCTCGCGGACCGCCATGAGCTCGCGCACCGCGGCCTCGGAACCTGACGCCGCCGTCCCGGACGGCGACGCCAACCGGATGCGCTCAGCGGCTGCCGAGAACGACTTGGTCACGGACGGCTCAGGTAAGGCACTAACACCAATGTACAATGTCAGTTGCGCCGGGAACAGACGAATCCGCCGCCCGGTACGCGCTGGTGACGCAGCGCAGCAAAAATTACTGTCGAGGCTGCTACCCCACCAACCGCTCGACTGCCGCGATGACCGGCCCGAACGACAGCGCCCGGCCCGCCACCCGATGCGCGATCTCATCCGCCAGTTCGCGCTGCCCCTCCGCGAAGAGTTCCTCGACGATCCACGGGCCCGCCTGCGGATTCCGGTACCAGTCTTCGTTGAATCGCTCTCTCAACGACTCCGCGAGCAACGCACCGAGTTGCCACGCCCGCAGGTAGCGAGCCGCGTAATACCGTGAATCCACGTCGATGAATGCATCCGCCCGCCGGTACCGGAACGATGTCGCCTCTGTCAGCGTCTCCACGTAGAGATCCGGCACGAGATCCCACGACAGCTTGCCGCCGTAGAGCTGCACTTCGTAGATCAGCTTCGCGCAGTAGCGCCGCAGAAACTGCAGCTCCTCGAGCGCGGCCGCACGAAGGAATGGCGGTAGCTCGCGTTTGCCGAGACCCGAGTACCGCAGGAGCCACCCTGGATGCTGCATGAGGTGGTCGAACAGCATCGCGTACGACTCGGTCACGGAGTTGTCGCCGACCCATCGGTACTCGAACGGATGGTCCGCACGCGTGTAAGCGAAGTGGAGCGCGTGTCCGAGTTCGTGCAGTAGCGTCTGATAATCCGTCTGGCCGCCGTGCGGACGCATCACGAGATACACTTCGTCGGGCACACGCACCGGCGCGCAAAACGCCCGCGCCCGCTTGCCCGCGCGCTCGCCCGTATCGTATCGCACTCGGCCGCCGGCGTCCGGATCGATGCCCATTCTCGGTGACCTGGCGGCGCACCGACTCCTCCATGGCCGCGCCCGGGAAATACCGGTCGAACTCCGGCGCACGGACGAGCGCGAGCGCATTGGCTCTCGTGAGATCGGAAACCGGTACGCCAAGGGAGCGGTGCGCGGCCCGGGCAGCAGCTCGCCCCACACCGCTTCGGTACCCCTGAGACACTCGCGGCACTGGTCCACGAGATCGTCGAGCGGTATCCCGCTCAGCAGCGTGAACGCCGCGTTGTAGTCCGCCGCGAGTCCCAGCGACTCCACGAAATCGCGCTCGCGCTGGAGCCGGTCGCGGCGAATCGGCACGAGTCCGCTCTCGACGATCGAGGCCCGGGCCTCGTCGATCGCCAACCGGTCCCGCCGGTCGCCGGCGTTGGCGATCTCGATGCCGGCCTGCAGGTACGGATATTGGCGGCCGTCAGGCAGCGATACCACCGCGGATGACTCCCACGCGATCTCACGCTCTTCGATCTCCGCGACCGCGCGTCCCGTCTGCGACTCGACTTCCCACTCCAGCATCAGCCGGGCCCCGCGATGCGCGTCGCTGCCCGCCTTGGAATCCTCAAACTCCGCGCGCACCAGATCCAGCGCCGCTGATCCCAGGACCCGCGCGTACCGCTCGTAGATCGGCTGCAGCTCCGCTGTCGGCTTGAGACCCGAATGCACCATCAGGAACTCGCGCGACACCTCTTCCATGAATGCGTCGGCATCCGCGCGCAATCGCTCCGGCGTCAGCCCCACGGCCAGCCTCTCCCGCTCTGCGCGGTCGTCACCGGGCGATCCGTTCGAGGATGTAGTCCCCCACGGCGACCGCCGCGACACGGTCCTGCCGCAGCGTATCCCGCTCGCGAATCGTCACGGTCTGGTCCGTCGCCGTCTGGCCGTCGATCGTGATGCAATACGGCGTCCCCACTTCATCCTGCCGCCGGTACCGGCGGCCGATCGATCCGGACTCGTCGTAGAAGACCGGAAAGCGGGCCCGTAGATCGGCCGCGAGCGACGTCGCGAACTCCGGCATCCCATTCTTCTTGACCAGCGGAAACACGCCCGCCTTGATGGGCGCCAGCGCGGGATGCAGTCCGAGTACGGTCCGTCCCTCCGTCTCGCCTTCGACGGTCTCCTCGCGATAGCTGTTCACGAGGACAGCCAGCGTCACGCGGTCCGCGCCCACGGATGTCTCGATCACGTAGGGGACGTAGCGACGGTTCGTGGGCTGGTCGAAGTACTCCAGTTTCTTTCCGGAGTACTCCTGGTGCCGCGTCAGATCGAAATCACCCCGGTTGTGCACGCCTTCGATCTCCTGGAATCCCAGCGTGCCGCCGAAATCGAATTGGACGTCGTACGCCGCGCGCGCGTAGTGCGCCAGCTCCTCGGGCGTATGCTGATGGTATCGCAGCCGCTCCGGATTGAGCCCCAGCCCGAGATGCCAGGTCATGCGTTCCGCCTTCCAGCGGTCGAACCATTCCATGTCGGTGCCCGGCTCGACGAAGAATTGCATCTCCATCTGCTCGAACTCGCGAGTCCGGAAGATGAAGTTGCCGGGCGTGATCTCGTTCCGGAACGCCTTGCCGATCTGCGCGATGCCGAACGGGATCTTCTGCCGCGTTGACTGCTGGACGTTGAGGAAGTTGACGTAGATGCCCTGCGCCGTCTCGGGCCGCAGATACACGACCGACGCGCTCTCCTCCACGGGACCCATGAAGGTCTTGAACATGAGGTTGAATTGCCGCGGCGCCGTCAGTTGGCACGCCTCCCACTCGCCCGGCCGCTTGCTCGGCTTTTGCGGGCACCGCGCATCCTGCAGAGCATTCGGCGCGGAACCGCCCCTTGCACGTCTTGCAGTCCACCAGCGGGTCCGTGAACCCCGCCACGTGTCCGCTCGCTTCCCATACCCGCGGATGCATCAGGATCGCGGCATCGAGCCCTTCGATGTCGTCGCGCGACCGCACCATCGCTCTCCACCAGTGGTCCTTGATGTTCCGCTTGAGTTCCACGCCCAGCGGGCCGTAGTCCCACACCGACCCCGTGCCGCCGTAGATCTCCGACGACTGGAAAATGAAACCGTGTCGTTTGCACAGCGACACGAGCTTGTCCATCACATCGGGTTGGGAAGAAGGCATCGTGCGGCGGGAGCGTGAGGCGGGAGGAGAGGAGGAGAGGAGGAGAACCTGGATGAGAAGCGGTGCGTCGGTGATCGGAACTTCGACGAGCGCGCGGCTATCCGTGCGCCGGGACCGGGCGTCCGGCGGCCAGGCGCCGCGCGATCGATGCGCCATGCCCGCGGCCATTTTCGATGAAGACTTTGTTGGCGTCGTAGCCGCTCGCGAGCACCCCCGCCACGAACACTCGCTCTACATCAGTCTCCATCGTGGACTTGTCGTGCGCCGGGATCCCCGTGGCGGCATCGACCGAGACCCCGAGTTGCTGGAGCAGCGCCGTGTTCGGCGTGAACCCCGTCATGAGATACACGTGGTTCGCCCGGAGGGTCTGCGGCCCCTGGGGCCCGTCGATCGACACGCGTGTCCACGTCGATGCGCGTGACGCGGGCGTTCCACCGGCCCGCGATGCTGCCATCCTTGAGCCGGTTGGTGATATCCGGCAGGACCCACGGCTTGACGTTGTCGTCGAGATGCTCGCGGAAATGCACCAGCGTCACTTTGGCGCCGCACCGCCAGAGGTCGAGTGCCGCGTCGACCGCCGAGTTGCCGCCGCCGACGACGACCGCGTCCCGGCGGAATGCATCGTGCCCCTCGTGATACAGGTGCGTCACGTGCGGGAGCGACTCACCCGGCACGTGCAGCAGGTTCGGAGTCCCGAAATACCCCGTCGCCATGACCACCGCTTCGAATGGCGTCTCGGCGGCGCCCCGCGGCGTCTGCGAGCGGACCACGAAGTGCTCGCCCTCGCGCACGATCTCGTTCACCGGCTCGTACAACCGCAGCACGAGATTGAAGTACTGAACCACCATCCGGTAGTACGCGAGTGCCTCGCGGCGGGTGGGCTTCTCTCCCGCGGTCACGAACGGCAGTCCGCCGATCGAGATCTTCTCCGCGGTCGAGAAGAAGGTCATGTAGGTCGGGTAGCTGGCGACGCTGCTCGCGACGCACGACCGGTCGTACACCTCGACCCGATATCCGGCCTGCTTCAGCGCAATCGCCGCGGCGAGGCCGCACGGCCCCGCCCCGATCACCGCCACCGACGCCGTACCCGCGGCCGCCCCACGTGTCATCACCATGTCTACGCGGGCACCGCCCCCGTGACTTCAATGATCTGGTCCCGGCGCGTGCCCACGCTCACGAAACGGATCGGCGCCTCCACCAGCGATTCGATGCGGTCGAGATACTGGCGTGCGGCTCGCGGCAGGTCGTCCATCCGGCGCGTGCCGGCGGTCGATTCCTTCCAGCCATCGAACCACTCGTAGCGGGGGACAACGTGCTCGAGCGCCGTGAGGTCGCCGGGAAACTCCGTGTGAACGGCGCCGCCGACTTCGTAGCCCGTGCAAATGCCGACACGGTCCAGCGTGTCGAGCACGTCGAGCTTCGTCACCGCCAGTCCGCTCAAGCCGTTGATCCGCGCCGCGTACCGCGCCACGACCGCGTCGAACCACCCGCAACGCCTCGGCCGCCCCGTCACCGCGCCGTACTCGTGCCCCAGCTCGCGCATCTCCGTCGCCAGCGGCTCGTCGAACTCCGTCGGCAGCGGCCCATTGCCCACCCGCGTCGTGTACGCCTTGACCACGCCGAGCACCGCGTCGATCGCGGTCGGACCGATACCCGCACCGACTGACGCCCCACCCGACGTCGTGTTGCTGGACGTCACGAACGGATAGGTGCCGTGGTCCACATCGAGCAGCGAGCCCTGCGCCCCTTCCAGCAGAATCGCCGCCCCGGTCCCGATCGCCCGGTGCACCGCAAGCCCGACATCCTCCGCGATCGCGAGGAGTCTCGGAGCGAGCGCTTCCAGTGTCGCGACGGTCTGCGCGACATCGGCGCGCTTGGCCGACCCGAAATGCGCGAGCCGCGCGTTCGCGTGGTCGACCCCGCGCTCGACGAGACCCGCCAAATGGGCCGGATGCCGGAGGTCCAGCACACGAACTCCGCGGCGCGCGACTTTGTCCTCGTACGCCGGGCCGATCCCTCGGCCCGTCGTGCCGATCTGCCGGCTGGCCGAGCTCTCGGCGTCGAGCAGCTTGTGGTACGGCAGGACGAGATGCGCACGCTCACTGACGTAGAGGCGCCCTTCGACGTCCGACCCCGCCCTTGACCAGGCGCTCGATCTCGGTGAACAGCGTCTCGGGATCCAGCACCACCCCGTTCCCGATGGCGCAACGGACTCCGGGATGCAGAATCCCGCTCGGGATCTGCTGGAGGATGAAGCACGAGTGTCCCCAGATCGACCGTGTGCCCAGCGTTCGCCCCGCCCTGGTACCGCACGACCCAGTCGGCACGCTCGGCCAGAACGTCGACCAGCTTCCCCTTCCCCTCATCTCCCCACTGCGCGCCGACGACGACGACGGTCCGGGTGTTGGTGTCGAACATGAGACGTAATCTAGTCTTCCAAGGGACGGTGGGTCACGCCAAAAAACGCGGGACGTCCCCGAAGGGACGCCCCACGGCATCATGCTGGCGCGCTATACACCGGCAAGGGCTCTACGAACCGAGCCAACGTCCAGCGCTCTGGACGGCCCGCACCGGAATCTATGCCGGCCGCGTCGCCAAACAGGGTCCCCTCCTCGCACTTTCGCCAGGAGTCGGTAGGTTCTCCCGATCTGATGTACCCTGTCCCTCCATTAGGAGCGTGACTATGCGCACCAGCTTCCTCGTAGCTGCCCTCATCGCCGGCTTCGCTGCTACCGCCAGCGCGCAAGGGAGCGGCATCAAGCTTTCCGACGTCACGGGCAAGTGGGCAATCAAGGCCTCGCCCGCAAACGACACTATGGTCGTCAACAGCGTGATGAATGCGACCGCCAACCCGAAAACGTGGACGCTGACGTACCCCAATCGGGACCCCATCCCGATGCGTGTCGTGGCCTCGGGCGGAGACAGCATCGTCACCGAAATCGGGCCCTACCCGAGCATGCTGAGGAAGGGGCAGACGGTCACCCTTCTCCGCACTGTGGGACACTACAAGGGTGACATGATGACAGGCTGGTTCGAGGCGCACTACTCGTCGGGAGATGTCATCAAGGGCAAGCAGGAAGGCACGCGTTCGAAGTGACGGCGGCATGAACGAGAACGGCCACCATCGGGTCCCCCGGTGGTGGCCGTATCGTTTGCCCCAGCAGCCCTCTGCGGCTATTTCACCGCGCGAGGCCTGAGTCCCGCGTCAGCCGCCAGGCCCATGATTTCCTTGACGTCACGCAGGGTGTCGCGTGCCACCCGCCGCGCCGTCGCCGCGCCATCCCCCAGCACCGCCTCAACGTGACCCGGCCGGCTGCGGATGTCGGCCGCACGCGCGCGCATCGGCGCAAGCGACCGCTCCATCCCCTCGAACAACACTTGCTTGCAGTCGAGGCATCCCCACCCCGCCGTCCGGCAACGCTCGGCGACCATCTCGACCGTGCCCTCCGGATTGAACGCCTTGTGGAGATGGTAAATGTTGCAGACCTCCGGCGTTCCGGGATCGGTGCGCCGCACACGCTTGGGATCGGTCACCGCGGGACGCAACTTCGCCCAGACCTCGTCCGGTGATTCCAGAAGCCCGACGGTATTGCCGAGCGATTTCGACATCTTCGCCTGGCCGTCGAGACCCATGATGCGCCGCGTCGGCGTCAGCAGTGCCTTCGGCTCCGGAAAGAACGGCGTATCCGGCGTGAACCGCGCATTCCACCGCCGCGCGATCTCGCGCGTCAGCTCCGAATGCTGCACCTGATCCTCCCCCACGGGCACGCTGTCCGCCCGATAGAGAAGGATGTCGGCGGCCTGCAACACTGGATAATTGAGGAGTCCGGCGGCGACGCTCTCCTGCCGCTGTGCTTTGTCCTTGAATTGTGTCTGCCGTTCGAGCTCGCCGAGCGGCGTAATCGTGTTGAAAATCCACGCCAACTCGGTATGTTCCGGCACCGCTGATTGAACGAACAGCGTGGCCACGCTGGGGTCGATACCCGCGGCAAGCAGCGAAATCGCCATCTCGTGCGTGCGGCTGCGAAGTTCCGGTGGGACGTACGGCACCGTTATGGCGTGGTAGTCCACCACGCAGAAGTACGACTCGTACCGGTGCTGGATCTCCACCCAGGCCTGAACCGCGCCGAGGAAATTGCCGATGTGCAGCTCACCGGACGGCTGGATGCCGCTGAAGACGCGGGGTGTGGCGAGTGCCATCGCGCGAAGCTAGACACGACGCCGGCGCGTCGCAAGCGATGCCCCACGATCCGGCCGCACTCCTCGCCGTTGCCGTCCACGCCGCCACGACCGCCGGACAACGCGTCCAGGCGCTCGCATCGTCGCGGTCGCACGTGCGATGGGAAGAGAAGGGCTTCGCGGACTTCGTGACCGACGTCGATCGCGAGTCCGAGCGGATCATTCGCCGGATCGTGGCGGACGCAATTCCGGACGCGGACGTGCTGGGGGAGGAGTTGAGCCCCGGCCTCGCCGGGACCACGCCGCTCGCCGCACGACGCGGTATCGTGTTCGTCGCCGACCCGCTCGACGGTACCACGAACTTCCTGCACGGCTATCCGCAGTACGCGGTCTCCATCGCCGTCGTCGCCGACGGGACGCTCGCCGCCGGCGTCGTCTACCACGCGGTCACCAACGACGTCTACACGGCGACCGCCGGCGGAGGCGCCTTCCGGAACGGACAGCCCATTGCCGTCTCACCGATCACCACGCCGTCACGCGCCCTCATCGGCACCGGCTTTCCATTCTCTCATCTCGAACGCCTCGCCGAATACCAGCCGCAGTTCGCCGCGATCAGCAGCCAGGTCTCGGGACTGCGGCGCGCCGGCTCAGCCGCGCTGGATCTGTGCGACGTCGCCTGTGGCCGGTTCGAAGGATTCTGGGAGTTGACCCTCGCCCCCTGGGATATCGCCGCCGGTATACTCATCATCCGTGAGGCCGGTGGCGTCGTCACCGATCTCTCCGGCGCTCCCGCCCCCGTTGCCCATACATCGGTGGTCGCTGGCAATCCCGGCATCCATCGATGGCTGCTCGAGACGCTCTCGCACACCCGCGCGGCCGCGGCGACCGCGGCGACCGCGGCGACCGCCCCGATTCCCTAGCCCGTCCCGCCATGCCGCTCGTCGAATGCGTTCCCAATTTCTCCGAGGGCCAGCGCCCGGAGATCATCCGCCAGATCCGAGACGCGATCGCCGCCGTCCCACAGGTGACGATTCTCGATGTGTCGTCCGACACGTCGCACAACCGCACGGTGGTCACGTTCGTGGCGCCGGTCGCCACGGCAGCCGACGCCGCCTTCGCCGGCATCCGCGCGGCTCAGTCGCTGATCGATCTCCAGACGCACCACGGCGCGCACCCACGCATCGGCGCAACCGATGTGGTGCCCTTCGTGCCCCTCGAAGGCGCATTGATGCAGGACTGCGTCGCGCTCGCCCGGACACTCGGCGAACGCGTCGGTCGTGAGCTCTCGATCCCCGTGTACCTCTACGAGCGCGCCGCCACCCGCCCCGATCGCGAGAACCTGGCCGACGTGCGGCGGGGCGAATACGAGGGCCTCCGCGAACTGATCCGGACTGATCCCAAACGCGCGCCGGACTTCGGGCCCCGCGAGATGCACCCCACCGCTGGCGCCGTCGCCATCGGCGCCCGGCCATTCCTCGTGGCCTTCAACGTCTACCTCGGCCCCGCCAGTAACCTCGCCATCGCCAAACAGGTCGCCAAAGCCGTGCGCGGCTCTTCCGGCGGCCTGCGCTATGTCAAAGCGCTCGGCCTCGAGGTCGACGGTCAGGCGCAGGTGTCGATGAATCTGGTGGACACGGAGCAGACGCCACTGCATCGCGCGTTCGAGGCTGTCCGCACCGAGGCGCAGGCGCTTGGCGTCACGCCCACGTGGAGCGAGTTGGTCGGCCTCATCCCCGAACGCGTGCTGCTCGATGCGGGTGTCCGGCACATCCAGCTCCGCGGCTTCACGCCCGGGCAGCTGCTCGAACACCAGATCCGCACGTCCGATTCGGCAGAGCCGTCGCTCTCCGCCTTCACGGCAGCCGTGGCCTCCCCCGCTCCCACGCCCGGCGGCGGTAGTGTCGCGGCTCACGTCGGTGCGCTCGCCGCCGCACTCGCACAGATGGTCGCCGGCCTCACCGTCGGCCGGCCGAAGTTCGCGCAGGCTGACGCGGAGATGCGCGGCGTCCTGGAGGAAGCCTCGGCGCTGGCGGCCACGCTGTCCGGCCTCGTCGCGCGGGACGCCGACTCCTACGCGGCCGTCTCGGCCGCGTACAAGATGCCCAAGGCGCCGGAAGCCGCAGCCGCAGCGCGCCGCGAGGCGATCACGGCGGCCCTCATGGGCGCCGCACGCGTCCCGCTGGAGACGGCGCAGGCCTGCCTGCGGGTCGCTCAGCTTGCCGCCACCGCGGCCTCCCACGGCAACCCCAACGCCGTCTCGGATGCCGGAGTCGCGGCGTTACTCGCCGAGGCGGCATGCCGCGGCGCCGCCTACAACGTGCGCATCAATGTGGCCGGCCTCGGCGACCCGGCCCACGGCCGCGAGCTAGCCGACGAAGCCGAGCGCCTGGTAGGCGCCACGACGCACGCCGCCTCGATGGCCACCGCAGAGGTCGAAAAACACCTGTAGACTCGCTGGTGCGCACAACTCCGTCCGCCGCAGTCGCCAACGCGGTAGACTCCCTGGTGCGCACAACTCCGTCCGCCGCAGTCGCCAACGCGGTAGACTCCCTGGTGCGCACAACTCCGTCCGCCGCAGTCGCCCACGCGGTAGACTCCCTGGTGCGCACAACTCCGTCCGCCGCGGTCGCCCACGAAGGCCTGTCGTCGAGGGCAGTAGGCGCGCTTCGAGAAGCGCGCATCTGTCGTTGCCGTAGAGCCTGACCTGCTACGCAGCCGTTAGAATCCTTGGGCCTTCGCCGGTGATGGCCACCGTGTGTTCGAAATGCGCCGACCGTTTGCCATCCGCCGTCACCACCGTCCACCGGTCGGACAGCGTCCGCGTCGCGGCCACGCCGAGATTGACCATTGGCTCGATCGCGATCGTGAGGCCCGGAACGAGCTTGGTCCCCCGCTTCGGCTTCCCCTCGTTCGGTACCTGGGGCTCCTCGTGCGGTTCGAGACCGACGCCGTGCCCGACCAGATCCTTGGCCAGCGACAGGTGAGCCCGCGACACGACGGCCGAAATCGCGGCACCGATGTCCCCGAGATGATTGCCCGGCGTCGCCGCCGAGATCCCGGCGGACAGCGCCTCCTGCGTGACCGCCAGTAACCGCTCGGACTCCTTCGGGACCGCGCCCACCGGTACGGTGATCGCGCCGTCCGTGTAGTACCCCTGGTACTTCACGCCGACGTCGATCGACAGGATGTCGCCCTCGCGCAGCTCGCGTTTCGGCGACGGAATCCCGTGCACGATCTCCTGGTTGATCGACAGACAGATGCTGCCCGGAAAGCCGTAGAGTCCTTTGAAAGCCGGCACGGCTCCCTCATGGCTCCGGATGAACTCGTCGGCGAGATCATCCAGCTCGCCGGTCGTGACCCCGGGGGTCGTCCGCGTCGCAAGCAGTTGCAGCGCTTCACCGAGGATCCGGCCGCCGTGCGCCATGATCTCGATCTCACGCGGAGACTTGAGCTGTATCATCGAGCCGCTGCCGAACCGCTGTGGGGCGGAGGGCACGGATCGGAGTCAGCGCGAAAAGGCACGAAGCACACGAGACTGCACCTCCGAGCGCGTACCCACGGCGTCGATCGGCACCACGCGCGCACCATGGGTCCCATACCACGTGATCACTGGCGCGGTCTGCGCGTGATACACCTTGAGACGCTGCCGCACCGCCTCCGGCTCGTCGTCGGCCCGCCGCACGAGTTTCCCGCCGCACTTGGGGCACACGCTCCCGGGCATGTGCCCGGTGTAGGGCGTCTGGCACGCGTCACACACGGTGCGCTCGCTGATCCGGCGGACCAGTACGTCATCGTCGATCGCGAACACCAGCACGACCGTCTTGACCTGCCCGAGTTGGCTCAACGTCGCCTGCAACCCCTCGGCCTGCGGCACCGTTCGCACCACGCCATCGAGAATCGCGCCACGCGCGGCCGACGGCTGGCTCAATGCATCCTTCATGATCCCGAGGATGACGGGATCCGGGACGAGGTCGCCGCGATCCATGAAACCTTTGGCTTCGCGACCCAGCGTTGTGCCATCCCGCACGGCCGCCCGCAGCACATTGCCGGTCGAGATTTTCGGAATCGCCAGCGCCGTCGCAAGCAGTTCGCCTTGGGTGCCCTTTCCGGCACCCGGCGGCCCGAGCAGCACGACGATCGTTCGCTCGCCCTCTCCGGCGGCGGCGCCCGGCACGGTCAGAAGCCGCCGACCGGCGACCCATGCCGGCACCACGCGGCGAACGCACACCCTTCTTCATGAATCCGTCGTATTTCCGCAGGAGCAGATGCTGCTGCATGTTGGTCATCGTATCGAGCGCGACGCCGACGACGATCAGCAGGGACGTGCCCCCGAACCGGAACGGCACGTTGATCTGGTCCGCGATCCACACCGGCAGCAGCGCGATGAACGTGAGGAACACCGCACCCGGCAGCGTGATCCGCGACATCACCTCATCGATGTACTCGGCGGTCTTGGACCCCGGCTTCACGCCCGGAATGAAGCCGCCCTGCTTCTTGAGGTTCTCGGCCAGGTCGACCGGATTGAAAATGATCGACGTGTAGAAGTAGGTGAAGAAGATGATGAGAATGGCCGACAGCAGGAAATAGAGCCAGGAGCCCGGTCGCATGTAGTCGGCCACATCGCGCGCCCAGGGCTTGCCGCTGAACTGCGCGACGGCGCCCGGGACGACGATCACGGACTGCGCGAAGATGATCGGCATCACGCGGGCGGAGTTGATGCGCAGCGGGATGAAGCTCTTGGCCCCATCGCGCATGCGCCCCCGCGCCATCGTGCGCTGCGGAATCTGGATCGGCACTCGGCGCGCCGCGACCGTGATCGCGATGACGCCGGCGACGACACCCACCATGATCGCGCCGAGTGCGATCAGCTTCACGACGTTCGTGGCACCCGTCTGGATGTACCGGACGGTGTCGAAGATCCCCGGCCAGAACCGCTCGACGATCGAGAAGAAGATGATGAGACTCGCGCCGTTCCCGACGCCACGCTCCGTGATCTGCTCACCGAGCCACATCACGAAGATGGCGCCCGTCGTGAGGAAGAGCACCATCAGGGTCTGGAACATCACCCCGGGATTCGCCACCGCGTTGGGCAGCGACTGCGTGAACACCGCGAAGCCATATCCCTGCACGACCGCCAGCGCGACCGTGATGTAGCGCGTCCACTGGTTGACCTGCTGCCGGCCTTCCTCCTCCTTCTGCATCTTCTCGATCTGCGGCAGTACCGCGCCCGCGATCTGCATGAAGATGCTGGAGGAGATGTACGGCATGATACCGAGCGCGAAGACCGTCGCGCGCGACAAACCGCCGCCGACGAACAGGTCGTACAGCCCGAGGAGCCCGCCCTTCCCCTGATTCGCGAAGAAGTCCGTGAGCGCGAGCACGTTCACACCCGGAACCGTGATGTGCGAGCCGACACGGTAGATCAGCAAACACAACAGCGTGAAGACGATCTTGTCCTTCAGCTCCGTCGTCTTCCAGATGTTCGCGACCGCGGCCGCGGGATTCGGTTGCGCCATGACTGCCCCTGCGTAAAGACGGCGGGCCGCCAGCCGGCGGCCCGCGCTTCTGGATCCCTACTCTTCGACCCGGCCGCCCGCCGCCAGGATCTTGTCCCGCGCGCCGGCGCTGACTTTCACTCCGCGCACCGTCACCGCCCGCGGCACCGCGCCGTTGGCCAGCAGCTTCGCCGCGCCTTTCACCGTCCGGATCAATCCCGCCTCCGCCAGCGTCTCGCGCGTCACTTCGGCATCCGCCGGAAGCTGTCCGAGCGCATCGAGACGAACGAGCTGATTCTCGACGCGGAACGGATTCGTGAAGCCGCGCTTCGGCACCCGGCGAGTGAGCGGCATCTGGCCACCCTCGAAATGTGGCTTGCCGCCGCCCGGTCCGTGATGCCCGGCCCGCGCCTTGATACCCTTGGTGCCCTTGCCCGACGTCTTGCCCGTTCCGGACCCCGGACCCCGGCCAAGCCGCTTCCGGTTGCGGTGCGACCCGAGTGCGGGCGGCAGGCTGTCGAGCCCGATGTGCTTCGAACGATCGTCTGCCATCTTACTTCCCCACTGGCGTGACGCGAACCAAATGGCGCACGCGCTTGATCTGGCCGGCCACAGCCGGCGTGTGCTCCCGGATCACCACCGCCTGGTGGTGGCGCAATCCCAGCGCCTGCAACGTCGCATTCATCCGCGACGAATGGCCGATCCCGCTGCGAACCTGCCGGATCTCCACCTGGCCCGTCGTGGTGGTCGCCTTGGGCGTATGGTCCGGGCCGCGGCTCGGATGCCAAACGAATCGTCTAGGCATGCACCGTCTCCTTGGAGCGCGCACGGGAACGGTACCCGATGCTCGCCGCGTCGACGCCGCGCTCGCGCGCGATGTCTTCGACCGTCGTCAGTTGATGCAGCCCATCCAGCGCGGCCAGCACCATGTTGTGCGGGTTCGTCGAACCCAGGCTCTTCGTCAGGATATCGGAGATGCCCGCGCACTCCATGATCGCGCGCACGGCACCACCGGCGATGACACCGGCACCTGGCGCCGCAGGCTTCATGAGCACCCGCCCCGCACCATGTTGGCCGATCACCTCGTGCGGGATCGTGCTGCCGGTCAGCGGGATGGCTGACATGCGGCGGCGTGCAGCATCCACGGCCTTGCGAACGGCCTCCGACACTTCATTGGCCTTGCCCGTCGCGAACCCGACCTTGCCCTGCCCGTCGCCGACAGCCACCAGCGCGTTGAACGAGAACCGGCGGCCACCTTTGACGACCTTGGCGACGCGGTTGATCGCGATCACGTTCTCGAGAAGCTCGCCACCCTCGCGGCCTCCGTCGCCACGTCCATCGCCACCCCGCGGGCGCCGGTCACCATCCCGGCCGCCGCCACCACCGCCTCCGGGGCGCCCGCCGCCTCCGCCCCCAGGACCGCCGCGCCCGCCCCCGGGCCCACCACGCCCCCCTCCGGGCCCGCCTCGGCCGCCACCAGGTCCGCCTCGGCCGCGCCCACCACCACCAGACCGCGCACCGCCCGAACGGGCCGAGCGCGGCGTGGCCGGTGTAGCGGCTCCGGGAGTTTCATTCTCTGCCATATGCCTCTTCGCTCCGTCGCGCTGCGTGAATTCCGGTCAATACCGATCAGGCTCTAGAACTCGAGCCCGCCCTCGCGGGCGCCTTCCGCCACCGCCTTCACCCGGCCGTGGTATTTGTAACCCGCGCGGTCGAACACCACCCGCAGGATCCCGGCATCCTTCGCCCGGGCCGCGAGCGTGCGACCGACCACCGCCGACTTCTCCGTCTTCTTCCCCTCGGCCACCACCTGGCTGGTGACGGTCATCAGCGTCCGCTGCGCCACGTCATCCACCAGTTGTGCGGTGATGTGCTTCGCCGAGCGGTACACGACGAGCCGCGGGCGCTCCGGAGTGCCCGTCACTTTCTTGCGTACCCGAAGATGCCGGCGCACACGCTTCGCGTCGCGCGACTTCGGAATGCCGATCCGGCCCATTACTTCGCTCCCGTCTTGCCCGCCTTCCGGCGGATCTGCTCGTTGAGATACTTGATGCCCTTGCCCTTGTACGGCTCGGGCGGACGCAGGCTGCGTAGCTCGGCCGCCACCTGGCCGACCACTTCCTTGTTCGCCCCTTCGATCACGATCGACGTGGGCTGCGGCGCCGTCAGCTTGATACCGGCCGGCGCGCGATAGTCCACGGGATGCGAGAACCCGAGCGCGAGCTGCAGCCCGAAAGGCCGCCCTTCCGCCTTGTACCCCACGCCCACGATCTCGAGCTGCTTCTTGAACCCGGCGGTGACACCCTCGACCATGTTGGCGATCAACGTCCGTGTCAGCCCGTGCAGCGCCTTGTGATTGGGCTCATCCGATGGCCGCGCGACGACGACCGTCGCCCCGTCCAGGGAGACCCGCATGTCCCAATGCACCACCCGCGACAGTTCGCCCCGCGGTCCTTTGACCTTCACGGTCAGTCCCTCGACCGACACCGTCACACCCTTCGGCACTGGAACGGGCTTCTTGCCTATGCGCGACATGGCGGCGCTCCTACCAGACCAGCGCGAGTAACTCGCCGCCCTGGCGCGCCTGGCGCGCCTCGCGGTCCGTCATCACGCCCTTGGAAGTGCTCACGATCGCCATTCCCAGCCCATTGCGCACGCGCGGCAGCTCCGCCACCGCGACGTACTTCCGGAGCCCGGGCGACGAGACGCGATGCAGCTCGCGGATCACCGGCTGCCCGCCCTGCGCGTATTTCAGAATGAGCCGCAGGATCCGTTCTTCGGCCAGGACCTTGTAGTCCTGGATGTAGCTGTTCTCCTTCAACACTCGCGCGATCTCCAGCTTGAGCCGCGAGAGTGGAACGTCGACACGCCGATGCTTCGACCCGCACGCGTTGCGGATGCGAGTCAGCATGTCGGCCACGGGATCGGTCATCGTCATGTTTGCGGTCCTCTCACCAACTGGCCTTGCGAACGCCCGGGATGAACCCGTTCAGCGCCTGGTCGCGGAAACAGATCCGGCAATAGCCGAATTTTCGAAGAAACGCGCGTGCCCGGCCACAGCGCTGGCACCGGTTGTGTTGCCGCACGCTGAACTTCGGCTTCCGCTTGCTCTTCTCGATCATCGCCTTACGGGCCATCGTCTTCTCGTCGAAAAATGTGTCAGTGCGCGACGGCGGTCGCACCACTGCGCCGCGCGGTCAGCGTCTTGTCCTGCTCGGTCCGGAACGGCATGCCGAGCCCCTTGAGCAACGCCAGCGCTTGGTCGTCCCGCTGCGCCGTCGTCACGAACGTGACATCCATGCCGTGCACCTGCTCCACCATGTCGTAGCTGATCTCGGGAAAGATCAATTGCTCCTTGAGACCAAGCGAATAGTTGCCCCGCCCGTCGAATGACCGGGTCGGCAGCCCGCGGAAATCACGGATCCGCGGAATCGCCACGCTCACCAGCCGGTCGAGGAACTCCCACATCCGTGCGCCACGCAGCGTCACCGCCGCGCCGATCTCCTGCCCCTCGCGTAGCCCGAAGTTGGCGATCGATTTCTTCGCCCGCCGGCGGACCGGCCGCTGCCCCGTGATGATCGCGAGCTCCTCGACGACCTTGTCCAGGACCTTCGGCTGCTTGATCGCCTCGCCAACTCCACAGTTGATCACGATCTTCACGAGCGTCGGCGCCTGATGCGCGTTCGAGAACCCGAACTGCTCCATCAGTTTCGGCTTGACGGTCTGCTGGTACTGGTTCCGGAGCCGCGGTGGCGGCACCGGACGCCCGATACCCGCGTGCGGCGGACGCGGCGCCGCGGTCGCGGCCTCGCGGCGCTGCGCGCGCGACGCCTTGCCACTGCCGCCCTCGGCCCCGCCACCAGATCCCCCGCTCGCGCCGCCCTTGCTCCCGCCACTCTTGCTCGCGCCGCTCTTGCTCGCGCCGCTCTTGCGGTCGGGCTTGTCCCCGTCTTTCGTCGCCATACTGTCTCCTAGCGCGCCTGCACGCGTGGGAGGGCATCACCGCTCTTCACGGCCAGCCGCTCCTTCGTGCCATCATCGTTGATTCGCTTCCGGACCCGCGTCGGGCCGCCGGACTTGGGATCGAGCAACATCACGTTCGACGCGTGAATCGGCGCCGGCTGCTCGATGATCCCGCTCTGCTCGTCGGGGCGGAGCGCCTTCCGATGCTTCTTGACGATGTTCACGCCGTCCACCATGACGCGCCCGGTCTTCCGGAACACCCGCAGGACCTTCCCTTCCTTGCCCTTGTCCTCGCCGCGCATCACCCGGACTTTGTCGCCCTTCGTGACGTGTATGGGCGTCCGCTCCGCCGCGATCGCGTGGCGCTTCCGGTTCCGGATGCCGGCCGTCTTCCGCTGTGTGAGAATCCGCACGGTTAGATGACCTCGGGAGCCAGGGACACGATCTTCATGTACTTCTTCTCGCGCAGTTCGCGCGCGACGGGCCCGAAAATACGGGTCGCCCGCGGCTCGCCCTGCTCGTTGATGATGACTACCGCATTCTCATCGAATCGGATGTACGTCCCGTCCTTGCGCCGCGTCTCCTTGGCGGTGCGCACCACGACGGCGCGCGCCACGTCGGACTTCTTCACGGTGCCGTTGGGCAGCGCGTTCTTGACGGCCACGATCACCGTGTCGCCAAGACCGGCGTACCGCCGGCGCGTCCCGCCCAACACGCGGATCACGAGCGCCGTCTTGGCCCCCGAGTTGTCCGCCACTTTAACCATCGATTCCTGCTGGATCATTTGCGGATGCCTCGTCCGTGGCGGTTAGCGCGCGCGGCCGACAATCTCGATCACACGCCACCGCTTGTCCTTCGACAGCGGGCGGGTCTCCATGATACGAACCGTATCCCCGGTCTTGGCCGCGTTCTCCTCATCGTGCACCTTCAGCCGGGTCGTCCGGGTAATCATCTTCCCGTAAACCGGATGCGGGACCCGACGCTCGATCGCGACCACGATCGTCTTCTGCATTCTTGTCGCTCACGACCATGCCGACGCGCGTCTTCCGCGCCCGGCGTAGGCGCCCGGCAGTGCCCGGCACCGAGTGGTGTAGCGGGTTGTGCATCTCCGTCATGTGCCCTCACCGCGAGACGCCTGCGCGCCCCGTTCACGTTCCCGCAACACGGTCTTGAGCCGCGCGATGTCGCGGCGTAACCAACGCAACCGTAATGCATCCTCCAGCGTCTCCGTCGCCGCCCGAAAGCGCAACCGGAACCGCTCTTCCTCCAACTCCGCGACGCGCGCCTGGATGTCGGCATCGACCCATTCGCGGATCTCGCTCGCAGCCAGCCCCTTACGCATTGGTGTGCGCCTCCTCACGAACCACGAACTTGCTCCGTACGCTCAGTTTGGCCGCCGCGAGCGCCATGGCCTTCACCGCGATCTCCGGCGTCACACCCTCGAGCTCGAACATCACCCGGCCAGGCTTCACCACCGCCACCCATCCCTCCGGCGATCCCTTCCCCTTTCCCATGCGCGTCTCGGCAGGCTTCTTGGTGATCGGCTTGTCGGGAAAAATCCGGATCCACACTTTCCCGCCTCGCTTGATGTGCCGCGTCAATGCGACACGCGCCGCCTCGATCTGCCGGTTCGAAATCCAGCCGGGCTCCAGCGCCTGCAGCCCGTAGTGGCCGTTGACGACGGTGTTCCCCCGCGTCGCCAGCCCCCGCGTGCGCCCTTTGAACATCTTCCGGAACTTGACCCGCTTTGGACTCAGCATGGCTCAGTAGTCGGTTATCAGTAGCCTGTGATGCAGCAGTCTGTGATGCACCAGTCTGTGATGCGTGTCGTCGCGCGTGCCGTCAGGAACCCGTCGAGTACGTCTTGCCACGGCGGTCCTCGACGATCTCGCCCTTGAAGATCCAGACCTTCACACCGATCGTGCCGAAGGTGGTCTTCGCCGTCGATGTCGCGTAGTCGATGTCGGCCCGCAACGTGTGCAGGGGCACCCGTCCCTCATGGTAGCCCTCCACCCGCGCGATCTCCGCACCACCGAGCCGCCCGCCACACTTGATCTTGATCCCCTGCGCACCCATGCGCATCGCACTCTGCACCGCACGCTTCATCGCCCGGCGAAACGAGATACGCTGCGCGAGCTGATTGGCGACGTTGTCACCCACCAGTTGCGCGTCAAGCTCCGGACGCTTGATCTCTTCGACGTTGATGCCGACTTCCTTGCCCACGAGCTGCGTCAGCTCGTCGCGCAGCTTGTCGACTTCCGCGCCCTTCTTTCCGATCACCACGCCCGGCCGGCCGGTGTGGATCGTCACCACCACCTTGCCCGGCTTCCGCTCGATGTGGATGTCGGAGATCGCCGCATGCCCCACGCGCGCCTTCAGGTACTTCCGCAGCAGCTCGTCTTCCTTCAGGAGCTGCGGAAAATCCCGGTTCGCATACCAGCGCGACCGCCACTGCTTGGAGATCCCCAGGCGAAAGCCGATCGGATTGGTCTTCTGTCCCATACCCTATGCCCCCTTCTTGCGAGTGCCCGGCCGCGCAGCCGCCTTCTCCGCGCCCTTCGCCTTGTCGCCGCCCTTGGCCGCCGCCTTGGCGCCGCCCTTGGCAGTTCCCTTCGCGGCATGCGCGCCGGCTGCCGCGGCCTTCGGCTGCGGCTTCACCCGCACCGCGCGCGGACCCAGCACGATCTCGACGTGGCTCGTCCGCTTCTGAATCGGTGTCGCACGCCCCATCGCCGCAGGCGTGAACCGCTTGAGCTTCGGTCCCTCGTTGATGATCGCGTGCTTCACGTACAACGTGTCCACGTCCACCGGCTCGTTCGACTCACGCCCCTTGTACTCGGCGTTCGCGACGGCCGAATTCAGCACTTTCTCGATCTGACGGGCCGCGTGCTTCTTCGAGAACCGGAGAAGCGCCAGCGCGTCGTTGACGTCCTTGCCGCGGATCTGGTCGATCACGAGCCGCATCTTGTACGGCGACTGCCGCGTCGTCCGCTGGAATGCCCGCACGTCCGTCATGATTACCGGCCTCCCCCGCCGCCGCCCGCCGGCTTCGAGCCCGGCGCCGCCGCGACCGGCACGCCAGCCGCCTTCTTGTCCACGGCCTTGCCCGAGTGCCCCCGGAACAACCGCGTGGGCGAGAACTCGCCGAGCTTGTGGCCGACCATGTTCTCGGTGACGTAGACCGGGATGAACTTGTTCCCGTTGTGCACGGCAAATGTGTGCCCCACGAAATCGGGGATCACGGTGCTGGCACGGGACCAGGTCTTCACCACTCGCTTCTCGTTACGCGTGTTCAGAGCGCCCACTTTCTTGAGCAGGCTCTCGTGCACGTACGGGCCTTTCTTGAGACTTCTCGCCATGGTGTGCTCGGATTCCTATTGCGTCGCCCGGCCGCGCTTCCGGCCGCGGACGATCAGTCGCTGCGACGCCTTCTTGGTGTGACGCGTCTTGACGCCTTCCTTCTTGCCCCACGGACTCACGACGTTGCGCCCGCCCCGCGTCCGGCCACCGTGCGGGTGATCGACCGGGTTCATCACCTCGCCGCGAACCTTCGGACGCCGCCCCATCCACCGCGTCTTGCCCGCCTTCCCCCACGACAACAGCTCGTGCTCGGCGTTCCCCACGGTCCCGATGGTCGCCAGACAGTTTCCATGGATCAGCCGCATCTCGGTCGAGCGCAGCCGCACGGTCACGTACTCCCCTTCCTTGGCCACCACTTCAGCCGACGACCCCGCGGACCGGGAGATCTGGCCACCCTTGCCGGCCTTCAGCTCGATGTTGTGCACGTCCGTACCCAGCGGCACCTCGCGAAGCGGCATCGCGTTCCCCGTCCGCACGTCCGAGCCCGGGCCGGATACGATCGTGTCGCCCACGGTCAGCCCCCGCGGATGCAGGATGTAGCGCTTCTCACCATCCGCGTACTCGATCAGCGCGATGCGCGCCGAACGGTTCGGATCGTATTCGATCTCGCGCACGGTGCCCTGCACGCCGAACTTGTTGCGCCGGAAATCAATGACACGGTACATCCGCTTGTGGCCGCCACCGCGGCGGCGCATGGCGATATGCCCGTGATTGTCGCGGCCACCCGACTTCTTGAGCGGCTCCAGCAACGATTTCTCGGGCGTCGTCCGGGTGATCTCCGCGAAATCCGGAACGGACCGGAAGCGCGAGCTCTTGGTGACCGGTTTGAACTGGCGAACGGGCATCGGAATGTCCTCTTAACCTTCGAATACGTCGATCGTGTCGCCCGAACGCAGCTTCACGATGGCTTTCTTCCAGTTGGGCCGCCGCCCGGATGTCTTCCCGACTTTGCGCAGCTTCCCGCGCACGTTCGCGGTCCAGACTCCCGTGACTTTGACTCCGAACAACCGCTCGATCGCATCCCGGATCGCCGCCTTGTTGGCGTCGGACGCGACTTCGAACGTGTACTCCCCACGCGCCTGATAACCGGCCGATGTCTTCTCGGTCATGATCGGGCGGACGATCGTGCGGTGCAACGTCGACATCGCCTAGCTCCTCTTCTTCTTGGGAGCCGCTTTCTTTGCCGCCGGCCGCTTCTTCGCCGGCGCCGAAGCGCTCTTCCCCGCCGATTTGGTCTTCGCCTGTTTGGCCTTGGCCGCCGGCTTCACCTTCTTCGCCACCGGCTTCGCCTTCTTCGCCGCCTTGGCAGCGCGCTTGGCACCGCCCGCTCGCGACCCGCCCTGCGTCACCGCCCGCGCTTTGCGCGCCGGCACCGCCCGCCCGGTCTCCGCGACCGGCTCGAGTGCATGGCCGATCGCCGATGCCTCGATCAGCACCACGTCGGACCACAGGATGTGATAGGTCGAGACGTCGGAGTACGGCAGCACCTGCACGAGCGGGATGTTCCGGCCGCTCAGATACACGTTCGGCTGCGCACCGTCCGTGAGAATCAGGACTTTCTGCTCCGATACGCCCAGCGCGGCGAGCAGCTCCACGATGCGGCGCGTGTGCGGCGCATCGAAGTGGAACGCGTCGATCACCTTGACCGCGCCCTCACGCGCCCGCGCGTTGAGCGCGCTCTTCCGCGCCAGCGCCCGCACCTGCCGCGGCACGTACTGCGCGTAGCTCCGCGGCGTCGGACCGAACACAGTGCCGCCACCAACCCAGTGCGGTGCCCGCGTCGAACCCTGCCGCGCACGGCCAGTGCCCTTCTGCTTCCACGGCTTCTGGTTTCCGCCGGTCACGAACTTCCGGATCTTGGTCGCCGCGTTGCCCTGGCGCTGATTGGCGCGGAACGCCTTCACCGCCTGGTGCATCACCGGCATGTTGATCGTGCCGTCGAATAGCTCGCCAGGCAGCGGCACCGCGGACCGCGGCGTGCCCAGCGCCGTGAATGTCTCCGCTTCGAACGTCATCGGGCCCGGACGCGATCCCGTCGTGTCGTGCGGCGTGTTATGAGTCTCAGGCACGCGATCCTCTACTGCTGTTTGCGCACGACGACCAGCCCGTTCTTCGGACCGGCCACCGAGCCACGGATGTAGAGCAGGTGACGCTCGAGATCCACGCGCTCGACACGGAGATGCGTCTGCGTGTGCTGCTCGGCGCCGTAATGTCCCGGCATCTTCTTGCCCTTGATCACGCGCGACGGATCGGTGCCCGGCCCGATCGAGCCCGGACGCCGGTGCTTGGTGTTGCCGTGCGTGTTCGGGCCACCGCCGAAGCTGTGGCGCTTGACCACGCCCTGGAACCCACGCCCCTTGCTCGTGCCGGTCACCTTCACGGCATCACCCACCGCGAAGATCCCGACACCGACGGTGTCGCCGACCTTCAACGCGGGGATCTCCGGGTTCTTGCCCGGTGCATCGTCCAGCCGGATCGAGCGGAGCGCGAGCGGCGGCGCGGCAAGTCCCGCCTTCGCGGCGTGACCAATGGCCGCACGCGACGCGCGGCGACCCTTGGGGTCGCGCTCGCCCTTGCCGCTCTCGCGCCGCAAACGCTGCACGCCGTAGCCGATCTGCACCTGGGCCATACCCGTGACCGCCGGATCCGTGACCTGCAGGATCGGGTTGGGCGGCGCCTCGACGACGGTGCACGGGATCTGTTGGCCCTCGTCGTTGAAGATCTGGGTCATCCCGACTTTTTTCCCGATGATTCCGATCATGGCTACTCGACCTTGATCTCCACGTCGACACCGGCTGGGAGATCCAGCTTCGTCAACGCGTCAACCGTCTGTGCGCGTGAATCGAGAATGTCGATCACCCGCTTGTGGGTCTTCAGCTCGAACTGCTCCCGCGACTTCTTGTCCACGTGCGGCGAACGCAAGACCGTCCAGCGCTGGGTCTTGGTTGGCAGCGGTATGGGCCCCGATACCTGCGCGCCGGTTTTCTCCGCGGTGCGCACGATGTCGGCCGACGCCTGATCGATCACGGCGTGGTCAAAGGCCTTGAGACGAATACGAATTCTTCCTGCCATAGGAGCACCAATAAGTGACTGGTGATTCGGGATTAGGAACCGGAGGCCGGAGACGAGTGAGTCCCCAATCCCCAGTCCCTACTCCCCTTCACTTCAAGATCTTCGTGACGACGCCGGCACCCACCGTGCGGCCGCCTTCGCGAATCGCGAACCGCAGCCCCTCATCCATCGCGATCGGCGTGATCAGCTCGATCGTCATCTGCACGTTGTCCCCCGGCATCACCATCTCCGTCCCTTCCCCCAGCTCCACCGCCCCCGTCACGTCCGTCGTCCGAAAGTAGAACTGCGGCCGGTACCCCTTGAAAAACGGCGTATGCCGCCCCCCCTCTTCCTTCGTCAACACGTACACCTCGGCCTCAAACCGCGTGTGCGGCGTGATCGACCCCGGCTTCGCCACCACCATCCCCCGCTCCACATCCTCCTTCGCCACCCCCCGCAACAACAACCCCACATTGTCCCCCGCCTGCCCATCGTCCAGCAACTTCCGGAACATCTCCACCCCCGTCACCACCGTCTTCTTGTCACTCCCAAACCCCACCAGCGCCAACTCGTCCCCCACCTTCACCTTCCCCCGCTCGATCCGCCCCGTCGCCACCGTCCCCCGCCCCGTGATCGAAAACACATCCTCCACCGGCATCAAAAACGGCTTGTCCACTTCCCGCTTCGGCACCGGGATATAACTGTCCAGCGCCGCCAGCAACTCCCCAATCTTCTGCCCCGGCGCCCCCTTCGGATCCGGACTCGCCAACGCCTGCAACGCACTCCCCCGGATCACCGGCGTCTCGTCCCCCGGAAACTGGTACGAACTCAACAACTCCCGCACCTCCAGCTCCACCAGATCCAGCAACTCCGGATCATCCACCGCGTCCACCTTGTTCATGAACACCACGATGTAGGGCACGTTCACCTGGCGCGCCAACAAAATGTGCTCCCGCGTCTGCGGCATCGGCCCGTCCGCCGCGCTCACCACCAGGATCGCCCCATCCATCTGCGCCGCCCCCGTGATCATGTTCTTCACGTAGTCGGCATGCCCCGGACAGTCCACGTGCGCGTAGTGCCGCGCCACACTCTCGTACTCCACGTGCGCCGTCGCAATCGTGATCCCCCGCTCCCGCTCCTCCGGCGCCTTGTCGATCTGGTCGAACGCCACCTTCTGCGCCAACCCCTGCGCCGCCTGCACCGCCGTGATCGCCGCCGTCAACGTCGTCTTCCCGTGGTCCACGTGCCCAATCGTCCCCACGTTCACATGCGGCTTCGTCCGCTCAAACTTCGCCTTCGCCATGTTCTCGATTCTCGCAGTTAAGGAGAGCCCGGTGTAATCGCCGTACGGCCGCGCAGGTGTCGCTTGTTCCCTGGTCCCTGGTCCCTGGTCCCTGGTCCCTGGTCCCTGGTCCCTGGTCCCTGGTCCCTGGTCCCCACTTTTCTCCTGCCGTTCTCTACGCCTTCACCTTGTTGATGATCTCTTCCGCTTTGCTCTTCGGTACTTCCTCGTAGTGGGCGAACTCCATCGAGTAGTTGGCGCGCCCCTGTGACTGTGACCGGAGCTTCGTCGAGTACCCGAACATCTCCGACAACGGCACGGTCGCGTCGATCACCTGCGCCTCTCCCCGCTGGACCATACCGCCGATCTTGCCGCGGCGCGCCGAGAGATCGCCCAGGATGTCGCCCATGTAGTCGTTCGGGCACACCACCTCGACGTTCATGATCGGCTCCAGGATCACCGGATGCGCGCGCTTCGCCGCCTCCTTGTACGCCATGGAGCCCGCGATCTTGAACGCCATTTCGCTCGAGTCCACGTCGTGGTATGAGCCGTAAATCAGCTCCACCGTGACGTCGACCATCGGGTAGCCCGCCAGCACGCCGTTGTCCAGCGCCTCGCGGATCCCCGCTTCGACCGGACCGATGTACTCCCTGGGGATCACACCGCCCACGATCTTGTCCTTGAACACGAAGCCCTTGCCCTGCTCCGACGGCTCCATGTTGATGACCACGTGGCCGTACTGCCCGCGGCCGCCCGACTGCCGGATGAACTTGCCCTCGACTTTCTCGACCCGCCTCCGAATCGTCTCGCGATACGCGACCTGCGGGCGGCCGATGTTGGCGTCCACCTTGAACTCGCGCTGCATCCGGTCGACGAGAATCTCGAGGTGCAGCTCGCCCATGCCGGACATGATCGTCTGCCCGGTCTCCTGGTCGGTGTGCACCCGGAACGTCGGATCCTCTTCCGACAGCTTCGCGAGCGAAATCGCCAGCTTGTCCTGATCCGCCTTGGTCTTCGGCTCGATCGCCACGTCAATGACGGAAGCCGGGAACTTCATCGCCTCGAGAATGATCGGATGGTCGTCGTCGCACAGCGTGTCGCCCGTGCGCGTGTCCCGGAGCCCGATCGCCGCCGCGATGTCGCCCGCCCGCACTTCCTGGATCTCGTCGCGCTTGTTGGCGTGCATCTGCAGCAGCCGCCCGACCCGCTCACGCTTGTCCTTCGACGAGTTGTAGACGTACGAACCGGTCGACAACACACCCGAATACACACGCACGTAGGTCAGTTTCCCGACGAACGGATCGGTCGCGATCTTGAACGCGAGCGCCGAGAACGGCTCGTCGTCCGCCACCCGCCGATCTTCGGGCGCATCATCGTTGTGTTGCTGATGACCCGTGATCGACTTGAGATCCACCGGCGTCGGGAGATAGTCGATCACGGCATCGAGCAGCGCCTGCACGCCCTTGTTCTTGAACGCCGCACCACATAGCACCGGCACGATGTGCCCGCCGACGGTCGCCGCGCGAATCGCATGCTGGATCTCGTCGAACGTCAGCTCCACCCCGCTCAGATACTTCTCGAGCAGCGTCTCATCATGCTCGACCGCCGCCTCGATCACCTCGTGGCGCGCCTGCTCGGCCGCCTCACGATACGCCTCGGGGATCGGCTGCTCCGTAAACGACTTCCCGAGCGACGCATCGTCGGCGAAGACCACCTGCACCCGGCGCAGCACGTCAATGTGCCCCGTGAACAGCTCGCCCGATCCCACCGGCAGTTGCAGCGGATACGACGACTTCGACAAACGGTCGCGGATCATCCGCACGCACCGGTCGAAGTCCGCGCCCACCCGGTCCATCTTGTTGGCGAAGATCAGCCGCGGCACCCGGTACCGGTCGGCCTGCCGCCACACGGTCTCGGTCTGCGGCTCCACGCCGGCCACCGAATCCAGCAGCGCCACCGCCCCGTCCAGCACCCGCAACGACCGCTCGACTTCCGCCGTGAAATCCACGTGCCCGGGCGTGTCGATGATGTTGATCCGGTACTCGATCCCGTTCCGGGTCCAGAAACAGGTCGTCGCGGCCGACGTGATCGTAATGCCGCGCTCCTGCTCCTGCTCCATCCAGTCCATCGTCGCGGTCCCTTCGTGGACCTCGCCGATTTTGTAGTTCTTCCCCGTGTAGTACAGGATCCGCTCGGTCGTAGTCGTCTTCCCGGCATCGATGTGCGCCATGATGCCAATGTTCCGGTAACGATCGAGTGGTGTGGACCGTGCCATTGTACAAGCTCTCTCGGTAAGGCTCGCGCCCCTCGTGGGGGCGTCTCATTTCAGCAAAAATGCGGGTGGACCGACACCTCGGATCACCGAGGCTGGTATCCATCCGCCGTTCGCCGGGTACGGTCGCCACTGCAGCACGACCGGGGACCCATGGCGCGCCGCCCAGCCGGCCAACCCTGGCCAACTCGCGACGTCAAATTGTATGTGCGACTGGTGTGCGATCCTGCGCCTTCGGACCTGCTCTTGTAGCCTTCCTACCAGAGCCCTGTAAGCTAACCGGGGCCCGCTACCAGCGGTAGTGCGCGAACGCCTTGTTCGCCTCCGCCATCTTGTGCGTGTCGTCCTTCTTCTTCACCGCGTTGCCCTCACCCTTCGAGGCCGCAATGACCTCCGCCGCCAGCCGCTCGGGCATCGACTTCTCGTTCCGCTCACGCGAGAACGTGATCAGCCACCGCATCGCCAACGCCGTCCGCCGCTCCGGGCGAACCTCCACCGGCACCTGATACGTCGCGCCACCCACTCGCCGGCTCTTCACCTCGACCACCGGCTTGAGATTCGAGAGCGCCTGCTTGAACACGTTGACGCCCGGCTGGCTCGTGCGCGCCTCGACGAGATCCATCGCCCCGTAGAACAGCCGCTCCGCCGTCGACTTCTTCCCCTGCAGCATCATCGCGTTGATGAACTTGGAGACGGTCTGGCTGTCGTAACGCGCGTCCGCGAGAATCGGACGCTTGACGGATTTCTTGCGGCGGCTCACTTCGCCTTCCCGGCCGACGCACCACCAGCCTTCGGCTTCTTCGTACCATACTTCGACCGGCTCTGATTCCGCCCGGTCACGCCCGACGCGTCCAGACTCCCGCGCACAATGTGATACCGGACGCCCGGCAGATCCTTCACTCGGCCACCACGAATCAGCACGATCGAGTGCTCCTGGAGGTTGTGCCCCTCACCAGGGATGTACGCCGTTACTTCGAATCCATTCGTCAGCCGCACACGCGCCACTTTGCGCAGCGCCGAGTTGGGCTTCTTCGGAGTGGTCGTGTAGACGCGCGTGCACACGCCCCGCTTCTGCGGGTTCGACTTCAGCGCGGGCGCCTTCTCCTTCTTGAGAACGTCGCGGCGGCTCTGCCGGACGAGCTGATTGATGGTCGGCATGTGTCAGGTCGGGGAACGCTCGGCACACAGCCCGATGGCCGCACACCGGATGGCCGCTCGGTTGAATACCGGTCGCGGCACAGCCGATAAACGTAAGTGCAGGCCCCCGTTGGTTCAAGACCACGTCGCAGGGCGCATCGCACGCCCTCTACCCGCGGCGCGACACCCGGTCCATCATTTACGCCGCGACGCCCCCCCCAAAGACCCTCGCCCCCCGACCAGAATGCGACCCACCCTTACACGGCTCGCAATGGCATGCACCGCGGCCATCATCGCTACTGCCCCGGCCGCCGGCAACGCACAGTCCGCGCGCACGTCCGGCCTCCCGTCCCACGCCAATGCGGCGCAGGCGCCTGCGACTCCTACCATACTCCGCCCGGCCGCCGTCTTCGACGGCACCGAGATCCACCCGGGATGGACGGTCGTCGTGCAGGGAAACTCCATCCTCGCGGCCGGGCCGGGGGCCGAGAGTTCGGCGCCCGCCGGAGCCGCCACGATCAACCTGCCGGGCATGACGCTCCTGCCCGGACTGATCGACGCCCACACGCACGTCTTCCTGCACCCGTACAACGAAACGCCCTGGAACGTCCAGGTGCTGGCTGAGCCGCTCACCGTCCGCACGGCGCGCGCGGTCGTGCACGTCCGCAATACGCTGATGGCCGGCTTCACCACGATCCGCGACCTCGGCACCGAAGGCGCGGGCAACTCCGACGTCGGCATCAAGCAGGCGATCGAGCAGGGAATCATCCCCGGCCCACGCATGCTCGTCGTGACCCGCGCGATCGTCGCCACCGGCGCCTACGGACCACCCCGCGACGCGTTCGCCTTCGAGCCCCCGCAAGGCGCACAGGAAGCCGATGGCCCGGAGGTACAACACGCCGTCCGCGAGCAGATCGGCCACGGCGCCGACTGGGTCAAGCTCTACGCTGACTACGGCTGGGGCCCCAACAACCAGCAGCGTCCGACGTTCTCGGAAGAAGAGTTGGCGCTCGCCGTCGAGACGGCGCGATCATCGGGCCGCGCGGTCTCCACGCACGCCACGACAGCCGAAGGAATGCGCCGCGCGATCGCCGCCGGCGTCGAGACCATCGAGCACGGCGATGATGGAACGCCGGAGATCTTCCGGTCCATGGTCGCGCACCATGTCGCCCTCTGCCCCACCGTCGCCGCATCCGAAGCGATCGCCATCTACCGGGGATATCACCCGGGCACCGATCCGGAACCGCCAGGACTCGCGAAGAAGCGCGCGAGTCTGCGGGCCGCGCTCGACGCCGGCGTCACCATCTGCAATGGCAGCGACGCCGGGGTCTTCGCCCACGGCGACAACGCCCACGAAATCCAGCTCCTCGTCGCCTGGGGAATGTCCCCGATCGCCGCCCTCCGCGCCGCCACCTCGGTCGATGCGACGGTGCTCCACATGGCCGACCAGATCGGCCGCGTCACACCCGGCCTCAAGGCGGACCTGATCGCCGTCACCGGCGACCCGGCGCGCGACATCGGCGCGCTGAGCCATGTGACCCTAGTAATGAAGGACGGCGTGATCTATCGGAACGAGACGGGCCCCGGCCAGACCCGATAATTCCTACCGATCTCTGCTGTTATAGCCTACTGCGAATGGCTATTCCGTGGCGCCACGCCGCGCTGGCTCAGCACGACCACCTTCCAGCCGCGCCCGGTCAGCAGCGGAATGTGTTCCCCGCCCGGCCCGCGGAGCGACACGCGGTCAACGTTGACCGTGCCCCGCGCAACCAGGTGCCCGTGCTCGTCCTTGATCATGACGTCGGCGCCGGCCTGAAGCTGCTCGAGCTGCCACTCGATGGTGGTGGTAGGGGAATGGGACATCACTTCCCCGACGAGGCACGAGGTCTTTACGTCACACTAATGCCCGGCCGGTCGCGAGCGACCCCAGGCGTCTACGCGGCGACGACCTCGGGGGCTGCTGGCCCCTCGATCATATGCAGCTTCCGCGAGGCGAAACGCAGGTGGGTCACCGAATACATCCCCACCATCCCGTACCCGACGCCGAACAGGAGAAGAAACGGCACCGCGCCAAACTGCCGGTAGTGGATCGCCAGCACGAGCCCGGTGAACGAGCACGCGGACAGCGCGAACTCCGCCACGAGGCTCCACGACGCACGGCTCCGATACCGCCCGCCGCCACGGTTCTTGGCCTGGCTCGTCACCCGATACTTCGGCGTCCGCTCGAACGGGCTCCGCTTGCCGATCAGTCCCTCGAGCGCCGCCCGGCTGTTGTGCACGCTCATGCCGATCGACAGCGCCAGGAAAAGCGGAAAGCGCGCAATGCGCTGCCGCCATGTTCCGCCGAGCACACGGGCCGCCGTGTAGTAGCAGAAGAACGTGCCCGAGAACGCCATCAGGTAGTACAGCGAGATCGGCCAGATGATCTTGAGATGGTCGACGCCGGCCGCCAGAATCACGAACGGGCTGAGCACCGTCAGCACGATCAGTAGTGGATACGCGAGACTGCTCAGCAGGTGCAACGTGCCTTCGACTTTCACCGACGTGGGCAACTTCGCACGCCACAGCCGCGGCAGAATCTTTCGCGCCGTCTCCTGCGCACCCTTGGTCCACCGGAACTGCTGCGCCTTGAGACTGTGCATGTCGGCGGGGATCTCAGACGGACAAACCACGTCCGGCAGATACCGCGCACGCCACCCGGCGAGTTGCGCACGGTAGCTGAGGTCGAGATCCTCGGTGATCGTGTCCGACTGCCAGCCGCCGGCCTCCGCGATCGCACGCGCGCGAAGAACTCCCGCCGTGCCGTTGAAGTTGAGGAACCACCCGGCCCAGCAGCGTGCCGACTGCTCCACCACGAAATGCCCGTCGAGCGCCAGCGCGGTCGCCCGCGTCAGCTCCGAATAGTTGTCGTTGAAGTACGCCCACCGCGTCTGCACGATGCCAATGGACGGGTCCGCAAAGTGCGGTATCGTGCGCCGCAGGAAGTCACGCGGCACCACGAAGTCGGCATCGAATACCGCGATGAACTCGCCCCGAGCCCGCTCGAAACCGTGGGCTAACGCCCCGCTCTTGAACCCGTTACGGTTATCCCGGTGCAGATGGACGATCGGCACGCCGCGCGCTTGATAGTCCCGGACCAGACGCCGCGTCAGGTCCAGCGTCTCATCCGTGGAGTCGTCGAGGACCTGGATCTCGAGCAGTTCGCGCGGGTAGTCGACCTCGCACGCCGAGCGAATCACGCGCTCGGCAACGTAGAGTTCGTTGAAGAGCGGTAACTGAATCGTGACAACCGGATCGGCCAAAGCGGGCAGATCGCCCCGCGAACGGTGGCGCCGGCGCCAGAATACCAGCGCCAAGGCGGCATGGTTCAAACTGTAGAGCGACAGGCCAAATAACGCTACGCCGTAAACCACCACAACTGCGAGCCATAGGCTCATGCAAGTGCGTCCTCAGCGAGGTCCATTACGTGATTTGTGGCGGCGGAAGCATCTTAACACGCTCTGCTCCCCCCGGGTAGGGTTCTACGCCCGCCACGGAATCGTTGGGGTGGCGCTCATCTTCGCCAACATCGTCGCCTGCAACGATACTGACTCCGGACATGGTCGCCCCGGCTCCCCCTCTGCTGGCGTTGCCGTTGCCGACGACCCACCACCAGGGTTTGCAACCCTCGTGCTCACGGCCGACCCCCTGCCCGCCTCGGCTAATCCAGCGGTACCGCCGGCCGGTACCGTCTGGTACAAGCGCGGCTCTGGGGAATCTAGTCCCGATCCGGCGTTCGAGTGGTACGTCCGCGCACGCGGCCTCCCAGCCCGCCTGGCATTTCGGGTCGAGCTCACCATTGATGACGATGCGAGTTACTCCGTAGGAAGCGCGCACACCGACGACAGCGGCAATCTCGCCGCACACGGCATGCTCGGACGCTTTGCCGATCAGTTCTGTGTCGGCGATCCGGCCAGTCCCCAATCGGTCTCCGGCGATCACGTTGTCGAGGTCCGCATCAAAACCGATGGCTCCGGTGCCGGCGCCGCCGGCCGCGGCGGACCGCTCACCGACCCCACACGTGCACTCCCGTGCGGCGGCAACGGCGACAATGTCTTCGAGTACTGGCTCGTCGGCGCCAATCCCATCCAGCTCGGCGAGCCCGCCGCCAGCACATCACACTGAACGGTCGCACGGAACCGTCGTGCGGTGCGCACGACGCTGCGCTCGACGGTGCGCTCGCCTTGAGACGCGCACTGAGCGCGCCCTACACACCCGCGGTACCTCGCCGGTACCTCGCCGGACCGTTCGCCCATACGGTCCAGCCGCATCACAGCAGCATCAACGCCACCGGGACTACTGGCGATACAGCAGCCAGAACTCCTGCGCCCGTGGCACGTCGGGATCGAGTTTCATGAGCGCCCGGAGACGCCCTACCCCCGGCACTGACGCCACCCACGCCGGCAGCAGCCCCGCCTCGGTGGTCGCACGCCGCTGAAGCGCGATGTAACCCATTTGTTCGATTTGGTAACCCGTCAGTCCGTACCACGACGGCCCGATGTCGGCGTCCCACGCGACCAGCGTCCCATGCGGCGCCCCGGCGAGAAATGCCGTGACTTTCGCCCGGTCGCCATACGTCAGCGCACTCTCGTCCGGGTCGTGGCGGAATTGCACTCCCGCGTACGCCTCGCTCCACACCATCCGGGTGACCGGCTGCGGATGCGCCGCAAACCACTCCCCCAACGCGGCGACCTGCCGCCAGTCGCGACCCGGTTGCTGCGCGTCCACGACCAGAATATCCGCCACCAGCGACACCACCATCACGGCCACCGGAACGGCCCACCCCACCACCCGGCGCGCACCAGCAGGAATCCATGGCCACACTCCCGACGACAAGGCATTCCACCCGTCGAGCGTGATGAGCGCGATCGCAGGCGCCACGCACACGAACGCGATCGGCACCGGTGCCCACCCGAATACGCCGGTCCCCCCGAAAGCGATGTGCACCGCGAGGACCGTCGCCACCGCTGCCACCGGCAACCCGAGCCGACGGTTCCAGAGAGCGGTCACCGCGCCCACCGCGAACGGCACGACCAGCACGACTCCGAAGATCTCCGCCCACTGCAGCAGCGAACTCTCCGCCTTGCCTCCGAAGAACCCATCGAGCACCGATGCCGACAGCGCGGGCCAGTTGTGGACGATGAACAGCCAGTCGGTCGTGATTTGCGCCGAGAGATACCACCACACGACGGGCGCGATCAACAGCGCGGATGCCACGGCCGCCCGCTTCCCCCACGTCTCGCCCGCGCGCGCATCGCGCACCGTGCACCACGCCCACACGACCGCCAGCGCAATGCCTTCCGGCCGCACGAGGATGAGCAGCGACACCACGATCGCGCTCGGCGCCAGCTTGCCTCGCTGATAGAGGAGCAACGCCAGCGCGAACAACATCGCGAACAACGGCTCGGGCGTCGACTCGGCGCAGAGCAGGAACACACACGGCTGAATCCAGAAGAGCGGGACGGCGAGCGCGGGGCTGCTCAGTTGGTATCCGGACGCGAGTTGCCACGTGAGCCACGCCGCAACCGCCGTCACCGCCACGGTGCACAGCTTGGCGGCCACGTACGCCCCACCCGCCGGCAACGCCGCCGGCAGCGAGTACACGAGGGTGAAAAAGGGCCGGTCCCAGACGTCCACCACCATCCACGGATGCGACCACATCCACCGCGCGCGGAGGAAGTGCAGCGCCGGGTCCTGGATGTACGCGCCGGGATAGGCGTACACGATCGCCACGCCGGCGCGACTCCCGCGAGACACCACGCGAGCGCGGCGCGCCCGCCCGCCTTACCGGTCGCCATCGTAAATGGCTAGCTTTTCCTCGAATAGCACGTACGAGAAGTTACCGTCGCCGTTGCCGGCGCAGGACGGCCCGCTGGCCGTTGCCGCCGCGGCGCCTGTCCCGCCCGCCGGCGGATTCCCGTTTCGCTTGAGCAAGAATTTGACCCGATGCGTTCCCGCCAGCGAACGGGTGGCCACATGATGCGCCCCCCCCCGCTGCACGGCCCGTCCGCGAACGCGGCCAGCGTCGTGTCCAGCGAGACTTCGCCCGCGGCTGTCGCCGCATGGTTGGCGACGGCGAACGACGTGCCATCGACTTCCAGCTCGATGACGTAGCGCGTACCCGGATCGAGCCCGCCCGCGCGCAGCCCGAACCGGAAGCCCTGTCCGCGCGTACTGTACCACACGCCCCCCGCCGGCGCGCCCGGACGCCGCGGGATGGGATGCCATGAGGCATCCTTCTGCACCAGCGCGACACGCCCGATCCCCCCGTCGTCGGCGGCCGGATGCCGCGCCCAGCGCGATGCAGAGCACCCCACGATGCCCGCAGTGACCGCGGGGATGACCACCAGCCGCGCCAGATCGGCGCGCGACATGGATGCGCGAACTGGGCGGGAGGCGCGCCGGCGCGCGGCCTGGGCGGTGGTTGGGCTCATCCTGGTGGCGCTCGCGGTGCGGGTCCCGAGGCTCGGGGCGACCAACCTGTGGTTGGACGAGGCCAATTCGTGGCTCCTGGCAAAGTATTCGCTTCCCACCCTCCTGGCCAACATCCGCGCGAGCCCCGGCAGCCCGCTCTACTTCGTGCTCCTCAAGGTCTGGGTGCTCCTGTTCGGAGAATCGGAGCGCGCGCTGCGCTCGCTCTCGCTCGTCGTGAGTCTCGCGCTCGTCCCTGTGACGTACTCCCTCGGCGCGCGAACGATCTCCCGCCGCGCAGGCCTCCTCGGCGCCCTCCTCCTGGCATGCGCGCCAATGCAGATCTACTACGCCCAGGAAGCCCGCGTGTACATGCTGGTCACGTTCCTCACGACATGCACCGTGCTCGCGTACGTGGCGTGGAGGCAGGCGGTCTGCGAGCCGGGAACCGCGGCTGATACGGATGCCGGCAGCGCCTCGAACGCGGCCGGCGCGGCCCGCTGGGCGCTGGCGGCATACGTCGTGTGCGCGATCCTCTCCATCTACACGCTCGATCTCGCCGCCCTCGCGCTCTTCGCCCTCAACCTCGACGCCCTGTTCGCGGGCACTCGCATCCTGCGCGCGCGCCGCACGGCGTTCGGCACGATGAGCTCCCGGAGCCCCGCCTATCAGAGCGCGGCGTATCGCAGTGGCGCATACACGGCTCTGTCCGCGGGACGCGGTCTCTGGCCCACCGCCCGGAGCTGGATCGCGGCGCAGATCGTCGTCGGCATCGCCTGTCTCCCGCTCGCGCTCGCGCTCGACTTCCGCACCGCGGCCAGCTCGCAAGCCTGGCGCCGCGCCCTCGGTGTACCCGACGCGATCCGAGGACTCCTCGACTTCTTCGCCTCGACCGTTCACGGCGGCTATTTCTACCCGTGGGATCTCTACCACGCGTTCGTGGACGGATGGGGCGCGGGCGCCATGTTCGAACGGACGCTGGCATACCCGCTGACGCTCCTCGCGGTCCTCACGGCGCTGAGCTACCCGCCACGGCACGCGCGGGCTGGCGCCGTGCGAGCGATCTACCTGGTACTCGCCATCCCGCTCATCGCCGGCGCTGCCGTCTCGGTCAAGCACGAGCTTACGCTCCCGCGATACTTCCTGTTCACGACTCCATGCCTCTACATCCTGATCGGCGCCGGTCTGGAGCGAATGAGGGGCTGGCTGCGCGGGACGCTCCTTATCGTCCTGCTGGGCACCATGGGGATCGGCATTGCGACGTACCAGCGGGTCGGGTCCCGCGACTCCGACTACCGCCCGGTAGCCGCACGCCTCGCCAGCCAGTTGCGTCCCGGTGATGCCGTACTCATTCAACCACCCGAGATGGGTGTGCCGCTCTCGTACTATCTGCGCGCGCACCCGGTCCCCATCACCGGCCTCACCGCCGGCGCGCCGCTGCGAGGTGCCCTGGCCCCAGCGGCGGGCAGCCGCACGTGGCTGGTGCTCGACTATCGCTCCGGCACCTTCGGCGGCAGCCCCGACTCGATCGCCCGCATCGTCCCGGGCCACGTCCTCTCGGATATCGTGGAAAACCCGGGAGGCAGCGGCGTCCGCGTAATCGAAGTCGACTCTGCCGCCCCAGCGCACAAGCGATAGCGGCCTAACGCCACGCCACGGGACGTAGTCGCCCCACCAATTCCGGTCGTCGAGGGCAGTGGGGGCCGTTCGGGAAACGGCCCCCGACGGATGCCGGTCATGACCGGCCCTCTCACCCTCTCACACCATTCTCTCCGAAACGACGAGGGCCAGCCCGGCAAATGCCGGACTGGCCCCGTCGATTCCCCAACCCCTAACCCTAATCCCCAACCACCAATCCCTTGTCCTACTCGCTCTCCGCTCCGGCCGGAATCGCCGTGAGCGGCGGCAAAGGCGCGAAGGGCGACAACCCGACACCGAATGGATCGTCGGCCGCCGACGGCGTCGGCGGAATCTCCATGCCCTCGATTTCGACTTCCTGATACCGGTACATCCCCGTTCCGGCCGGAATCAAGTGGCCGATGATGATGTTCTCCTTGAGTCCCAGGAGGTCGTCCTGGGCGCCCCGGATCGCCGCATCGGTCAGCACCCGCGTCGTCTCCTGGAACGACGCCGCCGAGACGAACGACTGCGTCGTCAGGCTCGCCTTCGTGATACCAAGGAGCAACGGCTCGGACGTCGCGGGCTTGAGCTTCTTCTTCTTCGCCCGCTCGTTCTCGTCGCGGAATGCCTGCTTGTCCACGTGCTCGCCCTCGAGGAACTCGTCTCGCCCGGCTCGATCACGCGCACCTTCTGCAGCATCTGGCGCACGATCACGCCAATGTGCTTGTCGTTGATCTTCACGCCCTGCAGGCGGTAGACCTCCTGGACTTCGTTCAACAGATACTCCTGCACCGCGCGTGGTCCCTTGATCCGCAGAATGTCGTGCGGATTGACCGGCCCTTCGGACAGACGGTCACCCGCCCTGACCCGGTCGCCCTCGTGCACGCGCAAGTGCTTCCCGGCTCCGACCTCGTACAGTTGCGGTTCCTGCGTATCATCGATCGCCGACGCCGGCGCATCAGCCCGTGTCGGCTGGACGAAGATCTCACGCTTGCCGCGCTTGATCTCGCCGAACCGCACGACACCGTCGATCTCCGAAATCGTCGCCGGATCCTTCGGCCGCCGTGCCTCGAACAGCTCGGCGACACGCGGCAGACCACCCGTGATGTCCCGGGTCTTGTACGCTTCCCGGTTCACCTTCGGAGATGATCGTTCCGGCTGAAATCTTGGCGCCATCGTCGACCGTCAGCTGCGCGCCCACCGGGATCACGAAGTCGCGCACCTTCCGGTCGCCCTTCTCGTCCCAGATCTCGATGTGCGGGTGCAGCTTCTTGTCGCGGTCTTCGATCACGACCCGCTGGCGGAGTCCGGTCAGCTCGTCGAGCTCCTCGGACACCGACTCGTCTTCGACCAGGTCGACGAAGCGGATCGCACCGCCGACGTCGGTGATGATCGGGTTGGTATACGGATCCCAGCTGAAGATGACCTGGTCCCGCTTCACCTCCTCGCCATCCTTCACCATCAGGATCGCGCCCAGCGGCACCAGCAGCCGCGCACCGCCACCGGCGGTGACGCGGTCGCCTGCGCCCCGGATGCTGACTTCGCCCTCGTACGACGTGACGATCTGCTGGCCGTCCGGTCCGGTGACCACTGACCAGCCGGTCACCGTACTCGATCCTGCCAGCCACCTTCGACTTGCGCGACGTCTGCTCGGCGATACGAGCCGCCGTGCCACCGATGTGGAAGGTGCGCAGCGTGAGCTGCGTCCCTGGCTCACCGATCGACTGCGCCGCAATGATGCCCGACGGCCTCACCGAGATCCACCATTGACATGGTGGCCAGATTTCGGCCGTAGCACATCCGGCACAGTCCGCGCTTGGCCTCGCACGTCAGGACCGAGCGGATCTTGACCGCTTCGATTCCCGACTCCTCGATCGCGCGCGCCGTGTCCTCATCGATCAGCTTCCCGGCCTCGACCAGCAGTGTGCGCCGGCCGCTGTCGTCCGTCTCGTGCGGGTCCTCGACATCCTCGGCGGCCACGTTGCCGACGATGCGCTCACCCAACGGCTCGATGACGTCCTCGCCTTCCTTGAGCGCCGAGACCTCGAGGCCGAGGATCGTCCCGCAATCATCCTCGGTCACCACGACGTCCTGCGCCACGTCCACGAGACGCCGCGTCAGATACCCGGCGTCGGCGGTCTTGAGCGCCGTGTCGGCCAATCCCTTGCGTGCGCCGTGCGTCGAGATGAAGTACTCGAGCACCGACAGTCCTTCACGGAAGTTCGACTTGATCGGGCTCTCGATGATCTCGCCGATACCACCGGTGAGCTTCTTCTGCGGCTTCGCCATGAGTCCGCGCATCCCCGCCAGCTGGCGGATCTGGTCGCGCGATCCACGTGACCCGGAGTCGAACATCATGAACACCGGGTTGAAGCCCTCCTTCGATTCACGCATCGCCTTGACCATCGCGTCGGCGATGTCGTTGTTGGCGTGCGTCCACGTGTCGATGACTTTGTTGTAACGCTCACCGTTGGTGATGTTGCCCGTCTGGTACGCGCGCTGGAACCGCTCCACGCGCGATCTCCGCCTCGCGCAGCAGCGTCTCCTTCTCGGCCGGGATGTGCAGGTCCTCGATCCCGATCGACACGCCACCACGGGTCGCGTTGCGGAAGCCGAAGTCCTTGAGCCGGTCGAGGAACTCGACCGTGGCCGCCAGCCCCGCCCGGCGGTACGACTCGAAGACCAGTTCGCCCAGCGCCTTCTTCTTCATCTCACGGTTCTGATAGTCGATCTCGGACGGCACGATCGCGTTGAACAGCACGCGGCCGACCGTCGTGCCCATCCACCGCTGGCCCTTCGTGTCATTCACCCAGAAATGGATCGGGCGTGTGGTACTCGACGCGGCCCTGCGCCAGCGCCACCTCGACCTCGTCCGACCGTGCCGAAATGCGGCGCCGTGGCGATCGCCGTGCTGAAATCCGGCCGTTGCCGTGGTCGCGAAATAGCACCCGAGCACGATGTCCTGGCTCGGCTCCGCGACCGGGCGGCCGTCCGACGGCTTGAGAATGTTGTTCGACGACAGCATCAGCAGCCGGCTCTCCAGCTGCGCCTCGAACGAGAGCGGCACGTGAACCGCCATTCTGGTCGCCGTCGAAGTCCGCGTTGAACGCGGCACAGACGAGCGGGTGAATCCGGATGGCCTTGCCCTCCACCAGCACCGGCTCGAACGCCTGGATGCCGAGGCGGTGCAGCGTCGGCGCCCGGTTGAGCAGCACCGGATGGTCGCGGATGATCTCCTCGAGGATCTCGTACACCTCGGGACTCTCCCGCTCCACGATCTTCTTCGCGCGCTTGACGGTCTCGGCGATGCCCTTCTCGACGAGCTTGTGAATGATGAATGGCTTGAACAGCTCGAGTGCCATCGCCTTCGGCAGCCCGCACTGATGCAGCTTGAGCTCCGGCCCCACGACGATCACCGAGCGGCCCGAGTAGTCCACGCGCTTGCCGAGCAGGTTCTGCCGGAAACGCCCCTGCTTGCCCTTGAGCATGTCCGACAGCGACTTGAGCGGCCGCTTGCCCCGGCCACGGATCGCCTTGGACCGGCGGCCGTTGTCGAAGAGCGCGTCCACCGCTTCCTGCAGCATCCGCTTCTCGTTGCGGAGAATGACTTCAGGCGCGCGATGCGAGAATGAGTTTCTGCAGCCGGTTGTTGCGGTTGATCACCCGGCGGTACAGATCGTTGAGGTCGGACGTGGCGAACCGCCCGCCGTCCAGCGGCACGAGCGGCCGCAGGTCGGGCGGAATCACCGGGATCGACGTCGAGAATCATCCACTCCGGCTTGTTCCGGACGTCGCCGGCGTCGCCCGAGTTCCGGAACGCGTCCACGATCTTGAGCCGCTTGAGCATCTGCTTCTTGCGGTGCTGCGACCCCTCGACCGCGACCGACGCCCGCAGCTCCTCGGCCGTCTTGTCGATGTCCAGCCGGCGCAGCAGGTCGCGGACGGCCGGCGCGCCGATGTCGGCGTGGAACGCCCCGTCGTTCTCTTCCTTCGCCTTCTGGCGGAGCGTCAGATACTCCTCTTCATCGAGCAGTTGGCTCGCCCGCACATCCTGGTTGCCAGGCTCGATGACGATGTAATTCGAGTAGTAGATCACCTTCTCGAGGTCACGCAGGGTGACGTCGAGCAGATTCCCCATCGGGCTGGGCAAGGTCTTGAAGAACCAGATGTGCGCCACCGGCACCGCGAGCTCGATGTGTCCCATGCGCTCGCGCCGCACTTTGCTGAGCGTCACTTCGACGCCGCACCGGTCGCAGATCACCCCGCGATAGCGGATCCGCTTGTATTTCCCGCAATGGCACTCCCAGTCCTTTACCGGACCGAAAATGCGCTCGCAGAAGAGCCCGTCCTTCTCGGGCTTGAATGAGCGATAGTTGATGGTCTCGGGCTTGAGCACCTCGCCCCACGACCACCAGGTGCGGAGACCGGCCATCTCCAGCCGCTCCCGCTCCTTGGGATCCTTGGGTCCGCGGATCTCTTCAGGCGACGCGATCCGGACCTGGATGTAGTCGAACGCCGACGCACGAGTCTCGCGCGCGCTGCGGAAATCGATCATGTCCTACACCTCCCCATTATTGCTGTTGCCGACCCCGTTCGATGCGCCGTACCCGTCCTCGGTCGCGCCCAACGTGACCTTGATGCCCAGCGCCTGCAGTTCCTTCACCAACACGTTGAAGGATTCCGGGATGCCCGGCTCCGGCAGGTTCTGTCCCTTCACGATCGCCTCGTAGACCCGGCTCCGGCCGTTGACGTCGTCCGATTTGACCGTCAGGATTTCCTGCAGCGTGTGCGCGGCGCCATACGCCTCGAGCGCCCACACTTCCATCTCTCCGAAACGCTGGCCGCCGAACTGCGCCTTTCCGGCGAGCGGCTGCTGCGTCACGAGCGAATACGGCCCGATGCTCCGGGCGTGGATCTTGTCGTCGACCAGGTGCGAGAGCTTGAGCATGTAGATCTCGCCGACCGTCACCGGACTCTCGAACGTCTGCCCCGTCCGGCCGTCACGCAGGCGCACTTTGCCGCCCGTCGTGATGCCCGCCAGTTGCAGCAGCTCGGTCGCCGCGTGATCGTAATCCGCATCCGCATGCCGCCGGACCACCGCGGCCAGCGCCGGCAACTCCTCCGATGCCAGCACGGTACCCGGCTCCCGGCTCCGCTCGCGCTCCAGCTCCGGCAGCACCGCCTTGAACGCCGCACGCCGGTGCTCCGGCTCGGCATCCTCCTCCGCCCGCACCGTGTGGTACTCGATCCGGTGGGCCGCCTCTGCCGCCTCGCGCGCCGCTACTTCGGTCGCCGCGGACGACACATAATCCCGTACCCGGGCGAAGACGGCCTTCGTTGCCGCCGACCGCCCACGCGCACCCAGATCGTTCAGCGACGCGTCCGCGAGCAGCTCGACACGCTCCTCGCTCGCCTCCGCGGGCCTGATATCACTCAGAATGACACGGACATCGTCGTCCGAGATGTGCAATGGCTTCGTCGCCGTCAGCTCCAGCGCCGCGTGTGACCACGACAGCCCCGCCAGCTTGAGCAACAACCCGATCTCACGCTCGTTGGCGCCCTGGAAGACCGGGGTCTTGGCGTAGAAGCCGAGGATGTGCGCCGCCCATCCCAGATGCGTCTCCAGGATCTGGCCGACGTTCATACGGCTCGGCACGCCGAGCGGGTTGAGCACGATGTCCACGGGCCGCCCATCGGGGAGGAACGGCATGTCCTCCTCCGGGACGATCCGGGCCACGATGCCCTTGTTCCCGTGACGGCCCGCCATTCTTGTCGCCGACCGAGATCTTCCGCTTCTCCGCCAGATACACCTTCACCAGTTGGATCACACCCGGCGGCAGTTCATCCGGCTGCAGGATCCGGTCGATCCGCTCTTCCGCCTTCTCCTCGATACGCGCCTTCTCTTCGTTGGCCGCATCGATGATCGTCCGCACGCGCTCGTTGGCCGCCTTGGCGTCCACACGGAACGTCTTGAGGTCGAGCGTCGCCATCTTGAAGCCCGTCAGGAACTCGCGATCGAGCACCGTCCCCTGCGGGATCGACTCTTCCACGGTGCCGCTCTTGAGCGCCAACGCGACTTTCTGCCCGGCCAGCGCCTCGACCAGCTCGCTGTCACGGACTTCGTTGACGCGAATCTTCTCCTCACCCTCGAGGCGGCGGACTTCACCGATCCGCTCTCCGCGGTCCTTCTCCACAACCTGGTCTTCAATGCGCGAGAAGATCTTCACGTCGATGACCACACCCTCCATCCCCGGCGGCACCTTGAGCGAAGAGTCCTTCACGTCCTTTGCCTTCTCGCCGAAGATTGCCGTCAGCAGCTTCTCTTCCGGTGACAGCTCGGTCTCGCCCTTGGGCGTGATCTTGCCGACCAGAATGTCGCCCGGCTTCACATGGGCGCCGATCCGCACGATCCCGCGCTCGTCGAGGTCCGTCAACGACTCCTCGGCCACGTTCGGGATTTCACGGGTGATCTCTTCCTGTCCCCGCTTCGTGTCACGGACATGCAGTTCGAGCTCCTGAATGTGGATCGACGAGTACACGTCGTCCTTGACCAGGCGCTCGGACAGAATGATTGCGTCTTCGAAGTTGTGACCATACCACGGCATGAACGCCACCGTGACGTTCGCGCCCAGCGCGAGTTGCCCGCGCTCGGTCGCAGCCCCATCGGCCAGTACGTCGCCAGCCTGCACACGCTGTCCATGCCGGACCAGCGGGCGCTGGTTGATCGCCGTGTCCTGATTCGTGCGCCAGTATTTCTTGAGCCGGTACCGGTCGTTCTGCGTGAGCCGCGCCAGTGGCCGGTCGCCACCACGCCGCTCTGCCACGCGGCTGCCAGCCTCGCCGGCGTCCACAATGATCTCGTCCGCGGTCACCCGCGTGATGACGCCGGACCGGCGTGCGATCACGACCGCACCCGAGTCCACCGCCACTTTCTCTTCCAGCCCGGTGCCCACCAGTGGCGTCTGCGGGTTGAGCAACGGCACGCTCTGCCGCTGCATGTTGGAGCCCATCAGCGCGCGGTTCGCGTCGTCGTGCTCCAGGAACGGAATGAGCGCGGCGGCGATGGACACCAGCTGCTCCGGCGCCACATCCATATAGTCGATCCGGTCGGGCGACGTGAGCGGCGCGTCACCCTGATGCCGGCACAACACGAGGTCGTCGACGAATGTCCCGTCGGGGTTGAGTGCCGTATTGGCCTGCGCGATCGTCGCGTCCTCTTCCTTGTTGGCATCGAGCCACGCGATCTCACTCGTCACCTTCCCGTTCTTCACGACACGGTACGGCGTTTCGATGAACCCGAGATCGTTCACCTGCGCGTAGCAGGCGAGCGATGTGATCAAGCCGATGTTCGGACCTTCCGGCGTCTCGATCGGGCACATCCGGCCGTACTGCGAGTAGTGCACGTCGCGCACTTCGAATCCGGCGCGCTCGCGCGTGAGCCCGCCCGGGCCCAGCGCCGACAACCGGCGCTTGTGCGTCAGCTCGGCCAGTGGGTTCGTCTGGTCCATGAACTGCGAGAGTTGCGATGATCCGAAGAACGCCTGGATCACGGCCGATACCGTCCGCGCGTTCACGAGATCGTCGAGCGAGATCTTCTCGGGATCGGTGTTGATCGACATCCGCTCCTTGACCAGGCGCGCCATGCGGCTCAACCCGACCGAGAACTGGTTTGCGATCAGCTCACCCACCGACCGGATACGGCGATTGCCAAGGTGGTCGATGTCATCCGTGTGCCCGCGCCCCTCGTGCAGCTCGACGAGATACCGGATGATCGCCACGAAATCCTCGCGCGTCAGCACGGTCTCATTCGCCGGCCGGTTGAGCCCCAGCCGCTGGTTGATCTTGTACCGGCCCACCCGCCCGAGGTCGTAGCGCTTGGGCGAGAAGAACAGCCGGTCCAGCGCCTGGCGCGCCGTCTCCTTGTTCGGCGCATCGCCCGGACGCAGCAACGAATAGATCTGCTTGAGCGATTCCTCCTCGGAATGCGTCGGGTCCTTGCCCAGGGTGTTCTTGATGAGCGCCGACTCGACACGGCCGGACGGTGAGAAGACCTGGACTTTCGTCACATTGGCCTTCCGCAGCTTCCGGATCATCGTCGCCGACAACTGCTGGTCGGCCTCGGCCAGCACCTCGCCGGACGCCGCATCGACTACGTCGCGTGCGAGCACGTGCGCCTCGTCGCGATCGCCGCGCTCGAACGCGTCCTGCTCATCGCGGACGTCGACCGTCATGTAGGACGCGAACACTTTGATCTTCTTGTACTTCAGCTCCCGCAAACGCTCGGCGAGTTCGTCGGTCAGCTCGGTCCCGACCGCGACCGTGCGCTCCGCCTCGGCCGCTGCCAGCTCGGCCTTCGCTTTCTTGGTCTTCGGCTTGGGCGCATCCGGATCGTGCTCGCGGCCCGGCAGTACGATCTGCTCGGCCACGATCGCACCCGTCAACTCACGCTGCTCCTGGCGGTTCTGGCGGATCTTGGTCAGATCCAGCTCCCGGACGCCGAAGAACAGGTGGTACACGTCGCTGTCGCTCCCGTAGCCGAACGCCCGCAAGAGGGCGGTGGCCGGGAACTTCTTCTTCTTGTCGATGTGGACGTAAATGACGTCGTGGATGTCCACCGTGAACTCGACCCACGACCCGCGGAACGGGATGATCCGTGCCGAGATCAGCCGCTGGCCGTTCGGATGCGTGGACTCCTCGAACACCGCACCAGGCGACCGGTGCAACTGGCTGACCACGACGCGCTCCGCGCCGTTGATGACGAACGTACCCAGCGGCGTAAGCAGGGGCAGCTCGCCGAGGTAGACTTCCTTCTCGATGATGTTGCGGGGGCGCTTGACGCCGTTGACCTCCTCATTGATGACGAGCTGCAGCGTCGCCTTGAGGGGGGCGGAATACGTCATGTCGCGCTCGATGCACTCCTCGACGGAGTACTTCGGCTCGCCCAGCGAATACCGCACGAACTCCAGCGAGAAGTTCTCGTGGACGTCCGTGATCGGGAAGAGGTCCTTGAAGACCCGCTCGAGCCCGATGTCTTCGCGATCCTGCGAGACCGCATCGAGCTGCAATAGCGCTTCGAACGCTCGCGTCTGGATGTCGAGGAGATGCGGCATCTGCATCCCGCCGGATAGCTTCGCGAACGAGATCTGCTTCATTGTGTCGGCCATAGTCACCTAACTGAGTAGGGGCGCATTCCCCGCGCCCGGGCGGTCTCCGGCCAGCGCCTCGCGGCGCCGCGTCTGGCCGGCCGACCCATCATCGTGTCCCTGGTGTTCGATCGTTCTGGTGCCGTTTCTCGCTGCTGTTGTCGTGCTGGTCTTGCTGCCGTTCCTGGTGCTATTTCTGTCGTGCGACTTTCTGGCGTGCGACTCCGGTCATGATCCTCGTGGTTTCACGCCCGTGGTTTCACGCCCGTGGTTTCACGCCCGTGATTTCACACGTGAGTTCTCCCGTGGCTTCACGGCGCGCGCGAGCGCGGGTGCAGGGGCGATCGCTTTTCGCGACCCCCTGCACCCCGCGCCCGAGTCCCTGATGCTGTTAACCGGACCCTCGTAGTTACTTCACCTCGACCGTGGCCCCCTGTTCCTCGAGCTTCGCCTTGATCGTCGCGGCTTCGTCCTTGGTCACGCCCGACTTCACGGTCTGCGGCGCGCCATCGACCAGGTCCTTGGCTTCCTTCAGGCCCAGCGCCGTGACTTCGCGCACAACCTTGATGACCTGGATCTTCTTGGCGCCCGCTTCCTTGAGGATGACCGCGAACTCGGTCTGCTCCTCGACCGCCGCCGCGGCGCCACCCGCACCCGCACCGCCTGCCGCCGGAGCCGCAGCCGCCGGGGCCGCTGCAATCGTCACGTTGAACTTCGTCTTGAACGATTCAATCAGATCAGCCAGCTGGAAGACCGACAGATTGCCGATCGCCTCGAGAATGTCGTCGTTGCTGGCAAGCGTCGCGTTAGCCATGGTGTGGTGTACCCCTCGAAAAAGATATCGTTACCCGAAAACGGTGAGCCGAACGGTGAGCCCGATCGGTTTACCCCTGACCCGATGCCTCACGCTGCGCATGCAACGCTGACAGGGCTCCAGCGAACGTGGACAACACACCGCTGAGTGCACCGAGAAAACCGGCCAACGGTGATTGCAGCCCTCCTGCGAGCTGCGACAGCATCTGCTCGCGGGACGGCATCGACGCCAGCCGCTTCACCTGCGCGGTGTCGATCGCCTTGCCCTCGAGTAGCCCTCCCTTTACCTCCGGCTTCTGCTCGAACTCCTTCGCGAAATCCGCCAGCACCTTGGCCGCCGCAACCGGATCCTGGGCGATCACCATGCCCGTCGGGCCGCGCAGCCGCGTGCTAATCAATCCGCTGTCGTTCACCGCGCGCGCGGCGAGCGTGTTCTTGATGACCACGTACTCCACGCCTGCCTTCCGTAACCGGCGGCGCAACTCGGTCATCCCCTTCACGTTCAGCCCCGTGAAGTCCGTGTAGTAGAGCACCTTGGCGCCCTTGATCTTCGTGCTGAGCTCATCCACGAGCCCCTGCTTCTCCGTGCGATTCATGGCTCGTGCCCTCTAGGCGCGGTATGGGGTCGTGTCGATCGTGACCCCGGGCCCCATTGTGCTCGAGATCGCGACGTTGCGGATGTAGACCCCCTTCGAGGCCGCCGGACGGGCGCGCACGACTTGGTCCATGAACGCCGTAAAATTGGTTTCCAGTGCATCGACCGCGAACGAGACCTTGCCGATCGGCGCGTGGATGTTGCCGCCCTTGTCCACGCGGAACTCGATCTTACCGGCCTTGACCTCGCGCACCGCCCGGGCGACGTCGAATGTCACCGTGCCCGCCTTCGGGTTGGGCATGAGGCCGCGCGGTCCCAGCACGCGTCCGAGCTGTCCGACCTGTCCCATCTGGTCGGGCGTCGCGATCATCACATCGAAGTCGAGCCAGTTCTCCTTGATCTTGGCAATGAACTCGAGCCCGACGAAATCCGCGCCCGCGCCCTGCGCCTCCCGTGCCTTCTCGCCGGCCGCGATCACCAACACGCGCACTGCCTTGCCGGTTCCCGCCGGCAGCACCACGGTGCCGCGCACGAGTTGGTCGGCATGCCGCGGATCGACGCCCAGATGCACGGCCACTTCGACCGTCTCGTCGAACTTCGCGAAGGACGCCTCCTTGACGATCTCCAGCGCGCGGCGCGGCTGGTAATGCATCGTGAACTCACGACGCTTCGCCGCATCGTTGTACTTCTTCCCGTGCGTGTGCATCAGCCCGTGACCTCAATGCCCATCGAACGGGCCGCGCCCGCAACCATCGCCTCGGCCGCCTCGACCGTGTCGCAGTTGAGATCGGGCATCTTGAGCTCCGCGATCTTCCGCACCTGCGCCCGGGTCACCTTCCCCACTTTCTGCTTGTTCGGAACCCCCGACCCCTTCTCGATCCCGGCTTCCTTCTTGAGCAACACCGCCGCCGGCGGCGTCTTCGTGATGAACGTGAACGACTTGTCGCTGAAGATGGTGACCTCGACCGGCAAGATCGTCCCATCCTGCGACTGCGTTCTGGCGTTGAACTCCTTGCAGAACGCCATGATGTTGATGCCCTGCGGGCCGAGCGCGGTCCCCACCGGGGGAGCCGGATTCGCACGACCAGCGGGGATCTGCAACTTCACGAACCCCACTGCCTTTTTCGCCATCCTCTTCCTCACTTCGCGTGAACGCTCCCACCCTTGTTTTACGTCGCTGTGGTCGGCGACGCCATACGCCATCTGCCTGCTCTCTACTCTCTTGCTTTCAACCGTCCACCAGGCCAGTCGTCGAGGGCAGTAGGCACCGTTCGAGAACCGAAGGTCGGCCTCTTCGGCCAACGGCGCGTCTCAATACGCCTTGAGCTGCAGGTAGTCCAGCTCCACACTCGTCGGGCGCCCGAAGAGCGACACCGACACCCGCACTTTCCCCTTGTCCGCCATCACGTCCTCGACCGTCCCGTTGAAATCGGTGAACGGCCCCTCCGTGATCGCCACCGCCTGCCCCACGAGGAATGGAATCTCTTCCTTCGGTGCCTCGGGCTCCGCCTCCGTGGCGATCCCCAGCAGGCGATTCACTTCCTCTGGCCGCAGCGGCTGTGGCATGCGCTCCTGCCCCACGAACTTGATGACACCCTGGATGCCGTTGACCGTGTGAATGGTGTCCTGATCCATCACCATCTCCACGAGCACGTACCCCGGGTACATCTTCCGCTCCACCGTCACTTTCTTGCCGTTCTTGATCTCCACCACTTCCTGCGTCGGGACGAGCGCCTGGCGAATCCCGCGCTCTTCCGCGGGCCGCGCGTCCTGCTCGATCCGGCGCTCGATCAGCGAACGCACTTTGTTCTCGTGGCCCGCGGTGGTCTGTATGGCGTACCAGCGGTGATCCACGATCAATGTCCCGCGAAGATTTGTGGAATCCACCGCACCAGGACCTGTTGAAGGACGAAATCCATGATCGCGATGATCGCGCCGATGGCCAGCGACAGCACGATCACACCGATCGACATCTCCTTGATCTGCTGGCGGTCCGGCCACGTCACACGCCGCAGTTCGGCCATGACGGAGCGATAGCTCGCCGGAATCGCCTGCACCTGGGCGCTCACCCGCGCGCCCCAGCCGGCGATGCCGCCACCCGGCCCCGCGACGTCCACGGCCATCTACTTCGTTTCCTTGTGGACCCGATGCACGTTGCAGCGCGGGCAGTACTTCTTCCACTCGACGCGCTCGGGATGCGTGCGCTTGTTCTTCGAGGTGAAGTAGTTGCGATTCTTACACGTCTCGCAAGCGAGAATGATTTTTTCTCTGGGCATGGGCTACGGCAGTTGGCGGTAACAGAGGGCCATCACGGGGGACCATTGATCGTCGCGGGCGCCACCGAGTGGCGGCCCGCGCGAGACACATCACTACGCGATCATTTCAGGATCTTGGTGACCACGCCGGCACCCACCGTGCGGCCGCCTTCGCGAATCGCGAACCGCAGCCCCTCATCCATCGCGATCGGCGTGATCAGCTCGATCGTCATCTGCACGTTGTCCCCCGGCATCACCATCTCCGTCCCTTCCCCCAGCTCCACCGCCCCCGTCACGTCCGTCGTCCGGAAGTAGAACTGCGGCCGGTACCCCTTGAAAAACGGCGTATGCCGCCCCCCCTCTTCCTTCGTCAACACGTACACCTCGGCCTCAAACCGCGTGTGCGGCGTGATCGACCCCGGCTTCGCCACCACCATCCCCCGCTCCACATCCTCCTTCGCCACCCCCCGCAACAACAACCCCACATTGTCCCCCGCCTGCCCATTGTCCAGCAACTTCCGGAACATCTCCACCCCCGTCACCACCGTCTTCTTGTCACTCCCAAACCCCACCAGCGCCAACTCGTCCCCCACCTTCACCTTCCCCCGCTCGATCCGCCCCGTCGCCACCGTCCCCCGCCCCGTGATCGAAAACACATCCTCCACCGGCATCAAAAACGGCTTGTCCACTTCCCGCTTCGGCACCGGGATATAACTGTCCAGCGCCGCCAGCAACTCCCCAATCTTCTGCCCCGGCGCCCCCTTCGGATCCGGACTCGCCAACGCCTGCAACGCACTCCCCCGGATCACCGGCGTCTCGTCCCCCGGAAACTGGTACGAACTCAACAACTCCCGCACCTCCAGCTCCACCAGATCCAGCAACTCCGGATCATCCACCGCGTCCACCTTGTTCATGAACACCACGATGTAGGGCACGTTCACCTGGCGCGCCAACAAAATGTGCTCCCGCGTCTGCGGCATCGGCCCGTCCGCCGCGCTCACCACCAGGATCGCCCCATCCATCTGCGCCGCCCCCGTGATCATGTTCTTCACGTAGTCGGCATGCCCCGGACAGTCCACGTGCGCGTAGTGCCGCGCCACACTCTCGTACTCCACGTGCGCCGTCGCAATCGTGATCCCCCGCTCCCGCTCCTCCGGCGCCTTGTCGATCTGGTCGAACGCCACCTTCTGCGCCAACCCCTGCGCCGCCTGCACCGCCGTGATCGCCGCCGTCAACGTCGTCTTCCCGTGGTCCACGTGCCCAATCGTCCCCACGTTCACATGCGGCTTCGTCCGCTCAAACTTCGCCTTCGCCATGTTCTCGATTCTCGCCTGTTAGGAGCGCCTGGTCTGCTCGCAGCCTTACGTCACTCGCTGCACGAAAGCGCCGTCGCTCGCGATGTACTCCGAAAGAATTCCGCTGCTCTCGACTTTCTACTTCTTGTAAGACTACTTCCGCCGTAAGCTCGCGATCGGGATTGAACCGATGACCTCACCCTTACCAAGGGTGTGCTCTACCAACTGAGCTACGCGAGCGACTGCGTTCCCTCTCCCACCACGTCTCGTCTCACGCATTTATCCGGCACTCGCTCACCCGAAGCGGGAGACGGGGCTCGAACCCGCGACATCAAGCTTGGAAGGCTTGCGCTCTACCAACTGAGCTACTCCCGCGGTACCACCATCACACACACCACACACCCGATCACACACGTTCATATGCAACCATTCACACACAACGACGTGCACGTATCACACAGGGCATCACCATCAATTACCTGCAGTGATGACACGTGCGATGACGCACACTGACCAACTCCGATCCTCCGGATCCTCCATGGTGGGGGAAGGATTTGAACCTTCGAAGGCGTGAGCCGGCAGATTTACAGTCTGCTCCCGTTGGCCGCTTGGGTACCCCACCCCGACTCACCCCGCCGCATGCCGGCATTACCTCGTTGGCAGAGCCGACGGCGAGACTTGAACTCGCAACCTGCTGATTACAAATCAGCTGCTCTGCCAATTGAGCTACGTCGGCACACAGCGGTTTTGCGCCAGACTCGTAGAATACGCGGACGTGGAGAGGGTGTCAAGCCGTTGTGCAGCGCGCGCTTGGGCCACTGGCACGCAATTGCACATGATCCGGCCGGCCACTCCGCCTAACTTCTTAGCTGGTCTTCTTCCAGCTCGTTCCCTCGCCACCGTCCGCGATCGATACACCCCGCGATGCCAACTCATCCCGGATCGCGTCCGCCGCATGGAAATCCCGCCGGCTCCTCGCCTCCCGGCGCGCCCGCAACCGCTCCTCCACATACTGGCGGAACACTAGATCCTCAGCCGTCTCCGCGATGGCACCCACACCGGCAGAAGCGACCCCATCAGCACTTGCCCCACCTACCACCCCCCCCGCCCTCGGCGGCGGCACAATCCCCAGCGTCGCCTCAATAAAAGCCACCGCCCCCCGGGCCCGCTCCAGCGCCCCCGGAGCATTCCCCTTCTTGTCGAGGTCGGCATTCGCCGCCCGCAAGAAGTCGAACACCGCCGCCAGAGCCTGCGGCGCGTTGAGGTCGTCGAACAACGCCGCCTTCACCCGCTCGGCGAACTCATCCGCAATCGCCGCCATCGCCTGCGTCCCACCCCGGTTCCCCGCGCCCGCCGCCGCCACCCGCTCCGCGAACTCCCCCACGTGCGCGACCGCCCGCTGCGACGCGTCGAGCGCCGCCTCCGACAGGTTCAATACCTGCCGGTAATGCGTCGTGTACATGAGATGCCGGAGCGCCGCCCCCGAGATCCGCGCCGCCCGAAGGTCCGCCACCGCCAGCACGTTCCCAACCCGCTTCGCCATCTTCGCGCCGTCCGTCAGCAGGAACTCGCCATGGCACCACCGGCGCGAAAAGGTCACCCCCGTCGCCCCCTCCGACTGCGCGATCTCGTCCTCGTGATGCGGGAAGATGAGATCCACGCCGCCGCAATGCAGATCGAGCGTATCCCCCAAGAGCGCCAGCGCCATCGCCGAGCACTCGAGATGCCACCCGGGCCGGCCACGCCCCCACGGTGAATCCCACGCCGCCCCCGCCCGCTCATCCTCGGGCTTCGCCGCCTTCCACAACGCGAAATCCTGCGCGTTCTCCTTCGAGTAGTCGTCCTGCGCGACGCGCGCTCCCGCTTTCACTTCACGCGTGTCGAGTCGCGACAACCGCCCATACTGCGGAAACCGGCCGATCGCGAAATACACGGATCCGTCGTCCGCCCGGTACGCCAGCCCCCGCGCCATCAGCCGCTCGACGAGCATGATCATCTGCGGGATGTACTCGGTCGCCCGCGGATAATGCTCGGCATCTTCGATCTTGAGATAGCGGCGATCGGCGTGAAACACCGTGATCACCGGATCGGTGATCGCGCTGATGGTGAGCCCTTCCCGGTGCGCCTTCGCGATGATCTTGTCGTCCACGTCGGTCAGGTTCATCACCTGATCGACGGACCACCCGCGGAGCCGTAGCGTCCGCCGGAGCAGATCCTCGAATAGAAAGGTCCGGAAGTTTCCGAGATGCGCCGGGTTGTAGACGGTCGGCCCGCACGTGTACATCCGCACGGTCCGCCCGTCCGCGGGAGCGAACGGCTCGACCGAGCGCGTCATTGTGTCGTACAACCGTAGTTCAGCCAGGTCTGGCATGGTGCGGTAATATGTCAGGATCAGCCGCTAGCCGTCTGCTCCGACAATGCGACCATGTCCACCAGCACCGCCCCCCCCTGATCCGGCACCCGCACGCCCCCCTCACCCTCCGGAGCCGGCACTCGGAGTATCACCGCCCGGTCCCGGCGCGTGCGACGGAATCCCCGTCCCGCGTATATCCGCTCGATCAGGATCCGGCGCACCACGACCATGATGGACGCGAGCAGCGGCACCGCGACGACGAGCCCCAGCGGCCCGAGCAACGCGCCGGCGATCAGCACCGCCAGCATCGTCAGCACCGGCGGCAAATCCACCCGCCTCGACATCACGAGCGGCGACACGACGTTTCCGTCGATCACGTGCACGATCACCCCGACTCCGATCACGAGCAGCGCCTTCGACAACCCGCCGCCGCTCCCCAGCACGAACAGCGCCGGCAGCACGGTCGCCAGCAGCACCCCGAACACGGGCACCAGCGCCGCCGCCCCGCTGAACACGCCGAATGTCAGCCAATACGGAACGCCGACCGCCGCCAACCCGATCGCCGTCAGGCCGCCAAGGATGAACATCGTGGAGAGCTGTCCCACGATGTAGGCCCGCAAGGTCTCGCCCAGTCCGTCCAGCACATTGCGCACGAGATCGCGATAGACCGGCGGAAACAGGACGATCAGCCACTCGCGGTACACGCCCGGATACAGCGCCAGATAGATGCTCATCACCGCGACGGTGAACAGCGCGACCGCCACGCCGAGCACCGACAACACGCGCTTCGACACGTCGCCGAAGAGTGAGGGCAGCCGGTCCGACAGAAATCCGTAGATCTGTCCAGTCAGGGCGTGCGGCCCGAGCTTCGCCACGACGTCCGACATTCCCGGCACTTGCGACAACGCCTGCGTCACCCACGCATCCCAGATTTGGAGCTGCCCCGGCACGGTCGCGATCAGCCCCCGCGTCTGCGCCAGCACGGGCGGAACGAGAAGCCACATCAGCCCGACTCCGGCCGCGAGGGTCCCGACCACCGCCAGCCAGAACGCCACGAGGCTGGGAAGCCGGAGCCGGCGCGCGATGTAGTCCCGCACCGCGCCCAGATACAGCGCCATCAGCACCGCGAGAAACAGCAGGAGCAGGATGTCGGCGGTGACCGCGATGATCCACAACGCGAGCGCGGTCAATACGACGGCCACCAGCACCGCCCCAACCCGCATGCGCCTCACGCCGCTCGCCATGTGCCGTGGTCCCGTGAAGTCGCCGCTACACTCGCCACGTCCGCCGCGCCGTCAGCTGGGCTTTGGTCCGTCCGGGATTTCCTCGACGTCCGCGGTCTCGATCCCGTCGTCCGCGTTCGGCCCCGGGCTGGACGTACTGCCCGTGCCCGCGGTCAGACTCGGCTTGGCCGGCACAGCCGGCGCTGGCGCGCCCGCTGGCGCATTCGCCGCCGCGCCCGCTCCGAGCTGCTTCGCCTGGCCGGCCGCCGCGCCCGATCCGAGCATCCCCATTTGCTGCTTGAGTTGCAGCAGACGGAAATCCGCGTCCTGCGCGCCGGCCGCAGCCTCCAGCGCCTTGAAGTCCTTGCCGAGCCGGTCGCCCGTGAACTCTTCGTCGATCTCCGCGTGCGCTTTGAGCTGCCGCTCGTTCTGGTCGATCCGCTCCTCCATCCGGGCGAACGCCTCGAACGCCGACTTTTCAGACAGCGACGACATTGTCTCCGAGATCCGCTTCTGCGCCTGTGCGCGCCGCTGCCGCGCGATCAGGAGGTTCTTCTTCCGCTTCGCTTCCTCGATCTTCTCGTGCAGGTCGCGGAGCGCATTCTTCAGCTTCTCGGTCTCGTCACGATGCGACTGCCAGGTCGTTTCGAGCTGCTGCCCGTGTGCGAGGTACTCGTTCTGCCGGAGCAGTGCCTGTTTCGCGAGATCGTCGCGCCCCTCCCGCACCGCCAGCACCGCCCGGTTCTCCCAATCCTGCGCCTGGCGGTGCTCCTGGTCGGTCTGGTCACGCAGCCGTTTCTCGTCCGCGATCGCCGCCGCAACCTGCTGCTTCGCCTTCACCAGCTGCGACTGCATGTCGACGATGATCTGATTCAGCATCTTCTCGGGATGCTCGGCCGAGGAGATGAGATCGTTGATGTTCGAGCGGAGCAGTGTGGTGAGGCGGTCGAAGATGCCCATGCGTATGCCCGGTACTACCGCGCTTCGCGGTATGTCGAGAGCTCGCGGAGATGTGCCGTGAGCGCCAAGGTCATGCCCTCGTAGCTTGCCAGGAATCCATCGAAATCGAGATCGGCGAGTTCGAGCGCCTGCGTAAGGACGACCGAATCCCGCTCTATACCATACGAGCCGTGCACGAGGTCGGTTGCATTGAGCTGCAGCAGCCTGCGGTTGAGGCTCGCCGCCTTCCCGTCGTTCGACGGCACGTTCATCACCTTCACCCGTAATAGGACGACGGGCGGCGAATAGTGCACAATGATGTCCAGATCGAGCGCGCCGGGCGCCTTGACCACCCAGAGACCGGGCTCGATCTCGGTGTAGGTCGCGCCGCCGCCCTTGGACGTCAGGCGGTCCAGGAAACTCTCGATGTCTTCGCGGGTGACCATAGGTGCCGTGTCTGTGACGGGTGCGCTTAGACTTAACCCCACGGCCGGGGGCGGTAAAGACGCCCGGCCTCGATATCGCCTACACTACCTTCAGCCGCCGGACCGGCGGAACTGCCTGCAGCACTGCCTGCAGCACTGCCCCAGGCCGACGACGAAGCAGCGAACGGAGGTACTCCCCGGTGTACGACGTGGCCACCTCGGCCACCTCCTCCGGTGTCCCCGCTGCCACCACCGTCCCGCCCCGCGCCCCTCCCTCCGGCCCCAGGTCGATGATCCAGTCGGCCGTCTTGATCACGTCCAGATTGTGCTCGATCACGAGCACCGTATTCCCCCGGTCGACCAACCGGTGCAGCACGTCCAGCAGCACGCGCACGTCCTCGAAATGCAGACCCGTCGTCGGCTCGTCCAGGATATAGAACGTCCGGCCCGTGTCACGCTTCGAAAGCTCGGTCGCCAGCTTGACCCGCTGCGCCTCCCCCCCGGACAATGTCGTCGCGCTCTGTCCGAGGTGGATGTACCCTAACCCTACGTCCGCCAGCGTCGAGAGTTTCTGTTTGATCCGCGGCTGGTTCTCGAAGAACGCGCACGCGTCCTCCACGGTCAGTTCCAGCACATCGGCAATGCTCAGCCCCCGGAACCGGACTTCCAGCGTCTCCCGGTTGAACCGCTTCCCCTTGCACACTTCGCACGGCACGAACACGTCCGGCAGGAAGTGCATCTCGATCTTCACGAGCCCGTCGCCCTGGCACGCCTCGCAGCGGCCGCCCTTCACGTTGAAGGAGAATCGCCCCGGGCCATACCCGCGGATCTTGGCCTCCGGCATCTCCGCGAACAACTCCCGGACCGGCGTGAACACGCCCGTATAGGTGGCCGGGTTCGACCGCGGGGTCCTGCCGATCGGGCTCTGGTCGATGTCGATGACTTTGTCGAGGTGCTGCAGCCCCGAAAGCCGCGCATGCTCACCGGGAATCACCCGCGCCCGGTAGAAGTGCCGCGCCAGCGACCGGTGGATGATGTCCTCGACGAGGGTGCTCTTCCCCGACCCCGATACACCGGTCACCGCCACGAAACATCCCAGCGGGATCTCCGCGTCCACATCCCGGAGGTTGTGTGCGCGCGCTCCCTCGACCCGCAGCACATGGTGCGCGTTGAACGGCCGCCGCGTCGTGGGCACCGCGATCTGCCGTTTCCCGGTCAGATACAGCCCCGTGATCGAATCCGGATTCGCCATCAGCGCCTCCAGATCACCCTCGGCGATCACCGCGCCGCCATGCTTCCCGGCGCCCGGACCCATGTCGATGATGTAGTCCGCGGCCCGCATCGTCTCCTCGTCGTGCTCCACGACGATCACCGTGTTGCCGAGATCGCGCAGCCGCTTGAGCGTCACCAGAAGCCGCGCGTTGTCGCGCTGATGTAGCCCGATCGACGGCTCATCCAGGATGTAGAGCACGCCCACCAGCCGCGATCCGATCTGCGTCGCGAGCCGGATCCGCTGCGCCTCGCCACCCGACAACGACTCCGCCGGCCGGTTGAGGGTCAGGTAGTCGAGCCCGACGTCCACGAGGAACCGGAGACGCTCCCGCACTTCCTTGAGAATCGGTCCCGCCACGCCGGGATCCAACCCCGGCCGCCCCCCCCCCGGCCCCCGCACCACCAACCCCTCGAACCACCGCTGCGCATCGGCTACCGATAGCTCGACGACTTCTCCGATGTTGCGGTCCTCAATCGTGACCGCCAGCGATTCGGGCTTGAGCCGGCGGCCGCTGCACGCCGAGCACGGCACTCCCACCATGAATTGCGCCAGCTCCACTTGCACGGAATCCGACTGCGTCTCGTCGTGCCGCCGCTGTACGTGCGCGAGGATCCCCTCCCACCGCGTGCCGTCGTCGCTCACGGCGTCCGCCCGCGTCCCTTTCCGGCCCCCCGTCCCGTAGAGCAGCGTGTCGCGCACGGTCTGCGACAGTTGGCCCCACGGGGAGTTCAGCTCGAACCGCAGGCGCTTGGCCAGCCCCGGCAGGATCACTTTGCGCAGATAGCCGTCGGGCTCCCCCCACGGCAGGATCACGCCTTCGAGTATCGAGATACTCGGATCGCCGAGGATCAGATCTTCGGAGACTTCTCGCCGCGTCCCGAGTCCGCTGCACGCGGGACACGCCCCGAAGGGCGAGTTGAACGAGAAGTGCCGTGGCTCGAGCTCGGGCAGCGAGATGCCGCACACCGGACACCCGTACTTCTCGGAATAGAGATGGGTCTCGCCGGCGGTGCTGCCGCCACGCGGGTACGCCACCACCTCGACCAGCCCGTCGGCCAGCCTGAGCGCCGTCTCGATCGAATCGGAAAGCCGCCCCCGATCATCGGCCTGCACAGTCAGCCGGTCTACGACCACCGACACGCTGTGATTCTGCCGGCGATTCAGCTTCGGCGGGTCCGCTACTTCCACGAGCGCGCCGTCCACGATGGCGCGGATGAATCCCTGCTTCTGCGCGGACTCGAACAGATCGCGGAACTCACCCTTCCGCCCGCGCACGAGCGGCGCCAGCACTTCGATCCGCGTGCCGGGTACCCACGTCAGCACGACATCGGCGATCTGTCCCGCGCTCTGCCGCTGCACCGGCCGCCCGCAGTTGGCGCAATGCGGCGTCCCGGCACGCGCATACAGCAGCCGCAGATAGTCGTAGATCTCGGTGACTGTACCGACCGTCGAACGCGGGTTGTGCCCGGCGCTCTTCTGCTCGATCGCGATGGCCGGCGACAATCCGTCGATCGCGTCGACGTCGGGCTTCTCCATCAACCCCAGGAACTGCCGCGAATACGCGGACAGCGACTCCACGTACCGGCGCTGCCCCTCGGCATAGATGGTGTCGAATGCGAGCGACGATTTCCCCGATCCCGACAGGCCCGTGACGACGGTCAGCCGGTCCCGCGGGATCGTGACATTGATGTTGCGGAGGTTGTGCTCGCGCGCCCCACGAACGATCAGTGACTCTTCCGGCATAAGCTGCGAAAGCTCATCGGAGCCGGCGCCGGAAGCCAGGGCCCGCTATCACTCGGGGCGCCGTGTCCCCCACATTGCCTTACCTTTCCGAAGGCTCCCTCGTCCTCGGTGCACAGCCACTATGGCACATACCGACGCGCTCGTTGTCCTGACTACTGTCGCAACCGCAAATGAGGCGGTCAATCTCATTCGCGAATTGCTCGACCGCCGCCTCGTCGCCTGCGGGACGCTGATCCCCGGCGCCCGCTCGCTCTACCGGTGGGAGAGCAAGGTGGCGGACGAATCGGAGGTCGTTGTACTGCTCAAGACGCGCGGTGCTCGCATCGACGCGCTCCAGGCAGCGTTCGAGAGTCTGCATCCGTATAAGGTGCCTGAGCTGCTGGCGCTGCCGGTCACGGCCGGCGCTGGCCGGTACTTGAGCTGGATCGACAAAGAGACTTCACTGGCACTGGCCTAGCTGTTGGCTTAGCCTCTCCACCAGCCGGCCTGGCGAGGAACCCCCGCGTGGCAGATTCCATCGCAGTCCCATTTCCGTCGTTTCCCGTCGCCGACGCGGCCGTGTCGCCGCCGCAGTCCGGACAGGAGAACACCGTCGCCGCGAGTCACGCGTCGTCTGACTCGCCCGCGGGCGGCCCCGGCGCGCCCGCGGCATCGCCCGCTGCCTCACCGTCCGCCGACGCTTCCGAAAAAACGGTCCGCGCGCAACACGCCGCGGAATCCGAAGCGCTGACCGAACAGGGAATCCAGCTATGCCGCACCGCGCGCTGGCGCGCCGCAATCGAGCCGCTCCGCCGCGCCACTGAGCTCGACGCCGCCAACGCCATGGCCTTCTACTATCTGGGCGACGCCTACAACCACGCGGACTCGCTGAGCGCAGCGCTCGAAGCATTCGAGTCCGCATCCCGCCTGCAGCCCGACCACTGGCGCGCCCTCAAGGGTGTCGGAATCGTACTCGACCGGATGCGCCGCCCACAGGAAGCCGCCGCCGCATACCAGCGCGCCCGCGAAGCCCAGAGCAAAGCGCCCACGCACTAGCGAGCCCGCGAAGCACAGAGCAAGTCGCCGGCGCACTAGCGAAGGGCCGCGGTTTCAGTGCTTCGTGTTCAAGCCTGCCCGACGTCCTTCGTGTTCAGGCCTGCCTCACGTCAATGACATGTCGTCGAGGGCAGTAGGCGCCCTTCGGGAACCGGAGGTCGCCCTGTTGGGCAAGGGCGCAACTCCAGGCCCGGTTCGAGCTAGGCGGCCCTCACGCCACGAGCCGCTGGCCGCACCCCGCGCAATACCGCGCCGCCGGCTCGGCGACCGCCGCCCCACAGCCTGCGCACACGCCCGGCAAATACCGCGCACAATTCGAGCAGAAGAGTGCATCGCTCTCGGGCCGCGGGCCGCACGCAGGACAGGTCCACCGGGGTGCGGCCACCGCAGCCGTCGGGCGGCCTCGCGCGCCACCCGTATCCTCGCGACGCAGTTCGCTGAGCGCGCTCGCCGTATACGACGCCTTGAGCGCCGCGTAGTCGGTGTCCGACAACTTGCCGGTCTCGCGGTCGAACTCGATCTCCCGCAGTGCGTCGATCGCGCGCGCACCATCCTCGCTGGACTCCAGCACGACCGACGCACGCGCGCGCCGCGCGCCCGCCGCTCCCCCACCGGTAAACATCGGGAGCAGCACGTACGCCAGCACCCCGGCCGCAGCAATCCCTCCGACTGCAAGCGTCAGGACGAATCCGGTCATGCGTCATCCCGAATCGCCGCCTCGAGGCGCGCCATCTCATCCGGCGTCGCGGCCGATGCATCAGCCGGCGGTAGCGGTGCGGCACCACCGGTAGCCGCAGCCGGCACCTCGCGCCACCGGCGTATGAGCACCGCGACCGCAACAGTCGCCCCACCCAGCGCCACGAACGGCGCAACATACCCCGCCCAGTTGAACCCTTCGCGCACCGGCGACATCAGCACCCGCTCACCATACGTCTTCCGGAACGCATCCAGGATCTCCACCGCCGTATACCCACCAAGCACGAGTGCCACGATGTCGCTGTGCATCGGCGGCGACACCGGGCAGGTGAAATCGGTCGTCCGGCACGTGAAGACGTCCAGCGTGCACCCACACTGGCAATGCAGTTGATGCTCGAGCGCATCCCGTTGGCCATCAGACATCGACGGCTTCGCGCCGGGCTTGGGTGGGAGCACCACGGGACGATACGCGCTCTCGCTCATGGGACCGCTCATCGTGGTACGCGGTCCCTGCGTGGTGCCTTGCCCGTCTTGCCCGCCGGGCTGTTGGCTGTCCTGTCCGCGCGCGCGGCGCGGAAGCGCGATGGCCGCGACGCCAGCGGCAACGCTACCAGCGGCCGCGACGAGGAAATCGCGGCGCGTGTACATCTCGGTGTGCTGGCGGCCGGACACTACAGGCCCGCGCCCGTTCGCGCGGGCCGCGCCGCCGGACGCATCACCGCCGCGTAACCGCTCTGCGCACGCGTGCGATCGCTCGCCGGCCACATCACGATCAGCCCGCCGAGCGCCATGACCATCCCGCCGTACCACACCCACCACACGAGCGGATTGAATGTGATCCGGATCTCGGCCGTGTCCGGGCCCGTCTGGCCCGTGAACACCACGTAGACGTCCTGGGACGCCTTCTCATAGATGCCCACCGCGGTCGATGGCTCGAACGTCGGCTGTCCACGGCTGTCCACGTGCTGGCGCTTCTCGCTCTCGATCAGCGGCATCGCCTCGCCATCGCGCCACGGCTTGAGGGTCACCGCCGTCACCTGCCGGTTCAGCGCGTCGAATCGCGAGATCCCGTTGCTCACGAACCGCCACTGATGGCCGTACGGGTCGGTCGCCGTGAACGCCTGCCCCGTCACCAGCGTGACGTCGAACTCGCGCTTGAATGCGAGTCCCGCGAACGCACAGAACAGCATGACGACGCCGGCGTGCACGATGTAGCCGCCGTAGCGGCGCCGGTTACGGGCGACGAGCCGCACGAATGCCGATGATGGGGTTCTCACCATGCATGCGCATCCGCGCGCCCACTCCCTTGTAGAACTCCTGCAGGATGGTGCCCGAGACGAATCCCGCGAGGGTGTACGCGACGAGTGCGTGCCATTCGCGCATGCCAAGCACCAGCAGTACCGCGCACACGACGACCGCCACGAACGTGGGAACCGCGAATTGGCGCCGGACGTTCGACACCGAGGCACGCCGCCACGCGATCAGCGGGCCAATGCCGGTGAGCGCCAGCAGCAGAAGTCCGAGTGGGACGTTGACCGCGTTGAAGAACGGCGGCCCCACCGTGATCTTCGTGCCCCGCACCGCCTCGCTGAGGATGGGGAACAGCGTCCCCCACATCACCGAGAACGCGATCCCGACCAGCAGCACGTTGTTGTAGAGGAACGCGGCCTCTCGGCTCAACATGCTCTCGAGCTCGGCCTTCGCCTCGAGGTTGTGCAGCCGCGTAACGACGAGATAGGTGGTGACGGACAGCGCGATCACGAGCAGCGCCCCGAACCACACGCCCACGGGCGACTGCGCAAAGGAATGCACGCTCTGAATGACGCCGCTGCGCGTGATGAATGTCCCGAGGATCGCGAGCAGGAACGTGGAGACCACGAGAACCACGTTCCACTTGCGCAGCATCCCCCGCTTCTCCTGGATCATGATCGAGTGGAGAAATGCGGTGCCGGTCAGCCACGGCAGCAGCGACGCGTTCTCGACGGGATCCCAGGCCCAGTACCCGCCCCACCCCAGCTCGACGTACGCCCACCACATGCCGAGCGTGATGCCGATCGTCAGGAAGAACCACGACACCAGCGCCCACCGCCGCACCGCCGCCAGCCACTCGGCGTCCAGCCGCCGCGTGATCAGCGCCGCGATCGCAAACGCGAACGGCACGGTCGTCGCCACGTAGCCCAGGTAGAGGTTCGGCGGATGGAACGCCATCCCGGGGTTCTGTAGTTGCGGGTTCATCCCGTTGCCGTCGATCACGTCGTACGGCAGGCGCTCGAACGGGCTGTCGCCGAAACAGATCGTGGCCAGGAAAAAGAGCGCGACCGAAGCGAGCACGCCGGAGACGTACGGCATGAGCACCCGGTTGCGATTCCGGTTGCTCCACACCGCGATCGCGGAGTATGTCGTCAGGATCAGCGCCCAGAACAGCATCGATCCAGCTTGCCCCGCCCAGAACGCGCTCAGTGTGTACAGGTGCGGCAGGTTCCGGCTCGTGTACGAGGCCACGTACCGCAAGCTGAAGTCGTGCTGCACGAGCGCCGTCCACAACCCGAGCGACGCCACGACCACGAAGCCCCACGTGGCGTACACCGCCCGCTCACCCGACGCGATGAGATCCTGGCGCCGCAGCACGCCGCCCGCGAACGACGTGACACACGCCCACCCCGCGAGGAGGAGCGCGACCCACAACGACATCTCGCCAATCAGAATCACAGCCAGCCGCCAGATAGGTGCTCATCACGCAGTCACCGTCCCTGCCGTCACCACACAGAGGCATGTCGTCGAGGGCAGTAGGCGCCCTTCGAGAAGGGCGCATATTGCGGCCGCCCCCAGGCTCTTGATCGCGCATATCGCCGCCGCCCATAGGCTTGTCGACGCGCGATTCTGCCGCCACCCACGTGCGGTAGGTCACACGTGACCCGCGACGACGGCCGGCCGCTGATACCCCGGCGTGCTTCGGTACTTGGGGGCGTTCTCGTAGCGCGAGGCGCACTTGGCCAGGAGGGTCGTCGCCCGGAATGTCCCGTCGGGCCCCATTCGCCCGTCGACGATCACGTCCGCGCTGTCCGTGAACGTGTCGGGGATCACGCCGCGGTACACGACGGGAAACGTCCGGTCGCCGTCCGACACCCGGAACGACACCTCGCGGCCACCCGGCTCACGGGCGATCGATCCAGGCACGACCCGCGCCCCGACTTTCACTCCGGTGTTGGCGAACGACGGATCGGCTGCCACTTGCCCCGCCAGCTCTCGCGGCGTCAGGTAGTAGACGCCGGTGCTCTTGATGGAGCTCGCCATCAGGTACGCCGCGGCGCCCAGGATCATCACGCCCCCGATCAGGAACTTGGTCCGCGGTGTCATGCTCACCTCTACCCCGTTCGCGTCGCAGTGAGCCGGAGCCGCGTCATGATGGCTTCGAGCTCGCGCTCCGCCTGCGCGCGCTCCTCGGGCGTCCAGGCGCCCGTCAGCACCCGGTAGTCCCGGATGCGCTCGAGCATCTCGTCGATCACCGCCCTCAACTCGAGGTTTGATCGGCGGTCCCGGCTGGTCTGATCCGGACTGATGGGCATGCGCCGGATTATAGGTCAGCGCGACGTGTGGTACAACATCACGGCGGCCGCTCCCGTCCCCGCGGCATCCCACGTCAGGTCACCCAGGCTGAATAGCCCTTCCGTGGACCGGTCGCGCACTTCCTTGGCCACTCCGAGTGTCATGGTCAAACCCGCCGCCACCGGCAGCGCGGTCGCCCGGTCGGCATGCGCGAGGCGCAGCCCGCCATACGCCACGCTTTCAATGAAGGCCGACAGGAAAAAGTGCTTGACCTTGTCCGCCCCGAGCCAGGAATCGTGTGGCTTGGCGCCGCCGGCCGCGCCGGAGTGAAACGCCCCCGCGTGCAGCGAGAGCACGATCAGGAACTTCACGAGACCGCTCCCGCCCGGGCCCAGTGCAGCACTGCACCCACGGCCCGCGACCACTCGCGCACGCCCCGCTGTGCAGCGTCACGGCCCGCACCCGGCACGAATCGCGTGATGCGCCGGCGCCCCACGAACGATGCGACATCCGGCCACACCCCGGCGGCAAGCCCCGCGAGCCCGGCGGCGCCCAGCGCAGTCGCTTCGACCATGGCCGGCCGCTCGACCGGCACGCCGAGCACGTCGGCCTGGAATTGCATCAGCCAGTCGTTCTGCGACGCTCCGCCATCGACGCGCAGCCGCTCGAACGCACCGGACCCCGCACCCGCCGGTTGGTTCGTTTGCCGGTTCATCGTGACCAGCACATCGTGGGTCGAATACGCCATCGCCTCGAGCGCCGCACGCGCGAGATGCGCGCGCGTCGTGCCCCGCGTCAGACCCACGATCGTGCCACGCGCATGCCGGCTCCCAGTGCGGTGCACCCAGCCCCGTCAAGCGCCGGCACGAAGATCACGCCATCAGTCGACGCAACGCTGCGTGCCAGCGCCTCCGTCTCGGCCGCCTGCGCGATGATACCGAGTCCGTCACGCAGCCATTGGACCGCCGCACCCGCAATGAAGATCGACGCCTCGAGTGCGTACGCCGAGCCGCCGCGTGGATCGCACGCGATCGTGGTGAGGAGTCCGCCCCCGCTCGCGGGACGGTGCGCCCCGGTATGAAGCAAGCAGGAACGCGCCGGTGCCGTACGTGTTCTTACCCTCGCCCGATGTCACGCAGCCGTGCCCGAACAACGCGGCCTGCTGATCACCCGCAACCCCGGTGATCGGGATGCGTCTCGCCGGCGGCGCCGCCGACCATGGCGGCGTCTACCGCGCCGAAATCCCCTGCCGACCGCCGCACTTCGGGCAGCGCCTCACGCGGCACCCCGAATAGTGCACACATCGCGTCGCTCCACCCACCGGTGCCGATGTCGTACAGCGAGGTCCGGGAGGCGTTGGTGGGGTCCGTGGCGTAGACTCGGCCGCCGGTCAGATTCCAGAATGAGCCAGCTGTCGATGGTCGCCGACGAGCACGTCGCCCCGGCGTGCGCGCTCGGTCCATCGCCTGCGTCCGCAGCAGCCATTCGATCTTGGCAGCGGAGAAATACGGATCGAGTGGTCAGGCCCGTCGTGGCCGCGACGGCGGCGGCATTCGGGGCCAGCTCCGCGACAGCGCGCCGCCGTCCGGCGATCCTGCCACACGATCGCGCGGGGCCCGTTTCTCGGACGCGCCCGCTCCCACACGACGACGGTCTCCCGCTGGTTCGTGATGCCGATCGCAACGGGCACGACGCCCGACGCGGTCACCGCCTCACGCGCCGCCTCGAGCGTTCGATCCAGAATCTCGACAGGGTCGTGCTCGACCCAGCCAGGCTGTGGGTAGTACTGCGTGATCTCGCGGTACGCGCGGCCGGCGACTCGTCCGTCGGCGGCGATGACCAGGCACGTCGTGCCGGTCGTCCCCTGATCGATCGCCAGGACGTGCGGCCCCGCGGTCGCCACCCGTGCGGTGCCTACACGTCCAGGTTGCTGACGAACCGCGCGTTGGCCTCGATGAAATCGCGGCGCGGCTCGACTTCGTCTCCCATCAGCTTCTGGAACAGCAGGTCCGCCTGCCAGCGCATCGTCCATCGTGACCTTGAGAATCGTCCGCGTCTGCGGATCCATTGTCGTCCGCCACAGCTGCTCGGGGTTCATCTCGCCGAGGCCCTTGTAGCGCTGCACGTTGACGTTCGCCTTGCCGTCGCCATTGCCGAGCCGCGTCGGCGATGGCGTCCCGCTCGCTCTCGTCGTAAGCGTAGTACTCCTCTTTGCCCTTGGCGACGCGAAAAAGCGGCGGCTGCGCGATGTAGATGAAGCCCGCGTCGATCAGGTTCTGCATCTGGCGGAAGAAGAACGTCAGGAGCAGCGTCCGAATGTGCGCGCCATCGACGTCCGCGTCCGTCATCAGGATGATCTTGTGGTACCGCGCGTCGTCGATCGAGAAATCGTCGCTTGATGCCGGTGCCGAGCGCCGTGATGATGGTGCGGATCTCCTCGTTGGAGAGCACCTTGTCGATCCGCGCCCGTTCGACGTTGAGGATCTTGCCGCGGAGGGGCAGGATCGCCTGGAACGACCGCTCGCGCCCCATCTTGGCGCTGCCGCCAGCGCTGTCACCCTCGACGATGTAGAGCTCGCACAACGCGGGGTCGCTCAGCGAGCAATCGGCCAGCTTGCCGGGCAGTGCGCTGACATCGAGCGCGTTCTTCTTGCGCGTGAGATCGCGCGCCTTGCGCGCGGCCTCGCGCGCCCGGGCCGCCGACACCGCTTTCTCGATCGACGATGTTGGCGACGCGCGGATGCTCTTCGAGATAGCCGCCGAGCATCTCGTTGACGACGGTCCGCACCGCGCCCTCGACTTCGGAGTTGCCGAGCTTCGTCTTGGTCTGCCCCTCGAACTGCGGCTCGCGGACCTTGACCGAGAGCACCGCGGTCAGTCCCTCGCGGACATCGTCGCCCGACAGGGTGAAGTTGTCCTTCTTGAGGAACCCGCCCTTCGCCGCATAGGCGTTGATCGTGCGCGTCAGCGCGGCCTTGTAGCCCGTCGAGATGCGTCCCGCCTTCGTGCGTGTTGATGTTGTTCACGAAGGAAAACACGTTCTCGTTGTAGCCGTCGTTGTACTGCATCGCGAGCTCGATGCCGATGTCGTCGCGCTCGGTCTCGATGTAGATGACTTCGGGGTGCAGCGACTTCCGGTTCTGATTGAGAAACTGCACCATCTCGCGGAGACCGCCCTTCGCGTGAAAGGTCTCGTCTGCGGGCGGGCGTCTCACGCTCGTCCGCCAGGGTGATCGTGACGCCCTTGTTGAGAAACGACAGCTCGCGCAGGCGGAGCGCGAGGATGTCGTACTGGTACACCAGCTCCGTGAAGATCAGCGGGTCGGGCTTGAACCACACCGTCGTCCCGGTCTCCTTGCGCGGCCACCCTGCCGATGACTTTGAGCTTGGCGCGGGTGTCGCCGCGCACGAAGTCCATGTAGTGCTCGCGGCCATCGCGCTTCACCCAGACTTTGAGCTCCTCGGAGAGCGCGTTGACGACCGACACACCTACGCCGTGCAAGCCGCCCGAGACTTTGTAGCTGCTCTTGTCGAACTTGCCGCCGGCGTGCAGCACCGTCATCGCCAGCTCCACGCCCGGAATCTTTTCCGTCGGATGGATGTCGACCGGAATCCCGCGGCCGTTGTCCACCACCGTGACCGAGTTGTCGGCGTGGATCGTCACCGCGATCCGGTCCGCGTGTCCCGCCAGCGCCTCATCGATCGAGTTGTCCACGACCTCGAACACGAGATGATGCAGTCCCCGCTCCGACGTCGAGCCGATGTACATCCCCGGGCGCTTGCGTACGGCCTCCAGTCCCTTGAGTACTTGGATCTGGCCCGCGTCGTAGCGGTCGTTCGAAGGTTCCGTTTTTGCCATGTGTTACGGAGGAGGAAATTCGTCGCGGCGAATGAAAACCGAAAGGCGATTCGCCTACAACCCATCAATCTAACGTCCCGAGGCCGCTACAGCAACCGGGACAGTCGTCTCTATGACATTGCCGGCTAAGGAGTTATCCCCTCGCCTGCCAACGGATTTTCTTGACCGGCGTACGCCCCGGGACGACGTTGATCGCGGCCAGGAGCTGTCGCTCCATTAATGATAGCTCCGCCATCCACGGATTCGTGGCCACCGCCACGAACAGCGTGCCGTCCGCGGTGACACAGAGCGGCTGCGTCACCGCCGCCACCTGCGGCCCCACGAGCTGCGGCCACTCCGGTATCACTCCCGCCTGCGAAACCCGCTCCGCCAGACCGGACTGCCGCAGATAATCCGTGATCGCCACGCCGAGCGCCGCCGGCCTGGCCCCGGCGGGGGATGCGCCGGTCGCCCCGTTGCCCCCACGCGCGCCGTCCCGCCGCCGCTCGCTCACGCGGCCACGTCCATCGCTCGCACGACGCCATCCACAATGGCGCAGCGCGCGAGGCGCGTCAGTCCCACCGGGATGTCCGCCGCCCGCGGCACCGCCAGGATCACTTGGCCCACGTTCTCGCCGCCCCCCAGAACATCCAGAATCGCACGCGAGCGCCCCTCGTCGAGTTCCGCGAACGGATCATCGAACAGCAGCACCGGAGCCGCACCGGTCCCGAGCCGCAACGTACCCGCCTCGAGAATCCGCAGTGCGATCGCCGCCGTGCGCTGCTGCCCCGCTGAACCATACGTGCGCATGTCGCGTCCGCCCAGCGTCAGGACGAGATCGTCCCGGTGTGGCCCCACGCGCGTCGCGCCATGCCGCACGTCGCCGGCGCGCCCAGCCTCGAGCGCCTCCGCGAGAACGCCGGCGAGTTCGCCGGGACTGGCCACGTCGTCGCCAACAACGTCCGACGCCGCGGAGTACCGCATCGCGTGCCGCATCTGCACGACGCCGCGTTCGCCGATCGCCGCGCTGATGCGCGCCAGCTCGGGCCCCCACCGCGCGACCCACGCCGCCCGCTCAGCCCACAACACCGCGCCCGATTCCGCCAGCAACGGCTCCCACGCCGCGGCCGCCGCCTCGCTCGCTCCACGCGCCTGCCCCCGCCCGGCACCCCGCGCCAGCGACCGCAGTGCGGTGTTCCGCTGCAGCAACCCGCCCCGATAGGTCTGGAGCGCCGTCAGGTACCGCCGCGATGTCGTCGCCAGCGTGACATCGAGATAGCGCCGCCGCGCCACCGGACCGCCACGCACCATCTCCGCATCGACCGGCGCAAACGTCACCGACGGCACCGCCCCCAGCGCATCGCTCAGCCGGCGCGGGATCGCGCCCTCCACCGTCACACGCTTCCGCCGGCTCGCACGCTCGAATCCCAATGCGACCACCCGCCCCGCCGGCGGCGGCACCATCCCGCCGAACGATGCCTCGCCCCGGATATGAAACCCGCCCTCGCCAAATCGCACGACGTCCACATCACGCGCCCCCCGCACCGACCGCAGGAGATGCAGGTACGCCACCGCCTCGAGGAAGTTGGTCTTGCCCTGGCCGTTATCCCCGACGATCGCCATACCGCCCGCCGGGATCGCGAGATCGGTATGAGCGAGGTTCCGGAAATCGCGCGCCTCGAGCCGGTGAAGCCAATGATGCGTGTCCCGATCCTCAGGATTTGACCAGTGTCGAATCCTGCACGACGGTCGAATCTCCGAAGTAGTCGAACGCGATCGCACTGAACTTCACATACGTCCCCGGCAGCATGTGGAGAATCCTGTACGCGAACGTGTCCGTCAGTCTGCTCGCGGCAGGCGACGTACCCCCGCCGATGAGGACGGCCGTGGAATCCTTGCCAGCGGTGTCGATCACCGTGATCTCGAGTTCGACGAGATCCCGGTCCCCGGTCGCCACCACCTCTCCGCGGATCGTGTCGCTCTGCGAGACGGAGGCGGTGCTGTCGAGCGTGAACACGATTTCCGGGTTGCCCGGTACCGGCGGCGCAGTTGTCTTGCACGCTGCGACTGCCACGCTGGCCGCAAGCGCGGCCAGCACAGCCACCGGCAGGCCCAGACCCGCACGATCTCCGATTCGACGCCTGCCGCCAACTCCGATGGTCTGACGATGAAGGGTCATGTGCCTGTGAATTGAGGTGGACGTTTCTCCAGGAACGCGCGCGTACCCTCGGTCATGTCGCTCGTGCCGGCCAGAATGCCGAAATGCTCGGCCTCCAGCGCCAAACCATCATCCAGCGTCATGTCGAGCCCGCGCCCAGCTACATCGATACACGCGGCAACGGCCAATGGCCCGTTGGCCAGCATCTGCGCCATCATCGCCCGCGCCGCATCCAGCAACTCCCCCGCCGCCACCACCCGGTTCACCAATCCGAGCCGAAACCCCTCGGCCGCATCGATGATCTCGCCAGTCAGCAGCAGTTGCAACGCCCGCCCCCGCCCGATCAGCCGCGGCAGCCGCTGCGTCCCGCCGTAACCCGGAATCAACCCGAGTCTCACCTCCGGCTGGCCGAACTTGGCCATCTCGCTCGCGATCCGGACGTGACACGCGAGCGCCAGCTCACACCCGCCCCCCAACGCGAATCCGTTGACTGCGGCGATCACCGGCTTCGGACTGGTCTCGAAACGCCGGAAAGTCGCCTGGCCGCGCAACGCCCTCGCACGCGCCGCGTCAGGCGTCTGCGACGCGAGCTCCCCAATGTCCGCGCCCGCAATGAACGCCCGGCCCGCACCGGTGAGGATGATGCCGGCCACATCCGGTCGCGCACGCAGGTCGTCGATCGCCGCGCCAAGCTCCACGATCGTCGCCGCGTTCAGCGCGTTCAACTTGTCCGGCCGGTTGACCGTCAGTGTCGCGATCCGCTCGTCGATCGCGACGGTCAGATTCTGGTATGTCACACCCGAAAATCTAACGGCCGGCCCTTCCACAGGGTCACCGGGATTGCCCCGAGGAATCCGCCAGAAGTTGCCGCGCAAACACGATGTGCACGACGGCGAGCGCCAGCACGGGCACGAAGACGCAGATCCACGTGATCGCCGACACGGCAGGGTTCATTCCACCCGTCGGCACCGTGCGGGTCAATGCCACGACGCCGGCGTATACGGCGAAAAGGCCGCCAGTCACCGCGTACGCGCCAAACGCCGCGCCCCGCCTGAGAAGCTTCACCATCTTCGCATCCAGTTGCATCGATTTCTCCCCCCCCCAGCGCAGTTGGTCGTGACGACGCCCGTCCGGACGCCCTCCCTGTTTTCTCCTCTCGTGCCTATCCCCCTCCCCTCTACTCTCTCCTTTCTACTCTCGACTTTGCAAGCCCTTCGTACCCCATGCCACGCGCTCGACTCGGCCGCCGTCGCGCTTGCGCTCGATCCGCTGCCGCGCGAGCATTGACCGGCGCTGTGATCTCGGGACTGACTCGGCGCATGGCGGTTCGAGTCACGGAGGAACTATGCACGGCACTCGCGGCGCATCACATGGCTGGGCTGCGTGATCGTAGTGGGCGGATTGGCCGCTGGTCCCGCCGCCGCACAGTCCCCGACGCCATCTGCTACTCCTCGCCCGGACAGCGCGCAGCCGGCCGTCACCGCGTCCGCGGACGCTGACACGCTCGTGCGTGACCACATCGCCGCCGGTGACCGCGAGCACGCAGCCATGAACGCCAGTGGTGCACTCGCCGAATACGAGCGGGCCCTCGCCATCGATTCGGTGAACTACGTCGCACTCTACAGGGCGGCCCGCGAATCCGTGGACCTCGGTGAGTTCGACCCCGCCGAGGCCGCGCGCACTGCCTACTACGCGAAAGGCCTCGGCTACGCACGCCGCGCCGTCACCGCGGACTCGAATTGGGCCGACGGGCACTTTCACGTCGCCCGCGCGCTCGGCAGGCAGGCGCTTTCGGTCGGCAGCAAAGCGCGCATCCAGTACGCCAAGGCCGTACGAGCCGAAGCCCTCAAGGCGCTCGCCATCGACTCCCTCCACCCCGGAGCGCTGCACGTCATGGGCGTGTGGAACGCCGAGATCATGCGACTCAGTGGCATCCAGCGCTTCATCGCGCGCAACCTGCTCGGGGGTGGAATTCTCGGAGCCGCGAGCTGGCGTGAGGCCGTGCGGTATATGGAGCAATCGGTTGCCGCGGAGCCACAGCGGATCGTTCACCACCTGGACCTGGCCAAGATCTACGCCGACATCGGTGAGACCGCAAAGGCCCGCGAGCAGTTCGAGCTGGTTCTCTCCTTGCCACCCGCCGACTACAACGACCCCCACTACCAGAAGGATGCCCGAGACCGGCTTGCCCGCCTGTAGAGGTCCGCAACGCAGCCTGAGGGCCCGCCAATCCGGCCTCTTCGGGGTCCCCGGAAAGGAATTTTTCCGCTACGCCGCCGAGGATGGTAAGAATCTTGCTCCCGGCCAGGGGTAGCCGATGTCACGACCCCGAACGGCCGGTGGCGATGCGAGACGTCGCGTCTGCCAACCCCCGGCCAAACCTTGACCCCCGCCGTCATGCCGTCGCCACAGACGATCCTGCTGGTCGAGGATAATGAAGACAACCGGATCGTGTACTCCACGATTCTGGGGCACTTCGGCTACCGGGTCATGGAAGCGCTGAACGGCGAGGAAGGAATCGCCAAAGCACGCGCCGAAAAGCCGGACTTGATCCTGATGGATATCTCCATTCCGATCATCGACGGATGGGAAGCCACCCAGGTGCTCAAACACGACCCGGTGACCCGCTCGATCCCCATCATCGCCCTCACCGCACACGCCCTGGCCTCCGACCGCGAGCGCGCGATGGAGGTCGGATGCGACGGCTACCTCGCCAAGCCTTGCGAGCCACGCGCCGTCGTGGCCGAGGTCCAGCGCTTTCTCGGACGGCCGAACGGGACGGGACCGGACGCGAATCAGCCCGCCGCGGCAACGACCGATGTCGTCGCCGGCAGCGCGGTGCGATGACCGCCAGTGGCTTCGCCCCCTGGCTCGCCGGCGCCATTTCCGCATTCACCTGTCAGGCCGGCATCGCCGCTCACCGGTGACCACCGGGCTGCGGTAACTCCGCCACCCGCGCGCGGCGGCCCGCGCATCCTGATCGTCGACGACAACCCGGACAACGTGATGATCCTGCGCGACCGGCTCCAGGCGCGCGGATACTCCACGATCGTGGCAAACGATGGCGAGGAAGCCCTGGCGATCGTCGCCACGCTTGCGGCAGGCGCGGTTGCCGCACTCCAGGACCCGGCGTCCGGACCGGCGGATCCGCTCCCGGATCTCATTCTGCTCGACGTCATGCTCCCCAAGGTCCACGGCTTCGAGGTCGCCCGGCGCATCAAGAGCGATCAATCGCTGCCCTTCATCCCGATCATCATTCAGACGGCGCTCGACACGACCGAGGACAAGGTCATCGGTCTCGACGCCGGGGCCGACGACTACATCACCAAGCCGATCAACCTCGCCGAGCTCGAGGCGCGGATCCGGTCGCTCCTTCGGATCAAGGCGCTGCAGGAGGAAGTCGAGCGCCAGCGGACGGAGTTGTTCGCGATCAACGATCAACTCGTGCGCATCGCCCGCACCGACGCCCTCACGGGCATCGACAACCGGCGCCGCCTGGAAGAACGCCTCGATGAGACGTTCCAGCACTCGCTCCGCCTGAACGAGCCGTTCGCGTGCGTCATGTGCGACCTCGACATGTTCAAGAGTGTCAACGACACCCACGGGCATCAGGCCGGCGATGAAGTATTGCGCCAGTTCGCCGAGATCCTGCGCGACCACGCACGGGAGATCGACCGGGTGGGACGCTATGGCGGCGAGGAGTTCATGCTGATCCTGCCCGGCGCGACGCTGGAGGCGGCCGTCGCCTTCGCCGAGAGGATGCGCAAAGCGGTCGAAGGACGTACATTTGCGTTCGCCGGTACGACAATCCGCCGTACGGTGAGTTGCGGTGTCGCGGGATGGCCGCATCCGGGAATCCGGGACGCCGATGAGCTGGTGCGGGCGGCGGACAATGCGCTGTATGCCGCCAAATCCGGCGGGCGCAATCGGGTTGTCCGCTGGGATCCCGGAACTGGCGAGATCGGCAGCAGCGGCGCACTATCCGGCGCGGCAAGCACGGAAGATGGACCGGCGGACCACACCTCACACGACCTTCGGGCGGATGATGGAGACCACCGAGCCAACACCACCATCGGGAGCCACGCCGGCAGCGGCAACCGACCCGCTGACGGCGGACGTCACCAGCCTCCGGACCAAGATCGAAGAGCTCCGCCGCGAGCGTGACCACCTCGTCACGCTCGTTGACATCCTCCAGGAGATCTCGGGCTCGCTGCACTTCAGCGAGATCCTGCAGACCATCGCCCGCAAACTCGGCGAGACGTTCGGTCTCGATCGCAGTTCGATCTTCCTGACCGCGGACCCGGCCGACGTCCGGCTGGTCGCGAGCTACGAGGACCCGACCATCCGCAATCTGGTGGTTGACCTCTCCCGATATCCCGAGCTCCAGCGCGCGTTCGATTCGGGTGAAACGGTATTCATCCCCGATGCCACCGCCGAGCCCATGCTCCGCGACATCCGGGCGCTCCTCGACATGCGCAACGTTCGGTCGATCGTCGTCGCACCGATTCGCTGGAGAGGCGCCGTCATCGGCGCGATCTTCCTGCGGACGGAGCGCGACGCGCTGCCGTTTTCGGACAGCGATGTCCGCTTCTGCCAGGTCGTCGCCTCGCTCACCGCCAAGGCGCTCCGCAACGCGCACCGGTTCGACGCCATGGTGCGAGCCACGCAGGACACCTCGCAGGCGCAACGCCGCACCGAGTTGCAGCGAATCGCGCTGATCTCCTTTGTCCGCCGGCTGCTCGATCGGTATGCCAAGACCGAGGAACACCTCTGGGCGGAGACGCTGCTGCCCAAGGACTCGGACGAGGAGCTCGATCGGTTGGTCGGCGTCGCCATGCAGGTCATGGCGGAAGAAGCCAAAGGATAGCGCGCCCCGCCGGCTGTCAGCACAGCCGCCGGAGTCGTCCCGCCGTGGCCTCGTCAAAACAGTCGCAGGACTCCGCCGCCGCCCGCGCGGCCCGGGCCGCCGAGTTGCGCCGGCAGCTCGATCAGGCGTCGTACGAGTACTACGTCCTCGACCGGCCAGCGCTCGCGGACAACGCCTACGATGCGCTCTTCCGGGAGCTTCAGGAGTTGGAGGCCACGCACGCGGAGCTCCGCACTCCCGACTCACCAACCCAGCGGCTCGGCGCACCGCCGCAGAGCCAGTTGCCCAAGCACACCCACCTGGTGCCGATGCTGTCGCTCGGCAACGCCTTCACCGATGACGAAGTCGCGGCCTGGGATGAGCGCATAGAACGCCTGGCGGGCGATGCCGTCCACAAGACGGGATACACGGCCGAGCTCAAGATCGATGGCGCAGCGGTCAGCCTGACGTATCGCGATGGTGTATTCGTCACCGGCGCCACCCGGGGCAACGGCTCGATCGGCGAGGACGTCACGCCCAATCTCCGCACGATTCGCGATATCCCGCTCCGCCTCCGGTCCGAAGGCCCGCCGCCGCCCCCGGTCATCGAGGTGAGGGGCGAGGTGTACATGCCCTTCGACCGGTTCGAGCAAATGAATCAGGCACGCGCGGCAGAAGGCGACCCCGTTTTCGCGAACCCCCGCAACGCGGCGGCCGGCGCCCTCCGGCAGTTGGATCCCGCGATCACCGCCCGCCGCCCGCTGCGATTCTTTGGCTATGCCGTCGCGATCGGCGATGCATCGCCCGATCATGCCACCGCCGCACGGAAACACACGCCCGCCAAGCGGACGCGCCTCCCGTTCAGCACCCAGTGGGATCTCCTGGACACGCTTGCGGGCTGGGGCATCCCGGTCGCTCCCCACCGGGCCCGCTGCGGCACGCTCGCCGACGTCGCATCCTGGGCCCACGAGGTGGAGCATCGCATCCGCCCCACGCTCAACTTCGCGATCGACGGCGGTGTGATCAAAGTCGACTCGCTGGCGCTCCAGGAGGAGCTCGGCGTCGTCGGCGGACGCGAACCGCGCTGGGCAATCGCCCGGAAGTTCGCGCCCGATATCGCCGTCACCCGCCTCCTCGGCATCGGCGTCAACGTCGGCCGCACCGGCGCGCTCAATCCGTACGCCATGCTGGAACCCGTCGAGATCGGTGGCACCACGGTCAAGCTCGCCACGCTCCACAATTTCGACTTGGTTGCCGAAAAGGATCTCCGCGTCGGCGATTGGGTGCAGGTCAAGCGAGCCGGAGAGGTCATCCCGCAGATCATCGCGCCGCTCCCCGACCGCCGCGAGAAGGGCCGCGAACCGCCGGTGACGGTCGCCCCCACGCGCTGCCCGGTCTGCGGAACCCCGGTAGAACGCGACGAGGAGGAGGTCGCGATCTACTGCCCAAATGTCGCGTGCGCGGGCCGCCGGCTGGAGGCGATGGTGCATTTCGTCTCCCGCGGCGCGATGGATATTCGCGGCCTCTCCTACGCCCGGATAGACCAGAATGGTAGCCGCGGAGTTGATCGAGGACGTGGCGGACATCTTCAGCGTGACCGCCGCCCAGCTCGAGGATTTGGACCGGTTCGCCGAAAAAAGCGCCGCCAATCTCGTCGCCGCCATCGCCGAATCCCGGTCCCGGCCCCTCTCGCGCCTGCTGTTCGGCCTAGGCATCCGCCACGTCGGCTCCACGGCGGCTCAGCTCCTGGCCCGCCACTTCGGATCGCTGGATGCGCTGGCCAGCGCACCAGAGGAAGAAATCGTCGCCGTGCGCGGCATCGGCGCTATCATCGCCCGGGCCGTCGTCGCGTTTTTCGCGGACAAATCGGCCAGGGCCCTGATCACCAAGCTCCGCCGGGCCAAGGTGAATTTCACGGAACCGCGATCGGCCAGCGCCAGCGGTGCCCTCAAAGGATTGACTGTCGTCATCACCGGGACGCTGCCCTCGCTCTCGCGCGAGCGTGCGACTGAGTTGATTGAGCAGGCCGGCGGCCGCGTGACGAGCTCGGTCTCCAAAGCCACCAGTTTCCTCGTCGCCGGCGCTGAGGCTGGATCGAAGCTGGAAAAAGCCCGAAGTTTGGGGGCGGAGGTGATCGATGAGGCCGAGCTGCTGCGGCGGATCGTCCCTAGTCCCTAATCCCCAGTCCCCAGTCCCCAGTCCCCAGTCCCCAGTCCCCAGTCCCCAGTCCCCAGTCCCCAGTCCCCAGTCCACACGTCCACACGTCCACACGTCCACACGTCCACACGTCCACACGTCCACACGTCCACACGTCCACACGTCCACACGTCCACACGTCCCGCACGACACGCCCCGCATAGTACGCCCTGCATCACACCGCGCGGACTTCGCTCACCGCACCGCGCGACCTACCGACCCGAGAGACTGACATGGCGCACACGATCGATCTCGCGAATCACCAAATGGTGGGCCTCACCCGAGCCTCACTCGCCGCGCTCCGCGCCGCCCTCGTGCGCGATGCGGGCCCCGCCGCTGCCACGTATCTCCAGGAAGCGGGGTACGCCGGCGGCGAAGCACTCTTCGCGTCGTTCTCCGCATGGCTGCGCGATCAGGGAGAAGGCGCACCGGAAGACCTCGACGTGCCAGCCTTCGAGCGACATGCGTCGGAATACTTCCGCGATGCCGGATGGGGCACGCTCTCGATCGGAACGCTCCGGGAAGCCGTCGCCACCCTGGACTCGCCGGACTGGGGCGAGGCCGACCCCGCGAGTGCGCTCGACCACCCGGCCTGCCACCTCACCACCGGCATGTTCGCCGACTTCTTCGGCCGCATCGCCGATCACCCGGTGGCCGTGCTGGAGGTCGAATGCCGCTCGGCCGGCGACGCGCGATGCCGCTTCCTGATCGGCAGCGCCGACGTCATGGGCCAGGTCTACGAGGAGATGGGACGCGGTACCGCCTACCCCGCCGCGGTCGCCGAGGTCGCCGGCTGACGTAGGGCAGGCAGGAGGCAGCGCGTGGCGGCGCCGGTTCCGTCCCGTACAGTCGTCCGCCGCTGGCCAGTCGTCGAGGGCAGTAGGCGCCGTTCGAGAACGGCGCAGCGGCTGCCACCAGGCCAGAATCGGGCGCCGATCGCGTCGTTCTGCCCCCGGAGCGGGGGTTGGTGGCCAGCGCCAATGGCCGCCGCCCCGAAAACAGGGGACCTACGCCCCTTCGTACATCGGGTTCGGGACCAATTCACCGTCCACGAGGACTTCGCGGTCCCACGGGAGCACGATCGTGCTCTGGGTCGCTAATGCGTGGAAGTCCGTCTCGAATGAGCCGGTCTTGAAACACACCGCCGTCCGCACCTGCGAGGCACCCGCGTTGACGATGGCCGCCACTGCCAGCCGCATCGTGGCGCCGGAATCGCACGTCTCGTCGACGATCAGGACACGATGACCGCGTACCTCCGGCGGAGCCGAGCCCAGGATCGCCGGGGTCTCCCGCACCGTCTCGGCCCGGTAGCGCCGGCTCACCACGATCGAGTGGAACTCACGATCGAGGATCGCCGAGACGACGGCCGCCGGGTACCACGCCGGCTGTCGCGATTCCAACCACTAGCTCAGGGTCCCAGGCACGGCCCACCTTGAGCGCAAGGGCACGCGACATCTCGCCGAACAGCGGCCACTCGATGTGCATGACGCCTTTGGTGCGGTCCACGATGTAGCGCCGGGGTGACATGCGCCAAAGCTATGCCTCGCGTCGGTTGCTCGGGAGTGGGCGGACGCCTAGCTTTTCGCCGTATGTCCTGGTTGCGCCGCATCCTCGGCGTCTCGGGCGACCGAGAGGTCAAACCGCAACGCCTCGACTACTTGAATGAGGCGCTGACGCTCGAGCGCCAGGGCGACTACGAGCAGCCCTCACATCGTACCAGCTCGCGCTGCGAGACCAGCCGAACGATCATCGCGTGCTGCAGAACATGGCGATCGCGTATTCGAAGATCGGAAGGCTCGAGGAGGCTGTGCGATGCTACCGGCGCGCGTTGGACATCCAGCCCCAGCTCGCTGGTGCTCACTACGGCCTCGCGTTTCTGCTCCTGAAGCGCGGCGACACCCCAGCCGCTCGCGTGCACCTGGAACAGTTCCTCACGACGCCCCCGAAGAGCGCCACGCCGACCGTTGGGTCCGGCACGCGCAGTTGGCGCTCGACCAGATCCGCGACGGAGGCGACGGGAGCGCCGCAGCCGCGGACGGCCCACGGCCACCTCTCGATGACCGCGACCTCAGCGACGGCGACGCCTCCGTCGACCCCGCCTCTAGTCCCGCGTCGTCCCGGCGCGTGGGCCAGATCCTGTCGGTCGTCAGCCAGAAGGGCGGCGTCGGCAAGACGACGACGGCGGTCAATCTCGCGGCGGCATTCGCACGGCGCGGCCTCCGCACGCTGCTCGTCGACGTCGATCCACAGGGCGCGGTCCGCTACGGCGCCGGATTGCGGCGCGGCCACGCCACTCGCGGTTTCTTCGACTACATCATCGGACAGAGTGGTCTCCGCGAGATCATCCTCCCGACGCAGTTGCCGTGGCTCCGCGTCCTCCTCGTCGGAACGGTCACCGAAGAGGCGAACCACGCCGGATACCAGAGTCTCGTCGCGGACACCGATATGCTGCGTGATGTGCTCACCGAAGCCCGCGCGCGCTGCGACATCGTCATCGTGGACACTCCGCCCGGACTCGGCGCCATCGTCCACCGCGCACTCGAAGCCAGCCAGCACGCACTCGTCACGCTGCAGTGCGAGCCCCTGGCCCTGCAGACCACGCCGCAGATCCTCCGCGCCATCCAGGAGATCGCCGCTATCAACAGCGAGCTCACCCTCGACGGCATTCTCCTGACGATGTACGAGGAGTCGAATCCCGCCTGCGTGCGCGTCGCCGAGTATGTGCGCACGCATTTGCCGGCCGACATGGTGCTCGATCTCGTCGTCCCGCGCAGTGCCGCCGCAGCGGATGCCTTTGCGGCCGGCCAGCCGGTCGTGCTGCGCGACCCCGCGGATCCCGCCTCCCAGGCCTACGTCAACCTCGCCACGCTGCTGGCGGAGCGGTTTCAGTGACGAGGCCGGCCCCGCGGCGGCCGGCCACTCCAGGCAGCCGGCATTGTCGGTTTCCTGGCGCTCGCGGTCGTGATCGCCGCCACCTGTACCAGCATTCCCACCGATCCCAAGGCCGTCTTCTCGCTGGCCGTCGATTCCCTGCCCAGCCCTTCGGTCGTCGCCGGTGACACGCTGCGCGATACCAATGGCGCCGCGAGGCCGCTCACGGGACGCGCATACAATATCCAGAATCAGGTGCTCACCAATGTGCATGTGCAGTTTCTGTCACTGAGCCCGCACCAGTTGACGGTCAGCAACAAGAACTTCGCGATCGGCACGCTGGCCGGCGATAGCATCGTCCGCGTCATCGCCGACGCCAACGGACTGCAGTCGCTCCCCTTCAACGTCCCGGTTGTGCTCAAGCCCACGAGCATCGTGTTCGCCGACAGTGACTCGATCAGCAAAGCCGCGCTCTCGCTCACCAACGCGGATTCGGATGTCTCGGCCCCGCTCAATATTCTGCTCCTGCATCAACCGGATACGATCGGGGCCGATTCGGTCACGCGGAGTTACATTGTGCACTACCAGATCACGTACCCCGCGAGCGCCGCGGGCGGCAAGGGCCTGCCGAGCGACACGACGCTGCCCGCCTACCTCATTGAAAGCGACGGTGCGCCCTCGCGGACGGACACGACGGACGGCACCGGCATGGGCACGCGCACGGTCCACTTTTCGGTGGCGCAGTTCCAACCCAAATCCAAGGACTCGATCGTGGTGATGGCGACGGCGGTCTATCGCGATACGGCGATCGCCGGCAGCCCGCGGCGATTCGTCATCCAGTACACCGCGCCATAGCGATGAGCGCATCGCTGCGAGTGCCTCACTGTGAGGCCTTCGCTGTGAGCGCGTCGCTCGCGACAGGCCCCGCGCCCGTCACCATCCGCGCGCCGGGCGTCCAGCCGCCCGGCACGCTCAATCAGTTGTTCTTCGACTGTGTGGCGACACTACGACAAGCCCGACGCGCTGCAGTTCAAACGCGAGCGGCCGGTATCAGCCCATCTCACACCGTGACCTCGCCGTCCGCGTCCGCCGGGCCGCCAGGGCCTGCTGGAGCAGGGGCTCCGCCCCGGCGACCGGGTCGCGATCCTGTCGGAGAATCGCCCGGAATGGGCAATCGCCGACTACGCCTGCCTGACCGCCGGTCTGATCGACGTGCCGCTCTACCCCAGCCTGCCCGCGGCACCAGCTCGTCCCAATGCTCGTCGATTCCGGCGCGACCGCGATCTTCGTCTCGACGGCCGAGCAGGCGGCGAAGATCGCCGCGATCCGCGACCAACTGCCCGCTCTGCGCCTGGTCATCAGTTTCAGCGAGGAGGCCGCGCCAGGCGTCGATCTCACGCTCGGCGAGCTCGAAGCATGGGGGGCCGCGGCGGACGACCGCCGCGGCCGCTCGCATTATCGCGACCGAGCCGCTCGCCGTCCGGCCCGAGGACCTCGCCACGATCATCTACACGTCGGGAACGACCGGCGAGCCCAAAGGCGTGATGCTCACGCACGACAACATCTATTCGAACGTGATGGCCGCGCGCGACGTCCTGCCGTGCGATACACCAGGACGTCTCGCTGAGCTTCCTGCCGCTGTCGCACATCTTCGGCCGCATGGCGGACCACTACCTGATGTTCGCGGCTGGCGCGTCGATCGCCTACGTCGGAGTCGATCGAGACGCTGGTCGCGAACTTCGGCGAGGTACGCCCGACGTTCGTGCTCGGCTGTGCCTCGCGTCTACGAGAAGGTCTATGCTCGGCTGCTCGAGCAAGGCGCATCGTCACGCGACGCTCGACGCGGCGGATGTTCGTCTGGGCCCGTGGCCGTCGGCCGAGCAATGCGGCGGACGCACGCGCTCGCTGGACGCGAGCCCACGCGGTGGCTCTCGCGGTACGCTACGCCGTGGCGCAGCGCCCTCGTCTTCTCGCGCGTCTCACGCACGACTCGGCGGCCGCCTTCGGTTTTTCGTGTCGGGCGGCGCACCGCTCGCGCCGCGAGATGAACCGGTTCTTCTACGCCGCCGGTCTGACGATCCTCGAAGGATACGGCCTCACGGAGACGAGCCCGGTCATCGCGGTGAATACTCCCGCGCATTCCGCATCGGCACTGTCGGGCGGCCGATCGCGGGTGTCGAGGTCCGCATTGCGGACGATGGCGAGATCCTCACGCGCGGCCCGCACGTCATGCGCGGGTATTTCAACAAGCCCGACGAAACGCGCGGAAGCGATCGATGCCGACGGCTGGTTCCACACGGGCGATATTGGCGAGCTGCACGACGGGTTTCTCACCATCACCGATCGGAAGAAGGATCTGATCATGACCGCGGGCGGCAAGTACATCGCGCCCGCCCGATCGAGAACCGCGTGCGAGCGAGTCCGTTCGTCAGCCAGGTCGTGATGATCGGCGACCGCCGCAAGTACCCGTCGCTGCTCATCGTTCCCAACTTCGCCCGGCTGGAGCGGTGGGCGGCCAGCCACGCGATCAAATACTCCGACCGCGCCACGTTGATCGCGGACCCCGCCGTGCGTACCAAGATGGACCAGGAGATTCTCGCTCCTCTCGCGGACCTCGCGAACTTCGAACAACCGAAGAAGATCGCGTTGCTGCAGCAGGAGTTTTCGATCGACCGGGGCGAGCTGACGCCCACGATCAAGGTCAAGCGCCGCGTTATCGATCGGCAATACAAGCCGGTCATCGATGCGCTCTACACCGAGTCCTGACGGCGCGCCCGCGATAGTGAGACTGGCACGGTCGTAGGCTCCGCGCGCCGCGTCCCCACCCATCCGTGCGCGTCCCGCGCCAGCTCCGCAACGCCTGACGGCACGGATACCGTAACCGGCCCATGATCCGCCCGCTTGCCCGGAGCGCCGCGACGACGGAATCCGCCAGCGCCGGATCCACCGCTGCGACAGCGGCGCGCCCCACGCAGCAGCCCGGGCGAAAACGGCGCGACGGGTGCGTAGATCACCGCAGTTCGCGCCCGCGCGACCGGGCCGGGCGGATTGAGCATCACGACGGCGGTGTCGAGCAACGTCATGGAGGGTCGCGCCAGCGGCCGCGGCGCGCCCCGAGCAGCGACCCACCCCGCGGGATCGGCGAGATCCGAGCAGCGCGCCGACACGAATCACACCCGCTTCATCCGCGCCCGGCACGGCGGGCTGCCGCCCGGCACCGTTCGAGCGACGCCTCATCGAACACCGCCGCCCCCTCGATGACCGGATAGCGCGCGTCGCACACCGGACAGCCAAGCGAGCCGCTGATCGATCTGGCGGCCGGACAACCGGTCCACGGACGCGATGAGAGCGGCTCGGCTCGTGCGGCCGGATGCACCGCAATGCATTGGCCAGATCGACGATGCACGAGTTGTTCTTCTCCGCCTCAGCTCTTGGAGAGCCGGATCTCGCCGATCGCGACCCGCTCGGGACGGGTCACCGCGTACAGAATCGCATCGGCGACGTCCTCTGCCCGCAACATCGACTCGCGTGGGGGAAACGTGCTCCTGGCCGCCGGATCGATGGCATCCCAGAGCGTCGTATCGACGGCCGCTGGCGAGACGAGCGTTACGCGTACCCCGGTCCCCGCCAGCTCCGTGCGCAGCACTTCGTGCAATCCCCGCGCGCCGAACTTCGCGCCGCATACGCGGCATTGCCCGGAAGGGCCGGTGGTCGGCGATCGACCCGACGGTCACGATGTGCCCCCGGCTGCGCGCGCGCATCCCGGAAGAAACGCACGCACCAGCTCGAAGGGCACCGACAGGTTGAGCGCCAGCATCGCCGAGAACTCGGCGGAGGTGGTCTCATCCACCAACCTGGCCGCGAACACGCCGGCGTTGTTGACGAGAATGTCCGGCGCGCCGCCCAACTCACGCTGCACCGCAACGATCGCCTTCGTCACGGCCGCGGGGTCCAGAAGATCGCACTGGATGGTCACGGCGTTCGGAACGGGCGAACCCGCCGAGCGCGAGAGGCCGGCCACGCGCGCGCCCGCGAGACTCAACGCGCGGACCGTCGCCGCGCCGATCCCGCGCGAGGAGCCGGTGACGACCGCCGTGCGTCCGGCGAGCGGCTCCGCGCCGCGCGCCGGTAGCACCGCGGTCGTCACCGCCCGCTCGGCCACGGTCCGAAGGCCAGCCGGAAGAACTCGTCGCGTGTCTTGCCGTCGGCCCGGAAGGTCCCGCGGAGGCGCTCGTGATCGTCTTGGAGTTCTGCTTCTCGACGCCCCGCATCATCATGCAGAGGTGCTGCGCCTCGATCACGACGCCGACGCCGTACGGCTCGAGCACGTCCTCGATCGCGCCGGCGATCTGCTCGGTCAGCCGCTCCTGGACCTGTAGCCGGCGCGCGAACACCTCGACGACCCGCGGCAGCTTCGACAGGCCGACGATGCGCCCCCGGGGGATGTAGGCGATGTGCGCGCGCCCGAAGAACGGCAACAGGTGGTGCTCGCACAGCGAGTAGAGCTCGATGTCGCGCACCATCACCATGTTCTCGTGCGTCTCGTCGAATAGCGCGTCACCGATCACCTGCTTCGCATCGAGACCGTATCCGCGGGTCAGCCACGACAGCGACTTCGCGACACGCTCCGGTGTCTTGACGAGGCCCGCACGATCGGGGTCTTCGCCCAGCAGTTCCAGTTGGCGGCGAACCGTTGCCGCCAGCTCGGCACCGCGCCGGTCGTCACCGTCCGCGAGCGTCGTATCGTCGCGCGTGCGGACTTCTACGCGGCCCGCGACGCGCTCATCAACTCGCCCAGCTCGCGTCGTCCCGGTCACCCCTCGCTCGCGTGCCCGTGCCGTTCCGCCCAGTCTTGTTCCGCATGGCCACTCTCGAAAGAGAAAGCCCCGCCGCTGGCGGGGCTTTCCAAATTGGGGTGCGAAGAGGGGTTTTTGAAGCCCAGTCGAATGTATGAGGCCCTCACCGTGCCTTCCGCCGTCCCCGCACTGGGGCATGACGTCAGCACAGATTATCGAACCCACCCGGTGGACTTATCGGCTCAAAAATTAAGCCTCTCCGCCCCGAAGCCATCACACGCGCGCAAGTGAGCCGCTATCATCCACCCGTCGCACGCACGCTGTCGTACAGTTCATCACCACCGGCAACGCCGGTCTTTTGCAATGTAGGTCCGGCCGCCGGCAACGTCAATTACGCCAATCACGACGATCGCGCACACAGCAGGGTCACCACACTCGGCCGCACACGGGAACTTTTCGCGTGCCCCCGTTTCGCACACTCCTTACCGCGACGGCGACATGGATCTTGGACTGATTGCTGGAATCGTGATGCTCGTCGGCTGGGCCATCTCGACATTCGGGTTCAATGGCCCGGGCTGGGTGCATTTCTTCCTCAGCGCCGGCGTCTTCCTCATTATCTGGCGCTACGCGGTGCTCACCCGCAAGAAGCCAGCGCCTGAATCGCCCGAGCCGCCGGCATCGTCCGGCCGCCGCCATCGCATCGGCGGCCACCGGAGGGATTCGCCGACGGGCGTGCCACTCTTTCGGGCGCGCAAGCCGTAACACATACGCAGCTCGACGCTCGCGCGAGACCAGTCGTTTCTCGTCGTCGCCAGCGCGCGGGTGCCTGCTGAATGGGTCAGTCGTGGGCTGATGGCACACCGTGGAATCCCGGCGTGACATCACAACTGTAGGGGCGTAGCTTCCCGGCAGCCTTATCCGGAGGACGTCTGACGGAAGCGGGGGGACTGCAAGCCCAGATACAGGCTGCACTTGGCGCGAGCTACACCCTCGAGCGTGAGCTCGGCGGCGGCGGGATGTCGCGCGTGTTCGTCGCCACCGAAGCATCGCTCGGCCGGCGCGTGGTCGTGAAGATCCTCCCCCATGAGATGGGCGAGGGAGTGAGCGTCGATCGCTTCCGGCGAGAGATCACGCTCGCCGCCCAGTTGCAACACCCGCACATCGTCCCTGTCCTCGCGGCCGGCGAGATCGCCGGCTTGCCCTACTACACGATGCCGATGGTGGAGGGGCAGTCGCTCCGCTCCCGGCTCGCCAAGGGTGGTCCGCTGCCGATCACGGAGGTGATCGGCATCATGCGCGACGTCGCCAAGGCCCTCGCATACGCGCACGAACGCAGTGTCGTGCACCGGGACATCAAGCCCGACAACGTGCTCCTCTCCGGCGGCTCCGCCGTAGTCACCGATTTCGGTGTCGCCAAGGCGTTGTCCGCATCGAAGACCCTCGCGCCCGGCGGCACACTCACGCAGGTCGGCAGCTCGCTCGGCACGCCCGCGTACATGGCGCCCGAGCAGGCCGCCGCGGACCCGGGCACCGACCAGCGCGCCGACATCTACGCGTTCGGAATCATGGCCTACGAGATGCTCGCGGGCCAGCCGCCATTCCACGGCCGCACGCCGCAGAAACTCCTGGCCGCGCAGATGGGCGAACGCCCCGAGCCGATTGGCGACATCCGCGCCGATACGCCGCCGCTGCTCGCTGACCTGGTGATGCGGTGTCTGGAAAAGAATCCGGACGATCGCCCGCAATCGGCGTCCGACATCGTGCGGGTCCTCGAGACAGTCACGAGCGGCGGCGGGCATCCCGCAATGCCGGCAATCCTCCTGGGTGGCCGCCGCAAGCTGGGACGCGCGCTCGGCTTCTACGCGCTCGCGTTTGTGGGGGTGGCGCTCGTTGCGCGCGCCGCGACCATCGTCATCGGACTCCCCGACTGGGTCTTCCCCGGCGCCCTCGGCGTGATGGCGCTCGGGCTTCCCATGATTCTGTTCACCGCGTTCGTGCAACACGGCACACGCCAGGCCCTCACGATGTCGGCCATGACACCCGGCGGCACGCCGGCCGTGCGGTCCACGATGACGCAGATCGCGGTCAAGGCCAGCCCATGGGTGAGTTGGCGCCGTACGACGATCGGCGGTGTCGGCGCCGTGGGCGCCTTCATTGTGATCGTTCTCGGATTCATGGTCCTGCGCACGTTGGGAATCGGACCCGCCGGCTCGCTACTCGCTTCCGGCCGCATGACTGACAAGGAACGGTTGCTGGTCACCGACTTTCGGGCGCCCGCGACGGATTCGTCATTGGGAAGCGTCGTCACCGAGGCGGTCCGAACCGACCTCGGACAGTCGCCGGTCGTATCGGTCGTTTCGCCCACCACACTGTCCGGCGCCCTGTCGCGGATGCAGCGTCCGGCAACAACCAGGATCGACCTCCCGCTGGCCCGTGAGATCGCCGCTCGCGAGGGAATCAAGGCGGTGGTGGATGGCGACATTACGGCACTGGCCGGCGGATACGTCATCACCATCAGGCTCGTTACCTCCGCCACCGGAGACGAGTTGGCATCGTACCACGCCACAATCGATGGCCCGAAGGAACTGATCCCGGCAATCGACAAGCTCTCGCGCGACTTGCGTGGCAAGATCGGCGAATCACTCAAGGAGGTCCGGGACGCTCCGCCGCTCGAGCAGGTCACCACGACATCCCTCGACGCGTTGAGGAAATACGCCGAAGCTGCGCGAGCGAACGACCTCGAGGGCGATCCACATAAGGCCATCCCGCTCCTCGAGGAGGCGGTCGCGCTCGACACGACGTTCGCGATGGCCTACCGGAAGCTCGGCGTCGTTCTCAGTAATGCCGACATACCCCGCGCTCGGATCGACGCGGCCATGGCACACGCCTACCGTTACCGGGACCGTCTGGCCGGCCGCGAGCGCGATCTCGCGATCGCATCCTATTTCGACCAGGGACCGGGCCGAGACAGGCAAAAGGCCGCGGCGGCCTATCGCGCGATGCTCGCGCGGGATTCGCTCGACCAGGTGGCCCTCGTCGATCTCGGCAACATGCAGATCGGGTACCGCGACTTTGCCGGCGCCGCGACACTACTGCGAGCAGTCCCCGCCACCGACGGCCGGCCGTCGGCAAACGCGACGTTCGAACTTTCGATAGCCGTCATTGATGAGGGTAGGCTGGCCGAGGCCGAATCACTCGCCGTCACACTTCGTACCCTGTTTCCGGGAACGGTCATGTCGCTCATGGACGTTTCCGTCCTCTATGCGCAGGGCAAGACCGATTCCGCGATGGCGCGACTCTCCCAGGCACGCACCAGCGACCGCAGTCCGTTCACACGCGCAACGGCAGTACACGCGCTGTCGCTCATGGCGTGGAGCCGCGGACGACTCGCCGAAGGTACGCGCCTCGCCGCGGAGGCATGGGCCATGGACCGGCAGAACGGCTCGCCGCCCCCTCCGCTCGTACCCGAGTTCGACAGCGCGGCAATCGACGTTTGGTTCCTGGATCAGCCGCGCGCGCGACCCGGCTGCTCGACGCCGCCCTGATGCGCACCCCGCTGCGGACGATCCCGGATGTCGAGCGGAATGACTACCAGATAGCCACTGCCTATGCCCTCGCGGGCCACCCCGATCGCGCACGCGCAATTGTCGCACAGTACGCGACGGAGGTGCAGGATTCGTCGCTGCAGCGTGTCAATCAACCCGACCGGCACAACGCCCTGGCGGAAATCGCCCTCGCCGAGCGACGCCCGCTCGACGCCATCGCCGAGTTCAGGCAGGGCGACCAGTTGCCCGATGGGCCCGCGACCGATTGCTCGGACTGCCTTCCAATGAACCTCGGTCGCGCCTTCGACGCCGCGAACATGCCGGACTCGGTGATCGCGAACTACGAGCGGTACATCGCCACCCCGAATTTCGGCAAGCCCTTCAGGGACGCGTTCTACCTCGCCGGCGTGCACAAACGACTGGGCGAGCTGTACGAAGCCAAAGGAAACCACCAAAAGGCGGCGGCCCACTACCTGGCGTTTGTCGACCTCTGGAAAAACGCCGATCCGGAATTGCAGCCCGCGGTCACCACAGTGAAACAACGGCTAGGGCACCTGCAGGACGCGGAGCAACACCAGACGGTGCGATAGCGACAGTCCGCGCCGGCGCCCCACCGCTTCGGGCGCCACTCCTCGGAAACATTGGCGTGCGTCCGGACGTAGGATTCAGTGCCGGTCCGAGCGGCACACACCACAATGAGGAGTGTGGACAATGGACCCAGAAATCTTGGCGGCGATCTTCGTCCCGGTCTGCAGCGTCGTGTTCCTGGTGTTTTTCGGCGCGTTGGTATTCCCATCCACGCGCGAAGCGCTCGCGGCCCGGCTGCGTGGCAAACACGGATCAGACCCGGATGATGCAGCCGCCGTCTCCGAACAATTGATGGCGCTTCGCAACGAGGTCTACGCACTTCGCTGCGAAGTGGCAGCCGTGGCCCACACACTTCCCGCCGGCGATCCGGACGCAGCGCGCATCGGCCAGCGATAGACTACGGCTGGGTAATGCGACTCGAGACCGGCGGGCCAAGATCGATGCCCTCAGCCCAGGACTTTTCGACGAGGGCAGTGGGGGCCGTTCGCGAACGACCCACCCCTCAATAGCCGCCCACACAGAACTACTGCCCCCGCAGAAATCCATGCCCCAGGCACAATCCTCCACCTACTGGGCATGGCTGGTTGGTTCCGGGTCACTACCGCGAGCGCCCCATTTCCCGTCGGCGTCGTTGTACCCCAGCCTGGGTTAACGAATCGCAGCTCAGGCCGCTGATACACGCCCACGACGCGACCGCCATGTAACAACTCGAAAGCGTACCCCGACATAGGAATGGCGCCGCATTTGGTCGTTACGAAGCCGTGATATATTCGCGCTAAAATCACTCCGCTCGCGATCGCTTCCTCGTTTTGGGGGTCCAATGGCCGACGAAGAACCCGTCTGCATCGTTCTCACACCGGACCAGCGCGAAGCGGTCCGCCGCCTCTCGGGTCAGAACATTGACGCCATCGAGCTCACGCCGGACGACGTGAAGAAGGGCGGAGGTCCCATCAATCTCCTGTGGCGCCTGTCGGAAGCCACCGGGATTCCGCGCCAGCGGTGGTTCACGCGCGATGTCGCCTCCCCGCCGGAGCCGAAGTAGCACCCGATCTCGTCGCGCTGCACCGATGGTGGGCGAATCGCAATCGGATCTGAACGCTTCGGCGCCCAACGCCGCCACGCCGCCACGCCGCCATCCGCTGATCCCGGTGATCTGACGGGACAACTGCTCGCCGATCGCTACCAGGTCGGCCAGAAGATCGGTGAAGGCGGGATGTGCTTCGTCTACCTCGCCCGCGACAACAGCACCGGCGAGCGCGTCGCGATCAAGAAGCTGCTGCCGAAATTCATCAACGACCGCGGCGCCCCGATCTGGATATTCCGGTCGCGGTCGAGAAGGTGCTCACCAAAGGCCTGGCCTACGATCCCAACCAGCGATATCGCACCGCGCTCGAGTTCGGCCACGCATTCACCCGCGCCGCGACCCCCCGCGTTGGGTGGGTCGCGCGGTTGCTAGGCCGCACCCATTAACCCCTGATCTGGGCCCTGGAGTTTGCCTCTTGACATCATTTCGATAGTTGGCTAAATATCGAACCATGAGCATGGTCTTTAAGGCACTCTCTGACCCCACCCGCCGCAGCATCCTCGAGCTCCTGCGGAAACGCCCCATGAGCGCCGGCGACCTGGCCGATCACTTCGCCGTGTCGAAGCCCACCATGTCGGCCCACTTCGCCGTCCTCCGGGAAGCAGGTCTCATCACGTCCGAAAAGCACGGCAAGTCGGTGGTCTACGAGCTCCAGCTCTCGGTGCTGGAAGACGCGATCCTGGCCTTCGCGAAAGCGTTTGGCTGGAAATGGCAGAACGGAACGAACGGCCGGACGAAGACGGGCAACAAAGCCGCGAACAAAACGAAATCCACAGACGATGAGGTCGTCGACCAATGAGCACTCATTCCCGCAGTACCCAGAGCACGAGGACTATGGTGCTGGCCTTCCTCGCCCTCACCGCCGTCGCCACCGCGCTCGGTGTCGGCACCCGCTTCGGCGCCATCGACCCCGGACTCGCCCGCCGCGGAATTGGAACGGCGATCGGCGCGATCTTCGTCGTCGCAGGCAATTTCCTCCCCAAAATGCGCCCGCTGAACACCGGCGGTGATCCCGCCACCACGACCGCCGCGGAGCGCATCGCGGGTTGGCTGCTCGTCCTCGTGGGCGTCGCCGACGTCGGACTGTTCATGTTCGCCCGCCTCGAAGTGGCAAGATCGATTTCATCGATCATCGGCATCGGCGCGCTTGCCGTTATCGCGCTGAACTGGGCATGGCTCGCGCGAGGCCTGATGTTCGGCCGCCACACGACGGACGCGCAGGCGACGCCGCAGCGCGCCCCGACGGAACGCCGCCGCATCATGGCGTGGCTCCTCTTCGCGATCTTCTACCTGGCGATCACCGCCTGGGTGAAGGTGTTCGTCAGCGACCCCGCGGCGAACGACAAGGTCGGGGTCTGGATGCTGCTCACCTTCTCGATAGTCTTCGCGCTCACCGGATACCGGACCTCCTGCCGGAAGCGGCAGACTGGCAGCACCGGCCAATCAGACCCCGACGACACCGCGGCGATCTAGCATGTCCGCCGAGCCGACGGTTCTAGTCTTCAGGCAGAACTAACCGCACAGCCCTCAGGCGATCGTCGGGGCGATCAGGTACTCCGGTGCGCCAACGCGTCCTGCTGCGCCGTCTGAACGACCCCGTAGACACGCCGCACATCCGGTATCATCTCGAAGCTCGGCACCTGCGGCACGCCAGGCCACGACATCCCCGCGTACATCGCGAACATCGGATTCGTGGCGCCGAAGGTGATCGTCCCCGTACCGTCCGGCCGCTCGGTCATCGTCACGTCGGACAACGTCGCCAGCAACAGTGACTTCGTCTGCGGCGTGAAGGCACCGCCGATGATCACGACCCGGTTGGACGTCACGACGTACGAGGTACGCGCCCGCCGCCGCGCATCAACAAGAAACCGCCCAACAACCGCCCCACAGCAAACTGAATGGGATCATGAAGAGGTCCGCTTGGCGGAGCACCACCCCCAACCGCGGCGTGCCAGCCCAAAGCTGCCGCTCGCCACGCTCCAGCGGGAATTGCAATACTGCCAATGCCATGCGAATCCTCCAGGGTCAGGGCCGCTGCAACCGCCCCCCCCACCCCACCCCCGCCTACGCCGCCGGCTTCGTCGCCGGGGCCCCGGCGATCAATCGCTCGAAACGCGGATTCCCATGCAGCGGCACAAACGCCGGATCGACCCGCAACCACCCCGGCGACAAATAGTACGGCACCTTCAACAACGGCTCGAGCGCGTCGAGGGCCTTGTCCAGATCACCATTCATCAGGTACACGCGAGCCAGCAGGTGCTGGTAATAGGGCCCCGAATAGCCATCCGCTGACATTGGGACTGCCACTACCGCGTGCTGCGCTTCTTCGACTGCCTCTGCCTTGCGGCCGAGAATCGCCAGCATCACTCCCAACTCCGCGTGCGATTGCGCGTCCTCCGGCGTCGACGCCAGAACCTTCCCGAGCTCGATCCGCGCCGAATCCGCGTAGATCCGCGCGCGCCCCACATTGCCGCGCAGCCGGTACGTCTCGGCCAGGCAGATAGCCCACGGCCCCCGATCTCCCCCGAATGTCTCGGGTCGCAACGACAACACGTATCGCTGCCCGGCGTCGTCAGGTACCCAGAACAGATCCCAGTAGTTCGCGAACTGCACCATCAGAATGCCGCGGTCGATCGTACTCGGCGCGCCGGCAATCACCGCTCTCGCCCCATCGAGATCGGCCTGCGCCACCGCAATCATGGCCTTGCCCTCGATCCCGCTCGGACTGTCAGGATTCAGCGTCAGCGTCCGATCCGCCTCCGCCGCCGCCTCGGGATACCGCCTGAGCCAGAGGTATGCGGTCGTGAGCCGGCGAGCGGTCGTCGCATCGCGCGGATCGACCGTGCTCGCCTGGCGGAGATGGGAGAGCGCGCCTTCCCAGTTCCCCAGACTCTCCTCCGCGAGCGAGGCCGCGGTCAGGAGTTCGGCGCTCGACGGCGCGGCTTTGACGCCAGCCATGTACTCGGCCAACGCGCGGTGATGATCGCCTCGGATAAGCTCCCAATAGTCGCCCTCGGCCAGATAGGCCGCGGCCCGCCCCGGGGCGAATGCCTTGGCACGATCCGCGGCTCGCCGCGCCATGTCGGCCCGCGCCGCACTCGTGCCGCCGTTGAAATAGAGTGCGGCGTTGACCCGCGCGAGTCGCGCCCACGCGAGCGCAAAGCCCGAGTCGACCGAAACTGCTCGCTCGTAGTACGTGCTCGCGAGAACCAGGGCTTTCGCGTCGTTCGTGCCACTCGACGCCGCCTCGCCTTTGAGGAATGCGTCGTACGCCTCGAGATTCTGCGTCGGCCGGTCGGTAATGGTCTGCCGGGCACCCGCGTTGAGCGCGACACCCAACGCCTGCACGACGCGGCCGGCAATGTCCCCCTGCACCTGAAAGACGTCGGTCAGCGGCGCGTCGAACGGCTGCTCCCAACTGTCGGTCCCCGTGGTCGCATCCACCAGCGCCGGACTCACCTGCACCCGGCTGCCGCCATTCGCGGTCTTGGCCCAGCGCACCTTCCCCACCAGCAAATACCGCACGCCTCCCAACTCGGCACTGATTTGCTGCGGCGTCTTGGTCGTATGCCGGTATTGCGCCGAGCTCGCAGGCGCAATCACCGCCAGCCCCGGCACCGCCGTCAGCTTGCCACGAACCGCATCGGTCAGCCCATCGGCGAAATACGCGTCGGCCGTGTCACCGAGATTGTCGAACGGTAGCACGGCCACCCGCACCGCGCCGGTCACGTCGTTCGCGCTTCCGGTCCGCTCGCGCCACGCAAACAGCACCCCCACTCCGATCAGAAACCCGAGTCCGAGGAGTGCCACCCCAACCGGCGGACGCCGGGTCCCCGCGGCCGGCGTCGCGCGAGTGGCGACCCGCGGCGCCGTCGTAGCCGACGCCCGCACCGTATCGAGGGACTTGACGAATTCACCCGTAGTCCCGAACCGGTCAGCGGGCACCACACTGAGCGCCTTTCGGATCGCCGACTCCGTACCGTCAGACACGGTGGGCCGCGAACGCCTGACGGACGGCGCCTCACTGCTCAATCGCTTCGCGATCACCGCCTGCGCCGTCGGCCCAGTGAATGGCGGCTCGCCCGCAAGCATCTCGTAGAGCACCGCGGCGAGACTATAGGTATCCGTCCGCGCATCGAGCGACCGCTCGCCCGCCGCCTGCTCAGGGCTCATGTACGCCGGCGTCCCGACGGCGGTGCCCGCGTCAGTCAGGGTCTCGTCGCCCGACGGACCCAGCGCACGCGCGATGCCGAAATCGGCCACCAGCGCCTGGCCGTCCGTCGTGAGGAGAATGTTCTCGGGCTTGATGTCCCGGTGGATCACCCCGCGCCGGTGCGCGAAGTCGAGCGCACCGCCAACCTCACGCGTGATGCGCACCGCCTCCTCGATCGGCAACTGCCGCTCACGCGTGAGCCGCGCGCGAAGACTCTCGCCCTCGACGTACGGCATCGTGAACCACAGTTGCCCGTCCGCCGTCTCACCGGAGTCGAGAACGGTCAGGATGTGCGGATGCTGCAACCCGGCGGCAAATGTGATCTCGCGCCGGAACCGCTCAGGTCCGAGCGACGCCGCCAGCTCGGGGTGCAGCACCTTGAGCGCCACCGGCCGGTGATGCTTGGTGTCCTGCGCCAGATAGACGGTCGCCATACCCCCGCGACCGATCTCGCGCTCGAGCGAGTAGGTCGCGCCAAGCGCTGCCTGCAGGGTGTCCCGCTCGCCGCCGGCGGTCACGGAAGTGTCCTAAAGTGTCTGGTGATGCCCACAAGATAGGCGCCCCCGCCAGCCTCGGCCAGCAGGACACCTGGCTGGGAGATGGCAAGTCGCTCGCGTATCTGGCATCCGATGCCGCCGGCCACACGGCCATCATGCGCCAACGCCTAATGGCAACTCGCGTATCTGGCATCCGATGCCGCCGGCCACACGGCCATCATGCGCCAACGCCTCGATGCGATGACACCGCCGGATACCATGTATGCCCCGGGCGACAGGACGGACTACCCGGTGATGGACGGATTGGCCGTTGCGCCGGATGGCGCGCACGCCCTGCTCGTGGCCGCGCACAACAACGACTATTTCAGCGACCTGCTCGAGATCACCTTTACTCCGGGGCAACCAGCAACCGCCCGCCCATTTGTCGTCGGCGGGGACAACGAGCAGTTTCCCGCCTTCTCTCCCGATGGACATTGGGTGTCGTTCGTCGCCAGGCTGCCATCAGGCCGCGATCACCTCGTCGTGCGCTCCTTTCCAGAGCCAACATTGAGCCTCCAGATCTCGCCCGACACCCTGCTCGCCGGCCGGCCCTTCTGGTCAGCGGACGGCCAGAGCGTCGGATATCAGACCCTGGTCGGATCCGGCGTCTTCGAGACGCGGCTCAAGCTGGCCGGTGGTCTCGCCGTGCTCTCCCGCACGCCGATTCAGGTCTCAATGCCCGCCGCGATACTGGGCGCAAGCCAGCCCGCATTCTCGGCGACCGCCTTTGCTCCAAACGGCGGGCTGTTGGGGATCAAGCTCGAAGCCCTGACCGGCGGGGACGTCGTGGTCCCGAATTGGATCACCGAGCTGCGGGAGCGCATCGCGGCGACCACGGCCAGGTGAGCGGCGCCGTCACCAAGCAAATCACTTGCGTAGCACTTTAATTCGATGTACAATTAAATGTGACGTTCGAGTTCGATGACGCGAAGAACCACGCCAACATCGCAAAGCATGGCGTGGACATGGCGGAAGTCGTGCACTTCGAATTCGAAACTGCCCTGACGACGCGAGATACTCGCCGGCGCTATGGTGAAGACCGCAACATTGCCGTTGGTCTCATTCGCAGGCGGGTCTTTGTGTTGGTGTTCACGATGCGTGGTGACGCTGTCCGGGTCATCAGCCTTCGCAAGGCGAACCGCAGGGAAATTGAGGCCTACCATGCCTAAGAAGAAGAAGCCCGGCAGCATCCGCCGCAAAGACTGGGATTCAGTCGAGTCGCCCGCGCTGACCGCCGAGCAGCTGGCGGCACTGCAGCCGCTGGCGGAGGCACTCCCGGGCTTGGCGGAGGCGTCCGCCCGCCGTAAACGCGGTCAGCGCGGCCCGCAAAAGAAGCCTCGGAAGGTGGCTGTGACGCTGCGCGTCGCGGAAAGTGCGATCGTCGCGTACAAGGCCGGCGGCCGCGGCTATCAAACGCGTATGGCGGCCGTGCTGGAGAAGCACGCGCGCTAGATCTTCGACCAGGGAAATCGGCGGCTCACCCCGGTCTTAGGCGATCGCGTCCAGCCCTGCGTTCAGCGCGGCGGCTGCGGCGGCAACCCGCTGTCACCCGCGATCGCGGCCGGGGGCGCCGTGGCACCCGGCGGCGTGCGCCGCTCGACGACCAGCGTATAGTGTCCGGCGACGGCGGCAATCGCACCGATCGCTGCCAACGTCGGCGCCAGCAGCGCGCCCACGACGCCCATGGTCAAAGGAACCTCAATGATGGTATGTCCCTGCTCGTTCTTCACGATGAGACGGCGGACGTTGCCTTCGTGAATGAGGTCCTTCGCGCGGGACAATAGCTGATCGCCAGGGATGCGATGCTCCTCAGGCTGGATCGGGGATGACATGATCGGATACCTCTAGTGTCTTCGGATGCCAGAGTGTGCAATCGACCGTATGTATAGTACCCATACGGAAACCGAGCTATGGAGGATTCACCGTGAAACCGTCCATGCTCTACCGGGTCGCCGCCGTTCTCCTGATCCTGTTTGCAGTCGCACATACGGCGGGCTTTCGCCAGGCCGATCCCGCATGGGGCGCTGACGCGGTGATCGGCTCCATGCAGTCGGTTCACTTCGACGTGCAAGGCTTCAGCCGATCGTACTGGGACTTCTTCCTCGGCGCTGGATTCTCCGTGGGCGTCTTCTTCCTGTTCTCCGGAATATTGGCGTGGCAGCTCGGCAGCCTGCCCGCAACGACCCTGGCGTCGATGCGCGTCGTCGCGTGGGCCCTCACCCTCTGCTTCGCCGTCGTCACAGCGGTGAGTTGGAAATACTTGTTCATTCTGCCGGTGCTGTTCGCCGGGGTGATCACGATCTGCCTCGCCGCAGCGGCGTGGCGCTCATCGGCACAGGACTCGGCAGGCTGAAGCGATCGAGTCCTCGCGCGGATTCTTTTTGGGGAACGGTTCGGGAACTGTTAGGAAGTCGGTCTAACGTGCCCGCCTCCGCGGTGCCGGGACAACATTACCAACTCACCGGCTTATGGTATGTCCCGGACGGAGTCAGGGAGCGTGGGTACCCTCCCCGGCGTGTGTAACAGAGCCGATTGAAACCAAGGGTCGACGCGTTCCGTTGGTGTGAGAAAGACCAAACATGGCGGAGATGGTGGGCGCGTACGCGACAATAGGTACGCGAGAGGGCAATACGTGCGAACGACGGCGTTGGCGGTACACATCGCAGCTGGAGTGCTGGGAATCGCGTTCGGCTTTGTCGCACTCTACGCAGCGAAGGGAGCCGGGCTGCATTGCAAGAGCGGCATCGTGTTCGTTTACGCGATGCTCACGATGGCGATGCTTGGCGCGGGGATGTCGGCCATCTCGGGGCCGGGCCCGGACGTCGAACATCCCTGTGGGGCTACTGACCGCCTATCTGGTAACGACCGCGCTGCTCACGGTAAGCCCGCCCGCTTCGGGCTCGCGTTGGAAGGACGTCGGGCTGATGCTGGTGGCGCTGGCTGTGTGTCTGAGTCTCTTCACGTTCGGGGTCGAGGCGGCCTCGAGTCCCAATGGCCAGTTGAACGGGATACCCGTCCCTCCGTTTTTCATCTTCGGGTTAATCGCACTGTTGGCGAGCGTTGGCGATCTCCGCCTCATCCGATCAGGGGGCGTTCGGACCGTTCGTGGCAGGCCTCGGCTTGTCAGGCACCTGTGGCGCATGTGCACCGCCCTGCTCATCGCGGCATTTTCATTCTTTCTGGGACAGTCGCAGGTCTTTCCGAAGCCGATCCGGATCGTGCCGCTCCTCGCCCTCCCGCCGCTGGCGGCGCTCGTCACGATGGTGTACTGGCTGTCGCGCGTCCGTGGTAGACGGTTCTCTGTCCACGCGGTCATGGGCGCCCCCGCAGCCCTGTCAGACTACCCAGTTTGACCAGACGATCCCGCCGCGCGGGACACGGCAGCTCGGCGCGACACGCCCTGACGCGTGCTCGGACGCTCGTTGCTTGGCGGCTGACGCACCATCATCTAAGATCGCTTTGCCTCGCGCCGGCCATTGACCGGTCCGTCTAAGATCGCCTCGGCATCGATTGTGATGTCGACCGTCTTGCCGACGACGACCCCGCCCTTCTCAACGACATCGTTCCAGCTGACTCCGAAATCGTGGCGGCTGATTCTCGTGTTTGCGACGAATCCGGCTCGCACCCTAGGACCCTTGTCGACCCATTTCCCGCCCTCCTCTTCCCACCAAGGTGTTAGCCATTCGCCGAGGTAGGTGACGTTGAGCTCAACCTCGCGAGATACCCCTCGGATCATCAGCGCGCCTCTCAGGGTGTAATCGCGCGCGCCTGCGACTTCGACCTGATTGCCTTTGAATGTGATCCTCGGATGATTCTCGACATCCAGAAAATCAGCGCTCCGGAGGTGCGCGTCACGCTGAGGCTGCCCCGTCCAGATCGTCGCGGCATTGATTGCTACGTCAGCTGAGGACTGGGCGGGATTCTCGGGATCGAAAACCAGTGATCCGGTCACGTTCTTGAAGTGCCCGCGAACGTACGTGACCATCATGTGCCGCGCGCGAAACATTGCGGCGGTGTGACCCGGTTCAAAGAACCATGTGCCCATCTCCACGTACTCCGCTCAACCGTGACGCCCATTTCGGCCTCCATGCCGTGTCGCACCGCGGCGTGTCGCGCCGCGGCGGACGACGACGGTCAGTAGTACCGCCGGCGGTAGGTCAGCGCGAACACAATCGGCAGCGCGACGAAGATGCTCAGAGCGAGTGCCGGAGCGAGGAACGCGCACGCGATCCCCAGCAGCGCGACAATCAACTGAGCACCGAAACGCCGCACAATGTAGCGTCGTTGGCTGGCTGTAGGTTGCTCTGTGAGGTGAGAATGGTCCGCGACGAACCACACGCCTGCCAGCGTCGACGTACAAGCGGCGAGATTGGCACCATAAATTGCGAGCGCGACCGGCGCGAGAGCGTAACGACCGAGCACCGCGGTCGAGAAGGGCAACACGGCAATCGTGAAAAGAAACAACATGTTCGCCCAGATCAGAGCGACCTTCACACCGCGCAGTGAGGCGAAAATCAGGTGGTGGACGAGCCAGTAGTACGCAACGATTGCGAAGCTCAGCGCGAAGGTCCCGAGCCTCGGTGCAATCAGGACGAGCCCGTGCACGAGTTGGGACGCGCCGCCTTCAGGAGGTCGTACGTCCAGGATGAGGAGCGTCAGCGAAACCGCGAAGACGCCGTCACTGATCCCTTCTGTCCGGTCGGTTCGATATTTCCGACCGGTTCTTGGTCCTACTTCGTTCATAGAGACCACCGGTACGTGTCGGTTCGTGCGCCGATCAGGCGGCTAACGGTTGCCGCGACCGCATACCGCCCGCTGCGCTTGACGCGCAGAGGTTCACAACACGCAACGCCACATGGTTTACCTAATGGCTCACACTTCCCAGTTCGACCACACAATGCCGCCCTTCGGCATCGCCTCGTCCGCCCCGCTCAACGTCATACGCAGATCGGTCCACCGCACCCGCGCCCCCATCGCGATCAACCGCTCGTACGCCCGCACATACCCGCCCTGCACCCGCATCGCCACGCGCCTGACACCGGTCCGCCGCGCGTAATCCGCCAGCAACATCATCATCGCGTCGAGATCGCCCTCCCGCGCCAGCACGAGCTTGAGCACCCGCAGCTCCTCCCGCACGCGTCCCTCGACCAGCGGCGCCGTATGACACAGCGCATACCCCGCCACCGCGTTGCCACGATGCAGTAACACGGTGTCGCCCAGCGCGAGATGATCGGTCAGCATCACCTCCCGCGTAAAATCGTACCCCGGCAACATCCCGTCCAGCAGCACCCGGCACTCGGCCACCACATCATCACGCAACCGAAGCGGCAACCGCCCGAGCAACGGCGCCGCCCGGTCCGTCGGCGCCGCATCCAATGTCAGCGTCAGCGTCAGCCGCCCGGGCACGAGACCGAGCGCCGAGTAGAACCCGATGTTGTCCATGGTCCGCGGCATTGTTTCGAGCCCGACCACCGTCGCGCCGCCCGCACGCAACCACTCGATCCCGGCTCGCACCGCCGACTTCCCGATCCCCGCGCCCTGCGACTCGGGACGCACCGCCAGTGGCCCCATCCACCCCTCGACGCCCGAGCGATGCACCACGTTGAACGCCGCGACTTCGCCGCGCTCGCCACGCCACAGCATCGCCCCCGGTCCCGCATCGTCCAGCGCATACCGCCAGATCGATGGATTGAGGAACGGCACCCGCACCCCGACCATCCCGTCCCGGCGATACCGGTCGGTGAACGCGTCGCTGAATACCCGGTTGAGCGCCGGGATGTCCTCCCGCCGCGCGACGAACGGACCCTCCGCCTGATGCAACTGCCGCCAGTTCCGCGCGACCGCCATCACGCCGCACTCTCCGCAACCGCCTGCACCGACCCGCGCACCGGCAGATCGTCCGGCGAGTTCGGATCCGGCACGCCCCCTTCCGAGACATCCACCTGCTCGGTCACCGCGCACCCGCGCTCATCGTCGTACCGCACCGTGATCACGCGGTCCATCCCCTCCCGTACCGATTCGATGTGCGTGATCAGAATCACCTGCTCGAACCGGTCATGCAGCCGCCGCAGTAGCTCGACGACGTTGTGCCGCCGCGATTCGTCGAGCGACCCGAACACTTCGTCCAGTATCAGCAGCGAAAATGCCTGCCCCGCACGCTCGGCGATCATTTGCGAGATCGCGAGCCGCAACACCAGATTCGCCAGATCCTCCTCACCACCCGAGATCACCGGCTTCGGCAACCCGTCCTCGAGCACGATGATGTTGTACTGATCGTCGAGTTCGATCTCGCCATACCGCCCGTCCGTCAGATCCGCGAGGAATCCGCTCGCCAGCTCCGACACTTCAGGACGTAACGCGAAGTTGAGATCCGTCCGCAGATCCGAGAACGCCCGATCCAGCTCGTCGTGCATCCGCTTGTCCCGGTGCAACGCGTCCAGCTTGGTCTGCAGCTTGTCCAGCTCCCGCCGCCCGACTTCGGCGCCCTCCACCGCTGCACGCGCCGCCGCCGCTTCCGCACGCGCTGTCAGCGCCGCGATCTCCCCACCCTTCGCCTGCGCAGCCGCCCGCTCGTACTGCTCGTGCACGGCCTGATAGGTCGCCTCCGAGAAATCGATGCCATCCCGCCGCGCGCGCATCTCTTTCAACCGCCCGAAGACGCTCGCCGCCGATGTCTCCACCCGCGTCCGCTCACGCGCCAGTTGCGGCTCACGCTCCACCAGCGCCCCCAACCGCGCCGCCCGCGCATCCAGTGGCGTCAGCCGCTCGGCCTCGCTCTTGAGGAACGTGTGCCGCGCCGCGTCGTAGCCACCCGGAATTCCCGCGATGTCGCGCTGCAACGCCGCGCGCCGCTGCTCCTTGGCCGACATCTCGCGCGCCACCTGCTGCCCCTCCTGCACCGCGAGTTGGACTTTCGCGAGCCGCCGCTCGAGCGCGCCCACATCCTGCGTCAGCCCCCGGCGCCGCTCATCGAGCGCGCGCACGTCGGCCGGCATCTGCTCGAGTTGCTCCAACCGGTCCCTGAAGTACTTGCCATCCACCTGCACGGTGTCGGCCTGCTCCGTCAGGAGATCGAGGACGGTGCGGTAGTGCCCCCCCAACGGACGCGCACACGTCGGACACTGCCCCTCCTCGCCCGCCGCAATCAGCCGCTCGCGTTGCTGCCGCAGATCGTTGTACTGGGTCCGCAATGTCTGGAGCTTGGTCTCGGCCTCCTGCCGGTCACGAACCCACTCGGTGCGGCGAGCCTCGAGTTGTCCCTGCGCCTCTTCCAGTTCCCTCCGCCGGGTCTCCAGCTCGATCGTCACTTCCTCTTCGAGTGTCGGCGCGCCACTCAGTTTGTCCCGGCGCTCGCGCAGCTTCTCCAGCTCGTCGGCCACCGACCGCTCACTCTCGATCAGTGTCTGCCGCCGGCCTTCCTCGCGATACCGCTCGTCCGCGTGCTGCAGCTCGGTCACGATCGAGGGATACGCCGCCAGCTCCCGGCGCAGCGCCTCCAGCTCGTCACGCGCGGCGACGACGTCGGCCAGCTCACGCGAGATCCGCTCACCGTCCCGGGCCAGCGACTCCTCGTCGCGCTCCGCGACTTTGAGGTCGGTCAACAACTCCTGCAACCGGTCGCGCTGCCCCTGCACGCGCTGCCACGCCGGGGTCGCCGCCGCCAGCGCCGCCACGAACTCGCGCTCGCTCCGCTCCGCCACCGCCAGTTGCCGCTCCGCCGCCGCCAGCCGTGACCCCGCCTCGGCCAGGACCCGCTCCACGGTCTCCCGGTCCGGCATCCCGCTCCGTAACCCCGCCGTCTCAGCGGTGATCAGCTTCCGCTGCTCCCGCACTAGATCCTGCGCCGTACGCAGCTTCTCGTAGCCCAGCACCCGCGACAGGAACTTCGCACGATCCGACGGCCCCATGGCCGCCATCACGCTCAGCTCTTTCTGGCCCGTGAAGTACGTGTTGAAGAACTCCGTCCGCGTCATGCCGAGCCGCCGGTGCAGCAGATCGGTCACCGCCGTGATCGAGTTCGCGATCGGCACGCTCGCGTTGTCGAGATACAACTCGGCGTTTGTCAGCCCGCGCACGACGCGATACCGATGCCCGGCCAGTTCGAAATCCAGCTCCACTTTCACCGTGGCGCGCGCGGCCGCCCGGTTGAACCGCAAGGACTCCCGCGTCCCGCGCGCCGCACTGTTGCCGTACAGCGCCCACGCGATCGCCTCGAGGATGGTCGTCTTCCCCGATCCGTTCGGCCCGATGATCCCCGTGAGCCCCGTGTCGAACGTGATCCGGCTGTCGGCGTGCTGCCGGAAGTTCTGGAGATGCAGGCTGTTGAGCCTCACTCCTCGGCCCCCACGACATCAGGCGTCGCCAGCGACGCCGCGCTCATCGCCTCGGCGTCCGCGAGATAGCGGAGCCCGAGATCCACGAGCGCCGAGCGGTCGATGTCGCCCTCGAGCAACCGGCCCTGGAGCTTGTCGCGCACGATATCGGCCAGCGATGGACGCCTGGCCCGGCGCGCTGTGCCCGTGCAGCCGGATGACATCGGGACGCCGCGTATCGAGCTGGAAGTGCAGCGCACGCCGCTTGTACTCCCGCAGCGCACGATGATCCAGCTCACGCACGATATGCCGCGGGATGTCGCGCACGACGATCCGCACGATCTTGTCGTCGATCCCGCCGGCGCAGCGCTCGGTCGCCTCCTGTATCCGCGCGTCCACTTCGGCCGCCATGAGACCGCGCGCACTGAAGGCCGGGAGGTCCACGAGCGCACGCGCGAGCGGCACCCGGTGGAACGTGGCTACGCCGCTATCGAGGTCGAACTCGATGAAGCCCTTACCGGGGACTCTGGCTTTCCGTTCCTCATTGAGATCGCCCCACGCCGTGGCGCTCGTGTAGTCGAGCGATCCCGAATAGAACGCGTTCGGCGCGATCTTGTTGTACACGTGATAGTGGCCGAGCGCGACGTACGTCCAACGCTCCGCCTGTAGGTCGTCGCGGGTAATCCGGACGACCGCCCGGTCCGCATCGCCCTCCATCGGCGGGAGCACGCCGGTGATCTCGGTGTGCATGAGCAGCACGTTGTAGCGCGCCGACGGATCCGGCTCGCGCTGCGGATCGATGCCATAGGGCACCGCCAGGATCGAGAGACTGAGCTCCGGAAAGGGGATCGTCTCCGGCTTGCTGTCCACGACGTGCACACCCATCGGCGCGAACAGGCGCAGGATGCATCCCGTCTCCGCGGATCGCGGCGTGTCGTGATTCCCGGCGACCATGATGATCTTCGTGTCCGGCAATTCCTGGCGAAGTCTCGAGAATTGCTGGAACGCGAGCAGGATCGCGGGATTGGACGGCCGCACGCTGTGAAACACGTCGCCCGCCACCACCACGATCTCGGGAGCAAGCGCGATCGTGGCGTCCACTGCGTTCCGGAAGGCGGTCCCCACATTGGCTTCGCGCTGGTTGATGCCGGATGGCGTCAGGCGCTGGTATTGGCGATAGCCGAGATGCAGGTCCGACAGGTGCACCAGGCGCATATGCGGAATCTAGACCCAGCCGCCCACCCTATACCACTGCGCGCCCCGGCTCCGCACCGTCAAGACCGGTCGAATTCACAGCGGCCAGTCGTCGAGGGCAGTAGGCGCCGTTCGGGAACCGTAGGGCGCCCTGTTGGGCAACCGGAGGTCGCGCTTTTCGCGCAACGGCGCAACCCGGCAACAGCTGCACCCAAGGCCATCGCCCCTGCCGTTCACCCGTACGGGTCGTCCTCGGGCGCCGAATGGATCACCGGAGGGACGCGTAACCCGGGCAACAGCGCGCGCGGGCACCACGGCCCGGAATTGAGCCTTGAAGAAGCCCCGCACGTCGCCGGGCCGCGCCAGTTCGGTCTGTGACTTGGCCCGCAGTATCTCGTGCGGCTCGTACAGACCCGTTACTTGTTTGACCCACTCCAGTGTCACCGACGGATCGAGCAGCCGGAGGCTGCGCGTGACCGCGACTTCCAGCGGCGGCTCCGCCGACCGCGGGAACCGGTCCGCACCCTCCCGCCCGGACAGTACGGCCGGCCGCGGAAACCGCACGAAGACAGGCTGCGTGAAGTGCGGATGACGCACCATCAGCTGCCCCTTCTCTAATGTTGCGAGTTTGGTCTTGACCGCCGGACTCAGGACCGCGTACCCGGGCGTGGCAAGCTCATCGCCATCCATCCGGCCGAAGAGCTGCGGTGCCGGCATTGCCGATCACCCGCCGGTGCACCTGCGACCGGAATTGCTGCGCGCCGAACAACACCAGGCCGAGGTACCGCCCACGCTCCGCGAGGTCGAGCAGCATCTTCCGCACGTAGGTGTCCGGGCCATCGCTGGGCGCGTACTTGTTCAACTCGTCCACGAACACGATCACGTGATCGACGCCGAGATCGCGCTGCTCGAGTTTCTTCCGCAGTGTCGAGACGACGCGCGCGAAGATCAGGTCCTGCGCATCCTCTTCGAGATTGGCCACGTCGATTACGTAGACCGTCCGGTCGGCGAAGTCGCCCCACGGCAGATCGCGCGACACGCCGTCGTTCGTCACCAGCCCCGCACACCGCTGCGCGATGTTGGTGAGACGGTTGCGGATCTTGCGGATCGTCGCGATATGGTGCGTCCGCCAGCTCTCGGAGTTGCTCTGCTCCATCATCCGCAGCACGTCCGCGAACCATGCGTTCAGTTCCGAGAACGACTGCACTTCGTACGCGCGCGGCAAACGGTCGTCGGTGAACCGGTGGCCCACCACGGACTCGCGAATGAAGTCGATCAGGGCATCGGCTTTCGCATCGATGTCCTCTCGCGTCAGCAGGACGTCGGCGAACTCCATCACGTCCTGCAATCCCCACACGAGCGGATGCGTGTTGTGCGCCAGCGCTTCATGCGTGCGCAGGGTATTGAGCGCGACGCCGTTCGCGGTGTACGGCGCGTAGTAGTGCACGTTCGGGAACGGCCGCGCCGGCACGCCGAGCTTGTCGTACAGCGCGAGGTCCGCGTCGCTCAGCCCCACGGCCGGCTGGTCCAGGAAACAGAGGTCCGGTCCCTTCACGTTGAAGCACACCGCGGCGACCGACCCCTTCGACGCGGGGAAGTGCGTGAAGATCGACGCCAGCAGCCACTCCACCGCGCTCGTCTTCGTCGCCAGCCCGGACACGCCGGTCACGGTCACATGCGCAGCCTCGGGGCCGAGCAGGAAATCGGCGTCGGCGTAGATGGCGGCGTCGGTGCCGCCGGCATGGTACACGCCGACCGGAATCCCGGTGTTCGTCCCGCCCTCGAGGTACGCGTCCATGCGCAATGCGCACGCGACGTCGGCCTGGTCCGCGAGGAAGACTTCACCCATCGGCACCGGCTGAAGCGGCTCCTCGGGCACCTGGCGCAGCACGGCCGCCGTGTACAACCGGATCTCGGTGCGATCCGTCCCGGCGTATGCACCACGCGCCGGTGAGCCGTCGTGCCCCAGCACGTCGTGCAGTGGCGACTGCAGATCGGTGTAGCTGAATCCCTCCACCACGACACCGTACACGACGGGCAATTGCCCGCCGACCGGATGCGCACCCACGACCCGCACGATCGTGCCGATGCCGACCGACGCATCCAGCGCGGTCCAGAAGTGAAACTCGTGCGGGGTGTTGGGACGCCGCTCGGTCGCGACTACCCGCCCCAGCGGTCCGGCGGCCTCGCCGTCCCGCTGGCCATTTGATTCGCCGTTTGATTGGCCGTTCGACCCGCCGTTTGATTGGCCTTTTGTCTGCCCGTCTATGTGATCGCTCGTAGAAACTCCTCGCAGTCGCGAATGCCGTACGCCATCGTGTCCCACCGCGGATCAGGCAGGGCCAGCGGCGCCGGCGGCGCCGTCTCGGCCATCACCCACCGCGAAACTTCATCGGCGCGCGCCGTGATGTCATCCGCGGCGGTCTCCGAAACTTCGATCCGCACGAGCCCCCACGTCGGGTCCCGCCCGCGCGCATCCCGCAGCCGAAGATACCAGCTCGTCACCGCCGTCCGGGACACCGGCGCGATCCGGAATGCCGTGGTCCGCTCCCCCAGCCGCAACCCCGCCAGCACCGGCATCAGGCCGGCGCTCACGTACAGCGTGCGGTGCCGTTTCACGACGCCGACACTCCCGGCCGCCGTCGCAACACGCCTGTTCCCCGTCAATCCTCCGTCAATGTACAGCGGGCTGTCCTCGGCCGCACACCACCGCTCCGCCAGCACATGCTCCAGTGCCTGGCGGCGCTCCCGCACGCGCTGCAGCGCCCGCTCGATCAGCGCCGCGGGATGACGGTCACCGGACGAATCGTCGTCGCTGATCGGCCAGGCCGTCGTCGCTGGTGTCAGTCACCGGAAAGCCGCCCGCAACCGCCTTGTCCCACAGCTCCGCCGGCACGAGCGGCCTGGGGATGTAGAAACCCCGCTCGACTTCGGGCCGCTGGCCGTAGGTCGCCAGCCGGCGGGCGCGCCGAACGCGAATGACCGCCGCGACGGTCGCAAACACGATCGGCACGGCGTCGACGTAGGTCACGATGCGGCTCGCCTGCGTGCCATCGAGAAAGCCGCCGAACACGCTGCGCGGCTCCCCGGGGACCGTGCGGGTCCGCAGCGGGCCTTCGACGGTCCGGGCCGGCTCCAGCCGTGGTGACTCGGCAGGCGCAGGAAGCGTCTCCAACGTGGGGCCCGGGCCGTCCGCGGCACGGGTACGCGGGATCCACTCACCCAGCAAGCGCTGCGCACCCCGGAGGCTTGCGTCCATTGACTCAACTCGACGCGTGATGACACAAGACACCGCCGCCGGCAACGCCACGCTCCTGGCCGGCATGCGATCGGTCCGCATGGCGGCGACTGGCGCCGTATGGTTGGCCGTAGGGCTAACGGTAACGGCGACCACCGGGTGCGACAAGATGAAAGCACTCACCCCGGACAACGATTCGTCCGCCATGGCATCCGCCGTCCGCGACGAGCTCGATCTCGCGAAACACCCCACGATCCTCTTCGAGGTGTTCGGCGACCGCACCAATCCGCAGATGGTGCCGGTCGGCGTGCTGGAAAGCGGCAAACTCCACGCGATCCACCTCTCGCCCACCGGATGGCGCAACTTCGACCGCGTCTATAGCCATCCCGGTGCGACGTACACGCTCTACCAGGACGGACGCGCCGCAGGCACCGCCACGGTCAAACAGGGCATGTGGTCCAACCCCAATGCACCGCTCTACACGCTCCCCAACTGCCAGTCGCTGATCCCGCTGGCCGCCGTGAGCATCGCCAGCAAGGCGCAGGTGGGAATCACGGTCGAGTTCCTCGCCACGAGTGCGGCCCTCAAACAGCCGCCCGCGGCCGCGGCGCTCACGCCGAGTGCCGTCGCGTCGCTGTCGCGCGAGATCGGATTCCGCGTCGCGGAGTCCGCCCACATTCCGCGGTCGCGTCTCGACTCACTCGACTTCCACGCCGAGGCGCTGACCACCGGCGCCACGCCGAACCCGACGCTCGTGGTCTCCTATGTGGACCCGAACGGCGAGGAAGCCGCGTCACACGGTGAAGAGACGTCGTATCTGTTCGCGCTCGCCGACAAGACGGGCGGCGCATATAGCCCGAGTTACACGCGCGTCATCAACGGGTCGGGTGCCCACGGCGAGTACCGTCGCTTCGTGGACCACCTCGATCTCGACGGCGATGGCGTCGACGAGATCATCCTCGAAGGCTGGCAGAACGGCGGCGACACGTACCTCGCCATCATGCGGTACAAGTCCGGACACTGGATGGAGATGTTCCGAGGCGGCACGAGCTGGTGCCTCGACCCCCGCCGCGCCCCGCCAATCGGTCAGTAGCCCACGCCTGACCCAGATAAAAGAGGGCGCCGGCCAGGATGGCCGGCGCCCTCTTCTGCATCGACACGACCCGTCGCTGCAGTCGTCCACACCATCGCCAGTCGTCGAGGGCAGTAGGGGCCCTTCGAGAAGGGCCCACCATCCCCCGCACCGATCCAGTTACAGCGCCGCGACCAGCTTCTTCACGCCCTCGACGACGTGCTCGATCGGCGCCGCATATGACACCCGCACCCACTCGGGGGTCAGAAATGCCGAGCCGGGCACCACCGCGATGCCGCTCGAGTCGAGCAGCCGCGTCGCAAACTCGCCGCCGTCCCCACCCACGTCGATATACAGGTAGAACGCCCCCTCCGGCCTGACGTACTGCACACCCGCCGCGTCGAGCACGTCCATCGCTGCGTCCCGCCGCGCCTTGAATTGCCGTACCATCTCGGTCACCGCCGTCTCTGCCGCCGCCGTGTCGGTCAGCGCCGCCACCGCCGCGTGCTGCGACACCGCGGCCGCGTTCGACGTCGTGTGCGACTGCAACGCCGTCATCGACGCCGACACCGCGCGCGGCGCGATCGCCCAGCCGATCCGCCACCCGGTCATCGCGTACGACTTCGCCACGCCGTTGATCAGGATCAATCGCTCGCGATCCGGGACGAGCGACAGGACGGACGTCGCGGGCGCATCGTACGCGATCTGCAGATAGATCTCGTCGCTGATCACCCACCAGCCGCGATCGGCCGCGAGCGCAAGGATCTCCCGCAGCTCCTCGGCGCTGTACACGGCGCCGGTCGGGTTGCACGGGGAGTTGAGCATCACGCCGCGCGTCCGCGGGGTCGCGGCATCCGCCAGCTCCCCGGCCGTCACTTTGAGGCCGCGCGACCGCGATCCGAACACCGGCACCGGCGTCGCCTTGGCCAGCGCCACCATTTCATAGTAGCTCGTCCAGCTCGGCGTCGGCACGAGCACTTCGTCTCCCGCACCGAACAGCACGAAGCACGCGTTGAAGAGCGACTGCTTGGAGCCCGTCGATACCACGACGTCGCCCGGCTTCACCGGGTCGCTCCCGCGATACAGAGCATTCGCCTGGGCGGCGATCGCCTCTCGCAATGGCAGAATGCCTTCAGTCGCCGTGTAGCGCGTCGCGCCGGAGTCCACCGCCTTCTGGGCCGCCCGTCTGATGAATACCGGTGTATCGAAATCAGGCTCGCCCGCGCCGAGATCGATCACCTGGCGGCCGGCCGCCTTCAGGGCGCGGGCCTTGGCGGATACGGCGATCGTCGCCGATTCCTTGAGCTGGGCGACGTTGGATGACGGAGCGAATGGCACGGGAGACGCAGTCGCGGTTGTCACGGCAGGCACAGTGAGTGTTGGACGCGGAGGAGCGGACGGGTAACTTGGCAGCCAACGCAATCATATCACATTGCCGGGGTAAGGTGGAACAAGAAGCGCCGGAAATTGTCAGTGTCTCGCGCGGCCAACACACCGTGCACGTCGTGCCCGCGGATTGGGACGCGGCACCAGGCCCGCTCGCCCGCGTGCTCGACCGCGCGACCGCCGAGTCCGAAGAGGTTCAGGCGGTCGTGCTCGTTGCCGACGCGGACGCTGCCGTCGGTGTCGCCGAGGCGCTCGTCCGCGCCCGCGGCCGCGTCCCGCCACGCATCGTGGCCGCAACCGGTGCGGCGCGAGCCGCGAGGGTGCTGCGCGCTGGCGCCGCTCCCATCATCGTCGGCGCTCCCGCCCAGATCGTGGCACTCGTCCGCGCCGCCGCGCTCAAACTCGGCGAGGTGCGCGCGGTCGGCATCGCCTGGGCCGACGAGATTCTCGCCGCAGGCGGCGGCGCGGATCTGGAAGCGGTCATGGCCGAGCTGCCAAAGGACGCGCCCCGCACCATCCTCGCGGCCCAGCTCAACCCCGCCGTCGAAGATTTCATCGAGCGCTACGCACGGCGCGCCTCGCGGTTCGGTGCCACCGGCGCGGCGGCAAAGCCGTCGGCAAGGCGCCGGCAACAACGCCGTTGAGCGGTGCGGCCGCGAGTCCCGCTCACGCTCCCAGCCCAGCCGCCGGCGCGGCTCCCGCACCCCCGCCTGCGATCGCGCTCGGCTACGTCCTCGTCACACCCGCGGCACGCGCGAATGTCCTCCGGCGCCTGCTCGATGAGATCGATCCGCCGTCGGCGGCGATCTACGTTCGCAGCGACGAGAGCGAGCGCGCGGTGCGCGAGGCGCTCCTCCTGCTGGGATACCACGGCGACAACGGAGCCCTCCGCGTCGTCCGAGGCCCTATTTCGGACCACTCGGCGCTCGTCGTCCTCTTCGACCCACCGCGCGATTCCGCGGAACTCGCCGAGGCGGTGTCCGGTGCCCCGGGACGAACGATCGCCATGCTGCTGCCACGCCAGTTACCCCATCTGATCGCCCTCACTTCCGGCCCGGTGCGCCCCTTTGTCTTCGCGGGTCCGGCCGAATCCGCCCGCGGACGCGACGAGACGATGCGATCCGAGCTCCGGCGCGAGATCGCGACAGGGTCCCTCGACCGCGAGGTCCTGGCACTCGAGCCGCTCCTGGTTGAGACGGATGGCGTGTCCATCGCCGCGGCCGCGCTGCGTTTGCTCGAACGGCACCGCGAATCAGCCGCGGCCGCCGCCGCTGCAACCGTCGCGAACCGCCCGGTCGCCCAGCCGGAGTCGGAAAGCCGGCCGCCTGCCGGGACCGGACGCCCGTCCGGAAGGCCCGACGGCCAAGGCTACGGACGCCCGCATTCAGGCGGGCCGCGGGGCGGCCGACCCGAGCGCGGGGGCCGCGGAGGCCCGCCGGGTCGTGGTGGCCCGGGGTCCGGCGACCGCGACCGGGGCCGGGACCGCGGGGATTCCGGGGGCCGGGGGCGGGGCCCCGGTCGGCCAGACACGAGACCCCTACCACGGAGTCCGCGATAGGGGCCAGTGCGGACCGGCCGCGCGTGCCGTCAGGCGTTGCAGGGCTAGTCCGAACTATTTGAATTTGGCCGGCAGGCATCCCCGGAAGACGGGTGCCGGCCGACGCGCCCGGCGAATGTACGATTGGGCGGGCCACCGCCTGTCACGCGAGGGGCACGGTGGTGTCACCATCTGCGAACACCCTGTGCTCACCGTGACGGCCCGCCCACGCCTGGCGTCCAGTGGGCATGGGCGTGATCGTGACTCTCCTTCCGCAACCGGGCCGGCTCCAGCGGCTCCGTGCGGCAATCCGGGACCGCCACTCCATCATCACATGTGACGACTGGAGCGGCGTCACGCGGATCTGCGAGACCGAACCCGTTCATCTGGCGGTCCTGGACCTCTACACGGACGGCCCAGCCAATTTCGAGCGGGTCCGGGTTCTCAAGCTCCGATTCCCGCGGGTCGCGCTGATCGCCTATGCGACGATCACCCAGGAACGGGCGCGCGACATGTTCGACGCCGGCCGGTGTGGGCTCGATGGCCTGGTCGTCGCCGATGTCGATGATGCGCCTGCCGTGCTTCTCATGCATATCGAGAAAGCCGAGGCGCGGAGCGTCGCCAGCGTCGTGCGGCCCGCGATCGCCGGGCTCAAGGCGACGGTGCGGGATGCGATCCTGGCGTCCGTGACCCGCGCTCACGAGCGCCTGACTCCGGAAGCGTTCGCGCGGCTCCTCGCCGTCCCCCGACGGCTCCTCACCCGCCGGCTGACGGAGGCAGGCTTCCCCGCTCCCCACCGGCTCCTCACCTGGGGCCGGCTGATCGTCGCCGCCCACATGCTCGAGGATAGCAACCGGAGCGCGGATAGCGTCGCGCAAGTGCTCGACTTCCCATCCGGGAGCGCGTTCCGTAACACCTGCCAGCGCTATCTGCACTCGACGCCCCAGCAGGTCCGCGACAATGGCGGCGCCGGACACGTGATCGAGGTCTTCATGCGCGAGGCCCGGACCCGCGCGGCCCTCATCGCGGCCCACGGAGGTGCCAACCGTTCCGCAGGGTCGATCACGCCGACAGGACCCTTCGCCCCGATCGCGTCACCCGTCCCCAAGGCGGTCGTTGTCCCGGTTGAGGTCGCCTCAGATACGGACGAGCAGGACCCACTGCTTTAGCCCGCTCTCAGGGCATTTCAGCCGTTTTTTCAACGGCCGGATCGGGCTAGTCGTTGTACATTAGTCCCCATGACTTTCGTCGTCGGCCTTACCGGTAACATCGGAAGCGGGAAGTCCACCGTCGCTCAGCGCTTCGCCGCGCTGGGGGCGACGGTCATCGACGCCGATCTCCTCGCCCGGCAAGCGGTTGAGGCCGGTACCCCGGCCCTCAAAAGGATCGCCGACCGTTGGGGATCCTCCGTCCTGGCCCCGGATGGGCTGCTGGACCGTGCCGCCCTCCGCCGCCGCGTCTTTCACGACCAGACGGAGCTCGAGGAGCTGAACCGCATCGTCCACCCCGCGGTCAACCAGTTGCGGACCGATCAGATCGCGGCCGCGCACGCGCGCGGCGACCGCGTCGTCATCTGCGACATCCCGCTCCTCTTCGAGCGGCGCCTCGCCGACGAGTTCGACCGCATCGTTCTCGTTGACGCCTCACGTCCCCTCCGCCTCGAACGCCTCGTGCGTGACCGCGGGTTGAAGGAAACGGAGGCGCTGGATATGATCACGGCCCAGATGCCCGCTGAACTCAAACGCGCGCGCGCCGATTTCGTCATCGACAACTCGGGCAGCCTGGCCAGCCTCGACGCCCGCGTGGCAGAAGTGTGGGCCGACCTGTCGCGTGAGGCGACCGCGTTGGCGCACTCCCTCACCGCGTAAGTAGGGGCCGCTCCCCAGCGCCCCACACCGAGCGCCCGACACCCGCCATGCCCAAGATTCCGCAGGACCTGTCGTACACCACGGACCACGAGTACGTGCGTCTGTCGCCCGATGGCATTGCCCAGATCGGGATCACCGATTTCGCCCAGGGCGAGCTCGGAGACATCGTCTACGTCGAGCTGCCACGCGTCGGCACCAAATTCGCCGCCCGAGACGTGTTCGGCACGGTCGAAGCGGTCAAGGCCGTGTCCGAGTTGTTCTGCCCGATCGCCGGCGAGGTCACCGCGATCAACGAGCGACTCGACAAGGAACCCGCCCTCGTCAACTCGGATCCCTACGGCGAGGGATGGATGCTCAAGGTGAAAGCGGCCGATCCCGCGGCCCGCGATGGGCTCATCTCCGCCGCGGAGTACGCGAAACACATCGGTGGCTGATACCGCGCGCCGGAACGATCCGCACGGATCGCCGGCCCGCGACGCTGTAGCCGGGGATTCCGTTTCTGCGACGGACTACGGCACGGGCGGCCCCTTGTCGTCTCTCGCCGCCACGACGCCGCACTGGGCAGTGCTCGTCACCCCGCCCCTCCCCGGCGCCAGCAACATGGCGCTCGACCACGCCCTCATGCACCGTGCGGCCCGCACCGGCGAAGCGGTCCTCCGTATCTACACCTGGCGGGAGGCGACGCTGTCCTTCGGACGACACGAGATTGCCAGAGGCGTGTACGAGCGGGCGGCCATCGCCGCGGCAGGGCTGGCGGTCGTCCGCCGCCCGACCGGGGGACGCGCCGTCCTGCACGACGACGAGATCACTTACAGTGTGACCGCGCCCCTCCCATCGGACCACCACGCCGCGGCACCCGGCGGCGCGCGCCGCGCACGAGCCCGCGCGCTCTATGCCGCCATCAATCATCTCCTCCTTGAGGGTCTCGCACGCCTCGGCGTCGCGGCCCAGTTGGCGGCCGGTGACACCGCCGCGCGCCCCCGATCGCTCGGGGCAGGTCCGTGCTTCGATACGGCGAGCGATGGCGAATTGGTCGTCGCGGGACGAAAGCTCGTGGGGAGCGCCCAGTGGCGAGAAGAAGGCGCCGTGCTCCAGCACGGGTCGATGCTCATCGCCGACCACCGCTCACGCCTCGCGGCCCTCTCGCCCCGATCGGCAACCGCCGGCGGGACCCCCGCCGCCGCGCTGCGTGACCTGCTGCACCGGGTGCCGGCTCCGGCTGATGTCGCGGTCGCATTCACCGCGGCGCTCGACGATGTACTGGCCGCCGCGGGCGCACCCGCCGCGCGTATCATGTCGTCCGGCCCGGATACGGCCGCGATGACGGAGGAACTGCGCGGACGATATGAGGACGACGCCTGGACCTGGCGGCGCTGACCGAAATCCGCGCACGGGATTAGACCGGACCAATACGGCTCTCCGTCCGGCGCTCCATCGGGTGCTTGCTCTCCACGCGGACTTCGCCCCATCGTTGGAGGAGGACGCGTCGGCAGGATCGGCGAGCACACCGCATCACCGGTGACGCGCGCGCTCTGCCGGGACTCGCACTCGGACCGCCACCGTGAGGTCGCCACGACCCGTGCGTCACATGATTTCCATTCCCGCTAGCCGAGCGGTTGGCCGAACGGCTATCAGAGCGGCGCTGCTCGTCACTGCACTGTGCAGCATCGCGTGCCGCCCGGGCGACCGGTCGAGTGCGTCCGCCGGCGGCACCGGCAGCGGTGAGAAATCACCCGGCGGTACGGTCGTGATCTCGGTGTCGGCGGATGCGGAGCCGCTCATCCCGTTCTACGCCAACCAGACGCAGACCCGGCTCATCATCGAGCAGTTGTTCGATCGCCTCGCGGACCTCGGCGATTCGGTCAACACGGTCGGTGACCGCGGCTTCGTTCCACACCTCGCGCAACGGTGGGATTGGAGCCCCGACTCGCTTTCGATCACATTCCACCTCGATCCGCGCGCGCGATGGCACGACGGCGTGCCGGTTCGCTCCAACGATGTGCGCTACACGTTCAGCATCTACTCCGACACGGCCGCCGGGATCAATGCGACGACGCAGCTCAGCCAGATCGATTCGGTCACCACGCCCGACTCGCTGAGCGCCACGTTCTGGTTCAAACACCGGTACCCGGAACAGTTCTTCGACGCGACCTATCGAGATGCTGATCTGCCCCGAGCATCTGCTCGGCAAGATCAAGCTCGCCGACCTGAGAACCGCGCCGTTCGGCCACAACCCGGTCGGAGATGGACGCTTCCGCTTCAGCTCCTGGACCCCCGGCGCGTCGCTCACCATTGTCGCCGACACCGGCAACTACCGCGGCCGCGCTCTGCTCGACCGGATCGTCATGGCCATCTCGCCGACACCGGCCGCCGCGATCGCCAAGGTCTACGCCGGCGACGCCGATTTCCTGGAGGTGGTCCACCCCGAGGACATCCCGGAGATCCGGAGACATCCCACGCTCACCCTGCTGCCGTACGAGGACCCGTCGTACGGCTTCCTCTGGTTCAACCTCCGCCTCCCGAAGCACGGCGCCCCACACCCGATCTTCGGAAACCGCGCCCTGCGCCGCGCGCTGTTCATGGCGCTCGACCGCACCAGCATGGTGCGCAATGTGTTCGATACGCTCGGCGTCGTCCCCCACGGCCCGTTCGCCAGCTCCAGCCAGGTCGCCGACACGACGGTCGCCTCGCTCCCCTATGACACGGCCGCCGCGAACCACACTCTCGACTCCCTCGGCTGGCGGCGCGGTCCGGACGGTGTCCGGCACCGCAACGGCAAGCCGCTCGCGTTCACTATCCTGGTCACGACGTCGAGCAAGCCGCGCAGCCAGATGGCGCTCCTCGCACAGGATCAGTTGGCCCGCATTGGCGTCCATGTGACGCTCGAGCCGCTCGAGCTGCGCACGCTGGCCACGCGCCTCATGCAAGGCGACTTCGAGGCCAACGTGTGGGTCTGGAAGCCGGACCCCAGCATGAGCGACCTGAAACAGACGTGGACGATTCCGGCCGAACGCTTCGGCGTCAATTGGGGATCGTACGAGAATCCGGTGTTCGACGCGCAAGTGGACAGCGCGCTCGCCAGCAGCGATCTCGCCCGCGTGCACGAGCATTTCCGCAAGGCCTACACGATCATCAATGCGGACGCGCCTGCGGTATGGCTCTACTCGCCGCGCCAGGTGGCGGTCGCGCACCGGCGCATCCACGCCGGCTACATGCGGCCCGATGCGTGGTGGGTGCACGTTCCCGACTGGTACATCCCCGAGAGCGATCGCATTCCCCGGGACCGCATTGGTCTCGTGGCCGCCAAGCCGTGATCCCGCGCACCGGCTGACGCCCGGCGCCGACTCGCCTCTGCGCGCCTTCGTCCTCCGCCGAGCCTGGCAAGCGCTGGTCGTCATCGCGGTCGTGACGACCGCGACATTCATCCTCATTCACCTCGCGCCGGGCGATCCCATCGGCGGCGGGCTCGATGACCCGCGCGTCCCGGAGGCCGTGCGCGCGCACTGGCGCGCGGTCTACGGACTCGACCAACCGCTCACGGTGCAGTTCGTCCGGTATCTCGCGGGCGCCGCACGAGGCCAGTTCGGGTACTCGTTCACCTACAACGAATCCGTCAGCACCATCCTCGCGCGCGCGCTCCCACGCACGATGCTCCTCGCCGGAAGTGCACTCATCCTGAGTTTCGTCGCCGGCATCGCGATGGCCCTCATCCAGGTCGCGCGCCACGGCACTGCCACCGATCGCGTCATTGGCGTCGCGTCTCTGGCTGTGTATTCGCTCCCCGAGTTCTGGCTGGGCCAGGTCGCACTTCTCACATTTGCGTACGTGCTCCCGATCTTTCCGGCCGGTGGCATGGTCGATCCGGTGATGCACCCTTACATGGGGCCTCTCGCGGCGTTCTGGGACCGCATCGACCACCTGATTCTTCCGGCGCTGACGCTGTCGGTTCTCACCGCAGCCGGTATCGCACGCTTCCAGCGCGCCGCCCTGCTCGATGTCGCGGCCGATGACTACCTGCGCACCGCTCGCGCCAAAGGCGTCCCCGAACGCTCGGTTCTCATGCGCCACGCGCTCCGCAACGCCGCGCTCCCCGTGATTACACTGTTCGGCCTCGCCCTCCCCGCCTTCTTCGGCGGCACGGTCTTCATCGAGAAGGTGTTTTCGTGGCCGGGGATCGGCTCGCTGGCCGTCGATTCGGTCACCGCACGCGACTACCCCGTCGTCATCGCCTGCGCCGTAATCGGCAGCGTGCTGGTCGCTGGCGGCAGCTTCGTCGCCGATGTTCTGTACGCGGTCGCCGATCCGCGGCTCCGGCGCGCGCCCGGACCGGCCCGTCCATGATCGCATCCATCATCGCGTCCATGATCGCTCCCGCGATCACGAGCAATCGGTGACCGCTCCCGCAATGGCGCCGCCGCCCGGCGGCAGCGCCGCCCCGGGGCCAATGCGCCCGTCCGGCGACTTCGCTATGCTCGGGTGGTCGCTCGATGCGGGGCCGTGGTCCGCGATCTGGCGACGGTTCCGGCGCGATCGCGGCGCGATGGCCGGTCTCGTCGTCATTGTTGCCATCGCAGTCATCTCGATCGGCGCGCCACTCATCGCCCCCTACCCGCCGAACGCGATTCTGGACATGGTCGCGCTCAAGAGCCAGGCACCGTCGCTCGCCCACCCATTCGGCACGGATCCGGCCAGCCGCGATGTCCTGAGCCGCGTCCTCTTCGGCGGCCGGGTCTCGCTCGCCATCGCGGTGCTGGCGATGCTCACCGCCACGACGGTGGGCACGATGTACGGGGCCATCTCCGGCTACGCCGGCGGAAAGATCGATGGTGTGCTGATGCGCATCACCGATGCCTGTCTGTCCATCCCGCGCATCCTGCTGCTCCTCACGATCTGCGCGCTCTGGGGCCGCCCGTCGCTCGGCTCTCTCGTGCTCATTCTCGGCCTCACGGGCTGGTTCGGGGTGAGCCGCCTCGTACGCGGCGAAATCATGGGAATCCGTACCCGTGAGTGGGTCACGGCCGCCCGCGCGCTCGGCGCCACCGACGCACGCGTTCTCTTCCGGCACCTGCTTCCCAACATCGCGTCCCCGATCATCGTCGTGACGGCGCTCGGCATCGGTAATGTGGTGCTGCTCGAAGCCGGCCTCTCCTTCCTCGGCGTCGGTGTCCAGCCGCCGTTCGCGAGTTGGGGCAACATCATGCAGGACGGTGCGGATCAGGTACGCGCGCTCTGGTGGCTCTCGGTGTTCCCCGGTCTCGCCATCGTGTCCGCCGTCATCGCCATCAACGCCGTCGGTGACGGCCTGCGCGAAGCGGCCGACCCGAGACAATAGCAGAATGACCGCGCCGAATCCGCTCCTGTCGATTCGCGATCTTCGCACCGTCTTCCCCACCGGCGCCGGCCTCGCTCGCGCCGTCGACGGGCTCTCCCTCGGCGTCGGTCCGGGTGAGACGCTGGGCATCGTGGGGGAATCCGGCAGCGGCAAATCGGTCACCGCTCTCTCGATTCTCCGGCTCATCCGTCCGCCAGGCCGCATCGAAGCCGGCAGCTCGATCACGTTCGGCGGGACCGACCTCGCGACCTGTGATACCGAGAGCCTCCGCGCCATCCGTGGCCGGCGCATCGGCATGGTGTTTCAGGAGCCGATGACCGCTCTCAATCCGGTGTTCACGGTCGGCTCACAGATCGCGGAGGTCGTGCGGGTACACGAGAGCACGACACGGCAGGCGGCGTGGGGCCGAGCTGTCGCGATGCTGGAGGCAGTCCGGATTCCCGCGCCTGCCGAGCGCGCGCATCAGTATCCGCACGAGCTGTCTGGCGGTACGCGCCAGCGGGTCATGCTCGCCATGGCCCTCGTGATGCATCCCGCCCTCCTGATCGCCGACGAGCCCACGACGGCGCTCGACGTGACGGTGCAGGCCCAGATCCTGGCCCTGTTGGCGGAGTTGCAGCAGTCGATGGGTATGGCGGTGCTCCTCATCACGCACGACCTCGCGATCATCGCCGCCGTCGCATCACGAGTGATCGTGATGTATGGAGGCCAGGCGGTCGAGGAAGCGCCGGTCACGGAGTTGTTCGCGGCCGCGCATCATCCGTACACCGAGGGATTGCTGCGCGCGGTCCCCCGCCCGCGGCCGCCGGGTAGTCCGGCTGCCCGGTTCGCCGAGATCCCGGGAAGCGTCCCGCCCGCGACGGCGTCGGCCGGCTGCCGCTTTCACGATCGGTGCCCGTTCGCGTGGGACCGCTGCCGGCAGGAGATGCCCCCGCTCTACCCGATCAGCGCCACACACACGTCGCGCTGCCATCTCGCCGCCGAACCGGGGCGCCGGACTTCATCCGCGCCATTCGCGGGAACGCCATCGTGATGAATGTGAGCGAGCAACCGCTCGTCAGCGTGCGCGACCTGCACGTGCAGTTTCCGCTGTCGCGCGGCACGTTCGGCGGTGCGCGCGGTTGGGTGCGGGCCGTCGATGGCGTGTCTTTCGCGGTCCCCCGCGGCGAGACTCTGGCGCTGGTGGGCGAATCGGGCTGCGGCAAGACGACCACGGCGCGCGCATTGCTCCGGCTCATCCCGCTGACGTCAGGCGCCGTGTCGTTCGATGGAACGGATGTGCTGGCGCTCCGCCCCGAGCCGCTTCGCCGCCTGCGGCGGCGCATGCAGCTCGTCTTTCAGGATCCGTACTCGTCGCTCAATCCCCGCCGGACGGTGGGCGACGCCATCCGTGAGGGGCTCGTCATCCATGAACTCGCCGAGGGCCGCGAAGCCGACGATCGTGTCCGGCAGGCCCTCGGTGAGGTCGGGCTCCGCCCCGAGTTCGCCCTGCGATATCCCTACGAGCTCTCCGGTGGCCAACGCCAACGTGTCGGCATCGCCCGCGCACTCGCGGTCGGACCCGACTTCATTGTCTGCGACGAGCCGGTGTCCGCGCTCGACGTCTCGGTGCAGGCGCAGATCATCAATCTCCTCCAGGACCTGCAGCGCGACCACGCGCTCACGTACCTCTACATCGCGCACGATCTCGCCGTGGTCGCCCAGGTCGCGACCCGCGTCGCCGTGATGTACTTCGGACGCATCGTCGAGATCGGACCCGCGGAACCCGTGTTCCAGCATCCGCTCATGCCGTACACGCGCGCGCTGCTGGCCGCCGTGCTCACGCCCGATCCCGCTGCCCGCCGCTCGCGCGCGGTGCTCGCCGGCGAGAGTCCGTCGCCCGCCGCGCCACTAGCGGGATGCCCGTTCCATCCCCGCTGTCCCGACCCACGAAAGGATGCGGCATGCACGACGATGGTGCCGCCGCTCGAAGAGAAATCCCCCGGCCACTTCGCCGCGTGCATTAAGGAACCCGTACACCTGACGCCTCTCTCGGTGCAGTCCTGAAGCATTGGTCCTGTCTTTTTCGCCCTCCGTCCTTTCTCTTCTCTTTTTTCCCAAACCCCGCCCCATATGACTGCCACCCCCTCCGGCGCCATCACCGGCCGGGAAGCCGCGCAAGAGGACCGGGCATTCTTCGGCCACCCGCGTGGTTTGAGTTTGCTGTTTCTGGCCGAGATGTGGGAGCGGTTCTCCTACTATGGTATGCGCGCGCTGTTGGTGCTCTACATGGTCCACGTCCTCAAGTGGACGGACGCGCATGCCTCCAATCTCTACGGCTCCTACACCGGGCTGACGTTCCTCACGCCGCTCTTCGGCGGATACCTGGCCGACAAGTGGATCGGTACCCGGCGCTCGCTCGTGATCGGCGGGGTCATCATCGCCTGTGGGCATTTCGTACTGGCGCTCGACTCCCTCCCCACCTTCTACGCGGGTCTGACGCTGGTCGTGATCGGCACGGGGTTCTTCAAACCCAATGTCTCGACGATGGTCGGCCAGTTGTACCGGCCCGGTGACCAGCGCCGCGACGCCGGATTCACGATCTTCTACATGGGCATCAACCTCGGCGCCACGATCGCTCCGTTTGTCTGCGGTTATCTCGCCCAGGACCCCGCATTCCAGGCGACGCTCGCCCACGCCGGTCTCAATCCCGCCCGCAGTTGGAGCTGGGGCTTCGGCGCCGCCGGCGTCGGCATGCTCCTCGGCGTCGCCCTCTACCTCAAGCTGCGCGACAAATACCTCCCGGGCATCGGCCTGCGGGCGACGCACACGGGTCCGACCGTGGCATCGCGCGGACAGGCCGCTGCCCTGCCCCCCGACCCCACGTCCGCGCCGGTCTCCGGTCCCCTCTCGGCGGACGAACGCCGTCGGGTCATCTCGCTCCTCATCCTGTTCGTATTCGTCGCATGCTTCTGGCTCGTGTACGAGCAGGGCGGAAGCTCCCTCAATCTCTTCGCCGATCGCTACACCGACCTGCACGCGGGGAGCAAGGTCTTCCCGTCGAGCTATTTCCAGTCCGCACAGCCGTTCTTCGTGATCACCCTGGCCCCGCTGTTCGCGCTGCTCTGGACGCGTTTGCGCAAGGCGGGACTCGAGCCGTCGACTCCAGCCAAGATGGTGTGGGGACTCGGGCTGCTCGCCGTCGGTTGCCTCTTCATGATCGGCGGAGGCCGCGTCGTCGATGCCTGCATGGGATCCCACGCCGCCACGTCGTGCGCTGTCGCGAGCCCCGCGTGGCTGACGATGTTCTACCTGTTCAGCGTCCTCGGCGAGTTGTGCGTGTCGCCGGTCGGGCTCTCGTATGTCACCAAGGTCGCGCCCGCACGATATGTCGGCTTCCTGATGGGCGCGTGGTTCCTCACCAACTCCCTGGGGCTCAAGCTCGCGGGCTTCGTGGCGTCCCTCGCCTCGACCATGCCCACGCAGTTGTCCTTCTTCAGCATCCTGCTGGTGATTTCGGCGCTTGGCGGACTGGTCCTCTTCTTCTGCGTTCCGGTAATCAAGCGCCTGACCGCGAGTGTCCGCCTGTAGCCCGGGCGGAGCCTACTGCGGCGGGTATTCGAAGATGCTCGTCGGCACCGTGCGCTCTCGCGCACGGGCCAGGTCGTGGGGTTCGATGTAGAACCGCCCCGACGCATTGTTCGCCGAGAACCGGATCTCGTAATGGCCGACGTTGGCATCATGCGTCGCCGGGATCGCGAAATCCACGCGCCACAGGCGCTTGGAGTGGATCGGGACCGCCGCGAGCAGCGACACACCCACTCCGACGGCTGTCGGAGAGTTGACGCCGAACGGCACGCCCTGCGCCCAGATCCGGCCCACGTCCGTGAATCCGGCCACGCCGATTTCGCCGAAACCCTTCACCGGGCCAAGCAGCCATCGCTCCTCGAAACGGGTCACCGTCCGCTCGCCGCCACCGACCCGCGAGTCGTGATAGCCCCGGACACCGCCGCGGAGATCGGACAGGGTCAGCTCGAACGGAACGGTCTGCAGGATGCCGAGGCTGAACTCCTCGCTCACGATCAGGGTGTGCATCGGTGCGGGCTTCCAGTACCATCCGAAGCGACCGCCCGCGGTCACGTCGTTCCAGTCATGGAGCCGGAGATCGCGCCGCGCTTGCACCTCGCCCTGAATCCCGGTGTACATCCGCGACGAGCCGCCCCCCGCGGACATCGTCGTGGCGAAAAGCGCGTCCTGCGCCGTTGCGCCGAAGACCTCGAGGCTGCGCCCCACCAGCGTACCGAATTGAAAGCCCTCGAGGAGATCCTGCTCGCCATCGAGCGCGTCGAATCCTCGCACGCGAAGGAACGAGACGTCGCGTCGTCCGTACAGCAGGTTGACGCGCCCGGCGCGAAAGCCGGAGAATCGGCCTGCCAATCCCGGATCGGAATACGGCACCACTGAATCCCCGCCGACGAGCAGCGGCTGCGTCCCCGTCGTCACGTTATCGTCGGACACCGACAGCCCGAAAAGCGTGACGTGCCCGGGATTCCCGAATCGCGCGATCCCGCCGACTTGCGCGTAGTGCCGGGAGAAGTCGAGCGTGGGTGACTCGTTGCTGACGGAAGTCAGAAAGCTCACGTAGGTCCGAAGCTCGCCAGCCTCCGCGATCCACGCGAAGCGCTGCAGATCGGTCAGGAACGCGTGTACCAGCGTGGCCGACCAATCTCCGCCGAGCTGGTCGCGATTGCCCTGCACCGTGAGCTGGATCGGGCGGTTCGCGAAGGCGTAGTCGGTGATCCGCCCACCCCAGTGATCGCGGAGCCGTAAGCCCGCGCCCCATTCGCCGATCACCCGAATGCCTTGCCCGCCGAGATTCGCGTCGCCGAGGCGGACGCCGAGGACGTGCGGCACCTGGCTCCGTGCGGACAGCGCGCCAAGCACGGATATCTCGTCGGCGGTAAAGACATCGATCCGGACGCCGCCCAGATGATCGTCGTACGCGGTGACTCGTGCCTCCGACAGAAATGGCTGGGCGAGCAGGATGCGCTCGGATTCCGCCCGCCGCTGCTCGGTGCAGACTTGGCCGAGATGAAGTGCCAGGAAGCTCCGGATGACGTTTTCGCGCGTGGTGGAATGGACGGACGCCGCCGCCTTTGCCAGCGGCCGCCACTGGCCGCCATATCCCGCGTAGTACGGCACCTGGGGCCGGATCGCGATCGCACTGATCAGACGGCCGTTACACGGGCTCACGATTCGCGCCGTATCCTGTGCGGCGGGAGCCATTTGTACGGTGTCGGGCACAGCGCTGCCGGTCCGCGTACCCGCCGGCGGCGGGCTGGCGACCTGGGTGCTGTCCTGCGCCGGTGCCCGCACGGCCGCGAGAAGAAAAACGGCGCACGCGCCAGCGTGGGCGGCCACGCGACATGCGATGGCTACACCTCGGCGGCGCTGTGTCGGGTCATGCGGGTTTACGATATATTCCCCGCACAATGGCTCGCCACCCCCACGCGCCACCCGCCGGCGGCCCGCTCGTCGCGGTCACTGCGACCATTCGCGCGGACGATGGGGTTCCACGTGTACGGCTCGCGGCATCCTATCTCCGGATCCTCGAACGCGCGGGGCTGACGCCCGTGGTCATCGCCCCGTTCCCCGGCCCGCTCGCGGAGGTTGAGGCGGCGATCGATCGCGTCTTCGGCGCAGTCGCGGGACTCGTGCTGACGGGAGGTGAGGACATCGCGCCGGCCGAATACGGAGCCGCGCCCAGCGCGCACCTCGGTCGCGTCAATGCGGAGCGCGACATGACTGAGTTGGCGCTGGTGCGCGCCGCTCGCGATCAACGAGTCCCCACGCTCGCCATCTGCCGCGGCATCCAGGTGCTCAACGTCGCACTCGGCGGCACGCTGATTCAGGACCTGCCAACCGAAAAGCCCGGCGACATTGCGCACGATCCGGAACAACCTCGCACATCGCGCACGCACAGCATCCAGCTCAGCCCCGACACTCGCGTCTTCGATGCCCTCGGCGCGGCGACGCTCGACGTGAACTCGGTCCATCACCAGGCCATCGCCAAACTGGCCGAGAGCTTGGTCGTCACCGCCAAGGCACCGGATGGTGTCATTGAAGCGGTCGAAACCGGACGCCGCGATCCGTGGTGGGTGCTGGGCGTTCAATGGCATCCGGAAGAGTTCGCTGATGAGGGCACGGCCCCCGATCATGGGTTGGTCTCGGCGTTCGCCGCCGTTCTCGGCGTCAACAGCGCGCCAGGCAAGTAATACCCCAGTAGAGGCCACGGGCAGGCACTCTAACACTGACCAGTCCGGTTCGCGAGACGAGGCCGTACAGGGACCGAAACACCCGCCCGTCTGGGGCCGTATTGTTGAGGTATGATCGAAATCGTTGTCGAAGGGGCGCTCTTCGTCGTGCTGCTCGCGACGGCGGTCGCCCTGCTGATTTTCGTCCTCGTGCAATTCACTCCGCTCGGGCTCCGGATCCGGCAAGCCCGGAACCGCCGCCTGATCGAGGCGGCGGCCGATCTGGTGTGTCCGATCCACGGCCCGCACGCCGCGACCGAGATGGTCCTGCTCCCCAATGGCGAACGGATCTGCCCCGAGTGCTTCCAGGAGGTTGTCCATGGTTAGCGTCGTAAGTGATCGCTTCGCTCAGGATGCGCGGTGGGACGCCCGGTGGCCCCCTTGGCCACGCAGCCATCAAGCTCGGGGCAATCGTCGCCGGCTTGATCGTGCTGTCTGCTCTGCTCCCCACCACGGTGACGTACATCCACCCCGGTCATGTCGGCATCGTCATCAGCCGCACCGGCGGCGGGGTCGAACGGATTCCGCTCGATGCCGGCCTGCACACGCGCAATCCGCTGACGACCGGAATCGAGGAATATCCGATCTACATGCAGACGCTGGTGCTCGCGAAAGCGGCGAACGAAGGAAACGCCGACAATGAAGAGATCAACGTGAACAGCGTCGAGGGGCAGCCGATCTCACTCGACGTCGCGATGTCGTTCGAGCTGGACGCGATGAAGGTCCCGGAGTTGTACTCGACGTTCCGGAACAACATCGATTTCATCCAGCACAACTATGTGAAGCAGACGATCCGGCAGGCGCTGCAGGAGGTCATTGGCGGCGAAGCCATCGCCGACATCCTCGGCCCGAAGAAAGCCGAGGTGGTCAACCGCACGCAGTCGCTGCTCGACAAGCGCCTGTCACCCTACGGGTTTCTCGTGAAGCAGTTCACCATCAACGAGATCCGGGCGCCCCAAACGGTGATCGACGCGATCAACGCCAAGAACGTGATGCAGCAGGCCGCACTCACGTCGCAGAACGAGTTGCAGAAGAATCAGTTCCAGTCGCAGGGCGATTCGATCAAGGCCGCCGGCCACGCGAAGGCGATCCTCGCCGAAGCGGAAGCCCAGGCCAAGGCGAATCACCTGCTGGCGGAAAGCATCACGCCGACACTGGTGACATACGAGATGGCAAAGAAGTGGAACGGCCAGATGCCCCAGGTCTCCGGCAGCGCAATCCCAATGATCCAGATGCCCAAGCCGTAGAACTGTAGTTGCCGTCCCACCACCGCCAGTCGTCGAGCGCAGTAGGGGCCATTCGAGAATGGCCCGGTAAAAGCCGGCGATGCGACGCGAAGAAAGGCGAAAGGAGACGGACGGCAGTTGGCCGTCCGTCTCCTTTCTCCTTTCGCGCTGTCTACCCGCTCAACTCACCAATTTCCACCGCGCGGCATTGCTCACTTCGCGCATCAGACGATCCGGCGACTGATGCCTGGGGAATAGGTACGAATCGCTCACCCGGTTGAGCGCGAGCCGCAACAGCGCGAACCGCTCCGCCGCGGTCTCGTACAGTGACCGCACGCCATGCTGCCCAGCCAGTTGATGCTCGGCCGCAAGCGCAAACCCCCGGCGCCCCATCGCCTCGAAGTAATCGATGTCAGGCGTCCCGCGACGCCAGTGCCGGTTCGCGATATACTCGGGAAAGAGCCCGCTGAGCCACAACGCGTAGTTCCCGAGATGCGCCCGCACGAGAAAGGTGCGCCGCGGGTCGGGCCCGTCCGCCGCGCCGGCCAACTCGGCAAGCGTCGTGTACCACTCGTCGTCGGTGCTGGCGACCCGCTGTGCACGATCCCGCAACCCGAAATGCAGAAGGATGCTCGCCACGTAATCCGCCAGGACTCGGTCCTGCTCCCCGACATCCATGAGTGCATGGCGCACGATCACGTAGGAGAAGAGTGCATACGACGCGCAGCCGCCCTGGCGCGCTTCCACGAGTGCGCCCAGTAGGCGCGGATCGTCCAGCACCTCGTCGAACCCATGGTCGCGAAGTGTCGCCTCCGCACTCTCGTGCGCATCGGGCGAGCCACGCGCAATCAACCGGAGCGCGAGTTGTGCATCATCGCGCTGCAATTGCCCTCGAACATTGGCCACTATCATCGAATCTCCCGATGAAAGAGGACGGCGACGCTCCCAATGAATGCGGATCACATTCTCGCCGCTGCTGGCTATCAATACACCATTCGTGCCATGCACGCACGATCACTATTAATGCGACGATTACCCGGTGAGCGAGATACGGCGCGCGTAGCACTCTCGCCTGTAGAGTGCTGACAACACTCTTAGTGCGCCCGCAACGCAATCGCCACGGGGCGAAGTAAACGATTTCGTCATGTAGGGACACGTCACGACCGCCGGTCACGTACGCGAGATTCCGCTCCTCGCTCTATCGCGGTCGCGCGTCGCGGTTGGCGAGCGCTTCGCCTAGGTCGAACAGCAGTTGGCTGACGTGCGCGAGCTTCACGTAGTCGATCCGCGACGGTTCGTCGCTCGCCTGCTGGTAGTCCGCATGCAGCCCGGTCGTGAAGAACACCACGGGCACGCCATGCTCCCCATACGGGAACGCATCCCCGCGGAAATACACGCGCTGTGCGTTCGTGGGACTGTCCCACATCCGCCCGATCGCGAATGGCGACGGGAGCGACGCATTCACCGAATCGACGATCCTGCCGAGCGGCCCGCTGATGCCATGCGGCGCCGAGCCGGGTCCCACGACGTAAAGGGATTCCGGTGCGTTGCGGCCGATCATGTCGGCATTGATCAGCGCCACGATGGAATCCAGTGGCACGAGCGGATGGCTGGCGAAATACGCCGAACCGAGGAGCCCTTCTTCTTCGCCGGTGTGCCAGACGAAGAGCACCGACCGTCGCGGCGGCGGCGCTTGGCGCATCGCGCGCGCAATCGCCAGCAGTGCGACACTTCCGGACCCGTCGTCGTCCGCCCCGTGCGCGACGGAGTCTCCGTCGGGAGCGGGCACGATGCCCAGATGGTCGTAGTGGGCACTATACGCGACCCAGTTGCGCGCGAGAGTGGTATCCGCGCCCGGCAGCGCACCCACGACGTTGTACGACTGCACCGGTGTGCGCTCGATCTCCGCGGCTGCCGTGAATCGCATGCCGGTCAGCACCTGCGCACGGTCATCGTGCGGCCACCGTCGCGGGAGGAGCGGCGATCCCGGCACAGGCTCGCCGAGCAGCAGCATTGCGGGCGCAGGCGCGCTGCGCGCCAACGATGCGCCACTGTCCGGCCGCTCCGCCGGGGCGAGCTGCAGGAAGCCGTGGTCCACCGCCCGCCGCATTGGTTCGTAGAGATCGGCCGATGCGCCGGTCACGAGGATGATCACCGCCGCGGGATGGCGCGCAAGAATCCGGTCGAGGCGCGATCCGATGGCATTCGGCGATTCCAGTTCGGAGCGGCGCGCGGCATCCGCACCCGGCGGCGCCCCATTGATCACGACGACGACGCGCCCTTCGAGCGGAATCCTGGCCAGATCGTCGCCGCCGTCAGGCCGCACGACGCCATACCCGGCAAATACCAGATCTCCCTCCGCATGCAACGTCGCCGAGCTACCGATGCTGCTGGGCGCGATCAACGGCACGAGCCCGGTCACGTAGCGCGTGGATCGGGCAGCCGCGGCGGACGCGCCCCGCTGGACGGCCCACTGCGTGCCCGCACCAATCCGAATGCGCGTGAGCGGCACACGCTGCAGGTAGCCGCTGTCCCCCGCGGGTTCGATGCCGATGCGCTTGAGCCGCGCGACGAGAAACGCCGCCGCTCGGCGCTCATTCCGCCGTTCCTGTCTCGCGTCCGCGAAAGGAATCGGACGCGAACACGGTGAGGTCGCGGCGCAGTTCAGCCGCAGCCGGCGGCACGGCCACCACCGCCGCGCTCGGCGCCGCGCTCGGCGTCGCGATCGGCAGCTCGGCAGGTCGCGAACACGCCGCGCACGCCACGATGACCCCGAAAACCGCCCTCGCATGTGACGTCGCTAATCCACGCATTACCCACTCGACGGACGGCCGCCCCCCAAAGCAACCCTGCGGTACTGGCTTACGGCCTTCCACGCGGGCCGACGCTCGGCCAGTCGTCGTGGCCAGTAGGCGCCATTCGAGAACCGAAGGTCGCCCTGTTAGGCAACCGCAGGTCGCGCTGTTGGGCAATGGCGCAGGGCAATGCCATGTCTACCCGCCCTCTTCCGGCCATCCAAGAGGCCCGACGTTCGGCCAGTCGTCGAGGGCAGTAGGCGCCATTCGAGAATGGCGCAGGGCAATGCCGGGTCTACCCGCCCCGCACACCCGACCCCAACCGTGGGCGATGTTGTGGGGTATCAGGCCGCAGGGTAGCGATTCACCGGTGGCGACGGCAAACTTCAGAGAAGATGATTTATATCGGCATTCCGGCCCACAACGAGGCCCACACGATCGGCGTGCTGTTGTGGCGGATCCGCAAGGTCTTCCTCCAGTTCCCGCGTGAATACGAGCTGATCGTCTATGATGACGCCAGCACGGACGAGACCGCGGAGGTGCTCCGCCCCTACGCCGAGGTGCTGCCACTCACGGTGATCCACGGCGAACGGCGCCTCGGCAACGCCGGAGCCCTCGACGTGATCTGCCGGACCGCCGCCCAGCGCACTCGCTACGCGCGCCGGGATGCCCTGGTGACAATGCAGGGCGATTTCACCGATCAGCCCGAGCACCTGCCTGACCTGATTCGCCGCTTCGAAGGCGGCGTCGATCTCGTCGTCGTCGAACAGGCACCGCCGGGCGCCGCACCAGGCGCCGCAGCGAATGCCCAAAGCGGCACCGCGCCCACCCCGGCCCCCACGCCTGTCCCGAGCGGCGTCCGCTGGCTGCGCCGTACTGTGCCCTGGATCGTGAGAGCCTTTGTTCGCGTGCCCGGCGTTGGCGATCCATTCAGCGCCTTTCGCCTCTATCGCATCTCCGTGCTGCGCGATGCGATCAAGGCGCTGGGACCGGACACCCCGCTCGTGACACGGGACGGATGGGCCGCGAACGCCGAGCTGCTGCTGCGGACCGCGCCACTCGCCCGGCGCGTCGAGACGGTGCCGCTCGCGCCGCGCTACGATCTCCGCCAGCGCGAGAGCCGCGTGCGCCCATTTGCCGACGCACTTCGCCTGTACCGGTTCGGCCGCGCCGCCCGCGCGCTGCAGGCGGCACGCAGCGGATGATGGCCGCAATCGCCCGTGCGGCGTTGCGAGCGACCGTGGTGCTCGCCGCCGCGTCGGTCGTGCACGCGCAGGACACGCCGCAATCCCAGCCACACCCCGCGTCGCCGCCGGCCACCGGCTTGACGACCGCTCCGCCGGCACCGGCGCCGCAAGCGGCAGCCGCCCCCGCGAGCAACCAACGCCCGTTTTCGGTGGGCGAGCGCGCGGACTATGACGTCAAGTTCGGCATCCTCCACGTCGGCGGCGGCTCGATGGAAGTGGCCGACGTGCAGTCGCTGCGGGGCAAGGATGTCTGGCACACGATATTCCGCTTCAAGGGCGGGACCATTTTCTATCACGTCAACGACGTGTTCGAGAGCTGGTTCGACAAGGACTCCCTGTCGTCGCTGCGATTCGCCCAGCACCTCGAGGAAGGCGGGAAGGTCCGGAACCGCGACTATGTCATCTACCCGGACCGCGCCGTCTTTCAGTTGAATGACAAGCCGGAACAGCCGTCGGTCTCCAACCCCCTCGACGATGGCTCGTTTCTCTTCTTCGTTCGCACGCTTCCGCTGAAGGTCGGCGAGACGTACACCTTCGATCGCTATTTCAATCCCAAGAGCAATCCGGTCACGATCAAGGTCCTCCGCCGCGAACGCATCTCGGTCCCCGCCGGCAAGTTCAACGCGATCGTCGTCCAGCCGATCATCAAGACCGGCGGGATCTTCTCGGACCGCGGCGAAGCCCAGGTCTGGTTTTCCGACGACTCCGCACGCATCGTCCTGCAGATGAAATCGAAGCTGAGCTTCGGTTCGCTCGACCTCTACCTCAAGAAATACCGTCCCGGACTCGGCGCGGCCGCGAGTGTGCCGGCAGGCGCTCCGCAACCGCCGTCCGGCAGCGTGGCCGCCGACACGGTTACGGGATCGCCGGCTGACGATTCGTCCCCATCTCCGTCGGCCCCCCCGCCCCAGAGCCGCCGCTGAGCACGGACCGCACGCCGCCTATGAATCCGCCGCAGGAGGCGGACCTCGTCCCGCCGGAGGCGGACCTCTCCGCTGTTCGCACCGTGCCGATCGGCCGCCGTCCAAACAAGGTGCGGGCCGAGGAGTTCGCCAAGCCCCCCGAGCACGCGTCCGCGGAGCGCGCCGGTCCGTCGTTCGGCGCGTTCATCGACTCACTCCCGGACATCCTCGTCGCGCGCGATTTCCGCCGCGTCGTCAACGCCATCGTCGCCGCCCACCGCGCGAAACGCGCGGTCGTCTTCATGCTCGGCGGCCACGTGGTCAAAACCGGGCTCTCGCCGCTCCTGATTGATCTCATGGAACGGCACGTGATCACGCACATTGCCACCAACGGATCAACTGCCATCCACGACTATGAGATGGCGCGATTCGGCGCGACGTCGGAGGATGTCGCGGCTGGTCTGCGCGACGGAACGTTCGGGATGGCGGAAGAGACAGGCCGCGGGATGAACGAGGCCATCACCGCCGGCGATACGCACGGCTACGGCATGGGCGAAGCACTGGGCCGCGCCCTCGAGCAGGAGCCAGCCCTCGCGCACCCTGAGCTGTCCATACTGCTCGCCGGCCTGCTGGCTCGGCGTCCCCGTCACCGTCCACGCAGCGATCGGTGCCGAGATCATTCACCAGCACCCGGCCGCCGACGGCGCGGCGATCGGCGACACCAGCCACCGCGATTTCCGCCGCTTGTCAGCGGCGCTGGAGGGATTGGATGGCGGCGGGGTCGTGGTCAACACCGGCAGCGCGGTCATCATGCCGGAGGTCTTTCTCAAGGCGCTCACCATCGCCCGCAACCTGCACGGTGGACGCCCCACCGGATTCGTGACGTGCGATCTCGATATGCAGCGCCACTACCGGCCGCGGGTCAATGTCGTCGAACGGCCGACCCAGAACGGTGGAGCCGGTTACGAGATCACCGGCCACCACGAAATCATGCTGCCACTTCTCGCGTGGGCAGTCGCCGACGCGCTGGAACGTGATGCGCTAAATCGCGGCTAGAACGAGGATCCGGAAAACCGGTCCCGTAAACGCCGGGCCGTCTCCGGACTCACGATCCGGATCACGAAGTAGACGACGGCACCCAGGATCAAAGCCTTCACGGCGAACATGACCAACGTGATCGTGAGGCCGATGACAGCCCCGAAAATGCTGAACACTGAGCCCAGCAGGAAGAATCCCAGTACGGCAAAAGCGCCAATGACGAAAACGGTACGAAGCATGAGGCAGAACTCGGTTACAGGGTCTGTCAATCATACGAAAATCGGGACCGCATGGTTTCAGCGCCCGGCCCCCCGCCCCCAGGCCCGGTAACGATGGCCCCCGTGGCGACCCCCTCAGTTGCCGACGTTACGGTCGTAGGAGCGGGCCTGATCGGCCTGACGGCCGCCCTCGCCCTCGCGGATCAGGGCCTCGATGTCCTCCTGGCGGGCAATAAGCACACCGGCGAGGCCTCCCCCAGCAGGGGCTGGCATGCTCGCCCCGTCCGTCGAGGATTCGCACTCCCCACCCGGCGCGGACCCGGGCCGCCAGTTCGCCGCGGCGTCGCTCGAACGCTATCCCGGATACCTGGACTCGCTGGCCGCCCGAACCGGCATCACCGTCCCCCTCAACCGCCGCGGCATCCTCCGGGTCGCGCTCGACGAAACCGGCGCACGCGACCTCCGCCAGCACGGCGGCCCGCACGCGCAATGGCTGTCCCCGGACGCCGTGCGGCAGATCGAGCCGGGCCTGGTGTCCACGGCGGGCGCGATGTTCTACCCCACCGACGGCGCCGCCGACAACGTCGCACTCCTCCACGCGCTCGATGTCGCGATCGAACGCTCGCCCCGGATCCATCGCGTCAGAATCGACGTGCGCGCGATCGCGGTCGGCGCCGCAAACGCGAACGCACGTGCGACGTGCACTCTGGCGGGCAGCGGCCACGAGATCTCGTCATTGCACATTGTCCTCGCCGCCGGCGCATGGACGCCGCAGATCGAAGGATTGCCGCGCGCGATCCCGGTCGAGCCGTACCGCGGGCAGATGTTCTCGGTCGCCGCGAACGGTGCCGCGGCGCTCAGTCACGTTGTGTACGGTCCCGATTCCTACATTGTCCCGCGCGGTGACCGGATTCTCATTGGCTCGACCATGGAACGAGTTGGGTTTGATCCGGCGACGACTGCTGACGCTCTCGCATTGGTGCGGGCAAGAGCCGCGGCCTACTGGCCCATCGCCGCCTCCGCACCCGCGATCTCCGCGTGGGCAGGACTCCGCCCAGTCACACCCGACCTGCTGCCGATTCTGGGACGCGACCCGGAATATCCGGCGCTGATCTACGCCTGTGGCCACTCGCGGAACGGCATTCTCATGGCGCCGCTCACAGGTGATTGCGTGGCAGCGCTCGTGACCGGCACCGCCCTCCCAGCCAGCCTCGGCGCATTCAGCATCGAACGCTTTGCCAGCGGCGCTCGGCGCGAGACACGGGCAGAGGTGCCATCCTAGTGCGGAACCGTGACTTGGTCGTCTTTTGAGCAGCCCTGGCGACCGATATATTTCCCTCACGGGCGCATGTAACTCAGGCTGGTCATCACGATGGCAGATTCGCTGTATCAGATAATGGGCCGGCACCGCGCGGCAGAGGTGCCGGAGCGGAAGCCGTCATGGCTCAAGGTGCGGGCTCCGGGCGGCCCGAACTTCCTGCGGCTCAAATCGCTTTTGCGCGAGCACGGCCTCCACTCGGTGTGCGAGGAAGCCCACTGCCCCAATGTCGGCGAGTGCTGGGAGCACGGCACCGCGACGTTCATGATCCTGGGTGATGTCTGCACCCGGAATTGTGCGTACTGCGCTGTCGCCCACGGCCGGCCGCCCACATACGACATTGCCGAACCTGGCCGCGTCGCCGCCGCCGTCGCGCAGCTCGGACTCCGGCACGCTGTCATCACATCCGTGGACCGCGACGACCTGCCGGACTTCGGCGCGTCGATCTTTGCCGAAACGGTCAGGCGGATCCACGAGTTGCTGCCCGAGTGCTCGGTCGAAGTGCTCGTCCCGGACTTCCAGGGCACCGAAGCCTCGATCCGCGCGGTGCTCGAAGCCCGGCCACAGATCTACAATCACAACACCGAGACGGTCCCGCGCCTCTACAAGCGCGCCCGCCCGGGCGGCCGGTACCCGCGCGTCCTCGAAATCTTCCGCACGGCCAAGCGCATCGCCCCCGATATCCCGACCAAGACCGGCATCATCCTCGGCATGGGCGAAACCACGGAAGAGGTGCTCGCCGTCATGCAGGAGCTGCGCACCGTCGACGTCGACATCCTGACGCTCGGCCAATACCTGCGTCCCTCCGACGCCCACATCGCGCTCGACCGCTACTACACGCCCGAGGAGTTCCGCCAGCTCTACGTAGCCGGCATGGCGATGGGCTTCCGCCACGTCGAGAGCGGCCCGCTCGTGCGATCGAGCTACCACGCCTGGGAACAGGTCACCAAGGCGGCGGCGCACGGCGCATGACCAAGACTCGGCCGACGTCCACTTCGACTTCGACGCCGCCATCGGGAACCGTCGCCGCCCGGCCCGCGCCTACTCCGGCGAACGCCGCTCCATCCATGCTCGAGCCGCCAGCCGCCAGCGATACCCGCGAGCTCCATCGCGCGTTGCTCCGGATGATGCTCCTCCAGCGGCGATTCGAAGAGCGCTGTGCCGAAGCCTACGCGCTCGGTAAGATCGGCGGCTTCTGCCACCTGTACATCGGACAGGAAGCGACGGGCACCGGCGCCATTTCCGTGCTCCGCCCCGATGACTATGTGATCACCACCTACCGCGACCACGCACAGGCGATCGCCCGCGGCATCCCGCCGCGATCCGTCATGGCGGAGCTGTTCGGCAAGGCCGCGGGCTGCTCGCACGGCAAAGGCGGCTCGATGCACCTCTTCAGCCGCGAGCACAATTTCCTGGGCGGACACGGGATCGTGGGTGCCAACATCCCGATCGCAACAGGCGTCGCCTTCGGGATCAAGTATCGCGGCGGCGATCAGGTGTGCCTCTGCTTCTTCGGCGAAGCCGCCGTCAACAACGGCGCCTTTCACGAAGCGCTGAACATGGCCGGCCTCTGGAAGCTCCCGGTCATCTACGTCATCGAGAACAACCGCTACGGGATGGGCACCGCGCTCGAGCGCGCATCCGCCGTCAACGATATCGCCGAGCGAGCCCGCGCCTACGACATGCACCGGTCGGTGGTCGATGGACAGGATGTGCTCGCGGTGCGACGTGTCGTCGGCGAAGCGGTCCAGCGCGCCCGCACGGAGCGCCTGCCGACGCTGATCGAGTCGCGGACCTACCGGTTCATGGGCCACTCGATGTCGGACGCGGTCGCCGGCACCTATCGCTCGCGTGCCGAGCTCGATGAGCAGTTGAAGCGCGACCCGATCGCGCTCCTCCGTGCATACATGCACGAGCGCAACGAGATCTCGGAATCAGAGGTCGCGGAGATGGACGCGGCGGTGCGCGCGCAGTGCGAGGACGCCTGGCAGTTCGCCGACCAGAGCCCCGAGCCCGATCTCGCCGCCCTGATGCAGAACGTGACGGTCGAAGGCGACACCGATCCCGCCGCCCGTGACGGAACGTCCTCGCCGGACAATGGCAACGGCGCGGGCGGTACAGCACCGGCCGCCGAGCCGTCGTCCTGACCGCGCGGACCGATATCATGGCGACGATCACCTACCGGGATGCGCTCAATCAGGCGCTGCGCGAAGAGATGCAGCGCGACGACCGCGTCTTCCTCATGGGCGAGGAAGTGGCAGTCTATCAGGGCGCGTACAAGGTGTCGAAGGGCCTGCTGCAGGAGTTCGGAGAGCGCCGCGTCGTTGACACGCCGATCACCGAGTTGGGATTCGCGGGCGTCGGCGTCGGTGCCGCGGTGACGGGGCTGCGGCCGGTCATCGAGTTCATGACGTGGAACTTCGCGCTCCTCGCCCTCGACCAGGTCGTCAACAGCGCCGCGAAGATGCTGTACATGTCCGGCGGCCAGTTCCCCGTGCCGATGGTCTTCCGTGGCCCGAACGGCGCCGCGCTGCAGCTTGGTGCACAGCACTCGCAGGCGTGGGAATCATGGCTGATGCACGTGCCGGGGCTGAAAGTCGTCACCCCCGGGACGCCCGCCGACGCCAAGGGCTTGCTCAAGAGCGCAATTCGCGACGACAACCCCGTGCTGTTCCTCGAAGGCGGAGATGCTCTACAACACCAAGGGCGAAGTGCCGGACGGCGAGCATCTCGTCCCGTTGGGCGTTGCGGAGCTCAAACGCTCGGGCGAGCACTGCTCCATCATCACGAACGGCAAGATGGTCCTCGTCGCGCTCCAGGCGGCCGACCAGTTGGCCAAGGACGGCATCCGCGTCGACGTCCTCGATCTGCGTACCGTCCGGCCGATGGACGAAGCCGCGATCATCGCGAGCGTGCGGAAGACCAATCGGGCCGTGGTGCTCGAAGAGGGATGGAGCGCGGCCGGAATTGGCGCTCACGTCGCGGATGTCATCCAGCGCGAGTGCTTCGACGATCTCGACGCGCCGGTCCTCCGCGTGCACCAGGCGGATGCGCCGATGCCCTACGCCAAGAATCTCGAGCGCGCAGCCAAGCCTGATGCGGCCAAGACCATCGCGGCGGTGAAGCGCGTCATGTACCTCGACAAGTAACGGCGGCACCGGATGGCGACCAAGGTCTACATGGAGGCGCTCTCTCCGACGATGGAAGAAGGGCGGCTCGTATCCTGGCACAAGGCCGAAGGCGACGCGGTGAAGAGCGGCGACGTGATCGCCGAGGTCGAGACCGACAAGGCGGTGATGGAGTTGGTTGCGCGCGGCGACGGCGTGCTCCGCGCCCGCCTGCTCGCTGAAGGCGAGACCGCGCCGGTCGGACAGCTCGTCGGTGTCATCGCCGAACCGAACGAGGACATCGCGGCGCTCATCGCGTCGAGTGCGCCCAAGGCCGCACCGGCAGCCGCAGCCGCCGCACCGGCGGCAGCACTGGCCCCGCCATCGGCGCCCGCGCCCGCAGCGCCCGCTCCTCCGTCTGCTCCTCCGTCTGCTCCTCCGTCTGCTCGCTCCTCCACCACCATCTCCGCCTCGCCCGTCTGCTCCAGCACCTGCAACTGCTGCGAAGGCGGCTCCGCCCGCTGCACCGGCGGCTGCACCGGCAAAACCGGCTCCCAGCCAGAACGGCGGCCGCGTGCGCTCCTCACCACTCGCGCGTCGCCTCGCATCGGAGCGCGGTGTCGAGTTGGCGGCGATCGCTGGAAGCGGTCCGAACGGCCGCATCACCAAGCGCGATGTCGAGAGCGCGGTCGCGGCCCCGCCCGCGGCGGCTCGCCAGCCGGCCCCCACCGTGGAGCGTCCACGCGTCGTACCCGCCGAGGGCGACTTCCACGACGTGGCGCTCACGCAGATCCGGAAGACGATCGCGAAGCGGCTCGCCGAATCCATTGGCCCCGTGCCGACGTTCTACCTCACGGCCGACTACGACGTCGAGCGCATGGCCGAGATGCGGGCGGCGATGGCCGCGGAGGGCGAGGAGTTCAAGGTGTCGTTCAACGACATCCTCCTCAAGGCCGTCGCCACCGCGCTCGTCCAGCACCCCGAGGTCAACGCCCACTGGCTCGGCGACCGCATCCGCTACTTCAACCGCGTCCACATCGGCATCGCGGTCGCGATCGACGATGGCCTCATCACGCCGGTGCTTTTCGGCGCGGAAGAGAAGAGCCTCCGGCAGATCGCCGAGGAGACACGGGTGCTCGCCGCCCGCGCCCGTGCGCGTAAGCTCGCGCCCCACGAATACACCGGCTCGACCTTCTCTGTCTCGAACCTCGGTATGTTCGGGATCGAGCAGTTCACCGCCATTATCAATCCGCCCGAGGCGGGCATCCTGGCCGCTGGTGCGGTCGAGCCCCGCGCAGTGGTGGTGGACGGCGCGGTCGTCGTCCGGCGGCGGATGCGGGTGACGATGAGCTGTGACCACCGGGTCATCGACGGCGCGACCGGCGCACGCTTTCTTCAGACGCTGCGGCGTCTCGTCGAGAACCCGCTCATGCTGGTGTATTGAGCGGTGTACTGAGGGTGTATTGAACGGTGTGCTGAACGCTGTATTGACACGCACCGCCTGACTTCTTTACTGGCTTCGACTCTGGCAAGGAATCCATGGCTTCATATGATGTGATCTTCATCGGCGGCGGACCCGCCGGATACGTGGGCGCGATCCGCGCGGCGCAGCTCGGCATGACCGTGGGCGTCGTCGAGCGCGAAGGCCTCGGCGGCACCTGCGTCCTCTGGGGCTGCATCCCCGCGAAATCGCTGCTCGAGAGCGCGTCGCTCGCCAACAAGGTGCGGCACGCCGGCGATCACGGGATCACGACTGGCCCGCTCCAGTTCGACCTCAACCCCGCGATGAAGCGCTCGCGCGCGGTGAGCCTCCAGAACTCCAAGGGCGTCGAGTTCCTCTTCAAGAAGAACAAGATCACGTGGATCAAAGGTGAGGGCACCGTCGTCAATCCCACCACGGTCTCGGTCAAGACCGCGGAAGGCAAGAGCGAGACGCACCAGGCCAATAAGGGCGTCATTCTCTCAACCGGCTCGCGCGTACGCGGGCTGGACAAGGCCGGCCTCGCGCTCAATAAGAAGACCGTGCTGTCCTCCGATGAAGTCCTGATCCTGGAGAAGGCTCCCAAGACGATGCTGATCGTCGGAGCTGGCGCGGTGGGCTGCGAGTTCGCCGACGTCTACAACGCTTTCGGGACCGAAGTCACGCTCATCGACATCGCGCCCGTGATCCTCCCGCTCGAAGATGCCGACGTCTCGGCGGAGCTCGCGCGCGCGTTCAAGAAGCGGAAGATCGACGTCGTGACCGGCGCCTCCGTCAAGGACGTTAAGATCGGCGCTGACAGCGTATCGCTCACGATCGACGCGGGCGGCAACGCCGCGCCCGATCACCGTGGAGAAGGTCCTCGTCGCCACCGGCCGCGCCCCGAACATCGACAACATCGGCCTCGAAGCGCTTGGCGTGAAGAAGACCAAGCAGGGTTTCATCGAGATCAACGAGCGGATGGAGACGTCGGTGAAGGGGATCTACGCGATCGGCGACGTCGCCGGTCCGCCGATGCTCGCGCACAAGGGCGAGCGCGAGGGGATCGTGTGCGCCGAGTTCATCGCGGGGAAGCATCCGCATCTGGTGAACTACGGCAACATCCCCAACGCGACCTACTGCCACCCCGAGGTGGCGTCGATCGGGCTGACCGAAGCGGCGTGCAAGGAGAAGAAGCTCGACTACAAGGTCGGCAAGTTCCCTTTCTCCGCGAACGGCCGCGCCCGGACGTCGGGCGAGACCGAAGGTTTCGTGAAGATCATTCGCGACGCCAAGTACGGCGAGATCCTGGGCGCCCACCTCATTGGCGCGCACGCGACGGAGATGATCCACGAGTTGGCGGTCGCCCGCGAGAACGAGTTCACGGTGGAGGAGATCGAGTTGGCGATCCACGCCCACCCGACGATGTCGGAAGCAATCGCGGAGGCGGCCCTCGACTCGATGGGCCGTGTGATCAGTTTCTGAGCTCCTGATCTCCGACCTCGGCCGCGTCCCCTACGCCGAGGCACTGGAGATCCAGCGGAACGTCGCCCGCGACCGTATCGCGGGCGTGATCGCGGAGGACGTCCTGCTGCTGGTCGAGCACCCGCCGGTGGTGACCCTGGGCCGCTCGTCCAAGGCGGGACACCTGACGGCGTCGCCGGCCTTACTGGCCGCGCGCGGCGTCGAGGTCTTCGAGGTAGAGCGCGGCGGCGACGTGACCTTCCACGGCCCGGGCCAGCTCGTGGGCTACCCGGTGATCGACCTCAAGCGGCACAAACAGGACCTGCACTGGTACCTGCGGCAGTTGGAGGGCGCGCTGATCGACGCGCTGCAAACCCTCGGCATCACGGCGACCACACGACCGGGTCTCACGGGCGTGTGGATAGAGACAAAATGTGATCCCGGTGTCGCGGCGCGCCCAATGCGTAAGATCGCATCGATCGGCGTGCACGCGCGCGATTGGGTTACGTGGCATGGGTTTGCGCTGAACGTGACGACCGACCTGTCGTACTTCGACCTGATGGTCCCATGCGGCATCCCCGATGTCGAAATGACGTCGGTGGCGCGCGAGCTGGGCACCATTCCGGACGCAGCCGTGGTCCGCGATGCAGTGGTAAGCGCCCTCGCGCATTGATTCGGTTTGACGCCTGTTCCCTCCCAGGTGGCCGCCGCTCACGGATAGCCCGCTGGACTGTGGGTGCCGTCGCACCACCGTCAGTCGACGAGGGCAGTAGGCGCCGTTCGCGAACGGCGCATCCACAGGATGCCAGATCGAACCCAGTGGGCCGCATCCGTCGGATGCCAGACCGATGCCTGTTGGGCGGATGCCAATCGATGCCGCACCCGCCCAGGGGCTATAATTCCCGAATGTCCGATCTCAACCCTGCGCAACTCGCGGCATCGACGCACGGTGACGGTCCGCTCCTGATCATTGCGGGCGCGGGGACGGGCAAGACGCGGACGCTGGTACACCGTGTCGCGCACCTGATCCAGCGCGGCGTGAAGCCCGAGCGGATCCTCCTCCTGACATTCACGCGCCGCGCCGCCCAGGAAATGCTGGGCCGCGTCGAGCGCTTGGTCGGCGCCGCATGCCACAAGGTGCAGGGCGGCACATTCCACGCGACCGCGCACCGCCTGCTCCGCCGCTACGGCGCCGCCGCCGGGATCGCGAACGATTTCACGATCATGGATCAGGAGGATTCGGCGGACTTGATGCACATGGCCCGCGTGCAGTTGGGCTATGGCGACAAGACCAAGCGATTCCCCAAGAAGGAGACCCTGCAGAGGGTCTACTCCCGGCACGTGAACACCGAGATCCCGGTGGGGACGATCTTGGCCGAGGAGTACCCGCAGTTCGCGGGATTTCTGCCGGATTTCGCGAAGATCTTCGCGGACTACACCGCGCGGAAGGGCAACCGCAATCTGGTGGACTACGACGACCTGCTGCTCTTCTGGGCGGGGATGTTGGAGCACTCGCCCGAAGTGGCGAACAAGATCGCCTCGCTGTACGACCACATTCTGGTGGACGAGTACCAGGACACGAACCTGCTGCAGGCGCGCGTGCTGCGCGGCTTGTGCCGCAACCACCGCAACGTGACGGTGGTCGGCGACGACGCGCAGAGCGTGTATTCGTTCCGCGGGGCGAGCTTCCGCAACATCCTCGACTTCCCGCAGCAGTTCGAGGGGACGAGCATCGTGACGCTGGAGCAGAACTACCGCTCGACGCAACCGATCCTCGACACGACCAACACGCTGATCTCGCGCGCGAAGGAGCGCTTCACCAAGGTCCTGTTCACGACCCGGACGGGTGGCGAGCGTCCGTGGCTCGTGACGGCAAAGGATGAGGAAGAGCAGACGCGGTTCGTCGTGGACCGGATCCTGGAGCTGTACGAGAGCGGAACGCCGCTCCGGGAGATGGCGGTGCTCTTCCGCGCGGGCTACATGTCGGCGGCGATCGAGATCGAGCTCACGAACCGGAAGATCCCATTCGAGAAGTGGGGCGGCCTGCGGTTCCTGGAAGCGGCGCACGTCAAGGACGTGCTCGCATTTCTTCGTGTACTCGAGAACCCGCGCGACGAGGTGAGCTGGTACCGGATCCTGCTTGCTCCTGCCTGGAATCGGCGACCTGACCGCGCGCGCCGCAATCGCCGCGATGGCCCAGGCCGCGTGGGAGTCGGCGTCGTTCGCGAAATACCGCGCACCAGCCCGCGCCCGTGCCGCGCACGAGTCGCTCATCACGCTGCTCGACACGCTGCGTTCGGGCGAGACCACGCAGACCGTGAGCGCCGACATTGCCCGCGTGCGGAAGTTGTACGACGACATCCTGCGCGAGCGCTACGACCAGGCCGAGCCGCGCCTCGCGGACCTCGACCAGTTGGAGACGATCGCCGGCAGATACCCGAGCCGCTCGGCTTTTCTCTCCGCACTCGCCCTCGAGCCGCCGTCGAACACCCACGACCTCGCGGTAGGCGACCACGAGGACGAGGACGTGCTGGTCCTGAGCACCGCGCACTCCGCCAAGGGCAAGGAGTGGGACGCGGTCTTCCTGATCTGGGCGGTCGACGGCTGGTTCCCGACATCGCGTGCGCTCAACGATGACGCGGGCTTGGAGGAAGAGCGCCGCCTGATGTACGTGGCCCTCACGCGCGCCCGGCACCACCTCGCGGTGAGCTACCCGCTACAGGTCTACGGCAACCGCCGCGGCGCAGACTATAGTATGGACCAGCTCTCGCGCTTTCTGGACCGCGGCGTCCGCGACAAGATGGAGCGCGTGGTAGTCGGCACGCCTGACCAGCAGCCTATCCTGTACCCGCCCGCCCCACCAATCATCCCGATCGACCTGCGGGCAATGATGCGAGAGCGCTTCGGAGCGTCGCCGTAGGCCTTTCATTGCCCTGTCATCCGCATTTAATCGCGGTCCACTTGGTCGATTAAGATGCTACCATGCCGCTAACCAAGACCGACGCAGAAGACCTCAGAAGGCAGTTGCGTGAGGGTGTCGCGCGCGTAGGCTTTGAATGGGCGCAGTTCTGCACGTTGAACGCCAACGCGGAATCTTTGCTGGTGAAGGGACGATGGTTCTTTTCGTCAGTCCTTAGGATGTGGCCGGAACACATTGTAGTCATGATTGCCTCGCTTTTGGACGGCAAGCGGGTCGGCCACTCGGAAACGCTCACCTTCCACCAATTGCTCGCTTGGATCGAAGCTAACGACCCTAGTTTTGGCGAGCAGTTCAAGAAGCAGTTGACAACTGCGCGGCAGATCGCCTCCCCCGTGACGAAGTATCGCAATCGTTTGGTGGCCCACTATGACCTCGGGCCCCTCATACAGCAGCCGGGGCATTTGCCCATTGTGCCGGTGTCTTTCGCCACGATCGGTGATGCAATTCGGCAACTCGAGATCCTGATCGAGATGGCCGATTCCCACCTCGATGGCTCTGAGCCCGATTGGAACAGTCTACGACCCCAAGATGACACCCTGTTCATGCTGAATCTGTTACGGGATGGCCTAGCCCACCGACCATAGTGCCGAGGCATCGCCGCAGACTCGGCGTCCGCTCGCTCAGCCCGCGCCGAAACAGGGGGACGCGCGCCGGAACTGTCCCGATATCAATCCTTTGGAAACGGAGGAACCTTCGCATGGCGATCCGGTAGGTCGTCGCGAAACCATTTTCCCGAGCCGGGCGACACGTGCCCCGTTCATTTGGATCTGCGCGCAGTGAAACTCCACGACGCTGTTATACCAAGGGCTGATCCGGACCTGCCAGCCGCCGGTCGTCGATGCAACTTCAATCGCTGAGAATTCGAACAGATCACCCGGGCGCGGTGCGTATCTGTTCCCATCGTCACCCCGCCACGTCAGCTCAGCGACTCCCTCGAACAGGACTCTGTAATATTCCTCGAGACCGGCCTCGATCACACGCACAACAAGTGCGATCTCGCCCGCAGCATTGAGCGCGAACCCAGCCGCCGGCGTTGTTGCGCAGTAGATCGACCTGCAGAAATCGTCTGCCGAGAGAGTATCCATTTAACCACGATCGTTGTGCGCCTAATAGCGATCCGGCGAAGTCAGAAAGGCGGGGGGGGCTACCCCTGCTTCGTCAGCACCACATGCATCGCCCCCTCGCCCGCCGCATACTCGGTGCACCGATACCCAAGCTTCACCGCATCAACCCCACCAAACAGCCGCTCCCCTGACCCCAAGACCATCGGCGAGACGGCCAGGTGCATCTCATCGATGAGCCCTGCGCGCATGTATTGCTGAACGGTCGCGGCACCACCACCCAGCCGCACGTCTTTCCCCTTGGCCGCCTCACGCGCCCGGTCGAGGGCCGCCTGGATCCCGTCGGTAACGAAGTGAAAGGTCGTTCCACCTTTCATGACGAGCGCAGGCCGCGCGTAGTGCGTGAGCACGAAGACGGGACAGTGGTACACGGGGTCGTCACCCCACCACCCCTTCCAATCATCATCGGGCCACGGGCCACGACTCGGCGCGAACATGTTCCGCCCCATGACCCAGGCACCGACGCCCTCGAAGCCGCGCGCCGCGAAGTCGTCGTCCTTGCCAGTCGCCCCCCCTCCCTTCCCGTGAACCTTCTGGAAGGTGTGCGTCGCGAGCAACCATTTGTGGAGCGTCTCCGCGCCCACGCCCAGGGGATTCGCCAGGTCCTGGTTCGGACCTGCGCCGTAGCCATCGATCGAGATCGTGTAACTCTGGACGAGCAACCTGGACATGACAGCTCCTGTCAACGGTATCGGTATGACCCATCATCGAACGGAACCACGACCGCACTCCGCGCTTGCCGCTTCTCCCTGCTCATTCCACCGGTGCCGCAGTCCCATCCGACCACTTCCCCACTGAGATCACGAACGTCGTGATCGGATCCGGCGAATCCTGATGCACGTACACGGGCGACCCATCCTCGCCCGCCCCCCACTGCATTGCCACGTTGCTCGGAAACCAGAACATGAGATGCGGATCGGCATGCCCATGCTCCGTGCCGAAGTACTGCTGCTTCGACAACATATAGCACATCGAACCCGCCTCAGGCATGGGAAGCGCGTGTGTCGCGTACGCAACCTTGATGCTGTCGAACATCTGCGTCTTGGCGAGCCCAGCCAACGCCAGCGCGGTCGCCTTGTTCGTGAATGGTAGATGCGTCCGCGCCGCCGGTGGATTGAGACAGAGCGGCAGCCGGACCGAGGGATTGAGAAACATCGGGTCCTCATACGGCAGCATCCACGCCCGCTCGACGAGGCACACGAATCCATTCACCCCCTTGACGGCGCTCTGGTACCCATGCGGCCCCAGCACCAGAACTTCGGCCGCCTGTCCGACTGCTTTCGGCGCGGCGCTCCGTGCCAGCGCGATCTCGGCGGCCTGATCCGGCATGAGGTATTGGTCGGCGGGCGCGAGCCGCTGATACAGTACCGCGTCATGCGCTGGCGCTTGGGCGTGAACTGCGGCTCCGAGCACCAACGCCAGCACAGCGCGCCCACGACAAATGGCATCTGACCATTCGTGTCCGCATGGACGTCTCCCGTAGTAGAAATGCCGCGGCGGTTAACTGGTTGCAGTATGCAAGCAGTAGGGACAGGACTATATTTTCCGTGCTTGCATTTCGCAAGCGGTAGTCCATTCCCCGGACCAGGACGCTCGGCGTGCGGTCTACTCACCGGTCTGGATGCCCGATCAACCTCACGCTGGAGATGCTGGGCGACCAGTGGAGCCTGATCGTCATCCGCGACGTGATGTTCGGGAACCGCCGCCACTACCGGGACCTCCTCACGCACTCCGAGGAAGGCATCGCCTCCAACATCCTGGCCGACCGCCTCAAACGCCTCGTGGCCGCCGGCCTGCTCTCCCGCCGCGACGACCCGTCACACAAGCAGAAGGCGATCTACAGCCTGACCGAACCCGCAATCGAGCTCGTCCCCCTGCTGGCCCAGATGGGCGCATGGGGCCTGCGCCATACCCGGCCCTCGGAAGCACTCTCCATCCGCGCGCAGCTTCTCGAGGACGGCGGCCCTCCCTATGTGGAAGGCCTTCATGGCCGAGCTCCGCGCCATGCACCTGGGCGCCCCGAAGCCGCGCCGCTCAGTTTTCGCCGAGCTCCGCGCAGCATATAACAGGATCCTACAGCGCGGACGTGCCGGATCGGCTTAGTCGATATCTTTCCGCAACTCCAAATCAGCGCACACATGTCTCCTGAGCGCAGTACGCGAATCGCCCGGTCAGAGAAGCCGCCTCTCCCCAGTCTCGAGGCTGTGACCCCGAACAACTGATCCGTGGCGTTGACGTTAGATCGTTCTTGGGGGATCGATATAACGTCAACTTGACATTTATGGCGACTGACTACTCCGCCGACAACCTGCTCGCATTCCTGAACCACGCTGACGAAGACGGGCTGATGCCTGCGGCGACGGCCGCGGCGCTGCAGGTCGCGTCCCGAACCGTGTTTGCCATATTGACCGACCAGGAGCGCTTCGATGTCCGCACGCTCGATCTCGACGCGGTGACTCGCCGGTTCGAGTCCAAACGGGCGGGCGATTTCACTCCCGGATCGCTCAGGACATACGGGAGCCGGGTCCGCCGGGCGGTCGAGCATTTCATCAGCTGGCGCGACGACCCCGGCAACTTTCGCCCGAGGACTCGATCGACCGCGGCTTTGCGGGCTAGACGGCCAGCTCCGGACGTCTCGGAGCACCCGGTCGAAGAACTGGCCGCCGCGACGACAATGCCGGTGTCGGCGCCGGGCACCTACCAGACATCATTCCCGCTCCGCCCTGGTACAGTTGTCACGCTCTTCAACCTGCCAGAGGACCTCTCGGCCGCCGAGGCAAAACGACTGTCGGACTTTATCGCGGTGCTCGCTCGAGGGGGCACCCGCACATGGGCGTGAGCCCCGCCTGCCCTCAACACCGCCCGGCGACGAGGCGATGCGGGGTCGCTAGTGCGGCAGTGAGCCTAAGTTCTCGCCTGACCCTTCGGTCTACGCGGTCCTTTCGTAGCCTTCGCCCTCGACGTGCGCGCTTCGGCGGGACTTCTCACGCCGGCGGTCGCGCTCTCCGTTTCCTGTCGCCATGCCGTCCGGCCTAGTAGAACTCCCATTAGGTACGGCCAGTAGTAATCAACGTCGAAAACATCCCACCGTATCCCATCTTCACCCTGGCTCAGTGTTACCGATGCGCGCTCTCTGAGCGTCGCCCGCGAGGGGAGCTTGAACGCCTCGATCGGCAGGTGGAATTCCGCGCGGTTCGCACACGACACAACCACGCGCTCCGTCTCGGAATCATACCGGACAGTCGCGGCACCCGTTCGCACTCGTCGCTTCGTCATCGTAAATCTTCCAGTATCGGAGAAGGTAGTCGCGGTCGGCCAACACGATCCGCCGGGCCGCTGCAACGTCTCGATTGGTCATCCCGCTCGCCGACTGAACCGACCCGCCGGGGAGACGAATGACAACCTCGCCGTCAGCCTTACGCACGTGGAAATGCGCCGGATGGTACTCTGCCGTCGGCAACAGCACGAACACCGTGTATCCGTCGCAGCGTAGGATGCCTCGTGACAGCACGACAAAAACCTGTGGCTCGGTGTTGCACAAGAAACGGTGAACTGATGCGCCACGAACGGCTCGTTGCCTCGGGGCAACTCCAATTTCGTCGCCTCACGAGAGTTTGCAACATCATTTCACGCCAACCGCACCGCTTTTCCGCACATCGCGCGTGCGCACGGCGTAGAGCGTCCACCCAAGGCGACAAACAATAGGGCATCACGCCTCATGTTCGGCGACTCCGCCCGGCGAGTCAGCCACCACACTTGTAAGTTTCCTTAGCCGGTCGTCACTACGACCCTGTGCCCCATACCCACCCTCGGCCCAGGCAGCTGAAGAGGAGTTCCAGATGAAGGGAGCCCGCACCCCAAAGACCTACTTCTATAGTTGGGCCGATTCCCCAATCGGCCGCCTGCGCCTCGTCGCCTCCGACGCCGGCCTCGCCGCCATCCTCTGGGAATCCACCGACCCAGCCAGCCTCTCCCTGACACTCGCCGCGGAATCCCCAACGCACCCAATCCTCACCGAGACCGCCCGCCAGCTCACCGAATACTTCGCCGGAACGCGAAAGTCTTTCGACCTCCCCCTCGACTTCGCCGGCACCGACTTCCAGCAGAAGGTCTGGCGCGCACTCCTCACCATCCCCTTCGGCGAAACACGCTCCTACGCCCAGATCGCGAAACAGATCGGCCACCCCACCGCCACCCGCGCGGTCGGCGCCGCCAACGGCCGCAACCGAATCCCCATCATCGCCCCCTGCCACCGCGTCATTGGCTCGAACGGCGACCTCACCGGTTTCGGCGGCGGCCTGCCCATGAAGGCACACCTCCTCACCCTCGAAGGCGCACAAACCGCCTCCCTCAGCATCTAGTGCCTCGGCGACGCCCCGCGTCGTACTTCCACACTCAAGCAGACCTCGACCGCGCAATCCAAACGCTCGCGCGCCGCGACCCGCGCCTCCGCGACATTCTCGCCACCACGGGGATGCCAGCCCTCCGCCGCCGCGACCCCGGATTCGCCGGCCTCGCACGCATCATCGTCGGGCAGATGCTGTCCACCGCGAGCGCCGACGCGATCTGGGAACGCGTCCACAAAGCCTACGACCCTTTTCACCACGACACCCTCAGCCACGCCACCACGAAGCACCTCCTCGGCCTCGGCCTGTCACGCGCCAAGGCCAAGACACTCCTCAACCTGGCGAGCGAGATTCAGGCCGAACGCCTCAACCTCGAAGGCCTGCGCGCACTCGACGCCGACGAAGCGCACCGGATACTGGTGGCACTCCCAGGTGTCGGCCCGTGGACGGCCGATGTCTACCTCCTCTTCTGCCTGGGCCACAGCGACGCCTGGCCGGCAGGCGACGTCGCGCTCCAGTCCGGGATCCGACGCGGCCTCGCACTCGAGTCGCGCCCAACATCGAAGGAATTGACCGCGATCGCGGAACCCTGGCGTCCACTCCGCGGCGCCGCCGCACACCTCTGGTGGGCCTACTACCGCCTAACGCGCAGTCGACCTGCCACGCCGCAACGACCAGCCTCGGCGCGCACCTGATTCGCGGCTCGCAAATCCATGTTCCGCGCCGGAATCTCGAGGCCAAGGGCAGTGGGGGCGGTTCGGGACCCGAAGGGCGCCCTGTTGGGCAACCGCCCGCCCCAATCTGCCGTTGTAGTCACACCATCCTGCCGGCCCCGACACCAGCTATCAGCCTGCTAAGGAAAAGTCTCAGGGCCGCCAGCTCAACCCAATCGATGGCGCCACGAACGTCACTCGGTGATGCGCCGACGTGGAATGGGCCGGTATCGGAGTGTCCGGGAAGAACGTCAGGGCCGGAATCGTCGTGACATACGTCGCTTGCCCGAGATCGTAGTACTGCACCCCGAAAATGCCCGCGTGAAGGACGGCCCGCAACTCCGCGATTGGTCCAACGAATGTCGGATGCAGTACGGAAACCGGCCAGTACCAACTGGAGAGGTCCAACACCAGCTCTCAGACCGTTACATCCACGTGCTCGCGGGTTACACGCCCCCGCGGATCACCCTTTGTACTGCTCGTCCGTCACGTGCTCCATCCAGTCGACGACCTTGCCATTCAATCGCTCCTGAATGGCGATGTGCGTCATAGCCACGGTAGGCGCCGCCCCATGCCAATGTTTCTCCCCCGGCGCGAACCACACCACATCGCCAGGATTCACTTCCTCGATCGCACCGCCCTCCCGCTGCACGCGTCCGCGCCCCGCCGTGATGACCAGCGTCTGTCCGAGCGGATGCGTGTGCCACGCAGTCCGCGCCCCCGGCTCGAATGTGACGGTGGCACCAGCGACACGCGCTGGATCGGGCGCCTGGAACAACGGATCGATACGAACCGTGCCAGTGAACCACTCCGCCGGGCCTTTGCCCGACGGCTGCGAACCGACGCGTGTGATATTCATATTCCCATTGGAAACCGTGATTCAGGTGCTGCCGTGCGGATGGGCCGCACCAAGGGCGAGCATATCCATCCTGCCGTGCGCCATGATCAATGGCCACAGCCGTCGTGTTCGGACGTAGTACACGGTAAGGACGACAGCGATTACGGCATGCTGGGCGACGGCGCCTGGCCCCTGATATACATGTATCGCGATCCGCAGGCGCCCGAAAACTCAGTATCGAGTGGAAATGTCGAGGCCGGCATTTCGCTCCGCCAGTAGACGCAGAGGCCCGCCAAGTATCACCGATGTGGTGTTACATACAATATCAATCGGTTACAATGAGTCCGAACGTCAGGCCCGTTGCGCAGGATGTTCATTGCCTTGTACCAGTCTGTGACTCGGGCCGGCGGCTCGCCGCCCCCGCCGCGGGTCAGGAACTTGCCTCGCCGGTCGTCGGTACGCTGAGGTAATGGTGTCACCCACTCTCGCGCGGGATACGCTTTGAAGATCGTCCGCTGTCACCTGCTGTTTGCGTCCTTGGTGGGCGCCACACTCCTCGCCGCCTGCGGCTCGGACAAAGTCACAGGCCCGTCGAGCGCCTCGCTCGCGCACATCTTCGACAGCGCCTTCGTCGCCGACACCCCGGGCGGCCGCCTTCAGAACTTTCGCCCGCAGGTCGAGTTGCTGCTCGCGCTGGTCGCCAATGAGGGACTGACGCCCGCCACGGTCCAGGTGACGACAGCCAGCGGAAAGCTCTCGATGCAGATGATGGCCCTCACATTCCTCGATACGACGGCGTCCGGTACGCCGTCCGACTCGAACGCCGATGTCGTCGGCTGGACCTCCGACTATCAGACATACCTCGCGCTGGTCTACAGCGTAAACACCGGGAACGGCCCCCCCGCGCGCCGGATCCGCGTGTCGGGCGCGCTCGCCACGCTCGCACCTCCCGCCGCCCGCTCGGCACGGCGTACTCACACTGAATCCGTGCTGACTAACGACGACGCCTTTGGCTTTGTCGTCGAGGGAGATTCCGTGGCCCAATCGGACTCCTCGGCCGGCAACATCTCATGGTCCGCCGCGAGCGGCCGCTGCGCCTGGCAACACGTCACGATCGCGCGGCTGGAATCAGACTCCACCCTCGCCTGCTCGCGCGCGACCGTCACGATCAATTTCACCCTGCACTTCCCGAGGCAGCCCGGCGTCGACACAGCCCTGACACAAATCAGCATGCCCTCCAGAGCCATCCCTGCGGTACGACTTGTCGGATTGAACTAGGGTCGGCGGCCTCGATGACGTCGATAGATATTCGTGATTTCGCGGATGACGTGAACCGGTTCATCCGCCAGCTCGCGACCGAACCACGCATCCTCATAACGGATCACGGTGAGCTACTAGCGGAGTTGCACGCCCCCAATGTGCCACAAGGCGCGCAGCCTGCGTCACGGTACGCGCAACTCGTAGCTGCGGGCGTGGTCCGGCCCGCGACAGACGACGGCGACCCGCTCGCGGACTGGCCTTCGCCAACGGAACTGTCGCTGCCAGCCGGGACGGTCACGGCTTTGATCGATGAGGACCGCGGCGGCCAATAGACTACGCACCGCCAATCCCCCGCACCACCCCGGCCAGCAGTTTCACCTTCGCCCCATCCTTGGCCGACGCGGCATCCGAATCCAACCCGCTCGCCAACGCATTGAGCGCCGCACTCCGCGCATCCCCACTCATCTTCTCCGCACTCGCCAACCCCTTCCACACCGCCTCGCGCCGGCCCGCCGCCAACCCATCATCCCGCGCCAACTGATCGAGATACGCCCGCGCCACCACGAATGACGGTTTCCACACGAACTTCTGCTGGTCCTGCACATTCAGTTGATCGAACTGCACCGTCTTCGCCGCATCCAGCTCGTTCTGCGTGATGAGCGGACTCGCATGCAACGCCACCACGTCCAACCCGCGCGTGATCTCTGAACTATAGATGTACCCATTGTACCAGTACGCCGACCACGTCCCACCCTCCACCATCTTCGTGGAATCGATCGGCCCGCGCGCGAAATACGCGATCTCTTTCGGATTTGTGGCATTGGTCCAGTCGAACACCGAAATGCCACCCTGATACCACGCCTGCACCATCACCGTCCGCCCCGGTATCGGGATCAGCGACCCGTTGTGCGCCACGCAGTTCTTCGTCGCGGGCTGCGCCACCGGGAGCTTGTAGTATCCCTCGAGCGTCATGTGGTCGCCGTCGATCTTGTAGATCGCGTCCGCGCCCCACTTCGGATTGTCGGTCGCGCGGCAGCGCGGCGCCCCGCCACCACCCCACTCGTCGGAGAACAACACTTCCGTTCCGTCATTGTTGAACGTCGCGGAGTGCCAACCCCAGAAGTTGGTATCCGATGCCGCCGTGATCCGCCGCGGGTTCGCGACATCCTTGATGTCGAGCAGCAACCCGTACCCGATACACGCCCCACCCGCCAACCCGACCGCCGGATACGCCGTGATGTCGTGACATGCGGTCGCGATCGGCCCCAGTGGGCTCAGCTCCGCCGCGCGCGCGCCACCCGGCGATGACGCCTTCAGAAATTTGATGAGATCGCGCTCCGACGCGGTGTCGGCCGCGTACTCTTCGTGCCGCACGTACGGCGCGAGATCCGCCAGCACCCGCGGACGGGTCACCACTTTCGCCTGCTCCGGGTGCGCCAGCGGCACCTGCACCACATTGATCCGGAACCGCTCCGAGCTCGGCACATCCTCCGGCGCCGCGTCCGAACACCCCGCCAGCTCGGCCGCCGGCCGCGCCGTCAGCAACGCGTCGACGTAGACGTACACGTTGGCGCTGTCCCGCGGATCGGTGACCACGGTATTGGTGTGCGACCCACGACAGGTCTGCACATCCGTCACTTTGCGCGGGTGCGCGATGTCGCTGATGTCGAATATCCGGATCCCGCGGAACCGCTCCGCGCTCACCGTGTCCGCCACACCCTGCATGCCGCAATCGACCCGCCCATTTCCGGACTCCACCGACACGAAGAGCAGGTTCTTGTAGACCGACACATCCCCCTGCACCCCGCCACACACGTACGCCGTCACCACCTTCGGCGCCCCCGGCGTCGTGACATCCCAGATCTGAAAACCGCTGTAGCTCCCCTGCACCACGTAGTGCCCGCCCGTGAACGCGAGGTCCGAGTTGAACACCCGCTCCGTCGCCCCGCTCGGATTGAAGAACGCCGCCGACGGCTTGGCAGTCGCCACCAACGCCATGTTCCACGACGCCTCACCCGCGTCGAACCACCCAGCCTTGAGCGATATCCGCGGATCAGGCGTAGGTGCGGTCGCCGAACCACCCATCGCTGACCCCATGCCGCCCGATGAGGCGCATGACGAAAGGACGCCGGCTGCCATGGCACCGAGCGCCAGCCGCGAAAGAGTCACGAAGCGGCCGCGAGCCGGCCGCGCGAACGACGATGTCCAGGAGGTCATGGTGTGCACCCGGCAGGTGCGGTGTGAGTATGAGTGGTGGTGTGTGCGGTAACCTGAAGAATTCTGCGCAATAACCGGAACGCCGGATAGGGGATCACCGCGCCGGGGCCGCGCCGCTCGAATCCGCCCGCATCGCCGACAACATGCGCCCCATCCGCCCGATCTCCGCGGCCTGGTCCGCCGCCACGTTCGTCGCATACGTCATGAGCGCATCGTCCTCCCCATTGCCCTGTCCCGCGTCGACGAGCTGATGGACCATGCTCACCGCCCCCCGATGATGCATGATCATGTCGGCTAGAAACAACCGGTCGAACTCGCCCCCCCGGCTCCGATCGAGCGCCGTCATCTGCTCCGGCGTCAACATCCCAGGCATGAGCATCGGCCCAGCCATCCCAGGCATGACATACCCGCGCGGATCGGTCGGCGGCACAACTTGATTCCGCGCCCGCAGCCAGCCCTGCATGAACTTGATCTCGTCGGTCTGCGACACAATGATGCGCTGCGCCAGCGACTGGATCGCCGGACTGGCCCCATGCGTCGGCGCCCACTCCGACATCGCGATGGCCTGGGCATGATGCCCGATCATCCCGGACGTGAATTGGACACCGGCCGCGGTATACCGGGGATGCGCGATCTCCTCCCGCGCCTGCTGAGCCGGGGTAACCCCGGTAGCCCCCTGCGGCACGACAGCCCCCGTCTCGGCTGGCTGCCCTGCAGTCTTGCACGCCGCCACCGCGACAACGATCCCGAGCCCGCCGCGAACTGCTAGTCGCGACACCCTCTGCAATGCCCCGCCCGATTTCATACCCATGGTCGTACGAGCATTCTACTAGGCCGCACGGCGACCAGTCAGCCCGGCAGGGACTGTCAGCTTGGTAGGGGCTGTCAGCCTGGTAGGACCTGTTAGCCTGGTAGGACCTGTTAGCCTGGTAGGACCTGTTAGCCTGGTAGGAACTGTTAGCCTGGTAGGACCTGTTAGCCTGGTAGGACCTGTTAGCCCGGTAGGACCTGTTAGCCTGGTAGGAACTGTTAGCCTGGTAGGAACTGTTAGCCTGGTAGGAACTGTTAGCCTGGTAGGAACTGTTAGCCTGGTAGGGGCGGGTCACGACCCGCCCGGTAATACTGTGGTCGCCGTCCCACCACCGCCTGTCGTCGAGGGCAGTGGGGGCGGTTCGAGAACCGCCCACACCGTTCTCGCCGGACCACCTGTACCTCCGCCCCCGCATCAACCTTGCCCCCGCTCCAACCGAACCGCCACCCATAATTTCCGCACACCGTGCCCCTCACCATCCGCCTCGCCACCCCGGCCGACATCCCAACCCTGAAGGATTTGATCGAGGCTTCGGTCCGCGGCCTCCAGACCCGCGACTACACCGCAGTCGAAATCGAAGGCGCGCTCGCATCCGTCTTCGGAGTCGACACGCAACTCATTGCCGACGGGACGTACTTCGTGGCGGAGCCCGAGTCCGATGTGATCGCGGGCTGCGGCGGCTGGAGCAAACGCCGCACACTCTTCGGCGCCGACCACTGGACGCACCGCGAAGACGAGTTACTCGACCCCGGCACGGAGCCCGCAAAGATCCGCGCCTTCTTCGTGCACCCGGACTGGGCCCGCCGCGGCGTGGGCACCGCGATCCTCGATGCATGCGAGAACGCCGCAATCGCCGCCGGCTTCACTCGGCTCGAGATGGGCGCAACGCTGACTGGCGTCCCCTTCTACGCCGCGCGCGGCTACCGCGCCAGCGACCGCTTCAACGTTCCGCTGTCGAACGGCGAGACGCTCCCAATCGTGCGGATGAAAAAGAGCGTTGACCGCGACAGACCGTAGAACGTTGTTGCAGGATGTCGTTGCCGCCGACCCCTAAGCGAACTGTCCTGCTCCCGTCCCAATAGTCATGATCATCATCATCATCGAGCTAGTGACCCGTCAGGCAGCGCCTGCTGGGCTTTGTCGTTACCGCGTACCCCGCCGGAATCACCATGAGCAAGCGTTTTGGGCAAGCGCCCCACTCCGTAATGAGTGACCAAAGAATTGACAACATATGGATTATTTGACAAATAAAGCTCTCTATAGACGCTATTCTAGCGATCAATTGACAGGATTCTATTGATATGTGACAAGATACCCTTATATTATGACAAAATACACGATAATTGACAAATAAACCGCAACGATTGGCAAGCATCCAATTCTCGATCAGCCCACACCCACCCTACCGTGCCCGGAAAATCTCAAGCTTCGATCGAAACGGAACTCGACATCATTGAAAAACTGATATCGAACTACCCCGGTGGTGTGAGCCGGCCGGATTTGGAAGCTGTCTTCAGCGCGACTCAAGGGCACACCATTCCATGGCGCACTCTGCTCCGCCGTCTAACAACTCTCGCTCATAACGGCCGGATCAGCGTCAAAGGAAAGGCCAGATCCGCGTTATACCAACCATTGGCGAAACCACCCGCCCCGGCGTTGCCCCTGGCTGCCGGAGACATCCCGCTGACAAAGACCGCAGCCGGCCTTCGGGCGCTGGTCCGTCGGCCAATGGCGAATCGCACCCCCGTAGGATACAACGCCGAATTCCTCGAAGCCTACGCGCCTGGCAAGACCGCCTACATCCCGCAGGTCCTCCGCAGACAACTCTACGACATGGGACGGACGCCTGATGCAGACCTACCTGCCGGTACTTACGCGCGAGAAATATTAGGCCGGCTTCTCATCGACCTGTCGTGGGCATTCAGCGGCTCGAAGGAAACACGTACAGCCGTTTGGATACACAGAACCTGATTGAGTTTGGGCAACGCGCAGTAGGAAAAGACGCGACCGAAACCACAATGATCCTCAACCACAAAGCAGCGATCGAGTTCCTGGTTCAAGACGCGAAAGACATCGACTTCAATCGATATACACTCTTCAGCCTGCACGCTGCTCTTTCCGAGAACCTGCTCGGAGATCCGGCGGATGAAGGCAGGCTGCGGACGAGAATCGTCGGCATCACGGGAACGACGTTTACACCCCTCTCAATACCACAGAGGATTGAGGAGTACTTCGACGTGTTTCTGAACAAGGCAGGGGCAATCCCGGATCCATTCGAGCAAGCGTTCTTTGCGATGGTCCACATACCGTATCTGCAGCCGTTCGCCGATGTGAACAAACGGACTTCCCGGTTGGCGGCAAACATTCCTTTGATCAAGGCCAACCTCTGCCCGCTTTCATTTATCGATGTCCCGCAGCAGGCCTACATTGATGGCACTGTGGCAGTCTACGAGGACAATCGAGTCGAACTGCTCTGCGAGGTGTTCTCCTGGGCCTACGCCCGCTCCTGCACCCAGTATCGCGTCATCCGCGATTCGATGGGCGAGCCCGATCCCTTTCGCCTCCGGTATCGTCAGCAGCTCGCCAGCGCCGTCCGTGACACGGTGCAGACAGGCTCACCGCCCTCGCGAGAAACGCTTGACCGCCGGGCTCGCGATTTAGGAGTACAAGCCGACGACGTAGAGCAATTCGCCACGTCGGCGCTGACCCTTCTTGTCGCACTTACCGAGAACAATGCGGGCCGATACCAGATCAGGCCGAGTGAATTCACAAGATGGAAATCACAGTTCGGTCCAGATGTCAGAATGAGTCGGCGTAGAAGCACAGGAGGCTGAACACGCGTCCTAGCCGCACCAAATCCTGAAGTGACGCCCCGCACCCACGCCCTCACACTGCCAAACGGCGAGACGCGCCCGATCGTACGCGCGATGAAAGCGTCGAGTTGCCCACGATGTGCAAATGAAGTAATGTTCACCCGTCTCCCGGAACATTGGGCTTTGTGGCTCGTCAGGAATGCCTGGCGGGCCTTTTGTCTTTTTCTGCCGTTCAGCGCCGACCCGCCGTAGTGGGCGCACAGATCGCACCAGGATCCCGCACCCACGCTCTGACCCCGCCGAACGGATCCCGCCGATCGCTCCGCGCAATCGCAATGATCCGCACCACCGCCCGCCGCAAATCCCCACCACACCGCGCATACACCGCGTCGAACTGGTCGAGATCGGTACGGTACACCCGCCGGCCGAGAAGCACCGCATTGTCGAGCCGCGCACTCGCCAGCACGGACGCCGGGATGGTATGCACACGCGCAGCCACGGACGTGCGGAGCGAGTCGCGCGCCATCCCATAGATGGTGTCGCGCACCGCGAGCCGCTCCGCTCTGGCGCCCGGTGTATCCCCCGGATGCGCACGAAACGCACTATCGAGCGCCCCATACACCCACGCCCAGAACGCCCCCATGGCTTTCTCGTCCGCCCACCGCCGCTCGATCTCCCGCACCCCGGCACTATCACCACGCGACCGGAAGAACTCCTCCGCCCCCCGCGTCCCCACGAAGTTCGCGAACGACTCGTTGAAGTCCGCACTCCCCGGCGCGTAGTAGGTGTTGTGCGTCAGCTCGTGAATCACCGTATTCGCGAGTTCCAGCGAATCCCGCTGCAACGTCGACGACACCAGCGGATCGTTGAACCAGCCCAGAGTGCTGAACGCCGGCGACGGCCGGACATACGCGTCATACCCGTCGCGTTCCAACGCCGCTCCCGCGCGCACCGCCGCGGGGAAATCGAAATACCCCTTGTACGGCACCCGCCCCACGATCGGAAACCACCACATCACCGGCCGCAGCCTGTCGCGGTACGCGCCCGCGAGCACGAGTACCAGCGTGTCGTGATCCAGCCTGGCGAACGTGGTGAAGCTCCGCCCAGCATCGAGCCCCAGTGAATCCGCCGCGAACCGCCGCGCGTCCAGCACGAGCCTGAGCTCCCCCCGCACGGTATCGCTCGTGCGAGGATCGGCGATCACGTCAACGATCGGCCGCCGGCGCGCGAGGATCCGCCCCTCCTCCCACGCCGCGCGCACGAGATACGGCGCGGTCTCCGGCGGCGCGATGATCAGGAAAACGCCGATTGCCGCCAGCACGGCGACCACAAGTCCGCCCACCACACGACGGCAGCCGCTACGTCGCACGATCGCCCTCGCCCGCGTCGGAATGGACGGCTAACTTCCACAGTCCATGGGCTTCGTTCACCTGCACTGCCACTCCGAGTACTCGCTGCTCGACGGGGCAAACCGGATCGACGACCTGATCGGGCGCGCGCTGGAGATGGAACAACCGGCGCTGGCGATCACGGACCATGGTAACATGCACGCCGCCTGGGAGTTTCAGGAGAAGGCGAAAAAGGCCAAGATCAAGCCGATCATAGGGATGGAGGCCTACGTCGCCCCCGGCGACCGCCGCCTCCGCCAGCGCGCCGGCCCCGGGATCAAGCCCTACTACCATTTGATCCTCCTCGCCGCGGACGCCACCGGCTACCAGAATCTCGTCAAACTATCGTCGCTCGCCTACATGGAGGGGTTCTACACCAAACCCCGCGTCGATCGCGAGCTCCTCGCCCGCTACTCCGCCGGCCTCATCGTCTCCTCGGCATGCATGGCCGGCGAGGTCGCCACCCACCTCCGCAACAACGACCTCGATGCGGCGAAGGAAGCCGCGAGTTGGTACGCCAACGCCTTCCCGGACCGCTACTACCTGGAGGTCCAGGCCCACGACGCCGAAGGCCAGCGCGAGCTCAATACCCAGGTCTTCGACCTGGCCGCCGGGATGGGCCTCCCCGTCATTGCCACCAACGACGCGCACTTCCTCCGGCAGCAGGATCACGATTCCCACGATGTCCTGCTCTGCATCGGACTCGGGAAGGACCGCTCCGATGCCGACCGGATGCGCTACGACCGCGGCCTCTACTTCAAGAGCGCGGCGGAAATAGCCGCCCGATTCCCCGACCACCCCGAGGTCCTCGAAAACACGCTCGCCATTGCGGATCGCACTGCGGTCGAGTTCTCCAAGACGTACCGCGTCCCCTCCTTTCCCCTGCCGCCGGGCGTCGATACCGAAAACGATCTGCTCGTCCGCCTCGCCGAAGCGGGCGCACGGGACCGGTACGGCGACCCGCTCCCCGACAATGTCCGCGAACGACTCGACTACGAGTTGGGCGTCATCACCAAGACGGGCTACGCGGGCTACTTCCTCATCGTCGCCGATTTCATCAAGGCCGCCCGCGATCGCGGCATCCCCGTCGGGCCAGGCCGCGGCTCCGCCGCCGGATCGCTCGTCGCCTACGCGCTCCGCATCACCAATGTCTGCCCGCTCAAGTTCGATCTCCTCTTCGAACGGTTCCTCAATCCGGAACGCGTCTCGATGCCCGATATCGACGTGGACTTCTGCTTCGAGCGCCGCGGCGAGGTCATCGAGTACGTCCGGCAGAAGTACGGGCGCGACTCGGTAGGCCAGATCGTCACTTTCGGCACGCTGAAATCGCGCGCCGCCATCAAGGACGTCGGCCGCACACTGGGCTTCACGCCCGCCGAGACGGACGCGCTCGCCAAGCTGATTCCCAACCAGCCGAATTACTCGCTCACGATCAACGAAGCCCGCCAGCAGATCTCCGAGGTCAGACGCCGCTACGACAACGATCCGCGGTACCGGCAGCTCCTCGACTACGCGATCGCCCTCGAAGGCCTCTCCCGCCACTCGGGCGTCCACGCCGCCGGCATCGTCATCGCACCCGGCCCGCTCGACGACTATGTCCCGGTCTTCACCACCACCACCAAGGGCTCGGGCTCCGGCCGCGGCAACGGCGCACCAGCCCTGGCCGCCCTCGCGGGCACAGCAGCGCCTGCCGAACTGCGCTCCGACCGCATTGTCGACCGCGCGGGCGACGACGAGACGGTCGTCGTCACACAGTACGACATGAATGCGCTCGAAAAGGCCGGCATGCTCAAGATGGACTTCCTCGGCCTCACCACGCTCACGGTCCTGAGCGACGCCGTCGCGTCCATCGCCGCACGCACCGGAACGGTCATCGATCTCGACGCGCTCCCGCTCGACGACGAGGCGACGTACCGGATGCTGCGCGCGGGCCGCACGTCCGGTGTCTTCCAGTTCGAGTCGGCGCTCGCCACCGATGTGCTCCGCAGCATGCGCTGCGATCGCTTCGATGATCTCGTCGCGTCCAATGCGCTGATGCGCCCAGGCCCGCTCGATACGGGCATGCACAAGGTCTACATCCGGCGGAAACGCGGCGACGAGCCGGTCAGCTACGACCTGCCCGAGCTGGAGCCGATCCTCTCCAATACCTACGGCGTCATTACCTACCAGGAACAGGTGATGCGCATCGCGCAGGTGCTGGCCGGGGTGTCGCTCGCCGAAGCCGATGTCCTCCGCAAAGCTGTCGGAAAAAAGGACCCTGAGCTCATCCGCCTCGAGCTCGGCAAGTTCATCGAGAAAGCGGTCTCCCGCGGCTATGATCGCCCGGTCATCACGGAGATCGCCGCCCAGATCGAAACGTTCGGGCGTTACGGCTTCAACCGCAGCCACGCGGTCGCCTACTCGATCATCTCGTACCACACGGCATGGCTCAAGACGCACTACCCCGCGGACTTCATGGCCGCAATGCTGTCGTCCGAGATCGGCGATACCGACGGGGTCGTGAAATACATCAATGAAGCGCGGGAGTTGGGCCTCGAGGTCCTCCCCCCGGACGTGAACGAGTCGGGCTACCGCTTCACGGTCATCGGCGACCGGCGCATGCGCTTCGGCCTGGGCGCCATCCGCAATGTGGGCCGCGGTGCGATCGATTCCATCGTCGGCGCCCGCGCCTCCGCGCCATTCACCTCGATCTTCGATCTCTGCAGCCGGATCGACCTCCGCCTCTGCAACAAGCGCGTCTTCGAGGCACTGATCAATTGCGGCGCCCTGGACTCGCTCGGCGGCCACCGCGCCCAGAACCAGGCTGTGCTGGACCGTGCCCTTCAGGAAGCCAGCCTCAAGCAGCATGAGGTGGCAACCGGCCAGGGCTCACTCTTCGGCGCCCCCGAACCCGCGACCACCGAAGCGAGCCCATCCAATGGGTCGCACACTCCCGCCCTGCCCAACATTGCCCCCTGGTCCGAGACCGAACGCCTCGCCAAGGAGAAGGAAGCCCTGGGCTTCTACGCCTCCGGACACCCCCTCGACCCCTTCCGCACGGAATGCGAGCTCTTCGCCTCCCACACGGTGGGACAGCTCGGGACATGGACCCCGGACCGGATGACGGTGGCCGCCGTGGTCACCGCCATCAAGCGCCAGGTCAGCAAGCGCTCCGGCTCCGAATTCGCCCGGTTGACAGTCGAGGATTTTTCGGGATCTTCTGAGGTGCTGGTCTTCCCCGAAGCCTGGGAGAAACTGGCGGACCGCGTCCGGCCCGATATACCCGTTCTATTGGAAGGCGGGTATTCAAAGCGCGACCAGGGAGGCGAGAACCCAACCTTCATCGTCGAGGACGTCACCAAGTTGGCGGAACTCCGCACCAACGGGCGAGTAATCGTCGCTATCGATCTCACCCCCGAAGGTCCCGGTCTCCCGCTGACGCCGCACGTCATGACCGACGTTCGCGCCATCGCCGATGCCTCACCCGGCTCGGCACCGCTGGAGGTACGCTGGAGTGACGGATCCGATCCACTGGTGCGCTTCCGATCGAGCTCCGCGGCCGTGTCCGCGACCCCGAGCACGCTCAATGATCTGCGTGCACTCCTCGGCGCCGAACGCGTGCGGCTCATGCGAGCCAATTGATCGAATGACAACGTCAATGACGAACTCACGATCCCCGCGAGCGGCCATCCGCCCCGCGGGGCGCGCGCTCTAACTCAGGACCCGCCCATGGCCACATCGGCCAACACGTTGGAGTTCGAACGGCCGCTCGTCGAGTTGGAGAAGCAGATCGACGAGTTGAAGAAGATGGCGGGAGATCAGCAGCTCACGGTGTCCGCCGAGATCGCCCCGCTCGAGCAGAAGCTCACCGAGCTGCGCACCGAGATCTACCGGAACCTGTCCCCCTACCAGCGGGTCCAGGTCGCGCGAAGCAGCAAGCGCCCGTTCACACTCGACTACATCCGCCTCGCCCTCACCGATTTCATCGAGCTGCACGGCGATCGCGCATTCCGCGATGACGCCGCCATCATCGGCGGGTGGGCCCGCCTCGATGGCGAAACGGTGATGGTGATCGGCCACCAGCGCGGCCGCGACGCCAAGGAGAATCTCCACCGGAACTTCGGGATGCCCCATCCCGAAGGGTACCGTAAGGCATTACGTCTGATGAAGTTAGCGGAGAAGTTTCACGTCCCGGTCCTGACGTTCATCGACACGCAGGGAGCATGGGCCGGGCTCGGCGCCGAAGAACGCGGCCAGTCGGAAGCGATCGCCCGCAATCTCTATGAGATGAGCCGCCTCGATGTACCGATCATCGCCACGGTCATCGGCGAAGGTGGATCCGGCGGCGCCCTCGCACTCGGCGTCGGCGACCGCGTGCTGATGCTCGAGAATGCGGTCTACTCGGTCATCACTGTCGAAGGCTGCGCGATCATCCTCTGGAAAGATGGAAAAAGCCCGGAGATGCGCGAGAAGGCCGCCGCCGCTCTCCATATCACCGCACAGGATCTCCTCGAGCTCCGCACGATCGACGAGATCGTCCCGGAACCCCCAGGCGGCGCCCAGGCCGACCACGAAATCACCGCCAAGTCCCTGCAACAGGCGCTGCTCCGCAACCTCGACGACCTGCGCCACCTCAAGCCCGACAAGCTGGTCCGCCGCCGCCGCGAGAAATACCTGCGAATGGGCCAGTTTAGCGAATAGCGCCGCGTTCCCGTTTGCGGCTAATAGGCGCCGCTCGAGGTCCAGCCCCGACACAATTGCCCGTCGTCGAGGGCAGTAGGCGCCGTTCGGGAACGGCGCCAGACGGATGCGGCGCAACGCCCCCAGCCGGTCGCGGCCGCCGATCCGTGGTCGCAGGTCCGGCGTCAGCGGTATCTTTTCTACATGCACCTGATCGAGGTGGCCTTCAAAGGCAACCGGAAGGAGTTCTTTGCCTGGGAAGGCGAAGACGCCCCGCCGGTCCGCTCGCACATCATCGTCGAAGCCGACCGCGGCGAAGACTTGGGCGTCGTCCACGCCATCGGCGAGCGCGCCTCCGTCCGGAACGCGGGTTGCGCCCACGGCTGCGGCCCGACACCGCCGTCCCGCAAGGCGCTGCGACTGGCCACGTCCCGCGAAGCACAGCAGGCCGAAGACCTTCGCTCTCAGGATGACGCCGCCAGGCGCAAAGCCACCGAACGGGTCAAAGCCCACGGCCTCGTCATGAAGCTCTCCGACGCCGAATGGCAGTGGGACCGCAAGAAGCTGACGTTCTACTTCACCGCCGAAAAGCGCGTCGACTTCCGGAATCTGGTCCGCGACCTCGCCTCGCTCTTCCGCGCGCGAATCGAGCTCAAGCAGATCGGGGTCCGCGACGAAGCCAAACGGCTCGACGGAGTCGGACGCTGCGGCCGCCAGTACTGCTCCGCCTCCTGGCTCCCCGAGCTCAGACCCGTCAACCTCGGCGTCGCCAAGGACCAGCACCTCTCGCTCAACCCATCGCAGATCTCGGGCGCGTGCGGGCGTCTCATGTGCTGCCTCCGCTACGAGCACGAGTTCTACGTCCAGAGCCGCAAGCGCTTTCCAAAGGAAGGGAAAACGCTCGTCACGCCACGCGGTGAAGAGAAGGTCATCGCCAACGACATCTTCAACGAGCGCGTGACACTGCGCGCGGCCGACGGTGAATCGCGCGTCGTGCCCCTTGCGGCGCTTCGGCTCGAGCTGGAGGCCGCCGGTAGCCCGCTCCCGTTCGGGATGGCCGGAGGCACGGCCACGACAGCGTCGGCGCCAAATGGCGACGGAAATGGCGATCTCTCCACAACAGCGGAGCATAGTGCCGCCGGTAACGGCGATGACTCGCCGCCATCCGCCGCCGTTCTCGCGCTGGAGGACCACACGCAGTCGTACGCCGTGGTCGAAGTGGATCCGGAGCCCGAAGACGCTGGCATCGCCGAAGACGCACCCGGCGATTCGAATGATTCGCCTGCATCAGACGCGAAACCGGCGGCGGATCCTCGCGGTCAGCGCCGCCGCGGACGTCGCGGTGGCCGGCGCGGGCGCGGCCGCGGACCATCCGGTCAGGGTGAAAGCGGCTCCGCGCCCGGCGGTCCGCCCCCCTCCGATCCGGCATAACCGCGATGTTCTACCTTACGACCGCCATCGACTACGCGAATGGCGATCCGCACCTGGGGCACGCCCTCGAGAAAATCGGCGCTGATGTTATCGCGCGATTCCGCCGGATGCGCGGCGATGATGTCCACTTCCTCATCGGGATGGATGAGCACGGGCAGAAGGTCGCTCAGGCCGCGGCAGACGAAGGCGTGGCGCCACAGGCGCTCGTCGATCGTGTCGCCGAACGATTCCAGGCCGTGTGGGAGCGGCTCGCGATCTCGCACGATCAGTTCATCCGGACGACGTCGCGGGAACATATCGCCGGCGTTCACGCGCTCATCGAGCGGATCTTCGAGCGGAATCCCGACGACTTCTATGAGAAGTCCTACGCGGGACGCTACTGCGTGGGCTGCGAAGCGTTCAAGACCGACAGCGAGATCAAGGACGATCGCTGCGTGTTGCATCCCACGCGGATCCTGGAATGGGTCGAGGAGCGGAACTGGTTCTTCCGGCTGAGCCGCTACCAGGATTTCCTGCGCGACCACTTCGCGAAACATCCCGGCTTCCTCGGCCCCGACAGCCGCCGCAACGAGATCCTGGCGCTGCTCGGCCAGGGCTTGGAAGATGTGTCGGCCAGCCGCACGCGGCTCACATGGGGCATTCCCTTCCCGCGCCCGACGCGCGACGGCGAAGCGCAGACCACGTACGTCTGGTTCGACGCGCTGCCGAACTACCTGACCGCGACGGGATTCCCCGATCCGTCCTTCACCGCCCGGTGGCCCGCGCAATTGCACGTCGTCGGCAAGGACATCACGCGTTTCCACTGCGTGATCTGGCCGGCGATGCTGCAGTCCGCCGGGCTGCCCCTCCCCAAGTCGGTCTGGGCGCACGGTTTCGTGACGCTGGCCGGTGGCGAGCGATTCAGCAAGTCGGCCGGCGTGCGCGTCGCGCTGGCCGAAGCGGTCGAGCGATACGGACCGGACGCATTCCGCTATTTCATGCTGCGGGAAGTGCCGTTCGACGGCGATGGCGCATTCTCGTGGGAGCGCTTCGAAGAGCGCTACAACGCCGATCTCGCCAACGCCTTCGGCAACCTCGCGAGCCGCACTATCGCGATGGTGGAGCGCTACTTCGGCGGCGTCGTGCCGCCTGGCCGCCCCAACGAGATCGACGACGCGGACGCGGCGGACTACGTCCGTTACGGTGAGGCGCTGGACGGGTCGCGCGGGTACCTCATTCAGGAAGCCCTCCGGTGCGTGTGGCTGACCGTCGCCCGCGGCAACGAATACGTGGACCGCTCCGCGCCATGGAAATTGGCCAAAAACCCGGCCCAGCGCGCAGCGCTCGAATCCGTACTCGCGACACTCGTCCGCCAGTTGATCCGCCAGGCCGTCCATCTGGCGCCGGTGATGCCGGAACGCGCCGAGGAGCTATGGCGCCAGTTGGGCGCACCCGGATCGGTGCACGCCCAGCGGTTCGCGTCGTTGGCGGCCCTCGACCCTACAGGCTGGCACGTCGTCCGCGCCGACCCCTTGTTCCCAAAGGAAAAGGAGCCCGCCGCCCCGGTCTGATTCGTCACATGTAGGGGCGCGCCGCGCCCCGTCCGAGGAAGCCGTCGCACCCGGGCCTGTCGTCGAGGGCAGTAGGCGCCGTTCGAGAACGGCGCATCTCCGCCGGTCATTCACGGACCGCCCGCGCGCCCCGCCACCCCCGTCACGCGCCTAGCCGCTACCGTCACATCCTGCGACCGCCAGCCCCGCTGCAGGCAGTTGTCGCCACCGGGGACCCGTATCGTGAGGCCGCTCGGTCGTCTACTAGGGGCCTCAATGGGGAGCGTGCGAATGGCGGGTCGGAGCTGGACGGTTGTGGTGGTGCCGCATGGCAGCGACGCGTCGCGGACGATCGACGTCTCGGAGCGCACGCTCCGTCGCCTGGCCTGGGGCGCTGGCGCCGGACTGCTCCTCTGCGCGCTCGCACTGGCCGCCGCCGCGGTCCGATTCAGCGGCTCACCCGTCTTCGCGGCGTTCATGACGCCGGCCGACCGGCAGCTCGTGGACCTGCGGACACGCATGGCGGAGCTTCGCGATACGCTCGTCGTGATCGACAAGCGCGACGCGCAGATCCGCCTCCTCGCGGGATTGCCGAGCCAGGATTCGATCGCGGGGCCGGTTCTGCAGCTACCGCTCGACGTGGACCGCCTGATCGCGCGCGCCCACACATTGTCCGCGAGTTTCGCGACTGTCTCGACGACCCTCTCCCGCAACAGCGAGCGCATGTCGGCCACGCCGTCGATCATGCCGACGACGGGATGGCTCTCGAGTGAGTTCTCGCGGGCCCGCTTTCATCCGATCCTTCACCTCGCGCGGCCGCACGAGGGGATCGACCTCGCGGCGCCCTATGGCGCGCCGGTGGTCGCACCGGCGGCTGGCCGCGTGATGCGCATCTCGCACCAGACGGGCTACGGCCTCACGCTCGAGATCGAGCATGGCAACGGCATCGAAACCAAGTACGCGCACTTGTCCAAGGTCGTCGTGCAGGAGGGGGCGCAGGTGACCCGCGGCCAGCCCATCGCCGCCGTCGGCAACAGCGGCCTCTCGACCGGACCGCACCTGCACTACGAGGTGCATGTGAACGGCAAGGTCGTGGACCCGCTCACCTACGTCCTGCCGGGCGCGATCCCGGATTGACCGGCGCACTCGCGAGTGAAGCGGATGTGAAACGGCCCCCGGCAGATTCGCCGGGGGCCGTTTCGTTCGAGCCTTTCGCTGTTCTGTCCTACCCCGTCTTACCGACACCTTACGGGGAGCAGGTGGGCGTGATGTTTCCATTCCGCGGACCCGACTCCTGAATTGGAATCGGCAGCAGAGTGGCATGCGTGTCGCTCGAACCCCACGTCGTCGTCTCCTGGGTCTGCAGCCCGTAGTTCCGGATGGCCATGATCCGCTCTGCCCCGGGCTCCCCAATGTTCGACGCCCGCATCTCGTGGAGAAGTTGATCGCGGACCCCCACGTAGGTCACAGGAGCCACGTAGGCGTGCGACGTTGCCGACGTTCGTGCGGATGGCGTTGATCGACGTGATCGCGTTGGCCAGGTTGCCCTCGCCCAGTTGAATCGCCGCCTCGATGAGCACCAGCTCCTCGTTGCGGATGATCGGAACCGGGCTGGACGCCTGCTCATAGAAACCAATCGTAATGCTGTTCGCCGCCTTGGCATTCGCGGTGGGACCGGCCTCGGAGTTGCGGAGCTGTCGAGCTGGTAATGAGCTTATTGCCCGCAAGTCACCGCCGGCGGCGATTTCAGCTCGCTACCGTATCGAGCACGAACACGGTCGTGGTCTGCCCGACCGCGAACGTCACCGGGTTGGTGAGATCACCCGACGTCGAGCTGTAGTTGTGGTAGACGGCGAGCGGATCAATGAAGTCGCCAGCCGTCGCCGGCGCCAGCGCCCCCGGGTTGTAGAGATTGCTCGCGTGAACCGCCGAATCCGCGGACAGGAGTGCCGGCATGAAGCGGCGCCCCAGGCGTACTCGGCGTGGCAGCCGCACCACCGCCCGGCACCCGCGTGGTCGCGTACGCGTACTGAAGCTTGGCGTACGCCGCGAGTGCACGGTTGAATCCGGCGAACGTCCCAGCCGTGGTACTGGGACCCGCTGCACTCGCCGCCGCGAATCCCGGCGGGAGGCTGATCGGCAGCGGCCCGGCATGGCCGGCGTCGAGATCGGCTTCCGCCGAATCCAGCATCGCTGCGATACCCTTCCACGCGTCCTTGACGCACAGAATCGGAGCGGGCGTCGCTGGCGGCGATGCAAACCCGAAGATCGGCACGCCGTTGGTGTCACGCGTCTGCGCCACCAGCAGCATGTTGTACGCCTCGAATGTCTTCATCACGCCGGTGATGAGCGACGCATCGCTCGCCGAGTATGCCGGCGTGACTTTCGGGACGTCCTGGATGATCGCCTCGGCGTCCTTGGCGTTCTGGAACTCCGCGTCCCATCCGCCGGCGCCGTAGAAATCGCTGTTGGGGATGACGTTTCCGTCGCCCATCCATTCGGTGATGAAACGCGAGTCGGTCGTCGTGAAGACTCCCATTTCGCGTCCGAATCCGGACAGCGCCAGGATGGTCCTGGCCGATGTCGGCGCGCGAGTTCGCGACGACGCCGGTCACCAGGAACTGAATGCCCGACGGCGACTCCGGATCGATCTGCGGTGACCGGAAATTCGGAACCGCCGTGTCCTTGCACGCGGCGAGCCCCATGAGTCCCACCACCGCGAGGCCGGCCGTCAGGCCGGGCCGCAACCACGCGGCGCCCGAGCACCCGGCCGGTCACGGTACGAGTCAATGTATTGATCATCGTCAGAAGCCCAGGTCGAGGGAGAAGAACACGCTCTTGGACGGCGGATACGGCGTCACGTCCTGTCCTCGGCCGATGTTCTGCGTGCCGAAGTTGCTGATCTCAGGATCGAGACCAGTGTACGGGAAGCTGCTCCACAGATTCCGTCCCGAGACCTGCAGCCGCGCGCTCGACAACCGCACCCACGACAACTGGCTGATCCAGCGGTCGGGCAGCGAGTAGCTCAACGTGATCTCGCGCAGTTTGACGAACGATGCCGACTCCACGTACGCCGGTCCGCCCGCCGCGTTCACGGTATTCCGCTTCACTTCGGCGGCCGTGTCGGCGAGCAGGAACAGTCCGTTCGGATCGAAGTACGCGTTCGTCAGGTTGCCGGTGTTCCCGCCGCGCTGCCAGTCGACCAGCCCGTACAGGTGAAACCGGCCCAGCGAGAAGGTGTTGCCGAAGCTCATCGTGTACGATGGCGACACGTCACCCGTCTGCTGGTAGCATCCGTTGCCGCACGCGAAGTTGGTGTTGATGAACTGCGTCAGCGACCGGCCCGGCTGCACCCAGTACTGGCCGAATGCCGGACCGAAGCTCGTCGCCGGCTAGAACGCCGGCACCGGGAGCTCATCCACGACACTGTAGTTCCGATAGAAGGTCGTGTTGAAGATCCACGTCAGTCCCTTGGGCATCTGGATCGGCGTCACCGACAACGACATCTCAATGCCGTGATCCGTGAACTGCCCGCCGTTCAGCCACTGGTTCGTGTTGCCCGAGCTGGCCGGGATGCTCGCCTGCAACAGCAGGTCGGTGATGCGCTTCTGGTAAATCGTGAACGAGAATTGGGCCCTCGACGAGAACATCGTCGCGTCGAAACCCGTCTCGATCTCGGTGTTCGTCTCCGGCTTGATCCCCGGGTCGTTGGACGAGAGTGGCGTAAACAGACCCGTCGCACCCTGGTCGAGCTGCGGTGTCAGGTTGTTCACGTTCGCGTACCGCACGCCGAAGATCGGATCCGTTCCCGAACGCCCCCACGCGCCACGCAGCTTCAACTCGTCCAGGAAGCCCGCGAACTGCGGCACCCGGAACGATGCGCTGAACTTCGGATACGGATAGTACGTGTCGATGTTGCCGTTGTCGGTCGACCGCTCCGCCGTGATGCCGGCGCTCAGGGCCAGACGCTGGTCGAGCGTCAGGAACTGCTCCTGGGCGTAGAAGTCGAACGTGCGGGACACCACGGTCGTGTCGAAGTTGTGCTGCACGGCGCCCGCGGTCACCTGCGCGATGCCCGGCGGCAGTTGCTGGCCGACGGAGTACGGGTTGTAGAGGTAGCGCTGGTCGCGGCCGACTCCGATCGACGTCGTCGCGTCGAAATTGTTGCCGCCAGCGAAGTGGTGCACGAGGTTGACGTTGTAATTGCAGATACGTGTTGTCGCCCGTCAGACTCGTGGCCACGCCGGGTAGCGGCTGGTTCTGTCTCGATCTGAATGTTGGGCGGCGCATAGAAGTCGTCCGTCTGATGCGCGATGTCCGCGCCGGCCAGCGCCGTCAGATGGAGGCTCTGGTGCTCCGTCTGAAAAATCCGGGCGTCCACGTTGCCGCCGCCGATGAAGCGCGACACTTCTTCCGGCGTCTGGATCAGCGCCGCGTCCTGATACGCGTTGGCGAGTCCATAGGGATTGCTCTGATACGCCCCGGTCGCCGTCTTCATCTCTGGTTGAAGAACGACGGCGTCACCGAGAAGATGTCGTACGGGGAGATACCGATGTTGTCGTTCCCCGTGATGCCGCGCCGGTCGTTCGAATGCGCGAAGTACATGTTCAGATTGCCGGTGATCGCCTCGGAAAAGTTCTGCGTGAGGTTCACCCGGCCGCCCTGCTTGTTGTACCCGGTGTTGACCATGAGGCCATTGTCGTACTTCGACAGCAGCGACGCGTAGTACTGCGTCTGGCCGGTCTGGCCGCGGACGCTCAGGTCGCCCTCGTAGGACGCCTCGCCGCCACCGAATACCTGGCTCTGGATGGGGACGTTGCCCTGATAGAGCGAGGGGCTGAACGGCGAGCCGGGCGCGGCCTTGTAGGTGTTGTACCACGCTTCGGCGCTCGCCATCGTCGGGAATCCGCGGAGGTTGAGGAAGTTCTCCGGCTTGAATGTCCCGACCTTGCCCGCCAGGTCCCACTTGGCCTTGCCCGGCGTGCCTTTCTTGGTCGTGATCAGGACGACACCGCCGCCAGCACGCGATCCGTATTGCGCCGCCGCCGATGCCCCCTTCAGGATCTCGATCGACTCGATGTCCTCGGGGTTGATGTCGGCGATGCGGTTCGGCGGATTGTCCTCGGTGCTCTGGTTGATCGTGTTGTCCGCCGCGCCCGTGATCGCGTTCGCGCCGTCGTTGATGTGCCCGTTGTTGACCGGCACACCGTCGATCACGTACAGCGCGGAGGCGTCGGAGTTGATCGACGTCACGCCGCGGATCTGGACCTGCATCCCGCCGCCCGGCGCGCCGCCGTTGTTCTGCTGGATGATCGCGCCGGGGATCTTCCCCTGCATCGCATCTTCCAGCGTCGCGGCCGGCACCTGCGTGATCTGGTCGGTGTTGAGCACCGTCACCGCGTTCGCCGCGTTGCGCGACGAGATCGTGGTCGCCGTACCCGTCACCACCGTTGCTTCGAGTTCGAGCACGTCCTTGATCAATCCGACCGTCACGTCCGCCTGATCCGCCGCGACCGGCACCGTCCGCGGCGTATACCCGATCCGGCGTGCGGTGATCGACACCGACGTACTCGGCACCCGGATGTGGAACTGCCCGCTGTCATTCGTGACCGTGCCCAGCGCCGTGCCAACGACCGTCACCGCGGCACCCGGTACCGGTGCGTTGCCATCGGCGTCCACCACCCGCCCTGTGAGCTGCCGTTCCTGCGCGCGCGCTGTCATTGCGGATAACGCGATTCCCCCCGCAATGCACATCGCCGTGAATCGCCGCCGCTCGCGCGAGCCGCGGCATTTTTCCCACTACGTGTGAGTTCACGTACCCTCCCCTGACACCGTCGGAGATGAACGGAGATGCCTGCACGTGGACCGCCCGCCGCAGACCGGCGAAAACGGTCTTCGTGAGGCGCAATGGCCCACATTGTGGGCATGGCCGTTTCGATTGTCAAGAATCGATTACGGACGGCCGAATGTGCCGAGTGGCCGGAATGCTGGGACGAACAGCTACTTACGCGGGACGAATGGGGACGTCTTACTCAGAGTCCCAGCAATTGGTCGGTCGGTCGTACCAGGACGGCCATCCGCATCAGGCGAGCTCGTGTGTACGGATTCTCGCCGCGGCCTGTCACATTTCACTCGCAAAACACCCCGAAATGCGACAAAGACCGGCCACGAGATACCGTGGCCAGTCTTTTCGCGTCGTACTCACGTCCGGTTTTCTATGCTTTCCGTTCCTCTCGCACGTCTTTGATTCGGCTCGCCGGATTCAGCGCGGCGGTCTCATCCAGTCGGCTTGGGCGACGAGAAATCGACTTTGGGGGCTTCCTGCGCCCCGGCGGTCGCCGTGAAATACGTCCGCGGTTTCGCCCCGCTGAACTTCGCCGTGATCACCGCCGGGAATTGCCGGATGTAGGCGTTGTACAACTCGACCGCTTCATTGTAGTCCTTCCGCGACGTCGCGATCCGGTTCTCGGTGCCTGTCAGCTCGTCCTGCAGCCGCAGGAATCCCTGATCCGACTTGAGTTGCGGATACGCCTCGGTGACCGACCGGTTGAGTATCGTGACGGCCGTCGTGAGCTGCAGGTCCGCATTGGCCTCGCGCCCCGCATTGTGCGACTGCAGCGCGTCGGTGATACCAGCCCTGGCTTGCGCTACGCCCTTGAATACGTCGAGCTCCTGCTTCGCCTGTCCCTTCACCGTCTCGACGAGATTCCCGATCAAATCGCTCCGCCGCTGAAGCTGCACTTCGATGTTCTTCTGCGCTTCCGCAGCCTGTTCGTCATATCGCTGGATCGTATTGTATCCGCACCCCGAGAGCAGGAGCGCCGCGAATACGAATGCCGCACGCCCAAGCAGACGTCTCTGCATGTGCTGATTCCTCCGGTGGACACCCACAGTGGCCAACCACGACCTGCCCGGCGACACACTATCGGCGAAATGTTGCCCGGCAGGTGGTCGAGGCTGGAAGCTATAAGATAGAAGCCCGGCGGCTAGGCAGCCGCCGGGCTTCGGAACACCGGACACAGCAGGAGAAGCGCTACTCGCCGCGGAAGCTCAGTTGCACCACGTACTTCCCGGGCTTGACCGTCGAATCTCCCACCTTCCACGCCAGCCGCGCCTTTTCGTTCAGGCACTGGTTGACCTGCTCGCCAGCCGCCTTCGCCGTCCACCGGGAATTGGCGACTTTCGCGTCCTGAATGGCGTTGTCCGACACGGTCACCAGCATCGCCACACCGCCACGCAGCGACGGATCCGCCTTCTGCCCGAACTCCTCGTAGCAGAACTTGGAGAACGCCTGCTCACGCTCCACCGACTGCATGAGAGCGGGCGGCGCCGGGGGATAGTCCGGCTGAGCCACCGGAGCCTTGGGCGGCGTGAAGGTGTCCGCCGCGGCCGGAGGCAGCGCGGTCTGCACTTTCGAGAGATCCTGCGGCGTCGTGTCGGGCGCGGGCGTCGCCACCGCGACCGAGTCGGCCGATCCCTTCTTGTCGCCATGACACGCGGCCAGCGCCGCGACAGCCACGATCGCGACGGACAACCCTCCGCGCCGCACGGCAAATCGCCTCGCGACTCGTACCATGTCGCGCAGAGCATTGCGAGTAGTGGTTCGTTTGGCGGTTCGTTTGGCTGTTCGAGTAGCTGTGCGAGCAGTCGTTCCTGCTGTCGATCTCATACCCATGCGATCGTCCTCGGTCGGTCGGTGCGTTTGTCGCTCGAGCTGCTTCCAGTACCTGTCCGGCGCCTGGGACCATTGGTCTTCGGCCCTGCGAGCGGAGGGCTGCGATCGGCGGACAGGCTGACGCTGGTTACCAGCTCGAGCCGCCCCCGCCGCCGCTTGTACCCCCGCCACCACCAAATCCTCCGAACCCACCCCCTCCACCACCACCACCGCTCCAGCCCCCTCCGCCCCCTCCTCCTGACCATCCGCCCCCGAAGGGCAGGAAGATCGGCAGGCATCCACCCCGCCCGCCCGCCCGGCGCGCGATGATGTTCAGAAACCCATAGAAGAACAACAGCAGGAAGAACATCGCCACCGGCGACACTCCCCCACCGTGGTGCTCCGATGCCGCGGGCGGGACAGCCACGGCCAACGTCGTATCGACCGCGAAGTTGTACTCTTTCGCGAACCGCTGGGCCGTCTCGTACGTCAGGAGCGCGATCCCCGCCCCATAGTCCCGCTGGCGGAAATCCGGTATCGCATCCCGGCACATGTCGCCCGCGTCGGCGTCGGTGATGAACCCCTCGGCACCCGACCCGGTCGTGATCCAGCACCGTCCGCGCCCGTCGGAGTTCGTCTCCTTGGGCACGACGAGGATCACCGCCCCGGCGTTACGGGTCGGATCGCCGGGGTTACCCGCCTTCCCGATCTTCCATTGGCGGATCAGTGCGATCCCGACATTGCTGGGGTCCCGGTCCCCGATGTCGCTCAGGGTGACCACCGCGATCTCCCCCCGCGACTTGGTCCGGACATTGTTCGCGATCTGGGTGATCCGATCCGCCTGGGCGGCCGGGATCACGTGCGCGAAATCGTTGACCAGTCCCACGGGTTGGGGCAGTTGGGCCCCTTGGGCAGCCGCCCCCATGGGCAGGGCCGCCACCGAGGCCGCAACGACCCAGGCCAGCCCCACGATCTGGGGCCCCCAGCCGTGCCCCCAACGGTGTCCCGGGCTGCCTTGCCCGGCCGTCCCGTTCACCCTAGCTTCGCCGCCTAGATGCAAGGGGACGGGGTGGGCGCGATATATCGTCACTTCAGACGCCCCTGCGCCGTGGTATGGCTCGTGATCGCCGCGTGTACGTCCCCGCGCGACCGTGGCGGCCCTCCCGGTGTCGGCGCACACATTCGATAGTAGCGCTCCGCGCACCCCCGTGGAAGGCGCCGGCACCCCCTCGAGGACGCCCGCTCCCCCCGCTCCGGCCCTGTCTCCCGCCGCGGAGAGCGCCGCCGCCTTCGCCCAGCGCTACGACGCTGCCCGCGCCACCATCAACGCCGCCGCCCGGGCCCTCGACACGCTCCCGCCAGCCGCGCGATTCACCGCGCCCTACGCGGCCCGCTTCGACAGCATCCGGGTCCTGACCCGGCACGCCGACTCGCTCCGGACCGCCCGCGACCGGTGGCGCCGCGCCGGCGCCCGCGCACCTGGCCCGCCCCCCCACGGGAACGGCCGGTGACGACCACCCGGCCCGGCTTCTGGCCGGCCGTCCGCGCCGAGTGGCTCCTTGGCGCCAGTGTCGCGACATGCGTGATCTTCGTGGCCTCCGGCGACGCGCTGACCAGCCGGATGTCGCACCCGGTGTGGCTCGTGTTCGCGTTCGTCTGGCTCTTCGCGGTGATCATGGGATCGGCCCTGTCTGTCGTCCGCCACGCCGACCAGCTCGCGATTCGCCTCGGCGAGCCATACGGCACGCTGATCCTCACGCTCGCCGTCACGTTCATCGAGGTCGCCAGCCTCTCGGCCGTGATGCTGCACGGCGTGAACAAGCCGACGCTCGTCCGCGATACGCTGTTCGCCGTTCTGATGATCATCCTCAACGGCATGGTCGGACTGTCGCTGCTCTTCGGCGGATGGCGACACCGCGAGCAGCACTACAACCTCCAGAGCGCGAACAGCTACCTCGGCGTGATCATCCCGCTGGCGATTCTCAGCATGATCCTGCCCAACTACACACTGACCACCGCGGGCCCGACGCTGTCCGGCGCGCAGGGCGCGATCCTGGGGGTCATGTCGGTCGGCCTGTACTGCGCGTTTCTCGCGATGCAGACCGGCCGACAGCGCGCCGATTTCATGTTCGGCGAGGACCCGCAGGCAGCGCCCGAGCCGGCGCACCTCGAGCGGCCATCGGTCACGAAGCACGGCCTCTTGCTGCTCGCATACATGGCGCCGGTCGTGTTCCTCGCGGAAGCGCTCGCCAATCCCATCGACTACGTCATTGAAACGCTGCACGCGCCTGCCGCGCTGGGCGGCGTGGTCATCGCGATGCTGGTCGCGACGCCCGAAGCCCTCGGCGCCGTCCGCGCCGCCGTCGCGAACCGGCTCCAACGCTCGGTCAACATCTTCCTCGGCTCCGTGCTGTCCACGATCGGCCTCACGATCCCCGCGATGCTGGTCATCAGCCACCTGACGGGCCGCGGCCTCGTCCTCGGCCTCCAGCACACCGACATCGTCATGCTGCTGCTCACGCTCGCCGTGAGCGTGGTGACGTTCGCCAGCGGCCGCACGAACGTCCTCCAGGGCCTCGTGCACCTGGTACTCTTCGTCGGCTACTTGCTGCTCCTCATCCAGGGCTGACACGACCGTCGTCACGCGATCAATTGCGTCCCCGGTCACGCGTTCAACTGCGTCCCTGGTCGCGCGGTCAATTTCATCCCTGGTCACGCGATCAATTTCGTCCCTGGTAGGGGCGGGTCATGACCCGCCCAGTAAGAGCCAGCCACGCACACAGTCATGTCCGCACCACCGTCAATTCCCAGTAAGGAGCCCGAGATGCAAGGCCGATGCTCAGATGTGCTCTTCGCAACGTGCATCCTCGCGACATGCGTCACCGCGCCCATCTGCCACGCGCAATCGTCCGCCGCTGGCCTGGACTCGGTGGTCCGCCGCGTGATGACGCAGGAAGGCGTCGCGGGAGCGTCGGTACTGGTCGCCCGCAACAACACCATCGTGCTGCACAAGGGCTACGGACTCGCCGATCTCGAGCTCGATGCCCCCGCGAAAGACGAGACGGTCTATCATGTCGTCGGCCCAATGCTGCCCTTCACGGGAATCGCGGTCATGCAGTTGGTCGACCACGGGAAGCTCTCGCTGGACGACGACATCTCGAAGTACGTGCCGGAGTTCCCGCTGCAGGGTCACCGCGTGACTGTCCGCGAGCTGCTGAACCACACCGCGGGGATCGTGGACTACCACTACCTCGGCGACCCGATCGAAGCCACCAGCCGCCAACCGAAGGCACTGGATGAGGTGATGGCGCTCTACGCGGGGAAGAGTTGGGTCAATGAGCCCGGCGCGAAATGGGATTGGTCCATTTCCGGCTTTCAGTTGCTGGTGGTGATCGTCGAACGCGTCACCGGCCAACGGTTCGCGAGCTATGTGCAGGACAACATCCTGCGCCCCGCCGGCGTGAAATCCACCTCGTACTGCGACGACTTCTCGCTCGTGCACGGCCTCTCCCGCGCGTACCGCCACTTCGAGACCGGCTACGTACCCGCCAACGAAAACGACATGGCCTACAACGCCGATCTGCGATTCTGCAGCACCGTCGGCGATATCTACCAGCTCTGGGAATCGATCAAGACGAAGAAGCTCGTCGAGCCCACGTCGTTCGAGATGATGACGACCGCCGAAGGCGCCGCCGCGCATATGAGCCCGCAGGATCCGCAGGCGCAGTACGGCTTCGCGGTCACCATCAATCATGAAGACAGCCACCGGAGGATCGGCCAGCACGGCTCCCTCCTCGGCTACAGCGGCAGTCTGTACGATTTTCCGCAGGACGGACTCACGATCGTGGTGCTGACCAATACCGAGGGCCAGAACGCCTACGCGATCACCCGCGCGCTCGCGAGAACCATCCTTGGCTTGCCGCAACTCCCCGTGACGCCGCCAGCGCCCGCGCGGACATTGGCCGACAAACCGGTATCGGCGGCGGAGCTGACGCAGCTCGCCGGGACATACGTGCTGCGGCTGGAGGCAGTCGGGCCAGCCCTGCACGACTCCTTCGCGCAGTACCGCCGCACCTACCGCGTCTTCGACGAAGACGGCCGGCTGATGATCCAGGCGCTCGGCGAAGGCCCCCAGCAGTTGCTCAAGCAGGACGACGGCACGTTTGCATTCCGCTCGAAACCGCAGAGCCACGTGTCATTCACGATGCGCGGCGGATCCGCCGCGAGCCTGAAGATGGACCCATCCGAATTCGGCGCACCATTGTCCGGCGACCGTATCGGCACCGGCGACCCGGAGACGTTCCACCGCCAGCTTTAGATGGCTCGCTGCGGTCGGTCCACTATGACGCTCTACTGAAGCGCCGGGACACTGCCTATTGCCGCTTCAACGATAGCGTAAGTCCCCCGACGGACGGGGCGGACTGGATAACGCCGGCAACGCTGTCCGAGGTCACGTATTGTCCAACGAACGACAACTCCGTGTTGTCGTTGAACACGATGGTAAGGCGGAGATCCGGACGTGACGACGCGCCCGTTACGGTAAACGGCAGATTGCCAGACACCGTGACGTAGTTCCCTCTTCCACTGATCACGCTATCAGATTGAGTCGTAACCGTAGTCACGGTCACCGGACCATCGCCATTCGTTGTTCGGCCTTGCCAGGTCCCCGAATACCCAGGCTGCGGCGCCGACGGCCCAGTCGTGCAGCCCGCCGCAATCATGGCAAGAATCGACACTGAGACTGGCTTCATTGTTCCTCTCGGAAAACGCCGGGACAGGCTCGCGTCTGGATCGCCTCTGATGAATGGCCCGGCGCCGCTCCGCCGCAAGTCGCGGCATGTCACCCGGCCGTCGCGGTTGTAACCACGTTCTGCCGGCCGATAGTACGAATCAACCCAGCCAGTAGCCGCTCGCGAACGACTCTCTCAGCTGACACTCCGCCCCACGGGTTTCTTCCGCGCGCTGATGCTGCGCGGCCGGCCGCCCTTCGCCCCGTTCGCGCGAGCCGCCGCGGCCTTCGCTTTCGTCCGTCGCATGCCGCCACGACGGCCCACCTCCGCCATCCATCGCCGCGTCCCGAAAATGCCCGCTGCCAAGCCCGGGATGTAGTGCGCCACGCCAAGCGCCGGCCACACGAGACCAGTCCCGGGCCCTTCAATCTGAATTCGTCGGAGCTGCCCTGGTGTCGCATGCTCGAGACCCTGCACGAGCCGCCGCGGAATGCGAAGCTGCACCCCATCGCTGAAACGAATGGCGATCGCATCCTCGGCCCCGGCATACGTGGCCTCGACCGCTTCCTCGATCGGGTACCGGTCAGCCACATTGATCGCCGCATCGATCTCAGCGTCTGTCGTGACGACCTTGTGTGTGCGTCGCTTCATTCAGGTGCCATTCCACCGAAGCATGTCGTCGAGGGCAGTAGGGGCCGTTCGAGAACGGCCCCGCACAGACGCGGCGGCCTACGTATTTCCGTGAAGCATAATATCCAAGCGGCTTGGGTTATGCAACCCTGCCCGTTATATACGCGACCGTGTGCTGTCACCATTGCATCGAATAAACGCAGCGGGGACCGTTCGAAAACGGCCCCCGCATTTGCACGTCCTGACTACGAATCCCGCGAGACTGCGATCGGCCGTCGCCTACTTCGTGAAATTGAACGAAAACTCGAACGTGCCCCCGCCCGCCGGCGACGCCGGGAAATGCCACTCCCGCGCCTTCTCCAGAATGCATGACTCGGCTTCGCTCGCACCCGGGCCCGACCACGTGCGCCGGTTCACCACCGCGTTCGTCACAGTCCCGCCACCCGTCATCGTCAACGCTAGCGTCACACTCCCCGCCAGCCCCGGGTTCACCTTCAACCCGTACTCGTCGTAGCAGAACCGGAGCTGTGAGTCATGGCTGCGCACCGCCGTGCCCAGCTCTCCCATGTCACGCGTCGGACCGCCCAGCCCCGGCACATCGATCGCCCTCGGCGCCGCCACGGTCACGCCCTCGTGGCCGATCCCGCCGCCACCGACGACTCCACCCAGATTGCCGACGCCCGCGCCGCCACCCATGTCGGCCCGGCCCGGCGTCCGCACGCCCTGTCCGCCCTGCCCGTACGCCAGCACGGCCTTGCCCACCGCCGCGCCCGGCTTGGGCGCACCCGACGCCACGTCCACACCCCGAAGGACGTTGGACACGTCGCCCACAGGACCGTTCGCCGCCGGCGCCGCCCCGAACGCCGCGCTCGCCGCCGCCGCGCGCTTCGCCGCGATCTCCTCGGCCGATGGCTTCGGCTTCCCTGACGGTGCCGCCGTCTTCGCCGCCGCCGGAACCGGCTGCGCCGCCTCCGGCTTCACCGGTACGTCCGGCGGCGGCGGCGGCTCGAACGTCACGCTGATCGGACGCTCCTCCGGCGGCAGCAAATGACTGATGTCGGTCGTCGGCCCGAATATCACGAGCAGAATCCAGAGCACGCCGAAGGACGCGGACAGCATCCACGAGCCGAGCAGCGCCCGGCCCTCCTCGTCCGCCAGCTCGAACCGGAGGTTGCGCGTGAAGCTCGCCTCGTCGCGCGGGCGCGCACGACGCGAATACCGCGCGTCCGTCGAACCCTCACCCGCCATCAGACACCCGATGGACCTGCAAGGAGATGTTCTTGAATCCGGCCAGCCGCGCGGTCTGCATTACCCGCGAGAGCAGATCGTATCGCATCGTCTTGTCGCCCTGGATCGCCAGCGGCACGTCCACCGGCTGGTCCGGCGTCACCTGCGTCACGGTCCGGATCGAGTCCGCCTTGCCCTTGAGCGCGGTGTAGAGCGGCGGGATGATCAACGGCTGCCCGGGCACGTTCGACCGCGCCTGCGCCGCGTCCACGGTGTTCATCACCGGCTCATTCGCGAGCGTCACCTGCCGCCCGATACCGAGCGTCAACTGCTGCAGCGCGTTCGTCCCCACGCGCGCCTCGGGCAGGTTCACGCCGGCGACGACCGGCGCCAGCTCCCCGACGGTCGCGGTCACGAGCGCGAAGAACACGATCGACACCAGCGTGTCCACGAGCGGCACGAGGTTCAGCTCCGCCAGTTTGAACTTGGCGAACTGCGCGCCCCGGCGAGACTCGCGCGCCATGCGCGCCCGGCTGACCTGCTGGCGTGCCATGGCTAGGTCCGCCCCGCCGACGACGACACGGTCGTCGCGCGCGCGCGTGTCCCCAGCGCGACGTTCGGGAATTGCGCCAGTTTGAGCCGCTCGAGCACGTGCACGACGTCGTCGTACTGCACTTCGTCCGAGGGAATCACCAGAACGTCGTTGTTCTGCGGATACTCCTGGTGGATGCCCGTCATCAGCGCCTGCAGCGTGTCGAGTGACGCGCCGGTGAGCCCCGGTATCTCGCGGCGGAAACCGCCGTTCGCCGAATGCTCCACCAGCATCTTGTCGGCCTCGATCCGGACCGCGAGCAGCAGATTGAGATTCGTGTCCTTCTGGCCAGCCGGCATCTGCTCCGCCGTCACCACCAGCGGCGGCAACGCCAGGTCGAACGACGTCAGCTCCGCCAGCAGTCCCTGATAGCTCGCGAGGCTGAAGAACACGATGGAGGTGAGCACGTCGATCAGCGGCACCAGGTTGATGCCGCCATGCCCCATCGTGGACGACGCGCGCTCCGCGCGCCGGACTTTCGCTCGGTGAAATCGCGATGTAGCCACGACTATGCCCTTGGCGCGGCTAGCGTGAGATCCTGGCTTCGGGGCGCTCGACCAGCGCGTTGATGAGCCGGACCGAGAACTCGTCCACCTGCTCGATGATCTGCTCCGCCTGCGCGGACAGATACGAGTGGCCGATCGTCAGCGGAATCGCCGTGAGCAGTCCGAATCCCGTGGCATTGAGCGCGATCGCGATACCCGCGGCCAGTTTCTCCGACCGCTGTGCCGCCGATGCCGCCGCCACCGAGGCGAAGGCGCCCTTCAGTCCGTAGATCGTCCCGAAGAGTCCGATCAGCGTGGCGACGTTCGCCAGCATCGGCAGATACTGGAGCCGCCGCGACAACCGCGGAATCACGGAGAGCGACGCGGCATCCGCCACGTTCTGCAGCTCACCCTCTTCCCGGCTCTTGCTCCGCAGGATCAGGAGCCCCATGTCGGGCAGCGGAGAATGCGACTGCGCGCACAGCCGCATCGCGTCCTCGATCTTCTGTGCCCGGACGAGCTGCATGATGCGCTCGATGAACGCACCCCCGTTGATCGTGGAGCGGATCACGATCACGTAAAAGCGCTCTAAGAATATGGCGAGCCCCGCGATCGCGACCACGAGGATGACGTACATGACCGGGCCGCCATTCCGGAACGTCTCGAGCAACGATCGCATTACTTCTCCCTTGGAGCGTTCGGGGACGTGCCCCGCGTCGCGGTAGGCGCCGGCGGACCGGCGGGTGGAGCGGGGGCCGGCGGCGCGGGATGCGCGCTGTCGGCTGCTGGCGGAAGACGAAATGTGCTGTCGCCCGGCAACGGCGACGGCACAATGCTGGTGGGCGTCGCGCCCGCGCCCGACGACAGATTTGGCGCCAGCTCGTACGGCGTGAGCAGCGCCTGCCAGAAGTGCGCGTCGAAATACGACGGTGTCAGTACTTCCCGGCTGAATACCGGGGTCTCACGCGGCCGCACGGTCACCACCTGCGGCGTCGGGACCTGGCCGCGAATCTCGATGGCCTGCGCGCCACGCACGGGCTTCGCCCCCTGCGCAGCGCCCTGCGCAGCGCCCTGCGCAGCACCTTGTTCCTGAGCGGAAGCCGGGCCGGCCAGTGCCGCCACAATCAGCAGTCCGGCCATCACGCCCCACGGCCTCTGAGAACCGCTTCTAGAGGTCATCAGGCACCTTCCCCTGCACGCCGTCCTTGGCCATGTCCACCCACTTGTTCACGATCTTCTCCTGCGCTGCCTTGTCCACCAAGGCCTGCCACGTCTTCTGCGCCTGCGAGTAGTACGCCTCGGCCTGCTTCGCGGCCCCATTGGCCGCTGCCAGCCGCTCCGCATCGCTCAGCGATGCCGGGAGCTGCACATCCTTCAGGAAGTTGCCGTACTCCCACTGCGCCACGCCGATGTAGTAGGTCGCGGCCGCGAGGTACTGCGGGTCCCCGGCCTCGATCGCGCGCGTGAAGTCTTTGGTCAGCGCGGTCAGCAACTGCTGCTTGTTGGCCGACGCCCGCTTCACCCCAACCGCGGTCAGTTGGCCCCGCGACGCGATTACGAGCTTGACCGGCCGGTACTTCAGGAATTGCGCCACTCCGGCGGAGAACGCCGCCTGCCCCGCACGAGCCGCACAGTCGGCCTTGAGGTCGGCAGGCGCGTTCGCGGTACACAAGGTCGCGAGATCGGCGTTCGCCGCAGCCGAGTCCCCGGCCTGCCGCAACAGCGCGATCCGGTAGGACCGGGCCTGCGCCGCACGCGGGTCCGCCGGATACCGGCGCGCAAAGGTCGCGTAGGTCTTCGCGGCGGTCAGCGTGTCGCCGGACTCGAGATAGGTCACCGCCGAGTTGTACTGCGCGTCCGTCGCCCGCTTGTCGCGCGGATAGTCGGACGAGAACTGTTCGTACTCCGCTGCCGCCTCTTTCTTCTTCCCGAGTGAGTCCAGCCGCGTCGCCAGCCGGATCTCGGCGTCTGCACGCCCCGCCCACGTGGGGTTGTCGGCGATCAGCTTGCGGAGCGCGTCGATGGACTCGTCCCCGCGGCCCAGGCCCGCCAGCAGGTCCGCGTGCAATGTCTGATACTGCAGCCGGTACTGGTATTGCGGGAATTGCGTGATCAGCCGGTTCGAAAGATCCACGGCATGGGTCCGCGCATCCTTCGACGCGCTGTCGTTCCCCTTCCGCCGCGCCACGCTGTCCGCGAGCATGTAGGTCTCGATCGCGTTCCGCAGCGCGTCCGCCGCCTTCACGTTGGTCGGATTCTCGTCCGCGTACGCGACGTACACTTCTTCCGCCGCGCGCTGATACTGGCCGGCCTTGACCAGCGAGTCGGCATAGATCGACGCCGCGGACGCCTGCACCCGCTTGAGCGAATCCGCCAGCGTGTGCCGGCCCGCCCGCTCCGCGATCGTATACGCCGTATCCCACTGCGCCTGCGCGTCGCCGTACTTGCCCTGCTTGTACAACGCGTCACCCACCAGCTTCGCCGCCGTCGGGGTGTACGGGTCGCTCGGCCACTGCGCCGAGTACTGCCGGAACGCCGACACCATCACGTCCCACCGCCCCGCCTCCGACGCCCGCCGGCCTTCCTCGATCAGCGCACGCTTGGCGATCTCGGTGTGCGGGTAATGGTCCGCGAATTGATTGACCGCTGAGAACAACGAGTCCTGGACCGTCCGGTCGTTCTTGTTGGCGTTGAGCGCCGAGTCGTATGCCACGATCGCGTTCTGCGCCGACTGCTGCTCGGCCACCGCCGCCACCTTGGTCGTGTCCCCGGGGTAGCCGTACGCCGAGCGGACGTATTCAGCGCCCGCGCGCGCGTAGTCCCCCGCGCCGAAGAGCGCTTCCGCATAGTAGGTATCGACCGCACGCGCACTGTCCGCGCCGCCGTAGTCCTGCATGTACTTCCCGTACAGCCGCGCGGCCTCCGCATAATGCGGCCGCTGGGCAAGCGACGGCGTCCCAATGGTCGGCGCGGGTGTGCCCGGCGCGCGGCGGGTACGGGTCGCGACGACCCGCGTCCCCGTCCCCGAACCCTGTGCCTTGGCCAGCTCGTATTGCGCGCTCTGCCGGAGTGCATCCTCTCGAGCGGCTGCCGCCTGCTTCTCCAACGGGAGATTGGCGGCCGACCACGCGAATCCGGGCGCGAACTTGTCCACCAGCGCCAGACGCGCCGACTGTGCCTTCTCGGGCTCCAGCGTGCGGTTCTGGTAAATGTCGATCACTTCCTGCTGCACACCCAGCGCCGACGAGTCGTTCGGCGCCTCGACCAGCAGCTCCTGGTACGCCTGCACCGCGCGCCCGAAATCACCCTGGTCGCGGAGCCGCGCCGCTACCCGGCGCAACACCTGGATCTTGTACGCCGTGTCGGCCCGGGTCGCGAAGAATCGGTTCGCCGCATCCGCACCACCCACCTGCGTGAACGAGACCGCCATGTAGTCCAGGGTCTCATCGCGCAGGCCGAGTCGCGCCTGACGGTCCGCCGGCAGTTTATCGTATGCATCCACCAACCGCCCGAACACGTCCACCGACTTCCGGTAGCCGTCCTGGTTCTGCTGCGTGCCCTGGTTGTAGTACGACCAGCCGAGTTTGTAGAGCGACAGGAAGTAGATGTCGCCCGTGACCGGCGCGACGCCCGCCGCCTGCTCGTACGCCCCCGCCGCCTTGCCGAACAGCGCCTGGCGCTGCTCGCCACGCGCGGCGCTCGCCAGCTCGAACCGGGCGTCGCCCAGCCGGAACATGGCCTCCGCACGCATCGTCGACGACTCGATGCCGCTCACTTTCTCGAAGATCGCCGCCGCATCCGCGTACCGCTCGCCCGCGCTGTACAACGTACCCAGCGTGTATTCGGCCCCGTCGATCTGCGGGAATGCCGGGTACTGCTGGATCAGTTCCTCGTACCGCGCGATCGCGTTCGTGTAGTCGGGGTGGTTCGACCCAGCGTCGGCACGTGCCGCACGAGCCGAGTCGGATCCGTTGCCCACGCGCTGCGTCGCCGCATACCGCTCGTCGGCTCGCCGCACGAGCAGCTCACCCAGCTCGTACAGCGCACCGGCGCGGGCCGGGCTGTTGGGGTATCGCTGGATCGCTCGCTCGAGCTGCACCACGGCGGAATCCCCGTTCGGCGCCGGGTCACCCGCCGCGACACCGCCGGACGATGGGTTCGCGCTCGCGAGCTGGCGGAAGAATGAGGCACCCGCCGCCCCGAACTCCGCCGCTTCCTGGTCTCGCCTCGCGTCCGCCGCGAGTACGCCCGCGCGCACGGTGAGGTCGTGCTCCACGGCCGCCGTAAGGAGGCTGACCGCCTGCTCCTGCGCTGCCGCGGCCGCGTTGAGGGTGCTCCGCAGCGACGCGCGCGTGGACGACCCGCCTTCGGATACCCGCGCCATTCTGCTCGTCGACCGCCGCCTCGCCCGTCGTCACGGCTCGCTGCGTCTGCACGATCAACTGGCGGGTCCGCTCGCCGCGCAGCCGGATCGAGTCCCGGAGCGCAAAGGCCGGATGGTTCGCGATGACCTGATTGAGACCCCGCTCGATCATGTCCGCGACTCTGCCGTAGTCGGCGGCCGTCGCCGCTTCACGATCGAGCACCGCTAGATCGCTCGGCGCCGCATACGCGCCCATCGACCGCCGCACGCTGTCGATCTGCCGGATGTTGTCGGCCGACAGTTTGCGCATGTCGGTGAATTGCGGGGCGAACAACCGGTGCAGCAGAACTCCCGCGACGTCCACGTGCTGCGTCACACGGGCCAGCGAATCCTCCGCCGCCGACATCCGCACGAACATCGGCCCGAGGCTGTCACCGGCCAGCTCGATCTGCTGGCGCGCGCGGCGCAGCAGCAGGAGTTGCAGTGTCACGTTGCCACGCTGCGCCCGGATGTCTTCGTTGGCGAGGACGACCGAGATGTCGGCGTTGTGCAGCTCGTTCACGTCGTGAACCAGGTCGGCCCGCGCGGCAGCGCCCGCCGGACCGGCCGGCTCGCGTGTGAATGCCGCCCGCCGAAGCACGTCGCGGTCCACCAGACTGAGTCCACCGCCCGGCGCCCCGGCCGCGGCCGAATCCACGCGCGACGTGAGGCTGCCGATGGTGACGAGCGAAGGCGGCGCGAATGCCGGCGGCAGCGTGGTCGGCGCATCGGAGACGACGGCGCGCAAGGCGTCCGTCCCGCCGCCCGCACTGTCCGGGAACGACAGGGTCTTGCCCAGCGCCACGTCCGGCAGCAGTAGCACGTCGGCCGCGCGTGCGGTCACGAGGGCGCGCGCCGCCGCATGCGGCGTGGCACTCCACTGCGCGATGCGCTGCGCCTCCGTGCTCGCGGAATCGACCGCGGAGAGAAACTCGCCTTCGGACTCCGTCGGCTTGTCCTGTTCGAGCGCGGACTGCGCGGCCATCAAACGGTTGCCTTCGCGCCCCGGCAGTTGGGGATAGTGGTCGGCGAGTTCATTGAACACCACCGCGGCCTGATCCGGATGCCCGCCGCGCGTCAGCGCCCACGCCCGGGTGGCGCGCGCCTCGGCATCGCTCCCGCTCGAGGCCTCGACCGCCGCTGCCGATGCGGCCGCGCGATCGTACTGGCCCGCTTCCGCGGCACTCTGCGCACCCGCGAGGGTCAGTTGGTTCAGAGTCTCGCCATTCGCGGTCGTGAGGGCCGCTTCGAATGCGTGCAACGCCGTCGTCGGGTGCGCGGAGTCGCTGCGCGCGGCCGACAGTGCGGTCATGTATCGGGCGTAGTCGGCGTAGGGGCCGCCGGGACTTGCGAGCTGCTGCGCGGACGCGAATGACGTGCGCGCGAGCGCCGTGTCCCCATTCTGATATGCGACCAGCCCGGCAAGCAGTGCGGACAGCGGCGACCGGTCATCCCGGCTCGCAGCCTTGGCGATCGTGTACGCATCCGCCAGATCCCCGCTGCGGTACGCGGCGAATAGCAGTTGCGTGCGCAGCACCGCGCCGAACCGCGCCGCTCCCGGGCCCGCGAGCACGGCCTGGGCCGCCACTCGCAAGCTGTCGTCCATCCCCAGCCGGTAGAAACTCTCGGCCATGAGGAACCGGCGGTCCTGATCTCCACGCCACGTGCCCGCGCCACCGACGCTTCCCGGCGGAGCGGTGGTCACCCGCAGCCGGTCGAGGGCAGCCGCGGGACGATTGTTCATCAGTTCGAACAGTGCGACACGAATCTCGGCATCCGCTGCGCGAGGCGCATCGAGCTCGGGGACGAGCGCGGTGTCGGGCCGCACGGCGACGGGAGCAGCAGCGCTCGGCGTCGCGGGCGTGCCGGCAGGCGGTGTCGTCGCCGGTGTACCCTGCGCCGCCACGGGATGGGCGATGCCCAGGGTCGAGCCGAGGACCAATCCGGCGACCATTGCGGCGAGCTGCGACCACCGGCCCGAAGGAACCGAGCCAGGCACACGCATCCGCCGCATCACCCGGCGTGCGTTGCGCCGTGTCACGCGGTACCCGCCATTGGCCGACGGCGTTACTGGGGACCGCTTCGGTTGATCCACGTGCTCAGCAGGAGTTGGCCGGCGTGCACCGTGAATTGGACGTACGTGACCGCACCGGTCGGGACATCCACGCTGGCCGCTTTGGTCTGCGACGATCCGTTGAGCGACATCGTGAGCGTTACGGCATGCGTCGACGGCAGCACGTTCGAGTGGTAGACTTCGTCCACCGCACCCGCGCTCAACGCCTCATTCGCCGCATTGCTGTACCGGCGGTCCGCGGCTGGCGCGCTGTCCACCTGGACGGTCAGGCCCTCGACGTGCTGCATCCCGGGCCCCGAGTCCACGCGCACGACGACCACGAGCTCCGCGTCCGCGCGGCGGCGTACGGCCTCGCCGAGCTGCAGGAACCGGTCGCGCTGGGCCAACAGGACTTCCTGCGATGCGGTCAGCATCGAGTCGAGCGACCGCAGCGCGGTCGTCTCATGACTCAGGAGCAGCTCGCTCGCCCGCTTCGAGGTCGCCTTGACGGCGACGCTGTCCACCCGCGATTCGAGCGCGATCCGCTCGGTGCGCAGCTCCGCGAGTTTGCGCTGCGCGGTCTTGATGTCGCTCATTGTCGCCTGGCGCTTGGCCGAGTAGTCCCGTTCCGATGGCAGCGTCGACGACGTGGTGTCCGGAGCGTGGCGGGTCGTGTCCTGAGCGCTGAGCGCAGGCGCGAACGCCGTTGCGGCGACCGCTCCGCTCACGCAGACGAACGCGGCCAGCAGCAGACCAACTCTGCGCGGCCTGATCACAGTGTGTGCCCTGTAGAGGGTGGTGGTGAACCCGGCGCGGGTGGGTTCGCAGGCGGGTTCGCTGGCGGGTTCGCTGGCGGGCTGGCCGGTGGCTGCGACTGCGCCGGAGGCGGCGTCTCTGGCTCGCCCTGCGTCTCGGTTTCGATCCGCTTGAGCCGCTCCTCCAGCCGGTGCAACGCCGCGGTCTCCGTCTGGAGTTCCGTCTGGGCCTGCGCGCGCCGCTCCTCGAGCTCGAGGAGGTTCTGTGCCTCGTAGCGCCGGATCTCGCCCTGCAACTGCGCGATGTGCGTCTGCCGCTGCGAGATCTCGGCCAGCAGCACGTCCCGCTGTTTGCGGAGTTGCGCCGCGCGGTTCTCGAGGACGTTGCCCCTGAGGAGCGCGAAGATGTTGCTCGCCCACCCGATGGTGAAGTTGACCTTCGGGTAGCGGTACAATGCCGATGCGGGATCGTCCGCCGTCAGATGCGCGCTACCGGCCGCCAGCTCCGTCACGGACACGCCCGCCCGCAGCCCACGCCAGCTCACCGCCGTCCCGACGTTGAAATCCCACGCGTTGTTCTCGGCCATCAAGGAGATCATGGTATTAGTAGACGGACGAAAATCCGTCTTGATACCATAGAACAGGCCCCCGGTGGCGTCCGCGGCATAGTCCCGCATCGGAATCGACCCGTGGTTTGAGAACAACCCGTTGCCGTAACCGACGGTCAGGCTCATTCCGATATCGGGCCACGACGACCGCAGGTCCGATAGCGAAAAGCTCTTGGTCGCCACTCCGTAGATCGTGTTCCCGGTCTTGAAATCCCGGTGCAGCGAGTCCGCCACGATCTCCGGTGCGCTGCCACCGTTGGCCGGCAGGGTCTCTTCGTACCCCAACCCGAACCGGTCGATGTGGCTGTACGGGCCGACGTTTCGGATGCCGAATGCGACCGACGGCAGGAACGCCCCCGCCTTTCCGCGGAAGTCGTCCTGGTTGATGATCAGCGCCTGTCCGTAGAATCCATGCTCGAAGTCACTCGACAGCACCGACATTCCCAGCTCCGCGCGTCCGAACAGCGCGAGTTGGAGCGAGCCCTTGCCGGTGAACGAGCTGTTGTACTGCGGGATCGCCGGACTGGTTTGCAACGTCTTCGCGGACCAGTTGAGCGAGAAATCGCCGCTGAGCGGCGACACCCACGCCGTCGGGATGTCGATCAGCCCCGAACCCCAGTTCAGGGTTTGCGCGAACTCGGCCTGCGCGTGCAGCGGCCGCGCGAACAGCACCGCGCTGCACGCGACCGCCGCCAACAGCCCGGCACACTCGTGGAGAATCCCGCGCCTCCCGAGGGCCATCACTGGGGCTTCTCCCCTTGCAATTGTTTCAGCCGCTCGTTGGCGCGCTGGATCGCCTGGCGCTCCGCCTCCAGCTCCTGCTCGATCCGCTGGCGTTCCTTGGTCACATCACCGAGGTCGCCGCCCTGCAGCTTGCCGAGCCGCACCTGCAGGCGCTTGATCGACTCCTCGCGCTGCGCGATGTCGGCGCGCAGGATCTGCTGCTCGCGCTCCAGCTCCGAGATCTGCGTACGCAGCCAGTGACCGTGCGCGACGTCGTGGAAATTCCCGCTGTAGCTGAACGAGATGTTCCACTTCTGGTAGTTGTAGATCAGAAGGCTCGACGGACTGCGCGTGCTCCCGTCCTCCAGCTCCGACGCGTAGATACCCAGCGACAGGCCCCGCCACCCGCCGATCACGCCGGCGTTGTAGTCGAATCCGTTGTTCTCACCGACCAGCGAGATCGTGGTGTTGGTCGTCGGGTGCGACACGGTTCTCGCCCCGAAGAACATCCCCTTCACGACCGTGCCCGACGAGTTGTACTCGGCGCCGATATTCCCGTCCTGGCTGAACATGCCGTCCCCGCCGCCGATCGTCAGGCTGAGGCTCGACAGCACCGCCGAGTGGAATGCGAGGGTCTTGGTCGCGACGGCATACAGGGTCGGCGACGTGTGAAATCCCTTGAAGTAGAACGGCGTGATCTCGTGCTGATGGCCGGTGCTGTCGACCGTGACGTCGGTCCCGATCAGAAACCGCTCTTCGTGCGTGTCCGGGCCGATGTTGCGGGCGCCGACCGCGATCGCCGGAAGAAACGAGGCCAGCTCGCCATTGTGCAGAAGCACCAACTGGCCAAAAAGTCCCCACTCCGGATTGTTGCTGTAAAGTGATACACCTGCGTCGAACCGGTTCAGCCAATGGGTGTCCAGGGCGACGTTGCCGTTCCAGTAGGAAAAGGCACCCCCGTTGGCTACCTTGGGCGACGGAATCCGCTTGGCGCCATACGACAGCCAGAAGTCAGAGGAGTTCGGAGAGACCCAGGCCACCGGGATGTCGATCAGCCCGGTCCCGAAGTCGAGGCTCGCCGGGTATGGGTCCCCCTGCGGCTTGACAGCTCCGGTGTCGCTCTTGGCAGTTGGCTGGGCCGGGACAGGGGTCTGGGCTTGCGCAGCCGCGCAGACCATACCTATACAGACCGCCGCGGTGCCGCCGGCGACGACCAGGAACCCCGCCGCACGGATAAAGCCGCGCCGCAGCGTCCGCATTACTCCTCCTGCTCCGCGACGCGGAAGCGGGGTTGTGGGGCGGGCGCAAGTGCTTTGATTACTTGCACTGACGATTAGTTGACGCCTATGATGTTCATACGCTGACGCCATGCGCGCAATCCCGGAATGACCGGAAATGTCCCAAAATGACCGGACGCTTGATCCTCGACCTCCATTGACGACAGACATGCGTGTTTCGTTGCAGACTGGTCGCCCGAGTGGACTCGATGCGCACGCTGCTGGCACCCCGCCAGCCCCGCCCGCTGGACCCCTTTCCGACCCCTTTCGGGCCCCTTCATGATCCCCCGGCGGTACCTCGCCAGCCATGCGGTCTCGGCTGTACTGGCGGCCCTTGGAGCCGCCTCGCTCATGCTCGTCGCCACCGCATGCAACCGCGCGGCGGAAGCCACCACGCGCGGCGATGGCAACGCCGGATCTGCGACCGCATTGGCCGCCACTACGCCAGGCTCCCACGCGCCGGATACGATCGCCGCGAAACTCGACCAGTCACGGATCATCGGCGACAGCACGGCGCGCGTCTGGCTCATCATGATCAGCGATTTCCAATGTCCGTACTGCAAGCAGTTCCACGACGAATCATTCGAGGCGATCCGGAAGGAGTACGTCGCCACCGGCAAGGTGCGGATGGCCTACATTAATTTCCCGCTCCCTAGCCACCTGAACGCGTGGCCCGCTGCCGAAGCCGCGATGTGCGCCGGCGCCCAGGGCAAGTTCTGGCCGATGCACGACGTCCTGTTCTCCTCTCAGAGCACGTGGGAGGAGAGGCACCCCGCCGCGCAAGTCATCGATTCCCTGGCCACCAGCATCGGCGTCGACACGGTGCCACTCGATCGCTGCGTGACGGCGCACGTCGCCAAGGACCTGATCGACGCGGATATGGCACGCGCCGAGCACGCCGGCGCCCGCTCGACCCCGACGGTGATCGTCGGATCGAAGATCATGGTCGGCGTCCAGCCGACGGCGAATTACCGCCGCGCCATTGATTCGGCGCTCGCCACCACGAAGTAGCGGCCGGCCGCGCGGCATCACCGCCCGCACCACCACCAGCATCACCTGATGAACACCGCGCTGCGGGCGGCCTACCACGTCGCAGGCGCGGTAGCCACCCGCGCCGCAGATGCCGCGACGCTCGTCCCCGGGGATTCGAAATGGCTCCGGGCCCTTCGCGCCCGGCACGGCGTGATCGCCCGCTATACCGCATTCGGAGCCGTCGGCCGTGACCGAAGCCGGCCACTGCTCTGGATGCACGCGCCCTCTGTCGGCGAAGGACTGCAGGGCAAACCGGTGCTGGAGCTCCTCCGCGCGCAGCATCCCGCGTACCAGATCGCGTACACGCACTTCTCGCCCAGCGCGGAACCGCTCGCCGCGGGTTTCCGCGAGCGCGGCCTCGTGGACTTCGCTGCGTATCTCCCATGGGATACGACGTCCGCGGCACGCGATGTCCTCGCCGCCCTCGCCCCCAGCGCGCTCGTGTTCGTGAAGCTGGACGTGTGGCCCGTGCTCACCGCCAGCGCCGCCTCGGCTGGCGTTCGCATTGGTCTCGTGAGCGGCACGCTCAGCGAGCACTCCGGCCGCCGCTCACCCTGGGGCGCCGCCCTGCTGCACGACGCCTATGCCCGCCTCGATGCCGCCGGAGCGATCAGCCCCGACGACGCAACCCGCCTGCAGGCGCTGGGCGTGCCCCCCCGCGCGCTGAGCGTGACCGGCGATACCCGCTACGACCAGGTGTGGGAGCGGGCTGCACACGTGCAGCGCGACGGCCCGTTGCTCCGGAAGCTCGCAGGCGCCGGCCATCCGATGATCGTCGCGGGATCGACCTGGCCGCCGGATGAGGATGTCGTACTGGGCGCCTGGCTGGCCGCTCGTGGCCGCTCGCCGGATACTCGGCTTGTCCTCGCACCGCACGAGCCGGCCCCGGAGCGCCTCGCCGCGCTCGAGCGATGGGCCGCCTCGCATGACATCCGCAGTGCCCGGATAGATGCCGCCGCGAGTGGCGACGTAGACCTTCCGGACCTCGTTCTCGTAGACCGCGTCGGCGTGCTCGGTGATCTCTATGCGATCGCCACCATCGCGTACGTGGGCGGGGCTTTCCACGCCGCCGGCCTGCACTCGGTGCTCGAACCCGCGGCCTACGGTGTGCCCGTGGCCTTCGGCCCCCAACACGGAGGACAGCGCGACGCGGCGTTGCTCCTGTCGGCGGGCGGAGCGGCGACGGTGCGCGATGCCGCTGCCTGCGCGTCGGCATTCGGCGGATGGCTCACGGATCCCGCGAGCCGCCGCGCAACCGGCGATCACGCACGCGCTGTCGTCGAATCGGGACTCGGCGCCGCGCAGCGCTCCGCGGAGTTAGTGCAACGTTTAGTCGCTAGTGCTTAGGAGGCTAATCGTCGTAAGTCACTGGGATGATGCGGGTTGTCAGCATAGCCCAGGAGGACACCCGTTGGCTCGACTCAGCCGCAGCCCGGAGCGTGCAGGATCATGCGTGCGCTCCAGGACGAACGGCTCGCAATTGGGCGGCCGCGGGACTGTCGGCATGTTGCCCGGCGTTCCCGCCGCCACGAAAGAGGACGCGCAACCAGGTCGGTGGCCGCGAAGTCCGATCGAGCTAAACTGACGGCGTGGAACGCGGTGTTACGGCGTCACGCGACGCAGTCAGAGACCGTACCCAAGACACCCCGGCGACTGGGGGCGAATATTTTGCTCCTCGATAAAACCTGGATTTTTCATCTTCGTTTCCAGCCGGACATCTGCGGTGTCGACGACCGCCGGAGCAGAATATGTCTTCTTCATAAGACTCTCCTTAGTTGTGTGCGTGCATTGATGTACGACCATCACAATCCACCCGCGGCCACCGACCTGATCGCAGTTGGAGCCATGCTTCCAAAACGAGAGTCGCCTGGACATTGGCGCTTAAGTCCACGGCGCGCACATTTCCTGACGGGCCGCCGGTAAACGCCCGTCGAAGCGCCGAGCCGTCTACGACACCGAGGTCCGCGAGCGCCGACTCTTCGACGAGCGGCTCAAGTAACCGGCGGTGCACGGCCAGCGAGCGCGCGAACGGCTCCGTCAGTGAGCCCTTCCCGATGCGTGTCCGTACTATTTCGGGCAGGATGCCACGCATTGCCTCCCGAAGCACCCATTTTCGCTGATATGGCCGGACACAAAGGTCCGCCGGCAACTGCAGCGCGAACTCCACAAGCGGGCGATACAAGAAGGGATGACGCACATCCATTACGTCGCCGAGCTGCTCGTATCCAGTGTGCTGTGCCAGTCGGCCAAGCCTCGACACAATCGCGTGATGATATTTGCGCGCAGGCCGTCCATCGAAGTCCGACGTAGCCGAGGCAGACAGTCCATATCGTCGGACGATCGCCGGAGGAATCCATGGTGGCAGTTGCTGTCTTCCGGTCACCAGCCGGCGCCGGATCGGCGCAGGGAAAAAAGGCACGATCGCGTTCCAATACGCGAGTTGCCAGAAGGACACCCGGCCAATCGCCGCTCGCCGCGCCATTTCGCGAACTGCCGGACCCACCAGGCCGCGTGCGACCCAGTCCGCGAAGAAAATCATGAGTCCCACGAACAGCTCGTCCCCACCCAACCCGGTCAGGAGGACGCGTCCGCCAGCTCGCTGCACTGTTTCCCGAAGTTGGGCCGCGCGAGGATAGAACATGAGGTTGAATCCCGGCTCATCCAACTGGGGCTTTGGGTACCGATTGTCGTGCCAAAGCGGAGCATCGACGATCGCCCGATTCGGGACGCCCCACCGCGAAGTCACCGCGTTCGCATACGTCCGCTCGTCTGCGCTCGTGCCGTGCTGGTCGGCGTACGTGACGGTGCCCGCGATACCTCCGGGTACCGCACAACGCTCGACCAGCCACTGTGTGATGCTGACCACCGACGACGAATCGAGCCCGCCAGAGAGCTCGGCCCAGGTCGTGCCATCATCGCCCAGTCGCGCGCGGACGGCGTCGGCCAGAAGCTCACGACACCGCCTCGCGGCCCCTTGCTCATCGCGAGACCATTCCGGACACGGCGCGACCTCCGAGGGCGACCAGTATTCACGCGTTCGCAGTGCCCCGTGCTCGACGACACCCACGGTGCCTGCCGGCCACCGGCTCACTCCGGTATATATTGTTAGTCGCGGCGATTGATTCGATGAGGCGGCGAGTTCGGCAAGCCGCTGGAGGTCATAACTCCCGTCAACGCTCAGTGCTTCCGCCCGAGAGCTGAACGCAACAAGATCGCGCCGGTTCGTGACGTACAGTTTCCTGACAGCGAACGGATCACACGCGACGACAGCCCTGCGATCCGACGGATTCCAGATGACGAACGCAAAATCGCCGACTAGGTCGCGGATTGCGTACTCTCCCCGGCGCACGACGGTGCGTAGGACGAGTTCCAGATCGGTACTCGACGCCCCGCTGACAGCGCCGGCCGCGAGCGCTTGGCGATCGTCTAGACGAGCGGAGCCTACCGCGATGGCCTGGCGATAACGCGCGACAAGCGGATGCCCGGTCGTTGCTGGTGTCGTGAGGAAGGCGGCTCCATCCGTCGACTGCCAAGCGACCGGCAGGCCCAAGCGCCGTGCGACCGACTCGAACGCACGTTGCTCACCCACTGGTAGTGCGTTCGCGGCTTCGCCGATCACGCACACGAAGAAGCTCACGGCAATTGCTCCCCCAGGGCGATATACTCTCTCACATGCTCGGGTACGTCATTGACTGGCGTTCCGTGATACTCGATCCACGCGTGCGCGGCGAACGGGGTGATCTGAACGCCCTGACGATATTTCACGGCAATCCCCTCACGCCGGAGCAGGTAGTACAGTGTCAGGGATTGCTCGAGGCAGAGCGTCCGCCCGGGGTAGAATGCTCCCGCCATGGCGACCGCGTACTCCGTTGCCCGCACAAATTCGAGGCACGGCTCGATCGTCTCGGGTACTCGCTCCATCCGCCGACGCAACCAGGTGATCGTCCAGTCGAAACCGCGAAGGCGGAGCGCCAGCTTTGTCATGAATAAGAGCAGGCCGCACCGGGCGACAGAGGGAACGCCGTGACTCATCGAGCGGGCGTCCCAATCATCACCGCTCCCAAGTCTTCAAGCTCGCGCACGAAGCGCTTGACGTCGCGCTCGATTTCTTCCGCCGACGCGTCGTATTCGTTGGAGATCGCGGCGATGATTCGCTCGATTGTCATGCCAGGCTCGAGCAGCGCCCACATTCTGCGCGCCCATCACATTGAGTGTGTGGTAAGAGCCGGTCCGGGAAACAAGAATGACTGTCTCACCGTCGTCGCCCCGCCGGCCCCACACGACACCGGGCGCGCGATTCACAGTTGCGGTCGCAGCGCTTGACATTAGGCCCGGACGTTACCGGTCGCAAATCTCCGTGTCAACGGCGCGCAGCATCAGTGTGATGCGTGAGATTCTTCTAATTCGATAGATCAACTGCTGCCCGGTGACACCGCGTATCAATCGGTTACATGCAGACCGCTAACTCTTCTCGTTGAGGAAGAACCCCTGCACGAGGTGCACGCCAAGTTTCTTCACCGTGTTGAATTCCTCGGCGCGCTCCACTCCCTCGGCGATGACTTTCGCGCCTTGGTGGTTCGCGAATCGCAGCATCGTCTCGACGAGACGCTGCTTGATCGGGTTGGTATCGATGCCCGTGATCAGCGAGATGTCCAGTTTGATGAAGTCGGGTTCGAGATTGGCGATCGACCCGAGCCCCGCGTAGCCGCTCCCCGCATCGTCCACCGCGAACCGATACCCCCGGTCCCGGAATGCGCGCAGCCGTTCCCGGAACGCCGGGTAATCCTTGATCGCCGTACGCTCGGTGATCTCGATGACCACCTGCGTGGGGTCGTGCGTTGTGCCGTTGCCATCACTCGGCCCGCGCAGGACCGCCGGTCCGTCTGAAAACTCCGGGTCGGCGAAATCGTGCGGATCCACGTTGAGGAACAGGAGTTGCCCGGGCCCGAGGCGCGCACGCATCCCCTCGAACGCCTTCGCGCGACAGAGACGGCTCAGCTCCCAGACGAGCCTCGCCTGCGCCGCGATCGCGAACATCACTTCGGGACTCCGTAGCGAGCGCACCACCCCGCGCGCCAGCGCCTCGTACCCGAAGACCGCCCCCGTCTCGGCGACGACGATCGGGTGATAGTCGATGTAGACCGCGCGCTCCCGCAGGCTGGCGCGCAGCTCCGCCACGGCGCGCGCCCGCTCGCGCTGCTCGACACTCCGCGCGGCCGCCGCCGCTTCGCGCACCGCACGGTAGATCTGCCGTTCGAGCCGCGCCTTGGGGTCCACGGTCACATGCGACCGTCCCACGAACACTTCGACGAGCGCCGCGATCTCGTCGCCGAACGCCTCTTCGACTCGCCCCGACACGGTCTGCTGCAGCCGCGAGACGAGGCCCGACAGATCCGGCACCCGGTCCGTCCCCGCGTCCGCATCCGGCGCACGCGCGCCCGGGATGTGAAAGCAGACCATGTCCTCGTCGTGCGGATAGCTGACGACCGGGCCCAGTTGATGAGGGCCGCCGGCGACCGGCTCGGCGCGGAGCGTATCGGCGACGGCATGTGCCGCCGTCGCCAATACCGCATCCAGCTTCTCCCAGCCGTACACTTCTTCGAGCTTGGCCAACCGGCCGAAGGCGAGGTATAGAACCCCCACCTCGCCCCGCGCGGCAATGTGCTCGCGCGCCTCTTCGATGACCTCGGCGAGCGTGGGCAGCACGATCAGCGACCGGTCACGCCGCGAGCCTGGTCACGCGTCGTACGAGTTCGTGGCCGATGGCATACCAGCCGGATGTGCCGCCGTCCCTTCGCGCTGCCTGTGCCGCCGTGCTTTATTGTGGCGGCTTGCGAAGTCCCATCGGGGACCACGCCACACCGAAGCCGACCGTCGCATCCGACGAGCCGAACGACGACGAGCCGAACGATGTGTCGAGGCGCAGCGCCACCTGGTGCGTCACTTCGAAGTTCACGCCGAAGCCGATCCCGATGTCGACGTTTGCGTCGCCGCGTCCGCGGGCTCCGCAGTCACTGCAGACCGCGAGCGCGATGTCCGGGTGTACGTACGGAGTGATCGCGAGATCGCCTTGCAGCGGGAACCGGTGGCCGAGGGATACGCTCACCGGAACGCGGAACAGCGTACCGCCTGAGCCGAACGCCACATTCGCGCCGAGTGCCCCGAGCAGCTCCAGCGGCTGCTGCGCCGTCTCGGAGATGAACTGCACCGCGTACGTTCCGCCAAAGAACCCGATTACATTGCCCGAGACCGTCGCGAGACCGGCGTCGATCGAGAACTGCTGCTTGCCCGGGACGACGCCCTCGCGCCACTGCGCCAGGAAACTCGTTCCCCCATTGTCCGCGGTTGCCACAGCAAAATTGAACTCACGATCCACGACGTGTGACTGCTGGAACGCGGGGTAGGCCCACGCCTGCGCCTCTGCTGGGACGGCGAGCGCGACGAGTGCGGCCGCAGTCAGGCCAGCGGTGATCAGTGCGGTCGCGGCGCGCCGCACGGTTGCGAAATCGTGCATTCACTCTCCTGTCGATGTCTGCCCACTGGGCCCGGCGCGCCGAACTGGCGGCCGGCACCTCGTGGGTCTTGCCGTGTGTTAGACGGGGCCGAGGGCTAAGCGGCAACTCAGTAACGAGCCGAGTTAAGATGGCAATGCATGGATCACACCGCTACGGCGGTTTCATGAATTGTTCTTCATGGACAACGATTTAGCGCCCGGGTTGGGCGTAAACTGACGGGGCCGCCTGCGGTGTGCTGCAGGCGGCCCCGTCTCACTTAACCTCTATATCACGTACGACTACATCCCTACCCCACGGTCCTACGCCTTGCGATTCAGACAGCCGTGGAAGTTCGGGTTGTTCGCTTCGTCCTCCGAGATGTCGAAGTTGACATTGGGGCCGTACGGGATGCCCGTGACGGCATTCCCGATCGGGAACACGGTGTTCACGTCGCGGGTGTACTGCCGGATCAGCCGCCGTAGATCGCCAAGACGGTGACCCGTGAGGTACATCCAGAACGCCCGTTCGTGGAAGAGCAGGTTTTGATTTCCGGCAGCGCTCCCCTGATCGACGAGCGGTGCCAGTCCCGGCACGGTGGTACGCAGCGCATTCAACGTCGCCAGCCACGGACCACCGGTCCGCTGCTGGTGCTCAGCGATGATCAGTTGGGCCTCGACGCCGGTCCCCAACGGTATCGACGTTGTCTGCGTCGGATAGATCTGCTGTTGAATGAACGGTCCGAGCCCGCTGGTACCAAGCTGGCCGGTGTTGACCGAGACGACGCGCGGGTCGTTGGCGCTCACGAATGGCAACCCGTTCGTCCCCTCGCTGTCCGAGACGCTGAACCCAAGCTCGTTGAACGTATAGTTCCAGATCCCGTTGTTCTCCACCGCACTGTTGGTGGAGGCACCGATGGCGTTGACAAAGGGCTCCGGCACCCCGGCCACCGCCGTCGCCGCAGCCGCATTGTCGTTGCTGTCGAGGAGCGCCCGTCCCAGCCCCACTTTGGCCAAGTTGAGCGTCGCCGAATCACCGGCGGCCGTGGCAAACGCTTCTGCCGAGTCGAACCTCTGGATCGCGATCGTGAGGAGCTGGCTCCGCGTCAACGGCGTGCCATACGTGATCGAGCCGTTGTCATTGAGCGTACTCACCGGCACACCCTCACAATACGCCTCGGCGAGCATCACGTACGTGAACCCGCCGAGCGCAAGCACCTGGTCGTGTCCCGTGGAGTCGGGCCCAAATTGGTTGTATTTGGCGTCCGCCTTGTCCGCGATGGCACGGGCCTGGTTGATATCGATGTAGTAGCCCTTGAGACTCGCGTTCGAGGCCGATGCCACTCGCTGATCGACCAGAATGCGCGTCGGAAAGGTTTCCATGTCCTCCGTTTCGTCGGTGAACAACCCGGTGAAATTGATGAAGCCCTCGTGGCCGCCGTTGCCTTCATTGGCTGCGCCACTATAGGCGATCTGGAACGCGCTGTACGTACCAGCCAGCAACGCGGGAAGCGCTGCGGCCGAATTGATCGTGGACGCGTTCAGGTTGTCCGGCTGAGGAATCTTGAGCGCGTTGCCCGGATTGCACCCGACGATTCCCGCGAACAGTGCCGCAGTGAGCGTGCCCCCGACCAGCAGCGAACGCCCCCGCGGTGCGATGTAGGATATGCGCATGGGAGACATGGTCAGAAGGTGAGGTCGATGCGGCCGGTCCAGTAGCGAACCAGACCCTGGGTGAAGAACTCCGACTGCGCCGAGGAAGCCGAGCCGGCGGCCGACGGACTGGAGTTGATCTCCGGATCAACACCCTGGTAGTTCGTCCATGTCCGGAGGTTACGGCCAGCAATCGTGAAGCTGAGCGCCGTCACCTTGAGATGCGTCAGCCAGGCGTCCGGCACCGACGCGCGGACAGACAACTCACGCCACTTCCAGAACGTCCCGGTCTGGAGATAACCCGCGTCCGTCCCATTGACGTCCGCAGCCACCACCGCCTGGTTCTTGAGCGAGGTGTGGGGGTCGTAGTCCCACTGGCAGTTCCCGAACGCCGAGCAACGGAACGCCGCCCCGAAGTTCAGAGCGAGGTAGTCGCTCTGGTTGTCGAACAGCGTCGAGATCTTGAAGTACTTGAAGATCGTCAACTGGGGATTGATGCTGAACAACTGCGCCGGATCACGATTGCCCTGGAACGTGGACAGCACTGAGCTGCATGGACCCGCAGTCGTGCAGCCCGCGACCGTGACTTCGCTGGGGTCGATGATGCCGTCGTGGTTGGCATCGGAATAGGTGTAGCTCGGCTGGAACCAGGCGCCCAGCGGGAAGCCCGCCTGGATGCGCTGGATGTTCGGGCCGGTGTTCACCGAGTTAAACTGAATCGGCGCCACGCCCGGGCCGAGCGTGATGACTTTGTTGCGGTTATACGACTGGTTCAGCGTAATGTCCAACCGCGTGCTCCTGCCGTTGATCAGGTTCGCGGTCAGGCTCATCTCGATTCCGCGGTTGTTCACCTGGCCGATGTTCTGGAAGCGCGTCGACGTTTCCGCCGTCGCTCCCGTGATGATGCCGCCGACCGACGGCGCGAGGTTGACGGCCACCAACGCATCGGACGTGGCCTTGCTGTAGCCGGTGATCTGGAACTGCAGCCGATCCTTCCACAAGCCGAGATCGAGCCCGCCTTCGATTTCCGAGGAGCGTTCTGGCTTGAGGTTGCCGTTCCCAATGCTTCCGAGGGTGATCGCCGGGTTTTCGGCCCCCCCTATGTTGGCCGTGATCGAGTTGTAGAACGACTCTGCCTGTTGGAAGCCGGGGTGCTGTCCCGAGACTCCGAACGAACTGCGCAGACGGAGCGAGCTGACGACCGGACCCTTGGGGAACCAGGGCTCCTCGCCAACGACCCACGATGCACTGACCGAGGGATAGAAACTCGGCACGTAGGCCTGCCCGAACGCGCTGTTGTCATCGATACGCAACGCGCCCGTGAGGAATACCTTGTCGCGCCAGCCGAACTGCTGCTGGGCGTAATACCCAATGTCCACGACCTGGTTGTTCCCGATCTGGGCGGCCGCGAACTGGTCCGTCGCACCACCCAGCGAGGCGGTACCGGGGACGAGCCCGAGCCCCGAAGCTTCCGTTCCACGGAGCGTCGTGCTCGTGTACTGCGTACCGACCGTCGATGTGCCGTGAATGGTGCTGCTGACACCGTACTGCGCCGCGGCGTTGAACTGCGCCGTGACGACCGCTGTCTGGAACGGATTCGACGACGCGAATCCCGTCGCGTTGGTGGCACTGAACGCCGCCTCGGCGCCGATCGGAATGAGCTGGAAGTCGTTCCGGTTGGTCACATCGAGTCCGGTGACGCCGGTGAGGGTCAACCACCCCCAGGGCCGGAAGTTACCGGTCGCGCCACCCGTGAACCGCTCAACGTCCTGCGCCGTAACGATCGAATTGCTCTGCGCCGGATCGATCAGCACGAAGTAGCCGTGTCTCGAATCGTTGACGGCCTGTCCCAACTGGCCGTTCGCAATGATGCTGGCTTCGTTGTTGTCGTTCTGCGGAATATCGAGCCGGCTCTGGAGATAGCCGGCGTTCAGGCTGAAATCGGTCTTCGCCGACGGAGTGGCCTGCAGGTTCACCCGGCCGTTGTTCTTGGTCTGGAAGCTGTTGACCTGCACCCCGTGCTCGTTATTGAAGTCACCGCTCGCGAAATACTTGGTGACATCCGACCCACCTGCCACGCTCGCGCCGAACTGATAGCGGGCGTTGCCGGTGGTGAAGGGGGAGAACTTCGACGACATCAGCGGATTCCACTGCAGGAGCGAATCCTTGATGGCCGTGCATGCGCCCCCAGCCTGCGCGATCAGCGAGCACCCATGTGCGGTCCCGCCACCAGGCACCGTGCCGACCTGGTCGAAATTGGCCGGATAGACCGCTGCCTGATACACACCACCGTAATCCGAGTGGGCGGTCCACACGGCCTTGCCCGCCGCTCCTTTCTTGGTCGTCACCAGAATGACGCCGTTCGCGCCCGCGGTCCCGTACAGCGCGGACGCTGACGGACCCTTGAGCACTTCGACGTTTTCGATCTCGTTCGGATTGAGGTCGTCGAACCGCGACGGCGCTTGGCCGGCACCGCCCGTGAAGATGTCGGGGGCAATCGACGAGGAACCGTTGTCGACGTAGATGCCGTCGATGACCAGCAGCGGGTCGTTGCTCAGCGAGATACTGTTGTTGCCGCGGATCCGGATCCGCGAACTCGTGCCAACTTCTCCGGAGTTCTGCTCGATGTTGACACCCGCCGCCTTGCCGGCGATCAGGTCGGAGAACGTCTGGACCGCACCCTTGTTGACCGAGTCCGTCTGGATGACGGCCACCAGGTTTCCACTCTCGCGCGCACGCTCGGTCGCCTGGGTGCCCGTCACGACCACCTGGTCGAGGGTCACCTGCGTCGCGCTCAGCACGAAGTCCAGCGTCGCCACGTCCCCCGTCGGGACGTTGGCCGTCTGTGTGGCCGCCGCATACCCGATCCGCGTCACGCGGAGTCGCACCGGGCCGCTCGGCACCGCCGTCAGGCGGTAATGGCCATCAGAACCGCTGATCACTCCTCGCGTGCTTCCCACAATCTGAACCTGCACCGACGGGATACCGGTCTTGGTCGCCTGGTCGGTGATGGTTCCCACCACGGTACCGGTCTGCGCCGACGCTACACCCGCCACGAGCGGCAGAGCGAGCGCCAGCAGGGCGAACGTCACGAGCCCGAATGGGCTAGTGCGCCGCCCTCGTACTTGTGTCAGACGTCGCATGGTCTCATCCCTCGCTTCCTCCAATGGGTGAATGACTACATGGGCGCCGCGCTCGCAGCGCCCGCTCCGATGGCGCGAGATCACGTCCGCGCCACCCCAGTCCCGTGCCCACCCGGCCACCCCGAATTACAGCCCACCGTAGCCAATGGCCGCTGCATTCATGACCGTTCCCCGCCGCGAGGCGCGCGGCCGAAAAAAGGGCAAATCCGGACAAATCCATGGATCTGCGGGCGACGACCTCATCGCCAGCGTCCCGGAAATGTGGGTTTTACAACTATTTGTCAAGACATTTGGTACGAACGGTATAAAGAGGCCGCCAAGCGCCCATGCGCCCAGCGGCCTGTACCAAGCAAACTCAGCCGTAGCTCTTTGCTACCTTATTGTAGCGTCTGGATTTCGCCCATTCCCTGGCAGGCCGCGCTTGGCGGCGACAATAAAGAATGGCCTGGCGAACCCTGCCAGTCGCCTACCGGACTTCTCGGAAGAGGGCAGTAGGGGCCGTTCGAGAACCGTAGGTCGCCCAGTTGGGCAACGGCCCGCTAGGTGACGGGGGTCGCCGACTCCGTCACGACCCGCACAACGTCGTCCGCGACCTGCAAAAACCCCCCGGACACGTTGAAGCGCTTCGACCCGCCCGGCGCCCCCTCCAGCCGCAATACCCCGCTCCCGAGCAGGGTCACCATCGGCGCGTGCCGGGGCAGGATACCCAGCTCGCCATCGTACCCGGGCGCCACGATCGACGACACCTCGCCGTCGAATAGCACCCGCTCGGGTGAGATGATGGAAGTCTTCACCCAACCACCCCCCCGGTAGCGGCACCCGGGACCCGATGGCCGTTCACGCGGCCGCCGCCAGCTTCTTGGCGTTCGCCGTCACGTCGTCGATCCCGCCCGCCATGAAGAACGCCTGCTCAGGCACCGTATCGAACTCGCCAGCCACCAGCCGCTCGAACGACGAGACCGTCTCCTCGAGCTTCACGTAGACCCCCGTGATCCCCGTGAACTGCTCCGCCACCGAGAACGGCTGCGACATGAACCGCTGGATCCGGCGCGCTCGGCTCACGGTCCGCTTGTCCTCTTCGGACAACTCGTCCATCCCCAGGATCGCGATGATGTCCTGTAGCTCCTTGTACCGCTGCAGGATCCGCTGCACTTCGGTCGCCACCCGATAATGCCGTTCGCCGATGTACTGCGCATCCATGATACGGGACGACGACGCCAGCGGGTCCACCGCCGGGTAGATACCCAGCTCGGTGATCGCCCGCGACAACACGACCGTCGCGTCCAGATGCGCGAACGCCGTCGCCGGCGCCGGGTCCGTGATGTCGTCGGCCGGCACGTAGATCGCCTGCACCGAGGTGATCGACCCGTTCTTGGTCGACGTGATCCGCTCCTGTAACTCGCCCATCTCCGTCGCCAGCGTCGGCTGGTACCCCACCGCGCTCGGCATACGCCCGAGGAGCGCCGACACTTCCGACCCCGCCTGCGTGAACCGGAAGATGTTGTCGATGAACACCAGCACGTCCGCGTTCTCGACGTCGCGGAAATACTCGGCCACCGTCAGCCCCGCGAGACCGACCCGGAGCCGGGCCCCAGGCGGCTCGTTCATCTGCCCGTAGATCAGTGCACAGGAGTCGATGACCTTCGACTCCTTCATTTCGAGATACAGATCGTTGCCCTCGCGGGTCCGCTCCCCCACGCCGCAGAACACCGACCGGCCGCCATGGCCCTTGGCCACGTTGTTGATCAGCTCCTGAATGATGACCGTCTTGCCGACGCCCGCGCCGCCGAACAGGCCGATCTTCCCGCCCTTCACGAACGGCGCGATGAGATCGATGACCTTGATCCCGGTCTCGAATACTTCCGTCTTGGGCTCGAGGTCCACGAAATCCGGACGCGACCGATGGATCGGCCACCGCGGCGCATCGGCCGGAATCGGCGGCCCATTGTCCACCGGCTCCCCCAGCACGTTGAGGATGCGGCCCAGCGCCGCGGCACCCACGGGCACGGAGATCGCCGCGCCAGTGTCCACCACCTCCATCCCCCGCTGCACGCCGTCGGTGCTCGACATCGCCACCGCACGCACCTGATTCCGCCCGATGTGCTGCTGCACTTCGGCGGTCACGTTGATCGCCACTCCCCCGGTGTCGTCACTCGCGGGCACGTTGACACGCAGCGCGTTGTACAGCTCCGGCAGGTGCTCGGCCTCGAACTGCACGTCGAGAACCGGACCAATCACCTGCATCACGCTGCCTTTCATTTGATCGGCCATGAGAAGTGGTCGTTGAATAGTGGTTGGTGATCGGGGACTGCAGCCCAATGACATCCGGGCGCCGCCCTCCAGCCACCGCGTTGCTTGGCGCGCTGCTTAACCGCTGAGTGCCGCTGCACCGCCGACGATCTCGGCGATCTCCTGGGTGATCTGGGCCTGCCGCGCGCGATTGAATTGGCGGCGCAGCCCGTTGATGACGTCGTTCGCATTGTCGGTCGCGTTCTTCATCGCGGTACGCCGCGCGCCCTGCTCGGCCGCCGACGTCTCGACGAGCGCCCGGTAGACGGCATTCCGCACGTACGCCGGCAACAGCGCTTCGAGAATCGCAGCCGCGGACGGCGCCAGGAGATAGTCGTGGCGGCGCGACGACAGAACGCTCGATTTGCCGCCCGTCCCGGAGGATGCCTCGCTCGCCGGTGGCTGGACAGGCAGGATCCGGTCGGTCGTCGGTGGCGTGGACAGCGCCGACACGAACCTCGCATACACGACGTACACGGCGTCGATCGTGCCCGCGGCAAATCCCTCGACCGCCGGCGCCACAATGTCCGCCGCATCCTGCGCGGACGGACGATCCGTGAGGTCGGTCCGCGCAGCCGCTACCTGGCGGCCCACGTACCGGAAGTACCCGACGCCCTTCCGGCCGACAGCATACAGCTCGACCGCCGTCCCTTCGGATTCGAGCCGCTCGATGAGTGTCCGCGCCTCACGAATCAGGTTCGCGTTGAAGGCGCCGGCCAGCCCGCGGTTCGACGTGAGCGCGACGACCGCCGCGCGGCGCACCGTCGCCGGCTGCCGGAGGAGCGGGAATTGGCTGGCCAGCTCCGGGTCATACAGGCTCGCGATGACCTCGCGGAGCGCGGCCGCATAGGGACGCGCCGCCACCACGCGATCCTGCGCGCGCTTCATCTTCGAAGTGGCGACCATCTCCATCGTACGCGTGATCTTGCGCGTGTTCTCGAACGACTTGATGCGCCCCTTGAGTTCCCGCCCCTTGGCCATGCCCTCGATCCCGTCCGGGGTCTAGCCGCGCGACGCCGCGGATCCGCCCGCGGATGCGCCCGCGGATGCCGCTGCGGTCGCTGCCGCAGTCGTCGCGGCCACCCGGGCCGCGAAGTCGGCCGTGAACCGCTCGATCGCCTGCCGCAGCGCCGCCTCGTTCTCCTTGGACAACGCCTTCTCGGTCCGGATACGCTCACCGACCTGCGGCATCTGGGTGTCCATCAACTCGTGAAACTCGCGCTCCCACCGCCGCACTTCGCTGACCGGGATTCCGTCGAGAAACCCGTTCGTCACGGCGAAGATGCTGGCGACCTGCTTCTCGACCGGCATCGGCTGATACTGCGGCTGCTTGAGGATCTCGACGGTGCGGGCACCGCGGTCGAGCTGCTTCTTCGTCGCCGCGTCGAGGTCTGACGCGAATGCCGCAAAGGCCTCCAGCTCGCGATACTGCGCGAGGTCGAGCCGCAACCGGCCGGCCACTCCCTTCATGGCCTTGATCTGCGCCGATCCGCCGACGCGCGACACCGAAATGCCGACGTTGATCGCGGGGCGCACACCGGAGTAAAACAGATCGGCTTCGAGGAAGATCTGCCCGTCGGTGATCGAGATGACGTTCGTGGGGATGTAGGCCGAGACGTCGCCCGCCTGGGTCTCGATGATCGGGAGCGCCGTGAGCGAGCCCCCGGCCTTGAAGATCGTCTTGCCGTCCACGATCCCCGGATCCTCACTGAGCTTGGCGGCCCGCTCGAGAAGCCGCGAGTGGAGGTAGAAGACGTCCCCCGGATACGCCTCGCGGCCCGGCGGGCGGCGCAGCACCAGCGAGATCTCGCGGTACGCGGCCGCCTGCTTGCTCAGGTCATCGTAGACGCACAGCGTCGGCTTGCCCTCGTAGTACATGAAGTACTCGGCCATCGCGCATCCCGAATACGGCGCGATGTACTGCATCGGCGCCGGGTCGGAGGCCGAGGCGTTCACGATGATCGTGTACGCCATCGCGCCGGACTCGCGCAGCTTCGCTTCGACCGCGCGGACCGTCGACGCCTTCTGGCCGATCGCGACGTACACGCAGATGACGCCCGTGCCCTTCTGATTGATGATCGTGTCGAGCGCGATCGCGGTCTTGCCGATGCCGCGGTCGCCGATGATCAGTTCGCGCTGTCCACGGCCGATCGGGATCATCGAATCGACGGCCTTGAGCCCAGTCTGCAGCGGCTCCTTGACCGGCTGGCGCACGATGATGCCGGGCGCCGGCGATTCGACTTTGCGAGTCACGGTCGTCTTCACATCGCCGAGGCCGTCGATCGGCCGGCCCAGCGGGTCCACGACACGGCCGATCAGCGCCGGGCCGACCGGCACCTCGAGCACACGCGCCGTCCGGCGGACGTTGTCGCCCTCGCGCAACGACAGATAGTCGCCCAGAATGACCGCGCCGATGTTGTCCTCTTCGAGATTGAGGGCCAACGCGGTCACCGTCCCGCCGGTCTCGGACGAGGTGATCTCGAGCATCTCGCCCGCCATCGCCCTCGCCAATCCATAAACCCGGGCAATACCGTCGCGGACTTCGAGGACGGTCCCGACTTCCTCGGCATTGACGTCGTGCAGATCCGCCGCTTCGATCTCGCGCAGCAGGATGTCTTTGATCTCGCCTGGTCGCAGCGTCGTATCAGTGGGCATAATCAATCAGGGGGATCGGAGCAGCGGATGCGCACACGCCGCCTGCGCGGGGACGGTGCGGATAGCCGGGCAAAAAATCCCGGTACAGATTGTGAAAAATATCACAAGCCGACCCCCTCTGGTAGGGGCGGGTCATCACTGCCCCGCTGTTCTGGGTGTAACACCACATGCCGGCCATGCGGCAACGCGTCTGCCTGGTAGTGGGGGTCATGACTCGCCCGCTGTTCCCGGCCCCCGCACACAGTCTCGTTCCCAAAAACACCAAGGGCCAGCCCCCAAACGGAGACTGGCCCTTAGCGCTGGTTCACCCGCCCTTTCTACGCCTTCCGATTCGTGCACCCATGGAAATTGGGGTTGTTCTGCTCATCCTCACTAACCGGGATATCCACGTTCGTACCGAATGACAACCCGATCGCCGTCGGATTGACCGACGGGAACACGTTCGCCTGATCCCGCCCATACTGCCGGATGAGACGGCGCATGTCCTCCAGGCGGTGACCTGTCAGGAACAGCCAGAACGCGCGCTCGCGGAACATGACGTCGATCCGTTCATCCGCTGACGCCGTAGTCGTGGAATCCGTCGTGAGCGGCGCGATACCGGCGCCCCCGCGAAGACCATTGAGGATGCCGGCCCAGCCGCCGACGTTCCCCGCTTTGAGATCCGCTTCGGCAACAATGAGCTGTGCTTCCAGCCCGCTCGCCAGAACGGTGTTTGATCCCGGCTGCGAGTAGATCGACTGGACCACCCAGTCGGGGCCGAATCCAATTGCCCCCGATTCGCCGGTATCCTCTGTCAGTACTCGCGGATCGCCCGCGGACACGAAGTTCAGTCCCGTTCCACCATCGAAATCCCCGACGCCGAAGAAGTTGCCGGCGACGTTGTAGTTCCAGATTCCGTTGAATTGGATCGGATTGTTCGTCGAGTTCTCGACCAGATACTGGAAACCCGGCGGCACGCTTGCCGCCACCGTGGCAGCCGACGCGTAGTCGTTGGAGTCCATGAGCGTGCGCGCCTGGCCGACCCGGGCCAGGTAAATCACCGCGCTGTCGGTGGCCGTCGAATTCCCCGCCGCGTCGTCCGCTACCACCGCCGCCGCCGCCAGCGTTTCCGCCGAGTCGAACTTGGCGAGGGCGATCTGGCGAATGCCTGCTCGCGACACCGGCAATCCATACGTGATCTTGCCGTTCGTTGTGTTGAGGGTGCTGAACGGCACGCCGTCGCAGTAGTACTCCGCGAACATCAGATAACTGTACCCGGCGTAGTCGAGCGCCCGCGGCCACACGGGGTTCGTCGGGTCGAACTTCGCATAGCCGGCCGACGCCTGATCCGCCGCGGCCCGCGCCGCCGACAAGTCGGCGAACGTGCCCTTGAGCGAGACGTTGCTCGGCAGCGTGTTCCGGGCATCGACCTGCTGCCGCGTGGGGAAGGATTCAATGTCGATCAACTCGTCGGTCAGCAGCCCCGTCATGTTGATCTGCCCCTCGTGGCCGTTGTTGGACTCGTCCCCGGCGCCGCTGTAGGCCACCTGGAACGTTTGGACCGCGCCCGCAAACAGGAACGGCAATCCGTTCTTCGAGTTGACATCCGAAGGCGGAACCGAATCTGGGTCGTGGACGCTCGTGAGATTGTTCGGGTCGCAGGCCGCTAGCACGGCTGTGGCCACCACGAGCACGGCGGTGGACACGCGGAGCCAGGGCGCCCGCGATGCGTTGGGCTTAGGCATTGATGAGTACCAGTGTGTGTGTAGGCGCATGGCTCAGAACGTGATGTCGACGCGACCGGTCCAGTAACGGACTGGTGGCTGGGAGAAGAACTCGGAATCCGTGAAGTCCGTATTCGACGTATTGATCTCCGGATCGATGCCCTTGTAGGGCGTCCAGACATGCAGGTTGCGCCCGGACACGCTCACACGGAGCGCGGCAATGCGAAGCCGCTGCAACACCATGCTCGGCGCATTGAGCGCAAACGTCAGCTCGCGAAGCTTCCAGAACTCGGCATCCTGAATGAAGTAGGCATTGCTCAGGCCATTGATCGCCGCCACACTCCCGGCCTGCTGCGCCTGCGGAGCGTGCTTGTCGTACAGACCCTGGCACAGCAGGAACGCGCAGCGGAACTCTTCGGTGTCGTCGAAGATGTTGTTGCCGTCGCGATGGTCGAACTGCGCGGTCACGTGAAACAGCTTGAAGAACGTGGCCGTCGGCGTGATGGTGACCTCGGTCGGCGGCATCACCGCCCCAACGTACGACTGCGTGCTGCTGGCGTTGATCTCGTCGGAGGTGATGATGCCGTTGTGGTCCGCATCCGAGTAGGTGTAGTGCTGGGCGAAGTAGCCGCCCATTGGTAACCCGGGCTGGAACCGCTGGATCTCGCCGGCGAAGCCCGCGTCGAACGGAATGAACCCGAGCGGCACGGCGCTACCGAGTGTCACCAGCTTGTTGTGGTTGATCGAACCGGTCGCCGCGAGGTCGAAGCTGAACACCCGTGACTTCACGATCGTTCCGTTGATGCCGGCCTCGAATCCCTTGTTGGTCGTCTCACCGATGTTCACGAACCGGCTGGGCGAGAAGCCACCCGGAAGCCCACCGATCGACGGCGCCAGCGTAGCCGACACGAGTGCGTCGTGCGTCGTCTTGTTGTAGTAGGTGGCAGTGATGTTGATCCGGTCGTTGAACAGCCCCGCATCAAAGCCGGCCTTCTGCTTCGACCGACCGCTCCGGCACGAGCGGCGCACCCGTGCCGGCGAGCACCGCACCGCCGATGTCCTGCCCATCCACGCGCACCGGGCGTGCGTCGAAGAAGACGGCAGCCTCGCGGAAATCCGGAATCTGTCCGGCGACACCGATCGCCGTCCGCAACCGGAATGAGCTCAAGACTGACGTCTTCGGAAACCACGGCTCTTCGCCGATGACCCATGACAGGCTGCCCGATGGGTAGGTCGTCGAGGGAGTCGGTTCGTCGAGAATCCCCGTGGCCTCGTGCCGGAGGGTTCCCGTCAGGAAGATCCGATCGTTGAGGGAGAACTCCTGCTGGCCATACACCGCAACCGTCGGCTGGTCGGTGTTCGCTTCGGTCGTGGTGAATTGCGATGTCAGTCCGGCCAGACTCGTGGTGGTGCCGACGAGCCCCACGCCGGTCGACGGAAACCCCTTGGTCGATTGATCGGTGTACTGCGCGCCGACCGTAGACTTGGCCCCGATCCTTTTCGACAGCCCGTAACTCGCTGTCGCGGTCGCGCTCGTGGTGTACGTCCAAACCTGTGTTGGGTTGGCGGTAATGAAACCGAGGGCCGTCAGTGGGCCGTTGTTCACGAGCAGGTTGGACGGCAGTATGCTGTTGTCGAGGCGGTCCAGAAAATCGACACCGCCCTGCAACGTCCCGGTCAGCCACGGCAGCACGCGCCATGTACCAGTCGCGCCGGTCGAATACCGCTCGGTGTTCTGCAGCGTCTGGAACTGCGCGATGATGTCCGGCGTGATACCCTCGAAATACCCGTGCCCCGAGTCGTTGTACGCGGAACCCAGCAGGCCGAGTCCGAGCACCCCGAAGAACGAGTTGTCGTTCTGCGGCAGCGAGAGCCGCCCCTGCAGGTACGTCGCACTCAGACTCACATTGATCGTGGATGTCGGGTGCGCCGTTATCGTCGCATGTCCGTTCGCCCGGCGATTCACGTTGTTCGCGTAGACACCCTGTTCGCGGTAATAGTCACCGCTCAGGAAATACTGCGCCGCATCCGTGCCGCCGGAGACCGACCCGCCGTACGAATCGCGGTAGCCGTTCACGAAGGGCGTGACCGCCTGCAGCGGGTTGAACGTGTTGACGCCAGACGTTGCGACGCACACTCCGAAATGCTGGTCATCCAGTGTGCACCCGGTGCCGATCGACTGCGGCCCCCCCGGGTTGTAGTTGCCCATGATGTCGTAGTTGGGCTGGAACGTCGTGTAGTCCCGCAGTGAACCGTACTCGGCGTGCGACGTCCACCGCGTGTGCCCGGCGACGCCGTGCTTGGTCGTGACGTAGATCACGCCGTTCGCACCCGCCGAGCCGTAGAGCGCCGCACCGGCCGGTCCCTTCACCACTTCGATGTTATCGATGTCGTTCGGATCGATGTCGTCGAACCGGCTCGGCCCCTGGCCGCCGGTGTTCAACGCCGCGTCGCCCGATGACTCCGCGTTGTCGGCGCGAACGCCGTCGATGATGAGGAGCGGCGCGTTGCCGAGCGAGATGCTGTTGGCCCCTCGGATACGGATCTGTGAGCCGCCGCCCGTCGTGCCCGTCGCCTGTTGGATCTGCACCCCCGGCGCGCGCCCGGAGAGGGCGTCCGAGAAGCTCGCGATCGCGGCAGCCGGCACCGAGTCCGCGGGGATGTTGTTGACGAGGTTGCCGGACTCACGGGATCGCTCGGTCTCACCCGTCGCTTCGACGACCACTTCGCTCAGCGTCGTCGCCGCGGTCGACAGCGCGAAGTCGGCGGTTGCCGAGCCGCCGTCCGTGACGGTCACGACCAGCGCAGCGGACTCCTTGTAGCCGACTCGCTGTGCCACCAGCGAGACCGTTCCCACCCGCACGCCGCCGAGGCGGTACGTCCCATTGTCACGGGACAGCGTCCCCTGGGTCGTACCGAGTATTCGGATCTGCACATCGGAAATCGGCGTGTGCGTCGCGGCATCCGTGATCGTGCCGGTGATCGCACCCTGCCCATTCCCCTGTGCCCGGGCGAACACCGCCACGACCGGCAACAGAGCGGTCGCGAACGCGATCACCCCGAGCCTTGGCCGTGACGGGCCCAGCCATTGACGAAAATCACGCATGTGCTGCCCCCCGCGTTGTCTGTTCGGCGGCGTCGCCATGGCCGGTGTGGCCGGATGGTCAGCGCTCCGCCAGATCACGTGACGAATCGGCCGGCTGCTCGCAGGGTTCGCATTGCCCGGTAGTTCCCGGGAATTCCCGCGTCGTCCGCCGCCCGGCACGCGACGCCTCGACTATAGCGCAGTCGTCACGTCAACACCATATGTCAAACAGAACCGCGAACGTCAAGCGAAAAACGCGCGTCGGAGCCACATCGCATTGGCGATTGCACGCCCCGCCATGTCGCCGCACGCGAGCGCGCTGCGTACGCGTTACGTACGCCTTATGTGGCGCTCGCTGGTTCTCGTCAGCTCTACGGTGTCCCGCGCGGGGGACGATGTACCGTTCGCCCCTGGGTCCGGCCCGTCACGCGCGCGGTGACCCGGCCCGCCGGGCGCCCCGCGGCTCGGCTCCGGCCTCTACTGCCGGCAAAACGTCCGATGAGATCCACCGCGCGAAGCCTCGCCAGCGACGCGGGGCGCAACCCGAGCACCCGCTGCGTCGTGCTCGAGAGGTGCGACGGGGACGCGAAGCCCAGCACGTTCGCCACGTCGCGCATGTCGTACCCGGGATTCTTTGCCAGCTCCGCCGCGGCCACCAGCCGGACGAGATCGATCACGCGCTTGAGGTTGGGCGCGTGGGTCGTCGAAAAAGCGCGGCTCAGATGCTCCCGCGTGACACCCACGACGCGCGCCACCGCGTCGGTCCTGACCGGAAGCCCCGCGTGGGAGATGACGCAGTTCCACGTCGTGCGCTGCAACGGGGTCGTCAGCGCCAGCCCCGGCGGCGGCTCAGAGAGCGCCGCGACGAACCGCGCGTGAAAGGTGAGCGGCAGCACCAGGCTCCGTATCACCTCGTCATCCACTGTCTCGACGAGCACGTCGGCGAAATCGAGGGTCGCACAGCGCGCGAGTGTCGCCCCGTCCGCCGACCGCAGCGGCGTCACGCCGAAGAACGGCGCGCTCGGAAAGTCCCGCGCGCACGCGGCCGCCACCCACGCGTCGTCGGTAGGCGACCCCAGATCGATCAGCGCCGCGTCAATCAGCCCCGCGCGAAATGTCTGCGCCAGCTCGGCGGCCGTGCGCACGATCACCAGCCGCGCCCGGCGTCGCGGAAATGCCGCCCGCGCCAACGTTCGCACTCGCTCCCGCGGCGCGTACACCGCGATGCAGGGAAGCGCCGCAAGGGTGCCGGCTGGTCCCGGCATGCGTCACGCCACGGGCTCGGAGACCATCGCCCTGGCGCGTGTCAGCACACGGCGGGCGTTCTCATACGAGATGCGCTCGGCGGCGTCACCGAACGTCGCCCACACACAGGCGGTGATCCCCTCGGCCCGTTGCGGCACGGCGTCGGCAGGCGCACCCGGCTCCAGCTCCATCAAATAGAAGTCGCAGACTTTGTGGATCAGACGCCCCCGAAACCGGAAATACCAATCGATGGTGTCGATCGGCGCCCGGACTTCGATGCCCCGCAGCCCGGTCTCCTCTTCCACTTCGCGACGCGCCGCCGCGACCGGCCGCTCGCCCGCCTCGACGTGGCCCTTCGGAAAGCCCCAGTTTTCGTAGCTGTCGCGGATGAGCAGGAAGAGCGGTACCTGTGTCTCCGCGTCGCGCCGGACGACCACACCGCCGGCCGACCGCTCCTGGCGAACGCGGGCCTTCGGGCGCAGCGCCACGGACGTTGATGCCGCCGGCGCGACTGACGACGCCTCCGCGGCCGTCCCGGCGGATGCCTCAGGCTTCGCGCGATCGGTGTTGCCCGGTCGCGAGGGTTTTCTCGGCGTCCGCTTGCTCACGACGGCGGCGATGCCGCGGCGAGCGACGCGCGCCCCTCGATGAACTGCGAGACGACAGGGTCGGTGCTGTGCTGGATCTCCGCGACCGTACCCACTTGCCGGATCCGCCCCTCGTACAGCATCCCGATGCGGTTCGCGACGGTGTACGCACTGCGCATGTCGTGCGTGATGACGATGCCGGTCACGCCGAGTTGGCGCTGCATGCGGAGCATCAGATCGTCGATCACGGCGCTCGTCACGGGGTCGAGGCCCGTGGTGGGTTCGTCGTAGAGGATGTACTTCGGGCGGAGCGCGATCGCGCGCGCGATGCCGACCCGCTTGCGCATGCCGCCCGACAGCTCTGCGGGGAACCGGGGCGCGACATCCGGCAGGTCCACCAGATCCAGCGCCTCGTGCACTCGCTCGCCGATCGCGGACTCGGAGAGTTCCGTCTGCTTGCGAAGACCCATGGCGACATTCGCACCGATGGACAGCGAATCGAAGAGCGCGGCGAATTGAAAGACGTACGCGATTCGCGCGCGCAGTTTGTACAGATCCCGCCGCGCCAGCGTCGGAACGCTGATCCCGTCGACGATCACGTCGCCGCTATCCGGCTCGAGCAACCCGACGATGTGCTTGATGGCGACGGACTTGCCACTGCCGGAGAACCCGATGATCGCCATGGTCTCCCCTTCCATTACGTCGAGGGAGAACCCGTTGAGCACGTGCTTGTTGCCGAAGGACTTGTAGACGTCGCGCAGGGAGATCATGGAGTCGGGCGAGTGGCGATAGCGGCCGGCGACAGGCAACATGGCCCAGGGGTCATGGCCCAGGGGCCGGTCGCAGTGTAGTGCAACCGGCCCCGGTAGACAAACCTCTGGTCGTTAGTGCGCGCGGGGACGGCCTGGCGACCCACCAGCCCCGCGCCGCCGCGCGATCGCGGCCTACTATATGGATGTGCCTTCGTTACGCGGCGAAGCTGCCGAGCGCGCGGCCCACGTCCCCTTCACGCAGCCGCTTGAGCGCGCGGTCGCGGAGTTGGCGGACGCGTTCACGCGTGACGCCCAGCATCGAGCCGATTTCTTCGAGCGTGTGTTCCCGGCCGCCCTCGAGTCCGAAGTACAGCCGCAGCACTTTGGCATCGCGCGCGGGGAGCGTGCCGAGAGCCTGTTCGATCTCGTCGTTGAGGAAGCGGTTCATCGCTTCCTCCTCCGCGTCCGGCATCTCGTCGGCCACGAAACGCTCGATCAGCGACCGATCGCCCTCGGGATCCATGGGGGCGTCGAGGCGGACATCGCCGGTGTTGAGTGCGGCAAGCGATTGCACCACATCCACCGACAAACCGGTCAGGTGCGCAAGCTCGTGCGGATTCGGCTCTCGGCGCAGCTTCTGCCGCAGGATCTCCGACGCCTTGATGATGCGGGAGAGATCGGCCGTGCGGTTGAGCGGCACGCGGACGGTGCGCCCCTGGCGGGCCAGCGACGAGAGAATCGCCTGGCGGATCCACCACACGGCGTACGAGATGAACTTGACGCCCTGATCGGGATCGAACTTCCGCGCGGCGGTGAGGAGGCCGACGTTGCCTTCTCCGATCAGGTCGATGAGGGGCAGGCCGCGGTTCTGGTATTTCTTCGCGACCGAAATGACGAAGCGGAGGTTGCGCTTCACCAGCTCCTGTAGCGCGTCCTGATCGCCACTCCGGATCTTCCGCGCGAGGTCGAGCTCCTCGGTGCCCTTGAGCAGCGGGTAGGTGCTGACCTCATAGAGGTACTGATCGAGGATGTCGCGCTCCGGCTCGCTGGGGGCGATGCCGGAGGGCGCGGCGGGACCGCGCCGGCGGCGGACGGTCGTCTTCGGCGGAGTGGGCGTCTTGATCGGCAGCGGGGGCGGTGGCGTTGCAGCTGCCTTGGCGGCCGCGCCCTTGGCGGACCGGCTGGCCGAGGCACCTGACTTGGCGGCCTGCTGGAGATCGGGCATGATGGATGGTCCTGACTATGCGTTCAAAGGATGGCCGCGGCCGGGGCTCCCCGAGCGGCTACCGAAACGACGAGAACGGCGCTTGCGCGAACAAATGTGTGGACGGTCGTGCAAGATACCGGCCGAGCAAAAATCCGCCAGTAGCAGTGAATTGACACCCGAGATACGCACCAATAGGTTCAAAGGTTCCTTAAGATTTTTGACGGTCCGCGGCGCCAAGAGTCGTGCCGCTGCCGCCTGACAAGCACGACGCAGTCGGCGATCGGTCCCGAGTTTTGCCGGAGTTTGCTTCAGTTGGTTGGCCAATTCTGAGTATTGGCGGGCCCGCGTCGAGATGTAGGTGGTATGAGCGGTTGTTAATCGGTGTGGGCGGCATCACTGGCGGTACTGCACGTGGTACTCTGGTGACCGTTCGAAAAACGACGAGTGATTTGCTGGTTGAGGTGCTGGTGATGTGGCGGGTGATATGCGTGAAGTTTGGAGAGTGGGGGGCGTAGCTCAGTTGGGAGAGCGCGTGAATGGCATTCACGAGGTCAGGGGTTCGATCCCCCTCGCCTCCACTCCCTGCTTTTGGGACGCGGTGCCGGTCGTATGGTGCACACGAGCTGTGTAGTGGCAGCGGGCATGTTGGCAAGCGGGCATCTCGCGTCGAAGGGCTCGGGCGGTTAGCTCAGTTGGTTAGAGCGCCACGTTGACATCGTGGAGGTCACAAGTTCGAGTCTTGTACCGCCCATCCACGTAGCTTCTGTAGCTGTAGCCGGATGGTCGCCTGGGTTGCCAATGCGGTCGACGGAAAAGGTATCGGTCGGCCCCGCAACCCGCACCTCGAAGCAGATTTGTGATTTCGTAGTCTGGCAGAACCCCGCACAGAACGTTGTAAGCGCCCGTAGCTCAACTGGATAGAGCACTTGACTACGGATCAAGAGGCTGAAGGTTCGAATCCCTCCGGGCGCGTTTTCCCCTTGGATCGGCAGGTAAATGTAGCGGCCGCCCGATGCGACTTTACACGCGTTCGGCGGCCTTTTTGTCTGGCGAGTGCGTTCGAATGGACTAGGCGACGCAGAAGGATGAATCTCTATAGGCGTCGCGGTTCAACATTGGGGCATGACCCCGACCTCAGCGTCGAAGAGATGCCCCACCTGCTGCGGAAATGGCGAGACGCTCCCCGCCGCCGCGTTCTACCGGCACCCGTCGAGGGCGGATGGACTGAGTTCACAGTGCCGCGTATGTCACCACGAGGTACAGCACCGGTATTACGGCCGAAATGCAGAGTCGGAGCGGCTGCGCACGCGCGGCCGCGCAACGGCGGTTCGCCTCCGGACACGCGAGCTCGTGCTGCGGTATTTGGAAGCGCACCCGTGCGCGGATTGTGGCGAAGACGATCCGGTCGTACTGCAATTTCATCACGTTCGAGGAACGAAGCGGGACAACGTCGGATCCCTGGTGGCCGACTCCCACGACTGGCCCGTCATAGAAGAGGAGATCGCGAAGTGTGTGGTGCTCTGCGCCAACTGCCACACGCGCCACACGGCGCGAAACCGCGGCGATTTTCGCGTCCGTCGCGCTGGAAGGCGGGTCAGTCCCCAATCCGGCCATGGTCCCGCATGACTCGATGACTGAACGGCAAGAATCGAATCAAGATGGCGGTCCAGTGGCCCGGCACCGTACCAGCGGCCGAAAACGCGAGGCCCCACTGTTGTGTAACCGCCACCCATGTAGCTTTGTGTCACGCGCCCGCCGTCCGGGCGCCGAGAGCACTACCGATGTTTCGGGGCGTAGCGTAGCCCGGTAGCGCGCCTGCTTCGGGAGCAGGAGGTCGCTGGTTCAAATCCAGTCGCCCCGACTTTGCACCACAACGGGTTGGAACGTCAACTTTTCCATGACCCGTTCTAGAACAGGCTAAACACACGAAAGGCGCCCGGAACCGGACGCCTTTCGTTTGTCCCGTTACGTTCCGCCCGCGGCTACTTCGATGCGACCGCCAACTGCTTGATCGCGCCCGACATCATGCGCACCCGCGCCGCGTCCTTGGCCCCGCTCACATTGCCGTCCACCTGCTTCGCGAGCGCCGTGAGCGCCGCGGCACGCGCCGCACCGCTCTTCTTCTCCGCCGCATCCAGCCCGGCCGAGACGGCGGTCGTACGATCGGCGGCCAAGCCGCCGTTGCGCACGAGCTGGTCCAGGTACGAACGCACCACGACGAACGCCGCTGGCCAAACGAGTTTCGGCTGGCTCTGCGGGTTGTACTCCTTCAGCGTCACCAGCTTCGCCGCAGCAATCTCGTTCGCCGACATCTGCGGGCCCGGCGTCAGCTCCAGAACGTCGAACCCACGGTCGAGTTCCGACGAGTAGATCATGCCGTTCCAGTAATACGCACCCCACGAGCCGCCGATCGTGTAATGTGAGCGCTCGTTCGCGTTCGACGTATCGCCCGGCGCGTCGAGCGGACCGCGGTCGAAATACGCGATCTCGGACGGATGGTCCGCGTCCGTGAAGTCCATGACGTCGACGCCACCCTGGTACCAGCCCTGCACGTACAGGTCCCGCCCCGGCACCGGGATGAGACCCCCGTTGTGGGAGACGCAGTTCTCCTGCGCGGTCTGCGCGGCGGGAAGCTTGAAGTAGGCGTGCTGGGTCAGCGTCTTGTTGTCCGCGCTCGCCACGATGATCGTGTTGCCGCCCAGCTCCATGATGCTGCCGGCCTGGCACATCGGGCCCGTGCCACCGCCCCACTCATCGGTCCAGAGTGACTTCCTGCCATCGTTGCTGAATCCGGCGGTGTGCCGGCTCTGGAAGTTGTTGGTGTCGGTCAGCGCCGCCAGCCGCACCGGGTGCTCGGGGTTCGAGATATCGACCAGAATGGCATGGCTGGAGCACGCGGCGCCAAGCAGGTGGTACGCCGGATACGCGGTCACGTCGTGGCAGTTGTGCGGGCCCGTGTGCACCACCGCGGTGAGTGTCGCCGAGTCGGCCGGGGCCGCGCCACGTGACATGTAGTTCGCCGGGAGATGGTTGGTACCCGCCGGCGCGCAGAACGCGACGCAGTCCGGCGACGCGTCGAGGCCGGTGAAGATGCGCGCGCCAGGAATCACCGCCGCCTGCTCTGGGTGATTGAGCGGCACTTTGATGATGTCGAGCTGATAGAGCGAGTTCGTCGGGTCCGCGGGGTCGGTGCCGTTCTTGCACCCGGCCAGTTCCGTGGCCGGCCGCGCGGCCTGCTGCCCCGAGACGTAGATGTACACGACGTTGTGATCGGTCGGGCTCGGGATCACGGTGTGTGTGTGCGAGCCTTTGCACGTCTGTACGTTCTTGATCAGCTTCGGCGCGTGCGGGTCGGAGACGTCGTAGATGCGCACGCCCGCCATGTGGTCCTTCGGGTCCTGCACACCGCCCTTCCCGCAGTCATTGCGATTGCCCGCGCCCTCGGCCGACACGAACAACAGGTTGCCGACGATCGACGGGTCGCCTTGCGATGTGATGCACTGCACGACCGACGCGACGACTGGCTTCGCCGGATCGCTCACGTCCCACACGATGAAACCCGCGAAGTTGCCCTGATAGACGTAGTGACCGCCGAACGCCAGGTCGGAGTTGATGAACGTCAGGCCGCGCGCCGTGTCGAACTGCGCCGGCTTGCGCGAGAACGACACCAGATGCATGCCGCTCTCCGCGGTTCCGGCGTCAAAACGGCCCGGCTTGAGGTTGCTCCGCGGATCTGTGGCAGTCGGATACGACTGCGCCGACACGAGCGCCGGCGCGATGAGGATGGCGACAAGGCCGATCAGGTGACAAGACCTACGCATCAGGGGGATACTCCGGTGGCTAATGGTGTAGGGCGACTGCGACGATTCACTTCCCGGGCAACTCCGCGTACAACCGCTGCATGATGCCGATCTCGACGGTTTGCACCGTGACGACATCGTTCGCGAACACGTTGACGTCGACTTCCTGTCCGGCGAGCGGGGTGTTGAAGAGGTCGTTCACCATCTTCAGCGCACCGGCATGGTGTTGAATCATCAGCCGGAGGTACGCGCGGTCGAAGTCGGAGCCCTTGGCCGCGTCGAGTTCGTTGAGCTGCGCGGGCGTCAGCATGCCCGGCCATCGTCACGGTGTGCCACGACGAGGTATCTGGCACGAACTGGTTTTGGCGTCGGAGCCAGGCCTGCATGATCCGAATCTCCGGCACCTGCGACTGATCGATCTTGTTCGAGAGTTTCAGCACTTGCGGATTCGCGCCATGCGACTCCGCCATCCGGGACATGACGATCGCCTGCGCATGGTGCGCGATCATGCCCTGCATGAACTGGACGTCGGCCTTGGTGTACTCGGCGCCTGCCGGGATCACAATCTCGTGACCCATGTCCATGCCGCTCATTCCCGACACGCCGCCACCCTGGCAGAGCGCGCGCGAGGGGCCGCCGAGCAACACGGCGGAGAGTACGAGCGCGCCGGCAACGCGTTTGGTCGTCACGAGGCCCTCCTTCGGTCAGCTTGCTCGACGAGAAAATGGATCGGCTCCGGACGGCATGATCGCGCCCTCAGGGACCAACGGACTATCGCCTTGGTGAACGCAAACGGCATCGGGATCGTTGAGACCAATCTCCCAGGCCTGACGAGCATTTGGAGGAGTTGGAGTAGCTGCCGAAGGGCGAGACTCCGGCGTACCGACGCGGAAACGTATTTTACGCGCGTCCCACGGCGAGCGAAACGGGCCCATTTTATGAGTCCCGCCCGGCATCGGGGCGTGGCACCACCAATTGTCCCTGGTAGGGGCGGGTCATGACCCGCCCATCTTGCCGCCGACACGAATGCCTGTCGTCGACGACAGCAGGCCGGCCTCAGAACGGCCTACCCCGCGTGCTTCTTCGACTGCGCGGCCGCGAGTTCCTGCAGGTACTCGCTGAGCGACTTCGACAGCGTCACGAAGTCCGACGGAATCATCAGCACGGTCGTGCTGTTGTTCTCGGCCCCGACCTCCGACACCATCTGCATCCGCCGCAACTCGAGCGCGGCCGGATTCCCGGCCATCTGCGCCGACGCCGCCGCGAGCTTCTCCGACGCCTCCAACTCCGCCTCCGCCTTGATGATCCGCGCCCGTTTTTCCCGGATCGCCTCGGCCTGCATCGCCATCACCTGCTGCATGGCGACCGGCAACTCGACGTCCTTCATCTCGAATCGCTCGACCTCGACGCCCCACCGGATCGTGGAATCAACGACGCTGTCGCGCAGCAGGCCGTTGATCTTGTCACGCTCCTGCAGCACTTCGTCGAGATCATGCTGTCCAATGATGTTGCGGAGGCTGGTCAAGGCCAGTTGATAGACGGCGTCGCTCGCGTTGGATACGGCAATGATCGACTTGGCGGCATCGACGACGCGATACCACAGCACGGCGTTCACCTTGATGGTGACGCTGTCGCGCGTGATCGTCTCCTGCTGCTCTGCCGACACCGTCCGCGTACGGATGTCGACGATCACGGCCCGCTCGATCCCCAGGGGAATGATCCAGAAAAGCCCGGGACCACGCGCGCCACCACCATATCGCCCAAGCCGGAACACGATGCCGCGCTGATACTCCTGCGCGATACGAAGCCCTGAGATCGCCAACACGACCAGCAGGACGAGGATGACAATGGGGATCACAAGGTCTCCGGAGAGAGATAGACGCCAACGCACCGCCGCGTCGCGCTCTTGTAGTCGGCATGGGTCATCGGCCGCCCGAAGGTATTGAACCGGCCGCACCCGGACCAGTGGCCGCGCTCCGAACACGCAGGATGGGGTGCCCGATACGCTACAGCGATCCTTCAACGCCAAAGAAACCGCTCGCCCGTGGGGCCTCCGCATCGCGCAGCCAGTCGTACAGGCGAGCGGCAGCCACCATACCGGTGATTGGCGCCAGCCAGTACACCCAATGCGCGGTCCAGAGGCCGCCGGCGAATGCGGGACCGAATGAGCGCGCCGGGTTCATCGACGCACCGGTCAACGGCCCGCCGGTCAACGCGCAGAATCCCACGGTCAGGCCAACCGCGAGCGGAGCAAATCCTGGCGGGACGCGGTCGTCCGTCGCCACGGCCATGATCACGAGCATCAGCACGAAGGACAGCAACCACTCGACTGTGAACGCCGCGCCGATCGAAATCGCGGGCAGTGTCGCGCCAAGAATGCCCGACCGGACCGAGAATAGCCCGCAGCGTGACCGCGGCCGCGGTGGCGCCGACGCATTGGGCGGCGATGTAAGGGATCACCTCACGCGCCGGAAACCGGCGAGCCGACCAGAAGGCGACGGTCACTGCTGGGTTGATGTGCGCGCCCGAGACGTGCCCGAGGGCGTACACCATCGCGATCACCACAAAGGCGAACGCCAGCGCAACCCCTGACACACCGAGCAGTCCCCCGCTCCACGCGTTCACCATCGCCGCGCCGGGTCCGATCAGCACGAGGAAGAATGTGCCGACAAGCTCCGCGGTCAGACGGCGCAACTCGAGGCGCGCGGGGCGCGGCTCCGTCACGACGGTGTCCCGGCTTCCGTCGCGGCCGGCGGCAACCGCCCGCCAGTCCGGAGAAACGTCGCGAAGTCGTCGGGCAGTCCGCTCGCGAGAATCGCCGCCGCAGCACGGTCCACGTCGTACTCGACACGGATAACCTGCACCCCGGCCCGGCCCGGCTCCACATCCAGCATCACGTACCCGGCCCGCCAATCGCCATCCTTCGGCCGCCCCACACTCCCCGTGTTGACGAAATGCACCCCCTCCACCTCGGCGCTCCACGGCAGGTGCGTGTGGCCGAACGCGAGCACGTCACCGGGCCGAGCGCCGGCGAGTTCCGCCATCTTCATGCGAAAGCTGTCGGGACGATCCACGGTCCAGTACAGCGTGTTGAGCGTCGGCGCGCCGTGAACCAGGATTACTGAGGGCCCGCTCGCATGGCCGCCCAACGGGCGAACATCGAGGCGGAACGGAAGGGCCCCGAGCATCGCCCGCGTCGCGGGCGAGACGTGCGCTTTGGTCCAGACGAAGCTCTCGTGCGACAACTGCTCCTGCCGCGGATCTTCGTAGCGGCAACCGCAGTGCTGATAGTCAGCCGCGACGGTGGAATCGTAGTTCCCACTCACCCCTGGAATCGATCGCGCCAGGATCAGATCGGCGACCTCGTTTGGCCACGGCGCGTACCCAACGAGATCGCCCAGGTGATACGTCGCATCAACATCAGGCTGCCGCCCAATATCCTCCAGGACGGCCTCCAGTGCCGGCAGATTGCCGTGAATATCCGAGATCAGGGCGTATCGCATCGCGAGCCTTGGTCCGGCGTCGATTCTCGCGGTATCGGCTAGCCGCCGCGGCTGCAACGCCGGTTGCGCCGGCTTGGTCGCCCTGATGAAGGCGCTCATGACTCGGCCCGAGACTTCCTCTGCAATGCGATCGACGTCCAAGCCGCTGCCAGCCAGAAACGCACGAGCATCTTCGAACTCGTAGACCCGAGTCGGTTCGATCGACGCGCCGGCAAAGCCGGCCTCCGTGAGCAGCGCCAGGAACTCGCGGTCCTCGAGCGCGCCGGCGATGCACCCGACCCACAGCTCCATGCTGCTGCGGACGGCGTCGGGCACCACTCCGTGGATCACGACATCCGAGACGGCGAACCGCCCGCCGGGCTTGAGCACCCGGAAGGCTTCGGCGAGCACTCGGCGCTTGTCCGCCGACAGGTTCACGACACAGTTCGAGATGATGACATCCACCGACTGATCGGGAAGCGGCACCGCCTCGATCTGCCCTTTCAGGAACTCGACGTTGGTGGCGCCCGCAGTCTCCGCGTTGCGGCGCGCGAGGGCGAGCATGTCGTCCGTCATGTCCAGACCATAGGCTTTGCCCGTTGGACCAACCCGCCGCGCCGACAACAGCACATCGATACCGCCCCCGGACCCCAGGTCCAGCACCGTCTCGCCAGCGCGCAGCTCGGCGAGGGCGGTTGGGTTGCCGCACCCGAGGGATGCCTGCACGGCCGTCTCGGGCAGGTCGCCGGTCTGCTCCGCACTATAGAGGTTCGAGGTGATCGGGTCGTCCGCCCCCCCGCAGCACGTCGGGCCACAGCATGACGCTGCCGTGCCGGTCGCGACGCGCCGAGCTGCTTCGCCGTACTTCGCCTTTACCGTGTCCGTAATGTCTGCCGTGCCGGTGTCCTTGGCGGTCGCCGTCTCATCGCAGCATGCCAGGCTCGCAGCAGGCAGCCGCATCCGGATTACGAGTCTCTTCGCCCACGCGCACCTCTCTGTAGAATCAATGGCCGTTTATGCGTTACATCTGACAAAGGCGCCGGATGCCGGCGCCGCGACGTACCTCACCCGCAGCAGCGAGCGACGTTCAGTGACAGTTTGGTAGACGGAAGCGCGCCGACGAACTCTTCGAGCTGCGCGAAGGCCTCGGGATTGAGCGAGTAATACGCCCACCGCCCCTCACGCCGATCGAAGACGAGGCCCGCATCCTTCATGGTCTTCAAATGGAAGGACAGGAGCGGCTGGCTCAGATCGAGCGCATTGGTCAGCTCGCAAACGCACCGCTCGCCGCCCCGCAACAGATCGACGATCCGCAGGCGATTCTCATCCGACAGGGCACGAAACTGCTTAGTGATGCCGGTCAGATCCGGCGCAGCGACAGGTGACATGGCAGGAATTATACATAAAGCCCTATTTATGTGTCAAGGGCACGCCCAGATCGTGTGGACGGACGGTCTCATAGGCTGATATCCGGATTGGACGGCGCAATGTTCCGAATCAGACGCTGCGTAAATCCGGATTAGACGTGTCCAGACTCCGAAATGGCCGACCAGAGCCCTCGCCGCCGGAGACTAGCCTCGTGGCTGCGTCGTTTTCGTGTTTCTGGCATTAATCGGTCTCACGACCGCCGCTTCCCGGCTTCGGTCGAACGACATCGCGGATCCAACCCGCGGCTCGTACGCGCCCGACGCCGGCCATGAGCTCGTGACCAAAGACGATGGCGTCGAGCGCGGCGTCCACAGTGTCGGTATCGGTCGCGGTGCCGAGCACGGCGCGCGCGGCGTCGAGCTTCCGCTGATCGAGCTGCATGCTCTTGCGCACCCAGCCGCGACGCAGGGGGCTCACGCGCCACCCGCCTCCAGCTTCAGCGCCGCCCGCGCATCCTTGATCGCGGCAGCCGGCACCAGTACCGTCACGCCCCGAGACGTCGCCCCCTGAAACCCCGGCCCGAATATCCCCGCGGTGTCGTTGGTATTGCGCACCGCCGGAATCTCGGCCGCCGTGAGCTGCGCAATCGCAAAATCCGCTTCGAACCCCGACGCGTAAGTCGCGACAGCCCGCCATTCAGTCCCGTCCATTATTCCTCCGAAGATCCAGGCGGCCGCCCCTACCGCCCAACGCCCCGCGCCACCACCGCCACACCGCCTCGAAACGTTCCCTGCACCGACCCCTGCACACATATGTCGTTACTCGTAGACATGCTGTACAGAACAGGCGCCCCGGAACGATTGGGTGCCACTACTGCACTCCTAATCGAGATACCGTCCCATCGCGTCGGCTAGGTGGTGCGGTCGGCATCGGGCGTACTGTCGGCTTTCTCGGTTGGCCACCGTACCCACAGATACGTTCTGCCGCGGCTAGGACGTGCGCCAGCGAGCGCACGTCATCTTCGTTGTACTCGAGCAATCGAGTCGGTATCGGTCCCCGACGGCGCACGGCCGCCATATACTGACGTGCCACGTCGAGACCATCTAACTGCGGATGGCGGAATGAGAACCCTAGGACTTGAGCAACCTGTTTAAGCCGGTAATTCGAGATCGGCACAGCAAGCGCTCGCCGGATCGGCGCAAAGACATCGACGCTATGCTGAATTGCCGGTGGCACAGGCAAATCGTGGGCGTGCAGCCTGATAATCAAACGCTGGCGATCGAAGTCGCAGCCCGAATAGGCGATAAGGCGCTCAATATTCCGGGCGACGCACCAGTCGAGAAAATCAGCCAATGTCTGTCGTTCGTGCTGTGGACGGTGAGCCACGAACTGTTGAAAGAGCCCGGTCGATTCGTCGAAGACGCCAATGCACCAGCACAGGTCGTAGCCCCCAAAGGGATCGGTTTCAATATCGAAAAGCCCACGTGGTGACGGCGGCCCGACGAGGGGCATCATCGCGAGCGCTTCGCCAGTTTGCAGCGCCCGCGCGAGATGGTGGTAGCGGGCAGCGGCGCGAGCCGACCATCCGATGAGCGTACCGATCTCAGGGGGCGCCAGATTGGCGAGTTGCGAGATCGTATTGATTCCGGCAGCCGACAACGCCACGCAATGAGCTCGATGGATGCTGTGAATCTTCGACAGCTCGTCGAAAGCCGTCACGTCGGCGAAACCCGCAGTTACGGTGAATCCACACGTGAAGTCGAGGCGAATCCGGCCGAGGCGGATAGGCGAGCCGTCGCCGTCGTGTGATGCAACATTAATAACTTCCGTACGCCCGACTTTTTGCGACTTTGCCCCGTTGATATGCGAGTGACCGCAAATCACCAAGCGTACCCGGTTGTCTTTTCGCAAGAAGTTGGCAAGGGCCCGTGAGCCGACAAATGCATCCCCGAATCGAATCGAGCGATCGAGGATCTTGTGTGGTGGAGCGTGCGAAACAATGATGATTTTGTCCCGTGCTCGCGCGACCTGAGCGCTCCTACGCAAGTGACGCGCTATTTCTGGCTCAGTGTACAGCGGATAGCCGAGACCCAGGCACGCGCTGTTATCGGGCGCGCCTTCCAGGCCGATGATTGTAACGTCGCCAATCCTGACCGTCTGTCGGTGGACGTCGTAGACCTTCTGGCCTGTTAAATGACGGTTTGCGCGTGGCCCATCGTCATTCCCTATGACAGCCACAAGCCCAAACCGGCTCAACGCAGCTAGGCGTTCGAAGTCATTCCGCCCCGAATCCTGGCGGAACCGGGACACGTCATCCCCTGCGTAAACGATAAGATCGATGTCTGCTGTGTTGCGCTCGACGTACGCAATAAGATCGGCGATCGCCTGCGTCCGAAGGTCTGAGCAGGCTAGAATGCGCAACTCCTCAATTCGTCGCCCGGCAGCCAGTTGCACGACCGGCACATGCTCGGACGGTAGACCAATAACGCGTCGAACTGCGCGGGCGCTCCTCTTTCGCGTCAGCCGCCGTCTTGGTCCGGGAGACTGGAGCTTGTGGGACGTACTCGGCATTGTGGGACGACCGGTTGGCAGCGTGACCGCGAGCGAACCCTTGTCATGCATATACACATGAGATCGCTAAGGGGTTCGCGACCTGGGTTCTAGGTCTATCAAACGACTGGCAGACAGGCCCCCTTGACTCCGAATTGGACGGCCATATAATCCGAATCAGACGAACGTCAATTCCGATTTAGACGGCCGTCCGATCCGGATTGGACGACACTATACTCCGACATGGCCGACCGACCGCTCTACCCGCGATTTGCCGCCGACCGCATACGGCTGGCGTTCACCGATACGCCGGTGGTGATGCTCGTTGGTCCTCGTCAAAGTGGCAAAACGACGTTGGCGCGCGAACTCCTCGGCGACAGCCGGCCCTATTTCACACTCGATGACAATACAACTTTGTCGGCCGCGCAATCCGATCCGGTCGGGTTCATCCGCAGCCTCGATCAAGCCATCATCGACGAAGTGCAGCACGCTCCGAATCTTCTCCGTGCGATCAAACTGGCCGTCGACGAGGATCGGCGTCCAGGACGCTTCCTGTTGACCGGTTCCGCGAATCTCCTCACCCTGCCACGCGTATCTGAAAGCTTAGCGGGGCGCATGGAACTCGTGACCCTCCTTCCACTCGCTCAGGCCGAGATTCTCAACCACCAGTCAACCTTCCTCGCGGCCGCCTTCGAAGGACGTATGCCCCCGTCGTCGCATTTAACCGTAGGCCAGGACCTGGAGCAAACTGTCCTCGTAGGCGGCTACCCCGAAATGCTTCGGCGCAGTCAGCCTGCACGGCGTGAAGCGTGGGCGAGGGATTATGTGCGCGCGATTATCGAACGCGACGTGCGCGAAATCGCCGAGGTCGAACGGCTCGATCGCGTGCCGCGCCTGTTGCGCGCCTTGGCGACCCAGTCGGGACAACTAACCAACCTCTCACGACTCAGCGGGCAGATCGGCCTCGATGACAAGACAGTCCGGCGCTATATCGGAATCCTAGAAAAAGTGTATCTCGTCCAGCGGCTCGAGCCGTGGTTTCGCAATCACCTGACCCGTCTGGTCAAGACGCCCAAGGTGCATTTCCTGGATTCAGGGCTATTGTCCGCGCTCGCCAACGTTACGCTCGACCGGTTAGGCCAGAATCGCACTTTATTTGGTCCGTTGCTCGAGACATTCGTGCTAGCGGAGATCGCCAAGCTCGCGACATGGAGCAAGGTGCGCCACAGCCTCTATCACTACCGTGATAAGGACGGGGCAGAAGTCGACATCGTCGTCGAACGAGACGATGGATCGGTCATCGGTATAGAGGTAAAGGCGTCCGCAACCGTCGATTCGAAAGACTTCAGCGGATTGCGCAAGTTAGCCTCCGCTTGCGGCTCAGCATTCCGATTCGGGATTGTCGTGTTCGACGGTAAACAGCCCGTACCGTTCGGCGACCGGCTCGTGGCGGCGCCGATCTCGTGCCTCTGGAACTGATGGCCCCTACCGCCCCTTGAGCCCCGCATCAACCACGACGTACTGCCGGCCCGGCGCACTCATCACCTGCGTATAGATGTAGAGGCTCTGCCGGAACTCGCCGTAGTCCCCACCCTCCGCCGTCCGGTTCGCACGGTAGTCCGCATCCATGAAGATGTACGACCCGGCCTGCAACTCCGTGTACACCCCGCTCGCCGCATCCTGCGGCCATGTCCCCGTCCCACCACCCGTGATCACATTGCAGGCGAGCCCGTGCCGGACGAGCAGATCCCGCGTACGACCCGCCGCACTCGCCGCCGCGCGCGCTGCCCCCTCCCGCTCCGGCGCCAGCCGGATGTGCTGCGCCCGCCCCTGATACGCCTGCAATCCGCAGAACCGCAGATGGGACTTCGACGCGATATGCCCCGCAAGCCATAACGCGGGCTCACCAGGATCGACACCGCACCGATCCCCGCCCGCATCGATCTCCACCAGCACATTGATCGTCACCCCATGCTGGGCCGCCGCGACGTTCAGTGCATTGGCGGCGCCCGCGTCATCGGCGCACACACTCAGGGTGGCACGCGTCGCCAGCTCGGCGAGCCGCGACAGCTTGCGCGGATCCACGATCTCGTTGCTCACGAGCACGTCCCCCACGCCGCCCGCCACCATTGCCTCGGCCTCGCTCACTTTCTGGCAGCAAATGCCAACCGCGCCGAGCGCCACCTGGCGCAACGCCACCTCGGCGCACTTATGCGTCTTCGCGTGCGGCCGCAACCGCACACCTGCGGCCGCCGCCGCACCCGCCATGCGAGTGAGGTTGTACTCCAGCGCGTCGAGATCGACGAGCAAGGCCGGTGTGTCCACGTCCTCGATCGCCATCCCCACCGTCGCGGGCGGCCCCGCGCGACTCATGCCTGAGTCAGATGCGGCACCGCTCGCGGCACAGGATCAATGAACGGTCCCCTCCGCCGCCGGCACATCCAGGTGGTTCCAGTTGGCCATCGCGTTCAGCACGAGCGCGAATGTCCCCTGCGACTCCCACCGCCACAACGGCCGGATACCGAACAGCACGAGATGCCCCTTGCCCGCCGGCGCCTCGATCACCGCCGCCTTCCCCGCCAGCTCGGGTCCGCCCACCAGGAGCCCTGACAGCAGCAACGAATCCGGCCGCGTGTGATACTTGAGAATCACGCGCGCCCGCCGCGCCTCGGCCTCTTTGAGAATCGCCGAATCCACGTCGGCCGTGATCGCCAGCGTGTCACGCTGCTGGACGGACATGATCGGATCGCCCGGGAAATACACCGCGAATCCCGGCGCATCGTCGTAGCCGTAGACGATCGGACTCGCCGGAGTCGCGACCTGCGCCCGCAGAATCGACCCGTTCGCGCGAAGCGCCTTGCGCTCGACGATCTGCACCGTCGGATTGAATCCCAGCGAGACCGGGATCCCGTTCGCGGACCCTTCGGTGATCAGCAACCCGCCCCGCTCCACGAACGCCCGCAGCGCCGCCGCCCCCGCCAGCCCCATCCCCGGACGCAGGTCGTCCGTCTCGTCCCACTTGTCCAGATTCGGCGTCAGGACGCTCTTCTTCCATGGAACAGGCGGTCCGATCATTGGCCGGCCATTCAGCAGCACGCTGGTGCTGGGCACTCCGACGTGCGGGAACACGACGACGTCGAAACGGTCGAGCGCCATCGGCTTGTGCAACGACTGGTCGGAGATCGAGGTGTACGGGACCCCCATTTGGTCGAACGCGTAGCGCACCCAGCCCTCGTTCTGCGTCTCCAGCCACGTGTGCAGGATCGCGATCCGCGGGACGGCGATCGGGTGCGACCGGACCGTGACGGCAGCCGGAGCGAACTCACCGGCCAGCCCCAGCCCACTCGCGACTTTCGCGTCGGCCGCACTGGCACCCGCAACGAGGAAGGTCCCCGCCGGAAACGTGTCGCCGCCCACCGTGAACGCGGTGTCCGCCACGGACACGTGCGCCGCACCCAGCTTCCAGGGCAACGCCGCCGCCCGCCAGTCGCCGCTGTGACGGATCACGAGCACCCGCTTCGCCGCTTGCCCCGCCGAATCACCACCGATCACGCCCGTCACCACCGCATCATGGTCGAGCCGGTCCATTGGCTTCGCCAGCACGGCGGAATCACCCGCGGGCTCCGCGATCACATGACGGAGCAGGTCGAGCGTCCAGCCCGTGTCGTCGTATGGTGTCGGCTCGTTCGCGCCGAACTTCTGCCGCGCCAGTAGCGTGCGCACCGTCGCCGTATACGGCTGGTCCATGCGCACGATCCAGTCTCCGCGATGTACCTCGATGGTCTTGGCGCTGTCGGGCGCCGCCAGCTTGGCCCCCGGCTCCGCACGGCCAGCGGATGAATCGCGCGGTGCGAGGTTGCTGCCGGATTCCACCGGCCGCGGCGCTTCCTTCGCCGTGAAATCGCCGGACGCCACGTGGATCTCCACACCCTGCGCGCGGAACAGGTTGACGAGCGCCGCCGCTTCCGCGGCGTGGCGCTGCACGTGCGGGATGACGTAGGCGTACGGCGCGGACGTCCGCCCCCGGTGAATGATCCGGTCGACTTTGGCGAGGTAGTTCGCCATGAACGTCGGCCGGTGGTCCGCCACGTACCGCAGCGCGATCAGAACGCCCGACTGCTGGTAGTTGATGTTCGTCCGGATGCACCAGCGCACGCCGTTCACGGGCGGATTCTCCCGATCCCAGCGGCGATCGATCTCGTCGCTGCCCAGGTGAACTTGATGGCAGCCCGCACCCAGCGAGGTGTACGTCTCGTAGAAGCGCCCGATCGAGTTGTGCAGGCTCGCCACCGACAGGATCGTGTAGTTGGGTGCCCAACCATTGTAGAACCCGTGCGTCCAGACACCGGGAAGCCCCCGGCGCGTCAGCTCCGTGATCTCCTGGTACGCCAGCGTGTGCAGCTCATTGGTCAGGATCGGATCGAATTCGTCGTTGTACGGGCCGGTGCCCGTGCTGGTATAGAGGAATGGCACCGACTCGTGCAGATCGTGCGCGACGATGGGATGCCACTCCAGGAAGACTTTCATCACGTTCTGGGTCAGCTTCTGCGACAACACCATTGCGTCGCGGTTGTTGTCATGGGCGGTGTACTTCCCCCAGTACACGAGCGGCACGCCCCGGTCGCCGACTTTGAGCGCGCGGCTCTCCTGCATCACATTGACCATGCGGTCCCGCCCATCCACCTCCAGCACCGGCGTGATCAGGGTGATGACTCCGGCGCGGATCGCCTTGACGTGCGGGGACTCGTCCACCGCCAGCCGGTACGCCAGCTCCATCAGCATCTCGGGGCTGCCCGTCTCCGGCGAGTGGATCGATCCCGTCAGCCAGTAGACCGGCTTAGCCTCGCCGAGGAGCCGGGTCCGCTCATCCGCGCTCAGGGTCCGCGTGTCGGACAGCCGCGCCATTGTCTGCTTGAACTGATCGATCGACGCGATCGTCTGCTCGTCGCTGATCGCGACCGCCAGCATCTCCCGGCCTTCGTCGCTCAGGCCCGCCGAATAGACCTTGACCCGTGGACTCGCTGCCGCCAGCGCGCGGAAATACCGGTTGATGTCGGCCACGTGCGACAGCTTGCCGACTGTGCCCGGCACGTATCCGAGGACCTTGAGCGGCGACGGCACGGTCGCCGACGCGGGGAGGTAGTCGACCAGTTCGGTCGAGAACTTCCATTTGGGATCGGTGGGCGTCAGCTCCTGGATCGCACGCGTGTACGCCGAATCGATCGGCTGCTGCGCACGGGCGCCGGTCGCGCCAATGACGGTCGCGGCGGAGGTGGCCGCGGCACAGAGCGCCACGGCGGCGAGTACGCTGAGTCGGGTCATGCCACTCTATACGAAAGGGAGATGAAATCCGCTCGGCGGCGGACAAGGAGGCGGGTGAAATTGCGGGCCGGCACCAACCCTCGCAACGCCACGGCCCCGTCTATCTCCTCCCCAATCCCCAGTCTGCCATCTCGCCTCTCAGTCCACGCCCGCTGGATTCCCGCGACGCATCAGATAGGACCGCAGCGACAGCACCTGGGTAGGATCGCCATACACGAACGCCGCGAAGCACATCGCGGGCACCAGATGATCAAGCGACGCGCCGAAATATTGCCACGGCGGCGCCTGCGCCCCGGGATAGTTGGACGAGAACAGCAGCGTCAGCATGTAGATCACGCCGCACACGCTCGCGGGCCGCACCAGCACACCCGTCGTAAGTGAGATGCCGATCGCCAGTTCGCCATAGGCAACCAGAAACGCGATGGGCAGCGGATGCACCAGTACGAAATGCTGCAGCACCGGCACCATGAACGGAAACGCACTCCCTCCATCCACGAATTGATGGATCCACCCCTGGAACCCACCGCCCAGCGTGAAGCCGGTCCCGAAGACCTTGTACTCGCCGAAAATCAGGAACAGCAACCCGATGCCGATCCGGAGAGCCGCGAACGCGGTCTCGGATCGCGATGTGTCGGTCACGCGACTCGGCACTCTGCCTCGCTTGGATGTACGCAGCCGCACGCCGCGCGGCTGGAAATATGACACTCGGCGCCGCCTGGACGGCACACCGGCGAAGACCGCCGGCAGCCACCGCTGTCGGTCCCCGGCGATACGATATAAGCGAGCAGACGCGGGGGCTCGCACGCGAGGATGTGGCCGTGCATCCGGGTCTCCTGCAAATGCCCCGCGTACTTGGCCGGCGGAGGATCGTCGTGGCCGGTCAGCTTGGAGTTGATGAAGATGTGCTCGACCTGGCCTCCAGGGCGCAGTTCCATCTCGCCGGCCGCGAGCCATGTGCTGCGTTTCTTCGAATCTGTCAGATAGCTCCATACACGCTCGATCGGTCCGGGAAGGATCCGCTCGAAGCGGACGGTTCCCGGTCCGATGACGACACCGTACGCGGCATCCTGCACTGGCTTCGCGGATTGGGCGGTCATGACTGATCTCCGGAGGTGGGCGGTTGGACTGTGGCATCGGCGGCGGCATCTTCGGCCTTGAGCACCGCTTCGAGTGCATTGAGACGGCCGCCCCAGAAGGCGCGGGCCTTGGCGATCCACTGCGCGGCCTCGTCGAGCGGCGCGGGATTGAACGACACGAGGTGCTCCCGCCACGCTCGGCGCCGGCGCACCAGATGAGCCCGCTCCAACACGCGGATGTGCTTGGATACCGCGTTGAGCGAGATGTCGAACGGCGCGGCCAGATCGGTGGCCGGCGACTCTCACCTTTCCCCTTCGCTTTCACCGGCCAGTCGTTCAGCAACAGGCCCGAGGGCTCACGTAGGCTGGCACGACCGTGCCCTGCATGAGTACTACGTGTCACCACATGCCCGTCCTCCAACGCACTTCGCCGATCCCGGTCGCCACGCCGCCGCCGCCCCGCTCTCTGATGCGCAGCACGCCGCTCGGCACGGTTGGTGTCGCCGCACTGCTTGCTACGCTGCTCGCAGCAGGTTGCCAACAAACTCGCGCGCCCCTCGCACCCTGCCTGCTCGCCCGCGTCCACGAGGTCTCGCTCTGCGGATTCGTTCTCGTTTACGAGAACCGCTCGACGCGCACAGGCCGCCGGATACCGCTCCGCGTCGTCGTCCTCCCGGCACGCCGGAGTCCCGCCACCCGCGATCCGGTTGTCTTCCTCACCGGCGGGCCCGGACTCGCCGCGACCGCCGACGCGGATTTCGCCGCGCGCATTTTCGCGCCGCTCCACGACCGGCGCGACATTGTCCTCGTCGACCAGCGCGGCACGGGCCATTCGATGCCGCTCGAGTGCAACCTGTACGACGACGGCTCGCTGCAGCCCTACCTCTCGCCGATGTTCCCCCTGGAACAGGTCCGCGCGTGCCGCCGCACGCTCGAGACGCGCGCCGACCTCACGCAATACACGACCGCGCGCGCCGCCGATGATCTCGCCGATGTCCTCGCCACACTCGGCTACGACAAAGCCAACGTCGTCGGTATTTCCTACGGAAGCCGCGCCGGTCTCGTCTTCCTTCGCCGCCATCCGGAGCGCACCCGCACGCTGGTCGTGCAGGCCGTGCTCCCGCCGGACAAGGTCGCGATGCTCGCCGCAGCCCGCGGGGGCACCGTGGCGCTCGACGCCGCCATTGCGACGTGCGGATCGCTTCCGGCCTGCCACCGCGCCGCGCCCGACCCGCGCCGCGACATTGATACGGTGCTCGCTCGGCTCCGCGTCGCGCCCGCACACGTGACGCTCTGGAACTGGCGGCGAATGCGCCACGAAACCACCATGATCTCGGCGCGCGGATTCGCCGAGCGCGTCTTCTTCATGCTCTACGCGCCGGGCGCCGGACGCTCCGTGCTGCCGCTCGTCCACAAGGCCGCCCAGGGCGACTGGGCACCATTCGCCGGCGCGGTCATCCGCCAGAGCCGCGGCCAGAAAGAGGGACGCAGCGTCGGGATGATGCTGTCGGTGCTCTGCACGGATGACGCACCGCGTATCGCGAACGCGGACACCGCTCGGCTGGCCGCCGGCAATCCGCTCGGCATCCCCGTCGCCGCCGAGCTGCTCGCCGCCTGCGCCGAATGGCCGCGAGGCACACCGGGCGACACCACGGCCGTCGTCTCATCCGTTCCAGTGCTGCTGCTGTCGGGGGCCCGCGATCCGGTGACGCCACCGGATTGGGCAGACTCCGCGGCCGTCACACTGCCCAACAGCGTGCGCTTCGTGGACTCGTCCGGCGGGCATGGAATGATGACCGCTGCCCTGGACACCATGGTGGCGAACTTCATTATCTATCAGCATGGCGCTGCCGCAAACGCTGCGCGATGAGCTCGCCGCCAAGCGGCGGGATGAACGCGCGCTCGCCGAGCGCGACAAGCGCCGCGGGCTCGCACTCTGGATCCTGGCCTGCTGCGCCTGGTCGTGGCTCGGCATCTTCTGCCTCGCCTGGTCGATGCACACGACCAGCCAGACGTTCGGCGAGGTGGCGTTCTGGGCTGGACTCGGCATCGGAAACGGCGGGGTCCTGTTCACCGGACTCGCTGCCTATCGATGGGGCGAACGGCACGGACACTGGTAGCCGCGCCCGGGCACGGCCGGGCCACAATGCGGTCAGGGCCAGCACCGAAAAATGAGGCCCGCTTGACTCCCCGGAATACGGCTGGCTAGGTTCTCTTCGCGTTAATCCCGACAACTCTACTTCTCTTTCCAAGCCCTCCCCAGATGGCAAGCACGGCACGGCGATTTAATTCCGATAAAAACACTCCCCTTTCCGCAGAGAGCGCCGCTGCGCTCCCTGGTACACCACACGGTGAGCGACGACGGCCCGCCAGCCGCTGGGTTGTCCGGTGTACGGCGTGTCTATCTCTCCTGCTCGCATGGGCCGGCGCTGTTCCAAGCCTTGCCGCGCAACAGCCGGCTGCAGCCGACAGTCTCCGCGCCAACACTCACGTGAGTGGCGTCGCGCGCACCGCCGAGGGCGCTCCCGTCGCCGGCGCCGGCATACAGTTGGCTGGAACATCGTATCGGGCCATCACGACTGACAGCGGCGCCTTCGACCTCGCGGGTGTCACACCCGGCACCCACACGCTCGTCGCGCGCGGCCCCGCCAAGGCTGGCGCTCGCGTCCGTGTGACGGCGATAGCGGGCCAGGATACGAAAGTGGATCTCGTCCTCGTCGCCGGCGGCGCGGCGCTCACCTCGGCGAGCGGTGCCGAAACGCTGCCGGAGGTGAAGGTCGAAGGACAGCGCGCAGCAGCACCGGCCGCCTACGGCCCGAGCCTCTCACCGGCGGGCAGCAATCAGTATTCGGTCTCCGCGGCCGGGATCGCGAGCCTGCCGGTTGGCACCAACACCGCGATCACCGATGTCCTGACGCAGATGCCGGGTGTCGCGATCGACCAGAACCAGCAGATCCACATCCGCAACACCGAGGGCCCGCAGTTCCAGTATCAGATCGACGGCGTCCTGGTCCCGATCGACATCAGTACCAATCCGCCGTTCGTCTCGCAGATCAACCCGATGTTCATCTCGAAGCTGGACCTGCTCGACGGCATTCTCCCGTCGCGCTACAGCTACGCCACCGGCGGCATCGTCAGCATCCAGACCAAGAATGGCTGCGACACCCCCGGCGGCAGCGTCTCACTCATGGCCGGCCAGCGCATCGATGTCGTCCCGAGCGCGGAATACGCCGGCTGCGCGGGCAAGTTGAGCTACTACGCCAGCGGCCAATACGATCAGGGACAGAACGCTTTCAGTTCAGCGACGCCCGGTCCGAACCCGGTCCACAATCGTACGGCCGAAGGGCAGGGTTTCGCCGCACTGTCCTACCCGGTCAACGCGACGACGAAGCTCAACGTCGTCTTCTCCGCCGCGGGCAGCAACAACCAGCTGCCCAACGTTCCGAGTCTCGATCCGGCGTTCTCACTCTCGGGTGTCAACGACTTCAACTCGGCCGCGATCAATTCCTACCTGAATTTTCGGGACTACCTGGGACTCGTCTCGCTGCGCGCGACGCCCGGCTCCAACCTGAGTTACCAGTTCAGCTACGCTGCGCACTCGATCACGCAGAGTTTCAGACCCGACAACGACGGTGAGCTGATTTTCCAGGGCGTTGCATCGAATGCCTCGCACGCCGATGTCGATAACACGCTGCACGGAGATCTGACCTACCGGACCGGACGCCACACGATCGGCACCGGATTCTACCTCGGCGAGTACCACGTCCGCGCCGGCGATACGTCGCTGGTCTTTCCGGTAGACACGAGCGGGAATCAGGCGAGCAGCACGCCCGTCAGGGTCATCAACAATGCCGTCGCGACAAACATCCTCTCCGGTATCTACATTGACGATCTGTGGCAGTTGACCGACCGCCTCAAGCTCAACATGGGGCTCCGGTGGGATGACATGACCGGCTTCACGGAACACAACCAGATCGATCCGACGATCAACCTGACCTACGCGCTCGCGCCACGGACCACGCTGCACGCCGGCTTCGCCCGCTACATGCAGGTGCCGAGTTTCCTGGGGATTTCACCGACCGCTCCCGCGGCGTTCGCGGGAACCACGGCCGAAGGGCCGCCGGGAATTCCAACACCGATGACCGAGGATGACTTCGAGTGGGATGCGGGGATCAGTCATCGCCTGAACTCGAGGGTCACGCTGTCCGAGGATGCATTCTTCGAGCTGACCGAGCGCTATCTCGATACCGGCCAGTTCGGCGTCGTCCCGATCTTCGCGCCGTTCAACTACGATCACGGCACGATCTGGGGCAGCGAGTCCGCCGTCAGCTACCAGGATGACAAGCTGTCTGCCTACGCCAACGTCACCATTGGGCGGAATCTGCAGAAGGGTGTGCTCACGGGGCAATTCAACTTCGACCCCGACGAGCTCGCGTACATCGACACCCACTCCATCGTGCTCGACCACCAGCCGCTGTACGGTGCCGCGGCCGGAGCGAGCTACCGGTGGCATGCCTGGACCTTCGTGTTCGACGGGATCTACAGCAGCGGCCTTGTCGGCGGCTTCGCGGACCTCGCGCAACTGCCGACGGTCGTGCAGCTCAACGCCGGCGTGCAGCGCGACTTCAAGATTCCAGGCGTCGGCACCGTGAGCGACCGTCTCACGGTACTCAACCTGCTCGACCGCGTGAACCTGATCCGCCCGTCCGAAGGGATCGGCATATTCCAGTCCTCGTACGGCCCGCGCTTCACCCTACTGAACACGTTGAGCTTCTCCTTCGGCAAGGACCGCTAGCTCGCCCGTCCCGGATTTTCCGCGCTACATTCTCCGGCATGGCCCGTACCGCCGAAGGCCTCCTGGCGAAATACCCCTCCGGCGTCCAGGCACTCGCCGCCGCCGCACGTGCGGCATTGGCGAAGTGGCTTCCGCAAAGCCAGCAAGTGGTAGACGACACCGCGCCCGTCATCGCTTTCGGCTACGGCCCAGGCTACAAAGGGCTCGTCTGTACGCTGATCATCAGCAAGACCGGCGTGAAAATTGGACTGGCACGCGGGAGCGAGCTGCCGGATCCCGAGGGCCTGCTCGCCGGCTCCGCCAAGGTGCACAAATACATTCAGCTGCACTCGCCGTCGGATCTCCGCCACCCGGCCGTGCGCGCGCTTGTCGCGGCAGCGTACGCGTCCTGGAAGCAACGGACGAACGGGCCGGCGACGCCTAGCGCGAGTCGTAGCCCCCGATCACGGGGACGATCTCCCCAGTGATGAAGCTCGAGCAAACCGGGGAAGCCAGAAACACGTAGAGCGACGAGGCTGACGCGCCCCACGGCCGCGCCCGGCTGCCGCGCCGCGCGTGGACGTCCACACGGTGACCTGGTCCGCTACCGGGGCAGCTGGCCTTGGTCGCGCGCCAAGGGCCGTGGGGACGTATCGCGCTGATATGACGAACACAGTTGCTGAATCTTCGGATGGTGACATCACCCGTGATCAGCGCAGTGATGTCACCCGATATGTGATCAACGCCGCGCCACCTTCGTGGCTCACCGCCAGGTGCAGCGTGTGCACGTGGGAAACGCAAACGGTATGCCGAGAGCACGTCACCCCGGAAGAAATCGAGGCCGCCGCACGCCTCGCGGGCATCGATGGGCTGGCATCCGTCCGCCCGGGCGACGGTCGAAGCCGACAGGAAGATCTCGATTATCCGGACCTGATTCCGCTGTTCGGCTCTTCTACTACTGGCGGAGGGCGATTACGCCGCCGGCGCGTGTCGCTGCAGGCTCGCGATGAATGCCGCCGGATCCGAGACGCTCAGCAGCACCGAATACCCGTCGGCCGTCGGGAGGTACACCACACGCGCCGGATCGGTGACGTAGAGCAGCGCGCGCTCCCCATTGCGCAGCCGGAACCATCCCGCGCGGTATCCGGAGATCGATGTGCCGAGCGTGCGGATCACCGGCCTGAGCTCGGGATCGCTGCGCAGATCGACGACGCGCGCTTGGTCCAGCCGCAGCGACCGCGTCGGGATCAATCTCCCGTAGAAATCACCGCGCAAACGGAGTCCGTCCGGCGAGATCTCGAAGCGCGCCGTCCTCGACGCGGAAAGTGAGTACACCGCCACCGCGATCCCCGCGACGGCAATCGTCAGGATCGGCAGCGCCAGCCAGAGGATCCGCACCTGGCCCGGCGCAATCGGGAACGTGTCGGTCATGACGAGGACGGCAGTCATGCTGCCGCGGGAGAGCGGGGACGGAGCGAAATTAGCGAGCCGGACTGTGCTGCCTAGAATCTAGACAGTTGGGGTCGATTGCGCGCGTGCGAGGCCGGCAGGCGTTGAAGCGGGCTGGACGGGGCGGAGTCAACGGCCGTGACGGTGGAGGCCAATCGGCGGTTTCTCGCTCCACGACACGTCGTCTTCGAAGGAGAATCACCCTCCACCATCAACGACCATGACTCGAATCGAATTCATCCACAGCTACAACGGCCAGGACATGTGGGTCTTCCAGATGGACCCCGCCGTGGCCCTCAATGGCACCTGCGCTTATCGCGTGCGCTACGACTCCGGCAAGCAGTGGACCGAGTGCCTGCTGCGCAGGGCGCCGCGCGGTGCGTCGTCCGATGAGATCAAGCAGCTCATCATCGATTGGGAAGGACGCATTCTGCGCCCGGCCGGCGGGATCGGCACCGCCGCGTAGTCATCCGGGATCAGCCGCCTGGCACGCTCAGCGTGAACACCGGCCCCGATCCCGCCGTAGTCTCCTCCACAACGCCCCGCCCATCCAGGGGTCAGGTCTCGGCTGATCGTCCAGCCGAGACTTTTGTTTGCCCGTTCGCGGATCCGTCGCTCAACGGCCCCTCTGACGCCGCCTTCTGGACACACGGTGTGCGTGCCCAGTACCGTTTCGCACTCCGATGCGCCTCATTCCTCGTCGCCCATGACTCTTGCCACGGCGCCAACGCCGCTCTCCACTCTGCTGATCGACGCCCGCGGCAATGGCACCTGAGCGACCGGAAGCAGACGCGGCCGACGACCACCACAAGGCCAGTTGGACCCCCCGCGGCGCCGCAATCTGGGCACTCGCGGCTTACTCGCTCGCGGCATGCGTCCTCGGTTACCCGGTCTTCCACGGCGGATTCCTCGTCTCGCCGCACAGCGACCAGTACATTGGCGGCTACGCCGTCCGCGAGTTCGGAACCGCCATGATCCGGAGCGGCCACCTCCCGCTCTGGAATCCGTACCTGTTCGGCGGCATGCCGTTCGTCGGCGCGTTCGATGGCGACATCTTCTACCCGCCCACGCTGCTCCTTCGCCTGATGCTCCGGATGGACCTGGCGGTCACCTGGGCGTTCATCCTCCATATCATCCTCGCGGGCTGGTTCGCGTATCTCTGGCTCCGCGCGAGCGGGCTCGGATTCGCCGCGGCGGGAATCGGGGGCCTCGCCTATGAGCTCGGCGGCCCCATTGCATCGTTCGTCTCGCCGGGACACGACGGCAAGCTCTATGTGAGCGCGCTCCTCCCCCTCGCGCTCTGTCTCATCCTCCTCGGCATCCGGGACGGCAAGCGCTGGTGCTGGCCCGTGCTCGCACTGACTGTCGGATGCGCCGCACTCGCGCCACACCCGCAGATCTTCGAGTACTTCCTGCTCACCGCAGGCGCGTACGCGCTCTTCGTCTCCGCACCGCTGCGATCGTCCGCTCCAGTCAATGCTCCCGCCGGTGCTTCAGCGCCGCCAGCGTCACGCGCGGCGCGCATTGGTCATCGCCTTGTTCGCAGCATCCGTAGTGTCCCCGGCCAGCGCCTCGGCGCGGCACTCGCGGCCGTCGTCCTCGGTCTCGTGATGTCGGCCGTGCAGTTCCTGCCGGTCGCGCAATTCGTGGCCTGGTCGCCGCGCGGCAGCCGCTCGACCGGCGCCGGGACGTATTCCTACGCGACGCAATTCTCGATGCCATTCGAGGACCTCCCCAACGTCTACCTCCCGCAATTCTCGGGAATGCTGGACCGCTACTGGGGCGGTCTTGGATCGCACTGGTTCAGCGAATACCTCGGCGCCTCCGTCCTCGTACTCGCCGGCGCAGGATTGGTCGCTGCCTCCGCCGGACGCCGCCGGACCGTGCGCTTCTGGCTCGCCGTCGCAGTCGTCGCAACGCTCTGGTCGCTCGGCCGCTACACGCCGTTCTATCATTCTCGTCTACGCGATCATTCCGGGAACGCCGTTCTTCCGCGTCCCCGCCGCTGCCTTCGTGATCACCGGCCTCGCCGTCGCCGCGCTCGCCGGCGAAGGCGTCGCGTGCGTGCTGCGCCGCGACGTCCGCGTCCGCTATGTCCTCGGGTGGCTCGGCGTCGCCGGCGTGCTCGCCATCCCGGCCGTGATTCATGCCGCCGCGCACACGACCGCGCAGATCTTCGGTGCACCGTGGACTCCAGGTTCCGCTGACGCGAACGCCAGCCTCGTCGCCGCGGGCGCGCTTCGCTGTCTCGTGGTCGTCGTGCTCATGGGAGCCATTCTCGCGATTCGCCGCGACGACAAGCTGAGCGCCCGCGCCGCCGCCGCCGCGATCGCGCTCGTCGTGGCCGCCGATCTCTGGAGCATCGCGCGCGCCTACTGGTTCTTCTCTCCACCCGCCGCCCAGACGTACGCATCGGACGCGGCGATCGATACGCTGCGCGCGCAGACGGCACCGGTCCGCGTCCTCGCATGGCCACTCGGACATCCGCACATCCGCGCCGATCCGGAAATCGCGGGTGACGGGCTCATGATCCACCGCATCCGCCAGGTCCTCGGCTACCACGGCAACGGCATCAAACGGTACGATGACCTGAGTTGGACGACGGACGGCACGCAGCCGCTGTTCACGCCGCACTTCTGGCAGTTGCTCAATGTCGGGTTTCTGCTCACCGACACGGCGAAACTGTCGTTCGAAGGCGCTACGCGCATCGCTGGGCCGGTACCCGATGCGGCCGGTGACACGCTCTACCTCTATCGGCTGGCCGGCGATCATCCCGCCGCTTGGCTCACCGCGGCCGCACGATCACTCCCCGACACGTTCGCGCGCCTCGGCGTGATCGGCCAGCACTTCGACCTCCGCCGATTGGCCCTCCTCGAAATGGCCGCACACGCGACGGCGCCCGAATCCATCGGGCAGGCTCCCGCCGAGCGGGTCGTCGCTGATCGATATGAACCCGGCCACCTGCGCTTTCACCTCTCCGCACCCGCACCGCCAGGCACCACACTCGTCGTGTCGGAGAACTTCTATCCGGGATGGCATGCCACCGCCGATCACGCTGACGTTCCAGTGTGGCGCGCTGACTACGCACTGATCGGCGTGCCGCTGCCGGCGGGGACGCACACCGTCGAACTGACGTTCTCCAGCCGGGCGGTCACGATGGGACTTCTGGTCAGCCTGCTCGCAGCGCTCTTCGCGATCGCGTGGCTCGTATGGGCGAAGGTGCATTCCAAACCGCCCCTCGAAATCGAATCGTCTGTTCCGTGACGGGCTGGTCCTGACCGGCCGGCCGTTTGGCGTCTGCAACCCGGGAATCGGCGGCCAGCTCAACCCGCTGCCCTCACATTCGCCGGCTGATCGCGCCACGCGTCATCGCGGCGCAAACGCGGCCGGCCCTTGCTGGATGCCCACTAGCAGCTCGACAGGCCGCCGCTCGCCCACCCCGACGGCCAGGCACTCGCGCACCGCGGCCCGCCACTCGCGCTGCGCACGGATCACGTGCGTCGCACCGCACCGGCACATCCACCGGTAGTAGCTCGCGGCGTCCAGCACCGGCAACGGATACGGCCCAGCGACCGCGATCACCGGACACCGCATTGAACAGGCGAATTGGACCCAGAACGTCCCGGGCTCCGGCGTCACTGGTGTTCGGGCCCGGTTGTCGAGCTCACGCAGTTGGACCCGCACTTGGCGCGCACCCAGTGTGAGCATTCGCTCCGGCGGCGCACGGATGGCCCGCACGATGACCGCTCCGTCCACTGCAACAGCTCCCGCGTCCAGCAACGCGCGTGCGCACACGTCGAGCGTCGTCCCGGTGGTGATGAGATCGTCCGCCACGATGACGTGCCGGCCCCGCACCACTGAGCGCCACCGCCTACGCACCGCGTACGCCCCTGCGCTCTCGCCGCGTCGTTGGTCGTGCGCGAGTCCTTTCTGCGTGAAGTCACGCAGTTTCTCGAGGACGCCCAGCCGGACGGCGATGCCCGGGAGGCGAACCGCCGCCAGCGCCGTGAGCAGCCCGACATGCGGCCGGCGGCCGCGGTAGGATGGCACCGGTACGAGGAGAAAAGGCTTCGCCGCGGCCGCACCCAACGCGGTGGCCTGTATTTCGGCGACGCTTTGCGCGAGAGCCCGGGCCAACGGCTCAGCCGCCGCGATCCAATCATCCCGCCGCTCTTTGAACGCCACGATCGCCTGATACACCTCACCGAAACTCCGCCGGGGCGATCCGGCCCGCCCCCTGTAGGCAGCGGCGACGCGCCCATACGCGAGCCCGTCGGCGAGCACGGCGCGGCTGCAATCGGCGCACACCACGCCATTGGTGGTCGCGGACCACCCCTCGAGCGCGATGTCGTCGGTCGCGCACACGAGGCAGCGCCGTTGCGCGATTGATTCGCCAAGCGAAGGCCGGAAGCTCCTCTCACTCGCCCCGCGAGCGGCCCGCCACGCGATGTCCCACGCCGCCATCCGGAACGCCGGCGGAAAACCCCAAGCCGCCCGAACCGCGCGCCACCAGGACCTGGCCGAGACCCGCTGCACACCCGAAACCTGGGCGGCGCCCTACAAATGCCCTCATCATCCAAGCGCAGTCTGTTCGCTTCACCGCTGCTTTCACGGGTAGTCGCCCCGCCGCCAGTCGACGAGGGCAGTGGGGGCCGTTCGGGACCCGAAGGGCGCCTGTTGGGGCGAACGGCCCCCGACGGATGCAGCGGTCAACCTGCCGACCCTGCAACACAATCATCCGACAAATGCAGCGGTCACCTGCCGGCCCTGCAACCCAATCATCCGACAGATGCAGCGGTCAACTTGCGGCCCTGCCTACCCGACCAGCGGCATGACCTCAGCCGAGAACCGCTCCATCTCCTCGAGCTGTGGGCTCGACTGCAGCAGCAGGAGATCCAGCCCCGCGTCCGCGAACGCGCGTACTCGCTCGGCCACCTGCTCGGGCGTGCCGACCAGCCCCGCGCGTAACCCGCGGTTCGACACCGAGTAGTCCTCGAGACTCACGCGCTGTTCGAGCTTGGTGTGCGAGATCCAGTCCTGATAGTTCCCATACCCCGGCGAACCCGGCGCCACATTGGTGATACGCTCCACCTCGCGCTTGACCTCCGCCTCGGTCGGCCGCACGATCTCGTACGCTGCCATCCCGAACGTCATCGGCGGCAGACCCAGCGCCGCGCGCCGCGCACGCATGTCCGCGATCTTGGGGGCAATCCGCTCCGGCGGGTCGCCATGCATCACATACGCATCGCACTGGCTCGAGATCAGGGTCTTGGCGGCCTCTGACTCACCGCCCGCATAGATCGTCGGCAACTTCTTCGGTTTGGGCACGAGCACCGTGTCGTCCACCGAATAGTACTTGCCCTTGTGCGAGTATCCGGACGTCGTCCACGCGCCGTGCACGACGCTCAACCACTCGTTGGTGCGGGCGTAGCGATCGTCGTGCTCTTCGAAATGCACACCGTAGCGCCGCGCCTCATCCGCCCACCAGCTCGACACGACGTTGAGGGAGATCCGGCCAGGCGCGATCAGATCCATGTTCGCCGCCTGCTTGGCGAGTATCGCGGGCTGGTGAAATGTCGGCCGCACCGCGACCATCAGCTCCAGGCGCTCCGTCACCGCCGCCAGCGCGGCCGCCGTGGACCACGCGTCGAGCGCTGGCGCGTTGATGCCCTTGATGTCGTTGAGAAACAACTCGGCGACGAGCGTCAGGTCGTACCCGATCTGTTCGCTGCGGCACGCGAGCTTCTTGGCGTAGGCCCAGGAGGCCTCCATCCCCTCGTCGCCCGCGTTGCGGAGCCAGCCACCGAAAACGGGAAGCCAGTATCCGTAGCGGATGCGCCCCCGAGATGCTTTTCCGGTCGTTCCAGGCATCTGACCGGGCCCCCGCGCGCGGTTTCGTGCGCGTGCTGCCGTTCGCATTGCTGCCAGCATTGCTGCCCGAGCTACTGCGGGTCGGCGTGGCGGGCCGCGTCGTGTCGCCAGGTTCGGGCGCTGACCCGTCGGCCTGGCCGGCCGGCATCTCGTCGCCCACCCGCGTCAGGAGATAATCGACGAGCCGCTCGTGCGGGTCGAACCCGATCACGTTGCGCGCGTCGGCTACGAAGTTCGACAGCGCGTTGACATCGTAGAAGTACGGCTTGCCGTCGCGGTCGTCGATCAGGAATTCGATCCCGCCGACATCCAAATGCGTACGCCGCGCGATCCCCTCGGCTATGGCGATGATGTCGCGCGGTGGATCGGCCTTCTCGACGCGCATGCCCGTCTTCGGCGCGTCGAGCGCGCACGCCGATCGTGAGAGCGCTCGGCCGTCAGTCGTCTGGCACACGTCGGCCGGGCAGAGGTTGAACATCGAATCGGGCGCTGGAAAGACGTTGATGCCGTACAGGAATTGCCCGCCAAGGACTTCCAGCCGCGTGATGTGGCCGGCGCGCATGGGCGCCATCTCCTGCACGAGTGCGACACCATCCACTCCGAAGTCGAACGTCCCGCGCTCACCGGCTGCCGCGAGAGCGGCCGGATTCTCGAACCGCTCGATGCCCGCGCCACTGCCGCCGATGTTGGCCTTCACCAGGATCGGAAACCGTAGATCAGCGGCCGCCGCCACGATCGACTGCGGGCTGTTCGCGAGCCGTGTTTTCGGATACGGCACGCCCAGTTCTTCGAACAGGTCGAGCTGAAGCGCCTTCGACGTGTCCATTTGGTATGCGGATGCGCCATTCACGACCGGGACGCCGATGCGGTCCAGGTGCCGCAGCCACTGCAGCGTGTAGAACGTCGATTGGCCGTGCCCGCGCAGATAGGCGGACGGGCTCGCACGGTTGAATACCAGCGAGTACGGCACGCTTCGCTCCGACGGGTCGTACGAGTGCGACGCGGCATCGAGCCGGACGTACGGCACACCCCGCCGATCCAGCTCGGCGAAAAGGGGGCGAAACCAATCGGGATGCTCGTGGAATATGGCGATCGGATTCACAGGGACTCGCAAATGGAGGAGTGGACGAGGGGCTGCGACCGAACAGGGAAAGATAGTGGCGTGACCTGTACGCCGCGCCCGCTCACGTCGCGTAACCGAGCCGCGCAATCGAGCCGTTGGCGCCAGCTTACTCCACGTCGTCGATCGACCGCGGCCAATCCTCCTTGAGCAGCCGCGACATCGCGCGATCCGCCAGCCGGCGTCCGCCGGTTTGGCACCGGGCACAGTAGTTCGTCTCGTTCGATGCGTAACGAATGCGCTGCACCGGCGCCCCGCAGTCGGGACACGGTTGGCCGTATCGGCCGTGCACGGCCATCTCGTCGTGGAACGCCGTCACCTTTTCCGGAAAATCACCGGCGGTGGCCGCACGAAGACGCCCGGTCCATTCCGTGAGTACGTCCTGTGTCGCGTCGTACAGCCGGCCGATGTCGGCATCGGACATCTTGGTGGAGAGCGCCATCGGCGACAGCCTCGCCCGATGCAGGATCTCATCCGAGTACGCGTTCCCGATACCGCTGAACAGACGCGGATCGGTGAGTGTCCGTTTGAGGGTGTGGTTCTCCGACGCCAGGCGCGCGGCAAACGCCGGCCGGTCCGCGCCCAGCACCTCCAACCCCCCACGGTCGAATGCCGCGAGCGCGGCCTCCCCCTGGACGTAATGGAGCGATGCCCGGCGCGTGGTCCCAGCCTCGGTGAAATACAGGGTGCCCGGCGGAACGGTGAAGGTCACGAGGATGAGGCGCGCCGCGATGCCGGGCGGTTTCCGCACGCGCCCTGGCGGCTTGCGGGCCCCCGGAGAGGCGTCGGTGGACACCGCATCGCGCCACCGGAGCCGGCCCGCAATCATGAGATGAATCACCAGAAAGTGGTCCCCGTCGAGCACCAGCACGATCCGCTTCCCCGAGCGCCGCACCTCGGTGAACCGCCTGCCAACAGCATCGGAAATCGGCGGATCGACGCTCCGGAGCACGAACGGCTTGGCGATCGTGAGCGCCGTCAACGGCTGGCCCACGAGGCGCGGGACCAGTTGTTCCATGTAGACCTGGATGTCGGGTAACTCCGGCATTTGCTTGATCATGCCTCCGCGCGCCGGTACATTGCCAGTCCGGGTTTGCCCCGCCGTAGCTGTCGTTCTGTACGTGCCGTTTCTCCATGTCGCGCGAGTAGCTCAGTTGGATAGAGCGTCGGCCTCCGGAGCCGAAGGTCGCAGGTTCGAATCCTGTCTCGCGCATCGGAGCTTGCCGCGCTCCCTCAATGTTGGTACGTTTTTCGCTGCGCTGTGAGCTTTGTTGGGCTTTGTACGTCGCAGTAAAGGCTTCCGGCAAAACGACTTCGCTGACACGCGCAGAACGCGCGGGCTCCCGCGGGTCGTTCCCCTCCCCCACTCGCCGGTCCCTGCAGTCTCTCCTCCGGCATTCCCTGCGCATTGCATTGGCCTATCTATTGGTCCGCTCTGATCCCGGGTCTCGTCGTCTCCGGCGTGATCGCCGCGGGCGCGAGTCTCGTGCTGATCTTTGGCCAGGTCGGCGTCATGCACGGACCCACCGAACGGATCTATCTCGCCACTGACCACACTCGCTCGGTCACATCCGGCAGCGACGTCTGGCTCGACGGCAAACCCGTGGGGAAGGTCGAATGGATTCAGTTTCAGCGGCCCAGCACTGACACCGCGTACCGCATCCTCATTGCGATCAATGTCCCCACGTCGATCCGCTGGCGCCTTCGCCGTGACACCCGGGCACGCATCAGCGGCGGCACGAGTTTCATCGGAGCGCCCGTGATCGCTCTCACCAGCGGCTCGGCATCGGCCCGCGAGTTGGCCGACGGCGACACGCTTCTGACGATTCCGCGCGGGGAGCTGGACGGCGCGCGCGCGTCGCTCGCCATCGCCGCGCAAAACCTCCCGCAGATCGTCGACAACGTGCAGGACGTCAAGACGGCGGTCTTCTCGTCGAGCGGTACGATCGGCGCCATGGGACACGGCGACGCCATCACCCGACCGCTGGTCGCCATCGCCGACAACCTGGACAAGCTCTCCGGCCGGCTCGACCACCGCCGCGCGGCAATGCACGACGCGGGCGCCGGTGACCTGTCGGCCCGCGCACACCGCGTGATCGCTGCCGCCGACTCCGTGCGCCGGTCCGCCGCCGCCCAAGCCGCCCGCGCGAGCCGCTCGCACAACGATTCCGCCATGGTCCGTACGATTCAGGACGCACGCGCCCAGATCGCCTCGGTGCAGCGCCTCCTCGCATCGTCCGCCGCGGATTCGGCCGGTCCGGCCCCTTCCATCGCGCGCTTGCAGCAACAGATGTCGGACCTCGACGCGCAGCTCGCCACCCTGATGAACGACATGATCCGGCGGCCCATGCGCTACATCGCGTTCTGATCCGGGATTCCGCCCCCCCGTCCGTACCCTCGCACCACCCCTCCCCTCCCCTCCCTCCCGTCCCCTCCCTGCTGGCCGGCTGCCCTGCCAGCCGCGACCGCCGTCACGCTACTCGCCGTCAGCTACTCGCCGTCAGCTACTCGCCGTCAGCTACTCGCCGTCAGCTACTCGCCGTCAGCTACTCGCCGTCAGCTACTCGCCCCGTGGACATAGTCGATCTCAAGCGCAAGAACATCGCTGAACTGCAAGCGGTGGCCGAAGACCTCCAGATCACCAACATCTCCGGTCTTCGCAAACAGGATCTCATCTTCCGCATCGAGCAGAAACTGCTCGGCTCTGATGTCGCGCTCCACGCCGAAGGCGTGCTGGAGATCGTGGACGAGGGCTATGGGTTTCTCCGCAGCCAGGATTGGAGCTACCTCGAAGGACCGGACGACATCTACGTATCGCCATCGCAGATCAAGCGCTTCGATCTGCGCACGGGCGACACCGTCGCCGGCCAGGTGCGGCCTCCCAAGGAGTGGGAGAGGTATCTCGCCCTGCTCCGCGTCGAGAGCATCAATGGAGACCCGCCAGTCACCGGCGTGGCACGGCCCATTTTCGACAACTTGCGCCCCCGCTACCCCGACCAGCGGCTGCACCTCGAAAGCGCGAGCGGCGACATCAGCATGCGCGTGGTCGACATCGTCGCGCCGATCGGCAAGGGCCAGCGCGGGCTGATCGTCGCGCCGCCACGTGCCGGGAAGACGATCCTCCTGCAGAAGATGGCCAATGCCATCGTCGAGAATCACCCGGAAGTCACGCTGATCGTTCTGCTCATCGACGAACGGCCGGAAGAGGTCACCGATTTCCAGCAGAATGTGCCCGGCGCCCAGGTCATCAGCTCGACGTTCGACGAGCCGGCAACCCGGCACGTACAGGTCACCAACATGGTGATCGAAAAGGCCAAGCGGCTGGTCGAGCACGGTCGCGACGTCGTGATTCTCCTCGACTCGATCACCCGGATGGCGCGCGCACACAACACGATCGCCCCGCATTCCGGCAAGATCCTGTCGGGCGGCGTCGAAGCGCAGGCGCTGCAGAAGCCGAAGCATTTCTTCGGCGCGGCCCGCAAGATCGAAGGCGGCGGCTCGCTGACCATCATTGGGACGGCCCTCGTCGAAACCGGCTCCCGGATGGACGACGTCATCTTCGAGGAGTTCAAGGGAACGGGCAACATGGAGCTGGTGCTCGATCGCCAGATCGCCGACCGGCGGATCTACCCGGCCATCGATGTCGCGCGCTCAGGCACCCGCAAGGAGGAGCTGCTCTTCGCTCCGGTCGAGGCCAACCGCGTGTTCCTCCTCCGCAGCTTCCTCGGTGACATGCCGGAGGACGAGGCGATCTATTTCCTGCTGGAGCGCATGATGCGAACGAAGACCAACAAGGAATTCTTCGTCAGCATGGCCGAAGGCTGAGACACGACATGGCGGACGGCACCCGGCTCCTCGGAATCGACTACGGCGACCGCCGCATCGGCCTCGCGGTGAGCGATCCCACGGGAACGATCGCGACGCCCGCGGGCCATCTCGTGCGCCGCGCGGGGAAACGCGCGCCCGTGGCCGCCCTCGTGAAGCGCGCGGAGGAGCTGGGCGCCACGGGGTTTGTCATCGGGCTCCCGCTGGACGCCGAGGGCGGCGAGCCGCCGCGTGCCGCCGAGGTGCGGGTCGTGGGCGCCGAGCTCGCGAAGCGGACCGGGTACCCGGTGCGATATGTCGATGAACGGTTCACCACCGCGATCGCCCTCCGGGCCGTCCACGCCGTCGGCGGCTCGGCCCGCGGACGCAAGGGAGACGTCGATGCGCTGGCCGCCGCCGTGCTGCTGCAACATGCGCTGGCACTCCCCGGCTGACCGGCGGCGGATGGCCGTCACCCGCCTTTCGGCACGCCTCCCGGCACTGGCCATCGCGCTCGCGGCAGGAATGGCCGCCGCCTGTGGAGGCGAGCCGCACGGGATCCCCGAGCACGTCGTGATTCCGATCGGTGCCACGTTTCGCGGCGCCGCCGACTCGCTCGGACGCGCCGGCATCGTCGAGTGGCCGCGGGCGTTCCGCATCTACGCCAGCCTGACGCACCGCGATCGCGTCCTCAAGGCCGGCACCTATCTCCTGCAGCGCGGGATTTCCTGGTCCCAGGCGCTGGACGCGCTGACGCGTGGCAAGGGACTCGTACACACCGTCACGATCCCCGAAGGTTGGAGCCTCGCCGAGATGGTTCCGGCACTGTCGCACGCGCTGTTGGTACCCGCGGAGTCGGTCGAGGCGGCGGCGCGGGATACGGCGCTCCTGTCGCGCGTCAGCGCCACGGGCGGGACGCTCGAGGGCTATCTCTTCCCGGATACGTACTCGTTCCCCGACGGGACGACGGCGCGCACCGCGATCGGCGAGATGGTACACGAGTTCGAGCGCGAGTGGAAACCCCAATGGGACGAAGAACGCGCCGCGCTCGGCATGAGCCGCAATGACGTCGTGACGCTGGCGTCGATCATTGAGAAGGAAGCGCGCCTGAGTGAGGAACGTCCCGTCATCTCCGCGGTCTATCACAACCGGCTGCGGCTCGGGATGCCCCTGCAGGCCGATCCGACGATCCAGTACGCCCTCGGACACCACGTGGGACGCGTCACGTTCAAGGATCTCGACGTCGCGTCGCCGTACAACACCTACCGGCACCCGGGACTCCCGCCCGGGCCGATCGGGAGCCCGGGCACGGCCAGTCTGGACGCGGCGGTCACGCCGGCCGCTGTCCCCTATCTGTATTTCGTCGCGGCGCCGGACGGCCATCACGAGTTCCGCACGACGTTCGCGGAGCACACCGAAGCGCGCCAGGAGTTGCGCCACAAGCCGGCGAAACACAAATCGCCGCCGTCGCCGCCACCGTGACCGGCCCCGCACCGGCCGGCCCACCGGCGCCACCTGCCAGCCCACCGGCTCCGGTCCCGCCCTACCGCCTGATCGCCATCACGGATGACCTCCGCGACGGGGAGGACGGCCTCACGGATCGCGCCGCCGCCGCGGTACGCGGCGGCGCGACGATGGTGCAGCTCCGGCTCAAGCACACCGATGCACGCGTCCTGGCCAGCGTGACCCGCGCACTGGTCGCACGGCTCCCGGTTCCCGTGATCGTCAACGACCGCACGGACATCGCACTCGCCTGCGGCGCCGCCGGCGTGCACGTCGGGCCGGACGACATCCCGGCGGCAGCCATTCGCCGCATCGCCCCTCCGGGCTTTCTGATCGGTGTGTCGGTGGGAAGCGACGCTGAGGTCTCCAATGCCGCCGGCGGCGACTACACGGGGATCGGTCCCGTCTACGGCAGCTTGTCGAAGCTCGACGCCGGCACCGCGATTGGGCTCCTCGGATTCGCGCACCTCGCCGACGCCGCCGGGCTCCCCGCGATCGCGATCGGAGGGATCACGACCGCGACCGCGGCCGATGTGATCGCGGCAGGCGCCTCGGGGATCGCGGTCATCGCGGCGATCTTCGGTGCCAGCGATCCGGAGGCCGCCGCGCGCGCGCTCCGGCGCGCGATCGGCCGGTCATGACCGCGGTCATGTCGGCAGTCATCTCCGCGCGCGGCGCGCACCGGATCGCGCGGGGGCACCCGTGGGTGTTCAAGAGCGATGTCACCGGCCGCCCGGAGGCGCCAGCCGGCGTCGTCCCGGTCCGCGACGGTCACGGCCGCTCGCTCGGCTGGGCACTCTGGAGTCCGCGTTCCGAGATCGCACTGCGGCTGCTCGATCGCGACCCCCAGGCGGATATCGGCCCGGCGTGGTGGCGCGCACGGATCGGGGCCGCGGTCGCTCGCCGCGACGCGGTGGCGCGCGATACGACGGCCTACCGCGTGGTGTACGGCGAGGCGGATGGATGCCCGTCGCTCATCTGCGATCGCTACGACCGGTGGCTGGTGGTGCAGCTCATGAGTGCGGGCCTCGAAGCGTGCCGCGCTGACATCATCGCCGCGCTCGCCGATGCAATGGAGCCACTCGGGATCCTCGCCCGCCATGATGTCGCCACCCGGCGCAAGGAGGGACTCGGCGACCCCGTGGAGGTGCTCGCGGGCACGGTCCCCGCCGAGATCGAGGTGGTCGAGCACGGAGTCCGGTATCTGGCCGCGCCGTGGGACGGGCAGAAGACGGGTGCGTTTCTCGACCAGCGGGAGAATCGCGTGCTGGCCGGACAGCTCGCGCATGGACGCGCACTGGACTGCTTCAGCTATCACGGCTCCTTCGCGCTCCACCTCGCGCGGCGTGCCGAGCACGTGACGGCCCTGGACAGCTCGTCCGCGGCACTCGTGCGCGCGGAGGCCAACGCGGCGCTCAACGGCGCGACGAACATCACGTGGGTCGAAGAGGATGCGTTCACCTGGCTCAAGGCGGCCGAGCGCCGCCGCGAGCGATTCAGCATCGTCGTGCTCGACCCCCCGGCGTTTGCGAAAACGCGCGCGTCGGCCGGGTCGGCGCTGCGCGGCTACAACGAGATCAATCTGCGCGGCATGCGTCTGCTCGAGCCGGGCGGAATGCTGCTCACCGCGAGCTGCAGCCACCACGTCAGCAAGGCGGCGTTCCTGGATATGCTCGCCGGGGCCGCGGCGGACAGCGGGCGCCGCCTCGCGCTGCGCCGCGTGTTGGGACAGGCGGCTGACCACCCGGAGCTGCTGGCAGTGCCCGAGACGGGCTACCTGAAGGGCGCGCTCGTGGAAGCCCTGGACTAACGGCCGCCCGCCAGCCAACATCCCGCCGTGCACCCCCCCGCGTCGCCTTCGGCCACGCCCGCGACGCCGGACTCTGTCTCAGCGCCGCCCTCGCGTGGTTTGCATCAGCCGGCCGTCCGCCGCGCCCTGGCCGTCGTCCTCGTGGTCAACATCGCGGTCGTCATGGCCAAGACCGCGGTCGGGTGGAAGACCGGCGCCCTCACGGTTCTCGGATCGGCGCTCGAATCCGGGCTCGATCTCCTCAACATCGTCATCGGGATGACACTCGTCACGGTCGCGGCGCGCGCACCCGACGAGGATCACCCCTACGGTCACGAGAAGTTCGAATCGCTCGGCACCCTCGTCATCGTGGGATTCCTTTCGATCTCGTGCTTCGAGTTGCTGCGCGAAGCGGTGGAACAGTTGCTGCACCGGGCGACGCCGCACGCGCCGACGACCGCGGATTTCGTCGTCATGGTCGCGACGATCGCCGTCAACGGCTTCGTCGCCTGGTACGAGCGGTCGCGAGGCCGCGCACTCGGCAGTGCGTTCCTGCTCGCCGACGCCACGCACACGGGCAGCGATCTGTATGTGACGTCGCTGGCGCTGGTGTCGCTGCTCATGACCCGCGCCGGCCGCGGCGGCCTCGATGCGCCGCTGGCGATTCTCGTCGCCGCGCTGATCGCGCGCAACGGCTACGCCATTCTCAAGGGCTCCGTACCCGTCCTCGTGGACCAGCGGGCGGTCGATGCGGCGCGGATTCGCGAGTTGGTCACGAAAGTGCCACGCGTCACCGACGTGCGATTGGTCCGCTCGCGCGGCACATCGTCCGGCCTGTTGTTCGCCGAGGTCACCATCGGCGTCGCCGCCGCCACCTCGGTCGCGGAAGCACACGCGATCTCGGATGCGGTCGAGGCCCAGATCATCACGGGGCTGGGCGCGGCTGAAGTCACGGTGCATGTCGAGCCAGCTTAACGACTTGCGGAATACGAGAAGGGGTCTACCTTAGTGCCGGGAGCCGTGTCCCTAACCCCTTTCTCTTGCGCGATCGCTCACTCCGCCAGCAGTACGACGAAGAAGTCGACCAGGCAGTCGAGCTGTATAAGGAGTCGCTCCCTCGCAATGCGATCCTGAGCATTGGTGACGAGGCGGTGGCGGCAATCCGCCAGCACACGCAGCTCGGGTTGACCGAGCTCCTGCTGTACGAAGAAGTCAACCGGATCATCAAGCGCCGCCTCGGTATCAAGGACTATCCCGCGTGGCGGCGGCGGATGCTCCGCCTCCTCAAGGAATACCGGCGGGCCGAGCACTGGGGACTGCGCCCCGAGAGTCCCCTCGTCCGCGAGATTCAGCCCGATCAGGGATCGCACGTGCTGCTCGCCGGCGAAACGGCCGAACGCGCCGCGCTGTACCTCGCCGCGAACGGCTGCGAGGTGACGACCGTGGAGCTCTCCTCGGACGCGATGGAGCGCGTGATGACCGCGGCCGGCAAGGCGGGACTCATGGCGCGCGTGCACGAATGGCCAACCGGCATCGGCCACTGGCGCCCCGACTGCGCGTTGAACGCGGTCGTGTGTACTCCGTCGGCATTCGCCGGGCTCACGCCGGCCGAAGTCAGCAAGGTCATCGCGCTGTTCCAGGAAGCGACGATGGATGGCGGCGTACATCTGGTCGAGACGATCGTCGCAGGCCAGGACGCAATGTCACTGGCCGACCTGCGTGCCCGGTACGCGGGTTGGGACATCAGCATCGAGCGCGACGGGAGTGCATCCCGCTCATTCGTGGCTCGAAAAGGCGCCGCCTGAGCAACGGACCAGCCGTTTCGAATTGACACGAACGTCTCCCGGATTCGTGTCGTATCACGACACGCTGCGGGACAGGGCGGCCGAGCCCCGCGACTAAGGCGCACGCCCGCAAATACTTAGAAAATCCCGCGCCGTGGCACCCGAGATGCTTTAGGCCCATGGCACCCGTCTCGCAAACGTTGCGCGCTGGGTGTCTCACTCGGGAGTGCTCTACTATGAAGAACAACATGCGGCAGCGTCCTGTTGCTGACGAGCCCGTCGGCATCGTGATTTCTGGAGGATCGCGCGACGAAGTCCTTCCCCGCGTCTGGGCCTACATCTGGGGCCCCGTGCCGGCCGAGGACGAAAACAGCTCCAAGGCGGCCTAAGTCCCGGTCGTGGCATTTCAGTAGAACTGCAGTTGCCATCCCACGACACCAGTCGACGAGGGCAGTGGGGGCCGTTCGCGAACGGCCCCCGACGGATGCTGGCTGACATACGCCCCCCAACGGATGCCGGGTGATGTAACCGCCCCAGACGGATGCCAGATGACAAAAGCCGGTCGCAGCATTTAGCTGCCGACCGGCTTTCGTTTTTCCCCCAGCTCCTACTGCCTGGGTCCTGGCTACAGGTGTTGATGCGCGTAGCGCGCGACGACGCTCCGGTCTCCTGGAGCGCCGCCGCGCGCTATGCGGAACCGTCAGCTAGCGACGCGCCTTTTTCCGCGCGCCCTTCTTCGCCGACTTTCTCGCCGACTTCTTGGCGCCCTTCCTCTTCCCTTTCTTGGCTGCCATACAATCAGCTCCATTGGTGGAGTGAAACACCCGGCCGATCCCCCGGTGGAGCGGCAGGCGCGGTCCCATTCGGATCCGGCGTGAAGCCGGACGGACGAGAGCCGAAGATGCACGGTCTTTTCAGGGCCCGTGCAGCCGAAGCGCGCAGTCATCGCGCGCGAGAGTTCATGTGTGCTGGAACGGCCGCGGCGCATGCTCACGATCTGGGAGCACAGGTGTCTGCGCCCGGCACCGCCGTCTGGAATCCAGTCGAGGCGGGGATCACGTCACACTCGCGGAGGCGAGAGAACCAGCCAGAGCGGTGGGCGCAGGTGCGCCGTCCATCTCGCCTGACCGAAGCTGCGTTCGCGCCCTGATACCTGGTGGTGCGACACTCCGCCCTTGCGGCTGGTGAGCGGCACCATTTACGCTGGCGGCGCGAGCAATCATGCAGTGCGAAAACCGTGAACTGAGATATCGGACTCGCTGTGTGACTGGTGATGCGCGAACGGACCGTCGTTGTCCGCATCGCGAATATAGGACGCACCAAAATGCATTGCAATACGTAAAAGTTGTGGAATCACGATTCATGGATGTGAATCGACATGCGATCCCGGGGTTCAGCTCGCCGGATGCAGCGCATGCATCACGACCCCGATCGATGCGGATTGCATGCGATCGCGCGCTGTATGTGCACGCCGATGCGCGGACCGCGCGATCACGAGACCGCTGTCCCATGCACGCCGCGCACGCACGATTGCATCGCGTTTTTCATAGGAGAATCGCGCGGCGCGCGACATCGCCGCGTGCCGCCCGATGATGCGTCGCGCACGCCATCACGCCGCGCACGGCGGACGCGTCTCGCGGTCCCGTCGCGCACCGCGATGATCGCCGGAATGCACGCATCACCCCCGGCCTCGCACGCCGGAAACACGCCGGCATTCGTCATGTCATTTGGGATGACCCTTCCCGCGTATTGCGACCCTCGCGGCGTCGCGCGGCGTCGCGCGGCGTCGCGCGGCGCCGTTCGTCGGCTGGCGCCGCCGGTCCCGCCGTGCGAGCTTTCGGTCCGCGCCGGTCACCTGGCGCGGTTTTTTTTCCTCTGGCTTGGAGCAGATCCCTCGGTGCGCGCTCTCGTAAAACGAACGGCCGGTCCCGGCATGCTGCTCACGGAAGTCCCGAAACCCACGATTCGGGCGGATGAAGTGCTCATCCGCGTCCGGCGCGCCGGTGTGTGCGGCACGGACGTACACATCTACACCTGGGACGACTGGGCCAAGGGACGCATCAAGCCACCGATCATCGTCGGCCACGAGTTCGCCGGAGATGTCGTCGAGACGGGGCCGCTCGTCACCGATGTCCAGGTCGGCGACCGCGTGACGGCCGAAGGCCACATCGTCGACGGCCACTGCCTGCTCTGCCGGACCGGCAACTCGCACGTCTGCCCCTACACCCGGATCATCGGCGTCGACCGCGATGGGTGCTTCGCGGATTTCATCGCCATGCCCGCGACCAATGTCTGGCGCCTCGACCCCGCCATTTCCTATGAGATCGGCGGCATCCACGATCCAATGGGCAACGCCTTCCACACGGCGCTGACTGCCGAGATCCCGGGCGCCAATGTGCTGATCACGGGATGCGGGCCGATCGGTCTCTTCGCGGTGGGAATCTGCAAGGCGGCCGGCGCCGCCCGCGTGATCGCCTCCGATGTCAATGACACCCGCCTGGCGCTCGCCCGGCGCATGGGCGCCGACGATGTCGTGCACCCCGGCGAAGCCGAGTCGGTCGTGCGTGGCGCCACCGATGGCCTGGGCGCTGATGTCGTCCTCGAGATGTCCGGCGTGCCCGCCGCGGTCCGCCAGGCGCTCGATCTCGTCCGCGTCGGCGGGCGCGTCCAGTTGCTCGGCATCCCCGCCCGGCCCATGGAGATCGACCTCGCGACACAGGTGATCTTCAAAGGCATCACGATCTACGGCGTCGTCGGCCGGCGGATGTACGACACGTGGATCATGATGAGCCGGTTTCTCCGGTCCGGACGGTTCGACCCCACGCCCGTCATCACGCACCGCTTTCCGCTCGAAGCAGTCGATGAGGCGATGCGCGTCATCCAGCAGGGCGAAGCCGGGAAGGTCGTCTTTGAAATCGGCTGACGCCGCCCGTATCATTCGCCGATGGCCGCCACCACCCAGCCGACCCCGTTTGCGGCCAGCATGGCCGCCGAGATCGATCAGCTCAAGCGCGACCGGGTCTACAAGCGCCTGAATTATCTCGAGAGCCCGCAGGGCCCCCGCGTCCGCATGGAAGGCCGCGGCGAGATCCTCATCCTCTCCTCCAACAACTACCTCGGCCTCTGCGATGAGCCCAGCGTCGTCCAGGCCGGCATCGCGGGGCTCCAGACGCTTGGCGCCGGCACCGGCAGCGTACGGTTCATCTGCGGCACGTTCGCCATCCACCGGACGCTCGAGGCCGAGCTCGCCCGCTTCGTCGGAACCGAATCGTCGCTGTCGTTCGTGTCGGCATGGAACGCCAACGAGGGATTCACCGCGACGGTCGTCGGCGAGGGCGACGCGGTGCTGTCCGACGCCCTCAACCACGCGTCCATCATCGACTCGATGCGCCTGGCCAAGGCGATCACCAAGTGCACGACCGCGGTCTACCGGCACGGCGACATGGATGACCTCGTGGCCAAGCTGGAAGCGACACGCGGTGCCCGCCGCCAGATCATCTGGACCGATGGCATCTTCTCGATGGAAGGCAGCGTCGCCAAACTGCCGTCGATCCTCGAGATCGCCCGCCGGTTCGGCGCCATCGTCGTCGTCGATGATTCGCACGCCACCGGCGTGATCGGCGAGACGGGACGCGGCACGCCGGAACACTGTGGCGTCTTCGGCGAGATCGATGTCGTCACCTCCACCCTGGGCAAAGCACTCGGCGGCGCGTCGGGCGGGTTCGTCGCCGGCCCGAGGCGGTGTGCGACATCCTGACCCAGCGCTCACGCCCGCAGCTGTTCTCGAATGCGCTCCCGCCAACGGTCGCGGCGAGCGCGCTCGCCGCGGTGCAGTTCGTGACCGCCCACCCGGAACGCGTCCGCACGCTTCGGGACAACACCCGGTACTTCCGCGAACAGATCACCGAGGCGGGCTTCAAACCGCTCGCGGGCGAGACGCCGATCGTCCCGATCATTGTCGGCGAAACCGCGACCGCCATTCAAATGAGCGACATGCTGCTCGACGAAGGCGTGTTCGTGACGGGGTTCGGATACCCCGTGGTCCCCAAGGGCGAGGCCCGCGTCCGCTGCCAGTTGAGCGCCGCGCACACGCGCGCGGACCTCGACCAGGCCATCGCCGCGTTCAAGACCGTCGGCCGCAAAGTGGGCATCATCAAGTAGGAGCCCGCCACTTTTTGCTTGATGCGGCTCACGAGGCCGGGCGCGGCGGCACCGCGCCCGGCCTCGTTTCATCCCCCATCCGCCGCACCCATCCCCGGCGCTCATCTCGGGCAACTTGACCGAATCCGGTCAGGGTGCCCGGGCACCTCAGTGACGCGGCCGCGTTGATCCTCGTCAGACGCTAGAAACGGCAGGGCCAAACCCCGCCGCCGGGCTTTGTGACCCGGATGCGTCCATTACACTAGAGGTCTTTCGCCATGCGGCTGAACCGAAGCCTGTGTGCCGGGCTCACCCTCCTCGCGCTAGCGCCCACGGCGGGTAAGGCGCAAGAAGGGCGGCTGTTCAACAACTCGTGGTTCTGGGGCCTGGGCGGCGGTGCGCTCACCTACTGGTCCTCGACCACCGCGCACTCGCAGGCGCCGACGGTCAGCCTCGACTGGCTGATCACCCGCACGCACTGGGCGCTGTACCTCGGGGTCGACCAGGCGTTCTTCACAGCCAAGAATCTGACGTACACGGAAGTCGGCCGGCTCTACAAGGACACGACGCTGACCAACTTCGACAACGTCTCCTACTTCGCCCAGGCGCGCGTCCGCAACTCGCGGCACCTCCAGGCGGCGCTCATGACGTTCCCCGGACACGGGATCCTTCGGCCCTACGCCGGAATCGGTGTCAGCGCGAACTTCGTGCAAGGCGCGGAGATGACCTCCGCCCCGCCGAACATCACGCCGTCCAGACAGTGGTTCCCGCAATTCTATGGGGACACGTACCGCCTGCAGGCCTCCGAGTGGGTCTCGCCCTTGGCGATCCTCGGACTCCAGGCGCAGCTCAGCCGCTTCTCGATCTACGGCCAGGCAAAACTGTTCCCGCAGGACGCCGGCCAGTATAGCCCGCGGTTCTTCACCGACCAGGCGTTCTTCATGCTGCAGGCCGGTGTCCGCGATCAACGCGTCGACCGCGATCGGAAGCTTCTGACGCTCCTCTGGACGCTCCTCTGAAGGTGTAGGTGCTGGTGCAGGTGTAGGGTGTGGGTGGGATTGGGGTACGACTCGCACGAAGGCCGGCTGCAGCGGTGCTGCACGCCGGCCTTTGTTTTTTCAATCGCGTCGCTGCGCACGACGATGCCGCCCCGCACTAGTCGCGGAATGCCTCGGTCACGAAATGCGACGGGGTGCGTGACACGGACGGACTGTCGCGGACGAAGTACCGGCACGGCAGCTCGGCCGCCCGCGTGATACCGATGCGCGGCGACACGGCAACGAGCGAGTCCGCGATGTCATCACCCATACGGATCGTGAGCGGCGGCCGCAGCAACGTCACGCCGTTCAGCCGGCCGTCGATCCCCAGCGCGGCGCAGAGTTTGCCCGGGCCGTTGGTCAGATCACGGTCACGCCGGCCCATGCCGTCCACCCGCGCTGATGTCTGCCGCACACCACGGCGCGTCCACCGGCGCGCACGCATGAGCGCGATCCCATCCACCGGCTCGAGTGCCCGGATCAGTACCGCGGTCCCCGCGCCGTGCCGCCACGCCACGGCGTTCACGCACCAGTGCACACCGTAGATGAAGTAGACGTATGCCGAGCCCGGACGACCGAAGAGGTGGCGCGTCCGCCCCGTGAGCCCCGCGGCGGCATGACTCGCGGGATCGGATGGGCCAAGGTACGCCTCGGTCTCCACGATGCGCCCCGATGCGCGCCCCTCGGGTGTCTCGCACTCCAGCACAGTCCCGAGCAGCGCCCGCGCCACGACCTTCGAGTCCCGCTCGTAGAACGACCGAGGGAGTGGGCGGCGCCGGACGGCGTTCGCTACCACTCCCTCGGTTCCTGCAGGCCGGTGCGCGTGCGCACCGCCCGTCCGGTCATCCGTCCGTGCTCTTGGCCGGCGTACGGGCCCGCCCGCGCTTCGCCTTCGCCGGCGTAGCAGCTGCCGCGGTACCACCGGTCCCTGGCGCGCTGGCACGCTTGGCACGCGAACGCGGCCGCTTCGCCGCCGCCCGCGTCTTGGCCACCGGCTCGTCCACCACGATCGCCGGCTCCTCGATGGCAACCGCGGGCTCCCGGCCAGACGAATCCACCACACCGACCGACAACAGCTCCGGAGGCAGTGTCCCGCCCCGGCCGCCGAACGCACCACGCCGCGAGCCACGCGGACCGAGCCCGCGCGGTGCCGCCGGCGACGCGGCCGGAGCCGGACCATTCGTTCCCGTCCGCGCACCCGCCGCTACGTTCAGTTGGTCGGCCACAGGCGCCGCAGTTGCCGCGAGCGCCACGTCGTAGTCGTCGCCGCGACGGCGCACGTCGATCACATCCGCGTCGTGCGCGTCCCGCAGGATCCGCGAGAAGTTTCGCTCGCTCAGGCTATCGCTGTCCCGCCCGAGCAGCTCGGCCGCCTTGGCACGGACGTCGGACGCGCGCACCGCGCCATCACCGCCGGCCAGCGCCGCCACCGCGCGCCGGACCAGATCGAACGCCTCGTCACGCGTGAGACGCTCGCCCGATACGCCGATCGCCGGCTCCGCTGGATGGACGCTCGCGACGTGACTGTCGGTGTGGACAGGGGACTCGGGCGCCGCTCCGATCTCGTCGATCGCACCCGCCGCATCCAGCACCGGCGCGTCCGTCCCGACGTGACCCACCACCGGCGAGTGTGCCTCCCGCCCTGCTCGGCCCTCACGATCGCGGCCCCGGCCACGACCGCCACGCCGGCTCCGGCGCGGACGATCCTCTGTCCGGCCTTCGGCGGCGGGTGTGCTCGCGTGCCGCGCTGCCGGAGCATGCGCGCTTGTATGCGCGCTTGTGTGCGCACTTGTATGCGCGCTCGTATGCGCGCTCGTGTGCGCCGGCGCCCCGGCGGGCGCACCCCCGGCAGGCGGCGCCACTTCGAGCTGGCCATTGTCCATCTTCGTCAGCGTCACGAGCCCGCGGTGCGCCGCTTCCTGCACGAACCGCGAGAACTTCGACATGCCGAGGTTCTTCTCGTCGAACGAGCTGTCGATCCCCTGCATGACCTGCTTGAGCCGGTCGGCGCGCATCACGTCGCCGTTGCGTTGCATCCGGGCGATCGCTTCGCTGACCAGTTCCCACGGATCGCGCCGCGTGCCGCTCTGGTCCTCTTCGTCGCTGCGCACGAGGCCAGCCAGCGCGTTGTAGCTGAAGTACTCATCGCAGTTCATGACCAGCAGATCGCTCGACGACTCGCGGAGGCCGACCCCGATGACGTACTTGCCGTACTCTTTGAGCTTGATCACCAGCGTCGAGAAGTCGGAGTCGCCCGACAGCAGGATGTACGTGCCGATCTCGGGGCGGGTGAACACCAGCTCGAGCGCGTCGATCGCCAGCCGGATGTCCGTTGCGTTCTTCTTCGACGATCCGTAGGCCGGTGCCATGATCATGTCGATCGACGACTCGGCCAGCGGAGCCACGTACTGCGGATAGCGGCGCCAATCTGCGTACGCGCGCCGGAGTTGCACTTTGCCCTTGATGATGTCCGACGAGAGGAGGGTCTTGAGCTCCGTTTGCAGATCGGAGCGGATCCCCATCGTGACGTTGTCGAAGTCGATCAGCAGGGCGGCGTTGGGCGCGTAATTGATGGGCGCGACAGCGGGTATCGTCACACTGGCGGGCCGGTGCGCAGCCGTGGCAGGGCGCGCCGGCGTGTGGCGGGGTGAGCGTGGATTCATGTACACGGGATGAAAGGATGGTCGGGGCACCGCGCGCGCTGGGCGCAAAACGGGCACTCGCGACCTGGTACCAGCCTGACTACCACTCCAGTGGGGGAAATGTAGGAGGGGCGGACGGCCGAGGCCAGAGGCGGGCGGAACAGCGTGGAAGTATACTGGTCGCATGGCGCCCCCGCGCTTTCGCACGCGCCTCTTCGTCACGCTGTCGCTCTTCGCGGTCGTGCCATCGGCCGTGTTGACGCTGCTCTGGGCTACCACCCTCAGCACGGCACTGCCGCTCCTGAGCGGCAGCGCCGCGTGGGAACGAGTCGCCGTAACGGGTGAGCGAGCGATCGCGGCCGCGCGCTCGGAACCCCTGAGCCCCGCGGCCCGCGCCGCGATGGCCGCCCATGAACAGGAGTTGACCGTCTCGGTCACCGATGCCCACCGGTACCGCTACATGGCGGTCCGCTCCGTCCCCATCGTGCTCGCCGTCGCCGGCGGTGCGCTGATCGTGCTGGCCGTCGTCGCCTCTCGCGTCGCCGGACATCTCGCCCGGCAGCTCAGCCGTCCGCTCGACGAGCTCGTCGGATGGACCGACCGCATCGCGCGCGCGTTGCCGCTGCCCGCCGGTCCACCCACCCGCGGCGCCCCCGAGTTCGCCGTGCTGCGGAATCGCATGCGGGTGATGGCGGCGGACCTCGACACGGGCCGCGCCCGCGCACTCGAAGCCGAGCGGCTGCGCGCGTTCCGGGAGACCGCGCGACAGGTCGCCCACGAGTTGAAAAACCCGCTGACGCCCATCCGCCTCGCGGTCGCCCGGCTGCAACGCGATGCCTCGCCCGCTCTGGCCGATACGGTGGACGTCCTCGCGACGGAATCCGCCCGGCTCGAAGATATGGCGCACAGCTTCTCGCATTTCGGCCGGCTGCCCGAGGGTCCGCCCGCCGACGTTGACCTTGGCGAGCTCGCCCGGTACACGGCCAAGGCCGCCGTCCCGCCGCACATCCCGGTCATCGTCGACATCGATGCCGCGACGCCGCTCGTCCGCGGCCACTACGACGCGCTCGCCCGCGCGCTCTCCAACATCCTCCTCAACGCCGCCGATGCCTGTGCGGGCCGCAACGGCGCCACCATCACCGTCCGCGTCGCGCCCGTCGCCAACGTACGCCGGGACGGCAACACCCATGTGCCCGTGCCCGGTGCCGAGATCCTCGTCCGCGACTCCGGATCGGGGATCGCTCCGGAGCACCTCGCGCATGTCTGGGAGCCGTACGTCACCCACAAGGCGGGCGGCACCGGGCTCGGGATGGCCATCGCGAGGCAGACGGTCGAAGCCCACGACGGGACGGTCGGCCTGCACAGCGTCGCCGGCCAAGGCACCGAGGTCCGATTCACGCTGCCGGTCGCGGGCACGTCCGAACCAAACGCCGGCGCAACCGCCAACGGAGCAGGTCGTTGATGGCATCCGTTCTGATCGTTGACGACGAGCCGAATATCCGCCGGATGCTCGCCGCGCTCCTCGCCGGCGAAGGCTATGAGGTTCGTGACGCGCCCGACGGGGAGTCGGGCGTCGCCGCCGCGACAGAGGTCCCGCCGGACGCCGTGCTGCTGGACCTGATGATGCCCGGTGCCCTCGACGGTCTCGCCACACTGGCCCGTCTGCGCGAGCGGGATCCGGAGCTCCCCGTGATCATGATGAGCGGACGCGCGGGATTGAGTGACGCGGTCCGCGCCACCAAGCTCGGTGCCTACAACTTCCTCGAGAAGCCGCTGTCGCCGGAGTCGGTGCTCCTCGCGCTGATCACGGCGCTCGACCTCCGCCAGGCGCGGAAGGCCGCACGCGCGCTCCGCGAGGAGTTCGGGCTCACCGGCCAGATGGTCGGCGCCAGCGCGCCGATGCGGGCGGTCGCCGAGCTCATTGCGCGCGTCGCGCCGAGCGATGCGCGAGTGCTCATCAACGGCGAATCGGGCACCGGCAAGGAGTTGGTCGCCGCCGCGATTCACGAAGCCAGCCCGCGGCGCGACCGGCCGTTCGTGCGCGTGAATTGCGCCGCCATCCCGCGCGATCTCGTCGAGAGCGAGATGTTCGGCCACGAGCGCGGATCGTTCACCGGTGCGACCACTCGTCGCATCGGCCGGTTCGAGATGGCCCATACGGGAACCCTGCTGCTCGATGAGGTCGGCGACCTGGGTGCCGAAGCGCAGGCCAAGCTGCTGCGCGCCATTGAGGCGAATGAGATCGAGCGCATCGGCGGCGCCAAGCCGATTCGCATCGATGTCCGCATTATCGCCGCCACCAACAAGGATCTCCCCCGTGCGGTCACCGAAGGCACGTTTCGCGAGGACCTGTACTTCCGCCTCAATGTGATCCCCCTCGCGCTCCCGCCGCTCCGCGAGCGCGCGGAAGACATCCCTGCCCTCATCCAGCACTTCACGGCGCTGCAGCGCGCGCGCACCGGCCGCGCGTTCGTCGCGTGGTCGCCCGAAGCCATCTCCACTCATGGCGGCCTACCGGTGGCCGGGTAATGTCCGCGAGCTCGCCAACATCGTCGAGCGGCTTGCCATCCTGCACGCAGGCGAGGCGATCACCCCCCGCCACGTCCATGCGGTCCTCCCGATCGGCCGGGACGCGCCGCCCGCGCCGCCCGCGCCGCTCGCCGGGACCACCGGGCCCGCGGACGCCCGCCGCCACAACACGCCGCCCGAGGCCGGAGCGCCCGGCATACCCCAGCCAGACGCGTCGGCGCCAGCCGACGCACCGCTCGCCGGCGCGCTCGATGCCTACGAGCGCGAGCTCATCACACGCGCGCTCGCCGCAGCCAATGGCAATGTCACGGAAGCCGCACGACGGCTCGAAACCGACCGGCCCAATCTGTACCGGCGGATGCGGCGGCTGGGGATCACACTGGGCATCGTGATCGCGTGCGCCGCCGCCGCGGCCCTCACGGCCCTCGTCCCGGCCAGGGCGTCGGCGCAGGACACGACGGCGCACCCGCCAGCCGCTGCCGACTCCGGAGGCGGCAGGCCCGGCGGCGATTCCGCGCGCCGCGATCAGCCCGACACCATCCCGGCGCCGTCGGACGACTGGTGGCACCGATGGCTCCTCGGCCAGCGGCCGCCGAACTACGTGGGATTCGGGCTGTCGTCGGCGCACACGTACAACCGCGTCGAAGGATTCCCGGTCTACCTCGGGCCGACCGCGCGGCGCGTGTTCCCATGGGGCGCGATTTCAGGCGACGCCGACGGCATCGTCCGGATCTCCGACAAGTTGCGCTGGGACGAAGACCACATTGGCTATGCCGCCCACGCCGAGCTGCGGATCGGGCCGGAGGATGGGCGGTCGCTGACGCTGGGCGGCCGGCTGTACGATGTCGTCACGCCCGTCGAGTCGTGGGGACTCAACGATGCCGAGGTCGGACTCTCCACGTTCTTCCTGCACCGGGACTATCGCGACTATTTCGCGCGGCACGGTGTGACCACGTACGCCGCGCTACGCGCGAGCGACCTGCTCCGCTTCATGCTGTCGTACGCCGACGAACGCTGGGCGACACGCCCGGTGCGCGATCCGTTCACGCTGTTCGACAACACGGCCGCATGGCGCCCGAATCCGCAGGTCGATGATGGTCTCTTCCGCCTCGTCACCGCGCACGTGGATTTCGACTCGCGCAACGACCCGGACGATCCGTGGTCGGGCTGGTACGGCACCGCCGACGTCGAGCACGGCGACGGCAATGTCAGCAGCTTCGGACCACGGACGGACGGCGAGACGCTGTCGGCGCCCCCGGGCGGCATCAGTCCGGTGCAGTACTGGAGGGGATTCCTCGACGCCCGCCGGTACAATCGCGTCGGCCCGGATGAGCAGCTCAATGTCCGCCTCGTGCTTGCCGGCTGGCTCGGCGGGGATCAATTGCCCCTCGAACGCCGCCTGTCCCTGGGTGGCGCAGGTACGATGCCAGGCTTCGATTTCCGGAACACCGGCACCGGCCCCGATGTCGCGGCCTGTTCAGCTTCCCGCGAGCCGCCACCCGGCAACCCCGCGCAATGCGACCGCCTCGCAATGGTGCAGGTTGAGTTCCGCCACGACATCCGGGTCGGGCTCGCGGACTTCATCCGCGGCGTGCCACGCGATGGCGCGTGGGTCCTCTTCGCCGACGCGGGACGCGGATGGCTGGTGGGCCCGCACGACGGCACGCTCCAGTATCCGTCGGACGCCGTTCCGGGATTGGGCACCTCGCTCGCGGATGCGGGCGCCGGCATCACGCTCGGTCCGTTCGGCGTGTACATCGCGCAGGCCATCTCGCCGTGGAATTACGGCCACGGCCCGAAGCTCGCGATTCGCCTGCAACAGCGGTTCTGAGCGGTGCGCACGGCCCTGGCGGCTCTCATCGTCATCGCACTCGCCGGCGGCGCCGCCCGGACGGCCGCCAGCCAGGGCACGCCGCGCCTTGCGATCGATCTGCCACCCGCCGCCGCCGACCCGCTTCCTGGCCAGCCCGCGGACGCCCACGGCACCGGCCCCGCCATCCGTGCGCTCGACATTCTGTCGGAGGGCCAGACCCGCGACTTGATGCGCAATGGATTCCCGGCGCGCCTCCACTTCCGCGTCGAGTTGTGGCACGCAGGCGGTCTCTTCAACGCCCTCGATGGCACCCGCGAATGGGACGTCATTGCCCGCTACGACCCGCTGGACAAGCAGTACCGCGCCGCGAGACTCGTTGGCCAGACGGTCACGGTCATCGGCGAGTTCTCGCAGTTCCCGGCGCTCGCTGCCGCGCTCGGGACGCCATATACGGTGCCCCTGGTCCCCGGACGGGGCGGCGGCAAGTACTACTACAACGCGGTCGTCGACGTCGAGATGCTCTCGCTCAACGATCTCGATGAGGTCGAGCGATGGCTCCGCGGCGAGTTGACGCCAGCCGTCCGCGGCCAGCGGAATCCCGGTGGCGTGCTGGGGCGCGGGCTACGGACGCTATTCGTGCGGCTGCTGGGGGCCGAGCGACGGCACTACGACGTGCGGTCGAAAACCTTCAAGGCCCACTGATCCGGACGCGCGGCCGCGCACGCGCGCATCGGCAGCGCACCAATTCGTCTCAGGTAGGGGCGGGTCATGACCCGCCCAGTAAGACTGTGGTTGCCGTCCCACCACCGCCTGTCGCCGAGGGCAGTGGGGGCCGTTCGCGAACGGCCCCCGACGGATGCCGGGGCCAACGCTGTCCCCCGCACCCGCGGCCCCGCCGTTACCTGATCGTGGCGAGCGCGGTGCCGCTCCGGACGGCGGCCCGGTGCTCGAGCTCTTCGAGGTGGTGCAGCGTATCCGCGCCGTAGAACAGCTTGATGTAGCGCGCCTGCGTCGGCGTCAGCCGGCGGACCGCCCAGCTCAGATGCACGAAATGCGGCTCGACCGGCGGCGTGATCGGATGCATCCCGATCTCCTCCGGCAGGCGATTCGCCTTCCGCGTGTTGCACGGCGCGCACGCGGTCACCACGTTCGACCAGTCGTTCGTGCCGCCGCGAGAGAGCGGCACCAGATGGTCACGCGTGAGCCCCTCGCGCGGCTTGAGATCCGCCACGCCACGACCGCAGTACTGGCAGCGGTAGCGATCGCGCGCGAAGAGGAAGGTGTTGGTCACCTGCCGCCGGAAACGCCGCGGTACGTGGATGAACCGCGTGAGACGGATCACGATCGGCCGCGGCAGCGTCAGACGCTCCGAGCGTATCACACGCTCGGCATCCGACTCCACCACCTCCGCCTTGCCGTCGATGACCAGGCGCAGCGCGCGCCGCATCGGCACCATTGTCAGCGGCTCGAAGGATGCGTTGAGTGCCAGACACCCGGCGATCACACGCACCTCGGCCGCGTGTGCATCATCTCGAGGCGACAGCGGGCTCGGGAACCGCCGTCAGCCATCCGCGCTCGTCCGGGAGCCGCCCCTTCGCGATACCGAGGTACCGCTCCTGGACCGCCTTGGTGATCGGACCCGGCACTCCGTCGCCGACTGGAATCCGGTCCACTGACCGGATCGGCGTGATCTCCGCGGCGGTGCCGCTGAAGAACACCTCGTCGGCCATGTACAGGAACTCCCGCGGGAGCGCCTGCTCGCGCACCTCGTGCCCGAGATCGCGGATCAGCCGGATCACCGTGTCGCGCGTAATGCCGCCGAGGATTGCCGCCGACATCGGCGGGGTATACACGACGCCCTCGCGCGCGATGAAGACGTTCTCGCCGCTGCCTTCCGAGATCTGGCCGAACGAGTCGAGCATGATCCCCTCGATGAAGCCGTTCTGCCGGGCCTCGAGGAGCGAGAGTTGCGAGTTGAGGTAGTTGCCGCCGGCCTTGGCCAACGTCGGGAACGTGTCGGGTGCCGCACGGCGCCAACTCGATACACATACATTGACGCCCTTCGCCAACGCGTCGTCACCGAGATACCGGCCCCACTGCCGCACGATGATGAAGGTCTCGAGCGCCGACGCCTTGTCCTCCGGCATGACCCCCATCCGGTCCCCGGTCCGGATCACGATCGGCCGGATGTAACACTCATCCAGCTCGTTGACCGCGATCGTCTCGAGGCACGCCTGGATCAGCGTGTCCACCGAATGCCGCAGCGGCATGCGGTAGATGCGCGCCGAGTCGTGGAGCCGCCGGATGTGCTCCGGCAACCGGAAGACGGCGCCGCCCTGCGGCGTCGCATAGCACCGGATCCCCTCGAAGATGCTGGAGCCGTAGTGGACGACGTGGCTGAGGACGTGGATCGTTGCGTCTGGCCAGTCCACGAACTGGCCATCGCGCCAAATCTTGGGTGTCGGCATCGTGCAAAACTAACGCGCCGGCAAGCTGTGGCGCCACGCCACGAGCGCCGCCGCGGAGTCGCTCACCCGGCCCGCGAGCAGGGGGTCGAGTCCCAGCACTTTGCCCTGCCGGACGCGCGGCTGCCCCGCCACGGTCACCAGGGCCGCCGGCGATACCCGCGACGGCCAGGGCGGCCGCCTCCGGCCCGAGCGTCGCGGCGCGCACGGGGTCGAGCGGGAAGGCCGCGAGATCCGCCTCTTTGCCTACCTCGATCGATCCCACTTTTTCGTCCAGTCCCAGCGCCCGGGCACCTCCCATCGTCGCCAGCGAGAGCGCCTCCGCTGTGGACAGCACGCCGGGACGCTGCAGCCGCGCGCTCTGCATCAGGCTCGCGAGCCGCGCCTCGCCCAGCATGTCCATCTGGTCGTTGCTCGCCGCCGAATCCGACCCGAGTCCGACGACGGCCCCGGCATCGAGTAGCTCGCGCACCGGCGCGATGCCGTGCCCCAGGACGGCGTTGGAGGCGGGACAATGCGCAACCGGACACCCATAGTGCGCGACGAAGTCCACGTCCGATGCGTCGAGTGTGACGCAGTGGATGAGTAGCGGCCGCGCGAGCACGACGCCCAGCTCCACCAGGAGATGAACGGGCGAATGTGATCGTCGCACGACCGGAATCCCGCGCGCCACCAACCCCTCCGCGAACGGCCCCTCGGCCTCGCGCAGAAACGCCGTCTCGGCGCCGCTCTCGGCCAGGTGGATCGCCACCGGCAGCCCCGCGCCGATCGCGTACGCCGCCGCGTCGATCATGAGGTCTTCGTGCACGGTGTAGACGGCGTGCGGCGACACACCCGAGGCGTACGAGGTCGGTTTCGAGCGGGCGGAGTGCCTCGACGTCGCGACGGAGCTGCGCCATTGATCTCCGCGCGCTGCGCGGCGGCCGGGCCGAACACTTCCTGGTACATGATCCCGCGCACGCCCATGTCGCGCATCGCGCCCAGCACGACGCCCGACGCCGATGTGTCCGCGTAGGTGGTGATGCCCGCCAGCAACCCCTCGGCGATCCCCAGACACGCCGCATCGCGCATCGCGGCCTGCGTGAGAACCGCCGCGCGCGCCGCGGTCAGCGTCCGGATCCAGCTCACGAACTCGAGTCCCGTGAGCAGGCCGCGCATGGCGGTCAGCTCGAGATGGGTGTGCGCGTTGACGAGACCCGGCAGGAGCACCGCATCGCCCAGCTCGATGTCCTCACCCGCCGGTGCGTCGCCACGCGGCCCCACGTACGTGATGCGGGTGCCGGTGACCGAGACCGTCGCGCCGGCGAGCGCGGGACGCGTCACCGGTATCACCCAGCGCGCGTGGTAGTTGGTCGGGCGGTCGCTGGCTCGGTCGTTGGTCACGGACGCCGGACCCGCGCGGTCAGCGCTCGACAGACACTCCGCGCCAGAACGCGACATGGTCCTTGATGTTGGCCGCCGCGGTGCTGGGCGCCGGATAGTACCACGCCGCGTCGCGATTGGTCTCGCCGTTCACGACCACGTCGTAGTAGCTCGCGAGTCCCTTCCACGGACAGGTCGTGTGTGTTGCGCTCGGTCGTACGAACTCCCGGCGAAGGGCGTCAGCGGGGAAATATGTATTGCCCTCGACCGTCTCGACGCGGTCACTCTCGGCGATGACCGTGCCCTTCCACAGCGCTCGTGCCATTCGAAAACACCTCGGAGAAGAAGAACGATGCGCTACCGCGCACCGCTTGCCGCGTGGCTGCCGCGGGTCGTGCCGCCCGTCCGGGGCCGTGTGCGCGACCCGTGCCGCAGTGGGTCGTACAGATCCTCGTCGCGGACGCCCACCGCTCGCGCCATCTCCGAGCGGCCACACGACATCACCAACGGCCGCCGCCGAGTGCCCATCGGAACCGAGTGACACCCGCGCACCGCCGACATGCGCCCGGCGCACGAACCGCTCGTGCGGCCGGTACCGGTTCGATATCTCGAACGCGATGCCCGCTCGCGCGAGCGCAGCCACGGCCCGCGCTTCACGCGGCTCGGTCCAGAGGTCCTCCAGCGGCATCCGCCGGAGCGGCATGGGCAGCAGCGTCGGGTGCGCGAGGATGTCCACCGGCATCTCCGCCGCGAACCGCTCCAGCGTGGCGACATGGACGTCCATGTAGGCGTCCGGTGTCAGCCCGGCCGGCAGGTCGCCATGGAACATGTCCAGCAGCGAGCCGTCAGGGAGCACGACGGCGTGCAGCGACCCGATCCGGTGTGTGAACCGGCGGACCACGTCGGGCGGAAGCTCGCGCCACAGCAGATCGTGCCAGCAGAACTCGCCCGCGATCCCCAGGTCAGGATCGCCGAGAGACTCCAGTTCGTCGAGATACGCGCGGACGAGATCCACTGAGGTCAATCCGTGCGTGGCATTGCGCGTCACATGATCCGAGATCGACGGGCGCACGCCGCGCGTCCGTACGGCCGCGATCACGGCTTTGACCGGCAGATCGCCGTCGGACCACGTGGTGTGCGCGTGACAGTCGCGCGGCTGCCACGACGGATCGCGGGTCGGCGTCACGAGGCCAGTCCCGGGCGGCCCGGGCGCATCGCGATGCTCACGGTCGTACTCACGGTCGTACTCACGGTCGCGCCCGCCGGGGCGGCCCCGGCGGCACCGCTGGCGCCCCTCCCGGCGGCGCGACGCGGACGCCGGTCGCCGGTTTCGTGGTCGGGCTATTGCCCGTGAGCGGCGATCCCGTACCCGCGGCGACGGGATGGGCAGGTGCCGCGAACCCGCCGGCCGGTACGGCGCGGGCGACAGGCTGCGATGCGGGAGCGGGGACGACCTGCGTCACGCCGGCCGCGCCCGGCGGGGATCCGCCCATGGGCTGCGGCGAAGCGACGGTCGGCGTGCCCGCCGCACTGTTCGGCGCCCCGGGCCGCTCGAAGTGCATTCGAGTCGCCAACCATTGTGTCGGTCGCTGAATGGACATTGCACTCCTGCCCGGGCTCGGTGCCCGGGATGTACCACTCGGTCGTCACCACCGCCGCGGGGCAATACGCGTTCCGCAGCATCCCTGTCGTGCCGATCGACCTCGCGCGCGATCAATCCGTCGGGACGCGGCCAATCGGGCGGCGCTGGCTTTCGCCGATAGACCTCGGTCATGAACGCGGTCCACGCCGGCGCCGCGAGCACGCCGCCCTGCGCATTCGCGTTGATCTTCTGCGGCCTGTCGAAGCCCATCCACACGCCGGCGACGAGATCCGACGTGTAGCCGATGAACCAGACGTCGGTGCCGTCGTTCGTCGTGCCCGTCTTACCGCCCGCGGGATAGATGGAACCGCGCCCACACTGTCCGCCGCGGTGCCGTGCTGCACGACGTCCTTCATCACGCTCGACCATCAGCCACGCTTCTTCCGGCGACAGCACCGGCGTCGTCGTCGGCTCGCGGCTCCCAGAGCACGTCTCCCTTTGCTGTTCTTCGACGCGCGTGATCGCCATCGGCGTCGGCGCGGTGCCGAGCGTCGCGAACGCGGAGTACGCCGCGACCATCTCGATCGGATAGACGTCGGCGCGCGCCGATGTAGATCGACGGATAGCGGAGGATCGGCGTCGTGATGCCGAACCGGCGCGCCTCGTCGATCACGCTCTGCGTGCCGAGCTCCATGCCCACGCGGATCGTCGGGAAGATTGCGCGACTGATACAGCGCCGCGGCGCATCGGCATGATCCCCTCGAAATCGTCCGTCGTAGTTCTGCGGCGTCCAGTCGAGCTGCCATGAGCTGCGGCACCTCGAGCGGCGAATCGTCGACGATGTACGACGGCGGCCGACCGTTCTGGATCGCGTCGGCATAGACGATCGGCTTGAACGTCGACCCGGGCTGACGAAGCGCCTGCGTCGCGCGGTTGAACTTGATGTCGTCGAAGTCGCGGCCGCCAACCAGCGCGCGCACGGCACCGGTGCGCGGATCCATCGCGATGAAGCGCGCCCTGCAGATACGGCGAGTCGCCGACGCCGCGTTCTGGTCGCCGTCGCCGCCGACGCGCGCGAGATAGTCGCTCATAACGTCTGGTGCGGATACTTGCCGTACTTCCCGCCCTCGATCGCGCGGAGCTGCTGCTCCAGCGAACGCTCGGCCGCGACTGCATATCGAGATCGAGCGTCGTGTAGACCTTGAGCCCTGCTCGTAGAGCTGCCTGCCGAACTTGTCGTCGAGCTGCTGGCGAACCCACTCGACGAAATACGGCGCGCTCACCGCCGCCCGGGCTGCCCTTTGTGTCGCGAGATCGCAGCGGATATGCGCGCGCCAGGCTCGCTTCGGAGTCGCTGACGACGCGTGCGCGCGCGCATCAGCTCGATCACGGTGTTGCGGCGCTTCACCGCACGCTCGGGATACCGGCGCGGATTGTAGCGCTCGGGGCCTTTGGGCAGCGCGGCGAGCATCGCGGCTTCGGCGAGGTTCAGATCGCTGAGCCGACTTTCCGAAATAGCTGCTGCGCCGCGGTCTCCACTCCGTACGCGCCGTTGCCGAGATAGATCTGGTTGAGGTACAGCTCGAGAATCCGGTCCTTCGAATACTTCGCCTCGATCGCGCGCGCGACTTTGGCCTCCTTCAGCTTGCGGACGAGTGTCTTCTCGCGCGTGATGCGGTCTCGGGAAAAATTTCCGCGCCAGCTGCATCGTGATCGTCGAGAATCCCTGCGCGTAGCCGCGCGACGCGATGTTCCGACCGGCAGCGCCCTGGCACGCGCGTCCAATCGATGCCGGATGGTGGAAGAAGCGCTTGTCCTCGGTGACGACGAACGCGTCGCGGACGAGCGGCGGGATATCGTTGAGCGTCAGCAGCGTCCGCCGCTCGATCCCGAGCTCGGCGATGAACCGCCCGTCGGCCGCGTAGAGCTTGGAGGTTTGTCGCGGCTGATATGCGTCGAGATCCTCGATCGACGGACAGCGACCGCCTCGCAGACCATTGCCCACGCTGCGAACACGAATCCGACGCCGAACGCCGGAGTCCGACGCGATGAGCATTGCCGCACGCACCGCGCCCGGCCGGCGGCCCCACGGGCCGCCACCCGCGTCGCGGAGCAATCGCGAGCCACTCCAATGGTCCGTCGGACCGGCCGCTGGCGCGCCGAAGCCGGACCCGGCCCCACCACTCGGCCGGTCTCCGCCACTCGCCGCCGCCAGCGCCCCCGAGGCGCCCGATCGAGGCGGGTTATTATTCGGCGGCACGCTACTACTCGCATGGCGTCACAGAAGATTACGACCCAGCACTGAGTGCGGCAACGAATCGGCGCTTTCCTCCGAGACGCATCGACCCCGATCTGCTTCGCTTCCCGTCGGTCCAGGCGCCATCCATGTCGAACGTTACGGACACGGAGGCACGCCGATCGTACTGGTACATGGGTTCGGCACGTCGGGGTTCCTCTGGCGAATGTCGCGGCGAGCCCGCCGAAGCGCGCCACGTGGCCATCGCGCTCGATCTGCTGGGATACGGCGAATCCGATCGGCCGCTCGATACGGATTTCGGTATCGCGGCCCAGGCGGACTACATCGACCGAGCCCTCGCCGCGCTTGCGCGATCCCCCGCACCGCCGTCGCCGGCGTAGACCTGGGCGGCGCGTCGCGCTGCGCTCGCGGTCATGCGCCGCGACCGGGTGTCGCATCTGGTACTCGTGAACAGCCTGACGGCGGAATCGACGCCCGCCGACGATGTGCGCGCGCTGCAACGCAACACTGCCCGCTCGTATTGCGCGTCGCGACCGGCGTCCTTGGCGTCACGCCGCTGCTCACGCCGGTACTCGAGGCAGCGTCGCGGACAGGGCCACATGCCGTGGCGACTCGTCGCCAGGTACCTCGCCCCATACGTCGGACAGGACGGCGTCCGCCATCTGCTGACGTTCGCTGCCGCCGTCGACACCGCCGCAGGCCTGGCTCGCGCCGCAGTGCACATGCCAACGCTCGTCGTACGCGGGGAATCCGACCAATGGCTCGAGGACGGCGTCGCCGAACGTCTCGCGCCGCCATTCCGGACGGCCAGTTCGTCCGCCTCCCTGGAGTCGGGCGGCTGGTGCCCGAAGACATGCCCGAGGAGCTGGCGCGCCTGATGCTGGATTTCGTCAAGGCGCGGAAAAGCGTCACACCCACCAGCTAAAGGACGCGGACGACAGCTATCGGGCTGGTGCTATCGCCGGAGGGCCGGCGAAAACCCAGCGCGGTGTTCAGCCACCGCACGAACGGGATCACCGCCGTATACGAACGGGCCAGGCGATCCGGCAGATCGCGCCGCCTGAGATCCGCGCCGGTCAGCGGGCGGCTCACCGTGAATGACTTGTAGCGGAGCCACCCCGCCGCGGGGTGGTCCGGCTCGAACCCTCGCGGGACACGCCGCAGCACCGCCTCTTCGCTGAGCAGGCCGAATTGCCGGCGCATCCGGCGCAAGGTCCCCTCGAACCCGCGCGAATCAGCCGCCAGCGCGCGCCGAATCCGGACCAGCGCCACCGGAGGCGGCATCCAGATGCCCGCGGCAATCATTGACGCACGCGGCTCGAAGTGGAAATAAAGGCCGGCGCCCCCATGCACCACCGCGGCCGCCGAGCGCCCCAGCCCGCGATGATTGATCCAGAAGCCGGCGTTGGTCTTATAGGGCGACTTGTCCTTCGCGAACCGGATGTCCCGGTGAATCCGGAATATCGAGCCCTTTTGATCGGCGACGAGTTCCGGCGCGATGGTCGCCAGACGGATGTCGAGCTCGTCGAGAAGCTCCCGCAACGGCCCGCGCACCTCGGTCTCGTAGATCTCCCGCCGGGCCTCGAACCACTCACGGCGGTTGTTTCGCTTGAGCCCGCGGAAGAACTCGAACGCCGCGGGCCTGAATCCCCTGAAGGGCATTGGACGGTTGGCTGTCGGTTCGCTGTCGGTTGGCTGTCTCGGCTGCCGTCTCGGCTGCCGTCTCGGCTGCCGTCTCGGCTGCCTCTCCTCTGTCTCGGCTGCTGTCTCGGTTTTTTACGCTTCCCGATTCCCGGCGTCAGCGCTTTGGTACCTCGGCGCGTATTCCGTCTACGGCGGGCTTGGCTTCCGTTCCGCCGCATTCGATCACTCGCGGCTGTGCAACATATACGGCCGCGCACGCCCGCCAAGGGCGCCGCCCCGGGTGGGCCGATCGATTATATTTTGATGATCAGGAAGTCATCACATTCTCGGAGTGACATGGCCAAGCAGCGCAATCGCCGGTTCCACGAAGTAGCCACACCAACACCGTTTGAAGAGGCGCGCGACGAGCTCTTTCGGCAGATCATACAGTGCGGCGTCATTGGAGCGGACACGACGCACCAGGCCGAATGGTTCCACGACACGATGGCGTATCTGTCCGATCGGTACCCGGAGCTCGCACCCCCGCAGCTCGCTGACCTCCGCACATTGGGCGACCGGTTCGTGCAGCCGCCCAAACGCGGTGAAGGCGCAGAGAGCAGTAGCGCCACCGCGGCGTAAGGACGGCGGTCAGCGACGATTCGCGAGACCGCGGCGCAGGACGATACCGGCACGCACACCACCACCGAGTCCCAGCTCGAACGCTGGGACCACCGCGTGATGTTCAGGACCCTCGACGCCAACCGCGGCGAGCGCATACAGGTGGCCGCGCGCACGCTGGTCGGCGCGGAAGCTGCCGCCGCCCACTAGATACGGCGCCCACCGCGATTCCGCGCGCGGATCGGGATGGAACCGCCCATAGAAATCCGCTCGCGTACTGAAGAAGGGGCCGCGGGTACCCCCCGCCACCCCCGCGCCGAGATCGCCCCCCAGGCGCAGATACTCTCCAGCAGGCCACACCGCACCGGCGGCCAGTTGCACCGCTGACGACCGCGCCGCCAACAGGTCCACCCGGAGCTCCGGCTGCACGTCGGACCCAGCCTGCTGGCACCACGCCACTCGCGGCCACAGAGAAGCCGTCACTGTGGCTGTCATTGTGGCCGACATCCAAACGCCGGCGATGACCGCGCGTGCAAGCGCCGCGGCACGCTGTAGTGCGGCACGCATCGTCGCGAAGCTACCCCGCCCGCCAAGCGCCTGCCACGCGCCTGCCACGCGCCTGCCACCGCCGCCAACCCCGTACGAAGCGCTTGCCAGCCTCCGGGGACGGACCTAGCTTGCGCCCCCCAAGGTCGTGCTGTCCCGTTCCCGACGACCTCTCTCATGATCATCCCTGGTTCCGGATGGCGCAGGCGCCGGGAGGACGATCGATGAGCATGCCGCTCGTGAGCCCGGCGCCGGCCTACGTGCATCTGATCGCCGATTTCGTTGGCGTGGCCGAAGCCCAGCTCCAGGATGCGTCGCTTCTCACCGGATTGATCATTGCCGCCGCCAGCGCGGTGGGTCTCACGCCGCTGGGATCACCTCTGGTGCATGTTCTCCCCCAGGGCGGCGTCTCGGGCATGCTCCTCATGCAGGGATGCCATCTCGCGGTGCACTCCGCACCCGGCCAGGCGCTCCCTGCTCCTCGATGTCCTCGTACCGCGGACCCACGACGCAGCCAAAGCGCTCGCGGTGTTCGCCCGGCGGCTCTCGGCCACACAGATCCTGACTGACCAGCGTCCGCGCGGGTGATCGTCCTCGGCGTGCTCGCGGCGGTCGTCCTCGCATGGGACGTCTTCCTCGCCGGACAGATCGCGCAGCAACGCGGTGTGCCGCGCGAGGTCGCCGCACTCTCGGGACTCGCCGCGTTGCTCGCCGCCCCAGCGCTCGTGATCGCGGTCGCGACCAGTTCGACGATCACCGGCCGGTCGGTCTCGGGCGTGGCGTGGATCTGGCCCGCTACGGTCGCGATCTTCGTGCTGCAATCCCTCTACGCGACGATCCGCCGGCTCGTCACGCCGTGGATCGGCGTGCCGATCGCGGCGTACGATCTGCTCCTCATGGCCGTCGCGGCCACACGCTATCTCGGCGGAGGCGGCGGGTCGCCCCCTGCATGGGCCCTCGCACTCACCGCCGCGCAAACCACGGCCCTCGGCGCACTCGCCGGTCCCTGGGTGCTGTCGTCACCCTACGCCCTCCTCGTGCCGCTCGTCGCACCAGCGTTCCCGCCGCGCTGGAGGATCAGCCGCCCAGTCCGGGTGGTGCTGGCTGCGCAAGCCTGCGCGTGGGTCGTGGCGACGGGTCTCTGGCTCCCCTATGCCACCAATGCCCTGCACAGCTACGACCGGTACGCGCCGGAAACGCTTCCCGTGCGGCCTGGGAGTGATTTCTCGATCGGGCTCCGGCTGCTGCCGCCGCTGGATGCCCCGCCCTCTCCACTCGATCTCCGCAACGACCTCGCCCTGCTCGACACGACCGGCGCGGAGATCGCGAGTGTGGTCGTCAATCCCGAAGGCGCACACCGCCAGACGCTCGACTCGCTCGCCAGGGTCTTCGATCCGCTGCGCCGCGACAGCACGATCCTGATCGTGACGCTCGGCTACCCCGGCAACGCGGCCGCCGCATACCGCCTCGATCCGCCGGCCTACCGCGCAGCCCGCGTCGCGGACGCGGAGCGGATCGCGCACGAGGTGCATCCCGACTACCTCGTGCTCGCGGATGAGCCCTATGGCCGCGGCGCCCGCGCACTCGGCAGACTCCCCGTCTCCGCGTGGATCGAATACCTCTCCGCCGCCGCGCGCGCCGTGCACGCCGTTGATCCGCACATCAAGACCGGCATCGCCGCGGCGGCGTACGATGCGCGCGACAGCGCCCTCTACCAGTGGGCCGCCGCGCCGGGCTCACCCATCGATGTCGTGGGCTTTACGCTGTTCCCGACGTTCGGAGGCGCTATGTCACTCGACGCCCGCATGCAGATCGCGGAGCGGTGGATGCAGCGCCAGCCGGCCGCGCAGAAGGAACAGTGGATCTTCGCCGCGGGCGGCAATCCCGCCACGCACGGCGAGGACGCCCAGGCCCACGCTGTGTGGGGTGAGGTGGTGTGGGGCGCCAGTCACGCCGCGATCAAGGGCGTGATCGTCGCGGATGCGGCGGACTACGAGACGATCACGGGGCTGCGCGCCGCGAGCGGACGCCTGCGGCCCGCGGCAGGTATTGTCACCCGCGCCAGCCGTGAGGTGAAGAACAGCCAGTAGGGGCCGGTCGCGAACGGCGCTCCGCCGGCTATGGCGCCCCTGCTATTGGCTGGCGCCCCGCACGATTCCCTCGGCCACGCGCGCAGGATCGAAATACGCGCGAGCGACGCGCTGCACGTCGGCCCGGGTGACGGCGCGGACCCGGCGCTCGTAGGTCTCCAGTTCCTCCAGCCCCTCGCCGAACACCCACGCATTGATCACTTCCCCCAGCACGGCGGCGCCGCTCTGCCGGGAAATCGCATAGGTCCCCACCGCGTACGTCTGCGCCTGCGCCAGTTCGTCCGCCGTAACGCCCGATTCGCACAGTTTCGCGAACTCCCCCAGCAGGCCGGCGCGCGACTGTCTCCTTGCTGGGCGATGTCGCGATGTAGCCGATGAACATCCCCGCCAGAGTCCATTCCAGCGCGAAGGCGCGGACGGTATAGGCGAGCGACTGGCGATCGCGAAGCTCGTCGAAGAACCGGCCACCCAGGCCGCTCGCCACCGTGCCGATCAGCTCTGCCACCATCCGGTCGCCGTCGCTTCGTGCCGGCCCGGGGAACGCCAGCGCGAGTGCGGTCTGTGCTTTCGCGCGCTGCTCGGCGCGCACCACCGGCCGCTGCGGCCACGACGGTGCCGCGATCTCGCTCGGCACTCCCGGTCGCAACGCATTGAAGGCGCTGATGACGTCGCGCGCCACCACGTCGGGCTCCTCACCGCAGACGATGCCGATGACCGTCGGCCCGTGCAGCACATGCGCCGCGTGCCACTCGCGCACCTCCGGGTTCGTGATGGCGCGGAGCGAGGTCTCGCTCCCCAGCACGCCCGCCCCGTACGGGTGATCACCGAACGCGGACTGTGTCACGAGGCGCAGCGGATACCGGGACATGTCGTCGCGCAGCATCGCGAGTTCGGCCAGCGCCAGCGTACGCTCCGTCTCGAGCGCCCCCTCCTCGAGCCGCGGCTGCTGCACGACGTCCGCGAGCAAGTGCAGCGCCGGCGTGTGAACCGCGCGGGCACGGATATCGACCACCCGGTGTTCTCACTGCCCGTGCTCGACCCGATACTGCCGCCAAGCATTTCGACGGCGTCGGCGAGTTCTGCCGCTGACCGCCCCGCTGCGCCCTTGAGCGCACAGCGTGCCATGAGTGTCGTCAGCCCACCACGCGGCAAGCCTTCGTCGCGCGCCCCGCCGAAGGCGAAAACGCCGGCGTGCGTGATCTGCGCGCCGGTCTTCTGCGCGATGAGGATCGGAACGCCCGCCGCGGTCCGGTACACGCGCACGCCCGCGACTTCCCGTTCGGCCTGGACGCGCCCACGGGTGCGGCGCGCCGCAATGTCGCCGCCGGCGAGCTCACCAGACACCACGGATGTCGTGTCGGCGGACGGCGCCGCTCCGCCACCGCCCACCGCGAGCAGCATGTGGGCACCCGTGGCGACGACGGGACTGGCCGCGGGACGATATACGATCGCCGACACGCCGTCCGGATCGAGGTAGCGGCGGATGGCGCCCGTGACTTCACCTGGCGTGACGGAGAGGACGCGCTCGAGGTATTGATCGCCCAGCGCCCAGTCGCCGAGTGCTTGCCACTCGGCCAGATACGACGCCTGCCCCTCCATTGACTCCGTGCGGCGCACCCAGCCGGACTCGAGGAGCCGCTGCGCCCGCGCCAGCTCGCGGTCCCCCACGCCGTGCTCGCGCAGGTCCGCCACCTGCCCCCAGATCGCCCGCGCCGCCGCGCCCGCGGAGTCGGCCGGACATTCGGCGTGAATGACGAAGACACCCAGCTCCGTCGGCGAGTAGTTGTACGCACTCACGCTCGTCGCGAGTTGCCGCTCGCGCACCGCGCGATAGAGCCGTGAGCTCCGGCCCGACCCGAGATATGACCGAAGCGAGATCGAGCAACAGCGAATCGGGGTGCATCGTCGGCACGGTGTGCCAGCCGAGCACCACCTGCGTCTGCGCGATGTCACCACCCCACTCCCGGTATCGCGAACGCGACCGCGTAGCCGCGGACGCCGGCGGCTCCGCCGGTCCCGGCACCCGCACGGCCGGCATTTCCGATCAGAGCGCCATACTGCGACTCGGCCGCAGTACGACTGCATCCGGGATCCACATCACCGACGATGCTCAGGATCGTGTTGCTGGGACGGTAGAAGTTCTCGTAGAACGACCGCACGCCCTCCCGCGTGAATGTCCGGAGCTGCGTCCGGTTGCCCGATGCGCCATCGGCGGATCCGGTGCGTGTCGAACATGAGCGCGTAGAGGACTCCGAGGCGATCGCGCCAGGAGAGTCCTCCTTGCGACGCACCTCCTGCGATGATCACTTCGATCTCTTTCGCCAGCTCGCCGGCATCGATCACCGACCGTGCGTACGCGTCCGCCTGGATCGCGAGTGCGTCGGTGAATCGCGACGCGGGGACGACGGTGTAGTAGCTCGTGTGGTCGTAAATCGTGTGCGCGTTGAGATACCCGCCGCTCGCCTTGGTCTCACGCGCGATCTCCCCGACGCCGCGGGACGGCGTGCCCTTGAAGTACATGTGCTCGAGCACGTGGGCGATCCCCACGACGTCGTCGGTCTCGTCGAAGTACCCCGCCTTGACATAGGTCACGATCGCGACGGCGCTCGCCGACCGGTCGCGGCGCACGAGGAGGGTGAGTCCGTTCGGCAGGACGCTGCGATGCACGCTCGCCGCCGGAGCGGCGGGCGGCGCCTGGCTGGAGGAACGAGTTCGGGCCCGCGCCTGCGCGGTGGAGCCCCCCGCGGCGTCGCCGCCGCCGGGATCGGTCACCGCACGATGCGCAATAGCCCCGCGTCCGCGCTTCCGCGCACGAAGCTCTCGGCGTCGTGCGTCGGGATGTGCACGCCCGTGATCGAGAGCCCCCGGCGCGCTTCGTTGAGCATGAACTCGCTCAGCGAACGGCCGGCGAACGTCCCGTTGGCATCACGCATCGCGGAGACGATATCGTCCCACGTCCCCACGTATTCACGGTCGTCCCGCACCACGCGATGGGTCTCCGTGTCCCGCTTGGACGTTGCGAGATCGTTCAGTAGCGCGCCGAACAGCTCCAGTTGGTTGCGGGCCTCCCCATTGGCCTCGTCGGTCGCCTTCTGCTCGATCTCCGCCAGCATCTCGTCGATGTCGTCCGTGTCGCCCGCCAGCTCGGCCAGGCGCGCGTCCCACGGGCGTAGCTCGGGGTCGTCGTCGCTCAGCCGGTACACGCTCTTCTTGAGCTCGACGAGCCGCCAAATGCCCAGTTCATCCCAGTGGTCATCGGGCGCGGTGCGGTCGAGGTGATAGAGCGCCGCCTCGTACTCGCCCCGGTCGTAGAGGATGTTGCCGAGGTAGATGCGTGCCTCGCTATGATCGCCGTCGAGTTGGAGCGCACGCCGGAGGGTCGTGATCGCAGCGTCGTCATCCCCGACGCGATGCTGCGCATAACCCACGCACGCGACAGCCTCCGCGGAATCCGGCACCTGGAGGGCCGCGATGTCGAAGAACTCGCGCGCCGGTTCGATCAGCGCCTCGCGGAAGAGTGCGCGTCCCGCCTGCAGCATCAGCTCGACGTCGTCCCGGTACCCGAGTTCGAGAATCCGGCGGAAGTTCTTGATGGCGGCTTGATGCTGGCCGAACTTCAGGAGCGTCTCGCCGAGCCCCGCGAGCGCATCCTCGTGCTCGGGATCGAGCACCAGCGCTTCCTCGAAGCTCTTCCGCGCCCACGCGTATTCCTCGCGAGCGAGGCGCGCGTAACCGACCCCCACGTGCAGCTCCACCGCGTTCGGGTAGAGCGTGAGTCCCTCACGGAGCACATTGAGCGCCTCATCATACTGGCCATCGTTGTACAACTGATGCGCGCGCTCATCGTACTCTTCGGAACTCAGAAATGGGGTTGGCATGGCTCCACGAACCTCCATCGCATGAGGGACTTCCTATTGTAGCATTCCGGCGTGCCCCACTTCAACCAATATCACCGGCGTGCAGGCCGGCGTGCATCCCTCCGTCCGTCGTGAACCGGCATGACCGTTCACCACCGCGCCGCGCCCGCAGCGCGCCCGCACTCCACGGTGGTCTCATAAAGCTAGACGCGTGCCAGCCGCTGGGATCACAGCCGGTACGCCGCCGCGCATTGGCCGCGCCGGTTGGCGGCGCGCAACCCGGGCCGGACGCCTCACGGCTGGGCCGCGCCGTTCGCTGCCTGGCGGTGGAACTCCGCGCCGGCGCTCCACGCCGGCAGCGCCGATGCGTTCGCGAGCGACGTGCCGAACCCCAGCACGATGTCCGCTAGCTGCGTCGCGCCGGTCAGGTCGAAATCCGGCCGGTACTCGTCGGACGGCTGGTGATAGCGGTGCGCGGTGTAATCCTCATCCTGCTCCTTGCCCCACCCCTCGGGCCGGCCGACGAAATCGATCCCCGCCCCGATCGACACGGACGGCACTCCCGCCTTGGCGAACGAGAAGTGGTCCGACCGATAGAAATGCCCCTGCTCGGGATGCGCGTCGGGCGAAAGCCGAGTCCCATCGGCGCCGTACATCGCGAGCGACGGTCCCAGTGAGCTCTTGTGCTCGCCGAGCACGTTGAGATCGCGCACGCGGCCCAGCACGTTGCCGCCATCAATGTTGAGATTCGCCACGATGTCGGTGATCGGTACGGTCGGATGCTCCGCGAAATACTCGGAGCCCAAGCAGCCCGGATTCTCTCCGCCGTCACGAAAACGAACAGAAGTGTCCGGCGCGGGTGCGGCGACGCCGCCGCGGCCCGGGCCATCGCCAGCACGTCCGCGACGCCCGATCCGTTGTCCACCGCGCCGTTGTAGATCGAGTCACCGTTGCACGGCCGGGCCGACGCCCAGGTGGTCCCAATGCGCCGATGAAGACGACCGCCTGATGCGAAAGGACAGGATCGCGGCCAGGCACGACGCCAATGACGTTCGCCGACTGCAGTGCTCGACGATGGTTGGCTGAAGGACACGTCGAACATGATGCCGGTCGGAACGGGCTGGAAATCCCGCGTCGCCGCCTGATCGCGTAGTTTCGCGAGATCGAGCCCCGCCTGCGCGAGCAGCGCCGTCGCCGCGCTATCGGTGATCCACCCGCGCACGCCGAGTGGCGGGGGCGTTGGGATCCCTCGGTAACATGCGCAACTGCTCTTTTCGGAACGAGCCGACGACCGTGTGCCACGGATACCCGGCCCGCTCCGTCGTGTGGATGATGAGCATCCCCGCCGCGCCGCGCCGCTCGGCCTCTTCGTACTTGTAGGTCCACCGGCCGTAGTACGTCATCGCGTCGCCGTCGAACAGTCGCCGGCTCCCCGGGGTCGCCGGCGGGTCGTTCACCAGCACGAGCAGCATCTTGCCCTTGACGTCGAGTCCCTTGAAATCATCCCACCGGTATTCGGGCGCCGAGACGCCATAGCCCACGAACACGATCTCAGCGTGTGCCGAGCTGTTCGCGGTCGCCGACCCCGGCGCCAGCACGACGTCTTCCGGATCGCGGAGCGGCGTCGTCGCCTTTCCTGACGTGGTCGGACGAATGTTTGCCTGGTCGGCCGCGACCACGTCGATCGGAACGGGTTGGAAGTACGACCCGTTCACGCCCGGCTTGACTCCGGCCGTCTCGAGCTCGCTCGCGATGTAATCCATTGCCAGTTGGCCGCCGCGCGTGGCGGGCGCGCGCCCTTCGAGCAGATCCGACGCGAGGAATTTGATGTGCGCGTCGATTTCGCCGGTGCTGGTGTGCGCGGCGCTGGTTGGCGCGGCACCTCTGGATGAGGTCGCGTGCGCGGCCGGTATCGCCTGCGCGCTCTGCGCCGCCAACGGGCGCGGATGCGCCGTAGTAAGGACCGCACAAAGGCAGGCGGCCGCCGTCGCGAGATTCCGGATTGTCGTCATGGCGCCTATGTTAGCACCCGGATGGCGCCACGCCAGCGGTCGTCTCGTTACACTAGCGCGGTCCTTGCTATACGGGGAGATGTCCGCTGCCGTGGCCGCCTGGCCCCGGATCCCGCAACTGCCGAGGAGTAGTCCAATGCGCGTCGTGTCCCGTCTGCTGGTCGCCACTGCTTTGGCCGCGCTTCCCGCCTCGTGATTGCTCAGAGCGCCACCTCCGCGGCCGCACCATTCCAGATAGAGCCGGTATCACCGGTGACTCAACCAGCCCCGGCTGCCGCACCAGCCCCCGCGTCCACCGAAGCGCCTGCCACCCCAGCGACGCCAGCCGGCCCGAGCATGGACGCCGCAACCGCCGGAATCCACGCCCACATCGCTGCTGATGCGACCAAACGCGAGGCCGACCGTCACGGCGGCGGCCTGGGCACCGGCGGCGCCCTCATGATCGTCGGCGGCGCTGCCTTGATCATTGGATTGATCATCGGCGGAGGCGCGGGACTCGTCGTTGCGATCGCAGGCGCCGCCCTGGGCCTCTACGGCCTCTTCCTATTCCTGCAGTAGAGACCTGGCGAGAGAGCGACCTGGGCGGAGCCTGGGCGGAGCCGGACCAAATTGTCCCTGGTAGGGGCCGGTCATGACCGGCCCAGTAAGAGCGGCCACGTGAAAATGTGGCCGGCTTTTCATAATCTATCTGGAACCGCCGACGCAATTCCGTCGTAAACGATCATTCATTTACTATGGTTTTGAGGCCACGATTCCGCCGAAGTACTCGCCTCCCGCCCCCTCCCCTCCACCGCCCGCCAGACGACCTCTGAGGGGGTTGCTCCGGCCTTCCACCGGGCGTCTGCTCTCGTATGGGGCGCACCGCGACACGACCGACCCGGGTGCATCACGTCTTCACCCTGGGTGCCAAGATCGCGACTGCAATGGCCGCCCTCGCGACGGTGCTCGGCTACGTCCATTCCGTTGGCCTGGATGGGTCCGCCACCCGCCGGACAGTCGGAACGTTCGGGGCCGCCTGGATGGGCTTGGCACCCCAGACCGACACCCTCACGTCCATCGGTGACACGCTCCACCTCGCCGCCACCGTCACCGATCGTCACGGCACCGCCCTCGTTGGAGCGACCATCGGGTGGACGTCCAGCGACTCCAGCGTCGCCACGGTCACCGATGGCCTGCTGATCGCGAGGGCCAAAGGCGTCGCCACGATCGTCGCCGCCGTCGGTGACCTGGTCGCACGCTCGCGCATCGTCGTCCTCCCCCGCGTCGCCGCCATCCACCTGGCCAACGACAGCAGCATCGTCGTCGCGGAAAATTCCGCCCGTCTGGTCTCGTTGCGCACGACGGATGGCCGCGGCTACGTGATCCCGGCGCCCGCCGGCACCTGGCGCAGTCTCGATACGACGGTCGTGTCGGTGGACTCCGGCGGTCGCATCACCGGACTCGCGGCCGGCCACGCGACCGTCTCGTGGAGTCTTCCCGGCGCCACGGCTCAGGTCCCGGTCACCGTCGTGCCCGTGCCAGGCGCACTCGCCGTCATCGCCGGCGACGCCCAGGACGGCGCCGCCGGGTCGGTGCTCCCCTCGCTCATCATGGTCCGCCTCACGTCGCAACGGGGACGAGCCCTCGCCGGCCAGCTCGTACGCTTCCGGCGCATCAATGAGGGAGGCACCGCGGACGCCGGCGCCGCCACGACGGACGCCGAGGGCCGCGCCCGCATCGCATGGCGGCTCGGCGATTTCCCCGGGCGCCAGCACCTGATCGCCAGAATCGACAATCTCGACAGCGCAGCCGTCCTGGTCGCCGAGGCCGAGCCGGTCGCGTCGGATACCCGGGCGACGTCAGGATCCGACGGGCAGACCGCACCGGTCGCGACCCGGCTCGCGAGCCGCGTGGTGGTCCACCTGGCCGACACCAGCGGCCGGCCGCTCGCCGACGTGCCCGTCACCTGGACGACTCCGGACGGCGGCACGGTCACGCCAACCGGTCCCCGAACCAATGCCTCCGGGGATGCCACCGCATCATGGGTGCTCGGACCCTCCGCCCGCGTCCAGCAGGCCCGGGCCACGCTCGGCAACGGTCGCCTCGTCAAACCGGTCTTCTTTCACGCCACGGCTCTCCCGGGGCCCGCCGCGGTCGTCGCCGCCATCAGCGGAGCGGACCAGCACGGCGTAGCAGGAAAGGAACTCGCCAAGCCGGTCGTGCTCCGCGTGACCGACGCGGCGGGCAACGCGGTACCGAATGTGCGGATCGTGCTGCGGCCCAGTGCGGGGGCGCTCGCTGATAGCGCGCCCGCGACTGATGCCGCCGGAGCGGTTCGAGCCCGGTGGACACTACCGGCCAGCACAGGCACCACCACTTTTCACCTGTCCGCTCGCGTGGATGGTATCGTCCGCCCGGTTGACGTCGTCGCAACGTCGGCGGTCGCCCCGGTGCCGTCCGCGTCGCGCCGCCGACACCCGGCTGCGTGAGCGGGGTAGTGAGCGACGCCATGCACACCGCCATGTGCGTCGCGATGATGTCCAGTGACGCTGTACGCCGGATGCCCGCTCACCCGTTCCCCCGCACCGCATCGTGTCTCTTCGCATAGCACTGGTACTCGGAGGCGGGGGCCTCAAGGGCTTCGCACACATTGGCGTGCTGCAGGCGCTCGCCGAAGCCGGCGTTCGCCCGTCGCTCTACGCGGGAACGAGTATCGGCGCGCTGGTGGCGGCCGCCGTTGCCTCCGGCATGGAGGTGTCCGCCATGGCGGACCGCGCCACTCGGCTCCAGCGACGCGATCTGTTCCGCCTCAACCACGTCGGCATGCTGCTCGAACGCCGCCGCACGTCGTCGATCTACGCCGGCGAGCCGCTCCGCGCGCTGTGCGAGGGCAATGTGCCAGCCTGCACGTTCGACCGGCTCCCCGTCCCCGTCCTCGTCAACACGGTGGACGTCGAACGCGGCACGCAGGTGGTATGGGGCCTGCCTGGTCTCCGCGATGTGCCGGTCTGCGATGCGGTCTACGCGTCGTGCGCGCTCCCCGGGTTCTTTCCGCCAGGCGCCGTCGGCGGCCGCCTGTGCATCGATGGCGGGACGATCGACAACCTGCCCGTCCAGATCGCGGGTCTGGATGCGGATGCGGTCATCGCCGTCGATGTCGGTAGCACGGACCTCTCACATTCGGGCAATGTGCTGTCCCAGGGCTTCGCGGCGATCTACATGCGGGCCGCGACGGCGATGATGCACTCGCTGCAGCTCGTGCCGCTGACGGATTGGGAAGGCCCGCCGATGCTCCTCATCCGTCCCCGCATCGGACACGTCGGGTGGCTGAGTTTCTCGGATACCGACGCACTGATTGCCGAAGGCTACCGCGCCGCGCGGGAGGCACTCACGAATTGGGAGACGGTCATCCGCGCGCCGCGCGGCCGCATCTTCCCCTGCCGCCACGTGCGGATCGATGTCGATCGCGCGAAATGCACGGGATGCGGTATGTGCGTCGCACTCGCTCCCGAGGTGATGCACCTCGATGCGTCCGGCAAGGCCCGCGCGCTGGGCGATGTCCAGTGGTCGCCGGCCGACGGTGACTTCATCCACCAGTGCCCCGTGAATGCGCTCTCCACCCTGACGCTCGCCGCCACCGAGTCCGGACGCCGCTCGTCAGCGGAACGGCGGCGGGAGATCGAACGGCGCAGCAGCGGCGGCGGAGCGCTGGGCGGGGGCGAAGAGGTGGCGTGATGCGACGAGAGCACGAAGGCGACGCCTTCGTGCTCTCGTCCGCCGGACGTCGGCCCGGACGTGCCGGTGCTGTCGATGGCCCCTCTTCTGCTTTTCCCCGGCCAGTTGGCGCAGCACGTACGGCAGGATGCCGCCGTGGCGATAGTACGCCATCTCCTCAGGCGTGTCGATCCGGAGCACGACGCTGAAACTGATGTCCCGCGCCCCCTCGCGCGCGTGGACCGCCAACCGGGACCGCGGGGCCAGTGCCGCCGTCAGCCCATCGATCTCGTAGGTCTCGAAGCCGGTCAACCCGAGCGACTGCCGCGTCGCACCATCCGCGAACTCCAGCGGCAGAACGCCCATCCCCACGAGGTTCGAGCGATGGATCCGCTCGAACGACTCCGCGATCACGGCCCGCACGCCGAGCAGCCGCGTTCCCTTGGCAGCCCAGTCGCGCGATGATCCGGTCCCGTATTCTTTCCCCGCGATCACGATCAGCGGGGTCGCGTTCCGCGCGTACCCCATTGCCGCGTCGTAGATGCTCACCGCCTGTCCCGCCGCCGACGGATCGGTGCGCGTCCACCCGCCCTCGGTGCCGGGCGCCAGTTCGTTGCGGAGGCGGATGTTCGCGAAGGTGCCGCGAACCATCACTTCATGGTTGCCGCGCCGCGCACCGTAGGAGTTGAAGTCTGCCCGCTGCACGCCGTGCTCGATCAGCCACTGGCCGGCCGGACTCTTCACCGGGATGTTGCCCGCGGGTGAGATGTGGTCCGTCGTGATCGAGTCGCCGAGCATTGCCAGCACGCGCGCGCCCGCCACCGGAATGATGCCGGGCGGTGTGCCGGTCATCCCCTCGAAATACGGCGGATTCTTCACGTACGTCGAGTCGGTAGCCCACGCATACCGGTTGCCTGTCGGCACCTCGAGCCCCCGCCAGCGGTCGTCCCCCGCAAACACGTTCCCGTACTGCTCGCGGAACATCCCCTGCTGCACCGACCGGAGGACCTCCGCTTCTACGTCGCGCGACGCCGGCCAGATGTCGCGCAGGAATACCGGCCCCTTCGTGCCAATGCCCAGCGGCTCGGTCGCGAGATCGATGTCCATCCGGCCCGCGAGTGCGTACGCCACCACCAGGGGCGGAGACGCGAGGTAGTTGAATCGGGTCAGAGGATTGACGCGCCCCTCGAAGTTGCGATTGCCCGACAGCACGGCGGCGGCGACCAGTTTGCCCTGCTCGATCGCATCGGCGATCGCGGGCGGCAGCGGCCCGGAGTTCCCGATGCAGGTCGTGCAGCCGTACCCCACGACGTTGAACCCGAGGGTCGCCAGGTCGTCCAGCACGCCGGCCGCCCGGAAGTAGTCGGTCACGACTTTCGACCCCGGCGCGAGGCTCGTCTTGACCCACGGCTTCGTCACCAGCCCCGCCCGCACGGCGTTCCGTGCCAGCAGGCCCGCCGCCAGCATCACGGAGGGGTTCGAGGTGTTCGTGCAGCTCGTGATCGCCGCGATCACGACCGCCCCGTGCCGCAATACGAACTCATGCCCATTCATCTCGCACGAGACGCCCGGTGCGTCGTGCTGGGGCTGCGCGCCGCCCTCCGTGTCCTCGGCCATCACGGCGCGTACGACATCGGGCGGAGCAGCCATCGCCGCGGCGGGACGAGGCTGGGTCACCGGCGTGGGCGCTGGAGCCGCGAGTTTCAGCAGCTCGGCGCTCAGCGCCTCCCGGAACATTGGCTTCGCCTTCGAGAGCGGCACCCGGTCCTGCGGCCGCTTGGGTCCCGCTAGACTCGGCTCCACCGAGGCGAGGTCCAGTGTCACGGTGTCGGCGTACACGGGATCGGGGGTCGTGTCGGTCCGGAACAGTCCCTGCGCACGCGTATACGATTCGACGAGACGCACCAGATGCGGGTCGCGCGCGGTGAGTGTCATGTACGCGAGGGTCTCGGCATCGACGGGAAAGAATCCCATCGTGGCCCCGTACTCGGGCGCCATGTTCGCGATCGTCGCGCGGTCGGCCAGGGAGAGATGCGACAGCCCCGCCCCGTAGAACTCGACGAACTTGCCCACGACTTTCTTCTGCCGAAGCATCTGCGTCACCGTGAGAACCAGATCGGTCGCCGTGGCGCCCGGCGGTAACTGGCCCTTCAGCTTGAAGCCCACGACCTCCGGCACGAGCATCGAGAGCGGCTGGCCAAGCATCGCCGCCTCGGCTTCGATTCCCCCCACGCCCCATCCGGCCACGCCAAGCCCGTTGATCATCGTGGTGTGCGAGTCGGTCCCGACCAGCGAGTCGGGATAGGCCAGGGTGGCGTCGCCCTCTTGCCGCGTACACACCACCGACGCCAGATACTCGAGATTGACCTGGTGCACGATACCGGTGTCCGGCGGCACGACGCGGAAGTTCTGGAACGCCGTCTGGCCCCACCGCAGAAACGCGTAGCGCTCCTGATTGCGGTCGAACTCCAGCCCGGCATTGATGAGGAACGCCGCATCCGATCCGTACTCATCGACCTGCACCGAATGGTCGATCACGAGATCGACGGGCTGCAGCGGATTGATGCGGCCCGGGTCTCCCCCTAACGCCGTGATCGCGTCCCGCATCGCGGCGAGGTCGACGACGGCCGGCACGCCGGTGAAGTCCTGCAGCAGCACCCGGCTGGTGCGAAACGCAATCTCCCGGTCCTGCGGCTTCGCGACATCCCACGAGGCCAGCGCCGCGATGTCGGCGCGCTTGACGAATCGGTCGTCTTCATTCCGCAGCAGATTCTCGAGGAGCACCTTCAGGCTGAACGGCAACCGGTCGGCCGTCGCACCCGGGACGCCGCGGAGCGCGTCCAGCCGATAGATGGTGTAAGCCCTGCCGTCGACATCGAGCGTCGCGCGGCTGCGAAACGAATCGGGGTGTGGCATTGTGAGGTCCCCTGGCAACTTGCCAAGCGGAGCCGGCCGGATCGGCACCCGATCGGCGCGGCGTGGATCCCGGAGCCACTGCGCGTCGGGGCGCGCAGGCTGAGATGAAATCTAGCCGGTGACTGGCGATTTGGGATCGGTCCGGACATTCTCCTCTGTCGCGGCGCCCGCAACCCCGGCTGTCTCAGTTTTTCTCCACGCTGTCTTCATTCCTGGCTTCCCTCTTTCTGGTCGTCCATGCCTCTCCCGTCCGCCCCGCTCGATCCCGTCGCGCTCACGCTCGATCTCGTTCGCGTACCGTCAGTCAGCGGAGCGGAAGGCGAGGTCGTGGGCACGGTGGAGCAGTTGCTGCGCGGCCGCGGCTGGGAGGTGCGGCGAATTCCCGTCTCACCTGGGCGCGACGACATCCTCGCGACGACCGGCGCGCCGCCGGTGCTCACGCTCTCGACGCACCTCGATACGGTGCCGCCGTTCATCGCCCCGACGCTCGACGGCGACCGGCTCTCCGGACGCGGATCGTGCGATGCCAAGGGCATCGCCGCCGCAATGATCTGCGCCGCCGAGCGACTGCGCGCGGATGGCATGGCCGTCGCGCTGCTCTTCGTGATCGGCGAGGAGTCGTCCCACGATGGCGCAACCGCCGCCAACGAGGTCCCGGCCACGAGCCGGGTCCTCATCAATGGCGAACCGACGGAGCGCGTACTCGCGACCGGCACCAAAGGCGCCCTCGTGGCCACGCTGCGCACGATGGGACGCGCCGCACACTCCGCGTATCCTCACCTCGGCCACTCCGCCACGCGTGACCTCGTGCACCTGCTCGCGGGTCTCGATGCGGTCGTCCTCCCCACCGACCCGGTGCTCGGTGCGACGACGGTCAATATCGGCATGCTGTCCGGCGGCCTCGCCGAGAATGTCGTGGCACCCGCGGCGGAAGCGCGGATCATGGTGCGCCTGGTCGGCCCATCCGGCATCGTGGAGTCCCGGCTGCGCGATTGGGCGGAGCCCAAGGGCAACCTCGAGTTCACGCGGCTCGTACCGCCCGTTCACTTGCGGACGGTCCCCGGTTTCGACACGGGCGTCGTCGCATATGCCACGGATATCCCGAGGCTCACGAATTGGGGGACGCCGTATCTCTTCGGTCCGGGCTCGATCCACGTCGCGCACACGGACCACGAGTTCGTCTCCGCAGCCGATCTGGTGCGGGCCGTGGACGACTATGTGCGACTCGCCCGGGCGGCCCTCGCGGCCGCCGGCGCGCCCGCGACTACGGCGGTGTAGGCTCGCCGGACGACGACGACGGCGGGGACGGCGCCGGCGTCCCCGCACTCGATCCATTGGTCGCGTGGTCGGGCGCCGCACCGACGGGAATCGCGGCCGGTGTTGCCGCTGGAGTCGTCGCCCCCACCGGCGGTGCCGCCAGCGGCTGGCGATTGCCGTCGTGGGCCTGCCCAGTCCCGGCTGAGAGCCGGGCCGAGAAGATCGCGGCGACGGTGTCGTTCGAAACGACGCTGACGGAGATCTGCGCGGGGAGGAACGCATTGCCCGAGCTCTCCAGCGACACCACATGCACCCCGGGACCCACGCGCACGATGAGCGGTGAGAACCCGTACATGCGCCCGTCGACGCGCACGCGCGCCGTGCCGCCACGCGAGAATACGCGAACGTATCCGGGCGCGTCGGGCGCCGGGATCCGGTTGCGCGCCGGGAACAGTGTGCGGTCCGCCGACACCGGCTCGCGCTCCGGCACAGGCGCTGCAGCAGGCGCTGCAGCAGGCGCTGCAGCAGGCGCTGCAGCAGGCGCTGCGGCAGGCGCTGCAGCAGGCGCTGCAGCAGGCGCTGCAGCAGGCGCTGCAGCAGGTGCGGTCGCAGGGGCTGGCGCAGGCGTTGGAACGGGCGAAGCGGCCCGGTTGACGTCGAATGCCGTATCAGTGGCGGGATTGGAATCGGCGGCCGCGGCCACGGTCGATGGCGCCGGTGACACGATCGGCTGCGGTTTGTTGAGCTGCATGCGCCGCTCGATCACGATCGTCCCCGCTATCACGACCGCGGCGAGGATCACGAACGCCACCACGATGTAGAGCATCATCCGGCCGGAGCTGTCCGCCGCCACCGGCTCTTCGGCACGGGCCGCCATCCGGACCGAGGTGCGAGTTAGCCCGGACACCGGACGCTTGCCGGCCAGCGAATCGACGAACGCCGCGGCCGACGTGAATCGCTCGCCTCGGACTTTGGACATTGCCCGGCGGATCGAGAGATCGACGAACGGCGGCAACGCCGGCTTGATGGACGATGCGTTTGGCACCTCGGCTGAGAGATGCAGCTTCATGAGGTCCTGCACCCGCACGGTCTCGAAGGGACGATGCCCGGTGAGCATCTCGAACGCAACGACGCCGAGCGCATACTGGTCCGCACGCGCGTCGATCTCCTCGCCACGCCACTGCTCGGGCGACATGTAGCCCGGCGATCCGATCACCGCGCCCGACCCGAGGGCCGAGTCGCCCAGCCCGAGGCTGCGCGCGATGCCGAAGTCGGAGACCATGACGTGGCCGCTGTCGCCGATCAGGATGTTCGCGGGCTTGATGTCCCGGTGCACGACGTTCTGCCCGTGCGCATAGTCGAGCGCCCGCGCGACTTCGCGCAGGATCTCGAGCGCATGCTGGAAGTCCAGCGCGCGGTGACTGGCCAGCAGATCCTCGACCGTTCCGCCCCGCACGAGCCGCATGGTGTAGTACGCCACCGTGTTGCGCTGGCCCACCGCGAAGATCGGCACGACGTTCGGATGGTCGAGGCGCGCGGCGAGTTTGGCCTCGCGCTCGAACCGCGCGTATGCCTCCGGCGAGAGCATCGGGTCGAGCGTGAGCACTTTGAGCGCGACTTCCCGGTCGAGTGCGACTTCCCGGGCACGAAACACGATGCCCATGCCGCCACGCCCCAGAAGCTCCACGAGCCCGTACGCGTCCCCGATCGACTCCTGGATGCGCAGCCGGATGCGCTCCGCCTGCTCCGCCGGCTGTGAGCCGGTGATCGCGGAACCGCAACGCGGGCACGCAGCCGACCCGGACGCCACCGTCGCTCCGCACCGAGTGCACGCCCCCGCCATGGGCGCTGGGGTGGTCACCGCCGCGTTGGATCGGGCGTAGCCTACCGCCGCCTCTCTGGAGTTGTTCTGACTGCCGGTCACAAGACTCCGCGCGCCAAAGACGCCACCGCTCCGGGCTCCCTGGAACACCGGCGGAGGCGCGTGCTGGAACAGCCGAACGGGTTCTCTCCAAGACGGCCTCAGCCGGTTTGACGTCACGGTCCGGTCACTGTGGCCGATGACCGGTCCGCCCGCTCGACCTGTTCAGTTTTCGACGCCCGCTTGACCACCCCCCTCCCACATTGTTGCGAAGGAATCATGGGCAGGGCAGACTTCGTTGCCTTCCTCTCGGAACGAGGCCAAAGGCCGCCCGTTCTCGCCTTCTCTCCTCACTGAGTCCCGGCCATTCCGCCCCCGCCCCCCTCTCCACGACGTCTCCTGGCTCAGTTGTTCGAGGCGGCGGTCGCTGGCGCCCAGCCTCGCGCCGCCACGCGTGACGCAGTCTCCGCCCTGGAGATCCCGCCCGCCGCGGCGATCTGGGTGATCGCGCTCGGCAAAGCCGCGCACGCCATGGCGGCCGGCGCGGTCGAAGGACTGGCTGACCGGCAGCGCGAGGTGGCCGGCGGCGTGATCGTCGCGCCGGCCGTCACGTCCGATCTCTCCATCCCGCAATCGATCGGGCCGGCGCTGGCCCGGTTGCGCGTGGTCGCGGGCGACCACCCGATCCCCGGCCCACAGTCGATCGCGGCCGCGGACGCGATCGGCGAGACGGCGGCATTGGTCCACGACGGCGATCACGTGATCGTGCTGCTCTCGGGTGGCGGGACAAGTCTCGCCGCCGCGCCCGCACCGGATGTGAAAGGCGTCACCCAGAATGATCTCGCCGAGCTCTACGCTGTACTCATGACATCGGGCGCGGACATCACCGCGATGAACGCCGTACGCAAGAGATTCGCACGCTGGGCCGGTGGCCGCCTCGCCGTCGCCCTCGCACAGACGTGGGTGCATTGCCTCATCGTCTCCGATGTCGTAGGCGATGACGTCGCATTGATCAGCTCCGGTCCTTGCGTGGCCGATCCAATGACCGCCGCTGCACTCGTGGCGAGTCTCGAACGCAGCGGGATCTGGTCTCGCCTGCCCGATGCCGCCCGGCGCCACCTGTCGGCGGTCGCCAGCGGCGACGCACCCGAGACGCCCAAGCCGCGCGACCCGGCCTTCGCACACGTGGCCGTCCGGATCATTGTCAGCAACACGAACGCGATGAGCGCGGCCGCGGCCGCCGCCCGCGCCGCCGGGATCGACGAGGTCACGGTCGCCGAGCTCCCGCTGAGCGGCGAAGCATCCATTGCCGGGGTCCGGCTCGCGAGTGAGCTCATGGCCCGCCAGAAACGCGCCCGCGGTCCCGACGCACGGAAATCGAAGTGCGTGATCTGGGGAGGGGAGACTACGGTGACGTTCGCGGGCGCAGGACTTCCACCGGCGGACGCGCTCGGCGGCCGCAACCAGGAGCTCGCCCTCGCCGCGGCCCGGTCGCTGGACGATGATGGCGAGCAAATGGGCCGCATCGCGATCCTGGCCGCGGGCACCGACGGCCGCGATGGCCCAACCGACGCCGCCGGCGCGATCGTGGACGGCAGTACGTGGCGAGCCGTCGAGGCAGCCGGGCGCGACCCCGCCGCCGACCTCGCATCCCACGCCGCATACCGCGCCCTCGGCGCCGCCGGCGCCCTGCTCAAGACCGGCCAGACTGGAACGAACGTGATGGACATCGTGATTGGGCTAATTTTGTAGCAATGCACCGCGCGTTCACGGTAGGTCTCATCCAGTCGGCGGTCGAAACCGACGGCGCCGCCAATGTGCGCGCCGCCGTGGCGCACGTCCGCGACGCGGCGGCACGAGGCGCACAGATCGTCTGCCTGCAGGAGCTCTTCAACTCGCTCTACTTCTGCAAGGCGCAGAAGGGCGAACGGTTCGACCTCGCGGAGCCGATCCCGGGCCCTACGACGGACGTCATGCGGGCGCTCGCGCGCGAGTTGTCCGTGGTCCTCATCGTGCCGCTGTTCGAGCGCCAGGCTGCCGGTGTGTACCGGAACTCGGCGGCGATCATCGATGCGGACGGCACGATGCTCGGTGTATACCGCAAGATGCACATTCCGGACGACCCGCTGTTCTATGAGAAGTACTACTTCACACCCGGCGACGCGACGCAGGACGAGCGCGGCACCACGCCAGGTGCCGCCAACGGATTCCGCGTGTGGGAGACACGCTATGCCAGGATCGGGGTCCTCATCTGCTGGGATCAGTGGTACCCCGAGGCGGCGCGCATCACGAGCCTGCTGGGCGCCGACATCCTGTTCTATCCGACGGCGATCGGCTGGCACCCGTCCGAGAAGCAGGAGTTCGGCCCGGCACAGGTCGAAGCCTGGCGCACGGTCCAGCGCGGCCACGCCATCGCCAATGGTGTCTATGTCGCCGCCGTGAACCGCGTGGGCCACGAACCCGAGCCGGGCACCGACGGTCTCGAGTTCTTCGGACATTCGTTCGTGAGCGACCCGTTCGGCCGCATCCTCGCGGACGCCGGGACGTCGCCCGAGATTCTGATCGCGAAGTGCGACACCGCGATACTCGAAGATACACGGCGCAATTGGCCGTTCCTGCGCGACCGGCGGATCGATGCCTACGGGCCGATCCTCCAGCGATACCTCGGATGACGCGCGCGTAATGGCGTACCGCATGCCCGCGGAGTGGGAGCCGCACGAGGCGACCTGGATCGCGTGGCCGCACCACGAGCCCGATTGGCCGGGAAAGCTCGAGGCAATCCCGTGGGTGTACGCGGAGATCGTGCGCGCGCTCGCACCCGCGGAGCATGATCCACGTGCTCTGCCAGGACGCCGCCGTCGAAGAGCAGGCGCGGACCGCCATCGCCGCTCACGGCGTGGACTCCGCCGCCTACCAGCTCCACGCCGTTCCCACCGACCGCGTATGGCTGCGAGACTCCGCACCGGCCACGATACTCGGCGACGATGGCACGCCCGCCCTCGTCCGCTGGCGCTTCAATGCCTGGGCCAAGTACGACAACTACGCGCAGGACGCACGCGTCGGCGATGCCGTCGCCCGCATTACCGGCCTCCAGCTCATTGACGCCGTCCGGCCAGACGGACAGGGCCCCGCTGTGCTCGAAGGCGGTGCGATCGACACCAACGGCGAAGGCATCGTGATGGTCACCGAAGAATGCCTCCTCGGCGATCAGCAGGTCCGGAACCCCGGCCTTACACGCGATGGATACGAGCAGTTGTTCCGCGACTACCTCGGCGCCCGCCAGACGCTGTGGCTCGGCGCGGGATGCGTGGGCGACGACACGCACGGCCATGTGGACGACGTCGCACGCTTCGTGGCCCCGGACATCGTCGTGCTCGCGTTCGAGCCCGACTCCGCGGATGACAACCACGAATCGTCCGAGGACAACCTCCGCCGCCTGCAGCTCGCGGGTGGCGATGACGGCGCGCTGCAGATCGTGACGCTTCCGTATCCGAGACCGGTGGTGATGAACGGACAACGGCTGCCGGCGAGCTACGCGAATTTCTACATCGCCAACGGCACCGTGATCGTCCCGACGTTCAACGATCCGAACGACCGTGAGGCGCTGGCGACACTGGCGAGTGTCCTGCCCAGCCATCGCGTGGTCGGCATCCACGCCGTCGATCTCGTATGGGGCTACGGCACACTGCACTGCCTCACCCAGCAACAGCCCGCGGCCGCCGCACCCGGCCGGTAGCCGATGGTGAGCCGCAGGGTGGCGGGATGGTGCTGGTTACTGGGCGCGGCTGGTGCACTGGCCGCCGCGACGGCACGCGCTGCAGCCCAGGTACAGCCGATCGCCAACCTCGTCGTGGGCGATGGCGTCATGGTCGTCAAGGCCGGGCCGGAGAAACACGTCTACGTCGGCGCCGCCGGCGCTGACACTCACACCGTGACGCTGACGTTCGACGCGGGAGCGGTCGACGACTTCGTCGGCGATGCGCAGGCTCTCGTCGCGCGCGGAGCGCGCCCCCTGAGCGCGCACGCCTCCGACCGCCCGGAGATACAGGAGGCCGCGAGCCCGCGGGCACTCTCCGTGACGCGCCGCGTGGACCGTGCACAGGGCGAGCAGACGGTCAGCTATCACCTCTTCGTGTCCGACGACAAGCTCGGCGGATTCACGATCGTGACGACGCCGGCCGAGATGCGGTCGATTCTGCTCGCGCTCCACAAGGCCGCTCGCGCCGCCTACGCCGCGAGCGCACCCCCCGACACCACGCATCATCCGAAGCCGCGGCACCGGGCCACGCACCCGGCACCCGCCCCCACGCCGAGCCCCACACCCGCTCCCCCAGCCACGACGCCCTCAACGACGACGCAGCCGGCACCGCATTGACGGCGCTCGCCGGCTGATCGTCGCTCTGGCATGCACCTGATCCTCGCGGCGTTGTGCGCTGCGCTCGTCCAGCAGTCCGGCAGCGGAACCGGCGCCGCACCCGCGGCAACGCCGCAGGACCCGCTGGCGATCGTCGATCGCGTCGCGACTCGTGGGCTGCTGGCCGGCGGCTATCCCGGCATGGCGGTCCTCATCGGCCGCGGCGACACCACGCTCCTCGAACGCGGCTATGGACACCTCGGCTGGCTGCAGGCGAGCGCCCCGGTGGACCCGGCACGCTCGAATGTACGACCTCGCATCGCTCACCAAGGTCGTCGGCACGACGACGGCGCTCATGGTGCTCTACGACCACCACCGCCTCGACCTCGATGCGCCCGTGAGCCGCTATCTGCCGCAGTGGCGCGCGGGCGGCAAATCGAGGGTCACCATCCGGGACTTGCTCACGCACCGCTCGGGTCTCCCCGCGGGCCGGGAGCTCTGGCGGATCGCGCGGACGCCTGCGGCAGCCCGCCGCGCCGTCCTCGCCACGGCGCTCGCCTATCCGCCCGGAGAGCGGTACGTGTATTCCGACCTGGGCGCCGACATCCTCGGCTTCGTGGTCGAAGCCATTACTCACCAACGGCTCGATGACTACCTGGCGCAGCACGTGTACCGCCGCCTGGGTATGCGTAACACACGGTTCCGGCCCACCCGCGCCGATGACCGCCGGGTCGCTCGCACCGAGGCACCCCTTGGACGCGTCCATGACCGCAACGCCGCGACGCTCGGCGGAGTCGCCGGCCACGCTGGCCTGTTCGCATTGGCAGGCGACCTCGCAATCCTCGCGCGGATGATGCTCCACGGAGGGATCTACCATGGCGTGCGGATCGTCTCCGACACCACGATCGAGCGTTTCACGCTACGCGAGCGAGGGACGCGCGCGCTGGGCTGGGACACCTGCGCCGGAGGCGCGAGCTGCGGGCAATACATGGACACCACGGCCTACGGCCATACCGGATACACGGGCACGTCGATCTGGATCGATCCGGATCACGATCTCTTCGTGATCGTGCTCGCGAATTGGGCCAGCGGTACGTATGAGCATCCGACGGGGCCCGGCGCCATTCTCGCGGACGTCCGTGCCGACATCGCGGACCTCGCGGAAGCGACGGTCGCGGAGACACACGCGGACTCGGTGGCGCGCCGCGCGTCCCTCACCCTGCGCTCCGACGGCGAACGAGGCTGGTAGCAACCCCAACCTCTGACCTGCGGCGTTCGCGGTCGGTACTTTGCACAATATGGACGACTTCGCACTGCGGAACGGGCCACGCGAAACGCGGGACGGCAGCGTTCCGGCCGCCATCATCCTCCTGAGCGGCGGACTCGACTCCACGACGCTCCTGGCTCAGGTGACCCGGGCCGGATACCACGTCGTGGCGCTCACGTTTCGCTACGGCCAGCGTCACCGCCACGAGGTGGCTGCCGCAGCCCGCATCGCGGCCGCATACGGGGCCACGCACCGGATCGTGGACATCGACCTGCGCGCGATCGGCGGCTCCGCGCTGACCGCGGATATCGAGGTGCCGAAGGATCGTCCGGTGGCCGCGATGACCACGGGCATTCCCGTCACATATGTCCCCGCCCGCAACACGATCTTCCTGTCGTACGCGCTCGCATGGGCGGAGGTCGAGGGTGCACACGACATCTTCATCGGTGTCAATGCGATCGACTGGAGCGGGTATCCCGACTGCCGTCCCGAGTTCATATCGGCGTTCGAGCGCGTCGCGAATCTCGCCACGCGGGCCGGCGCCGAAGGCGCGACGCCGATCCGGATCCACGCTCCGCTCATCGCCATGACGAAGCGCGATATCATCATGCTCGGCCGCGCCCTCGGCGTCGACTACGCGACGACCATCAGTTGCTACGATCCCGATTCCTCCGGCGCCGCCTGCGGGCGATGCGATGCCTGCCAGCTCCGGCAGAAGGGGTTTCGCGAAGCCGAGCTCACCGATCCGGCGCCGTACCAGCACGCCTCGCTCACGCCCCCATGAGTCGCGGTGTGCCCGTCCCGCGCTGCGTTTGGCGGCGTTGCGCATGACGTATACGGTCAAGGAGATCTTCTATACGCTGCAGGGCGAGGGCGCGCAGGCCGGGCGGCCCGCGGTATTCCTGCGGTTCACGGGCTGCAACCTCTGGACTGGACGCGAAGCAGACCGCGCGTCCGCCGTGTGCCGGTTCTGCGACACGGATTTCGTCGGCACGTCGGAGGACGGCGGCAAATTCCGCGATGCGAACTCGCTCGCCGATGCGGTTGCCGCGCGATGGCCGCAGGGTCAGGAGCGGCGGTTCGTGGTCTGCACCGGCGGCGAGCCGCTGCTGCAGCTCGACGATCCGCTGATCGGCGCGCTGCACGCGCGCTCATTCGAGGTGGCGGTCGAGACAAACGGCACGATCGAGCCACCGGCATCGCTCGACTGGGTGTGTGTCTCGCCTAAGGCCGGCGCGCCCCTCGTGGTCCGAAGCGGCGATGAGCTCAAGCTCGTGTATCCACAGGAGCGTGGCGAACCCGAGCGTTACAGCGGGCTCGGCTTTCGTAATTTCTTCCTGCAACCGATGGACGGCCCCTCAGTCATGGCCAACACCCGGCTCGCGCTCGAGTACTGCCTGGCAAACCCGCAATGGCGCTTGAGCCTCCAGACCCACAAGCTCCTGGGCATCGAGATGAGCACCGCTCCGTCCGGTTCCGCCATGGAGCTCTTCGCCGAGTTCCGGTTCGAGGCCGCGCATCAGTTGCCGCATGTGCCGCCCACGCACATGTGCGCTCGTATGCACGGGCACTCCTATTCGGTTCGGCTTACGATCGCGGGCCGCGTCGATCCACACACGGGTTGGGTGATGGACTACGCGCTCGTCGCCGATGCGTTCGAGCCGTTGCGCGCACAGTTCGACCATCACTGCCTCAACGACATCCCGGGACTGGAGAATCCAACCAGCGAACATCTCGCTATCTGGATCTGGGACCGGATGTGCCCGGCGGTCCCGGCGCTGCAATCTGTCGAGGTACGAGAGATGCTACATATCGGCTGCGTCTATCGTGGACCACACTCGATCGTCTAAATTAACCGCAGATGCCATATAGCCGAGTTCGCCTGCTCAGTGCCGTTGCCGTCTCCTGTGTCCTGCCCATCCAACGGGTGCTGGCACAGGCTGACCTCGCATCGCCCCTGAGAGGCGGTCAGCGGCCGGCCGGGCCAATTCTCGACAACATCGCGCCCGTCGCGATCCCGTTTCCAGTGTCGATCACACCCGGAGCGGCCACGCCACGTCGCGGTGTGCCCCATCGGGACTTCTCGGAGCCCTTCGCGGCGATCTCGGCGGGCGCCCGTTCACTCCGCGATTCGCTGGTGGCGCTCGCCCGTGCCCAGATCGGGCGCCGCTACCGCTTCGGCGGCTCCACGCCCGAACACGGCTTCGACTGCAGCGGTCTCGTGCGGTATGTGATGGCGGCCCTCAAGATCGAGCTGCCGCGCACGGCCCACGAACAGGCGAAGAGCGGCCTTACCGTGCCGCGCGATACCGCGGCGCTGCAGCCCGGCGATTTGCTCATGTTCGGCTCCACACGCCACATCTCCCACGTCGGGATCTACGTCGGGAATGGCCACTTCGTGCAGGCCAGCAGCAAGGCCGGCCGCGTGGTGGAAACGCCCCTTATCCGGCCCATGGTGCGAGGCGTCAAGCCGTGGCGGGATGTCCGTCGGGTGATGCCCGAGTCCGGTGCGGACTCGACGCTGGTGATACCGGACGTGAGTCTCCCGGACGTGAGCGTCGGCGCGGGCTGACCGCGCCACTGCCGCCCGATGGGCCGCCTGGGCCCCGCTCGGAGATCGCGCCGGTCGTCCTGTCAATGCGGGCGCCGGTCACGGGAAAGTCCAGTCGGCTGAGTGAATCGACCAGCACGCGCGCCCGGTTCGTGGCGTCCGGCATGACGGACCCTGGCATCGGCTGGCGCGTCGAGCGCATCACGACGTCGCCGGCCTGACCCGCGGAATCGAGCGTCGCGCACACGATCGCGCCGCGGTTCATGGGCGGCGCCAGCCCGAACGGGCCGTAGTTGATCAGATTCCCCATCGAGTACAGGATCAACGCGCTGTTCCACCACTCGATCGCGCGAAGCACGTGAGGCCCATGCCCGATGATCACACTCGCCCCGGCCTCCACCGCCGCGTGCGCAAACGCGACTGGGTTCCCGCGGTCCTCGCCCAGATACTGCTCGGATGCGTTCGCCGTGCGCTGTGCCCCACGACCTTCGGCCCCGAAGTGCGCAGTCACCACCACGCGGCCGTAGCGGTTCGCCACGTTCCCGACGATGCGGCGAACATCATCGAGGTCGTTGACGCCAGGCACCGACCAGACGCTGAAGCCGAGCACCGCGATCGTGTCGCCGCGGGACGTCACGGCTAGTGCCGGCACGGTGTCGGCGCCCGTGACGAGCACCCCGGCGCTGTCCAGCGCTGCGAGCGTCGATGCGACGCCCCCGGCACCGGCATCATGCAGGTGGTTGTTTGCCACGTTGGCCACCACGACGGCGCCACTGTCGGCGAGCCGGCGCATCGCCCGCGCCGCCGCGGGCGGTGAGCGCAGCAGGTAGCAGGTCTCCCGATCCAGCTCGCACTTGGGCACGTCGATCGGACCATCGCCGATCGCACCCTCAGCGTTGATGACCACGATGTCGGCACCGTTCAGGAGCGGCCGCAGTGGTGCGACCAGTGCATCCGGCCGGTGCAGTTGACCATCCATGTCCCGCGTCGCGGCGGCGTTCCGCCGCGACCACGCGCTGTCGAGGTCCGTCCCGAGCGTCACGTCGCCCCCAGCGCAGATCCGCACCTCGTGACGCCCCTGGGACGCCGCGGTCGGGGGACCCGTGCCGAACACGGTCGCACCGGTCGATGCGCCTCCCCCTCCTGGGGCCGGGGTCTGTGCCCCCGCCGTAGACACGGCCGCAATCAGCCCGGCGATGCGCGCGATGGCGGCGAGTGTCGCGACGGTCGTCAGATGCGGCATCACCCTCGGCGCGGCTGCCGGGCCTCCGCGCCCGGCCAACCAGTCACGTCGCGTTGGGCGGCGCTTTCATCAATGTCGGAAACGTCCACGCGTAGTGGTGTCCCGTGTTCATGATCGGCCGGCGCTGCGCCGCGAAGGCTTCATACTTCGCGTCTCCATACTCATCGCCCATGGCCTCGAAGAGATCGTAAGGCCACCAATCCTTGACCCCCGGTGTGCCGGGGTTCGGCGCGTGTGGCCAGCTCCCGGGATTCTGCACGCCGGCGAGCAGATAGTCGAGAGCCGACTTGAGCCGCTTCCCGGTCGGCGAAGTCCACTGGAAGAGATCGGGGCCCCCGCCGTCTTTCACGACGCGGGCCGCCGCGGTCATCGGCGCCAGCGCGAAGTACGTGTACCAGATGCCGCTCGGTCCACGCGCCGTCTCGTCGGGGAGATGCCCATCCGGCCCGAGCGCCTGGTCAATGTGGTGCTGCAGCCGCGCCGTCTCGGCCGAGAACCCCGCCGCATCATCGAGATAGTAGTCCGCGGTCACCGCGCCGAACGTCCCCCAATCGCCCCAGTTGTTGTTGCGGTCCTTGATCGGGTCCGTAGCCTCTTTGAGATAGACGGTGCGGATCCAGTTCTTGAACGCGTCGCGATCGGCGGCCGGCCATCCCGCGTACCCGGAAAGCAGCTCACCACTGAGCACGAAGCCGACGCCCACCTCCGCCATCGAGAGCTGGCTGTCGCCGGCATTGCTGACGCCCGTGTTGGTGCGGGCCCACGCGGTGATGATACGCTGCGCGCTCTCCGCGTACGACGCGTCACCCGTGAGACGAAAGGCCAGCGCGTTGACATAGGCCGCATCGGCGTCATGCGTGAGTCCCCCGGTGGCAGCGAAGAATCCCGCCTTGTCCTGGTAGAACCCGGGCACGTTGTACACCGCGACCGCGTGGGGCTGCCACGAGCGCAATCGGTTCGCGGAGGCCATCAGCTGGTCGTCGGCGTCCGCCCACGGCTGCTGATGGGCATGCACCTGCTGGATCACATATGCGATCTGGGCCTCGGTGTAGAAGCCGCCGGGGTGTACGCCGAACGCGGGCGCTGTCCTCGGGGCGCGGTCCTCGCGGCCGCGTACGGGCATGACCATCGCCATCGATCTCGGCATCGGAGGCAGTCCCGGCGCCGGGGCGCTGAGCGGAGTCGCGGCCAGCGCCACCGCGGCGGCCGCGGTGACGATCCCGCGGGTGCTCCGGGCGACCCCGCCGGCACGCACGCGGTAGAGCGCGACATCCCCGGCGCTGTCGATCTTGTCGGCGTGCGCGTCGAGCACCGTGCGGACGCGTGGGTCGGTGCCGGCTTCGATCACGTAATCGAAATCCGTCGTAATGCGGTGCCAATCGAGCGGGAACATGCGGTCAGTCCCCCACTGTTCGTCAGGGTAGTAGAGAAGGGCCGGCTCTTGCGGAAGTGTCCGAAGAACTTGTGCGGGAGGCTCGGCGGGTTCGTGTCGTACCGCTCCTCTTCCGTGAGGAGCCCCGGCACTCGTCCTCCGCCAGCGATCGTGTGCCAGAGCGCAAAGTGCCGATAGGGCGACAAACGACGCCCATGTTGCGGTTCCGCGATCAGTGGCAGGAGACGTGCGCCGGCCTGCACGTCGCTCAACACGTGACGGTACACCGCAAGCTCGGAATCGATCCTGGCGCTGGCCCGCTGGATGACGGCGGCGTGGACCAGCGTCGCCACGAAGGGAATCGCGAGGAGCGCCCGCTGCGGGACGACCGGGCCCACGGCCACCGCGCAGAAGGGGAGCAGTATCGCCGGAAGCAGCCACCGCATGTCGACGAAGCCGGCGCCGTCGACCCGGTACGGAAAGATCAGGAAGAGCACCACGAACGCCGCGGCCGAGCCCAGCATTGCGTCCACGCGAAGCGTGCGCCGGTTGACGACGAGGAACGCGATGAGCGACGCGCCGTAGCCCGCCATCATCGTGAGTGTCTGCAGGTACGACAGCGAGTAAAACGGGCTCGCCAGATTCGTCAGCTTGTTGCCCAGCGTCCGGAAATCTGGCGGGACCGCCGCCAACGGGGGCTCCGGGCCGAGGCTCAGGTGCCACACCACCGCGCACCACGCGACCATGGCCGACGCCGAGAGCAGCGTGAGGAACCGCGGCGTCCACATTACGCCGGCTGTTGGGCGTCCGCCGCCGGCGGCACGCCAGCGCGCCCAGACATCAAGAAGATAGGCGACTCCCACCACGACGAGCGCAGACAGCGCACCGGCCAGGTGGACGAAGAACACGAGCGCGAGGCCGGCCGCGAGACCGGCCACGGATCGTGCATCCGTTCGATCGCGCCGTGGCCACCACGCCGCGAGCCAGATGAGCGCGGCGCCGATCCCGGCGACGAAGTTGAAGAACCCGATCAGGAGATAGAAACTCAGACTGCACAGCACGGCGACCAGCGCCCAGCCGCGGCGTTCGGGGCACGTGGCGCGAAGAAGCAGATACGTCCCGAGCGGAATCACGCAGATGAGAAGCCCCGTCATGGCACGGAGCCCGAGCGGAGCGCCCAGAACGTGCACGAACGCGACCCCCACGAGATCGAGCGCGATGTACGGCGTGGGGATGGCGCGGACCTGAACAAAGGCCGCCAGGCGTTCCGAACCAGGCCCGGTCCATGAGGACGTACCGGGCCAGATTGTTCGTCGAGTCCTGATACGGGAAATACCGGGCCGACCACGCGACAGCGAGCGTGATCGCGAGCGCGATCCCGAGCAGCCCCTCCTCGAGCATCGGCCAGCGCGGCCGGGCGTGACCCGTCGTCGATGCCACAGCGCGGGAACGTAGGGCGCCGCCCCCCGCCGTCAAGCGATCCTCACCACGCAATCGGCGAGCGGTCGCGATCGGTGATCTGCATCACACACGGCCGCGCGGGCGCGATCCACCACCGCACGGGCAACCGCTCGCGATTCACCGCGCCGGGCGACCGCTACCGAGGTCGGTCGTCGCCGCGCTACCTTCCACCGACTCGCACCACAGGAGACATGCCTCCGCGATCCGCTCGGCCGGCCCCGCGCACCGATCAGTCCGCCGTCGCCTCTCACGCGGCGGGCCACGACTCCCCCGCTCCGTCCACCGGTCCAGCCCCGGCCCCGATGGCGGCGCTGGGGCTGTCGCGCGCACACATTGTGATGGTGCTCGTCGGGCTCATGGTCGTCGGCGCCCTGCTGCGCACCTACCGGCTGGGCTACCAGAGCCTGTGGAACGACGAGGTCGTCACATGGATCAGCGCGCAGGGATCGCCCTGGCACATCGCGACCCAGCGCGTGGAGAACAGCAACATCCCCACCGCTCTACTACCTCGTCGCGGCCACGAGCCTGCCTCTCGGCGGCACGCTCGGCGTCGAGGCGGCACTGCGCACGCCTTCCGTTCTCGTCGGTGTGCTCAGCATCCCCTTGCTGTTTCTGGTCGTGCGCGCCTGGCTCGACGAGCGCGTCGCGCTGCTCGCGGCGGCGGCCATGACGGTTTCGCCCTTCCACGTCTGGTACAGCCAGGAAGCGCGTCCGTATGCACTCCTGCTCTTCCTGTCGTTGATCGCCCTCTATTGCCTGCAACAAGCCCTCGCCCGGCCTGGGCGGTGGCAGTGGAAAGCGGCGACCGCCATCACGGCCGCGGCCACGTTCTATTGCCACACCGTCGGCGTCGCGTTCATGGCGTTCGTCGTCGTGTATGTGGGGAGTCGCCACCTGGCACGCGGACCCGGTCCTGCCCGGGCGATGCCGGCGTCCAACTTCCGCCGCCCCGGCCATGGCGCGAACGCGTCCAGGGATGGATCGCCGCCTTCGTCGTGATGGTGGTCCTCTGTCTCCCGGGAATCCATCGGCTCGCCACCTTTCCCCCGACCGAGTCCGCCGACAGCGGACGCAGTTTCTCCCCATCCAGTTCGGCTACGCGCTGTGGAGCTTCGCGGTCGGATATTCCTACGGCCCGAGCCTGGATGAACTGCACAGGCCGGACCGTAACGCCCTGCTCCTGCATTCCGCCGCCACCGTCGTGCCGGTCGGTATCCTGGTTCTCGTGGTCACCGCGCTGGGCATTCGCGCGTTCGCCCGCCGGTTTCCGGCGGGCCGCATCCCAGTCACGCTCTGGCTCGTGTTTCCCGTCGCCTTCGCGGCCGTGGGTGCCCTCGTCACCGTGCACCCCTTCAACGTGCGCTACACCATCATCTCCTTCTTGCCCGCCCTCGTCCTCATGGTCGTGGGCGTCGATGCCCTGCCTGGCCGGTCACTCCGCGCCGCGACGTGGATCGCGCTGGCCGCGGTCTGCGCGGCCTCGCTCCGGGGCTACTACACCGATCCGCGATACGCGCGCGACGACAACCGCGGTGCCGCGGCGTTCCTCACCGCCCACGGGGGCACCGGCGCGGTCGTCGTCGTGCACCGCGCTTTCACCGTGAAGGACCTCCGATTCTATGCCCCGTCGGCGAAGCACCTCATGCCCTTCCCGCGCGCTCGGAAACCCGGTGAACAGCTCGCGCCCATGGCGGAGCTCGGCGCGCTGGTCGAGGGCCAGGACCACGTGTGGGTCTTCCTGAGTCGCGCCACGCCCGATGAGAATGCGCCGATCACCGCGTTTCTCGCGCGCGAATTTCGCCGCACCGAAAGCTTCGTCTCGTCCGGCGTCGAGCTGTACGAATACGAGCGCGTCAGCGCGGCACCGGGCGCGCCCGCGGCGCCCGCGGCGCCCGCCAGGGCGGTGACACCGTGACGGACATTGGGATCTTTCGGCTGCGCTTTCCGGTGAGCTCGGAGACGTTCATTTGCGAGCAGATGCGGGCCCTCACACGCCATCGGCCGACCGTGTTCACGCGCGAGTGGAACAACCGCTCGGCGGCGTCGATGGGATTGGCGACGCAGGCGATCGTGATCGGCGGACGCGGGCGCAACATCGCATCACGCGCCGCCCGGATCAGCTACGCGATCAGCGCGACGCCGCGGTTGTTCGGGGCCCGCACCACTTTGCCACGCGTCTCGCTCATCCACGCGCACTTCGCGCCCGACGCGACGTACGCGGTACCCCTCGCGAAATGGCTGGGCGTGCCACTGATCGCGACGTTCCACGGGTGGGATGTAACGGTCGCCGATGGGGCAATGCTCCGGGAGCCGAGCCTCACGGTTGTACACTATCTGCTCACCCGCGCCGCGCTTCGGGCGCACGGGTCGGCGTTCGTGGCCGTGTCGGACTTCATCCGGGACCGCCTGCTGGCGCTCGGCTATCCCGCGGACCGCGTCATCCGGCACTACATCGGCGTTGACATCGACAAGTTCGCCCCCCCCCCCGCGGACGGTGAGCGCTCCGAGCGATACGTGCTCAACACCGCGCGCCACCGGGATCAGAAGGGCATCGACACCCTGCTCCGCGCATTCGCGCGCATCGCGCCCCGCCACCCCGACGTCACCCTCGTCCAGGTGGGATCCGGGGAGCGCACCGCGGATCTGCGACGGCTGGCGGCGGCGCTCGGTATCGCCGGCCGCGTCCGATTCCTCGGCGCTCAGCCCCACGACGCGGTCCGCGCGCTGACGCAGCGCGCGACCGTGTTCGCGCTGACCGGGCAAACGACGGACACCGGCCAGCAGGAAGCGCTTGGGCTCGTGCTCAATGAAGCGAGCGCCTGCGCGGTGCCGGTCGTGGCCACACGCCATGGCGGGATGCCAGAGGCCGTGCGCGACGGCGAGACCGGAATCCTCACCGGCGAGCGCGACGACGCGGCCATCGGCTCCGCGCTCGACACACTGCTGGGCAATCCGGAGCTGGCGACCCGCATGGGGCGGCAGAGGACGGGCGTTCGTGACTGAGGTGTTCAACCTGCGCACGCAGACGGCAGCGCTGGAACAGCTCTACGATCGGGTCAGAGCGGAGGCGCGCCCGTGACCCGGCCGGCGAGATGGTCCGCCAGCCGCAGGGCCAGCGCGACGATCGTGAGCGTGGGGTTGGCGTAGCCGCCGGTCGGGAACACCGAGCTGCCCGCGATGTAGAGATTGGGAACCGAGTGCACGCGGCAGTCGGCGTCGACCACGCCCTCGCGCGGATCGGCATGCATGCGCGTCGTGCCCATGTGGTGCCAACTGCCGACGATCCGTTGCGCCCACGCCATGTCCGGGTCGGTCGGCAGGTGCAGACGCCCCGCGCCGATCGCCGCAAGCGCGACGCCGATCGTTTCCAGGCTGCGTCCGGATATTGGTGAGATCGGCGCGCCGGACGCGCCAATCCAACTCGCAGACCGGCATCCCCAGCCGGTCGCGGTCCCGTCCTATAGTCACGCGGCTGTCGCGGTTCGGGGACTGCTCCCCGCGCCCCATGATCTCGTAGATCCGGTCGGCCGCAGGCTGCGGGACGGCGAAATTCAATCGCGCGCTCGCCTCCTGCGCATCACGCGCGAGCTTGTCCAGGACCCGCATTCCGAACCCCATCGCGCCGCCCTGTGCGATCGACACACCGTGCAGCGCCCATTGGTCGTGCCGCTGCGCCTGGTGTTGAAGCACCTTGGCCACGGTGCGGTGCCGCGGGGTGAAGAACACCGCGCTGAAGCCGTACACCCCGTGCGCGGGGCGCGCGGCGGGCGCGACGGTCAGACCACCGAGGGGCCGGCGCACGCTGCGCCGCCCCTGGGTGTAGAACGAGAGATTGGCGTCCGGCCGGGTGGGGACGAAACAGCCAAGCCGGACATGGAGGTGCTCCATGAAGAACCGGCCGACAAGATCGTTCTCGTTGCCGAGGCCGCCAGGGCGCGTGCCGTTCGAGGCAAGCAGGAGCCGCGCGTTCTCGACACCGCCCGTGGCGAGGACGAACGTCGTCGCCTCGACGCGAAATGTTCTGCCGGCGAGCGTACTGACCCGGGCCCCGGTTACAGGCCCGCCATGTTCGCCGCCGAGCAGCTCCACGACGTTCGCCGAGAGGTAGCCGTCAATGTTCTTGGCACGCTCCAGTCCGTCGCGGTACGTGGGACCGAAACGCGTCGGCGGGCTGAACTGGTAGACGACCGTGGCGAGCGCGGGATGCGTACCCGCCAACCGAGGCCGATACGGAAGCGGCGGCCCGTGGTCGATCTCGCCTTCGGTGACGGCGAGTTGGCACATCTCCCGGGCCTGCCGGTAATAGCAGCCGAGGTCGTCCCGCTTCATTGGCCATCCGCTGCCCGGAAGCCACGGGCGTGGCTCGAAGTCGGACGGGTCGAGTGAGCGACACCAGCCGCCCCACCGCTGCGTGCTCCCGCCGAACGTCCGGACGCGGCACCCATCCAGGGGGAAGTATCCCCGCCCAATGTTGCGCCCGCGGTACAGCGCCTGTGTCGCGGCGCTCGGCCAAAACGATCCGCTCTCGAGCAGCACGACGCGCACCGGATGGTCCCGGAGCGCCCAGGCGATCGAGATCCCGGCCGCACCGGCGCCGATGATGCACAGATCACCGCGCACCACAGAATCCGCGGCAACCGTCCGCGCGTCGATCAGCATGCCAGATGCGCCGCCGATCAGCCCATGCACCGCCACGCCGTCATGCGGATGCGTGGAGCCCACCCACGTCGTCGGGTGCCGCGCTTCGAAGGGCGAAGTGGGCGAGCAAGACCATGACGACGAACGTGCTGAAGTGGCTCTCGGGGAGTGCTTCGAGCAGCATGTTCACCATGTACCACACGAACATCGCGACCGCGAAGAGCACGACCGTCGCGTGGGTCGTGCGAAACCGCCGAATCGCCGCGCGCAGCCCCGAGAACAACGTCGCAATGAGGATCGTCAGGCCGGTGATCCCGGTCGCGAGCAGCGCCTCCAGATACCCCGAATGCGCCTGCGTGATCACCCACCCACGCTTCACCGAGATCTCGGCGATGTGGTCTGGCGTCCAGAAGGAGTCGAATCCGTAGCCCAGCCATGGGTGGTCGCCAGCGTAATCCAGGAGATCGTTCCACAGCAGAGTGCGCCCGCTGAGCGTCGTAGGATCCTCCGCGGCAGCGGAACGGCCAAGCAGGATCGCGTGGTGTGCACCGGTAAGGATGTCCGGGGCGAACACGACCGCCGCGAACGCGATGCCGGCAACCACCAGAGCGACCGCGACGAGACGACTCCGCCGGATCGCGAGCGCCCCGCAGAACCCCGCCGCGAGCACCAGCGCCGCGACCGCGGTCCGCGACCGGGAGAGCAGCAGGATGGCCGTGGCGTAGAGCAGGAGCGCGTAGAGCGGACCTCGTCGGCCGCCAAGGCGGAGCGCCCCGGCGCACGCAATGATGAGACACGCGGCTTCGATGCCGTGCAGATTGGGGTTGGCGAAGCCGCTGAATCGATAGCCGGGGTCGAAGGGATGGAATTGCCCCCGCGCGATCGCGCCGCCAAGTCCGAGAATGAGCGATGTCGCGTTCGCAAAGAGGGAGAAATACAGGAGGTCGCGCAGCGTCCACGCCTGCGCGAAGCAGAACGCGGCGAACGCGATGATGAGAAACACGACCGCCCGCCGGCCCGTGATCCCCGGATCGGCCGCCCACAGAAGACTGCCGCCCGCGAGAGCGACATAGATGATGAGTAGAAATGGCAGGATTCCGCGGCGCCTGGTCGTGCCCGTTACTGGCTCCCCCGCGCGGACCTCGTGGAGCGCGTAGCTCCGGCTTCGGCGCGCCCGGCTGAGACTCAGCGCGGCCACCGCGGCGAGGGCGAGGAGGGCCATGCGACGCACGGCCGATCCCGACTGCACGCCTTCGGCAGTGGCCGCGCTCGCGGCCGCCACACCCCGGCCGGCGCCCGCCTCGGCCGCCGCGGGATGCAGCGAGTACGGACCCATCAGCGCGAAGATCACGATCAGCACGGGATATACGATCCACGCCCGAACGGAAATCGGTCGCACCATCCATGGGTGCGATCCCGACTGCCCGAGCGTCGACGACATGTGGACGGTGCCAGCACCAGCCCATTTTGGTACGGTCATGCGCCACCTCCCGGACGACGTCGCACCCATGCGGCAAGGACCAGTCCCATCACGTACCACGGCTCGATCAGATAGCGACGCCAAAGGCGGCGGGGCTCCGCCGCGAGTCGCCACAACCACTCGAATCCCGCCGCCGCCGCACCACGCGGGGGCGTGGGGACGACTCCCGCCACGTAGTCCATGGCCGCCCCCGCGATCAGCGTCGCGCTGGCGGACAGCGCCGCCCGGTTGTCGTGTACCCAGTGCTCCTGCCGTGGCATCCCCATACCGACGATGAGAACCTGCGGGCGGTACGCCGCGATCCGTGCCAAAACGGCCTCGGTCTCCGCACTTCCCGGCGTCACGTCGAAATATCCGTGCGTGCCGTCGAGTTGCAGCCCGGGGTGCGCAGCCCGCAGCCGCACCGCGGCCGTTTCGAATACCCCGGGCTTCCCGCCCACCGAATAGACGCGCCAGCCGCGCTGTGCGGCCTCCGCCATCAGCGGCCCGACCCAATCCACGTAGGTCACGCGGTCACGCTTCGTCAGCGGCACGCCGAGCAGCCGGCCGAGCGCGATCAGCGACATGCCGTCCGCATGGCAGACATTGGCCGCCGCGTGGAAATCGCGCAACTTCTGGTCGCGGCTGTGGAGATACACACTGTGCAGGTTGTGGTTCGCGATGACGATCCGCTGCCCGCTCTCGACCGCGCTCGCGATGCACGCGTTGAGCTTCGGGATGTCGTACGCGCCGACCCGGATGCCGAGCATCGCATACTGGGGCACCGGCGGCGGCGCGGACGCCGGCGCCGCGCCGGCCGCGGTCGCCGGCGCGGTCATGCGAGTTCCAGTGCGACGCGCTTCGCGGACTCGACGATCATCCGGCACCGCGCCGTCCAACTGTGGCCCTGCTCGATCAGTTGCCGTCCTCTTACACCCATCGCGGGCAACCGCTCGCGCGCGACGTACGCCCGGCGCAGCGCCTGCGAAAGACCGTCGGTGCTCCCCGCATCGAACAGATACCCGGTCTCGCCGTTGACGACGAGATCCACCGCATCCGCCACGGCTGAGGAGATGATCGGCTTGGCCATGGCCATGTACTCGTACAGCTTGAGCGGCGACCGGAACACCGCACGCCCCTGTGTGTCCGTATGCCCGGAGTAGCCGACGTCCCCGCTCGCGATGATCGCCGGCACCGCCTCGCGCGACACGGTGCCGAGGAAGTGCACGCACTCCGCGAGCCCGAGATCGGCCGCCAGTTTCTCGCAACTGCGCCGCACCGGCCCATCGCCGGCGATCACCGCGTGGAGCGCGAAGCCGTCTTCCATGCGCACCGCGTGAATCGACCGGAGGAGCAGCTCGATCCCCTGCCAAGGCTCGAGGCCGCCCGAGTACACGACCGTGAATCCCTCGAACGTACGCGGCGCGTCGGGCCGCGGCTGGAAAAAATGGGTGTCCACGCCGTTCGGGACGACGACGACTTTCTCAACCGGGATGTTCAGCCGCTCGGTCACCAGTGACTTGAGCGGCTCGCTCACGCAAACCAGCATCCCGCAGTCGAGATACGCTTGCCGTTCGTGACGCCGCGCGCGCGACGTGAGCACGAGACTGTTTCGGTCGACGCGCGCCTCTTCGGACTGCATCTCGTTGGTCTCGAGGATCCACGGGATGCCCGCCTGCGCGAACGGCCGCCCCAGCGCCTGGAAGACGGAGTACCGCTCGTACACCCAGTCCACACGTCCCGCGAGGCTGCGCCACGCCGCGCGCCGATTCACCGGCGCGAGGCCGATCCGCGTCATGTCGGCGAGCAGTGCCCACTGGCGCCCCTTCCGCAACCACTTACCCGCATCCCGCGCGACCACCCCCGGCGACCGGTCCCCGATGATGAACGGATGCACCGCCCATCCGAGGTGCTCGAAGCCGGAGATCACGCCAAGGATGTGGGATCGCGGACCGCCGATCTCGGCATCCCGCCGGGTAGACACGCGAGGCGCGCCGGACAGATACCCGAGCCGGCGGCACGACGGGTCGATCGCGTAGCCGTTGGGCTGCCCGTTCGCATGGCCATTTCCCCCGCCATTTCCCGAGCCGTTTTCCTGGCCGTTTTCCTGGCCGTTTTCCTGGCCGTTTTGCTGGCCGTTTTCCTGGCCGTTTTCGTGGCCATTTCTCCGCACGTCGCTCACGACGCACCTCCCGCGACGGCCATCACCGGATGCGCAGCCGGCTCCTCGCGGGTCCGGTCTTCCTGGCGGCAGGTCGCCAGCAGCGTCCACCACAGGACGAGAGCGAGCGCTCCGTCCGACGCGAGGCTGGACCACGCCGCGCCGCGCCACGACGCCAGCAGGATGAGCGGGATGTTGGCGGCGACGTTCAGCACCGCAATGATCACCTGCACGAGTGTCCGGCGCCCCTGATATCCGGCTCCCGTGAGCGCGTCGGCGGCGAAGAAGTGAATGGTTTTGAGCAGCGGAAGAAGGGCGAGCAGGCGGACTGCCCCGACACTCGCGCGATAGTCGGCGCCGAGGAGTCGCGGCAGCTGTGGTGCCAGAAGATACAACACCATGCCCGCGCACGCCGCGTAAATGCCGGCGAACGGCAGGAGCTTGCGCGACACCGCGAGACTGGCGCGTGCGCCGCGCGCGCCCTGCTGGAAGAATCGCGGATAGGCCGCCGCGAGCAGCGACCGCACCGGCACGAACGACACGTCGACGAGCCGGTACGCGGCACTGTAGATACCCGTGGCCTCCAGGGTAGACAGCCGAGCCAGCATGGACTTGTCAATGTCATTGTAGATGTTCTGTGCTGACAGGCTGGTAGCAAAGTACATACCCTCGCGAAGCTCGGCGGCCGGATAGCCGATCACACGCTCCGGGCGGCCAAGCTCACGCCACGTCATCACGAGCGAAATGACTGCGCTGAGTGCCGAGCTGCCGAGATACCATATTGCCCATCGCGCGGGGCTCGGGTCGCCGATCAGAATGAACAGGCCCGCCGCAATCAGCCGCGACACCGAGATCATCAACGGGAACTGCGCGGTGCGCGACAGCCGCTCGTGCGCCTGGTACGCCTGGCCGTTGATGTCCAGAATCCGCGAGAACAGCAGGTCGGCCGCCATCACGCACACGACCACCTGAAATGGAATCGTCGCCGGCAGCACCAGACGCGCGCAGGCCAGGATGATGATCCCGAGCACCACCCCGGAGATCACCGTGGTCGAGAGCGCGCCGCCCCAATACCGGCTGAAATGCCGCGGATCGCGGGCGACGTGCTTGATCATCAGATTGCCCGCCCCGAGACTCGCGAACGGCGCGGCCAACGCCACCAGCGCGACCGCGCCGGCAAATGCTCCGAGTCCATCGGGGTGCAGCGCCCGCGCGATGACGACGAAATACGACGCGCCCAGCGCCACCCGGCTTCCCTGCCCGACCGCCATCCACGCGGTGTTGCGCGCCAACGTCCCCCGCCACCGCGCGCCGAGCCACGGGACGGACGGGATCGGCGGGATGGGCGCGTCGGGCACAGGCCCGCCAGACCCCGGAAGGCCGGAGCGTGGATCCTGAGGCATCAGTGCGACCGACGGACGACGAGGTTCGCGAGGCGCCCGCAGCGCTCAGGCGGCCCCGCGCCCCCAGAGGACGGCGGGGACGGTCTTGGCGAGGATCTGCAGGTCGAGCCCGAGCGACCACCCATTGATGTACTGCAGGTCGAGCATTACCCACCGGTCGAACGCCAGATCACTGCGCCCGCTGATCTGCCAGAGCCCCGTCACGCCAGGCGGCACGCTGAACCGCCGCATGAGCCACGACTCGGAGAACTTGTGGACGTCGCGCACCGGCAGCGGCCGCGGCCCGACCAGCGACATGTCGCCCCGCACGACGTTGAAGAGCTGAGGCAGCTCGTCGAGCGACATCCGCCGGAGCAACCGCCCCACAGGCGTGATCCGGGGGTCGTGGCGGATCTTGAACACCGGACCCGAGGCTTCGTTGCGCGTCTCGAGATCGGCCTGCAACGCCTCCGCCCCGTTGACCATCGTGCGGAACTTGTACATCGCGAACCGCCGCTTGTTCAGCCCGAACCGCTGCTGGCTGAAGATCACGGGACCCGGTCCGGACATCTTGATCGCAATCACGATCACCAGCATCACCGGCGCCGCCAGGATCAGCCCCACGATGCCGCCGATCAGATCCATCGCGCGCTTCACCAGCATGCGGTGGTCGTCGGTCACCACGTGCATCCGCACGACCGGGAACCGGCCCGTCTGCTCATAGCTCGGCCGCCCGAGCGACGACTGGAACACGTCGGCGAGATACGCCGCCCGCACGCCCAACCGCTCGCACAGCGCGATCGTATTCTGGATCTTGCCGTAGCACGACTTGATCGGCAGCGTGATCAGCACGTCGTCGATCACGTGCCGCATCAGGATCCCCTCCAGGTCGTCGAGGGTCCCGATCATGCGCTCGGCAATCTCCTCGGCGATCGGATCCGGATTCGTGTCCACGAACCCGTAGATCTGCACCGCGTCCTCGGCATGCGCGTACAGCTCGTGATAGAGCCGCTGCGCGCGAGGCCCGCTGCCCACGATCAGCACGTTGCGGATGGCCGCCGCCGGCGATGGGGCCGCCGCGAGCCAGACCAGCCACCGGAGCGCCGCCAGCGTCACCACCGCCACGATCACGAAATACCCGACCGAGATCGGCCGAACCGTGCCGGTGCTGCTCGCGATCGGGAACAGGATCAGCGGCACGCCGCCCGCGAGACAGGCCGCGACGAGGCGCATCGCGTACAGCATCGGCTCCTCGAGCCGGCGCTCATCATACATCCCGAACATCGTCAGGCTGGCGTGCAGCGCGGCCGCGAACCCCGCCAGCAACAGCAGGTTCTTGACCGTCACCCGCATGTTGAGGAAGCCGGCAATGCTCGCCGCCCCAGGGTGACTGGAGTTCGTGAGCACGAAGACGCCCACGACGGCGCCCAGCACCGCGGCGACGTCGAGGTACCGGCACGCGTCGAGCATGCGCTGCGTCGCCCGCGCGGCACGCGGCGGCAGCACGCCCAGCCGCGCCGCGGCCGCGATGCCGCCGCTGTACGCGGTGGCGAATCGGTCCACGGGGCTAGCCTTCGCCTTGGCGTCGCCGTTTTTTGACGGCGCCTGCGGTTTCGGGGGTGCCTTCAGGGCGGGTCCGGCTGGGGCAATCACCGCAAACCTCTTAGGCCTCCGCCATGTAATACCGGTCCCGATGGCCCTGGAACCGGTAGGCTCCATCGTATGCCGCATCCCGATGGAAGTCGATGTCGTTGAGCACCGCGCCCAGTACTGGCGCCCGGACGTGGCGTAACTGTTCCATCGCGAACATCAACGCCTGCACCGCCGTCACTCCCGACCGGACGACGACCACCACACCGTCGGCGTGGGACCCGATCAACGCCGCGTCGGTCACGACGTTGATGGGCGGAGAATCGAGGATGATCGTGTCGTAATGCTGCTTGAGACGCTCCATGAGCGTCCGCATCGCCGGCGAGTCGATCAGCGACGCCGGATTGTGCGGTAGCGCACCAGTCGTGAGATAGTGGAGCGATCCCGCCCGGCCCAGATCCACCCGCCGCAGCGCCGCCTCCACCGAGGTGGTGCCCTGCAGAATGTCGGAGAGCCCAGGCTCCCGGTTCGACCCGAACACCCGGTTGATCACGCCACGCCGCATGTCGGCATCGACGAGCAACACCGAATGCCCACGCTGGACGAGGGTCACCGCGAGATTCGTCGCGCTCGTCGTCTTGCCATCGCCGGACAGAGGGCTCGTGAACACGATGGTCTTGAGCTCGCCCCCCGGGTGAATGAACGCCAGGTTCGTCTGCAGGGTGCTGTACGCCTCGGCCACCGCGTTGCGAGCCGACGGATCGGTCACCAGCACGCTGTCGGACCCGTTGCCGTTGAGATGCGGCCCCGTGAACGAGGAGCGCCGCTTGCCCGTCAGCCGGCGGCGGCCGCCGGTGCCCGGCGGTCCCAGGTCTTCGGCGAGCCTGAGCCTCGACATGAACTCGTCGCCAAGGTTGATGCGCGGAATGAGTCCCAGCACCGGCGCGCCGGTCGCGGCCAGCACGTCGGCACGCGTGTGGATCGTGTGGTCCCGTGCCTCCCCCGCCAGTGCGAGCCCAATGCCCAGCATCAACCCGAGCACGACCGACGCCGCCATGTAGAGCGCGGGCCGCGGCATGACTGGCTTGTGCGGGGTGACCGCCGGATCCATGACGTACACGCTCGGATCGACGACGGCCGCCGATACCTGCGCTTCCTTGAGCCGGGTCTGCAATGTCGTGTAGATGTCTTCGAGCACCTTCGGCTGGCGCGACAGCCGCGCGAACTGGATCTCCTTCGCCGGAATCGCGCGCATCTTGGCCGTCGACGTCCGCAGCACGCTGTCGTCCGCCGAAACCTGGTTGTTGAGGCCCTGCAGATAGGTCTGGCCGATCGATTTGAGTTGCTGATCGATCGACTCGATACGGGCCGTCAATACCAGGACGTCAGGATCCTTTGCCGTCCGGCGCTGGAGCAGCGCCGTCCGCTCGTCCTCCACTGTCGCCAGCGACGCGAGCAGCTCCGACGCGGCGTTGTTCTTGAGCAATGTCGGGAACGCGATCAGGCGACGGTACGGCGACGGCTGGTCGGGACGCTGCCGCGCGGCCTGCGCGGTCACATCCGCCATGAGCGACCCCAACGCGTCACGCTCGGCCCCGACCGTGTTCCGGTCGGCCTGCAGCTCCGCCAGGTGATTGACGTCGCTCGTCGCCTCGTCAGGCAGGCTGACGACGCCGTTCTGCGTACGGAATGCCTCGAGTTCGTTCTCGGACGCGGCGAGCTGGCGCTGCACGCTGTCGAGTTGCTGCGCGAGAACCTTGGCGGTGCTCTTCGCTTCCACTTTGTGCTGCGAATCGCGGTCGGCAATGAAGAGCCCCGCGAGTACGTTCGGGATGTCGCGGACCAGCGTCTTGTCCGTGCCACGATAGGTCAGTGTCAGCACGTTGGCATCCCGGTCGGGACGGTCCACTTTCAGGGCCTTGCTGAACTTGTCCACGGCCGCGTCGCGGCTGGTCACCTCGAGGGTGAACTGATCCTCGGTCACCGCCGGCGCCAACGTCACGGTCACTCCGGGCAGCGCGATGCTGCCGCCCGGCTTGACCACGCCGACGTCCTTGTCGGTATCCTCGTTGTGCACGGAGTACGACTTGTCCGGCTTCAGCGTGAACGTGAACTCCGCGGAATCGTCCTTCTGCGCAACGGCGATCGCGCTGAACAGCGAGTTGCGCGAAACACGCACCGGCGTCGTGACCGCACGGAGCTGCAGCGAATCGATCGTGGCTTCGGCCAGCCGGCGGCTCTCGAGCGCCGCCTGCTCGGTACTGACCTCACGGTCCTGCCCGACCCGCGTCACGAGGTCGGGAAGATCGACCTTGGTCTCCTCGAGCCGCACCGCTGCCACCGCCTCCCACCGCGGAGGAACGAGGAACGTGAACAGCCCGACCAGAACCACCATGATGAGGACGCCGATCGCGACCGTCCACCGATGCCGCCGCATCAGACTCCAGAGGCCCCCGACGGTCGCGGGATCGACCCGGCCAGGCCGGTCGATCGCCGCAAGCGGAACATGCGCCGACATTGCGGGGACCATTGGCGCGCCTTGCGGCAGCATGGGTTGAGAAGGCGGTTGGCCGTCGTTGAGCAGCATGTCAGTCAGTTGGTAAAAGCCTGGCGAAAATGGCCAGTAAATGACGAAAGTGGGTGGTGCCCTTGATCGTGCCTTTGATGGTGCCTTCGATGGTGCCTTTGAGCTTGACGATCAGACGCCAACAAGTGTTGCAGAGCCATTCCGTGAAAAGCGGCCGTACGCACGACTTTAGTGGTGGGACTGCACGATCACGGTGGTGGTGATCAGAACCGCCGCGCCGATCATCGCGCCGACGATATAACCGTTGCGGGAAACCCAACTGCGCTCCGGCAGGAACAGCTCGTCCCCCGACCGGATCGCGAGACTGCCAATACTCGTTCGCTGCGTGAACTTCACCCGCTGCTTCTTGCCGCCGCGGATCACATTGACTTTGTCCTGCATACCCGTCGGATCGGATCCCCCAGCCAGCGCCAGCACGTCGGCGATGCTCATGGTGGGATCGACCGGATAGAGCCCCGGATTCTTAACGGCGCCGATGACCGTCACCCGGCGCAGCATTGTCACTTCGATCGACGGGTCCTTGAGATACTGCGAATAGGTCCCGATCAGCATCTTGCGCAGCGAATCCGTCGTGATGTCGGACACATGGACCTGTCCGATCTTCGGGAATACGGCGAACCCATGTTCATCGACCTGGAAATCGCCCGAGAGGTCCGGCTCACGCCAGATCTTGAGCCGCACGAGATCGCCGGGATAGAGAATCGCGTTCGCGGCAGCATCCGTTGCCGGTGCCGACGGATCGTATACACCGCGATTCTGCGCACTCGGCGGCGTCGCAGGCGCCGTCGCCTGAGCCGTCGATTGCCCGATGGCGATCGCGGGCAGCATCGAGCCACACGTCATGGCGAGTATGATCGCGACGAGCGCAGGCGCGGCGACCGGAGCTCCGTGACGGACGCGCGTTCCCGCGCGGCCCGCGTCACGAAGCGCGCCGTCGCGCGCTCGCCGAGATACCGTTTGTACGAATGCCGCCATGACGAATTGCACGTGCTACTCCCTCAGCAGTGTGACGCCGGTCTCGTACCCCGCCCGCTGACGGCTGGTACGCCCCTCGGCCCCCCTGGTAAGCCATCTGAACCGCCCCGCCTGCGCAGACGCCAAAGCATGCGAGGCCGCGACCACACAAGCCGCAAGTCTCGCACCCGTCCGGCGCCCGCGTAACTAACGCCCCAATTGGGGTTAAGGGCTGTGACGTACATCACTGTTCTAGGTCTTTTTCGCGACTCAACTCGCTTTCCGGCACTCGGAGTGACGCGGGGCCACTGGTACGACCTGGCACGGAGCACACCATCCGTTGCGCACCAGCCACACTCTCCGGCGATCTAAAGCAAGCTACGCGGGTACCGCCGCCCGGGCTCGCCGCAGACTGAGATTCGCACGCATGGCCTTGCCGTCGGCGGACATTTTGACCGGATGCACGGCGCGAATTCCCCGCTGGATCAGATCATCGGCGCCGATCGGAACCGGAGGACGGAACTGGATCCAGACGTCGGGATTCACCGGGTCGGTATTGATCTCGATGAGCTGATGGCCAATGGTCTTGGCCCCGAGACCCAGCAACACATCCTCCTCCACCGTGAGCGCACGATAGTCGTCCGGAATCACCAGAAAGCCGGCATCACTTAGCCCGAGGAGCGTGGCACCATGAAGCCCGCTCAACGCACCGAGCACGTGCTCGCCGAACTCGTATCCGTTCTGCCGCGCGCGAGGCACGAACGACGCCCAGTAAGGGCGGCCAACCCGCACCGACTGGCGGTCCTTGTGGAGGCCGACCGGCAGCAGGTCGAGTAGCATGTTGCGCCGCAACCGCCCGAACTCGCGGACCGCACCCCCAGGCCTCACCCGGTACGCCCCGACGATTCCCGGGCCGGCGGCGGCCAGACGCGCGCGCATCAGAGCGGACACGCCGGACGCGATCAGACAGGTGTCGGGGTCGATCTTCACGATGAGTCCGGGCACGCCCGGCTCCGCCGCGATCTGGGACAGCACCCCGAATACCGAACGCGAGATGCCGCGGTAGCCCCGGGCCTCCGGGTTCCGCAGGATCCGGCTCCCCGGGTGGCCACGCCCCCAACGCTCCAGCGCCTCGTACGTTCCGTCGCGCGTGCAGTCGTCGAGCACCCACGCTTCCGCCTCGGGCTCGAACGCCGCGATCCGGTCCAGCGAGTCCACGGCGATCTCCGACTCGCCGGGCCCGACGACCATGACGAACACTGTCCGGCTCGCGTCCAGCCCGATTTGGCCCATCCCCACGCCCCCAGTAGTCGGTCCGGCGCCCAATCATTGGCGCGGGCACGCATTCTCGCAAGAAATGCGCGCAACGGGGCAGAGAGCACGTACGCCCTCTGCCCCCTCGCCACCGCATTCGGCACGACCGCCGGCGGCGCCCGATGTTGTCCGGATACTACCTGGACCGGCGCGTCATGGTTCCAACCGGTGGTTCCAACCGGTGGTTCCAATCGGTGGTTCCAATCGGTGGTTCCAATCGGTGGTTCCAATCGGTGGTTCCAATCGGTGGTTCCAATCGGTGGTTCCAATCGGTGGTTCCAATCGGTGGTTCCAATCGGTGGTTCCAATCGGTGGTTCCAATGGCGCTCGGTCAACCAGTCGGGACTCCAGCGATCAGAATCCCTGGCGGATCCCGAGCCCGACGGTCGTCCCGTAGTACTCGCGCTGGGCGTTGTAGGGATGAGCAGTCGTGCCCGTGAAGAATCCGAAGATCGCGTTGTTGAGGTTCAGCACCTGCGCCGTGAGTGCCGTGGTGCCGCGGAACACCCACGTGAGCTGTCCATTGATCTGCCAGTGGGCGTAGTTGTAGACATTGCCCGACGCGGGATTGCTCGACCCGTCGGAGCCGTACTGGTAGATGCTCGCCGACGTGTACTGACCGCCGAGTCGCGCGGTGAACGGTGCATAGTCATAAAGCAACGCCACGTTGAAGAGCGTCGGGAATTGCCGCGGCAATGCCGCCTGCCGGTTGGTGCCGTCACCGTTTGGTACGTCTGCCTTGGACTCCACGTGCGTGTAGTTCACATCGAAACCAAGGCCGCGCAGCGCCCCCGGCAGGAAGCTCGAATGCTCGGTGTAGTCGAACTCGGCGCCCCACAAATGCGCGCTCGGGCCGTTCTGAGTCTGCGAGGCGTAGAAGCCGTCGTATTGCGTCAGGCCACCCGTGTAGAGTGCGGTGCGCTGGAAAATGAAATCATAGATGTCCTTGTAAAACAGGCCACCGGAGAGCACTCCCACGGCCGAGAAGTAGTGCTCGCCGAGCAGGTCGAAATTCCAGGCGTATTCTGGCTTGAGAGCCGGATTTCCGAGGCTGATCGGCTGGTTGATGTTGCCGCGCTCCGCCTGCTGGGCACTCAGGCTCGGCGACAACTGGATGTAGTCCGGCCGCGCGACTCCCTTCGTCACGGCAGCCCGCAGGTTGGTGTTGTCGTCGAGCGCATACCGGAGCTGCAGGCTCGGAAAGAGATCGGTGTACGTGCTGCTCCCGTGCACGACGGTCGATGCGACCGTGTCGTCGGGAGTGGCCGTCGCGTGGCCCGCGTACCCCACGTTGGTGTTCTCCACACGCACCCCGACGTTGATGTGGAGCGCCCTCACATTGAGTGTCTGCATGGCGTAGCCGGCGATGACCTGCTCGGTACCGGCGAAGGTGGCAAGGTTGTCGGACAATACCTGGCCTCCCTCTTCCTCGAATTGGCTCCGGTGGGCCACGTAGTACTTGTTGACCGTTGGCATGTTGCCGAATGGCGCAAGCGTATAGCACCCGTTACAGACTTGATTGTAGAACCCCGGATTGCTGTACGTCGACGGGAACGTGGCCAACGTCAGAGGATTGTTCCCGACATAGTCGAACGCCGGCTGAAAGGACAGATAGCCCTTGTGTTCGTTGCTGATCTTGGCGCCGAACTTGAACGACGCCGGTAGGCCGCCGAGCGCGTACGGCACGAGCGCGTCGGCCTTCGCTCCCACGGTCTGTCCACTGTTCAACTCATTGTCCGTCGCGAGCGTGCCGAGCGCGTAGTCGGCGGGATTTGCGATGGCGGCCCGCACCGCACGCGACACGGTATACGTCGGCTTGAGGGGATTCGTGTTGTAGGTGTAGTTGAAGGAATTCAGCGGGCTGTTCGAGGTTGGGTTGTAGTCATCCTCATAATGATCGTGTTGCGTCGCTTGCGACCCGGCAAAGTTGGCCGCGTACGACAGGTGGACACGGCCGAGGTCCTGCTTCCCGCCGCCGGTGAATCCCCAGGTGTGCTCGATCGGGCCACGGTTCGCCACCGCGTTGCTGACCGACGCGCCGGTGACCGTCGGAACGCCGTTGATCATCGCGTCCGTGCCACCGCCAACGGACGTCTCCCACCGGTTGGCCTCGTCGAAGAACGCGCTCCAGAGTCCCTTGATGAAAACCGATGAGGTGGGAGAGAACCGGTAGTCGAGATCCCCGCCAAGCCCGTACCGCGTGCGATAGTAGCTGTAATCCCGCTCGCTCCATTGCGCAGGGTACACGTGGTTGAATGCGGACCCGCTGCTGACCGGCGTGACGCTGCCGTTGGCCCCGATGAAGTCGGCGCCGAATGACGGCTCGACATCGTCGATCGTACGATTCGTGCGGTTGTAGGTACCGCTCACGAGAAACCCGAATTTCTGTGTGCCGCCGACCCGGCCGCCGTAGCTCACGTCCGCCTGACCGTTGTCGGTGCTCTGTAACGACTGGTAGGCGTAGTTGCCCGCGAAGTATCCGTGCGGCGAGCCCTCGGGGACTTTTGTCACGAGGTTGACCGAACCGCCGATGGCCCGGGCATCCTGATCGGCGGTGAGCGTCTTCGTGACTTCAATGGCGCCGAGCAGATCGGCCGGCACGTCATCGAGTTTCACCGCACGAACGTCGGTGGCGAGCGTGCCCGGCACATTGGCACCGTCGATGGTCACGTGCTGGAAATCGGGCGGCGTTCCGCGGATCTCGACGTACTTGCCCTCGCCCTCATCGCGTTCCGCGGTCACCCCAGGCAGCCGGGCCAGCGCCTCAGCCGCATTCGCGTTGGGCAGCGCGCGGATCTCATCGCCCGACATCACTGTCACGATATTGTCTGCGTCTTTCTGCTCCTGCAGTGCGCCCGCTGCCGTCTCGTTGAGACGCGGCGACGTCACGAGAACCGACTTGAGCGTGTTGACGTCGGCGCGCAGCACGATCCGGTGATACGTCGTTTGCCCCGCGGCCACCGCCACGGAAAACGTGTCGGGCTTGAATCCGATGAAGTGGGCCTGGAGCCGGTAGTTGCCCGCCGGCAGCGCCGCGATCGCGTACGCACCGTCGGCGCCCGCGTTGACACCGAACCGCACGTTGCCGATCACGCTGATGTCGGCGGCGAGCGGAGCCCCCGCGCTATCGACGACGTGGCCGGCAACGGTGCCGTTTTGGCCCTGGGCGATCGCAGTCGCGGGTGCGATCGCGAACACGCCGATGGCGACGGCGGTAATGATGGCGATTGATCGGACCGGCAAACGCACATTGGCTGGTCGCATGCGAGTTCTCGAGCTGAGGTTGTGCCGCGGGGGGGATCGACGCCCGAAGCTACGCCTGCGAGACACCGCACTGCGTCACGCTTGTGACACGCGTTGTATCACTTGCCTGGCCCGATCGTTACGCGCCGTGACACGACTCGCCGCCATTGTCACGACGGCAATGACCACCGCCTCCGGCATCACACCATCCGCCCCGCACCACTGCATCCCTTGTAGGGGCTGCATCCCTTGTAGGGGCGGGTCATGACCCACCCAGTAAGACCGTAGTTGCCGTCCCACTACGGCTTGTCGTCGCGGATACAAAAACGTTCCGGCTCCACAGGTGCGCGGAGCCGGAACGATCGAACGTTTGAATTGGCGAGTGCTACGGCTGGCTATGCCACGTGCATGCCCGCCGGCGTTTCCACGTGGTTACCGGTGGCCGCCGTGCCCACCACCACCGCCGCCGTGCCCGCCGCCACCACCACCGCTATGTCCGCCACCACCACCGCCGCCGCCATGGCCGCCACCGCCGGAAGCACGGACAGTTCCCCCTCCGCGCGGTGCTTCACGCGGTGCTTCACGCGGCGCTTCACGAACGCCACCCTCACGCATGCCACCCTCACGCATGCCACCTTCACGCATGCCACCTTCACGCATGCCACCTTCACGCATGCCGCCTTCACGCATGCCGCCTTCACGCATGCCGCCTTCACGCATGCCGCCTTCACGCGGGCCCATGCTCTGCGGCGCGGCCTCGACCCGATGCCCCATCGGCGATCCCATCGGGCGTTCTCCGCCGCCACCCATCGCACGCTCGCCTGACGGCGCCGCATAGCGCGAGCCGCCGAATGACCCCCGGCCCGTCGGAACCCGCTCGGCCATCGCCGGCCCGCGGCCTGACATCGCACCGCCCACGGCCGCGTCACCGCGAACCACGAGCCGCCCCGAACCTGGCCGCGCGACCTGATTGCCCGCCTGCACATGCCGGAACACCGTCGCGCCGCCGTTGCTCGCGAATCCGCCGCGGAAACCGCAGGCGCCGATACCGCCGTGCGACGTCGTCAGACGCGCGTTCGCGAACACCGCCGTGCCATGCGCCGCGAGAACCTGTCCGCGACCACGGAACCCGATCGGCGCCCCACTTACGAATCGATGCCCCGGGAAAAACGAGTGCCCAGGGAAGAACGGCCGGCCCCCGAAGGCGAATTGCCCCGGGAAGAACCCGCCGCCGAATCCAAATCCGAAGCCGAACCCGAACCGGGGGCCGAATCCGAATCCGAACGGCGAGAAAAACCACGGGTCGAAGAACCACGGATCATAGGCGAACCCATAGGCCGGGCAGCCCCCCCACCACGGATCGCAGTACGGGCCGTAGCCGTAGCCGCCATAGCCGGCGCCGTAATACGGATAGGCATTCCCGTCGTAGTCGTCAGCCGGCGGTCCCTCGCTGTACGCGTACGTGCCGCGTGTGCGGTCGCGCGGCGAGGTCACCGTGTAGTTGACGAGATCGTAGTCGAAGCGCCCGCCGGACGACGACATCGCCTGGACGACGTCCGTCATCACGCCCTCTGCTGTCTGCCCGCGAGCCGTGTCGGGAAACGCACCGGCGTTCCACTCCGCACCGTTGCTGGCGAATTGATCGAATTTGAATGGATCCTTCGAGACGGCGGCATACACCGTCCCCGTACCGCGCGTCGCGGCCACGACGAAGCTGCCATCCGACGAGTGCGAGCGAACGTCGAACTCCTCGCCGCCGTGCACATAGTCGTCGTCCGCGGGAGTCTCCGGGAAGAGCACGGTCACGCGCCCGTCAGGATCGGCTCGCAACACAACCAGATACGAGTCGTCCCGGACCCGCACCCGCACGCGAGCACGGTCCCCAGCGTCGAACACGTTCTGGCTGTTGAGCGTGACACGGACCGCGGGCTCGTCGGCAACCCCAGCCGATCCGGCGCCGCTGGCCGCGCTCCCCACTCCAAGCGCCGGCGCGACCACCACCGAGCCTGTCAGGAATGCCCCAAGCAATGCCGAGATCATAGACGCCTCCATCACCTGCTAGAGAGTGGACTCCAATAACACTACGTCATACCCCGAATTCTCGCTGAATGTGCCAGCGCACTGCACGGCCGCCCGCACCGTTAGCTGCCCCTCCGCACCGCTACCTGCCCTTCCCCTGCTTGTCCGGCTTATCAGGTTGTTTCACCTCGTCCCGTGGCCGCGGTTGCGGCGGCTTCTTCACGGTGTGCGGGTTGTTTACCGTCCCGCTCTTCGGCGCGCCGCTCCCCTGAATTGAAGTACCGGTCGGATGGGCCACGTTCCCAGTCGTGCCCGCAGGCTTCCCACCCGCGGCACTACCGTTCGCCCCACCTCCAATCGCCGCACTCCCACCAGGCGCGCCCCCACTCGGTGCGCCGCGGGGTACGCGCGCGCGCACCGCCCCGCCCGCCGGCGCACTTGGGCTGCCGGCCGACGGAGGCACGCGCGTCGCCGTCGGTACTCGGTTCGGCGAACGTACCGTTCCATTCGCCGGAGCCCGACCGGCGCACCACCCGCGACGGCGCCACCCGCGACGGCGCCACCCGCGACGGCGCCACCCGCGACGGCGCCACCCGGCCCGCTCGCCGTTGCCGCAGGCGTTGCCGCAGGAGTTGCCACTGCCGTACGCGGCACGAAGCCGTGCGCCGCCACACCGGTCACCGGCGTCGCCGCCGCCAGACCCTCGTGCGCCGGCTTCAAACCTCCGCCTGCCGGCGCAACCGCCGCCGGACGGTACAAGGTCGTGTTCGTGCGTGCCAACGCCGGGCTGCTCTGCCGGATCTGTATCTCCTGCGCCGCCGCGAGCGGCCGGCCGCGGTTCGCCGCCAATGCCTGCTGCTTCGCCGCAAACGGAATCGGTGCCGGCGGCGGAGCCACTTTGGCGACGACCGGACGAGTCTCGAGCGCGGTCGGCGGCGCCCTCAGTACGCCGCCCTCAGCCGCGCCCCCCAAACTCGATCGCGTCGGCACGACGCCAGGCGATGCCCCCACGACGGCCGACGTCTGCATCTCGCGCGTGACCGGCATCCGCGCCAATTGCACCGGTCGGGCGCTCGCGAACGCGCTCCCCAATGTCGCCATCATCGCTCCCGGCGCCGTACGGTTCCGGTACTGGACGTTGGTCGTGTTGTTGTTGATCACCGTCACGTTCGTAATGTTCGTCACGTTGGTCACGTTCGTGACGTTCACCTGTCGCACATACGTCGGGCTGACGGCGTACGCCGGCCGGTAGACTTCCTGCGGCCCGAGCGCGAACCACGCGACCGCCCCTCCCGCCGCGATCACGACGCCAGGCCCAGGACGCGGTCCCGGGCCGCCACCCACGAACACGACGAGCGCAGGCGCATAGTAGGGATGCCGCGCGATCGGCCCCGGAATCCAGCCCCATCCACCATCAATGTACGCCCAGCGCCCATAGTGATACGGCGCATAGCCCCAGGGCGCGTCATCCACCCACGACCAACCCCACGGATCGACCCACACCCAGTGACCCGTGTGATACGGCGCCCAACCTGGCGCCTGATTCGCCGGCACCCACACCTGGCCGTAGCCGCTCACGTAGCGCCATTGCCCGTACTCGTCGAGATCCTCGTAGCCGGGCATCTCGCGTGACACGTACCGCGCCGACACCGCGTTGTCCTCACGCGCGTCACGGCTCACGACCCATTGATCCCACGCATCCGGCGCCGCCGCGTCGGTCAGGTTGTACGTCGGCGACTCCGTTCCGGTGATCGACGCCTGCTGATGCGCGTTGACGGAGAATGACGAACCCGCGGACGTCACCGCCGCCCCGCCCGACCACACCGACACCGTCGTGTTCGTGCCGTCCGGCCCAACATCCACGCGATATTCGCCGGCTTGGCCGATCGAAACGGCGCCATTCGGCGTGTCGATCTCGTAGACCTCGCCATCGTCGAGATCCCGCACCCGGATCGTCATCGAGCCCTGCGCGAGCCGCATCTGCAGGGTATTGTCATCGACCGACGTGAAATCGAGCTCGGTCTGCGAATTGATCCGGATCGCGACCGACCCGACATGCACCTCAGCCCGCGAATCATTATCCGTCCACAACCTGTCTCCCGTGGTCAACGGCCGATTCGGCACGGCAGGTGCCCACTCGTCGCTGCCCGCGGGACGGAACGAGACGGATCCAGTCATATAGTTCAACCGGCCAACCCGCGCCGGAGGATCGGCGTCGAGCGTGCTCGGCGCCACAGCGCCCAACACACCCGTCGCGGCGATCGCGATCAATGCGGTATACCATTTGTTTCGTTGCATGTCGTTGCCTCCGGCTACCCTGTCTCAAGCAAAGGCTGGTCCCGAGACTCATCCCGGCTGGCTGACGACCTACGAACCAGATAACTCGTTGGAATATTTACGTTTACCCAGTATCGTCCCCAACCGCTCCGATGGCGTTCGTCCCAACTGGTGCGCTCTGGCCTAGACTCTTGGTGACCTCGAAAAGGGACATGTGATCCCCCGGATGACCCTGCCAGCCACAAGGCCGCCCGGGGGAGCCAAGAGCTCCTCCGCGCAGAGCGGCGCCGGGTCCGGGTCCCGGCCGCCAGCATTGGACCGGCGCCCGCCCTCGAGCAGACCCGGCGGCAAGGCGGGCAGCAAAGGCGGCCTCGCTCTCGCTCTCGTCGCCCTCGGCGTCGTCTACGGCGACATCGGAACGAGCCCGATCTACGCCCTCAAGGCGTGCTTCGCCCGGGAATACGGACTCGCCCCGACCCCGGTGAATGTGTACGGCGTCGTCTCGCTCATCATCTGGGCGCTCACGATCACCGTCAGCATCAAGTACGTCGCGGTCATCATGCGCGCCGACAACCACGGCGAAGGCGGAATCCTCGCCCTCCTCGCCATCATCCGCGGCGATCGCGATGCCCAGTTGCCGCGGCGGCGCCTCTACCTGGTCGGTTTCGCGCTGTTCGGCGCCGCGTTGCTGTACGGCGACGGGGTCATCACGCCCGCCATTTCCGTGCTGAGCGCCGTCGAAGGACTGCACGTCGCATCGCCGCGCTTCACCGGACTGTCCGTACCCGTAAGCGCCCTCATTCTCTTCGCGCTCTTCGCCGTCCAGCGCTTCGGGGTGCGCCGCGTCGGCAGTGTCTTCGGCCCGGTGATGCTCCTGTGGTTCGTCGCGATCGCCACGTTCGGCACGATGGCCGTCGCCCGGGATCCGATGATCCTGCGCGCGATCGACCCCTTGTACGGCGTCCGCTTCTTCATTGAGCACGGCACGCACGGTTTCGTGATTCTCGGCGGCGTGGTCCTCGCCGTGACCGGTGCGGAAGCGCTCTACGCGGACATGGGATACTTCGGCCCCGGACCGATCCGCTGGGGATGGTTCGGCCTCGTGTTCCCGGCGCTGCTGCTCAACTACGCCGGGCAGGGCGCACTCTTATTGCAGGATCCGTCAGCAGTCGCGAACCCGTTCTTCCTGCTCGCGCCGCGGATGCTGCTCTATCCCTACGTCGCGCTGGCCACGATCGCGACGATCATCGCGTCGCAGGCGCTCATCTCCGGCGTCTTCGTCCTCACCAACCAGGCGATCCAGCTCGGGTACGCGCCGCGGCTCACGGTCTTCCACACATCGCGCACGTCGGAACACGTGTACATGCCCGCGATCAATCGCGTGCTGATGCTCGGCTGCCTGCTGCTCGTGGTGACGTTCCGGTCATCGGACGCGCTCGGCGCCGCGTATGGGATCGCGGTGACCGGCACGATGGCGATCACGACGGTGCTGTTCTACACGATTGCCCGCACGCAGTGGGGTTGGTCGAGGGCCCGCGCCGTCCCGCTCTGCGCCGTGTTCCTCGCGGTCGACGGCGCCTTCCTCGGCGCCAATGCTCTCAAGATCGCGCACGACGGGTGGGTGCCGCTCGCGATCGCCGCCGCGGTCTGGATTCTCATGACCACATGGGCGTGGGGCCGCGAACGGCTCGTCGCATTCCGCCGCCAGAACGCCGTGCCGCTCACGGAGCTGCTCGCCCGTCTCGAACGCGAGAAGATCCCGCGCGTTCCCGGCACGGCCGTGTTTCTCACCTCGCATCCGGACGGCGCGCCACGCGTTCTCATGCGGCAGCTCGACTACGCCCACGCACTGGCCACGCACGTGGTCCTGCTCCGCATCGTCTTCGAAGAACGTCCATGGATCCGCGGCCGCGACCGGATCTCCATCACGCCGCTCGCACAGGGATTCGTCCGCGTCGTCACCCGCGTGGGGTTTCTCCAGGAGCCCGACCTGTCCGCGGTGCTCGCCGAATGCCGCCTCGAGCACGTCGCCCTCAGCACGGAAGACACCGTGTTCTACCTGAACAGCGAGCGCCTGATCCCGAAACCGGAGCGCAACCCGCTCCGCCGCTGGCGGAAGGCCTTGTACATCGTGTTGCTGCGCAACTCTCGCGCAGCCCCGGACTTCTTCGGCCTCCCCGCCGACCGCGTCGTGGAGATCGGCGAGAAGGTGCCGTTCTAGCGATGACCTACGGCGTGTGCACTCTGCGGTGTGCTGCTGGCCAGCGGAGGCGGTACGCACCAGACCCGGTGAACGCGAGAGTGGCGAACGCCACGACGTAGAGCATCGCGCGAACCGGCTCCTCAACGAGCCACAGGCTCGTGTACGTCGCGCCGGCCATGCCAATGGCGGCCGCCACCGCGACCACGCGGGTCAACACGCCAGCCGAAATCAGCACCGGCGTCACCGTTTCATTGAGCACGGCGCAGAACGCGAGGAACACCGGTGCCGGAAAGCCGGCGCTCCGGATCAGCTGCGCGAACCCCCAGGAACTCCACGGCGCCGGCGACTGAACGAGCCCGGCGACCCATCCGATCTTGGTGATCCCGAACAAGGCGAAGAGCGAGACTCCGGTGCCAAGCCGCAGCACGAGCAGCCCTTCGTCGATGCGGCTTGCTCGGGGCTGGAGTGGTTCGATCCCCATGCGTGCCCGCTCGGACGCGCCCCACGCCTCGATCGAGAGCGCGCCAGGGCCGGTGAGCGCCATGGCCGCGTACAGCACCACGAACATCACGCCCCGCGCGGGCTCCTGGACCAAACTCTGGCCGCCGAGCAGACCCGCGAGCGTCGCGCTCGCCAACGCCACAGCCAGCACCGCCGCCGCCGATCGCGTTCCGGCACCGGCGACCGTGAGCGACATCAGCACGATGACGATCGTGATCGCCCACGCGTGGCCCGTGATGCCCTGCACGCCGGCGTGCGCGAAGCCGCCCCAGATGAGCAGAAATCCACCACACCCCGCGCTGCCGATCCGCAGCACGAGCAACCCGGCATTGGCCGCGGAAATCGTGTTTGCCCCCCGGGCGGTCACCAGATCCACGCGCGCGGCCACCGCCGGGCAAACCATGCGTCCGCCCCCACGGTCCGTCCCGCGCGTGTGAGCAGCACAACCAGCATGCCAACGATGAACGCGGTGTCGTTGTTCAGCGACCAGGGTGTGTTGCCCTTGCTCAGGAGATAGTTGAGCGAAAGAACGATGCCGATTGCCGCGCCCGCGCGGGTCGCGACGCCAAGCATCAGCGACAGCGCGACGGCCGCTTCACCGAGGAACACGAGCGTGGCGAAGAGATCGATGTGGCGGAGCGCGACTCCCGACATGAACGGCCGGTAGAATGACGCCGCGTACGGGAGGTATCCGTTGAGGAAACCCTGGACCTCATCGTGCCAACGGGACCAGTGGCCCACGCGGCCAATGGTCTCGAGCATGAAGCCCGAGCCCAGGTAGATGCGCAGCGGCACGACGGTCCAGCGCGGAATCGTCGCGGCGCGCCAATCGATCGGAGGCTCGGGCGCCCTCGGCGACACGAGCGGTAGGCTCGCGACAGGCGTCGCCGCTGCGCCGGCGGTCTGTGGAACCTCTGGCGCTGTCAGGGTCCGCCCCGGGTCCGGCGCCTGAGCGCCGTAAGGCTCCAGATCGAGTCGGGCTTGGCGAGGAGAATCGCAAGGGAGAGCGACGCAAGCGCGGAGATCGGGTCGGGGTGGTAGGGCCACACACCGGTCAGCGCCATGTAGTTGATGAGGCAGACGAGCGCAGCGCCAGCGGCGAGGCGCGTCGAAAGCCCGAGGACGAGTGAGACGCCGATGACGATGTGCGCCCACGCCACGATCGGGGCCAGGACGGCCGCATGCGGTACGAGGACCGACCGCACAAAGGCGTCGTATCCGGGTGCCGTGTGCTGTCCTGTGGCCGCGAGATATTCTTGCAGCGTCGCTGGCCACTCGCGCCATGTCTGCCAGGGGTCGAGACCGAAGAATTGGGCAACCCCGGTCGCGGCGAAGACCATGCCCGTATAGATGCGCATGGCCGCCACCGGCCATTCAGGCGCAGCGGCCGCCGCCGGCGTGAGACTGTGTGCCTGCGCGGCGCCAACCGGATCACTCATGGCGGGGAGTTACCGCGCCCAGAGGACGCCGGCAATGGAACGGCCCGTTCAGATTCGGTTCAGATCTCATCGCGGCGACCCGTGTGCCAAGCGGCGTGCGCACATTGGCACGAAGCGCCCCACATATTGTGTGGCCATGCGATTGCCGCTCAGACGGTACATCCCATCGAGCCGGCTGGCGACCGTCTTCGCGCTCGCGGGACTCGCTGTCGCGCTGGCCGTCCTCCTGTCGGTGCAAGCGCTGCAGGTGCTGCGCGACCGATCGGCCCTGAGCCGCCGAGCGGCGGCGGCACGGCTGGATGAGATCGCGCGTGCCGTCGCGCTACGCACGGAGTACCAGCTCCTCACTCCAATGGCCACCGCGGTGGGAAATGCCGCGCTGGCCGATACGGGCGCCACGATGCACGGGCCGTCGGTCGTCGTGTTCGCGAATCGCGTGGCACGACAGCTCGCCCCGTGCCTCTGCGTCGCGCCCGGCGGCGTTGCGGTCCGCGTGCACGCCAGCGGCCACGTCGTTACGGTGAATCGGACGGACTCCGCGGCCACGCGGCTCGCCGCCTGGGTCGCCGATACGCTCGCCAAGCAAGTCGCGCTGCCGCATCTCGCCAGCGCGAACCTCGTGGGCCTGCCGCGGCCGACGATGCGCCCGCCAAGGGCGGACGGGTCGTGTTCGGGCTCCTGTCCACCACAGCGCCGCTGCCGGTGCGGTTGTTCGGATACATCGGACGATTCACGCCCGCCGGCTCGATCGAAGATGTCTTCGCCGTTGAGCTTCAACCATTGGAGTTCCTCGTGTATTCGCTGAGCGACTCCACCATCCGGCCGGACGCCGGCGACGGGGGCGCCACCGTGCCGCCGGTGACACGTGATCTCATGGACGCGAGCGGACGGGTCTTGGATGCCGGCACCGGGGCCAGATGGTTGCCTGGCGTTCGCGTCACCACCCTGCCACCCGACGTCGGCGGATTGCAGCTTCGGACCTTTCCCGTGGCCCGGCCCACGGAGCCGCCAGGCTCGCCCACGCCGTCCCGCGGAGGACGGCTGCTCGTCGTCGTGGCCCTCTTCGGCGTCACCGTCGCCCTCTCGGTGGTCGCCCTGCTCCAACTCCGGGGAGAGTTCGAGCTGGCCCGCCGCCGCGCGCGTTTTGTCTCCGGCGTGTCGCACGAGCTCCGGACGCCATTGGCACAGATCCGGTTGTTCGCCGAGTTGCTCCGCGACAAGCAGCCCGCCGTGCAGAGCAAGCGGTACGAGTACGCGCGCATCATCGACGAGGAAGCCCAACGCCTGACGTACCTCGTCGACAATGTTCTTGCGTTCGCCGCCCTGGAGGACGCCGTTCGCGGGCCTCGCCGCCAGGACGTGTTTCTGTCCGGCATCCTGCAAGAGACCATTGGCCGATTCAGTCCGCTCGCCGCATCCAGGTCGGCAACCATCCATCCCTCGATCGAGCCCGCGGTACACGTGCACGCCAACGATGACGCGCTCCGCCAGATCCTGCTCAACGTGCTCGATAACGCGGTGAAGTACGGACCGGCGGGCCAGACGATCGAGGTCGGCCTCACGACTCGCGCCGGCGACGCCGAGATCACGGTCGATGACGCCGGTCCCGGCATCCCGGCCGCCGACCGCGAGCGAGTCTTCGAACCGTTCGTTCGGCTCGACGATGGTCCGGCCCCTGGATCCGGCGGCAGCGGCATCGGCCTCACCATCGTGCGCGACCTGGTAGCCGCGATGGGTGGCTCCGTCAGCATTGAGGACGCGCCGCGACGTGGCACCCGGGTCCGAATGCGCTTCCCCCTGGTGCGCCAGCCGGCCACGTACGCAGGTGCGCCGGATCACGCCATCTCTGCGGCGGAGGTCACGTGACGCGCATAATCGTCGTCGAGGACAATCACAACATGCGGCGCGGCCTCTGCGACATGCTCGAAGCGGACGGCTACGAGGCGATCCCCACCGCCAGCGGTGAGGAAGCGTTGGCGGTGGCCAATGAGGTCCACGCCGACCTCATCATCCTCGACCTCATGCTGCCGGGAATGGACGGCGGGCAAACGCTGCGAAAGCTGCGAGCGGTGGGCGACCCCTCCCCCGTACTCGTACTCACGGCGAAGAGCGACGAGGACGAAAAGGTGCGGCTGCTCCGCCTGGGCGCCGACGACTACGTCACCAAGCCGTTTGGCCGGCGCGAGCTCGGTGCCCGCATCGCCGCGCTGTTGCGGCGGGCCGCATCGGCGCCCGAACGCGCAAACCGCCGCGCCATCCGCGTGGGGCCCGTCGCGATCGATCTGCGCTCGCGCATCGTGACGCGCGACGGTGTGCCGGTGCTGCTCTCCCCCAAAGCGTACGACCTCTTGGTCGCACTCGCGCGGCGCGCCGGGACGGTTGTGACCCGGCCCACGCTCTTGCGAGAGGTGTGGCGCTACGAGCCCGGCGTCGTCTCCCGCACGATTGACCTGCACGTACTCGAGCTTCGCCGGCGTCTGGAGCGTGACCCCGCGCACCCGGAGCTCATCGCGACCGTTCGCACCGTGGGATATCGGATGGCCGCACCGGCACCGTAGCCAGGCGTGTTTGCTTCCGGTTAGCCCTGCCCGGCGTCGCTTCCGGGGACCGGACGAGCGCCCTATCGTGCGCGGTGTCCCCGGGCTTCTGAGCCGTCTCGATGCCAGAGTGCGCATGCACCGACGGTCGTTTCTAAAAAGCGCTGGTATCGTCACCGTCGCCGTCGCCGGCGGCACTGTCTGGCGCGCCAGGGAGACGGGGGTGTTCCGCGCCGGCGAGGGGCCCGCGTTCGAGCCGTGGACGCACTGGCGGGCCGAGCCGGCGGATGGCCCGCTGGCGCTCGTCCGGGCAGGGATCCTGGCGTCCAATCCCTTCAATACGCAACCGTGGCTCTTCCAGGTCACGGAATCGCGAATCGATGTCTACGCCGATAACGCGCGGAACACGGGAGCGTTCGACCCATATCTCCGCGAGCTGCGCATCGGGCTCGGATGCGCGGTCGAGAACATGATGCTGGCGGCGGCCGCGAACGCGTATCGCGCCACGCTCACTCTCACACCCTCCGCACTCGGCCCCGCCGCGGCGCGCCCGCCTCGCGAGCTGGTCGCCCGCATTGATCTGGAACAGGGACCACCGCACGAGACGGAGCTGTACCTCGCCATCCCGAACCGGCGCACCAACCGCTATCCCTATGACGCCGGCAAGCCGGTGCCGGCGGAGTTCGTGTCCGCTCTCCATGACGCCGTGTCCGACGAGCCTGACGTCCGCGTCCAGCTGTACACGGCCGATGCCGACCGGACGCGAATCGTCGGCATCTGCACGCAGGCGGTAATGGCCGACATTGGGAACCCGGATGTGCGATCTGGCACCGCGCGCTGGAGCCGGGACTGGCAATCGATGCAGCAGCTCCGCGATGGCTCCTCCCTTGACGAGTCGGGGCAGCCCGCCCTCGCCGTCGCGGCCGCCAAGTTCTTTCCGGCGCCGATCTTGGCGTTGCTGCAAGGCACGCCCGGTCCAGACATTGCGACGCGCATCAAGCATGGGTACAGCGATCTGCTGATGACGGGGCGCCTCTTCGGCGTGATCGCGGTTCGCGATCCGTACGATCAAGCGCTATCGGTCCGCGCAGGCCGCGTGTGGCAGCGGTCACACCTGCTCGCAACCGCCCGCGGGGTGGCGGCGCGGCCGATAAATCAACCGGTGCAGCTGGCCGACCACGAGCGCCTGCAGCAGAAGCCGCCGCAGCAGGCGGCCCAACTGACCGGGCTCACAGGCGATCCCGCATGGCGCCCGACGTTCATGTACTTCATGGGATACCCCACCCACCAGGCCAACCCCAGTGCACGACGGGGCGTCGAGGCGGTGGTCCTCTAGACCGGCGCAGCGCGCACGACGCCGCGCAGGCCGTCACGCCTCCTGAATCATTCCTGTTGTCTTCTCACATCACGCTGGGATTCTCATCATGATCCTGTCTTGGGACGACTCACGTCAAACCATCCATGGCACCAGGGCCAACGTACTGGCCGGCATCATCGCAGGTGTTTCCGCCGGCGTCATCGCGGCGTGGTCCGGTCCGGCGGGCGCCCAGGGCGCGGCGCCCACGGGCGAATCGATCATCCGCGCCATGCATGATCGCTACGCCGCGACGTGGTACCACACGCTGACTTTCTCGCAGAAGACGACGCTGCGTACCCCCGCCGACACGATGGTCATTGAGACGTGGCGCGAAGCCGCCATGTTCCCCGGTAAACTCCGCGTCGTCATGGAGCGCGCGACTGGTCCGATGGTCGCGATGTACTCCGGGGACTCGCTGTACTTCATGAAGGGCGACAGCGTGGTCAACCGGATTGCGTCGCGCAACATCCTCCTCATCATGGGTTTCGATGTTTACACACAGCCCACCGCGCAAACCCTCGCCCAGCTTCGGGCCGAGCACTACCCGATGACGCCGGTCCGCGACGACATTCTGGGAGGGACGCCCGGTGTACGTCATTGGCGGCTCCCCCGGCAACGAACGCTCGAACCAGATCTGGATCGACAAGGAGCGGCTGCTCTTCGTGCGAGCGATCCAGCCTGCCGGCGGCACGTCGCCCAAGTTCATCGATTTCCGATTCGACGACTACGTGCAGGTCCCTGGCGGGTGGGTATCCGAGCACGTCGAGACCTATCTCGACGGCACGATCGTGCAGCGCGAAGACTACTCCGACGTCCGTCCCAACGCCCCGCTCGAGGCGGCCCAGTTCGCAATCCCAGGATCGCGTTGAGAGGGCTAGTAGCCCAACGTGACGCGCGCGACGAAGTAACGGGGTTGCGGAATCGCGGTCTAGGGCACGAAGTCGAGGTTCCGACAGGGTCGGCGTTGGCGGCGATGTTGGCCTCGGGGTCGGCGCCGCGGTACGGCGATTGGGCGCCATTTCTATGTGGCCCCGCGCACTCAGCTCGCGCACCCCCACGATTGCCTGGCCCGTCCCCCACAGACCCGCCGCACGAAGCGCGACGATTGTGTCCCTTGTAGAGGCGGGTCATGACCCGCCCCGACGGATCCCAGCCCAACACCGGCGCTCGCGTCCCGCACACGCGAGCTAGTAGCCGAGCGTCACGCGAGCAACGAAATACCGCGGCTGGGGAATGACCGTGTACGCGTAGACCGGACTCGAATTGCCGTCAGTGTTGATTTCGGGACCCGTACCCCTATAGGGAGTCCACAACCAGAGATTGCGCGCGACAAATGAGATCGCGGCGGAGGTCGTCCGCAAGACACGTGCGATACTCGGACTCGCGCTTACCGTGAACGACAGCTCGCGGAATCGCACGAATGACGCATCCTGCGGGGGACCGGCATAAAGCTCGTCGAGATTGTTCGCATTTTCGACCGCGATGGCCTGCGCCTGCTCCGCGAGTGACGCATGCGCGTCGGCCGACGCGCGGCTCGTCCCGAAGAGAAGCTGGTCGCCGAGTACCGGATCGATCAGTCTGTTGCCGCCCTTGTAGTCGATCAGGGCTCCAATGCGAAATCGGCCCCCAAGAAGCGTGATCGTGTTCTGCAATCCAGCTCCACGCGTCGGCATCGAATTGCCCTGGTCAGCGGGGTTGCTCAGACTGACTTCATTGGGCTCGATCACGCCGTCGCCGTTCGCGTCGCGATACGTCAGCGTGGATTGTGAGATGGCGTACAGAGCGTGCCCAGGTGACACGAGGTATCCAAATGGCCCGGCGCGTGGCAGGCCGGACCCGAGTGATTCGACGCGATTCTGGTTGCCCCACGCATTCACACTGACATCCCAACCGATCGCCGGCGTTCGGACGGCGGCCACGACCAATGTCAGATCGATGCCCTGATTCCGCATGGACGCGGTGTTCAGGAACTCTTCTTGGATACCGTCGAAATTGTCGAAGAGAAACGGGACGGTCATGTCATCGATGGTCCGCTGATAGACGGTCGCACTCCCCGAGATGCGCCCGCGCTCGGCGTCGACCCCCGCCTCGGCCTCGTGCACGTACTCCACCCCCGCCGCCCCGCAGAGATCAACGCGCCCGGTGCCGCACCGAAGAATTGGCTTCGCTCCGCTTGCACCAATGCCGTTTGAGTGACCGGCAGATCGCCGCTCACGCCGTAGGCGGCGTGCACACGTACGACATCCGATCCGTCTTGCCACGGAATCCACGACGCGGCGATTCGTGGAAAGCCCAGCGTACCCTTGCCGAGCAGCCCGTGTGCCCCCTCCCCGCGCAGCGCCCCCGTCAATGTCAGGCGCCCGGCCCACGTGGCGCTCTGCTCGATGTACGCACCACGCTGAATCGCATCGGACCCCAACGAAAGAGACGAGAAGTTGCCCGATGAAGCCGGAAACGGCTGACCGCTGGGAAACGTCCCGGTGATCACACTATCGGCTTGCCGCTGTTCTCGGAATTGGACTCCGGCGTCCGAACGGAGCACCCAGGTGCTCCCGGCTGGAATCGTGACAGTGACACCCGCATCCCCTGTGTATTCGTCTGCAGCGCCATGCTCGAGAGTTTCGCGGCTGAGATCGCAGAGCGGCTGCGCGCACGGGCCAGCACCGGGGTTCAGATTTTCGGTGTGCGTGTCCGACCGGTCGGCCCCTGCGGCGAAGTGCATTGCGACGGAGGACACTGGACGCAACGTGGCGGTCGCGCCGTAGGTGTACCGCTCGAGCCGGTCGGCCGCCTCGTCGGCGAATGTGATGCTCGGACGGGAGATTCCCGACCATCCAGCGTTTCGAGCACCGCTCGTCACCACGTAATCCACCGCGAGCGCTTCGTCGTCTAATGTGCGGTGCACGCCTCCGATCGCGTTGCCGAAGATGGAGATGTCACCATGCTCGCCAAGATCCGCGCCGAGCGTCCCCCGCAGATTCGTGCGATCGAGAGAGTTCGGATGCAGTTGTCCCGCCAACGGGTCGTGCCCGAAATGTGTTTCGAAGTTGGGCAGTTCTGATGCCGGCATTCTGAAGCATGCCCATCTCCGCTCTGCCGCTCCCCCGCCAGGAAATACCGCCCCGGCCCGGCGCCGCCCCCGGCCTGCAGACCGAAGCGATCGCGGGACCCGTTCGTGAAGGGTGTCGCCGCCGCATCGCGAAGTGGCGAGTAGTGCGTTACGCTGTCGATGACACATGACCGGGCAGCTTGCGCCGAGATCGGGCAATACCCCTCGCCACCGGTGCCGCTCGCCGGGTGCCCCCACGGCATATAGTTGTCTTCCGCGCGCGGCGCGGGCGGGCTCAGCTCACCATCCTCCGCGTACGCGCTCCAGTGCGGCGCCCCTGGGTTCGGGCGCCGCGTGGTGACGAGCACGACGCCGTTCCAGGAATCGAGGCCGTATTGTGTCGTGGCGGCCGGCCCGGCCAGCACATCAACGCGCTCGATCTCGTTCGGGCTCAGATCCTCCAGTCTGCCTATCTCAATAGGACTTGGGGAAACGAGACCCACTTGCCCGGTGGCGCCCGACCGGCCGGGATCAGCGGCGATGCGCACGCCGTCCAAGTAAACCACCGGATCACTTCCGGCGATGATCGACCCGCCGCCACGGATGATCATCCGCGCCCCACTCCCGCTCATCCCGCCGCCACTCTGCACATCCACCCCGGGCAGCCGCGCGGTCAACAGATCCGTGAATTGAAAGATCGGAGCGGTAGGCACCAGCGAATCCGCCCGGATCGTACCGATATATGCTCCCACCTGGAGCCGCGGCAGCCGCCCGCCAGTCGCGGGTACCGAATCGGCGAGAACATGCTGGCCGCCGCTGTCAGCCAGGGTTTGCGCGCGCACCCCGGACGCCGCCAGGAACGTGGATAAGAATGACCCGCCACAGGCACCGTCCCCGAATCGCCGGCGTCGGCATTCGTCAGTACCCGAGCGTGACGCGCGCCACGAAGTATCGCGGCAGCGGGACGACGGTGTACGGGCTGGCCGGATCCGCATTGCCGTTCGCGTTGGTCTCGGGGTCCGTACCGCGATACGGCGTCCAGAGCCAGAGGTTGCGGGCGAGCAACGAGAGAGCCACCGACCGCGTCCGCAACGCACGCGCGACGTTCGGCGTGCCGGTCACGGTAATCGACAACTCGCGCAGCCGCACGAACGAGGCGTCCTGGATCGGTCCCGCGTACGCAGTCTGCTGGAAGACAGCCAGGCCCTCCGCCTGCTCTGCCAGCGGCGCGTGCGGATCGACCGACCCCCGGGCCGTGCCAAATATGAGCTGATCGAAGAGCACCGGATCCACCGTCCGGTTGCCGCCCTTGTAGTCCGCCAAGACGCGGATTCGAAACCGGCCCCCTAGCAGGCCGAAACCGTTCTGCAGAGTGACCCCACGCGTCGGCATCGAGCTCCCCTGATCGACGGGATCACTCAGCGTGATTTCGTCCGGTTCGAGGATACCGTCGCCGTTTTGATCGTGGTACGTGAGGTTCGGCTCCCAGATGGAGTACGTCGCCGATCCGGCTACGGCGCGATAGATGGGCGCGGGCACCGTGCCGGTCAGGAGTTTTGTCACGCCTGGGAAGAGCGTGATCACACGGTTGGCATTCGTCCACACGCTCAGGTTGGCATCCCAGGAAAACATTGGCGTTCGAATCGCGGATGCGGTCAGGCCGATCTCGATGCCGCGGTTTCGCACGATCCCGGTGCTGACGATCTCTTCGCTGAATCCGACGGATGGATTGATCGCAACCTCGAACGACATGTGGTCGATCGTCCGATCGTACGCGGTCCCCGAAAACGACAACCGCTCGTGCAGAAGGGCCGCGTCCATCCCGGCCTCGTACTCGCTGGTAAACTCCGGGATTGGGGGCTCTGCGACCGGAACGACGAGTCCCGTTGTCGTGGTTTGAAGGCCGGTGAAGCCCTGGGCCACAGGGAGATTCGAGGTCCGCCCGTACGCCGCGTGTACACGCAACGCGTCACCCCCGTCCTCCAACGGCGTCCACGACGCAGCGAACCGCGGCAAACCCTCCGTCGCCCGGCCGAAGAGCCCCGCCGGACCCTCAGCCCGCAGCGCTGCCGTGAGCGAGAGCCGGTCCGCGTAGCTCATCGTCTCCTCGGCATAGGCGCCACGTTGGTTCGCGACCGACCCCTGAAAGGTATTCGAGGTCAAGATTCCGTTGCCGACGACGTCCTTCCCAACATCGATCTCGCGTTCATCGCGAAGCTGCACGCCGATACTCGTACGAGACGACCACCCTCTACTCACGGCGAGCACGCCGCTCATACCAACGTCCCCGGTCCGCTCATCCGTCACGTGATGCTCGTCCAACTCGGCACCATCGGGCACGTTCTCCGCCTCGGCATTCGTCGAATGAATCAGCTCGATCGAGTGGGCGTCGGCGTGGTCCGAGCCCGCCGTCACGTGCGCGGTGATCGCATCCATGATGCGCCACGTGAACGCACCGCCAAGAATGCTCCGCCAAATCCGGTCCGTGCCTTCGTTCGCAAAAACGGACCGAGGCCGAAAGGCGTCGCTGAGCCACCCATCGTTGACGCCGCGTGAGCCGGATCCGAATGCGGCCGCTTCGGCAAGGCCGGCATCGTCGGTCGCGCGATGATCACCGCCGATCGCATTCCCGAAGATCGTGATATCAGCCCGCCCGCCGACGCCAGCGCCGAGCGTGGCGCGAAGATTCGTCCGGTCGAGCGAGTTGGGGCGAAGCTGGCCAGGAAGTGGCGCCGTGCCGTCCTGCGCGGTGAAAAGTTGAACATCGGGCGCGGGCATCTCGAGAATGCCCGTCTCACTCTGCCGGTCCCCAGAGAGGAAGTATCGGCCAGGACCAGCCGAGCCGCGGGCTTGTAAGCCGTAGTGATCGCGGTACCCGTTCGCCAGCGGCGTTGTCGCACCGTCGGTCAGGGGCGAGAAATGCGTCACGCTGTCCAGGACGCAGCTTCCACCGATCTGCCCCTGCAGCTTGCAATCAGTCGCCGTCGAGGGCGCAGCCGTCGTGTGCCCCCAGCCGTAAAAGCTGTCGGGAACCCGCGCCGGCGGCGGCGTGAGTACCCCCGTCTCGGCAAAGGCACTCCACTCCACCGCGGCCGGCGAGGGCCGCCTGGTGGTCACCAGCACGACCCCGTTCCAGGCGTCGATCCCGTACTGGGTCGTCGCCGCCGGACCGGTCAGCACATCGATGCGTTCGATCTCGTTTGGGCTCAAGTCCTCCAGCCGGCCCGCCGCCAGTGGTCCGTTGGCGGTCAGCGCGGATGCCGTCACGGTGCGATTTCCCATGAACCGCGGCGGATCACCGTCAATGCGGATACCGTCCAGGTAGACCACCGGGTCGCTACCCGTGATGATCGACCCGCCGCCGCGAATGACGATCCGCGCCCCACTGCCACTCATCCCGCCACCACTCTGCACATCCACGCCGGGCAACCGCGCCGTCAACAGGTCCGTGAATTGAAAGATCGGCGCGGTGGGCACGATCGAATCCGCCCGAATCGTCCCGACAGATGCCGGCACCAGCAGCCGCGGTAGCCACGCCCCCGTCGCGGGAACTGAGTCGGTCCCCGGCCGTCTGATGGCGACATTCTCTTCGAGAAGACTCAGTCGCCTGACAGCGCACCCCAGTCCCCCAGAACGGGACTGCCACCGCCGTCACCAACGCGGACCAACCAATCCAGCGGGCCAGCGCGATCATTCGGACCTCTGTGTAGGCCGCGAGGCTCGTATTGTGGGAGCGGCCTCAACCGGCGCACAGATATACCGCTAGCCACCAAGCTCGTCAAATCGGGACCGCTACAGGTGGCGGCAAGATGCTCTTCTAGCGATACACTAAAGCGGGTGCCCCGAAATGTCTCTGGGCGCCGGACTTGTCATTGCCGCTAAGGCGCGAAGTCGAAGCCGTACCGAAGAGCCATCGACGCCAGCCACCGGACGTCGTCGTCGAGTGGCACCGAGTCGACCACCTCGATCGCGTCCGATGCCCGGTCGAACAGCGCGACCGACAACTCGCCATCGTCGTGCCTGGCGCGATAGACCACGCCGTCAGGCTGTTCCGGCGTCGCCCAAATGCCGCGCGCCGTCTCGCGCGATTGCAAATAGTCATCGCCGGTCGCCACCGCTGCGGAAACCCCTGCACGCGCTAGACCCGGCCCATGTAGCGCAACGAGCACGATCGGGCGAATGACCCGGATCTGCGTCACCCAGCGCGATCGCATATCGTACATATCGACGTAGTCCACGTCCGGGTCGCGCAGAAAGACTTCCGCGAACGACGCCTCGCGCGTCGTCCCGAAATACATGACGCCGTATTCACCGGCTGGGGCATCGAACCGGTGGCGCGGCGAGCCACCCGATTCGGGGCCAAACAACACCGGCAGATAATCTTGCCCGTGGATTCGCCACCAAATCGTCCCCACCGCGATCTGCTCCACAAGCAACGCGCGCGTGGCGCTACCCGCCCTGCTCGCCCGCCGTCTCCGCGAGGCGCAATGCCTCGTCTACGAGCGCGTCATTGCCACTCGCCAAAGCCTCGCACACCGTCCGCCCACCGAGGGTCCGCGGCCTCGCGACCAGCAACTGTAGTTGCATCCACTCGCTGCGCCAGCCGCACACGGCTAGCCACTCGGCGAGATGCGGCACGACGCCCCCATCGGCCGTGAATTGCGCGCTCGGATACCGGTAGTCGCCACTCGGTGAGCGGATCGCGAGGAGCTTGCCCTCTCCGCGCCGCTTGTCGACCGCCTGGCGCGAGATACCCAACAGAGCCCCCACTTCGGTCGCTCCGATCTCACCACCCGCGCGCTTGAGAACACGGCGTCTTCGCTCCACGGACCGTGCGTACGACGCAGCCAATGGCTCCGCCGCCTCCGCCCCGGGCGCCAGTACCGCACCATCGGCGACGAGCCGAGCCATCGACCCCAGCGCAGTAGGCGCCGCGAGCGCGGCCCGCACCACACTCTCCGGCATCTCGCGCACGAGCGCCAACAACGCGTACGCCGATCGGGCGAACAGCACTTCCTTGAGCTCGGTCGCCGGCCGCCGTCCCACCGAAGCCTCAAATGCCGCCTCAGCCCAAGTCGCCTTAGAGGATCGGGCGGAAACCGGCTTCGATGTCTGCCTCAGAGCGCGCTTCTTGGGGGTCGATCTGGCCATTGCGGGACTCCTGCGGTTGACGTCGTAAATAATACGATCCGCACATTACGACGTCAACTCACGGTTCCGGCCACCCGCCCCCCGGTCACGGAAACGCCGCGTCCACCGCCTCGCACCACACATGGATGAGCATGAGATGCACTTCCTGGATGTGCGCGGTCACCGTACTCGGTACCCGCACCACATGATCCGCCTCCACTCCCGCCAAGCCCGCCGCGCCCGTCAGCGCCACCGTCACCGCCCCACACCGGCGCCCCGCGGCAAGCCCCCGCACCACGTTCTCCGACCGCCCACTCGTCGTCAGCCCCAGCACGAAATCCCCCGCCACCCCAAACGCCTCGACCTGCCGCTCGAACAACGCCCCATACCCGAAATCATTCCCGATACACGTCACCGTCCCCGCATCCGCCGCCAACGCGATCGCCGGCAACGCCCGCCGCGTCCGCAGATACCGCCCCGTCAGCTCCCCCGCCAGATGACTGGCCTGCGTCGCACTTCCCCCATTCCCGAACGCAAGCACTTTGCCGCCACGCTGCAACGCCGCGACCAGCACCTCCCCCACTGACGCCGCCACCCCCGCCAACTGCTCGGCGCTCGCCCGCACCACCCGCTCGTGCGCCTCGAAATGCTCCGCCATCCGTCCCGATGCCATGTCGCCCCGCTCTCCATGTATGTTCGCGTCGGGGAATCTGCCCGCCCCCCGCGCGTTTCGCGAGACGGCCGTGGCACGGATTGTCCAGAACAAGCGCCGCACCAGGAGACGCTAATGGCCACCGCGAAACGCGCCAAACCCCGGGCCGGCAAGAATGCCAAGCCGAAGCCCGCCGCCAAGAAAACGAAAACGAAAACGAAATCCGCCCCACGCAGCACGAAAACACCCGCGCTGCCGAAGCTCGGCGAATACCGGAGCAAACGCGATTTCAACAAGACCGCCGAGCCCGCAGGCGGCACCGCCACTCGCACCGGCACCCTCCAGTTCGTCGTCCAGAAACACGCCGCCCGCCAGGTCCACTTCGACCTTCGCCTCGAGCTCAATGGCGTCATGAAAAGCTGGGCCGTACCCAAAGGCCCAAGTCTCGACCCAACGATCAAACGCCTCGCCATGCAGGTCGAGGATCACCCCATCGAGTACAACACGTTCGAAGGCACGATCCCGCAAGGTGAATACGGCGGCGGGACCGTGATGCTGTGGGATCGCGGGACTTACATCGCCGACCCCGCAATGCCCGCCGCTGCGTCCGATGAAGCCGCCGTCCAGGCCGGATACGACCGCGGGGATCTCAAGGTCGTCCTCCAGGGCGAGCGCATGCGCGGCTCCTGGGTCCTCGTCCGCACTCGCTTCGGCCCCGGACGCTCGAGCTCCAGTTCGAGCTCCAGTTCGAGCGCCAAACCATCATGGCTGCTGATCAAACACCGGGACGCGTTCGCCGTACCGGGCTCCGACATCGTGGCGGATGCGATGACGTCGGTCTCATCGGGCCGCACGATGGACGAAATTACAGCCCAGCCACCACCGGCCGCCGCGACTTAGGGTGCGCAGGCTGCCCCGCCGGCCCCACCGGCTTCACCCGCACGTTGTCGGCGATCAACTGTCCCATCGCCTCCGCGGTCAGCGGGCGCGCGAAGAAATACCCCTGCCCCATCTCGCACCCCAACGCCCGCAACCCCATCCACTGCTCCCGCAACTCGATCCCCTCGGCGATCGTCCGCAACGACAAGGACTCGCCGAGCGCGATGATCGCGCGCGCGAGCGCCGGATGCCCCTCGTCCGTCCCCACATCGTCCACGAACGGCTTCGCGATCTTGAGGATGTCGATCGGGAACCGCTGCAGATAGCTCAGCGACGAATACCCGGTGCCGAAATCGTCGATGGCGAGCCGCACACCGACGGCTTTGAGCTCGGTCAGACGATCGAGCATCGTCTCGGTATGCTGCATCAGCACGCTCTCCGTGATCTCGAGCACGAGATCGTGCGGCCGCAACCCCGATCGCGCCAGCGCACGCCGCACGACGTCGACCACGCCCACGTGCTGCAACTGCTGCCCGGAGATGTTCACCGTGAGACTGAGCGGCACGTCGGGATGCCACTTCGTATCCCACGCCTTCGCCTGCCGGCACGCCTCCCGCAGGATCCACTCGCCGATCCCGACGATCAGCCCGGTCTCCTCCGCCAGCGGGATGAATTGCCCGGGATACATGAGCCCCCGGTCGAGATGCCGCCACCGCACCAACGCCTCCATCCCGATCACGCTGCCGGTATCCAGCGAGACGATGGGCTGATACAGCAGTGTCATCTCGTCGCGCTCCAGCGCCCGGCGCAGATCCGCCTCCAGTTCCAGCCGGTCGAGCGCCTCGCGATGCATGCGCGTCTCGAACCGCTCGGACCGCCCCTTCCCCCGCCCCTTCGCCGTATACATCGCCATGTCGGCGTTCCGCAGCAGCTCCGACGCGGTGGACCCGGCCTCGGCGAACGCGATCCCCAGGCTCGCCGTCACGAATACTTCCTTCCCCTCCAGCTCGAACGGTGACCGCAGCGCCGCGGTGATCCGCTCGGCCGCCACTGACGCCATGTCGCCGGTCGCGTCTTCGATCAGGACCGCGAATTCGTCGCCGCCAAGCCGCGCGACCGTGTCGGACGCGCGCACGCACACGCCGAGCCGCACGGCCGCCGCCACGAGGAGCCGGTCGCCCGCCGCGTGCCCCAGGCTGTCGTTCACGGTCTTGAAGTTGTCGAGATCGAGGAAGAGAACCGCCAACCCCTCCTGCATTCGCTCCCGCCGCTCGAGCGCATGCGTCACACGGTCGAAGAACAGCGCGCGGTTCGCGAGTCCGGTCAGCGGATCGTGAAACGCCTGATGCGTGAGTTGCGCCTCCAGTGCCTTGCGGTCGCTCACGTCCCGCGCGTTGACGACGATGCCCCGAACGGTCGGCTCGTGCAGCAGGTTCGTTCCCACCGCCTCGATCGCCATCCATCGCCCATCACAATGCCGGATGCGCCACTCGGCGGCCGCCGTCACCGACCCGGGATCGCTCGCGGTCGCGAACGCCGCGGCCGCGTGCACCGCGTCGTCGGGATGCAACAGATCGATCAGTGGCTTGCCCTCGAGATCCGATGGCACGTAGCCGAACAGACGCTGGATCGAGGGGCTCACGTACCGCAGCACACCGTCGGCGTCCGCGATCGCGATCATGTCGGTCGAATGCTGCACGAGCGCGCGGAACCGCGCCTCGTTTTCTCGCGCCGCCGTCTCGGAAAGGAGCCGGGCGTTCTCGCGAACCGCCGCCAGTTGCCGAAGGACGACCAGACAGGTGAGGGCCACGCACCCGACAGCCAGGAACGCCCAACGCTCCCCGGACTGCTTGATCGCCTCATCCACCAGCAAGCCGTAACACACCACGACCGCGAGGTACGGCAGCAGCGTGAACGGCTGGATGCGCGAACCGCTCGCCGCGCTCGGCCGCTCCCGCTCGCCCGCCGGCGGCGGATCGGCGGCGTAGCGCTGGCATGCCCACGCCAGCATCAGATACGCCGCCATGAATGTCATGTCGGTCCATTTGATCCCGCCGTACCCGACGCTCTGGATGACGAGTTCACTCGCCAGATCGGACGCGATGTACACCGTGATCCCGAGCAGGAACAGAACGAACGGAACCCGGCGCGGAACCGGCAGGCGGCGCAACATGACGGTGGTCAGGCCCAGCGCGACCGCCGCATCACCCGTCGGGTACGCGACGTTGAAGAGGCGCGCGATCAGGCTCTGCGAACCAGTGAGCGCGGTCGGAACGACGATGAGATACCACACGGCGATGCCGACGCCGAGGAGTATGGTCGCCGCATCGTACAGGAACTTCCGCTGCTCGGACCGCACACGCCGCGCCCGCGGCAGCGCCAGGAGCGCGATCAGCCAGCACGGATACAGAATCAGATACGGAATGCCGAGCAGCGTGTCGTTGGGGTCGCGATGCCACCCGTGCACATACGCGAACTCGCAGACGTTGCCCGCGAGAACGCCGAGGAACCCAACGCCGGTGAGTTCGAGCGCCCGCCTCAAGCCCGCGTGGTTCTCGGCCGGGATCCTCCGCGATGCACGCCACGCCAGTGCGACGATCCCCAGGTTCATCGGGAGGAACGCCAGGAGCAGAATGACCTGGCGGACGACGCTGTCGGCAGGCGCCGACCCCAGCCACGCGACGTACACGACCGCATAGGCGGTCATCGCAGCCGGTAAGAGAATCCCCGGATCGCCCACGCCGCCGCGCGACGGATCGCCGCTGGGCTGTCCCGGTGTCAGCGCCCCGGAATTCCTCGGATCCCCTGAACGATGCTGGCCCGTCCGGCCCGCCGCCGGTTGCTCCGCCTGCACCGTGTCATCCATACGGTACAGGACGCGCCGCGGAGCAGCCGGGTTACCGCCGGATTGCTGCCAGCCTCTCTGTCCTGGCGCCGCTCAAACGAGACGCCGGACGACCCCCCAAAGTGCGCCGGGGATCAGATGTGGCAGGACGCCAGGCCCCGCTTCTCCAGATAGCGCTGGTGGTATTCCTCGGCCGGATGAAACGCCGGCGCCAGCTCGATCTCCGTCACCACCGGACGGTGAAGCTTGCCGCTCGCCTGGAGCGCGTCACGAGAGGCCGCCGCGGCCGCCTTCTGCTCCGGCGTCGCGTAGAAGACCACCGACCGGTACTGCGTCCCGACGTCAGGTCCCTGGCGGTTGCGCGTCGTCGGGTCGTGGTTCTCCCAGAACACGCTTAGAAGTTTGTCGTAGTCCACGCGAGACGGGTCGTACGTCACCTCGACCACCTCAGCGTGACCCGTACGGTCCGTGCAAACCTGCTCGTACGTGGGGTGGTCGGTGGCGCCGCCAGCATAGCCTACCCGGGTCGCCAATACACCGGGCACTTGGCGGAATGTCGCCTCGACGCCCCAGAAACACCCCGCGCCGAAGAGGGCCGTTTGAGTGACCGCACCAGGCCGCGGCGTCGCGGCCGTGGGTGAAGGTTTCGCTGTTGGCGTCGTTGTTGGCGTCGTTGTCGGTGTCGTCATATCGCGCCCGAACGAAAAATTGTCCGTGTGACCCGATTCATCGGGGACGAGCAGGCTTCGCGCAACGTAATCGGTGCCGTGGCCACTGGTCCAGCGATGGGCCCCGCCGGCCCAGTCCAGCCGGCGCAAGCTCCGCCGTGCAAGCCGTGGCGCCCAAGCCGTGGCGCCAGCCCGGTGCCCCACTAACTTCTGCACGTGACCACGTGCCGAGCGGTGAGCGGCCTCATAATGGGAGCCACTCTCCTGCTCTCGTTTCGCAGCGCGACCGCGCAACAGGTGCCGGCGCCGAGCGCGGGCCGCGTGGCAGCACAGGTCGGCGTCGGCGTCGTCGCCATGCCGATCGGTTTCGTCGGCGGCGGCCTCGCCACCCGCTGGGTCGCCAACCGCTTCGGCGCTTCATCTGATGGGGCATCCGACGCCGGCCTCGCCGGTGCCTATGTGAGCGCCGTGTTCGCCACGGCCGCCGGCCCCACGCTCGTCGGAGCCGGCCCACACGCCAGCGGCTCGTATTTCGGCGCCCTCGGCGGTGCCGTTGTCGGCGGCGCGGGCAGCTTCGCCCTCGTGCGGCTCAACCGGCTGGGCGATGCAGGCGGAGTGCTCCGCGTGTTGAGCCTCATCGGGGTCGTGATCCTGCCCAGCGCAGGCGCCACACTCGGCTACGACCTGACCCGCCGTTACCGGAGGTGACGCACCCGCCGTGATCATGAACGGGATCATGCAGCGGTGGAACGCGTTCACCACCTGGTTCAACCGGCAGGAGTACAGCGAGAATGCCGTTCTGCTGGGGTTCGCGACCGCCATCGGCGTGCTCGCGGCCCTCGGTGTCATCGCGTTCTATCGCACGATCGACCTCGCCTACGCGGTGTTCTACCGATGGGTTGGGTCGGATCTCCCGCCTGCCGTTGGTCTGCTGTACCGCCCCGTTGTCACAGGCGCCGGGGTCGCGCTCGCCTGGTGGGTGATGCGGCGCCTCGGCCGTGGCAGTGATGGGCTCAATGTCCCCGATGTCCAGTTGGCCGTCGTCCGCCGCGGCGGATCCATCCCCGCGCGCCCCGCACTGGCTCGCACGCTCGCCAGCGCCATCACGATCGGCAGTGGCGGCTCGGCCGGAAGCGAAGGACCCGTGGTCGTGCTGGGCGCGGCGATCGGTTCTGCGCTGGGGCGGGCGTTTCGCTTCACACCGCAGCGCACGGCGACGTTCGTCGGTTGCGCGAGCGCCGCGGCAATCAGCGCCGCGTTCAACGCACCCCTGGCGGGCGCGTTCTTCGCAATCGAGGAGATCCTGGGATCGTTCTCCGTGGCGTCCTTCTCGCCCGTCGTGGTGGCGAGCGTCGTCGCCGCGATCGTCTCCCGCGCGGCCTTCGGCAACCACCCCGCGTTTCCAATGCCGTCGCAGTACGGATACGGCTCGATCGGCGAGATCCTGATCTTCTTCCCGTTGCTCGGCGTCGTGACCGGCTTCACGTCGATCGCGTATGTCCGCGCCTACTTTGGCTTCGATGCACTCGCGGCCCGGTTCCGGGGCGCCCGATTCGAGGCGGTGATGCCCTGGGTCGCCGGCGCCGCCGTCGGCGCCATGGTCTGGCTGTCGCACGGATTGCTCGTCGGATACGGGCACCTCGCGCTCCACGCCGAGATGTTCGGCCAGTTGGCGTGGTACACGCTGTTCGGCCTCGCGGCCGGCGGGATCGTCGCGACCGCGATCACGCTGGCCGGTGGAGGTTCGGGCGGCGTCTTCACACCGTCCCTCTACATCGGCGCGGCGGCCGGCGGCGGGGTCGGTGTGCTCCTGATGCAGCTGTGGCCCGCGATCGGCATTCACCCCGAGGCGTACGCCGTCGTCGGGATGGGAGCGCTGGTCGCCGGCGCCACCGACGCGCCAATCACCGGCATCCTGCTCGTGTTCGAGATGACCAACGACTACGCGATCATCATCCCGCTGATGCTCACCGTGGTCGTCGCACACGCGATCGCGCGCCGCTGGGAACCGGATTCACTGTACAGTGGCTGGCTTCGGCGAAGAGGCGAATCGATCGAACAGGGCGCCGACCGCGACGTCCTCGCCGGCCTGCAGGTTCGCGACGCATATGACCCGAACCCCCGCGTGATCGGCGAGGACGCACCACTTGAAGCGTTGCTCGCCTTGCTGGACTACAACCAGCCCTGTTACCCGGTCGTGGATGCCGAAGGCCACTGCCTCGGCGTGATCACGGTTGCAGGACTTGGCCAATTGGCTGCCGCCGCCCGCGATTCCGGCCCCCTGGTGCGAGCCACCGACGCAGTCGAGACGTCAGAAGTCGTAGGCCCGTCGGACTCGCTGCTCGACGCGGTGCGCAAGAATGGGCGTCCGCGGCGCCGCTGCGCTCCCGGTCGTAGATCGCGTTTCGGGACAGGTCGTGGGACTCGTGACCCACGCGCACATCGTGACCGCGTACGAGTCCCGGGTGGCACGCACCGCCGGTACCTAGCTACCCAGCGCCCGCACCCGCCGCGGCACCATCAGACCTCGTCAAGTCTTCGTTGCTCCGATACTCACCACTCCCCGCCTGCAAATGCAAGCAGGGCCGGCCATGTGCTTGGACGGCCCTGCTCGCCTACTCGCTCTCTTGATGCCAGACCGGCACAATCGCCAGCGTGTGGACCCCCGAGCCGACCGCCAGGGTCTACTGCTTGACCCACATGGTGTTCTGCGTCGAGCCGCCGTTGGAGACGTTGACCTGCAGGGTGTCGTGCGAAACCACGAAGGCTGCCTGCATTGGCGTGCCCACATTCACCAACGACGTCAGCACGAGCGTGCCCGCGACCACGCCAGCCGCCGATGCCGTATCGACCGCGACGTAGGTCCCGCTGTCCGTTCCCAACTGGCAGTTCAAGAGACCAGTGGCGGTGAGATTGTACGTGGTCTTGGTCAGGACGAGCGCCGCGCCGTCGGTCGAGTCGATCGTCTCACCCGTGAAGAACACCAGGTTATAGCTGCCCGAGAGATCGACCGAATCGCCCTTGGATACGTTCCCAGGATTGGTTGGTCCGGTTGCTTTCGTGGTGCTGCACGCTGCCATCACCACGGCCAACACGACCGCTGCCACCGTGACGAACGAGTTGCACTTCGGATGTAGCCGCATTACGAGCTCCTGGAATTCCGGTAGTCCACCATCCTGCACGCCACGACATGGTGGCGCTCGCGTTGCGTGAGTGCATCCGCTGGGAGGGTGACTTCCCGCCGCTGAGGCGGTCACCGCGAGGAACCCGTGTGAGGATTCTCTAATCAGGCGAAGGCCGGAGTCCCTGGGCCGTCAGATCCCGCCGTACCACTCGTAGCCCTGATCGCTCCAGTACCCGCCGTTCCTGACGGACATGAACACGATCCTGGTCAGATACTTGGTGTTCTTGTACCCAAGTTTGATCGGCGAGTGGATTCGCGCCGGACCGCCGTGCGCTGCACCGAGGAACGCGCCGTCCATCCCGTAGGCGACCAGGGTCTGCGGGTGCGTCGCACTCTCGATGTCCCAGCTCTCATGATATCCGTCGTCGAACGACTGGAAATCGGCATATCGCGCCGCCGGGTCCGCACCCACGACGGCAGCGAGGTCGCGAAGCCGCACGCCGGTCCACGACGCGATCGCCTGCCACCCTTCGACGCAGTAATGATTGATGCGCTGCGTGACCGACGGCATGCGCTGCAGGTCGGCCAACGAAAACCGCATTGGCCGCGCGACCATGCCACTCACTTCGAGCGCCCATGGGCCACTGGTCTTGGCGTCCCACACCGGAACCGATGGCGCGATGAAATACGCGGGGAATGCGTTCCCGGCATCCAGCGCGTGCCCGCCCGCCGCATCCATCGACGTATGACGGAACAGCACCCGCTCCACGACCTCGTTCTTTCGCTCGGCGTATTTCAGGATCCGCTGCGCACTCTTCGGTCCGCGGCTCCCGCACGCCGCGAGCAGCGCCGCCCCGATCCCACCGCCGGTCGCGACCAGGAACCGGCGCCGGCCGATGACGCTCTCGTCACCGGGCGCAGCGAGACGCGCGAGCGGCATCGGCCCCCCGGTCACCTTCGGCGTGCTCACGGTTCGGCCGGCGATGAGGGAATCGCCGCAGTCGCCTGCGCCGCTATCACGTCCGCCGCAGCCGGACGAGGCGCCCACCGCGGCAGCAGATGATAGAACGGCCGGCCGTTCCGCCGCTCCGGCGCGAACCGCTCGTTGTACCGGCCCGTAATCATCGACGGGAGCACGTACGGATCGACCGCAAACACCATGAATACGTGTCCGGCCGCCAACCCGAGCAGCGCCACCATCCCCATGAAATGCCAGTAGCGAGCCCACACGTAACCCCCGAACAGCGTGGTCAGCGGCGCCAGTTCGACCGGCTTCCAGATCGCGACGCCCGAGAGCACGATCAGGACGCCGATCCACGGCATGGCGAAGTACGCACCCTTCTGGAGCGCGTTGTACTTCCCCTGCAATGGATGCTGGCGCCGGATGAACAGGTAGAACCGCACCATCCGCAGCACGTCGCGGATGTCGCCACGCCGTGGGATGAGGTCGCGCCACTCGCCATGTAGATAGACGTACGCGAGATACACGAACCCGTTGGCCACGAGCACCCACATCATCGCGAAGTGCCAGTGGCGGGCGCCGCCAAGCCACCCGCCGAAGGTGAGCCAGTCAGGGATGGCCCGCCCCTCGAACGGGTAGCAGCAGAATGTCTCGCCCTTCCGGTGAAACGCGGGATACGCGTCGAAAATCCGCAACCCCGACCCAGCCATCACGAGGATGGCCACGACCGCCACCCAATGCGTCACCCGCACAATCGGTGAGTGCCGGTTCCGCTCGATCCGGGGAGGCGGCGGCTCCTCCCCGTGATGTGGCTGCGAGGCCGGCTTCACGACGACAGCCGTTCCGTCCGCCGCCGTCACTTCGGCCACCGTCGCATCGGCCGCCGGCACCGGCGCGACCTGGGCCTCGGCCGGCACGTCGTCGGGAATCGTCACGCGCGGCTGGTGGTTGGTGGACGCCGCCGCAGCACCCTCACCGCGCCGGGGCCGGGCTCGGTGCCGTTGGAGTCACGCCAGCTGCAGCGAAGAGCGGCAGATATCGGCCATAGCCCTCCGCCTCGAGCTTGTCCACAGGGATGAACCGCAGCGCCGCCGAGTTCATACAGTAGCGCAGCCCGGTCGGCGCGGGACCGTCGTCGAAGACGTGGCCCAGATGCGAGTCGGCGTGCGCCGACCGCACTTCGGTGCGCGACATGAGCAGTCCCCGGTCGGTGCGGGTGGTGACGTTGGCCTGGTCGATCGGCTTAGTGAAACTGGGCCAGCCGGTCCCCGATTCGAACTTGTCCAGTGAGCTGAAGAGCGGCTCGCCGGAGACGACATCGACGTAGATCCCGGCGGCGTGATTGTCCCAGTACTCGTTCCGGAACGCCGGTTCGGTCCCCTCACGCTGCGTGACCGTGAACTGCGCCGGGGTCAGCTGATGCTCCAGCTCCTTCTCACCCGGCTTCCGGTAGTTGCTGAAATCCATGGTGCCTCCTGTTCGTGGAGCGGCTGCCTGCCCTGCCGGGCGCTCCGACATGATGGCGGGTACGATGACCGGCCGCGATGTAGCCGCCGTGACAGCGAACTGAAGTGCGTAGGTGGCCGCAGCGGCCACGACGACAGCGACGACGGTCGTTGCGACCGCCGCCGCGCCAGGGCGCGCGCGCCACAGGTAAGCCCTCCGCCGGTCATTCCTTGGTGACGTCATACACCACAACTATGTCGGGCCGGCTCAGTTGGTTCCCACGATCCGCCGCCCCTTCACCCCCCGAACGATCGGCCAGAGCCCGCCAGCCCGCAACGCCCAATCGAAACCTCCGGGTGCGGTCCCCCCGTAGTGATGACAGAACCCTCTGGGGAGTCCGCTCATGCTCGAGGCATTGCTCCGTCTCTTTGCGCTACGCCCTCTCTTCACGGTGGCGATCCTGGGCGTCCCGCTCCTGATCATCATCGCCGTCGGACTGTTCACGATCGTGGCGCTCAAGTTGCTGGTGTTCGTCGTGCTGCCGATCGCCGTCATTGTTTGGATCGTGCGCCGCGTATTCTGGCGTGACCGATTCGATTGCCCGCCCGACGACTGGGCGTAACGATCGGGCGGTACGACACGACGGAGAACCCGGATGGGAGATCGCTCGCAGGAGCCCGCCCTGCCGCCCGCTGTTCCGCACGGCATTCGTCCCGCCGTCCTTCCACCTACGCCGCCAGTCTTGGCGCAGTCCAGCCGTCTCACGCTTCCGCGGTGGAGTGCGTGGGGTCTGGTCGGAACCTGGGGGATCTACTGGTCGGCACTCGCGGCATACGAGGTGTTGCCGGCCGCGTGGCACGTTCTGGTCGCGGAGGTCCTGCACCGCCACGATACCGTCTCGCTCACCTACACGGGCGGCCTGCTGTTGCCGGCTGTCGTGATCGCGGGCCCGCCGCTCCTGCTTGCGCTGGCGTGGCTCGCCACCCGGCCGCCGCGCAAGACGTGACGGCTGGCTACTTGAGCCAGACGGTATTCTGAATCGATCCGCCGAGCTGGATCACGTTGACGATCAGCGAATCGTGCGACAGCAGGAACGTGGCGACGGTCTGCCCCACACCCGGAATCACTGACGTGAAGATCAGCGAGCCTGCATCGACGCCGGCCACCGATGACGTGTCGAGCGCCACATACGAGCCACTGTCAGGTCCTATCCCGCTGTAGTTGCCGAATCCGCGAACGGTGTAGGTCGTCGAGGTCATCGCCAGCGTCGCCCCGTTCGAATGGTCGACGGCCTGCCGCCGGCAAACAATGACAGGTTGTACGCGCTCGACAGATCGATGTCGTCGCCCTGAGTAGCATCACCAGGGAGCGTCAGTCCCGTCGTGGTCGACGAATGGCATGCGACGAGCGCCGACGCCAGAGCGAACGCGACGACGGCGATTCTGGCCTTCAGCATCACGAACTCTCGCCGCCTACTGACAGCTCTTTGACTTGACCGCGGTGAACACATTGATGCGCCCGAACCCATAGTTCGGATCGGGACGCTTGCCGGTCACTTCCGTCGACGATGTGGCAAGGCACGTTTCGAGTGTCTGCCCGACGACGGTGTTGGACTGCCCCTTCACCACAGCCGCCTCACCCGCCACCAGAGGCGACGCGAAGCTCGTCCCCGCACCGACGAGATACAGAGTGTCGGCCCCCGGACAGAGCGAGCTCGCCGAGCTGCACGCACCGATCACCAGGTCGGCCTGCGCATTGGCTGTGTCGGCGGGAAGCGAGTCCGCGACATTACCACCAGGCGCGAAGACGGCCACCCCAGCACTTCCGAAGTTCGAATAGACGGCGATGTCGTCGAAATTCGCCTGGCCGATCGGGCCGGTCGCGCCCACGCTCAGCACGTGATGTAGACCAGCAGGTGCGTTGAGGCTGTCCACGTAGCTGCCCGTCGGAGCCGTCGCGGTGTTGAAGTCCACCCCCTCGTTGCCGGACGCCGCCACCAGCACGATGCCCCGCTGGAATGCGTAGTCCACCACCCGCTGGAAGATGTCGATGAACGACATGTCGTCGGCGTTGGTCCGGTCGAAATACCCGCCGAGGCTCATGTTGATCACGTCGGCATTGTTGTCGGTCGCGTAGAGAATTCCCTCGAGGTTCGCGATGAAGTTGCCCTGTCCGTTGTCGTCCAGCACGCGGACCATCACGAGTTCCGCCTGCGGCGCGACGGCCGCGAGGTTGATCGAGTTCGTGGCGATCTGCGACGAGACGAACGTGCCATGCGCCGCAACGTCGTGGCTGAACGGCACCGGCTCCGTCGATGTGTCGGTCGCGAATACGAATGAGGTGCTGAGTGCGGTGTTGACCCGTCCCGCGAGATCCACGTGGGCAGTGTCCACCCCGGTGTCGAGAATGAACACTTTCTCACCCGCGCCCTGCGACGTGATCTGCCAGGCGGTGTCCGCCTGAATCACGCTCATGTTCCACTGTGCCCCGAAGAACGACGCGGTCCGCGGGTCTACCCCGCCACGCGGCGTGAACGAGCGCATACGCACCGCGGACGGCCTGAAGCTCCGGAGGTGCATTCTCGCGAACGAAGGATCCGTGATCCGCATCCGGTGGACGTCCGCGACGACGGCCTGCACGCCGTTCCGCAGACGCAGCGCGCCCGCCGACGTCGCCGAGAGCCCGGCCACCACCACGATGCCGGTCGGCGCGTGCGAGAATACGATCCGGCCGCCATTGGCACGGATCTGGGCCTTGAGCGCCGGCGACGCTGCTTGTCCGGCCGGCAGCTCAATGAGGTATCGCGGCGACGTTGGCAGCGCCCTCAGTGCGGCACGCGCAGGCGGCGGGGCGACTGGTGTCATGTCCGAGCAGCCCGCCAGAACACCGGCGGAGCCGGCGGCCGCCGTCAGAATGAGCCGGCGGCAGGACTGCACCGCGCGCCAGCCGCGAATACCCCAAGAGGTGGTCATACCGTCGAAGCTGCGAGGGTGTACATGCGCCGTCAAGCCACTATATCAAGTCAGACGGAGGGCTGGGGTGAGCGGTCACGTTTCGGTTGCCCTGAGCCTGCCGTGAGCCGCTCCTGCGAGGTCTTTCGCGGTTTCCACTCCCCAACGGCGGGTCCCCATGACATACTTGCCCGTGAAGTCACCGATCATTGACCTCGGTCGTCGAGAGTACTGAATGCAAACGCGCCGTCTCGCCATTGTAACGACACTCGTGGTAGCGACCCTCGCGGCCTGCCACAGTTCGTCCGCTCCGAAGCCGACCGCATTGTCGATGCAAGCTGGTCACTTCGATAGCCTCGCTGTCGCCGCGTCGGCCGCCGGACAGTTCGATCGCTACCGTCTCCTCACCTACCCGATCGCGTTTCTGGCGGAGAATGGCGTACCAGCGAGCATCTCGCTCAACGTGGATGGCGCTTCGCAGAAGTACCAGGCCGGCGTCCTGGAGCTGGTCGGCCAGACCGCTGGACCCAACCCGGTGCCCAGTGACTCGATCTTCATCGAGTTCGCCTGGACCGGCGACGATGTGAGCCAGTTGGTCTATGCGCAGATCCTTGTTCCGGACACACTCGGCGATGTCGCCGACCTGGTCGGAACCGAAGCCAATCCCAACTTCGACTCGGTGACGGTCGCGTCGGCCGGCGCATCGGGAATCAGCGGCAAGTGCCACACGTTCTCGCTGCCGATCCCGAACGCCGCCGCAGAGGATCTCCTCAGTGGATCGACGTGCTCCTCGGGCAACATGACGGCCGCATTCTCGGTGTTCTTCACGCCGTCCGCCGGCTTCCCGAACAGCGCCTTCGTGTTGTCGAGCCAGTCCCTGCCGGGTATCCGGATCGTTCTCGCTCAATCGAACGGCGGCCAGAACCGTATCCGCGCCCTGATGACCAGCCGCGCCCGGATCGTCCTGCACTGACGTCTCCCCGGCGACAACAGAAGCTAGGCAAGCAGGGCCGGCCGGTTGCACGGGCCGGCCCTGATCGCATCCGCCCCTTGGGCGGCGGCGTCGGACGCGAGCGAGCACGACAAATGCGCTGTCCCCGCCACGAATGCCCAGCCAACACGCGAACTGGCCAGACCGTAGTAGATGCACGCCCACGGCCCGTGATAAATTCGGTTCGGCCAGCCGCCATTCGGCCGGTCCCCGTGGACCACAGCCCCAATTGGACGTGCAGGGAGCGGAGGCAGCATCCCGGTACGCGAGTAAAGAGCGATCGCGCTGCACCATTCTTCGAGCAGCTCCAGCGGTAGCCCCAACGAGCGCCCCGTGGAGCGCGCCGCCGGCAGCCAGGCTGGCGGCCTCACCGTGCCCGCCAGAATAGCGACGCACGGCGCCGGACGCATTGGCGTGGTCCTCGGCCCTGCCCTCGTCGTCGCGCTCGTCTGCGCCGGCACGCTCTGGAACATCCGGGATGTCACGGTTCGCGAGAATTGGATCCGCCACACCGACCGGGTCAAGCTGGTCGCCGCGGACTTCCTCGCGCAACTCAGCCTCTCCCGGACGGCCATCAACAAGTTCCTCATCAGCGGCGACACCACGGACATCCCGCCGTATCGCGCCGTCGCCGACTCCGCGACCAAAGACCTCGCCCTCCTGCGAACCCTCACCAGCGACAACCCGCACCAGCGCCCCCGCCTCGATGACCTCGATCGCGTGGCAACGGCGCGATTGGCCGACATCGATTCCACGATCGCCGTCCGCACGACTCGAGGGGAAGCCGCCGCCGAAGCCACGTCGCTCGCGCGTGGCCGCGCACTCATGGACACCGCCCGCCGCGTTGGCGCCGCACTGACGGCCGAGGAGGATGTCCTCCTCAACCGCCGCACGCCGGCGCTGAATTACCGTCGCTCGTTCACGGTGACTGTGCTCGTTCTCGGTACTGCGATCGCCCTCCTGCTCGGCGTTCTCGTGAATGCGTACCTGCTGCGAGCCGCCGCACTCGCCGCGACACAGAACGAGCAACTCCGCAAACAGGCGCGAGAGTTGGGAGCCCAGAACGACCAGTTGCAGGACCAGGCATTGGAGATGGAGATCCAGACCGACCAGATGCAGCGGCAAGCCATGGAGCTCGAAGCGGCGAATACCGCGAAATCCGAGTTCCTGACGAGCATGTCACACGAGTTGCGCACCCCGCTCAACGCCATCAGTGGCTACGCCGACTTGCTCGATGCCGGCATCCGGGGACCGCTCCTGCCAGCGCAGCTCGATGACATCCAGCGCATCCGGCGCGCAAGTGCGCACCTCCTCGCGCTCATCAACGATGTGCTCAATGTCGCGCGCCTCGAAGCCGGCCACGTAGAGGTCGCGGCGAAGCCGGTGCTCGTCGAGCCTCTCCTCATCGAAGCCGCCGGCATGCTCGAGCCACAGGCCCGCACCAAAGGCATCACGTTCGAGCGCGTACGATGCGACACCGACTACATGGTCGTCGGCGACCGCGACCGCATCCTGCAGATTCTCCTCAACCTGCTGTCCAATGCAGTGAAGTTCACCGCCCCGGGAGGAAGCGTCATGCTTCTCTGCGAGAACGCGGCGCGCCGCGACGAGGGACGGATCTGCATCGTCGTTCGCGATACTGGCCGCGGAATCCCCGCTGATCAGATGGCGCGGGTCTTCGAGCCGTTCGTACAGGTCGGACGGCGCCTCTCCGGCACCGACGAAGGCGCCGGTCTCGGACTCACGATCAGCCGCGATCTCGCACGCGCGATGCACGGGGATCTCGTGGCCGAGAGCCGCGAGACGGTCGGGTCATCCTTCACCCTCATGCTGCCCTCCGGCGGGGTGGCTGGCATTCCCGCACCGTCAGAGCCGGGCAGTCCTCTCGCCAGGTCGCGCCCGGATGGCGGCGGAACGAGCGATGGCGGGGACGGCGGCCGCGTCGCGTACGCGGACACGGATAGCCGATAGGACACCACTCCTACCAGAGATCAGGCCGTCGCGCAGGTCGTGCGCAGCACCGAGATGGCGATCGCGATACGGACGATGATGGCTATCACACGATGCGTACGACCGAAACACGCGGCCGGTTCAGTCGCCATGTCCGATATTGCCGCACATCACAACGCACGCGCGTGCATCCGTTGTGCATTTCGCTTCGCGAATCAGCCAACCCTCCGCGCAAAGCTGCTGTCCAACGCACCATGACACTCCTCACACACGTTCCCGATGCGATTCGCTCCGCGGCGCGGCCACGCGCGCGAGTTCGCAGCCGCGCCGTCTCCATGGCAGCGGCAGCCATGACCATGGCCACGGCCGCGCTGGCGATCGCTGCATCACGCGGCGGCGCGCAGCCCGCCAAACCCAATGAGTTCAGCTACCGCGCCGCAATCGAGGCCGGCCAGAAGGATGAAGCCGTCCATAACAATGCCGCGGCCCGAGACGAGTATGTCCGCGCCCTGACGCTCATTAAGGGTCACCCCGACGTGGTCTACCTCATCGCGCGAAGCGAGGCACGGCTCGGACACGCCGGCGCGGCGGTCTCCCGGCTGCGAACGATCGCCGCAATGGGACTCGCCTACCCGATCGACGACGACTCGGCATTTGCGACGCTGCGCGGCCAGAAGGACTTCGATGCGGTCCGCACCGCCATGGCCGCCAATCGCTCCGCGATCTCGACCGCTACGGTGACGCACGTCCTCGCGGATACGAACATGCTGGCCGAGGATCTCGCTTACGACCCAGGCAGCCGCACGTTCTACGTGAGCAGCGTGCACCGGGGCGCCATTGTCGCCGTGCCGGAGAATGGCCCCGTGCACGATTTCGTTCCTGCCGGCCGCGATAACGTCTACGGAATCATGGCGCTCGCGCTGGACACACGGCACGGCGTGCTGTGGGCGACGACGTCCGCGATGCCCCAGGCGGATGGATATAAGACCACCGATTCGGGCCTGTCAGCGGTATTGCGCTACGAGCTGGCCACCGGACGCCTGCTTGGCCGGTTCGACGCGCCCCGCGATGGCCGTGGCCACAACCTCGGCGACATGACGGTCGATCAGAATGGCACCATCATCATCTCCGACGGCGTGAGCGGCGACATTTACACGGTACGCGCTGGCCGCGACTCGCTCGAGACGCTCGTCCCCCGCGGGACGTTCCGCTCGCCGCAAACGCCGGCCGTGCTCCCGGACGGACGTGTCATGGTGGCCGACTACGCGCTAGGACTTGCCGTGATCGACAGACAGGACGGAACCGTGACCTGGGTCCAGCACCCGGACACCACCGCCGTCAACGGCATCGACGGTATGTATGTCCAGGGACACACGCTCTACGCCGTACAGAATGGAACGTCGCCGGAAAGGGTCGTGCGATTCACGCTCGACTCTCGCTTCGCCAACGTGACGGGCTGGAAGGTCATCGAGCGCGGCTCACCCACGCTCGGTGACCCCACCCACGGCGTGCTCACCGCCGATGGGTTCTACTTCCTCGGCAATAGCGGGTGGGACCGCTTCGGCGACGACGGCTCCATCAAGTCGGTCGCCGCATCACCCCCTGCGATCTTCCGGGCGCCGCTCACGCCCTGAACGCGGCCGGACCCGGCGCAACCCGCACGGGGACTTGTTAGGCTTCGAGAGATGCCGGCCGTCCTGATAGCGGGATCGGCTGGCTCTCCCACACCTCGTGCACTGCCTCAACTCTGCCACCAGGGGTCCAGATGGCGCATTCGGGCTCGCATCATCATCGTGAGGCCGCCGAACACTACGAGCAGGCGGCGAAACACCACCGCGAAGCGGCAAAACACCACGACGCGGGAAATCACGAGAAGGCCGGCTACCACGCCTACGTCGCGCACGCGCACCACACGTTCGCCGCGCAACACGCCGAGGAGGCGGAGAAGCACTACGCGACGGCCCACGCGCCGCCCTTCTGAGCGCCGGGGGCCGCGTCAGTCCGTGCCGGCGTACACGAATGACCAATCGCTCGTGGCCTGCCCCAGCGCGATCAGCGCATGGGCGTACTGCTGCTGCGCATCATAGGACGCGACGAAAACGTCGTTGGCCGTTTGCTCCGCGGTGAGGACGTCGAGCAGCGACGCCGACCCGTGCTGGTAGCTGTACAGCTTCGCGCGCCGCACCCGCTCGGCATCGATCAGGATGCCACCAGTGTATTGCGCGACCTGCGCCAGCGCTGACTGGTACGCGGCCCACGCCGTACGCACGTCGATACTCGCCTTCCACTCCGCCGACTGCACCGCGGTCGCAGCCTGTTTCGCCGTGTACTGCGCGCTCGACAGCTCGCCGTGAGAAAAGTTCGACAACGGGATCGGGAACGACAGACCCACGTTGAGAGACGAGAAGGTGGGCGTGGGGTCGATCACGCTCGTGCCCCGGGTGAAGTACGACGTGCCGAGCGTGAGATCGACGTCCGACCATTGATCACCGTGCGCCACCCGGACGCCTGGCCGCGGCCGCGTCGGAAAGCCGGCGCGCCGCTATCACGTCGGGACGCGATGCCACGGCAGCGCGCGTCAGGCTGTCGAGGTCCAGCGGCCCGCGTAACGCCGCCGGGCCGGACACGGTCTTCGCCGCCGCACCCGCCGGTGCCGGCGCCAGTTGATCGGGTGTGATCGGCGCATTGGTCGCCGGCAGCGCCACGAGTTCCGCCGGCTCCTCCGGTGCGACGAGGGTGTCGGTCTGGCGTGGCGTCAGAAGTCCCGTCATTGCGAGGTGCGCCGCATGCACGTCGTTGGCGGCCGCGACGAGTGCGCCGCGGAACTGGGCTGCGCCCACACGCGACTGCACGAGATCGATCTCCCCGATGTCGCCGGCTTTCACACGCCGCTCGTTGAGCGTCACCAGCCGGTCCAGCTCATTGGCCGTCTGCCGCTTGCGCGCATAGACCTGCTCCGCATGAACGGCGTCTGCATACGTCGTCGCCGCTGTCGCGCGAAGTGTCCGGAGAAAATCGTCGAGCTGCGCCCTCGCCGCGGCCAGTTGCCCGCGCGCCATGTCGGTCCGCGCTCCCCGTTTGCCGCCGACCAGGATCGTCTGCGTGAGCGCGATGTCGTACGATGTCGCCTGGTGCTGCCCCGACACGTCGAGCCCGGCGCCCCACGCGAGCGACGGATTGGGATAGAGGTGCGCGACCGACACCTGCGCATCCGCCACCGGTACGCTGTACGCCTGCGCGGCATAGTCGAGGTTCTGACGCCCGACCAGCCCGACGTACCCCGCGAGCGACAAACGAACGACTGGCGAACGCTCGGCAACCACTGCGGCCACTGCGGCCACCGGGCCGGCCGGCTCCGCGGTCGCGGTGGCCGGCTGCTGTGCGCCTGCGGCCCGGCCGCCCGGCGCGACCGCCAGCGCCACTGCGAGTGCAATCGCTGGCCCGCTCGCCCCGCAGTTCATGCCGTTTCGCGCCGCCTCGCGCGGCGCTCCTCGAGGACGACGTAGAGCGCCGGGAGCACGATGAGCGTGAGGGCCGTCGCGGTGACCAGGCCGCCGACGATGACGGTCGCGAGCGGGCGCTGGACGTCGCTCCCCACTCCCCGCGCCAATGCGGCCGGCATCAGCCCGAGCGTCGCCACACTCGCCGTCATGAGCACCGGGCGGAGCCGCTCGCTCGCGCCATGCATCACCGCGTCGGCGAGCGAGATTCCGGCGATGGTCCGCCACCGGTTGAGGTTCGCGACCATGATGACGCCGTTCTGCACCGCCACGCCGAACAGGGCGATGAATCCGACCGCGCTCGACACGTTGAGGGTCATCCCGCGCAGGTGGAGCGCGAGCACGCCACCCAGCAGCGCGAGAGGAACGTTCAGCAGAATGAGCCCGGCATGCGGGATGTCCCCGAACTGCCCGTACAGCAGGACGAAGATCAGCGCCAGCGCGGCGGGAACGATGACCATCAGCCGGGCCTGCGCCCGCTGCTGGTTCTCGAACGCGCCGCCCCACTCGACTTCATACCGCTGGTGATCGTAGGGGACCTGCTTCTCGATCCGGTCCTTGGCGTCGCCAATGAATGTCGCGAGGTCGCGGTCCCGCAGATCGAGTTTCACGGTGAGATGCCGGCGCGTCCATCTCGTGCGTGATCGTGCTCTCGCCCGCGTCCTGCCGGATCGAGGCCACCTGGGACAGCGGTATGCGCGCTCCGGCGGCGGTCACCAGTTGGAGGTCACTGATGGCGGCCGCGCTGTTCCGCGCGTAGCTGGCGAACCGCACGGTCAGATCGTAGCGCCGTTCGCCCAGGAACACCTGTGACAGCGCCTGGCCGCCGATCGCCGTCTGGACCAGGTCGGCGACATCGGCAACGTTGATTCCGTAGCGGGCCGCAGCCGCCCGGTCCACCACGACCTGGAGCTGCGGGAGCGGCGGCTCCTGGTCGATCGCGGGATCCGCCGCGCCGGGTACGGTCCGCAGGACGTCCACAACGTGGTCCGCGAGCTGCCGCGTCGCCTTGAAGTCGTTGCCGAATACGCGGACCACGAGTTCGCTGTGCGCACCCGCGATCATGTCCTGCACGCCGTCGATCATCGGCTGCGAGAAGCTCGACCTCGATAACCGGGCATCTCGCTGGAACCGCGCGTCCATTCGCCGGATCAGCGCCTGCTTGTCGCCGCCCCAGTCATGGTAGGATTTCAGCCCCACCGACGCTTCGATGTGCGACGGGGTCCAGGGATCGGTCCCATCTTCGTTGCGCCCCAGTTGGGTCACGACGTACGAGACTTCGGGGAAGGTTCGCACGACGTCGCGAAGCTTGGCGGCCATCTCACTCCCCTTCTCATCGAGATCCCCGGTGGCAGTTCCACTTGCAGCCAGATCGAGCCCTCATCGAGGTACGGGCAGGAAATCTCGGCCCAGTGTCGCGCCCAGTACGACCGCGAGGACGGCCGCGATGGCGCCGGGAATGATCGCCAGCCGCGGACGAAGGACTACGCGTTGGAGGAGCGCCTTGTACCCGATGGTGATCCGCTCGAGCACGGGATTGCGGTACACCCGCCGCGGCATGCGGTAAATGGTGTACGCCAGGCCCGGCATCACGAGGAGCGCGGTCGCGAGGGCACCCACGAGGGCGTACCCGATCGTGAACGCCATCGGCGTGAACAGCTTCCGCTCCACTCGCTGAAAGGCGAAGAGCGGGAGATAGCCGGCAATGATGATGAGGGTCGCGAAGAAGATCGGCCGCGCTACCTGCAACGCCGCGTTTCGCGCGTCGCTCTCCGACAGCTCGGCGTCGGGATGCGCCTCGCGCCGCCGCAGAATCGTCTCCACGAGGACGATCGACCCGTCGACGATGATGCCGAAGTCGATCGCGCCGAGCGAGAGGAGGTTGGCTGGGATGTTCGTGATGTGCATGCAGATGAACGCGAACAGGAGCGACAGCGGGATGGTGAGCGCGATGAGCAGCGCCCCCCGGATGCTCCCCACGAACAGCAGCACGACCACCGTCACGAGGATGAGTCCCTCGGACAGGGTGCGTGAGATCGTCTGGATGGTCGTCCGGATGAGTTCGTGCGATCGAGGTACGGCACGACATGCACGTCCGGCGGCAGCATGCCGTGATTGAGCTTGTCCACGCGCTCGTGGACGGCCTCCAGCACGCCCGAGGGGTTCACGCCCCGGAGCAGCAGCACGATGCCGGTCACGCACGTCCGGCCGGTCGTCCTTCCCGGCCATGCCCTCGCGCTGCAGGGTCCCGAGGTGCACGATGCCGAGGTCTTTGATGAAGATCGGCACGCCGCTGCGCGCGGTCACGACGATGTTGCCGAGGTCGTCCAGGGAGGTGATCTGGCCGATCCCCCGCACGACGATGCCCTGCTCGCCGGTCACCAGCACGCTGCCGCCGGCGTTTGCGTTGTTGGAGGTGATGGCGGTCTCGACATCCCGCAGCCCGAGCCCGTACTGCGTGAGCTTCGCTGGATCGACGACGAGTTGGAACTGCACGGTCTCGCCGCCGAACAGCGTGACGTCGGCGACGCCCGGCACCTGCTTGAGCTGCGGGAAGACCACCCAGTTCTGCAGATCTTTGAGTTCCCGCACGCCACGGTGCGGCGACTCCACGGTGTAGCGGTATATCTCCCCGACCGGCGACGAGATGGGGTCGAGCCCGGGTGTCGCGCCCGGCGGCAGGGTCACACCCTGGATCCGCTCGGTGATGCGCTGGCGCGCCCAGTAGTCGTCGGTCCCATCACGGAAGACGAGGGTGATGAGCGAGAGCGCGAAGGTGGTCCGTGACCGCATGACCTGCAGTCCGGGCGTCCCCGCCAGCTCGCGCTCGAGTGGCATGGTGACCTGCTGCTCCATTTCCTCGGCGGCGTGACCCGGATACTGCGTGACGACCTGCGCGGTCGTATCCGCGATGTCGGGATACGCTTCGAGGGAAAGCTGGTACCACGAGTACACACCAATCGCGGCCAGCAGCCCCGTCATCACGAGCACGAGCCAGCGCCGTTCGAGACACCAGCCGACGATCGCGTCGATCATTGGAGGAGTACGACCTGGCGCGCGACGATCCGCTGCCCGCTGGCCACGCCCTCACGGATGATCGCCCGGTCGCCGTCGAGGCGCCCAATGATCACGGGCCGCCGCTCGAGGGTCCACGGCCGGACTTCGACGAACACGTAGTCGGAATCACTGACCTGCAGCAGCGAGGTCGCCGGCACGACCACCGTCGGCCGCGGCTGCGCGGCGAAGGTGATGGTCGCGTACATCCCCGGCTTGAGGAGCCCGCCCCGGTTCGGGACGCTCACGCGCACTTTGGTCATCCGGGTCGCGGTATCGACGACGGCACCCACCATTGCGACGACGCCGCGGATCGTGTCCTCCGGGTAGGCGCTCACCACCGCCACGGCGCGGTCACCGGCCCGGATCCCGTGCAGGTCTTTCTCCGGCACGTTGGCCGACAACCACACGGTGCCAAGATCCGCGATGGTCATGACGGGCACGGTGGGATCGTTGTGGTACTCACCCGCCCCGACGGATAGATCGATGATCCGCCCTTCGATCGGCGACCGCAGCACCAGCGCCTGGTCGTGCAGTACGGCGCTCGTATCGATGCCCAGGACGGAGAGCCGCGCGGCCGCCCGCGCCCGGTCGCCGTCCGCCTGGCTGTAGTCGGTCTCGGCCTGCTCGACATCGCGCTGCGCCGCGATGCCGTACTGCGCGAGATCGCGCTCGCGCGCCAGGTTGCTCTTGGCCTGGCGATAGGCCGCGAGCGCGTGCGCATAATCCGCCTGCGCAGCGGTGAAGTCGGGCGAATCCAGCGTCACCAGCACTTCGCCTCTGTGCACCGGATCCCCCAGCCGCACGCCCAGCGTCACCACCCGGCCCGCCATGGGGGGAAAGAGCCTGACGGTCCGCGAGGGATCGGATTCCACCGCCGCGGTCGCGGTCACGACGTCGCTCAGAGTCACCGTCCGCGCCGTGTCGAACGACAGCGCCGACCGGAGCGGCGACCCATCCGGAATCGTGATCTGCCCGTTGCTCCCGGTCACGCTGGCCGGCACGCCCGCCGCAGGCGCCGCCTGGCGGCAGCCCGCGAGCACCACCGCCGCCACCACGACGCCAGCGATCGCGCTGGCGGTCGTCCTGGCGGTCGTCCTGGCGGTCGTCCTGGCGGTCGTCCTGGCGGTCGTTCCAGCCGCGTTCCCCTCGAGCCGCACCATGTGATGCCCCTCGCGCGATGGCATGGCCTGCTCCCCGTCCCCCAATCCCCAGTTCCCAATACCCAGCCACCCTATCCCATCGGGGTGCCTCGGCGCGGATACAATATCTACCCAGGGTATTCCGTGTCAAGGACGGGCCGGGTATCGATCCCGTCACTACGGGGACGCTCGCTATCCCGTTGGGAGATGGGGGTCCCCCGCCGGGCTGGCGCGACTACCCTGGGCCCCTATAGTATTCGGATCCAACCTTCAATCCCCCGCCCCAATCCGGCATTCCGCGCCGATGCTGGCGGAAGGAGCTCCATGCGCCACGCCGAAACCCGCAACGGCGCCCGAAACGCCACCACCGGCCAGGCCGCCGCCCCGTCACCCCGCATGCTCAAGCACAGCGTCCGGGAAAAGACGAAGCTGCTCAACCGCGTCAAACGGATCCGCGGGCAGGTCACCGCGGTCGAGGATTTGCTCGAAGACGACGGCGACTGCGAGATGGCGCTGCACACGCTCGCCGCCTGCCGCGGCGCGATCAACGCGCTCATGGCGGAGATCCTCGAGGATCACATCCGCTACCACGTGGTCGCCCCAGGCTCCGACCCGAACTCGAACGAGAGCCTGGCCGCGGAACAACTGGTCGACATTGTCAAGAGCTATTTGCGCTAGACACGCCGCGTTCCGGTCGTCGGAGGTCTATCACCGGCGCCCGTGGCTAACGCAGTAGGCGCCGTTCGAGAACGGCGCTGCGGCAGCCGCATTCCTGCTATGCGCTCTCAGCTCTCGGGGTTGGTCGCCCACACCGTCGCGCTGGTCACGAATGCCCGGTCGTCGAGCTGCAACATCCCCACGATCACGTGCGCGATATCCTCGGCGTGCAGCTTCCGCGGACTGTCGGGGCGCGCACCGTAGCCGTTCGACTCGAAGAACGGCGTCATGACTTCGCTGGGATTGACCTGCATTACGCGGATGTCGCTCTTGCGAAGCTCCGTCCGCCACACTTCCGTAAGGCCGCTGAGCGCGTATTTCGTCGAGGCGTATGCCGAGCTGTTCGCGCCCGCACGCTGGCCGGAGGTGGACGCCACGTTGACGATCGCCCCCGACCGGCGCGGGACGAAGTAGCGCGCGCTCTCCCGCGCCACGAGCGTCGCACCGAGCACGTTCGTCTCCCACACCCGCCGCATGTCGGCCGCGGTCACGGACACGAGGGGCGCTGACGAGCCGATCCCCGCGTTGTTGATCAGGACGTTGTAGCCGCCAAGTTCGCGCACGACGGTCTCGATGAGGCGCGCGACGCTCGCTTCGTCGGTCACGTCGGCCGTCACAGGTGTCGCGCCAATCTCTTTCGCGGCACGGGCCAGCACGTCCGCCCGCCGCCCCGAGATCGCGACCTGCGCACCCTGCGCCTTGAGCGCTCGCGCCGTCGCCAACCCGATCCCCGACCCCCCGCCCGTCACCAGCACTTTCGCGTCACGCAGCTGCATGCGTCTCCCCCTCCTCAGGTCTGTCTGGTTACAGAAAGTTTACCGGGCCACTCACGAGCTGGGTCAGCCTGCCTCTCCAATGTATGTCGCCATTGAGGTCTCCGAAGGCCGCTATCTTGTCTGCACGCCGAGTGAGTATCTCCCCCCACACGCCTCGCGCAAATGCGACCCCGATCGAGGAACGGAATCCAATGAGCCGGGATGAGGACAAGGAGCTGTGGACTGAGGTCGACCACTATCTGGCCGGCCGTCCTCTTGCCGGACGACCCGGTGCTTCGCGATGCGGTCGCCGCCAGCGACGCCGCCGGCCTTCCGGCCATCCAGGTATCGCCGCTGCAAGGCCAGTGGCTCGCGATTCTCGCCGCCGCGATCCGCGCGAAATCCATCCTCGAAATCGGCACGCTCGGCGGCTACAGCACGATCTGGCTGGCCCGCGCCCTCGCGCCTGGCGGACGTCTCATTCGCTCGAGCTGGATCCCGCACACGCCGCTGTCGCACGCGCCAACCTCGCGCACGCTGGCCTGGCTGATCGTGCCACCGTCCGCGTCGGACCCGCGCAGGAATCGCTACGCGCCATTGCCGCCGAAGGTCTCGGACCCTTCGATTTGATCTTCATCGATGCGGACAAGACCGGCTATCCTGGGTACTGGACGTCGGCGCTTGCGCTGGCGCGGCGTGGATCGCTGATCATCGCGGACAATGTCGTCCGCGACGGCGCCATCGCGGATGCCGGGAGCCAGGACGAGAATGTCATTGCGGTGCGGCGATTGAACGACCTGATGGCCGCCGATCCGCGCGTCAGTGTCACGGTGCTGCAGACGGTCGGCGTCAAAGGCTACGATGGTTTTGCCGTCGCCCTCGTGACCGGCAGCCCGTGATGGCGGCCGCCCTCGCTCACCGCCCAATTTCACACGTCCCGGCGGTGCGGGTGGCTGCACCGCCGGCAGGAGCCTGCTGATATGCCCACGCAGGTCGAGCACGCGGCCGTGTTTCAGCGGCTTCACACGCCGGGGCGGCCCGTCGTTCTCTACAACGTCTGGGACGCGGGCACCGCGCAAGCCGTCGCGCGAGCGGGCGCGAAGGCCATCGCGACGGGAAGCTGGTCCGTCGCCGCGGCCCATGGCTTTCAGGACGGTGAGCAGATTCCGCTGGACGCTGCGCTCGCCAATCTCCGTGAGATCGTGGCGGCGGTGCAGCTTCCGGTCACCCTGGACCTCGAGGCCGGCTACGGTAGCTCGCCCGAGGCGGTCGCGGCGACTGTCGCCCGGGCGATCGGCGCCGGCGCGATTGGATTCAATCTCGAGGACCAGGTCATCGGGGCCGACGCCCTGTACCCGCTGGCCGAGCAGGAGGCCCGCGTCCGCGCCGCACGCGCCGCCGCGGACCGCGCCGGGATCCCCGTCTACCTCAACGCCCGGACGGACCTGTTTCTCAAGGCGGACCCCGCGAGCCACGACGACGCGCTCGTGACCGCCGCGCTCGAACGCGCGGACGCGTACGCGCGGGCCGGAGCCAGCGGCTTCTTCGCCGCTGGCCTCATTGACGAGGGCCTGATCGCCCGGGTCTGCAAGGAGTGCCCGCTCCCGGTCAACATCCTGGTCCGCCCCACCGCGCCCTCCGGCAAACGACTCGCCGCGCTCGGCGTCGCCCGCATCAGCTACGGACCCGGTCCGTACCGGGTCGCGATGCAGTCGGTCGAAGAGGCCGCGCGTCAGGCGCATACGTCAGTAGAGGCGTAGTTCAGACGGGTAGTTCAGACGGGTAGTTCAGACGGGTAGTTCAGACGGGTAGTTCAGAGGGGTAGTTCCGGGCTGGCGGTGCCCACGCCGCCCCCGCGGCCGTGACGATCGCCACGGATGATGGTCGTTTCGCCCCTTCCGCCTCGCACCACGATCCGGGGCGGTCACAGATTGTCCTTCCAATGCTCCGCACACTCATCGTCGACGACGAGCCCCTCGCCCGGGCTCACCTGCGATCCCTGCTCGCGGATGACGCCGGCGTCATTGTCGCCGGCGAATGCGGCGACGGCACCGGTGCCGTCGCCGCCATCACAGCCGACCCCCCCGACCTCGTGCTGCTCGACATCCAAATGCCGGTGCTCGATGGCTTCGATGTTGTCCGTGCCGTCGGCGCGGAGCAGATGCCTCTCGTCATCTTCGTGACGGCGCATGATGCCCACGCGCTCGAGGCGTTCGCGGTGCACGCGGTGGACTACCTCCTCAAACCCGTCGCGGAAGACGGCCTGCGCGCCGCGGTCGCCCGCGCGAAACGCCTCTCGGCAGTATCCGCCCGCTCTCGCGCCGCGGAGGTCGCGGCGCTGGCCGCCCTCATCACCGACGTGTCGGCCGGCCCGCGACGCCCGCCGAGCCCCCGCGTTTCGCGATTCGCGGAAACGGACGCGTCACGCTCGTGCCACCAGCCGACATCGACTGGGTCGAGGCGATGGACAACTACGTGCGCGTGCACATTGGCCCGGCTACGCACACGATCCGCGACACGCTCACCCGTGTCGTCCGCCGGCTGCCACCCCACATGTTCCTGCGCGTCCATCGCTCGGCGGCCATCAACGTCGGACGCGTTCGCGAGCTGCGCACCCTCGCGGGTACGCAGCACGTGGTGGTCCTCGCCGACGGCACACGGGTGGCCGCCGGCCGCCGCCATCGCCCCGCCATCCGGAGACTGCTCCGCCAGTCGCTGTAGCCGTAGTAGCGACCAGCCGCTCCGGAACGGGGAATGCCGGCACCGTCGCACACCCGCTTGGACGTGACGTGTGAGCCCGATCAGCCGTCGCCGTCACCACCCCCGTTGTCGCCGCCACCATTGCCACCGCCGTTCCCGTCGCCGTTACCCGGACCGTCGTTGTCCCCGTCACGGCGATCGTCGCGGAACGCCCGGAACGACTGCTGGATGTTGTTCGCCACGAGTGTGGCGTTGACCCCGCCCGTGTTGGCGGTGGACGGATCGACGAGGAACCCCGAACCGTCGCGGAACCACTGTGTCAGGTCGGCGTGCACCGTCACGTTGGCGCCGGCATCAGCCACGGTCAGTGGCGGATTGAACTCCATTTCGAGGTGCGCCCGCGGCGCGCCGTTGTACACGAACGCCTGCCCGTTGTAGGTCCCCGTCACCCGCACGCTGACCCCGGCGAATGTCGGGTTCGCCGCGAGGAACGACGCCGCCCCGCCGTCGTGGCCATGCGCGGGCTCGAGTTTCGCTTCGAGCGCGGTATACGTGCCCTCGGGAATGTCGGCGTGAAATGCCGAGACGACTGCCGAATCGACGGGAAGCTCGGCAAGCATGGGTGCCAGCTCGAGGGCTTCGCACCCGTGGTCGTGACCCGATCCGTTGCTCTGGTCGTTCACATCGTTGTCATCATTGTCGTCGGCGTCACACGCTGCGGCACCAACGGCTCGCAGCTCGATCCGCGAGAGCACGATCTGCGCCCGCGTGATCGTCAGCGTGTTCTGCCCATCGGTCGTCGTGACGTCGGCCGCATGGACGACCGTGCCGGTCGCTGCAGCCGCGGTCGTCGGACGTGTCATGAACGACACGCTCATGGGCGCCGATCCGTGAGGGGCACTCGACTGGCTGCAGCCAAGTGCGGCGCCGCACGCCAGCGCCAGTCCTGTCCATACTCGGTAGTCGCGCTTCATCGCATGCTCCGCGGTTCGGGGTCTCGCCGCGGCTCCCCGCGGCACGTCCGGGCGCCCACGCCCATTGAGATACGGCGCCCGGCTGGACTCGCGATGCGGACGCCCGGTGTTGATGAGCGCGCCGCTGTCTGTCCAGTGAGAGGCCAAGCTACGGAGCTCTGCGCACGCGCCGGGCAATTATGTGGCGGCAAGCACCGGATCCGGGGTGAGCGGTCCGCCTCTGCGAGCGAGGCGGATTCGCCCCGCGGTTTTCCGCCTCCGCCAACGCCCTCGGAGATGACTTATTCGCTCTCGGCCAACGGCGGCAGCCCCACCCGCGTGAGGATGCGGCGGAATGCGGTGTCGCGATGGAGCGGGCGGAGCAGCACGTTGGATCGCAGCGACGTCATCTCGTTGTCGTGCGAGTCGTACGCCTGCTGCAAATGCGCGATTGCGCTGGAATCCTCTCCCAGTTGCGCTTCGGTCTCGGCGACGCGAAACGCGGATTGCTCACCCCTCGCCAGCCGCTGCTGCTCCAGCGCCAGCATCGCCTGCAGAACTCCCGTATGACCACCGCGCTGGAACCCCCGTTCCGCCTCGGCCGCGAGTTCGCTCATCCCCGCGTTGTGCGCGATGGCCGCGGTCTGGCGCAGCTCCGCGATCGCGTTCCGGTCATCACCCTGCACCAGGTAGTAGTGCCACAGGTAGCTGTGGGGCGAGAGAAAGTCCGGATCCAATGTCTCGATCTCCTTGAGGAGCTTCACCCCCTCCTCAGGCTGGCCCGCCATCCACAGGAGAAGTCCCTTGTCGGAGAGAATCGCCTTCGAGGTCGGCTCGAGTTCCTGCGCTTTGTCGATATGGGCGCGCGCCTCCGTGAATCGGCCGAGCTGCATCAAACAGTTCGCATACCAGTGATGCGTCGTCGCCGAGAGGGGGTCGAGCGCCAGCGCGCGCTCGAACTCGTGCTGCGCCCCCTCGAGATCCCACGTCCAGTAGAAATCCACGTAGGCCAGTGACCGATGCGCCGGCGCAAGCTGGTCGTCCAGCGCGATCGCTCGCTCGGCGGCAATCTTCGCGCGCGGATACGCCGACTCGGACGGCATCGCCGAATACTCACGCAGCAGGTTGTAGCTGTCCGCGAGCCCCGCATACGCCGGCGCGAACTTCGGATCCACGACGATCGCCTGCACGAACAGGTCGGCCGCCCGCTGCAGATCGTCCGGCGTCCGCTTGTTCCAGTAGTAGAGACCGCGGAGGTACAACTCCTCCGCTACTGGGTTCGCAGCCTTCGAATGAACCCGGAACGCCGTGGGCGGCGCCGCCATCTGGCGGCCATACAGCACGCCGCCCACAACCACGGCCACCACGACCGCCGCCGCGATCGCGACCCGCCCCGGCGAGAACAATGACCGCTTGCCCCCGCCCGCCGGCGGCCCATTCTGGCGGCCATTGTCGCGAAGTCCCTCTCTCGCTGTATCCCGCACCCCTTCCCGGGTTCCTTCCCGGGTTCCTTCCCGGGTTCCTTCCCGAGTTCCTTCCCGAGTTCCTTCCCGAGTTCCTTCCCGAGTTCCTTCCCGAGTTCCTTCCCGAGTGGGGTCCCGGGTCGCTTCCCTGGTGGCCTCCCTCGGGCGCTCGGCCACCGCGCCGGCCGCGGCAACTACGGGTGGGTCATCCAATTGGTCCGTCGTCGCGAGCCACCGCTTGAGCTCTTCCTTATAAGCATAGACGGACGCCTTGCCCGAGCCCGGAACCCGGCGCACCGGTAGCCCACGATCCTTCTCCCAGCGCATGACGGTGCGATCGTCGCGTCCAAAGTACGCGGCGATCTCTTCCACGGCCAGCCTTCCGTCGCTCGGCTCGTTTTCCATATGGCTCAAGTATATAAATCGAGCGTCACCGTCGGATCGTCGCTAGATCCGCTCGTACGTCGGCCACCGCTCGCGGGTCGGCCACCCCGCCCGTGTGCAGAATCCCCGCCGGCTCGACCAGCACCAGGTGTACTTCCTCTTCGGCCACCGGCCGGTGCTCGACTCCCTTGGGAATCACCACCAGCTCACCAGGCCCAAGGGTCACCGACCCATCCCGTAGCTCGATCCGAGGCCCGGCCGCGCACGACGAGAAACAGTTCGTCCTCGGCGTCGTGCGAATGCCAGACGAACTCCCCCTGTACCTTCGCCACTTTGACGTGGGAGCCGTTCATCTCGGCAATGATCTTGGGGCTCCACTGCTCATCGAACTGGGCCAGTTTGCCCGCCAGGCTCACCACCTCGACCATCTGGCTCTCCTGTTGGAAAGAGGCAACCCCCAAATCTAGCCAGAGTTGCGGACCGGCCCGCCTGGCGCGACACTCCCCCCGTGCCCCGGTCCACTGGGTCGGCCCGTGTCGAGCAAGAGAGCGCTTCGCTCCACAAGGAGCTCGGCCTCACCGATCTCGTTCTCACCCAGATCCTCTACGTCGTCGGCCTGAGTTGGGTCGGAGCCGCCGCCAAGCTCGGCACATCGCAGATCCCGTTCTGGCTGGCCGCAATGGCACTGTTTTATCTGCCACAGGCCGCCGTCGTTGTCTACCTGAGCCGGAGATTCCCTCTCGAGGGTGGCCTCTATCAGTGGGCCAAGCTCGGCCTCAATGGCGGAATCGCCTTCCTCGTCGGCTGGAATCTCTGGATCTACGCGATCGTGCTCCTCGGCGCGTTCGGCCTCTCGGTCGCCAACGCGATCGTATACGCGATCGGCCCGAGCGCTGAGTGGCTCTCCGGAAATCACGTCTACATCGGCGCCGTTTCCGGCATCCTGCTGGGATCCCTGATCGTCGTGTCGATCCTGGGACTCGGCATCAGCAAGTGGGTGCACAACGTGGGCGCGGTCCTTCTGCTCACCGCATTCGCCTTTCTGCTCATCCTCCCGTTGATCAACGTGGCGCGCGGCACCCTCCGCGAGTATCACCCGCTCACGATCACGGCGCCTGCCCTCACGCTGCTCAATGTCAACATCTTCGGGAAGCTCGCGGTCGGCGCGCTCTCGGGTTTCGAATATGTCGCCGTGCTCGCCGGCGAAGCGCGCGACGCACGGCGCACGATCGCCAAATCGGTGATCATCGCCGCACCCATCATCGCCTTGATGTTCATCCTCGGCACCTCCGCCGTGCAGGCGCTCGTTCCGCCAGGACAGGTGGATCTCGTCGGCCCCATCCCGCAAGCGTTTCGCATCGGACTCGGATCGACGGGCATCGCCGCCATCCTGATCCCGTTCGCCGTGATGGCGGTCAACGCCCGCACGATCGCCAATTCGAGTGTGCTGTTCACGGCGACGAGCCGCATGCCAATGGTGGCGGGATGGGACCGCCTCATCCCCGGCTGGTTCTCCCGCCTCCACCCGAAATACCGCACGCCCATGAACTCCATACTGTTCATCGGCGGCTGCTCGCTCGCCTTCGCCGCCGCGGGCATGATGAATGTCGGCGAACAGGAAGCGTTCCAGCTCCTCGACAACGCCGCGGGGATCCTGTACGGCCTGACGTATCTCGTCCTCTTCGCGATTCCGCTGGTCGGTCTCGCCCGCACCGGCGAACGCGCCCCACGCTGGATCGCCGTCGCCGCCGCGGCCGGTTTCGCGACGACAGTGCTCTACGTGGTCCTGTCGGTGCTCCCGATCGTGTCGGTCGTGAGCCGCGTCGCTTTTGCGGTCAAGATCAGCAGCCTCGTAATCCTCGTGAACGCCGCGGGGACATTCATCTATCTCCGCGCCCGCCGCGCCCGCGTGAAATCGGCGGCCGCGGGAACCGCATCGTGATGGCCTCCCGCGCGGATGCCGCAGTACCGCTCGCAGTACCGCTCGCAGTACCGCTCGTGGATGGCCTCGATCCCGCGGAGCGCGCCTCGCGCAATGCGATTGTGGCGCTGCAGCGGACGCGTCTCGCATGGACGCTGCATCACGCCTACGAGCGCGTGCCGCACTATCGCCAGGCCTTCAATGCCGCAGAGGTGCATCCATCGGATTTTCACGATCTGCCGGATCTGTCGAAGTTCCCCTTCACGGTGAAGCAGGACTTGCGTGACAACTATCCGTTCGGACTCTTCGCCGTCCCGCGAGAACAGGTTGCGAGGATTCACGGATCGTCAGGGACGACGGGCAAGCCGATCGTCGTCGGCTATACCCGGCGCGACATTGACATGTGGGCCAATGTCATGGCCCGCTCCATCCGCGCCGCGGGCGGCCCGCCTGGGATGATGATTCACGTGGCCTACGGCTACGGTCTGTTCACGGGTGGACTCGGCGCCCACTACGGCGCCGAACGCCTCGGATGTACCGTCGTCCCAATGTCCGGCGGCATGACCGAGCGGCAGGTCCAGCTCATCACCGATTTCAAACCCGACGTGATCATGGTCACGCCGAGTTACATGCTGTCGATCCTGGATGGATTTCGGAGCCACCGCATCGATCCGCGCAGCACCTCCCTGCGGTTCGGCATTTTCGGCGCGGAGCCCTGGACCAACGCCATGCGCCAGGAGATCGAACAGGCGTTCAGCATGGACGCCACCGATATCTATGGACTCTCCGAGGTGATCGGCCCGGGCGTGTCGCAGGAATGCGTCGAAACCAAGGACGGACTCCACATCTGGGAGGACCACTTCCTCCCCGAAGTGATCGACCCCGCGACCGGCCGCGTGCTCCCCGATGGCGAGCTCGGAGAGCTCGTTTTCACGTCGCTGACCAAGGAAGCGTTTCCGATCGTCCGGTATCGCACGCGGGACCTGACACGGCTCCTGCCCGGCACGGCGCGCCCCGGCATGCGGCGCATGGAGAAGGTGACCGGCCGCAGCGACGACATGCTGATTCTCCGCGGCGTCAATGTCTTCCCGAGCCAGATCGAGGAGGCCCTGCTGGCCACCGACTGGTGCGGCGGCCACTACCAGCTCGAGTTGACAAGGGAAGGGCGCCTCGACGCCATGACCGTGCACGCCGAGGCACGCCCCGACCGGTGGGATGGCGCCGGGCTGACCGCCCAGGCTGAGCACCTGGTGAACGCGATCAAGGACACCATCGGCGTGACGACGACTGTGATCGTCGAGCCGCCGGGCTCGCTGGAACGCTCCCAGGGCAAGGCCAAACGAGTCGTCGACCGCCGGCCGAAGGGGTGACACCCTCCCAACACCACGGCAAACCGCCGCGCCCGGTGGAACGCGGCCCCCGCCAAACGCCCTCGAACTGCCGACGCGGCCCGATTGCAACGTTTCTGGCCGCGTGCGTGTCTACCCGACGCCCGGGATCATTCTCCCGCGCTTACGACGCCCGGCTACCAGCAATAGAATTCAGGGCTGGGCGCGCAACCTGACGCCGGCCCCGCTGTACCCTCCACTCGGCTATCGAACGCCATGAGACACACACAATTCCCGCGCTTCGGCACCGTCGTCCTCGCGGCGGCCCTTGCAGGCTGCGCGAGCAGTTCGGCGAACTCGCGGATGCCCGTGCAGACCGCCACCACCCCAGCGCCGGCCCCCGCCGGCGGCACGGCCGGCGCGCCGCCCGGCCCGGTCAAGAGCCAGCCCGCCGCGATCGCGGAGGCCCGGGCCGACAGCGTCCGGCACCCCTACACGGCGGCCGACGTGCAGTTCATGCAGGGCATGATCGGTCACCACGCCCAGGCCATCATCATGGCCCGATGGGCACCGACCCACGACGCGAGCCCCACGGTCCGAACGCTGTGCGACCGGATCATCAACTCGCAGCAGGACGAGATCGTGACCATGCAGCAATGGCTGGCCGATCGCCAGCAAATGGTGCCGGACGGACGTACGCCAGGCATGAAGATGATGATGAACGGCACCGAGCAGGTCATGCTCATGCCCGGGATGCTCTCCGCTGCCCAGATGACGGAGTTGGATCACGCCAAAGGCCTGGAGTTCGACCGCCTGTTTCTCACGTTCATGATCCAGCACCACCGCGGAGCCGTCTCAGATGGTCCACGATCTGTTCGAGACGCAAGGCGCCGGACAGGACGAGCTGGTGTTCAAGTTCGCGTCCGACGTCAATGTCGACCAGACGACCGAGATCGCACGCATGGAGAAGATGCTCGCCATCGCGCAGCTCCTGAGCGGCGCCCAGTGATTCCCGTTGTTGTTACAGGTCTGTTGTCGCAGGTCCAATCGCTCCATTCCGCCCAATCAGAGGAACTCTCAATGGCACCCGTGTACCACGCCCGCCGACCCGCGATGCGTCTGAGCGCGGCCTCGTCGCTGCCGCTCGCTGCCGCGTTGCTCTCCGTGGCGGCGTGTACCCACTCCATGGCGTCAGGCGGCACCAATCCCGCGCCGGCGAACAACACCTCGGCGTCAGCCCCGAGCCCCGACCCCCGCGTCGGCCTCAAGGCGGGCCAGTTCAACGCCCAGGAAGCAACGTGGAACATGCACGTGGTCTCGCAGACGCCACCGTCTGAGAAGTTCAAGGGCGTCACCAACTCCGACCTCGCGTTCACCGGCCAGTACGCCATCCAGGGCAACTACAACGGGTTCCAGGTGTGGGATATCTCCAACCCGCAGCAGCCCACGCTCAAGACGTCGTACGTCTGCCCAGCCTCACAGAGCGATGTCTCGGTGTACAAGAATCTTCTCTTCGTCTCCGGCGAAGGCACGAGCGGCCGGCTCGATTGCGGCGCGCAAGGTGTGACGGACACGGTGAGCTCCGCCCGCCTCCGCGGCCTCCGCATCTTCGACATCACCGACATCACGAACCCGAAGTACGTCGCCAACGTGCAGACGTGCCGCGGGTCGCACACGCACACGGTGGTGGCGGAGCCCAATGACCCGCAGGACGTCTACGTCTACATCTCGGGCTCGGCCGGCATCCGCTCGCCGAGTGAGCTCGCTGGCTGCTCCAAGGCGATGCCGGACCAGGATCCCAACTCGGCGTACTTCCGCATCGAGGTCATCAAGGTGCCGCTCGCACACCCCGAGCAAGCGGCCATCGTCAGTTCGCCCCGCATCTTCAACGACCTCGCCGCGCCACCGAAACACGGGGCCGCTGCCGCGGACGTGGCTGCCATCGCGGACGCGAAGGCGAAGGGTGCGTTCGTCGCCAACTTCGGCGGTGACGATTTCGTGTTGCCCAGCGGATTCACCAAGCCCCGGCTCGACAGCATCGTGAAGGCCCGCGGGGGAACCGGCGACCCGACTGGGGCGGACAGCGCCGCGCTGCGCGCCGCCATTCCCGCGATGATTGCCAGAATGGTCGGCGACCGCCCGCGGAATATCGGCCCGACGCAATGCCATGACATCACGGCCTATACCGCGATCGGACTCGCAGGCGGCGCCTGCGAAGGCTACGGCATGCTGCTCGATATCCACGATCCGGCTCACCCGGTTCGTATCGACGCGGTGTCGGACTCGAACTTCTCCTATTGGCATTCCGCCACGTTCAACAACGACGGCACCAAGGTCCTCTTCTCCGACGAGTGGGGCGGCGGCGGCCAGCCGAAATGCCGCGCCACGGACCGCAAGGAGTGGGGTGCCGACGCGCTCTTCACGCTCGACAACGGCAAGATGAAGTTCCAGTCCTACTACAAGATGCCGGCGGCCCAGACGATCTATGAGAACTGCGTCGCCCACAACGGCTCCCTGATCCCGATCCCCGGTCGCGACGTCATGGTGCAAGCCTGGTATCAGGGCGGCATCTCGGTGTTCGACTGGACCGACGCCGCGCACCCGAAAGAGATCGCGTTCTTCGATCGCGGCCCGGTGGACTCGACGCGCATGGCGTCCGGTGGCGAATGGTCCGCCTATTGGTACAACGGCGTGATCGTCGGCTCCGAGATCTCACGCGGTCTCGACGTCCTCGAGCTCACCCCCAGTGGCCTCGTCTCCCAGAACGAGATCGACGCCGCCAAGACGGTCCACCTCACGGAGCTCAACGTGCAGGGGCAGCCGAAGTACGTCTGGCCGCCGAGCTTCGCGCTGGCACGCGCGTACACGGACCAGTTGTCCCGCTCGAACTGCCTGCCGTCCGGCAGGATCTCGGCGATCCGCCAGACGCTCGCCGGCGCGGAGAAAGCGTCGGGCGCCGACCGGCAGACCGCACTCACGCAGTTGGGCACGCAGTTGGATGGCGATGCCAATGGGTCGTGCGATGCGCCCAAGGTGCAGAAACTGGCCGCGGCCGTGAGAAGCCTGATGGCCCCGACGGCCTGATGATCATGAGGTAGGACGCGCCGGCGAAACTCCGGCGGCAACTGAAAACACGGAAGGCCGGCCGCATTACTCTGCCGCCAGCCCTCTGCTTTCCTCCCACATGCAATGGCCTACGACGGCCGATACTTGAACCGCGCCCTGAGCGATTGCTCGCCGGCCGCGGAAAACAAAACGACCCGCGATCCTCGCTGGCGCCGCGCCCAGCCCAGCGCGTAAATACGGTTCAGAATCGCCGCGCCCAGCGCGCCCGCCAAATGGTGACGTCGCACACTCCAGTCGAGACAGGCGAGACACACCGGCCGGCGTCCTTCCTCCAGCGCCGCCACGGCGATCCCCATGTCGTCGCAGAATCGCTCGCCGCTGTCCGTGAGCGCCGGCGCGGCCCCGCCAGTCCGCAGACATCCCTGCTGGCTCAGGCTGTCGAAGACGAGCACGCCCAGGTCGCCCGCCAGATGATCGTAGCACACTCGCGCCTTGCGCATCGCCGGATCACTCGGTCCCGTCTCGATCGGCGTCGCCCCCAGCCGGTGCGCGAGACCCACGAGGCTCTCGATCACTCCGGCCACGTGATGGTCGGCGATGCGGAAGTACCGGTGCCGCCCCGCATTCGCGACTGCCACGAGACGCGCGTCCACGAGCTTCGACAGATGGGCACTGGCCGTCTGCTTCGTCACGGACGCCGCCCGCGCCAGTTCGCTCGCGGTCACCGACCGGCCCTCCATTAGCCCCATCAGAATCGTCGCGCGCGTCCTGTCACCGATGAGTCCGGCGATGGCCGCAACGCCAGGAGTATCGTCCATGGTTCCATGATAGACGAACCATTCCCGCCGGGCAAGAATGCTATCCTGGAACCGCTATCCAACGGAGGTACGATTGCGGTACGAGTCGATGGCGTCGGCGCTGCTGGCTGCGGCTCTCGGACTGGCCCCCGTGGCCGCGCGCGCACAGGTCGCCCACGGAAGCGAGTGGAAGACGGAATGGGGCTACCAGGGCGCCATCGGACCCGATCACTGGGGCGCGCTCGCCCCGGAGTACGCCGCATGCGATGGCAAGGAACAATCCCCGGTCGACATCCGCGCCCCTGCAAAGGCATCGCTGCCCGCGCTCCATTTCGACTACAGAAGCGGACCCCTCGTGATCGACAACAACGGCGTCACGATCCGCGTGAACTACCCGCCCGGACGCTCGGGCGATTTCCTGATCGTGGGAGACACTCGCTATCAGTTGGTGCAGTTCCACTTCCACCGGCCGAGCGAGGAGTACATCGGCGGCAAACCGTATCCGATGGCGCTCCACCTGATGCACAAGTCCAGCGACGGGAAGGTCGCCGGTGTCGCCGTGCTGTTGACGCCGGGCGCCGCCAACGCCGCGGTCCAGCAGCTCTGGGATCACATGCCGATGACGCCAGGCCCCGATCAGGCGATCTTCGGGGCCGCGGTGAACCCCGCTGATCTCCTGCCGCCCAGCTACGGCTACTACACGTACACGGGATCGATCACGGCGCCGCCGTGCACCGAAGGCGTCACATGGATCGTGCTCAGGTCTCCAGTGGAGATCTCGCCAGCGCAGATCGCGGCCTTCGCCAAGCTGTTCCCGCACGATGTGCGCCCTCCCCAACCCCTCAACGGACGCGTCGTCCAGGAAAGCCGCTAGCGTGAGGCCACGGGGGCACCTTGCCATCGCCGGGGTCCGCCTCGCTCCATCCGCGCGCGATTCGCTCACGCACCCACAGCCCGGCCGCCATCGCGCAGCCGGCGGGAACCGGCACATCAGGGCACCGGCACCCACTCGCCGCCCTGTAGGGCCGACATCGCACCCGTCCGGATGTCGAAGTGAAACCCGTGAAGCTTCAGTCGTTTCGCTTCCACCGCCTCGTTGACCCACGGAAACGTGCGGAGATTGGCGAGCGACAGCCGGAGCATCTCCGACTCGTAATGATCCACGAGATTGGGGAGCCGGTCCGGATTCGACGGGCGGCGGAGGATCGGCTTGGCGATCGCCATCCACGACTCGACGAAATCCCGCGCCTCAGGCGGCGCCCCGTCCACCACGGCCCGCACCCCACCGCACTCCGCATGGCCTAGCACGACGACGTGCGAGACGCCGAGCACGCGCACGCCGTACTCGATGGCCGCGCTGGTGCCATGGCATCCGGCATCGGGCTGGTACGGCGGCACGAGTCCCGCCACGTTGCGCACCACGAACATCTCGCCGGGCTTGGCGCCGAACACCGCCTGAGGATCGACCCGGGAATCCGAGCACGAGATGAGAAGCGTCTCGGGCCGTTGCCCCTCATCGGCCAGCGTCTCATAGCGCGCGCCGGCAGTAGGCCAGACTTCGGCGCGAAACCGCCGATAACCTTGAAGCAAACGATCCACTACCACGCTCCCCAATGACTGGGTATTCAAACCCTCGCGTTCCGCGCCCTGTCTGATACAGAGGCACGAGCCGGGCCGCAGCGCTGTCTAGTCTCTCCTTTCTGCTCCGGCTACCCTTGCTGCTCTCGACTCACACTGTGACTCACACTCTATAGTAGCGCCGGAGGTCCACGATACCGAGTGGCACCCCGGTCAGCACGCCGCACTTCCTCGCCGTGCGCTCACCCCGCCCGGCGCGCGACCGCGGTCGACCCCCGTACGGGGCTTCAGGGCGAGTGAATCAGCGCTCGCTCCACACGGCCAGTTCGTTCCCGCTCGGATCGGCGAAGTGAAAGCGACGACCCCCGGGAAATGAAAACGGCGGCTTGACGATCTTGCCGCCCCCCGACTGGACACGGCGCTCGGCATCCGCGAGATCCACCGCGTAGATCACGATCAACACCCCGCCAGCCGGCGCGGCACGCCCCTTGGCAAAGCCGCCCGTCATGCGCCCGTCTGCGAAGCTCGTGTAGTCCGGACCGTAGTCCGTGAACTTCCACCCGAACGCAGCCGCATAGAACTGCTTCGTGGCGGCGATGTCCGTCGCCGGCATCTCGATGTAGTCGATGCGATGGTCGTTCGCGGCGTTCTGGCTGGCGGATTCAGTACCGGAAGATGGGGGTGTCATGGCACGGTTCGATGTGTGGGAGGAATACGAGGCGACGGTGAGGAGAATAGTGGTGACTGCTAGTGCGGATCGCACGGTCAGAACCTCCGAGACGGTACGCGTGAGACACACGTGACATAGCGGACGTGGCTCCAAGTGTACCGGCGTGGGTTCCGCCCGTCTTGAACAGATCGGACACGCAGAACCCGCCCGCTGCGGGCGGCGGCCTCGCCTTTCTATAGTCGCCGCTTCGAGGAATCCATGTAGCTCCGCACTTCGGCGTACGGCTCGCGTGACACGATCCCGTTCCTCCGTGAGCGCGAGTTGCCGTGTCCCCGTCGCCCGTCGTCGAGGGCAGCAGGGGCCGGTCGAGACCCGAAGGGCGCCTTTGGGGCGAACGCCCCTAGTGCTGGAGCGCGTCCGCTCCGGCCTGCGCGGCGACGGCGTCCTGGTCGGCCGTCATTCCGCTGCAGCCCACGGCCCCGATCACTTTCCCGTCAGCCATGATCGGAACGCCGCCGGCGAGCGCGGTCGCTCCTTCGACTGACAACAGGCCCGTCGCACCACCCGCGAGTGCGTCCGCGAGCGCCTTCGTCGTCCGCCGGAATCGCGCGGAGGTCCTGGCCTTGGCAATCGCGACGTCCACGCTGCCGATCTGCACGTCATCCATCCGGTCGAATACGATCAGGTTGCCGCTCGCATCGACAACCGCGATCGCGACCGCCCATCCATGTTTCTTCGCCTCGGTCTCGGCCGCTGCGGCTATCGCTTTGGCACCCTGCAGGCTGACGACTTTGGTGTCGATCAGTTGGGCGTGCACGATCGCCGGCACGGCGAGCGACGCGGCTGCGGCCAGCACAAGCGCTGCCGCACGAGCCTGGAGAGTACGTATTTTCATGATTCCGGAAATGTGGAGGGGGTAGTTAGGGAGCGGTGTGCAGATACCGGTCCGGGATCGTCTGGCCGGAGCGCTCATCGTCCCAGTAGATGGTCACGATGTACCAGCGCTTGCCGTCGTTGAACAGTTGGAAGCTGTTGATCCCTCGCGCGAAGGGTTTCGCGTCGCTGGGCGCGCGCTTCGAATCGTACGCACTGAACGCCTGCGTCACCGCGCCGAAGGTGTTCGATTCCCGCCCGATCTCTCTCTCGAAAAACGGATTCGTCGTGAAATACTCCCCGGCTAATGCGGCGAATTCGTGCGGTGTCATTGGCTGGAGGTGCGCCGCGCCACTCGAGTCGCGCAGTGTCCGGATCAGCCGCGCACCCGGCGCGAAGAGTGAATAGAATCGGTTCCAGTCGCGCGGCCCGGCAGGGCCGGAGATGACGTCGTACGCCGCATGGATCACCGTCGTGATGGATCGGACATCCGCCGGCGCCGCTGGCGGAGCCGCCGAATCCCCGGCGGGGGTTGCCTGTGCATCCGAAACGTTGGCCACGACAAAAATTAGTGCGAACGAGGCAGCCCCGGCCAGCGTGGCCCAGTGGGTGCCGGCACGATGCGTTCTCATGAGGCTCGTCATGCGAGCAACGATGCGGGCGCCCGGCCGCTCACCGCAAGGCGGCCCAATCAGTGGGACCGCCGGCTCTCCCTATCCCACTCGCATCGCGATGGCCGGGTCCACCCGGGCCGCACGCCTCGCGAAATCAGTCGCTCACTTCCCCCGCAGATCGGCGGGAATGGCGCCCGGGTCGAGATTGCCGTCCCAGGACACCGACGAGATCCACCACCGCTTCCCGTCGAAATAGAGCTGATACACGTTGACGCCCTGCGAGATCAGCTTGTTGGTCGACGTGAGCCTGCCCTCGTAGCTGCTGACCACGGTCGCGACGTTCCCGTAGCGGAGAATCTTGTGTGCGACTTCATGCTCGGTGAACCCGGCCTTCACGAATTGCCCATCGGTGGCGTCCGTGTACTCCTGCTGCGACGGGGTCCACGTCTTCACCACGTGGGTCTTGGGATCTTCCGACGCCTCGAAGAACCGCGAGTTGGGATCATAGAGCGACAGGTCGCGCGACCACTGCCGCGCGACTCCCACACCTCCGGAGATGCACTCGTAGTCCGCCTTGACGATCGCCTCGATGCTGCTCACATCCTCCGGCCTCGCCGCGACCACGGGCACCGAAACGTGCGCCGGCGCGTTCTGCGCACCTGCCCCCACCCCCGCCCCAGCCAGCAACAGCATCGCGCCTGATATCGATCGCATGTTCGTCATTGGTCACCTGTCTCGCGGGAAGGAGTCGTGTCCGTCGTCTGGCCGCCCAGCCCGGCCAGCAGCTGTCCGTTCTTTGGTCACCTGGCGAGCCACCAGCGCTTCCTCCTATACCCACCCGGCCGTCTATTCCCCGGACTCAGTACCCCTCCGCACTCCCGTGCACACGGGGATCGGCCATGCCGGCGATCCCCGTACTCGTTCGCATGATCGACGCACCGATCCCGATCCCGCCGAACGAGGGTGCGACGGCGTGCCCCATCGCGCGCAACGCGCCGACGGCTGAGTCGCGGAGACCGTTCCGTTCGAAAATCAGCGTGTCCGGGAGATGCTGGTGATGCACGCGCGGCGCACTCACCGCCGCATTGATCGGCATCCCGAAGTCCGTCACGTTCGAGAGTACCTGGAACACCGCCGTGATGATGTGGCCGCCGCCGCTCGCGCCCGTCACGAGCATCGGGGCCCCGTCATGCCCCAACACGATCGTCGGGGTCATCGACGAGAGCATCCGCTTGCCCGGCGCGATCGCGTTCGCGTCCCCCATGACCAGCCCCTCGCTGTTCGCCGTCCCCGGCTGGGCCGTGAAATCATCCATCTCGTTGTTGAGCAGAAACCCCGCCCCGGGCACGGTGGACGCCGACCCGAAACCAGAGTTGATCGTCGTCGTGAGCGCGACGGCGTTGCCTTTTCCGTCGACGACTGAGAAATGCGTCGTGTGCTTCCCCTCCGGCGGCGCTCCCGTCGGAAATGAGACGGCCGCCAATGGCGTCGCGCTGTCCGGCCGGATGGTCGCCGCGAGGCTGTCCGCGAACTCCTGCGATAGCAGCCGCTCCGACGGGATGCTGATGTACCCGGGGTCCCCCAGGAAATGGTTCCGCACGGCGAATCCCCGCCGCATCGCCTCCGCAAGCAGATGCAGCTCGGCCGGCGAGTGCCATCCGAGAGAGTCGAGGTGACGCCCTGCGAGGATGTGCGCCATGAGCGCAATGGTCATCCCCCCGGAAGACGGCGGCGGCATCGGAATGACGTGGTAGCCGCGGTAGTCGAACGTGACCGGCGTCCGCCACTTGGCCTGATAGGAACCGAGATCCGCGAGTGGAATGATTCCGTGCCCGCGATGCATCTCCGCCGTGATCGCCTGCGCCGTGGGCCCGGCGTAGAACCCCAATGGCCCCTTGGCAGCGATCCGCCGAAGCACGGCGGCAAGCTGCGGATTGCGCCAGCGATCACCGGGGCGGAGTGCGTGCCCGCCCGGCAGGAAGAGCGCCGCGCTCGCGGGAAACATCGACAGGCGCGCACTGTCGTAATGCGTCGCGTTGGCGAAATCCGAGTCCGCGCCGAACCCGCTGTCGGCGAGCTGAATCGCCGGCGCCAGCAACTCCGCCCACGGCCGCGACCCGAACCGCCGGTGTGCCTCGTACAAACCGGCGACCGAGCCCGGCACACCCGCTGCGAGATCACCGGTCAGCGATCGGCTGTCGGGCTTTCCGTCGCGACCGATGTACATGTCGCGCTTGGCGCCACCCGGCGCCCGCTCGCGAAAGTCGAGCGCGACCGGTGCGCTGTCCACCATCTTCGCGACGAGAAACCCGCCGCCGCCAATGTTCCCGGCCTCCGGAAAAACGACGGCGAGTGCAAATGCCGTCGCCACCGCCGCGTCAATCGCATTCCCCCCCTTCCGCAGCACATCGGCCCCCACATGCGTCGCAAGCGGCGCATCCGTGGCGACCATCCCGTGTGTGGCGACCACCGGCGGCGCGTCGATCGGGTGGGGCCACGTGCCGGGTATCGCGTCCTTGAACGCAGCCAGTGGGGACTGCGTCGAGGCCGCGCGATCGGACGATCCCGATTGGCAGCCAACGGCGATGGCCGCCGACAGGATCACGAGGGGCAGGTAGACGCTCCGCCGTTCAACCATCATCCAGCTCCGGGTCAGGGGTTCGCCGTGCAAGCTGATTTCCGGTGCGCGGATGCGCCAGCCATCCCGCACTTACCCCACGCCGATACCATCTATGACCAGCATCTGGCCGCTTCCGCTTGCCCGCGGCCAGGGCGAGGCGCACATTCCGGGACACGGATCGCACCCTCCGGAGGCGCACCATGCCCCACGTGCCGTTGTCGCGCCGGGCCTTCGTGGCCAGTGGTTTCGCTGTGAGTATCGGCGCGCTGTTGCGCGCACACTGGTTCCGGCGTCCCTCGTGCGATCATGGCGCAGGCCGCGCCGATCACGGACCACACCCAACCCCTCGGCCCGGCATCGACGCATCGCACGTCCTCAAGCCCGAGCAATTGAAGGACGCCGCCATCGCCGTCCCCGCATTCGATGAGGTGCGGCAGATCCCCGAGATCGTCGACGGGATCCGCTGTCACTGTGGATGCGCCACGGACAAGAAGCGGTACTCCCTCCTGAGCTGCTACGAGGGAGACGGGATGGCCAAGGACTGCCACATCTGCCAGGGCCAGGGCCGGATGGCGTTCCGCCTGCACGGAGCCGGCAAGTCGTTGGCCGAGATCAGGGAAGCGATCGACGCCAAATACGATTGAAGTCCGCCTCACGATTGAGATGAGCCCTCCCCTCCACCGCTCGATGCGCACCGCGACCTGCCATCTCGTGCTGGCGATCGCACTAGCCGGAACCCCGGCGCTACCGTCGCCCCGTGATCCACCCTAACTGCCGATCTACTCACCGCCACAGCCCGCGCGCCATTATTCCACGCCGCGCTGTCCAACGTCATTTCCGCCGCCACCATGCCTTCTGACCCACGCGACCGCAACGAACCGGCACCAGACGACCCCTCAGCCCCGACTCAACGCCGCCGTTTCATCGGCCAATTGGTCGGAGGCGCCGCCGCCATCGCGGCAACTGCGTGCACGAGAGCAGTCCCCGCACAGACAGTCGCACCCGCCCAGGCGCCGGCCCAAGGATCGGCCGCCGATTCGGCGAATCCACGCCGCGCCTGCGGCGGCGGCAAGCACTGAGCACCACACGTGGGATCTCTCGTGGACAAAGCGCGTCGAAAGCGCCACCACCCATAGACAGGTCTTCGACTCGCCGGAGATCGCCGAAGGCGCGGCGTTGCACCAGGCGCGCATGTTCTTTGTCAACTACAAGGAGGTCTACAACTCCGCCGACGCTGACTTGGGTGCGGTGATCGTGGTCCGCCATATCGCGATCCCAATGGTCCTGAGCGATGCCGTGTGGGCCCACTACCCATTCCTCGGGAAGAAGACCACGAAGCTCAAGGACCCCACGACAAACGAATGGGCGCTCCGCAATCCGTTCCTCAACGCGAAGAAGGACGATAAGTACACGCTCGATCTGGCCCGATGGGGGTCTCGACACTCTGATTGGACGCGGCACGATCGTCCTCGCCTGTAACCTCGCACTCGGCGGATTCGCGGGCCGCATCGCGAAGAAAACACAGCAGGCCGACGACGTCGTGATGAAAGAGCTGACCGACGGCCTCGTCCCCGGTGTCACACTCGTGCCGTCAGGGATATTCGGCGTGATTCGCGCCGAGCAGGCCGGGTGCGCCTACATCCGCGCGAGCTAATCGTCGGCGAGTAGCTCCAAGCGCGGTAGTGGCGGCACAGGACACGACACCGCGGCGCCGCGGATGCAGTTCGGCGAGATCACCTGCGAGATAGCGATCAATGGAGCATGCTCACGGACGGCCGATTGCTAACGCCTGCGTGCGAGCCGCCGTTCGCTCGGAATGTTCAAAGGCATCGGCAAATTGGTCGAGTTCCAGATCGCTCATGCCGATACCCCGGCCCACCTCACGCCAACGTGCGACCGCAGACTCGACGTCATGTAAGATCGTCCGCGCGCGCGACAGCGAGAGCGCGAAATAGGGGGCCGCTGACAGGAGTGCTTCAATCGTCGATTCGGGTCCTGTCTCGTCCGTAACCCACGTCTTGAGCTCCCGTATCCTGTCGGGAAATGGATTGATGTCGAACGCAGGGGACAACCGCCATTTGCCCGCCTCCACGTGCAGAAAGCCGTGATTGTGGAGATGGTCATCGACATTGTTGATCAGGATCGAAAAGGCCACCCGCCGCCATAGCTCGTCAGTGTCGGCCTGAGTAGCGGCTCCGTGTGCCCGCAGCGCGTCAACGATCTCGGTGTAGGCATGCTGCTCGGGATTTCCACTATCCACGCCAAGCAGTGTCGCCGCAGAGATATACATGACGCGCGCATTGCTCGTCATCCGGTCAAAGCGACGAATGACGGCGACCGGTGTGTCACCCGCCATCACCAGGTCAGCCTCCGCTGCACGAATACCTGCGTCAGCAGCTAGGCGCAGCGCGAGGACCTCCCCCTTCGTAACCGCTCGTTCGTCCCGTACGCTGGGGAACTTCCCGACCGATAGTCGATTCTCCTTGTCAATGATCGTGCACTTCGGCCGCATGCCTCCAAGCGAGCTACCACGGCCGCGGAGGTACTCGAGATCGGCCGCTGTCTCACTATTGGTCTCAACGGCGCGAGTAGCGGCGTACAGGCGATCAAGGTCGATGAGCGGTGGGGCAGAGCGACGCCCAGCGTCGGCCTTGCGCCGAAACACCCCTTCCTCATCGCGGAATCGCAGCGCACCAACGCGACTCGGGTCATCGACCTCGAGTAGATAATCGAGGTCTCCCGCGATCGGCGGAATCACGGCACCTGTCTCGCGTGCGGCAGCGCGTCGTTTCGCATGGTCACGCCGAATGACGGTTCGGCCCCATCCGTCTGGTGCGGTGTCCGCAATGGCGCCGTGAAAGACTGATCCGTCGCGTGGCTTCCGGTGGAATTGCGGCCCCGCCTGCAATGGCAGCGTCGGCTCAATCGCAAACGCATCCCGCCAGGCAAGCCACGATGGATCGTACTCGAAGATTGCGCTCTCCCGGCCTGCATCCTGATTGTAGTGAAGCAGACCCACGAGGTGCGCCGACTCACCGACGTACACCTTTATCTCGCGCTTCATAACCCCGTCGGTTGTGTTTTCGCGCGGACACGCGCAGGCAACCGCTCGACGTCGAGAAGGAGCGCTTGATCGTCACGTCCGGCATCGACCAGGTCGCCAAGGGGCGTACCCAGCCCAAGGACAAATACCGACATCGCATAGCTCGCAATCGCGGTCGTAGGATCGCCTCGTTCAACTTTGCTGTATGTGGTTCTCGACACACCAATCCGCTCGGCCATCATCGCGGTGGTCAGCCGGCGCTTGCGGCGCGCAATACCAATGTCCCGCCCAAGCTTGGCGAGTGACCGTCGCACCGCTGAAGGCAGTCTATTCGGGATACGATTGATCATTGTAATGTACAGTAAAATGGTCTGCAGGTCAGTTAGCGACCATTATAATGGGCGTTAAACGCATTGGCAAGGGCCTGAACGCCGCGAGAGGCGATCGTTCTTAGTAGCCCCGGTACGTTCAGCAATAGTCAGCGTCGTCGGTCAATGTCTCCGGCGTGCATTCCTAGAACCCGCTCGAATTCCACTAGCAACCGCCATACGCACCCGGCAATGCCAGCACCGGCTGGGTACGCCGTCCCCAAGCCATGCAGTATGTATTTGACACCATATGATTTCAGTTCCATATTCCAGAGAACCCGGATGGGTCGTCGATTTTGCCGACGAATTCACCCGGGAGTTTCTGGAATTCAATGCCGGAGTGCAGGACGAACTCCTCGCGCATATCGAGCTGCTCAAACAGTTTGGCCCGCATCTGGGCCACGAAAGGCGATCGTTCTCTGTGGCGGCGATAAGTCGGGTGGTGGCGAAGACCGCTTCTATCGGCAGCTGATCCGCAAGGCTGATTCCCGGTTCGACGCCCACCTGGCAAGACTGAGAGCGAGCAAAGAATTCAAGGTGACCAGCACGAGGATTTGGAAGAAACGACCATGACCAACCTTGAACGCATTGAAAAGGGCCTCACGTCCGCTCGCCGGAGGAGAATCGCCGTACGTGCGCGCCAACTGATCGCCAATGAAATGTCCCTCCGCGACCTCCGCACCGCACAGAAGCGCACGCAGGCGAGCATCGCTGATGCGCTCGGCATCGGCCAGGACAGCGTGTCCCGGCTCGAACAGCGTAGCGATCTCCTTCTATCGACACTCCGTAGCTACGTTGAGGCCGTGGGCGGACGCCTGTCACTCGTAGCGCACTTCCCCGGTCGCAAACCGGTCGTTCTTTCGAGCTTCAACGCCCTGAACACGCCGTCACGACGCCCCCGCCGTCCGCGGGCCGGGCGGCCGTAAATGAGAATACTGGGCGGCAGTGCCCCGGCCGCGGTCGCGATGATCTGCCTCATCGCCTCCGCCGCCCATTCCCAGACTCAGTCACAAACTCTGAATATCTGATAGCGCTGGCGGCCACGGTTTGGGAGTGAATCGGCATTCGTCTCGCGCTTGGTGTCGCCGGCCTCGTCTTTGGCTTAGCGATGATCGCGTTCAGTGTGTCGACGCTTGGCCGCTACGGACTCGCGTTGTTTATGGGCACCCCGTTCGGCATCGGTGCGTGCACCGGGTTCCTATTCAATCGTCGCTATCCGGCGACCGCGCGTGAGACCTTTGAGGTTGTTGCTTTCACTCTCTGCCTGGTGGCAGGAGCCGCGTTCCTGCTGGGCAATGAGGGCGCCGTGTGCCTGGCAATGGCATTGCCAATCGGCATCGTACTCGGTGGTATGGGGGGACATCTCGGTCGGGTCATTGCGACCCGCGGTGGAGGGCGAATGGCCTCTGCCATCGCAGCAGCATTCGTGTGGCCGGCAACCGCCATCCTCGAGCCCACCCCGCGCACGCCGGCCCTACACGAGGTGCGCTCGGCAATCGAAGTGCGAGCCGCACCCCAGCATGTGTGGAAGAATGTCATCGCATTTCCGCCACTCGCTGCTCCGGACGAGCTCCCGTTCCGTTTGGGGATCGCCTATCCTGAGTCGGCGCACATCGAAGGAGTTGGTGTCGGAGCGACGCGTTACTGCGTATTCTCGACTGGACCGTTCGTGGAACCCATCACTCAATGGGAGCCCGGTCGGCGGCTGTCCTTCAATGTGACCGAATCCCCGCCGCCACTGCGCGAGTTGACGCTCTATTCCGCGATCGCGCCGCCCCACCTCGACGGCTACCTACAGCCGCGCCGGGGTGAATTCCGCTTGATCTCGTTGCCAGGAGGTTGGACGCGCCTCGAAGGAAGCACGTGGTATGAGTTGCGTATCCAGCCCGAGGTATACTGGACGATCTACGCCGACTACTTCATCACGCGAGTTCATCACCGTGTGCTTGAGCACATTAAACGAGTGACAGAATCGGAGGCGGGCGCAGGTGGCGATCACTCAACCGAGCCCGCTGGACGATCACGGAGCGGCACGGACGGGTAGGGACACCCCTAAGTCTGGGGTTACACACGGAATCGAGCGGTTACAATGGTGCCCGCCTTGTGTTGCGGGCAAGTCGACTCGTGCACCATTCTGTAGCGCACCCGACATAGGAGCGTCGCGTTCGCATATGCGATGCGGGTGTCGCCAGCGCGCACCGCACGACGGTCGTCACGCACTCAGTGTCGCCGTAAGCTTCTCGACCTTACGGAGTACCGCATGCACCTGCTTCGCTCGATTGCGCTCACCACTGCCGTCATTGCGGCGCCCGCATGCATTACCGGTCCGAAACCCTCGCTATCGGGCGACTGGGTTGGCGGGGGGGTTCTCCTCTCCCTTCACCAGTCGGGAAGCGTCGTGACTGGCATGTCCGGCGGGACGCCATGTTTTGGCACGGCCGTCGCAGGGTCGATACACGGCGAAGATTTTCAGCTGACGTTCGACACCGGAACGTCTGCAACCACCTATGCAGGCAAATTTGTTAGCTTGTCGACTATCTCCATGAACCGGACTCCGGCACCTCTGAACGTGAGCTTCGGTCCGATCCTGCTCTCCAAGGAGTCCGCTGCCGCGCTGGGGAAGTGCCTCACCAACTCCCACGAATGACCGGGGAGGCCGAATCGGATAGGAGACCTGCGGCCGGAGCCCGGAACCTAGATCTCACGGGCCACGCGCCGCCGTCGACCTACTCGCCGACCAAAAGATCTGGCGCCGCCCCCTTACACGCGAAGCAGCGCCAGTCGAACCGCGGAACTCGAATCCAAGCTCTGTACAGCACGCCCGCCACTCACTAGTGCCTACCGGGGGAGTTACCAGGGATTCTTGTCCAGCCACCCAATGACGAGGTTCCGTCTCGCGGGAAAGGTGAGTTCGCCTTCCTCGATTCCAATAGCGCGACACAGCGCGGGCAACTGCTGGCGAAAGGCACCATACCGGCCCCGCATTTTTGCACCGCCCGGGATGGTCAGATGAGGGCGCGCAGTGTGCAGCCAGTTGCGGATGGCGGCGATGGCCTGGCTCACTTCGTTGGAGTGAGCTCGGATGTCATAGCCCGCTAGGTCCGAGCAGAACCGCTGGTAGCGGTAACGGTCGCGTTCGAGTATCAGGGTAGATTTCCTACGCTGCCGATCGCCACCAAAGCGTTTGGCACCCAAGAACAACCCGCGCTCTAACGGCATGTTGAAACGGGGCAACCCAGTCGCTCGATCGCATGTCGTCCGCGACAGGTCATGCACGCCGAATCCGCACTGTGCAATGAGCTCGAGGATCTTGCTGAGACGAGACTCGCCGCTGTCGTCGATTTCCAACGCACATCGCGCTATGAAACCGCAGTCGTGAACAGCAAAGACTAACGCGGCAAATAGCTTCCGGTAGCGCGAGTCAAATGGAACGTTGAGAAAGACGCGTTGGTCGTATCCCGCCATATGGAATTGGCACGTGCGGTGCTGGAATCACCCACGCGACGCGGCCTAGCTGCGGCTCGGTTTCCTTGACCCCGGCCAGGTGTCCTTCAAGGATCGCCCCGCGACGGAGGGCCCCGATTTCTTGGCCTTCTTGATGCTCGCGCTCTGCGATCGCATTGAGACCGGCCCAGCCGATGTGCCACGGGGCGCCGGTCCAAAGCGACCGAGATACCGGCTCCAGAGTGGTGAGCTCGGGCTGAGCGGTCGCGCTGCCGCCGCCGCGCCGAGCCGCTTCACTCTCGCCGCCTTGACGATGGCTGCCGCCGCCCCCGCCTGTCGCCGCGTCGGCGTACCGGGTGGATTTCGGGCCTCACTCAGGATCCGGCGTCGCTCCATTTGAACCCCACGGCGTCGAAAATCGATGTCGCGTCCGTTATCGGAATGCACGTGCGGCACATCCGATTGTCGCGAAAGATACAATTGTCACCACGGCAACCGTATCATCAAATCACCGGAGACAGTATCGATTTGCTGCACGGTGTCCCGTAGGGGCGGCACGTGGCCCAATCCGCAGTCTCGATCGCCTGCAGATCGCACCCCCTCTCGCCGCATCAATCAGAAAGTACCGTGGCCGGCGCGATCGGAGACGTGACCGGCTTCCGGATCCGCGGATTCTACAGCACGCAATGTCGGCCGATCCGCTGCCCCTGAAACAACTGGCGCCGCCCCGTACACGCGAAGCAGCGCCAGTCGAACCGCGGAACTCGAATCCAAGCTCTGTACAGCACTCCCGCCACCCGCTAGTGCTTACCCAGCGCTCCCTTGATCTTCGCCAGGTGATGGTAGCTGTGCCGCACCGCGTGATCCTCGAGCATGAATTGGCACGTGAGCGGCGCGTCCGCATTCAATGAGAGCGGAGCCGCCGAGTCGAGCTGCTTGTCGCTCAACGCCCGGATCGCCGCAGCCGCCGCCGCGCTGTTCTTCCTGAGTAACGCCAGTGCCTCTTCCTTCGTGATACCGTCGTTGTCCTTCGCATGGCCGGCGTTCATCTTCGCAATGTCATCCCAGGTCACACCCTGCACCGCCTCGCCTGCCCCCAACTTCTGGGCAAGCTGGATCTCGATCGGATACACGCTCGCCACATGATGCACGACCACGCCGATCTTCCGGCCGTCCTTCGGCACACGCGCCTGCCAATCGGCCGCCGACAAGCCGTTGGCAAAGGAGTCGAGCGCAGCCGCACCCGCTTCGAGACGCGCGGCAAGAGCTTCGCTACGTTGGCTCATGGTGATCTCCACTGATTTCTTGGGGGTACACGCGCCACCGTGGCGAGTGCAGACCTAATGTTAGCGCGCCCGGCCAGACTCCACATGACCGCCCGTCCCGATCTCCTGCTCGCGCGCGCCGGACCCGCGGCGATGTGATCCCGCTACACCCGGGCCACTCGGCGAGCCTCGCGCCACGCACCAGGTGCGTAACCCGTCGACTTCTTGAACGCCCGGCTGAATGCGGCCTCGGAGTCGTACCCGACATCCGTGCCGATAGCGGCAACTTTGGCGCTCGTCTCGATGAGAAGGTTCGCCGCCATTCTGCATCCGCAACTGCGCCAGATACTGCATTGGCGGCTGGCCGACGAACATCACGAACCGCTTGGCGACCGCCGTACGCGATGATGCCGCCCTCCGCGCCAGCTCGTCGAGCGTCCACGGATGGTTCGGCCGCGAATGCAGCAGCGCCAGCACCCGGCCCACAACCTCATCGCGCAGCCCGGCAAGCCACCCCGCCCCCTCAGCAGGCAACCCGTCGAGGTAATGCCGCAGCACTTCGATGAACATCACCTCCGCGAGCCGCGTGACGACGGTCTCGGCGCCCGCCCGGCCCGCCCGCGACTCTTCAGCAATCTGCCGCGTGAAACCGCCAAGCCACGCGTTTGCCACGCCGCGCACATGCATCTGCCGCGGGAGCGCCGCCAGCAACGGGTTGAACGGCCGGCGGTCACAACCCAGAAAACCGCAGACAAACGATGTCTCGCGGGGCCCCTTATCCCCCACGAATATCGTCTCCGGATAGCGCGCGGGAGCGCTCGCATTCGCGTAGGGACGGACCTGAATCCCCGGCCGGTTCGACATGACGTAGCTGTCGCCCTGCGGGAACAGGATCACATCCCCGGGAACCAGCTCCACCGGCTCCTCACCGACCAGCCCCCCGTAACACCGCCCCTCGGTCAGGATGTGATACGAAATCAGATGCTCCGCCCCCGGCAGTATCCGGGGCGTCAGCTCCTCGGCCGCCGCAATCTCGATGTTCCACGTCCCGGCCGCTTCGACGGGGTAGAAAAAGGCGCCGTCCAGCCGGACTACCCGCAGCAGGTCCGAGAGAGGGTCCATTCCCAGCAAAATGCCACGACCCGGGGAAAAGTTCACCCCGGGGCCACCCAGGGCGATCGGTACTCCCGGCCGAGCCCCACGCCGGCCCGCTACCGCAGGCTCGCCTCCCGGAACACCAGCTTCACGAGATCCTCGGCGTCCTGATCGAACGCCGCCGACAAGTCCTTGTCGGTCCCCGCAAACCGCTGCCGGAACGAGCTGAGATCGACGCCGCCTTTCACCTGGTCCACCGTGCGGAACATCGCCGGCCCGGTCTTCCGCAGCGCTTCGTTCATCTGGTCCACCGCGCTCTTCATCAGGTCCCGCATCAGGTAGATGTAGGCCTTGTCGTGCAGGATCCGGCCATGCCCGGGCACGATGGTGCCCGCATCCAGGTCGCCCAGCCTCTGCATCGTCTCCACCCACTCGCTGGGATACCCGTCGTAGAAATACGGGAGCGGATACACAACCAGGTCGCCGGTGATCACGATCTTCTCTTTGGGGAGGTACACCACCGCGTCCCCATTCGTGTTGCCGCGCCCCAGGAACTTGACCTGCACCTCGCGGTTGCCGATGTCGATCGCGAAGTCGTGGTCGAACGTTAGCGTGGCACTCTGGAACGCCACCGCCTTCATTTCCTCCTGCACCTGCTTCCGCCGCGCCAAGATCGCCCTCAGCTCCGCCTTGTTGGCATCGGTCAGCGGTGTCCCGTCGCCACCCTTCCCGCTGTCCAGCATCGCCTGGTAGCTCGCCGTACCGTGCTCCTCCCGCCGCTCCGAGCCGGGCCCGAACTGGTCCATGTCCTTCTTGGTCTGCACGTGCGCAATGATCGTGACGGCCGGAAACGCGTCCATGTAGGCGCGATTCCCGAAGTTGTGATCGTTGTGAAAGTGGGTGTTCAGAAGGAAACTGACCGGCCTGTCCGTCCACTGGCGGATCTGCGCGATGTCTTCCTTGGCGGCGGACGGCAGGAAGCCAGCATCGACCACGAACACCTGCCTGCTACCGATGATCACCGTCGTGTTGCCGCTCGCGAACCCGTCGCCGGCATCACGGTGCGCGATCTCGTACACGCCATCCGCGAGCTTGGTGACTTTGCGCTCGATCTGGCCGGAGAGCGGCGCCGCCGCGGCGCATAGACCCGACGCCATCAGCGTGAGGCCCCGCAATACGTGGAGCATCCGATACCGCGCGAGTAATTCGCCGCAAACGATCATTCTGGTCCTCCCCCACGAAGGAGCGGGCTGGTCCGGGATACCTCAATCGGACACGCCCGGCCCTGCTGGGGTTCTCTCCCGTCCTTTACTGCTTGCGCTTCAAATCCCCGCGCACTATTCTGCTACCATAAACGGTTTATGCCAAAGCCAAAGGACCGTCCACCCGAACTCGTGCAGGGCACCCTCGACATGCTGGTGCTCAAGGCACTCGCCCGCAGCACCCTGCACGGATACGCCGTCGCCGAATGGATCCGCGCCACGTCGAACGATGTCCTCCGCGTGCAGGAAGGCGCTCTCTACCCCGCCCTCCACCGCCTCCAGCTCCAGGGCATGCTCACCGCCGAATGGGCCGTGAGCGACAAAGGACGCCGGGCCAAGTTTTACTCGCTCACCCCCGCGGGACGGAAGCACCTCGCCGCGGAAGCCGAGTCCTGGCAACACCTCGCGGGCGCCATCGCGCTCGTCATGCGCACCGCCTGAACGCACATGGCCGCCGGCTTCCTGCACGATCTCCTGCTGCGCCTCCGCACACTCGCCCGCCGCCGGCGCCTCGACGCGGACGTCGATGACGAGGTGGCGTTCCACCTCGAGATGCGGGCAGCCCAGATCGAAGCGGCGGGCGCCGATCCGGCCGCCGCCCGGCGCGCCGCCCGCCGTCAGTTCGGCAATGTCACGTCCATGACGCAACAGCTCCGTGATATGTGGAGCTTCCCGTCGGCTGAATCCCTGTGGCGCGACATCCGCTACGGCGCCCGCATGCTCGCCCGCGCACCCGCGTTCACTCTCGTCGCCGTGCTCACGATCGCGCTCGGCGTCGGCGCCAATACCGCGGTGTTCAGTGTCGCTGACGCTGTACTCCTCCGCCCGCTGCCATTCGCCCACGCCGATCGGCTCGTTCGCCTCTATTCGGTCGGCAACGGCAATCTCGTCGCACCGTCCGCCGGCGACGTTCGCGACTTTGCCGCGGAATCACACGCCTTCGAGACGCTGGTCCTCTACGATTTCTGGGCCAAGAATGTGAGCAGCAATACGCCGGGCAGCCGCCCGCAACAAATGCGCATCGGTCTCGTTCCCGCCGAATACTTCGCCGCGTTCGGCGTCACGCCGATGCTCGGCCGGACCTTCACCGCCGGCGAGACCCGCCCCGGCAACGATCACGTCGTGCTGCTCTCGGACCACTACTGGCGTGCCCAGTTCGCCGGCGCGCGCTCCGTGCTCGGCCAGACCGTCCGCATCAATGAAGAGCCGTACACCGTGATTGGCGTCATGCCCGACGCCATTCCGGAGTGGGTGGACGTCGGCCCCTCATGGCGCGGCCAGGTCGCGATGTGGACGCCACTCGTGATACCCGGCGATGCCTATGGACCGCTCCACCGCGCCGATCGCGGTGGCGAGACGATCGGACTGCTCCGTCCCGGCCTGTCAGTGGAGGCCGCGACGGCCAGCGTGCAGCGCATCGCAGCAGAGCTGGCCGGGCGATATCCGGTCGACCGCGGCTACAGCGCGCGCATCGTGCCGCTGGCCGACGCACGCACGGGCAAACTCGGCCCCACGCTCGTGTTGCTACTCGCGTCCGCGGGGATGATCCTGCTCATCGCCTGCACCAATGTCGCGAGTCTGCTCCTCGCCCGCCACACAGCTCGCCGGCACGAGTTCGTGATCCGTGCCTCGCTCGGCGCTAGCCGCGTCGCCCTCGTCCGCCAGCTCGTCGCGGAACACGTCACCCTGGCGGTCCTCGGCGGTGCGGTCGGCCTCGCGGCCGCCTGGCTAGGCGTCGTCACCCTCGCGAACCTCCGGCCTGAGAATCTCCCGCAACTCGCCGGCGTCCACATTGACGCGCGCGTGCTGCTCTACACACTCGGCCTGTCACTCGGCACCGGTGTGCTGTTCGGCATCATCCCGGCACTCCCCGCGACACGCGGGAATCTCGGCACGGCGATCCGCGAGGGCGGGCGATCCGGCACCGCGGGCCGCCGGCGGCAGTTCGAGCAGCACGCGCTGGTCGTCGCACAGGTCGCGTGCTGCGTCGTGCTCGTGCTCTGGACCAGTCTCCTCGTGAAAAGTCTGCTTCGCCTCGAGCATCAGGAAAGCGGGTTCCGGAGTGATCGCCTGCTCACGGCACGCCTCTACATCCCGCCATCACGCTATCCGGATGCTCCCGCGATCACGCGCTTCGCCGAAACGTTCGCGGACCGGCTGCGCGCGATCCCGGGCGTGCAGGACGGGTCGGTGACGACGTTCACCCCGCCCGCCAATCGCATCACCCGGCGCTTCACGATCGAAGGCCAGGCCTCCTCCCGCCCGGACGACATGCCCACGGCGCGATTCGGCGTGGCCGACGACCACTATCGCGCCACCGTCGGCATCCCCCTGCTGGCGGGACGCGACTTCGCGCCTGGCCGATGCGGCCACGAACTCGCCGGTGGTCCTGATCAACCAGGCGCTCGTGCGCCGTTACTTCCCGGATCGCGACCCGATCGGCCAGCGCGTGCGCCTCCGCCAGCTCGACGTATCAGCGCCGTCCGACACCACGACAGATATCGCCACGATCATCGGCGTGATCGGCAACACCAAGAATCGCGGGCTCGCCTTCGATCCCGACCCCGAAATCATTGGTCTCTTTCGCCAGATGCCGGACATGAACTACGGGTTCAAGAGTCTGGTGGTGCGCACGAGCGCGGAGGACGCCACCCGGGTCACCGGCGCCATCCAGGAGGCGCTGCGGTCGCTCGATCCGGAGTTGCCGTTGGCCGAGGTCGCGACGATGGACCAGCTGATGGCCGAACAGACCACGGACCGTCGCTTGAGTACCACGCTGCTTGGTCTCTTCACGGCGAGCGGCGTGCTGCTCGCGCTCATCGGCGTCTACGGCGTCGTCTCCTACTTCGTCGCGCAACGCACCAAGGAGATCGGCGTCCGCGTCACCCTGGGTGCCACACGTACGGATATCCTGCGGCTCGTCCTCGGCACCGCGCTGCGCCTGGCCGCCGCGGGAACCGCCCTCGGCGTCGCAGCCGCGTTCGCAACCGGTCGCGTAATGTCACGCTTCCTGTTCGCGGTCGACGCAAACGATCCAATCATCCTCGCCGGCGCGCCACTGGCGATCGCCGCGATCGCGGTCGCCGCCTGTTACCTCCCGGCAAGGCGAGCCACGAGCCTCGATCCAGTCCTGGCGCTGCGCGAGTAGACGCCGGTCAGTACGAGCCGGCCTACGCGATCGGCGGCCCGCCGCCCGCTACCAACCGCTCGAACCGCGGATTCCCACGCAGCGCCGTGAAGTTCGGGTCGATCCGGAGCCACGCCGGTGTGACGTAATACGGCTCCGCCATCACTCGCTCCAGCACGTCCAACGCCCGCTCCGGTTGCCCCGCCTCCAGATACACGCGGGCGATCTGGTGGTCGATGTACGGAACAGGAACATTGTCGGGACCCGCCGCGACGATGGCCGCCGCCCGCTCCGCCTCTTTGACCGCCTCCACATCACGTCCGAGATACGCCAACATTAGTCCAAGAAACACATGCCGCTGCGGATCGTTGCCAGTCGCCGCGATTTGGCGCACAGACACGGCACGGCCAATGTCCGCGTACATGCGTTGATGGACTCGATCGCCGCGAAACGCGCACTGCTGCGCCAGCACGATCGCCCACGCGGCCGTATCACCGTCGAACGCCTCGGGACGCGACGCCAGCAGCCGCGCACTCTCGGCGCTATCCAGCACCCACCCCAGGTCATAGTATTGCCCGAGATAAGCCACCGTCGCCGTTGGATCGACGGTCGCGGCCTCGCGTTGGATCGCCTGACGCGCGCTAGCCAGGTCGCCTCGCTGCAGGAAACTCTGGGCGAGTTGCTCCACGTCCAGCAGGTTGCCCGGCTGCAAAGCGAGCGCCCGCTCAGCCGCCGCCTGTCCCTCCCCGGAACGGCGGCGCGCTAACGCGATCTCGGCCACGCGGCTAAACGTCAACGGATCTCGAGGATCGAGTGCCGCGGCCCGCGCTGCGGTACCCGCCGCGGAGTCGGCCAGGCCGAGCGCGATCTCGTCGGCCGCGACGTTTCTCAGCAGCCTCGCGTTCGTCGGAGCAAGCGCAAGCCCCGCTTTGGCCTCGGCGAGGCCGCGAACCTGGTCGTGCAGCACAAGGGCGAAATACGCGCCGCGCGCTGCATGCGCCTCCGGGAGACCTGGCGCCAGCGCGAGCGCTCGTGCAGACGCCCGATCGCTCGAATCGGCGATCGCACGGAGTGGTCTGCCGTTGAAGTACAACAGCGAATAGGCCGTGGCCAGTTGGCTCCATGCGAGCGCGAACGCCGAATCACGCGTGACGGCGTCACGGATCGCCGCGATCGCCTGCCGCAGGACCTGAGGCGAGTTGCCGGTCCGCCCAATCGCTACACCGCGTAGATACGAGTCGTATGCCGCAAGGTCGGCCGTCGGGCGGGACTCGACGGCCTGCTGCGTCGCCGGTGTGAGCGCCACCTGCAGCGCCTGCGCGACTTTGTTCGCGATCTCCCCTTGCACCTGAAATACGTGCGTCAGCGGCGCATCGAACGGCTGCGCCCAGCGGTCGTTCGCCGTTGTCCCATCCACGAGTTCGGGGCTCACCTCGACCTGGCTCTCCCCACCCGCATGCTTGTCCCACCGGACTTTCCCGAGCAACAGGTAGTGGACGCCCAGCTCCTGCGCGATCTCACGCGGCGCCTTCGTCGTGTGCCGGTACTGCCCCGAGCTCGCCGACCCGATGACCGCCAACCCCGGCACGCTCGTGAGCTTCCCGCGTACCGCGTCGGTCACCCCGTCGGCGAAGTACCCGTCCGCCGAGTCTCCCAGGTTGTCGAACGGTAGCACCGCGATGCGGATCGGCCCCGCATCACCAGGAGCCGCGCTGCTACCCGCGCGCGATCGCCACGCGAAGAGCGCCCCGATACCGATCAGGAACCCGAGGCCCAGCGCCATCGCCGCAACGGGCATCCGTCGCGCGGGTGCCGGCGCCCCGCCCGGCGCAACCGGCGCAGCCGCCGTCCGCTCGGCCACATCCAGCGTGTGAGCGAACTCACTGGCACTGGGCCACCGGTCGGCCGGCACCGGCGCCAATGCCCGCTGGATCGCCGCATTGACGTTCGCCGATACTGCGGGGCGCACCCCTCGCACCGAGGGCGGCGCGCTCGACAGCATCTTCGCGATCACGGCCTGCGCCGACGGCCCCGTAAACGGCGGCTCTCCGGCCAGCATCTCGTAGAGCAACGCGCCGAGCGAATAGACATTGCTGCGCACGTCGAGCGTCCGCTCCCCGCTCGCCTGCTCAGGGCTCATATACTGCGGCGTCCCCACGGCGAGGCCCGTCGCGGTCAGTCCGGTGTCGGTTGCGCTCGCCGAAAGGGCCCGCGCGATGCCGAAGTCGGCGAGCAGCGCATCACCCTGCCCGGTGAGCAGGACGTTCTCTGGCTTGATGTCACGGTGAATGATCCCACGTCCGTGCGCATACGCGAGCGCGCTCGCGACTTCCCGCGTGATGCGAATCGCGTCGCCCACCGGCAACTGCCCCTCTCGGCGCAGCCGGTCGCGCAACGACTCGCCCTCGACATACGGCATCGTGAACCACAACTGGCCGGCCGTGGTCTCGCCGGAATCGTACACGCCGAGGATGTGCGGGTGCTGAAGCTGCGCGGCGGTCGTGATCTCCCGGCGGAATCGCTCGGGACCGAGCGACACGGCGAGGTCGGGGTGCAGCACCTTGAGCGCGACTTGGCGCTGGTGCTTGACGTCCCGCGCCAGATAGACGGTCGCCATGCCGCCGGACCCGAGCTCTCGCTCCACCGTGTAACCCGGCCCGAGCGCGGTCTGCAGCCGTTCGAGGTCTGGCGCGGCCACGGTGTCAGCTCTCGAAGTGATGCATCCCGTTGAAGTTACGGCATGCGCCGCCGAGTGAGCAATGCCGCCTCCTGCCGCCCTGCCCTTCCGTAGGTATTCGCCGCTCCTGCTGACACCCTACCCCGCCGCAAAGACCTTGTTGCACAGCGCGCCAATCGCCGCCTGCTGCGCCGCGGTCCGCGTGCTACCGCCCCTGAACTGAATATCACAGAGAACGTTCGACTTTGTCGCGACGACTTCGCTGAGATCCGCCACCCACGCGGCGCGATCACCCACCCCCGATTGCGGCACCGCCGAGACAGGCATTTTGCCATCGAGCCACGTCTTGACTGTCACGTCCCCGAGTCCGGGGCGTAGCGTCACGCTGACGGAGTTGAAGCCACCCGTCCCGAACACGCAGCTCTGCGCATTGCCGGGGATCGTCTTGGTCTCCGTCACCGGCGCGCCAAGAAGATCCGTGACGTCGGAGGCCGTCAGAAGTTTGCGATCACACGCGTTGCCGGAGGCGGCTTGGGTCGTGGCGGCCGCACCCCCCGTGGCCCGCGACGTGCCCTTCGAGCACGCCGTGAGTGCGATGCTCACGACAACCAACGCCGAAAGCCGATAGTTCGTCATGGATCCACTCGCTCGTGAAGGTATGAGCCGGCTCATTCCTCACCACACGCCGGATTGCAGGCTTTGAGGTCGATCGTGTAGACGGCGTCGTTCCCGGGCCCCGGCAGGTCCTTGTTCTGCTGGCGCGTCATCACCATTGACTCGCCAGTCTGCTGCACGGTGAAATCGCCCTTGCCGATATGATCGAGGATGAAGTGGGCGTTCATATACGGCAGGCTGAAATGGCCAGCCACCGGCAGCATCAAGGTCGTCGGCGCGACGACGATGTAGACGGTATGCGCGTGCGTGTACGAGTCGTTGAAATCGGACCGCGCGTCACCCAGCGTCACCGTGATCTTGCCATCGGCCATCTGGCCCGTCACCGGGATGAAGAACGACGTGGGCGACACCACGTCATTCACCATGCCGCCCGAAGCGTTATCCACCGCGGAGGGCGGAACGTCCACCAGATAGACTTTCCCGCCCTTTGCCATCGTGCCGAACAGCCCGGAGTTGAACACGTCTTCCTTGTACGTGAACCGTGTCGCCCCGCCCTCGAACTGGCCGCTCAGCGCCACCGCCCTCCCCTCGGCACTCTTCGGGTAGCGAAGGGTCAGCACGCCCTTGATCGCCGTGGAGAACGACCACCATTCGATCGAGGGCACCGTGCCGTGTGCCTTACTATAGAAGTGCGCGGTCATCGTCGCCGTGAACGGACCTGAGAACTTCTCGCAATACTTGGCGAAGAGTTGCTCGTTGGCATATGCCGCCACATTACCCGCCAGCTTGGTCGCTTTGTCGAACATGTCGAGCGAGTTCTTCGACCCTTCCACCGCCGACGGGACGAACTTCTTCGTTTCGGCGACCACGAACTTGTAGCCCGGCGTGCTCCGGACTGACTCGGGAATGTGCGAGGCCAGTTTTTCGGCGATCTCCGTTTCCGACCCCAGCTCCATCTCGTTCTCCGCCAGCGATTCCGTTGGCTTGCTCACGGCCTTGGGCAGATCGCTGGCCAGCTTCCCACCCGCGCCAATGCCGGCGGAAGCAGCGGGAGGCGCGACGGACTTGGCCATGTTGATGGTGTACGCAAAGACGAACTCGTACGGCTTCTTGAGTAGGCTGATGATCTCGGGTACGGCCTTCAGCCCCACCGTGGCGTGGTCGATCGCGTCGCATGCCTGGAGGTTCTTCTCACTCTCCTTGATCTGCTCATCGGCCTGTTTGCGGCGCGTTTTCGTCTCCTCGTCCAGTTGCGCGAGGTGATCGAAGAAGGGCTGCAATGTCGTCGCGGCGTCGGGATTCTGGCTCACCATGTCTTTGTAGTGCCCGAGCGCCGACGCCAGCTTCGCCGACTGCTCCGCGAGCGGTTCCAGCTCGGGCTCTAGCCCGGTGATCTTCTGTTCCATCTCCGTGCGGGCCGGCGAGTCGGGAAGGTCGTCGACGCCCTTCCTCACCGCGGCCACGTAATCCTTCATGTCCTCCAGGAACGACTTGTTGTCCGCCACGTCCTCGTCGATGTCGATCAGATAGGTCTTAACGGTGAAATTGCTTTTCGCAGGGATTCCCTTGGCGCCGATCTGCGCGCTGACCGTATAGCTGCCCGCGACCGGCGTTTTGTTGAACGTCAGGCTGTATTTGCCGGTCTTGTCGGGCACGGATGTCGTCGTGGTCGGTGGACCCGACGGCGCGGTCACGGTGATGCTGACCGGCGTTCCGGGCTGTGGGTAGCCGAGTCCGGAGATGCTGACGTGGCCGTTCACCGGCACTTCATCCGGCGACACGACCAATGTCACCGAGGGTTCGTCCTGGCTGGGCGCCTGCGCACGGGCCGCTGGCGCGAGAATGGCGAGAGCCACCACGCCCGCGCACGCCCGCGCGCGATTCCATGAGTATGTGCGCATCGTATACCTATTCGCGGGTGAGTTCGACGCGCCGGTTCCGAGCCCGGCCTTCCAGCGTCGCATTGGTTTCGAGGGGCTGGCTGTCGCCCGCCCCGCCCGTGTCGAGGCGGTTCGCCGCGACGCCGTATCGCGTCGCCAACGCCTCTTTGACCGCGGCCGCCCGGCGCTCCGACAGAGCGCGGTTGCCCGCTCCACTGCCGCCGATGCTGTCGGTGTGGCCGGTGACGCGAAGTTTCCAGTCCTGATGGCGCTGCATGATCGCGCCCAGCTCACGCAGAACCGAGTCCGACTCCGGCTTGATTGTCGCGCTGTTGTAGTCGAAGTAGATGTCGTAGATCTCGACCGGCCGCTTGGCCGCGAGGTCGTTCTCGAGACGCTTCGCGGCGCCCGAATCGGGGATCGTGATCGAGATGATACGGCCGCCTTGCGCGGCCCCGGTGCGCGTCTTGCCGCCCTTGTCGTGGGCGAGGACCAGTGGGAACGCCGGGTCGGCGAGCACCTGCATGTCGCTCGGATAGCGCGTGCCGTTATGCGTCAGAACCCCACGCAGATGAATCGCGGGGAGTGTCACCGGCTTGTCATTCAACAGCACGACAAACGGAATCGTCCCCGGCTCGGCTCGGGTCATCGTCCCCTCGAACGGTGTACCAGTGGCAGTACTGTCGCTGCCTAGGGCATTCATGAGTGATGAGAACGCCCCCGCAGGCGCACCGCCGAGAGAACTCACATCATCCACGATCGTCAGCGCGGCCGACCCCTTCGTCGTGATATCGCGCATGACCGCCGCCGACAAGACCATGCTCGTCGTTCCCTTCATCACGAGCGGGTCGGTACTGATCCACACCTGCCGGTAGATGCGTCCGTCAGCCATGGCCGACGCGAGCATGCGGGTGTCGAAGTTATCGTCTTCCTTCCCTCCGCCCTTCTTATCCTTCGACGCATGGGTCAGGATCGTCACCCCGGACGGATCGATCTTCGACACGAACATCGTCGGCGTGTAGTCGCCCTCGATCGAGTCACCACGCCACGCCCAACCGATGCGCATGCCCGCGACCAGCGCGACTTTGGGCGACGCCGAGGACACGGCCGATGACGCCGTCGTCTGCCCCGCCGCCATTGTCGCGGCGGCCGCACTGCACCCTGCCACCATGATCAGCCGCCACATCACAGACGCTCGCATGCGGCGGCGATCAGCGCCTTCGCCTTGTCAAGATCGGCATTACCCAGATTGATCATGACCCCCACGTCGTGCCGGGACGCGATGAGCCATTGACCGTTGACCAACGCGGCCGAGTCCCACGGGCCGGCAAGCGTCGAGTCAGTCGCCGTCCCGCGTTTACCAATGCCAGCCGCCTGAGGGAGGCCCACCGCCTTGGTGAAAGCCCCGAACATTTTCTGCGATGACGAGTCCAGCGCGGGCATCGTGGGCATCGCACCGCCCGCTGGTGGAAGTTGCCCCACCCCCCCGCGCCCAGTGGGTATCGCGTCCTGCGAGGCGTGCAGCGGCCCCATGATGTTGCTCATGCCGTGCTTCAGCATGTTGAGACCCTTGTAGCCGTTGCCCCACGTGATCGCGACGGCATAGGGGATCTCGCCATCGGACGACGAGACGGTGTAGGTGCACGTCGCGCCCTTGTCGTCGGCGACCGGTGGGTGAGCCATCGGACCGAGTATCGCTTCGGCGCGTGCCCGCGGAATGAGATCGCACGGCGGCACTTTCGGTACCGGCTTCGGCGCCGTTGCTACCGCTTTGGCTCCGTCGTACGCGAGTGGGTGGCCGAGCCGGCCGATGGCTTTTGTCGCGAGATCGATCGCCGCGTCCTTGCCGGCGCTCGTCGGCGAGATATCGATGTCGAACGACGAGTCGCCCTTGAATACGATGAGCGTGCCGTTGGGAAACCAGTTGGAGTTGTCCCACGGGCCAGGACCGACCGGTCCCATGACCGACGCCCCCATACCCTGGTGCTCGGTCCCATCCTGGTTGCCGGAAGCCCCGGCGATTGTACGATCCAGAGTGGCCGGCACGCGCCGCGCTGCCGTTCCCGCCATCCGCCCGCCGGCAGGACTGTATTGCACGTACACGCCGCGGCCGTCCTTGCCGCGATAGAGACAGGCGTCTCCCGTCCGCCTGGCATAGCCGGAATCCAGGTTGGCCCGAAATGGCGGCGCGACGAGCGGCCCGGTATATGGCTCGACTTCGCTGGCGAGGAGGTATCGGCAGGGATCATCCGCCGCGATTCCCGGACTGGCCGCAGCGGTCTTTCCAGTCGCTTTGCTGCCGGAAGGGGAGGTTTGCTGGGCGCCGCAAACACCGGCCACCGCGAGCGACAAACACGTGACGACGCAGGTCTTCATGATCCTCTCCGGGTTGGAAATCGCCGAGCGAGTGTGTACTCGCGGGGTCCAAACTCGGAGCCGAGCGTCTGCGCAGAATACGACTAGCCGTCACTTGGCCGTCGTTTGCCGTTTTTTTTTGCTTTTTCCCCTTTCCCCTCTGCCGTTCCCCTTCCTCAGCCCCCAGTCCCTACTACCGCGGCGCCGTCAGGGCCGCGTAATCGGACCGCCCGGCCAACCGGTGCAACGCGGGATCGGCATGCAGCCAATACGGCCACGCCCCCCGCGCGAGGGTCTCGCGAACTAGTCCCATCGCCTCCTCCGGCCGGCTCCGCAGGCTGGCGAGACGCGCCCGATAGAACGATGCGCCCCAGAGAGCCCGCTCCGGCGGCAACGCCGCGAGCCACGCATTGAGACGGGTCGCCAGCGCGGTGTCGCCGCTCTCCGCGGCCAGCCCCGCCATGAACCCGCGAGCGTCGACGTTCGACGAATCCTCGGCCACCAACTGGTTCGCCACGCGCATGGCGTCCGCCGTGCGCCCGGCCTGCTCGAGGAACTGGACCTCGAACAGCCGCATCTCGGGTGCCTCGCGATCTCGCGGCGACAGTCGGTCGAACCACGCGAGTGTGTGGATCGCGGCGGTCCGGCCCCCCAATGAGTCGCCATGCACATTCAGCTCGTGTGCCACCCACAACCCGACCCACGCCGCCGACCCAGTGTACTCGCCATGCCCATTGGTGTTCGGCGCCATACCGCCGGAGAGCCCCGGTTCGCTGGGCAGCAATAAGGCGGAGTCGAGCCCGCCCAGTGCATTGGCCGATCGGCCCAGCCCCGCGAGGGCGCGGCCACGGTGGAGAAATCGGCCCAGCCCGAGGAGATGGCCCCGGTCCGCCGCCGCTAGCTCCCGGTCGTGCTGGCCCAGCATGTGATACGCTTCGGTCAGACTCCCCCAATACTCTAGATGGTCGGACATTGGCATCCAGTCGAGATCGACCGCGGGGTTCAGGCGGTCGAGGACCGCGACGGCATTGGCTGGATGATCGGCCCACAGCGCGGCATTGGCGGTCGACATCTCGCGTAGGCGACGTCGTCGAGATCAACTTCGCCCGCTGCGTCGCAAGCTGCATCATTTCGTCGTTGTGCCCGCGGCAGTGCGCCACGGCGATCCGCATGTTCAACCCGTCGAGGTCATTCATTGCCCGGAGTCGCCGGGCGAGCGACCGAACGACCGAGTCGACGACGCCGCAACGCTGCAGGTTGGCCGCGGCCGTCGCCACAGCCACGCTCGCGGCGTCGAACGCGGTATCACGTGTCGTTGCCAACACGAACAACGATTCGGCCTTCGTGTACTGGCCGAGCCAGAAATTGTCCCATCCAGCGACGTAGGGCTCGTACGCTTCGAATCGCGGCGGCGCCGCAATGATGTTCCAGTCCGCCCGCGATCGGACGTCGACGATCGACGCGAGTGCACTCATCACGCGGGCCCGCGTCGCGTCCACGCCATCGACTGGACGCGCGAGACTCGCGGCGAGCGGCCCCACCGTACGAAGGACGCGTCCATCCCCATTGACGATGCCCGCGACAAATAGAAGCGTGTCCCCCGACCGATAGTAACTCCCGGTGATCACCAGCGCCGCGCCGATCCGATGCGCGAGTTGGCCGGGATCCTCGGGCTGTCCCGCACGGGTCCTGCCGCGCGCGAGCAGTGCCCGCGGATCGACCACGTCGACGAGTTGCGAGGCGACGAGCCCCCGCGCAAGCCAATCCACCTCCATGTCGCCAATGGGGTCCAGCGTGCTGTCGCCGGTCCGATTGTCGAACAGCGTCACGAGCACGCGCTCGCGGCTTCGCGGCGCAGGATGCCGAGACTTGGAAATCGCCACCGCACTCGCGGCGATGAGTACGGCGGCTGCGGCCACTGCCACCGGCCACCGTCGCCACGATGCGGGCGGTCGTCGTGGCGCCGCTGGTGGATCAGAATCGCCCGTCGCGCGGTCCGTATCAGACACGACATCGCCCCGGGGTTGCTCGATCACCGAGCTGCCCTTCGAGTGCGGTCGCGGGATGTTTGACGGATCAGGACCCGCTGGGCCGGTGGTGCTTGCGGAGCCGGTATCACTCCTGGCCAGCCCGGCCGGCGAGACGCGCCGCAGAACACGGGTGTCCGCCCCGGAGCGAAGTCGTTCGATCAACTCCATCGTCTCGGCGCTCGGCCGCGCCTCGAGCTCCGTCGCCATCCGCTGCACGAACGCATTGGCCAGCCGCACCGCGCCGCTTCGGTCGCCGACCGCGTCGAGTGCGGTCGCCGCCCGCCGCAGCCACACTTCGTCGAACGGTGCCAATGATGTCGCGTGGACCGCGCATTGCGCCGCGGCCGCGTCGTCGCCCGCATGTTGATACTGCGCGACGCGTGCGTCGAGCGCGCGCAACGCCAGCGAGAGCGCTTCTGCCCGCTCCCGTGTCAGCCAGCTCTCGAACCCTTCGCCAGCGTTGGCGAGATGAAATCCTTCGAGTAACTCACCACGATAGAGGCCGGACGCCTCTTCGTATTGTGCGCCCGCAACCGCCTCGCGAAGAGCCGCCGCATCGCACCAGAGCGCCGCGGGATTGGCCATGACTTCGTCGTCGCCGCGGACGAGGAACACATCGTCGCCGAGGGTGAGGCGGAGTTGATAGAGTGTATTGCGGAGCGCGCGCCGCGCGGCGAAATCGTCGAGCTCTGGCCAGAAGAGTGCGAGCAGCGTGTCCCGGCGATGGTACTTGCCCGCGCCGGCTGCCAGATACGCAAGGAATGCGAGGCGCTTCGGCTGCGAGAGGATGGACGTCTGGCCATCATCCGCAGTGGGTCCAAGTTCCAGCCGGCCAAGCAGATAGATACGCAGCATCGCTCTGCCCAAGGTAGAAATGCCCGGCCGGTCCGACAAGGCACGATGGGCCGGCTGCCGTCGCGGGGCACGCAAGGTGGCCGATCGGCATTGGCCAGACGCCATTGCGAGTGCACGCGACAGGCGCTCGCCGTGACTAATAGCCCGGCATTGCCGCCGCCCGGCCCGGCCCATACATCAGTGCCGCATCGCACCCGCCACCGTGACCACCACTCCGCCTCGCCGAGCGAGGACACCGTGAATCGAAGCTCGCAGGCCCCCGTGATACTCTTTGCCATCGGGATCATTGGCCTCGGCGTCCTTGCCCTCGCCTTCGGCGACTTCGCGGAGATGGGCCAGACCGTTCCAGCTTGGATCCCTGGCCGAACGGGCTTTGCCTACGCGTCGGGCATCATCATGGTGTTGGGCGGTCTCGGCTTGCTCCGGGGACGCACGACTCAGTTGTCCGTTCGGATCCTGCTGCCATTTGTGATCCTCGGGTTTCTCGTGCAAATCCCCAGTTTGATGATCCCGCCGCTCGTCGAGGTCAGTTGGGAGAGCATTGGCGAGGTTGCCACGATCGTCAGCGGGATGTGGGTTCTCTTCGCCACGACGTCGGGGCTCGGAGAAAAATCGCGGTTTGCGTTCGCCACCGGTGAGCACGGCCTCCGCATTGCCCGGATCATTTTTGGCCTGTTTCTCATCCCCATTGGCATCTCACACTTCGCCTATCTCGAGAACACCGTGAGTCTGGTCCCCTCATGGCTTCCGTTCCGAACGGGCTGGGCCTACCTGACAGGCGCTGGACACATTGCGGCGGGCCTCGGTGTGCTCTTCTCCGTCGTTCCGCGTCTGGCGGCGAGCCTGGAAGCGGCAATGTTGGCTGTCTTTACCCTCGTGGTCTGGGGACCGAGGATCGTGACCACGCCGGCGGGCGGCCGGGGCCTGTGGACGGAGTTCGTCGTGTCCTGGGCGATCACTGCGGCGGCATGGCTCATAGCCGACAGCTTTCCAGCGAAGAAACCCATCACGAATCGTCCCGCGTAGCGCGCGGTCGGGGGGCACCGCGACGAGTATTGTTGCTTTCCCGTCCGGTAGCCCGGCCATCGACGAGGTACTCGCATAGCACGGCGCCCGTGCAAGTTGATCCGCTGGGGGAGACACCCGTCCACGCTCACGCAAGATCCTCATGGTTAGCCCGGGCAGTGGGCTAGCCGAGTTTGGTTTCTTACCGTATTTACTCACCCACAATGCGTAAACTCCTGATACTCGCGCTGTTCGCAGCCAAGGCCTTGGGCGCCCAGGCAACGACGGCTGACATCACGACCAAGGACCTCGAACACCGCCTGAAGATCATTGCCGACGACTCGATGATGGGTCGCGAGTCGGGCAGTAAAGGCGATTACATGGCGGCTGACTACGTCGCCTCGGAGTTCAAACGCTTGGGCCTCGAGCCCGCCGGCGAAGGCGGCACCTACTTTCAGACAGTGCCCTTCTGGAAAGCAGCGATCGACCCCGCGTCGCAGATCGCCGTGCAGGGCACGGTGCTCCAGGTCGGACGCGACTTCATCCCGGCAAGTGTACGCGCGCCCGGCCGCGTACTCGACGGTGTGCAGGTCGTGTACGGCGGCGTCGCCACGGACAGCTCCGGATGGCTCTCGTCGTCACAGGCGACGGGCAAGATCGTGGTGCTGGATGTCCCACCCGGCACGGTGTTGCGGGGCGTGGGCCGTTTGCTGCCCCACTGGCACTCATCCGTCGCCGTCGCCGTAGCCTCTCTCGATCAAATGGGCAGCGAATCATCCGCCCGGCTCCGTGAAGGTGTCCCGATTGCCGATTCGGCGCGCGACACCTCGGCGACGCCGGTGCTCGTAATCTCGCGACACGCCGCCGCACTCCTGCTCGGCGGAGTGCCCTCGGCGCTCACGCCGGGAACGGCGGGAGTTTCGGTCAGCGGCCATTTCGATATTCCCCGGTCACCGGTGCCATTCCCCGCGCGGAACGTCGTCGCCGTGCTGCGCGGGAGCGACGCACGGCTTCGCGGTGAATACGTCTCGCTCACGGCACACAATGATCACGTTGGGTTCGACCACAGTCCTGTGGATCATGACTCCCTGCGCGCGTTCAACCGGGTCATCCGCCCGATGGGTGCCGACTCGCCGGTTCGCGACCCGACCGCGGATGAGTGGACCCGTATTCGCGCGATCATCGACAGCGCGCGTCGCCAGCGTCCGCCGCGCAAAGACTCGATCCGCAACGGCGCTGACGATGACGGCACCGGCACGGTCGCGATCCTCGAGATCGCCGAGAAGATGGCGAAAGGCAGCGCTCGGCCCAAACGCTCGATTCTGTTCGTCAGTCACACCGGCGAGGAAGCCGGATTGCTCGGCTCGCGTTGGTACACGGATCATGCCACCGTTCCACTGGACTCGATCGTAGGCGAGATCGATGAGGATATGGTCGGTCGCGGCAAGCCGACGGATTTTCCGCGCGGCGGTAAGGGTGCCGGCGATCCTACGTATTTGGAAGTGGTCGGAGCCAAGCGGCTCTCGAAGCAGTTCGGCGCAGTGCTCGAGGCGGCCAACGCCAAGCAGCCAACCCCGTTCGTATTCGATTACGAGTACGACGTTCCAGGGCATCCACTGCAGTACTACTGCCGGGCGGACCACTATAGCTACGCGAGGTACGGCGTTCCGTCAGTAGCACTCTCTCGCGGCGAGCACCTGGACTACCATCAGGTCACCGACGAGGTCCAGTACATCGACTTCCCGGATCTCGCACGCGTGACGCGGATGGTGTACGACGCGGCGGTGGCATTGGCGAACGCGGCTACGCGGCCCGCGCTCGATGCCCCCAAGCAGCAAGACCCGCATGCGGCGTGCAAGCAATGAAACCGCGAACCGCCGCCATCCGCGTTCGCGCCACGTTCCCGCGGTGACGCCCAGCGGGGCCGTCGAAAAGGCCCCGCGCGAAACTGTGGCTAACCCCCGCTGTCACTCTCCACAGTTGGGTGCGCATACACAATTGGCATAGGTGCTGCTACTCGGGAAGCCAGTCTATCTGGCCGTACGCGACGACGCAAACACCGGCCGCTTATCGGACGCCCGTAACCTGTAATCCGTCCAATACGTGCTCCGTGGCAGGCGCATATTTGCAGCTCGCGCCGCCTCAACCCAGTCATCGGTCCATGAATCCAATTGCTAGGCTGTGCCTCGTCTGCATGCTGCTCTGCGCGACGTCGTCTATCGTACGCGCGGATGACGTCGTTGGCTGCCACGTCGGTACCTATCGGCTGAGCAACGGAACGTTGGTCGATATCTCGCCAGAGGATACCAAAACGCTCCGCTGGATTCAGCTCGATGGCGAAACCGGCGTGCTTCACAGGACGGCAAAGGGTGCCTGGACGAGCACCACCGGCTGGACCGATCGCGCCGACGGCAAGGTCGTTTCGTTCTCGGCTTGCAGCGAGGGGCGCATGCAGTTTGCCGGCGTTCCGGGACAGCGGATGGTGTTCACTGTCAGCAACGCATCATTTGAGAGCCACGGTGTGACGCTCGTTGGGCGCCTTCTCATGCCGGCCGGCGACGACAAGGTGCCAATCGTCGTCCTGCTGCACGGTTCAGAGAAGATGTCCGCGCTGACCAACTACTTCGAGCAGCGCATCCTGCCCGCCCTGGGCGTAGGCGCTTTCGTGTACGACAAGCGAGGCACCGGACAATCCGGCGGGACGTATACGCAGGATTTCAGCCTGCTGGCCGACGACGGCATCGCCGCAATGCGCGAAGCGCGACGTCTGGCGGGGACGCGCGTCGGCCGCATCGGGTATCAGGGTTGCAGCCAGGGCGGCTGGGTCAGTCCGATCGCCGCGAACCGCGTTCCGGTTGATTTCGTCATCGTCTGCTACGGGCTCGCCGTCAACGTGATCGAGGAGGATCAGGCGGCCGTCGAGTTACAACTGCGCGAGAAAGGATTTCCCGCCAGCGATATCGCGAACGCGCAATCGGTGGCGAGCGCCGCGGAAACCATCATGTCGAGCAGATTCACCCGGGGGTTCGCGGATTTCGACTCACTACGGGCCAAGTATCGAAGCGCCCCGTGGTACAAGGACCTGGAAGGCGATTTCACTTTCCTCCTGCTGCCCTATTCGTCCGCGAAGCTCCGGACGATGGCCGCACAGTTCAGGTGGAACACTCCATTTTATTACGACCCCATGCCCGCGCTGCGAAGCGACACGGTCCCGCAACTCTGGATACTTGGCGGGGAGGACTACCAGGCGCCAAGCGCAGAGACACGCCGGCGTCTCGATTCGCTCATCACCGCGGGGCGGCCATTCACGGTGGCGTACTATCCCCGCGCGGAACACGGCCTGACGCTGTTCGAGAACGCGCCGGACGGGTCGCGCATCTCGACGAGCTTTGTCGCGGGCTATTTCACAATGATCCGGGACTTCGCCGCCGGCGGCCGCCTCCACGGGACGTATGGCGATGCCGAACTAACACCTCCACGCGACGCCACGCGCTAGCAGTGCGGCCGCTGGCCGTCACGGACTGGTCGTCTGAGATTATGTACTGACCTGTCCCCTCTCCGTGTTGCGTTCCGCGGCCCACGCGAAAACCTCCGCCGCGATCGATGAAGTCTCGGACACGAGCGTGTGTAGCAGCGTCGCGGCGTCGTTGCAGTGCGACAGGTTTGCGCTCTGCCCCGCCCACAGAGGAAGTAGTTCTGGCTGTCCCGCCTTCTCGGCCGCAACTGCAAGGCTCCTCACGAGTGCGCGCTGCAGCGGATATGGCAGGACCTCGACGCCCGGCTTGTTGAGATCGGCCAGCAACTCGTTCTCGATCCCTCGGCCAAGCCGTCCGGTAAAACCCTTCGTGAGCGCCGTCTTGGCGGCGCGGCCGCTCAAGAGCGCTTGGCGGTGCAGCTCGCTGGCTCCGGACTCCTCGCACGCGAGAAAGGCTGTTCCCATCTGTACGCCCTGTGCTCCGAGCGCGAGCGCGGCGATGATCCCTCTGGCGTCGCCAATACCACCAGCGGCGACGACTGGGACATCCACGCGGTCGGCAATTTGCGGGACCAGGGCGAGTGTCCCGGTCAATGAGTCCTCGGACGGACGGAGAAACGACCCGCGATGCCCGCCCGCCTCGAAGCCGGACGCGACGATGATATCGGCCCCGGCCTCCTCTAACGCCGCCGCCTCATCGGGCGTCGTCGCGGTCCCGATTGTCGCGATGTTCCTCGCGCGGCATTCATCCAGGAGTTCCCGCGGAGGAACACCGAAGATGAAGCTGAATACCGGCACCCGGGCGTCCAGAATGATCCGCGCCTGATCCTCGAACCGAGTGCTGGGGACATACGGTGCGTACGACGGCTGCTCGCCGCCGGCGTTCGCGATGTGCCGCGCCAATGGCGAGAGGCTGCGCGCGTGATGGCCGGCGGTCGATGCAAACGCCCCTTCGTCCTCCCTCGAAACCCACAGGTTGATGGCGAACGGCTTCAATGTCAGAGACCGCAGCTCGGCGATGACTTCCCCGATGGCCTCGGGACTCAGACCGAACGCGCCAAATGATCCGAGCCCGCCGAAGTTGGATACGGCAGCCGTCAGTCGCTGAGACGAGAGGCCGCCCAACGGACCCTGGATGATCGGATAGTCGATCCCGAGCCGGGCCGTCAGGCGCGTGCGAGGCCACATTGGTCAGTTCGGCAGTTCGAGCGGACGAGACTCGGTCGGAATACGCAGCGACAACATCCGCCCCGGCCAAGGGGCGCTCCCGATCTCCAATGTACCACCCGCTCGGCGAGCGCGCTCGCGCGCCCCAACTACACCCCAATGCCCCGCGTTGGCCGCCGCGTCCACATCGCCACTGATGAGCCCACCCCCGTCATCTCGCACGTCGGACGATGAATCACGGGCGCCACGCTCCTACTCCTGTGCCGCACCATCCACCGACTCCTGATACGCTTTCTTCGTCAGCGACGACAGCGTGTGATGGAAGTACTCGGGAACAGGGTGGCCCGGCGTGTATTGCGCCGCGATGGAGTCGACGTTGACCGCCTTCTGCACCTCCGGGAGCGTCCCGCACATACTCGGCGTTACCCGACCAATGGTCCATGTGCCAGTGCGAGTTGATGAGCCACCGGACTGGCTTGTCCGTAATCTGCCGGATCTCCGCGAGTACCATCCGCGCCGTCGCCGCGCGGGTATTGCTGTCGAAGACCGTTACGTCCTGGTCGCTGACGATCACCACGACGTTGGTGGCCGTCCAGACGTCGAGTGCTTCCGGAGCACGAAACAGGTAGATGCCATCACCAAGCACCTCGCGCTTGAGCGTGGTATCGGATGAGGCGTTCGGCATGGAGGGAACCAGCAGCCCGGCAATCAGAGACAGCACTGAGAGTATTGTCATGCTCAATGGATGCTGGTTCCGCCAGGCAGAGTATTGGATATATCGGCCACACGTGCGAGGCTCGTGCCGGACGGAGGTGCTCCCACCATTCAGGATCTCGAGCTGCACGGGGACCAGGATCGGATCGTGCCGATCACCGCCGCGGGCGCCAGGAGCGCGAAGCTCATCAAAGGCGCGAAGTACGTGGTCGTCAAGGACGGGCCCCACAATATCGCGTGGACACACTCGGACGTCGTCAACGGCGCGCTGGTGGAATTCCTCAAGTAGGGGCGACGTCTACATGTTGTCACCATTCAGGATCTCCAGTTGCCGCGCGTACACGTATTGCCGCCCATACGATTTGCCCGTGATTTCCCGCACGATGCCGAGCGCCTCAAGGCGTCGAAGCGCCGCGGCCACGGTGGGATACGTGAGCTTCAGAATGGGGACCGTCTTCGGCACAGAGATCACGATACGCTTCTGGAGATGCTCGTAGACGCGGAGAGGCGACGTGGCCGATCCTCCAAGACTCATCACCAGAGCGCGATCACTGCCGAAGAGTGCCAGCAGATCGTGTGTCGTTTTCGTTGCCTGGCGCGCTGTTTCATAGACGCCCTCGAGGTAGAACGCCATCCAGGCCTCCCAATCACCGTCTGAACGCACACGTTGCAAGGCGTCATAGTAAGCGTCACGGTGTTCTTTGAAATACAAACTGAGGTACAGGAACGGCTGCGTGAGCGCGCCTTCGGCGCAGAGCAGGAACGTGATCAGCAGCCGCCCCAGACGTCCATTTCCGTCGAGAAAAGGATGAATCGTCTCGAATTGAGCGTGCACAAGGCCAGCTTTGACGATCGGCGCGACTGATTCATCGTGCATGAAGTGCTCGAGCGCACCCATCGCGTTCAGCACCTCGTGCGGAGGCGGCGGAACAAATCGCGCCATTCCAGGCCGGGTACCGCCGATCCAGTTCTGCGTGCGACGAAACTCGCCGGGCGTGTGTTGGCCCCCGCGAGATGCTCCTTCCATAAGGACGCCGTGAATCTCGCGAATCAGACGGAGGCTCAGTGGCATTCCGGCGTTCAGCCGGTCGAACCCATACTGCAATGATTTGACGTATCGTGAGACCTCGCGGACGTCGTCAAGCGGTACGCCGGGAACGCCGGCATTCTCGTACTGGAGAAGATCGGAGAGCGTCGACTGGGTGCCCTCTATCTGGCTGGACAGAACCGCTTCCTTGCGCACGTACATGTAGAGGAGTCGCTCCGCATCCAATGTGTGCGAAGCGCCATCAAGTCGGCCGAGTGCATGACTCGCGCGTTGAAGTAGGTCGCTGAGCCCGCTGTTGAAGTCGAGCGGCGGTTTAGGAGGCAGGGAAGCCGGAATGAAGGCGGAATAGCCTTCCGGTCCCGCTTGCTGCTGGATTAAGGTGCAGGCTCGTGGGGAGGCGGCGACTAAACGCGGCGACGTCATGCGCAGTGTGCCAATGCCTTCAATCTCCCACGTGAAATTAAAGAAATCATCAGTAGTTTTTCATTCACCTGGCACGATTGAAAAAAGACTTAAACCAGCCCGGATCAAATGTAAGATTCAGCCATCTTTTTTACAATTCACGGGGATCAACCATCTCCCAATGCAAACATATGTGTCACCCCCTGAAGCGCCGGGACCCGGCCAGCGTCGGGGGAATCACCAAGGATCTGGCCTATGCCATCTGGTCGTCTGCTTATGCCGATATTCAGGCGCGGGACGGCGACCACCACATCAGCGACGCCCACCTTGAACGCGACAAAGGTACGCAGCCCTTTCGCTGTCGACCCCACGCCGGCACATACCGCCGGCTGACGCGCAGACGCCCAATTGGAGGAGTACAACTATTCGCTCTGACATCGTGCCGGGCAGCGTGTTTCCCGATTACGAGCTGCCCGATCACACGGACACCCCGCGCAAGCTCAGCGAGCTGCAGGGCGACGATCCGCTGATCCTCACGCTCGCCCGCGGCCACTATTGCCCGAAAGAACACCAGCAGCACCGGGAGCTCGCCGCGTTCTATCCGCAGATCGCCGTGGCCTACACGCAGATCGTCACGATCGCCACCGACGACCATCATACACTCCAGGAATTCCGGGCGTCCGTCGGGGCCCAGTGGACGTTTCTTTCTGACCTTGAACGAAAGATTCAGAAGGACCTGGACATCCAGGAGTACACGGACCCCAGCAACAACCCGATGATTCCGCACACGCTCGTGCTGAAGCCGGGCCGCGTGATCCACAGCATCTACAATGGCTACTGGTTCTGGGGACGCCCGTCCGTCACCGATCTGTGCCACGACCTGCGCGCGGTGACGCGCCAAATCCGCCCGGACTGGGACCTGAGTACCCCCGGCCTGCGTGAGGCATGGAATGCGGGCGACCGCTCACGTTTCCACGGGTACGACAAGAAGGACAAGCCACGGCCGGCCCCGGACAAACGGAAGAAGTAGCCACGTCACGTCCCCACTGTCCCGGCGAACGAGACTCCAGCCTCACCCGGCGAACGCGTTGACGCGCGGTTCCTTCGCGGCTATCATGCCCAACGTGACGCTATCGCGGATCATGTCTCTCGCGTGTTGCTGCCGGCCCTTCACCCCGAGGAGCCCGGTCGCGTAGCGCATCGATCTGATGAACCACAGGCGCCCGTGAGCTCTGGCTCGCGGGCGCTTTTTGCTTTTGCACCCTGAGAGGTCACTATGAAAAATCTGTCGCGAGATGGCTGGGCAGTCCACGCCCAAACAGACCGGCGGGGCTGGCAATTCGACTCCCCCAGTCCTCGCGCTGCCCCACGCATCAGGCCATTCTCTGCGCATGCGCAATCTGCCGCTGGCATTCATCTTGGCGTTTCTCGGTGCGAGCCAACCGCCGCAATACCACATCTATGGCCTCCACTTCGCAACGGAGCGCGGCATACCTCTGCATTATTTCGTGCCCCACGCGGATACGACGCTGAAGCTCGATTGCGCGGATATCTTCTGGGCGCTGAAGCCGGAGGGCACATCGAAGCGCGCCATCCTGTTTGACGCCGGGTACTACCGCCAGAAGTTCCTCGGCCAGGCCAAGCCCGTCCCGTACGAACGGCCATCAGAAGCGGTCCGGAAGGCCGGCCTCACACCGGATGCGGTGACCGACATCATCATTTCGCACGTGCACTGGGATCATCTCGACGGCGCCGATCTCTTCCCGAACGCGCACATCTGGATTCAGAAAGACGAGTACGAGCACTACATCGACGCCCGTGGGAAGCCACTAGCCTCAACGATCGATACTGTAGACGCCGCGATGCTCGCCTCGCTCCGGCGCGAGGGGAGAGTCACCCTGATCGATGGCGACGGCAAAGAGATCATCCCCGGCATCACCGTGTACACCGGTGGCCGGCACACGTACGCGTCGCAGTATATCGGCGTCAGGACCCGCGCGGGAACGGTCGTCCTCGCGTCCGACGACGCGGTCACATACCAGAACCTGGAGCAACACGTTCCGGTCTGGGCGACGTTCGCGCCCGGCGATTCGATAGAGAACCTCGAGGCGCAGGACCGCATGCGACGGATCGCGAGTGGCCCCAAGCTCATCTTCCCCGGTCACGACCCGGCGATCTTCACCCGCTTTCCGTCGCCCGGAAACGGCGTCGCGATGATCGAATAGGATCGCCTCAGACCCGGTTGGATCCCGGACAAGGACTCCCCGTCACCGCGTCTGGTACCTCGTGAAGACGTAATCCCTCGTCTTCACGATGGTGTGGCACGCCGACCCGCACTTGGCGTCGTTCGCCTGCGGCGGGCTATCCGCCGTTGTGCCAGGCCTGAACGTTTTGGATGCGGCGTCATACTCGAACTCGCCATACCCCCATCCACCGCCGTCCGCGAACCGCTTGCTGTCCTTCACCATGAAATCAACGTCATGTTGCGTAGTGGGCACCACCGGCTGGCCGGGCTCTGAGTCGTTCTTTTCTAAGTTCCAATGGATCTTCGCCATCCTGGCGCCATCGGGGAATGGCTTGCCGTTACCGGGAATACCGGCCTTGTATGCGGCGATCATCGCGGGATTCCCGAGGATGACAGCAAGGTTATCGCCGTTATGACTGACTGAAATGGTCTGCCAGCTTTCGTATCCCTCGAAGTCGGCGAACGCGAGCCCATTCGGAACTTGGAGCGCGTACTTGCCGTCACGGGGAGGAGCCGCGGGCTGGCAACCCATGACGGCGATTGCTACCGTAATGCCCGCGCTGCTCAGCATGACTGTTCTTTTCATCGCTGCGGCTCCTGTTCGCGGTCAACCAACTCTGCGCACGATCAACTCACAACCGCCGAATCGCATCGTATCCATTGCACCAATGGTGATGTGGCTCGATGGCGAACGCAATGGCCGGCCTCAGCGACCGTGCATTCCGTGCGACCACCGTCGCACGACAACTACGAACTCGGTGGGGTGCTCCGCAGTACGCTAGCTCTCGGCCGAAGGCGGAATTAGAGAGCCGCATTGATCCGGTGCGCGCCCTGCGATACGATTGAGCCCGGCTGAGGCCCGGCACAGCGACCGGCTCCCTCAGCGTTTCTCCAGGATCGTCGGGATCATCACGTGCACACCGGCGGTCCCGTTCGCGAAGTCCGCATATTGGCGAGCGATGAGTTTTGACGGCGCGAGCCGTCATACTCTCCATGCATACTATTCTTCTCTCCCGCTGCGCCGTCACCGCGATCGTGATCACATTTGCCGCCGGCGCGACCCCCTTGCCCCCCCCAGGCGCCCCGGCCCCCTACCCGGCCATGCGCCCGGTCGAGGAATACCTCATGGCGAGGGACGCCGAGGTCGCGCTCGCCCGGAGCGCGGCCCCGAACGCCATCTCGCGGGACGCGACCGTGCTGGTCCTCACCCGGCGCGGATACGAGACCGCCGTCCAGGGTGCCAACGGTTTCGTGTGCTTTGTCGAACGCGGTTGGATCGGGCCGTTCGACCTGCCCGAGATGTGGAACCCCAGGATTCGAGGCCCGGATTGTCTCAACCCGGAGGCCGCGCGTAGCGTGCTGCCGCTCATCGAAAAAAAGACGGCGCTGTTCATGGCCGGCCGGTCCAAGGCCGAGGTCATTGCCGCCGTCAAAGCCGCTCTCGCAAACGGAGAGTTGTCCGGGCAGCTCGAGCCCGGAGCCATGAGCTATATGATGTCGCGATCGGCGTACCTCTACGATGATGGCGACCATAACGGATCGCATCTCATGTTCTATACGCCGGTCGTGCACGCGGAGGATTGGGGCACCGGGCTTGAGCATTCACCCGTCGTAGCCGCCGTATCGTACTGGTTCATGTCCACGAACCCGGAGTCCGTCGGCCTTCCTCCCATTACGGTCTTCGCCGTTCCCCTCGCAACGTGGTCGGATGGATCACCAGCCCACCACTGAGTTCGCCGCGCTCTTCGAGCGTCACCGCCGCGAGCTGCACGTGCACTGCTACCGCATGCTCGGCTCCTTCGATGATGCGGAGGATCTCGTCCAGGAGACCTTCCTCAAGGCCTGGCGGAAGCGGCAGACGAGCCGCGGGCCGGCGACGATCCGCGCGTGGCTCTATCGGATTGCGACGAACGCGTGCCTGGACACGCTCGAGCGCCAGCCGCGCCGCGTCATGCCCTGGCAGCTCGGACCGCCAATGACCGAAGGCACCGACCCAGGACCGCCGGCCGAGCTGCCGTGGCTCCAGCCGTATCCCGACCGGCTGCTCGACGCGGACGCCCTCGTCGTGGCGCGAGAGACGATCGAGATCGCCTTCCTCGCCGCGATGCAGTTATTGCCGCCGCGACAGCGGGCCGTGCTTATCCTGTGCGATGTCCTCGATTGGTCGGCGCGCGAAGTGGCCGGGAGTCTCGATACCACGGTCGCAGCGGTGAACGGCGCGCTCCAGCGCGCCCGGACGACCATGCGAAAGCACCATTGCGTGCGGCGAAGCGTCACGACGACGGCGTGCAGTTCCGAGGAACGCGAAGTACTGAATCGGCTGATCGCGGCATTTGAGCGCTCGGATTGCACCGCGATCGCCGCGCTACTGAGCGAGAACGCACGGGCCACGATGCCGCCCGTTCCGGCGTGGCACGACTGCCGTGACGTCATCGTCGCCACGCTCCGCGCGGCGCTCGAGCCCCAGTCGCCCACGTATGTCGGGCACATGCGCAAGGTGGCGATCGTGGGTGCGAACCGGCAACCGGCGTGCGCCCTCTACCTCAGCACGCCCGCCGACCCCGTCCACCGTGCGCACGGGATCGAGCTCCTGCGGATCGAAGACGGCAAGATCGTCGAGATGACGGCATTCCTCGACCCAAAGCTCGTTTCGGCTTTCGGACTCCCGGCCACCCATAGCTGAAGCGGGCTTGGCGCGCCTGGCGCCAGACGGCCCGGCGAGCAGGTTCGCAGCGCAAACCGTTTCCCGCCTCTTGCCAGGACTTAGCAATATTGCTAATATATCCGGCACCGGAACCGGCCAGACCTCCACTGAAGCCGTTGAAGTGGGTGGGCGGCAGCAAGAGAAGCTTGGACGGCGTTCCGGAAGACGTGAAGGATGAATTGGGAGCCGCGCTGCTCGATGTGCAGTACGGCGACACGCCGGCGGCCGCCAAGCCGTTCGGCGAAGGCCTCCCACGCGAGATCTGGAAGATCGTCGAGAACTTCGACGGGAACACCTACCGAGCGGTGTATACCGCGGCGTTCCCCGAGGTCGTGTACGTGCTCGAATGTCTTTATGAAGAAATCGAAATCGGGAATCGCAACGCCGAAAATAGACAGGGATCGCGTCCGCGAGCGGTTCAACATGGCAAGGCAACACTACGACACGACCTATCGAAAGACTGGAGAGAGATAGTGGCGGCCAAGGGGAAGCAGGCGAAACGCGCGGAGCCGATCGAAATAGAGCCCAGCTCCGGCAATGTTTTCGAAGATCTCGGCCTCCCAAACGCAGCAGACCGATTGGCGAAGGCGGAATTGGCGCGGGTGATCCGCAAAATCGTCGCTGATCACGGCTGGACGCAGCGGCGCGCGGCCGACGTACTTGGGATCGCCCCTCCGGACATGTCGGACCTTATGCGCGGTAAGCTCACGCGCTTCAGTCAGGAACGGCTCGAGCGCTTTCTAAACGCGCTTGACATGGATGTCCGTATCCAGGTAGGACCGAGACGCAAAGGGAAGAAACACGCGAACGTGACGGTTGAACTCGTGGGTGCTTTCTAAGGGTACTGTCCCGTGGCCTATGGTCCCATCGCCGCTCTATGCGGAGACGTAACCCGTTCAGCGAGCCGGGGCATCTCCCTCCATGATGCGCAGTAGTGGCTTTCCATCGATGTTCTCGAGCGCGAAGTACACGAGATGCGTCCGCGGATCCACCGACACCGTATGCGCGTGCGGCATGTAGAAGTCGCCATCGTGGTGCAGCGTCACGCCATTCGCGCCAGTCTGCTCCGTGAAGACCGAGACCGTGCCGGACTCCGCCGACACGTATAACCGCTTCCACACCGGATCGAACGCCAGGACGTCCGGGTCCTCGCCCACGGCGTGCGTCGCCAGGACCTTCATCGTCGACAGGTCGACCACGGCGAGCTTGGCGTTTCCCTCCCCCGCCACGAACGCGACGTTGTGCGCCGGATCGAGCGCGATCCCGTGCGGCGCTTTGAGCCCCGGCAGCGGATACCGTGACGTGATCGCGGCTGTCGCAGGATCCAGTACCGCGAGCTCGTCGGATTCGTGCACCGCCACCAGGATTCGCTTCGCCGTCGGATCGTAAACCGTGTTTCCGGCCTCGCCTCCGAGCGGCACGGACCTGATGAACGAGTTCGTCGTCGCATTGATGACCCCGTCAGCCTTGCCACGTTCGTCGGAGACGAACACGCGCTTCGCGCCCGGCGCGTACGCGATCCCATCCGGATAGTCGACACCGGTTACGCGGGCGAGTACCGTCAGCGTCTTGGCGTCGATCACGGCCACCTGGTGTCTCCCCGTGACAGATGCGTATACACGCCCGAGCTCGGGCACCGCCCACACCCCATGCACGCGATCGAACCCCGCGAGGTTCGCGACTACGCGACGCGAGGCCACGTCGAAGACGACGATCTGCCCCGCATTCATGTGCGCGAGATAGAGGCGGTTCGCCGCGGTATCGAGGCTCTGATAGTCGAATCGGACTGCCGGTCCCGGCAGGGCGACATTGGCGACGGTGCGAAGAACCGGTGCGGGCGAAGCGGCAGCGGTGAGACCCACGAGGGCGATGAGAGTGACGCGGCGCATGTCAGATCACGGGGCGATTCGGTGGACGAACTTGACGGTGAACGTCGCGGTCAACGGGCGGGCGATCGTGCGACTATCAGGGAAACGAAAGCGTGAGAGTGGGTCGTTCGTATAGCCGGAGTTCCACACCGCGTAGAGATCGTCCCCGATGATGGGTATCCAGTGAAGCCGAAGGTCAAAGTCCGTTCGGTTGAGCGCGTTGTCGTACTGCCCGAAGCCGAGGAAATCCACACGGGTCGTAAACGCATACTCGAGCCGCCCGGTGGACTGGACTGCGACGAAATGCCCCACCGGTAGCCAGACTTCAGTCCGCGACAGACTTCCACCGAGGATCACGTGGCCGCCCGAGCGCCACGTCAAGCCGCCGTCGGTCTCGGTACTGTGGCCGTTGTAAAACGTGCCGGTCGATCCGAACGCGAAGCCACTGAGCGGCCGCCCGGCGGAGCTCTGAAACTGTGCGCCAGCCTGCGTCCACCAGTACCGCCCGGCGAGAATATTCACCCCGCGCGCAACCGTGAAAGTCTCAGCCGGCGCGTCCATATTCCGAACGATCAGCACCTGAAATTGATCGCCGGTCTCGAGCGTCCCGCTCAATGGAAGCCACTGAATCGTCGCGCTCTGCCAGTCGCGCGCCTTGGCCACTGACCCGTTGTGGCTCGCGAAGATATCCCAGTTCGGTAGCTCGAAGTCGAGCTGGCGGATGCCCAACGCATGCGGCCGCGGCATGAAGTCGAAATGGCCGTATGTCTCCCACACGTCGGTCCGCCGGACGAACCCCAGCGTCGGCGCGAACCCGGAGTCGTATCGCGCGATTCCCACGAAATTGTCGAACAGATCGTTCGGAAAGTCTGTGGCGAGACGCCACGCGACTCGGGTTCCGGCCGTGTCCGGCGTCTGGGTCCCGGCGATCCAGAGTGTCGGCTCGATGTTCTGCTTGGCGACTACCAGCGGGAAATCCGCGTCGAACCCGGCGGTCACGTCGCTGCCGTGGACGCTCGATCCGGTCCGGAGGGTACCAATTGCGCCGATGTATGAGCGGTCGAAGAGATCACGCTTGACGCGGACCACCACGTCGTTCGCGTCATCGGCCCCGCCCGTCCGGGCATCGATCACGCCGGCCGTCCAGGGCCCCGCTTTCCCGTAGAGGCGCGCGCCGCCAAGGATCGGCACGACCGCACCACTATCGGTGAGCCCGATCCGGCGTGAATAGAAGACCAACGCCTTCTGGTTGAACCCGAAGTCGAAGATCCCGCTCGACTCGAGGAAGAAGTCGCGCTTCTCCGGAAAGAACGTCGGAAACCGTGTCAGGTTGATGACCTGGCTGTCGACTTCGACCTGGGCGAAGTCTGTGTTCACCGTGAGATCGGCGGTGAGGGTCGGCGACACCGCGAGCTTGGCGTCGGCGCCGACCTTGCCCGCGACTCCCGCTCCGCCGATCCGGTTCAGGATCGAATCGTGCGGCGCCTGGTACGCATTGGCCAGCACGTACGGCTTGACTTCGATGTCGCGAGCACGGCTCACCCCGCCCAAGCCTGTCAGCTCGCCCTCTGACAGCAGTTGGTACATGCCCTCGGTGCGGCGCCATCCGCGCCAAAGATCTTCCTCGTTGCGGCGGCGAATGAAGCGGCGCACGTTGAACCCGAACGCCGTGCCCGCACCGGATGCGAACCGCAACGTCCGGAACGGAATCCGGAATATCGCCGTCCAACCCGACGAATCGCGCCTCGTGGCCACTTCCCAGATCCCGTTCCAGTCCTGGTTGACGTTGTCCTGGTTCGTGATCTGCGCGTCCCAGCGCGCGCCATTCGGATTCGTCTGAAAGAGGAACCCACCGCGCCGGTCGTGGAAGCTGTCGATCAGAATCATGACGTTGTCGTCGGACGAGAGATCGGCGTCGCGCCGCAGTTGCGCGGCGCGAACCCTCCCCGGCTCCCGATCGTACGCGCGCACGCCAATGTACAGTGCGTCCCGATCGCGCAGGATCTTGGCGACGGTCCGCTCGCTCCCGGCCGCCCCCTCGGCCGGGTCCCGCTGCCGAAAGTCAGCGATCGAATCCGCCGTGGACCACACCTCGCCGCCCATACGCCCGTCCATTGGCACGACGCCACGCGCCACCCCCGCCGTGACGAAGTACCGTCCCGCATCAGCCTCGCGCGCGTTCGCGTTCCCCGGAACGGTCGCCGGGTTCTGTGCCGCGACGGGCGTCCCAACCACCAGCACGAGAAACGCCGCACGTCTCATGGCGAAGAATAAGAGATTCCCGGCGTCGCGAGCGTGACCGGGCCACCCGATGATGCCGCGTCACGATCCACGCTTGCATTGCCCGCGCAAGGCCGCATACAGCGCGTCATACAGAAACGAGGCGCGCTCCACGGTCACATTGTCGTGGTGAACAACCAGCGGGAACCCCTGCGAGATCGCGCGCAATCCCGCTGACTCTGGGGTACAGTCGATCGCGTCCGCGAAATCGGCTCCGTGGACGATGCGTGCCATGATAGCCAGCGCCCGGTCGCGCGGCTGATATGCGGCGACCATTGCCTCGAAGGAGCAGCGGTCCGCCTCGTCGCGGTGCGGATAGCGGGCGCCCGGCGCGTCGAACCCGATCGCGCCCGTCATGTTCTGAATGTGGGCGACGTCCTCCGGCTCGGCGAAGATGAAATGGGGGGTGCGGTCGACGAACCGCGAGATGAACCACGCCGTCGCTGCGCGGTTCACGCGGATGTGACGCCGGGTCACCCACTGCATACGGGTCGATTCACGCGCGCCGGCGCCGCGCCGGGCGCGTCGGTGAAACCGGACGAAACGCCGCGTACAGACCGTCGAAGAGCGCCGCCCCATGCTCCAGCCGATCGCCGTCCGAGGCGTACTCGGCCGCGATCCCTTCCAGGAGACGTTCAACCCCGGCGGCTTCCGCGCGCGCGAACTTGGCGTCCTTGACGTCGATATCGTGGACGATCTCGCCGACGGCTCTGAGCGCCGTGTCCGCTTGGAGACCGAACCGCACCACGAGTGTCTCGAAGGTGCAACGATCACCCTCGTGCGTGAACTCCGCCTCGAACATGTCAAAGCGAAGCTCGCCCGGCTTCGGGACATACCCCTCTGCAGGAACGAACACGAACCGCGCGCCGGGATCGATGCGACGGCGAATCAGCCACGCGCTCGCGATGCGGTCGACGAACACTCCCTCACGCGTGACCCACGTGCGACGCTGAACCGCCCCGGGATCGACGACTTCCCGCGCGCCGTTCGCGCGTGTGACCGCCGATGGGTCTGCCGGTGCGGCAGCGCGGAGCCGGACTTCGAGGCGTTCGAGCAGCTCGTCCACCGGCGTCCGCGCCGGAGACCCGAAGAAATCGATACCGGAGATATCCGCGACCCGCCGCCGGAGTCGCGTGAGATCGCCGCGGGTTCGTGCCCGCTGGTCAGCGTCCGCGGCTTTTGCCGCTGTCAACACTTTGAGCGCGGCGCGCGCGGCGGCCGCCACCTCCTCGAAGTCGCGCGACCGGGCGGCGCGGAATAGCTGCTCGACTTCTTCATCGGTGAGCCCATCGACAAAGGAAGCGCGGCACACCGACCCGTCCCCGCCCTCGGTCGTGATCTCGCGCAGCACCCACTGGAAATCCTCCAGGGTCGCATCACCGGCGGGGAGCACGTAAACCGAGTTCTTGATGGCCACCGCTCCGATACGCTGGAGGCGCCGGCTGATCTTCACCCGCAGATAGTCCGGCTTCGGCGGGATCTGGTGGATCAGGAGCACCCACCGGGCGGCCGAGCTTGCGGTCCGTCGGTCGCGCCGTTTGCTTATCGCAGATGAAGCCGATGGCATGATGCAACTGTATCATGGGGTTAGGGCGAAGGCAAGCACGCCAACTCCGCGGCGCCTCGCGGCGGCGGTTGCCCTCGACCGCAACACGGGCGCTGTCGCCGGGGCGATGTTCCTCCAGGGGCTCGGCGAACATCTCTGGCGCCGGTTCATCCCGAAGTATCTGGAATCCCTCGGCGCACCCGTCGCCGCGATCGGCGCCTTCGGCACCGCGGAAGACTTCCTTGACGGCGTGTACCAGTATCCCGGCGGCTGGCTCGCCGACATGCACGGCCGCCGGCGTGCACTCGAGATCGTCCTCATCCTCGCCAGCGCGGGCTACGCGATCTATTTCGCCGCGACGGCGTGGCCGGTCGTGTTCCTCGGTCTCCTCTTCGCCGCCGCGTGGAGCAGCATGGGACAGCCCACGCTGTTCGCGGTCGTCGGCGACTCCGTCCCGCCCGACCGTCGCACGCTCGGATTCACGGTGCAGGCGATCGTCCGCCGCGTCCCGCTCGCGATTGCGCCAATGATCGGCGGCCTCGTGATCGCGACACTCGGCGTCCGCGGCGGCGTCCGCGCTGGGCTCACTGCCACGATCGGCATCACGGTTCTCACCCTCGCCGTGGTCGCCCGGGTACGCATCCCGATCCTGCGCGAGCGCGAGCCCACCGGCATTCGAGGCGTTTGGTCGGCCTTCCCGGCATCACTCCGCTGGCTACTGGCGTCGGACATTCTCATCCGGACGGGCGAAGGACTCGTCGATGTCTTTCTCGTCATCTACGCCACGGAGATCGCCGGCGTCACCGCGCCGCAGTTCGGTGCACTCATCGGCCTCCAGTCCGTGACGTCGATGCTGTCGTATCTCCCAGCCGCTCGGCTCTCCAATCGCGTCGGCCGGAAACCATTCGTCATCGCCACGTTCCTGGCGTTCTCGTTGTTCCCGATCGCCGTCGTCAGCTCCCACTCGGGCCGCGCCCTCGCATTGGCGTTCGTCGTCGGTGGCTTGCGCGAGCTCGGCGAGCCCTCACGCAAGGCCTTGATCGTCAGCGTCGTGCAACCCCAGCTTCGCGCACGATCGGTAGGCCTCTACTACCTCGTTCGCAGCTTGGGCGTAACCCCGGCTGCTTTCGTCGGTGGCCTCCTCTGGCAGGTCCGCCCTTCCCTGCCGTTCGTCGTGGCCGGCGCGATCGGCCTGGCCGGCACGTCGCTGTTCACCCTCACCGTTCCGGCGCGCGACGCCGCGTAAATCCTTGGGAGATCCTCATGCTTCGTCTTTCACTCGCTCTCGCACTGGTCGCGACGATCGCCAGTGTCCCAACCAGGACGCCCAACTCGATCGATTGGGCGCAGGTCGATCGCGCTATGGGCAAGACCGGGGCGATGCAGCCCGGCGATGTCTACCGGTACGCCTTCCCGCGCAGCGATCTCGCCGTGACCATCGACGGCGTCACCATCAAACCCGCCCTCGCGCTGGGTGGATGGGTCGCGTTCAAGGCGACCGGCGACAACGAGGCGATGGCCATGGGCGACATCGTGCTGCGCGTCGACGAGGTCGGTCCGGTCATGCTCAAGCTCCGCGAAGGTGACATTGAAGAGACCGCGCTCCACAACCACCTCCTCCACGAGTCGCCGGCGATCATGTATATGCACATCCGGGCGCATGGCGACCCGGCACGCATTGCAAGCGCGATCCACGCGGCGCTCGCGCTAACCAGGACCCCGTTCGTCGCACCACCGGCTCCAGCGACCGCCTCTGGACCGGCGCCGCTCGATACCGCGGCAATCGCGGCCGCGCTCGGTCGCTCGGGCAAGCTGAATGGCACCGTGTATCAGGTGGGCGTCCCGCGAGGGGAGACGATTCGCGAGGATGGCATGATCGTGCCGCCAGCGATGGGCGTCGCCACCGGGATCAACATCCAGCCGACGACAAACGGCAGGGCCGTGACGACCGGCGATTTCGTGCTGACGGCGGCCGAGGTCAATCCGGTGATCCAGGCGCTCACGCAGAACGGCATCGCCGTGACGGCCGTGCACAGTCACATGCTCGGTGAGGAGCCCCGCTTGTTCTTCATGCACTTCTGGGGCAACGCCGACGCGGTCGCGCTCGCACGCGGGCTTCGCGCTGCGCTGGACAAGACCAACAAAGGATCATGAACTCGGTGTATCGATCGGTCATCGCCCGCTTCATGATCAGCGCTGCGGCTTCCAGTTCTCTGGAGTCACAGTCGCCGGAGCTCTCGATGCGTGACTTTTCCTCCGGTCAAATCAAGAAAGGGGTTCGCTCCATTGGGTTCGGCGGAGACGGCGCCACCTGGGGCAACTATGCGCTCGTCTGGAAGGATACGTCCACGGCGCTCGTCGATTACGGCAGTACCCAATATGGGAACGGCAATGCGTTCCATTTCGCGGCCGCCGGCTTGACGTCACCCGCCCTGTGGCATGGTTTGGCGGTCTACGTGGTCGCCCTCGCTCAGGGCACCAACCAGGTCCAGTTCGACATGAAGTCCTCGCCGGTTGTGGGTTCGGGCTCCGGCCACGCTGTCTTTTCGAAGATCGCCATGCCGATAGCAGCGGGCCTCTCAGCCGGTATCTTACTCGCCTACGAGACTTCAGAGTTCGATGCGGCGCCAAGGGGAAGCGCGGACAGCATGCACTATGAAACGCGGTGGAGGCCGTCGGGCGGGTTCGGCGTGACATGGCAACCGAACACGACCATCCTGATTGGATTCCGCGCCTTGCTGAACAGTGATCTCGATCGCCTGAGCGACAGTTCCGGCGCGACCGAAGGGACGGCCCGCAGCAACGAGTACCGGCTGGGGATGTCGGCGAGCCCGTGGGGCGGCGCCCTTCTCGACGCGGGCGCAACGTGGCTCACGAGGAGCAACTCTCGGACGGCAACGCATACCAGCGAGCTCGAACCGAATCTTGGCTTCGAACAGGCCTTGGCCGAGAAGCACGTTGCGGTGCGGTTTGGTTTGGACGAGACGTCCCCGACCGCCGGTCTCACATTTCGAATCGTACCGTGTCGCCTGGATCTCGCCTATGTACGCGATATGGCGTCAAGCCGCGTGCAGACTCTATTCGGCAGAACGAGCAATAGCGGCATCGCAACGTTCACGCTGGACTACGGTGCGCTGCACCACTGAATGGCTGGCCCGTTTCCTTCGCCTCGGGTATGATCTACCCTAACTTCGCAGCGATGAGATGACTGGCCGGGTTGGCGCTATCTGGCACGCATGCGCGCTGGCCCTTTCAGCTGGCGGGCTCCAGCCGCTCGCCGCCCAGTCAGCCGCGGACTCTGTTCAAGCCGTCACGTTGGAGAAGGTCAAGGCGGTGATCGCCACATACGAACCGGCGCGGGAGATCCGCTGGTATCGGGCGAATAACCCGTTCGATCTGGACGGCTTCTACGACAAGGGACTTCACTGGTCATCGCGCTTTGAGATTTACATCACCGTCACGCACCAGGCGACGATCTGGTTGCGCGTGTACCCGCAGTACTATGGACATCATATCAACCTGCACCGGGTCCACGACCCGAACGGGTTGATGCAGCAGATGCTGCGCTCGTCGTATCACAATTTCTTCTTCTGGGGCCTCGACGACAATCTGGATGCGTTCGCGGGCTACCAGTTCACGCTCGAGTCGGGCTTTCCCGAGGAGGCGGTGAAGGAGGTGATCAAGAGCATCCCGCTGATCGACGGATCAGTCGGTGACTTCACGCCGTTCATCGTGCGATAGACGGGCTGCGTCAGCGACGATTGGGTAGTCTGCCGGTGGATGAATACGACGGCACCACGTTTCTAGTGCTTCTTGAAGATCGACTTGGGAATCATCATGTGCACACCGACGTTGCCGTCGACGAGCTCCGTGATGTGTAAGTCGGCCGCGATGCTCGCGAGCCGGTACGCCTCCATCTTCGAGAGCCCCCGCGTCGACGACAGGAAATCGACCATCTCTTGTACCGCGACTTTCGTCGCCTGCGTCAAATCTTTGTCGGTTCCCATTGTGATGTAGTACGTCGGTGTCTCCGCCCGTGGCCAGGTCAGGTGGAGATCCTTCCGAACGACCAATTGGATGCGCCCTTCGAGCGATGTCTCGATCGCGGTCTGATCGACCTCTCCGTCGCCTTGCGCCACATGCCCGTCACCGATCTCGAAGAGCGCGCCCGGCGCATGGATCGGAATGAACAACGTGGTCCCGGCGACGAGATACTTGTTATCGAGGTTCCCCGCGTGCATACCAGGCGGATTGCTGGACAGCCGCCCGGAGTCCGGCGGCGGCGCATCGCCCATGCTGCCGAAGAACGGGTGGAGCGGAATCGTGATACCCGGGCCCAGTGACGCGGTCATGTGCACCGTATCGAGCTGGATGATGCGCGTGCGCCCGGAATCGGTGCAGTTCTCCCGCAGGAACCCGCTGCAGCCGTTGTACCCGTAGTCGATGTCGGGCCGGACCTCGAGGATCCGCACCTCGAGCACGTCGCCGGCCTCGGCGCCGTCGACCGCGATCGGCCCCGTCAGGATGTGGCCGCCAGGCCCCTTGTCGGTGACCTGTGTGGTGATGTCACGCAGCGCCTGCTGCACTCTCGCCGCCGGAAGCCCGGCCTGCTCCAATCGGTCCGGGACGTTCGTGAGCACCGTGTGGACCACGACGATGTCGCCAGAGGCGATGTGCAGCACCGGCTTCGCGGCAGCGCTGTAGTATCCCCACGCCACGGTCGTTGGCGTGGCGGGCAACTGATGCACGTGTGGCGTTTGGGCCGCCGCCATCCTGGCGCCCAAAAGGAGCGCTGCTAGATAGGTTCGCATGGAAAAGAAGAATACAGACGTCAGCCAAGGTACGCTCGGCCTGTCGGCCACGGGTACCCCCGCTATTGCTTCTGAGCCATATGGCATGGTATATTGTGCCATATGCCGATAGGGAGCACCGCCGACCTGAAGGAGCTTCGCTCGCGTATGCAATCGGGGCGCAAGCAGGGCCATCACTATGTCGCGCTCTTGGGCCTGCGCAACTATGACCTCCTCTGGATCTACCAGAACGTGCGCAAAGGGATCGCCTATTCCGCCTTCGAGCACTTCCAGAGGAATACCGCTCTCGCCACCGAGGCACTCGCTGCACTGGCTGGCATTCCAAGGCGGACACTCGCGCGTCGCAAAGAACAGGGCCGATTTGAACCCGACGAGTCGGATCGCCTCGTTCGATTTGCGAAATTGTTCGGACGCGCACTGGAGCTATTCGAAGGAGACGCCGACGCGGCACGCGAGTGGCTGACGACGCCTCAGCGCGGCCTCGGCGGGATTGCGCCAGTCGAACTCGGCAAGACTGACATCGGGGTGAATGAGGTCGAGAACCTCATTGGGCGTCTCGAGTACGGCATTCCGACGTAACAACCGAAGTGCTCACCGTCTGGCGGCTAATTAAATCCCGCCACGCTTCCTCGGCGTTCGACGGAGAGGGTGCGAGGCTGAATGGTGCCCAATGGAACTCGCCGGGCGTGCGAGTCGCCTACGCGTCGGACTCCCCCGCATTGGCAGTCCTCGAGGTGCTCGTCCACCTCCAGAATCCGCGAGTTCTTGAATTCTATTCGGTCGTCCGCGCAGAGATACCGGAAGACCTGGTCGCGGTGCTCCCGCCAGCTGATCTACCGAGCGATTGGGCTGAATCACCGGTACCTCAAAGCACGCAATTGATCGGTGATTCGTGGATCCGGAATGGCGACTCCGTTGTGTTGAGAGTCCCAAGCGCGGTCGTGAGACCTGCCTACAACTATCTACTCAACCCGGAGCAGGCCGCGTACGCCCGGATCGTCGTATCGTCCCCAGAACCGTTTGACTTCGATCCGCGATTGTTGCCGGATTATTTGACTCAAGCGCGTGCCACCAAGACACCATGACGTTCGTCGCGTCAATCTCTAGGTGACAGGGAAGGTCGACGTCGGCAAGAGAGCAGCCGTCGCGACTTTGCTTGAGCCCCACGAGCCGGGGATCGCACCCAAAATGGCGCTACTCCGGGCGGGTCGAGGCGTCCTCACGACGTAACTGAGGCCATTGGCTCGAACTAAGACCTCCCGATCCAGAATCAGACCGCGAAGCAGCGTCCCGGCGACAAGGCCGATCTACGGGGCCCTGCCACCCACGCCATTTGTTTCACCCGGATCACCGGAACCCACGACGACTCGATCACGCGATAACCGGAACACGGACAAATGTCGAACCTCATAAGTCACAGCCATTTACAAAATGGGTCGTGACGTTCCGCCGCGCCTCACACGGCATTGCGCAGCGTTTTCTCGCCGGGTACTCAGGCGCAAGCGAAAGTGCGCAGCACGCATGGCGCACCTAGGTGTGCCAATCTAAGTTGTTGCCATTGAACGATTTACCTACTAGTTTAATCCTCGCTGGGGGCGACCTATCGTTGTGGTGGCTCGTCAGCACGGCTGGAGATCGGGGGACGCCCCGGTCCCCCAGCCAACTCTTTCGCCAGGATTCCGCCATGAAGAAGGCCAAGCTGAGCCATTCAGAGCGTCGAATCGCCCTTCGCGAAGAGCTGTGGCCGGGATCTCAGAACCAGATCTGGAGCGCCAAGGAAGACGGGTTTTGCAGCATGCCGCGCACCGTGCCGCTAATCGCCACCCTGATCAGCGAATTAACCCCGCGAATCGATCCCGCGCGTGTCTATGTTGACCTCTGGGCGCGGAACTTCAATGAAGGCATCGTCGAGGTCACCAGCGAGGCTGATATGGCGGCGTGTTGCGGCTTCGCCTCCGGCACGCCGACGGTGAGGAGCTGGCAGGAAAGAATGGCGGCGATTGAACACCTCGGATTTATCAAGGTCACGAGAAAGGGCACGCGCAAATTTGGTTACGTACTGATGCTACATCCGCACGACTGTGTCCAGAACCTCAAGCAGAGCGGCGTCCGCAAGATTCCGGATTGGTGGTGGGATCTTTACACGAGTCGGTTGCGCGAGACCGGCGCTCCAACGCGGTAGCGTTGCGCACGCTGATGCGGTTCATCCAAATTTTGGAGCAGCCCTGCTGGACGTTCAGTACGGCGACACACCAGCAGGGGACGAAGCCGTTTTGTGAGGCCTGCTGGGCGAGATCTGAAACCTCGGCGAGACATTCCGATGGGACTACCTTTTCATCCGCCTACACGGCGCTTCCGGGAATCGCCGCACGAGCCACTGTGCCGTCACACCCGCAATCCGACCCTCCGCTATCACCCGCTGCTGTGTACCCCGATTGGACGAGGCACTTTGGAGAGCGTAGGTTGGCTTTTCAAAGGAGTGTGGTGCAATGGAAACGCATCGCCGGGGGTCGGATGGGCGGCGGCGGTTTACGCCGGAGTTTAAGCGAGACCAGGTTGGGCGCGTGCTCCGGGGTGAGCTCACCATGGCAGAGCTGAGCCGGGAGCTCTCGGTTTCGCATAGCCTGGTGCGCAGGTGGAAACAGCTGATGGATCGGGGGAGTGAGACAGCCGTCGGCGCGAATGACGAGGTCGTGCCGGCGAGCGAACTGCGCGTGGCCCAGCAGCGGATTCGGGAGTTGGAGCGCGCCCTGGGCCGGAAGACCATGGAGGTGGAGATCCTCCAGGCGGCTCGGGACGAGGTAAAAAAAAGACCGAATTACTACGGCGTGTCCAAGCGATGACGGGCCAGCCAATGGCGCCGATCTGCCGGGTGTTAGGGATTGGCCGGGCAAGCGCATACCGACGGAGCGGTCCCCGGCGCGCTCGGTATGCGCGGGCCGATGATCGGATGGTGACCGCGCAGATCCGGACGATCATCCGGACCCGCGCCTCCTACGGCGCCCGGCGCGTCCGGGCTCTCGTCAATCGCGAGTTTGCCACGGACTACAATCTCAAGCGGATCCGGCGCGTGATGGCGATCGCGGGGTGGCAGTTGCCTCGGGCGGCCCGGCGTCGGATGGGGCGCGCGCACACGGGGCGCATCCAGCGGCCGGCGCCGAATGAGCGGTGGTGTTCCGACGTGCTGGAGATCGCCTGCTGGAACGGGGAGATCGTCCAAATGGGTTTCGCGCTGGACTGTCATGATCGCGAGGTGCTCGCGACGGTGGCGGCCGCCCACGATCTGCGGAGCGGCGAGATCCAACAGCTCATGCACCGCGCCGTCGCGAGTCGCTTCGGTGCTGGCACCCGGCCCGACGCGCCGATCCAGTGGCTCAGCGACAATGGGAGCATCTACACCGCGCTCGATACCCTATGCACCGCCGAGCGCCTGCACTTGGTGCCGATCACGACACCGGCCGCGAGTCCGGAATCGAACGGAATGTCGGAGGCCTTCGTCAACACACTGCGACGCGACTACATCGCGGGGGCAGACCTCAGCACGGCCGCCCTCGTTCTTGAGCAGATCAGCACCTGGATCACCGATTACAATGCCGTCGCCCCGCACTCGGCGCTCGGCTATCGCTCGCCCCACCAATACCGGGAGGACGTCCTAAAGCTGAGTGCGATCACCTAGACCAAAGTGCCTCACGAATTGGGGCTCACAGCAACTCCATTGATAGGATCACACCTTCACGTCGCCGGTTCGCGGCTCATCTCGCGGACTCGCACGGTTAGAAGCGCGCGGCGATGAGTGATCCAAGGACTCAACTCGATGAATTGATCGACTGCTATCTTGATGGCGATCTAGATTTTACCGCTTTCCAGCAAGCCTATTCCCGCCGCTATGTCGATGAAGGAGCAGATAGGAACTTCAGCGGTGCCGAGGTTGACCACTACGGTGTGGTACACGAAAAGGCCGAATGGACGGCAATATCGCCGACGCTAGAGGACCGTTCGTATGGCTGGATTGATCCGTCGGAGTTCAAAACCTGGCTAACTATTCACGAGTCGCATAAGCCGCCGCGACAGTTAGGGTGAAGCGGGCAGTGGCGGTGCGCGCGTTTGCCGGGAGTAGGGCGGACACACCCGCAGGTCACCTTCGCCCTCCTCGCGCTCCACCAGGCAAGAATCGGGGTTGCGTGTCGTGAGCAGGATCTTATTGCGTCAGCGGCGCTGGACGGCGCCCACAGGAGTAAATCTCCCAAGCATTGCGACTTGGCTGGGTAGCGAGGGCGCCTACATCGAGGAGACGCATCCGACGCTGATGCCTGCCCCTTGGGTCGGATCCAGAGTGATAATGGCGTCCGACTACGGGGGCGACCGACGAGAATCGGATTTCGAGAGCTATTCGTTTCTGATTGCTGACGCGGGCGGACTAGGTGAATGGCGCGCCAGGATGAACCGCCTTCGGGATACCATTCTTACCGACGGGCGGACGATCTCATTCAAGGACCGCAATAGCGATGCGGTTCAGCGGCGGGCGGAGCCGCACTTCCTCGCTGCTGCCAACACCATTCCTGGCGTCGTCGCTACCATACTTGTCGATCGCACAGTCCCAAGCGTTCGCATGTTTCCGCCGCGAGAGGAGTTCGCAGTCACAGGGTCCAACACACCTGCTGCCGCGATGTTCACGAACTGGAAGCAGCCGACGTTCGAGCGCCTCATGCGAATTGCTTGGTTTGGAACAACCATCTTTGCGGGTCTCTCCACCCCCGAGCAGCATCTACTATGGATAACGGACAACGACGACATCGTGGCGAATGACGGGCGCACCCAGACGTTCGGCGTATCGGTTGCCGCCGTTCGGTTATGGATGCAGCCTGGAATGTCGCCGCCGCGGCTCGACGTCACGAGACCTGCAAGTTGGCCGACACCCGCCAAGAGGCTCGCGCTGGAAGATCTGCTGTCAGTCGCTGACTACGCCGCCGGCGCGGTGCCCGCTGCTCTCACGGTGGGACAGCACCACGGGCACAGTATCGCATCTCCCCTCATCCAACTTCTCCCCGCCGCTACTCCAGCCGACATCCTGAAACTGCACGCTTGGGTTGCGGAGGATCAATGGCCTCTGAAACGATGGGTTTTTGTCTTTAGACGTGGTGCGAACCCAGGATCGTGGGATTACGGGTCGGTGCGAGTCCGGCGATACAATTGAGCATCACTTAATTCTCCGCACATGATCAGTCGGCGATCAGCCCAAGCACTCGGCGATGTCTATGAGGCAGAGTTCACGTTTACAACGCGGCTCCGCAGCGGCACCGGCTACTCAACTCACATCCAGCACGATCAATTCTACGATTTCTTGTACAGCCATGACTATCCGGCGTGGTTCTGCAACGCTACGAAGAAGCTTATCGGTGCGCGAGCCGTGAAAGAGTGGGTGATGAAACTGCATACGGGCGAATCGCAATTCGAGGCCACTACTGCATGGACATGGGAGCAGCGAGCGGCACTGGGTCAGAAGTACCTCACGGAACTGGCAGAGGATGTAATAGTCCACGACGCGACCGTTGTTGAACGATATGGGCGCGAAGGAGTGTCAGCCGCCATTCAACGCCTCACAAAATGGCTTGAACTCGACGGCTACCTATATCGTGATGGGAATCTGCTACGGCCTCAAAGCGACGTGATCAATGTCATGGAAACGAGAGGGGTTCTTGATCATCTCTACACCACGCTCGGGTTGGGCGAGAGGGATACGGCTATCCACCATCTGGAGCTTTCTGAAGAGCATTTCCTTGCCGGGAGATGGGACGACGCAATATCTAACTCTCGAAAGTTCCTTGAATTGGTGCTCTCGCAAAGCGCAGCGACCCATGCCACGCAGGTGAGCCACCCACCACTTGCCACCTCCCTGCTAGAAAGTCCGAATGGCGGTGCGGAATTATTTGGAGTCGGAGGGCGTTCTTGAGACGAAGGAGAAAAATGCAATTGCGAAGATTTACGGGTTGTTGAGCAAGACGGGGGGACATCCGTACATGGCGGCGAGTGACCAAGCCCGGCTCCTTCGGCAGCTTTCGCTCACGCTCGCGCAGTTCGTCATGCTTCGGCTGCAGGGCAGCCTGTCGGCCAGGTAACCGAGCGCGTGGCATACCGTGGGTTCCGCTCGCCTCCGGCCCCAACTATGCCCGAAGACAGCCTCAACAGGGCGCTGCCAGACTCGGGGCGCGTCGGTCTCTGCCGCGTGAGCCACTTGGCCGCCGTAGGGGCCGGGGCGGGTCCTTCAGAATCGCCTGTTCTTTTAATCGCGTCGCAAGCCCGAACCCAAACTGCTTTCTGCTCTCCTCCGCAATCAACTTTCAAGAGCGTGGTTGTCGGCTGTGAAGAGTGAGGAACGAAAGGTCCGCGACATCGCGGTCGTCAAAGCTGATCTGCGACGAAACGGGTAATGGAACGGGTAAGCCACGAGTAGAATGGAAAAGCCCTGCGCGTCAGAACGGACGGCAGGGCCTTTAGCTACCTGAATTGCCCCTCCTGGGCTCGAACCAGGACTCTCCTGATCCAGAGTCAGGCGTGTTGCCAGTTACACCAAGGGGCAATATCTGGACGTCCAATCCTTCAATTGTCTCCGGCCGAGTATACTTCGCACCCGGCCCGGATGCAGCACTTCCAGTAGTCGTACCACCAGTAGTGGCACAAGCTATTGGCGCCCATCCAGCCCTTCAACCCCTCCCGAACCCATGGCCGCACCCGCCCCGCGGCCACCCGATCCGCGCCGATGGGCCGACGCTCCACCCCACAACTCCAGTCCCCCGCGCCCTGTGCCCTCGCCCTGGCGATCGGCCTCGCGATTCGCGAGCGACCGCCTGCCGCGATACCCCCCTCGCCTTCGGCCCCCCCGGCAACCCCGCCGCCGCCCACGAACGCGGCGATGCCCTCCTCGCGAGCTGGCAAGAACGCTTCACGAACGTCGAACGCAGCGCCGCCTTCGCCAACGCCCGCTCCATCCTCGGCCGCGCCGCCCTCACACCCGGCCACGCCTACGACGATTCCTCCGTCTGGACCGCCATGCCCCCCGACGGCCCCCACACGGTCGCCATCAGCGGCCACTTCGCCGGCAATCACTACATCCTCGCGCTCGTCCCCGATGCCCCCGCACCCACCCACTTCGCCGACGCGCGCCACGTCATCCGCCTGACCCAGCTCGCCCACAACCAGTACGAATGGTCCACCTCCGTCGAACAAACGCTCGGCCCCATCACCGCCGATGACCTGGACCGCGTCGCCGGCTCGATGCTCACCACCGCCGCCACCACTCCCGGCCCCGCTCTCGCCGCCGAATCACGCACCACGTTCCCGCGCGCGGCCGCCGCACTCGGCAAAATGTTCTCGATCGATACCGTCGCCACCACGCCGCACGACGACGGATCCGCCACCATCCACCTCGCCTACGGCATCCACGCCAATACCCTCCAACCCACCTACCCCGCCTTCGCCGCCTACCTCCGTAAATACGTCTCGCCCGCCCGCCTCCGGTTCTCGCTCACCGACGCCACCGCCGCCACGTGGTTCGATCTCCTCCTGAACCACGACGAAATCACAATCGACCTCCGCGCCACCCGCGACGGCCACCTCGCACCGCTCACCGGCCCCATTCGGCCGATGCCGGACTCGCTCGATCTGCTCTCGGATATCCACGGGAAGGTCTGGATCTTCTCGGTCGGCATGACAGAGCTGCTCGCCGACTTCACGGTGCTCCACTCCCCGCACGAACGCGGCTGGGATCTGCGCTTCCACCACGATCCCCACTGGCACCTGCCCCTCTTCGCCGACCACTTCGTCAAATCCCCCCTCCGCCAGCCCTTCGCCGGCGAGGGCACCACCTACCGCGTTACGATCCGCGACTCCGCCAGCGCACAAACGGTCCTCACCCGCGCCGCTCGCATCACGGTCCAGGAATCAACCATCATGCGCTGGCTCGGCGGACTCGGCGCCACCGCCATGGGTGACTTCGCCGGCCCCTCCGACAGACAGGAAGACGCATTTTCTGTGGAAGTGCTCGCGGCCCTGCGAGCCGATCTCGACGCCGCCCTCCACACGCCGCCCGGTGCATTCTCAGGCGACAGCACCAGCCACTGATCCGACGACAGGCTTCAAGACGCAGCCCCGCGCGTAGGCCAGTCGTCGAGGGCAGTAGGCGCCGTTCGAGAACGGCGCATTTGTTGTTGCCGTAGGGCCCCGCCATCCGGCGCCAACGGCGCATCTGTCGTTGCCGTTGGGCCCGACCATCCCACAAAAGAAAAACGCCGCAGTACCCACCGCGGCGAAAATCAGGGGTTTGCCACGCGCGCCGTCATTGGAACTCTCCGTCCTACCGAGCGGCGGCGGGCAATTTTTCTAACCCTGCTATGCGATTTCTATACCACTCCGCCAAACTTCGGCGGGAACCGTCCATGGAGCTGAGGGGAGTCGAACCCCTGACCTCTGCAGTGCGATTGCAGCGCTCTCCCAACTGAGCTACAGCCCCGGGCGCTGCTCTCAACGTAGAGACGGATGGGTGGAAGTCAAGGTAACTCGAACCGCATACATACCCGTCGAGCCCCGCCCAACCCGATCAGACTCCTGGTGTTCGCCCGCCGCGCAATCTCCCGGTTCGCACACCCGGCACGCAGCCACAAACACTCACCTCACCACAGTAACACCGCCCAGGCAGAATTGGTTCCCGCCCAGTTCACGATATGGTCACAATGCACCACGATGACGCCGCCGCGCGCACGCGGTGCGCTAATCGCTACGGTGTTTCCTGCTCTGTTTCTGGAAGTTCGGCCGGCCCATCACCGAACCACCTGTCCCGGGCAAACTCCACCCGAGTGTCGCTCGACCGCGCTCGCGCCAGCTCGGCGCGGCGCGGTTCGTCGACTCCCAACGGGCCTACTTACCCCGTCATCTCGTCCCGCTCTGCCTCGTCACCGCGCTGCGCGCGGGCTATCCGGCTCCGATCTTCCACCACCGCCTCATTGCGCTGGCTCAACGCACGCCGGCGTGCACTCGCACTCCGCGCACCACCGCCCTCGCGGCCAATCGCGGCCATGTGCTCCCGGTCGCGGCTCACCGTCTCACCACCCTTCCGGCCAGCCACTCTCGCCTCGTCAGCCGTCCACTCGTGCGCCGTCCCCTTCTGATGCGCGGCCCGCCCACCCTTGCTCGCGATCTCCCGCTGCCGCGAACGATCCATCGAATGCGAACCCGCGATTGCTCGTCCCACTCCGCGGCGTCGTGCGACCGTCCATCTGCCCTGCGTCGCGTCCCATCTCCATCTCGTTTCGATCTGGCATGCTCCCTCCGTCTCAATGCTCCAGAATTAGTATGGGTGACAGACTCGACCCGCAAAAGAGGGACCACGACGGCAATTTGACCGACACGGTCGCCACATTGGGACAAACCACGAGAACGCGCCACCCACCCACGGCTCCGAGATCCAGAAACCACCAGCACCGGACCAGCATCTATCGGGGTAATCGGCAACCAAGGCCGGAATCGCCCCCCTTGCTGATATAACCCGTGACCTGCCCGGATGCGAGAATCCTGTCGGATTCCGGTGTGAACCGGTCATTCTGAACCAATTGCCCGTACCCCGGCACCGGCTGCAAGTGCCACGCCGGAACGACGATAGCCGCCGCAGGCGCCACTATATTGCCGTGCCATGCCGCTGATCCTGCGATTCCTCGGCACGGCCGCGTCACGCCCCACCGTCGAACGCAATGTCTCGGCGATCGCCCTCGTGCGCGACGGCGAGACGCTCCTCTTCGATTGCGGCGAAGGGACACAGCGCCAGATGATGCGCTACGGGATCTCTCTCTTCCCCGCCGGCATCTTCTTCACGCACTTCCACGCCGACCACGTGCTCGGTGTCATCGGCTTGATGCGCACCATGCAGCTCCAGGATCGCACGGAGCCACTCCGCATCTGGGGGCCCGCCGGTGTCATGAAATTCCTCCAGCAGGCATCAGCATTCACCGGCGAACGACTCGGCTTCCTCGTCATCCCCAGTGAGGTCACTCCGGGCACGCCGATCCCCGGCCACGGCTACTCGGTCATTCCCTTCGCCGCATCCCACCGCGGTAGCCCCGCCGTCGGCTACGCGCTCGCCGAAGACCTGCGCCTCGGCCGATTCCACCCCGACCTCGCACGCGCACGCGGCATCCCCGAAGGACCCCTCTGGGGAGAATTGCACCGCGGCCGCACGGTCACGCTGAGCGATGGCTCCACGGTCGATCCCGCTGACCTGGTCGGCCCCACTCGCCCCGGCCGCCGCGTGGTCATCACCGGCGACACCCGCCCCTGCGACGCGACAATCGAAGCCGCGCGCGATGCCGATCTCCTGGTCCACGAAGCGACGTTCGCGGAAGAAGAAGCACCACGCGCCGCCGAGACGGGCCACTCGACCGCCGCCGAAGCCGCATCGGTCGCCAAGGCAGCCAACGTCCGCCAGTTGATCCTGACGCACATCTCCGCCCGCTACTCCCGCGACACGAGCGACCTGGAACGCGAAGCAACAGCGGTATTCCCAGCGTCATCAATCGCCCGCGACGGCCTGGAAATAGAAATCCCGTTTCGGGACTAGCTCTCCGCTCGGGCACAACGCCGGCCAGCGCCGAACGATTTCGTCCCTCGTAGGGGCGGGTCATGACCCGCGCAGTAGAAATGGCGGATCAACACCGTGGCTTGCCCACGCACGGGTCCGCACGCCCGTCTGCCCTCGCTACGACGCCGCGCCCTTCACGCCAAACGCGAAAAACCCCGCCGCCGCAATCAATCCAAACGCGACCAGATAATTCCACGCCAGCCGCTCTTTGAGAAACGCCACCGCAAACACCATGAACACGCACAGCGTCACGACTTCCTGCACCGCCTTGAGCTGAAACCCCGAGAATTGCCCGTACCCCAACCGGTTCGCCGGCACCGCCAGGCAATACTCGGCCAACGCAATCAGCCACGACACCAGCACCGCTTTCCAGAGCGGCCAGTCATGCCCGTATTTGAGGTGCCCATACCACGCGAACGTCATGAACACGTTCGACATGCACAAGAGAAGAACGGTCGCCATTCCGCTTACCCCCCAATCACCGCCTTCGGCAGGAGCGGCTGCCGCCCGGCATACCCGGCGTCGACTTCATGCCAGTACGCCACGGTCGGCTCCCCGAGCCGCCAGCACAATTCGATCGGCCGCCCATCCACCTCCGCTGGGAAATCCACGAGCCCCAGCGCGTAGTCCTTGAACTCGACGCCGAGCGCCCTCAGCTCCTGATGGAAGTGCTCCAGCTCCGCCGCGAGCGACGCCACTTCGCGCTCCAGCTCCTCTGCCCGCGGATCAGGATCCGACATCGAATTGCTCGCGGACACGATCTCGAACTCGCGCACCCGCGTCTGCCACCGCGCGAATTGCCCGACGATGTCCTCGACGATCCGGCGCACGAGCGGCAGGCTGCGGTTCGCCAGCTCCGGCGTGTAGATGCGCGTCACGTCTGGCAGGATAGTCTCGTTGGGGCACCCATTATTGCCGCCCCTCCGCCGTCCGCTCCGCCAACCGGATGCGCCGCCGCTCGATCGCCGCATCATACCGGCGGATCTCGTCCGGCGTCTCGGGCAGCACCGGCGGCACCGGCACCGGCCGCCCGTTCCGGTCCACCGCCACGAATGTCAGATAACACGAGTTGGTGTGGCGCCGCTTGCCGGCGATGAGATCCTCCGCCTCCACCCGCACGCCGACTTCCATCGACGTGTGCCCCGCGAAATTGACGCTCGCTTTCATGATCACGAGATCACCCACGTGAATCGGCTCGCGGAAATCCACCCGGTCGATCGACGCGGTCACACAGATCGACCGCGCATGCCGGAACGCGGAGATCGCCGCCGTCTTGTCCATCATCGCGAGCATGACGCCACCGAACACGTTGCCAATGACGCTCGCGTCCTGCGGCATCATGAGCTCGGACGTCTCGTGCGCTGACTCCCGGCACGGCCGCGCCTCGGGCGCGCTCATGGATGCATTCCGGAACGGCGATGGCCGGGACGGTGCCGATACGCCACCCACGACGCCCGCGGCTGCCGCGTCGCCGGCGCATGCTCGTGCCGCGCACTCCGCGCGTCGTCGCCATACAGCGCCGACTCGTTGAAGGCTCGCACCAGCGCCCGCCGCCCCGCACTGTCCAACTGCGGCCGGTCCAGCCAGTAGAGCCGCCGGGTCGGCGACGGGAACCGCCCCACACGCCACTCCCGGCCCGCGATCTCCCGGCGCCCGCCCGCCCCCCCGGCTCCTGCAGCCGGCTTGCCCGCCGCCGCCCGCGCATCCCGCACCTGCCGGATCGCTACCACCACGCCCTGTCCCTCCTGAGGTCCGCCCGTCGTGTCGTACCGCGCCACGATCTCGAGTCCCGGCCGCGTCCACACATCGCTCGCCGAATCCGGCCCCCCAATGGGCAACGACACCCGCTCCGCCGTCCACCAATCCAGGTCCGCCGCCTCCGGCACCGACACCGGAGTCAGTGGAAGCGTCAGCCCGCCCGCCCGCGCCCCGCGCGCGGGAGCGAAGAATTGCGCGCCCGGATCACGGTCCGTATCGATCAGTGCAAAGCTGTTCGGATCGAACACGAACGACCGCGCCGCCTCCGCCGCCAACCTCGCCCGCTCGTTCCCGCTGGCACGCGCCGCACGGATCGCCCCCAGCGTCGCCGCGAATGCGCGATGCCCGCGCGCGACCGCGCTGTCGCCACCCACCTGCCCGAACAGCGCGCGCGGCGTAATCCGCACACCGGACCGGAGATCGATCACCCCGCGGCGCAGGATCTGCCGCCCGCCACCCCCGCCACCCCCGCCACCCCCGCCCGCCCTGCCACCCTCGGCGCCCAGGCCGTCGGCACTGGCTGCGCCCTTCGCCGTTTCGGTGCCCCGGTACTCGTACGACAGATACGGTCCGTGCACGTCCACGATGTCCACCTCGCCTGTCACCGACGAGGATGGGTCGTCCGACGCGTCCTCGTCGGACTGGAGCGGCTGCTCGTCCGGGTGCACGACCGCATAACGCTGCGACGCAGCTACTACGCCTGAATCGAGGAACACCGCCATCGAATCCCCGGTCAGGAGGTCCCGCCGGTAGATCCGCTGGCTCGTGAACACCGCGTCGTAGAAGGAATGATCCTCGTCGGTGACGTAGACTTCGTAGAACTTCCCGTCGTAGCGCGCCAGCACCAGCGGCGACCCGCGCACCCGGACGCCCTTGGGGCCCGTCGTCACCCAGAATGTGGAATCGCCGGCCGCCAGCAGGAAGTCCGCACGCGGAGGGGTCGGCGGATGGATCTCGGGACGCCGCTCGCAGGCCGCCACCACCACGACCACGGCGCCCCCCGCCAGCACGGCACGCATCCGAACGCGCAATGGCGGGGTCCGGCCACGCTGTCGGCCATGCCGCGACGGTCCGTGACGCATCCCGGAGGAATATAGTCTTGCCCCGGGGGCGGTGCGCTCACCGCCCACGACGCTCTCGTCCGTCATCGTCGTTCACGTTCGCTGTCGTTTTCACTGTCGGTTCACGGTCTTTTCGCTGTCGTGGATCATCATCGTTGATCGGCCGCTTCTCGCTGTCGCTTCTCGCGGTCGCTTCTCGCTGTCGCTTCTCGCTTTTCGCTGCTCGCCCCCGCTCTCGCTCGTCGCGGTGCCGCACCGCTTGTCGCCGCGGCTCGCCACCATAAGTTTCGCCGCGCCGCCCCCGCCACTTCCGCCTGCCGGTCCCCGATCGCGTGACTCTCTCAGGATCCGCCCGCCGCCGCCACCGCTGCATTGCGGTCGCGCTCGCGACTGCATCCGTCGCCGCCTGCAATACCCGTCCCGCCGCCGCCGTTCCCGCTGCGACCGCCGCCAACGCCCCGGCGTATCAGTCCACTCCGCCTGGCCATCCAGCGTCCAGCACCCCCGCGGCTCCAGTCGGTCCTGCGGTCGCCACCACCCAGCAAGGCGACTCGGTGCACGACGCGCCGCCGCCCGGAGTCGTCCGCGGTCTCTACGTCAATCGCTTCGCCGCTGAAAGTCCGAGAAAGATGCGAGCCCTCATCGCGCTCGCCGACTCGACCGAGATCAACGCGTTCGTCATCGACATCAAGGACGAATTCGGTATCAATTACATCTCGGCCGACTCTCTCGTCCGCCGCAACGCCGGCCGCGGCGGTGTCATCGCCAACCTCCCCGCGCTGCTCGACACGCTCAAGGCACACCACATCCTCGCGATCGCGCGCATCGTCGTCTTCAAGGACTCCGTCGCCGCCCGCGCCAACCCGCAGTGGACGATCCGCACGGTGGACGGGGCACCCTGGCGCGACAAGAAGGGTCTCACCTGGGTCAATCCGTACGACCGCGCTCTCTGGGAATACGACTTCCGCGTCGCGGAAGACGCCGCTCGCATGGGATTCGGCGAGATCCAGTTCGACTACATCAGATTCCCCGAACCGTACAAGAGTCTCCCAACACAGGTCTTCCCCGGCGCCGGCGACCGCCGCAAGCCGGAAGTGCTCGCCGACTTCCTGCGCACCGCACGCACCCGCCTCGACAAATACAACGTGCGCACGACCGCCGACATCTTCGGCATGGTGACGAGCGTGTCGGGCGCTCTCGAGGTCGGACAGCAGTGGGAGCAGCTCGCCCCGCGCACCGACGCGCTCCTGCCAATGGTCTACCCGTCGCACTACCCGCCCGGTTCCTTCAACGTCGCCCACCCGAACGCCGACCCCTACAAGGTCGTCTATTCCGCCGTCTCCGCCGCGCACAAACGCGATGTCGCTCTCGGCCTCACAGGCGAGCGCGTGCGCCCCTGGCTGCAAGCCTTCACACTCGGCGCCCCCCACTACGGCCCAGCCGAGCTAGCCGCCGAGAAAAAAGCGGTCTACGACGCGGGCTACCAGGGCTGGGTCCTCTGGAACCCAGGCTCCCAGTACGACGCCGTCGCCTCCGCCCTGGCGAAGAAGCCGCGCCCCACCACCTAGGTAGGGGCGGGTCACGACCCGCCCGGCAAAACTGGCGCGCCTGCCGCCCACTCCCCGTCCGCCAATCCACACGGCAATCGGGCCCCGCTACGCGATCTCCACCCCGGCCCACTGCTCGATCACTTTGATCGCCTCGACATGGTCCGCGGCCTCGCCCAGACTCGCGTGCGCGAGCCGCATCATCTCCGCGGTCAGTTGCAGTAGCGGTGACGGCACCCGCTGCTCCCGCACGAACTCCGCCGCGATCGCCACATCCTTGTCGAGTAGCGCCAGCCGGAACGTCCGCGGAAACGCACGCGTCACGACACGCTGCGGAATCAGATTCATCGTCGCATTCGACCGGCCGCTCGATGCATTGATCACGTCGAGCGCGACATCCGGCGCGACCCCCGCCTTGCGCAGCGCCGCCAACCCTTCACCCGCCGCCCAGAGCGACGCCGCAAGCAACGCGTTGTTCACGGCTTTGACGGCATCACCGGCCCCCACCGGCCCGCAATGCACGATCTTCGCGCCAAATGTCGCGAGCACCGGCCGCACGCGCTCCAGCGTACCCGCATCCCCGCCGCACATCACGGTGAGCGTCCCCTGCTCCGCACCCGACGTCCCGCCACTTACCGGCGCATTGATGAACGCGACGCCGCACGCCGCAAGCTGCGCCTCGATCTGCCGGCACGTCGGCGGATCACCCGACGTACAGTCCACCCACACGGCCCCTCGCTTGAGTGCACCGGTCACACCATGCGCAGCCGCGAGGATCGACGCGACATCCGCCGACGTCGACACGCAACTCACGATCACATCCGCACCACGCACCGCCTCGGCCGCTTTCGCCCCGTGTCGAACGCGTGACCGGTCGGCGAGTCCGGCCATGAATCGCTCGGTCCGCGCCGGGGTGCGATTCCAGACGGCAAGCTCGTACCCCGCAGCCGCCACCCGCCGCGCCATCAGCGCCCCAATGTCACCGAGTCCCAGAAACGCCACGCGCGTGGCGCTCGTACCGCCCTGTGATGTCGTGTCTGTCATGCCGAAAAACTAATCATTCCGATCCGCCGCTTCCGGCGCGCGAACTGGCCCGGTACTTGGGCAGCACGAACACCCCCATGAAGCTGCCGGCGAGCGCGATCGCCGCGAACGAGAACCACTGGATCGCATAGCTCAGATGGGGCCCCTCATTGAGCGGCGGCGTCGGCACCCGCTGCGGGAAACGCGGCCCGGCACCGGCTCCGCTGTCCAGCACTATGTAGTAACCGGCCACCGGACGCCCGATCGCCTTCGCGATCACCGACGGGTCCAGCCACCGGTACCAGCTCGGATGACCGGCGAGCACCGCCCCGAAATCACCGAGCACGAGGTACTCCTGCACGTAACCCGACCCGTCGAGATGCGCACCCTCGCGCCACGCCGCCGTATCCACGGTGGTCCCGTCCGGCGCATACACCCACCCGCGATCCACCAGCACCACGGTGTCGCCCAGCACGCCCGAATCGGCAACGAGCGGTGTCACGAGTTGCACGCCGGGCGCACCATCACGGATCCGGTTCACGAATACCACTTGATGCGCGAAGTCGTACGTGCCGCTGATGCGCACTCTCCGGTAGCGCGCCTCCGCGCTGTCGCGCGGGAGTTTCGCGAACGGCACCGCAGGCTCCCCCAGCCGCGCGACCACCAGCGCATTCCGCGCTCGGCGCTCCGCGAGCCGGCTGAGTTGCCAGAACCCCAGCCGTACGAACACCGCCGCCATCACCACCGCCGCCACGAGAAAGACGACGTCGCGCGCACGCATTGCGCGGCCGCCAGGCCCCACCGGCATCACAACCGGCTCACAACAGGCTCAGTTGGTCACCCAGTTGCTCGGGCGGCACCGGCTGCTGCCCGAGCAGCACCTGTAACGCGCGCGCGGACGCGGGCGCATGCCCCGCGAAGTGGTTCCCCATGTAGCCGTACACGGATTTCACTTTGGTCGCGAGCACCCGGATGGCCGCCGCCCAGGTCTCGGTCTCCCGCGACCGGTCCACCTGAATCCGCGAATGATCCACGAGGTCGCGGTTGGGTCCCAGCCACCGGAGATACGCGAAATCCGCGGTTGGCCGCTCCGCCAGCGCCAGCGCGGTCTTCCGCGGGATGAACCGCGCGTCGGTGATCGCCATCGCGACGTTGTGCTCGGACAACAGCGCCAGCACGCCGTCATGCACCCACCCCCGATGCCGGAACTCCACCGCCACCCGGCAGTCGCGCGGCAGAATCGCCAGGTAGTTCGCGAGCGCCGGCAGCTCTGACGGCCCGAAGTCGGGCGGGAATTGCAGCAGCGCCGGTCCGAGCTTCTTCCCCAACCCGCGCACGCGATCGAAAAACTCCGCGGTCACATCCTCGGCTTCCCGCAGCCGCCGGTGATGCGTGATCTCCTGCGGCACTTTTAGGGCGAACACGAACTTCGCCGGCACTCGGCTCGCCCAGCTCTGCACGGTGGACGCCGGCGGCGTCCCGTAAAACGTGGAGTCCACTTCCACCGTGTCGAACGCCCGCGCATAGACGGTCAACAGCTCCGACTGATGGGTCTCGGACGGATAGAAGGATCCCATCCAGGCGCCATAGTTCCAGCCCTGGGTCCCGATCCGCACTTCGCCCGGGCCACGCGCTGGCCGCCGCGGCGATGAGGGAGCAGTTGTAGGCGACTGGATCACGCTGTGAATCGGACGCACCGCGGTACCGGTGTCAATCCCCGGTTGCCTTGACCCTAGCGGTAGGTCTCGAAGAAACCCGTGCCCTCTCCGGAGATGGGCGCTCCTCCCACCCGGCCGCTGAGCCGGGCCCGCCCCTTCATTTGTATGAAGTACGGGTGATCCAGCCGCCGGGCCTCCTCCCCCTCACCCCGCTCGATGAATTGGCCCCGCGTATCGGTCGCGACCGCGTCCTCGACGTCCAGCTCCACCCGCAACGAATCACTCCCCCGGCTGTCGGTCATCACCGCGCTCGCCGGGACGTGCAGATCACGCCCCCCCCGGCCTCCAACCCGGATGACCCGCGCGTCGTCGTACACGATCGCCGATGGCCGGAACACCGCCCGGAATCCCAGCGAATCCACCAGATACACGAACAGCGGCGCCGAGGCACCCAGCGAATCCGGCGGCTGCACTCGGCCATAGAGCAGCCCGTAACTCCCCGCGCGCGCCGACCCCCACTCCCACGTCACGCCCTTCCATACGCCCCAGTTGTGGTCGTGGTAGGACTGCACGCCGTCGAAATGCTCGCACGCCGCATCCACGCACAGCGTCCCCGTCGCATTCGCCTCGAGTCCCGGCACGGTGTACCCGGACGCGAAGTCGCCTGTCTCGATCGCCGTCCCCGGGAAATACGCCCCCGGCACCGGATCGACGACGAGATCCACCCGCACCCGGCCACGGCCCCCCCCGCCCCCGCCCCCGCCCCCGTCCTCCTGCGCCGTCGCCGCGATCGCGTACCGGCCGTCCGGAAGCACCGAGACGTGCGATGCGCCGATCGAGAGATCGGGACTCGTCGTCGAATACGTGATGCCGGCCGGCGGTACCGTCGCCGTGAACCGCCGCTCCCGAGCCGGACCGCCGCCCGCCGGCGCTTCATGCGTCGTGATCAGCACCCGCCCGCCCCACTGCCCGTCCGGCACTTCGCCCGCCAGCATGAACGTGATGAACGCCCACCGCCGCCGGTCAGATGACACGACGTTGAAGTAGTGCCACTCGGCCCAGCTCTTCCGGTTCGCGAGCCCCGCGGGCGCCACGTGAAAGTGATCGATGTCCGCCTCCAGCTCGGCGCGAGTCGGACGCGTCCACCGGCGATCCGCTGAATCGTCGCGCCACGCACCCGCGGCGAGTTCCGGCGCGGCTCCCACCGCCGCCGTCGCCGATGGGATGTCCCCGCTCGCACGAACCGTCTGCTCGGCACCATTGGCCGTGGTCAGGTAGAGCAGCTTCCCTTCGCTCTGCGGTGCGACCGCCTGCACCGAACTGGCGAGCCGCGGCGCGGCCAGGAGCTGCAGATAAAGGAACCGGGCGTTTGCGATCGAGAAGTAGAGACCGCCCAACCCCCCGGTCTTCATCACTTCGATGTCGATCCCCTCCGGCAGCACCGTCACGTCGCCGCCGCCGACCAGCCGCTCGTCTTTCGCCTGCGTCACCATCGCCTCGCCAATGGAGAGCAGCACGATCATCACCGACACGCCCATGCCGAAGCCGAGGAAGAGGAGCGCCGAGCGCCACGGCTTGTGCAGGAAGTTGCGGAGGGCGAGCAGTGAGAACACGACGCGCTCGGCGCTCTAGACCGGCGGCTGCGCGACGATCTGGCCGTCCCGCATATGGATCGTCCGCCGCGCCGCGGCCGCCAGCTCCGCGTCGTGCGTCACCACCACCACCGTCGTCCCGTCCTGGTTGAGACGGCGGAAGAGATCGATGATCTCGCCACCCGTCCTGACATCCAGTTCACCAGTCGGCTCGTCGGCGAGCAGAAGGCCCGGCCGGTTCGCCAGCGCCCGCGCAATCGCCACGCGCTGCTGCTCCCCGCCCGACAGCTCGCCCGGCCGATGCCGCTCGCGCGCCGCCAGCCCCACGTAGTCGAGCAACTCGCGCGCACGCGCCACACGCTCGGCGGTCGGCACCCTGGCCTCCGCCATTGGCAGCTCCACGTTCTCCCGCGCGGTCAGCATCGCCATGAGATAGAACCGCTGAAACACGAACCCGATGTGCCGCAGCCGGAACTCCGTCGCCTCCCGGTCGCGCATCGCGCCGCTGTCGCGCCCCTCGATCAGCACCTGCCCGCGCGTCGGACGGTCCACGACGCCAAGAAGGTTGAGCAGGGTCGATTTGCCACACCCTGACGGCCCGACGATCGCCGCGTAGTCGCCACGCGCGACCTCGATTGAGACGCCTCGGAGCGCATGCACGGTCTCCTGGCCCATTGGATAGTCGCGATACGCGTCGCGGACTTGCACGATCGGCCCGGCGCCACGCGTCGCGGGCCCGGAGACGGGCCGGGTATCCGTCACCGTCATGCGATGGCCTCCCGGCGAAGGGTCCCGGCGATCGGCAGCGACGCCGCACGCCACGCGGGATAGGCGCCGGCGAGTATGCCGGCGACGACCAGCAACCCGAGCGACCGCACGGCGGCGATGGGCTGAAAGAGGAAGAAGTGGAACGTCGAGGGCAGCCCCGGGAAATCGGAGAGGATCGCGTTCAGATATCGCGCGGTGACGAGTCCGAGTCCGAGCCCCGCAACCGCGCCGATCAGCGACAGCGCCACCCCCTCGAGCACGATCTGCTGCACGATGCGGCCGCGTCGCACGCCGATCGCGCGCATCACCGCGATCTCCCCCAGCCGCTCATTCACCGAGACGGTTACCAGCGTCGTGACGAGAAGGAATCCGACGACGAGGCTGACCGCGGCGAGGATCACCGCGAGCTGCCGGAAGTATCCCATGCGCTCATCGACCTGCCGGAGTGCGGCGTCGGTCGAGATGGTCGTCACGCGCGGTATCACGCGATCGACCCACGCGGCCGCGGAGTCGGCATTCGCGCTGTCCCTGACCCGCGCCAGCACGAGCGACACCCGGTCGGCGCGCTGCGGCCCGCCCATCGCCTGCATCGTCGCCAGCGGCACCGCCGCGACCGGCTGCTCGGCGCTGGTATAGAAAAAGCGCCCCTGCCCGACGAGCACGAGTTTGCGCCGGCCCACATAGGTGCGGAGCTGCGGATCGAATCCGGTCACCGCATCCACGGTGTCGCCGATCGCGACGTGCATGACTCTCAGGAACGCAGCATTGGCGACGATCCGGTCGGGGAACGCGACGTTGGCGCCGGTTTCGAGCTGGTAGTCGGCTTCCGTGGACTGATCGATCCCGACGGCGAAGCTGGTGAGCGCACGCGTCCCCTGGAGAACGTGGATCTGGGCGCCGAGTACGGGCGTGACGGCCACGATGTCGGGATTGGTGCGGAGGATGCGGAGGATCGCGCCAGCGCTGTCGATCGTCGCCTCGGTGTCCATTGGCAGCGTGCCCTTGGGCGCGATGCGGAGCTGGAAGTTCTGCACGAGCAGAAACCGCCGGAATGACTCGCGCATGCCGCTCCCGAGCATCACCATGTCGAGCAGCAGCGCGCCAGCGACGGCGACACCGAGGATGGCGAGCGCCGTGCGCGCGGGATGCCGCCTGAGCGAGGCCGCGGCGAGCGTCCGTATCACCTAAGACCCGTCCGAATCATTGATCTTCGGGATGGGCAACGACTTCACAGTTCAGTCTGTCCACCACACTGGTGCCAGTCGTCGAGGGCAGTAGGCGCCGTTCGAGAACGGCGCATCTCCGGGCAACAGCCGGCGAAACCGCACGCTGTTGAAATTGCGTCATCGCCCGAACGGCGTTAACGACCGCGTCATCGCCCGAACAACGTCAACGGCGGTGTGCGCACGAGCCGCGTCGCGGCCAGATACCCGGCACCCACGCCAAGCACGATGGCCAGCACGACCGCGACGAATACGATGTGCGACGTGACGAGCGCAAACGCGAGCGGGGTCCGATACACGCCCCGATAGTGCCAGTTGATGAGGACCGATCCCAGCCATCCGAGTCCAGTGCCAAGCGCACTGCCGACGAGCGAGATGAGCGCGGCCTCGAGGACGACGGACCACACAACCGACCGCCGCGAGATCCCCATGAGCCGCAGCGCCGCGATATCTCGGCGGCGCTCCTCGACGCGGAGCAGGAGGATGCAGAGCAGGAAGATCCCGCTGGCGACGATCGTGATGAGCGCGATCGCGCGGTGGAACCGGCTCACCACCTGGAACGTGCGCGACGTGCCGACCGCGACATTGGCCGACCGGTACGCGTGGAACCCGAACGCCGCATCATTGATGCGTGCTCGCACGGAATCGGTGGCCTGGACACCCACGGTGCGGATGGCGAACCGATCGACTCTGTCCGCATCGCCGGTGAGCCGCTGCAGATCGCCGAGATGAAGCCTGACGCGGTAGTCGTCGCGTGCCACCTCGGACGGATCGGCGCCCTGCTTGGTGATGGCGGCGATCACGGCAGTATCGCCGCGCCCGGCCACGCCCGCTCCAGGCGCGGCGGAAAGAACTACCCGATCGCCAATGCGGAGATGCGCATCATCCGCGAGCCGCTCATTGATGGCGATCGAAACCGGCGTGGCTGTCGTCGTGTGGGTCGTCTGTGCGCGCCCAGTTGCAGGCGGACATACACAGATCAAAGCCGCGACCAACCCCCAGCGAGAGAGCATGCGCGAAAGCTAACCACGGTCCCTGGATGCTTTTCTCTACTTCTTGCTTTCTACTTTCTTCCTCACCAGGAGCACGGGTACGAGCGACCGATGGCGGACTTCATTCGCGACACTCCCCCGCCAGAGATCCGCAAAGAACTTGTGCCCGTGCGTCGCCATGGCAATGAGCGCGCAGTTCTCTCGTGTCGCGGCTAGCGCGATCTCGGTCCCCGGGTCGCCGGTCGCGAGGATTGCTTCAGTCTGGAATCCTTCCGCCGCCATCTGGGCCGCGACCTTTTCGAGATAGGCGCGGTCGTCGCGCATCTCGTCCGATTCCTTGAGCTGAAGCTGGCTGATGTTGCGCGCGGCCCAGCCGTCGGCCACGTGGATGAACACGAGCGTCGATCCGCACATCCGCGCGAGCGGCCGCACGTATTCGAGGATGCCGGCGTCCGCCGCCGAGTGTTCGAGTGGGATGAGGATGCGCGAGTACATGGGCGGCGCTGGCCTGTGTTACGGCAGGCTGGGTGGCGCGAGCAGCGCCAGCATCTGCCGGATGATCCGCTCGGTCATCCCCCAGATCACGTACTGCCCGTGGCGGAAGCTCGGGACGCGGATGTCGGTCCCGTTGACGCGGACTTGGGACTCCGTGGCCGCTTCCGGTCCGGTGAAGGTCGCGAGTGGCACCCAGAACGCTTCCGCGACTTCGTCGCTCGCGACGATTGCCGGGTCCTTGCGAAGTGCCGCGACGAACGGCTGCACGACGATCGCCATGGGCCGGGCCTGCGGGTGCAGGGGTTCGAGCGCGCCGAGTATCTCGCCGTCCCGTTCGACGTCGATGCCGGTTTCTTCCCTGGTCTCCCGCACTGCCGTGCCCTGGAGCGACGCGTCGCTCGGTTCCTCCCGTCCCCCCGGCAACGCCACGTGCCCGCTCCACGGATCGTCGTCACGCTCGGCGCGTTTGATCAGGAGTATTTCAAGCCCGGCCGGCGTCTCCCTGAACAACAGCACGACTGCGGCCCGCGGTGTCCCCGACGCCTCGGCCGACATGTGGCTCGACTCCGGAAGTGGCGTCGGCTGCACCGCCCGACTCCGCATCCGCTCGGCCAGCTCCGCAAGCGTGGTGGTCCCGTCGCTCACGGCCGGCATGGTGTGGCCCGGCGTGCACCATGCGTCGGACGCGGGCGTCCACGGGCGGGGCAGCGGCCGCGCGACCGCGTCCTCATCCCTCGATCTCCCCACCTGCATCGGCCCATTTGCGGATCCCGCCCGCCATGGATGCCACATCGTGGTACCCCATCTGCTCCATTGTCTCCGCCGCAAGCACGGAGCGGTTCCCGCTCGCACAGTAGATGATGACCTTGGCGCTGCGAGGAACCCGCTGCTCGACGGTCGTCTCGATGACGCCGCGCGGGAGGAACGTGGCCTTGGGGAGGTGGCCGAGGTTCCACTCGTTCTGCTCGCGGATGTCCAGATAGACCGCGGGCTCGCCGCGCGCCTGCATTGCGAGCACCTCGGCGACAGAGATCTCTTTGATTCGCTTCCGGGCCTCGCTGATCAGCTCGGCGCCACTCTTGTCGGCCATTGGAAACTCGCCACTGAATGATTGGGCGCTCGCCAGCGGGTGATCTCGGGACTATTCACCGGCTGGTAGTTGCGCATGTTACCGCCCTCTTCCCGAATGTGACCTGATACAGTCCTTATGGCCAGACTAGGGTCGGCCATGAGCGATCGACTTCGTCCCTGCAGGGGCCGGTCATGAGTGGCTCGGGCAGAGATTGGAATGGCGGCGAGAGCCCGCCGCCGCGACCGATGTCGTACTTGGTAGGGGCCGGTCGCGACCGGCCCGGCAGAAGGTGGTGACCGTTCCAATGTTTCTTGACGGTGCCCGGCTTTTTTGGTACCCGGCGCGTTGGTCCGATGACGTCCCGTCGACGCGTCCGTGGCACTCCTCATTGCTCATGTGTTGCCATGAAGGAGAACCAGGAGGGAGATAATGAATACCGTTCACTGCCGACCCTCATCCAGAGGGGGCTTCAACCTCAGGGCTGTCTTCCACGGGCGGGCTAAGACCGGTCGAAGCAGCGGCTCAGAGGCTACGCCGCCGAGCCGCCAAGGTGCCGACGACGCGAGCCTCCCCCTGACTGATGGCCTGTCCTCGGCGAACGTCGCCCGACTGTCGAGCGGCGGTGTCGGCGCCTATGATTTAGCGTTGTGAGCACCCACGGACGCGAGATCGCATGGCGAAAGTGAGGCAGTTGGGCAACGCGCCCATAACGGAGGCCTTAATCGACTTCCGCGTCACGTTACCGCCAGGAGATCACACGCTCGCGTTCCGCGGGTTACCTGATCTAGTAAAGAATGACTATCCCAACGTAGAAGAGCGACGCGGCGCTTTTTTTTCATTTGCCGTGCAACCGGGTCAACCGGCGATATCCTCAGCGAGCGACGTGGGCGACCAAGGCTACATTTGCCGGTCCGCCGATAACAAAAACGTCGTTCAATTCCGACCCGATGGTCTCTCATGCCACAGGCTGGCGCCATATACAGCTTGGAATGACTTGCTACGGCGCACGACATTGGCGTGGGAAATTTTCGAGGCGGTGGTGCGCCCGACCCCAATTCAACTGATCGTTCGAAATATCAACATGTTGCGATTGCCTCATGATATCGATTTGGACAACTATCTTAGTTTTTCACCAAATGCGCCCCTCGGGCCGAGGGCCTTTCTCAGCGGGTTTTACTCGCGTGTCACGACTCGCGATTTGGAAACGATGGTCAACGCAGCAATCGTCCAATCGTCCCAGCCGCTTGCCGACCGGTCAGCATCGAACCTTGTGCTCGACATCCAAGTCACGCGTGACGTGCAACCGCCGCATACCGATATCTGGGCGACACTCGAAGCTCTGCATGCCGCCAAGAATGATCTCTTTTTTGAGAGTGTCGAAGAACTCGCTCTGGAGCCATACCAATGAGCCGACTGGGCACGGCACAGGCCCCCGCATTCCCCGCCCAATCCTCGTTAGCGATTAGTCACGAGGCGGCCGATGCCGCTCACGAAGCCGTGAATGTGTGGCTATCGGGCATACGAGGCACCGTGCGCGGCGGTGCGGCGCTAGCGTCTCTCATTGAGGTTCTCGAACCTGCGTCTCGGCCGGATTGGGATCACGACGGTGCCGTGGCAGTCGCCAATTCGACGGGCATACGGGCACTAGGGTTTCTCGCGTCTCTGCCGGACGCGTTTCCGCTTCCCGAAGTCGACGCTGAGCCAGATGGCCGGATTGCGTTCGATTGGTATCGCGGCCCTCGCGGCGTGCTTACAGTAAGTGTCGGAAAACGGAATAGCTTGGCTTACGCTGCGACGATTGGGTCGCATGCGTCTCATGGCACGGTGGTGTTAGGAGACAGTTTCCCTGCCGCGATCGTAGATCTCCTTCGCCGCCTATACCCACCCGATGCATGACGTCGCTTGACGTCCGCGTCGGTGAGAACGAGCTCCTGTCACGATTCATTTTCGAGAAGAAACACATTGACTCCGTCAATGGTCGCGCTCGACGCGGTCTATTTCGGACGGGACCAGCTAGGGAGCTTTCGGTCTTCCGTACTTCGGCCATGCCGGAGACTGAGATCTGGGAGATTGCCCGGACACACGTGGATCCCGGCAGGAATGCGCCAGCGATCGCCCGCGCCGAATTTGCCGCTGGCGTGCCAATGGAGTTTGGATTGGCAGTTGTGTCTGACGAACCGCCGCCGAGACATGCATGTGTCGCCGGGTGGCCGCCAGGAGATACTGACGACGAAGTCGCCGCCCTCCACGATCTACAGCACCGTCTTGCCGAAGCCACGCGGGTAACGATTCGGTCGTAACGACGGTGGTCTCGGCGGGCTCACGCTCTTGCTGACGACAATCCCCCTTGATAGGGGACGCCTACGCGGTCAGTACTGCCGGTGGAACCCGTGGCCACCAGCTCAGTAAGAGGTAGTGGCGGCCGCCACTCGTCGGCCCCGACCCTCCGCGTTTTTCGGCACGCCCCGCGCTCATCCGATGACGCCCCGTCGACGCACCCCGGGCATCCTCGGTCATGCTCACACTCCGTGCCGCCGCCGCTCTATTGGCGGCGGACGACCCTCACGCCCTCACTCGCCTCGCCGCCGCATGTGGATGTGACGGCCCACCGCACCCACTCGCCCCGGCAGACCGCGACCGGCTAGGTCTGGCCGTCATCGGCGGAGATCCGGCCGCCGTGGACGTGCGAGTTGCCCGCGGTCCCGGTTGTTTGCGCGCCCTGTTGATCGACATCGGACCAACCGCCGGGTGCAGCTCGTTTCATGAGATGCTGCCACGGCTCGCCTCTCGCATGGCGCGGCGCACGCCACATGTGGGATGGCTGTGCATCGCAGCGAGCCGGGATACCGGCCGCCCGCTCGCACTCGTCTCGTGGTCAGCCGATCGCCATCCGCCGCGCGTCGCAGCGCTCGCGCTGGATCGTGACGATGTCGTGGACAGCGACGCGGAAACCCTCTGCGCACTCGCCGCTGCGTCCGGCCCCGACGACACCCTCACGCACGTACGGTGGTTGGCGGTGCTCGGACGCGACGCCCTGACCCAGCGCTTCTATCGCGCTCTCGACCGGGCCGTCGACCGCCTTGCGCATACGATGGTCGTGCCCGCGATCACCCGCCGCGTCACCGACAGCAACCGTCGTTCGCTCGCGTTGGTCTGCACATCCCGCCTGTTGTTCCTCGCCTTCCTGGAGGCCAAGGGTTGGCTCGACAGCGACCGCGGATTTCTGGCGCGCACGTATGCTGAATGCGTCGGCGAAGCCGGCCGATACCACGCACGCGTCCTGCGGCCATTGTTCTTCGGGACGTTGAACACACCCACGCGCCAACGAGCGCCAAGAGCGAGAGCGTTCGGGCGAATTCCATTTCTGAACGGCGGCCTGTTCGCACCGACCGTCCTGGAACAGCGGGCACGCGCGGAATGCACCGATGAGGCCCTCGGTGCGCTCTTCGGCGAGGTACTCGAGCGATACCGCTTCACCGCGCGCGAGGACTCCCGCACCTGGTCGGAGGCAGCGGTCGATCCGGAGATGCTGGGGAAGGCCTTCGAATCGCTCATGGAGCCACGCGAACGCCGGGTGACCGGAGCCTTCTACACACCGCAGCCGCTGGTCGAACGCGCCGCAGGGGAAGCGTTGGCACAAGCTCTGGCATCGCCCGGCGTCTCGCCCGCCGACGCTGCCGCGCTGATCCGCGGCGCGCCTGGCGCGGCGCTTCATCCCTCGGCACGGAACGCAGTGCGCGCGCGCATCGGGCAGATGAGAGTGCTCGACCCCGCCTGCGGGTCCGGCGCATTCCTCGTATACACCCTGGAAGCCCTGTCAGCGATTGCCGCGGCCGCCGGAGACCAGCGCACCGTGAGCGACCGCCGCCGCGCTGTCCTGACGCGCTCGATCTTCGGCGTCGACGTCAACCCGACGGCGGTCTGGCTCTGCGAGTTGAGGCTGTGGCTGTCTGTCGTGATCGAGACCGCGGAATCCGATCCCTCGAACGTGCCGCCGCTGCCCAACCTCGATCACAACGTGCGCGTCGGCGACGCTCTGGCCGGCGGTGCCTTTTGCGACCGCCTTGGTCAGGCGAGAGGCAATGTGGCCGCCACCAGTCGCGCAGCCCACCGGCTCGCCATTCTCAGGGAGCGCTACGCCCGTTCGGCCGGCGCACGCAAACATCAGTTGCTCGGGACGCTCGATCGCGCCGAGAGAACCCGGGCGATCGAAGCGGTGGAGCGCGACTTGGCGCGGGTAATCAGGGCCCGGTGCGATGCCGTTACGGCAGCCCGCGGCCGCGACCTGTTTGGAGAGCCCGCTCACTGCGGGCCGGCCGATCCCACCAGACGAGCTGAGTTGCGACGCCGCGCGCGAATGTTGCGCGCGCGCCTGCGAGCCCTCCGCGATGGGGCTGCGCTGCCATTCATGTTCGCGGCACAATTTGCCGACGCCGAAGCCGCCGGCGGGTTCGACGTCGTACTCGGCAACCCGCCGTGGGTCCGGCCCCACGCCATTCCGCTCACGGAGCGGGTACGCCTCGCACGCGAGTTCAGGGTCAAACGTCACGCGGCGTGGATTCCGGGCGGCGAACCACGTCGCCGGGGGACCACGTTCGGCGCGCAAGTTGATCTCGCCGCTCTGTTCGTCGAACGCGGCGTTTCGCTGACGCGTGAGGGTGGCATCGTCGCGCTGCTGCTCCCAGCAAAGCTCTGGCGCTGCCTGGCTGGTGGCGGTGTACGCCGGCTGCTCGCCGGCGAGACCTCCATCCACGCACTGGAAGATTGGTCCGCTGCGCGCTCGGGGTTTGACGCCGCCGTCTATCCCTCGTTGCTCGTGGCACGCAAAGGACTACCGCGACGCAATGGCGTTCTCGTGGCCGCCCGATCAACCGCATCCAGATCAATCGCGTCCAAATGACTGGACGGTCCGGTCCGCAGCGGATGATCGCCGCCGCCGTCCACACTCCCGGCGGCGTGCGACGGTGGACATTGGCGCCCGAGGCTCTCGCGCTCGATGCGTCAGCGGGGAGCCCTTGGCTCCTCGTCCCTCCCGAGACCCGGCAGGCCTTCGACGCCCTCGCGGCCGCCGGCGTCCCACTGTCGGAAAGCGTCTTTGGGTCGCCGTTGTTGGGAGTGAAATGCGGTTGCAATGAAGCGTTCCTGGTCTCGCTCGACCCGGCCGCAGCCACGGAGACCGAGTTTGTTCGCGTCTGGAGCGTCCGGCACGGGGCACGCACGCGCACGGGACTGGTCGAGCGGCGCATGCTGCGGCCCGTCGTCCGCGGGCGGACTGTTGGCCGCTGGGCCGTGACGCGACGGTCCGCATCAGGGCAACCGCAGTCCGACCCCGCAGTTCAGCCGATCGGCCAGGCAGCACCCGAGCGGCACTGCCGCACCGGAGTGGATTCTCTGGACGCACGAGGAGAACGGCACTGGAGCCGTCGGACCAATGGCCGCCCTTCCGCCCGGCGCGGCACGATGGCTGGCCCCGTGGCGCCACCGGCTGGCTGCTCGAAGTGACACCCGCGGGCGCGAACCATGGTGGGCACTCTTCCGGACGGACAGCGCGAGTGCGAAATGGCCTCGCGTCGTGTGGGCAGACATCGGCCGGAATGTCGCGATCGGCGGTTCTCCCAGCGGGCGACCACACTGTCCTCCTGAACAGTTGCTACGCGGTACGGGCGCCCGACGAGGTGGATGCGCACGCCCTGTGCGCCATCATCAATAGTACGGTCGCCGCGGGATGGCTCAACGTGTTGGCCGAGCCTGCACGCGGCGGCTTTCACCGATACCTCGCGTGGACGGTCGGCCTCCTGCCGATCCCCGGCGACTGGGCCCGTGCGCGCGCTGCCCTCGGACCCGTCGGCGAGCGGGCCGCGGCCGGCGGAATGCCTGACGGTGACGAGCTGTCTGCGAGCGTAGCCGCCGCGTATGGTCTCGCATCCGGGGCGTTGGCGCCCCTGTTGTCATGGCCGGAGGGGATGACGCTGCAGGTAGTGGACGCCGCGGCCGCTCGGGCAGCTGTCGCCGGCTGCTGGCTTGAACGTACGGACGACACGCAGGCGCAGTTGGGTGCCGTGTCGCTTCAGCCGCACCAGATGGCTGCGGTGCGCGAAATCCGAACTCTGATGACGGGATTCGGCGGCGCACTGCTGGCCGACGAGGTGGGACTCGGGAAGACGTTCGTCGGCCTCGCACTCGCGCGCGAAGCACGCCGGCCCCTGGTCATCGCACCGATGGGGCTCCGTGGCATGTGGCTGCAGGCCGCGGCACGCGCAGGGGTCCGCGTGACCATGTGGTCGGCCGACGCCCTCAGTCGCGGCGAGTCCGCGCCAAGAATCGAAGGCGGATGGGATCTCATCATCGTCAATGAAGCCCACCACTTCCGGAATCCGCTGACCCGTCGCTACCGCGCACTCGCGCGCCTCACAGCCGGCATCCGGATCCTGCTGTTGTCCGCGACACCCGTCCACAACCGGACCGGCGATCTCGTGGCGATGCTCGAGCTGTTCCTCGGCGCCCGGGCACGATCGCTCACGGATGACGAGCGCGCACGATACGTCGTGCGTCGCAAGCCGTCAATGGTCGCGCCTCTGGAGGTCGGCGCTGGCCCTGCATCACGAGTCCCCGCCGTGGACGGACCGCACCGGCTCGCCCTGCGTGACGACCACGAGACACTGGACGCGCTCGTGGCCCTTCCCGACGCCGTTCCGCCGCGAATGGCGGCAACGCCGCGGCCTTGGTGAGCTTCGCGCTCATCCGCCAATGGGCGTCGAGCACTGGAGCACTGCGCGCCGCACTGCGCCGGCGGCTGGCGCGCGCAACCGCAATGGCGTCCGCGCTCACGGCTGGCCGCCACCCCTCCTACCGCGACCTCCGAGCTTGGTGCCTTGGCGAAGGCGCGGTTCAACTCGCCTTTCCCGAGCTCCTGGTCCCGCCCTCGGCCGACGCCACCGCTCTACTCGAATCGGTCCAGACCCACGAAGCCGCCGTTCGCGCTCTCCTCGTCCGGCTCAATGCCGCCCCAGACGCGGACGCCGGCCGCGCGGACCACATCCGGCACGTGATGCGCGCGCACCCTGATACGAAGGTCGTGGCGTTCGCCGCGTTCGAGGACACGGTGCGCGCGCTATACCGGCTTCTCGCCCCAACCGAGCGTGCGTGCGTGCTCAGCGCCGGAGGAGCCGTGATCACGAACGGGCGCATGAGCCGCGCCGCGGTGATGGCACAGTTCGCACCGGCCGCTTCGAGAACCGGCAGTCCGGCGGCCCACGCCGCCGAGCGGATCGATCTACTGCTCACGACAGATCTGCTGAGTGAAGGAGTCAACCTGCAGGAAGCATCCGTTGTCGTGCACCTCGACATGCCATGGACCCCGGCGCGGCTCGCGCAGCGCGTCGGACGCGTCGCCAGACTCGGATCCTCGCACGACCGCGTGCACGTATACGCAATCGCGCCACCTGTGTCGGCCGAGACACTGCTCGGCGTTGAGCGGCGCCTGCGCGCGAAGCTCGACGCAGCTGGCCGGGCCATTGGTGTGTCAGGGTCGATTCTGCCAGGTGGTGTGTCGCCGGGAGACCCGGGTGGCACTCCGGTCGCGCCAAGCCCGCCGGAACACATCGCCTCGGCACGCGCAGTTGTGCGCCGCTGGCGGCTGGAGAGCGGCGACAGCCTGCATACCGTGCGCGAACCGTCTGGCATCATCTGCGCCGCGGTGAGTTCGGATTCGGCGGGATGGCTCGCCGCGTGCGTGCGCGACGGACAGCCTGTGCTCCTGGCTTCCGCGAGCGACGCAGTCACCGACTCACCCGAAGCGGTCGCGCATGCAGTGTCGCGAGCCGAGGGCAGGCCAGTGCCCTTGGATGAGTCAGCGTGCCGGGCGGCGATCGTCGCGATCAGTGAATGGTCGGGACGCCGGCAGGCAGCGGATGATGCGGGACTCCTCGTAGCCGGTACCAGCGCCCGCCGGCGCGTACTCGCGCGCATCGCGACCATCGCGCGCCAGGCACCCCCGCACCTGCGGCCTCGCCTCTCATCACTCATCCGCCGCGCGCGCCACGCCGCCATCACACGCTGCGGCGCTGGCGCGGAATGGGTGCTCGGCGAGCTCGCCGACGGCCGAATGTCCGACCGCGCCTGGTTGCTCGCCGTCGCGGCGTTCGGAGACAGCTACGGCCCGCGAGACACGACCGGCGCACACCCCGAAGCCCGCGTTCACTCGAACGCCGGCAACCACGACGACACCTCCGGCATCGTCGTGTCCGCACTGATCCTCTTTCAGCGGGACAACATAGCGCGGGACGGCGTGCGCGTTAGTTTGTGAGCGCCATGCCTGACTCGCCGCGCCGTGCCGTGCTCTTCGATCTCGACGGCACCCTCGTCGACACGATCACGCTGCTTCTGGAATCGGTGCGCCACGCATTCAAGGGACGGACGGGCCGCGTCCCCACCACGGATGAATGGATCTCCGGCATCGGCACGCCACTATCGTCCCAACTCCGCCCCTACGCGGTCGACGAGGCCGACGTCAGCGTTCTGGAACAATCCTACCGCGGCTATCAGCGCGCGAACCTCGATCGCCTCACACACGCCTACTCCGGCGTCGTCGACACCATTCGCACCCTGAGCGAACGCGGCCACCCAATGGCCGTCGTCACCTCGAAGTCCAACGGAGATGGCCATCCGCACGGTCGAATACGTCGGACTCGCCCCCTACTTCGCCGTAGTCGTCGGGCAGGAATCAACAACCCGCCACAAACCCGACCCGGAGCCCGTCCTTTACGCGCTGAAGCAATTACAGGCACCCGTTTCCGGCGCGGCCTTCGTCGGAGACTCCCCCCACGACATCCGCGCCGGCAACGCCGCCGGTGTGATCACGGTCGGCGCTGTCTGGGGCTTCTACTCCCGCACAGTGCTCGAAGCCGCCCAGCCAACCCACCTGCTCGAACACATCAGCAGCCTCCCGGCTCTCTTGGACTCGCTCCCAATGCCAGCAATCGCCTAGCACCGGCGTCGGCCCAACAATCGGCTGTGAGCGCCATGTCCGGCGTCCCACGCCGTGCGTCGTCGTTCGGCCTCGATGCGCGCGGCAGTTCTACTTTCGAACCATCACATCGAAGTACGCGACATTGATCCCGTCATCCGCCGCATATCGGCGCAGGTCGGCCGCGACGGCGCCGATCGGCCTCCATTCCGGAGCGGTACCCGAGTCACCCTGCGTAACCGACCCCTCCCTGAAGTTGGCCTCGAGAAAGCCGATCTCGGCGCCGGCGTCCCCACCCAACCGCTTCATCATATACGGGCAGAACTCGAGGGCGATGAGACTGGCAAGCGACAGGACTCCTCGGCCACCCGCGAAGATGCGGGGCTCCGCCCCCTGCGTATCGATCTTGGCGACGAGTGGGTGCGCGATGCTGCTGGCGTCGATCACGTCGTCGAGACGATCCGCCTGCACGTCGATCGTGGACCAGCTGCCTTCGCGGAACGCGCCATCACCCGCCGCGTAATGCGGTGATCCCCGAAGTTCTCCTTCGACAGGGCAAATTGCAGCGTCGCCCGCCGGTCGAAGAGCGCGATCGGCAATATCGACACGTTCCCGTGACGGCAGTTCTCGGCGACGTTCTGGCGAAGGTAGGAGAGATTCGTGGGCTCTGGCTCGAATGCATAGCAACGGACCGTCGCGGACTGCGCCACTGGCACCGTGGTGAGCCCAATGTTGGCGCCGATGTCCAGGTATGTCCCGCCGCCTTGCGCCGCGAACACGCTGCTGACCAGTCCGGATAGCTCCGGCGCCCAGGTCTTCGTCTCCATGTACCGGCGAAAGACGACCAGATCGTCCAGCGATCCGTGAATGGTGCCATAGTCACCGCGCACGCCGAGCAATGTCACGGCAAAGGCGCGCCCGAGGTCGCGAAAGACAATGGCGCGTCCAAAACTCTCGGTCATGGCATCCAGAAGCGTTCTGCGCGCACCCAAGGGCAAACGCAGCGAGATCCGCCGCAGCGCCCCTTTAACCGCCGCCTTCACACGCGTGAGCATGGCATCCGGGTGAGCACGTTGAAGGTTGCTCTGGATCGAGTACGAATATAGGACGGCCGTTACCCGGCCGAGAAATGGAATCGCCACCGTGAATCAGCCAATGTCGTGGCGGATCCTGACCCGCCCAACCGAGCGTGGCACGAAGCAATCGCCCCGCCAACCCCGCAGCTACGCACGAGGGCCAGTCGTCGAGGGCAGTGGGGGCGGTTCGGGAACCGCCCCCGACGGATGGGGCGGCGGAGATAGTTGCTCCTGCCCGGCTCCGAATGCCCCCAACCCCGGTAATTTTCCCTCCGACCGCCCGTACCCGCGCCCAACCCCCGCGGTTCAAACGTTCCACCCCATCCGGGCATCTCACCACACGAGACCCGTGACCATCCCTGCGAATGTCCGTGGCACCACCTGACCGACGCACGCAGGCGACGGCAAACGAGACCGGCGGCTCCCCCCCGACGCCCCCGGACTCGCCGCCGACGTCGCGCTCGCGGCCGCCGGTGACCGGTCGGCCTTCGAACGGGTGTACCGGACTCACTGCGACCGGGTGTTCTCCGTCTGCGTCCGCATGACCGCGAACGCGACGCAGGCCGAGGAGCTCACGCAGGACACGTTCGTACGCGCATGGGCCAAGATGGCGCAGTTCCGCGGTGAAAGCAGCTTCTCGACCTGGCTCCACCGGCTGGCGGTCAATGTCGTGCTCAATGCGCACAAGACGGAAGGACGCAAGAAGCGGATGATCAGTATGACGGAAGACGAAGGCGGCGGCGATGTGGGAGCGACGCTCATGGCGCCCTCGCACTTCGCACCCGGAGAATGGATGGACATCGAGGCGGCGATCGCAGGATTACCGCCCGGCGCACGCCGGGTCTTCGTCCTCCACGATGTCGAAGGCTACCGGCATGAAGAGATCGGCACGATGCTCGGCATCACCGCAGGCGGCAGCAAGGCTCAGCTCCACCGGGCACGCATGCTCTTACGAGAGGCGCTCGATCGATGACTAATAGCAATGAATGCGCGGCGTTCGAAGCCACGCTTCCGGACTACCTCGACGGCACACTCGCCGATGACGGCGCCGCACGCGCACACATCGTCTCCTGCGAGTCCTGCCGCGCCTTGGTCCGCGACATGGAACGCATCCGCGCCCGCGCCGCCACGCTGCCCACGCTCCACCCATCTCATGATCTCTGGGCTGGCATTGAGGCCCGCATCCAGACGGTGCCGCAGGAAATCTCGCCACGGCGGCCGCTCGCCACGCGCTGGCTCCGCCAGCACCGGTTCGGCGCACCGCTCGCACGCGCCGCGGTCCTCGTCATCGCCACTGCCAGCGTCACGCTCCTCGCCACCCACCCGTGGAACGCCACATCCGCGACGACCACGCCCGCGCAGCCGCGGGCGATCGCCCAGCCGCGCACGAGTCTCTCCCCAGTCTCCAATCAGCCCGCCCGCACCTCCGAGTTCATCTACGACCAGCAGATCTCGGCCATGCGCCAGATTCTCGACCAGCGCCGCGACCGGCTCGACCCCAAAACGGTCGCGATCATCGAGAAGAATCTCCGCGTGATCGATACCGCGATCGCCGAAAGCCGCGCCGCACTCGCCCGCGACCCCGCCAATGGGTTCCTCGCCGGGCAGTTGGACGCGACGCTGAATACCAAGCTCGAGCTCCTGCGCACCGTCGCAATGCTCCCCGCTCGCACCTGACCGACCACTCTCAGCACGGATTCCGAAGATGTCGCGCTATATGGTGTCGCGTTTCACCCTGCACACTCTGACTGCCGCCGCGCTGGTGCTCGTCGCGATCGCCGCGACTGCACCGCGCGCCGGTGCGCAGGACGACGAGCACGGCCGGCACCACAACAGGCACTCCCACACCATGGACTCGGACGAGACCACGACGATCGATACCACGGTCGCCTTCGCCACCACGGGCGGTGTCGCCGACCTCTCACTCATATCCGGCAAGATCACGGTCACCGCCTGGTCTCGCCCCGAAGCACGGGTCCACGTGACGAGCGACCACGTGCCGGTCCGCTTCGAGCACGAGTCCGGCCGCCTTTCCCTCGACTCGCGCGGCTACCGGCACACGCGCGGCGATGACGACGATGATGGCGACGGTGACAACGATGTCGAATACACGGTCACCGTCCCCGCCGGCACCCGCGTCATCCTCCACAGTATCTCCGGCGACCTCGAGGTCCAGGGCACGCGCGGTGAAATCGAGGCCCGCGCCGTCAGCGGGGACATCCGCGTCGATGATGTCGCCCGCAACGCCACGCTGGAATCCCTCTCGGGCAACATGACGGTCCACAATGTCCGCGGCGATCTCCACCTGCGCACGGTCAGCGGCGACGCCGAAGCCGATGCGGTCACCGGAGACATCACGTTTACGTCGGTCAGCGGACACGGCTACCTCACCCACGCCACGTCCCGGAATGTCCGCATGGAAAGCGTGAGCGGCGACCTGACCTTCGGCGGCGGCCTCGACCCGTCCGGGACGTACGACCTGCACGCCCACTCGGGCGACGTCCACCTCGAGCTCCCCAGCGACGCCAGCGCCACGGTGTCCCTCGACTCCTTCAGCGGCGAGATCACCTCCGACTTCCCGATCACAATCCAGCCCCGCGGCCAATCCGGCCCCTCCGCCCAGCACCTCGACGCCACTCTCGGCAAAGGCGGCGCCCGGATCACGGTCGTCACGTTCAGCGGGGACATCATCCTCCAGTCGGGCACGCCGCACAAGCGCTAGTAAGGCCCTCCTAACAGGGCCCCCGGACGGAACCTCGGCCCCCCGGACGGTTATATTTCTTCCGTCCGCTAACTCTCGAGGAATTGGCTATGGGTGTCTCGTACGCCGCTCCTGCCGTCGTCCGCACCGGGGAAGAACGGCTCACCCTCATCCGCCGGACCTACCTGCTGGTCTTCGCCAGCATCCTGGTCACGATGGGTGGCGTCGCCTTCGGCTTCACGCAGCCCCAGATCATGGGTGCGGTCAATGCACACCCGTTCATCAGCTTCCTGATCGTCTTCGCCCCGCTCTGGATGGCGGGCCGCATGGACACCGCGTTCCCCGCGAACGTCGGGTTCATGTTTCTCTTCTCGTTCATCATGGGGCTCTGGCTCTCGCCCCTGCTCTTCTACTTCAGCCGCACGCAGCCCGGCGTCATCAGCGAAGCCGCGCTCCTCACCGGATCGACGTTCGGCGTCCTCACCGCCTACGCGTTCGTCAGCCGGCGTGACTTCAGCGCCTGGGGCGGATTCTTCGTGACGGGCCTCTGGGTCCTGATCGGCGCCAGCCTGATCAACCTGTTCTTCCAGAACGTCCACGTGGACCTCTGGCTCGCCGCGATGACGGTGTTCATCTTCGGCGGCCTCCTGGTCTTCCGCACGTGGCAGATCCGCAATGTCTTCGGACCCGACCAGTACGTGCAGGCGGCGATCAGCATCTACATGGCGCTGATCAACCTCTTCCTCGCGATCCTCCGGATCGTCGCCGGCGGGCGCCGCTCGTAATTCCGCTCTTCGCATTGATCAAAACGCCGGCCCACTCGGGCAGGCGTTTTCATTTCACCCCGGCGCTCGCCACTGCGCTGTCCTGCGCCAGCCCCCACACCGACCCGTCGCTGAACCGCGCGATCTGCCGGAGCCCCAGCACCCGCGCCACCGAATCGGGCGGCGCCACGTCCGAGTTCGGCGCGGTGAACGCCACCACCACGCCATGGCTCCGCGCCAGCCGGTCCCGGAACCGCCGCAAGGTCAGCGCGTCGGTCACGTCCGGCACGTCGTGCGACGCCCGCCCCGCGTTGAAATACAGGGCCGCCGGCCAGTTCGTGTACAACACCCGGCTCGCTCCTCCGTCCAGCGCCCGAACCCACGCCACGGTCGGCGATTCGCGCCAGTCGCTGCCCGCGAAATCGTTTCCATCTTCGAGTGCGAATTGTACTCGCGTCGCACTCGTCACCGCCGATGCGAGGAACCACGCGAGCACGACGAATCCCGCCGCGACGCGCGCCACTTGCCCCCGCCCCGGCCACCACAGCGCGAGCGCCACGCCAAGGCCGATCTCCGCAAGCAGAATCGCCGGCGCCAGGATCCGCTCGTCGAATGGGATGCTCGGATCCGCCACCGCCCGCGACACCGCCACGAACGCCAGATACACGCCGCCGGTCAGCACGACGGCCCGCAGCAGCACCGCCGCACGATGGGCATCGATCTCGGAATTCTGCCGCAGCCACGCGACCGCCGCCGCTCCCTGCCCGCGCTGCCGCCACGCATGGATCGCCACCATGATGGCGCCGGCGCCCAGTATCCACGCGACGGGACCCCGCCACTGGCCGGCGCCAACCGGCACCAGCCAGTCCCTCGCCGTCCCCAACCCCTCGCGCAAGGTCTGGCCCAGGTTGCCGTAGATGCCGAGTTGCCGCACGCTCTTCGCACCGGCGAGCCGCACCGAGCGCACGAGCCACGCCGCGAGCGCGTACGCCGCCGGCAGGGTGACGAGCACCACGCGGATGATTCTCGTGCGCCACCGGCGCCGCGGGTCAACCGGTCCGATCAACGCCGCGATCGCCGCCGCCCCCACGAGCGCCACTGCCGCATACCGCAGCATCACGGCCGCCACCAGCAACACCCCGGTCCACGCCGCCGCCCACACGCCGCGCCACTCGCGCCGCCCACGCACTCGGCGCCCCGGATCGATGATGTTCACGATGCCGGCCAGGATCGCCACCAGCAGCGCCAGGAACAGCGGCTCGCTCAACACCGACAGGTGCACGTTGAGGAGCGCGGGGGTCGCGAGCGCCACGACTCCGGTCATCACGCCGGCGCCCGTGCCCGCCGCGGCGGACACGAGCAGCACGATGCCCGCCCACGTGCAGAATGCCGCCAGCACGATGAGTAGCCGCGCGCCTTGCACGGGCGACAGCCCCGCGCTCACGGGCACCGAGATCGCGGTCGAGAACCCGGGCGGGAAATGCGAGAGCGGCTCGGACGAATCGGACGCGGCCCAACTGCTCGTGGGCACGCGATACGCGTCGTACCGCACGAGCGACTGCGCCGCGCCCAGATACGACATGGCATCGGGATCGAGCCCCGGCCCCGGCGACGCGGTCGCGAGTGCGACGATCACGCACGCGAGCGCGCCCACGAGGAACGCGGCCCCAAGCCGGCTCCCCGTCACGCGCTGATATCCCCCAACTGCCACGCCGCTGCGCGTGCGGTCAGGGACGGCGCAATGTGTCGGCCGCGGGCCGCGGCACCGAATCTCCCACGGGCGGGGCCGCCGTGTCCTGCGGCGCGCTGGCCGCCGCCGCCCGCGCGGCACTGTCCGCCGTCGCCGCTGCCGCCGCGAGTGCCGCGGCCCGCCGCAGTGAATCCGCTCTGGCGTTCGCGGCGGCGGTCTGCCGCTCCAACGCCGCCTGCTTTGCTTCGAGCGCGGCCTGCCGTGCCTGCGAGAGCGCGAGCTGCCGCGAGAGCCGCAGCTTCTGCAAACTGTCCGCCCCCTGCAACGCCATCATGCGCGCGAAATGTGCCTCGGCCGTCTGCGCCGTACGCAATGCGATGCCGGCAATCCCGTCGGCATACTCCTGGCTCTGCCCCTGCGCCACGGCGGTCTGCGCGGTGTCGAGCGTCGCCCGCGTGCGGATCATGTCCCCCTCGACGCGCTGGTCCGCTCTCGCACTCTGGAGCGACGAGTAAATGCTCTCCGCCTGCGTGAGCGCGGCCGGCTTCTGGGTCGATGCGCACGCCGCCATCACCGCCATCCAAAATGAAGCTGGCAGGGCACGGCAAAAACCCGTCCTTCCGGTCGCCCGCACCGGGGCCGGCTGTCGAGGGCAGTGGGCGCCGTTCGAGAACCGTAGGTCGCCCTTTTCGGGCAACGGCGCTATCCGGCCCTGGCTAAATGTCTGTGGTTCGGCAATCATGGCGATTTCGCCGCCGGCGTCAGCGGCAGTTGTTGGAGCAACGCCTCCTCGGCCGATCTCGAACGCTCCGCCATGATCCGGTCCGCGAGCGCCTTGGCGTAGGTCGCGTCGGCGACCGCTTCCCGCGCGCGCAGCGATGCCCGCGCGGTGTGCTTGTCCCGCAGCTCGATCTGCGCGTCCGCGACATGCTGCCGCGCCGATGCCATGACGTCCCGCGCGAGGGTGTCGGCGCCCGCGACGGATGCGTCTTCGATCATCGCGTTCGCATGCGCGACGACGTTCCCCGGATCGCCGATCGGGGTCGGAAACGCGCCACCGCTCGACGCACACGCGGCCAGCACGGCGGATGCGAGGACCGCCCCGCCGCCCGCAGCCAGGCACCGGACGCGCAACCAAACACGACGGCAAAGTTGCCGGCCAGCGAGCCGGCGCAACTCACGCATCACGCACAATCTCCAGGGGAAAAACCACCGAGCGCGGAGCCAGACAGAATACCCCCGAAAACCCCGGGAGGCGGTTGCGCCGGCGGCGGCGAATGCTAGTTTTTGTATTTCGGTGTTTATTCGGTAGACGGATACTCCCTCCACCGGACCGTAAACGTGCGTCGCTCTCTCCCGGTTCGCCAGGCCGCTCTGTTCGACGACGCGATGGCCCGGCTCCCCCGGGTCCTCCCGACGATCGGCCAGCAAGGCGACATCACGTATGTCGGCATCACCGCACGCACTGCCTTGAACCGCCCCGAACAGACGGGGATGCCCTACTGGTCGATCAATCCCTATGTCGGATGCGCGTTCGGGTGCGCGTACTGCTACGCCCGCTACGCGCATCGCTACCTGAGCGAACGGACCGCGGCGGCGAGCGAGCAGGCCGAGACGATCGTACCTGGCGGGCCGGACGGGACACCACCTGTCCCCGCCATGCCGCCATGGCTCGCCTTCGAGCGGCAGATCTTCGTGAAGCGCAATGTCCCCGACGTACTCCGCGACGCGCTCCGCCACGGCAGCGCGCGGCACGCCGAGCTGGCGCGCGGCGAGACACTCGTCATCGGGACGGCCACCGATCCGTACCAGCCCGCCGAGCGGCACTTCAGGCTCACGCGGTCGGTGCTGGAGACGCTCGCCGATCACGCGGGTCTCCGCATCGTGATCATCACGAAGAGTCCGCTGATCACACGGGACATCGACGTGCTGCGGCGGCTCGCCCGCCACTCGCGCGTGACGGTCCACCTCTCGCTCATCACGCTCGACCGCGACCTCGCTCGGCGACTCGAGCCACGCGCACCGACGCCGGACGCCCGGATCCGCGCTCTGACGCGCCTCGCCGCCGCCGGCATCGACACCGGCATCAACATCATGCCGGTGCTGCCCGGGATCACCGACTCTCCGGCCGGTATCCGCGCGCTCATACAGCGTGTGGCAGCCGCGGGCGCATTGCACGTCAACGCCGGCGCGCTCCGCCTCCAGTCGGAGGCGCGGAAACGGTATCTCCCCTTCATCGAGGCGGAGTTTCCCCACCTCGCGGCCCGCTACCGCGTCGCCTACGCGGGAAGCCACGACGCGGGCGCCCGATACCGCGAGGGCCTGCAGCGCGTAGTGCGCCAGCTCTGCGCCGTATACGGCATCCGCTGCGGCCGGCCAGAGGAGGACCGCGCCCGAGCCGCCGCCCCCGGCGACGGCCAGCTCCTGCTCCCCCTCGACGGGCCAACCGGCGCCCATCCGGCGTAGCAAAGGGCCCGAAATATCCCTGGTAGGGGCCGGTCATGACCGGCCCAGCAGGTCTGTAGTTGCCGTCCCACCATCGCCAGTCGTCGAGGGCAGTGGGGGCCGTTCGGGAACGGCCCCCGACGGATGCCGCGGCCAATGTGGTCGATTCTGTATCACAACCATCAACACCGCACCAATCCATCCCTGGTAAGGGCGGGTCATGACCCGCCCAGTAAGACTGTGGTTGCCGTCTCACAATGAAATTGCCGACGAGGGCAGTAGGGGCGGTTCGGGGCCCGAAGGGCGCCCTGTTGGGCAACCGGCCCGACGGATGCTGCGGCCAGCCCCCGACGCCGCACGATAACCGGTTCGTTGCTCCCTCCCCCTATGAGGCGTCGAGCGCGGGATGGCCTTCACCACTACTGATGGCGATACCGAGACCATCTCCGCTCCTCGCAGCGGCCCGAGCTCGGAATGGCACGGCCGGGATGCCCTGGTCGTGGTCCTCGTGGCGGCCCTCGTCTACGCCAACGCCCTCGCCAATCGCTTCGCCCTCGACGACAACGATGTCGTCCTGAACAATCCGCTTGTTCACCACTTCGCGGGCATGTGGCAGGCGTTCGCGCACTCGTATTGGCCGGAAGCCACCGGCGCCGGTCAATACCGCCCGCTCACGATGGCAACGTTCGCGCTCGATTGGGTCGTCTCCGGCGGCAACGCGGCGTGGCTGCACGCGGCCAATGTGCTGTGGCACGTTGCGGCCTGTCTGCTCGTCTGGCGACTCCTCGCGGATCTCACGTCGCGCTCGGGCGCGCTCGCCGGCGCGCTCATCTTCGCGGTCCACCCGGTGCACGTGGAGGCGGTGTCGAACCTGGTGGGCCGGAGTGATGTCATCTGCGCGGTCTTCACCCTCGCTGCACTGCTCGCCCACCGGCGCCGCCTCTGGATCGCGGTGCCCTGCTACGCCGCCGCGCTCTTCGCCAAGGAGAGCGGGATCACGTTCATCGGTCTCGCGGTGGCGTCGGATCTCCTGCTGCCGGGCCCCCTCGCGGTGTGGCGGAGTGAGCAGGCGTCGCGGTCACCGCGCCGCCTGTCGCGCCCGGTCGATCTGATCGCGCGGTGGCCTTTGTATGCAGGATACGCCGCCGTCACCGCCGCATACGCGGCGATCCTCGGCCGCCTCTTTCGCGAAATGCCGCTCGTGCGTGTCGCCGAGCCATGGATGCACGCGAGCACTGCCGAACGCCTGCTCACGGTGGCGCGGATTGTTCCGGAGTACGCACGCCTGCTCCTCGTGCCGCTGCAGCTCCACGTGGACTACATGCCGCGATCGATCGAGGTCGTGCAGCGGCCCGCGCTGGGTGTGGTGGCCGGTATCGCGATCCTGATCGCCGCCGTGATCGTCACGATCCGCGCCTGGAAACGCGCGCCGGTGGTGGCGTTCGCGGTGCTCGCCTTCGCCTGCACGATCGCACCCGTGGCCAACGTGTTCTTCGCTTCGGGCGTGATGGTCGCGGAGCGCACACTGTACTTGCCAAGCCTGGGCCTCGCGGTGCTCGTGGCGTGGTCATGGGATTTCTTCGCGGACAGAGCGCCGCGCCCTGGCAGGTGCCATCAAACGCGTCTCCGGCGCGGCCGCACAAGGTCGTTTCTCAGGCGGAGCGTCAGCTCTCCGTTTCTCGGACGGCAGCACGCTGTCCGCGGCGCGCCCTCCCGCGGAGACAATGCCGGCATTGCCGTATGGCCGGCTCCAGACGAGCATCCTCCTGCTGGCGTTGGTCGTGCTCGCCGCACGCACATGGACCCGCACGCCGGTCTGGCGCAATGACAAGTCGATGCTGGTCGCGTCACTCGCGGGCGAGCCGGAATCCTACCGCGTGCACGAGCGCGCGGCCGAGGTCATGTATCGGATCGGGAATCTCGACGGTGCGGTGCACGAATACGCGATCGCGCGGACGTTGTACCCGGTGGCGCCCCTGCTCTATCAGGCCCCGGCCGCACTGCTGGCGGCCCACGGCCGCGCCGCCGAGGCGGACGGGCTGCTCGACAGCGCGCGCCTGGTTGACCCGAGCCCGTACGAGGACGCGATGCGCCGCGCATGGGTGCGCTACGCCGCACGCGACTACCGGGGCACGATCACGTGGGCCCGTTCGGCCTACATGATGCAGCGCGATTCTGTGGACGCTCTCATGGTGCTGACGCAGGCGGCCCAGCAGATCGACGACGTCCGCGACGCGGCGATCGCATTTCGCCTGGGCCTCTCGGACCACCCGCGCAACCGCGCACTCCACCGCAGCTACGCCGCCATGCTGGCCTCGGCGGGCGATTCGGCCGCGTCCCGCCGCGAAGCGTCCCTCGCTGGGGGCTCCTAGACTTACCCCTGCACCGAAGCCAGTTGCTCCGCCGCCGGCTCCGCCACCAGCCCTGCCTCGCGCGCCATCGCCGCAATCCCTTCATCGATGGTCCGCGAGTGATGCATCGAGCAGAACTTCGGCCCGCACATTGCGCAGAACTCCGCGCTCTTGAAGTACTCCGCGGGCAGCGTCTCGTCGTGATACTCGCGCGCCCGCTCCGGATCGAGCGAGAGCCGGAACTGCTCGTTCCAGTCGAAGGCGTAGCGCGCGCGTGACAGCGCGTCGTCGCGATCGCGCGCGCGCGGGCGGCCGCGCGCGATGTCCGCCGCGTGCGCCGCGATTTTGTACGCGATCACGCCCTGCCGCACGTCCTCGGCGTTCGGCAGGCCGAGGTGCTCCTTCGGGGTGACGTAGCAGAGCATGTCGGCGCCGTACCAGCCGATCATCGCGGCGCCGATCGCGCTCGAGATGTGATCGTACCCCGGGCGAGATGTCCGTGACGAGCGGCCCGAGAGTGTAGAACGGCGCCTCGCTGACAGACCTCTTTCATGCCGCCGGACGTTCATCTCGATCTGATGCATCGGGATGTGTCCGGGCCCTTCGACCATCACCTGCACGTCGCGCTCCCACGCGCGGCTTCGTGAGCTCACCCAGGGTGTCGAGCTCCGCGAACTGCGCGCTGTCGCTCGCGTCGTGGATACGAGCCCGGCCGGAGCGAATCGCCGAGCGAGATCGTGACGTCGTACTGGCGGAGGATGTCGAGGACGTCGTCGTACTGCTCGTACAGCGGATTCTGGCTGGCGATGGTGCATCATCCACACGGCGTGCAGCGAGCCGCCGCGGCTGACGATGCCCGTGACGCGGCCGTAGACGAGCGGGAGATGCTCGAAGAGGATCCCGGCGTGCAGCGTCATGTAGTCCACGCCCTGCCGCGCCTGATGCTCGATGACGTCGAGGAAGTCGTTGGCCGTGAGCTCCTCGAGCTCCTTGCCCATCAGCACCGCCTGATAGATCGGCACCGTCCCGATCGGAACCGTGCGACGCGGCGATGATCGCCTCGCGCACCGCATGTCGATGTCCTGGCCGGTCGAGAGGTCCATGACGGTGTCGGCGCCGTACTTCACCGCGAGCTGGAGCTTGCCGACTTCTTCGGCCAGATCCGACGTGACGGCGGAGTTGCCGATGTTGGCGTTGATCTTGACGCGCGCGACTTTGCCGATCGCCATCGGCTCGAGCGCGCCGGCGAGGTGGTGGATGTTGGCGGGAATGACGAGGCGGCCACGGGCGACTTCAGCCTGCACCAGCTCCGGCGCGAGCTGCTCACGCGCCGCGACGACCGCCATGGCGGCCGTGATCTCTCCGCGGCGGGCCGCGGCCATCTGCGTCCGGGATTCCATGAAAAGCAATAATGTCCGGCATCTCATGCGTTCGGCAGGGGCTACCGTGCGTCGGACAGGAAAAACCGGGCATATTGGCTACGCTATGGGCCGCTTACCGGGACTCCCACGCGAACCCGCTCACCCACCGCGCGGCCCGGTTGCGGGGGCCGAGCGCCAGGATCACCGTGGCGCCCGACGCCTCGGTCACGCCCTTGGCCACGATCCCGTCGATCCCCGCTCCGTTCGGATCGAGCACCGCCAGGAAATCGTGACCCTTGAACCGGTAGTCGTCGATCCGGAGCGTGGTCACCTTCCCCGCGGTATCGATCAGCACCGCTCGCTCCTTCACCCACTCGTTCGCACCGGCCCGGAGATCCACCGCCAGCGCCAGCCGGTTGCCGCCGCCGAAACACCCAGCCACCTGCGAGGATGTCGATTTCTCGGTCGCGAGCAGCCGGTCGTACGGCGGTGGCGGCTGGGTGCGAAGCCACAGCTCGATCGAATCCCGGACGAAAACCGCGCGCGCGAGCAGCGCCGCCGGCATGCTGTCGGCCAGGCAACTGTCGCGGGCGACTCTGACGCTGTCCGCGTGCCGCGTGCTGTCCGCCCGGCGCGCACTGTCGGCGACCCGCAATGAGTCGCCGCGCGGGGTCGAGTCCGCTGCCACCGCGCTGTCCGTCCGCATCGTCGTATCTACCCGCTCGGCCGCCGCGAACGCCGCCGGCGCCGCCCGCACCAGCGAATCGAGGTGCGGCGAGACTTTGATCGTCGCGACGATACGGCCGTTCCAGTCCCCGAATCCGGTTACCGGCACGGTGTCCACTCCCCACTGGCCGAACAGCCGCAGGAGGGACCCCTTGGGAACGGGCGTCAGGGCATCGACGGCTTCCGCGAACGCGAGCGCCCGGTGATGGTCGTGCCGGACGTCGGTGTCCACCCGCCCGATATCCACGAGGAGTCTCTTGCCCCGCTTCGCCGCGAGAAACCATGTTTGCACGGTCGGCGCGAACACGAGATACTGGGCGATCGTGTCGGCGAGCGGCGTGAGCACGCGTGGCGGCGGCGCGGGCGGTGGCGGCACGACGGCGGCGGTCGCCGCGGCGGCCACCGCGCGGTCGGTCGGCGCGAGGATCGTGTCGCTGGAGGTACGGCCACCGCTGTCCGCGGTCGCCGCAGTGGTATCGTCCTGTGCGGTGTTGGCGGTCCGGCGGCCAGGACAGGCCAGCGCGCCGCCACCCACCACCGCCACGAGAGTGGATACGAAGGTGAGACTGCTGGCCAGTCTGCTGAAGGAGCGCTGTCGGGGACCGTGTGCCCGCGGCGCGCGACGCAATGATGCGCGCGCGGTGGCCAAGACTCGCATAGGTGTCACCTAATATGCCTTTTCTCGAGCACGACGGGGTCACTCGCGAGTTGACGGCCGGCGAAACGATGGTCGGCGCCGGCAGCCAGGCCGGCTGGCGCCTGCAGACGATCAATCTCGCACCGCGGCACTTCACGGTCTCGGTCGGCAGCGATGGCCAGGCTGTCCTGTCCCCCTACGGCACGCAGCCGGTCGAGGTCAACGGCACGGCGCTCACAGGCGCTCACCCGCTCGAGCACGGCGACGAGATCATCGCGGGCGCCGGCATCTTCGTCTACCTCGCACGCCTCGATGCACCCGGCCCGCGCATCTCTGTTCCGGTCCCGGTACAGACCGAGGCATCCGAGCCGCCCCCAATCCCCAGTCCCGCTCCTTCCCCAATCTCCAGTCCCGCTCCTGCCCCAGTCCCCGGTCCCAATCCTGTCCCCAGCGCCGCCGCCCGCGCGTACCTCGTCGATCTCAGCGCCTCCCTCGCCTACCCGCTCGGCGACGACATCGTCGGCATCGGCCGCGACGCTGTCAACCACATCGTGCTCAAGGACGCCGCGACGTCGCGCTTCCACGCCAATGTCCGCCGCGCGCCGACCGGCGCATATGTCTTCCGCTCGATGGGCACCAATGGCTCGACGCTCAACGACACGCCCGCGGGACGCACGCCGCGCGCGCTCGCCAATGGCGACACCATCCGCATCGGCGGGTCGTCGCTGCGATTCACCACGAGGCCGCCCCCGGGCACGCGCATCGTCGCACCAAGAGACGTCGCGCCCGGCCCCCGCGCCCCTCAACCGACGCCCATCTACCGCTCGGACGAGCCCAACACGGTGCCGCCCCCGGTCGAGCCGCGCGCCGCACGCGGACGGCTGATGGCCATTACGGCCGCGATTCTGGTGGCGGTGGTGGTGCTGGTCGCCCTCTGGATGCTGCGAGGCGCGCCGCACCGCTAGGCGGACCACTGCTCGAGGCGCTGCCGGTCGCGCGGCGTCCCGGCCGAAGGGAGCGGAGTGCCCCACCCGCCGGATTGTGCACGTCGGCGTACACGGTCAGCACGACGGCAGCCATGGCCAGTGCGATGAGCGCGATCGTCGTCATCCGCATGATGCGGCGGTGGGTCACGCGCGATCGCCGGTCGCGCGCCTCGATCGTGCCCATGAATGTCGTCGCCGCGCGAGCCTCACGTCCCGGTTTGTCCCCCGCGCCGCCGGCTCCGGCGCCACCGTCGCGCCCGAGGGAATGACGGTCGTGAACCGGAGCAGTGTGCGGCCGACCGCGATCTCGTCGCCCTCCTGCAATCCGGTGGGCAGCAGCAGGCGCACGCCGTTGAGTGAGGTCACGCTCGCCGGATGCGGCACGATCACGTACGACTCGCCGCCCTGCACGAGATGCGCGTGCACCCGCGAGACGTCGGGCTCCTGCACTACAACGGCGCACCCGGGATCCCGCCCGATGGTGTTCCGGTCGTGCAATCGGTACAACCGGCCGCGCCGGGTGTCCCGCAGATACGCGTCGGGCGAGGTCTCCGGCCCGGATGGCATGCGCCGGTAGCGCAGCTCTGCCGTCCCGGCCTGCACACGATCCCCGAACGACAACAGTGCCCGCGGGACGGTCAGCTCGACGCCATTGACGCGCATGGCCGATCCTGGCCCGCCACGGATCAGCAGGGCCCGGCCGCCCGTCTCCACCGACAGCAGCAGATGCACGGGCTCGAGCCCATGCCCCAGGATGCGCCAGCCAGCCCCAGGCGCGCTCCCGATCGTGAGCACTCCCGGGCCCAGCGGGCGCACATCCCCCTCGAACTCGACGTAGCCCATCGCATGAGTTCGACGATCCCGCCCGGCTTTGGGCACGGCCGCCAGCCCCGGTCTCTCACGGCTCCGGCAACCGTTCGAAATATTCATGCTCGAGCCTGCCAATCGGGCAGCCGCTCGTTCTGTCCCAACGATTCAAACACTTGTCGCGTAATCGCTTACACTCTGCTGTCCGCCCTGCCTGTTTCGATTGACAATGCCGACAAATACACTTAGGATTCGCTTCCTTAGAGGCCGCGGCGCATTTTGGCTGGTGTTCAGCGACGCAACGCCGTCGGACCAAGACCCGCGTCATGGGTGCGGCTCGCAGGTGCGGTTTGCAATGCGAGCCCTGGGACTCACCCCTCGCTCAATCTGACGCGCGTCGGCCGGACCTGGAGTCGGGATGAGTACAGCAATCGAGAACCTGGTCAACCGTGACTACCAGTACGGGTTCGTCACGGATGTCGAGGCCGATACGCTGCCGCGCGGTCTCTCCGAAGAGACGGTCCGGCAGATCTCGGCCAAGAAGCGCGAGCCCGCGTTTCTCCTCGAATGGCGCCTCCGCGCCTACCGGCGCTGGCTCACGATGAAGGAGCCGCACTGGGCCAACGTCTCGTACCCGCCGATCGACTACCAGAGCGTCAGCTACTACTCCGCCCCCAAGTCGAACAAGCCCCTCGGCTCCCTCGAAGAGGTCGATCCCGAGCTCCTGCGCACCTACGAGCGCCTCGGCATCTCCCTCACCGAGCAGAAACGCATCTCCGGCGTCGCCGTGGATGCGATCTTCGACAGTGTCTCGGTCGGCACGACGATGAAGACGGAGCTCGCCAAGCTCGGCATCATCTTCTGCTCGTTCGGCGAGGCCGTCCAGGAACACCCCGAGATCGTGCAGAAATATCTGGGGTCGGTCGTCCCCTACAGCGACAATTTCTTCGCCGCCCTCAACGCCGCCGTGTTCAGCGACGGATCGTTCTGCTACATCCCCAAGGGCGTGAAGTGCCCGATGGAGCTGTCGACGTACTTCCGCATCAATTCCGCGGACACCGGCCAGTTCGAGCGCACGCTCATCGTCGCCGACGAAGGCGCGTCCGTCAGCTATCTCGAGGGATGCACCGCCCCGCGCCGCGACACGAATCAGCTCCACGCCGCCGTCGTCGAGCTGGTGGCGCTCGATCACGCGTCGATCAAGTACTCGACCGTGCAGAATTGGTACGCGGGTGACAAGGACGGCGTAGGCGGCATCTACAACTTCGTGACCAAGCGCGGCAAGGCCGCGGGCGTCCACTCCAAGATCTCGTGGACACAGGTCGAAACGGGTTCCGCCATCACCTGGAAATATCCGAGCGTGATCCTGCAGGGCGATCACTCGACCGGCGAGTTCTACTCCGTCGCGGTCGTCAACAATCGCCAGCAGGCCGACACCGGCACGAAGATGATCCACATGGGCCGCAACACGAAGTCCACGATCATCTCCAAAGGCATCTCGGCGGGCCGCGGCAACAACAGCTATCGCGGCCAGGTCAAGGTGCTGCGCAGGGCCGAGGGCGCACGAAATTACACGCAGTGTGATTCGATGCTGATCGGCAACCAGTGCGGTGCCCACACGTTCCCGTACATCGAGGTCGGCAACAACTCGTCGGTCGTCGAGCACGAAGCTTCCACTTCCAAGATCGGAGAGGACCAGATTTTCTATTGTAAACAGCGCGGCCTGAGCGCCGAGCACGCCATTTCGCTGATCGTAAGCGGGTTCTGCAAGGAGGTCTTCCAGAACCTGCCGATGGAGTTCGCCCTCGAAGCGCAGCAGTTGCTGGGAATCACGCTCGAAGGCAGCGTCGGCTGATGCTCGAGATCAAAGGGCTGCACGCCGCGATCGGCGACCGCGAGATCCTCAAGGGCATCTCCCTCTCCGTGGCCGCGGGCGAAGTGCACGCGATCATGGGACCCAATGGATCCGGGAAGAGCACGCTCGCCCAGGTGCTGGCCGGCCACCCGGCCTACGAGGTCACAGGCGGCTCCGCCACGTACGATGGCGAAGATCTCCTCGCCCTCCCGCCAGAGGAGCGCGCCCAGAAAGGCATCTTCCTCGCATTCCAGTACCCGGTCGAGATCCCCGGCGTCACCAACGCGTACTTCCTGCGCGCCGCGTTCAACGAGATCCGGAAATCGCGGGGCCAGGACGAGATCGACCCGATGGACTTCCGCGACCTGGTCGAGGAACGCCTTCGCCTCGTGGACATGGATCCCGCCATGCTCTCGCGCGCCGTCAATGCCGGATTCTCGGGCGGCGAGAAGAAGCGCAACGAGATCCTCCAGATGGCCGTGCTCGGACCCCGCCTCGCGATTCTCGATGAGACGGACTCGGGTCTGGACATCGACGCCCTCCGCGTCGTGGCGCACGGCGTGAACTCGCTCCGCCGCCCCGACAACGCGACGATCGTCGTCACGCACTACCAGCGGCTGCTCAATTACATCGTGCCCGATCAGGTGCACGTCCTCGCGGCCGGCCGCATCGTCAAGTCGGGCGGCAAGGACCTGGCGCTCGAGCTCGAGGCCAAGGGCTACGACTGGCTGGTCGATGCCGCGCCGGGGAGCGCGCCCGCGGGCGCGCCTGCGAGCGTCGCCGGGGCAGGAGTGTGACGGTCCAGTCGTACGTAGACGCGTTCTCGGTTTTCGCCGCGGACCACGGACGCAATCCGGCCTGGCTCCTCCCGATCCGCCGCGCCGCGATCGAACGGTTCCGCGAACGCGGGTTCCCCACCACGCACGACGAGGACTGGCACTTCACGAGTGTCGCGCCGATCTCCAACGCGGAGTTCGTGCCGCAGGCGGGCGGAGGCGACGTGCGCGCGGCCGATCTCGACGCGCTCAGCTTCGGCCAGACGGGCTGGACGCAGTTGGTCTTCGTCAACGGGCGCTACGCGCCGGAGCTGTCGTCGCCGGGCACGCTGCCCCGCGGTGTCGAGGTCCGCAGTCTGGCCGACGCGCTCCGCGATGATGTCCCCGTCGTCCGCGAGCGCCTCACGTCGCTCGCCGCGCTCGGCCACGGCGCATTCGTGGCGCTCAATACCGCGCTCTTCGTGGACGGGGCGTTCGTGAACATCCCGGCGGACGCGATCGTCGAGTACCCGATCCACCTGCTGTTCGTGACCAATGCCGAGGCGGCGAGCACCGTCTCGCACCCGCGCAATCTCATTGTCGCGGGGCGCAACGCGCAGGCCACGATCATCGAGAGCTACGCGGCCGTCGGGGACCCGATGTATTTCACCAATCCGGTCACCGAGGTCGCCGTCGCGGAGAACGCGCACATCACGCATCTCCGGATGCAGCGGGAAAGCGAGCGCGCGTTCCACGTCGGTACGACACAAGCGCACCAGGCCCGGCACTCGCGGTACACGTCGTTCTCGTTCGCGACCGGCGCGGCACTGTCGCGCATGAACATCTATACGGTGCTCGCCGAGCCGGGTGCGGAGGTCACGCTCAACGGCCTGTATATGGCGGACGGATCCCAGCACTTGGATCACCAGACGCGGATCGAGCACATCGCGCCCAATTGCACGAGCCACGAGGTCTATAAGGGCGTGCTCGACGGTGCGGCGCACGCGGTGTTCAACGGCAAGGTGTACGTGCACCCCGAGGCGCAGAAGACGGACGGCAAGCAGACCAACAACAACCTGCTGCTCTCGCCCGATGCCCACGTCGATACCAAGCCGCAGCTCGAGATCTTCGCCGACGACGTGAAGTGCACACACGGCGCGACGGTCGGGCAGCTCGACGACCTGGCGCTCTTCTACCTCCGGAGCCGCGGCCTCGCGCTCGAGGAGGCGAAAACGCTCCTCACGTATGCCTTCGCGGCCGACGTGGTGCAGCGGATCGACGATCTCACAGTGCGCGCCGGGCTGGAGGCGCTCGCCCGCGAACGGTTCGTGGGCCCGATGCCGGCGAGTGTCGGGTAGCATCTTCCCCGTGCGGATCCGCACGAGGGCTCGCCTGCGCCCCTCTGCGAGCACTCGCCCATGAGTGACCTGCGCGAGTTGTACCAGAGTGTCATCCTCGACCACAATCGGGCCCCTCACAACTACGGTCCTCTGGCGGACGCCACGGGACACGCCGAGGGACGCAACCCGCTCTGCGGGGATGAGGTCACGGTGTGGGTGCGGATGGACGGCGAGCGCCTCGCCGATGTCCACTTCGTCGGTACCGGCTGCGCGATTTCCAAAGCGTCGGCTTCGCTGATGACGACGGCGGTCAAGGGCAAGACGGCCGCCGAAGTCACCGCACTCACGGATCAGTTCCGGGCGGTGGTCACGGGACAGATCCCCGCGCCGGAGCCGTCCGATGGCCCGATGGGCCGGCTCGCCGCACTCTCGGGGGTGTCACGGTTCCCGATCCGCGTCAAATGCGCGACGCTGGCCTGGCACGCGCTGCATGCCGCGATCGCCGGTACGCCGGACGCTGGTGTGCCGGCGTCCCGCGTCTCCTTGTGACGGACGGGGAGTTCACACCAGTGGCCACGCTCGCCGATGTTCCGCCCGGCCGGCTCCTCAGTGTTCGTGCGCCGAATGGTGAGCAGGTGGTGCTCATGAATGCCGGCGGCGAGATCGGCGCGCTCCTCGATTGCTGCTCCCACGAGGAGTACGCGCTCTCGGCGGGTGAGGTGCTGGAAGACGGGACGATCGAGTGCGTCTGGCACGGCGCACGCTTCGATTGCCGCACCGGCGCCGTGCGCGGCCTGCCGGCCGTCGAGCCGGTCCCCGCGTTCGCCGTCCGCATCGAAGGAGACGCCATCCTGCTCGGCCCCCGCCTGCCCTCATCATGACGACTGTCATGAGCCGCCGCGCCGGTTTCCCGCTCCTCGTCCGGCAGCCCGGGCTTCACTACCTGGACTCGGCCGCTACCGCCCAGAAACCCGCGGTCGTGCTCGACGCCGAGCGCGAGTTCTACGAGACGAGCTACGCGAACCCGCACCGCGGCGCGTATGCGCTCTCCGCCCGCGCCACCGAGTGCTACCAGGAGGCCCGCACGGAGATCGCGCGGTTCTTCGGTCTCCGGGACGCCGCCTGCCTGATCTTCACCCGCGGCACGACGGAGTCCCTCAACCTCGTCGCCACTGCCTGGGGCATGCACAATGTCCGCGCAGGAGACGAGATCGTGGTGACGCGCCTGGAGCACCACGCCAACTTCGTCCCCTGGCAGCAGTTGGCACTCGCGCGCGGCGCGGCGTTCCGCATCGTCGAGCTCACGCCCGATGGACGGGTGGATATCGATCTGCTACGCCAGGCCGTGACGCCCCGCACGAAGGTGGTGGCCGTCGCCCACGTCTCCAACGCGCTCGGTACGATCACACCGCTCGATGAGGTCGCGGCGATCGCGCGATCGGTTGGCGCGCTCGTGGTCGTGGACGGCGCCCAGAGCGCACCCCACATGGCCGTCGATGTCGAGGCGCTCGATATCGATTTCTACGCGTTCAGCGGCCACAAGATGGGCGCGCCAACCGGCATCGGCGGCCTGATCGGACGCCGCGCGATCCTGGAGGCGATGCCGCCCTACCAGATGGGCGGCGACATGATCGAGGTCGTCGGCGACGATCGCACCAGTTGGAATGTGCTCCCGCACAAGTTCGAAGCGGGCACGCCGAACGTGGGCGGCGCCGTCGCCCTCGCGGCCGCGGTCCGGTACCTGTCGTCGATCGGAATGGCGGAGGTGCGCCGTCACGAGCAGGCGCTCACCACGATGGCGATCGAGCGCCTCGGTGCACTCCCCGGCGTGCGCCTCTATGGCCCCGACGCCGCCCTGCGCAGCGGTGTCGTGAGTTTCACCGTGGACGGCATCCACGCACACGATCTCGCCACGATCCTGGACCAGGAAGGGGTCTGCGTCCGCGCCGGCCACCACTGCGCGCAGCCGTTGCTCCGCCGCCTGGGCGTGAGCGCGACCGCACGCGCATCGTTCTTCGTCTACAACGACGACGCCGACGTGGACGCGCTGGTGCGAGGCGTCCAATCGGCCCAGGCACTCTTTCACGGCGCACGGGTCGCCTCGCCCGGGACCCCGACGCGCTCCGCGACCGTGAGCCGTTGAGCGGACGCGCAGATCGCGGTGCAATCATTGTGACGGCCACACATCCCGCCGGATCGGCGGCGCTCGATGCACTGTACCAGGAACAGATTCTGGCGCACTATCGCCACCCGCACGGCAAGGGCACGCTCCCCGCCGCCGATGCCACGGTCACCGTGCGCAATCCGCTCTGCGGCGAAGAGGCGACGGTCACGGTCGTGCTCGACCGCACCGGGTCGGACGTTCGTGTCCGGGATATCCGCTTCTCGGGTGACGGCTGCTCGATCTCCCAGGCCTCGGCCTCCATAATGACGGACCTCGTGCGCGGTCGCACAGCTAGCGAGATCGCGGCACTCACCGACCGATTCGCGGCGTTGCTCCGCGGTGACGTAACCGCCACACCCGACGAGACCCTGGGCTCGCTGCAGGCGTTCGCGACGATGTCACGCGTGCCGGCACGGATTCCGTGCGCACTATTGGCGTGGAAGGCCCTGGCCGCTGCAGTACGCTGACGAGCCGTGCCTGCCCGGCGTACGATTTCGTCCCTGGTAGGGGCCGGTCGCGACCGCCCCATACGGATCCCGCGGCATCGCCATTACCGTCTCGAGCGATGCCCGTCGCGGCCATTCTCCGTTCTACCCTCTCCTTTCTCGCGCCGAAGGCGCGAGCGGTATCTCCAGCCCGGCGATCATCAGCGTGGTACGGTCGGCCACCGCCGCGACCAGTTGATTGGCCCGGCCGAGTGCGTCGCGATACCGGCGGCCAAGCGGCGTCCCGGGCACGACACCAAGCCCGGTCTCGTTGCTGATGAGGATCCAGTGTAGCGGGCGAGTCTCGATCGATCGGAGGAGTGCGCGCACGTGCTCGGCGACACGCGTCTCCGCATCCTCGCTGGCATTGAGTGTCAACAACAGGTTGCTGACCCAGAGGGTCAAACAATCGATGATGACGACGCCCACCTGCTCGCCGAGCCCCGCTAAACAGCGCTCGATATCGCCCCCAAGATCAATTGGCGACTCCAGCGTCACCCACTCCACCGGTCGCTCTGCGCGGTGCGCCGCAATCCGCCGCCGCATTTCCTCGTCGTAGCCTTGCGCGGTCGCGACGAACAGCACACCCCGCGACCCTTGAACCGACCGTGCGAGGTCCAGGGCTCGGGCGCTCTTGCCGGCGCGGGCCCCGCCGAGGAGCAGGGTCAGACTGTGGTGCCTGGAATCTCGCGGGGCGCTCATTGGAGTCTCGCAGCATCAACGCCTGCCATTGCCGCAACGGCCGGCATATCGAGATGCTCGGCGACGACATTGGCGAGGCGATCCAGCGCGTGGCCGACGGTCGTCAGTTCCGGCATTCGAGGGCGGTGCGACTCCCTTCCGCGCGGCCAGCGCCCGCACCATTGCCCGTCGCAAGGCGCCATTCTCCAACAAGCCGTGCAGGTACGTTCCTACCACGCATCCGTCGGCCGAAACGAGGCCGTCCCTCCCATTGCCGTCCGCTGAGTCCACGAGGAATGAGCGCACCGTCGAACCACGGACCATGCCGGTGTCCATTTGTCCCATGTGAATCTCGTAGGCGTCGAGTCTCACGTCGCCGAGCCGCGTTGCATTGCGCGCATTGGCGCCGTCGGCGGTCTCGGCGTCAGGACTCCACAGCGACGTCGCCGCCCCGACGCGGGCGGTCACGCGGCGCGTGGTCTTCTCGCGCGTGAACGACGTGGACATTGGAAGCAGCCCCAGTCCGGGCGTGATACCGCTGGACTCGACGCCGTCGGGGTCGGAGATCTGCCTGCCGAGCATCCGGAATCCGCCACAGATCCCGAAGATGAGAGCGCCCGCGTGGTACCGATCGGTGACGGCTGTGGCCAGCCCGCGCTCGCGAAGCCAGAGGAGATCGGCGACGGTGGACTTGGTGCCTGGGAGAATCACAAGGTCTGGCGTGCCGAGTGTGCTGGGGTCCGCGACGAATCGCACCCGCACGCCAGGCTCGTTCGTGAGCGGTTGGAACTCATTGAGATTCGCGATTCGAGGGAGACGCATGACCGCGACGTCCACCACCACGCCGCTCGCCGGATGTGCGCGCGACGCGCCCCAATCGACCGCGTCCTCAGCGGGTAGCCGCGACAGATCGAGGTACGGGAGCACGCCGAGCGTCTTGATGCCGGTCCGCGCCTCCAGCATGGCGAACCCGGGATCGAGGAGCGACGGGTCGCCTCGAAACTTGTTGATGACGAACCCGCGAATCAGCGCCTGTTCTTCCGGCGGCAGCAGTGCGACGGTGCCATACAGCGCGGCGAACACCCCGCCTCGCTCGATGTCCCCGACGAGAAGGACCGGCGCCTCCGCGTAGCGTGCGACCCGCATGTTGACGATGTCGTACTGCGCAAGGTTGATCTCCGCCGGGCTCCCCGCCCCCTCGATGACGACGAGATCGTTCGCGGCACGGAGCCGATCGAAGGCGCCCGCCACGATGGGCCACAGCTCGGAGCGGAGATCGTAGAACTCCCGTGCATTCTTGGTATGCCGCGGCCGGCCCAGCACGACGATCTGTGAGGTGCGATCGCTTTGCGGCTTGAGCAAGACGGGATTCATGTCCACGCTGACCGGTACGCCAGCGGCCATTGCCTGCATGGCCTGCGCGCGGCCGACCTCGCCACCGGTGTCCGTCACCGCGGCGTTGTTGGACATGTTTTGCGCCTTGAACGGCGCGACACGATAGCCGGACCGGGCGAACAGCCGGCACAGAGCCGCGACGAGCGTCGTCTTGCCCGCGTGCGAGGTCGTACCCTGCACCATGATCGCCCGCTGGAGCAACGGCGCGGGAACGGGGACGGACTTAGTGAGGTCGGGGGGCTCGAGCATGGTACGCGCAGTGTCGGCGTATGCGCCGAGTGGCGCAAGTGAGAACCACGCCCGCGGTCTTGCCCCCGCCAGTGCGGTATGGTAGTCTGATCACCGTCATTTGGATCGAACGGGCCACGTAGTAGGAAGCCGGTGAAACTCCGGCGCGGCCCCGCCACTGTCAGAGGCTTCGACGACTCGCCGCGTAAGCGGTGCGCCGTCGGACCAGATCGGCTCTTCGCACCACCCACTGGCGCTTCGGCGCTGGGAAGGGTGAGCCGATCCGCCTCGAGCCAGGAGACCGGCCCGTTCGTTTCCCGCAGATACCCTCGAGGGAGGGACGCGGGGTCGAACGCCGGACCGCCCGTGCCCCCAGCGCGGATCGCGCCCCGCCGTCCACCCCGTCCTCTCGCTCAATTGAGCTAGGACTGGTGTATGGGAATCGGCAGGACGGCGCGTTGCGGTACGAGGGCGTGGACCCGGCGAGTGGCGTACGCCCTCGCATCCATCGGGCTCACGTGGTGCATGGCCGCGTCCCTGGTCGCATGCGCCCAGAAATCCGGACGGGACGCGGCGGCCGGCCAACTCGACTCGGGCATCGACGTCACCGACGACGGGGGATTCGCCATCGACCTGCCGCGGCCCGCCCGGCGCATTGTGTCGCTCATCCCGAGCGCGACCGAAACACTGATCGCCACGGGCGCCACCGGGCAAATCGTGGGACGGACGCGCTACGACGTAGCGCCCGAGGTCGCGTCGCTCCCTTCGGTCGGCGGAAGTGTGGACCCGAGCGTGGAGGCGATGGTCAATCTGCACCCCGACCTTGTGATCTCGTGGGAGAGCGACAAACGGCAGGAGGTGCGGCAGAAGCTCGTGGCCGCCGGTGTCCCGGTGTTCATTCTGCGGACACAGGACACGACTGACATTTTCCACGGAATCCAAAGCATCGGCATGCTCACCGGCCACGATTCGTCCGCGTCAGCCGTGGCGGCGTCCGTGAGAGCGGCGCTGGACAGCGTCCACCGCTCGGTCGCGGCACTCCCTGCCCCCACTGTTCTCTACGTCGTCTTCAACGACCCGCCAATGACCGCGGGGCCGCACACGTTCATCGGCCAACTGATCTCCGTCGCGGGCGGCCGCTCGGTCTTTGACGACGTACAGCGGAACTGGCCCACCGTCGCGATGGAGGAGATCGTGCGGCGCGACCCGGATCTGCTGATCCTGCCGATCGGCGAGTTCAAGGCGAACTCACTCGATCGGCTTCGCCACATGGCGGGATGGCGTGACCTGAGGGCCGTTCGCTTGGGACATGTCGCCTCGGTCCCTGGCGATCTGATGAGCCTGCCGAGTCCGAGCATCGCAACGGCCGCCTGGGTCCTGCGCCGCGCACTGCACCCCGGGATCACGGACCCCGTCCACGCCCTTCCGTCGGCGCCGCCCGCCAAGCCGTGACCGCTCACGTCCGGGGATCATGGCCGTTGGCGGTTCGGCTCCTTGTCCTGAGCGGCATCACGGCGTCTTGCCTCATCGCAGCGGTGCGCCTCGGCGCGGTCTCGATCAGCGTGCCCGCAGTGATCGGCGCGCTCACAGGCCGCGGTGACCCGACGACCATCACGATCGTGCGATCCCTTCGCCTCCCGCGCGCGCTCCAGGCCGGGCTGGTCGGCGCGGCGCTGGCGGTGAGCGGCGCCACGTTCCAGGCGCTCCTCCGCAACCCCCTCGCGGAACCGTACATCCTCGGGGTGTCGAGCGGTGCCGCCATGGGCGCGGTGATCGCTGTGGTCACCGGATGGTCCTTGCGAACAGTGTTGGCGCTCCCGGTCGCCGCGTTTGCCGGCGCGGTGCTGTCCATGGTTCTGGTCTTTCGCATCGCGTACGGCGTCGGGCGGACGCTCGACACACGCGTACTCCTCCTCGCCGGTGTCGTCACCAGCTCGTTTCTCGTGGCCATCATCTGGCTCGTGCTCACGTTCGCCGATACGGAGTCGGTCCGGTCCGCGATCTTCTGGATGATGGGAAGTCACGCGAACGCGTCATGGCAGAGTGTCACGATTCTGCTCGCGTGCCTCGTGCCATTGCTGGTGGTACTGATCTCGCTGGCTCGGCCCCTCAACCTCCTCGCCATTGGTGAACCCACGGCGGCGTATCTCGGCACCTCGGTTGAGCGCACGAAGCTGCTGGCCTTCGCCACCGCGACGCTGCTCACCTCCGCATTGGTGTCCGTCAGTGGCTCGATCGGCTTCGTCGGGCTGGTCGTGCCGCACGCCGTGCGCCTGGTCTGGGGAAGCGACAATCGGGCGCTCCTGCCATGCGCCGCGCTCGGCGGGGCCGCATTTCTGATCGCGGCGGACACCGTGTCCCGCTCCCTCGCCGGTGCGAATGAGTTGCCCATCGGCATCGTGACTGCGCTCGTCGGCGTGCCGTGCTTCGTGTGGCTGCTACGCCGGCCAACGAGCAGCCTCACATGACGCCTGCGACGGACGCGCGGCCAGTCTGGGCGCTCGACGCGGTGACGTTCCGGCACGCCGGTGCCAACCGTCCCGCCATTGGCGGCGTCACGCTCTCGATCGCGCCGGGCCACATGACGGCGCTGCTCGGGCCAAACGGCGCGGGTAAGTCGACGCTGCTGGAATTGCTGCTCGGCACTCGCACACCCGATACCGGCCAGGTGATGCTGGATGGCCGCCCCCTGTCGCAATGGCGGCGCGCCGATCTCGCCCTTCGGATCGGTGTGGTCCCCCAGGGCGAGACTGAGCCGCAGTTCACCGTGCGCGAGATCGTGGCGATGGGCCGCTATCCCCACCTCGGCCCCTGGCGCCGGGAGCAAACGGAGGATGCGGCGGCGATTGCCCGGGCGATGGAGCGCTGCGATGTGCTCGCGTTCTCGGAGCGGTGGCTGTCCACGTTGTCAGGCGGCGAGCGGCAGCGGGTCAGGCTCGCACGAGCACTCGCCCAGGAGCCACGGGTGCTCGTGCTCGACGAGCCGACTACCTCGCTCGACATCCGCCACGAGATGACCACGTTCGCCATGCTCCGTGCGCTGCGCGACGAAGGGACGACGATCGTGCTCGCGACCCACAACCTCAATCTGGCGGCGCGCTATGCGGACGACCTCGTGTTGATGCGAGACGGCCGGATGGCCGGCCACGGGTCCGCCGTGGATGTGCTGACCGCGGCCCGCGTTACGGAAGTTTACGAATGGCCGGTCGCCATTGTGACACACCCGGCGGGAGCGCCGCAGATCGATCCGTGCGACGCGATGGTGCCATGACCCACCGGTGGCCATGATGGGCCCCGCGCTCACGGCACTCATTGCCGACCTCGTACTGGGCGAACCGGCAGAATCTTGGCACCCCACCGTGTGGATGGGACGATGGGTCAGCGCGGGACGCGCGGCCCGCAGGTCGGCCGCGCCCTTTGCGTCAATGATCGAAGGCGCCACGATCGTGGGGGGTGGTCTTGTCGTCACCGTCCTCGCGGCAGCGCTGCTCGATACGGCATTGGATCGCAGCGCGGCGCTCGCTCGCGGCCCCCTCCGGGGGATCGTGCTCAAGCCGGCCCTTTCGTTGATGCCCTTGCTTCGCGCAGCGACGGACGTCGAACGGGCACTCGAAGCCGGCCGCATCGCTCACGCGCGTGCCTTGCTCGGACGGCACCTCGTGTCGCGGCCCACGGCCTCGCTATCGGAAGCCGAGGTCGCGGGCGCGGTAATTGAATCGGTGGCGGAGAATCTCAGCGACAGCGTCGTCGCGCCATTGATGGCGTTCCGCGCTGGCGGCCTCGCGGCCGCGTACGGCTACCGCCTGCTCAACACCGCGGACGCCATGCTCGGCTACCGCTCGCCGGAACTCGAATGGTTCGGCAAGCCCGCCGCACGCACGGACGACGTCGTGAACCTCATTCCCGCCCGCGTCACTGGCGCCCTGATTTGCGGTTTGGCGTGGGCCGCCCGGCGGGTCGCCCCGCCGCGCCGCCGCGTGCATGACGCGAGATGCCCGCCGCACACCGAGCCCCAATGCGGGATGGCCCATGGCGGCGATGGCGGGCGCCCTCGGCCTGCGTCTCACAAAGCGCGAGACATACGAACTCAACGACGCTGGACGCGAGCCGCGGCCGTCGGACATCGCAAGGGCATGCCGGATCGCCGCACTCGCCGCCGGCGTGAGTGCCCTCGTCGCCGACGCACTATGATCGAGCCCCGTCCCGAAGTGCTCATGACTCCACACGCGGTACATGGCGGGCGGCTCGCCCTCCCCGCGACGGCCGGCGGCGCTGAAGAACTGAACGACTTCAGTGTCTGCCTCAACGCCTTTGGACCCGCTCCCTCTGTCCTCGGCGCCGTCAGAGCCTGCCGCATTGATGAGTATCCGGACCCGCAGTCCCGCGCGCCGCGCCACGCCGCGGCGGCACGGTGGAGACGGCCGGTCGCCGAAATCATGCTCGGCGCAGGGGCCGCCGAGTTGCTCCAGGCCGTGTGTCTCACCTATCTGCGGCCCGGCGACGCTGTGCTGATCGCCGGTCCAGCGTTCGGTGAATACGCACGAGCCGCTATGCTGTGCGGCGCGCACACGCACACGACGGACGGACTGGACGCGGCCGCGTCCGCCGGCCAACTCGTCCGCGAGATCACCCGCATCCGGCCGCGGCTCGTGTTCCTCGCCACTCCGGCGAACCCATCCGGCGACGCGATGCCTCTCGGCGATCTACGCCGAATTGCTGACGCCTCCCGTGACGCTGACGCCCTCCTGGTACTCGACCAGGCATACGATGGGTTTATGGCCACACCCCTGGGTACGCCGGCGCTGCCCGGGCACCCCGCCGTGCTCCACCTCCGCTCGATCACCAAGGATCACGCACTTGCCGGCATCCGGGTCGCGTTTGCGGTCGCGCCGGCGGATGTCGCTCACGCGATCGAGCGCGCGCGCGTGCCGTGGACAGCGTCCGCGGTGGCACAGGCCGCCGCCACGGCGGCCATGGGCGATGACGCGATCGCCTATGTCGCGGAGACGACGGCCGCGCTTCGCGCCGAGGCGGACCGCATACGGGCGGCCCTCGCCACCGCTCCGGTTGTGATCCACCCTTCGGCGACTCACTTCATGCTCGTCCACTGCGGCCCGGAACGTCGCGTGCGCGATCAGTTGCTCAGCCAATCGGATCTGCTCGTTCGCGACTGCGCGTCGTTCGGGCTACCCGGATCGATTCGCATAGCCGCCCGCACGCCTCCCGAGAACGACGTGCTGCTCGCCGCGTTACGGAGGATGCTCGCATGATGGATGGCGACGCCTCGGCGGGACGAACGGACCCCGCCGCACCACCTGAGACACCAGCCACGGCGCGCACTGCGCCCGTCCCGAAGCAGAAAAGGCCGGGACCCTACCGCGTTCCACCCCGCGAACACCGGAACGGCCTGTTGATCGTGAACACCGGCGACGGCAAGGGCAAGACCACTGCGGCACTCGGTCTCTTGCTCCGTGCGACCGGGCGCGAGATGCGCGTGGGCATGTTCCAGTTCGTCAACCGTATGCGTGACACCGGCGACCACCGCGCCGCACGCCGTCTGGGGGTCGAGATCACGCCGCTGGGCGTGGGATGCACCATTGGACGCGAAGACGTAACGGAGGACGCCACCATGGCGCGATTGGCGTGGGAACACTGCGCGAACGTGCTCCGGGCGGGCGAGTACGATGTCCTGATCCTCGACGAGCTCACACTGCCCATGCACTGGGGGTGGCTCGACGTGCCGGCGGTCATTGTTGCGCTTCAGGCCCGCCCCGTTGGCGTCCATGTGGTGGTCACGGGTCGTTACGCACCGCAATCCTTGATCGATGCGGCGGATCTCGTGACAGATATGCGAGTGATCAAGCACCCGTACCGCGATCAGGGCCTCACTGCACAGGCAGGCATCGACGTATGAGGAAGCCACGTACATATGCGGTCCCTCCGCGCGAGAAACGCCGCGGGCTGCTGCTCGTGTACACGGGCAAAGGCAAGGGCAAGACGACCGCGGCGCTGGGACTGCTCGTCCGCGCCGCGGGCTACGATCTCTCGGTGGGCATGTTTCAGTTCATCAAGAGCGCCGAGACCCGGTACGGCGAGCATATCGCTGCGGCAATGCTGGGTGTCGAAATCGTCCCACTCGGCGACGGGTTCACATGGTTGTCCAAAGATATCGACGTCGACCGCCAGCTCGCCGAACAGGGTTGGACGCGCGTGCGCGCCGCAATCGAGGGCGGCGCATTCGACGTGCTTATCCTAGACGAGCTTACCTACTGCCTGACCTTTCGATGGCTCGATGAATCGAGGGTCCTCGACACACTTCGCGCACGGCCCCCGTGGATGCACGTCGTCATCACCGGCCGCGATGCGTCGCCCGGCCTGATCGAAGCTGCCGACGTGGTGACTGAGATGCACCTGGTACACCACCCCTACCGCGAAAAGGGCATCGGCGCGCAGCCCGGCATTGAGCTATGACGATCACCCTCGAGACCGCGCGGCGGGCGATCGACGCGAAGACCAAACCCCTTGGCGCCCTCGGACTCCTCGAGACGATCGCAGTGCGTATCGCCGTTCTGCAGGATACGCTGGCGCCGGTGACCGACCCTGCCCGCATTTGCGTCTTCGCGGCTGACCACGGCATTACGGCCGAAGGCGTGAGCGCCTACCCGAGCGCGGTCACCGCCGAGATGATGAAGAACTTCGCCGCCGGTGGTGCGGCGATCAACGTTATCGCACGGGCCAGCCACGCCGATGTCGAGGTCATCGACGTCGGAGTCGACGCGGACCTTGGCACGATGGCCGGCGTCCGGCACGCCAAGGTTCGTCGCGGTACGCGAAACTTCGCGGTCACGCAGGCAATGACACCCGAGGAGCTCGATGCGGCCGTCGCTGCGGGCGCCGCCGCCGCCGAGCGAGCCGCGGCCGCCGGTGTGCGCGCCATTGGCCTGGGCGAGATGGGCATCGGCAACACCACGAGCGCGGCGGCACTGCTGAGCGCTCTTACCGGCCGCGATTCCCACCTCACCGCGGGGCGCGGCACAGGCGTGGACGACGTCACAATGGCGCGCAAGCGTGACGTGATCGATCGGGCCGTGCGCATGCACGACCTGAATGGACGGGGTCCAAACGGTCGCGACGCTCTCCGGTGCGTCGGCGGATATGAGATCGCGGCAATCGCCGGCGCCGCGATGGCGGCGGCCCGGCATTGGATGATCGTCATCGCCGATGGCTTCATCTCCACAGTCGCGATTGCCTGCGCGGCCGAGTGGGCACGCTCTGGGGGCCCCGGCGAATCGGCGGCGTTGCGTGACGCGGTGTTCTTTGCCCACCGCTCGGCTGAAGCAGGCCACGCCCTGGCCATGGAAACGTGCAATGCGTTGCTGGAAAGAGATGCTCAGCCACTCCTCGATCTCGGCATGCGCCTGGGTGAAGGTTCCGGCGCCGCCCTGGCCCTGCCGCTCTTCCGCTCGGCCGCCGCGGTGATGCGGGAGATGGCGACGTTCGGATCGGCCGGAATTTCGGCTGGAGATCAGGCGGACGAACATGGCGGACCGGAAGGCTAGTGTCAGACGCTCACCAGGCCGGTTTCCGGTCGCGCATCCGCCATCAATGCCGCGCGATAGTCGCGGCCTTCACGTTTCTGACACGCATCCCGCTGCATCACCTTGTTGGCCACGACCACACCGATCTCGCAAGTGCGGCATTGTATTTCCCGGTGGTCGGTCTCGTCGTTGGTGCGGTCGGGGGGATCACACTGATCGCGGCGCTCCATGTCTGGTCACCGGTGCTCGCGGTCATCATTTCCATCGCTGCCACGGTGCTGTTGACTGGGGCCTTTCACGAAGACGCTCTCGCCGACGCGTTCGATGGCTTCGGCGGCGGCTGGAGCAGCGAGCAGGTGCTCCGAATCATGAAGGACAGCCGGGTGGGCTCCTATGCATTGGTCGGTGTCCTGCTGGTCCTCGCCGCCAAGGTCGCCGCATTGACTGCTATCGTGATCAAATCACCGATCGCCGGGCGTGCGATCGGCGCCGCCGGCCCGGCTGTGAAAGCGATCATTGCCGGCCATGTGCTAGGCCGATGGTCGAGCGTGCCTCTCATTCGGTTCAACGCCTATGTGCGGCCCCTGGCCCCCGACGAGCGGTCAGGCCTCGGCCGCCCCTTCGTCAGGTTGGTGACGACAGCACAACTGCTGGCGGCAAGCGCACTCGCGGTGGTGGTCGCGTTGCTGGCACTGGATACCCGCGCAGTCCCCGCACTGGTCGTGTGCCTCATCGTGACGGCACTGTCGGCACTCTACTTCCGCCGCCGCATCGGTGGCATCACCGGTGACGCACTCGGCGCCGCCAACCAGATGGTGGAGCTCGCAGTGTACCTCGTGGCAGCCGCCACCCATGAGACGAGCCTCGGCCCACTCCACGCATTCGCGACATTGTCCCGCGTCCCGGCCCGAATCCCCTGCGCCATGCTAGCCTGGAAAGCACTGGCAACCGCGATCGGCTGACAACGCCGGCACGCCGCAGTCCCCAATCCCTACATATTCCGCCGGTACTGCCCCCCGGTCGCGAACAACGCCCGCCCGATATCACCGAGCGTACACACTTTACTCGTCTCCATCAGCTCGTCGAACACGTTGCCGTTGCGGAGCGCGACGTGCTGCAGCCGCTCCAGCGCCGCCGGCCCCTCCGCCCGGAACCGCGCCTGCACCGCCGCCACGGTCGCGATCTGCGCCTCTTTCTCCGCTTCCGTGGACCGGATCACTTCGCGTGGCAGCACGGTCGGCGATCCCTCCGCTGACAGGAAGGTGTTGACGCCGATCACCGGCAGCTCGCCGGTGTGCTTGAGCGTTTCGTACGCCAGCGACTCTTCCTGGATCTTGCCGCGCTGGTACATGGTCTCCATCGCGCCCAGCACGCCGCCACGGTCGCTGATCCGGTCGAACTCCTTGAGCACCGCGTCCTCGACCATGTCCGTCAGCCGCTCGATGATGAACGACCCCTGCAGCGGATTCTGGTTCTTCGACAGCCCGTACTCGTGGTTGATGATGAGCTGGATCGCCATCGCCCGCCGCACGCTCTCCTCGGTCGGGGTCGTGATCGCCTCGTCGTACGCGTTCGTGTGCAGGGAGTTGCAGTTGTCTGAGATGGCGTAGAGCGCCTGGAGCGTCGTCCGGATGTCGTTGAACGAGATCTCCTGCGCGTGCAACGACCGGCCACTCGTCTGCACGTGATACTTGAGCATCTGCGACCGCGCGCCGGCGCCGTACTTGAGCTTGAGCGCCTTGGCCCAGATCCGCCGCGCGACCCGCCCGATCACGGCATACTCGGGATCGGTGCCGTTCGAAAAGAAGAATGACAGGTTCGGGGCGAAGCTGTCCACCGGCAATCCGCGCGCAATGTAGTACTCGACGTACGTGAACCCGTTCGCCAGGGTGAACGCCAGTTGCGTGACGGGCGTCGCCCCCGCCTCGGCAATGTGATACCCCGAGATCGAAACGGAATAGAAGTTCCGCACATTGTGCTGCGTGAAATACTCCTGCACGTCGCCCATCAGTTTGAGCGAGAACTCGGTCGAGAAGATGCAGGTGTTCTGCGCCTGGTCTTCTTTCAGGATGTCCGCCTGGACGGTCCCCCGGACTTTCGTGATGGTGTCGGCGCGGATCCGCTCGTAGACGTCGCGCGGCAGCACCGTATCCCCCGTGACACCGAGTAGCATCAGCCCGAGGCCATCGTTCCCTTCGGGAAGCGGACCCGCATATCGCGGGCGCGGGACGCCGAGCGCGGCGAACCGCGCATCGATCGCCGCGTTCACTTCGCCCGTGAGCCCATGCTCGGCGATGTACCGTTCGCACTGCTGGTCGATCGCCGCGTTCATGAAGAACGCCGTCAGGATCGGCGCCGGTCCGTTGATCGTCATCGACACCGACGTCTTGGGGTCCGCCAGATCGAATCCCGAATACAGTTTCTTCGCGTCGTCCAGACAGCACACCGACACGCCGGCGTTGCCGATCTTGCCGTAAATGTCGGGGCGTATCGCCGGATCATTGCCGTACAACGTCACCGAGTCGAACGCCGTCGACAACCGCCGCGCGGGCTGCCCCGCCGATACGTAGTGGAAGCGCCGGTTCGTGCGCTCGGGCCCTCCCTCCCCCGCGAACATCCGCGTCGGATCCTCGCCCTCTCGCTTGAAGGGAAAGACGCCCGCCGTGTACGGGAACGCCCCCGGGACGTTCTCCTGCAGGATCCACCGCAGAATGTCGCCCCACCCGCGATAGGTGGGCAGCGCCACTTTCGGCACGTCGAGATGTGAGAGCGTACCGCTCGTCAGCGGGACGTGGATGGACTTGCCCCGCACCTGGTAGACGAACTCCGGTCCCTCGTAGCTCTCGCGCGTCGCGCCCCAGTGGTCGAGCAGCGCCCGGTTCGCGCCATCGAGTTGCCGCTCCAGCTCCTCCCGCTTCGCCGGGAGCATCGCCCGCGTCGCCCTCCGCGATACGCTCGGCGTCGATCACCGACTGGAGCCGCTGCGCCAGCGCACTCTGTTGCGCGGCCCACGTGTTGTACCGGCGGATGGTGTCGGTGATCTCGGAGAGATACCGCTGCCGGTCGGGCGGGATGATGTGGATCTTCTCGGGCTCTTCCGCGCTGGCCGTCACCGACGTGTCGAAGTGCGCGCCACTCTTCTCCGCGATCCGCTCGATCAACGTCCGGTAGAGCCGCGTCGTGCCGGGGTCGTTGAATTGCGACGCGATCGTCGCGATCACCGGCATCTGCTCCACCGGACGCGAGAACTGCTTGTGGTTCCGCTGATACTGCTTCCGCACGTCCCGCAGCGCGTCGAGCGCGCCGCGCTTGTCGAATTTGTTGAGCGCCACCACGTCGGCGAAGTCGAGCATGTCGATCTTCTCGAGCTGCGTCGGCGCGCCGAAGTCCGGCGTCATCACGTAAAGCGAAACGTCGGAGTGGTCCACGATCTCGGTATCCGATTGCCCGATACCCGAGGTCTCGAGGATTACGAGGTCGAAGCCGGCGACTTTGAGGATCGACGAGGCGTCACGGACGTGCCCCGACAACGCAAGATTCGCCTGGCGGGTCGCCAGCGACCGCATGTACACGCGCGGGTCGTTGATCGAGTTCATGCGGATCCGGTCGCCGAGCAGTGCGCCGCCGGTCTTCCGCTTGGTCGGGTCGACGGAGATGATGCCGATCGTCCGGTCCGGCTGGTCGATCAGGAAGCGCCGCACCAGCTCATCCACGAGCGACGACTTGCCGGCTCCGCCAGTGCCCGTAATGCCCAGGACCGGCACTTTCGTGCGCGCGGCCTCCGCGCGAATCCCGTCCAGCAGGGCCGCATGCTCCTCGCGCCAGTTCTCCGCTGCCGAGATCAGCCGCGCGATCGAGCCCGCATCCCGCCGCTTGGCTCCATCCAGCTCCGCCTGGCCCACGTCGCGGCCGATCGGCCGGTCGCTCCGGCGCAGCAAGTCGTTGATCATCCCCTGCAATCCCATCGCGCGGCCATCGTCAGGCGTGTACACGTGCTCGATGCCGTACGCGTGCAGGTCGGCGATCTCCTGCGGCAGAATCACACCGCCGCCGCCGGCGAATACCCGGATCTCCTCGCGGCCGGCCTCCTTCAGGCGGTCGTGCATGTACTTCAGATACTCGACGTGACCGCCCTGATACGACGTCATGGCGATCGCGTTGGCGTCTTCCTGGATCGCGCAGTTCACGACCTCGTCCACCGACCGGTCATGGCCCAGATGGATGACTTCGGCTCCACTCGCTTGCAGGATCCGCCGCATGACGTTGATCGCCGCGTCGTGCCCGTCGAACAGCGCCGCCGCCGTGACGATCCGGATCTTGTTTCGCCCGGCGTACGGCTCCGCCCCGCGCGCATCGGCCGCAGCGATCGGGCCGGCATGGCGCCGGGTCGGGGGTTGGGCGGTGGCTTGAGCCATGGGTCTACCTCACCTCAGGGGTCGCTGTCCATAAAGTTATATGGTAACGCTGGATATGCCGTGGGCCTCTTACCGGCCGCCGGCCCCGCCCGGCCGCGGTCCCAATCCCCGATCCGCGCCACCCGAAAGGGCGGTACAGCCGGCCAAACGCCAACCCCGCCACCCCCAGTGACCTTCCGGCGGACTGACCCCGCTCCTCACTCGGTCGTCTGTCCTGTGTCACCGGAGGCGACGTGGAGAAGATCATCACCGGCATCGTTGCGACTGTCGCCGGGAGCATCGGCTGGTGGATCGGCAGCGGCATGGGGATCATGACCGCGTTCATCATCAGCACCATCGCAACGGGCTTCGGCGCGTACTACGGGCGCAAGTTCGCGCGCGACATCCTGCCCTGAGACGATCCGGCCCTAACAGAGGTGCACCGCCATCGCCTTGAACGAGGCGTGGACGGTCATGCCGGGAGCGAGGCCGAGGTCTCGCGCCGAACGGGTCGTGAGCGCCGCGACGAGCGGCGTCCCGCCTACATCGATGGTGACCCGCACCAGCGCCCCCGACGCGGACATCTCCACGATCCGCCCCTGATACGCGTTGCGAGCGGATGACGCGGTCTCCGCCAGCGACACCACCACCTCCTCGGCGCGAATCACCGCGTGCGCCGGACCCGGCACGGCGTCACCGACCGCGATCATTGTCAACCCGCGCAGCGCGGTCCGGAACTCGAATGTCCGGTACCCTGCGGTCGCTCCCTCATCCGGGTCCGCCGCCCCGGCGTTCGCGACACGCACCTCCCCGCCGTAGACGTTCTCCGCACCCAGAAACTCGGCGACGTACGGCGACGCCGGCTTCCGGAATACATCCTCGGGCGAGCCCGCCTGCAGCATGCGCCCCCCGTCGAGCAGAATCGCGACGTCACCCAGTAGCCCCGCCTCGGCGAAGTCGTGGGTGACCTGCAGGACGGTGAAGCCGGCCTCGCGATGCACGGCCCGAAGCTCGCGGCGCACGCTCGCCCGGCGGCGCGGATCGAGTGCGCTGAATGGCTCATCGAGCAGCAGCACCGGCGGCCGGCGCGCCAGGGCCCGCGCGAGCGCAACCAGTTGCCGCTCGCCGCCGCTGAGCGACCGCACGTCGCGCCCGAGAAGCTCGCTCGCGCCGAACCGCTGGCTCAGATCACGCCCGAACGCCGGGTCGCTCGCCCCGTATGCAATGTTCGCCTCGACCGAGAAATGCGGGAAGAGATATGCGTGCTGGTACACGAGCCCCACTCCACGCGCGTCCGGCGTGAGTGACGTCACGTCATGGCCGCCAAGGACGACCGACCCGCCCGTGACCGGGACGATGCCACCGATCGCCTCGAGCAGTGTCGTCTTGCCCGCGCCCGCCGGCCCGATGACGATGCCGTACTCGCCCTTCGGCACCGCGAACGTGATATCGGCGAGCCGGAACGATCCCGCCCGCGCGGAGAGACCGGTCACGGTGATCATAGGCCGGCCGCGCTTCGGTCGTACCGCAGTGCACGCAGCGCGATCAGCGGAATCAGCGCGAAGATCACGAGCACCGCGGCGACCGGCAGCGCGGCGGGCAGGCCATAGCTCGTGAACCGGTCGTAACTGAGTACGCTCGCGACTTTGGGGTTGTACGTGAGGATCACGATCGCGCCGAACTCGCTGATGGCCCGCGCCCACATCACGACCGCCGCCGCGACGAGCCCCCGAAACGCCAGCGGAAGTGTCACCCGCCGGAACGCACGCCACGCCGGATCGCCCAGGGTCCGGGCGACGGCCTCGTAGCGGGGATCGACCCGGGCAAAGGCTTCCCGAGCCGCGCTCAGATACAGCGGTGCCGCGACGAACAGCATCGCGCACACGATCCCGGTGACCGATCCCGTGAGGCGGAGCCCGAGCGCAAGGAGTCCGGAGCCAATCGCGCTCTGGCGGCCCAACGCCAGCAGTAACGCGATGCCGGCCACGGGGTGCGGGATCACGATCGGCAGGTCGAGCACCGCCGCGACCACCGCGCGCCCGCGAAACGCGCGCCTGGCGAGCAGATACGCCAGCGGCGTACCGCCGACCATGCCAAGGAGCGTCGCGCCGGACGCGGTCACCGCCGTCAGGACGAGTGCGTCACGAAGCTCGGCGTCATGACCAAGCTGTGCGAGCCCCGGCACCCCCGCGGCCGCAACGAGTTGGGCGACGGGCACCGTGAGGAACAGCAGCAGGAGGGACGCGGCCAACGCCGTGACGACGCTCGCAATGCGGTACCCCATGTGGTTGCCCATGCGGTCACTCACCACCCGTTATCCGGTCACGCCGGGTCGCACGCGCTCGCCGTCCGTAGGCATGGCCCATATTATCACTTTCGCTCCTGTCGGCGGCCAAGCCAGTGGCCAAATGGCCCGAAATGAGCACCCGCTCGTCCGTCGCTGCCGTTCCACCATCGCCAGTCGTCGAGGGCAGTAGGCGCCGTTCGGGAACGGCGCATCCGTCGTTGCCGTAGCGCCCATACCTGGCACGGCGGGGCAGTAGGCGCCGCTCGGGAACCGTAGGTCGCCCTCTTGGGCAACGGCGCATCCGTCGTTGCCGTAGCGCCCATACCTGGCACGGCGGGGCGGTGCGCATCCATCGGACCGCGTGAGTGGTTGTGTCTATCACAGGACCTGTGGCCGGCGCGCTGCAGCGTTCACGCGGCATCCCACCAGGGGCCCCGGCGGGGTAGATTTCCGCGGCACAGAACAGGCAATGAGCAGACACGGAGCAGGCGCGGGCGGCATCCTCAGCGATGACACCGTGGGCTGCCGGTAACGCAGCCTTACGAACTGGGAGTCATGCCCGCCGCACTCGAGCTGTCGCACGTCACGAAGCGATTCGATGGTCACGTAGCAGTCCGCGACCTGTCTCTGACGGTCCCTGCGGGCTCGGTCTACGGCCTGCTCGGCCCCAACGGCGCGGGCAAGACCACCACGATCCGGATGCTGCTCAACCTGATCGAGCCCGATGAGGGTGAGATCCGCGTGCTCGGCACCTCCCACAACACGCCAGGCATCATCGATCGCGTCGGCTATCTGCCCGAAGAGCGCGGCCTGTACAAGAAGATGCAGGTGAAGCGCGTGCTGCGCTTCCTCGCGGAGCTCAAGGGCATGCCCGGCAAGGAGGCGGACAAGCGGATCCAGGAGTGGCTCGAGCGGTTCGGCCTGATCACGCCGGAGCGCAACTGGGGCGACGCCAAGGTCGACGAGCTGTCGCGCGGAATGCAGCAGAAGGTGCAGTTCATCGGAACGCTGCTCCACGATCCTGAGCTCGTGCTGCTCGATGAGCCGTTCAGCGGGCTCGATCCGATCAACGCCCAGGCGCTCAAGGACACCGTGCTCGATCTGCGGAAGCGCGGACGCACGGTCATCTTCAGCACGCACTTGATGGACAATGCCGAGCGTCTCTGCGACTCGGTGTGCATCATCGCCAACGGAGAGAAGGTGCTCGACGGCGAGGTGACGGCGGTGCGCGATGCGCACAGCGGCCGGTCGGTCGCGGTCGGATTTCTCGTGCACCCGCCGCCGGCGGTCGTCGAGGTCCTGCGCGACCCGGCGCTCGTCCTCCGCGCGGACGACTCGAACCGGTCTGCCGAGGTGGAGTTGGCCCCGGGCGCCGACCCCCAGGTGTTGCTCCACCGGCTGATCGATGCGGGCGCGCAGCTCGAGCGGTTCGAGTTGGTCCGGTCCTCCCTGCACCAGATCTTCCTCGAGACCGTGGGAGCGAACGGCGTGGAAAACGGAGTCGTAGGCAATGAGTAGGCGCCCCGCAGGTCCAATGCAGAAGTTCTGGGCGGTCTTCCGCCGCGAGTATCTCGAGCGAATCCAGTCCCGCTGGTACATCTTCGCCACGGTCGCGGGCCCGGTCTTCTTCGGGTCGGTGATCACGGTGCCGCAGCTCCTGACCCGCAAGGCACACCCGTCCGCCGATGTGTCCCACATCGTCATCCTCGATGCGACGCACACGGACCTCGGTACCCGCATCGCCAAGGCACTGAACGGCGGCCCGCTCGGCGACACGCTGGCGGCCGTGGTCCGGCCCGTGGTGTCGGGGGGCCTGCCGACGGCGCAGGATGCCGCGACCGGTGAGATCGTCAACCACCGTTGGATCGGATACCTGGTCATCGACAGCGCGGCGATGGCCGGCGCCGACGTCTACTACGCGGGGCGCAACGCATCGAGCGTGCAGGACATGAACCGGCTCACGGCGGCCGTACGGCGAAGTATCCTCGCGCAACGCCTCGAAGCCGTTGGACTCGATCCGCGCCGCATCCGCGCGCTCACCGACGTCCGAAGCGAGATCAACGCCGACCGGATCACCGATCAGGGCCGCGGAGGGTCCGCGGAGCTCAGCACGATCTTCGCCTATCTGGTTGCGTTCACGCTGTACACCATGATCGTGCTGTACGGGAACGTCATCCTCCGGGCTGTCGTAGACGAGAAATCGTCCCGGGTCGCCGAGGTCGTGGTGGCGAGTGTGTCACCCGACACGCTGCTGGCAGGCAAGGTGTTCGGCGTCAGCAGTGTCGCCGTGACGCAGGTACTGCTCTGGGTCGTGATGTCCACCGTCGTCTACAAGACTCGTGGTCCCTTGCTGCACCTCTTCCACCTCGACATTCCGGCGATCCCGCTCCCCACGATCAACGCGATGTCGATTCTCGCGCTCGTCGCATTCTGGGTGCTGGGCTTCCTGTGCTACGCCGCCCTGTTCGCCGGGATGGGCGCCATTGTGACCAACCAGGAGGATGCGACGCAGGCCGCGCTGCCGGTCACGATGCTCGTGGTCCTGGCGGTCGTGCTCGTGGTCCCTGCCCTCCTCGATCCGAACGGCACGACGGCACGCGTGGCTTCATGGTTCCCGTTCACGGCGCCGATCATCATGCCGGTCCGCATGAGCGTGACACAGGTGTCGGCATTCGAGGTCGTCTCGACGCTCGTTGGCGTCGCCCTCGCCTGTTGGGTCTCGGTCTGGATCGCCGCGCGGCTCTACCGCGTCGGCCTCCTCATGTACGGCAAACGCCCGAGCCTCCGCGAGTTGGGCCGCTGGATCAGACAAGCGTCCTGACCAAGGGTCACCAGTAGGTCCAGTGAGTGATGCTGCGTCACGTGCCGTCCCCACGAAGGCCAGTCGTCGAGGGCAGTGGGGGCCGTTCGGGAACGGCCCTCGACGGATGCGGCGGCTAAGAGGCACCCGTAATCATCTCGGCAGCGCGAACGCGACGACATAGTCGCCCTTTCCCCAGTCCTCGCTGCCGCCGACGGAAATGACGACGTACTGCCGGCCCGCGACCTGATACGTCATCGGCGTCGCACGCGCGCCGCCCGGCAACGGTCCCCGCCACAACTCGCGCCCCGTCTCGACGTCGAATGCCCGCAGCACGTGGTCGAACGTCCCACCGATGAACACCAGCCCGCCCGCGGTCACGATCGGACCGCCGAGGCTCGGGGTGCCGAGCGGTGTCGTTGACACACCACGCAACTCCGTCCGCAGGGTCGTGGGGTCGCCGAGCGGAACATCCCACGCCCGCGCGCCGGTCTTGAGATCGATCGCCACGAGCGACCCCCAGGGCGGTTTGGTGCACGGTATCCCGTTGGATGTGGTCACCATGTTGCGACGCATCACGTAGGGCGTGCCGTGCATCCGAGTGTATTGATCGCCCAGGCGCGAGGAGTTCCTCATCGCTTCGGCGGTGTCGATCTGATCCAGCGGGATGAGCTGAACCCGGGCCGCGATCGTGTTGACCGGCACGACCGCGATCTCGTACTGGGGATCGAACGCCACGCCGCCCCAGTGCGCACCGCCGATGTTGGACGGCCGCTGAATGGTTCCCTGCAGGCTTGGCGGCGTGAACACACCCTCGTTGCGGAGCGGCCGCACGATGGCGAGGCACGCGTCGCGGATCTCTGGGGTCGGACCCCACACGTCGTCGAGCGTCAACCCCTGGGGACTGAGCGGCTGGATCACCGTGTTGAAGGGCTGCGTCGGCGAGGCGTGCTCGCTGAACAGCTAGGCTCGCGGGCACCGGCCGCTCCTCGACGGGAAAGACCGGCTTACCGGTGTCCCGGTCCAGCACGAAGAGTTGCCCGGTCTTGGTCGCCTGGAGCACCACGTCCACTCGCTTGCCATCATGGGTGATGGTCGCCAGCACGGGCGGCGACGCGTTGTCATAATCCCAAAGGTCGTGGTGGACGGTCTGAAAGGACCACGCCACCGTGCCGGACGACGCGCGAAGCGCGACGATGGAGTTCGCGTACCGGTTGTCGCCCGAACGCTCCCCGCCGTAGTAGTCCGGACTGGGGCTCGTCGTCGGGACGAACACGAGGCCGCGCGCCGAGTCCGCGGCGATGACCGACCACACGTTTGCCGCGCCCGTCATGTGCGCGATCAGTCCGTGCCAGTTCGCCCACGCCGGATCAGCCGAATCGCGGGGAATCGGGTCCCAGCTCCAGCGAAGGGCGCCAGTACGCGCGTCGTAGGCGCGCACTTCCCCGCTCGCCGCATTCGTGCGGTCGTTGTCGGCCACGCCGGACCCGGTAACGATCACTCCATCGACCACCGCGGGCGGCGACGTCAGTTCGTACTCCTCGGGATAGGCCGGCGGGTTGTGCAGTCCCCGCCGGAGGTTCACGGTGCCGCTGTCGCCGAAGTCCCGGCACACGACGCCCGTTCCGGCGTCGAGCGCGATGATGCGCGCGTCGATCGCCCCGAGGTAGATGCGGCGCCGGCAGACGGCGCCGCGCGCGGCTTGCAGGTCGAGCCACGTCGAGACGCCGCGATTGGCGAAGTCGCCCCAGTCGCCGCCCCGGTCCACATGCGCGTCAAAGGTCCACCGCGCGGTGCCCGTCGTTGGATCGAGCGCGATCACCCGCCCGAATGGAGTCGACACGTACAATGCCCCATCCACCATGAGCGGCGTCGCCTCGAATTTCGTCGGCTTCCGCGTCTCGGTGGCCACGTCGCCGGTCCGGTATGTCCAGGCCACCGCCAGCGTCTTGACGTTGCCGCGCGTGATCTGCGCGAGCGGCGAGAACCGGCTGCCGGACTGGTCGTGCCCGTATGCGGCCCACTCGCCCGGCGGCGCGGCCTGGCCGCCAGCCACTCTCGCCCCCAGCACGAGCAGACTCGCTACGCGAACGGCCACCCGCGCGCGCCAACGATCAACGAGAGGCAACCGGCTTGGGTCCACGAGCGCATCCTGGTAAGGGTCGCCTCCAAGCTATCGGCCCACTGGATGGCCGCAGAGCCATCTGGGACGAGCGGGTCGCCAGCGGGACCAGCGGGGCGCGGCGAGGACGAACGCGCTATCCGCCCACGCCAAATTCCTGCGCCGCGCCGGCCCGGTATCGCCGGCTCCAGTTGAGTTCCGTCCCATCGCGCATGATGACGCGGAAATCCCCGTGCGACCACTCGTGCATCTCACGAACGGCATCCAGCCGGATGATCTCCGAACGGTTGATGCGCAGGAACTGCCCGGGATCCAACCGCTCGGCCAACGACCCGATGGTCGTGCGCAGCCGATGCCGGTCGGCGCCGCTGTGCAGCACCACGTAGTTGCGCTCGGATTCGGCGCGGTCGATCCGCTCGATCGGCAGGAACAGCGCTCGGCCCTGGGCGATCACGAGGATGCGGCGCAGATACTTCGGGCCCTCTGCTCCCGCTGGCCGTGCGCCTCCATTTCGGTCCCTCGCCGAACCGCCGGTCTGGATCCGCTCGCGCGCCCGCTCCAGCATGCGGTCGAACCGCCCGGGCGTGAACGGCTTCAGCAGATAGTCCACCGCCCCGACTTCGAACGCGCGCATCGCGTGGTCGCCGTGCGCGCTCACGAAAACGACATACGGGCCGCCGTCGCGATCGAGCGCTTCAGCCACGCCGAAGCCGTCCAATCCAGGCATCTGGATGTCGAGAAAGACGATGTCCGGGCCACTCCGCTTGATCGCGGCGATCGCCTCGCGGCCCGTCGCCACTTCACCGATGACCTCGACACCTCCCGCCGCGGCCAGCATCCGGCGGATCTTCGCACGGGCCGGCGCCTCGTCGTCAACGATCAGCGCGCGCATGTTCCACATCGGCATGGGTCACGACGGCGGACATGGGGCGCGCGGGAAGCCGCACGGTCACGCGATACGAGCCATCGGATGCGACGGTATCCAGCGACGCCCGCGCGCCGTAGGACAGCCGCAGCCGGTCCCGCGTCGCCCCAAGGCCCGTGCCCGTCCGCCAATCGGCCGGTGACGCGCCAGCCACCGTGTTCTCGATTCGGATTTCCAGATCCTGGCCGTCACACCGGATCCGGATCAGGATGTTCGTGCTCCCGAACTCGGCCGCGGCACCGTGCACGACGGCGTTTTCGACGAGCGGTTGCAGGAGAAGTGGCGGTACGCCCATCGCCCCGCACTCTGGCCCCACATCGAGCGTACAGCGGACGCGGTCCCCGAACCGCGCTTCCACGAACGCCAGATAGGCATCGAGTGTGTCCAGTTCCTGCTCCAGGGTGACTTCTTGACGCTCGCTCGTCCGCAAGGCACGACGCAACAGCTCGCCGAGCCGGCCGATCAAGTCGTCCGCGGCGACAGGATCGTCGTAGACGATCGAGGAAATCGTGTTGAGCGCGTTGAAGAGAAAATGCGGCTGAAGCCGGGCGCTCAGAGCCTCGAGACGCGCCGTGGCCGCGTCCCGCTCCAGTGTCGCGGCGCGGACTTCCCGGTCGCGCAGATAGCGCTGCACACGCATGAAGGTGAGAATGCCCACGATCACGGTATAGCTGATGACGTCCTCGGCCGATTCCATGAAATACCGGGCAGGCATGCGGCCGTAGTCGTAGGCCCCGTGACCCGCGAGCGGAAAGAGCACGCGGCGGCTGAGCGCGAGCAGCGTCGTGTGCCCCGCGCTGAATGCAAGGTACGTGAGCGCGTGCGCCGGCCAGTGCGCGCGCCAGCGGCCCGCTGACAACGGATACCGGCGCTCGGCCGCAACAATGAGCGGAAATAACAACAGCGCCGCGTACGCGCCCGTTGACTCCTCGAGGACGCGCCGCACCAGCGTGCCCTGCATCCCGCGGGTGATGTCGTCGAGGTAGAAGTACAGGAACCGCAGCAGCCCGGCCAGCGTGAAGAGCAGGAACGCGACGCGCCAGTTGATCTCGGGCGGCCGGTCCGCGCTGGCTGCCGGATCCTGAACGGATGTCGGGGGCATGCCTCCGACGTTACAACTCGCCGCGCCGGGACGCCACACTCGGCGCCCGGCCCCGTCTTAACCCGGTGCCTGCTTGGTCATCACGATGCGATCGGACTCGTGCCCCGCCTCATCGATCTGCCGGAGCTGCAAACGCTTCGCATCCACGTCGATCACCGTGAAGGAGTGGCGGTCGGTGAGCATGCGCGCCGTGTAGGGAACCCGCTCGTCCTCCTCGTGAACCCATCGCGTCGGATCGCTCGTGAACCCGGGATCATACAGCTCCTTTCCCCCCGCCCCGGTGGTCACGTAGATGATGCCTCGAGGCACGGTCTTCGTGTGACCGTCGAACTCGGTGTCGACGGTGAACGTACCCGGCACCATCCGGTCGGCCTTCCCCTTCGCCGCGGCATGCCCAGGCCCCGACGGCGCGAACGTGAACGGGCGCGTGCGCTGGTCAATGTGCTCGTGGCCGGACAGCACGAGATCGGCTTTGTGCTGCTCGAACAGCGGGCTCAGTACCCGCATGTGTTGGTGCTTGTAGTGCTTGTCGCCGGCGTTGAACGCCGGATGGTGATACACGACGATCTTCCACACCGCGTCCGTCCCCGCCAGATCGCGCTCGATGTAGTCGTGCCACCCGGCGTCGGTGGGATCGACGTACACGTTCGAGTCGAGACAGAGGAAGTGCACGTCGCCGTAGTCGAACGAATAGTTGCCCATCCGCGGGAACCGCGCGCCGGCGCACTCGCGGAATTTCGCGAACGCGGCCGCGCCGTCGCCCGCCGCGATCACCGGCGTCGCCTGAGGCGGTGTCTCCGGTCCCGTCAGCGGGAGATACAGGCTGCTGTAGTACGCGAGCGCGTCCGGCGACTTGTCGAAATTGGCGGCGGGCTGCCCGTTGGCGTCCGGTGTGTGGACGTCGTGGTTCCCGAGCACCGTGTAGAACGGCACTGATCGCAGAAGGGGCGCCCCGGTCCGTGGCCCGCCGACGTCGGCGTTGTAGATGGGGAAGAAGTACCTCGCGTACTCCGTGTCCAGACCGCCCTCGTACACGTTGTCGCCCGTGTTCATCACGAAGTCCGGCCGCATCTGGTGCGCGTACCATGCGATCGCGCGCTGGCCCGCCGACCCGTACGCGTTGTCACCGAAGGCGACGAATCGCGTCGCCACGCCACGCGGGCGCCGTGTCGTCACGTACCCCTCGACGATCGCCCGCCCGGCCTCCCGGACGCGGTAATGGTATCGCGCCCCGAGGTCGAGTCCGGAGATAGTCGCGGCATAGTTGCGGCGTGCGCCGCCGCCGGGGCCGCCACCGGCGTCGCGCATCGTCACGGACACCGTGGTCTTCTGCCCGTACGATCGCGTCGCCCCGTACTCGACCGTGAACTCCGCCGCGCGATCTTCGGTTTGCCACGCGACCACCAGCGATTCCTGCCCGGCCACGAGGACGCCCGCCGGTCCCGGCTGAATGTAGGGAAGCGCCGTGAAGAGCAGCGGCCGCTCGCGCCCTCGCAGTGCGGTTCCGGGCGAGGCAGGCGGCGATGCCGGCAGGGCAAATGGAAACCGCCGCCATCCAGTGGGCACGAGCGCGAGAAATGTGACGCCACCCGCCGCGCGGGTCGCCGCCCGCAACAGCTCGCGGCGGCTCATATCGGTTGTCATCCGCATGAAAATGAGATCCGCACCGCCACCTCGTCGTGCCTGTGAGGCCATGTTACCCGAGTGTTACGCCTCAACTGTCCGCACAGCGCCCGATCGTCCGTCAACATTGTCGTCTTCGTAACGCCGCTCGCACGTTGGTCTGTGGTCCGCGACCTCATTGTCCGTTGTAGGGGCGGGTCTTGACCCGCCCTTTGTGGTTGCCCTCCTACCAATCCGGTCGACGAGGGCAGTAGGGGCCGTTCGAGAACGGCCCCGCCGGATGCATCGGCCAGCACCTTGCTAGCGGCCGGCCGATCACCCCGTCACGACGAGCTTCGGCTGTGGATGCGGACGCCCGCCCCGCAGCGCCAGCACCAGCGTCGGGACCACGAACAGCGTGATCGGCGTGGACAACGCCAATCCACCGATCACCGCCAGCGCGAGCGGACGCTGCAGTTCACTTCCCGCCCCCACCCCAAGCGCGAGCGGCAACAATCCGAACAGCGTGCAGAGCGTGGTCATGAGGATCGGCCGCAACCGGATCCGCGCCGCCTCCCGAATCGCCTCCTCCAGCGACACGTCGCCGCGCAGCATCCGCAGCCGCGTGAAATCCAGCAGAATGATCCCGTTCTTCACGATCAATCCCACCAGCAGGATCAGCCCCATGATCGACGAGACGTTGAGCGGGGTGCGGGTGACCAGCAGCAGCGCGATCGCGCCCGCAAACGACACCGGCGCGACCAACACGACCACCAGCGGCTCGACGAACGACTCGAACTGTACGACCATCACGGCCACGACGCTCACGACGGCCAGCACGAGCACGATCAGCAGCGTCCGGAACGCCGCCTGCTGGCCGGCATACTGCCCCCCGACCTCCACGCGGATCCCCGCGGGCGCCGGATGCGCCTTCAACACGGCCAGTACCCCCCGCATCACGTCGCCCAGCGATCGCTGGTCCTTGTCGGCCGTGATGGCGATCATTTGCTGCTGGTTCTCTCGCGTCAGTTCCGCGCGGGAATCCGCCATCCGGATGGTCGCGAGGGCGCCAAGCGGCGTCGCCCGGCGGCCCTGGCCCATGATGGGGAGCGACTCGAGTCGCAACGGGTCGTACCGCACCGAATCCGGTGCCCGCACGCGGATGCCGATCGAGCGGTCGTCACGCCGGATTTCGCCCGCCGCCACGCCGAGCATCGACCCGCTCACATCGGCGCCCACTTGCTGCGGGGTCATACCCACGCGCGCCGCCTCGGCCGGATCGATGTGCAGCAGTAGCTCGGACGATGGATCGCTCACTCCCGGATACAGGTCCGCGAGGCCAGGCACTTTCCGGAGATCGGGAGCCAGCACGTTGGCGTACTGCTCGAGTTGAACGAGCTGCTCGCCGAACAGCTTGATCTCCACCGGCCGCGACGCACCCGCGAGATCGTTGATCACGTCGGACAGGATCTGCACGAACTCGATGTGCAGCCGCGGCACCGCTCGCTCGGCCTGCGACCGCACGTCGGCCATGACTTCCTCGATCCCCCGCGAACGCTCGCGCCGCGGTGACAGCCTCGCGACGATGTCCCCGACGTTCTGCTGCGTGGCGAACAACCCCAGCTCGGCGCCCGTCCGCCGCGAGGTCGCCACGATCTCCGGGGTCCGGCCCAGGATGCGCTCGATCAGGTGCACCTGGCGGTCGGTCTCCGCGAGCGCCGTCCCGCCGGGACTGATGTAGTCGAGCACGAACGCGCCCTCATCCATCTCGGGGAGAAACCCCGTCTCGGCGAATCGGAGTGCGATCGCACCACTCAGGATGAGTGCGGCCGACACGGCCACGACGATCCACGGACGGTGCAGTACGCGGGCCAGCGCCCGCTCGTACCAGCCGGCGAGCCCGCCGGCAGCTTTCACCACCCGGTCGAAGAAATCGGGTCGCCGGACGAAGTCGTGCCCCGGTAGGCCGGGGTCCCCGAGGGTCGCCATTGCTTCGGTTTCGTGTGCCACACCGGCGCTGATGAAGCGCTCGGCGAGCAGCGGGATGACGGTGAGCGCCAGCCCCAGCGACACGAGCACGGCGATGGTCAGCGTCACCGACAGCGCGATGAAGAATTGCCCCACCACGCCCTCCAGAAGCCCCAGCGGCAGAAACACGACTACGGTCGTGATGGTCGATGAGCTGACGGGCCAGATGAGTTCCTGCACGGCGTCCCGCACCGCTGCGTGCCGGTCTACCCCGCCGGTCAGGGCGACGTGACGCGCGATGTTCTCGGTCATCACCACCGCATCGTCGATCACCAGCCCGATCGCGATCGCGAGCGCGCCCAGGGTCATCAGATTGAACGTCTGGCCAACCAGCCACATGGCGAAGACGGTGATCGCCAGGGTCAGCGGAATCGAGGCCGCACTCACGGCGGTCATGGCCCCGTCGCGCAGGAACAGAAGCAGCACGGTGGCCGCGAGCAGCGCGCCAATGAGCATCGCGTCCCGCACCGACGCGACCGCGTCCCGGACCAGCGCGGCCTGATCGTACACCGCCTCCACCCGCACGCCCGGCGGCAAAGCCGGCGCAAGGGCACGCATCACGCCCGCGACGCTGTCGGCGATCGCCACCGTGCTGGCCCCGAGCTGCCGCGTGATGTTGATCTGCGCCGCCGGCGGCCGTCGCCCGCGACGATACGGGTGTGATCTTCCGTTCCCAGTGCGACGGTGCCCAGATCGCGGACTCGGACACCAGAGCCGGCCGCGGTTGTGACGACGATGTTGCCGATGTCCTCGGGTGTGTGCGCCTCCTGGTCGGTCACGATCAGCAGTTGTTTGTAATCCTGCTGCAGGCGCCCGACGGCGTCCACGGCCGTGGCTTGCCGGATCGCGAGGGCCACGTCGTCGTAGGAGAGTCCCTGCGCCGCGAGGCGGGCGGGGTCGCACACGACTTCGATCTCGCGAACGTCGGTGCCCTCGATGTCCACGCGGCCCACGCCCGGCACTCGCGAGATCACGGGACGCACCTGATAGCGCGCGATGTCGAACAGCGCGGCCGCGTCGCCACCCTCGAGGTTGTACGACAGGATGGGGAATATCGACGGGGTCAGTCGCTCGGCCTCGATGTCGAGCCCCGCGGGCAGATCGCCGCGCACTTCGTTGATCCGCGCCTGCACGAGTTGCAGTGCGTATAGCATGTCGGTGCGCGGCGCGAATGTGACGGTGATCTCGCTCGCTCCACGGATCGACCGCGAATGCACCCGGGATACGCCGGGCACGACGCTGATGGCCTCTTCGATCGGACGCGTGACGCTGAACACGACCTGCCGGGCGCCCAGTGAGGAGCCGCGCGCGACGATCGTGATGCGCGGGAATGTCAGCTCCGGATAGATCGCCGACGGCAGCCGCAGGCCTGCACCGATGCCCGCCGCACTGAGAAGTGCGACGATCAGATAGACGAAGCGCCGATGCGCGCTCAGGTGGTCGAACAGGGTCACCGGACTGGCACGACCTTCGCGCGATCTTCCACGCCGTAGGCACCGTCGGTCACGACGGTTTCGCCCGGGTGCACGCCGTCCAGGATCTCCGCCGTCGTCTCGGTCCGCCCCCCGACGACGACCGCGCGCGCGTGCGCGATCCCATCGGTCCCCACCACGAATACTTTGAGTCCGTCGCCGTCGGGCACCAACGCCTGGACCGGCACCGTCGCGGCGTCACGGCGGACGCCGGCGTCGATCCGGCCGAAGATGGTCTCGCCGATACGAAGCACCCGCGCGGGATGTATGAGCCGCGCCCGCATCGCCACCGTTCGCGTGGTCGTGTCGAGCGCCGCTCCCACGGTGCTGACGACGGCCTGCCCCAGCGCATTGCCGTGGACTCCCTGCCCGCTGGTGAGTGACACTGCGGCGCCGGGGTGCACCCGCGCGGCTTCCGCTGCCGACAGGCTGAACACCAGGTCCAATGCGTTGGGGTCGGCAATGCTCGCCACTGGCTGCCCCGGATCAACCGTCGCGCCAAGTACGGCGGAGAGCCGCGTCACGACGCCGCTGAATGGCGCCCGCAGGGTCGCGAGTTGCTGCGCCCGCTGCGCCGCGACATCGGCGCTCCGCGCGCTCGCCAGATCCGCCGCCGCCTGATCGACGTCTTTGCGAGCGGCGATCCCGGCCGCCGCCAGCCGCTGCGCACGGTCGTACGCGTGCTGTGCCAGCGTCAGCGCCGCATCCGCGCTCGCTGCCGCGGCGTCGAATGGCGCCCGCTCGAACGCGACGAGTGTATCGCCGGCGTTCACGCGATCGCCCGGCGCGACGAAGATCCGCGCCACGCGCGCCGCCGCTGCCGGTGCGAGTTCCGCGTAGTGCCCCGGCCTGGGCGCCACGACGCCGATCGCCGTGATCGATTCGCCGAACGGCTGCCGAGCCACCACCGCGGTGTGTGCCCCGACGACCGGCGGCACTGCGGCCTCTTCGTCGTCGCCTCCAGCCGCCCCGGCGGCGTCATGCGCGCTGTCCGCGCCTCCGGAATCGGCGTCCGCGTGCGCCGCAGGCGTGGCCGTCGGTTTGGCCGCCGATGTCCCCGCTGGCGTGACCGCGGCCGCCGTATCGGACGCGCCCGCCACGCCGCTCTTTCCGCGGCACCCGCCGGCGACGACGAACGCGATCGCAAAGGCGCTCGCGACGGCGATTCGGCTCGCACACCGCCATCCCGCCACGGAGCAGGTAGCGCTCCGTGCTTGCCGTCCCACCATTGCCAGTCGTCGAGGGCAGTAGGCGCCCTTCGAGAAGGGCGCATTCTGTCGTTGCCGTAGCGCATAGCGCGTGGATCGCTGTGTGCTGTGTCATTGGGACGACGCTGTGAGTCCGGCCAGTCGCACGGTCGCGACGGCGGTGTTCGCCGCGGCGAGATCGTCCAGATACTGCCCCCGTGCGTCGCGCGCACTGCGCTGGGCTTCGATGACGCTCGCCAATCCGCTCGCACCCTCCGCGAACGCGACGAGGGACCGCGCCGCGACCCGGTCCGCCGCGTCGAGCAGGCTGCTGTCGCGCCTCGCACGGGTCATCGCCGCGTCGAGCTCGCGGGAGGCTCGCGCGATCGCCGCCGCCGATTCGCGCCGCACCAGTTCCAGTTCGAGCTTCGCACGGTCCCGGTTCGCCGTCGCCAACGCGATTTCCCCGTGGTCGTGATTGAATAGCGGCAGGGGCAGCGAGAGCCCCACGGTGGGCATGAGGTATGGCTGGTCCGGATCACCGCCTTCGAGCCCTGCCTGAATCGACGGCGGTGCCAGCACGGACCGGCGCGCGAAGGTGAGCGCGGATTCGTTCGACTGAACGGCGGCCGCCGCTGCCGCAACTGGCAATGGGTCTGCTCCATTCGCCACCGCTACCCCCGCTCCCGGATCGCCCGGCATTGCCAGCGAATCCGTGAGCGCCACGGCTGGGCGATCCGATGGAAGCCCCAGCACGGCCTGGAGATCGAGCAGCGCGCTGATCGCCGCGATGGAATCCGCCGCCGACGCGTTGGCCGCCTGCCCCGCGTTGATGGCCGCCAGATCGACGTCGAGATCGCTCGCGTCGCCGGTCTCTCGCCTGAAAAGCGCCAGCCGGTGCAGGCTGTCGGCGTCCACGGCGTTCCGGTGCGACAAGGCCGCGTGCCCGGCCGCCACCAGCGCCCGCGTGTATGCGGTGTCCGCGTCATAGCGGGTCTGCGCCCGCTCGAACGCGTAGCGGTACGAGGCCGCACGCAGTCCCAGCTCCGCCGCATGCACGCGCGCCCGCGCGCACCCACGGATAGTCCACGGGCACGCTCAGAACGCCGTGGTAGTACGGGACGGCGCGCGAATACGTCAGATCCGCCACCGGGTTGGGATACCCGCGCGCGACTGTGAGATCCGCATGCGCGGCCACTGAGTCCTGCAGCGCAAAAGCACCCCGTGGACCCCGCCTGGCGGCGGCATTGATCGCCGCCGCGCGGGTCATCGGCATGAGGACGGGCTGCGCACCCGGCGCGGCCGCCTGCCCGTGAGCCGCGCCGCCGGCCACCCCCAACGCCGCGACGGCCGCCGCCATCACGACGATGACACGGGTCGCAGCCCTGCCCGCGAGGCTGTACCCATCAGGTAGGGCACCCATGCCGCAAACGCTAGCGCGCAAAGCTGTCGCCACGATTACAGGCGGTCGACCCCGAACCGGGTCCACGCTGCGTCACGTTGGCCGGCTGACGAGGGCAGTAGCGGCCGTTCGAGAACGGCCGCGCACCGCAGCCCGGGGGCCGCCCGTCCCAGGTGTGTCACGATCCGTCGCCGGCCGCCCCCGGGCCCGGTTTGTAATCGTGCGGTCAGTTTCGCGGAGTAGGTTCGTCCCCCGAAGGCGCGATCCAGCGCGGGACCGGCGTGTCTAACCTCTGACCCGAGGACGTATGTCCGCTCACTTCTCTATCGGCCGCATGCGAGACACGGTCACGCTGCTCGCCGCGTCACTCGCGGTGCTGGCCGGCGTCACCGTCACGGCAGGGGCACAGAACACGGGCTACACGCTCGCCAAACAGATCCCGCTCCCCGGCGACGGTGGATGGGACTACCTCGAGTTCGACCCGGCCGGCCACCGGCTGTTCATCACGCACGGCACACACGTGATCGTGATCGACCCCAAGACGGGTGCCCTCATCGGTGACATCACCGGCACGCCTCACGTGCACGGGGTCGCCCTCGCCCCCGATCTCGGCCGTGGCTTCATCACCGCCGCCGGCGACTCGGCCATCCACATCTTCGATCTGAAGACGTTGAAGCAGATCGGCACCGCCAAGGCCGGCCCGGACGACGACGCGATGCTGTACGACCCGAAGACGCACTATGCCGTGAGCATGAACGGCGACGCGGGCACCGCGACGGTGGTCGCCGGCGCGACCGGAGAGGTGGTTGGCACGGTGAAACTCCCCGGCAAGCCGGAGTTCGCCGTCACCGACGGACGTGGTACGGTCTACGCGAACATGGAAGACAAGAGTCTCCTCGTCGCGATCGATCTCGCCTCGCTCAAGGTCGTCCGCCAGTGGCCGCTCGCTCCCTGCGAAAGCCCGTCAGGCCTCGCGATCGACGTTTCGCATCACCGGCTCTTCAGCGGCTGCCACAACAAGGTCATGGCCATCTCCGATGCCGACGCCGGCAAGGTCATCACCACGGTACCGATCGGAGGACGCGTCGATGCCAATCGCTTCGACGCCGGAACGGGCAATGCCTTCAGCTCGAATGGCGATGGCACGCTCACGGTCGTCCACGAGGACTCGCCCGACAAGTTCACGGAGTTGGGATCGGTCCAGACGGTGCTCGGCGCCCGCACGATGGCGCTCGATCCCGCCACGCACACGATCTACCTCGTGAGCGCGAAGTTCGCGCCCGCCGAAGGCAACGAACGCCCCAAGCCGGTCCCGGGCAGCTTCACGCTGCTGGTGGTCGAGCCGGCGAAATGATCGCGGGCAGGATCTGACTGGCGAACGGCGAGGGATGGGCCGGGTCCGGGGCGCCGTGATCCGGCTCCACCCCCCGCCGTTTCGCTATCGGGTCGGCTGCTGCGCGCTGGGTACCGGGAACCGGATCGTCACGCGAGTGCCCGATCCGCGCGTGGACTCGACGTCGATCGTCGCGCGATGTGCATCGGCGATCCACCGCCCGATCGACAACCCCAACCCCGCGCCTTCCCCGTGCGACCGCGCATCCACACCCCGGTAGAACCGGTCGAAGATGAACGGCAGTTCGGTGGCGCTGATCCCCGCGCCCGAATCGTCCACGGTCACGACGGCGCGCCCGTCTTCCGCGCGCACGCCCAACGAGACGCGACCGCCGGACGGTGTGAACTTGATCGCGTTGTCCAGCACGATCACCACCAGTTGGTGCAGCAGCACCGGATCGGCATCCACCGGCGCTTCCTCGAACTCGGAGACGGCCAGCTCGACGCCCCGCCGCTCCGCCAGGACTCGCACGCCCGCCACAGCCTCGAGCACGACGTCATTGAGGTAGAGACGCCGCTGCACGAGCGGCCGTTCCCCTGCATCGGCCCGCGCGAGCATCAGCAGGTCGTCCACGATCCCGCCGATACGCTCCGATTCGACTCCGATCGCGGACAGGGCCGCCACGTACGCCGCGGGATCGCGCTCACGCTGGAGCGCCACGTCGGCACGGCTTCTCAACACGGCGACCGGGGTCCGCAGCTCGTGCGCGGCGTCAGCCATGAACCGCCGCATATGGGCGAGTGTGCGCGCCATTGGCGCCGTCGCTTTCCCCGCGAGGAACCACCCGCCTGCGGCCACAAGGAGCAGCGCCGCGGCCGCCGCTCCCGCGAACACACCGATGAGCGCCGCGTACCGGTCCTCGAGTTCCACCCGGTCCGCCACCGCCGCCGCGACGTAGATCTTCCCACTCTTCAGTGTGAACCGCTCGGCGTGCGCCTGGAGGTTCCGATCGCCCGCGGGATCCCGGCGCTTGAAGTGCTCGTCCGCCACTCCCGCGCCCGCCGCACGCTCTGCGACCGAGACGACATGGGCGTCGGCCTGTGGCGGCGTCAGCGGCCGCCCCGCCGAGTCGAACAGATAGAGCTCGCGGCCAGGGATCGTCAGCTCCTCGACCGCGTCCACGACGCCGCCCGTCGCCGAAACCGCTTCGACTTCGCGGATCTGTGCGGCCTGCGCGATGGCACGGGCCGCCGCGTGCAGCGATGCATCGAGATCGCGCGCCAGTTGCCGCGCGATCACGGAGAAGAGTGAGATCCCCAGCACCGCGAGCACGAGCGCAAATGTCCCGACGTACCACGCGGTCAGTTGCAGCCGGATCCGTCGCAGCGCCCGGACGGTCACCGGTGCGGGGGCCCGCGCCGGACCGCCCTCGGGTTCAGAGACCAAAGCGATACCCGGCCCCGCGCACGGTGTGAATCAGCTTGGGCTCGAACTCGTCGTCGATTTTCCGCCGCAGCCGGCGGACCAGGACTTCGAGCACGTTGGTGAAGGGGTCATGGTTGTCATCCCAGACGTGGGCCGCGATCGCGGCACGGTCGGACACCGTCCCTTCATGCTGCGTGAAAAACTCCAGGAGCGCAAACTCTCGCGCCGTCAGTGAGATCGGCAGGCCGGCCCGCACGACCCGTCGCGCCGCGAGATCGACCTCGAGATCGGCGATCCGGATCTGCTCCGGCGCGATCGCCGGCCGCCGGCGCCCGAGCGCCCGCACACGGGCCAGCAGCTCGCGAAACGCGAACGGCTTCACCAGGTAATCGTCGGCGCCCGCCTCCAGCCCGTGGACGCGATCGTCAACGGCGTCGCGCGCGGTCAGCATCAGGATCGGCGTCGCGATGTGGCGTGCCCTCAACGCGGCACATAGGTCGAAGCCGTCGCCGTCCGGCAACAGCACGTCGAGCACGATGACGTCGTACGTCCCGAGGGCGGCCCGCTCACGGCCGCGGGCGACGGTCTCCGCTACGACGGTCTCGATGTGATGCTCGCCGAAACCCTGAGCCAGGATTCCGGCGAGCTCCCGATCATCCTCGACGACGAGGACGCGCATGGTGTCGCTTCCGCCTCGCCGCCCGTCCGGCCCAGGGTCAGGCCGTCGCCCGCTCCGCCGTCGCGGTTGGTGTCGTCGCCGGTTGGCAATACCGGTCGAACGCATCGGTGAGATCGCGCGCGATCTCGTCGGCCCCGCGTCCTTCGATCTGATAGCGCTCGATCATGTGCACGACCCGCCCATCACGCATGAGCGCGATCTGCGGAGACGACGGCGCATAACCGGTGAAATAACTCCGCGCCTTCTGTGTGGCGTCGGTGTCCTGTCCCGCAAAGACGGTGGTCAGGTGCTCCGGACGCACCGCGTGGCTCAAGGCCTTCGCCACGGCCGGACGGGCGTTGCGCGCGGCGCAGCCGCACACCGAGTTCACGACCACCAGGGTGGTCCCTGGCGTGTTCTTGATCGCATCATCGACGGCCGCCGCTGTGCGCAGCTCCGAGACCCCGAGGCGGGTCAATTCCTGGCGCATGGGCGCCACAAAGCGTTCGTCATACATGGATTCGCGTCACTCCGTTGAGATACAGGCCACTGCCGAAACATATCCGCCTGGATGCCCCGGGGTTCCGTATCGCGTCCCCGAGGGCCTGCCCACCTGGAAACAGAGGGCCGGAGACGGATCTCCGCACGACATTTACGCCTTGTCGTCGAGGGCCGTAGGGGCCGTTCGAGAACCATCGGTCGCCCTGTTCGGGCAACGGCCCCGCCCTACGACCCCCGCCGTTCCGCCACGCCCAGTGCAGCCGCCACCGCCTCGACGGTCGCGGGCAATGGCGCCGCGTCGTCCTCGAGCGCTGGCGCGAATTGGGCGTCCTTGAGGCCGTGCCCCGTGCAGACGCAAACGCACTCGCTGTCCGCCGGTGTCCGCCCCGCGGCCACGCTGGCGCGGAGCGCGGCGAGTCCGGCCGCCGATGACGGCTCGCAGAAGATCCCCTCGCACCGGGCAAGTTGGCGATAGGCGTCGAGGATGTCGGCATCGCTCACCGCCCGGAACTCCCCGCCCGACTCGGTCGCCGCGGCCACCGCGGTCTCCCAGCTCGCTGGGCGGCCGATCCGGATGGCGCTCGCGATCGTGTCCGGTGACTCGACGGGATGGCCGAGGACCAGCGGCGCCGCGCCGGCCGCCTGGCCGCCGACGATTGACGGAAGGGTCCGCGTGCGCCCCATGTCGCGGTAGCGCCGGAATCCCGCCCAGTACGCGCTGATGTTCCCCCCATTCCCCACCGGCAATGCGAGCACGCCCGGCGCGTGCCCCAGCACGTCGCAGATCTCGTAGGCCGCGGTGGCCTGCCCCGCAATCCGGTGCGGATTGACGGAGTTGACGAGTTCCACCGCATACCGCGCCGTGAGCCCGCGGGCCACGTCGAGCGCCGCATCGAATCCGGTGTCGAGCGCGATCGCACGCGCCCCATACGCGAGGGCCTGCGACACTTTGGCGCCCGCGACTTTGCCGCGCGGGAGCAGCACGACGGCGGTCACGCCCGCCCGCGCCGCATAGGCCGCCGCACTCGCCGCGGTGTTCCCGGTGGATGCGCACGTGATGGTGCGCGCTCCGCTCTCCACGGCCTTCGCCACGGCCACCACCATCCCGCGGTCCTTGAACGACCCCGTGGGATTCATCCCCTCGAACTTCACGTACAGCGACGCGACGCCGGCCCACGCGGCGAGCCGCGGCACGTCGAGCAGCGGCGTGTCACCCTCCTGGAGCGAGAGCGCCGGCGTCGCGCTCGTGACGGGCAGGAGCGCGGCGTAGCGCGCAAGCACGCCCCGCGCACGGCTGTTCACGCTGGTACTACTCGCTTCACTCAACGGTCGCACCCCTCGCGTCCGGCTGTGCGGCGAAGAACACCACGCCCTCTCCAGTCACCAGACGGAACGCCGCCGCCATCGCGTCCGCCACGTCGAATGTCCGGTCCGGCGCCGCGAAGGCCAGAAGCCCTGATCCCGCGCCCGATACGGTCACGCCCCACGCTCCCGCGTCACGCGCAGCCCGCATCGCGTCCACCGCGCCCGGGATTAGGGGCAGGCGATACTGCACGTGCAGACGGTCGGAGAGCCCAAGCCGCATCAGATCGGCGTCGCCAGTCTCCAGTGCCCGGAGGAGTGCCGCCATCGCGCCGACGTTGTGCACGGCGTCGGCGTGCGGGACGGTGCGCGGCAGTGCGGCCCGCGCCCGCCGCGTTTCGAGTTCCACGCCGGGCGCCGCGAACGCGAACCCCACGCGGTCCGACAACGGCAGCCGGAAGGCATGCGGCGCACCGTCGTCACCGGCCGCGACGGCCACCAGGCCGCCGAGGATCGACGGGGCGACGTTGTCGAGATGGTCTTCGAACTCGCGCGCGATACGCAGCGCGCTCGGAAGTTCGAGCGGGACATCCGCGGCCGCGGCAGCGAGTGCGATGCCGGTGACGACCGCTGCCGCCGAAGACCCGAAGCCGCGTGCGATCGGGATCTCGGAGTCGAGGGTCAACGTCCCGCCCGGCAGGGCGATACCGAGCGACTCGGCGTAGCGCCGAAACGCTCGGACGAGGAGGTCGCGATCGTCGGACCCGTCGCCAAGTGCCCGGAGTGTGCCGCGCCGCTCGACGCGCAGCACTCCCGCGTCGTCAGGCGAGTCGTGAGGCACGTACTCGGCGATGACGTACCGCGCGAGCGCGATACCCAGACAATCGAATCCCGCACCGAGATTCGATGAGCTGCCGGGTACGCGGACGCGCGCACGGCGCGCTGGGCCGCGCGCGGAGGTCGCTGAGTTCGAGGTGTGGGTCACTGCGCACGCCCCGGGCGGAGAATGCTATTCGCCCGTGCGGCCCTCACGAATTGCGTCCACGGTGGATCCGCGGTCGGCACGCCGCAGCAGCGCGGTGCGCACCACCTGGACGACGCCAGCGAGGACGAGCCCGAAGGTGCACAGCACCAGCGTCCGCAGCGCCAGCGCCTGCAGCGCCATCGAGGGGACGTCGTCCCAGTCGGCGGGCAATGTGCCGAGACGCTCGCGATGCGTCGCGACGAGGATGATGCTGGTTCCCATTTCCCCGCACACTTCGAGAACCGTGAACAGTGGAACGCGCCATAGCCAGGTGCTGATCGGATAGTTGCCGAGATGCGCCGCCGCCGCTCCGCAGAGGAGAAGCCCGAGCGCGACATAGATGCCGAACACATACACGGGATGCTCACCCGGCACGTGGGCTAGAAGGAGCGCCCGCACGAGGCGGTAAATCACCCCGGTCAGGAGCCCGATTTCCACGACCGACAGCGTCAGTGCTCGAAACGCTGGCGGCTCTTCGACCTTCCATGCGATCGAGTGTCGCGGGAAGAAGCCGGGCATGTAGTGCCTAACCTACTGGACCCCGGGCCGCGATGCGACCCGGGGCGGGAGCGAACGCGCTGTTAGTCGCCGGCGCGGCCCGTGGCGGATGTGGGCGCGGTGTTCGGCGCGGTGTTCGGCGCGGTGTTCGGCGCATTGTTCGGCTTCAGCACTCGGATCGGCTCGCGATGAAGCGCCACGCGGTGCATGCGCGCCGACGCCGCGTGCGTCAGACCCCGCAGCATGTCGCCCGCCGCCGTGCGCACGGCAGCCGCGTTCCCACGCTCTGGACCTGTCCTTCCTGCAGGACGAATTCCACCAGCGGCATCCACGCCGACACCGTGCGCGTACACCATCTTCGTCCCGAGATACGCCGAATACCCCAGGAGTCCCACGCCAGCGAGCCCGAGCGCGAGATATCCCGGCGACGCCGCGCGCTGGCGCCACCGCCACGTAGCCAGCAGGGTCGTGAGGCCGACCACCGTCAGGTTCACGTTCCGGTGCGTCACCAGCATGTCGCGCGCGCGCCCGTCGGCCTGCACCTCGTGCTGCGCTACGAGCCCCGTCAGGGCCGCTGCGGCGGCACCCACGGCTGCAACTGGCATGAGGTGGCGCCCCGCCTCACGGAGCGACCGGCGGCCGGTTACGCGGCCGAGCACGTCCGCGACGACCGCCAGCGGTAGCAGCGCGATCGGAGCGTGAACGACGGCAGGATGAACTTCGCGGAGGCGGACTGCCATAGAATCGGCTCCTCGGAAGGGAGAACGTGCGAGCCGTGCCGTGCAAAACCGGGACCCGGCGCCTTGGCGCCGGTGCGGACCCCGGCAGTGGACCCGGGCGCTGTCGCCCTAGTGGATCCAGTGCCCCAGGCGGCCCCACCGGATCTCTGTGAAGATCCGGAAATACGGTAGCCCGGCTTCGGTGTCGTATGAGTAATACACGAAGAGCGGCCGGCCGCGCAAATTCTCCCTCGGCACCAGTCCCCAGTAGCGGCTGTCCTTCGACTCGTACCGGTTGTCACCCATCATGAAGTAGTGATCCGGCGGGACGACGATCGGTCCCCAGTTGTCGAGCGACGGGTCGAGCGGCGCGGTCCCGAACCGCGACGCCGGCAGCGAAAACCGGCGCTGCCAATCGAACAGCGAATTGTTGAGGAAGCGCAGGCTGTCGGCCAGCTTGATGTTGCCCGCGAACTCGGGCCCCTGAGGCAGCGAATCGCCGTTGATGTGCAGGATGCCGTTGCGCATGAACAACGTGTCGCCCGGCGTCCCCCACAGCCGCTTCACCAGGATCGGCGTCGGATCGTCCGGCTGATCGATTTGCGGCGGCGACACGAACACGACCACGTCGTGCCGCTTCGGATCCGCGTATCCCGGAAGATGCGCGTTCGTGAACGGGATGTGCGGCCCGTATACCAGGTTGTTGACGAACAGCCAGTCGCCCACGAGCAGCGTCGGCTCCATGCTCCCCGTCGGGATACGGTACGCCTCGACCAGAAACGTGCGAACGAAGAGAAAAACGACGATCGCAGCCAGGATCGACTTGGCGAACTCGTAGGAGGGGCGGCGGTCCGGCGAGCCGTCGGCGGGCGCTGGTTGCTCGCCCGCCGTGCTCCGTGGTGCGCCGGACCCCGCTGTGCCGGACGCCCGAGGTGACTTGCCCTGAGGCGCTCCGGCCATCATTGCCACCCTGTTTCCGTTCGCCGCTGGCGGCTGCCCGGCGACAATCGCCGGGACGCGCCCGCGGTCAGTACGGAACTATGCGTCCTTGAGGTGCTTGTTGACGAGCTTCGTCATGTCGAACATCGACACGCGCGCCTTGCCACCGAACACCACCTTGAGCGCGTCGTCCGCATTGATCATGCGGCGCTCTTTCTGATCCTGCAGGCCCTTCCGCTTGATGTACTGCCAGAGCTTCTTGGTCACTTCCGTGCGCGGCATCGGCGACGAACCCACCACCGCCGCGAGCGCCGCCGTCGGATGCATCGGCTTCATGAATGCAGCGTTCGGCTTGCGCTTCGAAGCCTTCTTCTTCGCCGGCCGCTTCGCTGCTCTCTTTGCGGGACGTTTCGCCTTCTTTGCGGCCTTCTTCTTTTTTGTGGCCATCGGGTGTCGCTCCTCGGAAGTGGGACGAAAGCGGGTCCGGTGCCCGCCCAGCGCACGCGCCCGCGCGCGGAGGGGCAGACGCGGTGCAAAGTACACCCCACCAACGAAGGCGCAAGGTGAGAGGGGGAACCGCTACCCGCTGTCTTTCCCGCTGAGGTCCAGCATTTTCGACCCGGCTACGTACTCGACCGACCGGGGCTCGCGCAGCGACCCGAGGCGCCGCACGACGGTGGCGATCCGCATCGCCTGCTCGGCGATCACGGTCATGCACTGTTTCTCCTCTGCAGGTGAGGCCAGCCCGGCGGTCAGCAGCGCGACGTTGCCGAGGAGCGCTGTGAGCGGATTGTTGATCTCGTGCTGCACGGCGACCACCGTCTCGCCGATGCCCGCGTACCACTGCGCGCGCGCCAGCGCCTCCTCCGCCGCCCGCCGGGCCTGATCCACCGCGATCGCCCGTTCGGCAATCACGATGCGCGTGCGTAACGACTCCGGCGTCAGTGGCTTGGACACGTAATCGTCCGCGCCCGCGTCGAGGAGCTGTGTGAGATCCGCCGTCGCCCCGCGCGATGTCACCATCACGATGTAGGCGTCCCGCGTCGCCTCGGCCGCCCGGATACGCTGGCACAGTTCGACTCCGCTCAGCTTGGGCATCTGCCAGTCGAGCAGCACCAGCGGAGGACGCTCGCGCTGGTACACGGCCCACGCAGCTTCGCCGTCCGCCGCGGGAAGCGCCTCGTGCCCGGCGTCGGTCAGGATCGCCTCGACGAGAAGCCGCATGGCCTCGTCGTCGTCCGCCACGAGTGCCCTCATGCGAATGCCGTCATGCGAGTGCCGTCATGCGAGTGCCGTCATGCGAGTGCCGTCATGCGAGTGCCGTCATGCGAGTGCCGTCATGCGAGTGCCGTCATGCGAGTGCCGTCATGCGAGTGCCGTCATGCGAGTGCCGTCATGTGGCGCTCCGCCGGCGGGCCGCGCCAATGGTCATCGGAATGTCCCGGTGCGAACCACGGCGCGCGCGACTGCCGAGGTGTCCGCCGCGCCATCCGCGCGAATCGCCGACTCCCGCCACGCGACGGCTACCGCCGCGCGATCGAGCCCGATCACGGGATCACGCGCTTCCACGTTGTCCCCTGAATGCCGGCACGGCCGGTGCAAACGTGTGTCCCGCAGTCACTGACACCGCGAGCGCAACTTGTGGAGCGGCACGGTTCGGGTCCTCATAGGCGACGGCCACGGTGTCGCCATGCCCCGTGACACTCGTACGCCGCGGTACCTCGCCGTAGACGATCGCGACGGGGGCGTGAAACATCGCGATGCTGTGAGGCGCCGCCCCGGCAGCCCCCGCTGCGCCAGCCACCGGCAGATCCATCAAATGCTCGTAAAACACGCCCGCGCCCGGCGCGGGCTCGAGGAAGTACGCGAGGTGCGTGTACCCGCTCACCGGATCGGACGCGATCGCCGGCGGCGGCCGCTGACACCCCCGCACGCCACGATCGCGCGCCTCGGCGACCATCGTCGTATCCCAGTGCGCCCCATCGTCCGGCGACCGGGCGAGATCGAGCACGACGCTGCTGTCGGGCCGCGCGGCCCACCACACCGCCGCCACGGCACCGCGATCCCCCGGCGGCAGCGCCCGCGTGCCCACCGGCGCCCGCGCGAACCGGATGGACGCCAGGCAGCTCCCCACCCCCAGCGGCGGCAGCCCGCCCTGCGGAACCGGCACCGCCCGCGGCACCGCCCGCACGTCGTCTGGCACACCGCGCAGCGCGAGCACACTGGCATCCGTGAGCGACCCGCCGAGCGGCAATGGATCCCCGCTCCACTCCACGGCCGCCTGCTGGCACCCGCTCACCACGAGCGCGCCGGCAAGACTCAGACAGAACCGCGCAACGCTGGGCATAACCGAGAAACTAGCGATCGCAAGAGAATTCCTGTTCGGTCCGTCGGCCCTGCTGATCGCCCGCCGTCGTACCGGTCTACGCGGGTCGCCGCCTCCGCAGCCAGTCGTCGAGGGCAGCACCGGTCTAAGCCGTCGCCGCATCCGCAGCCAGTCGTCGAGGGCAGCACCGGTCTAAGCCGTCGCCGCATCCGCAGCCAGTCGTCGAGGGCAGCACCGGTCTAAGCCGTCGCCGCATCCGCAGCCAGTCGTCGAGGGCAGTAGGCGCCGTTCGAGAACGGCGCATCTCGCCCTGCCACCAGGCTTGCGGAAGGCGCCGTTCGAGAACCGGAGGTCGCCCTCTTGGGCAACGGCGCATCTCGCCCTGCCACCAGGCTTGCGGAAGGCGCCGTTCGAGAACCGTAGATCGCCCTCTTCGGCAACGGCGCATCCCGCCCTGCCACCAAACTTGCCGATAGCCCCCGATCGCCATTACGTGGGACGCGGCCCGGGGGACTGTAGTGCACCGCCTTTGTCCGGTAACTTTCTCGGATGACTCCCTTCGCCGGCGTGCGGCACGTCCCAGCACCCATCAACGAACCGGTACGCACCTACGCGCCCGGCTCTCCCGAGCGGCGCGCGATCAAGGCGAGGCTCGCCTCCATGGCGGGCGAGCGCGTGGACATCCCGCTCATCATCGGCGGTGAGGAAATCCGGTCGGGCACCATCAAATCCGCGGTGATGCCGCATGACTACCGCCACGTGCTCGCCGGCTGGCACTGCGCCACGCCGGCGAATGTCACGGAGGCGATCGACGCCGCGACGGAGGCACACCACGACTGGAGCCGGTGGTCGTGGGAAGACCGCAGCGGTGTGTTCCTGCGCGCGGCGGATCTTCTCGCCTCGTCGTTTCGCGACACCGTCAACGCCGCGACAATGCTCGGCCAGTCGAAGACGGTGCACCAGGCGGAAATCGACGCCGCCGCGGAGCTGATCGATTTCTGGCGGTTCAATCCCTTCTACGCCCAGGAGCTCTACGGCGAGCAGCCGATCAGCCCGGCCGGCTCGGGTGCCTGGAACCAGCTCGACTACCGCCCGCTCGAAGGGTTCGTCTACGCGGTCACGCCATTCAATTTCACGTCGATCGCCGGCAATCTCCCGACCGCCCCGGCCCTCATGGGCAACACGGTGGTCTGGAAGCCGGCCAGCAGCGCCATGCTGTCCGCGTACTACCTCATGCGCGTGCTGGAAGCGGCCGGCCTGCCGCCGGGCGTCATCAATCTCGTCTCGGGCGACGCCGCCGCCATCTCCGCGGTCGCGCTCGCGCACCGGGATCTCGCCGGCGTGCATTTCACTGGCAGCACCAGCGTCTTCAACAACATGTGGCAGACGATCGGCGCCAGCATGTCGCGCTACCGGTCGTACCCGCGCATCGTCGGCGAGACGGGCGGCAAGGATTTCGTGGTCGCCCATGCATCGGCCGACCCGCAGGCGCTCTCCGTCGCGATCGTGCGGGGCGGCTTCGAGTACCAGGGACAGAAGTGCTCCGCCGCCAGCCGCGTCTACATCCCGGCGTCGCTCTGGCCCGAGACGCGCGACCGCATGGTCGCGATGATGCGCGAGATCGGCGTCGGCAATGTCACCGACTTCCGGAATTTCATGGGCGCCGTGATCGACGAGCGGGCCTTCACCAAGATCAGCGGCTACCAGGCCGAGGCGAAGAAGTCCTCCACGATCATTCAGGGCGGCGGGGCGCGCGGCGAGACTGGGTACTTCATCGAACCGACGCTCGTGCAGACGACGGATCCGGGCGCACGCCTCATGTGCGAGGAGATCTTCGGACCGGTCGTCACCGCGTATGTCTACCCGGACGCGCGGTGGGCCGAGATCCTCGGCATCGTCGACCGCACGTCGCCGTATGCGCTCACAGGTGCGGTCTTCGCGCGCGACCGCGGCGCGGTCGGCGAGGCCGCGACGGCGCTGCGCCACGCCGCCGGCAATTTCTACATCAACGACAAGCCGACCGGCGCGGTCGTCGGCCAGCAGCCGTTCGGCGGCGGGCGCGCTTCCGGCACCAACGACAAGGCGGGCTCGAAGCTGAATCTCACCCGCTGGGTCAGCGCCCGGTCGGTCAAGGAAACGTTCACCCCCGCGCTCGATCACAAGTATCCGTTCCTGGGCGAGCAGTGAGACGGGCAATGCCCGCGCTCACCCGCACACGCCTGTAGCGCCCGCCGCGGGGCACCGCCCTCCGTGGCGGCTGGTCGTGCTCGCTTTCGCGGCCGTCTACACGATCTGGGGATCGACGTACCTCGGTATCTACTACTCGATCCAGACGATCCCGGTTTTCCTCATGGGCGCCGGACGATTTCTCATCGCGGGTGTGATCCTCTGCGCGGTCGCACTGGCCCGCGGCGCCACGTGGCCCCGCAACCGGGAGATGCGGACGACCGCCGTGGCCGGAATCCTGCTCCTCTCCTGCGGCACGGGCAGTGTCATCTGGGCCGAGCAGCAGGTGCCAACGGGCGTGACCGCATTGCTGCTCACGACGCCACTCTGGATGTCGGTCTTCGAGTGGATGCGCGGCCGCCGCCCCTCGCGCGGTGTGATCGCCGGTATCATTCTGGGCATGGCGGGTCTCGCGATCCTGATCGACCCCCGCCAGGGAGGGCCACAGCACGTGTCGCCGATCGCTGCCATTGTCCTCATCGCGGGCTCCTGCGCCTGGGCGGCCGGGTCGCTCTATGCACGCTACTCGCCACTCCCGGATTCGCCGGCGCTCGCCACTGGCCTGGAGATGGTCTGGGGCGGGCTCGCTCTCGCGGTCGCCGCGGGCGCAACCGGTGAGTTCGCACGGCTGGACGTCGCCCACATCTCGGCCACATCCTGGATCGCCTTCGTGTACCTGATCACGTTCGGGTCCCTGATCGGATTCACGGCGTACATGTGGCTGGTCCGGAATGTCGCGCCGGCCATGACCGCCACGTATGCGTTCGTCTGCCCGGTCGTCGCGGTGCTGCTCGGATGGGCCATCGCGGGCGAGCCGCTGAGCGGACGCACCGCGGCCGCCGGTGCGGCGATCGTCGCCGCCGTCGCGATCACGACGCTCGCCCCCCGGCCCGCCCAACAGCTCGCCGAACGCGCTGGAATCCCCCGCGACGCCGATGAGTGACCTGCTGGCGGCACGCTCGCAGATGGGCATGTCGCTGGCCTTCCACATCATTTTCGCGGTCGTGGGCATCGGCATGCCCGCTCTCATGGTCATCGCCGAGTCCCGGTGGCTCCGCACGGGCGATGCACACTATCTCGAGTTGGCGAAGCGATGGGCCCGGGGCACGGCGATTCTGTTCGCGGTCGGGGCGGTCTCCGGGACGGTCCTGTCGTTCGAGTTGGGTCTCCTGTGGCCGCGCTTCATGCAGTACGCGGGCGCGATCATTGGGATGCCCTTCTCCCTCGAAGGCTTCGCCTTCTTCACCGAAGCGATCTTCCTCGGCGTCTACCTCTACGGGTGGGACCGGGTCGCGCCCCGTGCGCACTTGGGCGCCGGGCATCATCGTCGCCGTCAGCGGCGCGGTCTCCGGCATCTTCGTCGTGATTGCCAACGCCTGGATGAATACACCGGCCGGGTTCCGCCTCTCCGGCGGCGTCCCGGTGGACATCCATCCGCTCCGCGCGATGGCGACGCCCGCGGCGTTCCCCGAGACGCTGCACATGACGATCGCGGCCTACGCGGCGACTGGTCTCGTGGTCGCGGGCATCCACGCGTTCATGCTGCTCCGCGACCCGCGCAACGCGTTCCACCGCCGCGCGCTCCTCGTCGGATTGTGCGTGGGCGCGCCCGCCGCGGTGCTGCAGCCGGTCTCCGGTGACATCAGTGCCCGCTATGTCGCGCACTGGCAGCCGGTCAAGCTGGCGGCAATGGAGGCGGACTTCACGACGCAGCGCGGCGCGCCGCTCCAGGTGGGCGGCCTCCCGGACGTGTCGCGGCGCGTCACACACGGCGCGATCCGGATTCCGTACGCGCTCTCGTTCCTCGCCTTCCACGACCCGCACGCCACGGTCCAGGGTCTCTCCGATTTCCCGGAGGACACCTGGCCACCGGTCGCGATCACGCATGTCGCCTTCGACATCATGGTCGGACTCGGCACCATCATGGCCCTCGTCTCGCTCTGGGCGCTCGTCGTACTGCTGCGCAAACGCGACCCGGCCAGCTCCCGCCCGCTGCTCTGGGCGCTCAGCGCGATCGCGCCAGCCGGCTTCGTCGCGATCGAAGCGGGATGGACGGTCACCGAGGTGGGACGCCAGCCCTGGGTGGTGTACGGCATCATGCGAACGGCGGACGCGGTCACGCCGATGCCGGGTCTCGTCGTGCCGTTCCTGACGTTCACGCTGCTCTACTGCTTCCTGGGTGCGATCGTCGCCTACCTGCTCTACCAGCAGGTGCTCAAGAGTCCCCGGATCGCCGAGCCACACGCCGGCAGCGGAGTCCCCGCATGAGCGCGGCGGACGCGTCGCCGCTCGCGGTCGTGATCGCCGGCATCATCGTCGTCGCGCTCATGGCCTACGCGCTGCTCGCCGGCGCCGATTTCGGCGGCGGTGTCTGGGACCTCCTCGCGTCCGGTCCCCGGCGCAAGGCACAGCGGGACCTCATCGCGCACGCGATCGGGCCGATCTGGGAAGCCAACCACGTCTGGCTGATCATCGTCGTCGTCCTGCTCTTCAGTTGCTTCCCGCCAGCCTTCGCGCGCCTCGCGATCGTCCTCCACATCCCGTTCACGCTGCTGCTCATCGGCATCGTGATGCGCGGATCGGCGTTCACGTTCCGGACGTACGACAGCGCGCACAGCGCCGTACAGGAGCGTTGGGGCCGCATCTTCGCCATCGCGAGCGTGGTCACTCCGGTTCTCCTCGGCATGGCCATCGGCGCCATCGTCTCGGAGCGGGTCGGGACGCGCTCCGTTGGGTGTGCCGGGCGCGTCGTTCGCGGACCAGTACCTGGCGCCTTGGCTCACGCCGTTCGCGTTGTGTGTCGGCGCCCTCGCGCTCTCGCTCTTCGCGTTCCTCGCGGCCGTCTATCTCACGGTGGAAGCGGCAACGGATCGCACGCTCCAGGAGGATTTCCGCCGCCGCGCTCTGGCCGCGGCAGCCGCGGTCTTCGCGACGGCGGCCGCCGCCCTGATCGCGGCGCACCTCACCGCGCCCCGCGTGCGCGACGCGCTCGTGATGAATCCATGGGCGATCCCGTTCCACCTCGCCACCGGCGCCGCCGCGGTCGCCGCCATCGGCGCACTGATCCGTCGCGCATACCGGGTGGCCCGCGTCGCCGCGGCGGCACAGGTGATCCTCATCCTGACCGGCTGGGCAATCTCCCAGTATCCATTCATTGTCCCGCCGGATCTCACGATCAGCCGCTCCGCCGCGCCCCGCGAGACGCTGGTGCTGATCCTCACCGCCCTCGCCGTAGGTGGTCTCGTGCTCTTCCCCTCGCTCGCGTACCTGTTCCGCGTCTTCAAGAGCAAGGAAGCTGTCGCCGCCCACCGCTAGCCACGCAGATGCCGGGATACACACCGAAACGCGCATTACTCCCCGACGCGCTGCCCGATCCGCCCCCACCGCAGATGCCCGGTCACCGGATCGCGGGAGAAAAAAATCACCACCGGCCGCGCGACGACTTCGCTGTCCGGCACGAACCCGGTATACCGGCTGTCGATGCTCTCCCCACGGTTGTCCCCGAGCAGGAAGTACTCGCCGCCGGGCACGACGAGCGGCCCCCACGTCGCGACGGTCGGCGTATACGCGCCACGCGCGGAATCGGCCCCGATCGGACGCTGCCACGCGAACCGCCGGTCGCCGCTCTCTCCCTCACCCGCATGAATCGCATACGGCTCGCTGGCCGGCCGCTGATCGACTGACAGCACGCCGCCGCGCATCGCGAGGGTGTCACCACCCACGCCCGCCACGCGCTTGATGTAGCCGGTGCCCCACTTCCGGTAAACGACGATGTCGCCGCGCCGGACGTCGCCGCCGCGCCGCGGCACTGTGTACACGTGATCGCCCGCCACCAGCGCCGGCGCCATGGCGTCGTTCGGCACGCGCCGCATCTCGGCCACCGTGTCCCCGAGGAGCACGTGCCACGGCACCGTACCCACGGCGACGACGGCGCAGACGCCGATGTACACGAAGCCGTGGTTGTACCAGCGGAGGGTGTAGTCCGGCGAGGCCCGCCGCGCTATCCGCGCCGCGTCAGCCGCCGCGATCACCCACACGGCAACTGCTCCTGCGGCCTGCACGGAGAGCCCTGGGCGCCCGCCTATGGCCACCGCGGCCTCGAGCAGCCCCGCGGTCGCCACCCGCGTCGCCAGCCACACCACGACCCCTCGCCGCGCATCCCCGGCATAGAGTTGCCCGAGTCCGGGGACCAGCAGCGAGAGCACGGCGGCACGCCATGCCCGGCGGGATGACGTCGCGATTGGCGGCGTTGCTGAGGGCGACGTTGCTGTGAGCGACGTTGCTAGGCGCGCCGGCGCCCCTGCTCCGGCGGCTCCATCTCGTCCCCGGGCCCGCCGCCCTCCGCCGTGGCGTCGCCGTAGCTCGGCCGGTCGCTCTCCAGTTGCTCTGCCTCGTCGCGCAGGACGGGATACTCGCCGCTCAGGATGTCGAGTTGCCGCTCGAACTCGCGCGCGGGCGGATCTCCGGCCGGCACTTCCGTGCGCCGGACGTACAGCAGCACCAGCACACCTATGAGCCCGGCCACGGCGAGTCCGATGACGTCTTCGTAGCGGCGGATGTGCCGCATCACGAGCTCTGCCGACCGTCCGAACACCCACCCCAGCACCGTGAACAGGCTCGCCCACGTGAGGGCGCTGATCGCGCTTCCCGCCACGTACTCGGCCACCGGCACGTGCGCCGCCCCGCACGCAATCGGAAGGGTGATGCGGAGCCCATACGCGTACCGCACGGCCAGTGACGACCGCCACGGAGCCCGCCGCACGCCCATCAGGGTCCGCGTGAATGCCCGGCCGATCCTCGGCCACCGGTTCCGCACCCACGCCCCCCGCCACCGGCCGAGGTAGTACAGACCGATGTCGGCCACCCAGGTCCCCAGCGCGCAGCTCATCGCCACCCACATGATCACGAGGTGGCCGTTGTGCGCGGCGACGCCCCCGGAAATGGGCGCGAACTCCTCAGTGATGAAGCTGACGGCCGCGAGCGTGATGTACGCCCACACCGAGCTCAACTGATCTACGAAGGCAAACACGGGGGGAAAGGTATAGTGAGAGACCGGGACCGGCGCCCTCAGTCTCCGGCAGCGGGTCCGGGGACCGGCGGACTACCCGGCAATCCACGTCCGCCAGGCCCGGCCGCCTCTCCCTTCGCCTTCTTCGAGTCGATGGCCCGCTGCCGGAAGAACACCTGCATACCGGTGCGCCACTCGTCAAGGATTTCGTAGAAGGTTGGTATGACGAGCAGCGTGAGGAATGTCGACGTGATCACGCCGCCGATCACCGCCCGCCCCAGCGGTGAGCGGAAGTCGGCGCCCTCGCCGAAGCCGAGGGCCACCGGAATCATCCCGGCGATCAGCGCCAGCGTCGTCATCAGGATCGGCCGCAACCGGATCCGCCCCGCCTCGATCAGCGCGTCGCGGGTCGACGACCCCGTCTTCTCCTTCGACCACTTCGCGAAGTCGATCAGCAGGATCGCATTCTTCGCCACGATCCCCATCAGGAGGATGACTCCGATCAGGCTCATGATGTTGAGCGTGTCCCGCGTGACGATCAGCGCGATCACGACGCCGATGAGCGAGAGCGGTAGCGACATCATGATGGCCAGCGGATCGAGGAACGATCCGAATTGCACGACGAGGATCAGATACATGAGCATGACCGCGAGGCCGAGCGCCGCGAAGATGCTGCCGTACACGGTCGCTTGATCCTTCACCTGGCCGCCCTGCGTGATCCGGACACCCGGCGGCAGGGGCAGCTTCGCGATCTTGGCGTTGATCGCGTCCGAAACGTCGGAGAGCGACGCGCCCACCGGGTTGGCGCCGACGGTGATCACTTCGTCCCGGTCGAGATGATCGATTTCGGCGGGTCCGAGCGTTGTGCTGATGGTCGCGACCTGGCCGAGTGGGATGGTGGTGAGTGGCGAACCGCCCGCGACACCGCCCATACCCGCCGCCGCGGCGGCGGGATTCGCCATGGCCGCCGCTCCGGGAAGCACGAGCGGAAGCTGCGCGAGGTCGGCGAGGTTGGTCCGCGCCTCGGGCGCCAGCCGCACGGTCACGTCACGTGTCTTCCCGGTGGGATCGACCCAGTCGCCGGCGTGCACGCCCGCAAATGCGGGACGGAGCGACTGTGCGACGGTTCCGACTGACACGCCGAGGGTACCCGCCAATCCCCGATTGAGATCGATCTGCAGTTCGGGACGCTGGCCCTTCGTGGACAACCCCGCATCCGCCGCGCCCTTCACCGTCCGCACCTGCGCCAGCACTTGCTCGGCGAACCGCGTCAGCACGGCTTCGTCCGTGCCGCGCAGTTGCACTTCGATCTGCTTCCGCCGGTCGCCGAACCCGTTCGAGAAGACGTATGGCGTGACGCCGCCGACGCGTGCGATTTCGTCGCGAACCGTCTGCGCGAATACTTGCTGCGACACGTGCCGCCGCGATTTGGGCACGAGCCGCACGTAGATGTCCGCGTCGTCCACCCGTCCCGATCCAGCGGCGTCGCCGACGGTCGCGTAGGTGTAGTCCACTTCGGGGTGCGACCGCACCAGACGCCCCAGCTCGTCGAGCTTGAGCCGCATGTAGTCGAGATTCGACCCCGGCGGTGTCTGGACGTCGATGTCGAACTCCGAGCGATCGCTGTCGGGGATGAATCCGGCGCCGCCGAATGTCTTCTGGAGTAAGAGGGCGCCGAAGAACGAGAGCACCGCAACGGCCACCATGGCGGCCCGGTGGTCGAGCGCCCACCCGATCACGCTCTTGTACGCGTCGGCCTGCCGGTCGAACCACACGTTGAACCGGTCGAGCGCCCGCGCGAGCGCGTTCCGCCGCTGATGCGCCTCGAGCTGCGGATCGGGCCAGTACGCTGACAACATCGGATCGAGCGAGAACGACACGAAGAGCGAGACGAGCACGGCGCACGCAATGGTCAGCGCAAATGGCTTGAACCACTGCCCCGCGATGCCGTTCATGAACGCGACCGGCACGAACACTGCCACGATCGAGAATGTCGTCGCGGTCACCGCCAGCCCGATCTCGTCGGTGCCGGAGTGCGACGCGGCGACGTGATCTTCGCCCAGTTCGATGTGGCGGACGATGTTCTCTCGCACCACGATCGCGTCGTCGATCAGGATGCCGATCGCCAACGAAAGCCCGAGCAGCGACATCGTGTTGAGCGTGAACCCGCACGCCCAGACGGCAATGAACGCGGCGATCGTTGACACCGGGAGCGCGAGCCCCGTGATGATCGTCGAACGCCAACTGTTGAGGAACAGGAACACCACCAGCACGGTCAGCAGTGCACCCTCGATGAGCGCCTCTTCGACGTTCCGGACGGAGTTGCGCACCCGCACGCCCGCGTCGCGGACGAGGGTGAGGCGCACGCCAGGCGGCAGGGTCTTCTGCAGACCGGCGATCCGTGCCTTGATGTCGTCGGCCACCCGCGTGGTGCTGACGCCCTTGGACTTCGTGATGTCCATCCCGATGCCCAACTGGCCGTTGAACAGCGCCACGGAACGTGCTTCGACCGATGTGTCCTTGACGTCGGCCACCTGGCCGAGTCGCACGAGTTGCCCGCCCCGGCTCGCGACGACCAATTGCAGGAAGTCCTGCGGTGTTTCGAGTCGCCCCAGCAGCCGGATCTGCTGCTCGGTGAGGGTCCCGACCACGGCGCCGACCGGCGCCGCCAGGTTCTGCGAGTTGAGCGCGTTCACGACGTCGGCCACGCTCACGTGCGCGGCCTGGAGATCGGCCGGCCGCACGTTCACCGCGATCGTGCGATCCACGCCTCCCGACATCGTGACCTGCGCGACTCCGGTGATCGACCGCAGCTCTTTCGTGATCCCGGGGTCGGCGAGGATCGTGAGTTCGGACGGGCTCATCGTCTGCGAGGTGAGCGCGAGCGACACGATCGGCAGCTCCCCTGGATCGAGCCGCTTGATGATCGGCTCTTTCATCTCCGTGGGCAGCTTGTCCCGGATCTCGGAGATCGCGTCCCGGATGTCCTGCGCACCCTGGTCGGGGTCTTTGCTGAAGACGTACTGGACGATGATCTGCGCGAACCCGTCGGTCGATGTCGACGTGATCTGGTCGATCCCGCTGATCGCGTTGAACTGCTCTTCCATCCGGTCCACGACTTCCCGCTCGACCTGCCCCGGCGACGCGCCCGGATACGGCACGGCCACGAGCACGATCGGCTGCTGGATGTCGGGGAACTCGTCGACGTCGGTCTTGAACAGCGCGTAGATGCCGAACGCGACGATCGCGATCATCGTCGTCACCGTGACGATCGGCCGCTTGATCGCGAAGTCGGAGATGAACACGGGCTATCTCGCGGCGGTCGTCGAATCGGTGACCGCGGTGACGCGGATCCGGGTTCCGCTGCTGATCGCCTGCGCGGACCCGACGAGCAGTGTGTCCCCGGCGTTCACGCCGGCCGTGATCTGCACCTGATTCGATTGGGTATCGCGAAGTCCGAGGGTGACGTCCACCCGCTCGACGCGGCCGCGCGCCAGCCGCTCGACCGCCGGACGCAGGTTCCGGGTGTCGATCGCATCCACCGGCGCCACGAGCCCCCGCGCGCTGTCGCTCACCACCCGGCCGCTCGCGAACAATCCTGCCACGAGCGAGTTGTTGGGGTTCTGGATGGTGGTGTACAGTTGCACCTGCCGGGTGCTCGGGTCCGCGACGGGATTGATACGGGTCACCGTACCCGCGAACGGCCGGTCGCCGTACCCGTTCAGCGCAAACGCGACGGGCTGCCCGACGCGCACGACACCCAGTTGCTCCGCCGGCACCGCGGCCTGTAGTTGCAGCACCGACGGGTCCACGACCCCGAACAGCATCGCCCCCGGCTGCACCACGTCGCCCGCGCTCACGCTACGGGCCGAGATCACGCCGGCGAACGGCGCCCGGACTGCGGTGTATGCGAGCTGCTTGCCCGCCGATACGAGGCGCGACTTGGCGTCGGTGAGCGCGGCCTGCGCCTGCGCGTTCGCTTCGTCCACGGTCTCGCGGTCCCGATCGGACACGGCACCGGCTTTGTACAGGGTGTCGTAGCGCTGGCTCTGCCGGGCCGCGTAATCCGCCGCGGTCTGCGCGGCGTTCATTGCGGACTTCGCGGACGCGTAGGCGTCGCTCAATCCGGTCGCGTCGATCTGCGCCAGCTCTTGCCCTGCCGCGACGCGCTGTCCCTGATCGGCCGAGATGCGCACCACGGAGCCGCCCACCTGCGCGCGAATCTGCGCATCGCGCACGGGCGCGAGTGTCCCCGAAATCACCGGCCCGCTCCGGAGTTGCGCCGTCTTCACGACCGCCACGTTCTCGGGGCCGAGCAGTATCGCGGTGTCGGCCGGCTCCGCCTGGTGGCCGCACGCCGTCGCGGCGAGCACGCCAAACACCATCAACCCGCGCACCATCAACCCGGCCACTATCTCCTCAACTCGTCTCGCGATCACGGCGACGGGCTCCCCGTCTGGCTCGCGGCCGGATACGTCGGGGTCTGCGGTGTCGCGGTCGACGGGGATCCGGGGATGGCCGGACCACCCGGCGCGGTGGTCGTGGTCTGTTGCGTGGCGCCCGGCGGTGCGACGGTCGGATTCCCCTGCGCCGCGCTCTGCGACGCGCTCGCCCCCGCACCGGCGCTCGACAACGGCAGGTCGGCGATCAGCCCGAGCCGCACTCGCGCGACTTGCAGGTTGCGCGCGGCCTGCGCGCGGTTCGCGAGCGCCTGCTGCTGCGCGATCCGCTGATCCGTCAGCTCGATCTGGGTCGAGATGCCTTCCTTGTAGCGCAGCTCGGCGATCTGATACGCGCGCGTCGCCTGGGTCACGGTCCCGACGCTCGCCGCCCACGCCGCCTGCGCCTCCCGCAATGTCTCGATCGCGGTCCGCGCATCGAGCACGGCCAGCTCGCGGGTCTGCTGCAATCGCGTGCGCGCTTCGTCGAGATTCGCCTGCGCCACCATCTTGTCGCCCTGGATCCGGCGCCCGGTGAAGATCGGTACCGACAACCCCACGCCGACGTTCCAGTTCGTCAGAAAATCAGCCCACGACGGCAGGTTGAGCGGGATACGCCACACGCTGGTATTGCGAGGTCAGCACGACCGCCGGCAGCCGCTCGGAGGTGGCGGCCCGCAACAGCGCGGAGTTCTCCTTGACGGTCTCCACTTGTTCCCGCACGGTCGACCGCCGGTCCGCGCCCGTGTCGGCGTTCAGCGTGATGGTCTCGGCCGCCATGACGACGCCCTCCGAGTCCAACACGGTCTGCACGGATGCCAGACGCACGCCGTCCGGCGCGGCGGTCGAGTCCTCGACGTCGGTCGTGAGCTGCAGCGGCGCGTCGAGCGGCAGCTTCACGAGTTGCTTCAGCCGGTAGTACGCAATGTCGCGATCCCCGCGCCGCTGGATCACGATCGGCACCTGGTTGTTGCGCGTTACCTGCGCCTGCAGCAGGTCGAACTCGGACTGTGTGCCGACTCGCTTGGTGAGTTGTGTCTGCTTGAGGGTGCGGTCCGACTGCGCAAATGTCGATTCGGCGATCGTCACCAGCCGGTCGGCCAACGCCGCATCGTAGTAGGCCTGCGTGACGTCGAAGGTCACCTGCGCCCGCTGGGCCGTGACTTCGATCTCGGCCGACCGGCGCGGTGACTTCACGGCCTGGCTCTGCGCGAGTACCTGCCCGTTGAACAGGGTCTGCGAGAAGTTGAGGCCGAGTGTGTACTGGTTGAGCGAGCCGAACCCGACGTTCGCGAAGTTGATGCCGCCGAACCCGTTGTTGTTGGGACAGGACAGCGCACTGTTGAACGCCGCCTGGCGCTGGGCCGGACTCGACAGCGAGTCGATCCGCGGCGAGCACAACGCGACTTGCAATGGACGGGTCGAATCCACCGGCGTCGCCGTCGCCTTGGCGAGGGCGGTGTACTGGGTCTGCAGTGTGCGCGTGTACCCGGCCGTACCGGTCAGTTGCGGAAACCAGTTCGAGAGCGCCTCGTACACTTCACCACGCGCCCGCAGCACGCCGGCCTGCGCAATCCGCACCGCTTCACTCTTCGACAACGCGACTCGCACCGCCTCGGCGAGCGACAGCGCCGCGGCATTCGGCTGCCGCGTCCCGGACGCGAGAACGATCGAAGACGACGGGGCAGCCGTCGGCGCCGCCGCCGCCGCCGCGCGAGACGTGCTGTCGGCCGCCGCACTCTGCGCGGACGCCCGCGGCGCCACCAATGCCGCCGCCAGGACCGTCGCCAGGACGGTCGCCATCGCGGCCAGCGTGCGGTGCCATCGCTGCATATGCGCTGTTGGTCTGTTGCCGGCCATCAACCGGTGCCGCGTTGGATAGTGGGCCACCCTCACAGGATTGCCCCCCAAACATAACGGGGGCCGTCTAGGAACGGCCCCCGCTATTGCCAGTTATCTCCTTTCTCCTAAGCGCTTTGCCCTTCTCGCGTCTTACGCACCCTTCGCAATCGGCGACCGGACCGCATTCCCCCACTCGGTCCAGCTCCCGTCGTAATTCCGCACTTTGGGATACCCGAGCAGATACGTCAGCACGAACCACGTGTGCGACGAACGCTCGCCGATGCGGCAATACGCGATCACGTCGTCCGAAGACGTGAGTCCCTGCTCGGTCTCATAGATCGCCTTGAGATCCGCCGCCGTCTTGAATGTCCCGTCCGGATTCGCGGCCCGCGCCCACGGCACGCTCTTCGCACCCGGGATGTGGCCGCCCCGCAACGTGCCTTCCTGCGGGTAGTCGGGCATGTGGATCTTCTCGCCCGTGAACTCCTGTGGCGACCGCACGTCGACGAGCTTGCCCTTGTGCTGGCGGACTTCGGCTTGGAACGCGCGGATCGCGCTGTCCGACCGCTCCTGCGCCACGTACTGCGTCGCCGGATAATGCGGCACGTCGGTCGACGTCGGCCGCCCTTCCGCTTCCCACTTGCTCCGGCCGCCGTCCACGAGCCGCGTGTTCGTGAACCCGAACAGCTTGAACACCCAGAACGCGTACGCGGCCCACCAGTTGTTCTTGTCGCCGTAGAACACGACGGTCGTGCTGTCGTCGATGCCGAGCCGGCGAAGCAGCGCCTGGAATGCCTCGCGGGTGAGATAGTCGCGGATCACCGCGTCGTTGAGGTCCTGGTGCCAGTCGATCTTCTGCGCGCCGGGGATGTGCCCCGTGTCGTAGAGGAGGACGTCTTCATCGCTTTCCAGGATGCGCACTTTCGGATCCTTGAGGTGCTCGGCGACCCACGCCGTCGTCACCAGCACTTCGGGATGCACATACCCCTTCGCGGCGATCGCGGGATCGCCGCCCGCCGTTGGGGCGCTCGGTACTGCGGCTGGTGTTGCTGTGATTGGTGCCATGTCGTACTCCAGTTGCGGGTTCGTGAAAACAAAAACCGGCCGCCCTCGAGCGGCCGGCCGGTCAAGCATGCGCGGGATTCGGGTTCGTCTGCTACGCCGCGCGCGCACTCCGTCCGGGCCGCATGGGAGCGGCACAGGCATGGCAACACATGGAGAAGTGGCAGCACGGGCGCGGGCACGAACGCGAGGTCATTGACGCGTAGCCTACACAGCCGCCGAGCGCCCTGTCAAGCCAGTCTGCCACCCCGCGGTTTGAACCGGGATGTGAACAGCAGTTTGGCCTTCTCGGCTATTCCCGCGTGCGCGGCCGCAGCCGCGTCATGGCGACGATCAGCACCATCAGGAGCGTGGCGGCGGACTTGAGCGGCAGCCGCCGCAATACGACGATCTCGGTCATCGCCGCCCCGGCCAGGAGCCCGCTCAGGAGGAACGTCGCGGGCAGCACGGTTCGCCGGAATGCCAGCAGGACGGCGCCGGTCAGTTCGCAGATCCCGACCGCGTACCGCAGCCACTGCCCCATGGCCACGGCGTTGAACAGTGAGACCATCGACGCGAAGCCCAGCACCTTCGCGCTCCCCGCGCCCACGAAGATCACGACCACCACCCACCGCAGGATCTCCGCCGGCTGGAGCCGCATCGCCCGCGAGCTCTCGGCAGGCCGGCGGGGCACGTTCACCTCGACGGGTTCGTCAGGCACGACGGGAACGCCTACCACAACCGGTAGCGCGCGGTCAGCCGCCAGGTCGTCAGATCGGACGGGACCGAATACACCTCGGCGCCCGCATCGAGCGCACGAATGATCTGCACATCCACTCCGCCGAATACCGCTCCGCGCTGGAGATTCACTTCGACGAGGGTCCGGTCTGTCACGCCGTTGCCATCGGTGAAGCCGACACGGAAATGCGGCGACAGCGAGGTGTACCCGGCCCCCGCGAACGCCGAGACCCGGCCGCCAGGCGCCGTGATGCCCAGCGTGCCCTCGCCACCTTCGGAGGTCGCGTAGAACGCATCGTTGGACGGGGTCGTGCCGAAGCACGGACTCCCTTCGTCCGACGTCTGCAGTGCGGAGCGCGGACACGTGATCGGGCCCTTCACGCTTCCCATCGTCGCATGCGCGCGCAGTTGCAGCACCAGGCCAATGCCGGCTGCATTCGCGTCCTGCGGCACCAGGCTCCGCGTGTACGACAGCGCGAGGCTGCCGAGGTTGGGTTGCGCACGGTCCACCGTCACCGGCGGCAGATACGCGCCCTCGATCGCGAACCCGAGCGGCAAGCCCACCGTCAGGCGAAGCCGCGGCAGGAGCGGCGACAACTGCGTCGCGTCCTGCTTGGCCGGATAACAGAAGTTCGCCACCTGCACGTTCGCCGCCGGCGCTGGCACGCCGGTCAGCTCACCGGTCAATGCCACGCTCCCCGGCGCGAGGCGCATCGGGGCATCGGCTGTCGAAAACACGATCGGCGCTTCGTAGAACGCCAGCAGCCGCGCCTCGTTGCTGTTGGCCGGCGGGATGCACTGCGCGCCCAGTGACACGGCGTTCATTACGCACAGCGCACCCGCCAGCCCGATCGCCGCGCCCAGCGGCGGGCGCTTCGCGCCCCCGGCATGACGTCCCTTGTGACTGGTCATTTGGCGACGATCGTCCCGGTCATGTACGTGTGGATCGAGCAGTGATACGTGTACGTGCCGGCCGCCAGCACACGCGTCGAATCCGCGTTGCTCGTGGGCGGAATGTCCGCCACACCGCCCGGGTTCTGCACCCACGTCACGGTATGCATCACGTCGTCGAACTGAAACTGCATTGGCGACCCGGCGACGATGGTGTCCGGGTTGGGGCTGAAGAAGTACACGCCGGGCGTCGGATTGCCGTACGTCACGCTGCCCGACGTACCCGATGCCTCGATGACGCTGCTCGCACCGCCCAGTGCCTTCGTGCCACCCGTACCAGGGTTCGCAATGTCGAGCGCAGGCACGTTGGCGCATCCCGCAGCGGCCACTGCTACTGCCGCGATTCCGCTCATTAAATGTAGACGAGGTTGAATTTTTCGCATGACCCCTGCTCCAATCGAAAGGATGCCGGACCCGATCCCAGGGTCGTGCTCCGCGGACGTTAGACGAGGCGAAGACGCGCCGCGCGCCGCCTGGGGCGAATGACTAGATAAGCGGGGCGAATGGCGCAGGTGGCGGCCGCACGCGCCGGCCACCACGAAATGTCACCGCTCGAGTAGCCCCTGTACCGCCGCGCGATACCGGCGGCCCGTCGTCAGTTTGGTGCCGTCGGTGAGGATCACGACGTAGTCGCCCGCGAACCATGGTTGCACCTCGCGGATCCGATCGATGTTGACGATCGACGACCGATGGATGCGGAGAAATGTGGTGCCCGCCAGCCGCGCTTCGAGATTCGACAGTGTCTCGCGCATCATGTGCACGTCACGCCCGACGTGCAGCCGCACGTAGTTGTCCATCGCCTCGACCCAATCCACATCGGCGATGCGCACGAACACCACGCGCCCCTCTCCTTTGATCGCCAGCCGCCCCGTCGGCGCCGATCCCGGCACCACCGCGGCCGACACTTCGGCCACCAGCGCCGCAAGCCGCTCGCGCAAATCACGGTCGTCGTCGCGCGCCGCGCTGCCCGGCGCGGACGCGATCCGCCGCTTGGCCCGGCGCACCGCCTCGGCGAGTCGCTCCGGATCGACTGGCTTGAGCACGTAGTCCACCGCGTGAACTTCGAACGCGGCCACCGCATGCTCGTCATGCGCGGTCACGAACACCACCGCGGGCATGTCCTCCACTCCCACCGCGCGCACGACGTCGAAGCCATCGAGCTCCGGCATCTGGATGTCGAGCAGCACGAGGTCGGGATGATCCCGCGCGATGGCCGTCACGGCGTCGTCGCCGTTCCCGCATTCGCCGATGATGTCCACGTCGGCTTCGCCAGCCAGCAGCTCCCGCAGCCGCTCCCGCGCGAGCCGCTCATCATCCACGATCAGCGCGCGCAACCGCCGCCCCTCGGCCGGCGCGCTGGCTCCAGGGTGTGCAGGACTCGGGATGGGGGTCGATGCCGGCGATGGCCGCGGTGTCATATACGGTAGGGAACGTCGATTTCCACGGCGAAGCCCGCGCCCGGAGCGGTCGTGAGCGCCAGCCGGTGCCGGTCTCCATAAAGATGCTGCAATCGCGCCCGCGTGTTGCCGAGCCCCACGCCTTCCCGCGCGAGCCGCTGCTCCGCCGACAGCCGCGCGCCGATCCCATCATCGGCGACCCGCAGCCGCAACACGTCCTCGTGCCGGCCGGCCTGGATCCCGATCGACCCGCCCGCCGCGCGCGGCCCGATACCATGGCGGATCGCATTCTCCACCAACGGCTGCAATAGCAGGTTCGGAATGAACGCCCGCCGCACGTCCGGATCGACCTCGAGATGCACGGTGAGCCGCTCCTGGAATCGCAGCCGCTGGATCGCCAGGTAGTGGCCGAGGAGCTCCAGCTCCCGGTCCAGACGGACTTCGTTCTCCGCGGAGCTGTTCAGCGAGAGCCGCAACAGTTCGCTCAGCCCGTGCACGGTGCGCTGCGCCGCACGCGCATCGGTCGGAATCAACGCCGTGATCGCATTCAGCGCGTTAAAGAGGAAATGCGGCTGCAACTGGTTCTTGAGGCTCTCGAGCTGCGCCTGCGTGAGCCGCATCTCCAGACGCTCGCGCTCCCGCGCCGCCCGCGCGTACGCCACCGCGAGGCGCTCGTGCCACGCCGTCGCGTAGGTCGCGACCGCCCCAGCCACCGCCAGCAGCAGCAGCTTGGCGCCTTCATTGAGCGTCGCGATGCCGGTGCCCGCCGCCGCCGACAGCGGCGTCGCCGCGAACGATACTCCGCGCTGCATGAGCAGAAACCCCACGAGCACGCTGTACTCGGCCACGGTCAGCGCCGCCGCCGCCGCTGCGCGGCGCGTCGAGGAGGTCACGGGCCGCGCCGCGAGAATCACGAAGTACGCGAGGAACATCGGCGAGCGAAGGGCGAGGGTCGCCGACTGCGTGAGACCATACCCCGCCATGCTCGCCGTCACCGCGGTGATGTCCACGACGGGATTCGCGAGGGTCAGCCACGCGGGGAGCCTCGGCCGGTCGTACCACTGGAGATACTGCGCCAGCGTCCAGGCGAGCGTCGGAACGAGAATCGACACGTTCACGACCCGCAGCGCGGGCGTCAGCGACGGCGCATACGCGAACGCGGCCACCGCCAGCAGCGCGATTACCACCGCGCGGACAGCATTCAGTTGCCGCTCGGCACGGTCCCGCAGCTCCGCGAGCGGCCCACCGTCCAGCGTCCGGTGCTGGCGCACGTCCTCGGCCTGCCCCCGCTCCAGCGTGGTGGCAGGGACCATCGCATCGGGCACTGGCCGGATCGGCGTGGAAAGGGTCATGAAGCTGCAGTTCGACAATGCGGACGCTCAGGAGACGTTGTCAATATCGGCCGGCCCAGGCCGTTCGCCTACTCTTACACTGCCTCCCGGCTTTCTATTCCCTTGAGCGTCTACTCTGTGCCCGGCACTCTGTGCCCGGCACGCCAGCACCCTGATCCAACCGGGCTCGAGCGCACCGTGCCGATCCAGAGTCTGGGACTGTAACTTTCAGTACGCGGGCCCCGCCCCTCGCACCACGCTGCCCGCTCGAACGACGGTCCTTCCACGGGAGCACCCTATGTACCGACGTCCTGGCGCCGATCGTCGGCTCGCCATCACGAACATCGCGGCACTGGCAATGGCCGTAACCACGGCGATCGGGGTGATGTCCCGCCCGGCGGCCGCACAGCCGGCGAGCAATTCCCGCCTGATCCCCCGTACGGTCGCCGCCAGCCCGTTCACGTACGCGAGCGGCACCCGGCGTTACCGCATCACGTCGGTCGACACCCGAACGCAGAATCAAGCGGGCGGCCGGGCACCGTTCGAGTTCACGACCACGACGACACAGTTCGTCACGCTGACACTCACGCCGCGCACACGCGACACGCTCGCCCTCGCCCTCACGCTCGATTCGGTGGCGGTGAGTTCGACGCTCGACGCGCCGCCGGCCAACACCGACGGCCTGCGCGGGGCGCGGATGGAAGGGACGATTTCACCGCAGGGCAAGACCTACGCGTTCGCGCCCGCGGCGGGAGAAACGGACCGCATCAAGATCGCGCTCTACCGCGGTTTCTCGCGATTCCTCGCCGCCGTCCCGCCACAGTTGGCGGCCGGTACGACGTGGACCGACACGACGACCGAGTCGTTCAAGCGCGGCGAGTTCGACATCAAGACGTCGACCGTGACGACGTCCAAGGTCGCCGGCGACACGACGGTCGCGGGACAGCACGCATGGCGCGTCGAGCGCAACGGGGTCCTGTCGACCTCCGGCGAAGGCATGGAGAAAGGGATTCCAATTCACCTGTCGGCCGACGGCACGATTCGCTCGGTACAACTGCTGAGCGAGACCGGCGTGTTCCTCGGATCGGCGGGCACGCAGTCCACCCACGTCGCGATGTCGATGACGGAATCGGCCGGCGGCGAGAGCCAGCCGATCCAGGAAGTCATCAAGTCGACCGTCGAGGCGTTGCCGGGCCAATAGCCCTTCGGATGCCGGATCGCACGGCGAGTGCCAATTTCCGGTACGCCACAGGCCGGAACCGCCGCTTGTAGCCGCACTTCGATCATGTATGTTGCAGATGACGGCCCTCGCTGCGCGAGCGAGGGCCGTCGTGCGCGGACACATGTGGTGGGGTGTAGCTCAATTGGCAGAGCGCGCGGCTGTTAACCGCGAGGTTGCAGGTTCGATTCCTGCCGCCCCAGTTCACCGCATTGGCGACATGCGGGTCAAGGCAGGGCGAATAAACTGTTGCAGACCGTGCCGAGTTTCTGCGCGAGCGCTTCCTTCTGGAGCTTCGCTTGTCGTGGCACGATCACGCCGATGTTGCAACCGCGGCCCTGTCCTTTTGCCGACGACACCGTACCGCCGTCGTTCCAATAGGCGACGTCGCCGATGCCACTGATCGGATGCGGAAACGCGATGAGCGGCATTCGCTTTCGAAATTGGTCGGCGCTGATCGAGTTGAGCGTGATGTAAAGCATGCCGGACAGGCAACTCGAATCGCTGGTGACCTTGGCGGGCTCCGGTGAACCTCCAAGGACCGCGCCGACGAACTCGGGGGAGAAGTACTTGGCGCATGCACCGCCGCCATTTGCCGCCCAACGCTGCTGCGTCGTTGAAATAGCGGGCGCGGAAACGGCGTGCGAGAAACCGACATGCGTCGAACCTGCCATTGCCGCGGCGCACAGGGCCACTGTGCCGCATAGCAGTGACACGGAATTCATGCTTGCTCCAGTTGAGTTTGGAATTGCGCGCTCCATCAGGGCGCCGGATGCCTCGAGCTGACGCGGTGGCGCGCCGTCCCGCGCACGCATTCAGCGGCGTCTCGCTCTCGCAGAGCCGCAACATGAGATATCCTGGCTACAAATCCGGTTGCAAGAGGTGGCGGGATCCACGGTCCAAAGTGCCTCAACCTTACAACGGTGGCTGGTCCAATCGTGGATTTCGTGGGCTTAAAGCACCCTTCCGCCCAGCTTCCCCTGGGAGATGCTTTTTCTTGAAATGCAGCGTGTTAGTGTCAAATGAATAGCATTACTTCCATTAAACGGCACTATCGCCATCTGCTTGACACCATTATCTGCTGAGCTTAGTGTCAATGGGCTATCGATAATGCCGCAATATGGAATTATCGTCATTCAATTGACACCACGACACAATGGCCAGACGCATCTCGCCTCTACTCGCGCCCGTATTGGAGTTACTCGAGCTCGAGCAGCCGAAAATCGTAACGCTCGCCGAGATCGCGAATATGCTACGCTCCCTCGGCATCTCCACGTCGCCAACCAAGGCGGTCCACAGGCTGCGAGAGCGTGGCTGGCTTCTGCCGACCGGTGTCCGCGGCGCTTACGAGTTCGCCCCCGGCGAGCGTGCCGGGGCAATCTCGCAAGCTGATGCGCTAACGCGCGTGCGCGCGATACTTTCCGAAGATCCTGATGTTTGCTTGGCTGCCGCACTCGGCACCGCACTCGCTCTCCAGAACATCACCGATCGCACTCCCGACATTCCGGAATTGGCCCTCCGGAAGGACCAGAACACACCGCGTCCGCTACGCGCAGGCGACGTCCGGATCGTTCGCTTTGATTGGTCGCTCCCTACCCGCTTGCTGCAAGGAGTGCCGACACATCAACCGGCGACCATACTCGTCCACATTTGCCACAGACCAGCCGATGTGAGGAGTTGGGGTGCCATGCTAGAGGCTCTCCCTCTATTAATGGCCGCATCAACAGTGAACGAGATCGCCGAAGAACTTCGCGGACGCCCCCACACCACACGAGTGCGACTTGCGTATCTCACCCAGGGCGTCGCACCGCAATTGGCGCACGTACTCGCGATCTCCCCAGCGGGAAAGACGTGGTTCGGGCCACGTAGACCCCTCAAGCGTCACGACTCGGTTTGGAATATCGCAGACACCATCCTTCCGTACGGCCCCCGTGAGATTTCGCCCGCACGCGACGAAAGTGTTGTCGCCACCCACGGCGCCGCGCCGTCCGAGATGTGATCGGGGACGAGCACCGGATCACGAAAGGATACGTAGCCCGCCATATTCCGCCAAAGTCTCGGCTCGGCGTAGATGTGGCCATTCTCGACATTGCGCAGGATTTCCTACTCGCTCATCTGGCAGAGCGGGGCGTGTTCGAGTTGGTCACGTTTAAGGGTGGAACGGCGCTCCGAAAGCTGTTCGCCGGAGCAGCAGGACGATTCTCGACCGACATCGACCTCGCACCCGTCGAACCGTCGGCAGACCGCGATGCGCTCGCTGCAATAGTCGCCCGGGAATGCGGTGTGACGCTCGGACCCTTTGCCTTCAGCGTCACGAACAATCGTGGTCGCTGGCAGATCTCGGTCATGAGCGACTTCGGGAACCCCGGCCTGACGATGAAATTGGATGTGGGGGCGCCATGTTGGCTCGCACCGCAGTCCCGCGCCTTTGTCCCGACCGCCACTCAGGAACGCTATGGCTTCTTTCTTTCGAAGCTGCCGTGCATGCGTCTCGAGGAAATTCTTGCCGAAAAGATCGCGCGCCTCACCCACAAGGCGACTGCGCGCGACGCTTCGGATCTCGTGTGGGTCGCACGAACGAGCCCCCACTCGCAGTTTGACCGGGCTCGCACCCGTCGTCTCGCAATGTTGAAGGTGTGGGTCGACAACAACGGTATGGGCCCGGCGTGGAAACCAACCCTCGCTTGCGCCCCCTTTTCGTCTGATAGGTGGCTCGCCCCGCGCGCGATTTGGGACGATGACCAGATTGGCCTGCTCGCGAGTCCCCCGCCTTCGCTCCGTGACCTTGAATCCGGCCTCAGAGCAAGCTACGCCTGGATCGCGGAGTTGAGCGCGGATGAAGCTAGATGGGGCCGCGCCCAGCCACAGGACCGCGGAGAGGTACTTGCAGCCGTTCGGGCGCTTAGCGACACCACGCTACGCGACATGCTCCTCTACTGACAAATCGCCGCAATACTAGGGCCCGAAAGACGTCCGGCTAACCCCGAATTGAGTTACCCTCAGGCCCGCACGAGTTTCTTGTACGCGATCCGGTGCGGCCGCTCCGCGTCCACGCCCTTCCGCCGGTGGAAATCTTCGGCGTACGCGCGGTAGTTCCCCTCGAACCATACCGCCTCGCTGTTCCCCTCGAATGCGAGGATGTGCGTCGCGATCCGGTCCAGAAACCACCGGTCGTGCGTGATCACGACCGCGCAGCCCGCGTAGTCCAGCAGCGCCTCCTCGAGCGCGCGCAGCGTGTCGACATTGAGATCGTTCGTCGGTTCGTCGAGCAGCAGCAGGTTCGCGCCGGCCTTGAGCAGCTTCGCCAGATGCAGGCGGTTGCGCTCTCCCCCCGAAAGGTCCTTCACTTTCTTCTGCTGGTCCGCGCCCCGGAAATTGAAGGAAGCCAGATACGCGCGCGTGTTCATCTCGCGCTTGCCGACCAGCATGGTCTCCTGGCCGCCGCTCACTTCCTGCCACACGGTCTTCACCGCATCCAGCTCGCGCCCCTGCTCCACGTACGCCAGTTGCACGGTCTCGCCGATCGACAGCGTCCCGCTGTCCGGCTTCTCCTGCCCGGCGATCATCCGGAACAGTGTGGTCTTACCCGCGCCGTTCGGTCCGATCACGCCCACGATACCGCCACGCGGCAACGCGAATGACATCCCGTCGAATAGGAGCGTGTCGCCGAAGCTCTTCTTGAGATTGACGGCGGTCACGACGTCGTTGCCGAGTCGCGGCGGCGGCGGAATCACGATCTCGTTCTGCATCACCCGGTCGCCCGTGTCCGCCTCGGCCAGCTCTTCATACCGCTGGACACGCGCCTTCGATTTCGCCTGCCGCGCGCGCGGCGCCATCCGCACCCAGTCCAGCTCCCGCTCGAGGGTCCGCTGCCGCGCCGACGCCTGCTTCTCCTCCTGCGCGAGCCGCGTGCGCTTCTGGTCCAGCCACGCGGTGTAGTTCCCCTCGTACGGGATCCCGTGCCCGCGATCCAGCTCGAGGATCCACCCCGCGACGTTGTCCAGGAAATACCGGTCGTGCGTCACCGCGACCACCGTCCCCGGAAACTCGGCGAGGTGCCGCTCGAGCCACGCCACGCTCTCGGCATTGAGATGGTTCGTCGGCTCGTCGAGCAGCAACATGTCGGGCTGCTCCAACAGGACACGGCACAGCGCGACCCGCCGCCGCTCGCCGCCCGATAACGTCGTCACGCCAGCATTGCCCGGCGGCAACCGCAGGGCATCCATCGCGATCTCGATCTGCCGGTCCAGCTCCCACGCGTTCGCTGCCTCGATCTTTTCCTGCACTTTCGCCTGCTCGTCGAGAAGCTTCGTCATTCTCGTCGTCCGGCATCGGTTCGGCGAACTTCGCCGAGATCACCTCGAACCGCGTCAGGAGCGCACGCGTCGCACTCACCGCGACTTCGACGTTGCCACGCACATCCTTGCCCGGATCGAGCTGCGGCTCCTGCGGCAGATAACCGATGCGCGTCCCGGCATGCGGCCACGCCTCTCCCTGAAAATCCTGGTCCGTACCGGACATGATGCGCAGCAACGACGACTTGCCCGCGCCGTTCGCGCCGAGCACGCCGATCTTCGCGCCGGGATAAAACGACAGATAGATGTCACGCAAAATCTCCCGCGATGGCGGGACGACTTTGCGCAAACCCTTCATCACATAGATGAACTGCGGTGCCACGGAATGTCCGATTGATGAGGATGAAACGACCGCAAGTGCCGATGCCGCCCGAATCCTAATCGCCTCCGCCCGCGCAGTGGCCAGCTTCGCATCGGGCGCTTTGCATGGGCCCCGGTTTCGGTTCTCTTGACCGAACATAACAGCATACACTGCAACGAGTTACACGATGTATCCACATCGAAAAGTGGTCGTCCCCGTGCTGAAGAGCGGACCCGGCTCCACGTCCGCGATACCCCGGGGGGGACGCCATGCACGGAACGACGCCTCTGTCTCAAGGACCGCGGATTCGCCGTACGACAGGTGCCCCTGTTGGTGCCTCTGTTGGTGTGCCTCTGCCTGCCGCGGTACGGGCCGTCATACAGTCCATTGCCGGCACCGCACGCGACCGCGGTCTCGGCGTTCTCGCGGGTACGCTTGCCGCGCTCCTGGCTGTCGCGCTGTGCACCGCCTGCGAGCGCGGACGCTCGCTCGTTGACGACCCGAGCGATCCCACAGGGCCCCGTGGCACGCTGGGCTACCAGCCCCCCCCGCCCGCAGGCGGCGCAACCGCGCCAACTGAACCCGATACCGTCTATGCGACGCCGGCAATCAATCAGCCCGGCTTCACGATTCCGGCAAACTTCCTCGGCCTGAGCTTTGAGGCGTGGGACGCCACCGACCAGCCGCGCCTCAAGGATCCGGTGCTCCCGAAATTCCTCAAGAACTTGGGACCCGGCATCCTCCGGTACGGCGGCTCGACCGCCGACCAGCAGTGCTGGAATCCGACGACCCGGACGCTGTGCCCCGCCGGCGGACCCACGCTCATCAATGCGGACTTCACCAACGTCGCTGCGTTCTCCCGCGCCGCCGGATGGCCGGTGATCTATACGGTGAACCTCGTCGGCCTGACTCCCGACACCGCCGCCGCTGAGGTCCAGGCCCTCGTGGCCGCCGGTGGCAACTCCCTGCTCGCCGTGTCGATCGGCAATGAGCCCGACCAATACGTCACGCAAGGTCTTCGGAGTAGCGGGTGGGGCTACGCCGAGTTCCAGAATGAATGGGAGAGCTACGCGACGGCGATCAGCGCGCGGACGTCGAACGTGAACTTCTCGGGCTTCGACGGGTGCTGCGCCCTCGGCACCACCTGGATGAACGCGTTCGTGGGGGCCGAGGAGTCACGGCTCGTCATGGTGGGCGAGCACATTTACCCGACGTTCAATGGCGCGGCGCCCGGTACCAACTACTATCCGAGCATCCCGAACCTCCTCTCGCAGTTCGCCGAAAACCGCGTCATATCCGACGTGCAGCAGCTCTACCACGCCGACGGCGGCCGGCTGCCGCTACGCATCACGGAATCGAACTCGGTCGGCGGCAGCGGCCTCGCCGGCGTGAGCAATGTCTACGCCTCGAGCCTGTGGGCGGTCGCGCACATGTTCACGCTGGCCGAGAATGGCGCCGTCGGCATCAACTTCCACGGCACGTTCAGCGGCGGCAACTACGAGGCCGTCAGCGGCGGCAGCGGCAGCTACGTCGCGCATCCGCTCTACTACGCGATGCTGCTCTTCCACGACGCCGCGCGGGGCCAGACGATCCCGGTTTCGGTCACGACGCACCGCAATGTCATGGTCCACTCGGCACTCGGGTCGGATGGCACGCTCCGCGTGGTCGCCATCAACAACGAGGCGAATACCAATGTGCAGGTGCGCATCACCCCGGGACGCACGTTCCGGAGTGCCGGCACGCTGCGGCTGACGGGCCCCTCCCTCGACGCCACGTCGGGTGTCACCTACGCCGGCGCCGCGGTCGGATCCGATGGCACGTGGACGCCCGGGACGTACAGCCCGGTCTATACGATCGGCGGCGTGTACGCGGTCTCCGTCCCGGCGTCGAGTATCGCTGTCGTAACGCTCGTCCCTTAGCTTTCCGCCTTGGCGGATCGCGGCCACTCCGGCCGCCGCCGCCCTTGGAGGAAGAGGGGACATGCGACGGCTTCTCATCACGGCGGTGATCGGCGCCGGCTCGCTCGTCGCTGGCTCGTCGGTCGCAGCACGGACCGCCTCAGCCCAGGCGGAGACGCCGCCGCTCGCGGTCGGCCAGCACGCCCCTGGCGCCGCGGTCACGACGCTCGGCGGCGCCCCCGTCAATCTGTCGCGCTATATCGGCAAGTCGCCGGTCGTCATCGAGTTCTGGGCCAAGTGGTGCCCGAACTGCCGCGCGCTCGAGCCGAAGATGACCGCCGCGCACCACGCCTATGGGTCGCGCGTCACGTTCGTGACGATCGCGGCATCAGTGGACGAGACGCCGGCCCAGGTCAGCGCGTATGCGAAAGCGCACGGCCTCGTGCCCGAAGTGCTGTACGACGACACAGGTGCGGCAGTGGACGCCTACGGCGCTCCCGGAACGTCGTACGTGGTGATCATCGATCGCACAGGATCGATCGTCTACACGGGCGAGGGCGGCGACCAGGACCTCACCGCCGCCATCAAGGCCGCGTTGTAACAGAACTGGTCATGGCCCGCGCAGCGAGACCGTCATTGGTTGCCGTCTCACGATCGCGAGTCGTCGAGGGCAGTAGGCGCCGTTCGAGAACGGCGCATCTCGGCCGTCGCACCGTCGCCAGTCGTCGAGGGCAGCCCATCACGCGAGCGGCAACTCCAGCACGGTCCGCGGCGGCCGTGGATCGTCGGTCGCCGTCACGACGAGCCGGTCGATCACCGCCGGCTCCCGCACACGAACGAGAAGCAGAGCCCGCATCGCTTCCGGTGTGAGGGTCCGGTACAGGTTGAGCGTCACGTGCGGTGTGAACGTGAACCGGCTCGGTCCGAACGGCAGCCCGCACCGCGCGATCCGCTCGTGCAACGCCCGGATCGGACCGTGCGGGTCGAGCGGCAGGCTCACGACGTTGGTCTGCATGAACCGGTGCGGCGCTCCGAACGGAAGCGAAAGTGGAAACGATGCGCGCGCCACTTCGGCGAGCCGCCACTGCAACTCTTCAGGCGGTGTCCCGGGAACGATCGGCCCCACACCGGATGATCCCGACAATGTCGAATGCGGCGGATGCCCCGCGGCAAGCTTCGGGTCGTAGCGAAGCTGCAGCTCGCGGATGACTGCCGCCGCCGGTCCGCCGATCGGCGCCAGCACGAAAAATCCCGGCGGGCGGCGCCAGTCCGCGATCTCATCGTCGAACATCACGGAAGTTCCGGTTGGCCGCCTGCCACGCGGTACGCGCTCGGCTGGATCTCCCGCGACTGGCGCAGATCGGCCTCGAACATCGCCTCGGCCTCTGCCCCCAGCGCGCGGTCTTCGATGACGGCATCCAGCTCGAAGTTGACCGCCAGCCCCAGGGGATTGAAATCCGTCGACCCGACGCGGATCCATCGCCCATCGATCACCGCGGTCTTGGCGTGCATCATCTCACCTTTCCACTCCCAAATGCGCACGCCGTTCATGAGAAGCCGCCTGTAGAACTGCCGCGTGAGTAGCCGGATCCACGGGTGGTCGTACCGGCTGGGCACAAGGATCCGCACGTCCACGCCGTCGCGCGCCGCGCCGTTCAACGCCTCGACTTCCGAATACGAGGGCGCGAAATACGCGCTCGCGATCCAGATCGAGCGCTCCGCCGACACGGCCTGGATCTGCAGCGCGCGCGCCACCCGGAACCGCCCCGGCTCACCTTCGATGATTCCGACGAGCGCCGGCGCGTCGGTGGATGGATCCAGGTGCGCGCCACGCGACTTCCGCATCACGTACCGGTGCGTCCCGCGCCGCTCTCGCCCCACCGCCCGCTGCCACATGTGATCGAATGCGCGCGCCATGTCCTGCGCGGCGGGCCCGTCGACGCGCACGGCGGTGTCACGCCACGGCGACCGCCGGCGTTTGAGTACGCCCGTCCGCCATTCGTTGCCAATGCCGATCCCGCCAGTCACGCCGGCCGCGTCGTCCACGGACAGGAGCTTGCGATGGTCGCGCGGGACGAGACCCAGCCAGCGGCGCGTCAATGAGGGCGGATTGAAAATGCGGACCTCGACGCCCGCCTTCCGCAGGTCTTCGAAGAATGACCGCGGTGTGCCCATCCGCCCCACCCAATCGACCAGCAGCCGGACGGAGACGCCGCGCGCCGCCGCTCCGCGAAGTGCCGCCGCGAACCGCTGCCCCACTTCGTCGCCCCGGAAGATGTAGTCCTCGAGCGACACGCTCTCCCGCGCACCGTCGATCAGCTCCAGCATCGCGCCGAAGGTCGCGGCACCGTCGCGCAGCAGTTGGACGCGGTTGCCGCTCGACACGTCCGCCGCCGCGATCCGCCAAAGGCCGCGGGCAAACGACGGCCCGGGCCCGATCGGTGCCGGAAGCTGCTCCTCAGCCGCCGTGAGAGACGCCGGGTCCAGCTTGGCGAGCGCCGCGGAGACGGCCGGCACGGAGACGGCCGGCACGGGACGGCCGGCACGGAGACGGCCGGCACGGACGGGGTGACTCGGGACATGGGCTCGGAACTCACAGAAAGAACATGCCCGCCTCGGGTGCCCCGCGCCACGCTCCAGGCGCCTCCACCGCCCGGCCCGCGGCAGGGCTGCCGCACGGCTGCCGCAGGGGCCGGAGTGGCAGCCGCCGCCGTGCGGTTCCCGCCGCGGGCTTCCCCCGCGCGGTTCGGCCAGACCATCATCCGGCCATGCTCAAGATCGATCTCGCGGGACGGCGAGCACTCGTGGCAGGCGTCGCGGACGACGCTGGCTACGGCTTTGCGATCGCCAAGGCGCTGGCCGAGGCCGGTGCGACGGTGAGTGTGGCGACGTGGCCGCCCGCCCTCACGATTTTTCGGAATCTCCTCGAGCGCGGCAAGATGGACGAAGGCCGCCGGATGACGGACGGCTCGAAGCTGGAGTTCGAGCGGATCTATCCGTTCGACGCCGCCTACGACACGCTCGCGGACGCGCCGGAAGACATCCGCACGAACAAGCGGTACAAGGACGCGGGCGATTTTTCGGTGGCCGGTCTCGCCGAACACCTCACGACTGACTTCGGCGAACGCCCGCTCGATATCCTGGTGCACTCCCTCGCCAATGGTCCCGATGTCAGGAAGCCGCTGCTCGAGACGAGCCGCTTCGGCTACCTCACCGCACTCGGCGTCAGCGCCTACTCCCTCGTCGCACTCGTCGCCCGCCTCGGCCCGCTCTTCCGCCCCGGCGCGTCGGTGCTGTCGCTCACCTACCTCGCCAGTGAACGCGTGATCCCCGGATACGGAGGCGGCATGTCCTCCGCCAAGGCGGCGCTGGAGAGCGACACACGCGTGCTCGCCTACGAAGCCGGCCGGAAATACGGCATCCGCGTCAACACGATCTCCGCCGGCCCGCTCGCGTCGCGCGCGGCAAGCGCCATCGGCATCATCGAGAAGATGGTGGAGTACTGCGCGGCCAACACACCAATCCCGGAGCCGGTGCAGCCGTCCGATGTGGGCTACACGGCTGCCTTCCTCGCGAGCCCCCTCGCCGCCGGAATCACGGGCGCCACGGTCTACGTCGACAAGGGGTACCACGCGATGGGCATGGCGGTGCCGCCAGCCGGTTGAACGATGGCGTGCGGCGAGCCCGCCGGAAAACAGAAGCCGGCCGCAATGCGCCGCGGCCGGCTTTCGTGCTATCTCGCTGCAGCGGCGCTGCTACTGCGTCGCGGTCACTCCATCGAGGTTCGTCGGATCCGTTGGCGGCTTGTACGTCGCCTTGTGAATCGAGTACGCGCCAAACACCAGCGCGGCGGCGAGAAGCACGATGAACGCCGCGGCACCCCAGCCCTTGGGTCCGGCGAACGGGACGTAGCGGTCTTCAGGCAGTTGCTGTGTGGTCGTCATGTCTCAGGTCGTGTAAGGTGTCTCGCCCGCGCCAAGTTATCGCGGCGCGATGGGCGATGCCAGTCCGCCGGTAGTCGCCGCGCCGGGCGCGACAGGCGGCGGCGCATCGCCCCAGACGTCGTTGTCCGGACGAAGATCGGGGATCGCCGTCCGGTCGGGCCAGAGTCGCGCCCCGACGACCTGTGCCGGCACCACGAACCGCACGTCGGCCGTCGCGCCGCGCGCCCAGATGTCCACCGGGAACCGGGCATCCTGCGTCGCGCCGTTCGCCAGCTTGAGGCGCAGTTCGACGGGAAAGACCAGCGACGTGTGCCGCCGGAGGTAGACCGCCGCGGTCATCCCTGCCGCGCTGTCGCCAGGCGCAGCCCCTCGAGTGGCCACGCTGTCGATGCCGATGTCGAGCACGTCGGTCGAGTAGAAGAACTCCCGCCAGAACCACGAGAGATCCTGCCCGGAGACGTTCTCCACCGTGCGGAAGAAATCGCCCGGCGCGGGATGCTTGTACGACCACCGGTGCACGTACTCGCGCATCGCCCGGTCCATCGCGTCGGGCCCGATCACATGGTCGCGAAGCGCGAGCAGCACGGCCGCGGGTTTCTCGTACGCGTCGTTCCCCAGCGCGTCGGCACTCAGGTGATCCGGCGCGGTCATGAGCGGCTGGTCGATCCCCGCCATGAGTGTCTGCACCCAGGAGCCGAGAAAACTCACCCAGCTGTCCATGCCCGGAGGCCATGACTTGAGCTCGGCCCCGTAACGCCGCTCCTGCGAAAACGAGTTGATGTAGGTGTTGATCCCCTCGTCCATCCACCCGTACCGGCGCTCGTTGGAGCCGACGATCATCGGGAACCACTCGTGGCCGTGCTCGTGATCGTTCACGCGGAACACATCACCCGGCGAATCATTGTCGGTGTAGCCATCCATCACGAACATCGGATACTCCATGCCGGACACGGTGCCGGCGACGGCCGTCGCCTGCGGATACGGATACGGCGTGAGCAGCTCCGAGTATGTCCGGATCGTCCACTGCGTATTCTCGGCCGCCTGCTCCCACTCCGGACCCGCCTTCGGCCACGGGTAGTATGCCTGGCACAGCACGCCGCGAACGCTCGTCGCGTCCCACCGGAAATCCGGAGCCGCCGCCCACGCGACGTCGCGCACGCTCTTCGCGCGGAAGTGCCACGTCTTGTTCCCCTGCACCGCCGTACGGCTCGCAACGGTCGCCTCAGCCGCCGTGCGGATCGGAACCACGTTCGACGACGTGATCGCCTTCGCCAGCCGCTGGCGAGTCTGGTCGCTCAGCACATTGCCGGGATTCTGTAGCACGCCGCTGCCCGCCACGAGAAATCCCGCTGGCACGGTCACGGTGTAGTCGATGTCGCCGTACTCGAGATAGAACTCTCCCTGGCCGAGATACGGATCGGTGTTCCACCCGCGCACATCGTCGTACACGGCCATTCGCGGATACCACTGCGCGATCTCGTACAGGGTGCCGTCACGCCCCATGCGATCGGCGCCTTTGTCCGGTACGCGGAATTGGTACCGGATGACGATCGTGGCCGTGCCACCACGTGGCGCGATCGGCTCCGCTAGATCGAGCCGCATCATCGTGTCGTCCACTCTGGGCGTGATGGGTGAGCCACCCACCGTCACGTCGCTCAGCGTGTACCCGCCGGCGAATCCGCCGGAGCTGTTGCGCGCATCGGGCGGGTAGAGCATGTCGCCCTTGCTCCCGGGCCGGAACAGGTTCTGGTCCGCCTGCATCCACACGAATCGCAGCGTGTCGGGCGAGTTGTTCGTGTAGCGCACCGTCACGGTGCCCGTGATGCTGCGCGCCGTCGTGTCGAGCGCCGCGACGATCGTGTAATCCGCACGCTGTTGCCAATAGTCGGGGCCCGGCGCACCGGTCGCGTCGCGATAGCTGTTGGGACCGGGCCAGTCGATGCGGTTGGTCGTGTAGAAAGGACTCGCCGTCGCGTCGATCGGTGGCACCAGCTTGGACGTCTTGCCCGGCGCACCACCACCCGCGGTCGTGTCCTCCGTTATCTCACGGGGCGCCAGCCTGGTGGCCTGGGGACGCGCGCAGGACGCGCCCACGGCAACGACGATCGCGAACACCGGGACACGAACGACCCGGCGGAATGAGAGACGGGACATGGCTCCAGGAGCGAGAGTCAGAACGGCGGGCGCATTCACCGCGCCGGACGGATTGCCTTGGCGGCCGCTCACCTGGCGGCGCCACGCCGGCGCGATGCCGGACGCGTTGATTGGCGTGTTCTTTGATGCTTTGTCCGCCGTTTGGTTTGCCCTTTGGTTTGCCGTTTGGTTTGCCGTTCGGCCTGCCGTTTCGTACGCGCGCCGGTTTTCCCGGCGCGCTTGGCGCGGCGCGCCTTGGACCGCTTCCGCTTCTTCGGCATGAGAATCGTACCCCGGCACTTCGGCGCACCGCACCAGCAGGGATACTGGGACTCGGCATCAGGACCCGCGTCCTTTTCCCGCTCGTACGAATAATCGTAGAACAACTCTTCGCCTTCGAAGATCGGCTTCCGCGCGTCGATGAACACGCGCCCCCGCTCGATCACGGCGTCGCAGTTCGGCGCACACGAGTGATTGATGTAGCGCGTATCGTTGCCGCCCACGGCGGCGTCGATCACCGTCCGCGCACTGACCGCGAACAGGAAGGTGTGATGACGTGCCATCGCATCGTCGTCGTAGCGGCGATCCGCCTCGCTCTGCGAAATGCGCTCGCCGGTGTACTCCCCGACTCGCTCCCCTCGCTTGATCCTCCTGGTGGCGAACCCCCCGCGGCCCTGGATCCGGGACTGGCGAATCTCGAACGCCGGCACAGCCGGCAATGACTTCTTTGGCGCCATATACACAGTTGTCGTTTGTATGCTACGCCGCACGGGCGCATCAGGTGAATAACTCGTTTGGACACCACAATTTACAGAATCGGCACCCCGGTATATAACGTGCGGCTGGGCAGGGTCGTATGCCACCCAGACCCGACGAACGCGGCCCCGGCCAACCCCGGTCCGCGCCCCCCAGCCGCCGGGTCTCTCCGATGGCTGCATTCGCCATCTGCGCGACCGCCGTGGCTGTCATGGATCTGGCCACGAAACAGTTCGCCGCGGCCCGCCTCGGCCTCCACGGGACCATGCGGCTGCCCGCCCTGGGCCGGGGAGTGCGCCTCGCCGTAGTCCTCAATAACCAGTCGGCCTTCGGCGTCTCCCTCGGCCGATATACGTGGCACATCAACCTGGCGCTGACGCTGGTGGCGCTGGTCCTCACCATCATGCTCTGCCGCGCGCTCGCGACGCTCGATTCCTGGTCACCGGTCATGTTGGGACTCATCGCCGGCGCCGCGACCGGCAACCTCGCCAGCCTGATCACCTCGCCCCACGGCGTGCTCGATTTCATTGCGGTCGCCACGGGGCCCTCCCACGAATTGGTCTTCAACCTGGCCGATGTCGCCGCCTGCTGCGGCCTCGTTCTCCTCCTCCGCACCGCCTGGACCGTCGTGCGCGAGATCTCGATCAACGGCCCAGGGACTGTCATCGGCTAACAGCAGGCGGCGGTCCAGTGACGTACCCCCCAATCGTCACGTCCGAAGGGTGCCATGTTCTGCGCCCAATGCGGCTCCGCCGTCGTGGAGAACTCCCGGTTCTGCGCCACATGCGGAGCCCGGATGACCGATCCCGCGGACGTCGAAGGCACCACTCAGCCGGAACCTGGCGAAGCCCTCCTCGCCTCGGTCCGTAGGGCGCTCGCCGCCGACTACGAGGTCGAGCGCGAGGTCGGCCGCGGCGGCATGGCGGTGGTGTTCAAAGGCCGCGAAAAGGAGCTGGAGCGCACCGTCGCACTCAAGGTGCTGCCACCCGACCTCGCTCCCGTCGCCTCCATCGCCGAACGCTTCAAACGCGAAGCGCGCCTCGCCGCGTCGCTCGACCACCCCAACATCATCCCCGTCTACCGCGTCGGCCACACGGGCGGCGTCCTCTACATGGCCATGAAGTACATCGATGGCCGCGCGCTCGATGGTCTCGTCGCCTCCCAGGGCCCGCTCCCGCTGCCGGTCGTCCTCACGGTGCTGCGCGCGACGGCGCGCGCGATGGCGTATGCCCACGAGCACGGGATCGTCCACCGCGACATCAAAGGCGCCAATATCCTGATCGACCGCAATGGCCGCGTCGTCGTCTCCGACTTCGGCATCGCACGCGCGATGGAATCGGCGGCCCTGACGGCGACAGGTCTCATGATCGGAACGCCGCACTACATGAGCCCCGAGCAATGCGCGGGCAAACCGGCCGGCGTCCAGGCCGATCAGTACTCCCTCGGCATCGTCGCCTACCAGTTGCTCACCGGCACCGTTCCATTCGACGGCGATTCGCTCCCCGAGATCCTCCAGCAACACTGCTTCACACCACCGCCCGACCCCAGCATCGTCCGGCCGGACTCGCCCGCGATCCTCACCGCCATCGTCCACCGGCTGCTGTCCAAGGAGCCCGCGCAGCGATTCAGCTCCTCGAACGAGCTCGTGTCCGCGCTCGACAACATCCCGTTCACGGAAAGCGAACGCGCAGCCGGCGAGTCAGCCCTCAAGGCGCTTGTGCGCGCGCGCTCATCCCTGCCGCCAGCACACCCGCACCCAGTGGAATCGGGAATCGCTCCGCACGTCACCGGGCCGCCGCTGTCCAATGGGACGAATGGCGCCGCGCACCGCCTCTCGCCCGTCGCGCCACTGAATCTTGACTCCGCCAGCACGCCGCAGCCGGTCGCGACGCGCCCCATCAGCATGGATCCGGCCATCACCGGGTCGCCAACCGTCGCCACCACGCTCGCCGCACCTGCCGCACCCGCCGCACCCGCCGCACCCGCCGCACCCGCCGCACCCGCGCGCGCGGCTTCGGCGCCGCTGGCCCACACGGCATCGCGACCAGGTATCCATGCTGATTCACCACGGCCGGTGCGCTGGCCCGCCATCGCCGGGATCTGCCTCGTTGCATGCCTGGTCGCCGGATTCGCCGTCACTACCCGCCACAACACCGGCGCTCCCGCGGCGACGGCACGGCCACACCCCGAAGCGTCCGCGCTACGCCGCTATGGCCACCGCGCATACCTGGCCGGCAACTATGAGCTGGCCCGCCGCTTCTATGTGCGCGCGGTCCGCCTCGACCCCGAGAGCCAGGACCCGCAAGCCCGGAAGGAACTCGGCTGCGCCTTGCTCAAACTCGGTGCTGCCAGCTCCGCACCGGCCGGCAACTCGGGCAACGACGCCTGCAATCCGTAGGCTCTAGGGGTCGGTAGCCACCACCGCGTTCGATGGTTCACGCAGTACGGGCCGTTCGGCAACGGTCCCCAGGCCGGCCGTAGCACCAGGACGCGTGGCTGCAACACGCACACTGCTCGCCCCATTCGCCGCGGCCGATCCTGCGGGGAGCACGACGGTGAATGCGCTCCCGTGTCCCGGCTCACTCGACACGAGCACGTCGCCACCCAGCAGCCGCGCGAGGCGGCGTGACACGCTGAGCCCCAATCCCGTGCCACCAGCTCGCCGCGTGGCTTTCTGCTCCACCTGCCAGAACGGATCGAAGATCCGGTCGAGATGATTGGGTTCGATGCCGATGCCGGTATCGGTGATCGTCAGTTCGAGCTTGTCACCCGCACGCTGGGCGCGCAGCGTGACGGCGCCATTGGCATCGGTGAACTTGACGGCGTTGGAAAGCAGATTCACGAGAACCTGCCGGGCTTTCCGCGGATCGGTGCTGATTTCGAGCGGCGCATCGAGCCGGATCACCGTGAACCGCACGCGCTTGTCGGCCGCCAGCGGCTCGATCAGCGCCGCCGCATCGTCCACCAGCGCGTTGACGGACGTGACTTCGTATTGGACTTCTTCCTTGCCGGCTTCCGCGCGTGAATAGGTCAGGATCTCGTCGATCAGCTCCAGCAGATGCCGCGCACTGACTTTGATGCGGCCGAGTTGGTGGCGCTGCTGTTCGGTCACCGGCCCGGTGATGCCGTCGGCCAGTAGCTCCTGATAGCCGATGATCGCGCTCAGCGGGGTCCGCAACTCGTGCGACATGACGGCGAGAAAATCACCCTTGGTGCGGTTCGCGGTCTCCGCCTCGCGACGCGCCTCCTGCTCGCGCTCGAGAAACTGCGCCCGCTGTACATCGGCCGCGTGCACGACCCGCGCACTGCGCGCGACCAGCCACACCAGCGCCACGCTGCTCGCGACTACGAACAAGGATGGCCCGTTCGCATGATTCCAGACTTCGGCCCGTTGCCCCACGCCCCACAACCACCCGAGTGCGATCGGCACGAGCACCGCCGCCGGCAGCATCCGCCGCGCGAGGACGCCGCCCGCCGCCTCATCGACCAGGATCGCCGCGAGTCCCCGGTCCCGCCGCGCGAACAGCACGCCGAGGCTGAGCGCCGCGAAGCACACGGCGGTCAGCAGCGCCATGCCGAATTCCGGCGCGAATGTGTACAATTGCGCCGCCCCCGTGACGTAGCCGACGATCGCCGCGAACGCGACGAGCAACGCGCCCGTAGCCGACCACAACGCGGGCCGCCGCGCGTCCCGGTCGAGATCGAGGAGGGTGAGTGCGATCCCGAGCAGCAGGAACCCCACCGCGGCATTCGGCGCCAGCCTGCCGGTCGTGGACCACCCGTTCTGCAGCACGGTGCCGTGGAACAGGCGCAGGTCGATCCCAAGGTCGCGCCCGAGCATCGACTCGACGAAGAACAGGGTGCCAGCCACGGTGATCACGACGCCGAGAAGCCGCGAGATCGCGAGGGACCACCGGCCGGCGCGCGGGCTGCGCCCGAACCACAGCGCCACCGATGCGATCAGAAATCCGATCGCCGTGTTGGGCAGCATCACGTACGGCCCACTCGGCGCGGGCAGCCCCTGCCGGTCGCCGCGCGACCAGCTGACGAGAATGATCGTCGCGATTCCCGCCACGAACGCCGAGGTCAATTCCGGAAGCCGCTCGAAAAGCTCGATAACCCGGCTACGGGAGGGACTGCTCATGCCGGAAGCTCGCTTTTCGCGCGCCGGAAATGCAAGGCGCGGGCACAGCAGACACGTGTTTGCGAATCAGCGCCCGTGCATGGGCCCGTTTACAGGGGGCTGTGTCAGCTCCGCTGCTGCAACCGGCGGGTCGGGCGACGCCCTGTCAGCGATGCGAGTCCCGCCACCGGACTCGAATGCTCGCCCGCCACCGGCTGAACAGCCCCGCCCGCAGCGGGCAGGATCGCCACGACGCTCACACGCTCGACTTTCTGCGCGGCGCCGCGCTCACCGTTCGTCACCAGGAAATGCAGCTCGACGGCCCGTATCGACTGCGCGTCGATCCCCGCCTCCGACGTGTCCGCGAAGGTGATCGGCAGCCGCTCCGCTGGCACTTCCGCGAGACTGTCGCCGCTCGGATCCTGTCCGGCACACTTGTACACGAAGAACGGCAGTGTGTCAGGCAGCACGTTGCGCACGAGGATCTGCGGCGCCGCGTCGTTCACTTCCCGCCACAGCGCGAACGCCCCCGGCACACGCGTATTCCCCGAGTCGGGCGCGAAGAAAAACGTCACGGTCTTGGCGAACGCGATCTCCCACGTGCCATCGTCCTTCGCCGGGCGCTGCGATATACCGAACGACACGAGCAGGTCCGGGCGCACCGTCGACCCGAACCCGGTGTTGAATGAGAACGCGCGGGCGTCCGCGTAGATCACCGACGGCTGCTGGGACTCGACTTCCAACTCCGCCACCGCTGCCCGGCGGCTTGGTGCGTGCTCGGGCCTTGCCGCAGTGTCGCGGGCACCCACTACCGAATTGGCGGGACGGCGCATATGCGCAGCGGCGGGCACCACCAGCGCCGCCGACAGGACCGCTACCAACGAGTACCGGAGACGCTTGGCCTGTGTGTCCACGCCCGGTCGAAAAGCGAGTCCCAGGCCAGAAGTGCCAAACCGTCAACGGCATATGAATCAACGTGTTACAACGCCACACCCCCGTACACAACAGTGACGGTGACGCGGGATTTCGACAGCGATCTGCGGACGGCGTGCCACAGGCGGGAGGGCGCCCGCTCAATCCCCTCGGGTGAGGGGCCGCTCACGACCGCCTGTCGTCGAGGGCAGTAGGCGCCGATCGCGATCGGCGCCGCACACGACCCTTGGATCGCCGTCCGCCGGCAACCGCGCCATCCTCAGTTGGTCAAGATCAGCTTCCCGATATGCGTCCCCGTTTCCAGCACCCGGTGCGCGTCCGCCGCCTTCTCGAGTGGGAATGTCTGCGAGATGATCGGCCGCACGGTCCCATCGCGCAGCAGCGGCCACACGATCGCCTCCAGTTCCCGCGCGATCGCGCCCTTCTGCGCGACGGTCCGCGGCCGCAATGTCGACCCGGTGATCGTCAGCCGCTTCACCATCAGCGCGTGCAGATCCACCTCCACCCGGCTCCCTTTCATGAACGCGATCTGAACGAGCCGCCCCTCCATCGCGAGCGCCGTGATGTTGCGTTGGACGTACGCGCCGCCCACCATGTCCAGGACGACATCGACGCCGCGGCCACCCGTCGCCGCGGCCACGGCCTGCACGAAATCCTCGGTGTTGTAGTCGATCGCCAGCTCGGCGCCGAGCTGGCGGCACGCCTCACACTTGGCCGGCGATCCCGCGGTCGTGAATACCCGCGCCCCGAACGCGTGCGCGAGTTGGATCGCGGTCGTGCCGATGCCGCTCGCGCCGCCGTGAATCAGAACGGTCTCCCCCGCATGCAGCCGCACGCGCTCGAAGAGATTCGTCCACACGGTGAAATACGTCTCCGGGATGCCCGCCGCCTCCACGAGAGTGAGTGACCCCGGTATCGGCAAACACTGCGCGGCAGGTGCCACGCTGTATTCGGCGTACCCGCCCCCCGCCAGCAGCGCGCACACGCGGTCGCCGATGCGCCACCGGCCGGCCCGCGCCCCGGCGGCGACCACCGTGCCGGCGACTTCGAGGCCGAGGATGGGCGATGCGCCGGGAGGCGGCGCGTATCGCCCCTGCCGCTGCAGGAGATCCGGACGGTTCACACCGGCAGCCGCCACCCGGACGAGGACATCATCCGGCCCGGGGCGGGGGACCGCGGTTGTGTCAATGTGCAACGTCTCGGGACCACCCGGCTCCCCCATGGCTACATACCGCATCGCCGCAGGCGCTACATCAGCCACGCTTGCTCCTCGTCAGGGATGACATCATCTCAGGGTCGCATCCGCCCGGGGGAATGTCCGATCCGGCCGGCATCCAGCCAGGGGTGACATCCGTATCGATAACTAACAGATTTCATCCGTATCGTTCCGTGCCCCATCTACTAAGGAGTACCCATGCAGGCTAGATGTATGGATCTACTCGTCGTCGTCACGACGGTTGCCCTCATAGGTAGCTGCCATCACGCGACCGAGATCGATCCGGCGCCAACTGTGCCGCTGCACTCGCGCTGGAACGGCACGATCGAGAGTCCACAATCACTCGCGGGCGCTGTTCAGATCCATGGCTCTGCGTGGATAGGCCCGGTGTCCGCAACGGACAGTAGCCGGACGTCCGCGAACATCTCGATCACGAACGCGGCAGCCGGTGGCCTGCACCCTTGGGCCGTCCGCCAGGGACAATGCGGCACCGACCAGGGCCCCTTCGGTTCGCCAGCCGACTACCCGCCGCTCAAGGTGCAGGGCGATGGTACGGCCCGCTCTCACGCAACCTTGCAGGTCGCGACGCCGTCCGAGGGCCAATACTACGTCTACGTCCTCGCCGCCCCCAACAACACGGGCACCGTGATCGCCTGCGGCAACCTGGCCACGCCACTGAAGTAGGCCACGCCGCTGCACGAGCGGAATCGGACCTTGGGGTGAAAGAAAAAGGAGACGGCAAACGCCGTCTCCTTTCTCTTTGTCTCTTCTCACGCGGTCCTAGTCCTTCGCCCCCAATCCCCAATCCCTTCTACATCTCTCGTCTCTTACGCGTCTCGTCTCTTACGCCGCCCAGTCGCGTAGCACCGACGCCGCTCCACCGTCGCGAAGCGCCGCCAACGCACGGTCGCGCAGTTGCCGCACACGCTCGCGCGTGACGCCGAGCATCCGGCCGATCTCGTCGAGCGTCTTGGGCTCGCCGGAATCCAGTCCGTAGTAGAGCACGATCACCCGGCGATCGCGGGGCGGCAGCGGAGCAAGCGCCCGGCGCACTGCCTCGCGCCGCGACTCCTCCTCCAGCATCCCGGGCAGCCGGTCGTCACCATCGTCGTCCGCCCGCACGACACTCGCCAGCGTCCGCGCCCGCCCATCGCCCCCGCTCGACCCATTGAGCGGGTCGTCGAACGAACGCTCAGGCTGCACCAGTCCCAACAGGCTCTCGACGATATCCACCGAGAGGCTGCAGGTGATGCCGATCTCCGCGTTCGTCGGCTCGCGATGCAGCGCGGCACGCAGCACCGCCTGCGCCTTCACCACTTTGGACAAGTCACCCGCCCGGCCAAGTGGCAACCGGACCGACCGTCCCTTGGTCGTGATCGACGCGTGCAGCGCCTGCCGGATCCACCACACCGCGTAGCTGATGAAGTTGACCCCGACGTCGGGATCGTACTTGTCCGCCGCACGGCACAGCCCCGCGTTCGCCTCGCCCACCAGATCCTCGAGCGGAAGGCCGCGGTGCTGGTACTTCTTGGCGATCGAGAACGCGAACCGCAGGTTCGCATTGATCAGCGACTTGCGCGCCTCCGCCCGGTCCGCCGCGGAGCGGCGGGTATCGCGGACGATCCGCGCAAGATCCTTCTGGGCAGCCGCAGACAGCACAGGCATGCGGCCCAGTTCACCGATGTAGAGGTCGAGCAGCTCCTGCCCCTCGACTCCCCCAATCGGTGCCTGTCCGCCTGGCTGCGTCCGGCGCCGCTTTGTCGTCGTGCCCGCCATGTCATCCGCCTTCATTATTGTTCACCCCTGCTCTGATCGTCCTGTTGGCCCTGCATAGAACCGCACGAATAAAAACGGGCGACCACGCCCTGGGCCGCCCGTAATGCTGCTCGGCAGCCCATTCCGCTGACTACGCCACAAGCCTGGGGGCGCGAGCGCTCGACCGGGGCGGCGTGAGGGTAAACACATGATCCTCGCCCGCCGGCACGTAGTCGATCGTGCCACCATCGACATCCTGCGCGGAGAACGGATCAACGTACACCCGCGCCCCATGCCGCTCTACCACATAATCCGTCTCAGCCGGCTGCGCCTCGACCGCAAACCGGTACTCCATCCCCTTCCGCCGATGACGCGCGGCAATCCGCAAGCCGCCCCCATCTGCACCCAAACCGGCCGCGGCAACGGTCTTCTGGATCGCCGCACAGCTTCGGGGCGTCAGGGTCAGCGACAACGCGAGCCGCTGCATGATAGGCATAGCTGATTCATCTCTACCAGGCATACGCCTTAGATAGCCCGGACAGGCGCCAGAAGTTCCCGGCCGCCCAGTCCCAGAACACCGGACAACCCGGCCCCAGGGACGACAAGGCCGGACCAGGCGGAAATGTCCCGGTCCAGCCCTCAACACCCCCTTGGAGCCCCCCTGCAGCGATCCCGGCTTTAGACCGCTTTTTAGATCAAGGATCGTTCCAGTTCCGCTGGGGCCCCGGTCCGGGAATGTTCTTGTTGGCGGCCGTCTCTTCGTCCTGATAAACGATACGCCGTGGGATCACCCCACCGTTGAACGGGGTCAGCGCCGGAATGTTCGTCCGGCGCCAGTCGCTCCAGACTTCGATGTTCTGGAACAGGGCCGTGTATTTCTCCGTCATGATGCTGTGGAGGGTCGCCGCGCCAACCGTCGGCACCCCCTGCTCGGTCCGCTCGTTGTTCAAGGCGGTGAGCGCCAGCCCCGGGTGCCCCGTCTGGAACTCGGCCTCCGCAATGATCAGTTGGTTCTCCGCGTACGTCACGATCGGCTGCTGGAACCCCTGCTTGATCCGCGCGATCGTGTCGAGCTGCGAGTAATCACCACCCGTCTGCCCCGGGTCCGCCCCGACGAATTGGCTCGCGTCGTTCGGGTCGAAGTACACGCTCAGCCGCGGATCCGACGCGTTGCCCAGTGTATCGACCATCGCGCTGCCGGCAACGATGAACTGGGTGTACACCGTCTCCATCTGGTACCAGAGATTCGCCTGGTTGGCGGTCGCCAGATTCGCCGTGATGAAATCGCCGCCGGGCTGGATCCCGTTGGCCGCCGCATTGATCGCGGAGTCGTACATTGCGGGCCCCAGCTTCGCCGCCATGTGCATGAAGTACCGCGCCCGTAGGGTGTTCGCGAGCGCGATCCAGAGCGCCGGTGTCCCCCCGTAGGATGCGTCGTTGCCCAGCGCACCGCTGTTGCTCGGACCGGATGCGTTCATGTAGGTGATCGCGGTCGTCAGTTTCGTCAGGATGCTGTCGTACACCTGCTGCTGCGGATCGAGTTTCGGCTGCGGAAATTGGCTGTTCCCCGCCTGGGAATACGGGATGTCGCCCCACACATCCGCGAGGGTGCCAACCAGCATCGCCTCGAAGACGTATGCCTGTCCGGTGTACAGCGAGTCGCCCCGGGCGAGCGTGATCGCCTCGAGTTGGTGCAACCCGAGTAAGCCGCCGCCGCTATAAAAGTCGGACCACGGCCCGTAGTAGTCGTCGGTGCCGATCGAATACTCGCCCCAGTCGAGGAACGGTGTCTGCTGGCCGGCGCACTGCTGCATCCAGATGCAGACCGACTGCGCGATCACGTCGGTCATCCGCGCCGCCACGTTGAGCTGGATGCCGAGGAACAGATTGTCGGCGCTCGCGCTGGTGGGATTGCTCGGATCGTTGCGGTCCTTGGCGGCCGTCAGGAACTGGTTGCACCCCACGCCGCTGGCGGTGATTATCGCCAGCGCGGCGGCCGCGATCCACCGATCCCGAGTCAGCCTTCGAAGCGTTTTCACGGGCCGCCTCACTTGTTGAGGATGACGGTGAATATGACCGAACGTGTCTGCGGATCCCCGAAGTAGTCGATCCCGTGCGCTCCGGTCTCGGCGCCCACGTCGTTGACTTCCGGGTCGGACCCCGCGTACCGCGTCCATACGAACAGATTTCGCCCCGATACCCGCAGCGAAACGGAGCTCAGCCCGAGCCGCGAGATCGCCTGGCTCGCGAACTCGTACGTCGCCGAGACTTCGCGCAGCTTGGTGAAGCTGCCGTCCTCGTAGAACGGCGCGCCGATCGGAGCCGGCGATACGCCGCCGTCGTAGCTCTGGAACCAGTTCTGGTCCAGCGTGACTTTGGTGCCGGCGCCCGGACCAGCCACCATCCCCTTCTGGCTGCCGAATCCCGGCATGTATGTCTGCCCGAACACCACCTGCTGGCCGCGGCGCGCCGTCTGCGCCCCGGTTCCGTAGAAGTTGAGCACCGCCGCGGTTCCGTTGTACACGAGTCCACCACGCCGGATATCCACGAGCGCGGAGAGCGACAACTTGCCGATCGTCAGTGAGTTGGAGATCGACGCGTTCCACTTGGGATCGGGGTTGCCGAGGGTGCGAGCCGTGGGATCGATCAGCGGGAAGCCGGGTCCGTCGCCCGGGTCGCCGGCCGCCGTCACGAGTCCACCGTTGCTGATGAACAACGCGCGCCCCTTCCGCTGCGCCGGGCTGCAGTGTGCGTCGACACTGTACGACGAGCCGCCGCTGGTGAAGAGTGTGACGCCTCGGCCGCACCGCACGTAGTCGAGATCGCGGAAGGCATTGACCGAGTTCCCCACCGTCGCGAACACGATCCCGAATCCGCCGTCGCCGCCGTAGGTCACGTATGGCGCCCCGAGCAGCGAGAGCACGTCGTTGTGATTCACGCTCGCGTTCAGCCCGACGGTCCACTTCAGATCCTTCCGCGTGATCGGCCGGATGTTGATGCCCAGCTCACCACCCTGGTTCTGGATCGTGGCGCCATTCGCGAATTGCTGCGTGAACCCGGTCGACGCGGCCACAGGCGTGGCGAGAATCACGTCGGTCGACCGGCGCCGGTACAGGGTGAAGTTGAGGTCCGCCACATCACCGAAGAGTCCGAGATCGAATCCGCCTTCCGCTTCTCCCGTGCGCTCCGGACGGAGGTTGATCGCAGGCGCCTCCGCCGGAAGTGTCAGGCCGCCAATTCCCTGCGGCGACACGAACAATCCGCCGTACCCGTTCGTGAATTGCCGCGTCGGCGAGAACGAGGACTGGTAGAGATAGGGCGCCGGCTGCGTGCCGACTTCGCCGTACGCCACGCGCAGCTTGCCGTAGCTGATCGGGCCCACGGGACCCGTCACTTTGGTGAACTCCCACGCCGCGCTCGCGCTCGGGAAGAGCGCCCACAGGTTGCCGGGCGAATACGTGGACGCGCCATTGTAGCGCAGCCCCGCCTGCAGAAAGACCTGGTCCAGGAGGTCGAGCCGGTCCTGCGCGAAAAACCCCTCGACCCGCTGGTGGGTCTCCATTGTCAGCGGCGACCGCACGCTCGCCACGTTGTTGAGCGAATACAGGCCGGGAGTCAGCAACCCGTCGCCGATCAACCCGTTCTCGTACACGTTCTGTGACTCGAGGTTGCTGCCCAGCGCCAGACTGCCACTCAGTTTGTCGCCTCTCGCATAGGTCGCCGTCGCGACGACGTCCTGGTTGACCGTGTTGTGGTTGAAGGCGAGCGTCAGCACCTGGCCGGCCGGACTCAGGCTGTTGGAGTTGCTCTGTCCCTGCCCCTGCAGACGCGAATCGTTCGAGTTGTCGAAGCCCAGTTGGTACGTGAGTTTGAGCCACGGCAGCGGATCGTACTGCGCATGCACGTCGCCGAGCGTGCGCGGGTCGTTGCTCGTGCTCACCGCGGTGAACGCCGTCCAGAACGGATTGTCGAAGCCGCGCGATTCCAGCGCCGACGCGTTGGACGGGAATGGGTCGATGTAGGATCGCTGCAGGCCGGCCGACGGGGACAGGAACGGCCGGTTGTTGAACTCCGGCGGCGTCATGTACGACGTCCACGTCACGCTGCTGAAGTTGAAGCCCTTCTGCACGCCACCCTGATTGGTCTCGGCCACCGTAATGCTGCCGCCAATGCGCAGCTTGTCGAACAGGCGATGATCCGCCACCAGCCGGAGCGATGACCGCTTGAGGTAGTCGTTCGGGCCGACCACTGTCCCGGACTGGGTGATGTACGAGCCGGACATGTAGAACGTGGTCCGCTCGTTGCCACCCGACGCGGTCAATGTGTTGTTGATCGTGTTGCCGGTCGTGAACATCTCGTTCGAGTGATCGTAGATCTTCGTGCCCTTCGCCAGCGGCGCGCCCCACGTGAACTCCGACGCCGTGCAGTCCAGCCCCTGCTGCCCCTGCGCACAGGGATCGGGCTGGCCGTCCGATCCCTGGCCGAAGAGGTTCTGCAGCGGGATGTACCGGTTCGGAGAATCGATCGAGTAGGAGCTGTTCAGGGAGTAGTGTGTCTGTCCGCCGTGGCCGTGCTTGGTCGTGATGATGACGACACCCTGCCCCGCCCGCGCTCCATAGATCGCACCCGCCGCGGCGCCCTTGAGGATCTCGATGTGCTCGATGTCGTCGGGATTGATGTCGACCGCGCGGTTCGGCGACGCCGCCCCACCCTCTGACGAAGCCTGCGGATCGAGAAATGACGGCGTGATGGAGGAGTTGTCGATCGGGACGCCGTCCACGATGAACAGCGGATCCGACGGCTTGCCCGCGCCGCCACCGAGTGTGTTGATCCCGCGAATCACGATCTGTGTCGATGCGCCCGGATCGCCCGAGGTCGAGGTCACCTGCACGCCGGGCGCCTTCGCCGCCAGCGCCGTCGCGATGTTCGGCTCGTTGGATTTCAGGATCGCGGAATCGGTGACGGCGCCACGCGCGGTCGCCAACTCGCGCGCCGTCGCCGTCGTCCCCTCACCCGTCACGACGATCTCGCCGAGCTGCAGGGGGGTCGTCTCGAGGGTGAAGTTCTGGGTATTGGTGCCGGCCGCCAGCGTGACATCCACGGTCTGCTGCTTGTAGCCGATCGATCGCGCGGTAATGGTCACGGGCTGGCCGGTCAGACTGGCCGCCGGTACGGTGAACGAGTAGTGGCCGTCCTCCCGAGTGGTCGCTCCGGCGCGCAGGCTCACGATCGCCACGGTCGCGCCATTCACCGGATTGCCGCCGGCCGCGGTGACGACTCCGGTGACGGTCGCATCGCCGGGCGGTGCCGTCGCCTGAGCCCCCGCACGGTGCGAGAACCCGGCGAGGCCGGCGACGGCGACGATGCCGGCCGTCGTGATCAGACAGCGAGTGTATTTCACAAGTTCGCCTCGGACGAGGGTGGCGAGGGGCGTCCATGCGCAGTCGCACGCGGCGCGCGGGAGCGACGAATTCGTCAAGTGCCGTTTCGCAGGCGCTTTTTCGCAGGCCAGTAGTCACCGCCGCGGCGGGGTCGCGAGCACGACCCATCACCTGGAGAGCGCGACGCACATGGCGGCCGCATTGCGCTGGCGTGCAGAGGTGGCTGTTATCTCCCCCCCGGGCCCCGTCATGAGGTCCCGGTCTGATTCGCGCGAATGTACCGGCGGCTTTCTGGAGTGTCAAGAAATTCGGGCGGCCCTCGCCACCTTTCGTGTGCTCCGGACGAAGTACATTTCGGTATGAGCAACGCCATGAGCAACGCCGTGAGCACCGCCGTGAACAACGCCGTGAGCGGACGACGGTAACGAGACTTCCCTCTGGATCGGCGGCGCATGGCGCGCGGCGTCGAAGACTTTTACGGTCTCCAACCCGGCGACGGGTGAGCCCCTGGCCCAGGTCGCGGACGCCTCGCGAGATGATGCGCGAGCAGCCATCAGCTCGGCTGCCGGCGCCCTGCCCGCATGGAGCGCCACACCCGGCCTCGAACGCGCTCGCATCCTGCGCCGCGCCGAAGCCCTCCTCCTCGAGCGCGCGAACGATCTGGGACGCACGCTGACGCTCGAAGGCGGCAAGCCGCTCCCCGAGGCCCGAGGCGAGATCGCCTATGCCGCGAGCTTCTTCGGTTGGTTCGCCGGTGAGGCGGAACGCACCTACGGCCGCCTGATCCCCGCGTCCACGCCGGCGAAACGCCTGCTCGCCCTCCGCCAGCCGGTCGGCGTCGTCGGCGCGATCACGCCGTGGAACTTCCCGGCCGCGATGGTCACGCGCAAAATCGGACCCGCGATCGCCGCCGGCTGCACCGTGGTGCTCAAGCCCGCCGAGCAGACGCCCCTCACGGCGCTCAGGATCGCCGCGATCATGGGCGAAGCGGGCCTCCCACCCGGTGTCTGCAATGTCATCCCCACTCACGATCCGGGACCGGTCGGTACCGAGCTCCTGCAGAACACCGATGTCCGCAAGATCACGTTCACCGGATCGACCGAGGTCGGCAAGTATCTGGCGCGTGAAGCCGCCGGCACGGTCAAACGGGTCTCGCTCGAGCTGGGCGGCCACGCGCCGTTCATCGTCTTCGCGGACGCGGACATCGACGCGGCCGCACGCGGTGCCATCATCTCCAAGTTCCGGAATGCCGGCCAGACGTGTGTCTGCGCGAACCGCTTCTATGTCCACGCCTCGGTCGCCGACGCATTCCTCGAGGCGCTCACCCCACTGGTCCGGCAGCTCACGGTCGGCGACGGAACCACCGACGGTGTGCAGATCGGCCCCCTCATCAATGCGGCCGGTGTCCAGAAGGTCGAGTCCCACGTCCGGGAAGCCGTCTCCGCCGGCGCCCGCCTCGTGGTCGGCGGCAACCGTCCGCCCCACCTCGCCCGCGGCTATTTCTACGCGCCCACGCTCCTCGATCGCGCAACGGACTCGATGCGCGTGATGCGCGAGGAAACTTTCGGCCCGGTCGCACCGGTCGCGCGCTTCGAGAACGAGGCCGAGGTCCTCCACCGCGCGAACGCGGGTCCCTTCGGCCTCGCGGCCTATCTCTACACCAACGATCTCTCACGCGCGTGGCGCGTCGCCGAGCGCCTCGAATACGGGATCATCGGGGTCAACGACCCGCTCCCCTCCGTCGCCCAGGCGCCCTTCGGCGGATACAAGGAATCCGGCCTCGGCCGCGAAGGCGGCACCGAAGGCATGGATGCCTTCCTCGAAACGAAGTACATCAGCACGACCCTCACCATCTAACCAATGTAGGGGCCGGTCATGACCGGCCCATCGATGCGTGGTTGCCGTCCCACCATCGCCAGTCGTCGAGGGCAGTAGGCGCCGTTCGAGAACGGCGCATTCTTGCCCCGCCACGTCTAACCGCTCGTCACCTTCCGCCCCAACTCCACCACCGCGCGATGCGCCTGGTCGATCGCCGAATTCGCGTACGCACTCGCCCCCGCGTCGGAATTCGCGATCGTGATCCGCCCGAACGGCTGCCGCGCGGTCACGCACGGACGGACTTGCCCCGCGGGCGGCGGCGGATCGGAATACGGATCGTATTCGTACGCATAGCCGTGCGCCCACCGGTTCACGGTGATCGCCGCGATGTCGCGCGCCGGATCGAAATGGCCGCCTCCCCCCCCCAGCATCCGCGCCAGTTGGTCCCGCGTATGGCGCTCCATCACCTCGAACGGCGTCGCCAGTAGCTCCGCCCGCCCCGCCCGATACTGCTCCCGCCGCGGCAGCCCCGGCGCGCACGGGGCCCGCATCATGTGCACGACGATCGGATCGGCGGGGCTCCGCGCGAAATGATACGTGCCGAGGCTCACCGGAAAATCCAGCTCGGCGATGCTGTAATAACTGCCCGGCGCGTAGATGAAGCTCGTACCCAGCGCGCTCCACGCACTCCAGTTGCGGAGCGCGACGTTCGTGTACACGAACGGCTCTTTCACGCCCGAGAGCATCGCTGTCCGCTGCGGCTCCGGCAGTTCGGGACAGAGATACGCGCTCACGGAGTTCCAGCACGCGAGCACGACGTGCGGGGCACGCACGGTCCACGCTTTGCCACCCCGCACATAGGTGACTTCCACTTCGTGCGCCGCTGCGGGGTCGCCCACGTGCCGCACGCGAACCGCGGTGCTGTTGAGACGTACGCGGACGGGATGCGCGGGATCGTCGAGTTGCGCGTAGTTCACCCGCGCGGTCACGATGTCGTCCATCGTGTGGCCGGCGGCCGCGGCAGGAATGAGCCGGCGCACGAGTAGCCGCGCCAGTGACGCGTTCCCATCCGGAAAGTGGAAGATGTACGGCTCTTCCCCGTCCGGCGGCGTCGGACCCAGATGCGTACCGGCCGGCGGATCGTCATCGCCCAGCCCCATGCCCCGGTAGCCGGCGCGAAAGCCGTCGTTGTACGGACTGATCGCGGAGATGACGTCGATGCCCGCGCACCAGAGATCAGCCGTAATGCGCTGGAAGTACGGGATGGCATTGGGGCTGACGCCCGCCACGTGCAGCAGGTAGTCGCGATAACTCATCCGCGCGAGACGCGCCCGCTTCTGTGCCCGCGTCAGCCCCGGCAGATAATCATGCTCTTCGTCATAGAGCCGCGCGATATCTCGGCGCGCCCCCTCGGACAACGGTGCGCCGGCCAACACGTCCGCCCACGGCTTGCTTCCCGCTCCCGTCGCCAGATGATCCGCGCCGAATGTCTCCTTGTCGAAGAAGACACTGTCGCCTAAATGCCGCAATGCGTAGAACTGCTGATCGAACGCAGTATGGAATCGCTTCGGCTCGACGCCGGCGTCCGCCAGCAACGCCCTCGCCACCGCGCTGTAGTTGTCCGGGCCGTCGAGCGACTGCGCGCCGCCATACCCGATCAGTGTCCGGCCGTCTACCTGAAACTCGTTGCGCTTGGCGTGCCCGCCGAAGTCATCGTGGTTGTCGATCACGAGTACGCGCGCCGACGGTCCCGCGCTCTTCCGGTAGAAGTGCGCCGCCGCGAGCCCGCTGATCCCGCCCCCCACGACGATGAGGTCGAATGTCTCGTTGGTCGGCCGCGCACCCGCCATGAGCGAGGCCGCTCCACCGTCGCGCATCTGGTGCGCTACTTCGAACGAGCCCGCATGGTCACCGCGTAGCCCGCCCAACCCCGGCGGGTAGTAGTGCGGGTCGCGCTCCGGCGCGTACACGCCTTCCTGAAACGCCCACCACGGAGGACCATGCGCAAGGCCGGGCACCAGCGCCGCGCCGGCCGCGATCGCCATGCCGTTCACGAAATCGCGCCGTGTGATCGGACAGTCCATCCCGAGCGCGCGGTCATACGCGGCGTCGCGCGCGGGGTCGTGCCCGAGGTCGTGCGCGGGGTCGCGTTCGTCGTCCGGTCTCATGAGACTAGCCTACCGTGCGGCCCGCAGGCCGTCCAGATTGGGCGGCACTTCCACGGACTGCGATGATCGCGATCGGCCGTAACTACTGGCTGGATTCGGCGTCCTTCCCGGCCACCACACCGGGACCTCTGCCCGCGCGCGCCGATGTCATCGTCGTGGGCGCCGGATTCACCGGCCTCTCCGCGGCGTTCGAGCTCGCGTCGCACGGCGCCCGAGTCGTTGTCCTGGAGGCCCGGAGCACGGCATGGGGCGCCAGTTCGCGAAATGGCGGCATGGTCCTTCCCGGCCTCAAGATCGCGACGGGTGTGCTTCGTTCACGGTACGGTCTCGCCGCGGCGCAGCGGATGTACGCGGCCGCCCTGGCGTCCGTGGAGCACTCGGCGGCCCTGATCCGCGCGCACGGCATTGAATGCGACTTCGCGCGCTGCGGACATCTGGAGGTCGCATGCACCTCCTCGCAGTTCGCGCGCTACGCGCGGCTCGTGGATGACCTGGCCCGCGACTTCGATTCCCGCCTTCGCATCATCCCGCCGAACGAGCTGGCGAGCGAGATCGGTTCGCGATCCTACTTCGGCGGAATCGTGGATGATCGAAGCGCGGGACTCCACCCCGCACGCTACGCCGCCGGCCTCGCGCGCATCGGCCATGGCGCCGGGCGCCGCGATCTACGAGGACACGCCGGTCACGCAAATCAGCCCGCGTGCGCGCGATGGCACGACCGGCTACGAGGTCGTCACACAATCCCCAGTCCCGGCCCAAATCCCGTGTCTTCGCGCCCGAGGTGGTGATCGCGACCGGCGCCTACACGAACGGCGCGGCGCCCGCGCTCCGCCGGCGGATCATCCCCATTGGCTCGTTCATCATCGCGACCGATCAACTGCCGGAGGATCTCGCCCGCGAGTTAAGTCCGCGCAACCGCATGATCTTCGACTCGCGGCACTTCCTCCATTACTACCGTCTCACGCCGGATCGGCGGATGCTGTTCGGCGGGCGGGCCGCGTTCTTCCCCGCCACGGACCGCACGATCGCGCGCAGCGCGGCGATCCTCCACCGCGATCTGGTGTCTGTATTCCCGCAGTTGTCGGCGACGAATGTCGCCTACGCGTGGGGCGGGACGCTCGACTTCTGCTTCGACACCATGCCCCACGTCGCGCGCGTCGGCGGAATGTTCGCGGCGGCCGGCTTCGCGGGCCACGGAGTCGCCATGGCGACGTACGCCGGCGCACTCATCGCGGCCGAGCTCCGCGGGACACCGATGGACAATCCCTTCTCGGAAATCCCCTTCCGTGGCGCGCCGCCGGGCTTGCACGCCGCGGTCAAATGGGGCCTCCCCGTGATCGCCGCCTGGTACAAGCTCCAGGACTGGACGGGACGCTAAGCCCCGTTCCTTCTCGTCGCGACCGTTTCCGGCGGGCCGTCCGGATTCAAACGCGTCGCCTGCTCCGATTGCATGAAGATCCGAAACGCTGTGCCACCCTCGACGACCCAACCTGCTCGAATCACCTGACATATCAGGTTTTTAGTCGCGAATTTGGCGATTCGCCTTGTATACTAGGCGTATGCTACAGCTTTTCTCCTTGGGCGAGCAGATCGCCAAGCGGCGGCGGGCCCTCGGCCTGACCCAGACAGCGCTGGCTCACAAAGCCAGGGTAGGTCTGTCCACCCTCGACGCGCTGGAGAACGCGCGAATGGGCGAACTGGGGTATACCAAGATTACGAACATTCTTGCCGCGCTGGGTCTTGAGCTACAGTTGCAGGAGACCAGCGCACGCCGGCCGACACTCGACGAACTTCTCGAGGAACAGAAGACGGAGGATCTGCACGGAGGCCGCTGACGCAGGACGTTACGTAACGGACAGCAGTTCCTCGACCGCGCGATGCCCCTGGTCGATCGCCTGGTCGGTGTACGATGCCGCCGCGGCATCTTCGCACGCGATCGCGATCCGCCCGAACCGCCGCCGCGCGATCTCGTTCGGCGCTTCGCCAGGCGCCCACGCCGGATCCCACAGGGGGTTGTACTCGTACGCGTACCCGTGCGGCCACCGATTCACCGTGATCGCCTCGATGTCCCGCGCCGGATCGAACCCGCCGCCCCCCAACACTCGGCCCAGTTGGTCCCGAATGCTCCGCTCGAACACGTCGAATGACGTGCCGAGGAGATCGGCCTGCCCGATACGCTGCTGGTCGCGCGCCGAAAGTCCGGGTTGGCACGGCGTCCGCTCCATCCGGACCACGACCGGATCGTCCGGCGACGACGGGAATTCGTAGGCGCCGATGCTGACCGGGACGTCGAGCCCGACGGATGAATGGAACATCCCGGGTGTCGCGACGTTGTACACGCCGAGTTTGTCGAACGCCCGCCGGTTCTTGATCGCCACCCCCGTGTACACGAGGGGCACTTTCACGCCGTACTTGAGCGCCTCTTTCTGCGCGTCGGGTAGCTCCGGACAGATGTACGGGATCATCATGTTCCACGAAGCCATCACGACGTCGTTCGCGCGCACGACGTACGCCTTGTGCTCCGTGCCGTCCGACCGCGCATACGTCACGTCTACCGCCGTCGCTCGGGCGGGATCGCCGCCCGCGTGCTTCACGCCGACGACGGTGCTGTTGAGACGGATGCACACGCCGTTCGCCGGCCGGTCGAGTTTCCCGTAATCGGCCACCGCCGTCACGATGTCTTCGGCAGAGCTGCCGGGAATCGCCCCCGGCACAAGCGACCGCACGAGCAACCGCGCGATCGACGCGTTGCCGTCGGGAAAATGGAAGAAGTACTCCTTCTTCCCCGGCGTCACGTCGCCCGCCGCAGTGAAGCTCAGCCGGCCGCCCGCCGGTGTGCGGTCGAGCGCGAGCCCTTCGAATCCCGGCAGCCCGATCGCCCAGCAGTCCTGCGCCGGCACGGCGTCGATCCCGATGCCGTACAACCCGTGGGTGCGCGTCTGGTAGTACGGGATCACACCCGGGTCAGCTTTGACGATGCGCAGCAGATAGTCCTTGTAACTCATCCGCCACAGCTTGTCCTTCTTCTGGTCGGACGCCAGCCCCGGCATGTAATCCACGACTTCGGTCTCGATACGGATGATGTCGCGCTTCGCCGCGGCCGCCATTGGCGTCTGCGCGAGAAAACCCCGCCACGACGCCTCATGCTCAGCCTGCTCGTGCGCTTTGTCCCGCAGTTGGTCGGCCACGCCAGTCGACGCATTCCGGTCCCGCCGCGCGCGCGACGGCACTCCGGCCACCAGCCGGTCGGCACCGAAGGTCTCCTTGTCGAAGAACACCGCGTTCTTGAGACCCCGATAGGTGTCCGGCCGGAAGCACTTCTCCTGAAGGGCCGCCGGATCGATCCCGAGCGTGGTCAGGAGTCCGGCCGCGACAGGACTGTAGTTGAACGGCGACTCGATCGACCACGTACCGCCGTTCATCAGTTGGAGCCGGCCACCCGCCCGGAACTCGTTCCGCTTCGCATGCCCGCCGAAGTCGTCGTGGTTATCGAGGATGAGGATCCGCGCCAATGGATGTCGCGCCCGATAAAAATGCGCGGCCGACAACCCGCTGATCCCACCACCCACCACCACGAGCTCGTAGTGCTCGCCCGTCTGCACCGGCGCACCCGCCGCTTTCCAGAACGCCCCGTCGCGCATCGCATGCCCAACTTCGTACGAACCGGGATGACTCCCCCGCATCCCCGTGCGCGCCGGCGGATAGTAGCCCGCCACGTCCTGCGGCCCCCCCCCCGGCACCACGCGGGTTCTCGCCGCCCCCCACGGCGCCGGCAGCGGAGCACCCGGCATCCCCATCCCCGGCAGCCAAGCCGCGGCGAGCAACCCGCCCGCGCCCACGGCAATCCCATTGAGAAAATCACGCCGCGTGATGTCGCGATCCATGCCGAGCTCACGATCCCGCAAAGGATCGGGCCCGGGCAACCTCGCGGACTCCGGCGGTTTGGCCTCGTCTGTCACGCCGCTACTCCCAGGCGATCACGACTCACAATTGTCATCGCATTCACAAGGCCGCCATCACTGTGTTGCGCCAATCGCCTGCTGACGAGGGCAGTGGGGGCCTTTCGGGAAAGGCCCCCGCCGGATGCGGCGGCATTGGCTGTTCCCGCATGCTCCCCCTCCGCATTCAATCGCCCGCTCAATACCACCCGATCGGCTTCTCATCCAGGTTGATGAACACCTGCTTGGTCTCGAGATACTCCTCGACGCCCCACCGCCCTAGCTCACGGCCGAAGCCAGACGCCTTGTACCCGCCCCACGGCGTTTCGACCATCGTCGGCTGCATGTGGTTCACCCACACGATCCCCGCCTCCAGCTCCCGCACCACGCGGAACGCCTTGAAGATGTCCCGGGTCCACACCGCGGCCGCCAGTCCGTACGGCGTCGCGTTCGCGATTCGGATCGCGTCAGCTTCATCCTTGAACGGGATGATGCTCATCACGGGCCCGAAGATCTCCTCCTGCGCGATCCGCGCACTGTTGTCCACGTCGTAGAAGATCGTGGGCTCCACGTACCACCCGCGCGCATGCTCCTTCGGCACCCCGCCCCCCGCCGCGACTTTCGCCTCGCGCGCGCCGATCTTGAGGTAGCTCACCACCCGGTCACGCTGCTCGGCGCTCACCAGCGGCCCCATCTTGTTGTTGCGATCCATGCCGCTGCCGACGCGGATCGTCTTGGCCTTCGCTGCCGTCGCCTCAATGAACCGCTTGTAAATGTCCCGCTGCACCAGCACCCGGCTCCCCGCCGAACACACTTCGCCCTGATTGACGAACACCCCGAACAGCGCGCCGTCCACGGCGTTCTCGAAATCCGCATCGCTGAAGAAGATGTTCGGGGACTTGCCACCCAGCTCCAGGGACACGCGCTTCAGTTGGTCGGCCGCACTCCGCATGATGAGACGCCCGACGTCCGCGCTGCCGGTGAACGCGATCTTGCGCACGTCGGGATGGGCCACGAGTGGCGCGCCAGCACCCGGCCCGTCGCCCGTCACGATGTTGATCACTCCCGCCGGAACACCCGCCCCCTCGAAGTCCTCCGCGAGTGCCAGTATCGATAGCGGCGTCTGCTCGGCCGGCTTGAGCACCACCGTACAGCCGGCCGCGAGCGCCAGCCCGAGCTTCCACGCCGCCATCAGCAGCGGATAGTTCCACGGGATGATCTGCCCCGCCACTCCCATCGGCTCGCGCAGCGCGAGCGCCACCGCGGGCGCGGACACCGGCAGCACGTCGCCGTTGATCTTCGTCGCCAGCCCGCCGTAATACTCGAAGCAGGTCGCGGCATCGTCCATGTCGTACTCGGATTCCGCGATCGGTTTCCCCGAGTTCCGCGTCTCGAGCTCCGCCAGCTCCGCCCGTCGCGCCCGTACGCGATCCGCAAGCCGGAACAGCACTCGCCCCCTGTCCTGCGCCGTCGTCCCGCGCCACACGTCGTAGAACGCACGCTTGGCCGCCTTCGCGGCACGATCGACGTCGCCAGCACCCCCGGCCGGACACGTCGCGATCACCGACTCGGTCGCCGGATCGAAGACGTCGAATGTCTTGCCGCTCGACGCATTGGCGAACTTCCCGCCGATGAACATCTGGAACCGCCGCACGGCGGCGGGCGCCCCATTGCTCTTGGAGGGCGCACCATTGCTCTTGGAAGGCGCGCTCTTGGACGGCGCACTCTTCAATGCCGCGCCGTTGCTCTTGGATTTGGATTTGGCCTTGCTCGTCATCGCCACAATCGTATCCCCCCGGAAACCCTGTCCCACTCCCCAGCCCCCAACCCCCAACCCCCAACCCCCAACCCTATTCACTGCCCTTCTCATCCCGCATCATCCGCGACCACAACACGATCGTCAAGAGCGACACCGCGAAGATCACCGTCGCTGCCGCATTCACTTCCGGAGTAATCCCTCGGCGCAGCAGCCCCCACAGTTGCAGCGGCAGCGTATTCTGGCGGCCGATTAGGAAAAACGTCACGGCGATCTCATCAAGGCTGAGCGTAAACACCAGTAACGCGGCCCCGAGCACCGCCGGCCGGATCGACGGCAAGGTCACGCGCCAGAATGTCTGCCACTCGTTCGCGTAGAGATCGCCGCTCGCTTCCTCGAGCGCCCGGTCGAACCGCTGCAACCGCGCATACACCTGGGTCATGACCACCGACGTCAGCGCCGCCCCATGCCCCAGCACCACCGGCCACCCCGGCACCAGCGGAAACCCGCTCGACAAGCTGAGACCCACGAACGAGAAGAAGCTGAGGAGCGCCACGCCCGTGATGATCCCAGGCAATATCAGCGGCAGCATCACCAGCCGCCGGAACGCGCCCTTCCCCGGAAAGTCGTAGCGGTCGAGCACGAACGCCCCAGGCACACCCACCGCGAGCGCAATGATCACCGCCAGCACCGCCAGTTTGACGCTCGCCCACCCCGCGGCGAGCATGCTCCTGTCGTGCGCGAGCACGCCGTACCAACGCAGTGTGCCCAGTTTGAGGGGCCACGCGATGATGCTGCTGTCATGTACGGAATACAGAATCACGATCGCGAGCGGCGCATCAATGAAGGCGAACACCGCCCCCGCACTCACCCAGAGGCCCGCCGTGAGCGGGTCAGACCGGCGCGGCATACTCTGTCACCGACGATCGCACCTCACCGCCATAGCTGCCCCGAGCCTCGACTTTGCCCGCGACCCACAGCAGCACGAGCGTCAGGGCCAGCATGACCACCGACACCGCGGCGCCCAGCGGCCAGTTGTACGCCACACCGAACAGGCTCCACACGAGATTCGACACCATGAGCGCGCTGTCGTTGCCGCCCAGAAGCTGCGGCGCGAGGAAATCGCCCATGCTCAGCACGAATGCGAAGGTGCAGCCAGCCACCACGCCCGGCAGCGACAACGGCAGGATCACGTGGATGAAGGTGCGCCACCGGTTCGCGTACAGGTCCTGGCTCGCCTCCTTGAGCGCCGGCGGGATCGCGTCCAGCACGGCGTAGATCGGCATCAGCGTGAAGGGCGTGTAAATGTGCGTCAGCGCGAGCACCACCGCGGCGGTGCTGTACAGCAGCACGGTCAGCGGCGCCCGGATGATCCCCATCGACATCAGGAGCCCGTTGAGTATGCCCTGCTGGCCGAGGATGATCTTCCACGCGTACGCCCGCACGACGTAGCTGACCCAGAGCGGGATGATCACCGCCATGTACAGCAGGGTCTTGTGCTTCCGGACTTTGAACGCCAGCACGTACGCGACGGGAAACGCGAGCAGCAGCGAGATCACGGTCACGCGCAGCGCGACGCCGGCGGAATACAGGATGGTCGCCGGATAGAGGGACGTGCCGAAGAGCCGCCGATAGTTCTCGGTCGTGAGTTCGTGCGTCAGGGTCCCGTTCCGGAGACGCCAGAACGACTGGATCAACAGCAGCGCGTACGGCAGCAGCAACAGCACCACGACCCACGTCACGGGAATCGCGCTCGCCACGAGGGTCTTAAGCCGGCGGTTGGTCCGGACACGGTCGAGCAGCGTGGCGCTCGCCGTCCCTGCCACCGCCACTCCCTCAGTCGGCGACAAGCACGCCCTGGCTCGACGGCCAGCGAACTTCGACCCCCTCACCGATTTCGAACGGCGGGTCCGATGGCGCACGATGTGCGACGAGTATCGTGCCGTCCACGAGTATGAGGTGGACTTTCACCACTGACCCCACGTACACGATGTCACGCACGATCGCCGGCAGGCGGTTCTCCTCGGCCCCATTGCCCGGCGTGGACGTGCCCACGACGCCCAGCGACTCCGGGCGCACCGACAACCAGAGCGGCACTCCCGCCGGAACCCCCTCCGCCCGCACGTCCACGCGCAATGGAATCCCGCCCGCCGTTCTGTTGGCGACGACGACTCCCGGGTCACGCCCGGCTTCGACGCTCAGCAGGTTGGTCTCCCCGATGAAGTCCGCCACGTACCGCGAGCGCGGCCGGTCGTACAGCTCCCGCGGCGGACCGAGTTGCTCGATGCGCCCGCCCCGCATGAGCGCCACCCGGTCGGACATGGTCAGCGCCTCTTCCTGATCGTGGGTCACGTAGATGAACGTGATGCCGAGTTTCGATTGCAGTTCTTTCAGCTCGAGTTGCATCGCACGCCGGAGTTTGAGGTCGAGCGCGCCGAGCGGCTCGTCGAGCAGTAGCACCCGCGGGCGGTTCACGATCGCCCGCGCGAGCGCCACCCGCTGCTGCTGCCCCCCCGACAGTTGCCTCGGCGCCCGCTCCGCGAATGGGCCGAGCTGCACCATCTCGAGCGCCTCGGTCACGCGCGGGCCGATCTCACGGTGCGGGACGCGCTGCATCCGCAGCCCGTAGCTGACGTTGTCGCGCACGCTCATGTGCGGAAACAGCGCGTACTGCTGGAACACAGTGTTGACCGGCCGCTTGAACGGCGGGAGCGCCGCCACGTCGGCGCCCTCGATCAGGATCCGCCCCTCGGTCGCCAGGTCGAACCCGGCGATCAGTCTCAGGGTAGTCGTCTTCCCCGACCCGGACGCGCCAAGGACGGTCAGGAACTCACCGGTCGTGACGGCCAGCGAGATGCCGTCGAGCGCGGTGAACGCGCCGAACCGCTTGGTCAGCCCATGCAGCTCGACGATCGCGGTCACTGCGCCGCTTTGACCGCGTTCCAGATCTCCTGATACTTGTCGCGCTTCGATCCCCACTGCCAGAAGTTCACGTGCGCGCCGTATTCCGAGATGTCGTGCTGCCCCGTGGCCTGCTCCGCTGTCATGTAGCCACGCGCGCTCGTATTGGCGACGATGTACCCCGTGACATCGGCCAGCATCTTCTGCGTGAACGGCTGGGCCGCGTACTCGAGCCACGCGTAGGCCGCATCGAGGTTCTGCGCCCCCGATGTCAGCACCCAGTGGTCTGCCCACGCCGTGGTCCCCTCCTTGGGAATGAGTTCGGCGGCCGGGAACTTCGCGACCCGCAACTGATGGGTCATGAGTGGCCAACCCTCGCCGAGCACGATCTCCCCGCTCTGGAAGAGTTGCGTCATGTCGCCCGCCGTCGACCAGTACTTCCGGACCCGCGGCCGAAGCTCCATCGCCTTGGCTTTGACTTTGTCGAGGTCCGCGTCGGACAGGTTGTAGAGTCTTGCCGGGTCCTTGGGATCGTCCAGCCCGAGATACTGCGCCACCATGTAGAGGGTCGCAATGTCGTCCTGGACGGAGATGCGGCCCTTGTACCGGTCATCCCACAGCACAGCCCACGACACGGGCTTGGGCGTCACTTTGGTCGAATCGTAGATCAGCGGGTTGGGACCGAATGCCCACGGCTCGCCGTAAATCTTTCCGCCACTCCGCGCCACCGGCAGCGCCCGGAAGCCCGACATGAGATCGCCGAAGCTCGGCAGACGCGTCGTATCCAGCGCCGCCGCTAGCCCCGCCTGAATGATCTCGGTGATCGCGTCGCTCGACGGCGACACGAGGTCGATGGTCTGTGAACCGCCCGCGCGCAGCTTGGCGACGAGATCGTCGCTCGACCCCATGTATGTCGCGTTGATCTTGACGCCGCACGCTCGCTCGAACGGCGCCGTGAACACCGAATCGGTGTAGCCCTCCCAGACCATGAAGTTGAGCTCACCGCCAATCGGCTTCGGACAGAGCTGCTTGAGATAGACCACCGCGTCTGCACGGGCATCGCCGGTCGCCTTGATCGAGATCTTGGCCGCCAGCCCATGCGGCGCATTCGAGTGGCTGCCGCCACCGCCACAGCCGCCCAGCAGCACGGCGGCAAGCAACGCGGTAATAGACGGAGCAACGCCGTTGCCCGACACACCTCCGCCGCCTAAACGAATGCCAGTCGTCGAGGGCAGTAGGCGCCGTTCGAGAACGGCGCATCTCGGCCGGGCGCCGGCGGGCCCGCTACCGCGGGGCGCGACGGACGCCAGCGCGACGTGCCACCGGCTGGGAAACTGCGGGCGAACGTGTGTCATGGGAGGGGTGGATCGGGTGCCGGTGCGGCTGTGCTCGGGCTGGCGCCCGGGCAGGCAGCGGTGGTCCTGGCAGTTGTCCCAGGGATGTCCCAGGCAGGGAAACGTGCTGGTACGGATCGGTGCTGGTTTTTGTGCTGGTGTGGTGGGCCCCATCATATAACTTTCCCCGTGCGCAGTCGAGGCGGTCAGCCACCACCCGGCTCCGCCAGCACCCACCGGCCGGCACCCGTCGCTTCAAGCGTCTTCGGCTTCATCGAAGAACGGCCAAGCGGCACCAGAGGATGGACGCGGATCGCGCATGGGACGAGTGATCGAGCTGAAGACCGCGGTGCCCGGCCCAGCCAGCGATGCGCTGATGGCCCGCCGCGCACGCGCGGTCCCGCGCGGTGTGCCGTCCGTGACGCCGCTCGCGGTCGTCCAGGCCGATGGCGCCATCCTCACGGATGCCGACGGCAACCGCCTCATCGACTTCGCCGGCGGCATCGGCGTCGTCAATGTCGGCCACCGGAATCCGCGCGTCGTCGCCGCGGTCCGCGCACAGTTGGATCACTTCGCCCACGTCTGCTTCCCGGTCGTCTCCTACGAGCCGTACATCGCCCTCGCCGAACGGCTCAATGCGGTCACACCCGGCACGCACGACAAGCGGACGGTACTCGTCAACAGCGGCGCCGAAGCCATCGAGAACGCGGTCAAGATCGCACGCGCCCACACCGGCCGGCAGGCGGTCGTCTGCTTCGAGCACGCGTTCCACGGCCGCACGAATCTCGCGATGGCCATGACGTCCAAGGTCCGGCCGTACAAGTCTGGCTTTGGCCCATTCGCCCCCGAGATCTACCGGCTGCCCTACCCGTACTGCTACCGCTGCTCCGCAAGGCCTGCTGGAGGCTCCTGCTGCCTCGCCTCGCCCGACCGCTTCGCGCAGCAGTTCGCCGCCATCGTCGACCCCGCCGCGGTCGCCGCGATCGTGATCGAGCTGGAGCTCGGCGAAGGGGGCTTCGTGCCGGCGCCGCCCGAATACGTTCGCGCCCTGTCTGCCTTCGCGCGCGCGAATGGCATCATCCTCGTCGCCGACGAGATCCAGACTGGCTTCGGCCGCACCGGCGCGATGTTCGCCTGCGAGCACTATTCGCTCGTACCCGACTTGATCGTCACCGCGAAGTCGCTCGCCGGCGGTCTGCCACTGGCCGCGGTCACCGGTCGCGCCGAGATCATGGAATCGCCGGTCGCGGGAGGCCTGGGTGGCACCTACGGCGGCAATCCCCTCGCCTGCGCCGCCGCACTCGCGGTCCTCGAATGTCATGGCCGAGGAAAAGGTCGCCGAGCGGGCCGCCACACTCGGCGCGCGCATCAAGCGGCGGTTCTGCTCGTGGGCGGACACGGACGCCGGCATCGGCAATGTGCGCGGCCTGGGCGCAATGATCGCCCTGGAGTTCGTGCAGGACCGCGCGACGAAGACGCCCGACAACGCACGCGTTAGCCGCATTGTCGCCGCGGCCCTCAGCCGCGGCCTCGTGCTCCTCTCGGCAGGCACGTACGGCAATGTGATTCGTGTCCTGGTGCCGCTGACGGCGCCCGACGCGATTGTCGACGAAGGTCTGGATGTGATGGCCGGGGCGCTGAGCGCCTCGAGGCTCGCACCGCATTGACTCATCCCGCGGTCGAGTTTCATCACGTCTCAAAGAGTTTCGGCGCTACCAAGGCGGTCGACTCGATCAGTTTCAACATCGAGCGCGGCGAGTTCTTCTCGATCCTGGGCCCCTCCGGCTGCGGCAAGACCACGACGCTTCGGCTCCTCGCCGGCTTCGAGACGCCGGACCCGGATGGCGGCGAGGTCCGCATCCTCGGCGAGGTCGTGAACGACAAACGGCCCTATGAGCGCCAGATCGCCATGGTCTTTCAGAATTACGCGCTCTTTCCACACCTCTCGGTCGAGCGCAACATCGCCTTCGGGCTCGAGCAGCGCCGCACGCCCCGCTCCGAAATCGCGGGCCGCGTCGCCCGCGCACTCGACCTCGTCCGCCTCGCTCCCCAGACGTTCGCACAACGGTCGCCCGCGCAGCTCTCCGGCGGGCAGCGCCAGCGCGTCGCTCTGGCCCGCGCCCTGGTCCTCGATCCCGCGATCCTGCTGCTCGACGAACCCCTCGGCGCGATCGACCTCCAGCTCCGCAAGGAGATGCAGCTCGAGCTCAAGGCGCTCAACAAACAGCTCGGCACGACGTTCCTGTACGTCACGCACGACCAGGAGGAGGCGCTCGACGATGTCGGACCGCATCGCGGTCATGTCGCATGCGCGCGTCGCCCAGTTGGGAACACCAGCCGAGATCTATGAGAACCCGCGCACGGCGTTCGTCGCGAAGTTCATCGGGGAGTCGAATTTCCTCGATGGCCGCATCGCGGATCGCGCGGATGCGTGGTGGGAGGTCGAGGGACACGGCGGCATACGCTTCCGCATCCCGGTCCTCAATGGCCTCGCGCCCGGACAGGATGTGCGCATCGCGGTGCGCCCGGAATGGCTCGATGTGTGTCGCCCGGATGCGGTCCCCGCCGGCGAGAACGCCATCCCCGGCACGGTCCGCGATGTCGTCTACCTCGGCGAAACGATGCACGTCGTCGTCTCAACACCGTCCGCGCCGGACATCACCGTCGCGCTCCGCAACGAGGGACAGTTGATCAACCCGCTCCCCTGGCGGCGCGGCGACCCGGCGACCGTGGCGTGGCGGCCGGAGGACTGCCAGATCCTCGAGGACGAATGACGGCGCTGGACTCGCCGCTGCAGGCCGAAGGTCCGCGCTCACCCACGGGAAACGGCCTGCGCCGCCGGGCGCTCGCCTGGCTCGCACCCCGCCCGCAGGCCCAGGCCTGGACGCTGCTCGCGCCCGGTACGGTCTGGATGCTCGGATTCTTCCTCGTGCCCGTCATTGTGATGTGCGCGTACAGTGTCATGCCGCGAGGCGAGTACGGGGGCGTCGACCCCGGATTCACGCTCGAAGCGTACACCCGTTTTCTGCACCCGGTCTATCTCACGATCCTCGAACGGACGTTCGTCCTCGCCGTCGCCACGACCGTGCTCTCGGCGCTCGCCGGATACCCCGTGGCGTACACGATCGCCCGAAGCGGGCGCTGGAAGTCGCTACTGCTCTTTCTCGTGGTCTTGCCGTTCTGGACGAGTTTCCTGGTGCGCACGTTCGCCATGATTTTCCTGATGCGCGACACGGGGTTGATCAATAGTCGGCTGATCGCCAGCGGCCTGCGGCAAGAGCCGATCACGATGCTCTACACGCCCTTCGCCGTCCTCGCGGGTCTCGTCTACGGCTACCTGCCATTCATGGTCCTGCCGATCTACGCTTCGCTCGAAAAGCTCGACCCCGCGCTTCTCGAAGCAGCCGAAGTACTCGGCGCCCGCCCAGCCGCCCGCTTCCGCCGCGTGACTCTGCCGCTCTCGGCGCCCGGCCTGCGATCGCCGGCTGCCTCCTCGTCTTCATCCCCTCACTGGGCTCCTACCTGACGTCGGATCTCCTCGGCGGCGCCAAGGAGCTGCTGATCGGCAACCTCGTGCAGAACCAGTTCTCGACCGCGAGGAACTGGCCGTTCGGGTCGGCGGCATCGTTCATCCTGATGATCGTCGTCCTCGCCGCGGTGCTGGTGTATCTGCGGCTGCGGCCGCCCGACACCGCGCGAGGCTGGTGAGATGGGCACATCCGGCATCGGGAACCTTCCGCGCTGGCTCATCGCGTTCACCGCGGTGTGCCTCTTCCTCATGCACCTGCCGGTGCTGGTGCTGATCGCGTTCTCCTTCAATGCATTGAAATTCGCGGTGACGTGGACGGGCTTCACCCTTGGCTGGTACCGGCGCCTGCTCGAACGCGATGACATCCTCCACGCACTGCAGGCCAGCCTCATCGTCGGCATCACGGCGACCGCGATCGCGGTCACGCTCGGGACCCTGATCGCACTCGCGCTCGCCCGCCACCGCTTCCGCGGCCGCACGATCTACGAAGGAATGATGTACGTGCCGATCGTCACGCCGGAGATCGTCACAGGCATCTCGCTCCTCGTCCTGTTCGTGTTCCTTCGGATACCGCTCGGGCTGGCGACCATCGATCATCGCGCACGTGGCGTTCTGCGTGCCGTTCGTCGTCGTGGTCGTGGTGGCCCGGTTGGCTGGCATGGACCAGAATCTCGAGGAAGCCGCGATGACCCTCGGCGCCGATGAGGTCACGACCTTCTTCCGCATCACGCTCCCGCTGCTCTGGCCGGGGATCCTCTCGGCCGCACTCCTGTCGTTCATCCTCTCGTTCGACGACTTCGTGATCACGTCCCTGGTCGCCGGATCCGGGTCGAGCACGCTCCCGCTCGTGATCTACAGCATGGTGCGCCGCAATGTCGAGCCGAGTATCAACGCGATCAGCGCCCTGATCGTGGTCGCCACATCGGTGCTGCTGTACGTCTCGGACCGCATCGCAGCCGGAATGAACCCTCCCATGCCTGAAACCCGCGCCGAAGCGCTGCTCCGTGCAATGGCCGCGGGGTCGATCGGCCGGCGCGAGTTCGCGCGGCGTGCGCTGGCCATCGGCGCATCGGCCACGGCGATCGCCGGCTGGCTCGCCGCCTGCCAGCCAGCCGGTGACGGCCTCGCACCCGCCGCACGCGCCGCACGCGACGCCGCGGAATCCCTTGAACCGCTGGGGCCGATCGAGCACCGCCTCGCGATCTACAACTGGTCGGACTACGTCGCGCCCGACACCATCTCGAACTTCGAGCGCGAGTTCGGTGTCCGTGTCACCTACGACGTCTACGAAAGCAATGAGGAGCTGCTCGCCAAGTTGCTCGCGGGCGCTCGCGGCTATGACCTCGTGTTCCCCAGCAGCTACGCGCTCTCGGTGCTGGTCGCCACGGGCCTCGCCGGCCTCTGCACCGTTCGTACCTGACTAACTGGGCAAACGTCGCACCGCTCTTTCTCAATCCCGATTTCGACCCCGGCAACGCCCACTCGGTCCCGTGGCAGTGGGGCATCACCGGCCTCGCCTATCGCTCGGACAAGGTCGATGCCCCCGATAGTTGGGCGGTGCTGCAGAGCCAACGCTACGCCGGCAAGATGACGCAGCTCGACGATGGGCGCGATGTTGATCGGATCGTGGCTCCGCTACCGCGGCCACTCCCTGAACTCGCGCGATCAGGCCGAGTTGGCCGCCGCCAAAGACGATGCGATCAGCGCCAAGCGCAATCTGCGCGCGTATCTCTCCGCGCCCGTCAAAGGCCAGCTCATCTCCGGCGATGTCTGGATCGCTCAGCTCTGGAACGGCGACGCGACGCAGGCACGCGTCGAGCAGCCGGCGATCCAGTACGCGATTCCGCGCGAAGGATCCACGATCTGGGCGGACAGTGTCGTCATGCCACGCTCGGCGCCACACCCGCGCGCGGCGCACGAGTTCATGAACTACATCCTCCGCCCCGAGGTCGGCGCGGCCATTCGCGGATTTCACCGGATACGGCACGCCCAACGAGAAAGCGCTGGCACGGATGGAGCACCCGGTCCCGTACCCGACGCCCGATCAGTTGCGGCGTCTCGAATATCAGATCGACCTGGGCCGCGACACGGCCGAATGGGACCAGCTGTGGACCGAGATCAAGTCGGCGTAGGAGGATCGCCGCCGGCGACGTCCGCCGATGTCGTCGTCATCGGCGGGGGCGTCGCCGGCCTCGCCGCGGCACGCGCCCTCCATGATGCGCACCTGCGCGTCGTCGTGCTCGAGGCGCGCCCCCGGCTCGGCGGCCGCGTGTACACGCGGCGTGTCCCCGGGCTGGCACTGCCGGTCGAGCTGGGCGCCGAGTTCGTGCACGGCCGCGTGCGCGAGACGCTGGCCGTCGCCGATTCGGCCGGGATTCTCCTGGGCGAGATGTCGCACGCCTGGTGGAGTGTCGCCGGCGGAAAGCTGCACGCGCCCGGCGAAGAGGATTGGGCCGTCGGCAAGGTGATGCAACGCCTTGACCCCGGCCGTACGCCGGACCGCACGTTCGCCGAGTTCCTCGAGGCGCTGCGCGCGGACCCCGCGGCGCCCGCGGCCGTCGTCGCCGCGATCCCCGACGCGCTACGATATGTCCAGGGTTTCGACGCCGCAGATCCCGCCCGGGTGGGTGAGCGGTGGCTCGCGGTCTCCGAGATCGCCGGACGCCGCGATGAGCACGATCACCAGTACCGCATCCCCGCCGCTACGATCAGGTGCCTGCTGCTCTCGCCGCGCACCTGCCACCGAACGCCATCCGCCTCTCGACCGTGGTGCGCGAGGTCGAATGGGAGCCGGGCCGCGTCGCAGTCTTCGCCGACACGACGACGGTCACGGCGCGCGTCGCGATCGTGACGATCCCGCTCGGTGTGCTGGGTGCGCGCGCGGACGGCACACCGGGGCCGATTGCCTTCCGCCCCGATCTCGGCGCGACGGTCCGCTCGGCACTCGGCGGCGTCGCGATGGGCGCGGCGCTTCGAATCGTGATGCAGTTCGAGACGGCGTTCTGGGACGCGCTGCCGGTCGCTGGCGGGGGCGAGCCGCCGAGCGATCTGAGCTTTCTCTCGATGGAGAGCGACGAGTTCGCGGTGTGGTGGACGTCGTTCCCGCTGCGCGCGAGTGTCCTCACCGCCTGGATGGGCGGGCCCCAGGCGGAAGCGATGGCCGGCCTCACGAGCGACGAGGTGGCCGATCGAGCCCTTCGCGTGCTGGCCCGTGCGTGCGGTATCCCGAGAGCGCGGCTCGGTGGGATGCTCGCGGGGTCCTGGTATCACGACTGGCACAACGATCCGTTCTCGCGCGGATCCTATAGCTATGGTGTCGCCGGGGGCATCGATGCGCCGCGCGTACTCGCGCAGCCGATCGGCAAGACGCTGTTTCTGGCTGGCGAAGCAACAGATCCCGACGGGCGAGGAGGCACGGTACACGCAGCGATCGCGAGCGGCCAGCGCGCGGCAAAGGCCATCATGGCGGCGCTTACCTGATACCCGCTGAATCGGCGAACGCGCACAGGAATCCCCATCCGCCGAATGTCTCGCTGACAGCAAGCACGAGTTCATTCCGGCCGGCACGCAGCGGCAGATAGACCGCATTGGCATATGGATAGAACCACCCATAGTAGCTGGGCTCGCGCGACGATCTGGCATTGCGACCCGCGTAGAGCGGCCGGCCGTTGAGGTACACGACGACGTCATCGCTGTACCCCACCCACATCTTCCGCACGGCCGCCCGCGACGCCGAGATCACCGTCCGCGCGAAAACGACTTGGGTTCCCGGAATCGGCGCCGGCTTCGCCGGATACTCCGGCGGGAGCGCGGAGGGGTACACCCGCGGATCCTTTCGATAGCGTCCGATCATCACGATCCCTTCCCGCTCAGTGCTCACGGGTTGCCACTGCATCGTGGCGACGTTCGGATAGATCCCCGGGTCGGCCTTCGCGGCATTGAAGATCTGCGACAGCGACCAACCCTCGGTGATCGCACCCGGGATGACGGAACGGGTGGGCTCGAGCGGATACGTCGCCGGGTCCGCCTGGTACCGCACATTGGAGATGTAGCCCCCGCCGCCCACGGCCCAGAAGCCGATCGTCCCCGACGTGCCACCCTGCGCGAGATTCTTGACGACCATCACCGGCGCGGTCGCGGTGTCGAAGTAGATGCTTGCCTGCAATCCCTTGATGGCGATACGCACGTGCACCCACCGATCCTTCGGGAAATCCGGCTCGGCGGTGTACTCGGATCCGGGATAGAACTGCCACGCGTTCATGTTGAACCACGAGGGCGAGTACTGGATCGTCCCGCTCGAGCCCGGACGGAAGAAGATGTTCTCGAATTGGTCCGGCGACGTGACGTGAAACGCGACACCGAAAAACGCGCCCTTTGGCGACGTCGCGACATCAGCCTCGATGGTGCCGTTCCGCAGCGCGACTCCCTTCGCCCACGCGAATCCCCCCGTCAGCAGCAGGCTGGCCTGGCCAAGGTGGGGCTCGAACCGCGCGGTATCATCCGGCGTGCGCGGCGGGTCGGCCTGGATGCTCCACTGCGCAGGCGTGACCGGCACTTCTATTGATTGGCCGGACGCGGCGGGTTGGGCGCCGCTCGGCACGCCGAAGCGGGCGACGGCGGCTGCGGCAAGAGCCAGACGAATCACTGGAATCGAGGACAATCAGATCTCCTGATGAGAGAGCGGCCCCTCCACGGTAGCCGGGCGGGCGGCAAACCGATTGGATATTTCGGCCTCCAGGCCCATCCTAGATCGCGGCTTGCAGTGGCAACCGGCAACGCGACTTCTCACGGGACAGGCGCCGATGGAATCGATGATCAACGAAGTGTTGTCCAAGATGCACTTCGACTTTGCGCTGTTCGTGTCGCTCCTCATCAAGATCGTGATCGCGGTCGCGCTGACGAGCCTCGTGAGTGTCGAGCGGTACAAGGATGACAAGAGCGCCGGGCTGCGCACCTTTCCGATCGTCGCGGTCGCGTCATGCGGCTATGTGATTCTCGCCGGACAGGTGTTCGGAATCGCATCCGACCAGCAGACCCACATTCTGCAGGGACTCGTGACCGGTATCGGATTCATTGGCGGTGGCGCGATCGTCAAGGATGGCAATCGGGTCCGCGGCACCGCGACGGCCGCCGCGATCTGGTCCACCAGTATCGTCGGCGCAGCGGTGGGATACGGACGATTGGAGATCGCGCTGGTGGTGGGATTGTTCACGACGCTGACGCTCTGGATCATCTCGCGGTACGAGATGAGATGGGAGCTGGAGCGCGACGCGCAGGACGCGGCCGCCGGTGTCATTACGTCCGCCCACGCGGCGCTGAGTGATGTGGGACTCCGGCCATTGTCCGGTCCGGGCACGTCGTCGAGCGGACACTGACGGCGTCGCGGGTGATCAGTGAGACCCGGCGGTCATGACACGCCCGAATGCCCCGGCCGATACGTCCGAACCACACGCGGACCTGCGCCGCACGCTGATGCGCCAGTTCGTCACCGCAACGGACACCGTCACGCTGCACGACTGGCCGGTGGAGCTGCTGCGGCCGCGCAACTCCGATGATCTGATCAGCGAGGCCGATTTCGTCCGCGACGACCGGCTGCCATACTGGGCGGACCTCTGGCCCTCATCACGCATTCTCGCCGATTACCTGCTGCAATCAGACCGCGCCCCCGATCACAGACCTTCATTGGCGCGGCATCAGTCCCAGTCCGGCGGAGTGCATGCGCGGCTCGCACGCCGCCCACCGTCGCTTCTCGAGCTGGGATGCGGTCTCGGCCTGGTGACGATGGCCGCCATGCGCGCAGGCTACGAAGTTCTCGCCACCGACTACTACGAGGACGCCCTGCGCTTCACCCGCGCCAACGCCGCCCGCGCCCTCGGCCGTGAACCCGTGACCCGTCACATTGACTGGCGCGACTTCCCCGTGGATCTCCCAGGCTTCGACCGCATTGTCGCCGCGGATGTGCTGTACGAAAAGACCTACCCGCCGCTACTGTCGGCCGCGATCGCCCGAGTCCTCGCCCCCGGCGGCGAAGCCATCATTGCCGACCCAGGCCGCATAGCCGCCCCGGATTTCCTGGCAGGGCTGGCCGCTGACGCGCTCGAAGTGGTATCCAAGGTGACACTCCCATTCGACGAGGGCGAAATCCACCAGCAGATCACCATCTACCGAATCAAGGCCATACCCGCTTGACCGCGATGAAGCGCACGCACCAGCATCCGCTGCGCCCGATCTTCTGTCTTGCCGCACTCGTTCTCGCCGGCGGTGCCACCGCCTGCACCCCCAACTCGTCGCCGTCGCCACCAACCCCCCAACTCGCGCGCGTCGAAAGCAGCTACACAACTCTTCGCTCCCTTCGCGACACGCTCGACGTCACCCGCGCCCGCGGTCTCACCCAGACTCCGTCCGGCGAGTCGCTCCCCTCCGCCGATCGGCGATTCGTCACCGCGCGATCGGCTGTCGCGCAGCAACTCGCGGCGATCGGCACGACTCACCTCCCCGCCAGGGACCGCGCAGCCCTCGCAATACTCTCCCACACGCTCGCTACCGATCTCGCCGGAGACCCGGGAGCCGCCGAGTCGCCGGATTCACATACGAATTGCGCGACGACCGGCGCTCCAGCCGCGCTCGCACCCGGCGACACGATCGCGGCGAACACGTACCGCCGCCACATCTACGACTGCTTCGGACGCGCGGCCACGGCCATCGCCGTTGGAAACGACACGGTCGACCGCCTCACGATCCTCAGCCGCATCGCGGAGACGCCGGACGCCGCAGAACGCAAGCGCCTCTTCCTTGCCCTCGCACCGGTCTGGCGCGCGGTGAACGGCGATGACGGCCCCCGAAGCCCCTACCGTGCGCTGCTCGTGTTCGGCGCGAGCCAGGACCCCGAAACCAACCCGTCACCGCTGGATCGTGCATTGGATATCGGCGTCGGACCCGCGACGCTCGAACGCTGGCTCGTCGCGATCCTCGATACGTGGCGCACCGCCGCCCCGGACTCCGCAGTCGAACCCTGGGACTACTTCTACGCCGCGGGTGCCGCGGACCGGCAGCTCGACGCGCGTATCCCGCGTGACTCGCTGCTTCCGCTCACGATCCGCTACTACCAGACGCTCGGCGCGGATGTCCCGGCCCTCGGTGTGCACTACGATCTCGCTCCCCACCCCGGCAAGACCCCCGTCGCCAACACGACGTTCGGTTCGCGCGGCCACGAGGCGGACGGCCGATGGATCCCGTCGGAATCGTGGGTATTCGCGACGTATGAGACCGGCGGCCTGGGCAAGCTCGATGAGTTGGTGCACGAGACCGGGCACGCCATCCATCTCGCGGCGATTCACGAGCGGCCCGAGTATGTGGACTGGCCGGACAGCGACCCGCTCACCGAAGCGATCGCCGACATCCCGGCGCTCAGCGTCTATGAGCCCGCATGGCAATATCACTTCCTCGGCGATTCGGTCAGCACACCGGTCGCGACACGCTCGAAATACGCGTCCATCATGCTCGACATCGCGTGGGCGCTCTTCGAGGTCCGGCTGCACGACCACCCCGATGCCGATCCGAACGAGGTGTGGGCCGCCATCACGTCGCGCTATCTCCACATCGTGCCACATCCGGAGATATCGTGGTGGGCGATCCGCGGCCAGTTGATCGATGCCCCCGGATACATGATGAACTACGCCCTGGGCACGGTGATCGTGACCGCAATCCGAGAGCGCATCGCAACGGTCCACGGCCAGTTTGCGACGGGTGATCCGTCATGGTATCCGTGGCTGTCTGCCCATTTGCTGCAGTTCGGACTCGCACGGTCCGCTCGCGACGTGCTGGCCGAGCTACTCGGCGGCCCGCTCACCGATGACCCGCTGCTGCGGGACCTCGCCCGCATGCGGCCGGCCTCGGCCGCGAGATAGTGCACGGCGGCACGCGGCACCGGTACAGGAGTTGCCGATCTGCTGAGCACGCGGACCAGGAGGAGCCCATGATCCGGAAGCTCAAGACAGGCAGCTACCGCCTCTACTCGCGAAAGAAGAATCCGAAAACCGGCAAGCGCCGCAACTTGGGCACCTTTTCCACGCGCGCCGCCGCGCAGAAACACGAACGCGCCGTGCAGTACTTCAAACGGGCTTAGGCCCAACCTGGCCTAACGCGGTTGCCGAACCTGGGATCGAGCACGATCGCAACTCCGAGGTGAGTTGCCTGGGTCGTCATCGGTCAAACCAATGTGCGTGCATCGCACGAAGAGTCGCCCTCGTTAGCGGGATTGGCGCAGCCGAGGGCAACACCGCATTGATTCCGCATCGCGGACAGAGCGCAGTCGTGCCGTCGGCAGGATTGTCTTGCGGATCGGGTGCATCGACCCAGTCGGCAATCTCTTTGGACGCGAAAATCGCCTCGCAATAGAAGCAGCCGGCCCGATCGCTCTGAACGAGGAGCTCGCGGTTACCTGTGCAGTATTGATGGATCGACCGAAGGTCGGCTTCGTTTAGCATCGGCGTTTAGCTGCGGCATAGTGCTCGACTTGACTGAGCGGGCTGGTAGGCGGGGTACGGAGCAGGAGACTATCACTGGCCTCACACCTTTAACCGATACCCACGTCCGGCTCGGGCGATCCGGACCAGGACGATCGTCCACACGAGCCGATGTTGACGATCGTCAACATCGGCATTATGTTGATGATCGTCAACATCCACACCATGAGCAAGAATATCAATTCAGCGGCTGTCGGAGCCCTCGTGCGGCAAGCTCGCTTAGCGGTCGGAGTCAGTCAGACCGACCTTGGTCGCCGCATTGGCGCAAGTCGGTTCTGGGTCGCGCAGTTCGAAAAAGGAAAACCCAGCGCCGAGCTTGGGCTCGCACTCAAGGCAATGCACGCGCTTGGCCTCACAATCGTCATCGGATCAAACACCGGGAGTACGCCTGGCACGCGCTCCAGAGGGCTGACGAAGGCACGCCAGACCCATCTGGCTCAGGTCATCGCCCATGCCACGCTCACGGGTGTAGCGCCGTCTACCGTGGTCGGATGGCCCACGGCGTCAGCAGCATTGGGACGGCCGCGCAAACCGTGAACTCGGATATTGGGGCTAAACGCACCCGGCTGACCAGATCATCGCGGCCGGAGCTTGCGGTGGTGCTGGACACGCACCTGATCGGCCACGTCTATCGGTCAGCCAATCGTCGCTTGGTGCTGCGCTACGATGACAGTTGGCGCACACGTGAGGACGCGTTTCCACTGTCACTCTCAATGCCTCTCGACGTGCGCGAGCACGGTCACCGCGCCACTTCCGCATTCCTGTCGGGCCTGCTGCCGGATAACCCCAAAGTCGTGGAGTACTGGGCGCGCCTCCACGGGGTCGCGAGGCACGACACCGTCAGACTACTTGCGTACGTGGGCGAGGATTGCGCAGGCGCAGTGCAGCTCGTTCGTCCTGACGAAGTCGATCGGGTGCTCGGTGCGGCGAGCAGAGTCGACGCGGCGACGTCGATCGAGTGGCTGTCGTCAAACGACGTCGCGGATTTGCTCACATCACTCCGGCGCAATCCGGCTGCGGGGCGTGCGAACGGCGAGCAAGGACAATTCAGCCTCGCGGGGGCACAACCAAAAACCACGCTCTATCACGAGCGCGGACGCTGGGGCATCCCCAAAGGCCGCATCCCGAGCACGCACATCCTCAAGCCTCCGGTTCTTGATCTTGAGGACCTGGCGTACAACGAACATTTCTGTTTGCACCTCGCTCGCGAGCTCGGGATGACGGCCGCGATGTCGGCCGTTCAACTGTTCGGCGACGAAATCGCAATCGTCGTTGAACGATACGACCGCGCGCGATCTCAAGGGGCGGTGCGCCGGATCCATCAGGAGGACATGTGCCAAGCGCTCGCTGTCCAGCCTACGCGAAAGTACGAATCCGACGGTGGTCCGACACTCATCGATGTTGCGACGGTCCTGGCGCGCCATTCGTCCGACGCCATGGTCGATGTCGCGCGCTTCTTCGATGCCAATATTCTCAATTGGCTGGTTGCGGGACCCGATGCGCACGCAAAGAATTACTCTGTTCTCCATTCCGAAGGCCCCGACCACCGCTTTGCTCCACTCTACGATGTCATCACCGCATTGCCCTATCCGCGTCTGGCGAGAGGCGGCTGGAAGTTGGCCATGGCGGTAGGCGGCGAGCGCGCCATTGGAGCAATCAGCTCCGGTCACTGGCGGGCCGCGGCACGAGCCATTGAGTTGCCGGCAGATCTCGCGATCGATCGGATCGTGGAGCTCGGCGGGCGCATCCCTGCGGCCATCGAGCGAGTAATACAACACCCGGACGGCAACGACGACACTCGGGCGATCATGACGCGATTGGCCGAGCCGCTCGCCGAGCACGTTACGCGCTGTTTGAAGCGCCTCTAACCGAACATGCAAGCTCTCATCATCGCCGAGGCGGCACGCCGCAGGCCACCTCGGATGGAGCCGGACTGTTTGGCGAAAACGAAATTGGCGCAGCTGACCCACGCGCTTATGACTAATTCCAGCGCAGCCCCTTCAGTTGATCGAGATTGATGTTCCCGCCGCTCAGCACGCACACGACCTTTGAGCCCGGCGGCGCCTTGATCAATCCCTTGCGCAACGCGGCGACCGGCGCGGCTGCCGCGCCCTCGACGACAAGCTTGCAGTGGCCCATCGTCCACCGGACCGCTTCGAATATCTCCTCGTCCGGCAGTGTCACGATCTCATCGACGAACTGCCGCACGACCGAATAGTTGTTCTCGCCGACACGCCTCACCCGCAAGCCATCGATGATGCAGTCGACTTCGGGCAGCGTCACGACATGGCCCGCGCGCACACTCTCGAGCATCCCCGGCGCACCCGATGACTCCACGCCAATGATCTTCACGCTGGGCTTGAGCCCCTTCACGGCCATCGACACGCCGGAGATCAGCCCGCCGCCACCGATCGGCACGACAATGACATCCACCTCCGGAAAATCCTCGTACACCTCGAGGCCGAGTGTGCCCTGGCCGGCGATCAGATCGAGATCGTCGAATGGGTGGATGTACGTGAGCCCACGCTCGGCGACGAGTTGCTTCGCCTTCTCATTCGCCTCATCCCAGATCATGCCGTGTAGCACGACCTCCGCGCCATACGCCTTGGTGGCTTCGATCTTCGACGGCGTCGCGTTCGTCGCCATCACCACCACCGCGCGGATACCATAGATCTTCGCCGCGAGCGCGACGCCCTGCGCATGGTTCCCCGCTGAGGAGCAGATCACGCCGCGCTGCCGCTCTTCCGGCGTCAGCTCCGCGAATTTGTTCAACGGCCCCCGGATCTTGTACGACCCGGTCTTCTGGAACATCTCGGCCTTGAGCCGGACCTCGATACCCGGACGCCTCGCTCAACAAACGCGATGTCAGCAGCGGGGTGTGATAGGCGTGGGCGGACACGCGCCGCCGGGCCTGGGCGAACACGGACGGGGCGAGCGGGATCTCCTTGCGCGACATCAACAAGCTCCTGAGGGTGGTCGGATCGGTGCCGGCTGAACGCTACGGCAGGTCGTGGTGGCTGCGCCAGTTGCTGGGGCAGAGACCCAGGATTTGGTACGGAGGACCCGTGCGGGAGACCCGTATCGGGAGGCTCGAACCGGCGGCGGCACCAAGCCGCACGCCGCTAGGACCGGTAGGGCGACTCGTCCTCGGCCCAGACCGCGGCGCTGTAGCCCCCGAGCGGCCCCGCCAGCTCCTCCGCGAGATCGATCAGGCCGGCGCTCGAATGGTCCCCGTATCGCAGCAGCCGCGCCGCCCGCGTCCGGTCGGCCAGCAGAAACGCGAGCAGCGGGATGTCCGCCTTCTTGGCGTTGCAGGCCCGGCACGCCAGGACGAGGTTGTCGCGGCGGTCATACGCCCGCTGCCCTTTGCGCGGGGTCACGTGATCGAGTGTGATCGATCGGGGATTGCTCTGGCGGCCGCAGTACGCGCACACCGGCCCATGGGCTTCGAGCAGCGACGCCCGCGTCGCGGTATACGCGGCCCGGCCGGTGGGCTGCGACGTGAGGGTGTGCACTCGCCCCTGCCCCGCGGCTCGCGGCCGGCGAGAGCGGCGCGACCGGCGTCGCGCGGGTGGATTACTCATACCCGAATTATAGTCGTCGGCGCCCGGCGCACTACCGCGAGATCGAGGAGGCCGCCAGTCGGTCAAGCGTCACTTGGATGGCGTCCAGCCGCTCCGTGATTCGTTCAGCCGTCACGTTGGATTTGGCGCTCAGTAGAATCAGTTTTACCGACACGAGAAACACGCCTGCCTCGAGCAGGAGTTCGCGAGTCAGCCCTTTCTCAATGGCGGCGATGACGAAGAGCACGAGCGTGATGACCACCACAGCGTACGACGCCGCGTCAATGTGATGCGAGCGAGCGGGCATTGCGCCTCCGCGATTGTTCGGGTGGGTGACCGGCGACCGTGAGGCCGGTACTGTGGTGCCAGTGCTGTGATGCCGGTAGTGAATCCATAATCACGGTCCCGGCGCGCATTGGCGCCGTGCTGCCCTCCGGACAGCACCGCACGGCGAAAAGCGCCTCAATTTCCTCTTGACAGAATCAGATCTGAGAATATGTTATCCCCGCTCTGGGAGTCGCGTCCCGATGATCAACGGTTGGCTGTCGCGCCTGTGCGCGGCGCGTCCGCCGAGTCGCCGACAGGCGGCCTGATGATCTCGGAGACGCGATTTGTGCTTCTAGGACCTGCGGTAGGTCCGTAGTGGCAACCGGCGATAGTCAGCAGCGACGCACGACCGTCATCACGACACCCTGAATCCGCAATGGCAACACTTTTCGATTTCACGATTCGCAAGGCACACGCACCCACCATCCTGTCGGATGCGGACACCCGTGCGCTCGCGCATCTGCTGGGCAAAACACACGTCGGCGTGGACGGACGTCCGGAGGGTCGCCACCTGTAAGGTGCGACACCCCGGGTCCTGCTGGAGCAGAGGATCGCCCCATCCATGCCAATGCGCTGGATGGGGCGATTTGCATCCGGCGTTCAATGTAGTAACTGACACGCAATGGTCTGGGATTGATCCGGTGATCTACCGTTGGCCGGCGGGCGTAACGCTCGGGTGCTGGCGAACGCGACTCCCTGTGCTGCGGAGCGGTGCTGTCTCCGTCGCGCCAGCGGTAGATACCCGGATCGCGCTCGGCACGGTGAGGACACCGTGGCGGGTCCGCCGCTCCGGCCATTCACGCGGCTCTGCACTAGGAGCCGTGGCCCTTGAGAGCGGGTTCGAGACCCGTCCTGACCGTTACCACGCAACTGCCATGAATCGCATCCGTGAACTGACCAACCAGCCTGACGACGAGGAGGCCCCGTACGGCGGCGTCTACGTGGTCGAGACTCGGTTCGACAACTATCGGGTCGCGCCTGAGGTGGCGCGCTACATCGAGAGACGGATCGACCAGCCCCGGCAGCCGGCGTGGCTAGTGTTCCGCGATCGAAACGGTGCGCGCGTACGCATTCGGACGAAGGACATTCGCTCACTGCGCGAGTCGACCGACAAGACGCGCGCTCGTGGACGTCGCTTCACTCGCGCGCTCCGGCGTGAGGACAAGGGCGACCGGTCGTGGGAGGACGACGACTTCTAAGCGGCCGGCCCCCAGGTCCAACCGGTCACGAGCAGGCCAACTCGCACGCAATGACTAGGAACTGACCATGAAGATCTTTGGGATGCACGACGAACAGACGATCCGCCAGTTGACGGACGTCGCCTCGCGGGCCGTGAAGGCAGCCCCTGATGGCCAATGGCCACGTCGGATACGTGATGCCGATCGGTGGCGTCGCGGCGTATCGGCGGCACGTATCCGTAGTCGGTGTCGGATTCGATATCGCCTGCGGCAACGCGGCGATTCGGACGGAATGTGCCGCTGACGGCGCTTGGTGCAGAGGGCGCGCAGCGTACCTCCCGGATCGCGCAGCTCGCCGACGCGGTAGCGGCGACGATCAGCTTCGGCATGGGGCGTAAGAACCGGGCGGACGACGCGCCGGTGGACGACCCGTTGTTCGATGACCCGGCGTGGGACGCGGTTCCTGCAAAGGAGCGCCAGGCCCTCCGCGACAAGGCACGCGCCCAGCTTGGCACGGTCGGCAGTGGAAATCACTACGTGGACGTTTTCGTGGATGACGAGGGGATGCTGTGGGCAGGCGTTCACTTCGGCAGCCGCGGCTTTGGCCACACGGTGGCGTCGGGGTTCCTGGCTCTCTCCCAAGGCAAGGGCTGGCGCGAGCGCGTGCCTGAACGAGAGACGCTGCTCGACATCGATGCGCCCATCGGCCACGACTACTGGCAGTTGATGACGCTCGCCGGCCGGTATGCGTACGCCGGTCGAGAGTGGGTCGCCCGCAAGGTCGTCGCCATGATGGGTGGCCGCGAGCTCGCGTTGATCCACAATCACCACAATTTTGCGTGGGAGGAACAGCATGACGGCGAGACGCTGGTAGTCGTTCGCAAAGGCGCGACGCCGGCATTCCCGGGACAGCTTGGGTTCGTGGGTGGCTCGAATGGGCGATGATGCCGTCATTGTCCGCGGGGTCGCTCCGGATCCGGCTGTGCAACCCGGGGTCGTAGAGCGGCAGGCGGCCGCGCTCTATTCCACGGTGCATGGCGCGGGACGGGTAATGTCCCGGACCGCGGCGGCAGGCAAGCGGAATCGGAAGACCGGCGAGCAGTTTGCACCCGGACGCGTGACGGCCGCAATGATCGATGATTGGGTACGGGCCAAAGGCGTCGCGCTCCGTGGCGGCGGGCGAGATGAGAGTCCGCACGTCTATCGTCGTTTGCCCAATGTGCTCGCGTCCCAGGAAGGGACCATCGACGTAGTGACAGTGTTGCACCCGGTCATTGTGGTCATGGCCGGTGCAAACGAGATCGACCCGTACAAGGACTGAATGCCGCCGGGGTGCCGCGCCAACGCGTGGCGCCCCGGCGGACCATCCGGTTACCCTACAAATATCCCCGGCTTGGCCATCTTTTACTGAAATGGATCCGCAATTGGCCGGCGCCGCCATGATCCCACCCGCACCCCCTTCATCCATTTCGAGCGATACGACGCCGTCGCCCTCGCAACGCGACGCGATCGAGGCCGAACCCCGCGCGCTCCTCGTCCTCGCCGGACCCGGCGCCGGCAAGACGTACTGTCTCACCGAGCGGATCCGCTTCCTGATCGAACGCCACAACTTCGATCCGGCCCGCATCTGCGCCTTCACGTTCACCAACAAGGCCGCCGGCGAGATCGCCCACCGTCTCGAAAGCCGCCTCGGCCCCGCCGCCGCAGGTATCACGCGCGGCACCATCCACTCGTTCTGCGCGGGACTGCTGCGGACACACGGCCAGCACGCCGGCCTCGACCCCGGCTTCGGCATCGCAGACGAAGACTACCAGCTCGGCGTCCTGCGCCGCATCGAAGGTCCCCGCCGCTGGCACCGCAGCACGCTCACCCAGTTCTCCGCCCACCGCTTTCGCGGCGACGCACTGTCGCACGACAACCTGGTCCTGTTCGGCGAATACGAGCAGTACCTCGCCAAACGCAATGTCGTCGATTTCGACACGCTCGTGATCCGCGCCGCTGCGCTCCTCGAAGACTCTCCGGCCGCCGCGGAGATTCAAGCGCAATGGGATGCGGTACTGGTGGACGAGTTCCAGGACCTGAACCCCGTCCAGTATCGGGTCATCCACGCCCTCGCCCAGCACCACCGGCACGTCTTCGCCGTCGGCGATCACGAGCAGTCGATCTATTCCTGGGCCGGTGCCAATCCGGCCGTGTTCACGAGTTTCCTCAACGACTTCGGGTTGTCGTCTACCAAGAACATCGCGGAAAACCGACGCTGCCCACACAATGTCTTCGCGCTGGCACGCAAGCTCGTCGCCGCCAACACGCCGATCTTCAGCGGCGCCATCGTACCCCGGGCGGATCGCGAGTCGCCCTTCGCCGTCGAGGTGTTCGGCTTCCCGACGGAAGATGAAGAAGCAACATGGATCGTGAGCGACCTGCGGCAGGACCACGACCGCCACGATCACCGCTGGGGCGATGTTGCGCTCCTCTACCGAAAGCACGACATCGGAGATCGTCTGGAGGCCGCTCTCCTCACCGGCGGGATTCCATGCCGGCTCGCCCAGGGCCGCGCGCTCGCCGATGACCCGGTCGTCGCCTACGTGCTCGCCGCCGCTCACGTCATCGCGCAACCGGACGACCTGATCCGCCGCAATGCGTTCTTCCGGGTCGTACTGAGGCGCGCACTCTACGACGAGGCGCTCGCGAGATCGGAGGAACGGCGCGTCGGCCTGCGATCCCACCTCCAGCGAATGGCGTCACAACTCCCGCGCGCGGATGCCACGGCCCGCCAGATCCGCCGCGCACTCGCTGATTGGCGCAATCTCGAGGCGGTCGGGAAACAGCACCCCACGCTCGGCTCGCTCGTGCAGGAGCTCCTGTCGAGAAAGGTGGGCCCAGTGGTCCCGGTGCTCGAAGACCACCACGATGACATCTCCGACCCGGCATCGCTCCCCGATGTCGTCCAACTCGCCGCGCGGCTCCGCGACGCCCGCTCCCGGCGGATAGAGGTCTGGATCCCACCGCTCGGCGGGATCGGCATCGCGCTCAAAGGCATGCTCGCCGAGATCGGAATCCGAGCCGTACGCGGCGCCAGCCCGCCGAACGCGCGCGCCATTCACCTCGGCGCCCATGATACGCCCTCCGTCGGACTGGCCCTCGGCGTCTTCAAGGCCGCGCAACTCATCGAGATGGACGGCGCCACGACCCCATTCGTGAGTTTCACCGCCGTCGACCTGGAAACGACGGATCGCGATACGGCGTCAGCCGAGATCGTCGAGATCGCCGCGGTCCGCGTCCGCAACGGGAAGATCGCCGAGACGTTTACGAGTTTGGTCAAGCCGGCCGTGGCAATCGCTCCCGGCGCCGCCGCGACGCACGGCCTCACCGAGGCGATGCTCTCCAGCGCGCCGGCATTCGCGGAGGTGTGGCCGCGCTTCCGCGAGTTTTGCGGCGACGACGTGATCGTCGCACACAACGGATACGATTTCGACTTTCCGATTCTTCGCCGCATGGTGCACGAGATCGCCGCCCCATTCGGACTGTGTACCTACGACTCGCTGCCGCTGGCCCGCGAGCTGTTCCCGACGAGCTGCCGGCTCGTCGATCTGGCGCGCCGCTTTGGGGTTCCGTCCGGCACCTCACACCGCGCGCTCGATGACACCACGGCGCTCGCCACGGTGCTGCTGGCCCTCGGTGACTCCAAGGCCTCGCGCGCCCGAAAGACCGCCCTCGCCGACTTGCTCGGCCACCTGGGCGTGGCACTCGCCCTCGCCGGCGACGAAACACTGCCCGAAGAGGCCCGCCGCTTCCGCCACTACGCCCGGCCCTTCGCGCTCGGACGGTACAGCACGTGCCTCGATTTCTACGAGCGGGAGCAGAACGAGAGCGAAGACGAAACGCTCCCGGCCGTCGATGAGATCATCGGTCGCCTCGGTGGCGTCGCGCTCATGCTCAAGATCCGCGCCGAGAAAACCGCGGACGAGCGCTACCCCGCCGCGATGTCACGGCTCCGGCGGCTGATCTCGGATATCCCGGGCGGCACGCTCGCCGAACAGTTGCCACTCTTCCTCGAACGGGCCGTCCTGTCGAAATGGGATGGCGATGAGCCCGACCGCGGCCGCGTGAATCTCCTGACGCTGCACTCCACCAAAGGCCTCGAGTTCTCGCGCGTCTACATCGTCGGCGCCGAAGACGAGCAGCTACCCGGCAGCCACCCGAAGAAGCCGCCAACTATAGAGGAAACCGAAGAGGCGCGGCGTTTGCTCTATGTCGGGATGACCCGCACGGTGGATCGCCTCGTTCTGACGTACACGGCCACTCGAGGCGGCAAGCCGAGCGGTGGACACCAGTTCCTCGATGAGATGGGCCTGACGCCCGGAGTCGCGCTGTGAGCACGGTGGAATGGAGGGTGGCGGTCGGGCCCGACCACGTCACTGCGGTCTACGAAAGCGGAGCGACGGGTGGTGATGCCGCACTTTTCGTCTGCGCACACGGCGCGGGCGGCAGTATGTCCGACAAGGGGATGCTCGCCACGGCTGCGGCCCTCCGCTCGGCCGGCATCGGCGTGGTGCGGTTCAATTTCGTCTACAAGGAAAAAGGCGATCGCCGGCCCGACTTCATGCCGAAGCTGATGGACACCGTCACCGCGGTCGTCGAGCGGGTACGATCCGAGCTGCGGTCGGTCCCGGAGTCCCGCACGGATCGCCTCCTCATCGGCGGGCGCTCCATGGGCGGCCGCGCAGCCTCGATGCTCGCGGGTCGCGGTTTCGAAGCCGCCGGCCTCCTGCTACTCGCCTATCCACTCCATCCCGCCGGCAAGCCGGAGAAGCTCCGCGATGCGCATCTGCCGCAGATCCGATTGCCGGTGCTGTGCTTCAACGGAACGCGAGACCCGCTCTGCACCCCGGCGCTCATGGAACACGCCCTCGCGACGGTGACCGCACCCTGGCAAATGGAATGGGTCGAAGGCGCGGACCACAGCTTCCACGTTCTCAAGTCGTCAGGACGCACGGACGCCGGGGTGATGGCCGGGATCGCGGCCGTCAGCCGGGCGTGGGCCGATCGAATTCCCGCGTGAAGGTGGAAACCGCAGGGGGACCCGAGCCCGTGCCCTCGTCGTGCTTGAGGTACACGTAGGCCTCGCTCCATGGCTGCGCCCCGATCTGGCGCGCCCACTCCGCGAGTTGTGCCTCGCTGTAGTCCAGCCGATGGAGCCGCGCATAGCCCCACGACGCGGTCGAGACGACCGGCATCGAGAACTCCGGCTGCTCGGTTATACACATCGCGATGTCGCGCGCGCGCAGCGCGTCGAATGTCTCGTCATCGAACCAGGTGCTGTTCCGAAACTCGATCGTGTATTTCCGGTCCGGCGGCAGCATCGCCAGAAAGGCCTGGAGACGCGGCGCATCCTTTTTCAGGTTCGGCGGCAGTTGAAACAGGATCGGTCCGAGCTGGCTGCCCAGCGCCACGGTCATTTTGAGCAGGAATTCGAGCGGCCCGGCGCATTCCGCCTTGAGTCGCGCGTGATGCGTGATCCGCTGGCTCGCCTTGATCGCGAACGTAAACGTCTCCGGCACACGGGACGCCCACTCCTTGAGGACGTGCTCCTTCGGCAGGCGGTAGAAGGTGTTGTTGATCTCGACCGTCGGAAACTTGCCCGCGTAGTAATTGAGCATCCCGTCGTCTTTCAGATCTTCCGGATAGAACGATCCCTTCCACTCCTTGAAGGCGTAACCGCTCGTCCCGGCGAGCAGCTTCACGATGCTTTCCGTCGCTTCTTGTCGGCCTTCTCCGCTGCCGGTGCGGATGCGAGGCTCGCCTTGAGTGCATCCATGAGGTCGATGATCTTCCCGCCGCTGTCCGGCGCCTTTTCGGCCGTGATCTCCTGGCCGTCGACTTTGCGCTGGATCGCCTCGAGCACGCGCTCGCGCACGAGGTCCTTGTATTTCTCGGGCTGAAACGCGTCGTTCGCGGTCTGCTCGATCAGTTGTTTCGCGAGCGCCAGCTCGGCCGGTTTTACCTCGCCGGGCGGGATCGTGACTTCACTCGTCGGCCGGACTTCGTCGGCATAGTGCAGTTGCTCCATCACGATCACGCCGTTGAGCGGGCGAAGGAGCACCAGGTACTGCTGCCCGCGGGCCGCGTACTGGCCCAGCGCCGCCCGGCCGGTATCCTTCAGCGCCGCCGCGAGCAGGCGGTAGGCGCGGTCGCCTCCCTTGTCGGGCGCCGAGGTAGTAAACTTTCTCGACGTACTCCCGGTCGACTTTGGAGAGCGGGACGAACTCCAGGACGTCGATCATGGCGGTCGCCTTCTCTTCGAGCGCCTTCAGCTCCTCGGGCGACAGAATCACGTACTGGTCCTTCGCGAACTCGTATCCTTTGACGGTATCATCGCGGGCGACGACTTCGTTTTCCTTGGAGCAGATGTACTGCTGCTTGAGACGCGATCCGCACTTCTTGTGCAGCATGTTGAACGACACGCTCGCCTTGGATTCCGCCGACGAATACAAGTTGACGGGAACCGATACGAGACCGAACGAGATGGTGGCGGTGGCTATGGAGCGCGCTGGCATGGATCGGCCGGGAAACGGGTTGAGTTCAGTGACGCGGGTTGGCTAATGCGGGATCGGCGAAGAGCGAACTGCACCTGACCGGCCACGAACATCAACTATGACCCCGACGGGTAGCGACGCACAACCGCCAGACAGCCTGAGCACCTACCGGGCCAAACGGTCCCCGGATACGTCGCCCGAACCCACGGGCACCGTGTCGCCGGTCCCGGGGCACCTGTTCGTCGTCCACAAGCACGCCGCCCGTCATTTGCACTTCGACCTCCGTCTCGAAATGGACGGGGTCCTGCGGTCGTGGGCCGTCCCAAAGGGCCCCTCCTATGACATGAATGACAAGCGCCTGGCGGTCAAGGTCGAGGACCACCCGCTCGAGTACGGCGACTTCGAGGGTACCATTCCCGCCGGGAATTACGGGGCCGGCGGGGTCATTGTCTGGGACCGCGGCGAATGGGTCCCGCTCGAAGATTGGCGCGAGGGCCTGGAAAAAGGGAAGCTCCTCTTCGAGCTGCGCGGCTACAAGCTCCACGGCAAATGGACGCTCGTGAAGATCAAGAAAAGCGAGCGCGACTGGCTCCTCATCAAAGAGCGCGACGCGTGGGTCAAGCAGCCCGGGGACCAGTTCCCAGAAGCCTCAGTGCTCTCGGGTCTCACGGTCGAAGAGGTCAAGGCGGGCCAGAACCGGGCCGACGCGCTTCGCACTGCGCTCGAGGCCACCGATGCTCCCCGCACGCACGTTGATCCGCACTCCGTCAAGGTGATGCTCGCCGAACCATCAGACGAGGCGTTCACGCGCGACGGCTGGCTGTTCGAGCTCAAACTCGATGGCTACCGGCTCATCGCCAGCAAGTCCAACAACGAAGCGCTCCTCCTCACCCGCAACGGCAACGACTACACCGCGGTCTTCCCCGAGATCGCTCGCGCGGTCGCCGCGCTTCCGCTCGAGAGCTGCATCATCGACGGCGAGGTCGTCGTCCTCGACCCGCAAGGCAAGCCGAGTTTCGCATGGCTGCAGCAACGCGGCCGGCTCGCGTCGCCCATCGACGTGAAACGCGCGGCGGTCGAGCTGCCGGCCACGTTCTTCGTGTTCGATCTCCTGGCCGTCGAAGACTTCGATCTCCGCCCCCTCCCCCTCTCGGAACGCAAAGCGCTACTGCTCGAAGCGTTCCCCAAGCTCGGCCCCGTGCGCACGCTCGATCATATCGAGCGCGAGGGCGAACGGTTCCTCGAGCAGGTGAGCGCCCTGGGACTCGAGGGCATGATCGCGAAGCGCGCGGACGCGAAATACCGCGGCGGCCGCACCGATGCCTGGCTCAAGATCAAGGCGGAGCAGACCGGCGACTTCGTGATCGTCGGCTTCACCGCACCCAAGCGAAGCCGCGGCCACTTCGGCGCGCTGCAGCTCGCGGACATGGTCGGCGGCACGCTCACCTACGCGGGACGCGCGGGCACGGGCTTCGATGAAGCCGCACTCGGCGACTTGAAGGCGATGCTCGATCCGATCGTGCGCAAGGATCCGCCCTGTGCTGGCCCCTCGTTCGCACCCGGTATCGCGCCACTCGCCAGCAGCGAGATACCGGACACGAAAACGACGACGTGGGTCGAGCCCCTGCACGTCTGCGAGGTCCGCTATCGCGAGTGGACGCCGGATGGCCTCCTTCGCCACCCGGCATTCCTGCGGATGCGAACCGACAAGAATCCGCGGGACTGCGATCGTCAGGGCTGGGGCCCGAGTCCCGCCGCCGGGGCGCCAGCCCCGGACGAAGAGCCGGCCAATGCAGGCGGCCCCCCGCCTCCACCAGCACAGGAACCCGCCCCGAGAACGATCGCGTACTCGAATCTGAAAAAGATCTACTGGCCTGACGAGCGATACACCAAGGGCGACCTGATTGGCTACTACCGCGCGGTGTCGCGCTGGATATTGCCGTACCTGCGCGACCGCCCGGTCGTGATGACGCGATTCCCGGATGGAATCGGCGGGAAGTCGTTTTATCAGAAGGACGCGCCCGAGTTCGCACCCAAGTGGGTCGAGACTGTCCCCATCTGGAGCGAAGACACGCAGCGCGAGATCCGCTACTTCGTCTGCAACGACGAGGAGTCTCTTCTTTACATCGCCAACCTCGGCTCCATCCCCCTGCACATCTGGGCGAGCCGCGTAGGCTCACTCGAATTGGCCGACTGGTGCGTGATCGACCTCGATCCCAAGGAGGCGCCGTTCTCCGATGTCGTGCGCACCGCGCAGGTGCTGCACACGCTCTGCGAGTCGATCGCCCTGCCGAACTACGTGAAAACCACGGGCAAGACGGGACTGCACATCCTGCTCCCATTGGGCCGCCAGTGCACATACGCCCAATCCCGCACTCTGGGCGAGCTGCTGGCGCGCGTCGTGCTGCGTGAGACGAAGGAGTACGCGACGATCACCCGCCACGTGACGAAGCGCGGCGACAAGGTCTACCTGGATTATCTCCAGAACCGCCACGGCCAGACGATCGTCGCGCCGTTCAGCGTGCGCCCACTCCCCGGCGCAACGGTGTCCATGCCGCTGCAATGGGACGAGGTCAACGAATCACTCGACCCAAAGGCGTTCACGATCAAGACAGCGATCGAAAGGATGGAACACCTGGGCACGGACCCGGTCTCCCCGGTCCTCGAGAGCAAACCGGACCTGCCCGCCATCCTGCAGCGCCTGGCCGAGGTAATGGGCGCCGGCTGACCGAGCCCTGCTCCCGCTGTCGTTGGATTTCTCCATCACTAGCCCGTCCTTGCGGCAGCCATCATAGTATATCTCATTAGTTAGCCTTCCTGCCAGTTATCTATATATACTATACTCGTATTAGAGTATATGTATAGTTTGCCATTAAGGCTAATTACTGGTATATACTATTTTTCAATGATTCTGTCAGAACTCGAGGTTCGCGAGGCATTTCATTGCACCCTACTCGCAAACCTCCCAAGCGACTATCGCGACCCACCTGTTGGGGCCCCGGCGCTCCGCCTGAAAGGCGGAGTGAATTTGCGGCTGTTCCTTGACAGTCCCCGGTATTCGGAGGATGTGGACTTCGACCTCATGCCGAAGCGCGGCCCGAAGTTTCTGGATCATCTGAAGCAACTGCTCGCAGATTCGAGATTCCTCAGTGCGCTCCTCAAACTCGGTATCACCGGCGTATCGATAAACAAGATCCATGGTGGACGCAGCGACTCACACGGCTTTCGGCAAAAGCTGGCTTTGACGCATGGCGGGGTGCAGTACGCAACGAAAATAGAGGTATCGTACCGCGAAGAGACGCCCGCGGGAGACGCACAATGCCTCCCGATCCCTGATCGATTGTGCCAGCGATACGGTATCGCTTCCGGCGTGAGAGTCGCCGCGTATCCGAGCACGGTCGCAGCAATGCATAAGGTGCTTGCCTTGTCACGGCGCGATCCTCCACAAACACGGGACGCGTTCGACGTCGATTTCCTCATCCACAACAGGGATCCGGAAATGGTCGATGCGACAAGACGCCTTGTGAGCACGCGGATGACGATGGCGCAAGTACGGGCCGCTGCGGAAACCGTAGCGGCGTTTGATCACGAGAGCTTCAAGTTCCAGGTGGCCGAGTACCTGTCTGATACGCTGCGGAACAATGCCATCGCGGCGTGGGGTCCGCAGAGAGAACGCGTATGGATGTGGCTCGAGCAATTGCGTCACGAAATGGCAGGCGCACAGGCGGCGGCGCGAGGGCCGGGCTGATGCCACGCAATGGCCTGAGTACGACTGCCTTGCGGGAGATCGTGATGCGCGAGCCGCTGTTCACCTCTCGCGACGTAGCAATCGCTACCGGTGGCTCCGCCGTCGTGGTGTCGGACCTGATGCATCAATTTACATTGCGCGGCCTTGTCACCAAGGTAATGCGCGGCCTATGGGCGAACACCGCGCATCCAATGTTTTCTCCATATCTCGTAGTCGGCTGGCTCGCGGAGTCCTGGCAGGAGCCTGCTTACGTGTCGTTCATTTCTGCACTGCATTTGCACGGTATGCTGTCCCAGATTCCCCGCGAGATTCACACCGCGACGGCCGTGCAACACCCAGCGATGGATACGCCTGTCGGGAAATTCGCGTTTCACAGGCTGAGCCAGGATCTGCTCGTCGGCGCGGAGTCCGGCGACCAGTGGAATCGATTTCAGCGGGCAACCCCCGAGAAGGCACTGTTCGACACCCTTTATCTCGGGCTGCGTCGCCGGCAGCAGTGGCACCACCTTCCAGAGATTGAACTTCCTGAAGACTGGGACTGGGCCGCATGGGACCCGTGGCTCAAGCGCATATCGTTTGTGCCATTCCAGGTGGCCATGCGACGCGCGCGAACGCAAATGGCACGGGGCGGAAAGAGGTTCGGATCAGTCGCCGTCTAACCCGAAATAGGTTCTGAGGGATACGGACAAATCCTCCGGCAGCCGCCGCCCAATAGCACCTGCCGCCGGCGCGCCAGCGCCCACTGTCCGGCCGCCTTGACAACCCATCCGCCCGGTCCTAACGTGGGCCACGGGTGCTCGTGCGCCGCGACCCGCGCGCCACGGCCGGTCCTCTCCGGCGCGTTTTGTGGGACCCGCCCAGGAGCCGAACACTCGTGCCGACGCCAGACATCGACCAACAGCCGGCGGGGTCCTCCACCGTGCCGGCAGCCCCTCGGCCCGCATACGTCTCGCGCGGCTCCGGAGGGTCCGTAGCACCGGCGTTGTTCTGGCAACAACTCCTCGCATCGCTGGCGCAGCGCCGGGTGATTCCCGTGGTCGGCCCCGATGCCGTCGTCATCGATGGCGAGTTCGGTCCGCGTCCCTTCGTCGAGTACGTCGCCCGGCGCCTCGAGGAAATGCTGGAACTCGGTGCATCGCCGGCCACCGAGCGCGTTACGCTGCACGACGTGGCCTGCCGCTTCGTTGCCGAGCGCGGTGGCCAACTCGACGAGGATTTCTACGGCACGGTCAAGCTGGCCACGGAAGGCCTCTCCGTGGAACCGCCGCCCGCACTCCGCAAGCTGGCCCGCATCTCGGCGTTCAATCTGTATGTCACGACCACGTTCGATGGCCTGTTGGAGCAGGCGATCGACGAAGAGCGCTTCCACGGCGAGCATCGGACTCAGGTCCGGGCCTACGCACCCCAGAAGGTCGAGGACCTTCCGGCCGCGGTCGCCGACTTGTCATGCCCACTGGTCTACCACCTCCTGGGACGCATGTCGCCGTTTCCGGAATACGCGGTGACGGAAGAGGATACGCTCGAGTTCATCCATACGCTCCAGTCCGAGAACCACCGCCCGAATCTGTTGCTCGATGGGCTCTGCTCCAATTCGCTCCTCATCATCGGGAATGGATACTCCGACTGGCTCGCGCGGTTCTTCCTCCGCATCGCGAAACGGGAGCGACTGCTGGTCGCGCGGTCGAAGACCGACATCGTGGCCGATTCGCGCGCCCGCGATGATGCGTCACTGAGTCATTTCCTCCGGCACTTCAACACCCAGACGAAGATCTTCGCCGGTGGGGCGATCGAGTTCATCGATGAATTGTCGGACCGCTGGACGGCGCAACAGGGCACCGCCCCGCTTCAGCCGGTCGCAGCACCGGTCCCGGATCGAGCCGACCCTGTGTTCATCAGTTACGCCAGCGAAGATGTCGCGTTGGCGCAAGCGCTCGCCGAGGCGATCCGGTCGGCCGGTCTGCCTGTGTGGTTCGATCGGAGCGGCGGACTGGAAGGAGGCGACGACTACGACACCAAGATCCAGGACAGGATCGAACACGCGTCGTTCTTTGTGCCGCTGCTCTCGCCCAACGTGCTGACGTCGGAGCGCAGGTACTTCCGCAAGGAATGGAGGATCGCCGCCGACGTCGCGATGCGAGCCGCGCCGAACATCCCGTTCATGGTGCCGGTCCGCTCCGGGCAGGTGCCTATCGACGCGCCCGAGCTGCCCGAGTCCATCCGCCGCGCCCAGTGGATGGAGCTGCGCCGCGACAGCATGGATAATGTGGTGCAGCGGCTCCGCGCGCTCTACCGCGAATACCAGCTCGCCCGGTCCACGGCGTGACCGCGCCGCCAGCCGAACCGGTGGCACCCGCCGCCACCGCCACCGCGACCGCCACTGCCGCGGATGCGGCACGGACGATCGCCGCGCACTCGGAGGTCGCGCATGGCCTCGATGCCGAGAACCCATGGCCCGGGTTGGAGTCGTTCCGGGAGTTGGACGCCGGTTTTTTCCGGGGGCGCGAAGCCGAAACCAACAACTTGCTGCGCCTCGTCCGCCGCGAACGCCTGACGGTCCTCTATGGGCTGTCAGGTCTCGGCAAAAGCTCTCTCATCCAGGCAGGCCTCTTCCCGAAGCTCGGCGATGAGCCGAGCCTTGCGGTGTACATGCGTCTGCGATACGACGACGACGCCGCTCCGCTCCGCGAGCAGGTCCTGTCGGCCATCGCGCGAGCCGCCCAGGCAGACGGCATCGAGCAGCCAGCCGCCGACTCCACACGCACGCTATGGGAGCACTTCCATCGGCGCGGTGGTGGCTACTGGACCGCCGATAACCACCCGGTCAGCCCGATCCTCGTGTTCGACCAGTTCGAGGAGTTGTTCACGCTCGGACACGAGACGCCCGAACGCTCGGCGCGAACGGAGCGCTTCATCGATGAGCTGGCCGATCTGATCGAAGGCCGCCCGCCGGCCGATGTCAAGGCGCGCGTCGATGCGGGCACGGACGATGCACGGGCGTTCGACTCCGCCCGCCATGGATACAAGATTCTCCTCAGCCTGCGCGCCGATTTTCTCGCCCAACTCGAGACGCTGCGGCCCCGCATTCCATCGGTGGTCAGCAATCGCATGGAGCTCGGCCCGCTACGCGGTGATGCTGCATTGCGCGTGACGGCCGCCGGGGGTCCACTGCTGGCCGAGAGCCTGCAGGAGCGGATCGTGCGCGTGGTGGCCGACGTGAAGGCGGCGACGATCGAGCTGCCGCTCCACGACCTGATCGTTGACCCCGCGATCCTCAGCCTGTTCTGCCGAGAGGTCAACGAACGGCGAAAAGCACTCGGCCAGACGACCATCACCGACGAGTTGGTCGAGGGCAACCGCAATGCGATCCTGGGCGACTTCTACGCGCGATGCGTCGATGATCTCGATCCCGCGGCGCGCCGGTTCATCGAGGAGCGGCTCCTGACGGTCGATGGATACCGCAACAGCGAAGCGCTGCAGAACATGCTGGCTGTGCCGGGTGTCACGCGGGCGGTCGTCGAGCGGCTGGTCGCACGCCGCCTGATCCGCGTCGATCAGCCAGAGGGCCGCCCGCCCCGGGTCGAGCTCACGCACGACGTGCTCGCCAGCTTGGTGCGCAAGAGCCGGGACGCGCGGCAGGCGGCGGAAGAATTGGCCCGCGTTCGCGCCGAATCGGCCAGGACACAAGCTTCCCTCGCGGACGCGCGGCGGCAGGCCCGCCGGAGCCGGGTGACGGTCAGCCTCATGACGGTTCTGACGGTTGCCAGTCTGGCCGCTGGGGTCTTCGCGTGGCGGAAGTCCATCGAGTCGCGGCACACCGCCGCATCCGTGGAGATGAGCTCAGCCGCGCACGCACTACAGGACGGTGATGGCCCGGCCGCGCTGGGCTGGGCGGCGGACGCCATGACCCTCGATCCCGGCAGCAGCGGTGCCCGGTCGTTGGCCCTGTCACTGCTCGGCACACGCCGATGGCCGCTGGCGCGCATCGGCGGACCAGCCGTCGCCGACGCCGCCTATAGTCCCGACGGCACCAGGATCGTCACCGCGTCGAGCGACCACACGGCGCGGATTTGGGACGCGGTCACGGGCGTCCCGGTGACTCCCGAAATGGGCCACCAGAGTGGCGTGCGAGTCGCGCGGTTCAGTCCTGACGGACGCCTCGTGGTCACCGCCTCCGATGACAACACGGCTCAGGTCTGGGATGCACGAACCGGAGCACCACACGGGAAGCGGCTCAATCACTCCGGCCCTGTGTACTCCGTGGCGTTCGATCCCACCGGGACGCGGGTGGTCACGGCGTCAGGGGCGTTCACGGCGAAAGTATGGGACGCCGCGACGGGAGACTCCGTGGGCCCGGTGCTCAGAGACACGGCCCGCGTCTACACCGCCGAATTCGCGCCCGACGGCAAGCACATTCTGACATCCGCCGGAAGCGCCGTGCAGCAGTGGGATGCGACAACCGGCGCACCAACCGGCGTCGTCCTGCGTCACCGCGCCTTCGTCAACTCCGCCGTGTACAGCCCCGACGGCACGCATGCGCTCACGTCCTCCTCGGATAGTACGGCACGGGTGTGGGACCTCAGCACCGGGACGACCGTCGGCCTGCCGATGCGCCACACGGGCACGATCCTGTCGGCCGCATTCAGCGCTGACGGCCAGCGCGTCGTGACCGCCTCCGCCGACAGCACCGCACGCGTGTGGGACGCCATGACCGGGGCAAGAATCGGCGCGCCGCTCCACGAGTCGCAAATGGTGCTCAGGGCCACTATCAGTCCTGACGGCCGGCGGATACTCCTCGCGACTTTGGGGCAACGGGCATCCGTGTGGTCCACCGAGGACCGGCCCGCACTCGCAACACGGCCGGCACTCTACCAGCCGAGCGGCCTCTGGTCCGCGGCCTTGAGCCCGGACGGCCAGCTCGTCGCAACGGCGTCCGCGGACGGCACGGCGCAGATATGGGACGCACACGTCTTTGATCGTGCGTCACAGGTGCTCCGGCACGGCAGCCGCGTTCGCACTGCTGCGTATTCCGCCGATGGCAAGTACGTGGTCACCGCATCGTCCGGCGGCATGGCGCAGGTGTGGAATGCGCAGACCGGCGCCCCGGCCGGGTTGCCAATGCACGACGTCAAGGGAGAGATCAACACCGCCGCCTTCAGCCCCGGCGGGCACGAGGTCGTCACGGCATCCGAGGACGGAATCGCGCAGGTCTGGGACTGGTCCGCCGGTACTCCGCTCGGTGCATCTTTGCACCATCCCGGCAACGTGGCCAGCGCCGCCTTCAGTCCCGACGGCGCGGACGTCGTAACCACCTGTATCGACGGGAACGCGCAAGTCTGGGATTGGCGCACCGGCCGGAAGCTCGGCCCGATGCTTCACCACACCAATTTCGTGGAGGACGCCGCCTTCAGTCCGGATGGCCAAACCGTGGTGACGGCCTCCAACGATTCGGCAGCCCAGATCTGGAACTGGCGGACCGGCGCCCGGGTGAACCGCCCCATGCGCCATCGCGGAGTGGTCATCGGCGTCGTGTTCAGCCCCGACGGCCGCCAGGTGATCACCGCCTCAGCCGATAGTACAGCCCAGATCTGGGATGCACGGAGCGGTGCCAAAATAGGAGGGCCGTTCCGCCACCTCGGCCTGGTCGAGACCGCGCGATACAGCGCCGACGGGCTGCGCGTCGTGACCGCCTCCGGTGACCACAGCGCCCAGATCTGGGACGCGCGAACCGGCGCCAAACTCGGTCCTCCTCTCGCGCACGGCACGGGTGTCCATGGCGCTGTCTTCAGTCCCGACGGGCTGCATGTCGTAACGGCATCGGACGACAGCACCGCGAAGGTGTGGGATCCCGCTGGCCTCGCAGCCGCGCGACACCATGTGCTCCCGCACACCAACCAGGTCGCAATGGCGTCCTTCTCACCGGACGGCAAGTGGATCGTGACCGCATCGGTCGACGGCGCGGCGCAGGTCTGGAACGTCGAAACAGGAGCCAAGCGCGGATCCCCAATGCGGCATCACGGGATCGTTTTTTGCGCGGTGTTCAGTCCCGACGGCACACGCATCGTGACCGCGGGCGGCGACAGCACGGCTCGCGTTTGGGATGCGAGCACGGGCGATTCGATCGGCGCGCCGCTCCGGCACAATGCGTTGGTCCGCAGTGCCGTCTTCAGCCCCAATGGTCGGCGCGTGCTCACAGGGTCCTACGACGGCACAGCCCAGATTTGGGACGTCAACACGCACGCCCCGCTCCTGGCATCGAAGCCGCGCCATGGCGCCGAGATCAATTGGGTCGCCTTCAGTCCTGATGGGAAGCAAATTGCGACCGCCTCCAGCGATCGCACGGCACGAATCTGGAATGCGTCGACCGGCGCGCCGCTGGGCGAACCATTCCGCCACAAACTCTGGGTGTTGAGCGTCGCGTTCAGTCCCGACGGCCAGCGCCTGGTCACGTCGTCGGGCGACAGCACGGTCCAGCTGTGGGATGCCGCCACCGGCCTGAGCATCCGCAGACCCATGCGAATTCACGGGGTTCCATGGAGTGTCGCGTTCGACGCCACCGGCAACCGGATAATTTCCTCCTCGAGCGACGGCGCCGTGCAAATGTGGGACGCGCCGGCGTTCACACGCGGGGATGCCGCGGCGATTGCCGGGCTCACCGAGGCCATCGCCGAGAGCGGCACCGGTGAATACGGCATGTGGCAATTCGACGAACCACAGGCGAACGCCACCCGGCTCGCAAGACTGCGCGAGGAAGCTGCGTCCGATTCGCATCCGCCGGCGGATTCGTTCGGCGATTTCGCCCGGCGGTTCTTCGCCGGATACGGGCACACGAACGACACATCACGCGTCAGCTCGCGATAACGGCGATCTCACGGCGCCCAAGACTCACCCGCCGTCGTTGGTCTCCGGACGCGACGTATCCTCCAACCGCCGCCCACGGGTCGGTGGCCCCAGGATGACGACGACGATGGCTGCGGCGATCAGGATCGAATCGCTCATCACGAAGATCAGCGACTTCCCCTGAGATTCGAACAGAAATCCGAAGACGAGTAGCGCCGCGATCGCGCCAACCCGCCCCCACGCCGACGCGATGCCCATGCCGGTGACACGCACCTCCGTCGGGTACAGCTCCGGCGTGTAGGTGTAGACCGCGGTCGAGCCAAGCGCGAGCGCGAACGACGTGAGCCCGCCGAACACCATGAACGCCCACGGTTGGGTCGAGAGACCGAAGAGCGTGCCGAACAGCGCGGCGGTGCCGAACGACAGCAGCACGGCGAACTTGCGATCGATCCATTCCGCGATTTGCCCGCCAAGCACGAACGCCGGGATCGCCGCGCCGAGGATGACGACCGAATAGCCGAATGACTTGACGATGGCGTAGCCCTCGCCCGCGAGTATCGTCGGCACGAATGTCTGATACAGATAGAAGATCGCGAACTCGGCGAACCACGCCGTCCACAGCATGAGCGTCGTGCGCCGGTACGCCCCGGCCCAAAGATCCTTCGGACCCCCACGAGATACCCGCCAAACCCGATCGCCGATACGACACCGATCGTGGCGACGCCGATCCGCCAGACTGTCCGGAGGTTCGACAGCACGAACGTCATGACGACGCCATCCAGCCCGTCGAACAGAAGCGAGGCGGCGGCAATCCCCGAGCAGCGCGAAATGGAACCGGAACACCGGCAGCCGGTCCAGTCGCGCGCCAATGTCATCGGACGGGTTCGGGCCGCGCGGGGACGGCATCGCCGTCAGAGGATAACGCAATGGGGCCCGTCGTGAACGGTTCTGGAATGGTCCCGGCCAGCGGCGCCCCTGCTCGCCCGCTAGAATTTCCGTTCCGCTTCCGCAGGCCGCCAGCCGCGGCCTGTTCCTGCTCTCGGCATTCTACCCGACACGCAACAGGCGTGCATGATGCGACAGATCCGAGTGACGATTGGCGATCTGATTCTCAGCGGGACGCTCGAGGAGGAGCGCGCGCCAGTCACATGCGCGGCCTTCACCGCGCTCCTGCCACTCCGGGCCAAGCTGCTGCAGGCGCGGTGGAGTGGCCGGGCGGCCTACGTGCCGCTCGAAGATCTGCACATCCGCCTCGGCCCGGAGAATGAGAATGCATCGCCCGTCGCCCGGTCAGGTGTTGTTCTACCCGGAGGGACAGAGCCCGGCGGAGATCCTCATGCCGTACGGAGTGACAGCATTCGCCTGCATCTGCGGGCCACTCTCGGGCAACCATTTTCTCACCATTGGCGATGGTGACGGATTGCGTGAGATGGAACGGCGCGTGGTGTGGGAAGGTGCACAGGACATCACGTTCGATATTCTGCCGGATCGGGGCGGCCCGATAGCCGCGTTGTTGCATGACCGATCTCTCTTTCCGCCTGTGGAGCTCGAATTCACCCGTGCGAACGCGCGAGCCCGATAGCATCATTATTACCTCGTCGTGACCACCCGGCCGGCGTGCGCCTTGCCGGCCGCCCAGGAGGCGCCGCATGTCTTCACCACCCGATCTCCGCGACACGCTCCTCGGCGCCTGGAAAACCAATAACCGCGTTACGGTCTACCTGGTCGAGCACCTGCCGCCTGGCCTCTGGGACGAGTCGGTCCCGGGCGCACCGCGCCGCACGGTCCGGATGATCGCTGGCCACTTGCACAATGCCCGGCGCATGTGGATCCGCACACTCGGCAAACAGCACGGCGTCGCGGTGCCGCGAGCCGTCGATCGCTTCAAGGTGAAACCGAAGGATCTCGCTCGCGCCCTGAACCAGAGCAGCGCCGGTGTCCTGGACGTTCTGCAGCTCGGCATCGAGCACGAAGGAGTGATTCCTCCGTCGTCAGCCTATGTGTGGCGCAACCTGCCGCTCAATGTCGGTCACGTGCTGACCTACCTGATCGCCCATGAAGCACATCACCGGGGACAGATCGTGATGCTCGCCCGCCAGCTCGGGCATCGCCTGCCGGCGCCGGTCACGAACGGGCTGTGGCATTGGACGACACGTGCCCGCGAAACCTAGAACACCGCTGCTCTGACGAATATGGTAAACGACCGCCTGGCCCAGGACGTCCGCGTCGCGCTGCGCGGATTCCGCCGCAATCCCACGTTCGCCGTCACGGCGGTGTCGATACTCGGCATCGCCATCGGTATGGCGGCGGCAATGTGGACCGTGTTCAACGCCGTGGTGCTGCGAACACTACCGGTCCGCGATCAGGATGCCATCATCGTCCCGGCTGCCTTCGACCAGAGTGGCGTCGAGATCGCGCTGTCGGGGTCCGAGTTCAACCAACTGCGCCACGAAACCCGCACTATGCGCGACGTCGCCGGCTTCGCGCATTGGGGCGCCTTCGCTTTCCCCTGGTCGGCCGCGGCGGCCAATCCGTCGTGCTCGCGGCGTCGCAAGTCACCGGCAATTTCTTCGGCGTACTCGGCGCGCGGCCGGCGCTCGGACGGTTCCTGCAACCGTCGGACGATGTCCAGGGCGCGGCACCCGTCATGGTAATCAGCTTCAGCGCCTGGCAGCGGCAATTCGGCGGCGATCCCGCGGTCATCGGTCACGTGCTGGCCGATCCGGGGGCTCAGATCACCTATTCCGTCGTGGGCGTCGCTCCGCCCGGATTGGATTATCCCGTAGGCGTTGACTGCTGGACCGCCGCCGCCCTGCGCGGCTCCCCCTACGTAAGCGTCGTCGGCCGCCTGGCCGCGGGCAGCTCGATCGTCGCCGCACGATCCGAGTTTGCCGCCTTCGCGCAGCGGCTGGACCGCGAGCATCCGGGGCACTTCCACCCCGTCAGATTCGAAGCCTCCACGCTCTCGACCGCCATTGTCGGCAATGTCACACCGGTCCTCGTCGTGCTCACGGCGGCCGTGGGACTACTGCTCCTCATTGCCTGTGTCAACGTCGGCACGCTGCTCCTGATGCGTGCGGCCATGCGCTCGCGCGAGCTCGCCGTTCGCGGAGCACTCGGCGCCACCTACGGCGCGATCGTCCGCCTCCTCCTCACCGAGAGCGCACTACTCGGCGCCGGCGGCGGATTGCTCGGTCTCGCATGCGCCGAAGCGTTGCGCCGGACACTCGTGGCGCTTGCACCCGCACAACTGCCGCGAACGGACGTCGTACAGTCCGCGGGACTCCCCATCGGCGTGGCCACCGGCGTCTCCGTCATCGCCGTGCTGCTCTTCGGCGTCGTGCCGGCGTTCGTCGCGGTGCGGCGTAATCCCACGTCGCCCGCGCGGCTCGATGCGCGCGGTGGAAACGATTCCCGGCAACGCCGCCGCGTACGGCACGGACTCGTGGCGGCACAGATCGCACTGGCCGTTGTGATGCTCGCCGGAGCCGGACTTCTAGGCCGCACGCTGCAACGTCTGGAGCAACTGAATCTGGGCTACAAGGCCGGCCACCTGTCCATTCTCGAGATGTCGATTCCGTGGGCGAAGTACGATACGATGCCGAAGATATTGCGGCTGTACGATGCCGTCGGCCCACGTCTCTCGAGCGTGCCGGGTGTGGTATCGGTGACGCCGGTGCTCATTCCGCCCTTTCTCGGCGTGAGCGTGTGGACTGCGCCATGGGAAGCCGAAGGACGGACGGCCGAGTCGGACGCGGCACCCACGGCACCGTTCGAGGTCGGTGACGCCCAGTATTTCCGTACCCTCGGCATTCCCATCCGCCACGGTCGCGGCTTCCTGGAGACCGACCGGGAGAACGCGCCTCAGGTTGCCGTCGTCAGTGAAGCGATCGCGCATCGCTTGTGGCCTGGCCAGGATCCGATCGGCCTGCGGATCCGGGTGAAGGACGACAGCGTGTGGCGCACGGTCGTCGGAGTCGCTGGAGATATTCGCATTCGCTCCCTGCGTGATGCGAACCCCACCGTCTACCTGCCCTATCACCAGTTCAACTGGCAAGGCTTCATCGCCATTCGCACCTCCGGCGACCTCGCATCCGTGCTGCCCGCCATACGGCGGACGCTGAGCGAGGTCGATCCTGGCGTTGGACTCTGGCGCGCGCGCACGGTGGACCAGTTTCTGGACACGCCTCTCGCGCAGCCGCGGATGAGCGCGCTGCTGTTGTCTGGCTTCGGGCTCGTCGCACTGCTCCTCTCGGCGATCGGCTTGTACGGCGTCATGGCATCAGCGGTCCGCGAACAGACCCGCGAGCTGGGCGTCCGCATGGCGCTCGGTGCGAGCCCGAAACGGCTGCTGGGCGATGTGTTGCGCCGCGCAATGATCGTGTCGGCGGTCGGTACAGCCATTGGGCTGGCTGTTGCGGTGCTCGTGTCCCGCTTCGCGCAAGCGTTGTTGTTCGAAGTGGGTCCCAACGATCCGGTCGCGCTGCTCGGCGCCTGCACGCTTCTCCTCGTCGTCGCGCTCATCGCGGCGTACGTGCCGGCCCGGCTCGCGAGTCGCGTGGACCCCGCACGGGCACTGCAAGCGGACTAACAGCGCGACCCGGGGAAACTTCAGGGCGCGGTCGCGCTCCGTGAGGCCTGGGGCTTGTAATAGTAGGTGATACAAAGCGGCACGATCTCGCTGATGAGCACGCGCGGCTCTGCGGCACTCCGCTTCAGGAGCGCCTTGAGGGCAACGAGCACATGCTCGCAACGCAGCCCTTCCTCGCGTAGTTCGCCGACCAGTTCATAGGCAGCACGCTCCACGCCATCGCCCGCAGCCAAATGCAGGCCCGCCATGGCGCGCACCCTGTCGACGAACTGACGTTCAAGGCGATCCCGCCGCATCCAGACAAATGCGGAGATGGCAGAGCGTCGATCGTGCTGATCGTTGAGTTCGGTCGCCATGGCGCCCCCGCGATCAGGCGTGCTGATCAGATACGAGCGCCGCCAGAAGCGCCACAATTGTGCTTTGGGGCGGCCGCCGGTGCTGGTGAGGACCACCGCGGCTCCAACGTCAGGCTTGTACGGTACCGCACGAATCGGGCCGCAACCAGCATGCCTCAACGCCCTCGTAGAGTGGTATGTTCCGTTGTTACACAGTGTGCGATCCGGCGCTTCGTGGCCGGCATTCAGCGCTCGACATTGGCCGCGGCTCCGCTGCGCCTCCCGTGCCGACTGATGGGTGTTTTCACCCCATGTGCGGCAACCCGGGAGTTTTATGGAGAACGTCGAGCACACGCCCGATCGTGGCGGCGCATCGCGCGCGGCCGCAGGTCGTCCGCGAATGGGCACGGCGACCATCAACGGCCCTGCCAAACCCAAGGGGCGCGCGAGAAGTCCGGGATCAACCAGCGGGTCGGGCGACGACGGTTCCTCACCGCCCGCAACCGAACCGAATCGCTTGCTACGAGCCCTGTCGCCCCGCGCGCGCGCCGAGCTACTCCGCCAGAGCGAGCTGCTCACGCTCCCGCACGGCCACCGGGCCTATGAGCCGCATGCGCCGATTACAGATCTGTATTTCCCGCAGACGGCGGTGTTCTCGATGGTGCGGGAGATGACAGACGGTGCTGGCATCGAAGTCGGCACGATCGGACGCGAAGGCGTCGTCGGTGGAAGCGTGCTCGCCGGTGCTACGTCGATGTCGACGCGCTGCATTGTTCAGATTCCGGGCCGCGCCTGGCGCATCGCTGCGCCGGCACTACGTGCGGCCGCCGCTCAGTCGCTTCTCGACGACCACAAGAAACCGGATGGGGGCGTCAACCTTTGGGACCTGTTGCAGCGATACGCGCAGGCGTTGTTCGAGCAGGTGACACAGACTGCCGCCTGCAACCGGCTGCACGCGCTGGAGCAGCGGTGCGCGCGCTGGCTGCTGATGACGCACGACCGGGTGGACGGCGACGAGCTCGCGTTGACGCAGGAGTTTCTGTCCTACATGCTCGGCGTCCGGCGCGCGGGCGTGACCGAGGCCTGCGGCACGCTGCAGCGATCGGCATTGATCCGCTACCGGCACGGACACATCACCGTCGTGGATCGAGCCGGGCTCGAAGCCGCCACCTGCGAGTGCTACGCCGCCGCAGCCGTCGCGTACACCGAACTCCTGGGCGCACTGGTCGACCGCACGCCGCCGCACGCGTAGTCTCGAGGCGCGACTCGCTGACGCGTCAATTCGGGCGTAACTCGTTGCGTGGATACCGAGTTGGACGAATACTTCGCGGACGACTAGCACGGCGTATTTCGCGAGCGCCCCCGCGCAAGACGCGGAGACTTGACAACACAGGCGGCCGGCTCATCGTAAGGACCTGGATTCGAGAGTTGGGAGTCACTCCGAGAGGGAGATCTCACGATGACCGGCGCACATGCCCAACGTGACCCCGATGGCAACCTGATCCTGTTTGCCGGTCACGGTGAGTAGCGATGGCCAGCTTCGCGTCAGCCGAGTCACCCTCCAGCCATGGCGCCGACCACCAGGAACGGCTCGGTCCCCTTCGCGACCGCCTCGGGGAGCGCCGCATCCGGCGTTTCATGCGACAGATCCTCCCGGCACGCGAAGAACCGCACGAACGCGCGGCGCTGCTGCGTACTGTGGTCGCGGATGGTACCGCGAAGCACCGGATAACGGGCTTCGAGTGCATCGAGCACCGAACGCTGCGTCGCCTGGCCATCGACCTGCAGTGTCACTTCACCGCCGACGCGCGCGAGCGTCCGCAGGTGCGTCGGCAGCACGACCCGGATCATGACAGAGTCTGGACTTCGACCGAGAGTACGGCCGGCAGGTCTCTGACGATCGGGGTCCAGCTGTTCCCCGCGTCGGCCGACGCGTAGACCTGGCCACCGGTGGTCCCGAAATACACCCCGCACGCATTCGAGCGAGTCGACCGCCATCGCGTCGCGCAACACGTTGACGTAGCAATCCTGCTGGGGGAGCCCATTCGTCAGTGGCTCCCACTCGTCGCCGCCCGACCGGCTCCGGTACACGCGCAGCTTCCCATCCGGCGGGTAGTGCTCGGAATCACTCTTGATCGGCACCACGTAGACCGTGTCCGGCTCGTGCGCGTGGACGTCGATGGCAAACCCGAAATCGCTCGGCAGGTTGCCGCTGACCTCGCGCCACGTCCCCCCGGCGTCATCGCTGCGCATGACATCCCAGTGCTTCTGCATGAACAACACACCCGGACGCGATCGGTGCATCGCGATGTGGTGGACGCAGTGGCCGACTTCGGCATCCTGGTCGGGAATCTGCGCGGATCGCAATCCACGATTGATGGGCTGCCAGGTCTTGCCCGCATCGTCGGTCCGAAACGCGCCGGCCGCCGAAATCGCGATATAGATCCGTGAGGGGTCGGTCGGATCCACAATGATCGTGTGGAGACACATCCCGCCGGCGCCGGGCTGCCAGCGCGGTCCGGAGCCGTGGCTGCGCAGTCCCGACAGCTCCTCCCACGTTTTGCCTCCATCACGAGAGCGAAACAACGCCGCATCCTCGATCCCGGCGTAGACGAAATCTGGATCGGCCAGCGATGGCTCGAGGTGCCAGACTCGCTTGAACTCCCACGGGTGCGGCGTGCCATCGTACCACTGGTGCGTGCCGGGGACGCCATTGTAGGTGAACTGGTTGCCAACGGGCTCCCACGTCTTGCCGCCGTCGTCCGACCGCTGGATCAACTGGCCGAACCATCCGTTGGACTGCGACGCGTACAGGCGGTTCGGATCCGCCGGCGACCCTTTGACGTGATAGATCTCCCAGCCGCCGAAGTGAGGACCGTCCACCGTCCAGCGGTTGCGTTTGCCATCCGCCGACAACACGAACGCGCCTTTCCGCGTACCGACGAGAACTCGCACCCCACTCATATGTCACTCCCTGGCGAGCATTCCTGATCTTGGTCGGGGCGACTGGCAATGCAGGTGTGAGTTGGACTGTAACAAGAGTCCCGTTCGGCTGCCAGGGCCAGCGCTGGCCGCCTTCGGCCACCTGTCAGGGGGTGCTGCCGGCGTGGTGCTCGGTCCGCTGAAACGCCAGGAACTGGTGAATGGCGGCGAGCGCAGCCGAGTCCGCGGTCACGATGCGGAGCGCTGCTCCGCCGGGGAGGTCCGACTCCGTGTACGTGATCAGGGCGTGCCGCGCCGCCATGACGGAAACGCCCGGCACCGTCTTCATGTGAATGAACATCGGCATGGAGAGGTCCCCCGCGCCGAAGGCATGTTGCATGTCTCGCAGGTGTGCTCGGATGCGCGCCACGCCGGCGGAGTCGTTGATGTCACGCACGAGGACGATCCGGCCACCGTCCGGCAGCGACTGGAAGCCGTGGCTGGATGTCGTCTGATCGACGCCCATTGTTTTCTCGCCGCGCTCCTGCATGGCGCGATACGCCGTATCGGTTGATCGCTGGGCTCGAACGGGCGTTGCGACGGCCAGCGCGGTCACAAACGCCCCGAACGCCGCGCTCTGGCCTATCTTCGTGCGACTGCACATTGCACCACCTCTCCGGTATCGGGTCGGATGGCAGTGTAGGACAGGTTGCGGATCTCCGCTGGAACGAAAGTCTCACTTCCCGCATCATGGTCGATCTGGAGACGCTGAGCCGGGCGCCGCTGATCGGAACTCTGTCGCTCGCCGCCCGGCGAGTGCTCGCGACGAAGGCGGTTGTGCGCCGCTACGCAGCCGGTGCGATCCTGTGGCGCGCCGGCGACGAGGTGCGCTCGATGGCCATCGTGCTCGAAGGCCGCGTGCGCGTCGTTCGAGAAGGCCGCGGGCGGCAACACGTGCTGCACTCCGAGGGGCCCGGCGGAACGCTCGGTGAAGTGCCTTTGTTTGTCGGCGGCCCTGCGCCGGCAACCGTTCGTGCAACCTCACCCGCACGCTGTCTCCTGTTGACGCGAGAGACGATCGAGGCGGCGATTGTCGCCGAGCCCGCCGTGGCGTGGTTGCTACTCGGCAAGCTCGCGGAACGCGTCCGGACGTTGGTCGAGCGGGTTGACGGGTTGGCGCTGGACAACGCGACTACGCGGTTGGCCGGCTTGCTGCTTGCGGAAGCGGAGCGGTGTGCGAGCGATGTGGTCACGCTCGGCATGACGCAAGCGGCGCTCGCGGAGGAACTCGGGACGGTTCGCGAGGTCACCGTTCGCGCGCTGAGAGCACTCCGGGAGGCCGGGCTGGTCGAGTCGGCCGGCCGTGGGCGTCTGCGCGTCACCGACCGCACCGGCCTTCGGCTCCTGGTCGCATCGGCCCGCAAATGAGTGAAGCGTCCAGCGACCGGCGCTGGCCCGCCACTGGATGGCGCCGTACTTTCGGGCACTCTTACCCGTGCAGTCCCGCTGAACAACACCGGACCTGCGGGACCGCACTGGCCAATCCTTCGTGGAAATCCAAGAGGTGCCTGTGAAACGCAGCAATGTGCCGGGCGCGTACCGGGCGGTGATGCACTGCATGGCGATGCTTCTGCTGGTCGCCGCCCTCCTCGCCGCGGGGGCGCCCGGCGCGCGCGCACAGGTCACCGCGATCCGCTTTGGCCAGTTGATCGATGCCCGCGGCCAAGCCCACCGTGATGCGGTCGTTATCGTCGATGGAGAGCGCATCACGACGGTCGGGACAGGCGATGGCGCCGTCCCCAATGGCGCCACGGTCGTGGACCTGCGGCGATACACCGGCCTTCCCGGTCTCATCGATGTCCACACGCACATGACGTTCTACTGGGACCACACCCCCGGCTCGCACCCCTGGGCCCAACTCGGCACACTCGGCGACGCGGTCACGGTATTTCTCGCGCAGGAGAACGCCCGCAAGACGCTCGAGACCGGTGTGACGACCGTTCGCGATCTCGGCTCCTCGGACTACAACGACATCGCCATGCGCGATCTCATCAATCGCGGCGCCATGGTCGGCCCGCGCATGTTCGTCGCGGGCTGGGGACTACACGTGAATAGCAGCCCGATTCGCCCCGGTATCCCCTCGGCGCCCGACCCCGGTACCGCGGACGGCGTCGCGGAGGTGCAACGCGTGGCCCGCCAGCAGATCGCGGCGGGAGCAGACTGGATCAAGGTCTACGGATCCACCGGCAGCGACAAGGACACGTCCGGCTATCAGACGTTCACCCTGGAGGAGATGCGCGCCGCGGCCGAGGTGGCGCACCAGGCAGGCAAACGCATCGCGATCCATTCGTACGGCGCTGCGGGCGGCCGGGCCGCGATGCTCGCGGGCGCCGAGTCGGTGGAGCACGCGGTCGATCTCGATGACTCGACCCTCGCGCAGATGGCCCGGCGCGGCACGGTCTATGTCCCGACGATCGACCACAATCGCTACTACATCGCCCACAAGGACGAATACGGCTACACGTCCAGCGACTCCGCCGGCCTGGAAGCGTACATCCGCCGCAACGTGGCGACGTTTCGCCGGGCGCTCCACGCAGGTGTCAAGATCGCCATGGGCTCGGACGCGGTCTTCACCGGATTCGGTGAGAATACCCGGGAGCTCGACCGCTTCGTCGAGAACGGCATGACGCCGGCGCAGGCGATCGCCACCGCGACGACGACGGCAGCCGCGCTCCTCGGCAAGGAGAAAGAACTCGGCGCCGTCGCACCCGGATACTATGCCGACATCATCGCAGTCGAGGGTGATCCACTCACCGACATCTCGGCGGTAACGCACCGCGTCCGGTGGGTCATGAAAGGTGGCCGCGTCGTAGTCGGCAAAAACTGACCGCGGCCGTAGACGAATTGGTATCCCGTGCCGGCGCATAATGCCGGCGCACGCAATGGTGAACAACTCGATCGGAGGTCGTGCCGCATGGCGAAGCTCGTATTCGGACTGATGCAGTCCCTGGACGGCTATGTCGACCACATGGCCCTCGGCCCACCCATGCCGGCGCTCGCTCGTCATTTAAACGAGTTCGCGGGGCAGTTGGCCGGGAGCGTGTACGGTCGCCGCATGTACGAGATCATGCGGTATTGGGACGATGACCAGCCTGACTGGGACGCGGAAGACCGCGAATTCGCGGCCGTCTGGCGGCGCATGCCGAAATGGGTCGTGTCGCGCGCGCTGAAATCAGTCGGCCCCAATGCCACGCTCATCGCGGACGACATTGAAGGGGCAATACGCGGGCTGAAATCTCGGCTCGATGGGGAGATTGCCCTTGGCGGGCCAAACCTGGCGCAAAGCTTGACCGAATGGGGTCTGATCGATGAGTATCGCCTCTACTTCGTGCCCAAGGTGCTCGGTGCCGGCACGCCATTCTTCGCCGGCCCCCAGCCGCGGCTCCAGCTCATCGCCAACGACGTGATCGGCGACGCCGCTCGTTTGGCGTACGTTCCCGCCGGCGGATGAGTCGCGTGTCGTCGGCAGCGTGACCGAGAGCGTCTGCATCCCGGCCTGCATGCGACTACTCCGTCTGTTCGGCGCCGCAGCCATCGCGGTACAAGCATTGGGATGCGGCGGCTCCTCCTTCGTCCGCCAGGAATACACGAAGGCCGAATACCGGATTCCGATGCGCGATGGTGTCAGCCTCTTCACCGCGGTCTACGTCCCGAAAAGACGCCTCCGCCTCGAACCGCTACCCGATCCTCCTCAAGCGGACGCCCTTCTCGATCGCGCCATACGGTACGAACGCCTACCCGACGACGATCGCCCCGAATGAGTTCATGATGCACGACAGGTACATTGTCGTGTACCAGGACATCCGCGGCCGCTACATGTCGGAGGGCAAGTTCGTCATGATGCGGCCATTCGTCGCCGACTCGATCAAGGCGCGCGATCCCAAGGCGGTCGACGAGGCGTCCGATACCTATGACACGATCACGTGGTTGCTCGCGCACGTCCCCGGCAACAACGGACGCGTCGGACTGTGGGGCAGCAGCTACGCGGGCTTTCTTGCGACGATGGGCGCGCTCTCGCGGCACCCCGCGGTCGTCGTCTCCTCGCCGCAGGCGCCAGCCACCGATTCCTACTTCGAGGACTTCCACCACAACGGCGCGCTGACCCAGGGGTACTTCTATAGTTACCCGGTCTTCGGGATCTACCCCCCAGGCCCGACCACCACGGACTGGTGGCTACCGAAAATGATCTCGGAGGGCACGTCCGACGACTATCACTTTCAGCTCGCACTCGGCCCCCTCGAGAACACGACCGCCCGCTACTACAAGGACAATTGGTTCTGGCAGGACATCGTCGCCCACCCGAACTACGACGAGTACTGGCAGTCGCGGGCCGTTCCCCCGGCAATGACCGGGATTCACGGCGGCATGCTGGTGGTCGGCGGATGGTTCGATGCCGAAAACCTGTACGGACCGCTGGCGGTCTACAAGGCGCTCAAGACGCAGGACTCCGCCGCCAAGCCAATGCTGGTCATGGGCCCCTGGCGTCACCGCGGCTGGGAAAAGTCCAACATTGTGCACTCGGTACACGGCGACATTATTTTGGCGACTCGCTCGAGACAAAGTACCAGCGCGATGTCGAGACGCCGTACTTTCGCGCCTACCTGAACGGCAACGCGAAGACGGATCTACCCGAAGCGCTGATCTTCGACACCGGCCGCAAGCAGTGGCGGAGTTTCTCGCAGTGGCCGGCGAGCGATGCCACAACGCGGCACTACTACTTCCACGCTGATAGCTCCCTCTCGCCCACCGCGTCGGCGGCCGCACACCAGTCGCTCTCATATGTCAGCGACCCGGCGAATCCCGTACCGAGCCGGTGCCACGGCCAGACGATCGAAGACGGGACGCTCTATCAGTACATGAGCGACGATCAGCGCTGTGACCGATCCCGCCCCGATGTGCTGGCCTTCGAAACCGGGCCATTGGCCGCGGACGTGACTTTGGGCGGCGAGGTCTGGGCTCGCCTTCAGGTCAGCACAACCGGCACCGACGCCGACTACGTGGTCAAGCTGATCGACGTCTATCCGGCCGGAGAGCCCGATAGTCCGTACCGCCCGGACACCAGCGTGCACTATGCCGGCTATGAGCAGCTCGTGCGCGGTGAGATCATGCGCGCGCGCTTCCGGAAGTCGTTTGCCAGCCCCGAGCCACTACATCCGGGCGAGATCACCCCAGTGTCATTCCGGCTGCAGGACATCCTGCACACGTTCCGCGCCGGACACCGCATCATGGTACAAGTTCAGAGCAGCTGGTTCCCTGCATTCGATCGCAATCCGCAACGCTACGTGCCGAACATCTACGACGCGGACGCGTCCGGCTTCGTCAAAGCCACCGAGCGTATCTGGGTCGATGCCAAGGAACCGAGCTACCTCGAGGTGCAGGTCCTTCCGGCGACGCCGTGATACGCGCGGCGGCGGCCGCGATGTCGCGGACGTAGAGCTGTGTTTGCGTTGTGGTGATCTGGGCATCAACAATCGAGCTATTGGACGAGGCCACTTGACTCTATACTGGGGTATAGAGTGTAGAGTACCGCCATGTTTCCCGGAGACCGGTTGCGCATTGGCGAGGTGGCAGCGAAGGCCGCAGTCAACGTTCAGACCCTTCGCTATTATGAGCGGCGCGGCTTGCTGGCGGCGCCATCTCGGCGCGCGTCGGGATACCGCAACTACGATTCGGCGGCGGTCGAGCGTGTCCGGTTTATTCGGCACGCGCAGGATCTGGGCTTCACGCTCGCGGAGATAGCCGAGTTGTTGGCGCTTCGAGTGAGCGGAGGCGCGGCATGCCGAGGCGTTGAACGACGGGCCCGCGCGACCGTTGCCCGCATTGACCAGCAACTGGTCGCTCTCAGACGCATGCGGGCCGTGCTCGTCAGCCTCGCGAAGGCATGCAGCTCGCGGACCCCGACGGGGCCCTGTCCGATCCTCTCAGCGATCGAGTGCAACGAGCCACATGACTAACACGGTCGAGTTGATCTACGATCACACGTGCCCGCATGTCGAGGTCGCGCGCGACCGGCTCCGTGCCGCGCTCGCGGATGCCGGCCTGCCGCCGGTGTGGCAAGAATGGGAGCGCGCCGCGCTCGGGAGCCCTCGATACGCCCAGCAGTGGGGCTCGCCAACGATCCTCGTGAACGGACGTGATGTCGGAGCGCATGGCGCGCAGCGGACGACACTCGACGGACGCGCGGGTTGTCGGGTCTATCCCGACGCCGCGGGCCGGCTTGGGGGCGCCCCGACGGTCGGCATGATCACAGCCGCCCTTTCCGATTGCGGTCGTCAGCGCCAAGGTACATGACTGGGCCGCAGATGGGCAAGACAATCGATGCCGATGCGGCCGGGCCCCGTGGCACGCGCCGGGCCGTCCGAGCGAGTGCTACAATCGGCGGCGTATCAGCGCTAGTCGCCGCGGTTGCCGGACTCTGTTGTGTCGGGCCTTTGACGATCGCTGTTCTCGGCGTCGGCGGAGTCGTCGCGGCAGCAGGTCTCAAACCGTATCGGCTGCCGCTGCTGGTTCTCTCCTTCGTCCTGCTCGGCGTGGCGTTGTGGCAGACGTACCGCCCACGCGTGAGCACGACTGGCGGGTCATGCCCAATCGTCGCGGGGCGCGTAACGCGGATCGGGCTGTGGGTCGCCGTGGCGATCTGGTGGACTGGCGTCGTACTGTATCTCGTCGCCTGACGATGCCTCGGGAGAGGCCGGAGGATCGATGAAGATTCCTTCTCGCTCTGCGCCGCTGATTCTTGTAGGTGCATTCGTGGCCGGCGCTTGCGTCCCGAACCGCCCTGCCGCACCGCACGCAGACTTGAGCATGACTTCCGAGCCGTTACGCGCCGCGTTCAATGCTGACACGGGGCGAGTGCGGGTCGTCATGCTAGTCTCGCCCACGTGAGGGGCTTGCCTTAAAGGGGCCGGGAGCCTCGAAGACCAGTTGTTGGAGAGGAACGCCGATCCGCGGTTACGGGCCTACGTGGTGTGGGTGCCGAAACTCGGGGCGCACGAGTCGGACGTACCCGTGGCGACCCGCTTCGTCGCCGACGGGCGCGCGAGTCACTATTGGGATTCCGCGGCCGTCTTGGTCAAGGCCTATGACCCGGTGCTCGGGCTGCATCAGGACGCGTGGGACGTGTACCTGCTGTACGGGCCTGATGCGAGGTGGGACGGACCAACACCACCTCGCCCGAGCTTTTGGATGCACCAACTCCATCTGCCGGCGGGTCCAGATGCATCCGGTTCACCGCTCGACCCCGCTGTGTTTGCCGCACGTACCGACTCGCTACTCAAGGGGCTTCCGCACACATTGTGATCGTGTGCTCCGGTCGCGCGATGGCCTCCCCCAGCGAGCGCCGATGGGGCGCCGCACAGGATGTGGCTTTTCTCAACCGGTAAGCTGCTCTTCAGGGTTAGACCATATAGGCGACATTGGACGCGCTCGTCGGATAGGCGTAGATCATGTGCGACAGATCCGTCGCCACGAGCCCGTGCCGAATCGCCAGGGCGAAGATGTTGATGACCTCGTCAGCCTGCGGGCCGAGCAAGTGGGCGCCGAGCACGCGCCCGCTGCTTTCCTCGACGATCGTCTTGAACATGGCCGTCGCCTCACGCACGCGCCGCTGAGCGAACCACGTCCCGGTCGCCTCCGCCTTCACGCGCACGACGAGCTGCCGGCCCTTCGCCTCCGCCTCGGTGAGACCGACGCGCGCCAGAGGCGGCACCGTGAATACCACAGTCGAGGTGCCCCGATAGTCAGGGGTCGTCCGGTTGCCATGCAGGAGGTTCGACGCGACCACGAGACCCTCGTGCGCCGCCACCGGCGTGAGTGGCAGTTTGCCGGGTGGCAAGATTGCGTCTCCCGCGGCGTAGACCCTCGGGTTCGACACGCTCTGCAAGTATTCGTTCACCGCAATCGCGCCATGGTCATCGAGCTGGACACTCCCTTTCTCAGGATCGAGCGATCGGGTTTTCGGCACGCGTCCAGCACCATGGACCACCAAGTCGGCTTCGACTGCCGCGCCCCGTACATGGACCCGATACATCCCACCGCACGCTTCGACGCCCGTGACTGGCGTGTTGAGCCGCACATCGATGCCGAGCGCCCGAGAGTGCTCGACGAGTCGCTGCACAAGATCCCGGTCGAACACGGCAAGCGCTTGACCGCGCCCGAGCACGGTGACCTCTGCGCCTGCGCGCCGAGCGATATGCGCAAACTCGAACGCGACATAGCCCGCGCCGATGAATGCGATCCGTCGCGGAAGCTCGTCGAGCTCGAGGAATTCGGTACTGGTACGGACGTGCTCCTCGCCTGGAATGTCGAGCCGTTTGGGCTCGGCGCCCGTCGCGACGACGAAGTGCGTCGCGTGAAGGTCGCGTTCGCCAATCCGGAGGCGGTCCTCGCTGACGAATCGACCTACACCGTGGTACGTAGCGATGCCGGTTGCCTGAAAAGCCGCTTCTTGCTGCGAAGGCGCTGGCTCCGTGAACGTACGCTTGAAGCGCATCAGCTCCGCCCAGTCCACGCGCGCGTCGCCTACGACCCCGGCGCCAGCCATGCGACGGCGCCAGTCCACGAGGTCGGCCGCGCCCACTAAGACTTTCTTGGGATCGCAACCGCGCAATACACACGTGCCACCGTAGGGCTCGTCGTCAACGATGGCGACATGCCAGCCCGCTGCCCGACAGTGGTTCGCCGTCGCTGTCCCGGCCGCGCCCGTTCCCAAGACCACTAGGTCGAACGACTCGGCGTTGCTCATGTATCAGGATACACCCTATACCGAGGTACACAGTCAAGGGGGCGAAAGGATATGCGCGATCATCTACATCGCGCGTTGACAATCACCGGGAGTCTCGGGCATCGGTCGCGTCGCGATGCTCCCATGACAGCGCCGGCCGTCATCCGGCGTTGTGGAACCGCGTGCTACTACTGGTGTCTCGCTGCCGTCGAGGGCCGGAAGCGACGGTCTCCGCCGCCCGGGCGAGCGATCGCTCTTTCCAGAGCGAATAGATCGCCGGGATAACGACAAGGGTCAGCACCGTACTCGACACCATGCCCCCGATCATTGGCGCTGCAATGCGCTTCATGACGTCGGCCCCGGTGCCCTGGCTCCACAAGATCGGCACGAGTCCGGCCATGATCGCTGTCACCGTCATTATCTTCGGCCGCACGCGCTCCACGGCGCCATGCTCCACCGCCGCGTCCACATTGCAAAGGTCACGCAGTTGGCCCGCTTCCCCGCGCTCGCGGTAGGCGTGGTCCAGGTAAATGAGCATGATCACGCCCGTCTCGGCTGCGACGCCGGCAAGAGCGATGAACCCGACCGCCACCGCCACGCTCAGATTGTAGTGCAATATCCACATGAGCCACACGCCGCCCACGAGCGCGAACGGAAGCGACAGCATGACGATCGCCGTCTCGGCGAAGTTGCCGAAGTTCCAGTACAAGAGCAGCACGATGATCGCCAATGTGATCGGGATGACGTAGCGCAACATCTTCCCCGCCCGCTCCATCGCCTCGAACTGTCCCGACCACTCGAGCCGATAGCCTGCCGGCAGCCGGAGTTGCTTGTCGAGCAGGCGCCTGGCGTCCGCGACGTAGCTCCCGGCGTCCCGCCCGCGGACATCGACGTAGACGACGTTGTTGAGGTACCCATTCTCACTCTTGATCAGCGTCGCTCCCTTTACGACGTCGATCCGTGCCAACTCCCCGAGTGCCACCTGGGCGCCCGAGGGCGTCGCAACCAGCGTCGTCTGAATTGCGTCAGGGTCGTCCCGAAGCCCACGCGGGTAGCGCACTAGTACGCTGTATCGCTCGCGGCCCTCAATCACCTCGCCCGCCTCCATGCCGCCGACCGCGGTACTTGCGGCCATCGCGACATCGTCCACCGTCAACCCGAAGCGCGCCGCCGCCCGGCGGTTCACCGTAATGTCCACGTAGCGCCCGCCTTCGACTCGCTCGGCGAACACCGTGTTTGTCCCACGGACCGCGGGCAAGAGTCCCTCGATAGCCTGGCCGATCCGGTCCAGCGTATCGAGACTCGGGCCGAAGATCTTGATTCCCACAGGCGTCTTGATCCCGGTCGCGAGCATGTCGAGCCGGTTCTTGATCGGCATCGACCACATATTCGCGACACCTGGCGTGCGAACCGTCCGATTGGCCTCGCTCACAATCGAATCGTACGTCACCCCCGGTCGCCACTGCGCTCGATCCTTGAGGACCGCGATCGTCTCGATCATCGACATCGGCGCCATATCGGTCGCCGACTCTGCCCGTCCGATCTTGCCGAGCACTGTGGCCACCTCCGGAATCCGCGCCAGTGCCGCGTCGCGCTGCGTCAGGATTGCTTTCGCCTCCCCCGTGCCAACCCCGGGGATCAGGCTCGGCATGTCCATGATGCTTCCCTCGTTCAACGGCGGCATGAACTCGCTGCCCAGTTGGGACCATGGCAGGAATGTGATCCCGAGGACCGCGGCCGCCATGAGCACGCTCACCCACCGGTGCCGGAGCACGACCTCGATCACCGGCCGATAGACGCGGATGAGCAGTCGATTGACCGGATTGGCCGACTCGGGCTTTACTCCCCGCCGTATGACGAGGCCCATCATGACCGGCACGAGCGTGATGGACAGCAGGGCGGCGCTCGCCATCGACAGCGTCTTTGTCCACGCCAATGGCTTGAACAGCCGCCCTTCCTGGTCCTGGAGGGCAAACACCGGGATGAACGACACCGTGATGATGAGCAATGAGACAAAAAGCGATGGTCCGACTTCCTTCGCCGACTCCACGACCAGCTCCCAATGTCCCTGTGGATGCTCCGCACGGTCATTCCGCTCGATGTGCTTGTGGAGATTCTCGACCATGACGATCGCGGCATCGATCATCGCGCCGATCGCAATCGCCATCCCTCCCAGGCTCATGATGTTCGCGTTGAGCCCGAGCAGGCGCATGGCGAGCAGCGCCATGAGCAGTCCTAGCGGCAGCGTCACGATCGCCACCAGCGCACTCTCGGCGTGCAGAAGAAAGATCAGGGCGACCGCTGCCACGATCAGCGACTCTTCGATCAGCTTCCCCTTGAGCGTCGCGATTGCCCGCCCGATCAGGTCCGAGCGATCGTACCCATCGACAAGGACGACGCCGGCGGGCAACGTGCGCTGAACCTCGGCCATCTTCGCCTTGATCCCTTCGATTACCGCCACGGGGTTCTCCCCGTACCGCATGACCACCCATCCGGTGACGACCTCGCCCTTACCATTGAGGTCGGCGATACCACGCCGGATCTCCGGGCCGATCTGAACGGTCGCGACGTCGCCGACGGTGATCGGCGTGCCCCGCGGACCAGTTCCCACCGCGACTGAGCGGATGTCGTCCATGTTCGCGAATCGCCCGCGGCCACGTACCACGTACTCCGCCCCGCCCATTTCCAGCACCCGTCCCCCTACATCCTCATTCGATGCGCGGACGGCCTGTGTCACGCGCGCGAGCGGAATGTTGTATGCGAGTAGTTGGGCGGGATCGACGTCGATCTGGTACTGCTTCTCGAAGCCGCCGAACGATGCGATTTCGGCGACACCGGCTACAGCCGTCAGGGCCGGGCGAATCGTCCAGTCCTGGAGGCTTCTGAGTTGCGCGAGGTTGCGGGAGCCGGTGGTGTCGGCGACGACGTACTGCATGACCCAGCCGACGCCAGTTGCGTCGGGGCCGAGCGTCGTGACGACGCCAGCGGGGAGCTTGCCGCGTACGGAGTTCAGGTATTCGAGAACGCGGGAGCGCGCCCAATAGAGGTCCGTTCCGTCCTGGAACACCACGTACACCGCCGAGAGTCCGAACTGGCTCATGCCGCGCACCACCTTCATGTGCGCCACTTTGAGCATCTCGGTTTCGAGCGGGTACGTCACTTGGTCCTCAACGAGCTGCGGACCCTGACCGGGCCACTCCGTCATCACGATCACCTGCACATCCGACAGGTCGGGGATCGCGTCCACCGGCGTGTGGAGGAGTGCCCATACCCCCGCGATGGCGACAGTCGCAGTCGCAAGCAGTACGGCCACCCTGTGTTTGACCGACCATTCGATGACGCGTGTGAGCATGGCCGGATCCTCAGCGTTGTGGTGACGGCGGGGACACTGACGCTCCGTTCGGGGTCGTGCCCTTCATGCTGGCGCCTGTATCAGGCATGTTCATTCCGGGCATGTCTCTCGCCTTACGCGTGTCGTTCGTGTTCTGCATGTCCGGCATGTTCATCTGCCCGATCATTCCCTTCATGACCTCGGCCAGGTTGGATTCCGAGTCCAGGAGGAACTGCGCGGAGGTGACCACCCGTTGCCCGGGGCCAACGCCGGAGATGATTTCGGTGTAGTCGCCGGCCACGCGTCCGGGCACGACCACGTGCGGCATAAGCGCGCCACCGCCCATATCAACGAACACCAGCGTCCGGTCGCCCGTGTTCATGATCGCCGACGTCGGTACGGTGAGTGCCCGCCGGAGCGGTGTCGTCACCAGCACCGTCGCGTACATGCCCGGCTTCAGGAAACCCGTGGGATTCGGAACCGCGATTCTCGCCCGGACGCTCCGCGTCGCCGAGTCGAGGGTCGGATAGACGTACGCGACCTGACCTCGGAAGGTCTGCCCGGGAGATGCCGTCAACCGCACCTCGGTCGCCGACCCGGCACGCACCGCGCCTGCATCCGTCTCGCGTAGCGCGATGTCGATCCAGATGTGCCCGAGGTTCGCCAGCGTAAGGAGTGTCTCACCCGCCTGGATGGCTTGTCCCTGCACAACGTGCTTTTCGAGCACGGTGCCTGTCACCGGTGCGTATAGCGTGAGCGTGCGCGCGGCCCGGCCGGTTCGCAGCACCTCGTCGATCTGCGCGTCGGAGATGTCCCAGAGTGCCAAGCGCTGCCGGGTGGCAGCGACAAGACTACCGTCGCCAGACGGGAGGCCCGGCACTTGGCTATCCCCGACGCTCCGGTCCACTCGGGCTGCTACCAGCAACTCCTGTTGTGCGGCCACCAGCTCCGGGGAGTAGATCGACAGCAAGGGCTGTCCGCGACGCACTGCCTGTCCAGTGAAGCCGGCATAGAGATGCTCGACGAAGCCGCCGAACTTGGGGACCACCTGCGCCAGCGTCGTCTCATCGGCAATCACACTACCGGTCGTGCGGACTGTGGCGTCGAGCGAGCGCACATTGGCGGTGCCGAACGTCACTCCAAACTGTCGGATCTGATCCGGGGTGAGGCGCACCGATCCACCCGTGACCCCGGCCATTCCGGGCATGGAGGCCATCGCTGTCGCGCCGCTCACGGCGTCAGTGGCGGCCGGCGTTCCGCTGGACCGCTGAGCGACCACCATCCATACCACGGCAATGACCAGCGCGACGCCTGCAAGGCCACCGATCCAGACTGTGTTGCGTATCCGGCTCATCGCACCACCTCCGTGCCGACGGCACTTTCCAGTTGGGCGACTGTAATCGCGAAGTCCGCGACTGCGCGAGCATACGCAGTCTCATAGGTGAACAGGATCGTCTGGGCATCGCTCACCGCCGCGAAGTCGGCACGCCCGGCCTGATAGCTGGCGGTCGCAGATTCCAGCGAGGCGCGAGCCTGTGGCAGGATTGCCTTGAGCGAGATGGCGACCTGCGTGCGAGCGCGCTCGGCGTTGCTCGCCAAGCTCGCGATCCGCTGCCGCAACGCGTTGACCTCGGCTCTGTGCTCGGCGTGCAACGCGGCCAGTTCCGCGCGCGCGCCGACGACTTCCTGGTCCTGCTTACGGCCACGCTGGAGCCGGAGCGGGATGGAGATGAAGGCAGACACGTAGTTCGGAAAGTTCGGCCGCTCGTCGTATTCGAGGGAGACATCGAAATCAGGCAGATGTGCCTTCTCAGACAGGGCGACCCGGTGCTCCTGCGCCGCAATGCGAGCCTCGTGCGCGCGAAGCATCGGGCTCTCGGCCACGGCCAGCGCTTGAAGTGAATCCACGCTCAGAAGCGGCGAGCCCGTTGGGGGAGCGCCGAGTGCTGACGACGCGAAGCGCACGGGCACGGCCGAGTCGGCACCGGCCAGGCGCACGAGTCGCGGTGGGATCACCGCCGGCCCGACCGGGGTGTCGCTTGGGCGATCGGCCACCGCGTTGAGGCGCGCTAGCGCGTCGCGCTCCGCGGCGTCCAGCATCGCGGCATCTTCAGCGAGACGGGCGGCGTCCACACGCGCGCGGAGCACGTCGGCCTGTGTCGCGGTCCCTACGGTGTATCGTGCCTGAGCTACGCTGATGAGGCCCTCGACCACGGACCCGCCCCGCGCGGTGATAGCCTGCGCCTGCCGCACGAATGCCAGCTCGTAGTACGCAGTCTTCACATCACGCACCGCGTCGAGCTTCATTTGGCCGGCCGTGGCGTTCGCAGCCGACTCGTCGTCCCGCGCGACATGTTCAGCGAGCGACAGCTTCCCCGGGTAGGGGAACGTCTGCGTCAGACGTACGGTGTTCATGGTGAAGTTGTCCCCGTACCCCGGGCTGGCGTAGGGGAAGTTGAGGACGCCCGCCATCAACATCGGATCGGGACGCGCACCGGCCGGCCCCGTCTGCGCTCGCGCTGCATCGGCTCGCGCGGCCGCTGCTCGTACCGCCGGGTTCGCGGCCAATGCCCGCGCGACGAGAGAATCGAGCACCGTCGTATCACGAGTGACAGCCCCACTCGGTGTTGCGATCTGCGCGACGGCCCGAACGGACAGCAGTCCAGTACATGCAATGAGTACCGCAGCCGACGCTGCTGCGCACGAACGCATTTGTATTCCACTCGCCGCACGGCGAGGTGGATGAGAACAATCCAGCATGGGCCCCCTAGTCGAGTCCGGGTCAGCGCGGCAGCCGGCGATATTCCTGGCTGCGCACGCGAGACGCTCTGCTCAGGCGGCCGTTAGCAGAAACGGACCACCCGTGAGCAGCTCACGAGAATTCAGTTGTGAGTCGGACTACGCCCTGGGAGGGGGGATCTCGGGCGGGGTGGTACGAGAAGAAGGGGTGGCGATGTCGAGTGCCGCGACGGGCGCAGCACCGACGACCGGCAGGGCCAGGGCGAACCGCGCCGCGGTGACGGCCGCTGGTGCGCATGGGGCCATCGGCTGGCAGCCAGCCGGTGCCCACGGTAACTGGCACGGTAACTCGGACGGCGCCGACGGCATGTCCATCCCTGGCATCGCTGATGTCTCGGACGTCGCTGCTGCGCCGGGTGTCCCCATACCGGGTATCACACAAGCGAAGCCGCCCCCCACCAACACGAGTTGCAGGAGGAAAATCCCAGAAGCGAGTCCAGCGATGCCGCGGCGTCGGAGCATGTCTGGAGACGAATATAGCACGTGTAACGTCAGCCGTTCGTCGAGTTGATTGGCAGTGCGACGCAGGCGACTCCCGTTCGAGGTTGGTTGGACGCCCAAGGGCCCCATACATTCCGACATGCTCCTGAACCCGCTGCCATCCTTGCCGCTCGACCATGACCAGGTGCGCACGCGACTTGTGCGGCGGGGACTGGCACTCAGCGTCGCTGCCCAAGTCGTCGTAAGCGTCGAGGCGGGCGTCTCGCTTTCGTCGGAGTCGCCGCCGAAGTGTGGCCCTCCTCGGGTACGGCGCTGACAGCGTCATCGAGTTCGTATCCGGCCTCACCTCGCGATTCTCCTCGGCGGTCTTGCCCTCAACGCGCTCGCCGGGTGGTGGTGGGCCGATCCCGTCGCGGCGTTGCTCATGACTCCGATCATCGGACATGAGGGGATTCGGACGCTACGGGGTCAGGCCACCGGCTCGGACGGCTGTTGCGCGGTGGCCGGCTCGTAGTAGGCACGCGGACACGAGTTCGCCATTATGGGACGAAAGGAGCACTGGGACCGCATTTACGCGACGACGGACCCGACGGCGCTCTCGTGGCATCAGCACATGCCAGCGCTGTCGCTGGAACTCATCGAGCAAGCTGGCTTGGGGCCGGCCACTGAAATCATTGACGTCGGCGGCGGTGACGCAACGCTCGTCGACTGCCTGCTGGCGCGGGGTGCGGGGCACGTCACAGTTCTCGATGTCTCAGCCGTCGCGATCGCCAACGCTCAGGCCCGTCTGGGAGCGCGTGCGCGTGAGGTTACGTGGATCGAGGCGGATGTCACCCAGGCCGGATTGCCCGCGCGCCGATTCGACGTCTGGCACGACCGGGCCGTCTTCCACTTTCTGACCGATACTCAAGATCAGAAGCGCTACGTTGACGTCGCGCGCCGAGCGCTCAAGCGTCGTGGACACCTCATTGTGGCCACATTCGGCACTGATTCCCCGCCGTGTTGCAGTGGCCTCGATGTCGCGCGCTACAATCCGGACGCACTGTGCAGCGCGTTCGCCAACGGGTTCGACTTGGTGACTCACGGCGGCAGCGTACATCAGACCCCGGCAGGCACGCAGCAGCAGTTCTCATACTGCTGTCTGCGACGAACGTGATCCCAGGGGTGACTCGATCGTCACTTTTCCCATCGACGCATCCCGGGTAATTGGGTCCACAGCGACGGCAGCATTGGCGTGTCGCCGAGTGAGAGGCGCGGGCCGGATTCGAACCGGCGAATAGCGGTTTTGCAGATAAGTGGTAGCCTGATCACCCTTGGGAAGCGATGCACGCGCCGGACAATCTGGGCGGCCCCTTGTAGAGCATGATCCCACCAACGTTCACGTTTACATTGCCGGTCTGCTCGATCAAGATCGTCGTGGCGTCGACAAACTCGCCGGAGTAGTGAACGGCTGATGCACCGGTGTCGATTGCCAAGACAAAGTCGTTGCCGTCCACTGATCCTGACACGGGCACGACCGAACACGACGCGCCCGTTACCACGCTCCCCGATTGTCGAAGCGAGAGGGAAAATCCGCTGCCGGTCCAGTTGCCGGAAAGCGTGTCTTTCGGACCCGTAGCACAGGCGAGCGCCGCGCTGATCCCGACAGTGAGGACGAGCGCGCAGACGACGCGCCGGCGGCGTTCGATCAGATGGGAGCTCATTCCAACACCGTGATCGTTGGTGACGCCATAGAAGTTACGGCTGGCGCAGCCAGGGACTGCATCAATCCGAACACGAGCGTCGCCACGCGACAAGACCTCCATTCCAGAGGCGCGGGCCGGAATCGAACCGGCGAATAGCGGTTTTGCAGACCGCTGCCTTACCACTTGGCTACCGCGCCAAAAGAGCACTATAAGCTATTCCCGCCGTTGGGCTTCGGACAAGTCAGCCCGCTGCCCGCACTGTTTCAGTTTGTGTCCGCGCGCCACTGCCTCCCCGCCGGACCGCCGCGTACTGTACGAGTCCCATACTCTCCAGATTGGCGGAACTAATGATGCGCCTGCAATCACTCCGCAGTCTCCGATTCGTCTCCGCTCTCTGTATCGGAGCGTTCGCGCCGCGCGCCCGTCCCGCCGACCCCCTTCCCGGCATCCCGCCAGGCTTCGCCGTTCCGAACATGGAGAAGATTGCCGATGGGGTCTACGTCGCCCAGATCGGCCCCCACCTCTGGGTCCACACCACCGTCGGCAAACTGGACGATGGCTCGCCCTACTTGGCCAATGGAGCCCTCGTCGAAGACGGCAACCACTCGGTCCTGATCGACGCCGGCTGGAATCCACAGCAAGCGGACGCCCTCGCCGACTGGGCTGCAGCAAAGCTGAAACACCCGGTCACCAAAGCGTACGTCACCCACTTTCACTCCGATCGCCTCGGGGGCGCCGCCGCATTGGAACGACGCCACATCCCGGTCTACGCCACCCCCGCGACAATCGATCTGGCCCGAACGACGCACCAACCCGCGATCCCCGACCACTCGTTCGCCGCGCCGTCCACTCCATCACCCATTGCAAACGACGCGCTCATTCTCTTCCCCGGCGGCGGCCACACTCGTGACAATGTCGTCGTCTATTTCCCCAAGGAGCGTATCCTCTTCGGAGGGTGCTTCATCAAGGACAGCAAGGCGACGACTTTGGGCAACATTGCCGATGCGGACCTGGCAGCGTGGCCCGCGTCACTCAGCCACACCGAGGCGGCGTTCCCGCACATTGCGACGGTGATTCCAGGACACGGTCCGATGGATCCACACGCGCTCACGCACACGCGCGAGTTGCTCGCGCAGCCCCCGCCGAAATAGCCGGCGCACCACGAGCACCTGGGTTAGCGTCGCCGGCGTTTGTCGCTAGCCCGATCCCCGGCGCCGCCGTACCATCTGCTCCCGTGGATCTACGTGACGGTCGGCGACCATCCGCACGAGATCACTCAACTCGACTCGCTGCTCGCCCGTCCCTACATGATCTCGCCAGCATGGCTCGGGATCGATCCGGCATGGGCGCCGATTCGAGGCGACCCGCATTCGAGTGGCTCATTACGCTGCCTGCGAGGTCGCCGGATGGTAGCTAGAGCCGGCCAGATGGCTCGGGACACTCCGCCGGCTCTGGCAGAGGCGGATGTCTTTATGCGGCAGCAACTTACACCACTGCAAGAGCGCCACCCCCTCAGACGATCCTCCGCCGGGTGTCTGTTTGCCAGCCGCCAAATCATTATATTATGTCTACTTATATGTCTACTATGGTGTCTATTAAGCGATCCCGCCCGCGCCAGCGACTGAAAAGGTCGCCGCTCGTGCATGTCCTCGCACAGCTCAAATACACGCCCGTCTTCGATACCGCAGACAAAATCCCCGCTGTCCAGACTCGGCTCGCGGCGCTGGGGTTCCCTCGGTTCCAGTCAAGCAGAATCCAAAGCGTCGTGTGGACTGGAGGCGACGCTCCTAAGGTAAATGTAAATGATCGTTGGGATTTTCTGGATCGCGAGCGACGGGCCGGTGTTGTCTTGACTCGAGACTTCGTTCTGCTTCAGACGAGCCGATACGATGATTTTGAAGCATTTGGCACGACGTTTCGCGATGTCGCCAGCGTAGTGGGCGACGTGGTTGGGCCATCGTTCGTCGATCGCATGGGCTTGCGATACGTCGATCTCGTTCGGCCGGCGGCGGCCGAAACAATCGACCAGTATCTGCAGCCTGGTCTAATTGGCTATCGGCAACCAGACGGACCTGGAACAGTGTTCCGAGCCGCGCTTGCCCACACTGAGACGCGCGGGGTTACGAGTGTAGGGCAGCTATCAATACGCTGCTTCCAGCGCAACGACGGGGCCTACCTTCCGCCCGATCTTTGGCCGCCGGTCCTCACCTACGAGATCAATACTGCGCCGCCTGAGGTCCTGACGATTCTGGATTTCGATCACTTCACTTCCGATGGCTGCGAGTACGAGGTGGATCCAATACTTGCCACGCTAGGCGCACTGCACGACGCTGTCGACCTGGCATTTCGGGGAGCCGCATCGGACTACGCCTTGAGACGGTGGGAGCGCGAGGAGTGACCCTGTGAACTGCGTTGTGGCGTTCTTTGGTACCCAGTCCAACACTGTAACTGGTGTTGCGTCGGTAGCCCCAAGCATCTACGAGGCCACCGGTGCACTGCACAATCGTGCAATCCTTGACGCATGTGCCTGCGGTCAGGGTTGGCAAATGCTCTGTCCGGCGACGACTGGTCTTGGGTTGCAGTGGTCCGTCAATACAACCACCGCGGTGCCGGCTTCGCTTCGCGAGAGACCAGCATGGCTGTACCGGCCGGCCGGTGTGGCACCGCTGTTTGTGCCCGACACCAGCTCAGACAGAGGGGCGGAAACTGCCGGCACGTCCGAACGATTGAGCTTCACGCGTGGACAGCTGTCGCTCAACGTGACACAGCTTGCCGATGTCCTGCGCGTCACTCGTCAGACAGTGTACGACTGGCTGACCGGTGAGGCGAAACCGCGCGCTGAGCAGTCGTTTCGAATAAAGGCACTGTATGATGTGGCACGAGACTGGAGCCGGATCTCTGGCACTCCCATCGGAGATCTCCTGACGACGCCAGTATTGGACGGGATATCGCTGATCGAAGCCCTGCGGGCCAAAATGCACGACCCGGAGCAGATTCGGTCAGTGTTGCACGTCCTGCAGGAGACGATAGTTGTGCGGGAAGCAATACCCCTCAGCGGACGCACAGCTGCCCAGGCGGCAGCCGCCTACGGCTACGCGATCCCAGACGCGACCGAGCAAGAGCGTCGGCGAAGTGCGGCATCTCGCCGCGCCAGGCGCACTCGGTAGTGCCGGGTTCCGTACATGACTGGCATAGCACCATCCGGGGAGTCTGGCCCGCATCAGATACGCGCACGTGGTTGGTTGCAGGGATCGATCATCTCTCCATCTGACCTTTATGAACTCGACGGACAGAGCGACGCCGTGGAGAGCCGTTGCGGGGTGATCCTCACCCACAGCTGCGATCTACTGGCTCGTGCTTATGAAGCCGAGCCCCATGTCGAGGTCATTGCCGCCCGCCCGATCGATCGCCGCGATTCCCGCTACGAGATGCAGCGGAATCCGCGGAGACTCCACATACCCGTGAGTGTTGCCGGAGTCGAGCGCTATCACGAACTCCGAGCAGCGGAACGGCTCACGGTACCCCGCCAACGACTCGAGCATCTCGATCCCGGCCCGGAGCGGACGCTTGACCCACTCCATGTCCGCCGGGTCGTTCAATGGATAGTGAATAGATATGATCGCGATGCCTTTCCGGACGCGTTTAACGCGCGGCTTGGACCGGTGCGCCGCCGGCTCGAATATCTCCTCGAAACGGAGGGCGCCGCAGTCGACGCGATCTATGTGCAATTGAGCGACGGACGCGAATTGCCGCCGGCAGTGGAGTACAGAGTCACCTTGGTCGTAGCGATGGATACGGCCCTCTGGGCGGATGCCGCCCGCCGGAAGGAGGTCGACCACCGTCTTGTGCGACCGCTCGCCAAGCTCGTCGACACGTGCAACGGGGTCGCGGTCGATGACTGCGCGCTGAAACCGAACTCGCAGATTACTCTGGATGACGTCAGTCTCTACCTGAGGCTCGTCGCAAGCGAATTTAGCCCAGCGGAGTAGCTGCAGAATCAGGGCATTCCCCGTCGATCACACTGGACATCCTCAGGAGGGTCACGGTCCCTCGCCCGGCAACCGCACCGACTACGCATGCTGAAAGACATTCCGCGGATCCCACCGCGCCTTCACCCGCTGTAGCCGCTCGTAGTTGTCCATATAATACGTCCGATGCCACGGCACCCGGATGCGTGATCAACGCGCCCGGGGCGCCCCATCCGACACAGGCAAGTAGCTCTCCGCGTGTCAGAGTTGGTATTCGACTTCAGCTTGCCCATCCGCCACAGCCCGCAGCCTAATGCCCGTGCTGATCTCCCCTAGAGTGCCGTTCGACAACATTCGGTCGACCGCCGAGCCAATCGCCACTTCGAGTAACGGGCCTGTCCTGCTGAACCCGAATACTGACCGTATGCCAGCAACCAACTCGCCGCGCGCAAGAGTGCGCCCCTCGGAAAGCACATCCCGAATGGCCATTCCGTACTCCTCGAATGCGATGCGCTCCCCACTGATATTCGTGCCAATGCGGGACCGAACCACGCACTTCGTATCAGGAGCCCAATAGAAGGCATCCCGCCGCTGCACCACGCCCTCTCGCTCAAGTTGGTTGACAACCCCAGCAATGTGGGCAGCGATTCGCCTCCCCGCCTTTGTGTCCCACAGTCCGACAACGCGGGCCATCAGGTCATCCAGGTGAATGGGTGCTTCGACCTTGATCACATATGCGACAGCGCGCCGCAACGTGTCGGCTCTAGCCGTAAGTATGTCCTGCCCTGAGAACGTTCTCTCACCCTTAGCGAAGACGTATGGGACCGCCGATGGTTCTCGATAGTTGCCGTTGGGTACATTGGTATGGGGTTCGACAGTCCCCGCTTGCTCACCGACCGAGGCCGAAAACGACTCATTTGCGGCTGAGGTCTCAAACTCGTCCAAAGGGGGCGGGTGAGGATGCGGGCATTTGTTGATGAGGGTGACCAACCGTTCGACCTGGCCTTTGCGGTCCTTGAAAAAGTCGGTACTCCACACCCGGATGATTGTCCAACCCCGGGTCTCAAGAACCTGCTGGCGCAAACGGTCGCGGTCGCGCGCGCACTCCGAGCTGTGATAGCTGGCGCCGTCGCACTCGATCCCGCAGAGGAATCTGCCAGGCCGACGTTCATCCACTACACCGAGGTCGATGCGGTATCCGGCCACACCCACCTGCGGAACGACATTGAAACCGCGAAGTCTCAGCTCATTGAGCACGTCTTGCTCGAATGGCGACCCTGTTTCGCTCGCGAGGCTGGCGGCCGAGCTCTCCAGCTGGCCAGTCTCAGCGTACAGGAGAAACTCTCGTAGAAGTCGCGCGCCCAGCGCGGTCCCGGCGACACTGATCTCGTCACCATGCATGGAGGAGAATACGCGCATCCGCCGTCTCGCCCGAGTCGTAATGACGTTCAGTCGGCGCCAGCCGTTCTCTCCATTTAGCGGGCCGAAATTCTGGCGCAGCTTGCCATCAGGCGACCTGGCGTATGTCACGCTGAGGAAGATCACGTCACGTTCGTCACCCTGAACGTTTTCGAGGTTTTTGACGAAGAACGGCTCTTCACGCGGGCCAAGAAAAGCATCGAGGGTCGGATCGGCTCTCCGACGATGGTCGAGCAGGTCCTGAATCGCTAGCTGCTGCCGCATGTTGAACGTGCAGACGCCGAGCGACCACTCCGTCTCGCCGGCAGACACACGTTGAGCTTGGTGTCGCGCAAACTTAGCGACGGCGTCGACCACACGTCGTGCCTCGCGGAGATTTAGACCCTTGCCCTCGTACACACCGTCAGCAACAAACTCAAATTGTAGCCCGTAAACTCCAGTCTCACGCTCGACGCTCGGGAAGGTGTAGAGGGCGGCGTCATAGAAGTTGACGTTCGAGAAGTGGATCAGCGACTCGTGCGCGCTTCGATAGTGCCATTGAAGCCGCGTGGAGGGCATGCTTGCGCCAAGGAAGTCCTCAAGAATGCTCTCCGAATCTTCGTAGATCGGAGTACCGTCATCGGCCAAGGTGGCCGGCCCATCATCGCTGATGACGTTGAAGAAGTTTGTGGGGGGTAGCTGCTTTGGATCGCCAACGACCACCACCTGCTTCCCGCGAAGAATGGCGCCCGCGGCGTCCTGTGGTGGGAGCTGCGACGCTTCGTCGAAGATCACGAGGTCGAACGACGACGATGCATCACGCAGATATTGGGCGACGCTCAGTGGACTCATTAGGAGGCACGGCTTAATCACGCGTATCGCGGATCCCGCGACGCTCATTGTTCGTCGCAGGGGAGCATGTCCGCGCTGACGGGCCAGCTGCCTTTGGAGGAATTGCTTGCCCGCCTGGATGTCAGGTCGCTGTATCTCTTGCTGAACCTTGTCACGCATTTGCCGGATCAGGGCTGCCCGGTTCTCGGATAGTACCAGCTTGTCTAACTGTCGAAATTCCGCGACACGTTCCTCGTGCGACGCGGTATGAAACCGGCTGAGTGGCTCACGGTCATTCACGACCCCAGCCAGCCACTTTTGGTAAAATGCCCGAAGAAAGGCATCACGCACGTCGTTTATCGGGATCTCGCCACTCTGTATTCCCGGCAATAAACCCGCAGCCGACGTGCGAGACACCTCGGACCGCGCCGACTCAAACGCTACCCATTGGGGACCCTCGGCCAGCCGCTCTACCAGGCGCTGAATCCGTAACTCCACCTTGTCGAGTGGCTCGTCCTGTAGGTAGCCAGCAGGCCAGCCAACGATATCGCAAATCTGACGAAGGAGGGCGGACGATTGAGCCGTCGCAGCCGCCAGCGATCGCAATGGTGACACATTGGGCGCCGCCTGCGCAGCCAGCGTCACGGCAAGGGATGTCAAACCCTCTGACCTGCACAGAGCTCGAAAGTCAGGCACCCAGGCAAGGTACCGCTCAAGCGCATTCCAATCAGATTCCTCGCCGTGCCAATGGCTACCAAACATTGCTCTCGCTGTGCCTTCCATTGCTGCAATCACTCGACGTTCCGCCCTCAAACGGTCCACATCCTTCATGGTCGCCGCCTGACCCAGCAGTGAGCAGTCAAAGTTTGGCACTCGATAAGCCGTCCACTCTTGCCTAATCCGGCGATACCGCGGCTTCAGCACAGCGAAGAGTCGAGACAACCAGCTGGCGTAACGCTCCACGTAGGCGATGTCATCCTCGTGTTGCTTCTCCTCAACAGCTAGCGTGAACCGCTGCCTGAGTCTGTCGCGGAGTTGCCGCATAGACCTCCCACGGCTTACCAAGTCCACTGCGTCGACGGGCGATGAGTTCCAAGAGTCGCTATCCAGCACAGCCCTCTGCGCGCCGGGCGACCGCGCAATTACGTCGGCTACAGCGTTGCTTGCCGCAAGATCGGAGAGCGTACCAACTCGGGACAGGCCACAGTTTACCCCGGCCACAATTGCAGTCGTTCGCAGCGATGCGAGGCGGCCCGCCAGATTACTGCCGAGATCGCGAATCGATTCTAAGTCGTCCTCGGATAAGAAGGTTTTTTTAGCGTCACGCCAGGGATGCCGGTCTGGAACGCCAATGTTTGCTGCAACAGCGGCGAGGTCTGTGAGCGACCTAACGGCTTGATCAAGTTCTGCACGGGTCACGGTCTCAACAGGCCCATCGTACTTGATATGAGGCGCGGCGTGGACTCGACCAAGAGCTCCGTAGGCCTCGAAAGGCGAAATGCACAAAGCCCCATGTGGCCGGTGAAGAGCGCGAACGTATTCGGTCAGGGTAGTCCGAACAGAGGCGATCCGGTCAGCTGCCGTTTGCTTTGTGTCAACCCGAGCCATCGACGCATTGAGGCTGCGTCCGATTTCCTTGATTAGAGCCAGTTTGTTTGCCTTTGTCGAGTGGAGTTCAAGACAGAACTCACCCAGGCCAGCCTCGGCGAGCCGTCGGTGCACGACCTGTAATGCCGCCATTTTTTCTGCTACGAAGAGCACCGATTTTCCGGCGGCAAGCCCTCTGGCAATGAGATTGGTGATCGTCTGCGACTTGCCCGTGCCTGGCGGCCCCTCTATGACCAAGCTGTAACCCTTTGCGACTGCCGCCATCGCCCTAAGTTGGCTCGCATCAGCATCAACGACTTGGTTAGTCGCCTCGGGTGCGTAGTCTTGATCCAACTCCATCTCGCGAACTTCACCCGGCATTGTGCCGCTTTGACTTTCGGCAGCTGCGGGGTCACCGGCCACGAGCCGTATAAGAGGATGGGCGGCAAGACTTTCTGCCGTGACCTCAACGTCTTTATACATCACCAGCTTCTGGAACGAGAAGTGACCGAGATAGATGTCGTCTGTTATGGCCCAGTTACCTCGAGTACCGATGGCGTCTCTGGCTGCAGCAAACCAGGCCGTGAGGTCGTAATCCTCGGGCATGGTCTCGGCGTCTGGTAGCTCAGGCAACACAACACCAAACGACTTGCGCAGGTATTCCACGAGTGCCGCGTTTACAAGCGGATCATCCTCAGCACCTTTCAGATTGTAGGCGGCTCGAGCCGACTTCCGTTCGAGAATTGCGGGTAGTAAGACGAGCGGCGCTCGAAAAACCTGCTCGGAGGCCTCAGACTCGGTGTACTGCAGCATGCCGAGTGCGATAAACAGCGTATTGACGCCCTGCTCTTCCATTGTCAGTCGGGCGCGCTCCTCAATTCGTCTGAGGCTCTTTTCTAGATGTTCCGGCAGAAGGGCAGTCTGTAGCCAACCCTCATACAGCGGCGCTCCCCCTGGCCGAGAAGGCGCAGCCGAGCCAGGACTTGCCTCTGGCCCACCGCTGACACCTGCCTTCTCATCTCCACCGAACGCACTTGAGGCGGTCGCTGTCAAGTCGAAGGGCAGCGAGATCTCCTCCGAATCGACCGCTACTTCGAAGAGGATGGGTGGCGAGCCCTCCAGAGCGGGACTGAAATGGGCGAGACGCTCTTGCAGATGAAGGTGCCTGAACACGGTCGCCGGGTCGTGACCAACAATGGCAATCGTGGATAGCTTTGTTTGTTTGAAATTGAGACCCCGATTGCGCTTTGATAGGTCGAGGAGGTCGCGCTTCCACGATTCGATGGCAGCCGTGACCTTAGGATGGGCCGGCCCCTGGGGCTTGTCGCGCGAGCGAGGCGCGCCTTGCTGCGCTGGATTTGTGGTATTTGACGACATGTCGGTGCGCCTAGGTCCGTTCTGACTCACTGCAGAAGAAAGAGGGTCACCAGCGTAGCCGAACAATCAGCCCCTTCTTTTACGGCCGCGAACCGACGAACGCAATGACTTAAGTCAGACTCGAAGTTCCAGCGACCCGTTCAGCGACAGCACCGCGACGGGCATGGGGAAACATTGCCGGTGCCGAACTGGCCCTGGCCTGCATCACTCGACCGCGTCGAGGCGGCGTTCCCGCAAGCCACCACGGTGATTGCAGGACATGGTCCGATGCATCCAACGGCCTGACGTACACGCGCGACTTGCTCGCGCCGTCGCCTGCTAGCTAATCGCAACCGCACTGCGCATTGCCGGTGGCCGCACCGGATCTGGCCGCTGGGGCAGCATCAGGATTCGCCAGTGGCGACGACCTGGCCGGGCCGCACGGAGGCAAGCGCCCCGAGAATGGCGGGTACGAGAGGCATCAGCGTTGCCAACCGATTGTCGCGTGCGCGCACAACGACTATCCCAAAAGGCAGGTCCGCCACGCGTTGCTGCTTGCTGAGATTCCTGTCCATTGTCAGCAGAGCGCCGAACCCGGCGTCGGCGATTGAGGAGAGCAACGCCCCATTCTGGAGCGACGCCCACCCCATTTGTTGGACGGTCTTGGCGTCATGCCCTACCAACTCACGCGCGAGCACGCGCGGGAGGTTTTCGTCAAGTATGACGCGCACCACCAATCACGCTGGCCTTGGCTTCTTCCAACGCCGCGATCGCCTGGTCACGCGCAACACTTGGAAAATTGTCCAAGAACTCTTCAAGCGTAGCGCCGCCCTCTAACCAATCGAACAGCGAAGTGGCGGGCACGCGAGTACCGACAAATACGGGCGTCCCGCTTTGAATCTCGGGATCGACGTGGATGACCCCAGCGTTGGTCTTCGAACTCTTGCGCATAGAACTCCCCGACAGGGTCTTTCACCAAACTAGACTACAAGAGAGACGCGCGGGGAGTCCCGAACGAAATGCCGAGGCCTCAGCGCGGACCCTTCCGTTGCGCTCGTAGCAAGGAAGTGACACATTTGCCCGCTCGTTGCGACACCACGCCTTTCCCTAAACCGAATACGGCGAACTAGTTAGCCGACACTTGGTCGTGCGCCGAGGCATTTGCGCGCATGGACGGGTACCCGCGACTTGCTCGCGCCAATCTCCGGCCAACTAGTCCGGCAACCGCACCGACAACGCATGATGAAACACATTCCGCGGATCCCACCGCGCCTTCACCCGCTGTAGCCGCTCGTAGTTGCCGAGATAGTACATTCAATGCCACGGCACCCCTGACCTATTCCACTCGGGGTCCGCCAGATCCGCATCCGGATGCGTGATCAACGCCCCCTCGGTCGCCTCGCCCGGCACCGGTACGCCGCCCGTCTCCGCAAACACTTCGCGATACAGCTCACGCACCCACGCGAGACTCTTCGCCTCGTCCGCGGCATCCATCCACCCACAGAAAATCGCTGAGTCGATAACCGACGCGCGCTGCAATGCCGCGGTCGCATCCAATGGAATCACAGTCACCGCGCCGCCATACGTCGCCAACCCGACCGCGCCCGGCGCGCCCTCCGCCCGCGTGAGCCCCCGGTAGATCGCGCCGATCTGGCGGTCGCTGAATCCCCGCTTGAGTAGCGCATCCTTGACCTTCATCTTCGCCGGCGCTGCCGTCGTCCCACCCGGCCCGATCGCGAACAGATCCGGAAACGGATTCAGCGCGAACCCCAGCCACGACGTGCGGCCCACGTGCCGCGTGTACGATCCAACGTCCTTGCTCACCGCCGACATATGCGCCTCAAGCTGTGCGTCGGCGCCGGCCCCCTCGATCGACATCGCGCGCAGCTCGACTTTCCCACCCACCTTGGGCCCCACCAGCATCCCGCTGAACATCGTCGCGTACGGCGAGGACGCCCCACTGTTCCGCTCACACCACTCGCCAAAGTTCCGGAACAGCGCCCGGAACGCCCCCTCATCCACATCCGCCCAGTTCCACTCGGCCTTGAGTGTCACGACCGACGCCGGCGCCGTGGGCAGCGCACGCATCGGATCGCGCCCGTCCACGCCCGGTGACCGGAACCAGTACCGCGTCACCACACCAAAATTGCCGCCACCACCACCGGTGTGCGCCCACCACAACTCCCGATTGGGATCGTCCGCCTCGCGCGTCGCGATCACCCGCTGCACCGTGCCCGCCGCATCCACGACCACGACTTCCACCGCATCGAGATGATCACCGGCCAGCCCGTGCTTCCGGTGTATCCACCCGAAGGCGCTCCCCAGTGCATGGCCCCCGATCCCAATGTCCGGACTCTGCCCCACCGGCAACACCACGCCCCACCCCATGAACAGCCGCCGGTGCATTTCACCGAGCGTCGTCCCCGCCTCGACCGCGAATGCTCCCATCTCGGGATCGTACGACACACCAGTCATCGGCGACATGTCGATCAGCACCCGCACCGCGGGATCGGCGACAAACCCCTCGAGGCAATGCCCGCCACTCCGCACCGCGAGCCGCCGCCCGCTCTCCACGGCCGATTGCACCGCATCGGCAAGGTCGTCCGCCGACCCCACGAGCCGGATGTACTCGGGCTTCCCCTCGAACCGCTTGTTGAATCCACGGCGTACGAGTTCGGCGTACCGCGGATCGGCCGGGCCGATGTTGTCGGGTGCGGTACGTATCACGTCGCGACTTTCCGCAAGGGATGAAGGATTCATCGAAGAGAATTCGGCTTGGGTGAAAGCTGCAAGAACGCGCCTTTCGTGCAGACCCCGGGCCACTACGATCCGCCCTAGCTCGCCTCGGCGCGCATCTCCACACATTCGATCGTCCGCCCGTCCGGATCGCACACGTACAACACCCGCGCGCCATCCCACACCGACCCGGGCTCGTGGATCCGCACCGGCCGCGATGTCGGCACCGCACCCCGCGCCACCAGCCGCGCGTACGCCGCGTCCGCATCGGCCACCAGAAATCCGATGTGCGTATGCCCGGGCTGATGCCGCTCCTGCTCGAGCCGCTCCGCCGGCGGCGCCACATACTGCACCAGCTCGAGCCACCCCCCATTAGGCAAATCGAGATCGGCCGCGATGATCCGCGCGCCCGGTAATCCCGTCACCTCCGCCACGTCGTCGCCACTGTTCGCCGAGCGCTCGCGCACCCTCGCGCCCAGCACCGCTTCATAAAACGCGACCGACCGGTCGAGATCCGCCACCGTCAGCCCGACATGATGCAGCCTACTCATATGATGATGTCCGGTGCGTCCGGCTCGTCCCGGCCAAGCACTTCCTCGACGGTTTCGTGCCGCTTCACGAGCCGCGCCCGGTTGCCCCTCACGAGCACCGTCCCCGGCCGTGCCAACACGTTGAAGTTGGATGCCGCCGCATCCTGATACGCACCCGTATCGAGAAACGCCACGATGTCGCCGGCCTCCACGCGCGGCGCCGCAACGTCACGCGCAATCAGGTCGAAGTTGCACGAGATGCCGACGATGTGCGCGGTCCCCGCAACCGGCGCGTCCGCCCGCGACGCGAACTGAGGCCGGAAATACGCGTGCTCCATCAACAGGTCCGGCATGAACATCTCGGTCGTATCCACCTCCACCCACGTACTCGCCACCGGTCGCGTCTGCGCCTTCACATGCATCACTCGGCTCAGGTGCACCCCCGCATCCGCAAACAGGCTCCGCCCAGGCTCGATCTGCAGCACGATCCCCGCCGCGTCCACGCCGCCCGATGCCAGTGACGCGCGCAGGTTGGTCGCGATCGCATCCGCATACCGCTCGAGCGGCTCCGCCTCCCGCTTGTCAGGATGGGTCGGGTCGCGCGGCGCCGGTAACCCGCCGCCCACGTCGAGCTCCCTGGGCTTCCACGGCGCCCACGCCTCGCACAACGCGGACACCACTTCGCCGAATCCCGCCGCCATCTTCGCCCACACCGCGGGATCCGCGCTGTGCAGGCCCAGATGTGTCATGAGCCCCGTAAGCTCGATCCCCCGATGCGACAACGCACGCCGCCCGATCTCGCGCGCCGCCCCCGGCTCGATCCCGGGTTTGTAGAGTTGCGCGGCATCCCGGATCGCCATGCCCGGGAAGAAATCCGACCCCTCGGTGAGCGCACCATGGTCCGGCCGCACCCGCAACCGCACCCTCGCGCCCACCTCGCTGGTGATCGCGCGCAGGACGTCCAGCTCCTGCGCACTGTCGAGCGTGAGCGTCGCCCCAGCCGCCACCGCCGCCCGCAACAGTTCGGGACTCTTCGCCGAACCGTTCACGGAGATACGCGACGCCGGTACGCCCGCGCGTAACGCCGTCCGCAGCTCGTTCGCGCCGAAAACGTCGCACCCCGCTCCCTCGTCGTTCAACAGCTTCCGCACGGCAAGCACGTAGTTCGCCTTGAGCGACGGCAATAGTTCCACAGGTCCGCGCCAGTACCGCTCGAACGCCAGCCGTAACGCCACACAGTTCGCCCGGAGCTGCGCGCTCGAAATCACGTACAGCGGTGTGCCGAATCGCGCGGCCAGCGTCACGACGTCGCACTCCTCGATCCACAGGTGCCCGCCGCGGATGCTCAGACAGCCGCCGGGATACGACGCGCGACTAGTCGGTTCGCTGCTCCGGGATGCCGGCATTGGCGAGTGGCTCACGGTATCACGACGTGGCGAGCCCCGGCCGGGGCTCCGCCACTCTCAGGAATCGTCTATACACGATCGAGTAGCACACTGTCGCGAGCGCCGCCGCACTGCCCGCCAGCAGCAGCACCGCCCAATATCCACCACCGGCCGTCAACGCCACGCCGCCCGCCGCCGGCCCAGCCGCCAGCGCCACGCCCTGGGCGGCAGGCACGAGTGCAGCAGCACGCCCCGCCGGATCGACGAGCGCGAGCGTGCCAAGTTGAAAGATATCGATGAAGTTCCAGCACATCTGCATCACCACGAGCGTCACGACATACATCGCCGGATGTGGTGCAATGCTGTGAACGAGCAGGACCGCGGAGAAGAGACCCAGCGCCACCAGCAGCGGCCGTGACTGCCCGACATTCCGGCTCAACCAGAACGCCGCCAGGCATCCGAGAGTGCTGAGCAACACACTGGCCGTGAGAAGTTGGTGCACGAGTGCCGCCGAAAGACCGAACGCGATTCCCATTCGCTCGGCATACGCCCAATAGCTGCCGATGGCGAGATAGACCAGCGCCACCGCTCCAAGACCGAGCGCGGACATCGCGATCCGTGTGATAGGCCGCGGCAATACCGCTCCGCCAGGCCCTGGTAGGGCCGCGCCATCACCCGCCCCTCTGTCCGCCACCACCGGATCCGTCTCGGCGACCGGATCCCGCCCCGGCAACCGCGGCACGATGACCGCCGTCGCCGCCATCACCGCCGCGATCGTGACGAATAGCCCACCGGGCCCCCACTTGGCGTCGATCACGGGAAACACTTCGAGTACCGCGGCATTTGCCACAACCTGCGCGAAGATCACGATGGAGAATCCGCGCGCGGTGTCCTGCACCCGCGACATGAGGGCCAGCGACGACGCGTACGCGACTCCCGATGCCAGGCCCGCGCCAAACCGAAGGACCATGAGAATGCCGAGCGTGTGGAACCACACGCACAGCACGTTGAGGACGATGCAGAGGAGGATCGCCCCCGCGACGTACCGCTTCCAGTTGATCCGGCTCGCCCACATCAATGTGGTGACGGATCCGGCGAACAGCCCCGCCAGATCAACTGACGTGATGTAGCCGGAGTACGCGGCTGTGAAGCCCCAGTGATCCTCGAGCGCGCCGACAATGAGCGGCAAGCCGAGGATCTGTACCACACCGCCGATCGACAGCGCGACGAGCGCCCAGAACTCCCAGCCGTCCCGCCGGATGTGGCCGTTTGCCATCTAGTGTCGTGGGGGTGCGTGAACGCTGAGGCGTATGAGCGCAGGGCTCATTCCGTAACCTAATGAATACAATGACTTACCCGGCTGTGATCGGCCCGGCGTAGCGGGTGATTCGCCGGGGAAATTGGGCGCCGGTGGTGGACGGCCCGCTACCCCGCGCGTACCATCTCTCACACCCTGGACCTCTGGAGATTTTCGTGATGCGCGCACACCGCATGGCCGCCCTCGCCCTCGTCGCCACGACCGTCGTTTCCGTTGTGGCCGTGGGCCGGGCCGCTGCGCAGGAAACTCCGTCGGACACGCTCCTGACGGTCGGCCACTTCTTCGACCTCGAAGCGGTCAGCGGCCCCCAGATCTCGCCCGATGGGTCGCAGATCGTCTACACCCGCCGCTGGGTCAACAAGGTCGAAGACCGGTACGAGTCCACGCTCTGGATCATGCGCGCCGATGGCTCGCACAACCGGATGCTCACCAAAGGATCCGACCCGCAATGGTCTCCCGACGGCACCCGCATCGCGTATCTCGCCGATGGTGAGCCCAAAGGTGCCCAGATCTACATGCGGTGGGCTGAAGGCGAACAGGGGCCGACGCAGCTCACGCACCTCACGGAATCACCGGCCGACATCAAATGGTCGCCCGACGGGAAGTCGATCGGCTTCACGAGTTTCGTCCCCAAGCCCGTTGTCTGGGCCATCGACATGCCCAAAGCCCCCGACTCGGCCCACTGGACCAAAGCCCCCCGCATCGTCGAATCGCTGCACTTCAAGGAAGACCGCCGCGGCTACCAGGAGACCGGATTACCGGCACCTCTTCGTCGTCAGCGTCGACGGCGGTCCCGCGCGCCAGCTCACGAGCGGCGACTGGAACGTCGGCGCCCGCTTCGATGGCCTCGCGACCGGAGCGGTCGGCTGGGACTGGATGCCCGACGGCAAGACGATCATCGCCGAAGGCCTGAATGACCCGGAGGCCGACTACCGCTTCCGCGACGCGAATCTCTACGCGGTCGATGTCGCATCCGGCAGCACCCACGCTCTCACCACCGAGCACGGGTACTGGCGCTCTCCCGCCGTCTCGCCCGACGGTCACCATATCGCCTACATCGGTTTCCCGGCGACCGATCAGACGTACCGCGCCAGCAATCTGTACATGATGGACGCCGACGGGTCGCACGCCCACGCCGTCACCGAGTCGTTCGATCGCGACGCCGGTGAGCTCCACTGGGCGCACGATGGCAGCGGCGTGTATTTCGTCGCCGAGGACCACGGGTCCAACAACATGCACTTCGCGCCGGTCGCCGGTGGCCCAGTCCGTCCCGTCACCGCCGGCGCCATGGTGGTCGCACTCGGCTCCATCTCCAACACCGGCATCGCCGCGATCACCCGCGCCACGAGCCAGCGGCCGCCGGAGGTCGCGCGCATCGACCTGCACGCAAAGACGCCCGAGCCCGTCCAGATCACGCACGTCAACGAGGCCGCGCTCTCCCGCATCCACCTCGGCACGCTCGAAGAGATCGACTACACGTCGAGCGGTGGCGCGCACGTCCAGGGATGGGTCGTCAAGCCGCCGGGCTTCGACCCGTCGAAGAAATACCCGCTGATCATGGAGATCCACGGCGGCCCGCACGCGGCGTACAATGTCGGGTTCAGCTACATGCTCCAGAACTTCGCGGCCAACAACTTCGTCGTGCTCTACGTCAACCCGCGAGGAAGCACGGGCTATGGCACGCAGTTCGGCGCGGCGATCAGCAAGGCGTACCCGGGCGTGGACTACGACGACCTCATGGCCGGCGTCGACACTGTCATCGGACGCGGGTACATCGACACCAAGCGCATGTTCGTCGGCGGATGCAGCGGCGGTGGCGTGCTCTCGAGTTGGATCATCGGCCACACCACCCGCTTCGCCGCCGCCGCCGTGCGCTGCCCCGTCATCGACTGGATCAGCATGGCGGGCGAGACCGACATCCCGCTCTTCACATTCGGGTGGTTCGACAAGCCGTTCTGGGAAGACCCCCAGGCATGGCTGAAGGAATCACCGCTCATGTACGTCAAGAACGTCACGACTCCCACGCTGATCATGACGGGTGAGCTCGACCGCCGCACGCCGATGCCGCAGAGCGAGGAGTACTACGTCGCTCTCAAGATGCGGCACGTCCCGACGACACTGCTCCGCTTCGACAGCGAATACCACGGCACGGGCGGCCAGAAGCCCACGAACGCGATACGGACGCAGCTCTACATGCTGAGCTGGTACAAACGCTACAGCACCCCGTCCGCTACCGCGTCGGCTTCCTCGCCCTGAGGCGCCGGTCTGTCGTTTTCTACGGGTAATCCAGCCCGATCCCGCCATGCCGGAACCCCAGTTCGCGCAACACCGGCGCCCGGGGACTCGAGATCGCCGCCACTCCATCGATCGTCTCGAGCGTCGCCGCCCGCCGCCGCCGCTGGGTCCCCCCACCCCGCGACAGATGATCCACGAGCGACCGCACGCCAGCGAGAAGATCGGCATCCGATAGTTCGGGCGCGAGCGTGATCCGCCGCCCGCGGCCTTCCGCCGACAGCAACACGACGCCCCGCCGCATCACGAGAACGGCACCCGCTCCGCGCGGCCGGAGCAGCGGATCATGCCCCGCCTTGGGCTGCCCCGCCTTGGGCGCGACCGCAGACCGTGGCAACGAATACGGATTCGCGGGATCGCCCGCCGCGATCGCGACCACCGGCGCACCGGGATCCTCCCGCACCGCACGGAGTTGCTCCACGGCGTCGGGCAGCGCGAATTGCGCACCGCCCAGCCCCGACACGAAATACCCGCGCCGCACTTCGCCGCGATACTCCATCCGCTTGAGCTCACGATAGACGGAACGCCAACTCACCGGCGGCCGCTCGCGACGCCACCAGTCGCGGGCGACGATGCCGTACCGGTCGAGCCACTGCCGCGCGATCGCCGCCGCATGCTCGTCCTCTGGCAGATCGGGTCCCAATGTCCCTGCGCTCGCGATCAACGACCACCGGCCAACCCACCCCGCGTTCGGCGCCGGGCCCGGCCCATCCGGCCTCCGCCACCGCGGCAGCCGCGTCACGTTCACGCGACGCTGCACGATCCGCCCACTGCTCGGCGTGTAATCGGCCGGCAGCCACCGCGTTGGGTCGGGCGCATCCCGCCGCGGACGGAGCGGCAGCGCCCGCGCACGAATGACTTCGCGCAATGCTTCTGCCGTGTCGTTCGTGACGAGTCCCGCTGCCACCAGCTCCCGCAATGCGTCCCGCGTCGCGAAGAGCCCGAGCCCGGCCGCCACCTGCACGTCCGGTAGAAACGATGCGCCCTGGCGCGCCAGCACATCGCGGACCGCGACCGCCCCGTCGGTGAGCACGACACGGTCCGATGCCTCCAGCCACACCGCCCCAGTACCGCGCTGGAAGAACCGGACCGTCGCCAACGCCGGCGCGGCACCGCCGCCCGCAGCCGCACGGCCTCCATCGTCGCGCTGGCCGCCCGCCCACACGACGGCCCCGTTGCCCGCGACGCGCGAGAGCCAGGATGGCTCGTAGTGCTCCACCCGTGCGGGCAAGACGTCGCGCTCCCACGCCGCGGCCGGCCGCGCCAGCCCCTCGAGCTGCTGAATGACTCTCGCCACGCCCGCTTCGCCCGCGAGCCGGTCGCGCGGATCGATATGCTGCCAGCGCTGCAGGAATGCCGCGAATGCCGGCATGTCCGTCGGACTGATCTCCGCGCGCAACGCTGCGAGCGCCCGCCGCCGCGCCCGCTCCAGCAATGACCGCGAACACCACTCCGGCCCAGTCACGCCCTGCCGGAACACGCCGCGCACCAGCCGCCCCGCGCGCTGCCAATCGTCGAGACGCGCGCCGATCCACCGCGCGGGCCACGCATACCGTGCCTGTACTTCCGCTAAGGTCACCGGGCCCGCCAACGCGAGGTATCGCGCCAGGATCTCGCGCCGCGCCCCACGATCGCCGTCCGCCGCAGCCTGGTATCGCGCGCGATCCTCGGCGGCGATGATCCGCACGGGCGCCTCGCTGCCGTTCACGGGGAATGCCACGGCACGCCCGCTGTCGAGTAGCACGGCGACGGGATCATCCATCGACCGCCGCTCTTCGGCCGGCGACACTCGCTCGCGCAGTTCGTCCATCGTCAGATCGCCCGCACGCTCGAGCAAATGGGCCAGGTGGTCGGCATCCCGTGCCTGCCGCCGCGGCGCCGTCCCCCGCCGCTCGGCCACGACTTCCGCGAGGGCCCGCTCGGTCGCCTCATCCACGCCAACGCCCTCACTCCCCATCAACTCGTCCAGCATCGACCGGTCGACCGCCAGCCACGACGCCGCACGCTCGGCGCGCGGCGTATCGTCCACGTACAGCCAGTCCATGACGAACGCGAATTGCAGCCCCGCCGCGAATGGCGACGGCTTGCTGGTCTCGACGACGCGCAGGGCGATCTTGCCATCGGTGATCGCCTGCAGCACGCCCGACAGTGCGCTCACATCGAACGCGTCCTGCAGGACTTCACGATAGGTCTCCACCAGGATCGGAAACGCCGGGAATTGGCGCACCGCTTCGAGCAGGTCGAGGGCCTTGAGCCGCTGTAGCCAGAGCGGCATCCGCCGGCGCGCCGAGCCTCGCGGCAAGAGCAGCGCCCGCCCCGCGTTCATCCGGAACCGCGCGCCAAAGAGCGGCGAGCCCCCCACTTCGCTGATCACACGCCGCTCGGCGTCGGCCGCCGAAAGGTCGAGCAGGACCTGAATGGGTGGTGCGCTGCCCAGGTCGGGGAGCCGGAGCATGATGCCGTCGTCGCTCGTCTGCACTTGCACCTCGGCGTGATCGCCAAGCGCTTCGCGCATCCGCTGCGCGAGCGCCATGCCCCACGGCGCATTCACCCGGCCGCCGTAGATCGAGTGCACGATGATCCGCACGGCGCCCATCTCATCACGGAAATGCTCGACGAGTATCGTCTGGTCGTCCGGCACGACACCCGTCGCCGCGCGCTGCTCGGCAACGTACGCGCGAAGATTCCGCACGCTCGCCTCGTCGCACCGGTACATGGCGCCGAGCGCCGCATCATCGATCTCGCCCGCCGCCAGCTCGCGCCGGAGCCGCCCGACTCGCCGGGAGAGATCGACGCTCCGCGTCGAGAACTCGCCGTGCCAGAACGGCATCCGAGCCGGCGCCCCGGGCGCCGGAGTCACGATGACCCGGTCATGGTCGATATTGGCGATGCGCCAGGTCGCCGAGCCGAGTTGGAAGACATCACCGGCCCGCGACTCGTGCACGAACTCCTCGTCCAGCTCGCCGAGTCGGGTGCGGTCCGGGAGGATCACGGTGTAGAGGCCGCGATCGGGAATCGTCCCGCCGGAGATGACCGCCATCATCCGGCTGCCACGCGATCCCGATACCCGGCCCGTCGCACGATCCCAGGTCAGCCGCGGCTCCAACTCGCTCGCCAGATCCGCTGGATATTTCCCCGCCAGCATTGCCAGAGTCTCGTCGAACGCCGTTCGCGTGAGCCGGTGATAGGGATACGCCCGCCGCACGAGCGCGAACAAGGCGTCCGCCGTGGTCTCTTCGGCCGACGCGATGGCGACGAGGCTCTGGGCCAGCACGTCGAGTGCGTTTTGCGGAACGCGCGTCGCCTCGACGTCTCCCGCCATCATCGCCGCCGCCAGCGCCGCGCACTCGGCCAGATCGTCGCGGAAAGTCGGCACGATGATCCCGTGGCTCACATCGCCAAGCCGGTGGCCAGCACGCCCGATCCGCTGCAAGCCCGCGGAGACGCGTTTGGGACTCTGGAGCTGTAGGACGAGATCCACCGAGCCGATGTCGATCCCCAGCTCCAGGGAGCTGGTCGTGACGAGCGCCGGCAGCTCGCCCGCTTTGAGCGCGCGTTCGAGCTCCAGCCGCCGCTCGCGCGACAGCGACCCGTGATACGGGCGCGCGAGTTCCGCGCCCGCGAGTTCGTTGAGGCGCGCGGCGATACGCTCGGCCTGCGCTCGGTTGTTCACGAACACCAGCGTCGTGCGGCGCCCGCGGATGGCGTCGAGTGCGAGCGCGATCACCGCGGGCCAGACGGTCGGACCCACGTGGGTGAAGTCCGCGACTGGCGTGCGGACGGTCAGCTCCATCGCTTTGACCAGTCCGCAGTCGATGACTTCGACCGGCCGGAACGCCGCCTGGTCCGGTTGGGCCGCGGGAGCGCCCGGCCGCCCTCCACCTCCCCCGTCCCCAGTCCCCGATGTGCGCGGCGCCTCGCACCCGCCCAGGAACCGCGCGATCTCGTCGAGCGGGCGCTGCGTGGCGGAAAGCCCGATCCGCTGCGGCGCGTCTCGTCCCTCGGCGAGACAGAGGGCGTCGAGCCGCTCGAGGGTCAGCGCGAGAATGGACGCCGCGTTTGGTGCCGGCGACTGCGTGGATCTCATCGACGATCACGGCGCGGACGCCCGGAAAGAGCGTGCGGCCGCGCTCCGTCGTCAGCAGGATGTTGAGCGACTCCGGAGTCGTGATCAGAATGTGTGGCGTGACGCGCAGCATCCGCGCACGTGCGGCCGGCTTGGTGTCGCCACTCCGCACGGCCACCCGAATCTCCGGGAACGGCTCGCCCTCCTCCTCGAAGCGCCGGGCCAGCTCGGCCAGCGGTTGCTCGAGGTTCTTGTGGATGTCGTTGCCGAGTGCCTTGAGCGGCGAGACGTAAAGGATCTGGACGGCATTCGGGAGTGGCTCGCGCTGCCCCTCGGTGATGAGCGCGTTGAGCTCCCAGAGAAACGCCGCCAGGGTCTTCCCCGTCCCTGTCGGCGCGAGGATGAGCGCGTGCGCGCCGGAGGCGATGGCGGGCCACCCGCGCACCTGCGGCAGGCTGGGCCAGCCAAGTGTCTCCGTGAACCAGCGGTGCACGAGCGGGTGGAACCCGGAGAGGGGTGACTTCGCCATAGCAGGCCGAAATGTACCGGTTGCCATACCCCCAAGGGGTATGCTACGTTGCGGTATGGCTTCATCAACCGCCTCCCCGTCCCGTCGGTCCCGCACGGAGACGTTTCCGGTGTCCGGCATGCATTGCGCCGCCTGCCAGGCCCGGGTACAGGGCGCGCTGCAGACGATGCCCGGTGTCTCCGGCGCCGCCGTCAACCTCATGACGCACAGCGCGACGGTGACCTACGATCCGGCGTCGGTCACGCCCGCCGCGGTCGTCGACCGCGTACGCTCCACGGGATACGACGCCGAAGCGCCGGCCGATGACGCGTCGGCCATCGAGGAGCAGGAGTCGCTCGATCGCGAGCAGGCCGCCGCGTTCCGCGACTTGTCGCGCAAGGCAGCGCTTGCGCTCGCAGCCGGCGTGATCGTTGCCGTGGCGCCGCTCCCGCGCCTCGTGCTGCTCGCGATCACGTTCGCCGTCGTGGCCGGCCCCGGCCGCCTCTTCTACGTCCACGCCTGGTCCGCCGCCCGCCATCGCTCGGCCAACATGGACACGCTGATCGCCGTCGGCACCGGCGCGGCGTTCGTCATGTCGGCGCTCGCGACGCTGGTGCCCGGGCTCTTCACGAGCCGCGGGGTCACGCCCGATGTCTACTACGAAGCGGTGGTCTTCATCATCGCTCTCGTCCTCGTCGGCAACGCGCTCGAAGCGCGCGCGACCCGGCAGACGGCGGCCGCGCTTCGCGCGCTCATCGCGCTGCGGCCAGCCCGCGCCCGCGTCGAACGCAACGGCGCCACGGAGGAGGTCTCGCTCGACGCGGTGCGGGTCGGCGACGTGGTCGAGGTTCGCCCCGGCGAGCGGATTCCGGTCGATGGCGTGATCGTACGCGGCACGAGTGCGGTGGATGACTCGCTGGTGACCGGCGAGTCGCTGCCCGTGGACAAGGGGCCCGGCGATCTCGTGATCGGCGGAGCGCTCAACAGTGCGGGCGCGTTCGCCTACAGCGTGACGGCGGTCGGCCGCGAGACGACGCTCGCCCGCATCGTCGCGCTGATGCGCGCCGCGCAAGGCACGCGCGCGCCGATCCAGCGGCTCGCCGATCGCGTGAGCGCGGTATTCGTGCCGGCGGTCATGGCGATCGCCGCCCTGACGTTCGTGGTGTGGCTGCTGGTCGCGCCCGGCGGCCCCGCATCGGCCTGGGTGCGCGCGCTGTCGGCCGCTCTCTCGGTACTCATCATCGCGTGCCCGTGCGCGATGGGCCTCGCCGTGCCGGCCGCCATCATGGTGGCGAGTGGCAAGGGCGCCCAGTTGGGCATCCTGATCAAGGGCGGCGAAGCGCTCCAGCGCCTGCGCGCCGTGGACACGATCGTGCTCGACAAGACGGGAACGATCACCGAGGGCAAGCCGGCGGTGACGGATGTCGTCGCGGCCGAGGGCTCGGCCGGCAACCTGCTGCACCTCGCAGGCTCGCTCGAGCAGTCGTCGGAGCATCCACTGGGCCGCGCTGTGGTCGCGCGCGCGCTGGCGGACGGTGTGGCACTCGCGCGGGCCGGCGATTTCCGCGCGGTGCCGGGCAAGGGCGCGACGGGCACGGTGGATGGTGTGCCGGTCGCCGCCGGCAACGCGGCGCTCATGGCGGACCTGGCCGTGGACACTGGCCGCGTGGCCGCTGCTGCAAGCGACGCGTGGGCCAACGGCAAGACGGTGATGTATGTCGCCACGGCCGGCGCTCGCCGGGATGCTGGCCTTGGCCGATCCGATCCGTCCTGCCTCGCGCGACGCGGTCGCTCGTCTCGTCGCGCTGGGACTCGACGTCGTGATGGTGACTGGCGACGCCCCCCGCGCAGCCGATGCGATCGCGCGCCAGGCCGGGATCACGCAGGTGATCGCGGGTGTCCTCCCCGCCGGCAAGGTGGAGCAGATCGAGAAGCTCCAGCGCGCCGGCCACGTCGTCGCGATGGTCGGCGACGGGATCAACGATGCGCCGGCACTGTCGGCGGCCGATGTCGGCGTCGCGATCGGCACGGGCGCCGATGTCGCGATCGAAGCGGCCGACGTGACGCTGCTGCGCGGCGACCTGCAGGGCGTCCCCCGCGCCATCACGCTGTCACGCCGCACGATGCGCATCATCAAGCAGAACCTGTTCTGGGCATTCGCCTACAATGTGATCGGCATCCCGGTCGCGGCCGGCATCCTCTACCCGCTGTGGGGTGTGATGCTGTCGCCAATCCTGGCCAGCGCGGCGATGGCCGTCAGTTCCGTGAGCGTCGTTACGAACAGCCTGCGCCTGAGCCGCGCCAACATCCAATGACGCCGCGCCGCCGCCCTACCACATCCGCGCCACCAACGCCAGCCGACGGACGCAAGGCGGTCGCCCCGGACGCAGAAGCCCGCGAACGCAACCTGCTCCGCCTGCGCCGGATCGAAGGCCAGGTCCGCGGCCTTCAACGGATGGTCGAATCCGACCGCTACTGCGCCGACGTGCTGACGCAGATCGCCTCCGTGCACGAAGCCTTGCGCGCCGTGGGCCGCGAGCTGATGCGCCACCACCTGAAACACTGCGCAACGTCGGCCATCCGCACCGGCGGCCGCGAGGGCGAAGCGATGTACGACGAATTGATGGAATTGATGTACCGCGCGGTCCGGTAGGACGGCGCCGGCTCGCTTATTACCCTCTCACTACCCCACCCACCACCGCCGCACTCCACGCCAGCACCGCCGGAAACACCAGCGTGGCCACGACCAACACCCACCCCGGCGCACCAGCAATCGCCCCCAGCGCCGCGACCAGCGCCGGCAACGGCCCGCTCGCCGCCGTCCACACGAGCACGCTCCCCCACGCACACGCCGCGGCGATCGCCACGCCACCCGCGCGCCCGGACCACGCGCCCCACACGAACGCCGCGCCCAGCACGCCCCACCATCCGCCGGCGACGGTCGCCGCGACCATCGCGATCGCCAGCAACACCACTTCGCCGGACCACGCGACGAATCGCCTCACCTCGCCGGCTCCAGTGTCAGCGTCGCCCGTACGTCAGACGCCGCCAACTCTCCTGGCGTGTGGGGCATCCGCACCGAATCCAGCGTCCCCGCAAGCCACTGCGGCAAACGATCATCATAGCGCCGGCTGATGGGATTACCCGACTGCCCGCCAGGATATGTCGCCCACCCATGCACCTCCGGCCCGAGTTGCACCACCATCCGCCAGCTCGGCCCCAGCACGCCGTCGCCGCTCGACGGATTCAGTGTCTCCGTTCCACCCTGCACGGGCAGCCCGAGCCGCGAGAACGCCGGGATGTACAGCAGATGATTGATGTTGTCGTGGCGGATCTCGCTCCAGCGCCACCCGCCGCTCTCAGGGCGCCCCCACTTCGCCACCACCGCCTGGAATCCAGCGGCCAGACTCGCCGCCAACACGTCATCGCGCGTCTGAGCTCCCGCGCCGCGTGAATCGCTCCACCACACACTCGATGGATCGTTGAGGAGTTCCGCGAGCACCGCGGTCGATGGTGTCGCGACCGGCGCCCCTCGTCTCGCCGAATCCAGCGACAGCCGCGACCACGCGCGGCGCGTGAGTTGTGTCATCGCCGCCTCGAACAGCACCGCGCGCTCGTTGTCGCGAGTGTACCGCCGGTCCCACTCTCCGAGGAGCTGTGCTCCCCGGCGGAGTTCGTCCGATGCATGCCCCGCACTGTCGGCCCGCTTGGCCGCCACGAGGAAATACGGAACGAAGTAGTCCGCCCGCGCACTCCCGGGATCGGTCTGCCAGCGCATCATGTCCTCAGGGGTCACCTGGGCGCCGGCCCGGAGCAGTGTGTTGATCCGTACCGCCCGCCATGGAGATTCCCAGTTGGCGCCGAGGTACGCGCCGCCGGTTGGATTCGGCATGTCGGGATCGGCCGGCTCCTGGTTGTCCGATGCCAGGTAGCCTTGCGTGGGATCCAGCGCCGCCGGATAACGCGAGAGCGGCAGCACTCCGGTCCAGTCGCTCGACGATGCCGATCCGTCGCGCACCAGATCGCCGCGCCCATCGCCGGGACGGATGGGATAGTGTCCCGTCGACCGGATCGCGATGCTGCCGGCACGATCCGCCACCAGCATGTTCTGCGCGGGCACGTCATACCCCGCCGTCGCCCGCAACCACTCGGCCGTCGTATGCGCATGCAGCGCGGCGCGCAGTGCCCCGAACGCGGCGCCGCCCTCGAGCGCGGTCCACCGCATCGAGACCCACTTTCCTGCGTAAAGGCGCATCGGACCGCGATGGGTGTAGCGCACGGTGTCCACCTGCAACGCTTCGCCTCGCGGTCCGCGATACACTTCCGTTCGCAAATCCAGCGGCCGCCACGCACCATCGACGAGGTAGCGCTGCGGGTGCCGCGTGTCATCCACGTGCTCGATGTAGAAGTCGGTGACGTCGGCGCCGGTGTTCGTGAATGTCCACGCGAGATCACGGGTGAACCCCAGTATCACGCCCGGACCGCCGGGAATGGTCACGCCCGCGACGTCGAGTTGCCCCGGGACGACGAGGTGCACTTCGTACCACAGCGACGGCAGGGTCATGTCGAGATGGGGATCGCCCGCGAGGAGCGCATACCCGGCTTTGGTTCGCCGCGGTGCGACCGCCCAGTTGTTGCTGCCCAGGGCGTCCTCTGTACCATCGGCACCGCGCGGCCTACCGGCCAACGCTGCGGACGCCGGACTGGCGGCAGAGCCAACGCCCGCCGTGATGTCGAAGGCGCCACCGCTGTCCGGCGTGCCCGGCACCGGCAGCGTGCCTTTCCGCAGGCGGAGTCCAGGAGAGTCCGTCGGGACGATCGGCTGCTGCAACGGCGAATGCACCGGGAAGAGCGCGCGAGCGGCGGTGTCCCCCACGATCTGCGCGACCCGCATCCGCCGGCGCTCGACATCGTCGAGCGACAGGGTCGCTGACATCCGGTTGAGGAGGTGCAGCGCGTCGATCGGCGCCCACCGTCGCGGCTGCCGCCCCAGCAGCCGGTACTCGATCGGGAGATCGGCCGGGGCCATCTGATCGATCCACGCGTTCACACCATCGGCGTACGCGCGCATCGCCCGCATGTCCGCCGATGCAGTGTCCATTGCCGCCATCTCCCGCTCCGCGGCGCGCGGCATGCCCAACCCGCGCGTTCGCTGGTCGGTCGTCAGTGCCGGCCGCCCGGCGAGTTCCGTCAGTGTCCCCGCTCCAGCCCGGACCTGCAGCTCGATCTGGAACAGGCGATCTCGCGCCACGACGTACCCCAGTGCGCGATACGCGTCCTCTTCCAATGCCGCGAAGATGTGCGGCACGTCGCGCGCGTCATACCGCACGTCCACGCGCGCGCTGAGCCCGGGGATGCGCCCGGTGGCGGTGCGCGGCAATTCGGTGCGTCGCGCGACCGCCCAGATGCCGTTCAGCGGATCGAGGGTCGGCCCCAGCGCCGGCACCGGCTCCAGTCGCATCGATCCGGCCGCGATGCAGGCCGCCAGCAGTACGAGCGCAATCACGGCGCGCCACACGGAGCGCGGGTGATGCATGCCGGTCAGCACTTGGGGGTCCACGCTGACCAATATGAGCCGCCGCGCAGGACCCAGTAATCACCTGCTCTCTGTTCTATTCTCCTTGGAGGCGGCCGAGTCGGCGGCCCGCTTGATCGAGTCGTCGCGATGCCGCTTCGTTGAGACTTCGCTGCGCACCGCCGCCATCTCGGCCGCCGCTTCCGGCGTGAGTGCCCCGCGGAACGCCGCGCTCGCGCGCAGCTCGGCCGGCGTCTTCGGCACGGCTTTGGCCGCTACGACCGGTCTGGCGGCCGCCGCTGGCTGTGATGTCGAGATCGGGGAAACCGCTCCCGGCGCGTACACCGTGGCAGGATCGGAGGGAACCCGCGTCTGCGCGGACGCGTCGCCGCCACGCATTGCTTTCGCCCCTCGGCCCGTATACGTCGCCGGAACCGGAGCAGGTCCCACCGGCAGCCGCTGCGTCAGCGCCGATCCCACCAGCGCTACCGTGTCGGTAATGGTCGTCGTCGCCGGATGACCGCCTCCCATCGTGTCGGTGCTCGGTGCGGCCGGCGTGCCCATGTCCGGCACTGATGGACCCGGGGTCATGCTCGGCGCCGGCTGCGCTGGAGACGGTGGCGCACTCGGTCGCGTGATGATCCGGAACATCACGACGCCCGCGCCCGCCACGACGAGCGCGATGCACGCGAGGACCATTACCCACAGACGCTTGCGGCTCCGGCGCGGCCGCCGCGGCACGGTCGGACCCTCGAGCATTGCGGTGCTGTTGCGCGGCTCAATGTACAGCGCGCCAACCATTGATGTGTTGTCCTGCCCCGTTCCCGGCTCTGCGGCAGCGATCGCCGCGGCCACCGCCCGCTTCTCGGCCGCCGCAACCGCGGGAGCCACTTCCGGTTTCGGCAGCGCCGCAGCCGCCGCCTCTGCTTCGGACGGCAAATCGAAGTGTGACGCGATCGGCATCCGCGGCTGCACCCGCGGCGGCGCCTCCGGTGGCACGGTCGCCTGCACACGCGGTTCTGCTGGCGGCGCAAATCGCGAACGCTCCGGCTCCGCAACAGGCGACCCCGCCGGCGGAGTGATTGCCGGGTGTGAGAGCACCGGTGTCGGCCGCGCGACGGGCGCACCAAGCGCCGCAGCCGCCGCCGCGACTGCGGGTGCGACCAATGGTGCGCCTGCTGGCGTGCCCGCTGGTGTGTTCGCCGCGGCAACAGGCGGCGCGATCTGGCTTGCCGCAGCCACGACCGGCGCGATTGCCGGATTTGCTAGCACCGGTGTCGGCCGCGGCGCCATCGGAACGGCCGGCGTGGAGATCGGCGTCGCGGACTTCACCGGTGTCGGTGGCCGGAACGCGGACCATGGTATGCCCGCCGTCCCCGCACCCTTGGGCGCGAGATTCGCCGGCATCGGCGGCACGGGCGGCAACACCGGCACGAGCGGCGGCGTCACCGAACGCGCACGCGGACTGGTCGCTGGCTCAGCGCGCGGCGACGTCCGCGGCTCGGGCGGACGCGGCCGGCCGAGCGTGACGGGTGGCGTTGCGGGTGCCGCACTTGCCACTCCACCTGGTGCGGCAGCGGATGCCCCAGCCGGCGGACTCGCCAGAGCACGGCCCGCACCAGTCACCGGCTCGCCCGGGCCGCGCACGGCCGGACGAGTCCCACGCGTCAGCGGCGGTGGCGGCGAATGCCGCACGGCCGGCGCCTTCGCCTGTGGGTCGTGCATCGCCGCTAGCTCCGCGAGTGGCAGCGCGAGTGTCGGCTCACCGTCCGCGGCGGATCCGGACCACGGCTCGATCGGCGCACTCATCTCGAGCGGCACGTCGTGGTCCAGCACTTCGTGCACCGCGCGCGGTGGCTCCATCGCGGCGACGTTGTCGCGCGCGCCCGTCCAGGGCTCGCCGACGACTGCGCCGCTGCACGCACACCCGAGGCGCGGCGCGAGATCGATGACGCGCCGCTCTTTCTCCGAGATCCGGAACGCCACTTCGGCCAGGAAATCCCGCGCCGTCGGCTCGATCAGCGTGTACCCGCGCTTCTCGGCGTACAACCAGTTGGGAGCGGGAGCGCCGCCCGGCAGCGAGTAGAACCGCCGCGCGTCGCGCGTCAGCCGCTCATCGACGTCAAATGGTTGCTCGGACGGCACGATGCCGCGCTTGGCCAGGCTGCGGAACAGCGCCGACGGTGTGGCGTGACGGTCGATCGCCGGGTCGGATGCACCGGGACAGTCGCCGACGTAGGTGATGTGGACGCCCGTCGCGCCCGCCCGCGCGCGCAGGTACCGCGCCGCCAGCACCGGCGGAGATGCCATTGGCAGCAAGTGCGGCGCGAGATTCCCCACCCGCCGCAAACGCTCGGCGACCCGCGGGCACGAGCACAGCACCACCGAATCCTGCCCCCGCGCGGCGATCTGGTTCAAACACCCCGCCGCCACCAGCTCGTCGCCCCAACTCGCGGGGATGACCGCACTGTAACCCGCCGCGTAGCACGCGTTCGTGAGCTGCCCGGGCGTGGCCGGCCGGACGGCCAGCAGCGCATCGGCGCCGAGGATGATGATCGCGGGTGTCGCGGGCACGGGACGCGCGGATGACGCGGACGGCGCGGCCCCTGAAGCTTGTGACATGTCGCGTAGTTGAGTGTCGCGCCTGCCTGCCGCGGCCCGGCTGGAGGTACCAGCTCTCACCGGGTCGCAAATGAGCAAACGCTTAAACAATCCTCACTACTCGACGAGTGGCCTGAGCCACCGTTACGCCCGGCCCTCGCCTAACCCGCTCCCGGTCCGGCTGGGGGCCCGCCCGTGGCGGCGTCCTGCAGCCGGGCAATCGTCACGGGCGCGCCCGCTCCGCCGGGAGCGGCCGCGATCAGCGAGAGCACCTCGTTCACCGTGGTCGCTCCGTGGTCTCGCGCATACCACCGCCGGACTTCGCGGTACCGGTCTTCCTTGGTCATGGCCCGCCCAGGACCCATGACCCACGCCTGCAGCTCGGCCGGCCGCGGCCCCCACCACGCGCGCTCCCGATACGTCGCGTCCAGGATCATGATGACGGGAATCGACCGCGACCCCTTCGTCAGAATGCGCATCCATGAGGTCGAGATTCGTGTCGCGGCCCAGAACGCGGAGGTCGATGTTGGGAGCGTGCTCCGCGAGCCGGCCGAGCACCGGCAGCGTGTTCACGGCGTCGCCACACCAGTCTTCGACGAGCACGAGGAGATGCCACGGCCCGCCAAGCGACGCCGCGCGTGCGAGAGCCGCGTCGTCAACATGCGCGCGCCCATACACCGCACGCCACAGTTCCGCGTTGGCCACCGCGTGCGACAGGAAGTCGGGGAACGTCTGCCCCGCGCTGAAGCGCTCCTGCAGTGTGCCCGCATTCGCACCGCTGGCGATGGGTGGCGCCAGGATCGCCGGCGCCGTCACGGCGCGCGCCTCGCGGACACACGATGAATCTCAGACCGGTCTGCCATGGTCGAATAATACGGATGCGGCAATGTTGGTTTCGAACGAGCGCCAGCGCCTGCGGCCTACTTTCCGGGACGATTGGCGGTTGCGGAAATGACGAGCGCGCCAGTCGGTTGCGGCACGCCGCCAGCCGGCTCGTCGGTCACGGCGATCGCGGTCAGCGAGTCCGGAGCGAGCGCGTAAGTCGCCTGCACTTCGGCCGCACCGTCCGGCCGCGGGCTGAATGTCCCGGCACTGATCTTCGCCTTCGGTGTCACGAGCCACAGTTGATACGTGCGCCCCGCGGCCGGCTGTGGGAGATCGCGCGCGACGAGTGTCCACTTGTTGGTCGCGTGATCCCAGAACATCCACGCCCACGCCGCGCGCACTGCGCCCGATGTCAGTTGCATCGACAATGTGCTTGCCGGTCACGGAGCGTACGAAGGTGTCGCGCGATTCCACGGAGTCGCGCAACGCGTCCACGCGCGCCAGCAGCACGCGCCGCTCGTTGGTGAAGAACCGCTCGTCGTATGCCGCACGACGCTGCACCACGGCCAGCGTGAGTCCCGCCGCGATGGCGAGCCCCCACCCGAGTGCCGCAGCCGCTGCCCACGAGCGGCGTGGCGCATCGCTCTGGTAAGGCCCGCCCCGCCCCGTGATCAGCCGCACCCCCTCGCCCGTGCCCTGCCATGGTGGCGCACCACCACCCGGCCCATCCGCCCGCTCGCCCGCGACCAATGGCGTGCTGGCAACGGAGAGATCGGCGCGCGCGCGTGCCATGAGCCGCGTGCGCACGCGTGCGCGCCGCACCGCATCGACCGTGACCGGCGGCGCCGCGAACGCCATCTGCGCGACGGCGTCGCGGAGCGCAATGAGCGCCGGTCCGCACTCGGGACATCCCGTGGCGTGTGCGACGACGCCCGCCTGATCGTCCGGCGGCAGCGCGTCGAGCGCCGCCTCGGGCAGGAGTTCCATCGCCTCGCTGTGGCTCACGTCCCGGCTCACGGTCGTCCCTCCTCGTCGTTGCGATATGCACCGAGGCATTCGCGCAGCTTCTGGGCGGCGAGCCGCGTGCGGGTCTTCACCGTGCCGAGCGGCTGCCCGGTGCGGTCCGCGATCTCGGACTGGCTCAATCCCGCGAAATACGCGAGTTCAAGGACTTCCCGCTGCTCTTTCGGAAGCGTCTGCAGTGCCTTCGCCACAACGGTGCGGCGCTCCAATGCCTCCGCCCGCGCCGCGGGGTCGTCGGTGCCAAGGGTCGCGCCGCCGTTCTCGGCATCGCCGAGCGAAACAGGGGTCAGCGGCTCTTCATGCAGCCGCTTGCGCGAGCGCAACCGGTCGAGCGCGCGCGTGCGCGCGATCGTGAGGAGCCAGGTGCCCACCTCGCCCCGCGACCGGTCGTAGCGCGACGCCTGGCGCCACACCTGCCAGAACGCCTCCTCGACCACATCCTCCGCGTCGTCCGCATCGCGCACCAGATGCAACACGAGCGAGAACACCGGCCGCGACCAGCGGTCATAGAGCTGTGCGAGCGCCGCATCATCACCAGCACTCATCCGCGCCACCAGTTCACGGTCTTCCCCCCCGGGCTGCGAAGTGGGCGCCCTGGAGGAGTACGGATGAGTGGATGCCGGCGGATTCATTACCCTGCGAATGTATTTGATGGCCTCAGGACCCGCATTACCCAATCGCCCCACACCGCCTCGGTTACTAGCTTACCCGCATGACCACGCCGGCCACGCCGACCCCCGTCCCGCCCTCGGAACGCCAGTGCGGGACCTGCGGCACGACTTCGTCCGGCGGACGCTTCTGCCCGGAATGCGGCGCGCCCTTCGAAGGCGCCCTGTGCGCCGCGTGCCGGTCGTCTCTCACCACCGGCGCCAAGTTCTGCCACCGGTGCGGCTCCGCCGCCGGCGCCGCCCCTCCGTGGGACGCCCGCGGATCGGCCACGCTCCCCTGGGCCATCGCATCGATCGCGCTGGTCGCCCTCATCGCGCTCGTCGCCGGGCGGAATTTCGGGCTGGGGTTCAACCGGTCCGCATCCGCCCCGCAGCCCGAACCCTCCACAGCGGACCAACCGGTCACCGGCGACGCGCCCTTCGCCAATGCCAACGGCGATGCCGGCAGCGCCGGCGTCGTTCGCGCCCCCGACATCTCGTCGATGTCGCCCGGCGAGCGCGCCGATCGCCTGTTCGATCGCGTGATGCGCCTCAAGGAAGAGGGCAAGCAGGACAGCGTCGAGTTCTTCGCCCCGATGGTCATGTCAGCCTATCAAATGATGGGGCCGCTCAACGCCGACCAGCACTACGATCTCGGACGGATCGGCGAGGTCACCGGCGTGAACGGCCTCGCACGCGCGGAAGCCGACACGATCCTCAAGACCGACCCGACGCATCTCCTGGGGCTCGCACTCGCCGCCCACGCCGCCACCGCCGCCAAACAGCCGGCCGCCGCTCGCCAGTTCTACCGCCGGCTGCTCGTCGCCGCACCAGGCGAAACAGCCAAGGCACTCCCGGAATACGCCCGGCACCGCAACGACATCGACGCCGCGATCGCGGAGGGAAAGAAGATGGGGATTCAGGAATGACGGCGTCCGCGCCACGCACCGCCGCCGGTCAACCCTGGGCAGGCCGCGTCATCCACTTGGCGCACAGTCCGGACTCGGACGACGCGTTCATGTTTTATGGATTGGCCAACGGCAATGTCGATACTGAAGGCATCCAGTACGTGCACGAGCTGCAGGACATCGAGACGCTCAACCAGCGCGCCCGGCGCGCGGAGCTCGAGGTCACCGCGGTCTCCATTCACGCCTACGCCTACCTGACGGACCGCTACGCGCTCCTCCCCCACGGTGCCTCGATCGGCGATCGCTACGGCCCCCGGCTCGTCGCACGCCAGCCATGGTCGCGCCGCGATGTGCGGGGCCGGCGGGTCGCGATCCCGGGACCGCTCACCACTGCCTATCTCGCGCTCCGGCTCTACGAGCCGGACTTCATGCCCGTCCCCACGCCGTTCGACCAGATCGAAGCCGCGGTACTCTCTGGCGATGCGGAGCTCGGGCTCCTCATCGACGAAGGACAGCTCACCTACGCCGACCAGGGCCTCCATTCCGTCGCCGACATGGGCGAGTGGTGGTACGAGGAGACCGGCCTGCCACTCCCCCTTGGTGGCAATGTGATCCGCAAAGACCTCGGCCCCGAGCTCATCACCACGGTCTCGCGCCACCTCAAGGAGAGCATCGCCTACGGTCTCGCCCACCGCGACGCGGCGCTCGACCACGCCATGCAGTACGCGCGCGGGCTCGCGCGGCGCAAAGCCGACACGTTCGTCGGGATGTACGTGAACGAGTCGACGCTCGACTACGGCGAGCGCGGACGCGCCGCGGTGCACAAGCTGATCGGCCGCGGGGTCTCCGCCGGTATCATTCCAGGCCCGGTCGAGATCGAATTCGCGGATTGATTGTGGTGGCAAGCACATGCTGGCACACAAAGGCCGGCAGAGCGCACGATTCGGACGCCGGCACACACCCCCCGCCGGCACGGTGCACAATCATGTCCCTGGTAGGGGCGGGTCATGACCCGCTCTCTGTGGTTGCCGTCGCACCAACGCCAGTCGTCGAGGGCAGTGGGGGCCCTTCGCGAACCGTAGGTCGCCGGGTTAGGCAAGGGCCCCCGACGGATGCCGCGGTTGGTGATTGCCCTGGTGCAGATACATGAGCGCGTGCTAATCTCTGGGTGCCGGCTGCACGCCGGACCTGCGCGATCGATCGAATCGGCGGCGAGGTGAATGTGTCGCGAATGTTGCGTTACAGCCATTTCCGGCGGGGCGTCCTGTTGTTGTGAGCCGGTCCGCCCCCCAGTCTCGCCGCGGCGCGTTCGTCGGCGCCCCATCTACATTGAATTCGGCGGTGGCTCTTCCCACCGCGGATCCTGCTGCGGAGAGCGACGCGTTCGCCGGGATGGTGCGACAGATCTATCAGTCGCTGGAAATCGATCAGGTCGGCGGGGTCCTCGCCCGCCACGCCACCGATCTCCTCGGCGCGCACAGTGCCCGCGTGGACTTCGCGAACGATGGCGTGCTCTCGCCCGCCGCGACGTTCGGTGAGGTACCCGATGCCGCCAGCACACATCACGTGTCGGCGCCACTCATGCTGAACGGAAAAGCGATCGGCGAGCTCACCGTGTTCGCCGCTCCGCCACGCGAGTTCAATGACGACGACGCCGCGCTCCTCACGGACCTCGCGAATCACGGCGCGGTCGCCGTCAGTAACGCGTGGCGCTTCCGCGAAGCCTCCGACACTGCACGCCACGCGCACGCACTCGCCACCGCCGCCCGCGCGCTCGCGTTCTCCACGACGCCGGAAGCGGTCTACGCCGCGATCTCCTTGATCGCGCAGAATGCACTCGGCGCCAGTTGGTTCAGTGTCCTGCTCGCCGGCCGGTCCAGCACCCGGCTCGAGATGGTGCACACCGGCGGCGGGAAAAATGACGTGCGATGGACCGCGAACGAATGCTGGGCCGCCACCGCCGCGACGGTCGCCGCGACCGGGACGCCACAGTACGTGCCGGCGATCGAGACGATCGTCGCGACGCTGCCGGCCGCCGTCACGCGCGCGGTCCACGCGTCGTCGGCCCGCTCGATGGCGATGCTGCCACTCCCCGGCGACGGCGCGATCCACGGTGTCTTCGTCCTGTGGTTCCAATCCGCGCACCGGTTCGATGAGGGAGAACGCCGCCTCTTCGAGGATCTCTCGGCACAGATCTCCGCCGCGCTGCGCAATGCCCAGGTCGCAGCCGCGGAACGCAGCGGCCGCGAACGCGAGCGCGCACTCGCCGACGCCATGCACCAGACGGAGAAGCTCGCCGCACTCGGCGAGCTCGTCGCCGGTGTCGCGCACGAGTTGAACAACCCGCTCACCGGCATCTCGATGTTCGCGCAACTCCTGCTCGACGAATCGCTCGGCGAAGACCAGCGGGAGTCGGTGCGGATGATCAAGCGCGAAGCCGACCGCGCCGTCGGCGTGATCCGGGACCTCCTTGCCTTCTCCCGCAAGACCGGCCCACGGTTGGTCGCGGTCGATCTCAACGCCCTCGTCAACCAGACGCTCCGGCTGCGTGCGTACTCGCTGCAGACGGCCGGCGTCCAGGTCCGCCCGGAGCTCGAGGCCGCTCTGCCCGCTATTCCCGGCGACGATCGCAAGCTGCAGCAGGTGCTGCTCAATCTGATCGTCAATGCCGAATACGCGATGCACCGGCAGGACACCCGCGTGCTGACGGTGCGGACCGCCTGGGAAGATGCGCCCGACGGCGGACGCGTACTCGTCGAGGTCACCGACACCGGCACGGGCATGGCACCGGAGCTCGTGAAGCACATCTTCGAGCCCTTCTTCACGACCAAGCCCGCAGGCGTCGGCACTGGGCTCGGCCTCAGTGTCAGCTACGGCATCATTCACGCCCACGGCGGAATGATCACGGTCCGCAGCACGCCGGGCGCCGGCTCCACGTTCGTGGTGGTGTTGCCGGTCCGCCCACAGCAAGTGGCGGCGCCGGCACCCACGTCCGCCGGCCGGCGGCGCGCCAGCGCGCCCGTCATTCGATCCGAACCAGCCGCTGCACCCGTGAAACCCGCTGCACCCGTCGCAGCCTCACCCTCGCCGTCCGCGCCGTCCTCCGGCCCGGCCACACGCCCATGATGATCGAGACCATGTCGCCGCAGCCGTTCTCCGCGCGCGACTTCCCGGTATCTGCCGAAGCTTCGTCGAAACGTGTGCTCGTAGTCGACGACGAGCAGGCGGTCACCGATGCGGTCGCGCGGTTCCTCCGCACGCGCGGCTATGAGGTCGAAACGGCACGCTCCGGAGAGGACGCGCTCGCCGCACTCGGCGAGAGCCACTTCGTCGCCATGCTCTGCGATGTGCGGATGCCCGGCATCTCGGGCGTCGAGACCGTGCCGCGCGCCCTCCGGATCGACCCGGATCTCGCGATCCTCATGCTCACGGGTGTGAACGACGCACCCACCGCCACCAGCACGCTCTCGACGGGGGCCCTCGATTACCTGCTCAAGCCGGTCGAGCTCCCCGATCTCCACCAGGCGATCGAACGGGCGCTCCACCGCCGCGGCCTCGAGATCGACCGCCGGGCCATCGAGCGCGTCATCCGCGAGGAGGTCGTGGCGCGGACCGAAGAGCTGGAAGCCGAGAAGCAGGCGCTCCACACACAGGCCATCAATACGGTCGAAGCCCTGATCAACGCGATGGAAGCCAAGGATGTCTACCTCCGCGGCCATTCCCAGCGCGTGGCGGAGCTGTCAGCATCCATCGCCGCGGAGTTGGGACTGGACGAGGACACGATCGAACATGTCCGCATGGCCGCCCGGGTCCACGATGTCGGGAAGATCGGCATCCGCGAGGCTGTCCTGAACAAGCCGGGACCCCTGACGCCCGAGGAATACGATCACGTCAAACAGCACGTCCGGATCGGCATGGCGATCCTGGAGCCGCTGAAGCACCTCGGCCCCGCCCTCCCGTTCGTACTCGATCACCACGAACACTGGGATGGGCGCGGCTATCCCAACGGAAAGGCCGCCAGCGGCATCTCGATCGGGGGCCGGATCCTCGCCGCGGCCGATGCGTTCGACGCACTCACGTCCAAGCGGGCCTACCGCGAGCCGATCAGTCCGAAGCAGACTGTGGAGTACCTCGCGATCCACGCGGCAGGACTCCTCGACCCCGACGTCTACAAGGCACTGGCCACGGTCATCCTCCGCCAGAAGTCGCTCGTTTTCTCGTTCCTCGAGGACTGACCGAACCCGCCCGGTCACGGGGTGATGGCGAGTGGAGAAAAACCACTTTTCATCCCCCACTTTTGTTTTCCCCACCCACTATCTTCTTTGCGCTTGACTCGGGACGCCGTTCAGTGTATTCGGTGTCTCGGCGGACAGCGCATGCAAGCAGCGCTCGCACACCGGGCTCACGGCACTGGGGCGTCGTGGGGCACGAGCCGTGCAGCGCTGGTGTACCGGTGAAACAAACTCTAATGGGAGGCGGTCATGCCGCGCGGTGATGAGCTGCGGGATGGGCTGCAGGAAGAGCTCAAGTTCTCCGAACGCGACGACGACAGCGATGACCTCGGCTATGGCGGAGGGGTCGGCGGCGGGGGCGGCGGGGCGTCGTACGATGACGACGATGAGGAGGACGGCGGCTGGGCGATCACGAAGGACGACAGCGAAGACCTCTGGGACAGCGCCGAGGACGGCGATGACGACGAGGAGGACGAAGGCGTAATCGTCGCTGAAGTCGTCGAAGAGGAAGACGAGGAAGAAGCCGACCTGTTCGGCGGCGCCCCGCGCGGACGCCGTGGCCGCCCCGCGGGATCAAAGACCGGCGGCGGCCTGGTACCGCGCGCGCCTGCACCCGCGAAGCCGGCTGCAAAACCCGTCGTCCACGAAGCGCCCAAAGCCGTCGCGAAACCCGCGCCCAAAGCGCCCGCTAAACCGGTGGCGAAAAAGGCCGCGGCCAAACCCGCCGCCAAAACGCACCCGGCCAAGAAGGCCGTCAAGAAAGTGAGCGCGCACAAGGCAGCCAAGAAAGGCAAAGCCGCCCCGAAAAAAACGGCCCACAAGCCCAAGGCCAAAGCCAAGCCGGCGGCCCCCAAGGCTTCGAAAAAAGGACGGCGCTGAGGTCCACGCGCCAATCCCGCGCGGCGGCATCTCCTCCCAGCCGTCGCGCTGCCGGCCCGCCACTATCGCGACGGCAAGCCTACACTGTTATAGTGGGGCATGACCGAGTCTCCGGTCGCCCTCCTCCGCGCTCACGCCAACAACGCCCCCTGGAACGCCAGAGGGCTCGCCTCGCACGCCACCGCGCTGGTCGATGCCGCCGGCATGCGCCCGACGAATGCATTGGCGCGAGCCGCGCCCAGTGCCCGCGCTGTCCGCTTCTACGTAGCCAGCGGATTGCTCGACCGGCCCGATGGAGCAGGCACCGCCGCGACCTACCATTACCGGCACCTGCTGCAGTTGCTCGAGATCAAAATCCGCCAGCGCGAAGGCCAGACGCTCGACGTCATCAAGCGCGAGATGGTCTCGATCACCGGCGATGCCCTCGAGCGCCGTATCGCCCAGGCCCTCGCGCCCGCGCTGGGCGCCGGCACACTCGCCGCCGTCGCGCATGATGACGATGGGCCGGTTCGCTGGCGCCGCGTTCCCGTGACGGAAGGCATCGAGCTGCACGTTCGCGACGACTCCCCGGCCGCCCGCGATGAATCCCTCACCGCCATGCGTGAGGCCGTCCGCGCCGCGATCGCCCGCGGCGGGAAATAACGGAGCGGTCATGGCAGCCCGGCGTTTTGACGGCGCGAGGATCGTCCTCACAGGGGTCGGCCGCGAAGGCCAGGTGGGCGAGGCGATCGCCGCCGCATTTGCTGCCGAAGGTGCCTCGCTCATCCTGCTGGACCGGGACAAGGCCGCCGTCGAAGCCCGCGCGGCGGCGCTGGTGACGGCCGGCGCAGTCGCCACCGGCGTCGCGTGCGATCTCTCGGACGCAGACCAGGTCGCGCAGGCTGCCGCGCGCATCGCCGCTGATTCACCCGCGTCGGGCAGCCGGCCCGCGGGCAGGATCGACGCGCTCGTGCACATCGCCGGCGGGTTCGCGATGAGCGGCGCGATCGGGGAGAGTGATCCCAAGGTTCTCGATCGCATGCTCCAGTCGAACCTCATGACCGCCTACTTCGCGTCGCGCGCCTTCGTGCCGCTGGTGCGCGATGGCGGGAGCGTCGTGTACTTCGCCTCCGCCAATGTCCTCCCCGGCGCACCGAGCGCGCGCATGAGCGGCTACATCTCTGCGAAATCCGCCGTGGCAGGCCTCATGCGGTCGGTCGCGGACGAGGGCCGGACGCGACAGCTCCGCGCCAACGCCGTCGCGCCGATATCGGTCCGCACCCGCGACAACATCCGCGACATGGGATCGGACGTGCGCTATGTCGAACGTGAAGCCGTCGCCGACGCCGTCGTCTTTCTCTGTTCGAACGCAGCCCGGGCCATCACCGGGCAAATCCTCCGGCTGTCCGGCTGATCGGCAACCCCTCCTCCCGCCGCGACCCCCGGCACGTCCAGCTCGACCGCTCGCTGGAGTTGCTGCCGCTCTTCCGGTTGAGCGATTCATCGGAGGATGGGGCAGTGTCGTTCTCGCCAGGCCCGCCACACCCGCCGGGCGCGCGGTGGCGGGTCCTGCCGGCTCCCGGAGACCGGCTGCCCGGCACGTTCGATCAGGATGTCTACGTGGAGCTCTTCCGTCGCTATCACGATGCGGGGGCCCCGTCAGATGGTACGATAGCGTTCACGTTGCACGCCTTCCTGCGTGCGATGGGACGCCGGGTGGATGGGCGGACCTATGAGCAGTTGCGCGGTGCGCTCACCCGCCTCGAACGGACGGTCCTGGAGTCCGCCGGCTCGTATTTCGTCGCGGGCCAGGCCGCGTCCGCTGGGTACCTGGACGAGCGGTTGACCCTGCTGACGGCGGTCTCGGTGGACCGGCGCCGGTCAGCCGAGCGGGACCAGTTGGCCCTCTTCCCGGTGCTGGCCACCGGCGAGCCGGGAGAGGCCCGGGTCACCCTCGCCCCTCTCCTCCGGGCGAACCTCGCGGCCGGGCATACGGTCACCCTTTCCGCCGCCCGCTACTTCGAACTCCCCTCCCCGACAGCCCGGCGCCTGTACCGGCTGCTCGCCGCCGTCCGGTCCGGATCCCAAGCGGACTCCACCGGCCCGGCGGAGTGGGACGTTGCGCTGGAGGCCCTCGCGGAACAGCTTCCCCTGTCGCAGCGCTACCCCTCGCACCTCCAGCGCGTGCTCGAACCGGCCCACTCATTGCTCAAAGCAGCCGGTGTTCTACGGTCCGCGGCCGTACGGCAACAAAGGCGGGAGTGGGTCGTCCACTATGGACTGGCGTAAGCGCGTCACCGCTCACCGACAACCGGCTACCAGGTCATGGCAACCAAACTCGACAAGACGATCAAGCGTGAATTGGACATGGACGGTCAGGCATACACCGTCGCCATCTCGCCTGCGGGCATCAAAATCACCCAGAAGGGCTACCGGAAAGGCCGAGAGATGACCTGGCGGAGTCTCTGGGCAGGCGGAGAGGAAGAAGGTTCGGCCTCCGGTGGGGGAACACCCTCATCGGCGCCGAGTATGTAGCTTATCGGTCCGAGTCGGCTGGCACGACGCGGGCGCGATTCGAGTTGCGGCCCGGTCCGGCCCTCGCGGCTGGACCGGTCCCTTTTCCGGCCCGCCGGTGGTTGAGTAGCTCCCCGGCGTTGCCTTTCCCACTCTGACATCCCGCCGAATGCCACGATTTCGCAGTCCCCGGCCTCGTACCATTGCGATCGCCACGCTCGTCCTCGTCCCGCTGCTCGCGGGCGGATTCGCCATGCAATCGCGCTCCGGTGCCGATGGCGCCCGCGTCTTCGATCAGGTCCTCTCGCTGGTGAACGACCGCTTCGTCGACACCCTCGGCGCCGGCGTGCTGTACGAGAAAGCCGCGCAGGGCCTCGTGCGCGAGCTCAACGACCCGTACAGCGAACTGCTCACGCCCAAACGCGATTCGGAGTTCTCGCGGAAGACCGGCGGCCGCTACGGCGGGATCGGCATGACGATCGAGGATGTCGGCGGCAGTGTCATCGTGAGCAAAGTGTTCCCCCACACACCGGCCGAAGAGGCGGGCGTCGCCGCGGGCGATCACATCGTGCAGATCGAATCCGCCCCGACGACGGGATGGACGCTGGCCCAGGTCTCGGATTCGCTCATCGGAACGCCAGGCACCAAGGTCTCAGTGCGCTTCTCGCGGACCGGTGTCGCCGACCCGATCGCACTCCGCTTCACACGCGCGATCATCCACGTGCCCGCGGTTCCGTTCTCGATCATGCTCGACGGCAAGATCGCGTACATCCCGCTCCAGCAGTTCAATGAGGATGCCTCCGAAGACATGGAAGCGTCACTCGACCGGCTGGTTCGCACGGGCGGCGCCAAGGGCATCGTGCTCGACCTGCGCGATGACCCGGGCGGCATTCTCGATCAGGCGCTTAGTGTCAGCAACATGTTCCTGCGTGAGGGGCAGCAGTTGGTGAGTGTCCGCGGCCGCAATTCCCCGTCGCAGATCTACACGGCCCGCGAGCACCCGCTCATTCCCGACGTACCGCTCGTCGTCCTCGTGAACGGCGGAAGCGCCAGCGCATCGGAGATCGTCGCCGGCGCGCTCCAGGATCACGACCGCGCGCTCATCGTGGGCACGACGTCGTTCGGGAAGGGACTCGTGCAGTCGCTCTTCCCGCTGGATGGCGGTTACGCGCTCAAGATGACTACGGCGAAATGGTATACGCCGAGCGGGCGCTCGATCCAGAAGGAGCGGAAGCTCCTCGCGGACGGCGAGTTCATCGAAGTGCACCCGGATTCCCTCGAGACGGACTCCGCACGCAAGGCGCGCCCCGCGTTCAAGTCTGACGCCGGCCGCACTGTGTACGGCGGCGGTGCGATCACGCCCGACGTGGTCGTCAAGCTCGATTCGCTGACCTCGCAGCAGCAGGCGTTCAACAAACTGATCGCCCCCAAGCTGCAACCGGTCCTGCAGGAGCTCGCGAAGCTCGCGCTCGACGTCAAGCCGTCGGTCAAGTCGCCGTCGTTCACGGTGCAACAGCCGTGGCGCGACGATTTCTACAACCGCCTCAAGAAAGCGGGCGTCGCCATCGACCGCGCGCAGTACGACTCACTCGGTGGATACGTCGACCGCGTGATCGCCGCCCGCGTCGCCGAAACGGTGTACGGCGATTCGGTGGAGAAACGCCGGAACCTCGACGTCGATCTGCAGCTCAAAAAGGCGGTCGATCTCCTCGAGCACAGCCAGTCGCAGAAAGACCTGTTCGTCGAAGCGCAGCAGATGGCGGAAGCGATGCCCGCGACCCGGACGAAGTAGGGCAGACACAGCGGACAGAAGTAGCGGGTAGAAGCAGCGGGTAGAAGCAGCGGCAAATGAGTCCGGCGCAGTCACGCCGGGACTGAATGAGGGCCAGCCGGGAACCTCCGGCTGGCCCTATTTCGTTGTAGCGCCGGCTGTTGCACCGCCGCCGCCGCCCACGACATCATGGTCGCGTCCGGGCCGCCCAGGCTCTTCGTCTACTCTCTATTCTGGCAGACCATCTAGCTTTCTGGGACCGCAGGTGGGTAAGCCCTGCCGGTGTGTGCACCACCCTCAGTCCCCGCTCCCATGCCAGGAATCGCTGCTCTCGTCGTCCTGATCGGGATCGTGCTGGCCATTGGCAGGAGTTCCTTCCGCATCGTCGGCCAGGCCGAAGTCATGGTGATCGAACGCCTCGGCCGGTTCAATCGCGTCGCACGGTCGGGATTCAATTTCCTGATGCCGTTCATCGACCGCCCGCGAACGATCGATGTCCGCGTGTTCGACACGGACGTCAACGGCGTGAAGCGCGTGCGCGCGGGCGCGACGTCACGCATTGATCTGCGTGAGCAGGTACTCAATTTCCCGAGCCAGCCGGTGATCACGAAGGACAACGTGACCATCGACATCGATGCGGTCATCTACTACCGCGTCGCCGATCCGCAAAAGGCGACGTACGCCGTGCAGAATCTCCCGTTCGCCCTGGAGACGCTGACGCGCACCACGCTCCGCAACATCGTCGGCGAGATGGAGCTCGATCAGACGCTCGGCTCCCGCGACACGATCAACAAGCGGATGCGCGATGTGATCGAGGAAGCGTCGATCGGCTGGGGCGTGGATGTCACGCGCGTCGAGCTGCAGGCGATCGAGCCGCCCCGCGACATCCAGCAGTCGATGGAGTTGCAGATGCGGGCCGAGCGCGAGCGGCGCGCCGCGGTCACGAACGCCGAGGCGGGGAAACGCGCCGCGATTCTCGAAGCCGAGGGCGTCCGCGAATCAGCGGTGCTGCGCGCCCAGGGCATGGCGGAAGCCCGCCTCACGATGGCGCAGGCGGAAGCCGAGACGATAGCTCGCATCGCGAGCGCGATGCCGGAGACCGAGACGCTGCAAGCCGCGACGTACTTGCTCGCGCTCCGGTATTTCGAAGCCCTCCCCGCCGTGGCGCAGGGACCCGCGACGACGCTGTTCCTGCCGTCCGAAGCCACGGGCGTGCTCGCCGCACTCGGAAGCCTCCGCTCTCTGCTCACGACGCCGGCCAGCACCCGGCCGCCCGGATCACCCGGCCGCGGCAACCCCGGCGCCGGCCAGGCGAGCGGTATCCCGACCCCCGGCTCCCCCTGGCCCCCGCCCCCCGGCCTCCTCGGCCCCGGACTGGGCTCCGGAACCGCCGACGGCTCAGGAACCGCCAGCGGCAAACCACCCGGCAGCAAATAACGCCAAGCGGGGGACGTTGGAATTGCGAAAACCGTCTGGCCCCATCACCCTGGACCGCGCCGAGCGCATCGCCCGGGGTCATGCCTGCGAAAATTGCGGGGAATACAACTACAAACGTCTCGTCGTCGAGCAGACGCCTCCGAGCAAACGCACCGAGCTCGGAGAAACGTGGAGCGTGACCAAGACCTGCGGCGTCTGCGGCCAGGAACACGAGATGGGAATCTCCGCGACGGGCGAAGTTGTCTACGTGACCTAGCCGGCCGCCGGCCGAAAGCGCCCGAATTCGTCCCCGGTAGGGCCGGGTCATGCCCGCCCAGTAGAACCGTCGGCCCGCATCCTATCCGGCCGATGCACCAGGCCAATTTGGAAACCACACCGATACCGCCATTGAAGCCCCCCACTGGATGCCTGTCGTCGAGGGCAGTAGGGGCCGTTCGCGAACGGCCCCAGACGATGCGGCGACCTGCACCGCCCCGGCCCCGCCGGATGCGGCGGCCGATGCCCCAACCCGCCCCCCGGAACGTTTCCCGCAGGAGGCGGTATACAGGTCCGCGCGCCGTGTTCGCCTCCAGCCTGGGCGGGCGCGGCCGTTCGCTCGTGGGACCGGCCGGGCGGAGGGTCCCCGCCAGGACCGGTTAGATTTCAGGCTCAGCCGGTGCGCGGGATCATCTGGTCGCGCCCGGACGGATTCTTTGGAGGCATTCATGCGCAAACCACGTCCGAATACGTACAATCCTGCGCAAGCACTGCACCTGATCGCCAGCGATCGAAGCGGCTCGCCACTGAGTTGCCCATCCTGCTCCGGACCGATCGAACGCGATCCGACCCGCATGCCGCCGCCTCCGAAGTCCCACGTCACGCTGAAGTGCACGCGCTGCGGACGGTTCGCCCGGTATATCGCCGGAGCCGCATAGCGAATCGGATCGCAGTGATGCGATCGTAACACGCTGGTCGCGTTGCCCGCATCGGAACCGCAGGCCGGCGACGCAGAACCGAGAACCGGTATCAGAAAGTAGGACGGCCCCTGCGCGCACCCCGCACTGGGCACCCGGGATCCCCGCGCCGCAGCACTGTCGCGAGTCCGCCTCGCACCCGCAGAGGCGTCCCCATCCGTGAGAAGGCGCCCCGCCGGCGCGCACAATACTTGCTCTTTTATCCCTGGAGGATCGCGTACATCCGTTTACCGGAGATGCGCGATCTGTTTATCGGCGAGTGGCTTCACAGTTAGCCCCGTTCGGGGAGAGGGCGTCGGCAATGGAACGGCTCCAAGGCACCGTGAAATGGTTCAACGACGCGAAGGGCTACGGCTTCATCTCGCGAGAAGGCGGGCCGGACGTTTTCGTGCATTTCAGTTCCATCCAGGGAACAGGATTCAAGTCGCTGGCTGAAGGCGACCGCGTCGAATTCGAGATCGTCCAGGGACAAAAAGGACCGCAGGCTTCCGAGGTCGTGAAGGGCGCCGCCCAATAATCCTTCGCGGCAACCGCTGTCCGGGGAGAGCTACGCGGCCTGCGCTTTCCTCGGCGGCTCGAGCGGCAACTCGATCTGCTCGCGGCCCGTCGTGTGAGGCCGCTGCACGTCACGCCCGTGCGCGTCACCGCGGACTTCGCGTCCGTACGGATCGCCGGCCTTCACCACGTGCGAGGGGCCCCGGTCAGGCTCCGTGTCGCTGGGATCCGCCGCCCCCGGCTCCTCCGCCTGCGTGTCCTGGCCAGGTGCGCCCAGTTGCAATGTCTGGTGATAGAAGCGCAGCGTCTGGATCGGCGCCCGGAGACTCGCCGCACTCGCCCGGCTGATGGCGATCGCCTCCTCACGCACCTGCCGCGGAAGCGAGCGCGCGAGCGGGTGCGCCAGCAACCGCTGGATCGCGTCCGTATCGTGGGCGATCAACGCCCCGCACAGGTCCTCGAGGTACGCCAGCATACGTGCCTCCGCCTTGGCCTTAGATACACCTTGCAACTATTGGGCGAGCCCACGCAAGTGCAAGGCCTACGCGAGACAGTGACGTTACACCGCCACCCCCGGTAACGCTGCGCGTCTACGGCTGTTCTACACCTGTACGACGGCGTGTTCGCCCAACCTGTTGCGGGGCAATGTCCCTCGCCGGGGTGGGTCAATGACCCGCCCATCGATGCCGCAGCACCACGGTCGCCATCCCGTCGTGCCACGGCCCGCGCCCTACGGGAGCAACTCGAAGCGCACGGTCCGCCTGCGAGGCCGCCGCCGCTTGGTCGCATGACGAAACAATTGGGCGGGCCGGCCCCGCCCCTCGCTCCGCCACTCGTCGGTCGCGTCCACCAGCGCCGCCCCATGCAGCGCCCGGCGGAAACTCGCCTTGTGCAACCGGTGCCCGAGCAGGATCTCGTAGACGCGCTGGAGATCGCTCAACGTGAACGCCGGCGGCAGCAGCCGGAACGCCACCGGTGCGTAGTCCAGCCGCACCCGCAACACCTCGGCCGCCGCACTCACGATCGCGCGCTGCCTGGGCGCCAGCGGCTGCAGCTCCGACACCGGAAACCACGCCGCGTCCTCACCCGGCGAAGAGAGCGTGCCCACCGGCACCGCCCCCACGAACGCCACCGAGAGATCCACCTCCCCCGGATGCCGCCGGCCGTCGGCGAACGCGCCGGCCTGCTCGAGCCACGCCGGCGCCGAGGGCAGCGCGCTCCGCGCCACCCGCATCGCCGTCCCCTCGAGCGTTCCGTCCGAAGCCTGAGGCACTCCCCACGGCAACGTCCACCGCTCGATCGACCCCTCCGGCGCACGCACCAGCAGGACGGCGAGATGCCGGTCGAGGGGGGTCACGAGCACGACGTCGACGGAATACCCCGCGCGCCGCGAAGCGGAAACGGATCGATCTCGCACGCCACGATTTAGTACCCAGTGGATACTAAAGTCAAGTGGTCCGTGCTACGCCGCCGGTGTCTCGTCCGAATCGGGGTCCGCGCTGTCCGCGGCTGCGGCTTCGTCCGACCGGCGCGCCTGCCACCGCTGCAACGCACGCGCGACTTCCACGTTGTTGCCGGCGATCTCCGACAGCTCCTCCACCGCGCGCTCGATGTCGGCCGCCTCGATCTCCGCCACCACCGGCGGCACATGCCCCACCCGCCGCCCCGGATCCGACCGCCGCTCCACCAGTACGTGCGCCTTCACGCCGGAATCGCCCGTCGCGTCCGGCGACGAGTCGATCGCCACGTAGCCGCCACCCGGCAACGGCCGGCGATAGACCCGGTCGTCCTCGGTCACGCGACTCCAACCCCCGCCGCCACCCGATGCGCTGTCGTCACCATCCGGGATGCACCCGCGTGATGAATGAGAACTCGGGACTCTCCGCCGGCACGTACCACACGCCCTCCTGAGGCAGCACTCGGCGCACCGCAATCAACCGCTGGTCGAACCACGTCCGCCGCATCCGCTCGCCCGACAACCGGTCGAGACGCACTGCATGGGCCGAGCTCGAAGCATGAATGATCGAGTCGCCCCCAATGTAGATGGCAATGTGTTGCGCGCCATGCCCGCCCCAGAAGAACAGCAGATCTCCGGGCTCCAGCGGGTCGCCGGGCGCGGGCGCCTCGCCGACCGCCGCCTGCTCGTGGGCCGTGCGCGGCATCGTAATGCCGTGCAGCGCAAAGACATACCGGACGAAGCCCGAGCAGTCGAATGCCCGCGGATTCGTCCCGCCCAACCGGTACGGCACTCCGATGAACCGCCGCGCGCTCCGCACCACTTCGTTCCCGTCCACCGTGGCATGCACCGCGACGAGTGTCCGCGAAACCGGAGGCGCCGCGGGCCCGTCGCCCTGCGCATCGGCTCTCGCCAGCCGGACCTGCGCGAATGCCGGCACCGCACTCGCCAGCAAACTGCCGGCGAGCGCCACGATCAATCCGGTGCGGTGCGAGAATGGAGTGCATCGGGAATGGACGACCAGCCACGCCAAGCGCAACCTGCCAATCGCAAATCGCGCTTCCCCAACCCCCCAATTCCCCAGTCCCCAACCCCCGATCTCCACCTTACTACCGCGCCGGTATCGTGATCCCCGCGCCGAGCGCGGCGTACGGCGGGATGGAAATCGGCAGGGTGCCGGTAACGGGAATCGCGCCGAGTATCGCGCGCGCCGCCGCTTGCTGGGACACCGGAAATCCACCCCACGCGATGACGTAGGCCGGCACCGACGGCACCTGCTGCAGCAGATACGGATTGCCGAACGCCACGACGACCGGCCGCGCCCCGCGCTGCGTGAGCTGCTGGATGAACGTGACCACCGGCGCGTTGACCGCGACCGTCGTGACGGCCCAGAACTGCCCGACGTACGACCCGACGATCGTCACGTCCGCGGAATCCGCTTCGCTCATCAACCGGAACGGCACGTCGCCGGGACTGTCGGCGTCGATGAACTCCGTGCGGAGATTGGGGAATGTCTGCCGCAGGGTCGCCGCGAACGCGACGCCGGCGCCGAGGTCCGGCCGGTGGGCGATGGTGATCGACAGCACGCGCGCGGCCCTCGTCAGCCGCCCGAGCGGCAGCGCGTGCAGCGAGTCCTTCACCACCGTGATCGAACGCTCGGCAACTTCGCGCGCTACCGCCTGGTTGGCGGAGTCCCCGACGATCGCGCGCAGCGAGTCGAGATCCGTGTACCGCTGCCGGTCGAGTCCCAGTTGATGCTTGAGGGTCAGGAGCTGGCGGACGGACGAATCGATCCGGCTCTCGGTGTAGCGGTGTTCCTGCACGCCGGCCACGATCGCGTCGATGGCCTGCGTGGCGTCGGTGGGCTGGATCACGACATCCACGCCGGCCGCCACCGCACGCTTGACCGCTTCGGGAAGACCGAAGTGCGCGAGTCCGCCCGCCATATCCATCGCATCCGAGATGATGAGCCCGCGAAATTGCAGATCTCCGCGCAGGAGCCCGGTGAGCACTGGCGGCGAGAGCGTGGCAGGTACGCCGGAGGAGTCGAGCGCCGGCATCGAGCCATGGAAGGTCATGATCGCATCCACGCCCGCGCCGATCGCGGCCCGGAACGGTACCAGCTCCACCGTGTCGAGCCGCGCGCGCGACGCGCGGACGATGGGAAGCGCGGAATGCGAGTTGGTCTCGGTGTCGCCGTGTCCCGGGAAGTGCTTCCCGGTCGCGATCATCCCGTGCTCCTGCGCGCCGCGGATGAACGACCGGCCGAGCGCCGCGACGAGCCGCGGGTCTTCGCCGTACGACCGCGTGTTGATGACGGGATTCGCGGCGTTGTTGTTGACGTCGAGATCGGGCGCGAAGTCCACGTGGACGCCGAGGGCGCGCCCTTCGATCGCGGTGATCCGCCCTTCCTCGTACGCGAGCATCGTGTCGCGAATCGCCCCGAACGCCATCTGCGGCGGGAAAATCGTCGCGCCACCGAGGTCGATCGCGTTGGGCAGAAAGTACCCGCCGCGCGCACGCTCGCCCGCGCCGTACTCGAAATCACTGCTCACGAGCAGCGGGATCGCCGCCGCGCGCTGGAGGGCGTTCAGTTTGGTGGCGATCTCCTCGGGCGACCCGATGGAGATGAGGAGTCCGCCGGCGCCTTCGTCCGCGACCAGCTTGACGAGCTTCCGCCACGCGGCCGCATCCGTGGGCGCGTAGTCGCCGAGCAGATTCGGCCACACCATCTGCGCGGCTTTCTGCCGGAGCGAGAGCGTGGCGAGCACGGAATCGGCCCACGGGTCGCGGACCCGTATCGGCCGGTTGGCCAGCACCGGCGCCGGCGTGGCCGCCGTCTGCGGCGGCGGATGGTGCCCGCACGCGAGCGAGAGAATCCCGGCCGCCAGGCCCGCCGCGAGGCGCGAGATCGTGCTGAGAAGCCGAGGCATGGTCACCGGCTAGGGACTACTGGCGGCAGGGACTCGTTACCACGCCCGGTGCCGCCTCACCAGTTGATCGTACCCTGCTTCGTGGTATCGACGTCCTCGCCCTGCCCGGCCTTGAAGAGGAACGCCTCGAGGTTCTTGGTGAGGAAGCTCCGCGCCTGCGGGTCCATCACATTCAGCCCATAGTGATTGATCAGCATTGTCTGCTGCTTGAGCCACTGCCCCCAGCAATCCTGGCAAATCCCGCCCACGACCCGCGCGCCGAGCGGCCCGGGAAACGGCGGCTTCACGAATCCCGCCCGGGTGTGCCCGCAGCGGGTGCAAGTGATGTCCATACTGGGGAATCTAAGGTTGCCGGCCAAATGATGGCATTCGCCGGTGTGGCAAATCACGTTCGCGCCGCAATAGCCCGCGGTCAAACACGGCGGGGGCCGTTCGAGATCAGGACCGGAACAGTCTCAAAGTAAAGATCGAGCCCTGGCCCAGGGTGCTGTCGACGGTGAGGTCGCCGCCCATTGCCCGGCTCAGTGAACGGCTGATCGCGAGCCCGAGGCCCGCGCCCTCGGGGGCCCCGGCAATGTCAGTCCCGACGCGGACGAACGGCTGAAATATCTGATCCAGCTTGTCCGCTGGAACGCCGCGGCCGTTGTCCTCGACGCGGATGAGCACAGCCCCCGCGGCCACCTCCACGCCGAGCGTGATCGAGCCGCCGGCCGGCGTGAACTTGATGGCGTTGGTGAGGAGATTCAGGACGATCTGCTGCAGGCGCTCACGGTCCGCCCGCGCGGTGACGGTCGGATCGCAGCCTTGGTACTGGTATCGGAGTGACTTCGCGTAGAGCTGCGGGAAGACATGCGCTTCGGCGCCCGACAGGATGTCGTGCAATGCGACGTCCGAAATGTTCAGCTCGACGTGCCCGGTCTCCACCTTGGCCACGTCGAGCACATCCTCCACGAGGCGAAGCAACACGCGTTGGCTGGCTCGAATGCGGCGAAGGTCCTCACGCATCTCGTCCGTGACCGGCCCCCGCAGCCCCATGTCGATCAACTCGACGTACCCGCTGATCGCGTTCAGTGGCGTGCGAAGCTCATGACTCATATTGGTCAAGAACTCGCTCTTCGCGCGGTTCGCCGCCTGAGCGTCGGCACGCGCACCGTCGGCCGCGAGCCTTGCCGCGCGCTCCGCTTCGTAGAGTCGTACGTTGTCCGCCACCAGGGTCGCCCGCTCCATCCGCTCCGCGAGGAGCGCGTGTTCGAGCGGGGCCGCAATCTGGTCGGCCAACGCTGAGAGCAGCGTCTCATCGTCGGCGGTCACCAGACTGGCGCGCGGCCGGATCACTGCGAGCAGTCCTGTGACCCGGCCTTGCACGACAAGGGGTACACCGATGAATCCGTCCGATGCGCCCGGGCCGAAGAGACCCTGCAACCGCGTCACCAACGACTCATCGAACGACTGTCGAAAACGCGCCACCACCTCGTCGTCGACCCCGACTGCCGCCCGCACACGGAGCATCCCCTCGGCATCGGTGACCATCAGCACGGCCCGGTCGGCGCTGAGGAGGTTCGCCGCCTGCTCAACCGCTAGGCGCAGCAGGTCGGCGAGCGACATCGTGTTTGTAAAGGCCCGGCTCAGTCGGGTCAGTTGCCACAAACGCGGATCGGCCCGCCGCACCGGCCTCGGCGCGGCCGCCGCGGGCGCCGCGGCCGCCGCGGCGGCCTCATCGCCCGTCGCGGGCGGGCCGGGTGGCGCGCGGCGGTCGGTCAGGCGTCGGCGGTCCTCAGACAATCCGTGCGCCTCCCGCACGAATCGCGAGCTCGCGCACGTCCGGGTCATGGTCGCTGTTCCGCGTCTTCACGACGCGCAGCGTGCGCTTGGTTCGCTCGTCGCCGCGCAAGTCCAACTGGAGCACGTTGTCGGACATGTAGGAGAAGCGATGTGCGACGTCAACCGAGAACACGCTGCCGCTGCCCGACTCGAGCGTCAGGACGCTGGTGACGTTGTGGACCGTGAAGTGTTGGACGAGCGCGTAGAGATAGTCGTGCAGCCGCTGCGAATCACTGGCGGCAGTCACCAAATCGCCGATGGCATCGACCACCAGGCGTCGCACGCCCCCGCCTCGGATCCGCTCGAAGATGTCCACGATGATGCTGTCGATCTGCATCTCGACCGGTGACTCGTATCGGAGGATCAGCCCCCGTGCCATCGCCTCCTCCGCGCTCATCCCGAGCCCATCGATGGCTCGGCGCAGTTGCGAGGGATTCTCCTGAAAGTGCACGTAGAGACTCTGTTCTCCGCGCCGCACACCCTCGAGAGCGAATTGGAGTCCCACCGTTGTCTTCCCCGATCCAGTCGGCCCCGCAACAAGGGTCGTCGATCCGGACCAGAACCCGCTCCCGACCATCGCATCGAGCCCGTCGACGCCCGTCGGTACGCGTTCGAGATGTGGCTGGTAGTTCTCCGGGATACGCGGCGACACGAGTCGGGGATAGAGGGCCAGCCCGTCCTCGGTGATGCGAAACGCATGCTGCCCTTCCCGATACGCGCTGCCCCGCAGCTTGAGCACGCGGAAGAATCGTTCGTCGCGCGAGCTGAGTGAGCTGCGAGCCAACTCGACGATCCCGTCGCCGATCGCGAATTCGGGGAAACGCTGCACGTCGTCGCTCGTATATTCGCCCAGCAAAAAGGTCGTCACGTCATAGGCGGACAGGAGGCCAGCGAGCTGGGCGACCATGCGTCGCATCTCCGGCACCGACGTGCCCAGGTCGTGAATGGCCCGGAACGAATCGACAACGATGATCTTGGGTCGTGACGTCTTGATGATCTCGGTGAGCCACGGCACCATGATGCCCGGGCCGTCGACGGCGAGCGCTGTACCCAAATCGTGATACTGAATTTCCGCGCCCAGCTTCCGAACGTCGAAGAACCGGAAACGCTGGGCATAGGTCACCGCCTTGGAAAGGGGCTCTGAGAGGGTCGTGACAAACAGCGAGGGGCGATCGGCTCCGGCGTTCTCGAACAGCAACTGCTCGGCGAAGATCGTCTTCCCCGTTCCCGGCTGCCCCATGACGATGTTGATCGAGTTGCTCGGGAATCCGCCGGCAAGCACTTCGTCCGCTTGGGAGTTGCCGGTGCGCACGCGCGGGAACAGACTCGCCGGTACGCCACCGTCGAGCGCGGCCGGCTGGCCGCCGATCACGGGTCCCGTCACCGGACCACCGGCGATGTGGTGGGCGTCGGCGGCGACGGCGGCGTGCGTGTCGCGATCAGCGCGCGCACGGTATCCACGAGCCGGCGGTCGGCGAGCGGCTTCATGAGAAAGGCATCCGCACCCACGTCTCGGGCGCGGCTTTCGGCGGCCAGGATACTAAAGACCAATACCGCCGTGCCGCGCAGAGCGGGATCCTCCTTGATGGCCCGGCAGAGCGCAAGGCCATCGAGCTTGGGGACGAGGATCTCGGTGATGACAATTTGTGGCGCCAGCGTCCGCACCATCTCCAGCGCGGCGACACCATCGACGGCGAACTCCACCGCATATCCGGCCTCGTTCAGAAAGTACGCCTCCAAGTCACGGACGTGCGGATCTCGTTCGACGACGAGGATGATGGCGCGACCGCCTGGAAAGACGAGCGTGCGTGGCGCGTCTAGCCGCGGATTCGGTCCCGCCACGCCCACTTGGCCCAATGACGAGGATGGCCCACCAAGCTGGGGCTCGGACACCGTGATCACTCCGAGGACGTGAGGCGACATGAACGAGCTCTGTAGCTTAGCGCCCAAGCGGGGTGGGGACCAGAACTGAACTCGTCGAGAACTCGAGGACTCGGTCGTGATGCGTCCGGGGTGCCCTCCGCACAGCCCCAAAACTCACTGTTCGAGACCGGTATTGGCCGGACACAGATACAACCTGTATCAGCGCCTATTGGCCGGTAGCGGGTCAGTTTGACTCACTACCGGCCCTTCTGATTGCCGCACCACGACTAAGCTTCGGCAGCCATGCCCGCCACCCCCGACATCCACAACCTGATGGAAGAAGCCGACCGCCACATCACCTGGGACATCGTCGCATTCCGCCGCCTGACGAAATCCGAGATGATGGGCGCAATCCGGTTCTGGTACGCCCGGGAGAAACGCCACCCGGCCCGCGGCGAGCGCATTACGATCGTCACGACAATGACCTGAAAAAAGCCGGCCCCTCTCAGCCGGCTTTTCGTCGTCAGATACCGCGTGCGGGAGTTACGCCCTCGCGTACTTCACGGTCGCGAGCTTCACCCACGACAGCATCTCAATGTACACCCACCCGATGTCGAACTCGTACCACTTGGCTTTGAACTTCGCCGAGTGCGGGTCGTGGTGGTGGTTGTTGTGCAGCTCCTCGCCACCCAGCCAGATCGCGATCGGCGAGATGTTCCGGCTCTCGTCCTTGACCTCGAAGTTCCGGTAGCCGAGCGCGTGGCCGACGCCGTTGATGATCCCCGCCGCCCAGAACGGAATCCAGAGCATCTGCACGCCCCACACGATCGCACCCACGAACAACCCGAACAGATAGAGATCGATCAGCAGCATGAGGAAGATGCCGAGCACGTTCCGCCGGTCGAGGATGTGCCGCTCGAGCCAGTCGCTCGGCGTCCCCTTGCCGTACTTCTCGAGCACCCCGGGCTGGCGGATCGCGTTCCGGTAGTAGAACGCACCCTTCACGACGATGTTGCGGAGCCCCTCCAGCAATGGGCTGTGCGGATCCCCGTCCCGGTCCGCAAACGCATGGTGCTTCCGGTGGCAGGCCACCCACTCCTTGGTCACGATCGACGTCGACAGCCACAGCCAGATCCGCATCGGCACCGCCGCAATCGAGTGGAACGTCACACTCCGATGCGTCTGCGCCCGATGCAGAAACAACGTGACACACACATTGGTGAAATGCCCCGCCACCACGACGAAAACGATGGGGATCCACCAGTGCTGCGAGAGGTACCCGTAACCCGGCAAAGCATGCATAGCGTGTGCGCTCCTGTGAGACACAGATCGTCCTCGCGCCACGGCTCGAGAGCAAGCCGCGTCGCGCCCTCCCCGCGGGCCACAACCTCCATCACCCGCCCCTGCCTGCCGCCCAGACCCCGCGAACGGACCCTTTAACGGCAGTCCTCCAACTTATATCCCCCCGGACCGTCGTGCACGTCCCTTCCGCACCCCCGGTCCCCTGCCCCCCCGTTACGCCTCTATTGGGCCACCGGATGCCCAGGCAAGCCGCTGAGTCCGCCTGTCGTCGCGGGTCCTGCCGTCCCTGCGCCCGGAGGTGGTGTGCCCCACGTATCGTTGGAAGTATTCCAGTCCGGAACGAATGGGTCCGTCCATAGCCTGGCGCCCACGACCGCGGACTTGACCGCTACCGTCGCCGCGAACTCCCTGCTTCGCGCCCATATGTCCACCGGGAGCGACACGTCCTGGGTGGAGCCGTCGCTCAGTTTGAGCCGGAGGGTCACAGGGAAGACGATCGACGTATTCCGGCGCAAGTAGATCACCGCCGTCCGATCCCCCGGATCCGCCGGTGCGCCACCCGCCCCGCCGGACGCCACCGGCGCCACCGAGCTGTCGGTCGTCCGCGTCGCCGGACCCATCGCGCCGCGAATCGCGTTCGCGATCTGCTGCTGTCCGGCATGGTTCGCCACGCTGTCGATCCCGATGTCGAGCACGTCGTCGGAATAGAAGAACCCCCGCCAGAACCACGAGAGATCAGCACCCGATACGTTCTCCATTGTCCGGAAGAAATCGCCCGGCGTCGGATGCTTGAACGCCCACCGGTGCACGTACTCCTTGAGCGCGAGATCCATCGTCTCCCGCCCGACGACGTTGTCGCGAAGGGTGAGCAGCACCGCGCCAGGCTTCCGGTACCCGATCGCCCCCAGCGCGGCCCCATCGATGTGGTCCGGCGCCGCCATGAGCGGCGACTGGATCCCGTGCTCGGCGGTCCCGCGCCACGACGCCATGTACGCGCCCCACGAGCTGCTCCCCGGCACACGCATCTCGTTCGCGAACGCGTTGATATAGGTGTTCACACCCTCATCCATCCACGCGTACCGCCGCTCGTTCGACCCCACGATCATCGGGAACCACTCGTGCCCATGCTCGTGGTCGATGGTCCCGAAGATCGACGCGGGATCCTCGGTCCCGTAGTGCACCATCACGAACATTGGATACTCCATCCCGCCTACCGGACCCGCCACCGATGTCGCCTGGGGATACGGGAACGGCCACACGAGCTGCGAGTAGTGCCGTATGGTCCACTGTGTCTGCTCGGCACCGTGCTCCCACGCCTGCCCCGCCCGCGGCTCCTCGTAGTACGACTGGCACAGCACGCCGCCGGGATTCCCGGCGATCGCGCCCGTTGACGTCGCGTCCCACCGGAAATCGGGCGCCGCACCCCACGCCACATTGCGCACGTTCGTCGCCCGGAACCGCCACGTCCGCATCCCCGCCCGGTGCGTGGTCTTCGCCGCGTCCGCCTCCGCCGCCGTGATGATCGGCACCACCGCCGTGTCGTGCGCCGCCGACGCCAGCCGCTGCCGCTCCGAGGGGCTCAGCACTTCGGCGGGATTCTGCAGCACGCCGCTCCCCGCCACGGTGTATCCCGCCGGGACGGTCACGGCGTAGTCGATGTCACCGTACTCGAGATAGAACTCGCCCTGCCCGATGTACGGGTCGGTGTTCCACCCGCGGACGTCGTCGTACACCGCCATCCGCGGATACCACTGCGCGATCTCGTACAACACCCCGTCACGCCCCATCCGGTCGGCACCGTGATCGGGCACCTCGAACGAATAGCGCACGACGATCGCCAGCTTGCCGCCATGCGGCGCGAGCGGCTGCGCCAGATCGAGCCGCATCATCGTGTCATCGATCTTGGGCGCGACCGCCGCTCCGTCCGCCGTCACCTCGCCCAGCTTGTACCCGCCCACGAAGTTGCGCGCACCCCAGCGCGAATCCGCCGAGAACACCGCCGAGCCTTTGCTCCCCTGGCGGAAGAGGTTCTGGTCGAGCTGCATCCAGACCCACCGCAGCGTGTCGGGCGAGTTGTTCGTGTAGTGGACAGTCACCGTGCCGTTGATCGTCCGCGACGCCGTGTCCAGCGTCGCCGCGATCGTGTAGTCCGCCCGCTGCTGCCAGTACGCCGGCCCCGGCGACCCGGACGCATCCCGGAACTGGTTCGGACCCGGCCAGTCCATACGATCGGTCGTGTAGAACGGATCGTCGCGCTGCTCCAGGTACACCGGCGCCTTTCCCTCAGAAGCGCCAGGAGCCTGCGCCGCGACAGGCACCGTCGCTGGCACCAGAGCCAATACGCCAGCGAGCATGACTAGAGACGGCGAGCGCGAACACACGAACCTCACGATTCCTCCCTCGTTGGTGAGCGCACGACCCATACGAGGTGATGTGCTCGTCTCCTTTCTCCTTGCTCTGTCTACGCCGCGGGCGCCCCGGCGATCTCCAGACTGGACACGTCGCCGGTCCGCTCGTCCACCACCGCGATCCGGTGCGCGTTCGTGTCGGCCACGTACAGCAGCTCCCGGCCCGCGTGATACGCGAGCCCGCCCGGCTCGCGGAATCCCCCCCCCGGATGAATGTCTCGGAGGTTTGCGCGATCGGATCGACCCACTTCACCGCATCGTTGTACGAGTCGGCGACCAGGACCCGCCCGCTGGGATGGATCGCGATCCCCTGGGGATGCTGCAGCCGCGCGGTCTCGTTGTCGCCGTCGCGATCGCCGAAGTCGAACAACCCGGTCCCCACCACGGTCCGCACTTCGCCGGTCGGCCGCCCCGCTCCCGGCTCGTCCACCGCCAGCAATCGCACGGAGCTCGACTCGGCGTCCACGAAATAGAAGCGCCTCCCATTGGGCGACGGGGTCAGTCCCATCGGCTGCGCGAGCAACGCGTCCCCCGCCGGCCCGTCGGTGATGTCCTCCCCGCCACTCCCCGCGACGACGTCCGCGCCCGAGTGCGCGCCACTCCCGCGCAATGACCAGATCTGATGGGTGCCCGCCATCGCCACGTACACGACGTCGCCGGCCACGGCGACATCCCACGGCAATGACATTGCGCCAGCCGCCCGCTCGCGGCGCGTCCGGAGTTGATGCCCCGTGCCGGCCACGGTCCGCACGCCGCCGTTCGTGAGGTTGAGCGCCCGCACGGCATGGTTCTCAATGTCGGCGATGTACAGACTCTCGCCCTGGAACGCGACGCCGGCCGGACTGTTGAACCGCGCCTCCAGCCCGTCCACGAACCCCGGCACACCATCACCCGCGACATGCGTGACCACCATCCGCCGCCCGCCGCCGCCGCGTCCCTCGCCATACACGCCGGTCAATGATCCCACCAGCACGCGATGATGCCCGGTGTCCGCCACCGCGATCAGATCGCCGTGCACGGCGACTTTGGCGGGATAGCGGAGGGTGCCGGAGAGAACCGGATCGGGATCGGGCGGAAACGCCAGCAGCTCCCGGTCGATCTCCCCCGCCGGATCGTGGGTCGCGATCAGACGCTCCACCAGCGGCGCCAGCATCTCGGCTGTGAACTCCCCCGCATGCGACCCGAGTACGGCTCCCGTGGGATCGATGAACACGAGCGTCGGCCACGCCCGCACGGCGAAGCTGCGCCAGATCCGGTACTGCCGGTCGTTGATGATCGGGTGCATCACCCCCAGCCGCCGCGCCGCGGCCCGGATGCGGCCGGTCTCCCGCTCGGCCGTGTACTTCCCGGCGTGCACGCCAATGATCGCCAGCTCCGCCGGGAACCGATGTTCGAGTTCCCGCAGCTGGGGTATCACATGCTGGCAGTTGATGCAGCCGTACGACCAGAAGTCGAGGAGCACGATCTTGCCCCGCAATCCTTCCAGCGTGAGCGCCTCTCCGCCGGTATTGATCCAGTCCAGGTTGGTCGGAAACGCGGGCGCCCGAACTGGCGGCGTGGTAAGAAGTTCGTGAACGGCCATTGGGTGAGAATATAGACACCAGCTGACGCGGCGCGATGCTATTGACCGTCAGCGCGACGACTTAAACAAGTGTTCGGGAAATGGGGTCTACCGCCTAGTCTGGCTGCCGCGCCGTGCACGTGGCAAGCACGTCCGGCCTCGATCCCGATTCTGAACCGACCGGTGATTCTGAGGCCCCGTTCAGGATTGATTGGCGTTTCGCCATACGCCGACGCAGGTGCTCGGTCTTTCGCGCCAGCGCCTCGTCGGATGCAACTTCGTCGATCAGCGCCTTTAAGAGCGTCTGAATATACCGCTTCTCGATTTCGGCGCCTTGCTCCCGCCACCGTTCACGACTCTTGGCGATTCGCCTGCAAAGTGACGCCCACCGCTCTGGCGTGTTGTATGTCGCTGCCAGTCCTTCAGGCGGCTTGTCGGCCGTGATATCAAGGCAGCGCACTACGGCCCCACCGTAACGGGAGCGCGCCACGTCTTTCGCTTCCTCTTGCATCGTCTGGGCACGTCACACCCCCCTGTCGAAATCTTACCCCATCTGAGTATTCCATTTTGGGATATTCCGACATGGAATGCAACCTGGACGGTAACTTCCGATCCCGGTGTGCCAATCTGACCTCGGTTCATTCCCCCGAATACCGGCACTTCACCAAGCGACTTCGCGAAGCCCGAACGAGAGCGGGCCTCACGCAAGTTCAGGCCGCGAAGGCCATTGGCCGACGCCAGGCGTACATCTCGAAGTGCGAGTCGGGTGAGCGGCGCGTTGACGTGGTGGAACTTGGCCAGTTCGCCCGTCTCTACAACCGGCCACTCTCCTATTTTCTCACGCACTCCCGCTGACCGCTGGGGGCGTCGATTGTCGACCAGAGCGGCAGGTCCTAGTTGCGGCGCGAGCGGATGGGATGTGATGTAACAGACGCAGTCGAGTTAGTAACGCTGGCTGGCGGTTACCCAACACGTCGAAGGTTTGAGCTCCCCGCACGGCGTTTGCATCCTACTGGCAGTGAAGTAACGTTTTGCGTGCCCCGAGGAGGGAACCTCGCAAATGAGCGCGATTAGAACGGACGTCAAGGACCTACTTCTTGACTTACAGAATCCGCGAATAAGCAACGCGGGAAGTCAACGCGACGCGCTTCAGAAGATCATCGACGATCAAGGTCTCAAGCTCGTCGTGCTCGCCGAGAGCATCGTCCTGGAGGGCTTGAGTCCGATGGATCGATCAGCTTGTGATGAAGGCTCCCGGTGAGAAGGGCAAGTATACGGTCCTCGAGGGTAACCGCCGACTCGCCGCAATTCGACTGCTTGGCAACCGCACAGTTCTGGACGCTCTTGACGTTCTTTCCCCCATTAAGAAGCGGCTCGAAGGGGCGTCTTTGAACTTTGACCTAAAGACCATTGAGCCAATCGCATGCTTTGAAGTCCGCGAACGAGCTGAGGCGAATGGTTGGATCAGCCAGCGGCACAGTGGAGAGAATCAGGGTCGCGGCATCGTGGGATGGGACGGCATAGCCACCGCACGCTTTCGCGGTGCCGACCCAGCTCTGCAAGCTCTGGAGCTTGTCCTTGCTCGAGGCGACTTAAGCGATAAGGAGAAAGAGGCGGTGCAGGGTCGCTTCCCAATCACGACTTTAGACCGACTGCTTTCCACACCGGCAGTGCGGTCAAAGATCGGAGCTGAGACTTCCAGAGGAAAGCTAAAAACCAACTTGCCTGCCGCAGAATTTCTGAGGCCGTTGCGTAGGATAGTTCTCGATCTGGCTAACAAAGTGGTGAACGTCAGCGATCTCAAGAGCAAGGCGCAGCAGATTTCTTACATCGCTGGCTTGGGGCAAGACTTGCCCGATCTCACAAAACGATCCGGTCCTTCAAAGCAAGTCGATGGCTTAGAGGATGATGATTTCAAACAATCCAAGGCAGGCCCGGCGCGACCGAGACGGAGACAGCCCGCGCGAACCACACTTATTCCTCGAGCTTGCCATCTCACGGTTTCGAATCCGAAAATCGCTGAGATCGAAAAAGAGCTCCGCGCAATGCCGCTCGCGAAATTCCCGCATTCAATATCCGTGATGCTCAGAGTATTTCTCGAACTGTCTGTCGATCATTATCTCAATTCAGCAAAGATTCCCCTCGACGTGAAGACGCCGGGCGGACCTAAGCCGAAGAAGCTCAACTTGAAGGTGAGAGAAGCCGTCGACGGGATGATAGAGGCAGGGACCGCAAAATCGGATCTCAAAGGCATCACCAAGGGAGTTGACAGCGACCGCAGTCCACTGTCGATCGATACGCTGCACAACTATGTGCACAGTGGGTTTTTCTCGCCGACAGAGCGTGATCTTACAGTTGCTTGGGACAATGCCCAGATGTTCTTCCAGAACATCTGGAAATGAAATTGTCGCTTGCGAGCCCCCCAGCGTTGCGCCGCCTAATTCACTTCACACCCCTTCGATATCCCGGAGGCAAGGGCAAGCTGGCGCCGTACATTAAAGCACTTCTGGAAGCGAACGCTCTCCTGGACGGCGAGTACGTAGAGCCCTACGCAGGTGGGGCAGCCATTGCGATGGAACTACTGTTCCACGAATACGTCTCGCGCGTTCACATCAATGATCTGAGTCGGCCGATTTACTCGTTCTGGCGAAGCGTTTTGGCTCATCCCGACCAGTTATGTCAGTTGGTCCGTGACACAAGAATGACGGTACGGTCTTGGGACAAGCAGAAGAAGGTGTTTGCGAATCAAGACGACTTCGACGACCTCGCGCTTGGCTTCGCCACATTCTTTCTGAATCGGACCAACAGATCTGGAATACTGAATGGTGGCGTAATCGGAGGCCGTGATCAGACCGGACCTTGGAAAATCGACGCACGATTTAACCGAAATGATCTGATCTATCGAATAGAAGCCATCGCAAAGTTGGGGTCGCGCGTACAGCTCACGCGCATGGATGCGCTCGATTTCTTCAAGCGTCACGCGCGCAAATGGCCTCAAAAGACCCTGATTTATATTGATCCTCCATACTACGAAAAAGGCCGCGAGTTGTATTATGACTTTTATCAACCGAGCGACCACGGCAAGGTTCAGACGTACGTGACTCAGAAACTCGCACATAAGCGTTGGGTCGTCTCGTACGATAACGTTGCACCTATCCGACGCCTATACAAAGATTGTCAACGAATCACCTACCGAATTGGTTATAGCGCTCGCAACGCACGCGAGGGATCGGAAGCAATGTTCTTCAGTAACTCGCTGAAGGTGAGTCCACTCATTGGTCCATTCAAATTGATTAGAGGGGCGAACCGGCTCTACACCCCAATCTCGGACCAGCAAGACGGTTAGGAACTCTGCGCGAGGCTCTACACCCCAATCTCGGACCAGCAAGACGGTTAGGAACTCTGCGCGATTGGCTCTGGGGTGAAGCTGGCTTGGGCTCGGAAGTGAGCTGGGGCCAGGTCGTGCAAGCTGCTGTGCGGCCGCTCGTTGTTGTACTCGGCCTGCCAGGCATCCAAGATCTGCTGCGCGTCCTCGATCGAGTAAAAGTGGTGTTGCGATAGACACTCTCGCCGGAGGGAGCCGTTAAAGGCTTCGTTCACCGCATTATCGCCCGGGGTGCCACGCTGGCTCAAGTCGAGCGGAATGTGCTGCCAGTACGCCCAGGCGTCCATGGCCATCGATGTGAACTCCGTCCCTTGATCGCATTGCAGGACCGCCGGCCGCCCCCGCTGCGCGAGCAGCGTGGTGAGCGCCGCCGCGACATCCTCGCCGCGAAAGCGCGGTCGCGCCACGAGAGCGAGACACTCACGGGAGAAGACGTCGATCACCGTGAGCACGCGGAACGTCGCCCCGCTCGCCGTTTGGTCATGCACAAAGTCCATTGCCCAGCGCGTGTTCGGGCGATCGACGGGGGCGCGCACCGGGCGTGTGCTCACATGCTTGCGCCGCTTCGGGCCGCGCCGGCACCCGAGCTGCAGTCCTTCTTCCCGGTACAGGCGGCGCGTGCGCTTGTGATTGATGATCCAGCCTTCGCGGCGCAAGAGCACATGCAAGCGCTTCTGCCCGTAGCTGACGCGGACGCTCGCCAGCTCGCGCAGGCGCCGCCGGAGAGGCTCCTGGCTTGGCCGGCGGCTCCGGTACAACACGCCGGCGCGCCACACGCCGGTCGCCCGGCACGCCCGGCGCGTCGATACCTGGAACGCCTCACGGACCCACTGGACCCAGAGACGTCTGGCCGCCGGCCTTACCATTTTTTTCGCATCGACTCCTGCAGGATCGTCTTATCCAGCGTCAGATCGGCGACGGCCAGCTTGAGCTTCCGGTTCTCGTCGCGCAACTGCCGGAGTTCGCGGAGTTCACTGACGCCCAAGCCGCCGTACTGCCGCTTCCAGCGATAGAACGTGGTCTCCGTCACCTCGAGCTTCCGGCAGAGCTCCGCGACGGCCACCCCGCTCTCCGCTTGCCGCAGCGCAGCCACGATCTGGCCCTCCGTGAATCGGCTCTTCCGCATCTGGGTGATCCTCCCTGGGCCATGATCCGGCCCGCTGTGATCAGACCCAATCTGCGCTTATTCCGGTGGTCTTGCTGGTCCAACAAGCGGGGCGAAGCGCCAACCCTCCCACTCCTTTTCGACAAGGCTGAGTCCATCGCGGGTTTGCGAAGGGATCCTCTTCAAGCGCGAGAGCTTCGCTGCCCGTGTTAATCCAATCGAGGTTCGTCGGAAACGTGGGCGCGTGACCATGGTCTCTCGTGGCGACGCGCACCTTACATTGTGCTCGCTACAGGCGACCCCGCGCTGAGCCTGCGAAAATAACCTGGTGAGGCTAGCGCTGTCGCAGTTCCCACTGGGACGGGGTCACGCCGGCAGTTGGACATCTAACCAGAGCCATTGTGTTTCACTCGAGCTGGGCGCCAATAGAGACAGTTCTGCTTGGCCTGTTCGGGGGTCTCGGCGGGACAATTCTCTGGGATGGATTCATCAAGACTCCACTCCAAACGTCGCGGCTGGCACGTGGGATCGCCGCCGAGGTAAAGCTGATGCGATCTAACATTGCTGACGGATTCGAGTCCACGACAGCAGATCTACTTGAAACGCCAGGGCGGTTCATGGTTCCGCAGGTCGTCTTCCCAGCGAACGCCGGGCGGGTCGGCGAGCTTGCGGTCGTCGAAGACCTTGTTCTCTTCTACGCTCAGGCCTCGGCTCTCCACGCTGCGACTCAAGCATGGAACGACGCGGTTGACTCGCTAGACGGCAATATCCTGACCGCGCTGCCAGACACGGTAAAGGTCAGACGCGAGGTATACCGTAAACTGGCAGAGCAGGCTCTCACAAGCAGTGGTAGAGTGCTGCCGAAGCTTATTGCGCTCACGCGACCATGGTTCAACCCACGCCCATGGAGGCGCGAGAAAATTGAAACCGTCGACGAGATCCGTGAGTTGGCCGCCACTGGCAGGTCCAAAGCGCCATAGGGGCCAATTGCTCGCGTAGGGGGCGCACATTGAGTCCCGGTTCCGCGTCGTGGGCGTGGCAAGTACGTCCGACTCCGATCCCCAGCATCAGCACCCACCACCGTCCTGTGTAGGCAAGGCTGGAGGGGACAATACCAGCAACGCCTAGTGCCGGCTACGCATCTCCTTTGTTCGTACCCGAATGGCCTCGCGTGCGTACCTGGCCGTTCTGGCCACGGAGCCGCCCATTCCATCCGGTCCGAAAAACATCTCTTCCGCGCCTTTTCTAGCCTCCGGATCAGCGTTGAGGACGACTAGTGCGCAGGCTACGGCCTCGGACAGAGTCGACAGCTTCGTGTACGCAGCCGGATCGATTACGCGTTGGTGGTCGCGCAATTCTGTCTGGAGTTGCGCGTTTGCGCTGATAAGGCTCTGTACGAGTTCGGGGGTACGAGAACTCAGCGTCAGATATTGGTCCATCGGCGTAATAATGTCGGATACGCTAATGTAGAAATCACGCTCCTCGACATCGTCGGGGTGTGCAGTCGATCGCGCCATCGTGTCGACATGAAAAACAGGTGCGATACTCGGCGATACCTCCGTAGTAATTGTGGGTGCGACCGATATCGAATTGGCGGGCACAGGCGGCAGCACGGGTGCCGACGACGGATGGTTGATCCGCTTTGCCAACCATTTAGAGAATCCGCCGATCCACCCCAAAACGGTCAGGACACCAACTGCCCCGCCGCTAAGCAGGGTCAGCGTGAGAGGCGTCTCATACCACGGGACAGGCGAGGCCATGGGGGAAAGGTATGAGCGCCCTCAACCGTTCGCTTACTCAGGCGGGGGTCGCGGTCCATTATCACGCCCGAGCCACCGGTCTTAACCCCTGCGGATGCCTGGACGACTACCTTGGCCCTTCCCTCCATTGCGCCGCTGCTGCTTCGTCCGCCCTCGTCCATAGCGCGACGGCAGGACGATCAAGAACCGGCATTGAATAGGAGAGCACGACGTAAGGTTCTCACTCTGCGCTGATCGGAATTGCCTGGCGTGCGCGCCGTTGGCCAGATGATCCTCCGAGGCCGTTCTTCCAGAAGTCGAGGAGCACGATCTTGCCCAGCAATCCTTCCAGCGTGAGCGCCTCTCCGCCGGTATTGATCCAGTCCAGACTGGTCGGAAACGCAGGCGCCCTGACGGGCGGCGTCGCGAGTATCTCGTGAACGGCCATTGTTGGAGAATATAGAGACCGGCTTGCGCTGCGGAACGCGGCCTCGGCAGCCGAACGCGTCTGGACTGCTGCGACTCCTATCCTGCCAGTCCCCTCGGACCCGGGAAGGTCCCTTGCCGCGACGTGTCTCGGGTGCCAGATGCCGGCTCTCGTGGCACAAGTGTGATCATCAGCCCCACGGCTCGCGAGACACGATCGAGCGTATCGAAGCGCGGGTTGCCGGTCATCCCCTCGATCTCGGAGATTCTCGATTGTGTCGTGACTGCCCGAAAGGCCAGGTCGCCTTGCGAAAGCCCGAGCGCTAATCGCGCACTGAGTAGCGCGCCCGCGACGGCAATGCCCGACGCCATCTCCTCGAGCAGTCTGCGATCGGTGTTGCTGTATTTCGGTGTGAGCAGGCCCTTTCGCATTTTGTGAATATACCGTATACGGAATACCGGGCAACCTCCAATAATGACCTACATTATGTTGCCGCGCATGGCTGCCGCTCAGATCGCTCGCCGCTCCAACGGTACCTTCGCGAACCCATGGGGATCCAGCGGCCGCCTGCCCGGCCTGGGTGCAGTCCTCAAATGGTCGGTGCAGAGGCTGCTATCGCGCCCCGCGCACTCGATCTCGCGCCGAGAGTTCGCCGCGCGCTTCCCACCGGCACCCAATGACTTCCCCGCGCCGCGCGCGCCCACTTCTGACGTCGTCATCACCTGGGCCCGCCACTCGAGTTTCCTCATCCAGATCGGCGGCCGCAACATCCTCACCGATCCGGTGTGGAGCAGCCGCGCATCCCCGTTCCAATGGCTCGGCCCCAAGCGCTGGGCCCCGCCCGCAATCCCCTTCGCGAACCTCCCGCCGATCGATGCGGTCGTCATCTCCCACGATCACTACGACCACCTCGATGACCCGATCATCCGCCGCCTCGCGCGACTCGATCCCGCGCCACGCTGGTACGCTCCGCTCGGCGTCGGCTCCTGGCTCGAACGACGCGGCCCACGCGGCGTGCGCGAGTTCGACTGGTGGGACCAGGACGAATGGACGGATCCCGGATTCCCGCCGCTCACGATCATTGCGACGCCCGCCCAGCACTTCTCGGGACGCGGCCTCACTTCGCGCAATCGCACGCTCTGGTGCGGATGGAACATCCGCACGCGCGACCGGTCGGTCTGGTTCGCCGGCGACACGGGCCGCCACCCCGCCTTCGCCGAAATCGGCGCCGCACTCGGCCCCCTCGACGCCCTCCTGATGCCAGTGGGCGCCTACGACCCCCAATGGTTCATGGCGCCCGTGCACATGTCGCCCGAAGACGCAGTCGCCGCATTTTCTGAGACGATCGCCGCGGCCCCGCACCCCGATGGACGCATTCCCCTCATGGCTGGCATGCACTGGGGCACGTTCAAATTGACCGATGAATCCATGGACGAGCCGCCCGATCGCACTCGCCGCGCATGGGCCGCGGCCGGATTGTCCCCAGACCGCCTGTGGATCCCCGCGCACGGTGAGTCTCGCACGCTCTGACGTCGCCTGACGGCTTCTGAACCTCACCGCGCATGGTATATTGGCCGTCGTGAGCGTTCCCGCATTGCCCTGGGCCGCCGCGTTCGCGGCCATCGCAGCGGGACTCGTCCTCCTCCGCCTGCTCACCTCGCGCCGCTATGCCCGCGGCCGGCCAGCACGCCTCCCGCTCGGTGCGGACGGGATCATTGTTGGCGCGGGCCCAATCAGCCTACCCGCCACGGGTACCCCCGGCACCCGCCAACCCGCTGCGCTCCTGCTCCACGGTTTCGGCGACACGCCACAGACGCTCGCCCACCTCGCGGCCTATCTCCACGACCGCGGCTGGACGGTCCGCGTCCCGCTCCTCCCCGGCCACGGCCGCACACTCGGCGAATGGGCGCGAACACGCGCCGCCGATTGGCTGGATGCGGCACGCACTGAGTTGGCAACGCTCCGGCGCCAGCACGACGCGGTCGCGCTCGTGGGGTTGTCGATGGGTGGCGCGTTGGCTTCGGTGCTCGCGGCCGAGGAATCGGCCCGCGACGCCGCGAGCGCCACACGCGATGGACACACCGCGAGGATCGTCGCCCTCGTCCTCATCGCCCCGTACCTCGCGATGGCCTGGTGGATGCGAACGCTGGCCGCCCTCCACCACGTGATCGCACCGGTGATGCCCTACGCCTACGCCGGAGGCGGCCCGTCGATTCTCGACGAGGCGGAACGCGACGAAGAACCTCGCCTATGGCGTGACGACGCCGCGCCTCGTCAACGAGCTCGCCCACCTCGTGCGCGCCGCCCGCGCGGCCCTGCCGCAGGTCACGATCCCAACGCTGCTGATCCAGTCCCGCTTCGACAACCGCATTCGCCCCGCAACGGCTGAATGGGCGCTCGGTGCCCTGGGCTCAGCCGACAAGCGCCTGGTCTGGATCGACCACGGCGGGCACGTGATCACCGTGGACCACGGCCACGAACAGGTGGCCTCGTGCGTAGAAGGTTGGTTGGCGAACCACATGACCGCATCAGCACCACACTAGGGGAGAACAGCGTGGCAGTACGGATCGGGGTACCGAAGGAAACGGACGCGCGCGAACAACGGGTCGCGGTTGTACCCGACGGCGTGCGCACGTTGGTGCGCGCCGGCGCGACAGTCGTCGTCGAGCGCGGCGCCGGAGCCCGGGCATACTACGACGACGCGCTCTACGAAACGGCCGGCGCCACGCTCGCCGATGATCCGGGCGCGATCTATGACACCAATGTCGTGGTCAAGGTGCAGCGGCCCGCGCCTGGCGAGATCGCACGGCTCCGCCGCGGGACGATCTTCATCTCGTTGATGGCCCCGGCGTCCCACCCGGAAACCGTTCGCGCACTGCTGGACGCCGGTGTGACCGGTCTGGCCCTCGAGCTCGTGCCGCGCATCACCCGCGCGCAATCCATGGATGTGCTCTCGTCGCAAAGCACGGTCGCCGGCTACAAGGCGGTGCTGATCGCTGCCGATACGCTGCCGCGCCTCCTGCCGATGATGACGACAGCCGCCGGCTCGCTACCGCCAGCCAAGACGTTCGTGCTGGGCGCCGGCGTCGCCGGCCTCCAGGCCATCGCCACCGCGCGCCGCTTGGGCGCCGTCGTCAGCGCGTTCGACGTCCGCGCCGCTGCCCGTGAACAGGTCGCCAGCCTCGGCGCAACGTTCGTCGCCGCGGAATCGGTGAGCGCCGACGGCGAGACGGCCGGCGGCTACGCCAAGGAACAGTCCGCAGACCAGCAGCGCCGCATCGCGGCCGCCATCGGCGGACACATCACCGGCATGGACATCGTGATCTCGACCGCGCAGATCCCCGGCCGGCCCGCACCGCGGCTCATCAGCGCCGAGATGGTGCGCGGCATGCGGCCCGGCTCCGTGATCGTCGATCTCGCCGCGGAAGCCGGAGGCAATTGCGAGTTGACCCGGCCCGGCGAAACCGTCGAAGCCGGCGGCGTGCGAATCCTCGGCCCGCTCAACGTCCCGAGCATGCTGCCGTTCCACGCCAGCCAGATGTTCAGCAAGAACGTCGTCACGCTGCTGCTGCATCTCATCAAGGACGGCGCTCTCGCCATCGACATGACGGACGAGATCACCAAGGCCATGGCGGTGACGAACGGCGTGACCGCATGAACGGAAGCAGGACAGGAAGCGCTTCGTTTCCCACAGGGAGAATGGAATGGAGATAACGACCATTACGGAGTTGTACGTGTTCGTGCTCGCGGGATTCGTCGGGTACCAGGTCATCACCCGCGTTCCGCCGCTCCTCCACACGCCGCTCATGTCGGCCACCAACGCGATCTCGGCGATCTCCGTCGTCGGCGCCATGGTCATCGCCGGTGCCCACTACAATCGCGTCAGCACCATCCTCGGCTTCATCGCCGTCGCGTCGGCCACGGTCAATGTCGTCGGCGGATTTCTGATCACCGACCGCATGCTCCGGATGTTCCGCCCGGCAGCCCGCGGCGGCGCCGACGCGCCAGCCGAAACGACGGCGGCACCTGGGGCACCGGCCGCCAGCGCACCAGCCGGCGGCGCACCACCTGGCGGCGCCGCGTCGGACAGCTCGTCACCCGCGGCACGGTAGCCGATGGCTCGCACGATCTTCATCGAGACGACGTACATCGTCGCGTCGGTGCTGTTCATCCTCGGGCTCCGCAGTCTCACGCGGCCCGAGAAGGCGCGGCGGGGAATGCAGATGGCGGCCGCCGGAATGGTGTTCGCCATTATCGGCACGCTCGTCAACCACGAGATCGTCGACTACCACTGGATCGTGATCGGCATTGCCGTCGGCGCCCTCATCGGCTACCCGCTCGGCATGTGGGTGCCGATGACGGCGATGCCGCAGCAGGTCGCGATCTCGCACATGTTCGGCGCACTCGCCGCGACGCTCGTCGGAGTCGCCGAGTACTACACGGCGTCAGGTGTGGTCGGCCCGGGACGCATGATGGCGCTGGGCTTCGAGACGCTCTTCGGAGCGCTGACCATCACGGGAAGCCTCATGGCAGCGGGCAAGCTGCAGGAGGTGTTGCCCGGCCGGCCAATGACCTTCCGCGGGCAGAATGTCGTGAACATCGCGCTGTTCGCGGTGACGGTCGGGATCTTCGGGTACCTCGTCGTCCATCCCGAAAGCACGACGCTCTTCTACGTGATGCTGGCACTCAGCCTCGCGATCGGCGTCTCCATGGTGCTGCCGATCGGTGCCGCGGACATGCCGGTGGTCGTCTCGCTCCTCAACTCGTACGCCGGCCTCGCCTCGGTCGCGACGGGATTCGCGATCGGCAACAACGTGCTGATCATCGCGGGCGCCCTCGACGGCGGATCGGGATTCCTGCTCTCGGTGCTGATGAGCAAGGCGATGAACCGGTCGTTCGCCAATGTCCTCTTCGGGGCGTTCGGCACGCCGGCCGCCGCCACCGCCAAGACATCGGCCGGACTGACCGCGCGATCGATCTCCGCCGAAGACGCGGCGCTGCAGCTCGCCTACGCGAGTCTCGTGGTGATCGTCCCCGGCTACGGCATGGCGGTCGCACAGTCGCAACACCAGGTGCGAGAGCTGGCGGAGCAGATCGAGGCCCGCGGCGGGACGGTGAAGTACGCGATTCACCCGGTGGCCGGCCGGATGCCCGGACACATGAACGTGCTGCTCGCCGAAGCGAATGTCCCGTACGATCGGCTCTACGACATGGACGAGATCAATCCCGAGTTCGAGCGCGCCGACGTCGCACTCGTCATCGGCGCCAATGACGTCGTAAACCCCGCGGCCCGCTCGGACCCGTCGAGTCCGATCTACGGAATGCCCATCCTCAATGCCGACAAGGCGCGGTCCGTCATCGTGCTCAAACGCAGCATGAACCCGGGCTTCGCGGGCATCGAGAACGAGCTGTTCTTCAGGAACGGCACCAGCATGCTGTTCGGCGATGCCAAGGCGTCGCTGACGAAGCTGATCACCGAGGTGAAGGCGGTGTAGGAGAGAATGTTCTCGTTACTGCTCTTGCCGGACAAACACCGAGGGCCCGGCTGCAACCGCAGCCGGCCCTCGTGTCGTTCACGACCTGTATGAGCGGTCGTACGAGTGGTTCGCCACTCGCGGCGGTTGCGCGCGGTCAGCTCCCTGTCGTGCCACCCGAGGACGATCCCGGTCCGAATACCGGACGCGCCGGTGCGGGTGCCGTCGGATGCGTGACGCGCTCGACGAGCCCGGACGCCATCTCGCCCAGCTTCGTGACGCCTTCGCGCGTTTCCTGCGCGACCGCTGTCGCCACTCGCGCGACACTCGCGCCCGCCGCTTGCGCGGCATTCGTCACCGCCTTCTTCACCGCGGCCTGCTGCTTCGGCGCCTTCCGTTCGATCTTGTGCACGGCTTTCGTGATCGCCTTGCTCACGGCCTTGCCGGCTTTCTTCGCGCGGGCCCGCGTCGCGCTCACGCGCTTGGTGGCACGCTTGGTGACGCGTTTTGTCGCGCGCTTCGCTGCACGCGTTGTACGCTTTGCGGCGCGCTTCACTGAACGCTTCGCTGAAACCTTTCGCGCTCCCTTCTTGGCCGTCCGACGGCGAGACTTGGTCCGTTTGGCGGCCTTACGGGAAGATTTGCGCTTCGTTGCCATGGGTGCAGCTCCCGAGAGGTGGGGTGATCGCGGAGTCGTCAAAAAGATCCGCAGCGGAGACCGTTAGAGCAAGGCACGCTGCGTACCGGAAGCGGCGAGCACCCGCCCTCGCGAGCGCCTTACCAGCGCCCCGGTGCACCCCCAACACCCCGGGGCGTACGGTATATTCGTCCCCTTGGCCGGACCCGCTGAACGGTCTCGCCGCCACCTCCTTCCCGGCCGTGAGCAGCCCCGAATTATGAGTCTTCGTCTCGCACTGCTGAGTGCGCTCCTGGGACCGGTCCTCGCCGGTGCTGCCTGCAGCGGATCACCCGCCAAGTCCGCCGGGTCCGGGGACAGCGCCGCCCAGACTGCCGCCCCGGCCGCCGCCCCCACCGGTGCCAGCGCCGACCCCGATCAGGCGGTCGCCGGCAGCGGCGTCCCCGCGGGCTTCGTCGGGCGCACGGATGAAGCCGGGTCGCCCATCTCCGGGGCGAAATACACCGCCGCAGCCAATGGCACCTGGGAGGTGCGGACGGGGCCCGCGCATATCCTCTACTCGCCGTCCCTGGTCGCGCACACGCACTACACGGTCTCGGCGAAGATCGATCAGTTGGAAGCGCCCCACCACCCGGAAGCATACGGGATCTTCATTGGCGGACAGCAGCTCGACGGGCCGGGGCAGCGGTATACCTACTTCCTCGTCCGCGGCGACGGAAAGTTCGCGGTCAAGGTCCGCGATGGCGACGACGCGCGTACGGTGCTGCCGTTCACAGCCAGCCCGGCGGTCCCCCAGGCCGACGCGTCAGGCAAGGCCTCCTACACGCTGCGCATTGCTGTCACCGATCGGGTGCGGTTCTACGTGAACGGCCAGGTGGCCGCGACGGTCGACGCGAGGAGTGTCCCCACGGACGGCATTGCGGGCGTGCGCATCAATCACAACCTCCACGTGATCGTCACGCCGGCGTCGCTGGCGGCCGCACCGAAGTGATCGCCGGGTAGTGGGTCACGGGTCCGTGTACAGCTACCTGCAGTTCGCGCTGATCACGTTCACGTCGATCCTGTTCATTGTGGACCCGATCGCGGTCATCCCGGCGTATCTGGTCATCACCCGCAACGAAACCGCGGAGCAGCGCGCCCGCACGGCGCGCCGCGCCTGCATCGCCGCCGGCATCCTCCTCGCGGCGTTCGGATTCGCGGGCCGCGTCATCTTCGAGCTCGTCGGCATCACGCTGGCCGCGTTCCGCATCGCGGGCGGCGGCATCCTGTGGCTGATCGCCATGGACATGCTGCGGTCGCAGCGCACGACGCAGGAGACGCCCGCCGAGATCGTGGAAGGCCAGGAGAAGGACGATGTCGCGATCACGCCGCTCGCCGTCCCGATGCTCGCCGGCCCGGGCGCGATCACGACGGTCATGGTCCTCGCGGGCCAGGCCCACACGGCGGCGCGCGCGGCCGCCGTCTACGGCGCGATCGCGCTCGCCGCGTTCATTTGTTGGGTCGTGCTCCGGGTCAGTGATCGCCTCATCGTTCGGCTCGGACGCACGGGTATCCAGATCATGACGCGCATGATGGGTCTCTTACTGGCCGCCCTGGCGGTCCAATTCGTCATCACAGGAGTACAGGATGCGATGGGGAAGTAGCGCGACGATGGGTGCGTGGGGTTGTACGCTGGCGCTCGCCGGCGCCGTTCTCTTCACCGTGCCTGGCCGGGCGCAGACCGCCCCGCCCCACGCAACGCCCGGCCCATGCAAACCCGGCCCAGCCGCTCGCCGGCTACACGGCCGCCGATGCCGTCGCCGAAGCCGCGGTCGAGAGCCGGGTGATCGCACACCCCGACGCGGCCTCCGCCGATTCGATGTCCCGCGCGCTCTCCCGCGAGCCGCACATGGCCGGCATGCCGGCGCAGGCGCGCACGCGCGACTATGTGGTCGGCCTCCTGCGCCGCTGGGGGCTCTCCACCGAGGTGCGCGCCTACGATGTCTACATGCCGCAGCCGGTCTCGCTGCACGTCTGGCGGCTCGGCGCACCCACCGCCGCCGATTCCGAGGAGCTGTCGCTGGCCGAAGGGCCGGTGTCCGGCGACTCCACGTCGTCGGCGTTTCCCCAGGTCCCCACGTTCAACGCGTACAGCGGGAACGGCAGCGCCGCCGGTGAGGTCGTGTATGTGAACTACGGCCTGATCCAGGACTACGCGCACCTCGATTCGGTCGGCGTCTCGGTCGCAGGCAAGATCGTGATCGCACGCTACGGTCATTCCTTCCGCGGCATCAAGGCCCGCGAGGCGGAACGCCACGGCGCGGCCGCGCTGCTCATCTACAGTGATCCGGCCGACGACGGCTACGCGCGCGGCGATGTGTATCCCGAAGGCCCGATGCGGCCGGAGCAGGGCGTCCAGCGCGGCAGCATCATGAACGACAACGGTGATCCCAGCACGCCCGGCTACCCGAGCACCACCGGCGCCCGCCGCGTCGATCCCGCCCGGATGCCCGTCCCGCACATCCCGGTCGTGCCCATCTCCTACGGCAACGCGACCCGGCTCCTGCGCGACCTGCGCGGCAACGGAAATGCCCCCGCCGGTGCAGCGGCCAGTCTCGCCCGCAGTGAGGTGCGCTTCCCGCAGCCGTGGCAGGGCGGGCTGCCCTTCCGCTACCACGTCGGCCCCGGCCCGGTGCGAGCACGTGTGGCGTACACGGGCGAAACCGGCCCGGCCGGCGTACCACACCATCTGGGATACGTTCGCCGTGATCCGCGGGACGGAATTCCCCGGCGAGATGGTGATCGCCGGCGGCCACCGCGATGCCTGGGGACCCGGCGCCGCCGATAATGTCAGCGGTGTCGTGAGTGTACTCGAGATGGCGCGCGCGCTGGCCGCCGAGGTGAAGGCGGGCCACCGCCCGAAACGCACGATCGTGCTCGCGACGTGGGATGCGGAGGAGTGGGGACTGATCGGATCGACGGAATACGTCGAGGATGATTCGCTCCGCCTCCTGCGCGGCGCGGTCGCCTACTTCAACCAGGATGTCTCGGCCGACGGCCCCGTATTCGGCGCGACGGGATCGCCATCGCTCCGCGCGATCACGCGCGAGGTCACGCAGATGGTGCCCGACCCGGATGCGGGCGCCGGTGTCAGCATCTACGACGCGTGGCGCGGCGGCGATCCCATGGCGGCGCCACGGGTGGACTCGGGCGGCCCGGAGTTCGGCGACCCGGGCGGTGGATCGGATTTCGCCGGCTTCGCCAATCACCTCGGTGTCCCGATGCTGTCGTGGGGTTTCGGCGGCGCCGGTGGCGTCTATCACTCGGCATACGACGACTACAACTGGGAATCCCGCTTCGGCGACCCCGGCTACAAGCGGCACGCCGCATTGGCTCGCGTGGGAGCGGCGCTGCTGCTCCGCATGGCCAACGCCGATATCCTGCCATACGACTACGCCGAATACGCGCGGACCATGCGCGGATATGTGCCGGGCGTCGAGGCCGCGATCGCCGCGCACGGATGGTCCGTGCCGGTCACCGCGCTCACCCAGGCGATCACCAACATGGAAACCGCGGCTGGCGCCTGGGCCGGAGCACGTGACTCGGCACTCGGAGGGGGAGTGAGCGCGAGCGCGGCCGGACCACTGCGGCATCCCGCCGGCCCAGCCGCGCGGCCGAACACCGCGGCGCTTCGCACCGCGAATGCGGCCCTGATGCGCGTCGAGCGGGCCCTCACACGCCCGGAAGGACTGCGCTCGCGCCCGTGGTTCCGGAGTCTGATCTACGCCTCGGATGAGGACAACGGGTACGCCGACGTGGCGTTCCCGTCGATCACGGAAGCGGTGCGGTCCGGCGATTCGGCGCTGGTGGCACGCGAGGTCGCGGACCTCGCCGCGCGCTTTGACGCGGCGTCAGCCGCGCTGCGCGATGCCGCTGTCGCGGTGCGGCCACCCGGCCGCCACGAATGACGCCGCCGCTTCCCGCGGACCAGGCGGCGCGCTAGCCGCACGCTGCTCGCCGGCGCGCGCCTCGTTGGTCCGCGCCTCGTTGGCTCGCGCCGCCCGGTCCGCGACCAGCACGCCCTGCGAGTCGTCGGCCGCCGGGTCGAGGTCGACGTCCGCGCTCACGTCCGGCTCGACCACCGGTGTCGGCGATCGCGGAGGCTCGAGGGCGATCACGGCGTCGCGCGCCTGTGACGCGGTCGCGCCGCTCACCGCGCCGCTGCACGCGCACCCCAGCCGCGGCCCGAGGTCGAGCAGCACCGGCGCACCCGTGATCAGGTACTGCGCGAGTTCCGCGGCGTACTCGACTTCCCGGATCTCCACCACCGACCGCGGGATGAACGGCAGCGCCTCGTCATCCTCGTCACTGCCATCGTCCGCCGCCCGTGCCACGCCATCCTGCGCCTGGAGCAGGCTGTCGATCGGCAGCCCCCCGGGCAGCGAATGGCATCGCCGGCGATCGGGCGCGAAGAACGAGTTGAACACCAGGGGCTCTTCTGCCGCCACGATGCCACGCTCGGCCAGCGACGCGTAGAACGCTTCAGGCCGGACCTGCCGGTCGATCGAGGGCTCGTTGCTCGCGGACGGACACGTGCCGACGTACGTGATGTCGATCGGCGTCTCGCCGTACAACTCCCGCAGATATCGCGCGGTCGCAACTGGCGGCGCCACGAACGACACGAGAAATGGAAGCAGGTCCGCCCCGGGTCCGAGCAGACGGTCCCGCACTCGGCGGCACGAACAGAAGATCGCGCTGGGCAGGGTGCGCGTCGCGAGCCGCCGCGCACACCCTTCGGCGATCAGCTCATCGCCCCACGTCGCCGGAATCGCCGCCGCGTAGCCCGCGGCACGGCACGCATGGGCCACTTGCACCGGGGTCGCCGGCCGCGCCGCCAGATATCCGTCCGCACCGATGATGACGAACGGGGTCGGGGGCGTTGCGGGCGCACTCTCGGCGCGCGATGCAGGAGCGATGGGACCTCCATCCCGATGCGTTGGCGGGCTCTCATTTAAAAGGAAGCGGACCCCGCGGACGATGTCCAGCGCATCACACGCGCGCGCACCTCGCCGGCTCGTACTCTGCAGCGAACGCGGTGACGTGGCGGACGCAATGACATGTCACGTTGACCGCGCCCCGGTCATGTTGGGAGCCGTGGGGCGCCCATGTTTGGCGCCCCGTATTTGGCGCCCGTGTTTGGGGCCCGTGTTCAGGCGTCGTATTCGTCCAGCAAGCGCTCGAGCAGCGGCCGAAGCGCGACGCCAGGATCCTCGCCCGCGGCGACGCCCTGGACCAGCCGCGAGAAATGCCGCGCCATCTCGTCAGCGACGAAGCTCTCGGACGGACCGTGGACGCCGTGGGCCTCGAGCGCGACGATCGCGAGCCGGCGGAGCAGGCCGAGGATCTCCGGATCGAGCCCGTTCAGCACGCCGGCATCGCGCGACGGCTCGGGCCGGGGATGGTGCCGGCGGCGGGGAGCACCCACGAGCGCCTGAAGCGTCGCGAGCTCCACCACGAACGAGCCCGGGTCGTGAACGCTCACCGCGGCGATCACACCGGTGCGCCGGAGCCCCGCGAAGCAGCGCTCCACGGACTCGCGCACGACGGCGATGCCGTCAGGACTGCCCCGGCCGCGTCCCGTGATGATCAACACTTCCCGGGCGCCGGACACCTGCCGCTCCCGCAACCACGACTCCGCGCGATACGCCGCGTCCGCCCCGGTCGGAAACGAGGCGCGCAGGTTGAGGGTGCAGTCCGGAGCGAACCGCACCGCGTCGAACGCGGACTTGAGCCCCCGGGACGCGGATTCCGCCGGCCGGCGGCGAGGGGACGGACCAGGCATGCTGCCGCACAATCTACGGCCCGGCCCATGACCGCGGCCGAAGTACCGCCGGCCCCACGACACGACCACAACCCCGCCATCCCACCGCGCCCGGATTAGCGGGCACGCCGTTTTTCTGTAGCTTTTCATGATGCCCTCGAAGCGCGATCGCCAGGCGCTCATCCTGGAGTTGATCGAGTCTCGCCCCGTCGCCAGCCAGGAAGACCTCCGCCGCCTGCTGCGCCTGCGCGGCTGGGACGTCACCCAGTCCACGCTCTCGCGCGATGTGCACGAGTTGCGCCTCGCCCGCGTTCCGACGGGCGACGGCGTGCAGTACGCCCGCGCCGACACCGCCGGGGCCAGCGACGAAGTCCGTCCCAGCCTCGAAGCCCTGCTCCCGCAGCTCGTGATGTCGGTGGACGGCGTCTCCGAGCTCCTCGTCGTGCGCACCACGCCGGGCAGCGCCCAAACCGTCGCCAAAGCCCTGGACACCTCACACTTGGCGGACGTGATCGGCACGATCGCCGGCGACGACACGATCCTGATCGTCTGCCGCTCGGCCTCCGCCCGCGAACGCCTCGAACGCCGGCTGGGCCGCACCCGCTCGTAACACCGTCGCCGTTGACGTCCCCCGTCCCGAATGTTTATTTATGCACTATCACCGCATAAATACACATCGCGAGGCGGCATGCCCCCCACTCACCCCGACCGTCCGGTCTCCACGATCGTGCTCGCCTATTCCGGCGGGCTCGACACGTCGGTGATCGTGCCCTGGCTCAAAGAGCACTATCCCGGCGCACGCGTCATCTGCGTCGCCGCCGATATCGGACAAGGCGACGAGCTCCTCGGCGTCCGCGCCAAAGCCCTCGCCTCCGGCGCGGATGACTGCATCGTCGAAGACCTGAAACGCGAGTTCGTCGAAGAGTTCATCTGGCCGACGGTCCTCTCCGGCGCCGTCTACGGCCGGAAATACCTCCTCGGCACCGCGATGGCCCGCCCGCTCATCGCCCGCCGCCAGGTCGAGGTCGCACGCCGCGTCGGCGCCGATGCCCTCTCGCATGGATGCACGGGCAAAGGCAACGACCAGGTCCGCTTCGAGCTCACCTACGCCGCCTTCGCGCCCGACCTCACGGTCATCGCCCCCTGGCGCGAATGGGACATCCGGAGCCGCGAAGACGCGCTCGCCTACGCCGCCGCCCGGCGCATCCCCGTCGCCGCCACCGCGCAGAAGATCTACTCCCGCGACCGGAATATCTGGCACGTCTCGCACGAAGGCGGTGCCCTCGAAGATCCCAACCAGGCACCCGCCGCCGATGTCTTCCAGCTCACCGTCGCGCCCGCCCTCGCGCCCGACAAGCCGGAGTCCGTCGCGATTGCCTTCGAGCAAGGCGTCCCCGTCGCCGTCAACGGCATGCCGCTCGATGCGGTCACGCTCCTCCGCACGCTCAACACGATCGGCGCACGCCACGGGGTCGGACGCGTCGATCTCGTCGAGGACCGCCTCGTCGGCATGAAGTCCCGCGGCATCTACGAGACGCCCGGCGGCACGCTGCTCTACACCGCGCACAGTGAGCTCGAGCAGTTGACGCTCGACCGGCGCACGCTCGCCACCAAGGACCTCATCGCCAGCCGCTACGCGGATCTCGTGTACGAGGGCCGGTGGTGGACCACCGAGCGCGCCGCGTACGACGCGCTCGTCTCGGTCACGCAGCAGCACGTCACCGGCACGGTCACGCTCAGTCTCTACAAGGGCAATGTCACCATCGCGGGGCGTACGAGCCCGTTCGCGCTCTACGACGAACGCTTCGTCACGTTCGGCGCCGACGATGTCTACCAGCAGGCCGACGCCGCCGGCTTCATCCGCCTCTTCGCCCTCCCGCAGCGCGTCGCCGCGCTCCAGGCCCGCGAACGAGCCGCCGCGGCGCTCGCGGATACCACGGCTCACGCAGCGCCGGATTTCGCCGGCACGGACGCGGAGATCGGCGAAAGCGCCACGTCCGGCGTCGCAGTGGGGGCCGCATGACGCCCCCGCCGGATCGGCCGGGTGATCCGGTGATCGATATCGAAGACGCCGCACGCCCGTCCCCCGCGCGCGCACGCGCGCACCGCCTCTGGGGCGGCCGCTTCGCCGCCGAGAGCGCGCCGGCGCTCGATGCGCTCAATCGGTCGGTCGGCACGGACTACCGCCTCTGGCCGCACGATGTGCGCGCGTCGATGGCGTGGGCCGTGGCGCTCTGGGATGCGGGGGTCCTCACGCTGGAGGAAAGCCAGCGCCTCGAGATGGGGCTCTCGTCGGTGCACCAGCAGCTCGCCGGCGGCGCCCGCCCGGAAACGGGCGATGAAGATGTGCACACGATGATCGACCGGATGCTGAATGCCGAGGTGGGCGAGCTCTCGGGCCGCCTCCATACCGGACGCAGCCGCAACGACCAGGTCGCGACCGCCGCTCGCCTCTGGTGCGCGGATGCGGTCACGGGGCTGGACACCGCGGTCCGCGCGCTCCAGGAAACGCTGATCGCCCAGGCGACCGCCCTCGGCGACGCGCTCATGCCGGCGTACACGCACTTGCAGCGCGCCCAGCCCGTCGCCGCCGCGCACTGGCTGCTCAATCACTTCTGGCCCCTCGAGCGCGACCGCGCCCGTCTCGCCTCCGCCGGCCGCTCGGCCATGGCGACTCTGCCGCTCGGCTCCGGCGCGATCGCCGGGTCGGCCTACCCGATCTCGCGCGTGCTCCTCAAGGAGAGCCTCGGCTTCTCGGCCGTCTCGCCCAACAGTGTGGACGCCGTTGGCGATCGCGATTTCGTCGCCGAGGTGCTGTTCGCCACGGCGCTGCTCGCGACGCACCTGTCGCGGCTCGCGGAAGATCTGATCGTGTTCGGGTCCAGTGAGTTCGGCTTCGTGCAGTTCGGCGAGGCGTTCACCACGGGATCGAGCATGATGCCGCAGAAGCGGAACCCCGATGCGCTCGAGCTGGTGCGCGCATCCGGCGGCCGCGCCCTCGGCGACCTCGTCGCGCTGCTCACGACGCTCAAGGGTCTGCCGAGTGGCTACAGCAAGGACATGCAGGACGACAAGCGCGCGCTCTTCGACGCCGTCGACACGCTGATGCTGGTGCTCCCGGCCGCGACGGGCGCGCTCGGCGAGTTGGTGTTCCGGCGCGACCGGATGCAGGCCGCGGTCGGCAGCGGGATGATGGCGACGGATGTCGCCGACTACCTCGTCGCTCGCGGGGTCACGTTCCGGGATGCGCACCGCGCGGTAGGCACGCTCATCCGCGTCGCCGATGCGCAGGGTCTCGAGCTGCACGAGCTGCCCTTTGCCGAGTTCGCGGCCGTCCACCCGGATTTCGGCATCGATGTGTTCGAGTCGCTCTCGCCGCGCCGCTCCGTCGAACGACGCGACCTGACCGGCGGTACCGGCCCGGGCGCGGTCCAGGCCCAGCTCGAAGCGGCTCGCGCGGCAATGGCCCCGCCGCGTGACACGCCCCGCGGCAACGGAGTGGTCATCGGAGTCCGCTGACCCGGCGGCTCCCGTGTAAGGGCGGGCCACGCCCCGCCCACTCGTGTAAGGGCGGGCCACGCCCCGCCCACTGTAGTTGCCGTACCACGATCGCCAGTCGTCGAGGGCAGTGGGGGCCGTTCGAGAACCGTTCCCGCCGGGTACGCCCCGCCCACTGTAGTTGCCATACCACTAACGCCAGTCGTCGAGGGCAGTGGGGGCCGTTCGAGAACCGTTCCCGCCGGGTACGCCCCGCCCACTGTAGTTGCCGTACCACGATCGCCAGTCGTCGAGGGCAGTGGGGGCCGTTCGAGAACGGCCCCCGACGGATGCGGCGGCACGCTTCTGTCGGGCAACCGCAGGTCGCCTGTTGTGGCAAACGGCCCCCGTTCCAGGGCCGCTCCCGCGTGACATCTTGTAGGCGTGTTCCGTGCGTTTCTCTTCCTCGTAGCCACGACGTTCCGGAATCGCCTGTTCCAGCGCATCCGGCGGCTCCGGCATCCGCGCTACCTGGCCGGCCTCGCGTTCGGCCTTTTCTACATCTGGGCCGTGTTCCTGCGGTCATACCCCGCCGGTCTCCCATCGCACGCGAGCGGCCAGCCCGTCCAGTTCGGCGATCTCCCCATCCGCGTCGTGTCCCTGGGGCTCCTCGTGTTCGTCGGCCGATGGTGGCTCTTCGAAACGGGATCGCCGGTGCTCGCATTCGCGCCCGCCGAGGTGCAGTTCCTCTTCGCGGCGCCACTGCGGCGGCGGGATCTGCTCTCGTACAAACTCCTCACCGCGCAGATCCAGCTTCTCGTCAGCGCACTCGTGATCAGTGTTGTGACAATCCGGATCGATCCGGAGATGCCGGCCGGCCTGCGGATGATCGGTGCCTGGGTGTTTCTCGTGACGCTCTATCTCCACCATCTGGGCGCGTCACTCGTCCGCGTCGGTGTGGGACAGACCAGCCCGAGCCGGAAGCGGCCGATGTTCGCGGCCGTGATGGCCGGCGCGGTGGCGGTCGTAATGGTTGTTGGCCTCGTGACCGCATGGCCGGCGCAGACGGATTCGGCCGGCCTGGGCGGCATCTTCGATGCGGCGGGCGCCGTGCTCCGGAGCCCGCTGGTCGGGGCCGTGCTCTTGCCGTTCCGGATTGCACTGGCGCCGCTCTTCGCCACATCCCCCGAGGCCTGGGCGCGCGCACTCGTCTTCGCGGTTCCGCTGCTCGCGATCCACTACATCTGGGTGCTCCGCATCGACGTGCCGTTCGAGGAGGCGGCAGCCGAAGCATCCGCTGCACTCGCCGACCGGATCCGTTTGATGCGCCGCCGGCTCATGAGCGGCGCGCCGCTCCAGACGAAACCGAGCCAGCCGGGCCACCCCAGGCGTGCGTGGTTCCGGCTGCGTAGTACCGGCCAGCCCGCTGTCGCGATCATCTGGAAGAACACGATCGCCCTGCAGCGCGGCGGATGGCGGACGGTGTGGATGACCGCCGCGTTCATCGTCGTGGTCGCCACCATCGTCATGGCCGGCCAACGCTCGATGACCGGGTCACCAGCGCTGGCGCTGGCCGCGGGGCTCGCATCCCTCGCGTGGATGCTGGCGTTCCTCGGACCGGTCGCGTTTCAGAACGACCTGCGGCGCGATGTCGCCCACCTCGCGCTCCTCCGCACGTACCCGCTGTCCGGGGTCCGCATCGTGGCCGCGTCCATCGCGTCGGCGGTGTTGCCGCTGGCCATCACGCAGCTCTCGCTGGTCGCGATCGCCTGTCTGGTCTGCCCGCCGGAGATTGAGCACCGGCCGATCGCGGCCAGCGCCCGCGCCTCGGTCTTCGTGATATCGGCCGTCGTGCTCCCGGCGCTCGACACGACGTCGGCGACGATCGGCAACGCGATGGCGCTCCTCTTCCCGACAGCGCGCGCACTCGGAGTGGCGGTCGGAGGCGCGGGCGCCGAAGGCGTCGGCCAGATTCTCCTCACGCGGATCGCGTCGCTCATCGGGGCGGCGCTCGCGTTCGTGATGCCGACGGGCGTGGCCGTGCTGGCGAGTTGGGTCGCGAGACACTTCGTCACGGCACCGCCCGCGACCCTGTTCGGGATCGTCGCGTTCGCCGTCGCCTACGCGGGCCAGTTGTCGCTGATGATGCGGTTGGCTGGACGCGTCTTCGAACGGACGGACGCGGTGACAGTCAGCGCGGTCGACTAGCTGGTGGACTAGCTGGTGGTCTAGCTGGTGGTCTAGCTGGTGGTCTAGCTGGTGGTTCAGCTAGTCGCTGAGGGCGCGGACGCCGTTCCGCGCTGTCACGACGCTCACGACCATCCGCGCGGCCTCCTCGATGGTCACCCGGCCCGTGTTGAACTCCATGTCGTAGAGGAGCGGGTCGCGCCAGTCGGCTTGATGATGCCGGCGCACGTACGCCGCACGCGCCTGGTCCATGCGGCGGGTCTCGGCCACCGCCTTGGCGGAGTCGCACGGCATGCGCGCGCACACACGCTGCAGCCGGAGCGCCAACGGCGCGACGAGCCGGATGTGCATGGTCCCGGGACAATGGTGGAAGAGACATTGCGACGCGTGCCCCACGACGATGAGCGGCGGGGATTCCGCGGCGGCCAGAATCGCGGCGCGTGCCGCCGCGGCGACAGAGTCGGGATGCAACCGGTCCGTCTGCACCTCGGTCGGCAACTCCGGCGGCGCCATCAGCAGGGCCGAGGCGATGAGCCGCGTCAGTAGTCCGGGCGGCTGTTCATCCACGGCCTCGACGTGATGCGGCTCGAGCCGCAACCGCTCGGCAACCAGACGCAGGAGATCGCGGTCCAGCACCGGCCACTGCAGCTCGTTGCCGGCGAAATGCGCGAGCAAGCTGCCCCCGGCGCCGAACTCGCGCGACACGGTGATGAGGTCGATCGGCGGCCCCACTCCACCGTCATTGCCATCATCGCTTCGCAACCGGTCGATCATAGGCGATCCATCATGGACGATCTCGCTCGTGCATGCTGGGATCCCGGATCGCAGCGTTCTTGTCCTTCGGTTCAAACCGCCGCGCCACGTCCTCGAGATAATCCTCGGCGACATGATCGCTCGGCGACGGTGTATCGAACGGACGAAACACCGACCCACCACACCGGGGACACGCCAGTCGCCCAGCCGCAGGCCCGCGAGAATAGATCTCGCCCCCGCACGTGATGCAAATCCACGTCGTCAGTTGCCCATCATGTTCTCTGCGATGCGCCATACCTGCCCCCATATCGAGTCAAGCAGGATCGCCGCAAGAGCCGTGCGGTTAGTAACTGAGCCGCCGGGCTATTAATAGGACAGGAAACGGATTTTCGTTAGCCTGAAGTTTCGGCAACCAGGTCGCGGTCGAGTAAGTCGCTGCAGAGTTTGCCGGGGCACCGGACCATAACGTCCCCGGTAGGGGCGGGTCATGGCCCGCCCTGGCCGCGTGCCGGATGCACCGGCCAGCGCACCGGGACCACGGCCATGCCGCGACTAACGACTGCGCCTGCGGACCGGGTCCGCCGGGACCCTTCCCTGTTGTGTCCTGGCCTGGTGGACCTTGCCCGGGATCTTGCCCCGGCGGCTGCTGCTTGGGTGGCTTCGGTGGTTTTTGGCTTGGTGGCTTTGGTGGTGGCGTCGCCGGTGGCGGTGGCGTCGCCGGTGGTGGCGGTGCGGTTGGAGGCGCCCATACCCGCATCGGCCGCTAATATCCGAGCCAGAATGCCGCGACTCGCCTGGGCCACCGATATCCATTTCGAGTTCGCATCGGTGGATCAGATCGTCGCCTTCTGCCAGACGGTGATCGCCGCGGAACCCGACGGGCTCCTGATCACTGGCGACATCGGCCAGGCACAAAGCCTCGAGCGCTACCTTCGCGCGCTCGACAAAGCGCTCCCCATGCCGGTCTACTTCGTCCTCGGCAACCACGACTTCTACAACGGCTCCATCGTAGATGTCCGCGCCGCGATCTCGGCACTCGCCGCGTCATCGGCGCATCTCCGCTGGATGCCCGAAGCGGGAATCGTACAGGTGGGCGAAGAGACCGGCCTCGTCGGGCACGACGGATGGGCGGACGGCCGCTGTGGCGACTACGCGACGTCGCGTGTGATGCTCAACGACTATCGCCTGATCCGGGAATTGACCGGCCTCTCGGCGCCCGCGCGCCTGTCGGTGCTCAACGCCCTCGGTGACGAGGCCGCTGCGTTTTTCCGGCGCGTGCTACCCGAAGCGCTGGCGCGATTCCCCCGCGTGATCGCGCTGACACACGTCCCCCCCTTCGCGGAAGCCTCGTGGTACCAGGGACGGATCTCCGACCCGGCCTGGCTCCCGCACTTCTGCTCGCACGCCGTGGGGGATGCGCTCGTGGAGGCCGCGGAGGCACAACCGGACCGGGAGCTGCTCGTGCTCTGCGGCCACACCCACGGCGGCGCGGGCGTTCAGATCCGCCCCAACCTCCGCGTCGTGGTCGGCGCGGCGGAATACGGGCAGCCGGTCGTGCAGGACGTCATCGGCGTCCGCTGACCGGCCGCGCGTCAGGCGTAGAGGTGCTCGTCGCGGCGTGAATGCGCGGCGCGCACGAGCCAACTGATGCCCAGCCCGATCAGCAGGATCGGCAGCACCACGAAGAGCGCCAGTTTGAGCGCGAGCACGACCGCCACCACGAACAGCGCGATGAACACCGCGAATACCACGAACACCGGCAGCGCCAGCGCAGCCAGAATGATCATCGGCACCGCCACGAAGACGCCGAGCAGCACCGCGCCGGCAATGAAGAGCGGCAGGCCGAAAATTGCCAGAACAATGAGCGCTGGAACGGCCAGCACCGCGCCGATCGTACCGAGTATGAGGCCTTTGACGAGGGCACCCATGTCTGCTCCCGCGATCCGATGTTTCCGTGACCCGTACCGCCTGTTCACCGCACTCCACTCGCACCTTCACTACGCGGCAGCCCGGTACCCTGTTTCACCCTGCGCCTGCAGTCGTCCGGATGATGGACATTAAGGGCAGGAGGGTGCACCATGAACCACCGAAGCAGACCGGGCTGGGAACCGCCAGAGCCCGGACCAGGCGAAGGATGGCGCGGCTCGGAGCACACGGAGGGGTGGCCTGAAGAGATGGCCGGCCCGGAGTACTGGGCGTACCGCGTTCGCGACGAGATGGAGCGCGCAATAATCGAGCTGGTCGGAGAGCGCACCGCGCCCGACCGCCGCCGCTAACTCCCGGGCCGGCGCGCGGCCCGGGAGCCTTCCCTCGGTTACCCCGTAGTATCCCGATGTAACATACGTTGTAACCGTATGTTACATAGAGGGTTATGATTGTCATTCCTGTTGACGGCGGCACATGGGTGATCCTACCTTAGCCGGTAGTTGATCCCCTGCCCTGCCCCGGCCGCACCGCCACGGCGCCCGGAGCATCCGCTAGCCGAATCCTCGGCCGCGCGAAGAAAAACTGGCGGCGGGTAGGCCACGCTCACGCGACGCGCCGGAGGCGCGAATACCGTGAAACGGCGACCTGTGGACTGGCTACCTCGCCCAGGCGAATCGATCGTCGGCACTGTCTACCTCCTGCACTTGAGCCGCCCGTACAAGCACGCCGGCCACTACGTCGGATTCACCACCAGCCTGGAACGCCGCCTCAGTCAGCACCGGAGAGGGTCGACCTCTCCGCTCCTGCGATGCGCCGTCGCCGAGGGCATTGAGCTCGTCCTCGCCCGCACGTGGGAAAACGTGACGCCCGGCTTCGAGACCTGGCTTCATAACGGCAGCCACAAGAACCTGGCATGCCCGATCTGCTCCGGGCCGGGCGCCTTCCGCCGGGCGAATTGCATCCGCAGCCATGACACCGGTATCGGCTATTGATCGCCCGGGCGCTCTACCTCATCGCGCGCCTCGCCGGCCGCCCCCTCGCGCTGATCGCCCTCCTGTCAGCCGCCGTCATTGCCGCCGCTCGCCTCTACGCCCACTACCTCGGCCACGCTCCAACCGTCGCCGATGCGCGCCGCGCCAACCTCACGATCACCGCCATCCTCGCCGCCGCCGCCGCGGCTTGGCTCATCCGCCGCGGGAGTCGTTGGCTTCCCCGCGTGTCGCCGTTCCGCGCCCACCCCATGTCGCTGGGCAGTGCCCGATGGGGCTCCAGCCGCCACCTCGAATCACCACACGGTTTCCCCCGCGGGTTCATCGTCGGACGGAGTGGCCGCTGGCACCGGCCGCCACTCCTCCGCTACACCGGGGATGCACATATCCTGACGCTCGCACCAACAGGCGCCGGCAAAGGCGTGAGCTGTGTCATCCCCACTCTACTCGACTACCCGGGCTCGGTCCTCGTCATTGATCCGAAAGGCGAGAACTATGCGGTCACCGCGGACTACCGCCGCTCGATCGGCCACGAGGTCGTCGCGCTCGATCCGTTCGGCCTCGTTGGCGGTACCGGCTCCTTCAACCCGATGGATTCGCTGGATGTCGCTGATTCGTTGTGCGCCGATGACGCCGCCGCACTCGCCGAGATGCTGGTCGTCCGCGATCCCCACGCGTCCGGCGACACGATGTTCTGGTCGGAGGAAGCAAAGGCTCTCCTCGCCGGTCTCATGCTCCTCGTGGCCGAGTCGGGCGGGATGCACACCCTGGCGACGGTGTGGGAGATCCTGTCGGTTCCGCCACGCGATCTCACGAAGCTCTGGCGCATGATGTCCGCCAGCACGGGCGCTGATGGCGCGATCCAGCGCGCCGGCCACCGCGTGATGCAGAAGGCCGATCGCGTCCGGTCGTCGGTCATTGCCGAAGCGCAAAGCCATTTGCATTTCATCGAGAGCTCCCGCCTCGCGACTGTCTTGAGCACCTCCTCCTTCAGCTTTTCCGGCCTCAAGACTTCACGCATGACGATTTACCTCATCGTGCCACCCGATCGCATCGATACCTGCCGCCGGTGGCTCCGCCTCATGGTCGCGTCGGCGCTCGATGCGCTCATCCGCACGCCCGGCCTCCCAGCCGATCGCGTCCTCTTCCTGCTCGATGAGTTCCCCGCACTCGGGCCGATGCCACCGCTCGAGCGCGCGGCGACACTCGCCCGCGGGTACGGCGCCACATGCTGGTTCCTCGCACAAAGTCTCTCACAGTTGCGCGCGCTCTACCCGGAGTCCTGGGCCTCCTTCGTCGCCAACGCTGGTCTCGTCCAGGCCTTCGGCACGAGTGACCTCGAGACGGCCACATATCTCTCCGCCATGCTCGGCACCGCCACGGCCCGCGTCCCCGGCACGTCACGATCGGAGCGTAGCGGCGCCGGAGCACTCTTCCACGGACGCGACGCCCGCACGTCGCACTCCGAATCGGAGCATGGCCGCCCGCTCCTCTCACCCGGTGAGGTGCGCCGCCTCGATCCCGGTTCCGCGCTGCTCCTCATGCCCGGCAAGGATCCGCTCCGGGTCTCTCGCCCCGACTACCGCCACGATCGGGAATTCCGCCACCGCTTTGCGCCGAACCCGATGCACGAATCGGTGGCGCTCGCAGGGCATTAGACCGGGCCGTTAGACTATGTCATCATGCCCGAGTTGCCAGAGGTCGAACTCGGCGCCCGCCTCCTCCGCGAGGCGTCCGCCGGGCGCACGATCACCGCCGTCACGACGCACCACGCGGTCTACGCACGGTCGCTGCCTCCAGCAGATGCCGCTCGCGCCGCGGGCCACACGATCGCGGACGTCGCACGCCGCGGCAAACACATGCTCGCGACACTCGATGACGGCGGCATCCTCGAGTTTCACTTCGGGATGACCGGCGAATGGCTCCCCGGCACGCAGACGTCGCCCGCGGAACCCTTCGCTCGCCTCACGATCGATTTCACCGATGGGTCACGCATCACGCTCGCCGACTCTCGCGCACTCGGCACCGCACGCTATCACGCCGCAGGCACGCCGGTCCTCGCGGACTTGGGCCCCGAACCGCTGTCACTGGATTTTTCGGCCGCACGCCTGGGCGAATCCCTCCGCCGCCGGCGCGGCCCGGTCAAGGTCGCGCTTCTCGACCAAGGCGTCGTCGCCGGTCTCGGCAACATCTACGCGGCCGAAGCCCTCTGGCTCGCGCAGATCAGCCCCCGCGCTCGCGCCGCGTCCATCGGGCCGGAACGCCGCACCCGGCTCGTGCAGGCCATCCGCCACGTGCTGCGGCGCGCGCCGGCCGCGCGATACACCGACCGCGAAAACGGCGCGCGCCAATGGCGGGTCTACGATCGCGAAGGGCAACCCTGCCGCCGCTGCGGCTCACCCATAAAACGAATCGTCCAGGCCACGCGCTCGACGTACTACTGCCCGCACTGCCAACGCCGGTGACCGCATCGCGCCGCCTACACGCCGAGCCGGCCCTTGGTCCAGATCACGATGTTGATGCAGTCCGTGTGTGTCCCCGCGAGCGAATGCGGAACTTCGGTCTCCTGGTAGATCTCGATCGCGCCGACGTCGTTCGGACGGACGTACTCGTCCAGCTCGCCCTCTTGCGACTCGAGAAATGGATGCCCGTCGATCACGTACGCGACACAAGGGCCACAGTTGGACCCGACGGTCGACTGCCCCTGCGGATTCTGGCCGATGCACGCGTACTGGCCGCGCGTGGCCATGAGTGACGCCTGCCCCTGCTCGTTGTAGTCGATCTTGAGCCCGGGGTATGACCCGAACAGGTCGTGGAACTCGTAGGCCTGATGCTTCTGGATGTCCGGCAGTGTCCAGAATGTCCCCATGCCGGCATGCTTCCGCGCCTCGAAGCCGACTTTCCTGAGCCCCTCGTCGAGCCGCGCGGTGACGACGACCGGCGCCAACGCCGGCAGCGCCGTGTGGGTGAATGAAACGACAGCGCTCGCGGGCGCCCGGCTCGTCAGCTCCACCGGCCGCACAACGGGCTCGTAGCCGACCGACCGCACCACCAGGCTGCGCGTGCCCGACGGCAGGTTGTGCAGCGTGAATTTCCCGGTCGCGTCGGTGAGCGCGGAATCCGCCGCGCCTTTCACGAACACCGAGGCCTGCGCCACCGCCTGCCCCTGGATGTTGAACACCTGCCCGTTCAGAACCGCGGACCCCGTTGCGTAGCGGCGCGCCGGCACGGTAACGGGCGTCTTCGGCGGTACTGCAGATTCACCCGCGGCCCGCGTGGTTGGCGCCGATGCCGATGCCGATGCGCCAGGCGCGGCCGCCGGCGCCGGCGCGCTCCCGGGCGCTAGTGCCGGTACCGTCACTTCCGTCACCACGGCGGTCGCGGCGAGCGACGCGATCGTCGGCGTCACCAGCGGCGGGACGTGCATTGTCGCCAGCGACAGCAGCACACGCGGCGACAGCGATCTGGTGATCGGCTCGGCGGCAGCAGCCGCACCGCCGTCGCGGCGGACGGCTTCGAGCGAGCCATCGACGCTGAGCGGCACGTGACAGAGTTGGAAGATGCCGCTGGCGCCGGTTGTCGCGAGCCGCACGTGACGGAATTGATGGAAGCCGGTCTTCTTGCTCGCCTCGAGCTGCACCCAGAATGAACGAGACCTGGACGTTTCGCACCGGCTCGTCGGTATCGGCATCGAGGATGCGCCCTACGATGACGCCGGGCCCGGTGGACTGCGCGGTGGCCAGCGCGCCCGTTTCCGACGGCACGTTCTGGCACGCGCGCGCCGCGATCGTCGCGCTGGATGGCGTGGCCAGTGTGATGAGAAGCGAATCGCCAGGGTGCGCCACGATCGGCGGCGATGCGATGCTCACGCCGACGGAATCGAGCAACGGATGGAAGACGCCGATCCTGATCGCGCCAGCCGGCACGCTGTCGATCCGGAAATCGCCCGACGCATCCGTACGCGCCGACCGGTTGGTGCCGTCGATCACGACGTCGGCGTTGGCGAGCGGCGTCTCGTGTAGGCTGTCGATCACGATGCCGGAGATGCGCGCGTACCGGCCGCCATGCGCCGCACTACTGTCCTGCGCCCGAACGACTCCGGCCCCCGCCAGCATCATCACCGCCGGCGGTACGACCAGCCGGGCCCGCCGAAGCCAGTCGTCGAGGGCAGTGGGCGCCGTTCGGGAACGGCGCATCCTGCTACCAGCCGGGGAGGATCTGGAACCCGAACTGGCCTCCGACACCAGGCCGCTGGAACGGAATCGCATAATAGACTTCTGCCACAATGTAGCCGAGGACATTGAAGCGCGCGGTCACACCCGCGCTGAACACGGGCGCGTCGCCTGTCGAGTTCGAATTGAGCGTCAGCACCGGGTGGCTCGTGCTGGTCCACGCCATCCCGCCGTCGAAGAACGGCGCGATCTCCATTGGCAGATACGGGAAGTTGATGAGCCCGTACTGGCTCACGCCGAGCACCGGGATCCGCAGCTCCGCGTTGACGACACCGATCCTGCTGCCTTCGAGTCTGGTGAGCAGCGGGCACGATCCCGTTCCCGACACCAGCGCGGAACATTCGGTCGCCGTGAACGAGGTGACGTTGTACCCGCGCACGAAATACGGATCGCCCACGTAGATCTGCGACAGCCGCGGGTCGTCGCCGCCCGGACCGTACCGTCCGTAGTGGAACAACCGCACCGCGAATGTCACCGGGTTGAACAGGAAGTAGCGGCGGAAGTCGGCCGTGACGCCCGTGTAGGTCAAAGATCCGAATGTCGGGTCGGCTTCGAACCGGTAGCGCGCACCCGCGACGGGCGACGTGAACCCGAAGCTCGAGTAGTCGCCCACGAACGCCGCCGTCGCGTCGAACAGGTTGAGCCCGGGCGGCACCGGTAGTCCCTGGTTGGACGCGATCTGATCGAGCGATCCGTCCGGCAGGATCAGGAATTTGTCGGCGTTGATGCCGTAGTGCAGATACGTGAACCCGCCACCCAGTTCGATCCGGCGCGTCGGCGAGAACGGATACTGCGCGAACACCTGCCCCGATTCGAAGTACGTGCGGAGGTACTCCAGCTCCAGCACCTGCGCCGGCGTCTGCGACCCGCCGGGATTCACGATCGTCGAGTCGTACGCGAACTCCCCCACCTGCAGATAGGGGATGTGCGACAGCGCGACGCCGTAGTTCCACCGGTGTGTCTGATTCACGTACACGACCTGGCCGCCGATGTCCTGCAGATAGCCGGACGCCTGCACGGTCGCCGCGACGATGTTGTTCTCCAGCTCATCGCCGAATTGGAACGCGACGCCCCCCGCCGCTCCCGTGCCCGCCGGCCCGCCGAATGCCACGCCCACGCCCGCCGTCCCGATCCCGTCGAGCGCGAGAGCCGCGTGATATGGCGTGTTCGGGAACTCGCGCTCACTCGGCAGCCCCGTCTCCGGGTCCTGGAGGCGCTCCGTCACCGCGTTGCCGGCTGGTGGAGTGGGCGGCGGCAGGATGCCCAGTGCGATCGCCGTCCCGGCCGTGGAGTCCGCCGCCTGCGGCGACGCCGGGATGTTGAGGAGCTGTTCCGGCTCCAGCTTGTGCAGCGAATACCCGGTCTGCTCGAAGACGTTGACCATCATCCGCCCGCTCCCCATCGCCACCGACATCGCCGGCGACGCACCGGAGCTCGCGCGGCCCGGCAGGATGCCGGTGATGCCGGTCGCGACGCGCGTGGACCGCGTGATCTGCCCCGTCGCCAGATCGGTCTTGTAGACGTCCGAGTAGCCGTCCTGGTCGGAGATGAAGTACAGCGACTGTCCGTCGGGCGAGTACTGCGGGTTGATGTTCTTGGCCTCGCCGTTGAACAGTGGCAGCACCCGCGTCGCGTGCGACGGCGAGGTCATGTCCATCACCGCGATCTGCATCGGGGCGTAGACGAGCTGGTCGAAGTTCGTGCCCGGCGCGCTGTCGGTCACGTACGCGATCGAGTGCCCGTCGGGTGACCACGCCGGCTCGAGCCGCGCGTAGCGGCCTTCGGTCAGCTTGTCGGTGTGGCCGTCGGTCAGGTGGTACACGTACAGGTTCGTCAGGCCGCCCGCCATCCCGGAGAACGCGAGCTGCCCGTCCGGTCCCCAGCTGATCGAGTTGATCATGCCGAGCCCGGGGATGCGGATCCGCTTGTCCTGGTGCCCGCTCTGCACGTCGTAGACGACGATGTCCGACGCGCCGCCCACGAACGCGGCGACCGCCAGCTTCTTGCCATCCGGTGACCACGCGCCCGACGAGCTCACGAAGTTGACGGCCTCGAAATGCGGATCGCCGTTCGGGCTGGTGAGCTTGTGGATGATGTGGCCGGTGTTCGCGTCGGCGATGTACAGATAGAGGTTGAACAGGCCGCGGCTCGTCACGAAGGCCACTTCGTTGCCATCGGGACTCAGCGACGGCGCGATGTCGAGATCGCCGTACTTCTTCGACGACGGCTTGAGCACCCGGCTCCCCAGATCCTGGGGCAGGGTCCGCGTCTTCGCGTCGGCCAGATACTGCCCCTTGATCGTCGCCAGCCAATCCTTCATGAGGGAGTCCGGCGTGATCCCCAGCACTTCACGAATCGCCGGGTCGATGCCGCGGCGAAGGCCCGCGCGGTACAGCGCCGGGATCTGCACGTCGCCGTACTTCCCGCCGATGTACGCGTACAGCGCCTGGCCCCACCGGTACGCGAAATAGCCCTGCGGGTCGGTCACCAGTTTCTTGAAGGTCGGCAGCTTGTTACGGAGCGCCGCGTCGCGCAGGAACATCACCGTGTTCGGATCGTCGCGGCCGATCGACAGATACTCGGCCATGCCTTCGACGGACCACTGCGGCAGGCGGTTCATGCTGCTGAACCCTCCGCGGAACGTCCCGGCGATGTCGAACTGGAAGACGTGCACCAGCTCGTGGCCGAGGATGTGGTCGTCGCTCGCGTAGTCGCCGCTCATCGGCAGCACCGCGCGGTCCCGGTACGGCTCCGTGAACCCGCCGACTGAACCGCCCACGAATTGCGGCGCGATGTTGTTCTGCGCAAACGCCGGCGGATCGGAATACAGGATGATCGGCTTGCGCGCGAACGTGTCGCGCAGCGACTCCGAGTGGCGCTGGTACCAGCGCTCCGCCATCCGCGCCATGTCCGCCACCACCAGCGACTCCGCCGGATAGTAGAGGATGTCGAAGTGGCGGGTGTGCATCTCCTTGAAATCGAAATTGCGGTACGTGACCTTGTTCTGGCCGAAGTACTGCGCGTCCGCACGCGTGGGCGCGATCGCGAGCGCGACGCGATGGACACCGCTGCCGCGGCGATCGCCGCGCTCGCGATGAGGGCGGACACCAGTCCTCGCCGGGTCGTTGAGCTAGTCCCGTGCATCACAGGTCCTCGTGGTAATCCAGGGATGCGCACCCCGGCTGGGTGGGTCACCGGTGCACTCGGATACTAAGCTGGACTCTGCTTAGTTCCGCACACTTGGAGCGGCCCTGAAAAGTTCCGCTGCCTTCCCGGCCGCGATGGGGCGAACGGCACGCCACAGCCCGGTCCGGTTCACGCGGGTCCGAGCGGTACGAAGCCTACGCTAGTCGATGCGGCGGAGTTGGGAAAGGCCGGAGGCGGCTGGCCGCCCGCGAGTGCCCTCTGGCGATTGCCCTCTGGCGATTGCCGTCCGGCATTGCCGTGTGGCTTTGCCGTCCGGCATTGCCGCCCAGTGGCCGGGGCACCGCCAGGTCAGTGCATCAGGGGCTGCCCGGTGTCGGCGACTTCAAAATCGCTCCCGTGCAACTGTGTCAGGGTATGGAGGTCGGAGTCGTCCCACCGGGGATCGGGCGCGCCGCTCAGGTAGAACGCGGAGCCGTTGTCGGCCACGAACATCCCATACGTCTGGAGCGCGCGGAGGATCACCTGGACGTTGGCGGAATACCCGGAGATGTCCACGCTCGCCTTGAGCCGCACGCGCATCCCCATTGGCGGGAGGCTCGTGTTGGCCGAGCCGGCCTGGTGGCGGGCCGGCGCGATGAATGCGTCCTGCGTGCTCGGGCAGGTGAACCGGAGCGCGTGCGTGATCGCGTGATGGATCGCGACTTCATCGTACCGGACGAGTCCCGGGAGGATCGGAAGCCCGGCGGCGTCCGCCGATGTCCAGCCCGCGGGGCGCAGGGCATCGCTCGCCAGGTCGAAGACCGCTCCCGAGCCCGCGGTCCAATCCGCGCCGCCAGCGGGGGGAAACGCATCCCACATCTCGTACAGCATCCAGTGGTCGGCGTCGGCGACGATCACGTGACGATCGCCGGCCGATCCCGCGCCACCCTCGATTGGGGTAGGCCGGGATGGGATACGTTCCGGGGTCACTCTCACTCGCGTATGGCGAAAAGTTCACGGGCACCATAGCCTGGGTCCCGTGCACCACGACGTAGGGGATGCCGTTGGGCGCGCCGGCGTACACGGTGCCGAAGTCGGGATGCAGCGCGCTCGATGCGCCGCAACTCGCGATCCAGGTGGCGGACATGGCGGCCACGGGATACTGCGTGGTGTTCGAGATGTCCGTGTTCCAGGCGTTGTCGGCCGGGAACATCACGTGTCCGCCGAGGTCTCCGCTGCCGTTGCCGAACGCGGCGAACGAGAGATGGTGGCCCGCGGCCGATGCCACGAGCGAGTCGCCCATGTAGGTGTTGTCGGTTGTCCACTGTGCACTCGCGTGGCCGGCGGCGTCGGTCACTGAGGTCGCAAGCTCGCACCCAACGCTCGCCACACACGAGGACTCTGTGTTTCTCGGACATTATGGCCTGGCCTTCGCCGCCAAACGCGCCGCGCCACGCACGTCGCTGGGCACACTGACGTTCGCCGCGCAGTGGCTCGATGAGCTGTGGCCGGTGCTGCTCCTCGCCGGCATTCGAAAAGGTGCGGATCGTTCCCGGCCTGATGGCGGCATTCTCCGATCGAGTTCACCTACTACCCATTCTCGCACAGCCTGCTCGCCGCGATCGGATGGGGTGTGCTGATCGGCGCGATCTACATGGCGCTCCGCCACGCGCCCCGCGCTGCACTCATCGTCGGCGCGCTCGTCGTGAGCCACTGGATACTCGACGTCATCGTGCACGCCCCCGACTTGCCGGTCTACCCCGGCGGCCCGCGCGTCGGACTCGGCGCGTGGAACTCGATCCCGCTCACGATGGTCCTCGAAGGGTTGGTCTACTTCGGCGGTCTCGCCGTGTACCTGCGCACGACGTCGGCGGTAGACCGGATGGGCAGCTACGGACTCTGGCTGCTCGTGCTCGTGCAGGCCGGGATCTTCGTGGCCGCATCCGGCGGACCCCCGCCCTCCAGCGTCGGACTGCTCGGCGGATCGGCACTATTGCTCTGGATCTTCATCCCCTGGGCCGCATGGGTCGACCGCCACCGCCGTGTGACATCAGACCGAACGGCGGCCCCAGCGACATGACCGCCGCGGTGCTACCCGGCGCCACCCTGCAACCGCCGCCACGCGGCAACTGCCTCCTGATCCGCACGTGCCTTGGCGGCGAGCGCCTCCCGCCAGTCTACCTCCGGCGCGACGCCGGCATCGTCGAGCGCGAGCGCGTCCGCCGCGCGCGCGACGACGGGAGCGCCCAGCGCCTCCGGCAACGCGAGCCCGAACGCGATCTCCGCACGCCGGCACATCCGCTCCTCACGCGCCATGTCGCGCTTGGCCAGATCGAAGCGGAGGTGCACCGCCATCTCGTGGACGCGCGCATGCACGCCTTCGTGCAGAATCGACGCGGCCACCTGCGCCGCCGTGAACTCTGCCTCGCGCGCGAGAAAGCTCAGCTCCGTCACGATCGTGCGCTCGCCGGGGAAATACACGCCGCGCGACGGAAACGCCGCGATCCGGATGCGATCCACATCTCGCCTGAGATGCCGCAGCCGCCACGGCTGATACTGCTCGATGAGCGATACGGCGGCCGTGAATCGCGATAGCACGAACGACGTAGCGATGTCGGGCCGCGTATTCAGCACCGCCACGCGCAGCCCAAAGACATTGGAGAAGACGGGCCGCCCCTCTGCCGCCGCCTCCTTGATCGCCCCGACGACCCGCGCCGCACTCCGCCGCAGCCACCCCTCGTCACTCACTCGCCCGCCATGGCGCGTTCACGGCAACGAAAAATCGATCCGGAGACTGTCGTGCGGCGGCGTACCGCCGGCGCTGTCCAGTTGAACCGGCACCGCCATGACCGAATCCCGCCCCGCCGGATTGGTGCTCACCGCCTGGACGTTGAAGAACAGCCGCTGTACGGATTGGCCGGTGACGCGCCGGGAGTAATTGCCATTCCCGTCCACCTGCACGCTCGCGAACCCGCCGAACAACGAATCGCTGGCCAGCGCGCTCGTACTGTCCAGATAGGACTGCCCCGACACGAGGACCGAGGTGCTCCCGTTCGTGATCGTCACGTGGCCGTACACCACGGCGTACGGCAGGTTGTGTGGATTGAGGGACTGTGTGCCGCTCGAGCAGCCAGCGAGCCCTGCTGGCGGCACCACGCACGCGAGGATCACCCCGGCGAATCGGCAACGACGCATGCCGGTTCGAGAGGCGAGTGTCGTGCCACTGGTCTAGGGCAGTTGGAAATCGAGCTCGAGGCTGTCATGCGGCGGCGTGCCGCCGACGCTGTCCAGTTGCACGGGGATCGCGAAGTCCGTATCGGCCGTCTCCGTCCGCGCGCTCAACGCGATGACGTCGAAATAGACTTTCCGCGGCACTTCCGAGATCACCGTCGCCGAGTACCGCCCCTGCGCGTCGACATTGATCGGATTGAAGCCGCCGAATGGCGATTGGCGGGTCAGCGCGCTCGCGCTGTCCAGATACGCCACGCCACTGACGAGAATGGCCGTGCTATTGGTGGCGGTGGTCACGTGCCCGAAGACCACGGCGTACGGCAGGTTGAGCGTGGACCTGCTCCCGGTCGGCGCGGAGACGGAGCACGCGGCGAGAGCGGTGGCGAGGACCACGAGCACGGGGGTCACCGCACGGGCGGCACGGATCGGACGACGTAGGAACATGGGCGGCCTCCAGAGGTCCGGCAGAAGCGTGAATTTACAGCCGGTGCCGCGCCCGCGGGCCCCCCAGGGTCTGGCCCCGCGGCCGGTACGGCGCGAGCACTGCCTCGGCATCGTCCTGAACCCACCGGGCGACCCCGCCCTCACGATGCACCGCCCACTCGCCGAGCGATCCGCTCACGACCGCATGAACGCTGCGCGCGAGACGCCCCGGGTCCGCCCCCACCAGCTCCCCCGCCGCCACCGCCTCACCGATCAGCCCCCGATACCCCGCCACCACTCGTCGCGATCTCTCGAGCGCGAGCCGGTGCACTTCGGGATCGTCCAGCTTGCCCTGCAGGAATGCGGAGATGATTCGCAACGCTCACCGGTGAGCTGCCCTGTCCCGCCGCATCGGCCGCCACCGCGACGAGCGCCGCCAGCGGCGACTGCTGCTGCGCCCGGATCTCACTGAGCCGCCGGCCGGTATCGGCGATGCCCCGCTCGAGCGCCGCCAGCAATATCCCCCGCTTGGACCCGAACCGCTGGATCAGGGTCGCGGGCGCCAGCCCGGTCTCCTCCGCGACATCGGTCAGCGCCAGCCGCGCCGGCCCCACCCGCGCGATTGCCCGCATCACACCGTCGAGGATGTCGTCGTTGCTGGCGGACCGGGGTCGTGGACTCATGCCTCACATGATAAATGGTCATTCATTTATCTGGTAGTCCCGCTCAGCCGCCGCAAATCGCCCGCGCGAAACTCGAGCGGGGCGCCTCTCTCCGAAGCGCCCCGCTCTCACGTCAACTTCACATCCCCCTCAGCTACCGCCCACGTACGACCGCGCTGCCGTACGACCGCTCAGGCTCGCGGTGCCCTTAGTGCGCCGCCCCCGCCTTCGTCACGTTCTCGGCGGCCGGACCCTTCTGCCCCTGCACAATGTCGAACTCCACCGCGTCACCCTCGGCCAGCGACTTGAAGCCCGTCCCCTGGATCGCACTGTAATGCACGAAACAGTCCTTCTGGCCGTTGTCCGGCGTGATGAAACCGAACCCCTTCGCGTCGTTGAACCACTTCACCTTACCGGTCGTGCGCATTCCAAACTCCTGACTTGTAGACTTTGCTCAGGGAGCGGAACGCGCCGTTCCCCTGACAAATTCTGACTCGCGGGAACTCGGGGTCTCTCGCGCTAAACCCACCAGCCGTGGCGCACCATCACCCGGCTCGTGGGCGCGAAAATAATAATGTGACTCAATACCCGCAAGAGTCAGCTTGACGGATTGGCTCAGACCTAAGCCGTTCCCCCTGAGCGACTTAGCGCTCGGGGTCCGCGGGGACGCGCTGCGGCCGCTACTGCGCGACCGAGGCGCTCACCACGAAATACTCCGTATCCCCGAAGCAGGACGCCGGAATGCCGCGGTGCTGCTCGTACCCGAGCTCCAATCGCTTCGCGCCATTCGCCTCGATGAACTTCGCCACCGAGTCGTTGCGCACCGTGAAATCGAACATCTGCAATGTCGTCCCTGGATAACTCGCCAACGCCAGTTGGCCTTCCCACGTCTGGCACACCCATCCCTTCTTCGCAATTTTCTGCACGAATCCCGACCGCTCCCCACGCGAGTACACGAAGCTCAGCGTCGACCACGTGTAAAGGGCGAACAATGTCCCCGGCAAAATGACGATGACCAGGAGCGCGATCAGCCCCCAATGACGCCGCTTCTTCGGTGAAGCCTGCGCCGCCAGATCGGCGGTGTTGATCGCGCGCGGAGGGATGTCGGATGGCTGGGTCATGAGCTGTCTGCCGAAGTAGGAAGGCTACGCATCTGCCGGCGGCCGGTGCGATCCCGCACCGCGGAAACGATTCGCCTGAACGATATGTCGTCCGCCTGCGGACGCCAGCCGCGCCGCGCCCCGGGGGCCGCACGGCCGGTCCCATTCCCCACGGCCCCGCACAGGAATTTGTTTCACGCCCCCCAACCCCCAATCCCCAATCCCCAATCCCCTCTCAGGGGTCGGTCACCTGGCCCATGAACAGAATCGCGCCCGTCTGATCGTCCCGCAGGACCGCGAGGAATGGATGGTCCGCGACAAACTGCACGACGCCGCCGATGCGAACCGAGGTCGCCTGGATTCCGATGGAGGTCACCGCCGCCGCCTCCGTCCCCTCCTCCGACACGTCGATGTACGTCGCCTGCCGCACGTCGCTGATCGCGAAATGCCGCCCTGGCGCCCCTCCCGATGCGGCCATCATCCCGCTGAAATCCGCGCCGTCGGAAAACGCGCCCGCCATCCCGAGCCGCTTGAGCGCGTCGTTGAGGCGCAGATCCGTCCGGATCGTGAACCGCGGCAGCACCACGTGCACCCGCGTGCGCACCCCCGCCGCCTCCCACGGCGCCGTTTCGAGTGCGCGATACGCCCCCGCCAACCCCGCTCCGCTGTCCGGCAGCAGCAGGTACATGCTGAAGCGGTTCCCGGCATACGGCATCCGCAGCACCGCGATCCGGTCCGGTGATGTGATCACGCGGACGGCGTACTCCCCGGTCCGCGTCATCATCTTGTGCTGCACGCTGCTGCGGTCGAGCCGCGTGAATCCCCGCAACTGTGTCTGCGTGCTGTCGAACTTTGCGGCCCACTGCCCCTTGAAGTACACGGCGTTGGTCAGCATCAGCACCGGGCGAGGATCCGGCGGCGCGGTGAGGATCGCCGGAATCTTCCCCTCGGTGCTCCGCGACGCCCACCCGTTGATCGCATCCACCGCCGCCCGCGACCCGAAATCCACGGTCTCGGCGTCCGCACCGAAATCTCGGCGCGTATCCGCAATGTACTCGGGAGAAAGTGGCACCCCCTGCTGCGCCCACACCGCGTTCGCGATCAATAGCCGGACGTCTTTCTGATCCCGCAGCGACGCCAGCAACCGCGCGTTCGCGGCCGCCACGCTCTCCGGCGCCATCGCCCCGAACCCCAGCGTCCGCCCCATCGCCTCGCGCGTCTGCCCCCGCGCCCCCCCATACGCCATCCCCAGCGCCACGCCCGCACTCACCGGCGAAACGAACACGTTGCCGCTCTCGTGCTCGGCCGCATCCCGGAACAGCGCGATCCCAAAGGACTCGTACGGCGTCGCCGCACTGTCCACCGGCGCCGCGGGACGCGGCCGCACACTTGTCCCCAGTGACGCCATCAACCCCGCCGCGAACAGCGCGGCCGGCACGCCGATCGCACGGGACCCGCGGGTTCGTGATAGCAGCGAAATACGTCGTGACATGTGGTGCCCTCCGTTGGCCGCTGTTCACCTCAGGCCACCTTGTTTACAGTCCCTCCCTGTAGAACGCCGACGGCCCCCCGATATGCACACGCGGTGGGAAATTGGCTGTCGCCGCACCCACCCGCCGGTTGCAGTCGCCCTCTCGATGGCCTGCTGTCGAGGGCAGCAGGCGCCGTTCGAGAACGGCGCATCCCGGCCTTGCCAGCAGACCTGTCGATGGCGCCGTTCGGGAACCGGAGGTCGCCCCGTTCGGGCAACGGCCCCGCGCGGGTACATTCAAAGGCTGGCCGGCCGTCGTGCCCATACTGTCGAACCTTCGCCGCGGGATCTCCGTGCCTGTCCGCCGTACGACCGTCACTACCGATGTGGGCGGCGTCCTGATCGGGTCCTCGCACCCGGTCGTCGTCCAGTCCATGACCAATACCGACACCGCAGACGCGGCCGCGACCGCCGCGCAGGTGTCGGCACTCGCCCGCGCGGGATCGCAATTGGTCCGCATCACGGTCAACAACGACGAGGCCGCAGCCGCCGTACCCGAAATCGCCGATCGCATCGCGGACCTCGGCACACCCGTCCCGATCGTCGGCGACTTCCACTACAACGGCCACCTCCTCCTCTCCAAATACCCCGCCTGCGCCCGCGCGCTCGCGAAGTACCGCATCAACCCCGGCAATGTCGGCGCGAAACGCCGCGACGAACACTTCCGCGCGATCATCGAGATCGCCGTCGCCAACGGCAAGCCGGTCCGCATCGGGGTGAATTGGGGCTCGCTCGATCAGGACTTGCTCACGACGATGATGGATGAGAACGCGCGCCGCGCCACGCCGGACGACGCGCGCGATGTCTACGTCGAGGCCATGCTCGAGAGCGCACTCCGCTCCGCCACCCTCGCCGAAGACGCTGGCCTCGGCCACGACCGCATCGTCATCTCCGCCAAGGTGTCGCTGGTCCCCGACCTGGTCGATGTCTACCGCCGCCTCGCCGCCCGCTGCGACTACCCGCTCCACCTGGGTCTCACCGAAGCGGGACTCGGCACCAAAGGCATCGTGGCGAGCACGGCCGGCCTCTCCATCCTGCTCGCCGAAGGCATCGGCGACACGATCCGCGTCTCGCTCACACCCAAGCCCGGCGGCGACCGCACCGAAGAGGTGTTCGTGTCGCAACAGATCCTCCAGTCACTCGGGCTCCGCAGCTTCGCGCCGCAGGTCACCGCGTGCCCCGGATGCGGCCGCACGACGTCCACGTTCTTCCAGCACATGGCGGAAGACATCCAGACGTATCTGCGCGAGCAAATGCCCATCTGGCGCGCGAAATATCCCGGCGTCGAAGAGATGCGCGTCGCCGTCATGGGCTGCGTCGTCAACGGCCCGGGCGAATCGAAGCACGCCAACATCGGGATCTCGCTCCCCGGCACGTTCGAGGAGCCCAAGGCCCCGGTCTATGTCGATGGCAAGCTCGCGCTCACGCTACGCGGCGATGACATCGTCCCCGAGTTCCTCGCAATGCTCGAGGAGTACGTCGCGCGCCGCTATGGCACCGAGTTGGTTGGCGCCGTGGCGCCGGCTTGGTCGCAAGCGGGTAATAGGACGGTGTGAACGGCTGGCGTCCGGCGCGCACGCGGTGAGCATTGAATGCTGAGCCGCGCGCTCGGCCGCTCCACCAACATTTGACGTCGTTCGGGGGTATCCATGGAAGTAGCACTTCGGCCGCGGGCAGTCGCGCGGCACGGGCTGAATTCCTTTCTCGGTGCGTTCCATGGTTCGCCTGTCGTTCACACGGGTATGGGCCGCGTATCTCCGGGGGTCGGGGGCGATCGACATGCTCCAGATCGGTGGCGTCGCGCTGATCGTGCTGCCGGTCGTCGTCGGCGTGTGGTACTTGATCGCCGATCTGCTCGGCGTGGTGCTGCCATGATCCGGATCGCCGGCGAGTTGGCGAACGGGCTCGGCACCTGGATGGTCGTCACAACGGTTGTCTTCGCCGCGGCCATGCTCGCGAGCGGCGTGTTCACGCCCGCCGGCGCACAGGGCGGCGGCCCAGGCGGCGGACGCGGTGGGCGCGGCAACGACAACAATTCGCTGCTCAACGCACCCGATCCGCACATCGTCGCGATGGCGAAATCGATATCCGCCGATCCGGAGGATCCGATTCCGATGATCCTCGGCGATCGCAATGAGATCAAGCTCACCGACAGCCAGACCGTCGTGCTGTCGATGCTGGAGTCGAGGCTCAGGATCGACAACGGACCGCTCCGCAACAAGCTCGATGAGTTGCGGCCGCCAGGCATCAACGCCAAGCCCGACTACGCGCACCTCGACGCCGCGGGCCGGGACTCACTCGTCAAGACGCGCGCGGCGATCGCCCAGACGATGGGCGCCATTCACGACAACGATCTCACGGCCCGCCAGGCCGCCTTCGAGGTCCTGACGCCCGACCAGCGCAGCGCGATCGCCGATCTCGAGAAACGCGTCAGGACAATGCTCAATGCAGGAATCCCCCGCGACGACGCCGAAGGCGGCCGGTCCGGCGGACACCACCCGGGTGGCCAATCCGGTGGATCGGGCTGAACGCCTTGCGGCACTTCGAGTGGAAGGCAGCCCTCGCCAACCCGCGCCCCGCGCCCGGGCAGGCGACGGCTCGCCGCGCGCGGGTGGCGACGCGACGCCGCCGCATCGTGGCGCGCCCGCACCGCCGCGCCGCGCCCTGAACGGGTCCGGTACCGCCACGGCCGCGGCCACGCCCGCCCGGACCCCCATGACCGCCGGCGCGAGCACGGGACTGCACGACAGAAGCGAAGCGGCGGCCGATGCCGCGCTGATCATTCGCGTCCGCCAGGGCGACGTCACCGCCTACGCGATGGTCGTCCACCGTCACATGCGCTCGGCGTTCGCGATCGCGTATCACGTCCTGCAGCATCGTGAAGATGCCGAAGACGTCGTGCAGCAATCATTCATGGCGGCGCTCGCACGCCTCGACACGTTCGACGTCACGCGCCCGTTCGCGCCATGGTTCGGCCGCGTGGTGCTCAACCACGCGCGCAGTGCGCGGCGAAGCCGCGACCGCCTGTGGCGCCGCTCGTCCGAGCCGGCGGAACTGCTTGAGGCACCCGCCACCGCCGGCCCGGACCGCCGCGCCGAAGACTCGGAGATCCGGACGCGCGTACGCGCCGCGATGAACATGCTCCCGGAACGCCAGCGCCTCGCAATCCAGTTGATCGAGATCGACGGGTACACGCCAGCCGAAGTCGCGACCATGCTGGACCTCGCGCCCGTCACGATGCGGTGGCACTTGATGGCAGCCCGGCGAACGCTCCGCCGCCTGCTCGCACCCCTGGCGCGCACGACGAAACGAGACGATGCGGCCGATCAGACGATCTCGCCGCCGCAACCCGGCACGACTCCGGACTCGGCGCACGCGAGACCGGACACTACGGAGGCGGTAAATGCCAGGGACAAATGACGGCCGGCCGGACACGGCTCTCCTCGCGCTGATCCGCGAGCACAGCCAGCCCGCGCCCGCCGGCTCGGTGGACTGGAACGCGCTCGCGGCACGCATCGTCGAGGACGGCCGCGGCGAGTTGTCCGCGCGGCAGCGCGGAGCCTGCGACGGTGACGGTGTCCGCACCCTGCTGCGGCGCCCCGCACCGCGCCGGTGGTGGGAGGTGACCGCGGGATGGGCGCGGCCCGCGATCGCCGCGGCCCTCGTCGTGAGCGCCATCTCCACGGCGGTCGTACTCGCATCGCCGTCCGTGGTCGTTGCCGATGCCGGTGACTCCAGCACCGGCGCATGGCTCCAGACCTTCGGTGCAAACGGCAACACGAGCGCGGCCAGCCCCGCGACCCGCGATTCGCTCTTCAGTGAGGTCATCAGCCAGTGACGGCACCGCTCACGCCCGAGGGCGCATCTGGCGTGCATTCGGCCAGCCGCCGCCCGAGAGCGCTCGCGACGCTGGTGGTCGTCGTCGCACTGCTCACCGGGATCGTTGCCGGCATGGCGGCCGACCGGCGGCTCGTCATGCACTATCACGGCGGCCCCTTCGGCGGCCGGTTCGGACGCGGGCCGCACGGCCCGTGGGGCGTCGACGGCGGACGCTCGGGTCCCACCGGCCGGATGCGCCAACGCTTCGAGACGGAGTTGGGACTCACATCCGCCCAGATGACACAGGTGGATTCAATCATGGGACGCAGCATGGCGGAACGGCGCGCCATCGAGGACTCCGTCCGCCCGCGCATGCGCGCGATCCTCGACACAACCCGGAGCCAGATCGAAAGCATTCTGACCCCGGACCAGCGCCAGAAATTCGAAGCCTGGCGATCCCGCGACCACGGCCCGCCGTCCTAGAGAACTCCCGGCTCCAACTAGCCTTCACACCACCGCGAGTCGCCTCAGGTACTGTCCCGACGCCCGTGCGTCATCATCCGCGCGCGGATCGCGTCCAGATTCTTGTCGAACGCCGGCTGCTGCGCCGGCGCCAGCAACCCGCGCAGATCCGCGACCTCCTTCTGCCGGAGGTTGCGCCGCGTGATCCACGGCGTCGTCCCGGCTACCTTGGCGATCTGCCACTGGTACGCCGCATGAATCGAATCGGCGGTCTTCTTCTGCGCATCGGTCAGCGTGATCCCGCTGAACAGCGCCTCCATCATCTGCGCACCCCGATCCACCCCACGTCCGCCGCCATGGCCTGAATCGGCGCCCGCACTCCCGGGCGTGCCTTGCGCAAAGGCCGCGGGCGCGGCCCAAGCGGCCGCAAGGAACATGGCAAAGCAGGCAATGAACAGCGCACCGCCGCTATGTCGGCGAGCACGACGGAATGACGCGCCTGAGGTAGACAGGCTCAAGGTCGGACTCCTATGGTCAGGTGAGCATTGGTTCATGAACGACTTCGCGCGGGACAGCCATTTCGTTGGGAGACGGGCGGGAATTCGCCCGGCCCGTCACATGGGCTCGCCCGAAGCAGGTAAATGCTCTACTCTCAGAGAGTGTGGGCCGTTCCTACCCGGGACGGTTCGAGCCCAGGTGCGCGGCGTTGGAGGACCGAAATGGGCAGACAGTTGACGATCGCACTGTTCGTGGTGGTGATGGTAGCCATCATTGTCGGTGTGGATTTCGCGTTCTTCAGAAACCGATTCTGGGAACGGCTGACAGTGAATATAGGAATCGTCCTGGTGTTCGCAGCGTTCTACTCGAGGTTCCTGAGAGGTCCATGAACACCCCTGCACCCTTTCACTGCGATTGATATGCGAGACATGCAAGTTCGCGTCAACGGAATCGCCCGTGACTTCGTGGGAGATGCGGACACACCGCTGCTCTGGTATCTCCGCGACGAGCTCGGGCTCACAGGAACCAAGTTCGGATGCGGCATTGGCGCGTGCGGCGCTTGCACTGTACACCTGGAGGGCCGCGCGATTCGCAGTTGCCAGACGCCACTCTCCGCGACACAGGGGAAAAGCGTCACCACGATCGAGGGCTTGAGCAGCTCCGGCACGCATCCCGTGCAGCGCGCATGGCGCGCACACAATGTCCCGCAGTGCGGCTATTGCCAGAGCGGCCAGATCATGCAGGCGGCATCGCTCCTCGCCACGACGCCCGCGCCTTCCGATTCTGACATCGACTCCGCAATGCGTGGCAACATCTGCCGGTGCGGCACCTACCTCCGCATCCGCGCCGCCATCCACGCCGCCGCCTCCGGCGCGGGCGCCTCGGATGCCGCACCACCTGGCGACAGCCCGAATGACGCGGAGCGCGGACAATGAGCCGCCATCCCGTGGACCGGAGAGTGTTTCTGCAGGAGTTGGCCGCGGGCGGCCTGCTGATCGTCGCCACCGCCACCGGATGCCGGCGTGTCCAGGATGACCTGCGGCGGATCACACGGCGCGGCGATACGCCGGACGCCGGCGGCCCGCCCCTCACGCCCGCGGTCTACCTGCGCATCGGCACCGATGGGGATGTCACGGTCATCGTCCACCGCTCCGAGATGGGACAGGGGATCCGCACGAGTCTCGCGATGGCAGTCGCCGATGACCTCGAAGCCGATTGGAGCCGCGTGCACGTCGAGCAGGCGCCGGGCGACGAGAAGACCTACGGCGGCCAGGACACCGATGGCTCACACAGCATCAAGGATTTCCTGGTGCCAATGCGCGAAGCGGGCGCCACCGGCCGCACGATGCTGGAGGCCGCCGCCGCCCAACAGTGGCAGGTGCCGGTGACGGAGGTCCGCGCGCGGAACCACCAGGTCGTACACACACCGAGCGGGCGCAAGCTGGATTACGCTGCGCTCGTGCCCATCGCCCGCACGCTGCCCGTGCCGTCACGAGAGTCGCTGCGGCTCAAGCCTGCGTCGGAGTTCCGCTTCCTCGGGAAAGAGATCCCCGGGGTCGATCTCGTGGACATGACGACGGGACGGGCCCGCTACGGGATCGATCAGCACATGGACGGGATGAAGTTCGCCGTGATCGCGCGGCCGCCGGTCTATGGAGGCACCATTGCGACGCTCGATTCCTCGGCGGCCGAGCGCGTGCCCGGCGTCGAGCGGATCGTGCGCCTCGGCCACACGCCGCCGCCGTCGGGGATGCTGCCGGCGGGCGGTGTCGCCGTCATCGCCACCAGTACATGGGCCGCCATCCAGGGCCGCAAGGCGCTGGCGATCACCTGGAACAATGGACCCAACAAGTCGTACGAATCGGTCGCCTACCGCGCGCGCCTCGAGCAATCGGCGCGCGGCGCCGGACGCGTGGGACGGAAGCAGGGCGACGCCGCGCGCGAGTTGAGCCGCGCGGTACGGCGCGTGAGCGCCACGTACTATCTCCCGCATCTCGCCCACGCGCCGATGGAGCCCGTGTCGGCGCTCGCGCACGTCCACGACGGCCGGTGCGAGGTCTGGGCCCCCACACAGAATCCGCAGGAAGCTCGCGATGGGCTCGCGAAGCTCCTCGGCATCCCCGCCTCCGATGTCCGCGTCAATGTCACCCTGCTCGGCGGCGGCTTCGGGCGCAAATCGTTCTCCGATTTCATCCTCGAGGCCGCGTTGCTGTCCCGCGCCGCCGGAGCCCCGGTCAAGGTCGTGTGGACGCGCGAGGATGACCTGCAGCACGATTTCTTTCACACCGTCGCCGCCGAACACCTCTCGGCCGGTCTCGATGCGCATGGTGCGGTGACGTCGTGGTTGCACCGGTCGGCGCTGCCGTCGATCGGCTCGACGTTCGATTCCAAGGTGCTCTACCAGGATGAAGGCGAGCTCGGACAGGGCATGACCGACCTGCCATACGACATCCCGAACATCCAGGCCGAAGCCGGGCCCGCGCCCGCGCACACGCGGATCGGATGGTACCGCTCGGTGATCAATATCCCGCACGCGTTCGCGATCGGCTCGTTCATCGACGAGCTCGCGCACACCGCGGGCAAGGATCCCCGGGACTTCCTGCTCGCGCTCCTCGGGCCTGACCGCACCATCGACATGGCCAAGGCGGGCGTCACCGGCAAGGAGTCCAACTACGGCGCGACGTTCGCCGAGTATCCGATCGAGACCGGACGCCTCCGCGGGGTGGTGGAGCTCGCGGCGCGGCAATCGGGATGGGGTACACCGCTGCCCGCGGGCGAAGGCCGCGGTATCGCGACGCACCGGAGCTTCCTGAGTTACGTCGCGAGCGTGGTGCAGGTGCGGGTGATGCCGGACGGCACGCTCATCATCCCGCGCGTGGACATCGCGATCGACGCCGGATTCATCGCGCACCCCGAGCGCGTCCGCGCCCAGTTGGAAGGCGCCACCATCATGGGCCTGGGCAACGCGCTGTCATCCGAGATCACGTTCAGCGGCGGGCGTGTGGTGCAGTCGAACTTCGACAGCTATCGCGTGATGCGGATGGACGCGTCGCCGCGCGAGATCCACGTGCACATCGTGCCGAGCGACTCGAAACCGGGCGGCGTCGGCGAGCCGGGCGTACCGCCCACGGCGCCGGCCCTCTGCAACGCGATCTTCGCCGCGACGGGCCGCCGCATCCGGCAGCTCCCCGTCGGGAGCCAGTTGGCGAAGCCGGACCGCGCGGCCCCCGTGGCCTAAGGCTGCCCGGGCCCGCGCGGGCTCAGGTGCGCCCGCGCGCCGCCACCGGCCACGTCATCTCGACGTTCTCGCCGCGCACGCCGTACACCACGTCGTTGAGATGCACGACCACGCAGACGTGATTCGGGATGATGCGCACGAGATCACCAGTCGCCGGCCGCCACGGCGTATTGCGCAGATCGAGAATCCCGTGCTCCTCCGACATCCGCGACACGACGACGTCCGGATGATCCGCCACGGCGCCGAACCCCACGTGGCTCGGATCGTCGAGCGGTTCGCGGCCGAGTGCTTTCGTCCCGGCGTCCACGACGGCCTGATCGGGGACGGACGTACTCACCACGGTGGCGAGCACGGTGAGCGCGCAATCGTCGAGCGCACAGGTGCCGAGGTCCGCGGTCGCGCGGTCGTTGTACACGTAGGTGCCGGGCCGGATCTCCGTGACGGCCGGCAGCTCGTGCGTGCGCCAGAGCGTCGGCGTCGATCCCCCGCTGACGACGGGCGGCGCCAGCCCGGCCGCGGAAAGCGCGTCGAGGATCGCACCGAGTTCGTCGTTCAGCCGGGCGAGACGCTCGTCCTGCGCCGCGGGCGGCTGCCGGATGTGGCCCGCGTAGAACGCGAGTCCCGCATACTCCAGACTTGGCTTCCCCGCGACCCGGCGCGCGAGTGCCACCGCGTGGTCCGCCGACGTGACGCCGACGCGGTGCATCCCGACATTGGCTTCGACGTACACGCGGACCGTCCGGCGCGCGGCGGCCGCCGTGGTGGCCAGCGCATCGATCGCGGCCTCGGAATCCAGCGAGACCGTGAGCCGGACGTTCGCCGGCGCCGACAGGAGCCGCCGGAGCCGCGGGCCGCCGACCGGCGGGTACGCGAACAGCACGTCGTTCGTGACCTCCGACATGACTTCGACTTCGCGGACCGTCGCGCACGTCAGCCCTGCCGCACCGCGTCGCAGTTGCTCGCGCGCGATCACCGGTGATTTGTGTGTCTTGACGTGGGGCCGGAGCGCGATCCCGTGCTTGGTCGCGTAGGACGCGGCCCGGTCGAGGTTCGCGGCGAGCCGCCCGAGATCCACGACCGCCGCCGGTGTCTCGATGCCGGCGATGGTCGCGGGCGCCGTCTGCTGGTCTACGGGTGTCATGCGAGATCCGTCATGCGAATCGTTTCATCCGAGGGTATTTGATCGGGACTCGAGATCGTTGATGCATGCCGTAACACCCTGCTCGGCCTGGTTGCCAGTCGTCGAGGGCAGTGGGCGCCGTTCGAGAACGGCGCTTCTATCCGCCCGCACTTCAGTCAGTGGCTCGGCCCGCCCGCTCAGGAATGCGGCGGTGTGTGGTCCAGCTCCTCGATCGTCGCGGTCGAGGCCGGGCGCTCGCGCTGCAGCCGCGCGGCGACCGCTTCGGCCTGCGCCATGACCCGCAACAGATTCTCGCCGGCGAGTTTCCGCAGATCCGCCTCCGTCCATCCGCGGCGCGCCAGCTCCGCGAACAGGTCGGGATACTTCGAGACGTCTTCGAGTCCCACGACGGTGTCGGTGATGCCATCGAAGTCGCTGCCGATCCCGACGTGGTCCACCCCGGCGACCTGGCGGACGTGGTCGATGTGATCGGCGACGTCGGTCAGCATCACCGGCGGCGACGGATGTGCCGCCGCCCACTCCTTCATGCCACGCTGCCGCGCGGCGCTGTCATCCGGGAATTGGGTCTTGAGCGCGGCGCGCTGTGCGGCCGCGGCCTCGTCACGCGCAAATGCCGCCTTGGACACGAAGTCGGTCACGAACGGCACCATGACGATCCCGCCGTTCTTCGGCACGCGGCGGAGGATCGAATCCGGCACGTTGCGCCGGTGGTCCACGAGCGCCCGCGCGCCGGAGTGCGAGAAGATGACCGGCGCCTCGGTCACCGTCAGCGCGTCGCTCATCGTGCCGGGCGAGACGTGCGAGAGATCCACCAGCATACCCATGCGGTTCATCTCGCGCACGACTTCCTTCCCGAACGGCGTGAGGCCGCCGTGCCGCGCGCTGTCGAGCGCCGCATCGGCCCAGTCGAGCGTGACGTTGTGGGTCAGCGTCATGTAGCGCACGCCGAGGTCGTAGAACGCGCGCAGCGCGCCCAGCGAGTTCTCGATCGCGTGGCCGCCTTCCATCCCGAGCATCGAGCCGACCTTGCCGTCCTTGAACGCGCGCCGGACATCGGCCGCGGTGGTCGCCCACTCCAAACGGTCCGGATAGGCCGCGATCGTGCGTCGCGCGATGTCGATCTGCTCGAGTTGCACCCGGGCGTATCCCGGCTGGCTCGAGACTTTGCCGTTCGGGAGATAGAGACGGTCGGCCGGCTCGCCCGGGATGTAAACGGACCAGAACTGGGCGCCCAGCATGCCCGTCTTCAGACGGTCGAGGTCCGTCATGCCGGCCATGTGCTTCGTGAGGTCGTAAGCCGGGACATCCGCCGGCCGCACGGTGTCTTCGCGGATGCGCCACGGCAGGTCGTTGTGGCCATCGATGAGCGGCGTCTCGCGCAGGACTTTCACGGCGAGTGCGCGGTCGGCGGCTGACGGTTGCGGCAGGGTGGTGCTCACGGAGGTGTTCTGGGCTTGGGCGGACGCGGCGACGAGGGCGCACAGCGCGGCCACGCGGAGGCTCGGCACGAACGAGGACGGGGAGGTCATAGGCGGGATAATCTGGGGCCTGCGCGGCCCGCTGCCGAGAGGCGCCAGGCCCGTATTCTGATACTCGGGATCATGGTCACGCACAATACCGCGCCGCTGCCGCCGCCAGCACTTCGGCGAACTGCACGACTGACCCGACATCCACCCACTCCTCCTTGGCATGCGCCCCCGCGCCGTGCGGCCCCATCACCACGGTCTCGATGCCGGCGCCCGACAGCAGCGCGGAATCCATCCACGGATTCTCGCCCACGTACGGCGGCTGCTCGCCGAGCACCGCAATCGCGGCGTCGCTGAGCGTGCGGACGATCGCACGGTCACGCGCGACTTCGAACGGCGCGCGCACGAGCACCACGCTCAAGGTCGCCGCGAAGGTGGGGTCCTCGCGCACGCACTCGGCGATCACCTCCCGGATCTCGCCCGTCACCTGCTCGGCCGTCTCGCCGGGGATGGTCCGGCGCTCGATCTGCACGGTCGCCGACGCGGCATACGTACTCATGCCGGTGCCACCGCTCACCATCGAGGCGTGAAGGGACGGCGGCCCCACCAGCGGATGCGGCGGACGCTTGATGAGCTGCCTCGCCAGCCCGCCGAGCCGCACGAGCAGTGCCCCCAACCGCACGTTCGCGTCGATCCCCTGCGCGAATTGGCTCCCATGCGCCGCCCGGCCCTCGACGGTCACCGCCATCCAGATGAACCCTTTGTGCGCGAGACAGATCTGCATGCTCGTCGGCTCGGTGACGATGGCGCCATCCACCTGGAACCGCCCGATGAGATCGGCTGTCCCGAGGCTCGCATGCTCTTCATTGGCCACCGCCGCGATGATCACGTCGCCCCGTAGCGCAAGACCCGAGTCCCGCAGCGCTTTCACCGCCCCCGCGCACGCAGCGAGACTCCCCTTCATGTCGTACGCGCCGCGCCCATGGCACCGGCCTCCGCTGATCGTCGCCGCGAATGGGGCCTCCATCTCATCTACCGCGACGGTATCGTAGTGGGCGTTGAGCATGAGCGACCGCCCGCCGCCGGTGCCGCGCAGCCGCCCGGTTACCGACACCCGGCCGGGCAGCGGCTCGTGGGTCTGGACGTCGAGCCCGAGCCCTGCCAACATGGTGGCAGTGTATCGGGCAATCTCCGCCTCGCCCGCGCCGCTCGGCGAGAGCGACGGGTTGACGGAGTTGATGCGAACGAGCGATTGAAGAACGCCCGTCGTGAACCGCGCGTCGATGGTCACGACATAGGATGCCAGCGGTACGCACCGGCAACCAGTGGTTCAGCAGTTAACGATCTGGTCGCTGCAGATCATTGTCAGTCGTCGAGGGCAGTAGGGGCCGTTCGAGAACCGCAGGTCGCCCTGTTGGGCAACGGCCCACCGGCCCATGCACATTTGGTACAGGGATGAACAGTGAATGCCAGGGAGGCGGATTGTCTCGGATGATTCGAATCGCGCAGATGTTCGTGCGGGTAGCCGGACTGACGCTACTGGTCCTCGGCATCATCATCTGGACCGGCCACGGCGGCTCCCTCATCCGCACCCACGCCCTCCTCGGCGTCTTCTTCGTCCTGTCCCTCTGGATCGTGGCGGTCATCGGCCTCACCAGCCGCATCGGCTACGTCCTCCCCGCCCGCCTCATCATCTGGGGCATCGTGATCGGATGGTTCGGGATGTCGCAGCGCGAGCTGCTCAAGGGCGACCTCCACTGGGTGATCCAGGTACTGCACGTCGCCGTCGGCCTGATCGCGATCGGCCTGGCCGAAGTCGTCACCGCGCGGGTGAAGAAAGGCCCTGTCCCGGCGTCGCGATCGGAGCACTGAGCGCCCTGAGACCCGCCCGGCGCACCCAAAAAAATTGTTCGCGAAACACCCTATTGGCCGCGTCTCCGGTGGGCCAACGGGTGCCGAGTCCCAACATTAGCCTAGAAGTCCCACAACATGGGACCTCTGCCGGCCTTGTGGGAGTCTGTGGCGCTTCACACTATGGGGGGCATTCACGGACGCGGATGACGGTCCACGCGGCATGTGCGCGCAATGGGCGCGCGATGTGTCAAACGAGATCGGGCCACGAGCGGTTACTCGCCGGCCACCGTGTTGTCACAGCGAGCGGAACCACCGATCATGCCTCGGATTGGTCACGCACCACAGGCGCAGCGCGCTTCGGAAGCGCACACACGGACCGCTCGGATGCGTTCCGCGGAAGCGCATTTGTCTCTGCTCGACGAAGACCGGGCATGCGTCGCGCGCATCCGCAGCGGTGACGAACGCGCATTCCAGGATCTGTTTCGCACGTACTACGATCCTCTCTGCCGCTTCGTCGAAGGACTCGTTCGCCGCAAGGCCGTCGCCGAAGAGCTGGTCCAGTCGCTGTTCCTGACACTGTGGATCCGCCGCGAAGAGTGGACCGTGCGCGACACGCTCCGCACGTATCTGTACGCGACCGCGCGGAACCATGCGTTGAACCACTGGAAGCGCGAACGCCTCTTCGACGGGTACGTCACCCGTGCCTGGGCCCACCGCGACCGCGCCGCCGAGATCCGCGTCACCTCCAACGCCGACACCCGCCTGGAATCGGAAGAGGTCGAGGCGAGCGTCCGGCGCGCCATCGCCGCCCTCCCCATCCGCTACGCCCCCGTCCTGCAACTGCGGTGGGAACACGGCCTCACCTACGCGGAGATCGCCCGCGTCCTCGAGCTCCCGGTCAAGACCGTCGAAACCCGGGTCGGCCGAGCCCTCCGGATGGTGCGCCCAGCGTTGGAGCAGCTCCGTACGTAAGAGGTAGGCTACCAGCCGCTGTACCGGTCGTCCCGTCGTCGTCACGGCCCGGTAAAGTCATCCGCCTGCCCGCCACATCGTGGCCAGAATCGTGTACGAAATGAAGGACCAGACGCGTCTCAATTGTATCTTTGGTCAACACAGGACCTGAGGCGCGCACTGCACGATCAAAAGCCCGGCCGCCCCGGCGGTGACGATTCGGTGGACCGGCGTCTCGTAGAGCGGATCCTGGCGGGCGACGCCTCCCCGGGAGAACGGCTTGCGCTCGACCGCTGGGCCGGCACCGACGAGCGCCGGCGGGCAATGGTGGCCCGCCTGACCGCGGCCGCACGTGGCCTGCGCCGCCCACGATACGATGCCGATCAGGCATGGCTAACCGTCTCGCGCCAAATGCATACGCCCGGCGCACACGCCGGCGCACACGCGGCCGTCCGCATCGGCTCTCCCTTCGAACGCCCCGCGTCCTCGCAATGGCTGGGGAACACGGCTGGCGTCGTCGCGGCGGCCGGCATCTGCGCGCTGGCGGCTGGCGTCGCCTGGAAATCCCTGCGGCCGTCCGGCGGCCAGACGCCAGCCGTCGCGACGCCTGAATCGCCGCAGATCGCCATCACGGGCCGTGGCCAGCGGCTCACCGTCACGCTCCTCGACGGCACGCACGTCACGCTTGCCCCCGACAGCCGGCTGACCGCGCCCGCGGGATTCGGCCGCACCACGCGCGAAGTCACGCTCGACGGCAAGGCGTATTTCGAGGTGGTCCACGACTCGCTCCATCCCTTCACCGTCATCGCCGCCGGCGAGCGGATCCGCGATATCGGTACGCAGTTCGTCGTCGACGCCTACACGCACGACCAGACGCCGGGCGGTACGCCGGGCGGTACGCCGGGCGTGCCCCGCGGAACCAGCCGCGCATGCCGGCTCGGATGCAGGTTCGGATGCAGGTCGCCGTCGCAACGGGCGCCGTCCGCATCGAGTCCCCGCCCGCCACGCCCCCCGCCCGCCCGTGGGTGTCGGCGGTCGGTGAGGGAGGCGCGACCATCGTCACCGCGGGTGAGATCGCGCGCGTCGATGCGCGCGGCCAGACGACGATTATTCCCCACGCCGACGTCGCCGGCATGAAAGGATGGACCAGCGGGGAGCTCGTCTTCGACGGCAGTTCACTTGGCGACGTCGTCCGCGAGTTGGAACGGTGGTACGACATCGACATCGTGATCTCCGACCCATCGCTCGCGCAGCGGCGCGTGACCCGGACGTTCCGGGGATTGCCGATCTCGCAAGTGCTGAACAGGCTCGCGATCGCCGTGAACGGCCGCTGCTGGTGGTCGGGTCACACGGTCACGATCTCGCCCCTCACCGAAAGCAACGAGCCGCCCATCTAGCGGCGGCTCTGTTCCCGCGCCGCCACTCGAGCGGCGGCGATGCGAGTTGGTTCTACGGCTCCGGTATCGGCGGCCGCTTGGTCTCGATCGCGTGCGGCACCTGCACCCGGAACACCGCCGCGGCCAGCGCGCCTCCCGTCAACGGCCCGATCAGATAGATCCACACGTGTGACAGGGCACCCGGCTGTCCCAGGACCGCCGCATAGATCGCCGGCCCGATCCCCACCGCGGGATTGAACGCCCCGCCGCTGATCGCCCCGCCCGCGAACGCCGCGACGGTGATCGTGAATCCGATCGCGAGCCCGTAGTACGAGTTGCCTTCGGTGTCGGCCGTGGTCGCCGTGTGCAGCACCACGATGCACAGCGCGAATGTGTACACCAGCTCGATCATCACCGCGGTCCAGAATGTCACGCCGTCGCCGGGCTTCGCCGCGAAGGTCGCGCCGAGCGCCAGGTACACCACGGCGGCGGCGATGATCGCTCCAACGAATTGCGAAACCCAGTACCACACGAGATCTCGCCCCTGCAGCTTCCCGCGCAGGAACACCGCGAGACTCACCGCGGGATTGTAGTGCCCGCCCGAGATATGGCCGCCCATGTACACCATGATCATGAGCGACGAGCCGATCGCGAGCGGTGCCATCGGCACGCTCTGGCTCACGGTCAGACCGACGGTCAGCACCAGGAAGAACGTCCCGATCGCCTCAGTCACGTATTTGCGCATGGCAGGGAGGAATGAAGGGAACCGGCGAACCGCGAACGGCTTCTAAGCTACGCCCGCGAGTCTGTCGCAGTTAGCCCCAATCCCCAATCCCCAGTCCCCGCTACGGATGCGACGGACGAGGCGGAGCCGGCGGATCCATCTTGGTGTAGCTCGGCGGAACCGCGAACAGCGACACCGCCTGCGGTCCCTCTTTCACGTTGCGCACCTGCATCGTGGTCTGCGCCGCGGGATCCTGCATCTTGACCAGGTAGTGCAGCTCCGGATCGATCCACGCATACCCGGTCTTGCCGCTCCGCTTGTACGTGAGTTGCCACTTGTCCGCCGGCCGCCCGTTCACGGTGTCGGCGCCCAGGCTCTGGCAGGCGAAATGCGGCGGCTCCGCCTTGTCCGCCGTCGCCGCCGCGTTCCATCCCCTGCACGGATCGCGGATGTCGGACGGCCGCATGATGAAGAACAGGTCGGCCATCTCGGTCACCGGGTCGTCGCCCGACGGCGTGTAGTACTGCTGCGTCTGATCGTCGAGCGCGACCAGCGTCCGGCGCCGGAAATCCAGGATCACGGCACCGGTCACCGAATCACCACGCGTCGTCTCCCACCGCACTTTGCCGTCGCCGACGTTGAACGGCGTACGCGCCATTTCGCTGCCGTGCGAATCCACCATCACGGCCGAGAATTGCTGCGCGGAAACACGGTGGGACAGGAACGCAGTGAACGGAATCACCGCACACAGCGTGGCGGCGCGAGAAAATAATGACATGACAGAAAGGGTCGGAGGCGACGATGGGACCGGCGGAAAAATACTACCCCTCTCACCCCGCAACGGCCGCGCCACCTAACACCCTGCTCCTCTCCCGTGCCCGCTCTGATTAGTCGGTCGTCCCCGTGAACAACCCATGCCGCACCCGCGCCGCTTTGGGCGGCGCGTCCGGCGCCACGCTGAGATGCGCGAGGATGTCCGTCCTGCTCTGAATCGCCACTTGCATGGTCATCTCCTGCCCGCCGCGCGAGATCACGACCGGCACGGAGCCGGACGCGCCCGCATACCGCTGGCGGAACGAGACCAGCGACGAATCCCCGTGCGCCTCCACGTCGCCCAGCCGCACGAGACGGTCCCCCGCCTGGATCCCCGCGGCCGCCGCCGCACCCGACGGCGCGACGAATGTCACGGTCAGCACGCCGTTGGCGTCGCTCGCGACGCCGGCGCCCACTTGCACGGTCTTCACGGTGTCAGTCGTCATCCGCAGCCCGGCGCGCGCGAGCACGATGTCCCACGGATACGCATCACGCCCTTCGATGTACCGGCGGTTCACGTCGGCGAACGGCACCGCCGGCGTCCCCGGACGCGCCGCGGCCGCCATCGCCCCCCACCACTCGGCCGGCGTGAAGCCCCGTCCCTGCTTGTATGTGGTCTCGTACAACGACCGCATCGCGTCGTCGAGCGAACGATGGTTGTCGCTCGCGTCGCGGATCAGCACGTCGAGCATGAACCCCGCGAGCGAACCCTTGGGATAGTACAAACCCGCGGAGCCGTCCACAGGCGCCACCCACGCGCCAAGCGACGCGTCCGCGAGCGCCGTCGGCACCACGCCGCCCACACCCGTGATCTTCTGCCCGGTCGTCGCCAGGAATCCGAGTGAGTCACCGATCCCGGACCGCATCACGTCCAGATCGCCGTAGTAGTCGGTGAAGCCCTCGCTCACCCACAACCACCCAGTAGGCTCCGCATCGTCGTAGCGGTACGGCACCATGTCGGCGGGCCGCAGCCGCTTCACGTTCCACGAGTGGAACATCTCGTGCGAGTAAAGCCCGGCCAGTCCCGTCGCGTCGATCGCCTCCGGACGGAACTCGTCGACTTGCGAGTTCTGATGCTCGAGCCCCCCGCCATTCGGATGCGGGTCGATGATCTGCAGGACGGTGTACGTCCCCCACTCCATGTCGCGAAACACCTTCGCATGCGACTCGGCCAGCCCGTGCAGCCAGCCCAGGAGTCTCGTCATCCGAGCGCCGGTCACGAGTCCGGCAGGATAGCTGGCCGCACGCACCCAATGGGTAGTGCTGCCCGTTGGGCCCTTCACCTGCACGCTGTCGAAATCGAACCGCCCGACGAAGAACGGCATGTCCACGAGATCGTGGTAGTTCTGCGCGGCGAACGTGCGCGCGACCGCTCCCGATCCGCCGGCCCCGCCGCACCCGCCGCACCCGCCGCACCCGCCGCCACTTCGTGCATCCCGGTCGCGATGCTCCACCCCGGGTCGGTGTGGATCGTCACCCGCGCCGGCCAGCCGAAGCCGCGCCCCACCGGATACATGAACACGTTCGTGCCGTTGAAGAACCCGAAGTCCGGCCGCGTCCACGCCACCGCCCGGTCGATCGTGTCGGCCAGATACTTGAAATCCACGGTCACGTTCGCACCGGCCTTGGTCCCTTCGAGCTCCCACGTCTGGAAATCGAGTTGATGCCAGGAGAGCGGTGTCCCGTCCATTGTGGGCGTGAAGTGCGACACGCGCCGCGCGAACCAGAGGAGCACGTAGTGACCGGGACTCCACGCGGGAAGCGCCAGCACGACCGGCCCCGGCCCGCCCACGGTGAAGTGCATCGCCACATCGAGCGTGCGCGCACGGTTGGTCGCCGAGTCGAGGGTCACGTCGTAACGCACGTTGGCGATAGGCGCTGAGTGCGCCGTGTGAGCCGACCGCGTCTGCGGCTCCCCCTGGCCCCGGGCCGCCACCGGCCCCGCGCCAGTCGCGATGGCAGCCATCAATACCGCCGCGGCGACGTGGCGCCCGCTGGCGTGGCGTGCGTTGCGGGAGGCCCCGCAAACACCGTTGAGGGGCTGGATTGGCAGGCGTGCCATCACAGGGGCTTGGCGAGTCATATGTGGGGGGCTGCGGGCTGGGACGACGGCGGTGGATCAGCCGCTGGATCTACACGTGTTCCGGGCGGTTCGACAACCCCGTGCCACAGAGGGTTGGTGGGCAGTTGGTACGCGCGTGATGTGCACGTTGGCGTGGCTCGGCCAAGGTTCCTGAGCCGTCGCAAATCTGGCGGGACGCACGCCGCCGCGCGACGCCCGGATCCCCGGGAAGGACAGCGAGGACGATGGGTTGTTCGAGTGGCCGGATCGGTGACGGACCCCAACGGTCCGCACGGCCGGCCGGTACGTTCACCAGGTAAGCCTGCCGTATGCCGATTACCGATGTCGATGAACACATCACGACACTCTGGCGGGAAGCGGCCCGCGACCTCGGGATCGGGCTCGTATCCCCGTTCGCGGCGATCGGTCCGCGCGGCGAATCCGCCGCGGCCCTGGCCTGGCTCCGCGATTTCGGTTCGCCCCGCGGCGCCCTCGTCTGCTCGAGCGACGATCCGAATGACCTGGGACGAAGGGCGCTGGAATGGGGCTACGAAATCGTGGACTACGACCCGTTCGTCTACCCCCCGCTCTACGACCGGCGGCTCTTCATCGCGATGCTGGCACGCCTCGGCTGGGCCGGTCCGCCCGAAAACCGCCCGGCCTGGCTCGACGCCCTGGGCATGCATCCCTGAACGACCGGATGAGAAAACGGCAGGGGGGCTGAGCCCACCCTGCCGTTTGGTTTTCCCCAGCTCGCCGTTGAGCGTGCCGGCCAGCGAAAAATCTAGAACTTCACCGTCACGGCCCTGCCGCTCGTGATCGCCGCGTTCGCCGCCTCGTTGATCACCGCCTGCCGCTCGGCCGGCGATCTGCTCTCCGGCACGGTGTAGTCCGCTGACGCGTGTCCGCCCGAGCCGGTGCACGTCACCTTGAGATCCATCGGGGTGTAGATGTTGAAGGTGATCACGGCCACGAGCGCGTTCAGGAAGCTGTGCTGCGTCTCGACCTTCGCGACACCGTCCGGGCAGTCCTTCGACACGTCCATCACGTCAGGCGGCACGAGCCCGAAGATGAACGACGACGCCCACTGCTTCTCGACTACGGTCTGCGATTCCGGCTTTCCGGTGACGATCGTCGCGTGGTAGCACGCCGCACAGAGAGCGGTGACACAGCAAAGCGAAACTGCACGCATCAGCGACTTCATAAGCACTCCGTAATGATGGGAAGACCGCGAATAACTCACCGATTGGAAACGGCTCATGTCTGTACCGGACACTGCTGTACCGCAGGGGCGAAGTTGGTCACGCCGCCGGAAACCGGCAAGTACCAGGCAGGCGATCCGGTGGAACGGAACGACGAATGCCCGCGAACACGGTGCGGAAGGTCTGTCACATTGGCGCGCGGCCTCCTGGTGGGTCTCCTGGCCGGGTCGGATGGGCGATGTAACCCGCTATGCGCAAAACGGCTGCGCCAACCCTCACAGGCGGTTACCGCTGCCTGCCCCGCCGCACCATTTGTCCCAGGTATCCCCTGTCCCCAGTCCCCAATTTGCACCATCGCCGCCCATCACCCGCCGCCTACGGCGCCCCGGCCAACAGCGACCGCACGGCCGCGAGCACCTGCCGGTACGCCTCGGTACCCGGCGCAATCAGCTCGAAATGCGATGAGCGCGGGACGACGGTGAATGTCACCTGGTCGCCCGCCCGCTGGGCCGCCGCCGCCCACGGCGCAAGCTGCTCCCCCGGCGGCACGATCCGGTCGTCCGCCGCGCCGAGCCAGATCTGCCTGACACCGAGCGGGAAGAACGACGACGGCGACCCGTCGCGGGCACGCGCCACCTCACGCGCCGGCGGTCCCCCAAGCAGCTCCCCAACTCCTTCTCCGCACGACGCGGTATCCGGCGCGTAAAACGACCGGAGATCGGGCGGCCCAGCCAGCGCGACAACACCTCGCAACGACAGCGGCACGCCCGCCGGAGCGAGCGCCGACGTCGCGGGCAGCCGCCGCCGCGCGGCAGCCCACAGCGCCAGATGGCCGCCCGCCGAATGCCCCATCACGATCACACGCGTCGTATCGAGTCCGTACTTCGGCGCGAGTGTGCGGATGAAGTCCACTGCCCGGCCCACGTCCTCGAAGGTCCCCGGCCATCCACCACCCGGCCGGTCCGCACGCCGGTACTCGGCGTTCCACGTCGCAATCCCGGCGCCGGCCAGCGCATTCGCAAGCGGCGCCGTGTTGCGCAGCGTCGCATAGCGCGCCACCCAGCACCCGCCATGGATGATCACCGCGACCGGATACGGCGTGCGCGCGCCAGCAGGCACACGCAGCTCCCCGAACTCGAGTGAGTCCGGCCCGTAAGAAATGCGCGCCGCCGTCCGTCCCACGGGCATCGCATCGATGTCGCCGGCATGCAGATAGTGCTGCGCGCCCGCGGGGACGGCGACTGCGCACGCAACCGCGACAGCACTCCACGCCGCCACCACGCGGACTCGGGGCCTCACGCGATAGCGCTCCACACCGCCACCACGGCGACTCGGCAGCTCACGCCCCGTCCCCTCTTCGCCCCTGCCGGTCGCCAACCTGATGCCTGTCGTCGAGGGCAGTGGGGGCGGTTCGAGAACCGCCCCCGCCGGATGCCCCGGCAACAATGCGGATGACCTTCACTCATAGGCCGCTCTCCGCCCCTGCCGGTCGCCAACCGGATGCCTGTCGTCGAGGGCAGTGGGGGCGGTTCGAGAACCGCCCCCGCCGGATGCCCCGGCAACAATGCGGATGACCTTCACTCATAGGCCGCTCTCCGCCCCTGCCGGTCGCCAACCAGATGCCTGTCGTCGAGGGCAGTGGGGGCGGTTCGAGAACCGCCCCCGCCGGATGCCCCGGCAACAATGCGGATGACCTTCACTCATAGGCCGCTCTCCGCCCCTGCCGGTCGCCAACCAGATGCCTGTCGTCGAGGGCAGTGGGGGCGGTTCGAGAACCGCCCCCGACGGATGCCCCGGCAACAATGCGGATGACCTTCACTCATAGGCCGCTCTCCGCCCCTGCCGGTCGCCAACCAGATGCCTGTCGTCGAGGGCAGTGGGGGCGGTTCGAGAACCGCCCCCGACGGATGCCCCGGCAACAATGCGGATGACCTTCACTCATAGGCCGCTCTCCGCCCCAGCAAGTCGCCAACCTGATGCCTGTCGTCGAGGGCAGTGGGGGCGGTTCGAGAACCGCCCCCGCCGGATGCCCCGGCAACAATGCAGATGTCCCTTCGTCCATGGTCCGTGCACGCGGTCAAGTGTATGCCCGCCGCGTGCACGCGCGCCAGCCGCTACCCGCCGGTCACCGTAATGACGCCGGTCATCGTCGGATGCACGGTGCAGAAGTACCGGTACGAACCCGGCGCGGGGAACGTGTAGGAGTAGCGCTGGTCGGTGTCGATCACCGGCCCGAGCGGAAACTTCTGGTCCGCGCTCCCGATCCGGTGCGGCACGTCGTCCCGGTTGATCCAGGTGACGGTCGTCCCCGCGGCGACGGTGCGGTCCGGCGGAATGAAGCTGAAGTTGTCGATGCCCACTTCGTTCGCCGCGAGCGGCTTCGATTGGCGAGCCTTCGCGCGGGGATTCTCCGAGCCCGCCCCAGCGACGGCAACCGGTGTCCCGGCAAGCGAGCTGTCGACGATGGCCAGCGATCCAGGCGCCGCCGCGTAGCGGATGCTCGTGATCCCCAGGAAACTCCGCAACCGCTCGGCGCCGACATCCACCGGGCCCGGCGCACCCGCCGTACCCGGCGCCGGCTGCGGGAATGCGGTCGAGAGCGCGGTATGAAATGTCATGTTGCCTTCGACTTTCTGAATGGCCTGGTGGATGTGACCGTTCAACACGGTCACGGAGCCGAACCGCTTCAGCAGCGACAATGCCTGCGCGCCATCGTCCGTTCCCCACCCCCACTGCGGATACACGGCCCAGAGAGGCACGTGCGCGAACACCACGATCGGTGTGCTCGACGCCAACCCCTGGACGTCCCGCGCCAGCCAGGCGATCTGCTCGGCGCCCAGATTGCCCAACCCGCCAGGCTTGAGATCCAGCACGTTCACCAGACCGATGAAATGCACGCCGCTGTGATCGAAGCTGTACCACCCGTGCCCGGTCGCACCCTTCCCGTAGCGCTGCAGGTACTGCGCGCCCGCATCGTTCAGCACGTCGTGCTCGCCCGGCACGTAGAACACGCGCCCGGTCTTGGTCCGCGCGCCGCGGATCATCTGCTCCACGGCGTCGAACTCGGCCGCCTGCGACAGATGGCTGATGTCGCCGGTGTGCAGTAGGAACTCCGGCTGCTGCGGCAGCGCGTTGAGCCGCGAGATCGCTTCCTGGAATGTCGCTGCCACGTCGCTGTTCGCCGCTTTGTTGAATCCCATGTGGCTGTCGCTGATCTGCGCGAAGAACAGCCCGGACTTGCCCGCGCGGCCGGCGAGCGCTGTCCCCGCTTTCCCGAGGGCCGCTGACACCGGCACTCCACCCGCCATGCTCCACAGCACCGCGCTGCCGGCCCACGCCATGCAGGTCAGAAAGCCGCGACGGTCAACGCCATCCGCCGCCCCCATGTCATCAGCGATGTACTTCGCGTTCACCCCGATCGCCCCGGTCACGCCGCTCTCTCGCTCGCCCACCGTCCCCTCCTCGGCCGATTGCGTATGCGGCGGCCCGGCACGTCCCGAACCCGCCGCCCCATGTGCTGTGCATGCCGTGACTCGGCGAGCGCCGGTTTTATTCCCGGACCCGGAGAGGGAGGGCGCCACCGCCCGGAAAGCGGCGCCGGAAGGCCCGCGGGAATATCTTGCGCGGTGCCGAGGTCTCCTGATGTGCAATGCTACGTGCGATGGTCGCGACCGGACGCGCGAACGATGACGAGGTGTGGGCTGACGCCGTGACGCCTTTCGAGCGGGCCGTGGTGCCACACATGGACGCGGCCTACACGCTCGCGCGCTATCTCCTGCGCGACGAGGACGAAGCGCGCGATGCCGTGCAGGACGCGTATCTGCGTGCGCTCTCGTACTTCGGAGGCTTCCGCGGCGGCGATGGCCGGGCATGGTTGCTGGCCATCGTTCGCAACACGTGCCGCACACGCTACCAGCGCTCGCGCACGGGACCCGTCACGGCTTCGTTCGATGAGGAGCTCCACTCACCGGAGGCTGAAGACGCCGGCACGGCACCCGCCCACACGGACCACGTGCCCGCCGAATCGGTGCGCGACGCGGTCGGAGCGTTGCCATTCGAGTTCCGCGAAGCGGTGGTCCTGCGCGAGGTGCACGGATATTCCTACAAGGAGATCGCGGAGGTAGCCGGTGTACCCGTCGGCACTGTCATGTCGCGGCTCGCGCGCGCCCGGCAGCGCCTCCGCGATGCGCTCGCGCCGGAGATTCGCCGGAGGACGTCGCCATGACGTGCGATGAAATCCGGCCGCTGATCGGCCGGTACCTCGATGGCGAGCTCGATCCCGCCGCCATGCAATCCGTCGAGTCGCACATCGCCGGGTGCGAAGCGTGCACACGGGACCTGGCCGAGATGCGGGCGCTGAGCGGCGCGATTCACGACGAGCTCCCCGCGCTGGCCGCGCCGGACGCGCTGCGGGCGCGGATCATGGACGCCGTCCGCACGGCGACGCCCGCCGCGGAGGGACCGGGCGCCGCAGGCCAGGGCCCGCAACGGCTCGGCGCGGAGCACTTCGGCATGCAGCGCGGCAACAAGCCGCACGACAAACCGCGCCTCAGGCCGCAATGGCTCGCCGCCGCTGCCCTGTACGTCGTGGTCGGCGGCGCCGCCTGGATGCTCGGCGTCGCCCACGGACGCGCACCCGGCGCCGCCGGGTCGGATCTGCGCGACGCGGTCGTCGCCAGCCACGTGCGGTCGCTCCAGGCCAGCCACTTGATCGATGTCGCGTCCTCGGACCGGCATACAGTCAAGCCATGGTTCGACGGGAAGCTCGATTTCTCGCCCCCGGTGCCGGACCTCGCCACCCAGGGCTTTCCGCTCGCCAGCGGCTGGCTGGACTATCTGGATGGCCGCCCGGTCGCCGCGCTCGTGTACGGGCGCGCGAAACACGTCGTCAACCTCTTCATCTGGCCCGCCCCGACGGATGAACCGCCCGGCGCTCCACGCGGTGGGGCGCCCAGCACGGTGCGCGGATACCACGTGCGCCACTGGGTACGCGACGGGATGACGTTCTGGGCGGTCTCCAATGTCGCGGAACCGGACCTGACGACGTTCGTCTCGCTCTTTCAGGCCAACGGCCAGCCGCCGGAATCGGTACGCTGATCCGGACGCCACTTCGCCCTGGTTTGAACGCTGGCCGGAACCGGGCCGCGCGTTATTCTTGGGCGGCGCCCCCGGAGACGCTCACGAGACGCCCCCGAGACACACCTGCGGTACTGTACGACCTCTCGCCTGGCCAATTGCCAGTCGTCGAGGGCAGCAGAGCCTTTCGCGAAGGGCCGAAGATCTCGTCGCCCGGCCATTTGCCTGTCGTCGAGGGCAGTAGGGGCCCTTCGCGAAGGGCCCCGCGCACCATCCCGAGGATGAACACATGACCGCTACGGTTGTGGATCACACGGATTTCGCCGGTGCCAGCGTCCGGTCGCGCGCCATCGACACCACGTGGACCCTCTACGCCGTGCTCACGGCGTCCGCGTGCATCGTCGTCGGATTGATCTGGGACATCTCGTGGCACCGCACGGTCGGCCGCGACACGTTCTGGACGTATCCCCACGTCCTCGAGCAGTTCGCGGCGACGCTGTCGGGTCTGAGTTGCGGCTGGCTCGTGCTCCGCACGACGTTCGCGGGCGACGACGCCGCTCGTGGCTCCACGGTCCGCTTCTGGGGATTCCGCGGACCCCTCGGCGCCTGGGTCTGCATCTGGGGCACGATCCTCATGATCGCGTCGGCGCCCTTCGACGACTGGTGGCACAACGCCTACGGCCTCGACGTCAAGATCGTCAGCCCGCCCCACATGGTCCTCGCACTCGGCATGGTCGCGATCGAGGTCGGCGCGCTCCTCATGGTGCTCGCCGCGCAGAACCAGGCCCGCACCGCCGATGACCAACACCGGTTCGATCTGAGCTACGCGATAGCCGGCGGCATTCTCATCACCATGATCGCCACGCTGATCATGCAGTACGCAGCCGCCGCCAATCGCATGCACTCGGCCATGTTCTACGAGGTGTCCTGTGCCGTCTTCCCGGTCTTCCTCGTCGCCTTCGCCCGCGCCTCACGCCTCGCATGGCCGGCCACGAAGACGGCCGCGGTCTACATGGCCATCGTCCTGGTGATGATGTGGACGCTGCAGCTCTTCCCCGCGACGCCCAAGCTCGCGCCGATCTACAATCCCGTCACGCACATGGTGCCGCCGTTCTTCCCGCTCCTGCTCGTCATCCCGGCCGCCGCGCTCGACATTGAGCTCCGGCGATCCGGCGCGGCGGTGCGCAAGGCCGCGGGATCCGGTCCGGAAATCCGCGGCGGCGCCAGCGATTGGCTCCTCGCCCTCCTCCTCGGCGTCACGTTCGTCGCGATCATGGTCGCCGTCCACTGGTTCTGGTCGGAGTTCATGCTCACGTCATGGGCGCGCAATTTCGTATTCGCCGCCGACGAGTGGGACTACAACTCCCAGCTCGGAAGCTGGCGCTATCAATACTGGGGACTCGACGGACCGCACCACACGTTCGCGCTCCTGCCATTTGCCCGCGGCCTGGGGATCGCAACGCTGCTCGCGGCCACGTCGGCCCGCGTCGGGCTGTGGTGGGGCAACGGCATGTCCCGCGTGACGCGATGATGCATCTCGCGGCTCGGTGGTCGCGCGCACTGAAGTTTCTATTGACGCCATGGCGGATCCTCGGGCTCGCGGCGATCGTCGCCGCGAGTTCCGCCCACGTCGGCAGCCCCGACGTGTACTACGAGGGCGCCGCTGGGCCGTACCATGTGCTGGTGGTGGTGAGGATGCCCGGCGTCGTGCCCGGCGTCGCTCAGATCGCGGTGCGCGTCTCCGGCGCGGACGGCACGACGCCCAGCCGGGTCGCCGTCGGCGTCAACCATTTCAGCACCATGACCGCTCCTCCGCTGGAGGATGCCGCACGCGATGCGGCCGACCCGAGTTCGTATCTGGGGAAGCTGTGGGTCATGGCGTCCGGCTCGAACGAGGTCACCGTCCAGGTCACCGGACACGCGGGCACGGGTACCGCGGTCGTGCCAGTGGTCGCCGTCGCGACGCAGAGACTGACGCTCTACCCGTGGCTCGGCGTCGTGCTGGCCGTCATTGGCCTCGCGCTCTTCCTTGGAGCCGTGTCGATCGTCGGTGCCGCGGTGCGCGAGAGCACGCTGGCGCCGGGCGCCGTGCCGGATGCCCCGCGCCGCCGGCGGGCGCGGTATGCGATGGCCGCGACGGCCGTGTTCGTGGCGCTCATCCTGTACGGCGGGCGCAGTTGGTGGAACAGCGAGGACCAGAGCTTCCAGCGCGAGCTGTATCACCCAATGGCGACGCGCGCCGAGGTGACGGACGGTGGCCGCGCACTCGCGTTCACGATCACCGATAGCGAGTGGACCCACCGCGGCGACACGACGTGGCAGATCGCACACCAGGCGAACGACTGGGGCCCGCTGATCCCGGACCACGGCAAGATCATGCATCTCTTCCTGATCAGCGACTCGGCGCCGGTCGCATTCGCGCACTTGCATCCCACGACCGTAGACTCGAACACGTTTACCGTCCCGATCCCGTCGCTCGCAGCGGGCCGGTACCGCGTGTTCGCGGACATCGTGCACGAGAGCGGATTCGACAAGACTCTGGTCGCGACGATCGATCTGCCCGCGCCATCCGCATCCGCGCCGGCGTCGGGGGCGACGGCATCGGGCGCGCGGGCCGTGACACATGCGCCGGCCACACGAGCGGCGACGGACGCCGCTCGCGACTCCGACGACACATGGACCGCTGCGGCGGCCATCCCGTTTGGTAGCCAGGTGACGCTCGCCGATGGATCCACGCTCCGTCTGGTGGGCAGTGGTGCCGCGCCTGTCGCCGGCGCCGATGCGGGGCTCCGGTTCGTGATCGGCGCGCCGGACGGACGGCCCGCCACGCTGCAACCCTACATGGGCATGGCCGGCCACGCCGTGGTCGAGCGCGATGACGGCTCCGTGTTCATCCACCTGCACCCGATGGGCACGATCTCCGCGGCCTCACAGATGGCATTCGCGGTGCGCACCGCGGCCGACACGATCGATGGAGAGGTCGCGAGCCGGATCGCCGCCAGCACGGCGGCAATGACGATGCCCATGCCGGCGAGCGACACGGTGTCGTTCCCATACTCGTTCCCGCAGCCGGGCCAGTACCACGTCTGGGTGCAGGTGAAGCGGAACGGCGTGGTCCTGACGGCGCCGCTGCTCGTGAACGTGCAACCGCCCGCCACGGTTGTAGCCGCGCGCTAGGCCGCTAGTCGGCGTATTCCAGCGAACCGTTCGCGGCCCGCACCATCACGCTCGCCATCGGCTCCGGCGTCGTGAACGAGATCGTCGCGCCGCCATTGAGATCGACGTTGAGCGTTGTCCCGGCCTGCCGCACGCGCGTCACCTTGCCCCGGCTGTCCGTTGACGCCGGCGGCGCCGCCACTTTCACGGTCATCTTTGACCCATCATCGAAACGTACGACGCACTGCGCCGTATCGATGTCGGCGCCCGCCACCGACCGCCCCGCGATGAGACGTGTGAGTTTCTGGTTTAATGCCATTGCGAGGAAGGCAGCAAAGGCCCACCGGCGGAAGGGATAAATGCACCGAAGCGCCACAGGGCTAGTCCCGTGGCGCCTCGTAAAGCCAGCTGGCCGGTCGCGCCTATCCGGCATTCTGTGTCGCGACCCCCTCTCAGGGATACGCCTGGCGGTGCGCTTTCCGCCCTCAGTTGGCTTCGCCTACAAATCTAATACGTGCCACAACGTCGGCTTGTTACGAAGCAACCTGATCGATGTACCCATCGGAAATGCTGTGCTGACCCAAGTTTCGTCCAGAGCTGATTTTGAGTCAATGGCCAAGACTTGCTTTAGCGAAACATGCACCCAACGGGCGGCCCCATCCACTCGATGGACGAGGCGCAGTCGTCGGCTGTCACGTGCCTCAGTGCCAATCATCTGCGGATTGCGAATTGCCTCGCCCAAGTTCTCGAGGACAAATGACGAATCGACCTCACCCCGGCGGCGGATAATGTGTCCGACAACGTCGGGATGTAAGCGCACCACGCGGGCATGCTCTGAAAGACCGATCCGGTCCCCTGCCCAAGCCGCAATCGACCCGATCACTTGGGCTGCCTGAATATTGCGAAGTGGCAACGGCACAGCGTCAGCAGGCACGCCGGCAACACTACGCCCGGCAATGGCCGATGCCATCATCCGATCAACGCTTGAAGATTGGAGCGATTGCCAAACTGCTGAATCCAGCCGCTCTCAGACCGCCACTACGCCGCACGCTTAGGGCGTGGGATTCACCCGGCGCCGCTTGGGCACGTACTTCCTATACGCCGCGATCCAGTCTTTGGCAATCGCATCCTGGGCCGTCTTGAGCGCGATGGTGTGGGCACACACCATCCGGTGCAGCCGGTTCTCGAGCGCGTCTTTCACATGCGCGTTCCACGGCGCCGTGAGATACGACTGCGGCCAGAGATTCTTGATCGAGTTCGACCCACCGATCTCCAGACTGATGAGGTGGTCGACCTCGTAGTCACCGGGCGCATGCACCGTAATGCCGTACTCCGCGTACACCTCACGCTTGGTCTGGGCCGTCACGTGCCGGACACGCGAGGAGTAGCCGGGGGTGCACACGTCTGTGTCGGCCACATTGAGAACCGCACCCGGCGTCATGACGGAATCGGGGCGGATGGGCGTCGGCTGGTCCTGAGCCGAAACAGGCCCAGCGCCTGTGAATGCCAGCAGTGCGGCGACTACGGCCGTGAATCGGGCAAGCACCCGCACGAACGTACGCGGAGAAACCCTCGCGCGCGAGTCCAGCCCGATTCGCGGCTACTCCATCCGTATTGCGATGAAGGGATCGAGGTTCACTGTGGTAATCATGAGTCGCCGGACGTCCGGTTGAGGAGTGCGACGAGGTCTCCCGCCAGTGTTGTGAGGGACGCAGAGAGTGTTTCGGGAATCTCCAGACGACCCGCCGCGCGTACTGCCATTTGAGAGCCGGCGGCAGTGGCGGAGCCGAACAGACGGGGGAATTCAATGAGAGCCCGTTCGGTCGCTGCACGTGAAACGTCATCCGCGAGCAGTACCGTGAAGCGCCTCGCCAGTTCGGCCGTCGAGACCGCCCTCAAGAGTCGATAAACGTCGAGCGCATCCTTGTCGCTGAGACGATCCTGTGAGTCAGCGCGATCAATGATCTTGTGCACCTTCGCCACTATCAATGCGGATGGTCCGGCTACCCCCAATTCGGCGTGGCGCTGGTCATCAGGATCCAAAGAGCCGATGGTCATCAGATCGCGGTCAACGAGAGTCGCTTCCAGTCCGCTCGCTTTTCTCGCCACGTTCGTCGCGTGTGGGGGAATCCGTGCCCCGCGACGCCCGGCTCCGCCCAACGACTCTGGGACAAGCAGATCGACCGATACGGTTCGTGGGACACCCTCGACGTCTACGGAGACCTCCCAGATCCCGACCTCACCTTCTGCATGTCGAAAGTTTGCCCGGTTGAGCGCGAGCTCCAGCAGTGGCGTCGGAGCAAGACTACGCGGGTCAATTGCGAGATCGCCGTCGGTGGTGAAGGGTGCCACCGCGAGGTCGGCCTCACCGGCGTGAACGTACACGGCCTGTGCGCCCACGAGGACGATAGATCCGAGATGTTCATGAAGGGCGAATAGGGCGTCGAGTAACACCCGGCGCGCCGCAACATAGAGTGGGTCAGGTGCGCCAAGCACTCTCGTTTTTCTCCATCCATGATAGCAACGCCTCGCCCTCCGCCGGCTCTCTTCCTGTGCCTGTCAGGAGGTCAACCGCGCAATGTGACACCGCGACGCAGTTGAGCCCCGCATCCCGCCGCACACGCTCCCAGACGACGGGATCGAACGGCTCGAGCAACAGCACATTTGCACCCGCGTTGACAGTTCGCAATTCGAGGTCGGCCGCGGCCTGTTCCGCGATGTCCACGTATAGAGACACGGTACGTGCGGCGGCCGTCGATGCGGCACGTGGAACTGCCCGCGATCCGGTTAATGCCCATTGCCCGTGGTAATCGCCCAACCGGCTGAGAAGCCTTTCCGCGCCACGTGGCTCCAGGTACGCGAGCACGCGATTGGTTCGAGTGACGGCATAATCCTGCGCCCAGCGCCGCAATAGGTCCTGCCACTTGACGGTTGCGACGGTTCCCTTCGAGTCGCGCGAAATGACGTCCTCTTTCTCGAGGAGTCTAAGGACTCGCGTCACGTAACCTGGATTGGTTTCGGCGCGGCGCGCGAGCTGCCTCACGCCCACCGGCGGCCGCCAATCACAGAGCGCGCGTACTATGCGCGCCGCCGATCCTCCTTTGAGAGATCGGATGTCCCTGGATTGGGGTACCGGGTTGCTGTCGGCACCGCGTGACTCGATGAACAGCGCCGGACGATCCAGTAGGATTCGAGCGTTGCCGGTGAGGTCAAGGTATGATAGGCCGCTCGCTTTTAGGCGTTCACGCGTTAACGGGCTGAGATAGGTCGTCACGACCAAGCCGCCGGCGGCCTTGGTCTGGCGCACCGCCCGATCGAGTCGGGGCACGAGCGCCACGGCCTCGGCGGCTGTCAGATTTTGCTTGGCCTCTACGATGATCTTGACTCGGCTGCCGTCAGGACCACGAATCTCTAGCAGAGCATCGGCCCCATAGTCCTTCCCACTAGGACCTGGATGTTCACGAGCAACCGCCCAGCGCAATGGCAAACGCTTAGCGAACTCATCGATGGCCCGCTTGAGGATACTGTTGCCCATTTGCCCACCGTTGCGCATAACGCGCAACATAGCTGCTTTGCGCAACACAGACAACGGTAGGCGATATTATCCCGCAGAGGCAGGATGCGGAACGCGGGCCCAGCGGGCGGATGGGCGTCGGCTTGCCCTGGGCCGCAACCGGCCGGGCGCATACGAGTGCGCGGCGGCGACGGCAGTGAATCGGGCGGACATGCGCACGAACGTACGCGGAGAAGCCCCCATGCGCGAGCCAGCCCGATCTGCGGTTACTCCGTTCGTATCGCGATGACGGGATCGGCTTTCATTGCACGCACGGCGGGAATGACCGAGGCCATCGCCCCCGCCGCCACCAGCGCGAGCGTCGCCACGATCCACGTCGGCGCGTCGGCGGGACTGACGCCATACAGCAGGCTCGCCAGCACACGCGTCGCGACCGCGGCGCCGATCGCGCCGCCCACGACGCCGATCCCGACCAGCCGCATCCCGCGCTCGGTGACCATGCGCAATATCCGCGACCGGGGGCTGCCGAGTGCGGCCCGGATCCCGAGTTCGCGCGTGCGCTGCGCCACGGCGTAACTCATCACGCCGTAGAGAGCAGCCACCGCCAGCACGACCGCGACGAGCGCGAACGTTCCGAGGAGCGTGAGATAGAACCGGGGCGCTCCAATGCTCTCCGCCATGACATCCGTCATCGGCTTCATGCGTGAAATCGCGGCCCCTGGGTCCACGGACAGAATCGCGGCGCGCACCGAGTGCTCGATCGCGGCCGGATCGCCGCGCGATGCACGCACGACGACGCCATACGTCGAGTTGTTTCTCGCTCCCCCCTGCGCGTACGGCCAGTACACCTCGGGCACCGGCGGATCGATGGGGCCGGCGTTGGGGATGTCGCTCACCACGCCGATGATCGTGGCAAACGCCGTGTCGCTCATGCCGATGTAGAATCGTTTGCCAACCGGATCCCCGTGCGGAAAGTCCCGGCACACCAGCGCGACGAGGGCCGACAGCGCCAGCGCGAAGACCACGATCCGCAGCTCGATCGCCACGCCGGTCAGTTGCGGGAGTTGTGTAGTGGCGAGTGTCCCGATCGCATGCACCGCGAGCCACGCCACCGCGAGCCCCGCGAGTCCGCCCGCTGTCGTGAGGATCAGGCACTCGGCGAGCACGGGCCGCATCACGTCCCATTGGCTGGCGCCGAGCGCGGTGCGCACAGCGGTCTCGCGCTCGCGGTGGACGCCACGCGCGAGCATCAGACTCCCGACGTTCGCGGCCGCGATCAGCAGGACGGCGCACACCGCGCCGAACACGAGCAGCAGCGGCGTCCGCACGCCTTGCACGCTGTCGGACTGAAGGGGCACGGCGCGCGCCGACTCGCCGCGCAGCTCCGGGTAGATCGCGATGATCGCGTCCACGAGCGACCGCAGCTCGAGGTCCGCGTTGGCGACCGTGGCCCCGGGCTTCAGCCGTCCCAGCACGGTGAGGAAATTGCCGTTGTGATGCCCGCGCTCCATATCTGTGAACCGCATTGGCACCCACAGCGGAGCGCTCAGCTCCGCCGCCCCATGCGGAACGTGAAAACCGGGCGGCAGTGTGCCGATGATCGTGGTCGGCGTTCCGTCCACGGTGATCATACGCCCCACGATCCCGGGGTCGGCGCCGAACTGCCGGTGCCAGAACTCATCACTCATCACCGCGACCGCGCCCTGCCCCGTACTGTCGTCGGCGACGCCGATCAGGCGCCCGTGCAGCGCCCGCGCACCGAGCATGGGAAAGAGATTGCCGGTCACGCGCAGGACCGGGACCTGCACTCCCTCACTCGGTAGCGAGATCAGTTGGACCGCATGGGCCAGCGCCGCCAGCTCCTGGCGGCGTGCATTGCGCGCGAGATCGAGGAACTTGGCCGGTGAGAATGGCCAGTCATTCGCCTGCGGCGCCGTCCGGTAGACCGCGATGAGTCTGCCGGGATCGCGAAACGGGAGGCGGCGGATCAGCGCCTGGTCGATCGCGCTGGCGATCGCCGTGGTGGCGCCCAATCCCAGTGTCAAACACGCGACGGCGCAAAGGGTGACGGTCGGCGTGCGGCGCAAGCCACGCACGGCATCCCGAAAGTCCGTCAGTGCGAATGGCGTCATTGGTCCGGGGATGTGTTGCCCCTCTGACAGCGGGTCGTGATGGACGGTTTGAATGCCCGGCACACCGTCGAACGGCTGTCCGGCACCCGCGCTGTTGCTGCCCCCGGTGGCATCCGGGGCCGGGTCCGCTACTATTCGCGACCGCCGCGCGATGGCGGACCCCGTATCTCGTGCGGTACCACCTTTTGGGAGTGTCTCATGACCCGTCGTCTCGCGATCATGGCCGTGGCTGGGACGCTGGCGCTTGCCGCCTCCGGCGGACGCCTCGCCGCACAGCCGGCGATCTACTCCAAGCTCGCCGGCACCTGGATGTACGACTCGGCCACCGCCCCGGACGACCACGGCGGACCCAAGAGCGAGAGCATTGTGTTTTCCATCGTGGGGGAGGCCCTGCGGGTCGATGCGACGGAAGATATGGGTAAAGGACCCATCAAATCCGGCTTCGAGTGCACGGCGAAGGGCGCCCTGCGCGATGCCGGCGGCGGCGTCATGACGCGCTGTACGATGCACCCGTACGCGGACAGCGTCGTGTACGCGGTCGACGTCCTGCAGGACGGCAAAGTCGTATCAGGCGAGCGCGGACGGCTGGTGGTGTCCGGCGGGGGCAAATCGTTGCGCGACGAATACGATGCCACCGACGTGACGGAGCCCCCGAGCCATCACCGCCACCGCCTGACGAAACAGCAATAGACGCAGCCCTGGCCGGACCACTATAGACAGACACAGGCGGCAGCACCGGAGCGGCCACACCCCGCGCTCACTACGCTGCGGACTCAAGCGGTAGCGCACCCCGAATTCAGGGTGCGGTGCCGCCGCCTGTTGTGACGCTGCGGTGGCTGGACTTTGAGTGTCATCCAACGCAACATCCACGTCTCTTCAACCCGAGTGCCTTCCTATGCGTGTCCCGTTTCTGGCCGTCGCCTTCGCATTCCTTCCGGCTGTCGCCGCCGCGCAGTCGGCGCCGGTCGCCGACGCGTTCCGTGACTTCGCCGGCAGCGAAGCGAAACACCTCACTGCCGCGGCGGAGCTCATGCCGGCGGACAAGTTCTCCTTCGCACCAACGCCGGCGCAGATGACGTTCGGCGCCATCATGACGCACCTCGCGCAAGGCAACGACTACTTCTGTGGCGCCATCAGCGGCATGAAGGCCCCCACGCGCACCAAGGTCGCGAACACCGACAGCAAGGATGTCCTCGTCGCCCGCCTCAAGGAGACGTTCGAATTCTGCAACAAGGCGCTCGCCAGCGCCGACGACTCCAAGCTCGGCGAACAGTTGCCCTTCTTCGGCGGCAAGACGAAATCCCGCGCGGCACTCATGACCATCGCCACCGGCGACTGGGCCGACCACTACAGCCAGGTCGCGATCTACCTCCGCCTCAACGGCGTACTGCCACCCACCGCACAGAAACAGGCGGCGGAGTAGAAGCCGGCCAAGAGAACGAACAGGTCCCTGGTAGGGCCCGGTCATGACCGGCCCAGTAGGACTGTGGTTGCCGTCGCGTCACCGCCAGTCGTCGAGGGCAGTGGGGGCCGTTCGGGACCCGAAGGGCGCCTGTTGGGGCGAACGGCCCCCGCACGGATAGGGCGGCCATCGGATTGATCGCGCAACTGTGCATCGGCCATACAGCGGGATGCCGCCCTAGCGGTATCCCGCTGCTTGCATCTCGAACAGTTCTGAATACGCCGCCCCCCGCGCCACCAGCTCGTCGTGCGTGCCCTCTTCGGCGATCTCCCCGTTCCGAAGCATGATGATCCGGTCCGCCATGCGCACGGTCGAGAACCGGTGCGAGATGATGATCGCCATCCGCCCCGCCATCAGCTCCGCGAACCGCACGAACACCTCATACTCGGCCCGCGCATCGAGCGCCGCGGTCGGCTCGTCGAGGATGAGAAGCTGCGCCGTGCGCATGTACGCCCGCGCCAGCGCGATCTTCTGCCACTCCCCGCCCGAGAGATCCACACCGTCCGCGAACCGCCGGCCAAGCATTTGGCGGTAACCATGCGGCAGCTTCGGCAGGAGTGATGCGGCGAGCGACCGGTCCGCGGCCTCCGTGATCGGCTCCGGCACCGCGTCCGCGGCGGCGCCATCGCGCGCCCCCGCGTTCAACCGCTCGAGATACGGCCGCGTGGTCTCGATCTCGCCCACACCGACGTTCTCGTCGAACCGCATGTCGTAGCGCACGAAGTCCTGGAAGATCACGCCGATCGCCTGGCGGAGCGACAGCAGATCGTACTCCCGCAAGTCGCGCCCATCGAGGAGCACCCGCCCTTCCGTCGGCTCGTACAGGCGCGCGATCAGCTTCGTGATCGTCGTCTTGCCCGCGCCGTTCTCCCCCACGAGCGCCAGCCGCTCACCGGGGCGGATGGTGAAATTCAGGTGCCGCACCGCCCACCGGTCACTCCCCGGATACTGAAAGCCCGCGTCGATGAACGTGAAACCCTCGCGGATCGGCTGCGGCACCGGCGGCGCATCCGCACGCGACACAATGGTGGGCTGCATCTCGAAGAACGCGAACAGGTCTCGGAGGTTCAGGGTCTGCGAGTACACATCACTCGCCGCCAGGAGAAGTTGCTGGATCCCATCCCGGCTCCGCATGAACGAGCCGGCCAGAAATGTCAGCAGCCCGATCGTGATCTCGCCCGCCGCCGCCCGCTGGAGAATCACGACGTACGCGGCGTAGTATCCCACCGTGGAGAGCACCGACAGCAGCGCGCTCACGGCGCCGCGCCGGACCGAGAGCTGTTTGTTCTCCTCGAAGTACCGGTGCGAGAGATCGCGGTACCGTTCCGTCAGCCACGGCGCGAGCCCGAAGAGCTGCACTTCCTTCGCCGTCTCATCGCTCGCGCCCGTGTAGCGGAGGTAGTCCAGCTCCCGGCGCTCGGGCGTCCGCCGGAACAGCAGGGAGTAGCTGAGCGCGGCGTAGTGGGTCTCGCCGAGGAAGCTCGGGAACACCGCCGCCACGAGGAGGAGCAGCAGCCAGGGGTTGTACGCGAGCAGCGCCGCGGCCAGGGTCGCGAGCGTGACGGCGCCCTGCGCCATCCCGACGACCAGCGCGATCAGTCCGATGCGGCCCGTGGTCTGTTGCCGGGCGCGCTCGAGGTGATCGTAAAACGCCGGATCCTCGAACTGCGCGAGATCGAGGGTGGCCGCGTGCTCCATGAGCCGCACGCTCACCACGTTCGAGAAGAGGTCACCGAGCAGTGACTCGACGAGCGACGAGGCACGCGCGAGGAACTCGCCCGTGAGGACGATCACGATCTCGATGGCCAGATAGCGCCAGAGCGGCGCCGTGGCGCCGCCCTTGGCCGCGTGGATCACCGCATCGATGATGAGCTTCCCCACCCACAGCGTCGCGACCGGAATGACGCTGCGGACCAGCCGCAGGCCCACCATGGCGGTGGTATACCCACGGTGGGTGCGCCAGACGAGTCCCAGGAGCTTCGGCAGCGCACCGATGATGGCCACCTTCTCTCGCCAGGTCGTCGGGCGGTCGGGCGCACCTCGTGGATCCCGCTGCCGCGAGCCGATCGCGATCGCCGTCATGTGGTTCCCCTACCCGGCGCGGAGTGGCGTTGCGGTGAATTGTGAATCTAGCAACCTTTACAGCGCCTCATACCGGACGCGGCCGCACAGGGGGCCCTTCGCAGCCCTCTGCAGCCGGGCAAGTGCAACGCCGGAAACGTCTTCACCGGATCGGCTGCGTGGCACACGACGCGTTCATCAGTTACTCCTCGCACGACAAGGTCGTGGCGGACGCCGCCTGCGCGCTGCTGGAATCGCGCGGTATCCGCTGCTGGATCGCGCCACGCGACGTGACGCCGGGGATGGACTGGGGCTCGGAAATCATCGACGCGATCAATGGCGCCCGCGTCATGGTCCTCGTCTACTCGGCCAGCGCCAACGAGTCCGGCCAGATCCGCCGCGAGGTCGAACGCGGCGTGCACAAGGGAATCCCGATCGTGCCGTTCCGGATCGAGGATGTCCCGATGTCGAAGTCGCTCGAGTACTTCATCAGCGCGCAGCACTGGCTCGACGCCCTCACCCCGCCGCTCGAGCAGCACCTCGACTACCTCGCGCGCACCGTCACTCTGCTGCTGTCCCGGCCCGGGCCGCCGAGCGAAACCCCGGACGACACGCCGGAGATGGACACGCCCGCCCCGCCGCCGCTGCACGAGCCGCCATTCGTGTCGGCGAATGCCGGCGCGAATGCCGGCGCTGCCGTATCGCGCCGCAAGATGGGCATCGCCGGACTCATCGCCCTCTTCCTCGCAATCGCAGCCTACGCGATATTCGGCCGCGCCGGGGGCGTGGACGGTGCACTCGTCGGCCAGTGGAACGTCACCAAGGATGACGCATCGGGCCATTGGGTCTCCAACCTGAACTTCAACAAGGACGGGACCTACCATCTACAGGTCTCGCTACTCGAATCCGGCACGATGACCGGAACGCCAGGCCACTTCCACCTGGTGTCGGCCGCCCAGACCGTGACCGATGGGACCTACATCCTCATCGACCCGACGACGCTCCAGACGACCACACCGGCCGGCACCGTGAAGTGGACCCGCCAGCCCTCATCCGTCAACCCGAACCACACGTCGGAGCTATTCGGGATCTGGGATGCGTCGCCGATCATGAATGGATCCGTGGTGCACCAGGAGATCGACAGCCGCCCGGACGGTTCGTACCACCTCACGTCGGCAACCGAGGACGCCGGCACCGTCACCACATCGAGTCACCGCTGGCGCACAACATCGAACACCGGCCGAATGCTCGAAGGCACCTACCAGGTCACCGATCCCCATACCCTGTCATGGGTTGGCCCCCTCGGCTCGACGGTCTGGACACGGCAGTAATTCGATACGCCCGCATTGATTCGATTGGTTGTTATCCGGGCGTTGCGAACACTATTCTAGTCTTAGCTTCAAAGAGGAGATTTCGGCAATCATGGTCCACCCACGCAGGACCGCGGCGAAGCCACCCGACCCGCGAGAGGCCCCGGCGTACCAGCTCGCCGAGGCAGCTCGTTATCTGCGCCTCGCCCCGGCGACGCTGCGGGCATGGGTCGTGGGGCGAGACTACCCGACCGAGCGGGGGATCAGGTTTTTCCCTCCCCTGATTGGACTGCCGAACACGTCGAAACTCATTCTTTCGTTCTCGAATCTTGTCGAGGCGCATGTCCTCCGGGCACTCCGGACCGAACACGCGGTCTCGATCAAAGCTGTCCGGCAAGCGCAGGCGTACGCTGAACGCGCATTCGAGCTCGATCACCTGCTCTTGCGGCCAGAGCTAAAGGTCGCCGCCGGCGAGCTATTCCTCGATCGCTACAGTTCCCTCATAAGCCTGTCGAAGTCCGGTCAGCTGGCCATGCGCACGCTCCTCGATACCTATCTCGACCGAATCGAGCGGGATGTCCGAAATGTACCGCTGCGCCTGTTTCCATTCGTTCGCCCGGGATTCCCCGACGACCGGCGGATCGCAATCAATCCCAACGTTGCCTTCGGGCGACCAGTTATCGCCAGAAAAGCAATCTCGACGGCTGTCATCGCCGACCGCATCGACGCAGGTGAGAGCGTCGAAGACCTCGCGAGCGATTATGGGCTCGTGGCGCGAGAGATCGAGGACGCCGTGCTGTACGAACGTGCGGCGTGAGCGCCGTCTATTTCACCGATCGCGACCTCGGGCGCCAATTCCCGGCCGTATTACGCGAAGCCGGGATCGCCGTCCTCGAACACGGTGATCACTTCGAGCCGGCGGTTTCGGATGAGGAATGGCTCACCGCGGTCGCTAAGCACAAATGGATCGCCGTCACGCACGATCGGCGAATCCGCTACAAGCCCAACGAACAGACGCGGTCATGCGGGCAAAGGTGGGCCTACTGGTCGTGATCGGATCCGCGCCCACGCGCGAGTTGGCTGCCAATTTCGTCCGTACCATCCATCGGATTGAATCCTTCCTGTCAGCCCACGATCCACCCTTCATCGCCAAGGTGTATCGTCAACCAGCAACGAAGGGGGTGCGCGCCGCCGTGCCCGGACGCATCGAGATGTGGATCTCATACGACGAATGGTCGCGGCGGCCTGGTTGATCAATGAACGCCAAGCAATCCCCGCTCCCTTCGAGTCCGCCGCCGTTCCGGAGCGGGCTACCTAACAGCTATCAGTCCCACAGGGTCACCTCGCTCCAGAGCCCTACTGGCCAGTTCCCCGCCACCCGAGATCAAGAGCCGGCCTTCCGGTAACCGCCGCTCCACGTAGGGCGTCATTGGGGTGGTGGAACACCCGCGCGCGAGGCTGAACGCCCCATGAACGGCATCAGCGGAAAGGTCCGCTACCGCATCGTCACAGGCCTGCTCTACCCCGCAGCCCTCGGCGCCGCCATCTCCTGGTGGGTCGAAGCCGCCACCCGGACACACCCCCTCGGCGAGGACGGGCCCATCCCCTGGGCCATGTGGTTCGGCGTCTGGTTCCTGATCTACCACATTGTGTGGTACGGCCACCTGATCGGCGAACACGCCGAGCCGAATACCATGTTCGCGTACCCCGCCCGGCGCTTTGCCTCCGACCTCGTCGGCGTCGCAGGCCTCCTCGGCGGCTTCGCAGCCCTCGGCCTCGCCTCCGGCCAGTATCACCTCTATCTGCCCGGCGTCTTCCTCGCCGCCGGCTTCATCCCGCTCTCGGCTCTGCTCGGGCACCGCCACCGCCGGCTCGGCAACAGCGCCCTCATCATCATCGCCGGCCTCGCTGCCGCCACCGGCGTCGCCGCCCACCTCGGCGTCAACGCCGGCGTCCTCACGAGCCTCGATATCACCCTGCTCCGCGAGTTCTGGCTCGTCCTCCTCGCCTATCTCTTCGTCCCCTCCGTGTTCGGCACCGCGAGAGCGCACGCGAAAGCGCGCGGATTCACCGGCGAGATGTACGGCGTCGACTGACGGCCCTTACTGCGCGGGCCACATCACGGCGAACAACCCCCCCGTCACCAGCGCGAACACCAGACCATCGATGATGGTCTTGATCACCGCGGACCACGGCACCGCCCGCCAGATCGCCTCCTGCGCCTGCGAGCCGGCATACGCCAGGAACGCGATCGCCGACACCACGCGGAACACGCCCATATGGTCCGCGCCCGGCGCGATCGTGAGCGCCGCCACATAGCCGACCAGGAACCCGATCACCAGCGTCAGCACGAACCACTGCCCAAGCGCCGGACCCATCGCCGGACCCGCAGGCCGCCGCAGCAGCAGGAACCCCGTCGGACCCTCAGTCATCTTCTGCACGATCGCCGGGTCCTTCATCGCGCCGGGACCCATCGCGTACGGCAGTACGTACTGCCCCGGCGTCAGCCCGCCCTTGGTGATGGCAGCGCGGACTTCGTCTTCGTTGGGCACCCGTCGATAGTCGGTGTTGTGATACGTGAGGAGCATGTGGAGCAGTGCGCTCACCACGAACACAGCAACCGCAGAAGCGATGATCGGGAGCCAGAGATGCGAGAGAGGGATCATGGTACCACCTCCAGGCGGCACACCGGTGGGAGATGCCCGGTCCCGGCTCGTCCGGCCGGCCCGGCATTTGGTTGGCGCGCGGGGCGTCTAACATCGCGGCATTTGGCCGGACCGCAACCCACGCCCCCCGCGCGCCACCACACCGAGCCCACACTTGCGTCCCGCTCAGCCGCCCCAGTGCGCCTGGGACGGGCAGGCGAATCAACCGCCTAACGCCTCGCCTCGCAACGGCTTAGCCCGATGAGGCCCGGTGCGCTCCGGGCCACCCGCGCCTACCGCCGGCCGAAGTGGTAGAAATCCGCGAACGACGTCTCGGCCGGCCGCTTCCGGTCGAACGGATGCCGGTTCTTGACGAAATCGATCTGGTGCCACTCGGGCGCATGCGCCGCCACCCAATCCGTCACCGAGTGGTGCCGGATATGCCCCGCATGACCGGGCGCGTCATGGTTCGAGCTGTAGATGATCACGTACTTGCTGGCCAACGTGAACAACGCCTCCATGTGCGCCGTGAAGACCGGGTCCTCGAGCAGGTGGTAGACCACGTCGAGTGACAGCGCGAGGTCGTACGTGCCACGGTATCCGTCGGTGTCGGCCAGCGTGAAGAACCGCTTCGTCGCATCGCCTTCCATCTTGCGGCGGCAATGCGCCACCGCCGTCGGCGACAAATCGACACCCACGTACGACGGATATGCCGCAAGCCCGAGCTGCGCCGCGTCCCCGCATCCGAGCTCGATCACCGTCTGGACGCCCTTCCGGGCGACGAAGTCGTTGAGGACGTCAGCCTTGAATCGCGCGAGCACCCCGTAGGAACCGACTCCCGATCCGTCGCCACGGCTATACCGCGACTCCCAATACGCCTCTGTCCCCTTCACACGGGCGTCCCGAACCCGCTGGGCCAGATACCGCGCCACCGTTCTGATCCAGGGGACGCGCAGGATGATGTGCTTCGCGGCGCGAGCCACACCCGTGGTGTTGTCCTTCCATTGGGTGCCCGTCGTGGACATGCCGTGAGACCTCGTCGTGAATCGGTCTTCGGGTGACGTCCCGGCCTGCTCTCACGAATCCATTGCCGTCGCAGGCGAGGCCGCTGGCCAGACACTCGGGACAAACTCGTTGAGCCCTGCCAGAGCCGCCTACCGGCTCCCGGCACGCCGCTCCCCCGCAGGAGACGAACCACAACCCCGCGGGTCATCTGTCTGCCAGGGGGCGGGGGTGGCAAAGCACCGAAAATCTAGCCCGCCGGCAGCCCGCGAGCGATCCTCGAGGACCGGCTCGTTGCCCATATGATCGGCCCGCCGTTACAGAAGCGGCGGGCCGAATATGGAGTTGGCCGTCGCATTGGCCAGATAAACGTCAACCTGTATATTCTCCGGCTCGCACGCCTGCCCGTCCCATCCCCGCTTTCCCATGCAGACACGGAAACTCGGCCGCTCCGGTCTCGAGATATCCACGCTCGTTCTCGGCGGCAACGTCTTCGGCTGGACCGTGGACCGGAATGCGTCGTTCACGGTGCTCGATGCGTACGCCGCCGCCGGCGGGAATTGCCTCGATACCGCGGACGGCTACTCGATCTGGGTGCCGGGCAATCAGGGCGGCGAATCGGAGACCATCATCGGCGAATGGATGAAGCGCCGCGGCAACCGCGGCCAGATGATCGTCGCCACGAAAGTCGGATGGGAGTTGAGTCCCACCCGGAAAGGTCTCTCCCGCTCCTACATACTGGCGTCCGTCGAAGGCTCGCTCACCCGCCTCCAGACCAGCTACATTGATCTCTATCAGTCGCATCGCGATGACCCGGACACGTGGCCTGACGAAACGCTCGAGGCCTTCGACCGGCTCGTACGCGAGGGCAAGGTGCGTGTCATTGGGGCGTCGAACTACACGCCCGCGCGGCTCGAGGCGTCGCTCGAAGCGAGCAGCCGTCACGGATATGCCCGCTACGAGAGTCTGCAGCCGCTCTACAATCTCTACGACCGCGCAGGCTACGAGACGGCGCTCGAACCGCTCTGCGTACAAGCAGGCCTCGGCGTCATCACCTACTCCTCGCTGGCCAACGGGTTTCTCTCCGGGAAATACCGGTCGGACAGTGACCTCGCCGCGAGCAAGCGCGGCCCGGGCGTCGGCAAGAAATATCTGAACGACCGGGGACTTCGCATCGTCGCCGCGCTCGATGAGATCGCGCGCGAGCTCCACACTAGCCTCGTCGCCGTCGCGATCGCCTGGCTGATCGCCCGCCCCAGCATCACCGCGGCGATTGCGAGCGCTACGTCCCCGCGACAGATCGAAGATCTCGTCACCGCCACGACGCTCCACCTCGATCACAGTGCCGCCGCCCGGCTGGACCAGGCCAGCGCCTACACCCCGGAGCCCGTCTCATGACGCCGGACGCCAGTCCGCAAGACTTCGCCGGACGCGTCGCGATCGTCACGGGTGCCGCGCGAGGCCTGGGCCGCGCCGCCGCGATCCGTCTCCACGAACGCGGTGCGTCCGTCGCCGTCAACGTCCGCGACGACGCCCGGGCCCGCGCGGTCGTGGAGGCGCTGGGCGCCCGCGCGCTCGCCGTCCCGGGCGACCTCACGGTGGATGGCGTGCCCGGCGCGATCGTACGCCGCACACTCGAGGAGTTCGGACGCGTGGACATCATCGTCAACAACGCGGCCAGTGCCCCGACGACGCGATTCGCCGCGATCTCCGCCGCGGAGTGGCGGCACGCGCTCGAGGTCAACATGACGGCGCCCTTCCTGATGATCAGAGCGGCGCTGGACACGATGAAGGCGCAGCACTACGGCCGCATCATCAACATCTCCTCCACCGCCGGACGCATGGTCAGCACCCTCGGCGGCGCCCACTACACCGCCTCCAAGGCCGGCCTCCTCGGACTCACCCGCGCCGCAGCCAAGGAACTGGGACCGTTTGGCATCACCGTCAACGCGGTCTGCCCCGGGATGATCGGCACGGAGCTCACACACGAGAGCGCGACGCCGGAACGCCTCGCCCAGATCGCGGCCTCGTTCCCGGTGCCGCGCCTCGGCACCGCCCGTGAGGTCGCGGATCTCATCTGCTTTGCCGCCTCGGAAGCCGCCGGCTACCTCACCGGGACCTCGCTCGACATCAACGGCGGCGACCTGATGATGTAGTATTGTCGGCATGAAAAGCAGCGTCGCCGTTCTCGTCGCGCTCGCCCTGGCCCTGTTGATCGGAGCCGCCATCGCCGCCTCTGGCAGCCCCGCGCTCCTCCACGCCGCGGATTTCGTCGCCCCCCTCGGCACGCTCTGGGTCAATGCCATCCGCATGACCGTGATTCCGCTCGTGGTCTCCTTGCTGATCACGGGAATCGCGTCCACAAGAAATCTCGCGTCGATCGGCCGCATGGGCGGACGCACGCTCGCCATCTTCGTGGCGCAGCTCGTCGTGACGGCTCTCATCTTCATTCCTGCCGCGGTCGCGGTCTTCGCGATGCTGCCCGCTACCGGGTCCGTTCGCCCGCCGCTCCCCGAAGGCGCAGCGGCTGCCGCGGGACAGCTCGTGGCCGCCGAAACGGGGAACGGCTTCGCGAATTGGCTCACGTCGCTCGTCCCGCAGAATCCCATCGCCGCGGCCGCGACGGGTGCGATGCTGCCGCTGGTCGTGTTCACCATTCTGCTCGCACTCGCGATCACGCGAAGCCCGGCCGCTTCCCGCGAGCGGCTCGTCGGCTTCTTCGAGGCCCTGTGCGACGCGATGCTGCAGCTCGTGCGCTGGGTCGTCGCGCTCGCGCCCGTGGGCGTGTTCGCGCTGATCCTGCCACTCGCCGCGCGCGGCGCGGCCGCTTTGGCCGGCGGTGTCGGCCTGTATATCGCCATCTACTCGATCGGTTGCATCGTCGTCGTCCTCCTGCTGTACCCGGCCGCCGCGATCGGCGGCGGTGTCCCAATGCGGCAGTTCGCCCGCGCCGCACTCCCCGGACAGCTCATCGCGTTCAGCACCAGCTCCTCGATCGCCGCACTCCCGGGACTCGTCGAGGGAGCGGACCGCGATCTCAAGATCGACAGCAGCGTGTCCGGCTTCGTGCTGCCGCTCGCCGTGTCGGTCTTCAAGCCCGCCGCACCGGTCACGTGGACCGTCGGGTCGCTCTTCGTGGCCCGCTTCTACGGCATCCCGCTCCACCTGCCCGAGCTCGCGATCATCGCGTTCGCCAGCGTGTTCATGGTGTTCATCTCCACCAGGCATCCCGCGCGGCGGATTCCTCGTGCTCGCGCCGCTCTTCATCGCGATCGGTCTCCCCGTCGAAGGCATCGGCATACTCATCGCCGTCGACGCGATCCCTGACATCTTCGCGACGCTGCTCAACGCCACCGGCGATCTCCTCGCCACCGTCCTCGTCGCCCGGGCGATGCGCACGGCACCGGTCTAGACCACAGCATCAACTCCGCGAGGGCGGGTCATGACCCGCCCTCCCAGTCTCACACCGGATGCCGCGGGGCGCGCCCTCCTACGTACCGCGCGTGATGGAGCCAGCGGCCGCGCAAACGCGCGGCCACAGTCGTGCGCTGAGCGCATGGCTGGTCCCTCATGCCACAATGTGGGGTAGCCGGGCTGGCGTAGCCGCGCGTTCGTCCCGCGCTGGCCGTAGCCCCCAGAGCTTTGCGTCACCGCCTTTCGGCGGCTTTGCCCTGTCGCGCGCGCCCAGTGTTGGGTTGGTTCGCGCGACTGTGGTAATAGTGCACCACAAATGGGGTTGAGTAAAGCCACATATGTAGGGTGGGGATGAGCGACGGAGCTCTCCATGGGAGCGGGTCCCCGCCGCCTGCCTCTGTCCGCCCATGGCGCCTCTGGCCCTCATTGCCAACGACGCTAGACTGGCGTTGAACCGGCGTTGAACTGGCGTATTTGCGCGCTCGCTCCCTCCGACGAGGAGCGCGACCCTTGGTCATCGCTCCTCTGGCCTGCCCCCAGCCCGGGGGGTCATTCAAGGTCGCTCTTGGCAGATCGCCTATCCGTCGCGCACGGGCGCCGGCGTCTCAACTTCGCGATCGGATTCCGTCGGAAGCTGCGGCAGCTCCCGATGCGCCAGCTCGTGCGTCAACGCCCGCTCCACACGATCCCGCGCCGTCCGCGTCCAACGGCGCGCCGGATTTCCGGTGAGCGCCATCACCGCCTGCGATGCCGCGTCACGCTCCGCGCCACGCGCGCTGTTCAGCACATTGAGCAGCAATGGCAGCAACACACCGGCGGCCGACTCGCCCGCGTAATGCCGTACCGCACGGATCGCCGCCACGCGCACGACGGCCTCGGGGTCACGCATGCCGCCAATCAGCGTGGGGATCGCGAACCGGTCGGGCGGGACTCTCCCCAGCACACGAAACGCCTCGGCACGCACCCGCGTCCGCTCGTCGCGCGCATGCTCGCACAACGAATACACCGCGGCGGCCGCCCCCGCGATGCGAGGCTCTCGCCTGACTCGCCGTGTGGCCTTCGGAGTGGATGCGCGACGCGCCATTGGCTCGGCCATGGTGAGGGTAGATCCGCCGGCCGGAGCACGAGGCTCGCTCTACGGCCGCCGTAATAAGCTATCGCCATAAGCGTGCCGCCGCCCCCACCCCGCTACCGGGATAGCGGCGGCGACGGCCCGCTCTACATTCTCCCCGGTGCATTCCGTTGTTTGCCTCGCCATGCTGCCCGCGATTCGCTCAACCACGCGCGATCGCACCGCTCCACAGCCTGCGCCTTCGCTGTGAATTGGCGCCGGTGGGTGTTCTCGCCGGCCGGCATCGCGATCCTCTTCATCGGCGCGGGAATCCTCCATTTCGTTCGGCCGGCACCCTACGCCGGCATCGTTCCCTACATGCTCCCGCACCCGTTCGTCCTGGTCTATGTCTCGGGACTCGCGGAGTTGGCGGGCGGCATCGGTGTTCTCCTGCCACCGGTCCGGGTTCTCGCCGGCCGCGGTCTCATCCTCCTGCTCATCGCCCTCTTTCCGGCAAACGTGCAAATGCTCGTGAGCGCGAGAGCAGCCCACGCGCCCGACTGGTTCGAGGCGATTCTCTGGCTCCGTCTTCCGGTGCAGGGGCTGCTCATCGCGTGGGTCTGGCGTGCAACGCTGTACCGGGACCCTGGGGACAAACAACAGCCCGTGACACAAACGACCACGTGAGGCAAGCCTGAGCGCATGACGCACCCCGACCGGTCACCCGCCCCCGCCCCCCCGCGACGCCTTCGCCGCGCAACGATGCCCGCCTGCATCGCGCTCCTCGCGGGCGCCGCCGCGATCGCCGCGCCGCCCGGCCTCCACGCCCAGGAATCCGTCCGCGCACGCATGACGCTCGGCGGCCCTCCGCCCACGGTACGGACCGAAGCCGATCTCAAGGCCTTCCTCGACGATCTCGAATCGCAGGAGTTCGCGATCAACACCGCACTCGGCGTCGAGAGCTACTATCAGTGGCGCGGAGAAACCACGCACCGGGCCGCCGCCACGAACGCCCTGGCGAACGATCTCCTGAACCGCCCCGACTACGCGGCGATCGTCAACGCATGGAAGGGCAAGGTCTCCGACAGCACGCTCGCGCGGCGCGTGGATCTCCACGCCCGGGCGTTCCTCCAGGCCAAGGCCAACCCGCGCCTCGTACAGGCGCTCGTGACGCTGCAGTCCGCGATTCAGGACTCGATCGAGAAGTTTCGCTACACGTTTGGCGGGCAGCACTACACGTCCACCGCGCTCGGCGAGATCGTGGATACGGCCGGCGATCGCGAGCTCCGGCGCGGAGCGTACGTGGCCGCGATCCAGCGCACGCCGGTCATCGGCCCAAGCGTCCTCCGCGCGATGGCGCTCAACGACAGCATCGGACGGCAGGAGGGATTCGCGAATGGCGCGGACGCCGGCCTCGTACTCTCGAGCCTCAACCGCACCCAGGTCCTCCACGATCTCGACGCATTCGAGCGCGCCACGCGTCCCGCCTACCTCGCTATGCTCGGCCGCGTCCGCAATGACCTCCACATCACCCGCGTCGAACCGTGGGACATCGACTACTGGCTGACCCTGCAGGAGCGCGGGGTCGCCGACGCGTACCAGCAAGACCAGGGGCTCACGCGCCTCCACGATCTCTTCAAGGCGCTCGGCTTCCACTCCGACAGCCTCCCGATCGATGTGCGCGTCTGGGACGTGCCCACCGGCGGCATCACCTTTCCGATCCGCCCGCCATTCGAGGCGCGTCTCCTCACGAATCCGTTCACGGGCTCGGATTTCTACGAGACGCTCTTCCATGAGTACGGCCACGCCCTCAACGCCGTCCTGATGCGGCCGGACCTGTCGCCGATATTTCTTGCTGGCGACGAAACACCGATGGGCGAAGGCACCGCCGAAACGGTCGGACACTTCGCCTACGACCGGCACTGGCTCGCACGCGCCGCCAACCTGGCGCCCGCCAAGGCCGCCGCACTCGAAACAGTCGGCAAGGAGCAGCTGTTGCTCTGGCTCCGCCGCTCGATCTGCCTCAATGCCTGGATCGAGCTCAACGCGTACTCGAATCTCCACGGAGATCTCGAGGCGCTCACCCACGAATCCTACCAGAGGTTCGTGGGCGTGGAGCTCCCGCCCGGCCAGTACTTCGGCGACCGCGACATGTTCGCGACCGGCCCGCTCTATTTCCAGTCGTATCTCTACGCCAACATGATCGCGACGCAGTTCCGCGCCGCCATGCGTGACCAGTTCCACACCAGCGACCTGTCCCAGGACTCGCGCGTCGCCGCCTGGCTCACGACCAATGTCTACGCCGACGGAGCCCGGATCCCCTGGCCCACGAAGGTCATGCGCGCGACCGGCCACCCGCTCACGGTCGATGCCCTGGTCGCATACCTGACAGGAGACTGAGGACAGCCGTACCAGGCTCGCCGGCCTTACCGCACCCGCACCACGCGCTCACCCCGGCCGATTGCGCTCGCATCGCGCACTCACCGGCCGATCACACCCGCCTCACACACCGGAGCCGACGGGTCGCGCTGAACCGTCCCTAGTAGGGGCCGGTCATGACCGGCCCAGTAAGACGGTGGTTGCCGTCCTACCGTCGCCAGTCGTCGAGGGCAGTGGGGGCCGTTCGAGAACGGCCCCCGCACGGATGCCGCGGCCAGTGTGTTCGGGTGGGATCAGACCCATCGGCACGACACCTACATCGACTTCATCCAATCGCGCCGCACCCGCGTCGTATCGCCGGCATACACGAATTGAATGTCACGCATATACGTCTTGGTCGCGCGTTCGACCTCATGACACTGCAGCAAGAGCGGGAACCACCCACGAGATCGCGCGTGCATGGCAGGCACGGCGGCGAGACGCTGGCATCGCTGGCCCTGTGTTGGCGGGGCACCAAATGTGGTGCTGCCGAGATCGCTACGCCAGATAGGAAGTGCCACGCCGGGAACGAGTTACATAGAGTATGGATATGTTACATCGACCGGGAACCCCGGCTCCCGCTCCGGCATACTGTTAGGTAGTTGAATGGAGCCACAACACCCCGCTTCACCCGTAAGGAGTGGCAGATGATGACGCAGCGCGATCGTACTTCGGCAGCCGCTGGGCTGCGCGCGGACTCCCGTGCCCGCCGGCAAGGATGGATCGCCGCGCTCGTCTGCACGGCGCTCGTCGCCGCATCGCTCGGCGCCGCGCACCGCACCCCCGCGTCATCGTCCGCCGTTGCCGCCCCGGCCACGTTCGCGGCCCCGGCGCCGGGCGATGAGGTCGCGGTGTTCTCGGGCGGATGCTTCTGGGGGATTCAGGCGGTGTTCGAGCACGTGCACGGCGTCACGAGCGCGACGTCAGGGTACACGGGCGGTGCCGCCAACACCGCGACGTACGAGGAAGTGAGCACGAGCACCACCGGACACGCGGAATCCGTGCGCGTGACGTTCGACCCCAAACGCGTCTCGTACGCGGACCTGCTCAAGGTGTTCTTCACGGTCGCCCACGACCCCACGGAGCTCGACCGCCAGGGACCGGACGAAGGCACACAGTACCGCTCCGCGGTCTGGTACACATCCGACGCGCAACGGCTCGCCGCGGAAGCGTTCGTCCGCCAGCTCACCGCGGAGAAGGTCTACTCGCGCCCGGTCGTCACGCAGATCTCGCCGCTTAAGGGGTTCTACGTCGCCGAGGGATACCACCAGGATTACTTCGTGCACAACCCGGACTCGCCCTACATCGTCATCAACGACAAGCCCAAGGTCGAGCGGCTGAAATCGGCGCTCCCCGCGCTCTACAGCCCGTCGCCCGTCCTCTACGCAGCCGGAGCGGCCGCCAGCAGTAGCAAGTAGTAGCAGCACAGCCCCAACAAGCAGTCGAACCCACCGAGGCCCGAGGATTACGCAGTAGCGGCCGTTCGAGAACCGTAGGTCGCCTTGTTTGGCAACGGCCGCAAACGGGCCGCGCTTGCGCGCGGCCCGTGCAAGGTCCATTCTTGCCGCGCCGGACCCGCTGCCAATCCAAGAGTCCCGATCCCGACAAATGAGATGGAGGTAGGAAACCGTGTCGCCACTCGCATGGGGTGTCATCGCATCCGTCGCGCTCATCACGCCTCCCGTGCACGGCCGTGCACCCGCTGCGGCGTCACGGGTTACACCCTCCGCGCCATCAGGCGATGAGATCATCCGGCAGATGCACGACCGCTACGCCGGGAAGTGGTACCACAACATGACGTTCGTGCAGACGACGACGGCGTGGGATTCCACCGGCAAAAAGACGGTCGCCACCTGGTACGAGAGTCTGCAGGTGCCGGGCACGATCCGCATCGACTTCGCCCCGCGGTCGGATGGCAACGGCGTCCTCGCGACGCACGACTCGACCTTCGTCGTCCAGCATGGCGCCGTCACGGCCGCCCGCGCCGGCGGCAACATCCTCCTCACGATGGCGTTCAATGTGTACGTCGCTCCCGTTGACCAGACGGTCGCCGTCGTCCGTTCCGCCGGATACGATCTGTCGAAGGTCCACATGGACCAGTGGCAGGGAATGTCCGTCTATGTCGTGGGCGCGGACTCCGGGAACCTCGGCGCTCCGCAGCTCTGGATCGACGCGAAGCGGCTGCTCCTCGTCCGGATCTTCACGCCCACCAAGCCGGGCGCAACCACGCTTCGCGACATCCGCTTCAATCAGTGGCGCCCGATCGGCGGCGGATGGATCGCGCCGAATGTCGAGTTCTACGTCGGCGCCACGCGCCAGCGCATCGAGGACTACGCCGACATCAAGACGAACGTGGCGCTCAACCCCGAGTTGTTCGACCTCGCGAAGTGGTCTTCCGCGGCGCACTGGGCGCCTTGACATCGCGAATGCGCGGCGCCCGCGGCCGGCCGTTGGAGACCGCCGCACCCTCCTCCGCCGTCGCCACGCTCCGCCCGTTCGTGTGACGCACGCTGGACGCCGCCCGCTTTCGCGCGGGCGGAGTCTGGCGTCCGTTCCCCGCGGCAAGCGGGTGCCGCACCGGCGGGCGCCCATGGTAGCCGAGCGCCGCTGAGACCGACGACGCCGCATCCATCACCGCGGCCGCCATCATGTCCCAGTTCGCCGTCACACGCCGGCGCGGGCCGCCCACCGTGAGCGCCGCGTTGACTTCACCACGATGGTCGAATACCGGCGCCGCGACGCCGTACACATCCTCCACCCGCTCGCCGCTGACCGTCGTGTAGCCACGCTTCCGCGATTTCTCGAGTTCGCGCTCCAGCTCCGCCACATCCGTGATCGTGTTCGGCGTGTATCTGGGGAGCGGCCGGTTCACGAACGCCGACTGCCGGCCGGGCGGCGCCCACGCCAGCAGTGCCTTGCCGCCAGCCGTCGCGTGCAGCGGCATGCTCCCGCCCAGCAATCCCGGCAGCATGAGCGGCTGAAAACTCTCCACGACATCGACGGTCACACCCTCGGTACCGTTGAACAGCATCAACGTCGCGGTCTCACTCGTCGTGTCGCTGAGTTTGCGCAGCCACGGGCTCACGACCCGCTGCAACGATGTCGAATGACGCGCCAGCTCGCCGTACGCGGCAAGGCGGATCCCCAGGCGGTACGCACCTGAGTGCTCATCTCGGTCGAGAAAGCCGCTCGCCTCGATGCGGCTGAGAATGCGGTAGGCCGTGCTCTTGGGCCACCGGAAAACCCGGGCGATCTCGCGCACCGAAAGTTCCGGCTGCTCCGGTGAAAACAGCGCGAGAACCTTGCCGAGTTTCTGCAGCATCGAGGCGCTCCCAGGGAAGGTGCGGTAACGTAGAGTTGATACTCGGTCGCCGCAACGGCCAGTCTTCCCGCGTGGTGAACGGTACGGTTACTTACACGATCTATGGGGTTACATGGATCGCCGAACGGCCGGTTTTCTGCCAACATCTGTCACGCGCCGCGCTCGCTGGCGCGCCGGCATGTGCGTTTCATGCCACCCCTGGCGCGGGGTTTCTGCCGTGTTCGCTAGGCAACTACTACTATATGATGCAGGTTCGGCACCGTGCACGTCGGCCGACAATGATACCGGTTCGGCCAACTGTTTTTGCATTCGTTTTCGCACGTCTTAACGGAGCACGCCTGATGCCCTGTCTATTCTTTCTGCTCGCGCTCGCCGCACCACGACTGGTCGTGGTCGTGCTTTGGTTCGCTACCCATTGGTTCCGCGGACTCTTCCCGTCCGTCCTGTGGCCGGTCATCGGCTTCGTCTTCCTCCCGACCACGCTGCTGTGGTACACCGCGGTCCACAACTGGTTTGGAGGCAACTGGACGTTCTGGCCGGTCGTCGGGCTCGTGGTCGCGCTGGGCATCGATGTCTCGCCCGCCACCCGCGCCCCTCGGCGCCGCCGCCAGGCGTCGTGACATGCAGGTAGTGGCGCGCACGTTGTGATACGGACGTTGTGATACGGACGTTGTGATACGGACGTTGTGATACGGACGTTGTGATACGGACGTTGTGATACGGACGTTGTGATACGGACGTTGTGACGCCCACGCCGCTCCACGCGGTCACCGATCACGTCATCGCCGGATGCCGCGATCTCACCCACGCGATCGCGACGATCGAAGCCGCCACCGGTGTGCGAGCCGCCCCGGGCGGCTCGCACCCGGGCAAGGGCACCCGCAATGCCCTGCTGTCCCTCGGCCACCTGCGCTACCTCGAGATCGTGGCGCCCGATCCCGCACAACCCAGGCTCGAATGGTTCGGCGCCATCCGCGACATGGACGAACCCCGCCTCATCGGCTGGGCCGCGAGAGCCGGTGACATCCGCACCGTCGCGCAGCACCTGCGCGATTCACAGATCGCCTTCACCGGACCACACGCGGGATCCCGCATCCGGCCGGACGGCACCAAGCTCGGATGGCGCACAGTCGTGCTCGAGGATGACGAGAACGGCCTCCTGCCCTTCTTCATTGAGTGGGACGCGGGTTCCGTCCATCCCTCCGCCAGCGCGCCCGCGGGCTGCGAGATCGCAGGCTTCGCCGTGACGTACCCGGACGCCACTCGCTGGTCCGCCGCCGCGGCCGCACTCGGCATCGATCTTCCCGCCACACTCGGCACCTCGCCGCGGCTGAGCGCCACGATCAGAGGTCCCTTCGGAACGATCGGGTTGTAGCCGCCAGCGTTCTCCTCTCTCCGGTCTATCCCCCCACGATCGCCTCCTCCGGCCGTACGAACGCCCACGCCGTCGCACCGAGCACGCACAACGCGGCCGCGACGAGAAACGAAGCAGTCCACCCAAACACGCCGGCGATCCACGGTGTCAGCGATGCGGTGACGACGCCACCCAGTTGCGCACCCATGTTCATCACCCCCGACACCGCGCCGGCCGACGAACCCGCGATGTCCGCGCTCACCGACCAGAACGAGCTCTGCGCCAGATAGAGGCATCCCGCGCCCGCGGCGAGCGTGATGCTCGCGACCCGCGCGCCCTCCGCCTGCGTCCCCAGCGCAATGAACACCGCCGCCAGTCCGATGCCGAGTGCGGCGACGCCGCACCGGCCCGCCCGGCGCCCGTATCGATGCGACAGCATGTCGTTGAGGACGCCCCCGCCGCCCGAGCCGAGCGCCATCGCGATGCCCGGCAGCATCGCGTACCGCGCAGTCGTGCTGAGATCCATCCCGCGCGCCGTCCGCAGGTAGATGAAAAACCAGGCGAGGAAAATCCACGCCAGATAGCCGTAACAGAAATAGCTCATCGTGAGAAGGCGGACGTTGCGGTCGGCCCAGATCGTCCGCCACGCGAGTGGCGGCGCGGCCACGCGCGCCGGAATCGCGGCCTCGATGTATGCGCGTTCATCAGCCGAGACGCCTGGATGCGCTGCGGGTGTGTCGCGCGCGAGGAGATACCAGACCGTGCCCGCGCACACGCCCACGGCCGCGCACACGACGAACGATGCGCGCCACCCGTAGTTCACCATCAGCGCCGTGACGATCGGCGGCGTGATCCCCGCACCGATACCGGGTCCCATGAATATCAGCCCGTTCGCCACGCCCCGTTCCCGCACCGGTATCCACGAGGCCACGATCCGGTTGGCCGCCGGATACATCACGGCTTCCCCGGACCCCAGCGCAAAACGCAAAGCCGCCATGACAATGATCGCCGAACCCGCCACCGGCACGATCGCCATGGCGGCGCTGAACACACCCCACCAGAGAACCGCCACGGTCAGGATGCGGCGCGGGCCCAGCCGGTCCGCCGCCCGCCCTCCCGGCGCCTGAAACAGCGCATACCCCAGGAGCAGTGCGCTCGACAACCACCCGAGCTGCACGTTCGACAAATGGTACTCGCGCGCGATTGTCTGCCCCGCGACCGCGATGTTGACCCGGTCGAGGTACGCGATCGTGCTGAGCACGCACAGCCAGCCCACGAGGGACCACCGGACTCGGCCCGTGCCGGTCACCTGTATCCTCTCACCGTTCTCCTCTCGCGTCGGTCCTGCGTGTCTCACAGTCCGAGACGTGATTGACCCGCACCCGGGCGCATGGCACTTTGGAGCCTGTCACTGCGGCCGCCGGCTGGCCTGCGGCGGAGCCGCGACTCTCGTCCCGCATTGGAGCACACCATGCGTCGCACCCGGCCCGCCCGCCTGCTCGCCGCGCTGTCTCTCACGATCGGGCTCTCGCTCGGTCTCTCGCTGGCCCCGGCCTGGCTGCACGCACAGGAACGCCGCGTGTTCAACCCGCCGGGCGCCCCCACGAACCTGCCGTTCAGCAATGGCATCCAGGTGGGCGAGATGCTCTGGGTCGCGGGCACCGAGGGCACGGTCAGCGGCGACATCGAGGCCGAGACGCGAACGGCCCTCGAAAACGTGAAGAAGGTACTCGATGCGGCAGGTTACACACCGGGCGAGGTGGTGCAGGTCACGGTCTACCTGGCCGACATCAATGATTTCGACAAGATGAACTCGGTCTACAAGACGTTCTTCCCGGATCCCAAGCCGACGCGCACGACGGTGCAGGTCGCGCATCTGGTCAATAACGCCAAGATCGAGATCACTTCGGTCGCGATTCACACGCATGGCGGATCCTCGCGATGACCACCCGGCGCACGTTCGTCCGCAACACGGTCGCCGGCGGCGCGCTGCTCGGCCTCCGCCCCTCGGCGCTCGAAGCGCTCGCGCGCCCGGCGACGCCGGAATCTCCCGCCGCCGCTGACTACTACGCCAAGCTTGGCGTCGCCAAGATCATCAACGCCGCTGGGACGTACACCTATCTCACCGCCTCCATCATGCCGCCGGAGGTGCAGGCCGCCGTCGCGTTCGCGGCCTCCCACCCGGTCCGCCTGCGAGACCTGCAGGCCGCCGCCGGCGCGTACATCGCGAAGCGCGTGAAAGCCGAAGCTGCGCTCGTGTCGTCGGGCGCGGCAGCCGCGCTGTCCCTTGGGACCGCGGGATGCCTGACGGTGGGCAACCCCGACGCATCCAAGGATGTCCCCGCGCGGACGGCGACGCTCAAGAACGAGGTCCTCATCCAGCACGGCCATCGCTTCCCGCACGACCACGCGATCGAGATGTGCGGCACGAAGCTGGTCGAGGTCGAGACGCTCGCGGACTACGAACAGGCCTTCACTCCGAAGACCGGCATGGCGTTCTTTTTCAATGCCGCGGAAACGGGACAGGTCTCGCGCGAGGATTGGGTGCGCATCGCACACGCGCACGGCGTGCCGTGCATGATCGACGCCGCCGCCGACGTGCCGCCGATCGCGAATCTCTGGAACTACACGCAGATGGGCTTCGACCTCGTCACGTTCTCGGGCGGCAAGGGCATCCGCGGCCCCCAGAACGCCGGACTGCTGCTCGGCCGCAAGGATCTGATCGACGCCGCGGCCGCCAACGACAACCCCACCGACCGCTCGGTCGGCCGCGGGATGAAGGTCGCCAAGGAGCAGATCGTCGGCATGGTCGCCGCGCTGGACTGGCTGCTCGCCCAGACTGATGAAGGAATCGAAGCCGAGGCCCGCCACCGCGCTGAGCGCATCGCTGCCGCGGTGCACGGCCTGCCCACGCTCACGACGGAGATCTTCGTCCCGGCCGTTGCGAACCACATCCCCCATCTGATGATCCGCTACGATCAGCAGCACATTGGGATCTCGCCGGCCGATGTCGCGGTCGCTCTCCGCAACGGCACGCCGTCCATCGAGCTCAATCCCGGCACGGGCCAGCCCTCCGGCGCGTCCGGTCTCCATTCCGATGCGAACACGATCGTCGTCGGGCCATGGATGATGCAGCCCGGTGAAGATGTGATCGTCGGCCGCCGGCTCCACGAGGTCCTGTCCGCCGCGGTGCGCCCGCAGAGTTGACCTCATGACTGGGCGGCGATCGCGGCCATGATCGCGGCGGCATCGCCGATCCGGATGCCGAGGGCCGCAGGGACGATCGCACAGGCGCGCGCGGCACCCGGCAGCGCGTTCGCGGCGACGATCGCGCGCGCTGGCGCCAGGAGGCGGTCGCCCAGCACCACGCCCAATGTCCCGACGGCGATCACTTCCGGATTGAGCGCGCTGATGATGAGTGTCAGCCCCCGCCCGAGCCATTCCCCCGTCCGCGCGACCGCGGCGAGCGCATCGGCATCGTCGCTCACTGCGGCGGTCACGACATCGCGGATCGTCGCCTCGGTACCCCACCGCTCCGGGGACATCGCCTGCGCCTGCCGCAGCAGGCCGGACCCGGACGCCAGGTAGTCCCAACTGCCGGCATTGCGGTCGCCACCGCCCGCCGGCGTCGTCATCGGGAAGAACCCGAACTCGCCCGCCATATCGCTCGCCCCTCTCAGCAGCGCCCCGTTGGCGATGATCCCGCCGCCCAAGCCGGTACCGGCCGTGAGAAAGACCGAGATGTCTGAGCCCCGGCCGCTCCACACCCACGCCGAAGTGAAACTCCGCGAGCGCTCCCGCGTTCCCGTCGTGCTCCACGTGCACCGGGAGCGCCGGATACCGCGCCGCGAGTGTCGCGCGGATCGGCGCGCCATGCCACCCCGGGAGATGCGGAGGGTCGATGAGCACGCCCTCGGCGATCCTGAGCGGGCCGCCCACGGACACGCTGATCGCGCGCACCCGCAGGCCCGCCCGCCCGGCCGCGTCATGGATGCCATCGATGACCTGCGCGATCGCGGGAAATCGCTCGGCGAACGGTACCTGCGCCTGTGTCGGCAGCTCCTCGCGCTGCAGCGCCGCACCCGTCGCGGGATTTCCCTCGACGACGGCCGTCTTCGTGCCACCGATGTCGAGCCCGATGATCGTGTCGCCCGGCGACCCCGGATACTTAAGCGCGGGCACGCGAACGCATGCGCTCACCCAGAACGGCGAGCAGAATGACCACGCCCACCACCACGCGCTGCATGTACGGATCGACGTTGGCGAGATTGAGCGCGTTGTTGAGGGTCCCGATGCACACGGCCCCCGCGAGTGTGCCGAGCACGTTGCCACGGCCGCCGGCCAGCGCCGTGCCGCCCACGACGACGGCCGCGATCACATTGAGCTCGTAGCCCGCGCCGGCGTTCGGGACGGCCGCACCCAGCCGCGCCGTGAGGACGACGGCGGCCAGTCCAACGAGGAGTCCGTTCGCGACATAGGTGCCCAGCGCGACCGCACGGGTGTTGATGCCCGCGAGCCAGGCGGCGGATTCGTTGCCCCCGAGTGCGTAGATCCACCGGCCCCACACGGTCCGCGACAGCACGAACCACCCGCCGCCGAAGCACGCCGCCGTCAGCCACACCGGTACGGGTACGCCAAGGAATATGCCCTGCCCAAGCCAGTTGAACCCCGCGGGCAGATCGCTGACCGCTTGCCCCGATGAGAACAGAAACGCCAATCCCCGCTCGATCGAAAGCAGCGCGAGCGTGACGAGAAATGACGGGGCGCGAAGCCGCGACACCGCGAGGCCCGTGATACCGCCGCCGATCGCGCCGACGGCGAGTGCCGCCACGACGGCGGCGCCTGCCGCCGCGAACGACCCGCCCGCGCCATCGCCACCCGCCGCGTGCGCCGCCAATGCCGCGACGACGCCGGCGAGCGCGATGCCCGAACCAACGGAGAGATCGATCCCGCCAATCAGGATCACCGCGGTCATCCCCACGCCGAGGATGCCGATCACGGCGATCGAGAGCGCGACGTTGACGAGGTTGCCGAGCGAAAAGAATGCCGCCGCGAATGCACTCATGTGCCGCGCGCCGGCTGTCTCATGCCGGCACCATGAGCGACGCGGCCCGCTCCGGCGTCCGGTCGTCGCCCGCCAGCTCGCCTACGAGCCGCCCCTCGCGCATCACGAGCAGTCTGTCGCACAGTGCCATCGCTTCCGCCAGATCGGACGTGATGACGAGTACCGCCGTTCCCTTGTCCGCCAGATCTCGCAATGTGCCGTAGATCTCCGCGCGCGCCCCCACATTGACGCCACGCGTTGGCTCATCCGCGATGAGTACGCGCAGCGACGGATCGCCCGCCGCGAGCCATCGGGCCAGCACGACTTTTTGCTGGTTGCCGCCGGACAGTTGCTGCACTGGCGTCTCGATCGATCGCGTCTTGATCCGCAGCGCCTCGGCCCACCGTTGTGTCACCTGGCGTTCGAGTGCTCTGCTGACGAGTCCCCACGGCGCCAGCGGCCGCAAAGAGGCCAGTGTGATGTTGGTGCGCACTGGATCGTGAAGCATGAGCGCACTCGCCGCCCGATCCTCCGGGACGTAGCCGATGCCGAGGCGGATCGCATTGCGCGGCCACCGCGGATGGATCGGCACATCTCGCAGGGTCACGCTGCCGGCCGATCGCCGCACCGCGCCGATGAGCGCGAGCGCGACTTCGCTGCGCCCAGCGCCCACGAGACCGATGAGCCCCACGATCTCGCCGGCCCGCAGCACGAAGCTCGCGTCAACCACGCCAGTCGCGGCCCCCATCGCGGGATCGCCCATCCGCGCGCCCGCTGGTGCCCCGGCTCTCACTCCGGTTCTCACGCCGGTTCTCACTCCGGTTCTCACTTCTCACTCCGGTTCTCACGCCGGTTCTCACTCCGGTTCTCACTCCGGCGGTTGCTCCGGCGGTTGCTCCGGCGGTTGCTCCGGCGGTTGCTCCGGCGGTTGCTCCGGCGGTTGCTCCGGCGGTTGCTCCCGCTGCCGCTCCCCGCGGCCCCCTCTGCACAGGTGCCGCCACGTCCAGTGCGGGCGGCACGGTCGACAGGTTATCCACGGCCAGCACGACCGGGCCGGGCGGCGTGCCGCTCGCTGCGCGCCAGCTCTGGCGCTCGATCGCGCGCCCGACCATGAGCGGAATGAGTACCGAAGCCGGCATCTCGCGGACTGGACCGGTGGCGACGCACACGCCGTCCCGAAGCACGGTCACCTGATCGGCCAGCCGCTCGATCTCATCGAGTCGGTGGGAGCAGTAAAGGATCGCCAACCCGTTCGCGCGAAGTGCTCGCAGCCGCTCGTGCAGCGCGTCGGCTTCATGTGCCGGCAGGATCGCGGTGGGCTCGTCGAGGATGAGCACGCGGAGCGTGCTGGCCCCGCCGGCGTCTAGCGCTTTCGCGATCTCGGTCATCTGCCGGTGCGCCAGCGACAGGCGCCCGGCTGGCTGATCCGCGTCGATCGGAACGCCGAGGCTGGCGATAGCCTTCGCGGCCCGCAGCCGCACCGCGTCCCGGTCGATCACCCCCCACCGCCTCGGCTCCGCACCCAGCACGATGTTCTCAGCAGCCGAGAGACTCGGGACGAGGCTCAGCTCCTGCTGGATCATGCGGATGCCGGCGCGATGCGCGTCTCGCGGATTCCGGAATCGCAGGAGTTCCCCGCCCGCGGTGATCGTGCCGCTGTCCGGCACCCGCGCGCCCGCGAGCACACGCATGAGCGTCGACTTCCCGGCGCCATTCTCTCCAGCAAGCGCGTGGATCGCACCCGCGTAGAGATCGATGCTGGCGTCCTGCAACGCCGGCACTCCCGAATACCGGACCGTGATAGAGCTGGCCGACAACATTGGCGCGGTGGTCACTGGCTCAAGGTTCCGAATAGGACGCGACGGCTCCGTCAGCCACGCGATCTCGGCCGGAAGCCTGTCGTCGAGGGCAGTGGGGGCCGTTCGAGAACGGCCCCCGCCGGATGCGGCGGCCAATGTGCGTGCTCCGGCATCGCAATCATCCGAACTGCACCGATCCACCCCTGGTGCAGTCCGCGCCGCCACCCCTCACGGCGTCCCCGCCTCGACCAGCCGCACCGGCACCGTGATCACCGAGTCGGTTGCCTGGTGGGCGAAATACGCCGCGACCGCATTGATCGCCCTGGCACCGATCTCGCGCGGCTGCTGCGCGATGTCGGCTTTGAGCATGGAGCGCGACTTGATGGCGGCGACCGCCTCCGGCGTCGCGTCGTAGCCCACGATCGTGAACGTCGCGGCCGTCTTGCCCCGTGCGCGCGCCGCCGCCAGCGCCCCCAGCGCGGTCTCGTCGTTGATGGCGAAGATGCCCCTGAGGTCCGGGTGCCCCTGGAGGATGTCGTCGGCCGCTTTGAGCGCGCGATCGCGGACGCCGCCGCCATTCAGCACCGCGACGACGGACATGCGCGGGTGATGCGTCACCGCTTCGATGAAGGCCTGCTGCCGGTCGAGCCCCGTCTGGGTCTCGGGCTGCCCGATCACCGCGACCGCGCCGGAATCGCCGAGCGCGCCAGTCATGAAAGTGGCGGCCAGCCGGCCGCCGGCGCGGTTGTCGGACGCGACCGCCGACAGCACCGGCGCATCCGCCGCCTTCGTGTCGGCACTCACGACGGGGATGTGCGCGGCCGTCGCGCGGCCGATGGCGGGCCCGATCCCCTGTGAGTTGACCGGACAGACGATGATCGCATTGACGTGCTGGACCACGAAGTTCTCGATCTGCGCCTGCTGTTTCGCGAGATCGAAGTCCCCGGATGTGATGATCAGCCGGTAGCCTTTGCGCGCGGCTTCCGCCTGCAGGCCGGCCTTGAGGTCCTGATAGAACCGCTGCTCACGCGTGAGCAGCGTGACGCCGACGACGTGGGTCGTTGCGGCGCCGTTCCCTCCCCCCGATCCTGCGCCACATGCCGCCAGGACCAGCGCGGCGGCCGCAACGCCCGCCGGTCGCGCGATCAGGGCATGTTCTCCGCGAACCAGGCCGCCATGCGCCGCATGATGTCGCGGCGGTGCTCGGGCTGGCCGATCTCGTGCCCCTCGTTGGGATAGATCACGAATTGCGTCTTGACGCCCATTGTCCGGAGCGCGTGCCAGAACTCGTACGATTGCGGCGGCGGGCACTCGATGTCGCGATCACCGACGACCACGAGCGTCGGGGTCGTCACGTTCTTGATGAAGGTGATCGGCGAGCTCTTGGCGTAGACCGCCGGATTGTCGTACACGTTGCCGCCGAAATACGAGTCCATCCATTTGTCGATGCCGTTCTCGCCATAGTAGGACAGCCAGTCGGCGAGCCCCGCGCCGGAGACGGCCGCCCGGAAGCGGTGTGTCTGTGTGACGGCCCACATGGTCATGTAGCCGCCGTAGCTCCAGCCGGTCACACCGACCCGCGTGCTGTCCACGGGGACGGTGTGCAGGACTTCGGTGAGTCCGGACAGGATGTCGCGGAGATCGCCGTATCCGTAGTCTTTCACGTTGGCCGCCGTGAAGCTCTCGGCCTGCCCTGCGCTGCCACGGAAGTTCGGATAGAAGATGAAGTACCCCTGGCTGCCGAGCACTGTCGCATCCCCGAACGTGCCAGGATAGCTGGGGGTGACGACGCCTTCGGGTCCGCCGTGCACGTACACCACCATCGGATACGTCTTCGACGCGTCGTAGTCCTTCGGATAGACCAGCCACCCCTGCACCGTGAACTCGTCGCTCTTCCAGTGCAGGTTCTTGCTCTCGCCCCACGACGGATGGGCGTCGCGGTTGTCGGTCGTGACCTGGCGCCACGCGCCGGTCGGCCCGGCCCACACCTCCGGCGGCTGCGCGAACGACTCGCGGGAGAGCGCAGTCGTCTTGCCGTCACGCGACATTGTCACGCCCAGCGAGAAGTCCGCCGCTCCGTGGATCGACTCGGGTCCCGTCCACAGAACCTGCACCGGCCCGCCCGTCGCCGGGACGCGGCCCACGCCGCTCTCACCGTCCATGGCCGCGACGAACGCGATGCCGGTGGGGAGCCAGTTGAGCCAGTATGCCGAGCCTTTCATTCCCGTCGTGATGTTCTTCGGGGTCCCGCCGGCCGCATCGATGGTGAAGATGTCGCCGCTCGCGATGCCCTCGTCGCTCATGATGCCGCCGATGAACGCGACCTGCTTGCCGTCGGGCGACCAGCGCGGGACCGCGATCTGGGTGCTGGGCTTGAGAATCGAATGACTCTCGCCGCTCGGCGCGTCCACCGTGTACAGCTCGGCGATGTACCAGTTGTCGTCACCCTCGCCGTGCGCTGCCGTCGTGATGAAGCGCTTGCCGTCGGGCGACCAGTCGTATTCGTAGACGTACAGGTCGGCCGGTGACAGTTGGTGCACGTCGCCGGTCGCCGCGTTGACGGTCGTGAGGCGTTGCTCGAAATAGTGGTCCTCGACGACGCCAACGTCCGGCGTCCGCGGTTGTAACGGGCCCGAGGCGCGCGGCGCGTTCTCCGTGAACAGGATCGCGACGGTCTGGCCGTCTGGCGACCACTGCGGCGTGGCGAGATAGCCCTTGAGCTTCGTGAGTTGGCGCGCGGCACCGCCCGCGGCGGGCGCGACGTAGAGCTCGAGCTGGCCCGCGTCGGCGGCGTCTGACAGGAACGCGAGCGACTTCCCGTCGGGAGACCACGAGACGCCGTGCTCATCGTGTGGCGCGTCGCCGGAGACGGCGGTGATGCGCTGCGGGGCGGCCGCCGCCGCGGAGGACTTGGCCGCGGCGCCCTTCGCGCCGGCCTTTGCGCCGGCCTTTGCCACCAGCCCGCCAGCCACGGGCGCCACGTAGATCGCTGATCCCTGCGACGGGGCATCGGCGGTCGCGGGCAGCGACTCCACCCACGCGACCCACTTGCCGTCCGGAGAGATGACCGCCTCGTCGTATCGCCGGGTGACCGCCAGTTGCCCGATGGCCTGGTCGAGCGCCGGGTGCGCCGCTGGTGCGTTCTGCGCGGCGGCGATCGGAGCGAGACCCGCGAACAGAATTCCCGCCGCCAGACGCGCTGCTATGCGGTGTGTGAGGTGGTGTGTGAGGTGGTGTGTGAGGTGTGTGTGAGATGCACCGTCCACTCTCCTGGGCCGTACGATGGAGAAACGATGGAGAAACGATGGAGCAACGATGTAGAGACACGAGACCTCCGCCCGCGACCCTGGCGAGCGTCGCGAACGGAGGTACAGGAGGACTTCGTCGTGTGAATCTTATCGCACTACCCGGCGGCTGGCGACGACATCGTCGTCCAGCCGCCGGTCATGCATTGGTTACGGCAAAGACGGGCACGTGATGGTGTAGTTCCCGCCACGCCCCTGGACCTCCGAGATCGGCACCGGAATGATCGTCGTGTGCAGATCCAGTCCATGGTACGTCGTATCGGCGGTCGCCTCGAGATTGTACATCCGGATGGTGACCGTGCGGTCGTTGCTGGCTTCGAATGCCAGCGAGATGCGCTGTTCCTTCATCAGAGAATCGCGCACCGCGGTGTAGTTCGCCGCGATGGTCAGTGGCGTTCCGAACCCGCCAACCTGCTGGTGGACGTCGTTGACGAGCGTGATCGCATTCGCAAAGTTCCCGAGCCCGAGCTGGATCTGCGCTTCGGCCAGCACCAGACCCTCGGCGCGGATGATCGGGATCGGGGTCGCGGTCGTCGCGTATGCGTTGTACAGGGTCCGCACGGTGACCGAATCGTACTGCGCGAGCTGGAGTCCGAAGGGATTTGGACCAAACTTCGCCTTCCAGCGTAGGTCGTTGATCGTGTCGACGTCGGCGACCAGCGTCCGGAGCGTCACCCACACGCCCTGCGCCGAGTTGAGGGGATTGACCACGTCGCCAGCCTGTGCACTCCAGTCCCAGAACACGCCGTCCGGCGAATCCAGCCAGCCGGCCGTCGGCTCTGGCGAAAGACTCGTCGGCGTGAAGAGCGCCGACGCGGTCGCCGCGCTGTCCGCGCGGGTGAGCGCCGTCACGTCGGGCGAGCCCGGCGTGGTCGGCGTTGGAGCCGTGCCGGCTCCGCTGCGAGCGATCGCGTACGCCAGCTCCAGGCCGGCTTTCGCCGCCAGCGCGCGGTTGAACGCCGCGAACGAGCCGGGCGTCGTGCTGGGCGCCGCCACTGTGTTGACCGAGCTGAAACCCGCCGGCAGTTTCACCGGCAACGGAATCGACCCAGCCGTCTGCAACTGCTTGTTCGCCGAATCCAGCTCGGCGACGATCTGGATCCAGACGTCCTTGTTGCAGTACACCGGCCCGACCCCGCCACCACTCGCGGCATGAACCGGGATGCCGATTGTGTCGCGTGTCTCGGCGAGGATCATCAGGTCGAGCGCCTCGATCGTCTGCGCGATACCGATCACCGCGGCAGCCTGCGGCGCCGTATACGCCGGAACGACATTCGGCACTGCGGTAATGACGTTGATCGCAGCCCCGATGCTCAGGTACATGTTGTCCCACGCGACGTCCTGGCTGGTCGGGATGGCGTCGAGTCCCAGGCCGTACAGCGTGTTTTGCGGGTTGTCTTCCTGAATGTTCGCTTCGTCACGCGCGAACTGCGTCATGTAAAAGATGTAGTTCGGGACGTCCTGTCGCGATGCCGCGATGAGGCCCGTCACCGCGTTCTGAATGCCGTCGGGCGAGTTCTCGACGCTCGTCGGCGAGTTGTAGAACGGGATGTTGGTATCCTTGCAGGCAACGGAGCCTGCGAGCGCGAGCGCTCCGAGCGCCATGCCGGCGCGCGTCCATTGGCCGTGCCGGATGCTGTGTGACATTGATCGGCCGCCAGCAACGGCCGCGTCCTGCTTCGTATGTGCGGTCATGTTAGAGGCCCAGGTCGAGTGAGAAGAAGAAGCTGCGGGACGTCGGATACTCGAACACGTCCTGCGCGGTCGTGATGTTCTGGTTGCCGAACACGCTGACCTCGGGATCCAGTCCCGTGTATGGGAACCAGGAGAGCAGGTTGCGGCCGGTCACCGTCAGGCGCGCTGTTTCGATATGGAGGCCGGAGCGGGCCGCCAGCCAGCCAGCCCACTTGGATGGCAACTGCTTGCTCAGGGTGACTTCGCGCAGTTTCACGAACGACGCGGACTCGACGTAGGGGAACGGGCTGCCCTTGTTGAATGCCGCGATACGTTTGTTCGCCGCTGCCGTGTCGGCCAGCAGCTTCTCCGTGAAGTCGTAGATGAAGTTGGTGACGTCGACGACCGAGCCGCCGCGGTGCCAGTCGAGCAGCCCGTAGAGGCGGAAGCCCTTGAACTGGAACTCTTCGGAGAAGCTCATCACATACGACGGCTGGAAGTCGCCGATCTGGTTGGGCACACCCACCGAGTTCAGGCTCCCTGGTGACGCCAGCTCCGACACGGAGCGTCCTGGCGCGAGGTAACCTTCGCTGCCGAAGATCCCTTCGAACGTGCTGCCGACTTCGAACGCGGGAACCGGCAGGGAGTTCACGACGCTGTAGTTCCGGTAGAACGACACCATCGTGTTCCAGGTGAAGCCGTTCCGGAGCAGGATCGGCGTCGCGTTGAACGAGAGCTCGATACCCTGGTTCGTGAACTCTCCCCCGTTGAACCACTGCGAGTTGAAGTACTGCGACGGAGCGACCTGCGCCTGCAACAGGAGGTCCTGGATCCGCTTCTGGTACACGGTGAACCCGAACTGCGCGCGCGAGTTGAACATTGTCGCGTCGAACCCCGTCTCGATTTCCGTTTCGGCCTCGGGCCGGATGTTCGGATTGCCGCGCAGGGTGTCCGGGAAAACACTGTTTTGCCCGCTCACAAGCTGGTTGAAGAAGGGCGTGTACTTCACGCCGTAGTTCGGCTCCGTTCCCGCTTGGCCGTACGCGGCGCGGATCTTCAGGTCGTTCAAGAACCCGACGAACTGCGGCACACGGTAGGACCCGGAGAACCGGGGATAGATGTAGAACTTGTTGATGTCACCGTCGTTCGTCGTCCGCTCGGCCGTGACGCCGCCCGTCAGCGCGAGGCGCTGGTTGAGCAGCAGCAACTGCTCCTGCCCGTAGAAGGACTGGTCGAGCGTCGCGTCGCGGTTGTAGAACACGGACGTGACCGTGCCTGCGGTCGGTGTGTTGACGCCGGCGAGCAGGTTCTGCGACACGATGTCCGGCGTGTTGTCGCTCCGGCGGTCGCGGCCGTAGCCGATCGACGTCGTGGCGTCGAATGCCGTGGACGGCGTCCAGTGGTAGATCGCGTTGATCGAGTAGTTGAAGTACTCGGTCAGGTCATTCTGGATCGTCGCCACGCCCGGAAGACCGGTCGTGATGAGCTGCTCGACCTGGAGCGTCGGCGGCGCGTAGAGCTGGTCGCGCTGGGACGTAAGGTCGGCGCCGCCGATGAAGCGGATCTTGACGCTGTGGTGCTCCGACGTGAACGGCGACCAGTCGAGGCTACCACCGCCGATGAAGCGAATGACTTCCTCGGGGGTCTGGATCTCCGCCGCGTCAGCGTAAGGGTTCGCGAGACCGTAGGGGTTCGTGGCCCATGCACCCGCGGAGTTCTGCGAGTTCAGGTTGACGAACTGGGGCGTCGTGCTGAACACGTCCGCCGGCGCGATACCGTTGTTCTCGTTCGACGTGACGCCGCGCCGGTCGTTCGAGTGCGCGAACATCATGTTGATACTCGCCGAGATCGCGTTGTTGAACTGCTGGGTCACGTTCGTCCGGGCCGTCTGCTTGCTGTAGCCCGTGTTGAGCAGTGAGCCGTTGTCGTACTTGGCGAGAACGGACAGGAAGTACTGGGTCTGGTTCAGGGTGCCGCCGACGCTGGCATCGGTCTCATAGGCCGCCTGCCCGTTGCCGTACAGCGAGCTTTGGAAATCCTGCGGGCCCTGATACGTCGCCGAGATCTTGGAAGCCGGGACGTTGAGCCGCGCCCCCCACGCCTGCGCACTGGCCAGTGTGGGGAACGACTGGAGGTCGTAGCTCTTCGTCGGCGTGAAATGGCCGATTTTCTGCGACAGGTTCCACTGCGGCTTGCCGGCGCTTCCCTTCTTGGTCGTGATGATCACTACGCCGGACGACGCCTTCGATCCGTAGATCGCCGAGGCCGAGGCGCCTTTCAGCACCTGGATGCTCTCGATGTCGTCGGGATTGATGTCGGCGATCCGGTTCGGTGAGTTGTCTTCCTGGTTCGGCGAAACCTGGCCGTTGGCGAGAGTCAGGGCGTTGGTGCCGCCGTTGATCGTCTCGTTGTTGACCAGGACGCCGTCGATCACGTAAAGCGGCGAGGCGCTGGCGTTGATCGAGGTGATACCGCGCACCTGGATCTGCATGCCGCCACCCGGCGCGCCTCCGTTGTTCTGGCTGATCACCGCGCCCGGCACCTGGCCCTGCAGCGCGTTCTCGACCGTCGGCGCCGGCACTTCGGTCACTTCCTGCGTGCTGACGACGGCGACCGCGTTGGCGGCGTTCTGCGTCGACACCGTCGTGGCGACACCGGTCACGACCTGCTGCTCGAGACGCAGCACGTCCTTCGCCATCTGGATCGTGTAGTCGGTCTTGCCCGCGACGATCGGCACCGTCGTCGCCGTATAGCCGATACGGCGAACGGTCAGCGACTTCGCGTCCGACGGCAGGCGGAGCGAGAACGTGCCGCTGTCCGTTGTGTTCATGCCGATGGTCGTACCTGTCACGATCACAGCGGCTGCCGCCAGCGGCTCATGCTCTGCCGCATCGACCACCTTTCCGGTGACCTTGGCGGCAGGTTGCTGCTGGGCGCGCACGGGCATCGCGAGCCCGAGCGCAGTGAGTAGGGTGGCTCCGACCCACACGGCACTTCGGAGCCTGACGACGAGTGAGATCACGAGCCCTCCTCTCAGTGGTGAACCGAACGACATTCCACGATTTCCCGGCGCCCAACGAATCGCACGAGCCAATGGAGGGCAATTCCCATATTTTGGTATTGAGTCCCCCTTTGTCGTTCCGATATTACAGTCGGCTAATCCTTTGTCAACAGGCGGTAACGGACGGACCGCCCGCCGCTGCACGCGCGGTAACACTGCTCTGACACTGGCTCCCACGCGGGCCGCGGCGCCGTCCGGCAAGGAGGCCGGTCCCACGGACGTTCGTGCCACCGGGCTCAGTCCTCGTTGCCCGCGGTCGCGGGCGTCGCACCAGCGTTGACCACCGGCAGCACGATCTCCGACGGGTACTGCGGCCCATGGTGAATCACGTTGTGCGCCACCAAGGGGTCCTTTTCGTCGAAGTTGTTCCCGCCGGTGTTCAGATTCCGCTCGAAGCGCGGGAAGTTGCTGCTCGACACCTCCACCCGGATCCGGTGCCCCGGCAGGAACGCGTTGCTCGTCTGCAACGGCCCGATATCCACCTTGTAGACATGCCCCGCCTCCATGAACACGGGCTTGTCCCACCCGTCCCGCCACCGCACACGCTCGATGCTCTCATCCAGGTTGAACGCCCGCCCGTCCGGATAGACGTCCAGCAGCTTGATCGTCAGGTCCGTGTCCTTCCGGTCCGACGACAGGTACAGGGACACTTTCACCGGACCCGCCAGCTCGATCGTCTTCGCCAGCGGCGCCGTCGTGTACACCAGGATGTCGTTCCGCATCTCGGTCGCCGTCTGGTCGAATGAGCCCCCCGCGAGGTTCGGGCTGAAACAACGAATGCTCCCGCCAAGCGACGGCACCGGATGCATCGGATCGTACGCGAAGGCGTCCGACCCCTCCTTCCCCGGCTTCTCGGTCGTCAGCCGCCCGTTCCCGTTCACCGAGTTCGCCGCGTCGCCGTTCAGGTAATAGGGAACAAACAAGGTCTGCTTTACCGGCCAGCTGTCGTAGGTGCGCCACTTGTTTGCACCCATCATGTACGCCCGGACTTTGGGCTGGTTGGTCACGCCGTTGTCCACACCCTTCAGGAAGTGGTCGAACCACTTCTGGATCAGCCCCACGTAGTCGAACCGCGCATCGCCCATGTCCCGCTGGCCGACGATCGTGTGCTCGGTCTCGATCCGCCCCTCTTCACAGTGCGGGGTCGGGGCGATCACCGTGAAGGTGTTGTTCCTGGCCTGCTCGGTCGCCGCGTTCTTCGTCTGGTACTCGAACATCGCGAGGTTGGGACCGATCGAGACGTCGTACCACGAGTTGATGTAGAGCGACGGCGCGCTGTTGCGATCGCCCTCGCCGCCGAAATCCGTTTGCTTCCACTTCGGATCGTTCGGCTGGCGCGTCACGAAGTCATCGAGATCGCTCGGCACCCCGCCCATCCGTTCCATGATCGCGTTGATCGGCAGGGTCCAGATCAGGGTGTCGATGCCCGGTGTCGGAATGTGCTCGGGCTCGAGGTCCCAGAAGCGCGCGAGTTTGCGCAGTTGGTCCCGCGTGAGATTGGGCGGGAACGACGGACGGTAGGTGTAGCCGGCGTCGAAATACCACGAGAACCACAGCATTCTGCATCGCGCCGCCGCGATAGAAATTGCCCATTCTCGTTGTACGGCCCGACGTGCCCGATCCCGGCGCCGGATCCCATTGGCACCGCCGCCGCGAGGCCCGGCGGATGCGTTCCGTTCAGCTTGTGCTGCTCCTCGGCGCTCGACGAACACCCGAGGGTCCCCACTTTGCCGTTCGACCACGGCTGCTCGGTGAGCCACTTGACGGTGTCGAAGCCGTCGTTGCCCGAGCCCACGAGATACGTGAACGTCCCTTCGGAGTAATACCGCCCGCGCTCGTTCTGGATCATCACCGCGTAGCCGTTCTTCAGCAGGCTCGCGATGTAATCGGCGAAGCCGCTGACCATGCCCTTCGTCAGATACGGATGGTGAATCAGCACCGCGGGCATGTTCTGGCGCGGCTGGCCCCTGGGAAACAGCATGAGCGAGTAGAGCCGGATGCCGTCGCGCATTGGGACCATCGTCATGTCCTCGCTGTCCGCGTGCGCGGCGATGTACTCGAGGGCTTCGGCGTGGCGCTGCTCGATGGATTGCGCCGCGAGAGGGCGCACGCCGGCGCCCGTCAGGGTCAGGATGCCCGCGATAGCGAGCGCGATGGCGAATGCTGTACCTGCTCGCATCACGGAGACGAAACGCACAACGCTCATGTGCTCCCCCAGGAAGGAATCGGCACCGCGCACCCCCCGCTCACCGCCGCGGCACGCCGCAGTGCAGGGTTCCGCCCGGCGCCCCGCGCGGTACGAAAAAAACTGGTGTCCCATTTCTCGGTCCCGAGTCTCGATTAGGCCATAATACCGGCGGCCGGACGATTGTCAATTCCCGGGTCCATTCGGTGAGACGCCCATTGCACCGCGCACCGGAGCACATCACGCCGCGCGTGCGGTCGCGTTGCGGTGAATGTTCGGTAGCGCCAGCAAATCAGCGGAGGCGCACACGGCACCGGGCGCGCGGAACGCGGGTCAATGGCGCCGGGTACGGCCGCCGGGCAATGTCACACGGGGTATGTCACCGCATGGGCCGGGTTACAACGGGTGCGACGGCAACGGTGCGGCCAGCACCACCACGAGCAGCGCGGCACGCAGCGCGGCACGCAGCGCGGCGTACGACGCGGCCCTTATGACGCGGCGCTTATGACGCGGCGCTTATGACGCGGCGCTCATGACGCAGCGCTTATGACGCGGCGCTCATGACGCAGCGCTTATGACGCGGCGCTCATGACGCAGCGCTTATGACGCGGCGCTCATGACGCAGCGCTTATGACGCGGCGCTCATGACTGGGGCGGCGCCGGTACCGTTGCCGCGTGCGACGCGTCGCGCCCCGTCGCCGGTGCCGCGAACCGCCCGAGCGAGAACGGCGAGAGATCGGTGTGCGGCCGGACACCCGTCACGAGCTCGGCGTTCGCCTCGCCGACGGCGCTCGTGAACTTGAAGCCGTGCCCCGAACACGGGCTGCTGATGATCACCTGTGGGTGCGCGGGATGGCGGTCGATGATGAACCGCCCATCAGACGTGTTGGTGAATACGCACGTCATTGTCGCGCGGACCGGCGCATCCCGCAGCGTGGGAAGGAAGGTCGCGAGGTAATCCTGCAGTTGCCGCGTCTCCGCCGCATTGGCGGGCCGCCGGCACATGTCAGGGTCGGGAACGGTCTCCCCTCCGTGAAAGATCGACGCCTTGACTCCCGTCGTCAGCCGGGGAAACCCGTACACCGACTGCCCCGGCCGGTGCTCGCAGATGAACACCGGACACCGGTCCACGGCAAAGGCATCAGGCGAGCCCGCCGGGGCACTCGCCGGATCGAACCAGACCAGGACCTGCCGCTCGATCGTGATCGGCAGATGGAGATCCGGCACCTGCCGCGTGATCCAGGATCCGGCCGCCAGCACGAGCCGGTCCGCCCGATACCGCCGGTCGCCAGTCGTGACGGTCACACCCTCGCCGTCCGGCGCCCACTTCGCGGCCGGCTGCCCGATCTCGAAGCGCGCACCACGCCGGGACGCAAGCTCGAGGTATGCGGCGATCGCCGCCTCGGGACGCAGGTAGCCGCCCCGCGCATCCCACACGCCCTCGAAATCGTCCGGCGGGTCCATCGCCGGGAACCGCTTCCGGATCTCCGCCGCCGTCAGGTTCTCATACGGCAGCCCCAGCTGCTCGGCAGTCTGCCGCGAACCCTTGACCACGTGCGCGTCCGGCACGCCAAGCATCACGCCGCCCGTGATCCGCAGCAGACTGGCACCCGACGCCCGCTCCAGCTCCTCCCACAGGGTGTACGCCCGCTGCAACAGCGGGACGTAGAGCGAGCCCTCGTAATACAGCTCGCGGATGATGCGGCTGTCCCCGTGCGACGATCCGTGCGTATGCCCCGGCGGATACTGATCGAGGCCGAGCACGCGCAGCCCTCGGCGCGACAACTCGTAGGCCGTCGAGCTCCCCATGGCACCAAGGCCAAGGACGATCACATTGTACGAATCAGTCATGCGGCGTGCTCACACAGAGAGGCGGCTCACCCCGAGGCCGGGCGCGCCCGCCCGAAATCAGGTGTCTGGCACCGCTGGTGGCCGGTGCGCTCTTCCACGCCACACGTAATACACCGGGATACCAAGCGCGACGATCACCAGGCCGGGCCACGTGTATTGCGGCTTTTCAACCAGCAGATCTCCGCAGAGCAACACCGTGGCGCCGAGGTACAGAGCCGGCAGCACAGGGTATCCCACCGCTTTGACGGGCCGGTCGAGGTCTGGACGCTTGATCCGCAGGGCGAAGAGGCAAGATACAGTCAGGATGTAGAACAGCAAGGACGCAAAAACCATGTATTCCAGCAGTTGTCCGTAGGTGCCGGAAAGGCAGAGCGTGCACGCCCAAACCGCCTGGACGGCAAGAGCCGCCGCAGGGGTCTTGTACCGCGGATGTAAGATCCCCGCGGCACGAAAAAAGAGCCCGTCCCGCGCCATCGCGTAGTAGACCCGCGGTCCGGACAGAATGAGCGCCGCGTTGCACCCGAAGCAGGAAAGCATGACGGCCGCCGCCATTGCATAGAGCCCCGGCGCACCGAAAACGGCCTCGAGGGCCGCCGTCGCCACCCGGTCCTGCGGGGCGGAGGCGATTGCCGCCGCTGGCAGAAGGCTCAGATATGCAACGTTGGTCAGGAAATACAGGATGCACACGAGCGTCGCACCCGCCAGCATGGCGACCGGGATGTCGCGCTTGGGATCGCGCATCTCCCCCGCCGAGAAGCCGATCTGATACCAGAGGTCCGCGGCCGCGATCGACCCCACCATTGCCGCCCCGATGCCGGGCAGCATCCCCCACCGGAACCCGCCGGCCGGCCAGAATCCCGCGCCGAAGTTCGCCGCCACGGCCGCCGCCTGCCGGCCGAAACTCAGCCCCAGTACGACCAGCGCGAGCAGCGCGGTGGTCTTGATGACGGTCAGCGTGGTCTGCAGCGCCGCCGCGGTCTTCACGCCGCGGATGTTCACGCCGGTCAGAAAGACGATCGACGCGATCGCCAGCACCCGCTGCCACGAGAGCCCGATCTCGATCGGCCCGCTCGGCAGATGCAGCGTCGTGCCCAGAAACACGTCCGGCGTCAGCGCCGGCCACAGCACGCCCGCGAACCGCGCGAACGCCACGCCGACCGCGGCGATCGCACCGGTCTGGATCACCGCGAACAGGGTCCAGCCGTACAGATACCCGGACAGCGGCGAGATCCCCTCGCGCAGGTAGACGTACAAGCCGCCGGTCTCGGGATACATCGCCGCGAGCTCGCCGTAACTCAACGCGCCGAATACGATCACCACCCCGGTGATCAGCCACACGAGCAACAGCAGCCCGGGCGACCCGACCTGCCGCAAGATCCCCGCGGGCACGATGAAGATCGCCGAGCCGATCATCGACCCGGCCACGAGCATCGTCGCGTCGAATCGTGACAACGCTTTCACGAATCCGTCCCGGCTCGCCTCCGGTCCGCGCCAGGCCCGGCGCTACGCGTTCCTGTCCACCCGGATTCCGCACTGCAGTCATGCTCGCTCCTCGTACGCCGTGACGGGCGATTCCCAGTGTTGGTGCGGTGTGCGTGCCGTTCGCGGCGGTATACCGCCGCGCGCGTTCGCGCGTGCGGGCCGCGATGGACGCGCCTGCAGTCTCGCACTTTGCCGCGACATGCGCCGCGGCGTCCCGTTCCACCAGTCCTTTTCGGCGCCGGCCGTGGGGCCGGCGGTACCATCTTGCGAGTTGCTGCCGGGGACTCTATAATCCCGGACCGGTGCCACAAATGAGACGCAGTACCGTAAAACGATACTCCATCCGGCAGCCGCACGTGTCAAGTCAGGAGTGGAAAAGGGTGCCATGGCTCTCCTGATCACCTGTCCGAATTGTGGCAGCCGCGCGTACACGGAGTACTGGTTCGGCGGCGAGCTGCCCGCCGCACCGCCGGCCCCCGGCGCACCCACTGACGCGAGCGCGGAGTTCGGACGCGTCTGGTACCGCCGCAACGTCGCGGGCCTGCAGGCCGAGCGGTGGTTCCACTTCGCGGGCTGCCGCCAGTGGCTCACGGTCCAACGCGATACACGCACCAATACGGTCCATGCCGGCGATTGACTTCGAGGGCCGCCCGGTCCCCATCCACGCCGGCGACTCGGTCGCCTCGGCGCTCTACCGCGATGGCGTGCGGATCCTGTCGCGCTCCTTCAAGTACCACCGCCCGCGCGGCCTGTACTGCGTCAGCGGCGACTGCGCGCACTGCATGGTCACCGTCGATGGCGAACCCGCCGTCCGCTCGTGCGTCACGCCGGCCGCCAATGGCCAGCGCGTCGCGCGCGCGAGCGCGTGGCCGTCGCCCGAACACGACATCCTCGTCTCGGCCTGGTGGATGCGCGCACTGCTGCCGGTCGGGTTCTACTACAAGCTCTTCGCGAAGCCGCGCTGGATGTGGCCCCTCGCGGAACGCTACATCCGGCGCGTCGCCGGCATCGGGCCGGTCGACACCACCGCGCGGCCGGGACGGATTCTGCGCCGCAATCATCACCCCGATGTGGTGGTCGCCGGTGGCGGCGCCGCCGGACTCGCCGCGGCGCTGCGCGCGGCCGGCCGCGGCGAATCGGTTCTCCTCGCCGATGAAGGCGCGATCGGTGAAAAAGTGGCACCCGGCCCCACTCGGTCGGCCATCACCAAGCTGCTCGCCAGCGCACGCGCACACCCGCAGATCACGATCCTCGAGCACACACGCGTCACGGGTGTCTATGACGGACCACTCGTCATCGCCGCCGGCGAAGGCGTCGTCCACTGGATCCACCCCGCCCGCATCGTGATCGCCACCGGCGCCGTCGAGCTGCACGCGGTGTTTCCCGGCAACGACCTTCCTGGCGTCTGGCTCGGACGCGGCGCCGCGCGCATGGCCGGTGTGCACGGGCTCGCGCCCGGCCGCTCCACGGTCGTCGTCGCCGGGACCACCGAAGCACTCGAGCACATCGAGACGCTGCGCAAGTCGGGCACCGCGATCCGCCTCGTCGTCGCGCCCGCCGCGATCGCACCGCAGGTACCGCCGGGGATTCCGGTCGTCGTCGATGGTACGGTCGCCGAAGCGCGAGGCGGACGGTCGCTCCGGGCGGTCGTCATCACCGGACCGGCCGGACGCACCGTCGTCCCATGTGATGCACTGGCCGTCTCGCTGGGCTTCGTCCCGCGCGATGGCCTCCTGCGGCAGGCGTCGGTCGCGATCATGAACGGCGCAGGCGATGTCGTCGAGCCAGGATGTACGGTCGCCAGAGCTATTGCGAGTGGCGAGGCGGCGGCCGATCGGCCGCTGTCTGCACCGATGTCCGTCGTTCCGGGGGTGGGCGCGCCTCCGGGCGGCGGCATTGTGTGCACCTGCGAAGATGTCACCACCAAGGAGCTCTCGGCTGCCTGGGATGAAGGCTACCGGTGGACCGAACTGCTCAAACGCTACACCACGGCCACGATGGGGCCGTGCCAGGGTCTGCTCTGCCACCAGCACCTGCGCGCATTCGTCATGAGCCGCTCGCCGGCCGGACCGGCCGGCGCTCCGACGACGGCACGTCCGCCCGCCCGCGGGCTGACGATGGAAGAAGCGGCGGCCGGCGTCGAACACGCGATCGAGCAGCGCACGGTGCTGCACGACCGCCACGTCGATCGCGGCGCGCGCATGGACTGGGCCGGTGCGTGGAAACGCGCGGCGTCGTATGACGATCCCCTTGCCGAGTACTGGGCCGTGCGGCGCGGCGTCAGCGTCATGGATGTCGGCACGCTCGGCAAGTATCGGGTGTGCGGCCCGGATGCGACGGAGTTCCTCGACCGGCTGTACCCGATGGATGTCCGCACGATCAAGCCGGGACGAAGCCGGTACGGTCTCCTGCTCAATGAAGCGGGCCACATCTTCGACGACGGCCTCGTCGCCGCGATGGGGCCGAACGACTACTTCGTCTCGGCGACGTCGAGCGGCGCGGATGCCGCCGAAGCCTGGATGCGCGACTGGGCCGAGACCTGGCGGCTCCGGGTGCATATCGTCAACCAGACGACCGCACTCGGCGCCATCAATCTCGCGGGGCCGTCGTCCCGGGACCTGCTCGTGCGGCTGACAAAGGATCCGGTCGGCAACGACACGCTGCCCTACGGCGGCCTCCAGAAGATCACGGTCGCGGGGATTCCCTGCATCGCGCTCCGCGTCGGGTTCGTGGGCGAGTTGAGTTTCGAGTTGCACCATCCGCGGTCGCGCGGGGTCGAGTTGTGGGATGCACTCCTCGCCGCCGGCAAGGAGTTGGGCATCAGGCCGCACGGTCTCGACACGCTGAAGCTGCTGCGGCTGGAAAAAGGACACATCCTCGTCGGACAGGACACCGACTTCGATACGACCCCCGGCAAGATCGGGCTCGAATCGCTGGTGCGGATGAACAAGCCGTACTTCGTCGGACGGTCCGCCCTCGAACGCCTCGCCACCCGTCCCCCGCAACGCCGCCTCGTGCCGCTGCGGTTCGCGGGCACCAGCGCGCCCGATGAAGGCGCGCAGTTGATGGACGGCGATCGTCACGTCGGATATCTGACATCCAGCCGGTACTCGCCGGCGCTCGAATGCGGCGTCGCACTCGGATGGCTCGCCACCGATGGCGGCACCGGACCGGCACGAGTCGTCGCCGTCAGCCGCGGCCAGCGCCGCGACCAGGGCGAGGTCGTGACCGCCCCGTTCTATGACCCGAAATCGGTGAAACTCCGTGGTTGAAATCACAGAGTCGCGGGCGGCGATCATTGCCTGCCTCGATACCGCGGAGGTGCTGGACCGCATCCCCGATCACGGCGGCGCGTTCCGCGCGCGCGTCTCACGCGAGGAGCTCCTGTTCATCGGAGCCGCGAGCGCGGCCGCTGAGCTGCTCGCCTACGCGACGGCGTACCTCGAGCGCGCGGGATCGGCGGGGCTCGCGATCGATGTCACCGACGCCTGGAGTGTGTGCACGGTCTCGGGCGCGGATGCGGCCGAGGTATGGGCCCGTCTCTCCGAGAACCGGCTGCCCGATGAGCGTCCGGCATTCGTGCAGGGCGCCGTCGCGTCGGTTCCCGCCAAGGCGATCGCCGGAGACGGCGAGATCCACGTGCTCACCCCGTCGAACCTCGGCCATCACCTCCCGCACCGGATTTTCGGCGTGTGCCGGGACCTCGGGCCGCAGGCCGGCGCGCCCCGCCAGTTCGCCGTGCGTTGCGTGACGCTGGCCGGCGCCGCCGCACACATCACCGGCCCGGCACGCGAGCGAGTGGCATCGTGAGTGGATGGCTGCGGAAGCGGACGTACCTGCGCACCAATGACCGCAAGCCGCACTACGATGTCGTGATCATCGGCGGCGGCGGCCATGGGCTCGCCACGGCGTACTATCTGGCGGAACGCTTTGGCATCACCAACGTGGCGGTGCTGGAGCGGGCGTACATTGGGTCGGGCGGAACGGGACGCAACACGACGATCCTCCGCGCAAACTACAAGACGCCGTCCACGATCAGGTTCTTCAAGGCCAGCTTCGACATGTACGCCGGGCTCGCCCAGGAGTTGGACTACAACATGCTGCGCTCGGAGCGCGGGCTGTTCTGGCTCGCGCATTCGGAGTTGCAGATGCAGAACCAGATCGAGCGCGCGCTGCAAAATCAGACCTTCGGCGTCAACACGGTCTATCTCTCGCCGGACGAGATCCAACGCATTTGCCCGCAGCTCGACATGTCGGGCGGCGGGACGCGGCCGATCATGGGCGCGGCCTACCACCCGCCGGGATCGACGATCCGGCACGACGCGGTCGCCTGGGCGTACGCGAGCCAGGCGCAACGCCGCGGCGTGCACATCCATCAGGGCGTGTCCGTGATCGGCGTACGCGTCGAGCACGGCCGGTGCGTCGGCGTTGACACGACGGCCGGCCACATCGGTGCCGGCGCGGTCGTCAGCGCGGTCGGCGGCTATGTGACGCTGGTCGCCGACATGGTCGGGCTGGAGCTGCCGATCATCACGCACCCGCTGCAGGCGTTCGTGACCGAATCCTACCGGCCCGCGCTCGATCCGATCGTGGCGTCGGCCGATCTCCACATCTACGTGTCACAGAGCGCGCGCGGCGAGTTCCTGATCGGGGCCGAGATCGATCCGTATACCAGCTATTCGACGCGATCCACGTACCCGTTCCTGTCCTCCGCTGCGGCGCGCGCGCTGGACCTGTTTCCGTTTCTCTCGAAGTTGAAGATCCTGCGGCAATGGACCGGCGTGTGCGACATGACACCCGACTATTCGCCGCTCATGGGCGTGACGCCGGTCGAGTCGTTCTACCTGTCGTCTGGCTGGGGGACGTGGGGCTTCAAGGCCATCCCCGCATCCGGCATTGGCATGGCGGAGCTGGTGGCAACCGGAAAGGTGCCGCCGCTCATCGAAGCATTTGCGCTCGACCGGTTCGAGAAGGATCGCGCGGTATCCGAGCGAGCCTCGGCAGGTACTCACTAGTACGGCGAGGCATGCGCCGTCTGGCCATTGGTCTGATCATGTGCAGGGAGGGTAGATGCTGCAAAAACTGAGTAGGGTGCTGAACCTGTTCACGCCCGATCGTGCCGAGCTGTCCGTTCGGGACATCGCGCGCCCGTTCAAGTGGCCCAAGAGCACGGCGTACCGGATCCTGAGCCGCATCCAGCAGATCGGCTTTCTCGATCGCGATGAGCGGACCGGGTTGTACCGGCTTGGCATCCGGCTGGCCATTACGGCGAGCTCGCACGGCATTCGACGTCACTCCAGCGCATCGTGTCGCCCGTGCTCCACCGGCTGAGCGCCGCCACGAGCGAGACGGCCACGCTGATGCTGCTGAACGGCCAGGAAGGCGTGACGGTGGACGTGGTCGAGAGCTTCCAGCCGCTCATGCTGCCGGGACTTCTCGGGGGACGGATGCCGCTGCACGCGACCGCCGGTGGCAAAGCCCTGCTCGCGTGGGCTCACCCCTCGCGCCACGAGGCGCTGCTCCGCCCGCCGTTCGAGCGGTTCACGCAAACCACGATCACCGACCCGGCGGAGCTGATGCGCGAGTTGGACAAGTCCCGCAAGCGCGGCTACACGATCGTGAATGGCGAGCACGTCGAGAATGTGGTCGGCGTCGGCGTACCGATCCACGATCATCAGGGCGGCGTGCCGGCTGCCCTCACGGTCGCCGGCCCGAGACACCGCGCGACGGGCAAGCTCGAAATGATGGCCGCCGCCGCCATGTCCGCCGCCGCGTCGGTCTCCGCAACCCTCGGCTACAACGCCCACACCGCCGGCGACGGCGCACTGGATGGAGCAGCCGCACGCCGCGCCCCCGCCCGCCGCGCGCCCGGCACGCCGCGCCGCAGCACGATCACCCAGGTCAAGGCCGCCGCCTCCCCCGCGGCGCCCCGCCCGCGAACAAGACCGCCGCGCTGACACGGTGCCGGTTCGGCACCGGCCAATTGAATTCCGCGATGTGAACCGGTGCGGGCCCCGCTGAATGCGGTGTCCGCACCGATGTCCTTTGGGGATTGATTGTCGCTCCGGTTGATTACCGCACGGGCTTATGCCGGCGTGGCGATCAAATTCGTGCCTCGTAGGGCGGGGTCATGACCCGCCCTCTGTAGTTGCCATATGACGATGGCCTGTCGTCGAGGGCAGTGGGGGCCGTTCGAGACCCGAAAACGGCCCCCGCCCAGATGCCGCGGCAACCGTGTTTGTCCCTACGGCTGCGTATTCGTCACCCCTTCCGATCCGGCCTTCGGGAAGTGCGCCTCATACCATTTGATTTTGCGGTCGATGCCGTCCTGGATGTGCTTCGTCTCCGCGAGACCATGCCCTTCTCGTGGATACCGCACGAAGATCGTCTCCACGCCCACATCCTTGATTCCGACGAAGAACTGCTCGGCCTCCCCGATCGGCACATTGGGATCGTTCTCACCGTGCATGAACATCGTCGGCGTGTGCACCTGCGCGACGTACTTGATCGCCGAGTGGTTCCAGACCAGATCCATCGTCGTGCCCTGATGGAGGAACTGGCCGTACTCCATCTCGAGGTACTGGTTGTAGTACGTCATGTAGTTGAAGCTCACGAGATTGCTGATGCCCGCCGTGGGCACCGCCGCCTTGAACTCGTTGGTCTGCGTGATGAGCCAGTCCGTGAGCTGCCCGCCGTAGCTGACGCCCTCGATCCCCATGCGTTCGCGATCGATCCATAGATTGCGGCGGAGCGTCGCGCTGACCGCGTACAGCACGTCCTGCCCCTCGTTGCCGTCCTGGTCGCCGAACACGGCGTCCGCGAACTTCTGCCCGTAGCCCGTGGACCCGCGATAGTTGACGTGCAGCGTCGCGAACCCGTGCGCGGCATACACCTGATCCTGGAACTCGAACTCGGGGCCGTTCTGGCCGTGCGGGCCGCCATGGATCTCGACGATCAGCGGATACTTCTTCGCCGGCGACGTGTCGGTGGAATTCACCGTCAGCCCCACCGGCCGCACGAGGAACGACTCGACCTCGAACTTGTTGTCGTTGCTGATCGCGACGACTGAATCCCCGCTCGCGATCTGCTTGCCCGTGAGGATCGCGGAGTTGAGATCGGTGAGCTTCCGGGGCGCGGTCGCGCCACTCCGGACGTAGAGCTCCGCCATGTCCTTCGGCGTCGTCAGGCCGTACGCGATCTGGCCCGCCTTGCCAGGCGAGAACTCGTACGCCCAACCGATGTCGTTGACGACGACCTGCGGCGTGCCCGCCACGCCCGCCGGCGAGATCGGGACCCGCAGCAGGTGCACGCTCCCGCGCTGTTCCGCGGAGATGTACACCGCGGCGCCGTCCGCCGACCATTTGGGATGGCCCTGGCGGGCGTCCACGGTGCCGGCTTCGTGACGGTGGCTGCCGTCCGCGTCCATGACCCACGCGTGGGTGTCTTCCATTGTGGTCTCGCGGTCGGTCAGCCCGCGCGTGGTGGCCGAGTAGACGATGTGCTTGCCGTCGGGCGACCACGTGGGCGCGTATTCGGCGTTCTCCGTCGTCGTGAGGCGCTTGATCGCGCCGTCCGCGGGATCCGCGGTGAACACGTCGTAGTTGAAGAATTCGTCGGAGTTCGGCTCGTAGTTGGAGATGAACACGATGTGCTTGCCATCGGGCGACCAGTCGATCGAGTGCTCATCACGAATACCCTTCGTGAGCTGGCGCACCTGCTTCGACCCGAGGTCCACGATGAAGATGTGGAGATGCCGGTTGTCGTTGAAATGCGTCAGACCCTCCTCCGCCGTCGCGTGATACAGATAGCGGGTGAAGACCTTGGGGTCGCCGTTCGCGGCCTCGGTCTCCGGTCCCGGGATCGACGAGATGAACGCGATCTGCTTCCCGTCGGGCGCCCACGTGATGTCCTGCCCGCGGTCCGGCAGCGGCGCGTTGGAGCTCGCGACCGGCGCGACGACGGCGGCACCCGATCCATCAGGATGCACGACCCACAGGCCGTTCTGGTCCCCATCGGCGCCCTCGTACGCGATCCACTTCCCATCCGGCGACCAGTGCGGCGACGCCCCCGAGGCGTGCGCGCTGCCGGCGCGCGTGGATTTCTGCGTGGCGATATCCGCCACCCAGAGTTGGGTGTACGGGCGCCCCGGCTGGTCGCGCATGGCGACTGTATAGGCGACGCTCCGGCCATCGGGCGAGAGCGCGACTTCCTCGACCGATCGGAACTGGGTGAGATCGGCGGTCTGCAACACACCCTGCGCCTGGACGGACACCGCCGCACCGGCCACACCGGCCACACCGGCCACACCGGCCACACCGGCCACACTGGCGCCCGCGAGCATCAATGATTCCAATACGATCACGAGCTGTTCTACGAGCTGTCGGCACGTTCCCATGGGCGATCTGGCTCCTCTGGAGGATCGGGCGACAGATGTATGGATCAATTCAGGAATTGGCAAGCGGAACCAAATAATGGGACGCAAGGCATCGCGCCCGCTCTCGGCCGGGCTCCGTCCCATCCCCGGCCATCGTTCTAGCCTGCACGAGGTCCGCGTGATATTTCCAGCCGGTTCGTCCGCCCCCGGAAGCGCCTACTTCAGCCAGAGGTCCGCTATGCTGAACGCCCGGCGGTTTCTGTACCTGTCGGCAGTGAACTCGACGGACTCCCCCGGGCCGGATTGGAGACAGCTCACGCCCACCGAATGACGACACATGGTGCGAATCCGCCCCGTTGAGCCGCGCGATGCGGCCGCCCTCGTTCCCCTCTGCGCGCAGCTCGGATATCCCGCGACGCCTGAGGAGGTCCAGCGGCGGCTGCACCGCCTACTCGGCCAACCCGGCCAGGGACTCCTGGGAGCGGAATCCGCCGGCGGCCAGCTCGTGGGCTGGGTGCACGTGCAATCGCGCTCGGTCTTCGAATCGGACCCGTTCGCCGAGATCTGCGGCCTGGTCGTGGACGAAACCGCGCGCGGCCATGGCGTGGGCCGCGACCTCGTCGCCGCCGCCGAACAATGGGCGGTCGCCGAAGGCCACACCGTGATCCGCGTTCGGTCGAACGTGATACGGACCGCCACGCACCGCTTCTATCAGAACCGCGGCTACGCCATCGTGAAATCCCAGATCTCGTTCACGAAGCCGCTCGTTCCGGATACCCCTCCCGCGTCCGGATCGCCGGCATGATACCGGACGGCATCATCTTCGAGACGCCAGCCGAGCTGCGGGCATGGCTCGCCAAGCGTCACGCGACGGAGCACGAGTGCTGGGTCACGTTCTTCAAACCGCATACGAAGCGGAAAGGCGTCACCTATCAGGAGGCCCTGGACGAGGCGCTGTGCGTGGGCTGGATCGACGGCCTCCTGAAGCGGATTGATGGCGACTCCTACGTCAGGCGGTTCAGCCCCCGGAAACCGCGGAGCATCTGGAGCGCCACCAACATCAAACGCGCCGGTGAGCTCACGAAACTCGGCCGGATGCGCCCGCCGGGACTTGCCGCATTCGAAGGCCGCGACCCGAAGCGCGCGAACCTCTACTCGTACGAGAACAGGCCGCGAGAGTTCGAGGGGCCGGACGCGAAGATCTTCCGCGCGAACCGGCGGGCATGGACATTCTTCCGGTCACTGCCGCCCGGCTACCAGCGCACCGCGACGTGGTGGGTGGTGAGCGCCAAACAGGACGCAACCCGCACCCGCCGCCTCGCCAAACTGATCGAAGCATCGGAAGACGCCCGCCGCCTCGATCATCTGACATTGAAGCCACCAGCGAAGTAGCGAGCCAGTAGAGCGGTAGTTGCCGTCGCCGCAATGCCTGTCGTCGAGAGCAGTAGCGCCGTTCCCCAACCGTAGGTCGCCCTGTTCGGGCAACAGCGCCCGCCGGATCAGGCCTTGTCCGCCCCCGCACCAACCATCGACTTCGCGCCGTCCGGCGCGCCGGCCTCCGCCACTGGACACGGCTCGCACGGTTCGCCCAGCGCGCGCACGATCTGGACGAGATCGGGCGGATACGTGCGCAGCACATCGATCCGCATCTGCGACGACATCTGCAGCGCGAGCGGCGACGGCAGGATCCCGACGCTCTGGTTGCGGCCCCCGTGCTTGGCCAGGTAAAGCGCATGGTCCGCGAGCTCGATCACGTTTTCCACTGTCAGCCCGCTGAACCCGTCGCCAGTCCACGGGAACGGCGCCCACCCGACCGAGCAGGTCTTATGGATCTTGATCCCGTTGCCGAGGTCGAACGGTTCGATGCTGACATTGGCGATCACGCGCGGCCAAGCACTTCCGCGCCCGCGCGATCCGTCGCCCGGCAGATCATCAGGAACTCCTCGCCGCCCCAGCGGATCAGCACATCCGACGACCGCATCAGCCGGAGCAGCCGCTGCGCGAACTGCTGCAGCAGCCGGTCGCCCACGGCGTGGCCGTACATGTCGTTGACGGGCTTGAACGTGTCGATGTCGACCATCCCGAAGATGATCTCGCCCGGGTGTTCCGGCTTTTCCCCGTTGGTGTACGAGCCGCCGCGCATCCGGAGGACCTGTGCGATCTCCGCGTCGATCGTCTCCTGGAGATAGCGCCGGTTCCGCACGCGAGTGAGCGGATCCGTGAGCGACATCTCCCGGAGTTGGCGATTCTTCTCGACCAGCTCCGCGTTGCGGCTCGCGACCGCCTGGCGGAGGACGCGCCGGCGTGCCACGAGTGCCCGTGTCCGGAGCCGGACGACGCCCCAGACCAGCGCCCACACCAGCATCGCCTCGAGGAGCCGCGCCCACCACGTTTCCCACCACGCTGGCAGCACCGTGAAGGAGAATGTCGCCGCGCGCGGTGACCAGTCCGATGCGCCCCGGCGGCACTGCACCATGAGCGAGTAGTGCCCCGGCAAGAGTGACGTGTAGTGGATCTCGCGGATGGTCGCCGTCGTGAATGCATCTTCGAAGCCGCTGAGCCGGTACCGGCACAGCACCGCGCTGGGATTGATCAGCGTCAGCGGCGTGAAGAACGCCGACAACGTGTTTTCGTTGTGCTTGACTTCGAGGCCGTTACGGGCCGTCTCTTCGTGTCCGCCGAGCGACACGCCGGTGAAGGCGACATCCGGCGGTGCCGCGTCGGACAGCGCGGCGGCCGGCGCGAACCGTGCGAGCCCGCGCGACGTGGCGATCATGTAGCTGCCATCGGCCTCTTCACGGACACCCGTGGGGCTGATGTCGTCCCACACCAGTCCATCGGCGTGATTGAGATCACGCACCTCGCCGTCGGGCGACACGACGGTCAGTCCGGCGGTGCCGCTCAGCCACACGCGGTGTTTCGAATCCCGCCCGACCACGAAATAGTCCCAGTCGTGCTGCTCGGCATGCGCCGCACCGTGAGCGTCCAACCGGAGGTGGGTGATCGTCACCACGTCGTCGTATCCGATCCAGACGTCGTTGCCGCCGAGCGCCGCGATGCTCGTGACCGATTTGCCGGCCACGCCATCCGCTTGCGTGAACACCCGCCAGTCGTGACCGTCGAAGCGCATGACCCGGGAGCGCCCGGTCACCCACAGGACCCCGTCCGGCGCGAACGCGAGCCGGTAGATCTCGCCCTGCGCGGTCCGCGGCAGCGGCACCTCGAATGGGACGCGGGGTTGGCGAGTGCGGGTCGAACCGAATGAGTTTCTCCGGCGTCGTCGCCCAGATGCTGCCGTCCGGCGCGACGGCCTCGAAGATGTACTTCTTCCCGTTGAACGACGGCGAGTACTGCAGTGCGAGCGTGCGCGGATCGATGCGCACCATCCCGTCCACGGGCGACAGTGCCCAGACCGATCCGTCGGCCGCCTGCTCGAGCTGGCGCGTCTCGTGGCTCGCGAATCCGTGACTGTCGTTCGGGATGAGCCACTTGTGGCGCCGGTGATCCCAGAATGCCGAGGCCGTGCGCCGTCGACACCCACAGCCGCCCCCCGCTGTCGCGAGCCGTTGCCCAGATCGCGTTGTCGGGCAGACCCTCGGCCGTCGTCCACGCCTCCCAGTCGCGGATGCCCACGACCCGGTCGAGGCCCGCGCCAGACCCTGCCACCCAGATCACACCCTCGCGATCCTCGAGCGCCGTCAGCACGTCATTGCTCGTGAGACCCTGCTGGTCGGTGATCGCCCGCCACCGTCCATGGTCGCGAAGGTACAGACCCGCGACCGACGGAAGCATCAGATTGCCCGTGTGGTCCGTGGAAGGCCGGCCGACGTCCGGATCCGAAGCCGGAACACCCATGTCGTCATAGACCAGCGTGTGGTGTGCGAGGTCGATGCGCACGACACGAGTCACCGTGCGAATCCACAACGTGCCCGAACCGTCGAACCGGATGCCCGACACGTCTTCGTCGGGAAGCGTGATGGTGGAATCGATCACCGGCGCGCCGGACCCGGGGCGGAAATGGCCGATCTGGCGCCCGGCGGTAAACCAGACCGAATCGTCAGGCCCCACCACGATGACGCCCGGCTCGCCAGGCAGCCCATTCGCCGGCGTGTACATCACCGGGTGCTGCGGGTCGCGAACGGAGGAGCGCAGGATCCCCGTCGCGAGGATCACGAAGACATCGCCCGCTCGGTTGACCGCGAACGTCTGCCCGCTCCCGCGAATCTCCGTCGTGACCGGCGGCAGCGGAAAACGTTGGAAGGTGTTGTGCAGGAAATGCGCGACACCATACGACCCCTTCACCCACAAGGTGCTGTCGGGCGCGATCTCCAGTTCGTCAATGTAGTGGCCGACGATTTTCTCGACGGCTTTCATGTTCGTCACGCGCGACCCATCGTACCGGTACAATCCGGTCTGCGTCGCGATCCACAGGAATCCCTCAGGGTCCTGCGCGAGCGCGTTGACGGTCACCACGCTCAGACCGAACTCATCGCCGAAGTGCTGCGTCGTGAAGCGCGGATGATCCGGTAGCGGCAGCGCGGCCGCGGGCGCCGGAGTGGCCGTCGCACTCGGCGTCGCATGGGCGATTGCCCTCGCCAGCCGGCCGGCACCTGGTGTGCATCCAATGCCTGCTGCGCGCGCAAGCCCCCGCTGGCCACGAAGGCAGCGGCCGCGCATGCAAGCCGGATGGACATTCGCCTATGGTGTTGTCGATGCACTCTCGTTCACGTTCTGCCGAGCTTCTGCCGAAGGTCCGGCGCGGTTCTCAGCACGGTCGCGCGCAGGAATCGATGACGGAATCCCGTGGTGGTTGACGCCCCCACGGTGAGCCCAGGTTGGCACTCATTAAATGACGAAGGAGTCACAGGAGCGGCACTCGGGACACGGGGGGCTGAGAGCCGGCAGCCGCCACGCGCGGCGCCATTGAGGCTCCTCGAGGAGCCCAATACATAGACGCCACTCGCCCCCGCCCGGCCGCTCGCCACAGCTCGCCCCGCGGCCCCTCCCTCAGCCCCGCGAGCCGCCCGGATCCGGCCAAAAAGCCAGCCGCCCCACGCGATCGGCGGAGGGCGGCTTGAAATCGGGCATCGTCACCCGGCGCGTCTGGGCGCCGGGACCGTCCCACAGGGTCCGGTCAGATTCGGACCGCGAGCCCCGCCGAAAGCACGGGATAGATCTTGGCGTACTTGTTGATGGAGGTCTGCGTCGACGCCTGCTGCGCCTGCAGATCGCTCTGCAGCTGCGGGTTGCTGCCGGCGCCGGTCGCGTTCAGCGACACCTTCGGCGTGGAAATCATCACACCGAAGTCGGCGACGAACTCGATGAGCGAGTTCCGCGAGGGTGTGCCGAACCCGAGGCCCGCGTAACCCGCCGTGGCAGGGTAGCGAACGGCCGCGGACAGAGTGCCGACCTGCGCCTGGGTATACGTGTCATGATTGATCGTGATGTTGCCCGCGGCATCCGATTCGCCCGTTCCCGAGAAGCGGTTCTGGTTGAACACGACACCGCCGGTGACGTGGAAGGCGCCACGTGCCCATGGGAAGATGTCCACCAGGACAGGGAGGTTCTGAAAGCGAACGCGCGCGCTGTACTTGATGTCACTGACCGTATTGTTGATGCCGAAGTTGAAGAAGTTGAACTGCGCGCGCAGGCCCACGTTGGGGATGATCAGCTTGGCGACCGATACGCCGAAGAACCCCAGCGACCCGCTCTGGATGCCAAAGGACGCATCGATATGTCCGGGACCTCCGGTGGGTGCCAGCGTCGCGGCGGCCAGCGCCGGCGCATCGCCGGCTGGCTGCAACGCCAGCGCGGGCGTCGCGTCGGTCGTACTCGGCGTCGCGGTCATCGCAGGTGCCGCCGGCACGCTCGGCGACAACGACGCCACGGATGCCTGCTGCGCGCCGGCCGCTGCCGTCACGCCTGCCATTCCCACCACCAGCAATGTCGCCAGAAACCCGCATCGCGCAGCGTGTGCCGGCGCCGCGCTCATCCCGCATCCAGATGGAAAATGTTGGTGCAACTGCCCGCGCATGGAACCTCCAGTGGTAAATGGCCCACAACTGGCTCGCGCCGCGAGCGGCAGGCGGGCCACCCTGGAGACGGCCGGCGCGGAGGCGTAGTCACGCGCCGGACAATGACTTCCCGGAGGAAATACGCCAGAATGAGAAGATTCTAATGATCGCCGGGCGACCCGCGGCGACCCCCGCTCGTCGCTACAGCCGGAACAGATAACTGAACTTCACGAAGAAACTGTCCGCGGTCCGCCGCAGGGTCGTGAAGTGAAATGCCTCCGGCTCGGCCAGGTTGTTCCCGTAACCAATGAAGGCGACGGTCCCGGGCACCGGCTGGTACGAGAACAGCCCCGAGACCTGGAACTGGTTGCTGTTCGACAACCCCGCGCGGGTATACGTGCCGCTCGCCGGATTGAACGTGAAGATCGGCAGCTCCGTGCGCGCATCGTCGCGGAGGCTGTCCTGGTATGCCGCCACGTATTGGCCGACGATCCGGAAGAAGATCGGCCGCGAGAGCTGATACTCGATGTCGAGCCGCGGGATGAATGTCCGCGCGACCGCCGATCCATCGGTATGCCGCAGGTAGATCTGCGCGTTGTACATGAGCTGCGCCCGCAGCTTGTCCGTCGGGCGCCAGTTCGTCGTCAGCTCCGTGACGTAGATGTCGGCCGCCGCCCACTCGAAGAAGTTCTCGTCGCGCCCCGCCAGTTGGAGCAGGGTCAGATCGAATTTCGAGAACTCCGGCGTCGCAAGCTGGAAGATGTAGTCGGTGTTGGGGATCGTCGGGGTCCCGGTGAACTTGGTGTACGTCGTGTCGTGCGCCCCGATGTGGCCCAGATAGTAGTTGCCGTACAGGGTCGGATCGTAGCCGTACGACTCGAAGTAGATGCCCGCCTGGATGTTCCACCCGCCGCGGAGCGACGTGATCCCCGTGAAGTGGTAGCGCCGGTCCTCGGGCGCCTGCGCGGACGTGAAGCGCCGGTACTCCCAGGTGTCGATCAGCGACACGTCTGCTCCGATCGTCTGCAGTAGCCGCGCCGGCGGCCCGTAGAACGTGAAACGATGATCGAGTGTCGCGTTGGCGACGCCCGCTCGGCTGATGAAGCCGCTGGCCGCGACGAATTCCGGATCGATCCCCGTCACGTCGTAGTTCATGCCGAACGTGCGTCCCGCGCGCACGAAGTGAGTTTCCCACAGCGGGCCCGCCGTCGCCTGCAGCGATGGCGCCGCCGACGGGCCGTAGATCGCCTGCGCGGTGTCGCCCCGCGTGCTGCTGGCCGCCGCCTGCGCCGCGATCGAATACAGCTTCAGGAATGTGAACCGCGCATCGGCACTCGCCAGGCGGTTGTACGAGCCGCCGTTCTCCTTGTCGGTGAGCGCGACGCCGACTTGCGAGGCCTCGCCGAGTGGCTGCTGCATCCGCAGAATGTTGAAGGTCGGATGACCCAGGCCGCCGGCGGACGGCGAGCCTTCGTCATCCTGCGCGCCGAGATACGCGACGTTCATGTTGCCAACCTTTCCGACGAGCTTTACGGCGTCGATCGGCGACGCGATCTGTCGCGTGTAGATCAGGTTGTTCGGCGTGTTGAACTGCTCGAGCCCCTCGAGGAAGAACGGCCGTTTCTCGGGATACTGCACGGCGTTGCGCGGATCGAGCACGAGTTGGGTCGCGTCGGATTCGACTTCGGCGAAGTCCGGCCGGTAGGTCCCGTTCAGAGTCAGATTGTTCGTGATCCCCCACCGGACGTTCATGCCGAACTGCGGACGCTCGGCGTTGTAGTGCCACCCCGCGGCGGGCGGCGCCTCGCCACTGCCCGTCACGTTCTCCGTCACGAACGGGTTGAGATCGAGCACGAGTCCGCGCTCGAGTCCCGTGAGTCCGGTAAGCGTGCCCGCCTGCGCGAGAAAGGAGGCGGCCGCAAGCTTGGTCGGATACCATGTGTCCGCCATGCCCGAGTGCTGCACTTTGCGGACGATGTTGAGTCCCCAGTCCTGCGTCCCGGCAGACTGGAACTTGATGCTCCGGAACGGAATCCGGACAACGACTTCGTACCCGGTCGGCGTGAGATGCCCCTTCGATTCATATACGAAGTCAGGACTCAGGTCGGTCGGCGGCGGCCCCGTGAGGTTGGCCATCCCGAATCCGGCCTGCGAGGTGGTGCCCTCGGTGATCGTCCCATCCTCCTGGACGCCGAAGGGGTTGACCGCGAACACGAGCGCCTGCCGCGAATGCAGGAACGGGCTCAGGATCAACTGGACGTTGTCGTCGGCATCGATCGCGTCGCGGTTCGCGAGCGCCGCATGCACCGCGCCGTGCGGTTCGTACGCGCGGATCCCGAAGTAGATCGCGGAGTGCGAGTACCACACCAGGACATCGGTCGAATCCGGGGCCGCCTGGCCGTCGACCGGGAGATACTCCGAAAACCCGGTCAGCACCGCCGCGTGCTGCCACGCCGGCGCCGTGAGCGTGCCGTCGACATCGATGTCCGCATCCATTCGCGGGACCTTGACCGCGAGTTGCCCCGCGCGGCCGTTGTAGACGACGGATGCAGGGAGCGAATCGGGGCCGCGGCCGAATCTGAGACTCACCCCGGGTGGAAGTCCCGCCACACCGCCGGCGGGACGAGAAGAAACGCCTGCGGCCACGCCTCGGGCGGGCGCGAGCGCCGGCACCGGTGCTGGTGGATCACGATGGGCGATGGCCAGCGACTTGACGGCCATCGCGGCACCGAGAATCAGAAGCACGAGCTATGGTAACCCGAAGTGGGACTAAGTGCCATATGTGGTGTGATCAGTGCGCGCCGCGGCGACGCGAACCCGCGTTTCATGCGATGCGGAATCACCCGTTGGTGCCGGCGCGGCACCCGCGAGCCGGCCGCCGCACCATGCGTCCCTCGGAGGGGCGAGTCATCACCCGCCCTCGCGCCGGCGCGCGATCACCGGCATTGCCGCACCATTCGTCCGGTATCGCATGCCGCACTTGGACCACGGCCCGGCACCGTTGGTTGCTCCGCGAGGCTATTGTCCGGAAATATGAGACTTGCTCCCACCGCTGCCGGCATGGCGCCGGTCGTGGTACCCGGTGAAGAGCAGCGATTGGTACATGTTCATCGGCCCGAACTGCGCATGGCGGGTCTGCACATTGGCCAGCGACCAACCCCAACCCCAACCCCAACCCAGCGTCCGCGCATCATTCGTGCGTATACGACAGTATCACACGAACCAAGAGGTGAACGGAATGAAGCGACTCATGGCGATCGCCGCGGTTGCAGGATCGGCCCTCCTGGCGGCATCCGCGCCCGTATCCGCGCAACGCATTGCGCCCAACCAATTTGCAATCGACGGCGCGATTGGTTTTGCGATCCCGGTAGGCGACTACAGCGCCGCCCTGAACACGGGTTTCGACCTGATGGCGGCGCTCGAATACCACCCGGCCCGGACCGGACCGCTCTCCTTCCGCGCCGAGGTCGGGTGGGACCACTTCGGCGTCTCCGGGTTCACCGCGAGCTCCAACATCACCCACCTCGCGATCGACGCCCTCTACGACGTCGTGATCCCCAACAGCCTCCTCCAGCCGTACGCGCTCGCGGGATTCGGCATCTACAACGTCTCCGAAGACATCGCGGCGCTCTGCGGCACCGACGCCTTCGGCAACCCTGTCATCTGCAACACCGATAACGGCAGCAGCACCGGCGTCGGCATCAATCTCGGCGGCGGTCTCCGCTACCTCCTCGGCCGCGGCGCACAAGCGTACTTCGAAGCCCGCTACACCCTGGCGTTTACTGGACCCGGCGAGCTGAGCGAGTCGCCGTACTTCCCGTTCCAGTTCGGGGTGCGATACCTGCTGAGATGACAGCCGCAGGAGCAGGCCGCAGGAGCGGGCCGCAGCGGATGGCCCCCCTGTCCGGCGGTCCGGCCGGACACGGGTTCACGCAACCGGAGGCGATATGAAAGCAGCGATAGGCACAGCGGGAGTGCTGGCGGCGGCCATGATGCTCTACGCGGTCCCCGCGATCGCGCAGGACCACCATCAAGCCGCACACCACGCAGCGCCCGAGCACGGGCCGCCGCCCGCCCGCGAATCCCACGCACCACCACCCGCTGACAATCATCACTTCGCCGACCAGCCGGGCCACCCGGACGCGCCGCACGTGCACGACAACGGCGAGTGGGTGGGGCATAACACCGGCCGCAACGACGTGCACTATCACATGGACCACCCCTGGGCACATGGTCATTTCAACGGTGGCTTCGGCCCGCACCACATCTGGCGGCTCGGCGGCGGTGGCCCCGGACGCTTCTGGTTCGGCGGCTTCTACTTCAGCGTCGCACCGTATGACGTCGGGTACTGCGATGGGTGGCTCTGGGACTCCGACGAGATCGTGATCTACGAAGACCCCGATCACGACGGCTGGTACCTCGCCTACGACACGCGAACCGGCACCTACGTGCACGTCGAATATCTCGGGAACAGTTAGATGCCTGGACGCGGAGATGCTGGACGCGGACTGATTCGATCCTGGTGCGCGGCAGTCACGCCCGGCCCGATATCACCGTAGTTGCCGTCTCACCGCTGCCTGTCGTCGAGGGCAGTAGGCGCCGTTCGGGAACGGCGCAGACGGAATGCCGGGGTACAGGGCGGCCGCCGTTCGGTAACGGCCCCGAAAACACAGAAGGGCCGGCTATCAGTCGCGATAGCCGGCCCTCTGGTCTGATGTTCTGTGTCACGCCATCAGCCTGAGCTCCTTACAACGCCTGCAGCCTGTCAAAGAGCGTCGCCGGGTTGTAGTGGCTCGGGTCGATCTCGAAGTATCGGTTCTGGGTGTACTTGCCGGTGAGCGGGAAGTACGGCGGCGATTCCTGGTAGAGACACTGGTCCACGCCGCGGTTCTCGATGAAGCCCGTGTTGTGCCCGCTGCTCCCTTGCCACGTCGCACTGATGGACTGCTCGATGACGCCGCCGATCTGCGCGATGCATCCCCGGCCGATCGTCGTCCCGTTGCACGAGGTCATGTTGTACGCGTCGGTGGTGGGGTTCTCGACGCCAACCGTGCCCGTGAGGCTCATGGCGACGCCGTCGAGATAGAAGCTCTGGTTGTCACTCATCCACATCGTACTCGGCGAGGTGGATGGGGCCGTCGTCGCCGTCGGATTCTGCGGCGAGTTCATCGCGTTGTCGGCGATCATCACGCTGTCACCCGCGATCACGCCCAGCAGATTGCCGCAGATGACACTCGCGGGATCCGTGACGTAGGTGAGATCGTCGGTGAAGAAGACATCCCCCGAGGCGTACAGGGTCACGAATCCGTTCAGGAGCCCCGACGTGTACACGTTGCCGTGCACGTAGATGACGCCCTTGGTGTTGGCGTTGTAGGCGCGGTACAGCGGGAAGTCGTACTGCTTTTCCGCCGCCGTGCGTGTCGTGAGCGCCGTCAGCGGCGCCGGGATCGTGCCCGGCCACGCCACCCAGTACCCGCGCCGCGTGACCGCGGTGAATGTCGTGTCGTAGCCACCCTTGGTGGTGTCCGTCGCAAGGTAGGCGCCGCCCGCAGTACTGCGTTCGACCGCGACGAGGTGCGGGTCGCCGGACGGATAGCAGCGCGCCTGTCGTGGCGTGGTGTGCGACATCACGATCGCTTTGCCATGAACGCCCGACGTTGTGTTGATCGTGTCAGCCTGGAGCTGGGCCGCGCTCAGGCCGCCGCCGGTTGGCGCCGCCGCGCGCATCAGGGTCGTGAACCAGGTCTTGCTGTGCACGGCGTACGGGAAAAACTCGATCATCCCGTTCACGGTATGCCAGTCGCCGCACTGCTGGTTGAAGATGATGGAATCGGTGGCCGTGGTTGCGACATTGTAGTAGGCAGCCGCCGTCTTGTACGAGACGGTGTCCTGAAAGACGCGGAAAAAGCCCTCGTTGGCTTCGCTGGAGTCCGTGTCGACCGTCGGATTCAGGTTGATCGGCAGAAACTCGATGCGCATCGCGCCGCGTGTATTCGGCGTGAAGCTGTAGTTGGCCGCCGACGCATAGCCGGGGAGTGCCGCCAGGCGCGACACGGTCGGGAATGCGATCGGCGAGACGCCCGACCGGCTCGGCAGCACATAGGTGGGGGAGCCGCCACTGACCGTCAGGACCGCCGAGATGGTGTCGTAGTAGGTTGGGCTCCCCGTCGAGTACCAGCCCTGGTTGCTGAACCCGAGTCCACGGATGAACTCACCGGTGCCGTAGGCCAGCCCGGTCGAGAACTGGTTCGTGAACATTGCGTAACGCGCGAAGTTCTGCGCCATGAGCTCCAGCCGGCGCACGTAGCGGGTATTGCCGGTCGTGTCGTGCACCTCCGCGACGAGGCTCGCGAACTGGCCGAACTGGCCCGTCGTGTTACCGGTCAGCCCGAGGTACAGATTGACTTTGGTGTTCGGGATCGTGGTCCCGTTGGCGTCCGTTAGGCTGGCATTCGTCAGGAGCTGGACGTAGCCCGTGTCCGCCAGATGGATCGACGTGTCCTTCGCGAGGCGGCTCACGCCCATCTGCAACGCCTGTTCGGCCGCGTAGCGATAGTTGCGCTCGCGGTCGTAGTACTTGGTCATGAGGCTCGAGCTCGACGCCAGGAAGATGGCCGACATCGCCAGTGCGGCGAGGCCTGCGGTCATGACGAGCACGAGGATGAGCGCTGACCCGGCGCGATCGGGCAGCGGCTGGTGAGGCCGGGTACGCGACGACGGCATAGTCAGCTCCTCAGGGAAGTGTGACGTTGTTGCTGGTCGTGAGCGTGGAGTTGGTCGGCGTGCAGTCCTGCGCGATCACGGCATAGTGCCACGCACCATGCATCGACGCGAAGGAGGGCTCCACCCATTTGTAGGTCGTGACACCGGCCGCCACGTCGGCCGCCGGGTCTCCCCATGTCGTCCCCCCGACCGGCTGGCGGTAGATCAGATACCGCTCCACGCTCTCGAGACCGCCGTTCTGGTCCGGAGACGCCGGCCAGGTCACCGTCACGGAGTCGGGCGTCGTGCCGTACACCGTCGCCACAGGCGCCGCGGGAATCGGAAGCGGCGCGGGCCCGCACACGCGGGTGTTGTTGAGGAGTCCGACGTTGAGCAGCTTGGTCGTCGTGCTGACGGTCCGGTACACGGCCCCGAGCTGTGGGTCGCGGTAGACGCCGACCACGTTCATCGTCACCGCGCGCAGACTGTCGATCAGCGATGCCGGCCCGGTGTCCGCCACGGTCGCGTGCTGCGCGATCGAGTGGATGAGCGGAAGGCTGGCGTTCGGGATCGAATCCAGCGCCCCCGTGACCTGGTCGACCTTGAAGTACTGGAAGAATGGCTTGCCCGGTGCCACGTAGATGCCCGTGCTCACCGCCGTCGCCGTCCGGTCGTTCGCGCGCCGCCACAGCACGTAGGTGTTGGCCAGCGAGCTGCTCGAATCGAGTGACAGCCAGTACGACACGGTCTCGGCATTACCCATGATGCCGGGCGCCGATTGGTAATTGGCGAGCGGGTACGTCGTCGTGGAGAGCGGAAGCGTGACCGGCCGCGAGGTGGGGAGTGCACCCGTGGCCAGCGTATCGACGTACGGGTCGTAGTAGATCGCGTCGGGATCGGTGGAGTCGCGCGTCGAAAGGTCGGCGTTGAACGTGACGGCCATCGGGGCCGCCTGCACGAGCATCGGCTGGTTGGGCGTCGCACCGACGCCCGCGATGCGGAGCTCCCGGTCGATTGCGTTCTGGCTGAAACGCGCGTTCTGCAGGGCGTCGAGCCGCCCGGCGCTGGTGCCGATCTGCCGCGTCTGCACGCGCATGAACGGGATGACCATTGCGAACACGAACAGCATGAGCACCGTCGCGATGAGCATCTCGGGCAGCGTGAACGCCCGGCGGTCTCTCGCCCGGCGTCGCGGGCTCGTGACAGCGATCAGCATCGGTGGATCTCGGTCAGAATGAGGCGATGACCGTCGTCTTTTCGACCGGGGTCGTGATGTTCGGCCCGGTCACGGTCACCGACACCGTCTCGTAGTCCGCGCTCGCTGTCGACGTGTGCGTGACGAGCGTGACCCGGTGGCAGCCCGTACAGCCCGTGAGGCCGGTCGTCTCGGTCGCATTGAAGGTCGTCGCGAGCGACGAGTACGTCGGCCACGCCTTGATGGTCTCGAGGCGCGACACGGCGAGGTCACTGGCCGCCGACAGGATTGTGCCTTTCGCCGAGACGTGCATGAAGTTCGGCAGGAAGGCGCCCAGCCCGAGCATCGAGGTCGTGATGATCGAGAGCGCGATCATGACCTCGATCAGCGTCATGCCGCGACGGAGGGAAGGGTGGGCCTGCCGCGAGTCCGGCGCGCGTCTGGAGCGATTGAAGAGTCTCATATGCTGGCCAGTCTCCACAGTGAATGCAGATACCGCGAGTACGTCGTGCGTCCTGTCGACTGCGTCACCGAGATGCCTCGGTAGTCATCCGTGTACGGACGCGGCGACGTGAGATAGATCTGCGCATTGGTGCTCGCCGAGCCGCTCCGCAGGAACACGATGCTCGGCATGCCGCCCAGACTGATCAGATTGGTGCCCGCGATCGAGCTCGCGGCGATCGTCCCGTTCAGTCCGACGCTCGACGGAGGCGTCGCGAACTTCATCCCGTACTCGAACCCGTGCCACGTCACCCGCTCGCCCGCGTCGGCGGTGCTGTTGTTGTTCGTGTCCTCGAGGACGCGGATCCTCATTTTGACGGTGTCGAAGCTGACCACGACGTTGTATTGGTGCGTGATGGCCAGGCGCTGCGCCATCTCCAGGACCGTGCGCGTATTCCGCGCCTCCGCGTCCGCGCGGAAGCCCGGGGCGTTGACGATCGGGATGGCGAGGCCTGCGAGGATCCCGACCAGAACGAAGACCAGGATCATCTCGATCAGCGTCACGCCACGCCGGGCTGCTGTTGTGTGTAACCGTCTAAATGCTTGCATACTGAGCCCATCCGAGAACCGCGGGACCGGTGTCGTACCGGGCCCACGAGTGTAGGTCAGCGAATCTATTGATCGGCTTTCAGCCGCCTGTCACGCGCTGTGGTCGCACTGTCACGGTCTGGCACTCGCGTGCCTATTCCGGAACGGATACGCCCCGCCAACCCCCAGACAGTGACCCCGGCGATGTCCGGCCCGTCACGCGAATAGCCTCCTGGACTATCCCGGTCTTCACCCGCTCTGGTGACCCGGCGGGAGACAGGTGTCGAGAAGCTGTACGGGCGGCCGCGGAACGGTGATCCGTCGTCTCGCCTGCGTGCATTTCCATTCCACTTACCGCGACGGCGGGCATGTCATCAGGGCGCATTGTTCTGCTGGGCGACTCCGTGTTCGACAATCAGGCGTACGTCGCACCCGGAGCGTCGGTGATCGCCGCGATCGAGGCCCGGCTCCCCGCCGGATGGTCGGCGGTCCTTCTGGCGCAAGACGGGAGCGCGATCGACGAGGTCACGCGCCAGGCCATGCAGTTGCCCGCTGGCGCATCGCATTTCGTCATTGGCACGGGAATGAGTGATGTGCTGAGCGATGTCGGGATGCTCGCCGAGTGCGCGGCGACGGTCGCGGACGCGCTCTGGAAGGTCTCGCAGGTGGGAGAACGCTTCGAGCGCCGCTACCAGCGCATGCTGCGCAGTGTCCGCACGCGCCGCCTGCCGGTCGCGGTCTGCACGATGGGCAACGGAAATTTCGGAGGCTCGCAGCTACAGGCCGTCACCACCACCGCCCTCGCCATCTTCAACGACGCGATCATTCGCTCGGCGTGGTCCGCGCACGCGCCCATCATCGATGTCCGCGCAGCATGCGATGAGCCGGAAGATTACGCCAACGAGACCGTGCCCTCCGCGCGAGGCAGCGACAAGATCGCGGAGATCGTGGTGAACGCCGTCGCCGGCTGGTCGTGATGCAGAGCGGGTGGCAGATGGTTGAACCGCCAACCACCCGCCACCGCCGCCGCCACCCGCTCGCTGCTGCAACGTGCTTTACTTGGGCTGCTTGTCGAGCAGCTGCTGCGCGGCGATCATGTGCGCCTGGAACGCGGGCGCGACTTTGACCACGAGTGCCTTCAGCTCGGGGTTCTGGATCGCGGGAAGCAGCGTGCCGTTCATCGCGTCGATCACCGCCTTGTGATACGCGACTTCGTTCTCGAGATACGCGCGATCGAACGCCGCGCCCGACAGCCCTTCGAGCTTCGCCATCGCCGCCGCATGATCCTTCGCCATCCCGAAGTCCGCCGGCGGCGTCGGGGTCACGCCCAGCTTCTTCGCCAGATCCCGGCCCTGCTGCCGGACCGCGGAGTGGTCGCGCACGAACATCTTGGCGAGGTTGACGACATCCGCCTGATGGCTCTTCTTCACGGCGAGACCCGAGGATTCCATATCCCAGGTATTCGCGGCATTGAAAATGGCGACGATCGTCGGGTCGTCCAGCTTGCTCGCCGCCTGCGCGGGGAGAACCGCGGGCACGACGAACAGGCTCGCGCTAAGGCCAAGTGCCATAGCAGTTTGCAACGTGTGTCGGAACATGGCGTACCTCTGTCGATTGTTTGGAACGCATGGGTGGGATTTTGTGGCCGCCCCTAACGATACTGCAGTTAGTACAATAATACTAGTATATTATGCATATAAGTTTTCGGGGTCGAGTCGGTCGGCGACGACCCTTTGCTACGCTCGGACCGGCGCCGCCGGATTCGCTAGCTTCTCAACTGGGCATTCTACTTACGGATGAGTCCGGTGACCCACCCGCGGACAATCGAAGGCGACTCCCGGGCCCGCATCACGGCGCTCCTCCGCCGGGGTGTGCGCACCGTGGACGGGCTGGCCCGCGCCGTTGGACTCACACCCAACGCCGTCCGCCAGCACCTCGCCACTCTGGAGCGCGACGGCGTCGTGATGCGGCGCGCCAGCCGCCGGGAAGGCGGCCCGCAGCCGCGTGGCAAGCCCGCCACGCTCTACGAGATCGCCCCGGAAGCCGAGGCGTCGTTCTCGCGCGCCTACGCTCCCGTGCTCACCGCGCTGCTCACCGCGCTCCCGGATCACGTCGCGGAGCCCGCCCTGGGCAATCTCCTCCGCGCTACCGGCGAGCGTCTCGCCGCGGGCGCACCCGTCGCGCACGGTGATCTTCAGACGCGGGCGGCCGCCGGGGTGGCGCTCCTCGAATCCCTTGGCGGCGTCGTCGAGCTGTCCGGCGAAGGAGAATCGCTCGTGATCACGGGCTGTAGCTGCCCCCTCTCCAAAGCGGTCGCCGCTCGCCCCGAACTATGCTCCGCGGTCGAGATCCTCCTCGCAACGGTGACCGGGGCCCATGTCGAAGAGCACTGCGACCGCCACAACGGCACCCGCTGCCGGTTCGAGATCACCAAGCCAGCCGCGTGATTCGGCCCGAAACACCCGGAATAGATTTGGCGTAGGATTAGGACGCGGATTCCGGCAGGCGTCCGGACCCTGACCGTTGTGCCACCCGATCTCGATGGTCCGAGGAGGCAACGAGCGACGTGAATCCGGACTTAGTAATACCGCTGATATCCATCCCCTTTGGATGCGGCCTCGTCGCGTTCATGGGCGCGTTGCTGTTCCCATCCACGCGCGGCGCGATGGCGGCATGGCTGCATTGGAAGGCCAACCCGGACACCCTCGAGACGTCGGCGTCGGCCCAACTCATGGCACTGCGCAATGAGGTGTACGCGCTCCGCGTCGAAGTCGCAGCCGTCGCGCAGGCGCTCCCGCACAGTGACCCCGCTCGGCGCATCGGACCCTGATCGGCACGGCGCGTCATACCGCCTCGGTAAATGTTCGGGCGCGCTGGGCCCCTGCCACGCACGGCGGAACCCAAAAAGCCTGCGCAACCCGGTAGATTGAGCAGAGCCCGGAGCGAGTATGGCGCTCCGCGCATCCGGCCGCGGCACGCTGCATCACACACGCGCCGTTCGAACGCCGGGCCGACACAAAAAACCTGCGAGGAAGTGTGCCGAAGACATCCACGACCGCTGCGGCGAAGCCCAAGACATTGGTCCAGGCCGCGACGTCGGTGCAAGCCGAGCGTGAGCGCAAAGCCAAGGAGCAGCACGACGCCTGGGTCGCCAAGGCGAATGACATTGCCGCCCGCGTCGGTGTGCCTCCGCTCGTCTCGTCGGGTGTCGACTTCCGGATCGCGTACGCGAAGACCCTCCGTCCCAACGGCAGGTAGCTCGCGGGCCGAAACGAGCGGCAAAATTACTGCGTGGGAGATTCGGCCACGGCGGTCTGACGCCGCCGGAGTCTGGTAGGGGCCGGTAGCGACCGGCCCCTGCAGATGCGACGGTGTCCCCGGCACGGCATGTGCGTTAATCGGTCCACACGAGACCCTCGTATCCGTCTCGCATTCGGCCGATCTCGCACTGCTTCTCGCATTGCCCGGAGGACCGAACCATGCTGTGGACTATCGCGCTCGTACTCTTCGTACTGTGGATTCTTGGCTTCGGCGTTTCCGACATTGCCGGCGGCTTGATCCACATTCTGCTCGTGCTCGCGGTAATCTCGATTCTGTGGAACCTGATCGCCGGTCGCCGCGCCGTGTAGCTATGCCCGCATAGCTATGCACGTGGCGTGAAGAAGGGCCAGCTCCGCGATGCGGACACTGGCCCTTTGTTGTTTCGAGAATCGGTACCGCCTCGCCACCGCTCGCCACCGCGTGTGGCCAACGCAGCGGGCCAGCGTGCGCCGCTACGGGCAGTACACCGTGCCCGGATATTCCGCTGCTGTCGTGGCGGCCGACCCGTTCGCGATATGGCAGGACGACGGAGCCGACGCCATTGGCTTGCTCGTCGTCGCCACCGCCGACCAGCCCGTGACCGAAGCCGTCGTGATGCTGTACGTGTCGTTCGCTGACGGCATGTAGTTCGCCGCGGGCAGCGACGGCGTGTACGTCGAGTATTCGATGAAATACGCCTCTTCCGCCGTCTCGAGATTCCGGAGATCCTCGATCAGCGTCGTCGTGTAGCCCTTGTCCTTGAGCGGCGAGAGATGAAGGATCGCGATCCCGGCGAGAATGCCGATGACCACGATCACGACCATGATCTCGATCAAGGTGAAGCCCGGAATGGCTTCGCGGGCGGTCCGGTGTTCTAGGCCGGGGGCAGGCTGCACACGATGTGGCTGAATGAGGGCGCCAGGACGTTCCGTCTGGGGAGGTGACGAGTGACCCGCGATCAACGTTGCGGCTGCCCCTGGCCCCGAAATGAGCAGCGTCTAGCCTGGGCCCACAGCGGCAGCACCCTCACGGGACCCCTCACGGGACCCCTCAGAACCTCACGGGACCCCTCACGGGACCCCTCACGGAAGATCCCACAGGCACCGCTGGCGAGCCCGCCCGGGCAGGAACTCCGTCAGGGGCCCGGCGCGGACGACGCTACGGCCTGACCGCCATGTGCGTGACGCCCGCCCCCGGCAGGAAGGCGATGACCGGGCTCGGGCTCCCATCCGTCTGCAGTTGGCTCGGCAGAAATCCGAAGATCGAGGCGCCCGGCACTCGCGCGTAGCCGGTCGCCACGAACAGGATCCCCGATGGGTCGATGCCCACGTCGCTGATCCCGTTCAGGAACGGTTCACCGAAGAGCAGGTGCCCGATCCGCACCACCGGTGCGGGATTGCTGCCGTCCGTGAGCGAAGCGGCCGCGAACTTGGTCAGCGTTGCCGAGTCGGCGTTCGCGGTCCAGAGGTTTCCGGCTGAGTCGAATGCGATCCCCGGACCGTACCCGCCGGGGAAGACGCCCTGCATGCTGATCGTGATCACGGGCGCAGGCGTGCCGCCTGCTTGCGATCTGCGCGCTCGTGAACTTCGCGACCACGAAGGCCGGCAGGCTGTCGCCGGCATCCGACGCCGGGCGGCTCTGGATGTTCGCGGAGATCCAGAAATCGCCCTGCGGATCCAGCGCGACCACGAGCGGCGAATACGTCGCACCGCCAATGTTGAGCGCCGCGAGCGAGACCGTGTGCGCCGGAAAAGGCGATCCCGCCGTCTTGAGTTGGTCCGGTGCGTATCCGGACAACCGGTCGGTCTGCCCGTCGAGCACCCACAGGTTGCCCGGCTCGTCGAACGTCAGCCCCTCGGGATATTGCAGCCCGCCGATGCCGGCCGAAGGCGGGATCGAGTCGCCGGTCTTCTGGTCCGCGGGCGTGTATTCGATGACCGATCCGTTGAATCCCGTGCCGTGCACGGAGACCCACGCGTTCCCCGCCTTGTCGAACGCTTCGTACGTCGGGGTCTTGAGGTCGGTGCCCGTCGGCGGTCCCACGATGACGAAGGTCGGCGTGATCGAATCGGCGCCATTGGCCCGCCCCGTCGTCACGGCACGGTTGTGCAGCACGGAGGCCGATGGCGTCACCTGAAATCCGCTCCCCGCCGCGGACACGCCGGTAAGGGTCGGCACGAACCCCACGAGGTCCCACCTCCCGTTGGTCACCACGACGTACATGTCCTGCTTGCCGGGCATCGTGGTGCCGGGATTCGGCGACGTCGTATGGACGCTGTTGCAGCCCGCTATGGCTGCCAGCACTCCCACGACCACGATCGGCGTGCAGGCCAGCGCTCGTGTGCGAAACGGGGTCGCCCGCCTCTCGTTCATCACCCTCTCAATCCACATCGGACTCCCCGTGGTCGCATCCGCGGCTGGCATACGCGTTTCGCATACGCGGCTCACGTGCGCGCGAAGACGGGTCGCTCCACCCAGTGCCGTCGCATGGATGATGGTACCCGGTACACCGGCGGAATAATCAAACTGCTGGGCTCGAGCCGCCGCTACCCTTGGGACAAGCTAGAGATGGGACACGGGTGGGGCGAGTGGACACGCCCCTGAGACACACGAAAAACGCGGGGCTGCTATCGGAGCGGATCTGGACCGTCCGGCGGCTCACCCGCGATGCGGCGCACCGCGATGCGCCTTACCGCAACCCGGTGTCCCCGGGTAGGCTCGCCGCCGCCAGCAGCGGCACGTTGATCCCACGCGCCAGCTCGGCCTGGCGATCGCTCCACCGCGTGGCCAGCATGAACACGCCGCCGAAGACCGCGGGAATGAGCGTGATGCAGAGCGGCAGCAAACTGACTTCGTGTACCAGATACGCGCTCGCGGGATCCTGAGGGTTCACGTACGCGATCGTCCGCGCGCCCGGCACGAACCGCGTGCTCATCGACTCGGCCCATCCGTAGCTGCGTGAGACCGAAAGCACGTTCACCTGGGTCGACGCATATCGGTGCCCGTTCACGGCGTACTGATACGTGACGACAGGCCGGAAGCTCGTGCTGCCCTTGTTGCCGCGCACCGCCTCCACGGAGCTCGCCTGCACCACGGCCGGTACCGGGCGCCACACGATGAGGCGCTCCGCTTCCACGATCATCATCACGACGCCGACGAACGAGAACGCCCCCAGCACGAACCCGACCAGCCTCGCGTTCTGCATGCGCGGCGGCGCGCCGTAGCGCGGCGGCTCGCCTGGGAATGAGGTCGCCGGTATCGCGGTCAACGGTGTCGGGCGCGATCCCCCAGCACTCGGCGCGCTCCCCGATCCGTGCTCCGTCGCCGTCCGGTCCCACCCGCCGAATGCGCGCGCGGTCGCGACACATCGCGCCTGGCTCCCGAAATCGCCGGTCGCTGCGCTCGTCCACGGCACGCGGGTGCCATCGCGCAACACGAACACGGACTGATACAGTCCGGTCGAACGGCTGCCACGGCCCGTTGCGGAAACTTCGAGTCCGATGTCGCGGATCGACGCGAACGGATACGACGCCCTGGTCGTGCCGAGCAACCCGCGGCGCACCATCTGCACGGTGGCCGCTGCGGCGTCGAATTCGAGACGGCAGTCCGCCGCGGTCAACGCCGCCGCCACGCCCGCCATCAGGAACGCACCCCCCACGACATACGCCACCCACGCGCTGCCCCCCCCGCGGCTGTCAATCGAGACGAGGAGGAGGATGCCCGCGCCAAGGGCGGCGAGGAGCGCACCGATGGCGCGCACTCCCCACGGACTCTCGTGCAGGACGAGGCGGCCAGGGGCCTGTTCGGCGGTCCGCATGATGCTCGGATCTGACGATTGCGCCCCCGGAGAGACAACACGGGCCCTCCCGTGGCCAACCTGGCCCGCCACCGCCAGTTAGCCATCGCAGTTACCTCGCCCGAGCCGGTCCAGTCCATCAGACGATGGAATGCCTCACGCCGATCAAGTCTCGGGAGCCGATCACCCAGGCGCTCGCCGTGTCGAAGGTCACCTGGTGCATCATCGCCGTGATCCTCGGGATCGCGATTGGTGGCGCCGCGGTGGTGGACTGGCACACGGTCATTGGGACGCTCGGCCGGCACCCGCTCTTCGAGGCCGAGGTCGCGATCTTCGCCGGCGCGGTCCCCGGCTTCATGCTGAGCCGCCGGAAACCGGTGCGCCGTAGCCGCACCCGATCGCTCGACCGGTACTACCGCACGTTGGTCACTGCCGACCCGCCGCCCGCGGCCGGCTACACGCACTACCTCCCCTGCACCCTCCTCGGCCGCGGCCCCATCGACGCGAGCCTGCCGGTCCCCGCCGCCACCGTCCGCCAGAACCCCTCGATGTCCGGGATTCTTTACGCGGGACCGGACGGCATCTGCTTCCGTCCCAATGCGGCGCTGCCGCCCTCGCCATCCCAGTCGCCCGCCGGAGCACCAGTCGCGGGAAATAACATCGCTCTCGTGGAAGGAAGCTCCAGCGATCTGCCGTCCGGCTTCGAGATCGGCCCCGTGCGGATGGTGACCGCGACGGCCGTCGCGATCGCGTCCGGAGGAATGTCACAGGATCCGAACGAGCCACCTGAGTTCGCGATGCTGATGGAATGGCCCGGCGGCCAGGCATTGTTCGCGGTGCCGTCGATCGGCGACACACTCCCCCGCCTCCACGACTGCCTCGACACACTGCGCTGGGGAACGGCGAGCTAGCGGCCAGCAGCGCGCGACTGGTCGCCCAATGCGTGAGAGAAATGATCAGGGCCGGCAACGCCATCGCGTCGCCGGCCCTCGTGTTATTCCCCCGCTATTCGTCGCGCTCGGTTATCGCTTGTCGTAGACCAGCACCATGTGAATCGGCTCCACTGTGTTGCCCTGGATGCCAAACTGAAGCTGCTTCATATCCGTCTCGTGAATGAACCGCTTACCCCCCGCCTCGAGATAGTCGCGCCCCGTCTGCTCGAGAATGGGCTGCCCAGACATCGAGAACTTGCTGGTGAAGACGGATGTATCGCCTTTGATCGCCACTTTGACGTAGAGCTCCGCACCCTGCTCCAACTGCGTTGTCGCTTCGCCATCGGTCGCCGGCCACTTGAACGATGTGTGCTGCACGCCGCCATGCGAGCCGAAATCGCCGGTCTGGTCCATCACGTACATCGCCCCTTTTCGCACGATTGTCGACGTGTCGTTCCTCGGCACTGGCGACCCGCCGAAATCGCTCTGCGCCAGATTGAGCGTCCAGACACCCGAGAAATCCGGAGCTTTCAGTTTCTGCGCGGCGCTCTGCGCCACAGCCGTGCCGGCGGTCACGAGAGTCAGCACGCAGCACACGAGCAGTGCGAGTCCGCTGGCGAGGGAGGCCGGCGTCGTCCGCGACGGCGACTCCTCCAGCCGCTCGACCGCAGAGCGCAACTCGTCCATGATCGGTGCACGAAAGCCGGTTGCGTACAACCGGTCGTACACGCGCCGGTACCAGTGCGCGGTCGGCTCAGCACCGCGGCTGAAGCGCGCCCAGACGGAATCGGCGAACGACGTCCGCTTCAGGTCTGCGAGGATCGCGCTCGTGTTGTGCAGCGTGTGCGCCGCGCACAGCCAGCGGGAGGACTCGCTGGCCTTCGCCAGCCGCTCGATCAGATCGTCCTTGCGCTCGTCCGACGCCATCTCCACGCCGGCATTGTTGGTGGTGCGCACCGTCACCGCCAGCACGGTCGCGAGAACATCCTGGCCGAACTTTGCGCCGACGCGCTCTTCGAGATCCTCGCGCGTCTGCCCATCGCGCACGCTGTCGGCGACGGCGTCCCGCAGAATCCCCGCGAGCACCGTGTTCTCGTCGCGCCCGTAGCGCGTGAGGATGACCGCGACGTTCGCAGGATGGGTCAGATACGGAAGCGCGGTCCCTTTGCGCACCTGCTTGTCGTGGTGCTTGGCCGCGAACGCGAACGCGTGGTTGATCCGGTCGGAATAGCCTACGACACCAGCCATTCGGGAAGGATACAAGGGCGCCGGGTCACCGGTCAGGGGGCACGGACTGGATCGCCGCCTCCGTCCGGTCATACAGCTCGCGGGCAAGTGCAGCGTCCAGCGCCAGCCGGCTCGGCCGCACCTCCCGGCACCCGGCATAGTACCGCCCCGACCTCGTGCTCAGCTCCGGCGCGGTCGCGCAATAGAGCGGCGTGAGTGCGCCCTCTTCGTTGGAAATCATCCGGAGCTTGAGCAGCCATTGCACCGGCCCTGGCAGCTCGCGCCAGAAATCCGACGCCACGACGCCCGGGTGCAGCGAGTACGTCGTGATGCGCGTGCCCGCCAGCCGTCGTGCCAGCTCCTTGGCGTGCAACACGTTCATCAGCTTGGACATCCCGTAGATGAAGAACCCGCCGTGTACCCGCGGCGGCCGTGCCAGCGCACCCCAGCCGAACCGCCGTACGCGCATGTGCGCCCGGCTCGCCACGTTGACGATGCGTCCCTGCGGCGCCGCCGCAAGCGCGGGGAGCAGCATCTCCGTCAGCAGGAATGGCCCCACGTGGTTGGTCTCGATCGTGACGTCGAATCCATCCGCGGTCGTGCCCCCGCGCCCCACCCGGCGGCCAGCGTTGTTGATCAGCACATTGATCGGACGGCCGGATGCCAGCACCCGCCCCGCTGCGTCGCGCACCGAGGCGAGGCTCGACAGGTCGAGCGATACGATGGAGAACTGCGCGCGCGGATACAGTTGGCGCAGGCTGCGGACGGTCTCTTCGGCCTTCGGCTCGGACCGCGCCCCGATGATCAGCGTCGCGCCGCGGGCGGCCAAACCCTGCGCCACCGCCCGGCCGATGCCGGCGGTCGCGCCGGTGATGAAGAAGGTCCGTCCCGCGAGATCGCCGGCGGCCGTCGGAGTCTCCGTGCGCGCGGTCATGCGCCCTACACCAGTCCCTGAAGCTGAGCCAGAAACCGGGCATCGAGCACGAAAAAGGCCGCGGCCTGCACGATGATGCCGAGGCCCGCGCCCACGAGTCCCTGGCGCTGGCCCGCGGTCCAGCCGGTGATGGCCAGTGCCGCGCCGGCGCCGATGCCGCCGAGATCGAGTCCGATCGCGAGCCAGAGCAGGTGGTCCATGCGCGTCGCCCCGGCGAGGTCGCGGAGCGCGAGGCCGTGCCACTGGAAGGCGGCCAGCGCGACCGCGAACGCGCCCCACGCCGCGGTCTGCACGGCGAAGTGAAAGAGCAGCGGCGACCGTTCGCGGCGGCGCACGAGCCAGAGCAGCAGCAGTGCCCCCGAGAGCACACTGATGTGTGCCCACACGGCGAGGCGGATCAGGTAGTCGCGTTCGAACTGGAGGAGGGTATCGGCGAACACGTAGCGGCTGGCTCGATGATCAGCGATGAGTGGCTACACGCGCGGCGGCGAATCCGCGTCCCACAGCACGATGCCGCGCACCCGAAGCCCTGAATCCTGCAGCACGGCGACCGAACTCGCGAGCCGGGTAAGCGTGGTGAACGCGATCCGCGCACACACGACGGCCTCGGTGACCGGCAGGATGCTGTCGCTCCCGGTATGGGGTGCGCCCGGCGGCGCGGCCACGACGATCAGCTCGTACCGCCGCCCGAGGCGCAGCAGTTCGGCGCGCAGCTCGCCGCGCGCGATCTCACCTTGCGGCGTCCCACGGCGGCCCGCCGGTATCACGTCGAGCATCCGGTCGCGTCCGGCGGATGCGGGCACTGTCACCGCGGCCCAATCCGACCGCCCAGCCAGCACGTCGGCGACACCCGGCTCCCGCGGGACGGACACGATCCCGGCGACGAGTCCGGCGTCAGGGTCCGCGTCGATGAGCAGCGCGCTCCGAAATTCGTTGATCGCCGCGACGGCGAGGTTCGTCGCCACGGTCGCGACGAGGGCAGCTTCGTCCCCGGTCACCGCGACGAATGGGAATGCCATGGGGCTCGTCCCCTGCGGATCGCTCACGTTGGCGTAGATGACCCGGTAGGCCTCCGCCGATGCATCGATCAGTGGCGACAGCGCGCGGTCCGCGGCTCGCCGCGCGCGAAACGCGTCGATCGGGCGCGGGGCAATCGTCGCGAGCGCCGGTACGCCGGCCACTCGCTCCGCCTCCGCACCGTCCGCCACGCGCGGCCGCCGCAGTTCGGCCCCGAATGTCATCGCGAATCCGAGCGCCAAGCCGAGCACGAGCGCGGCGCCGGCGAGCGCGATCGGTGACGCGCTCTGGTCGGCGATCGCCCGGGCCTGCGCCGCCCGCGCGTCGAGATCCGCGTCGCGCGCCCGCGCCCGTGCGAACGCCACGAGGATCGCGTCCAGCGCACGCCGCGCCGAATCCGCTGTCGCGGCAAGTCGCACCGTATCGCCGTTGTCCGCACGCGGTACGGCTTGTGGCGCTGGCGCGCTGCGCGCGATCGCCGTACGCAGGATCGCCCGCCGCGACTCGGCGATGGACTGGATGGCGTGCCCGATGGCGTTGACGCGCCCCGTGAGCGCAACGAAGATGGGGTCCACGCCGCCCGCCGCGTCGAACGCGTCGCGTGCCCGCGCGACATCGCTCAGGGAATCGAGCAGCACCTGCACCCGCGGCATCCCGATGAGCGCCGTGGCGCCACCGAGCGCCCGGTATGACGACGGCAGCGGCGACCGTTCCGCCCGGGTGAGGAGTTGATCCAGCTCCGCGGCCTGCGCCAGGAGAGTGTCGCGATGTGCGCGGCCCGCCGCGGTCGTGTCGGCTGCAGCGCGCGCGGAATCCAGCGCGGGTCGCGGCGCCGGCGCGCGGGTGCGCGCACGCACCAGTGCCGACTCCGCCACGCCGGCCGCCGCCCGCGTGTCCGCGGCGTGTTGCACGAGCGGCATCGTGTCCGGCCGGTCCGCGCTCTCCGCGAGGAGTCGCGATGCGGCGCGGGTCGCGTGGCGCGGGATGAGGAGCAGCACGAGCGATGCGACGGCGCAAACCGCTGCACTCACCCCGATAATGCGCAGCGGGCGGCGGAGCGCATTGCGCGCCCGCGCCGCCAGCCATTGCGTGATCGTCGCCGCCGGGCGCGCCGGCGGCGGGTACTCGGGATCAGCCCCGCGAACGGCGCTCAGTGCTCGGCATGCGGCGCGCGCGCCGCACCTTGCCCGGCGTCATTCCGGCCATCCGGTGATCGGGTCTGAGCTACTGGACGGTGACCACACCCTTCATGCCGAGGGCGAGGTGCGGCGTACAGTTGAAGTCGTACTTGCCCGCCTTGACTCCCGCGAACGACACCGTGTACGTGTCGTTGGGTGCGGTCAGGAGTGGGCTGCTCAGATCACCGATTTTCGCGCTCGGGCCCGCGCCGGTCTGTCCCGGCATGTTGGTCGCCAGCTGCTTCGCGTTGGCGGAATCCGCGCCCTCGGCGGGCAGTGTGTTGAACGCGACGTTGTGCGGGCCGCCGGTCACGTTCGTGAACTTGATGCCGTCGCCGACTTTGATCGTGAGGGTCGCGGGTTCGAAGCGGTACCCCTTCTGATCACCAATCATCTTGACGTCCCACGTCTTGCCCGTAATGGGGGCAGGTGTCCCGGCCGTCGCGGCACCTGCTGTCGGTGCCGCAGCACCAGCGGCCGGCGCTGGCGCGGCAGCGGCCGCGGCGGTCGTGTCGGGCGTGCTGCTCGCGTTCTTGTCGCCGCCTCCGCTACACGCGCCGAGCGCGATGACGCCGGCCGTGAGCACTACTCCATTGAACCGCATTCTTTCAAGCCTCCCCGAATCTCGTATCAGAGTCGATCGGTCGGTGCACTGACCAGTTGGTGAGTGGTCTGCTGCGCGAGTGTGCGCAACCTGTGAAGGTATTCACGGGAGGACTGGAGTTCAATCGCGCACTCTGCAAGGGTATGCAGCAGAGAATGGCGGCAGCCCGTGAATCCGCCTCCGTGGTACGCATGCCGCGCGCCAAAGCGCTCCGCAGGCTCGCGTGGGCAGCAGACGCGTCCGCCCCGGTGACACTGCGGGCCTCGCATGCCGGCCCTTACTGCCGGTAGCCACGGCAGGGGATCGCGCGGCAGGGCCGGGTATAAGAGATTCAGGGGCCGGCGGTTGCGCCGGATTCCTTTCAGGACGTGTGTTCCTGTACCGGGCCACACCCGGATACGGCATGTAAACTCGGGATCTCGCTCGTGGGACACGCCAGCCTCCACCGTGAGCAACCCCGCGGCGCGCCGCGGGCGCGGTGCGGGCGGACGCATTGAAGGAGCACCATGGGCGGAGTTCGGTTGGACGGAGTACTGGACGGAGTACTGGACGGAGTACGCCGGGACGGAGTACGCCGGGACGGAGTCCAGTGATCGCGATTCCCGCACTCGACCTGCGCGCCGGCGCTGCCGTGCGGCTCGCAGGCGGAGAATACAGCCGCGAGCAGCTCCGGATCGGGGACCCGCTGGGCGTCGCCCGCATGTGGGAACGCATCGGATTCCGCCAACTGCACATCGTCGATCTCGATGCGGCGTTCGGCATCGGTGGAAACGACCAGGTCATTGGCGACGTACTGGCCAGCACCCGGATGGACGTACAGGTCGGCGGCGGAATTCGGACGGAGGACCACATTGAGCGTCTGCTCGAGCGCGGAGCGCGGCGCGTGGTCGTCGGCACGCAGGCGCTCGAGGACACGGAGTGGCTCGACGATGTCGCGTCGCGATTCCCGCACGAGCTGATCGTCGCGGCGGACGTGCGCGACCGGCGCATCGTCACCCGGGGGTGGCTTCGCACGCTGCCCGCGGACATTATCGAGACGGTGCACGAGCTCAATGCCCTCCCGCTCGCCGGCGTGCTGGTGACCGCTGTTCACCGGCAGGGTCTCCAGCGCGGGACGGATCTCGCGTTGATGGAAGACGTGGCCGGCGCGGCGTCCATCCCGGTCTACGCGGCCGGCGGTATCGCGTCGCTCGACGACCTGCGCGCGCTCTCGGACCGCGGTGTGTCCGCCGCGATCGTCGGCCTCGCGCTCTACTCCGGCGCGATCGACCCGGGCGCCGCCGCCGGAGAGTTCGAGGAATGACGCCCCGCCGGACGAGCCGCGGCTCGGGTGCAGCACGGGTAACCGACGGGATGGACGGCGGGGTATCCGACCGTGCGAGCCGCCCCATCGCCGATGATGCCGGGCGTGACGAGGTGGTCGAAGGCACGCCGACACTCCTGCACGCGGTTGCGGAACTTGCGCGCCTTGCCGGCGATGTCGCGCTCGGGTATTTCGACCAGGCGCGGCGCTCGGAGCTGCCGGTCAGCTACAAGGCCGACGGCTCGCCCGTGACGGCGGCGGACCGCGGCGCCGAAGCCGCCGCGCGCGAATGGATCGAGCGCCATTTCCGGCTGGATGGAATCCTTGGCGAAGAGTTGGGCATGATCCGCCCCGGCGCGCGCCGGCGCTGGGTGCTGGATCCAATCGATGGAACGAAGAGTTTCTTGCGCGGCGTGCCCCTGTGGGGCACGCTGGTGGCGGTGGCCGAGGGTGAGGCGGTGCTGGCGGGCGCGATCTACTGCGCCGCCGCAGGGGAGATGGTCGCCGCCGCCGTGGGCCAGGGCTGTTGGTGGAATGGCGCGCGATGCCGCGTGTCCGCCGAAGATGACCTCTCGCGCGCGACGGTTCTGACCACGGACGACCGGTTCCCCGTGGTGACCGCCGATGCCGGCGCGAGTGCGGCGCATGTGCGTAGCGAGCGTGATCGCATGGTCGCCGGATGGAATCGCGTGGCGCAGCGCGCCGCCATTGGCCGCACCTGGGGCGACTGTTACGGATACCTCCTGGTCGCCACCGGCCGCGCGGAAGCGATGATGGATGCGGTGATGGCGCCGTGGGATACCGCGGCCCTGCACCCGGTGATCACCGAGGCGGGCGGGCAGTTCACCGACTGGGCAGGGGTGCCGACGGCGTTCGGCGGTAGCAGCGTCGCGACGAACGCCGCGCTCGGCCCGAAGGTCCGCGCGTTGCTGCACGTCGGGCGCAAAGGGTACATCGGAGCGAAGACGTAACACCCGGGCGCGCTGGGTGGCGCGCTGGGTGGCGCGCTGGGTGGCTCGCTGCGTTCTCCGTCACTACGTTCACGATGACGGGCGCCAGACCGAGGAGCCGGACCATCCCACCTTGATACCGAGAGACCGATGTCCATCGCGCAATCGATGTTGCCCGAGTTCGATCACGAGATCGCCACGACTCGCACGCTCCTGGAGCGCGTCCCCGGCGACAAAGCCGCATGGAAACCACACCCGAAGTCCACCGCGCTCGGCCGTCTCTCGATGCACATCGCGGAGCTGCCACAATGGGTCGCCGCCACGCTTAGGCAGACGGAGATCGACGTGAACCCGGTCGAAGGCCCTGGATTCGTGTCCACGCCGTTCGAGTCCACCCCGGCGATGCTCGCCGCGTTCGACGCCAACGCCAAGGCCGCACGCGCGGTCCTCGAGACGACCCCCGACGCCGACTTTTTCGTGCCCTGGTCGCTCAAGGACGCCGGCAAGGTCACGTTCACGATGCCGCGCGTTGCCGTGCTCCGGTCGTTCGTGATGAACCACATCGTGCACCACCGCGGACAGCTCAGCGTGTACCTGCGCCTGAACGACGTACCACTGCCGAATATCTACGGTCCGACCGCGGACACGAAGTAGGACCGCCTGGCACCGACGGCCTGCCGCAGCGCGCGGCGGACCGCTAGAACTCGTCCACCACGCCCCGCGATACGCGCGTCGTGTCGCCCGCGTAGGCGAATGCCACGTGCTTCATGTAGGTCCGGGCCACGCGCTGGATGTCGGTGGGTGTCACTTTCCGCAGCTCGTCGACGAACCGGTCCGCTTCCCGGTAGTCGCCGCGATACAGCTCGGCGCGAACGAGCAGGTTCGCCTGGTCCGCGTTGGTCTCGTTGTCGAGGAAGTACTCGGTAATGAATTGCTGGACCAGACGGTCGAGCGCTCCCGGATCGACCAGGTTGCTCTGCAACGCGCCCAGTTCGTGACGCATGATCTGGAGCACCGAATCGGGCGCGACCGTCGTGACGTAGAATCCGCCCGATGACAGCGCCCGGTCCACGAACGGGGCGTTGACGGCGTACGACAGATTGCGCCGGGACCGGATCTCCTGGAAGAACTGGCCGGACAGCGCTGCGGCGGCTACACGAAGTGCCTGATAGTCCGCGCTCGACGCGGGCGGCCCCTGGTAATACCCGAGGATGTAGTTCGTCGGCAGCTCGCGCTGGCGCGCCACGAGCACGCTCTGCGCGAGCGGTGACGCATGCGGGATCGTCCAGTGGTATGTGCCGGCCGGGATGCGCCCCAGCGTCGCGTGCACGAGCTGCGCGACGCGCGAGGGCACCACGTTGCCGACCACCACCACGAGCAGGCGTGACCGGACGATCTGCGTCTGCCCGTACGCGCGCAGTTGCGCGCGCGTGATGCTGGCGATGGAATGTTCGGTGCCCGCTAGCGGCCGCCCGTACGCGGTGCCGGCGTAGATGGCGCTGTCCGCCAGAAACTCGACGAGGGCGTCAGGACTGTCGCCGCGCTGGCGCACGGCCGAGCGGTATTGCTCCCGGATCAGTTCCACGTCCGCCGAGTCGAGCAACGGATACATCAGCCGGTCGGCCATCACCGCCCACGTCGAGTCGAACGTGGCGGAGGTCGCCCGCACGCCCAGCGTCGTCCAGTCGGCCGCGGGATCCACGACGATCGCGGTGCCGAGCCGCGCCATCGTCCGCCGGAGCCGGTCGCGGCTATAGTGCCGCGTCCCCCGCTCGGAAACGTCGAGCAGGAACGACTCGATGCCGGCGTTGTCGTTCGTCACCTGCCGGAGCCCGCCGAGGAGGTACACGTTGGCGGTCACGACGTCGTTGGCGGAGACTCGGCGGATGATCACCGGAATCCCGTCCACGACGACGCGGCTCGTGGCGGTGTCGGGTGCCGTGGTGGCCGTGGTGTGCGCGGCGCCGGAGGACGCGAGTGCGGCCGCCAGGGCCAGGGCGGTGATCACTGGACGCCTCCGGTGAGATCGGCTTCGGTGAGATTGATCGCCTGCCGGTCGGCGGGCGAGATCACCACGCCGGTCACGCGCGGCTTTCCGACGATGTACTTGTGGGCGTACGCCGCGAGGTTGGCGTTGGTCTGGCTGGCCATGTTGTCGACGTAGCCGAGGTAGTACTCGATGCTCGCGACACTCCACCAGAACCCGACGGTGTGTGCGTACCCCGACGCGCGCTCGCGCCCGAATGCCGAGTTGACGGCGCGCTGGGCTTTCACCTCGGTGAGTTGTTCGGGGGTCACGTAACCCACACTGTCGAAGTGCGCGATTTCCTTGTCGAGCGCGGCGAGCGCGGCGCGTAGTTTGCCGGGCGTCGTCTGCCCGCTGATGCTGATCGGCCCGGTGTGATCCAGCGTGTAGTAGTTCACACCGACGTCCTGGAACAACCCGCTGTCGACGAGGTGCTGCTGGAACGCCGAGACAGGCTGGTTGACCGCGTCGGAGAAGACGTCCGCCGCATACGTTGCCGCCGGGTCCGATCGCACGCTCGGGCCCTGCCACTCCATCAGAATCGTCACCGCCCCGACCGGCGCCTCGGCGATGACGGCCTGGCTCCCGGTGAGCGCCGGGATCGGCGGAATCGGATACGCGACGAACGGGTCGGGCTGCCGCGGCCAGTCACCGAAAATCTCCTGTGCCAGTGAGAAGACCTTCTCCGCGTTGACGTCGCCGGTGACGATGAGTGCCGAGTTGTTTGGAACGTAGTAACAATGCTGGATCTCTCGCATCTGCTCCGGCGTCACGTGACGGATCACGTCGCGATCACCGATCACGTTCTTCCGGCTCCAGTTTCCGGGATAGAGCTTCTGGTCCATCGTCTGCGTCATCTGAAAAAAGGGGCTCGCCTCCTGGCGGTCGTACTCGCCCAGGACGACTTCCTTTTCCCGCGCCAGCTCCGACGACAGAAAGAGCGGGCCACGCAGCGCCGCTGCCATGAAGCGGAGCGCCCCCGCGAGACTGTCGGACGGCAGCGTGAGGTAGTAGCTCACGCTCTCTTCCTTGGTGGTGCCGTTGAAGACGGCTCCGAGATCGGCGGCGTGATCCACGAACGCATCGGGCTCGGGATAGGCGTCATTCGCCTTGAAGAACATGTGCTCGTACATGTGCGCGAGGCCCGCGTATTCCGGACTCTGGGTGAACGATCCATTGCGCACATCGATCTCGACTGTCGCGAGCGGCACGCCGTGGTTCTCGACGACGACGAGCTGGAGCCCATTGTCGAGGACCCGCCGGCGCGTAGCACGCTCGAGTATCGCCCGTTCGGACGCCGGTCCCATCCCGGCCGTGGATGCGGCCGGCCCGGCGCTCGCGGGCGCACCAGCCGTGGCCGCGGCGGGCCGCCCGGGCGGCGGCGTCTGTTGGGCGCGTGCGCCGGCGAGCGGAATCGTCGCGATCGCGCATGCGGCCGGCACGAGGACCCGGGCCACCGCCATCCAGCCCGTGACGGTGCGCGCACGGGACGCGTCCGCGAAGGTACGCCGGACCCGGCGCAATGCCCGTGATATGGCACGCGTTGTGGCGGACCACGCGCGGCGGCACATTCTACCTGACTGCATGGCAACGATTCTCTCGGATGACACACTTGGCGCGCTGGCAGCGCGGCTGGACAGCTCGCGGCTCCGCCGCGACGAGCCGCTCGCGCCGTACACGACATTCAGGATCGGCGGACCCGCGGATCTGCTGTACGATGCCACGTCAGCGGACGATCTCGCAAATGCCGTGCTGTCCGCTCGCACGCTCGGCGTACCGTATTTCGTACTCGGGCTAGGTGCCAACATTCTCGTCGGGGATCGGGGTGTACGAGGTCTCGTCATTCGGAACACCGCCCGCCAGTTCGCGTTCCACCACGACGGCCGCCTGTGGGTGGAAAGCGGCGCGGTGCTGGGCCGGTTGATCCCGGAGGCAGTCGTTCGCGGATGGTCCGGGCTCGAGCATTACGTGGGTATTCCGACGACGATCGGCGGCGCGATTTGGCAGAATCTTCACTTCCTCTCGCCAGCGCCGGCCCGCGAACGCACGATGTTCATCGAGGAGATCTTCACATCGTGCGAGTTGCTGAACGAGTCGGGCGAACGCGCCACCGCCGATCGCGCGGCCATGGCGTTCGGATATGACACCAGCGCGCTGCATCACACGAAGGACGTCGTGCTCTCGGTGACGTTTCAGCTCACCCGCGGCGAGCCCGCGGACATGCACCGCGTCATGCAGGAGAACCTGAGCTGGCGCGGCGCCAAGCATCCGTGGCTCGCGCTCTATCCGAGCGCCGGATCGATCTTCAAGAAGATCGAAGGTGTCGGTGCCGGGCGGCTGATCGACCAGGCCGGCCTCAAGGGATTCCGCAACGGCGACGCACAGATCTCGCATGTGCACGCCAACATCGTCGTCAATCTCGGTCACGCGACGGCGAGTGACGTCCGCGGCCTGATCACGATCGCGCAGGACGCCGTCTGGGAGAAATGCCAGCAGCGGCTCGAGCCGGAAATCGGGTTCATCGGAGAGTTCTGAAGAAGTCATGAAGAGAGCGCTGGCAGCGTTCCGAGATTTGCACGGCACCCTGTTAGAGCGCCGCGCCAAGCCGGACCACGAATTGGACACGCGCGCCCGGGTCGAACGATCGCGCGATGCCGGCACCCGCCGCCCCGCCGAAGAACCGGAGAATGAGGTCGGCCGACGTGCGAACGCCGTTGGTCGGGCCCGACGCCGGGATCGGAGTACCTGCCGAATCGCGCAGCACCACATTCGTCGCCGGATCGACCCGCGAACCAAGCGCGACCAGCGCGCGGCGAGCCGATGCGGTCGGCGCGCCCGCCCATCCAGTCTGTAGCCCGGCAGCGAGCGCGGGCGCCGGGCTGGGAAGTACCAGGCCGCCGAGCCGGAGCGGGGCGTTCCAGAACGGCAGCGCGTACAGCACCTCACCCTGCACCACCGCCGCGCGGTCGCCACCGAACTGCTTGTAGTCGTAGGCGAGTAGCCCTTCGGTGGTCCCGATCTCGAACAGTTGTTGGGGCGGGATCACGCGTCCCGCCACGATCCCCCCGTCGGCACGGCCGAGTAGGGTGAACGGCCCGAATGTCCGGTCGGCCGATACGCGCGCCTCGGCGCGTTGCCACCCGATGTCGCCGCCCGCCACCTCGTAGTGGAGCCGCACACCCACGCCCTGCTGGACGAAACCGGCGTCCACGCCCGGATGAATGTCGATCGTGAACGCGCCACGGAGATAGCGGCCCGCGAGCACGTTCCGGTTGGGCCGGAACAGCGAATCGGCCATCAGCACCCGCGGCGGGAAGATCCCGCTGGTGATGCGCGCGCGGTCGCCCGCGTCCTCGCCCGGCCCGCCTTCGATCCGCACCACGAAGCCGGGCCCGTCGCCGGGACCGAGCCATCGGTGCACGGCGTACGCGGTGGCCGTTCGCCGGTCAACGTAGTCGTAGTCGTCCTCGACGATGAGTGCCTCGAGCAAGGGGCCGCTTGTGAAGACGGTGCGGAAGTCGTTCGTGTTGTCGAGGGAGCGCGACGCGTTGGCGCCAAGGAGCCACGGACCCTGTCGCCATTCGAGCGTGGTACCTCCCCGCACGGTGCGCTCGGTCCACGCCCATCCGGCGTTGGCTCGCAGTACGAGCCCGGGGGCCGCGTCACGAAACCGGAGGGTCCCGCCAGCGCCCGTGAACAACCCTTCGACGCGATCGAAGTGGATGAAGTCCGCGAGCTGTTGGGTCCCGAAGTCGAGTCGCGGAGAACCTGTCGAACGCCACCGGTCCGGCATGAATGCCGCAAAATCATCGGCACGCACACTGGTGGTCGCCGTGCCGAGTGGCGTCTGCCACGCAGTAAACCCCGAGACACTGTCGGCCGGCGCAAACGTGAGCGTATGCGGAAGCATCCGCATCCTGCCGGCCGCCGGGACGCTGTCACGGAAGTTGGTGTCAGGCGCGGCGCCGGCGGCGAGGGCCGGCGCGCCTGCCGCGGCGCTCGTGTCTGCGCTAGCGTTCGCGCCAGCGTTCGCACTTGCGTCGTTGAGTGTGTATTCGCCGAAGTGCGAGACGATGCGCAACAGCGTCCGGTTCTCGCCTGCCACGGGTGAGCCCACTTCGACCTCGATGCGCTGGGTCAATGGGAGCCAATACCGGTCGCCGGCTTCACGGTTCGTGAGATCGATGAACGCGACGCCCTGGATGGCGAGCGCCTCGAGGCGCGCGCCGAGTTTCTGGTGTCCGCCCACCGTCTCGAACGCTCCGCGCATCCGCACGATCTCGGCGTAACGGAGATCGACGTCAATGTCACCCTCGAACAGCACGACGCGGTGCTGGAGATGCGCGCGCGGCGCAATGTGGATGCGCGCCACTGGGATCGTCTGGCCGTTCACACGGATCGTGACCGCAGTATCGCCCCCCGAATAGCGGTAGACCTGTTCCCGGTCCCGCCCGAACGGATGGACCACCCGCACGAGCGTGTCGCGCGCGGCGGCCCGCCGGGCGCGGCGCGTCGTGTCGCCACCGAGGAAAAGACCGAGCCGGTTGCCGTACAGGACGGGGACCGCCCATGCCTGTTTGAGGATGCTCAGCGCCGAGATGTCGAAGCCGGCCAATCGCGACCGGTATCCGACGACGCGTTGCGTGAACGCGCCGCTCCGTTGCCATCGCGCGACCGTCGCTGCCTGTTCGATCTGTGTCGCCCCTTCCCTCCCATCGGGACTGCGCAGCAAGACCGATAGCTCGCTCTCGATGGTCACGCGATACGAATTGAGCCCGAGCGGCACGGTCGAATTCCGGGCCGCAACCCGGCCGGCCAGCGCGCGCAGCATCGGCGTTGCATAGACGGAATCCATCGTGGAGTCCGGCGGCGGCACCCGGGAGGGGCCCTGTAAGGCCTGCGCTCCGGTGACTGCCGCGAGCACCGCAAACAGGGGTAACACTCAGCAGGCCAGAGGTTTGCGTTGTCGCATGGGAGGCAGAAAGAATGGCCGCCGTCACGGCCGTGAGGTGGCCGGCATGCGCTGGTCAGACCCGGCGCAGCGAGGTCATCTTTGAAGATATGCCCGCTCGCGCGAGACAGGCGTTGGTGCCGTCCGGTATGGTCTCGTACTGGCAGGCAAGCCGGGCGCCACGATACAGCGTGCTGTTTGCGCTGCCGCTGTTGCTGCTCTACGAAGCAATGGCCGCGTTTCTCCCAACAGGGCGCGGACCCGAGTTGCGCAACGGAGCCGACGTACTACTCTGGGATTTCTTTCTGACAGTGGCGGGCAAGCAATACGCGCCGCTCGTGTTCGGCCTGTCACTGATCGGTTTCGGCGTGTGGCTCGTCGGCCGCGACCTGCGCGCGACGCGGGCGCCGCTCGAAGGGCGGTTCTTCCTCGGCATGGCCGGCGAGTCGTTCGTGCTCGCGCTCTGCTTCGGATCCGTGGTGGGCACGCTCACCGCTCACCTGGTGCAGTCCGCCGTGCGCCCCGGTGCAGCGACCGCGTGGGCGATGATGGCGGTATCGCCGGCTGGCAGCCCGCTTGCGAGCGCACCGGCTGCGACACGGGTGATGCTCTCGCTCGGCGCCGGCCTGTACGAGGAGCTGCTCTTTCGCGTGATCCTCGTCTCGGGGATCGCGATGATCGCGCGGCGCGTGTTCGGCTGGCGGCCGTGGATCGCCGGCACCGTCGCGGTCAGCGTGTCGGCGTTGACGTTCGCGGCATTCCACTACATCGGTCCCTACGGTGACCCGCTGCGGCTCGACTCGTTCGTGTTCCGCCTGCTCGGCGGCATCGCCTTCAGTGTTCTGTATGTGAGCCGGGGGTTCGGCATCACCGCGTGGACCCACGCCTGCTACGACCTGCTGGTACTCGTGGCGTAGACGCCGCGCTGGTGGCTGGTGGCCTGGTGGCCATGCGCCACCAGCCACCGCACAACCCGCTACCAGATCGACACGCGTTTGTCCGCTGGGCGGACCATGGAATCACTCGCCTGGCAATGGAACGCCGCGGCGAACTCCGGCATGTTGGACAACGGGCCGTTTACACGCCACCGGTTCGGTGCGTGCGGGTCAGTGAGCACGAGTTCCCGGGCGAGCTCGGGACGAGTTGTGGTCGCCCAGAGACGTGCCCAGGCCAGGAAGAACTGCTGTTCGGGGGTGAAGCCGGAGGATAGCTGGCGCGGTTTGCCCGCCAGCGATCGTTCGAGTGCCGCGTAGGCGATCTTGAGGCCTCCGAGATCCGCGATGTTCTCGTCCTGCGTGAGTTTGCCGTTCACGTGCAGCGAGTCATTGACGGTGTACGCGTTGAACTGCTCCACGACCGCTCTTGCCCGATGTGTGAAGCTCTTCGCGTCGGCCGCCGTCCACCAGTCGCGAAGATTCCCGCGCGCATCGTACTGGCGCCCTTCGTCATCGAAGCCGTGCGTCATCTCGTGGCCAATCCCGGCGCCAATGCCGCCGTAATTGACCGGGTCCGGTGCGTCAGGATCGAAGACGGGCGGCTGGAGCACTCCAGCTGGGAATACCACCTCGTTGTTGGTCGCGCTGTAATACGCATTCACGGTGGGCGGTGACATCGTCCATTCCGTCCGGTCGGCAGGGAGTCCGGCCAGGTGAACGCGCCGCGCGAACTCGAACGCGTTCGCCGCTAGAACATTCTCAACGAACGCCTGCCGCCCGATGGCGAGCGCAGAATAGTCCCGCCATTTGTCGGGATAGCCGATCTTGTTCTCGAATGCGTCGAGCTTCGCGATTGCCTGCCGGCGCGTGGCGGGACTCATCCAGTTGAGCGTGGCGAGGTCGCTGCGCAGCACTGATTCCATGTTGCGCACCATCGCGAGGGCCCGGGCTTTGGCTTCGGGCGAGAACGCGCGCGCGACGTAGGCCCGCCCGAGCGCGTCGCCCATCGCCTGGTCGGTTGCATTGGCGCAGCGTTCCCAGCGGGGTTGCATTTCGGTCGCGCCGTTCAGAACGGCGTCCATCCGAAACTTTTCCGCGGCGACGCGGGAATCCAGCCATTCGCCGGTTGCATCGAGGAGGTGCCAGCGCAGGTAGGCACGCCAATCCGCCACCGGTGTCGTCGCGAGCAACGTGTCGAGCGATTGAAAGAAAACCGGCTCGGCGACGTTGAACGATGCGACGCCGGGTGCGCCCGCGTCGCGCAGCCACGCACTCCAGCCAACATGCGGAGTGAGCCGCTCGGCCGCGGCCAGGGACATCCGGTGGTACACGGCGTACGGGTTCTGCCGCTCGGTGTTCGGGTGGGCGATCCGTGCCAGCTCCGTCTCGAGCGTCATGACCCGCGTGGCTTCATCCGCCGCCGTCGCGCTGTCGTCGGCCACCAATGTCAGGGTCCGAGCGATGTGTGCGACGTACGCAACGCGGATCGCTACCGCCGCGGAGTCGGTCTTGAGGTAATAGTCTCGATCGGGAAGGCCGAGGCCGCCCTGGGACACCGACAGAATCATCTCGTTGCTGTTCTTCGCATCCTGCCGCGAGCCGATGATGAACATGACGTGGGTCCCGCGAGCCTGCAGGCGCGCGGCTTCCTGGTGGAGCGCAGGCAGTCCGTCGATCGCGGCGATTCTCGCGAGTTCGGGCGCAAGGGGTGACAGCGCCTGCATCTCTGCCGCAGCCGAATCCATGCACGTAGCGTAGAAGATTCCGAGCTTTCTAATGTCGCGCTGGGCGGCCCCGCCATTCGTGACGTTCGTATCCCGTGCCGCCTCTTCGAGAACCTGCCGGACCCTTAGGCGATTGTGCGCCTGCAACACATTCAACCTTCCCCAATCCGCGAACGCCGGAGGCACCGGATTCCGCGCCCGCCATCCGCCGGTCGCGAACCGATAGAAGTCCCGGCACGCGGCACACGTCGTGTCGAGATCGGCGCGGTCAATGCCGTGGATGACCGGTGTGGTGTCTAGCGATGGGGCGCCCTCAGGCTGCTGGGCCGTGAGCGCGGTGGCCGGACTCGCGATCAGTACCGCGAGCACGAGGGTGCGTAGGGACATCGGTGATGGGTCTCGCTTGAGCAGGAAAACATCGAGAGTCGCAGGCCCACGAGACCCGCCTGCGACACTACGGACCGCACAAATGTTTGTTACAACCGCGGCGGCGGGCGCAGGCGCGGCTGGCCGCATGAGAATGCGCCGGTGTGGGGCCCGTATTCGGAAGGGCCGGCCGCGACCGGCCCCTCCCAAATCCACTTCGATGCCGCTATGGCGTGGACGAATCCGGCGGGGCGCCGATCCGCCGCGCACTGAAGTGGAGGAGTTTCGGATTGGTGGGATCGCGCCGCAATGCGGTCATGAGCAGGCCCTGGGCATGGAGGCCGTCACCATCCTCCACCATCATGCGCGCCAGATCCACCACCGCGTCGCTGCAACGGTAGTCCTCGTCGAGCGCCTTCTCGTAGGCGATGCGCGCACTGTCACGCATCCCCGCACGCGTCGCCGCCTCGCCACGCGCTACGTACACGAGGGCGCGAGCCGCGCGCGCGGCACTGTCGCCGGAACCAACGTGCTCGGTGGGCTCGGCCGGTAGAACCACGCCAGTTGGCCGCGCCATGTGCTGTGCGCTGTCCCCCGCGCCGGGGCGAGTGGCAGCCTGTTGGCCCTGCGCGGGCATCGCGGCGCAACACGCCACCACGACCCCCAGAAACATCAGTCGCATGGTGCTCAAACTATGGCTGGGTGAGAAGAGCCGGTAAATGCGGCGCATTCGGGCCGCGCGCCACTGGCGTCACGCCGCCGCGGCTACGGCGTGCGCTCGGTCGCGAGACGTTCGAGCTGCTCGGTCGCTGCCGTCCAGGCCTCCAGCGCGGCATCGAGCGTCAGCCGCGCGCGCTCGAGTGAGACGCCAAGCTCGGCGCTCCGGGCAACGCCGTCTGGTGTCGTATAGAGCGCGGGATCTTCCAGCGCCGCGGCAACCGTCGCGACGGTGCGCTCTGCGGCCGTCACGGCGTCTTCGGCAGCAGCGGCTGTGCGCCGTGCGGTCCGCAACGCATTCCGCTCGCGATTCGCGTCCGGCGCGGTACGCTCGGTACGCCGGTGCTCTCGCACGCGCCGCAGCGACTCCTCCTCCGCGGCCGCCACCGTCGCGGCATGCGCACGCTCGGCGCTCGCCACCTCCCATTCGGCAAAGCTGCCGTCGAACGTCGTAATGCGCTGCTCGTGCAGCACCCACACCCGCGTCGCGAGCGCGCGCAGCAGCGCACGATCGTGGCTCACCAGCAGCACCGTTCCTGGATAGCGCTCGACCGCGTCCTCGAGCGCTTCGATCGATTCGACATCCAGGTGATTCGTCGGCTCATCGAAGATGAGCAGGTTCGCGCCCGACAGCATGATCATGGCCAATGCGACGCGCGCACGTTCGCCGCCCGAGAGTGTGTCGGCCCGCCGCAGAACCTCATCCCCCGAGAAGCCGAAGCGCCCGAGGTGCCCCTGGATCTGGCCCCGCGTCCAGAGCGGGCGCAGTTCGTTGATGATGTCGTAAAGATTCTTTCCGAGCGGGACCTGGGCGAGATCCTGCCGGTAGTACGCCGCGCTGATCGACCCGCCAAGCCGCAGCTCACCGGCCGCAGTGGCACGCCGGCCGACGATCGTCTCCAGCAGCGTCGACTTGCCCGCTCCATTCGGCCCGATCAGCCCCACACGGTCGCCGCGCATGATACGGGCACCGAGATCACGCACCAGCGTGCGGTCCTCAATGGCGATGCGCGCATCGCGCGCCTCGAGCACTTGGTCGCCGCCGCGCTCGCGGACGTCGAACGCGACCGCCATCGTGCCTTCTGCCGACGGGGGCGGGCTGAGGCGCGGTAGCCGATCGAGACGCTTGCGCCTGCCTTTGGCTTGCCGGCTGTTCTGTCCCGCAATGTTGCGGCGTATGTAGTCCTGCTCCTTGTCGACCACCCTGCGCTGGCGGTCGGCCGCGCGCTGCTGCGTGAGGCGGCGTTCGCCATGCTGCGTGACGAACGCGGCATAATCCCCCGTGTACGGCGTCGCCGTGCCGTCCTCGACATGCAGGACATGGTCAGCCACCGCGGCGAGGAACGCCCGGTCGTGGCTGATGACGACGACGGTCAATGTCGTGTCCTGCAGATATTGCTCGAGCCACTGCGTAGTCTCGAGATCGAGGTGATTGGTCGGCTCGTCGAGGAGCAGTACGTCGCCGGACACCACGAGTTGGCGGGCCAGGCCCAGGCGTCCGCGCTCTCCGCCCGACAGCGCGGCGAGAGGACGCGTGCGCGCATCGGCGGGGTCGAAGCCAAGCCCGTGAAGAACCGTATCGACCCGTGGGGCGATCGTATAGCCGCCATCGTGTTCGAATCGCTCGAGGTCGCGGCCGTAGCGTGCGAGTGCGGCCTCGCTCGCATCCGCACCGAGGGCGATCGCCTGCTCGGACAGCGAGCGCTCGAGAGCGAGCAGCTCCGCGAACTCGCCCGCCGCCGCCTCCCAGACTGTCGTGGCATCGCCGAAATCGCGGTGCTGCTCCAGAAGTGACACGCGCACGCCGCCGACACGAGACACCTGCCCCGTTGTAGGTTCGAGCGCCCCCGTGATCAGCCGGAAGAGTGTCGTTTTGCCCGTACCATTGCGGCCGACGATCCCCCACTTGTCGCCGGCGGCAATGGTCACGGTCACGTCGTGGAGTAGCTCGGTGGCGCCAAACGACACGCCGACGTTCGACAGCGAGAGTTGCGTCATGGATTCAGGAAGGAGACTGCCGCGACCGGGAATCCGGCCGCCCGAAATATCGGTGCCTGGCCGTCCGAACGGGGTCGTCGCGTGAAGCGCGCCCCGTCTGGCCCCAGCGTCAGCCCTTGCGGCGCGCCTCGGCGGGAGCCGTACTCGCGTCCGCCGCGATCCACTCCTTCCACGCCGCATCGTCGAGGCCGATCGTGAGACGGTGCTGCCAGCGCGCGAGCGGGGTGCGCAGCAGCATCGGATCGCCGGCGAGGAGCGCTATCCATCGCTCGTCCGAATACCGGGCGGTTCCGAGTCCTCGCTCGGCAAACCGGTTTCCGGTTCGCGCGATCAGCGCCTCCGCCCCGAACTTCTGCGCGAACCGCTTGAGCTCACCCAGCGACGCCGCGCGCTCCTGGAGATCCACGAAATGCACGCGGATCCGGCGCTCCGAAAAGAACCGGAGAGCCTTGCGCGTGTCCGAGTCCTTCTTTGTGCCGAAGATCTGGACTTCCAATCTGGTTGCCTGCCTCTCGGGTGAATGGGGAGTCGTGCCACTCGGTGACGGTGGTCACGCCGTTGACGGAGAGGCAGACTGCCCGCCCTGCGCCAACTCAGTGGCCATGATCTCGAGGTCGAATCCTTCCTTTCGAATGCGCAGATCGTAGTAGAGCAGCGTGATGACGACGGTGAAGAACGGATAGATCAGCAGACTGGCGAGGTTGCCGCCCAGCGTCGTGAGCGCGGTGCCGGCATCGATGAACACCCCGGCGATACCCACGAGGAAGAGGGCGATGATCTCGATGACCCCGACGAGGAGCAGAGTGAGAAAGAGCACGCCGAGGATGCGGCCCACCGATCCGGCGGCGAGCTGCCGGGATCGCGCCAGCGCCGCCACCGCGGTCTTTCCCTCGATCATGACGATCGCCGTGCCGGCAAACAGCCAGGCCAGGCACAGCAGCCCCGGGATGAAGAACGCCACGAAGCCGATGGCGGTGATGATGCTTTGGAGCACAGCGACGCCGAGCACGGACCAGAACCGGTTGATCACCCGTTGCACGGCGCTGACGATGGAGACCTCGCGGCCGAGATAACTGTCCGAGATCACGACGACCACAGCGGCCGTCGACACGATGCTGAAAATCACGGTGATCACAACCCCGATGAACAGAGCGAACAATTGCTCGCCACCGGGCAGCCGTCCCGCACGCACGTCCGGCAGGAACAGCCGGATGATGAACGCCGGAATCAGGAAGATGGCCGACGCCGTGACGATCTCCATGTAGTGCTGCCGTAGTAATTGGACGGCGGCATCGATCAACTCCGTCGTGGAACGCGGACGTAGGGCGACTGGCGGCATCGAGGCTCCTCCGGACGCAGGGTGGGCGATCTCGGACGCAGCACCGAGCGGCAGGCGTTCCAGAACGCACGGGCCACTCGCACAAACCACTGGAATTTCATTGCGGGCAGTGGCACTCGGGGCGTCGCAAATGTAGCATTGCCGAGCTCGGCTCGCACGCGCTCATACCGTTATCGCCACTGGAGTTCTGGTGTCCCCGTTGCCCCCCGGACGCGCTGCTCCCCTTCGGTACCGGCCGGCTTGGTGGTTGCCAGGCCGGCACTTACGGACCCTGTGGGGCCGGCTGGGACGGCGGCTCCCCGCTGTCGCGACCCGCCGGGAGCGCCTCGAAACACCCGATGGCGATGTGCTGGAACTCGACCGGCTCGATGGCGCCACCTCCAGCGCGCCAAGGCTCGTCATCCTCCACGGCCTCGAAGGGACGCCCGAGTCGCGATACGCACGCGGCATGCTGGCCGAAGCCGCGCGGCGCGGCTGGGGCGCGGACCTGATGTACTTCCGGTCATGCGCCGGCACGCTCAACCGCGCGCGACGGCTCTACCACTCCGGTGAAACCGGCGATCTGGCCTTCGTCACCGGTCATATCATCCGTGAATACGGGGACGCTCCCCTGGTGTTCGCGGGGTTTTCGCTGGGCGGCAACGTGCTGCTCAAATGGCTTGGCGAGCGCGGCATCGATCTACCCGCACAGGTGCGCGGCGCGGCCGCGGTGTCGGTCCCGTTCGATCTCGCGCGAGGCGCTCGCCGCATCGGCAAGGGATTCGCGCGCATCTACGAGTCGAGCTTCCTCCGCACCCTCAAGCGCAAGACGCTGGCGAAGCTCGAGCAATATCCCGATCTCACGGACCCGGACCGGCTGGCGCGGTCGCGGTCGATCTACGACTTCGACGATGCTGTGACGGCTCCGGTCCACGGATTCCGGAGCGCCGATGACTACTACACGCGATCGAGTTCACTCGGCTACCTCGCCTCGGTTCGGGTGCCCACACTGCTGCTGAGCGCCATTGATGATCCGTTTCTTCCGCCCGAGGTGCTCGGCGAAGTCCGGGCGATCGCCGCACGCGCCGGCGCTCACGTTGGAGTTCGTGCCGCGCGGCGGGCATGTCGGCTTTGTGATGGGGCCGCCGTGGCGTCCGTTCTATTATGCGGAATGGCGAGTAGCGGAGTTTCTCGCGAACGTACTCGACACCGCGTGAGTGCCCGCGTAAGATCGGAGCCGGATGGACGATGGCAGGCTCCCCGGGGTCCAACGGCTGCCGCCACGCGGCCACCATCCTCCGGCATTGGCTCATGTATGACCGCCAACCAACTCGAGGTCGCGTGCTGCAATCACGCCAGAGAATCGCGCGCGTCTGGATTCACCAGCGCGCAGTGGTCGCGATAGTGGCCGCTGGAATCCCCGTGCCGGCGGTCGCCGCGGGAGCACAGGGCGCACCCGTCGCGCCCGTGCATCCGCTGGTCGGCCGGTCCGTCGTCGCGACGACGTACGGCATTGTCGCGACGAGCCAGCCGCTCGCGTCGATGGCGGGCATCCAGATCCTCGAGCGCGGCGGGAATGCCATCGATGCCGCCATCGCCGCCAACGCCACGATCGGCCTGATGGAGCCGATGATGAACGGCATGGGCGGCGATCTCTTCGCGATCGTCTACGAGGCCAAGACGGGAAAACTCTACGGCCTCAACTCCAGCGGGTGGGCCCCCACGGGCCTCACGCCCGAGCTGGTGAATGCCCGCGGCGCCGCGCACCCGGGCGAGACGGGCGTGCCCCGCATGCCGAATCGCGGCATTTACACGGTGACGGTGCCCGGCGCGGTCGCGGGATGGGACGCGCTCCGCGAACGGTTCGGCCATCTCCCCTTCTCCACCATACTCGCCCCGGCCATCCACTACGCGGAGTCCGGGTTTCCGGTGAGCGAGGTGGACGCGCGCATGTGGGGCGAGGCACAGGTGCTGTTGTCGGCGGATCCCGGCGCGAGTGCGACGTATCTCCCCGGAGGCCACGCGCCCGCCGCCGGTACGCTGTTTCGCAACCGCGACCTGGCGGCATCACTCCGCGCCATCGCGGCGCACGGGCGCGATGGTTTCTATCGCGGGCACACGGCGGACGCGCTGGTGGCGTTCTCGCATGCCGAAGGCGGCACGCTCACCCCCGCCGATCTCACGGAGTTCCAGCCGGAATGGGTCACGCCGGTACAGACCACCTACCGCGGCTGGACTGTGAGCGAGCTGCCGCCCAACACGCAGGGCGTCGGCGCGCTCATGATGCTCAACATCATGGAGCGGTTCCCGCTCGGTGAATACGGATTCCACAGCGCCCGGGCGCTGCATGTGATGATCGAAGCGAAGAAGCTCGCGTATGCTGATGTGCTGCGCTACGTCGGCGATCCGCGGTTCAGCGAGATCCCCGTGCAGGCGATGCTGAGCAAGGATCACGCAGCCGCCCGCGCGGCGCTCATCGACCCGCAGCGTGCCCAGTGCGATGTGCAGCCGTCGACGCTGGCCGGTGCGAAACCGCCCGCGGGAAGCGAGACGATCTATCTGAGTGTCGTCGATCGCGCGGGCAACATCGTATCGCTGATCCAGAGCAACTACTCGGCGTTCGGCTCGGGACTCGTCGCTCCGGGCACGGGATTCGTCCTGCAGAACCGCGGAGCCTTGTTCAGCCTCGCGGCCGGGCAGGCCAACACGCTCGCGCCGCACAAGCGGCCGCTGCACACACTGATTCCCGGGTTCATGCAGAAGGGCGACACCCGGATCGGCTTCGGCATCATGGGCGGATGGAACCAGGCGCAGGCCCATGCGCAGTTCGTCGCCGGCATCGCGGACTTCGGGCTCGATATCCAGGAAGCGCTCGAAGCCGGCCGCTTCACCAAGCCGACCTTCGCGGGCTGCGACGTCGAAATCGAATCGCTGGTGAGCGACTCCGCCCGCAGCAGCCTCACCGCGCTGGGCCATCAGCTCAAGGTGCTGCCCCCGCGCACTGGAGAGTTCGGCTACGGCCAGGCCGTAATGAGTGATTCGGCCGGTGTGCACTTTGGTGCGTCCGACCCGCGCCACGACGGCGCCGCCATACCTGAAGGCCCCGGTGATGCCTTCCCGCTACCGCCCGCGGTCACACCGCATCGGACAGGCTCGTGAAGTTGAAGTCGTGAGCCTTGACGGCGGGCATGGCGACATCGCCGCCCGCTTCGGTTCCTGCAAGCCGCACCGGCGCGCTCATCGCTTCGACGTTGTTGAGCAGGAAGATCGGTGAATCGTTGAACCGGAAGTTCTTCACGGGGTGCGTGACCGCACCGTGCTCGATCAGGTAGGTGCCGTCACGCGTCAATCCCGTGAACAGCGCGGTGCGCGGATCCACGGGGCGGAGGTACCACAGGCGCGTGACGAGAATTCCGCGCTCCGTCCCCTTGATCATGTCGTCGAGCGTCGACGAGCCGCCCGCCAGCTTGATCGAGTTGCGGATGCCCGAGAAAGGCTTGCTCTGCTTCTTGGCCCAGAACCGGCTGTAGGAGAGATTGGCGAGCACACCCTTGTCGATCCAGACTTGCCGGGTCAGCGGATAGCCCTCGCCGTCAAAAGGGGCCGCAAGCAGTTGGGGATCGGCCGGATCGGAGAACAGCGTGACACTGGAATCGGCGACCTTCTGTCCGATCTTCGATCCGCCGGCGCTGCTGGTGAACGGGCTCCGCCCTTCGTCTGCCTGCCGCGCGTCAAGGAAGAAATTCAGAAGCTGCACGAGATCGCCCACCGCCTGCGGCTCGAGCACCACCGTGTAGCGCCCGGGCTCGACCGCTACGGCATTGCGTGACCGGCGCGCCTTTTCGAGCGCGTGGGTCGCAATGGCACCCGCATCGATTTTCCCCCAGTCCCGCTCGTCCGCGCCGGCCCAGCCCGAGCCTGTGCCATCGGCCGTCCGGACGGTCAGGGTGTAGTTGGCATCCGTGTCGCGATGGAAGGCGGACAGCCCGGTTTTGTTGGCGAGAAGCGTCGCGCGGCTCATGACGATGATGTACCCAGCGGCCACCGACGCCTCGGCGCCCGACGATGCGCGTGCAGGCTGCAGTGCAGTCAATGCGGCGCGTGCCCGCTGTTCCGGAGTCACGGTGGCCGTTGCATCGAAGTACGCGTCGACGGGCGGATATTGCTGCGGGCCGACTGGCGGCATGGCATCCGGATCGTCGGGGGCGAGCCTCGCCAGCACCTCGGACCGTGCGACTGCCGCGGCGACGGCATCATCCGACGTGTCGTTGATCTGGACGACCGCGTGCTTGGGGCCGAACGACGTGTTGATCGTGACGGCAGTGTCCGTGACGTCGCCCGCCGTCGCGAGTTGGTTCGCCGCGAAGCGCGTGTTGCCGGCCACGGTGCTGGTCACGGTGACCTCGCATCCATCGGCGGTCGAGTGCTTCAGCGCCCGCTCGGCGATCCCCTGCATCTCATCCCGTGTCAGCACCGTGAACCCGTCACGCTCGCGATGACGGCCCCCGCCCAGCGTCGTGACGGCGTCGCGGATCACTTCGCGCCGGGAAAGCGGCGTGGAAGTCGTGAAGCGGCTCATGCCTTTCTCCCCGTGTTGATCACGTTGACTTGTGAGAAGTGTACGGGGACCGCGCCGTGGCTCACCGCGTTGATCTGCGGGGGTTGGCCCTTTCCGTCGAAGAACGAGCCGTTGAGCTCATATGAGCGCTTGCCGCCGATCATCTTCATGCTGTTCCAGAAGTCCGGGGTCCTGATCTGATAGGCGACGTCCTTGAGCATGCCCGTGATCTTGCCGCCTTTGATCTCGTAGAAGAGTTGCCCGCTGAACTGCGCGTTGTAGCGCTGCTGGTCGATCGAGAAGGAGCCGTCGCCGATGATCGCGATGCCGCGATCGGTGGCCGCGATCAGATCCTCCCACGTGTGGTCTTCCTTTCCCGGAAGCAGCGACACGTTCGGCATCCGTTGGAACTGCACGTTGGCCCAGTCCTGCGCGTAGCAGCAGCCGTGCGACCGCGTCGGCCGCCCCTGCTTGTCGTACCACCATTTGAGCCATGGCGCCTGTTCGCGCGTCGTCTGGTAGTCGTTGAGGATGCCGTCCTTGATGATGAGGAAATCCTCGGGACGCACGCCGTCGTCATCGTATCCCATCGTCGAGAGACCGCCCGCCTGCGAGCGGTCACCCTGGATGTTCATCATCGGCGGGCCGTAGCGTAGCTGTCCGAGGGTTTTCTCCGGCGGTGTCACGAAGCTCGTGCCCGCAAAATTGGCCTCGTATCCCTTCGCGCGATCGAGCTCCGTCGGGTGCCCGATCGACTCGTGGATCGTGAGCCAGAGATTCGACGGATGCAGCACGAGATCATAGCGGCCCACGTCGACCGGCTTGGCTGTGAGGCGCTGGTTGGCATCCTCGCCCCACTGCTGGGCGTGGCCAGGAAGGTCCTTTTCGATCACGTATTCCCAGCCGCGGCCCATTGGTGCCACGACGTTCGTCCGGTTCTGGAAGTCGGTGCGGTCGGCGGACACCGCCGTGATCTGCATTGTCGGGAAGCTGCGAATCAGCGTCTGGCGAATCGATGACCCGAGCGTCGAGGCGTAGTTCCGCTCTTCCTTGGCGAAGAACAAGCCGCTCGTGACGAATTTGACGTTGGGCGCCTTGAGCGCCGCCGCGTTGGCCTTGAGCAGGACGTCGGTCTTCTGCTCGAGCGGTATTGTCCACGGATCGGTCGTGAAGTTGCTCTGCCACGTGACGTCGGCATACGCGGGCGCCGGCGCCAGGACCACAGCGGCATCACGGGCTGCGCGTGTACCGCGCGCCGTCGCCACCGCCTGGCGGCCCGCGGCCGCCACGGCATCCGGCGTCAGCGCGCGTGTCGCCGCGAAACCCCAGGTGCCGTCGACCATGGCGCGGACGCCGCAACCGATCGTGTCGAGATCCACGACGTTCAGGATCTGCTGCTCGCGCGTGAAGACGAAGTTGCGCTGAAGACGCTGGATGCGCGCGTCCGCGTATTGGGCGCCGGCCATTGTCGCGGCATTGAGCGCGGCCGCGAGCAGCTCCTTGACCGCTGGCGGATCGCCGATGATGGCTGCAACATTGCCGGGCGCATCGTGTCTCGCTGTCCCGAGTACCGGGGATTCCCAGAGGGGGCCGCGGCCCGTCTGCACGGCAAGCACGGCGGCGGCAGCGGCGCCCTGCTTCAGGAACTCTCGACGGTCTGCCATTCAACGTCCTCGAACGAAAAAAAGTATGCGATGGGTACAGCCCTGATGGGACACGGCATCCGCCGCGGCGGTTGCCCATGATGCACGCACGAGCGGGCGGAAACGGGAGCGAAGATAGCCGGCGGTACCACGGGCTGCGAGACAGGTGGTGGCCCCGTAGGTTCAGCCTGCTACGGCGGTCGGAAGACGCAGCGTCGCGAGACAGCCCGGCGCGCCATCGCGGTTCGCCAGTGTGAGCGTCCCGCCGTGGGCCTCCGCGATCTGGCGGCTCAACGCGAGGCCGATGCCGGACCCCTGCGGCTTCGTCGTGAAGAACGGGACGAACAGGTTCGCGGTCGCCGTCAGCCCCGGCCCTTCGTCCGACACCGTGACATCCACGTGCCCGTCGCCGGCGGTCCACGTCATGGCGAGTCCGCCGCCTGTTTCGAGCGACGCATCCGCGGCGTTTCGCACCAGGTTGATTAGCAGTTGGTCGAGCTGATCGGCATCACCGGCGATCGTGACCGCTGGTCCGCTCTCCACGTGCACGGACACCCGCGCCTCGAGCGTCGCCGTGCGCTGCACCCAGCCGCCGACGTCCATTGGCGCGAGCCGCGGCCGCGGAAGCTGCGCCAGGCGCGCGTACGCGGACATGAAGCGCGAGAGCGCTTCGGAGCGCGATCCGATGATCGCGAGCCCGCGGCTCACATCACCGCCGAGATCGGCCGGCGGCGGCTGGCGGGAGACCATCTCGCGGAGCGTGTACGCGATCGATTGGATGGGAGCGAGTGAGTTGTTGATCTCGTGGCTCAGCACTCGTACGATGCGTTGCCACGCCACGAGCTGCTCCTCGCGTAAGGTCCGGCTGAGGTCCGTCAGCACGAGCAGCGTATGTGAACGGCCACCCCGGCGGATGTGCGTGCGTCGCACGCCCCAGCGGCCCGCACCGCCCGGCAGTGCAAAGTCCTCGACACGAGGCACCTCGCCTGTCAGGGCAGACGCCAGCTGCAACGCCGCCGCCTCGCGCCCGAGCAATCGCTCGCCGGGCTGCGCGAGCAACCGCTCGCCGGCCCGGTTGACCAGGCGTAGCCGCCCGTCTTCGTCGAAGGCAAAGACGGCAACGTCGATCTCCGTCATCACGGTGCGGAGCAGCGCCGTCGCTTCCATCTCACCGAGGCGCCGCGTGCGGAGCTGGTCGCCGAAGAGATTGGTTTCGAGCAGCGTGAGACCGAGCGCGTCATCGGGCCGCGCCCCGCGAACTCGCAGGGTGTAGTCGCCGTCGCGGAGGCCGGCGATCAGGTTCGAGAGCGTGCGCAGCGGATGCACCACGACGGCACGCACGCCGAGGGCGCCCCCGATCCACGAGGCGCCGAGCGCGGCCAGCGCCGCCCAGCGGGCCAGAGGTGGCATGGTCGTGCGCTCGAGAAACACGGCCGCGACGATCAGGGCGGGAAGCGCGGGGACGAGCGCGAGCGCGAACACCCGGCGTTCGTGACGCACGCGTTGCCACCAGTGACCCGGCGAATCGGCCTCGGGCGAAACCCCTTCAGTTACGACCGGCGGCGCGCCGGCGCCGCTCTCGCCGGCCTCTGTTACCGCGACGCCGGGTACATCCCGCACGCCGGCGCGCGTGCCCGGTCTCTCGGCGCGCACATCACTGGCCATTGCTTTCCAAGCGGCGGTAGAGCGCGCTCCGGCTCAATCCCAGTGCCTTGGCGGCCTGGCTGACATTCCCGCCGAATCGCGAAAGCGCACGGTCGATGATTGCTCGCTCGGCTTCGGCCAGCGTCAGGTCTTCCAGGCGTGCCGGCGGACCCGGGGGCCGAAGGCCCAGATCCCCCGCGCGCACCGTCGCGCCCTGGGCGAGCAACACGCCGCGCTCCACCGCGTGATCCAGCTCCCGCACGTTGCCGGGCCAGTTGTGCGTGAGCAGCGCCTGGGCCGCACCAGCGTCGAGCGCGAGCCCGCGGCGGCCGTAGCGCAGCGCATGCTGATCGAGGAAATGTCGGGCGAGGGGCAGGATGTCCTCGCGACGGTCACGGAGTGGAGGGAGCGCGATCTCGATCGTATTGATGCGGAACAGCAGGTCCTCGCGGAAGCGGCCGCCCGTCACTTCGTCGCGGAGATCGGCGTTCGTCGCGGCCATGATGCGGACGTCCACCCGCTTGGTTCGCGACGATCCGACCCGCTCGACTTCGCGCGTCTGCAGCACGCGGAGCAGCTTGGACTGCTGTCCCATTGAGATATTGGCGATCTCGTCGAGAAAGAGCGAGCCCCCGTCGGCCAGCTCGAAGCGGCCCGCGCGGTCGGCCTTGGCGTCGGTGAACGCGCCTCGCACATGGCCGAACATTCTCGCTTTCGAACACACCTTCGGACAGGCCGCCGAGGTTGACGGCGGTGAACGGCCTTTGCGCGCGTCCAGACGCGGCGTGCAGCCACTGCGCGACCAGCTCCTTGCCGGTTCCGTGCTCTCCGGTGATGAGCACGTTGGCCTCGGAGGGCGCGATCCGCGCCATGAGGTCGAGCACGGGCCGCATGCGCGGCGACTCGGCGATCAGCAGCGGACGTCCGGGGCTCGATCGCAGCGTATCGATCTCGGTCTGAAGCTGCCGGCCCGGCACGCAGCGCGCGCCCCATCTCCACCTGCCGCCGCAAGGTGAGCACCAGGCGCTCGTTGCTCCACGGCTTCTCGACGTAGTCGTAGGCCCCGCGCCGCATCGCCTCCACGGCGCCGTCCACACTGCCCCACGCGGTCATGACGGAAACCGGCAGCGTCGCGTCCGCCGCGCGGATGCGGCCGAGGAGGTCGATGCCTTCGTCGCCCGAGGTCGTGTCGCGCGCGTAGTTCAGATCGATGAGCGCGGCATCGAGATCGCCACCCTGCACCGCGAGCAACACCCCGGCCGGCGACAGCGCGGTCTCGACATCGTAGTTCTCTCCCTTGAGGAGAAGCCTGAGCGCTTCGAGGATGTCGGGCTGGTCGTCGGCAACCAGAATCCGCGGACGCCGGGCCACGACCGTCGTTTCGGTCACTCCATCCTCCGGGGATTCACTCGGCCCTCAGGGCGATGACCGGATCGACCCGCGCGGCACGCCGCGCCGGCACGAAGCACGCGAGCGCCGCCACGACGCCCATCACGGCCACGACTATCACGAATGTTACGGGATCGGCTGGGGTCACGCCGTAGAGGCGGCTGCGGAGGAACCCGGACGCGGCGATCGCGACGAGGAGCCCCGTCAGCGCAAAGCCGGGGCTCCGGAGCAGGGATCGGATCGCGTGGCGGACATCCAGTGTGAGCGCATCCATGAGTGAGCCTGGTGCGGCCGGAGCCCGCGTGACGGGACCGGCCGGCGGGTCACGCCATCCAGCCGTCTCGCAGCTGAATGATACGCTTCCCGCGCGCGGCGTTGTCCTCGGAGTGCGTAACCTGCACGATCGTCGTGCCCGCGGCGTTGAGCTCCGAGAAGAGATCCATGATCTCGCGCCCCTGGCTCGAATGAAGATTGCCAGTGGGCTCGTCCGCGAGAATCACGGCGGGGCTCGCGATCAATGCGCGCGCGATGCCGACGAGCTGCTGCTGGCCGCCCGAGAGCTGTCGCGGATAGAGGTCCTTCTTCCCTACGATGCCGAACCGGTCGAGCGTATCGGCGACCAGCGACTGCCGTTGTGCCTTCGGCACATTGCGATACGAGAGCGGCACATTGAGGTTCTCGGCCACAGTCAGCTCGTCGAGCAAATGGTACTGCTGGAAGACGAAACCGATGTGGCGGCGTCCGAGCGCCGTGCGCGCCTTGAGCGGAAGCGTGTGAACGGCGGATCCGGCCAGGTGGTACTCACCCGCCCATCCGCTGTCGAGGATGCCGAGCACGTTCAGGAGCGTGGACTTGCCGGCGCCCGACGGCCCCATAATGGAGACGAAGTCGCCGCGCTCGATGTCCAGCGTGACGCCGCGCAGCACGTAGTTGCGCTGGCCACCGGCGTCGTATGAGCGCTCCACGTTGCGGAGCGAGATAAGCGGGCCGTGAAGCTCGGAGAACCCATTGGTTTTCGCGTCAGCGACGGCAGCCGTGCCGGCGGGGCGGCGCGGCCACATCATGAGACGCCGAATCCGCTCTGGCCAAGAGTCTGCGCATCCGCGTCCCGCTGCGGGCCGTGTTCCTCCTCGACCACTCGTCCGTCGAACAGATGCACCGTGCGCTCGGCGTGCCGCGCGAAGCGCGGATCGTGCGTCACCATGCAGATCGTCGCGCCGCCTTCGTGCAACTCCCGAAGGAGGCCCATCACCGCCTCGCCATTCTGCGAGTCGAGATTTCCAGTCGGTTCGTCGGCGAGCAGGATCAACGGCTCGCCGGCCACGGCGCGCGCGACAGCCACGCGCTGCTGCTGGCCACCCGAAAGCTGGGCAGGATAATGCTTGGTGCGGTGTGCCATCCCGACGCGCTCGAGCGCTGCCTGGACACGCTGCCTGCGATCGGCGGAGGGCATCCCGCGATACGTAAGTGGCAGCTCGACGTTTTCGGCGACTGTGAGATCGCCGATCAGATTGAACGCCTGGAAGATGAAACCGATCTGGCGGTTCCGGACGCGCGCGCGATCGGCCGCCGACAGCGAGTCCACGGGCTCGCCCGCCAGTTCATAGCGGCCACTCGTCGGCGTATCGAGAAGACCGAGGATCGAGAGAAGCGTCGTCTTGCCGCAGCCGGACGGTCCCCCGATCGCGACATATTCGCCTTCCCGGATCTCGAGATGGATCTCCGCGAGCGCGTGCGTCTCCATTTCGTCCGTGAGGAAGACCTTTTTGACACCGTCGAGTTTGATCAGAGCGGCGGCGCCCGTACCGGCGCCGGGCTGGGGCTGCGGAGCAGCAGACGCAGTGGTCATTCGATGCGCACCTTGTTGACGTTGTCCCAGGCCGACATGTCGGAGATGATGACGTGGTCTCCGGCCGAAAGCCCCTGCCGGATCTCGATCGTGGTGACAGACGCGCGCCCGAATTTCACCGGTACGCGTGCAGCAGTGTTGTTCCCACTGGGGTCCAGCTTGAATACGCCGACAGTCAGGTTGTTCTGCGCGAAGGCGGGCCTGCCCACGTACAGCACGTTCTCGAGCCGTTCGACCTCGATCGTACCATTGACGCTAAGGTCCGCCCGGGCGCCCGCGGGGAGCGTACCGGGCAGCGATACCTCCACTTCGACGGTGCCATTCTGCGCCGCCGGGGCGATCCGGACGACCCGTCCGGGGACGACGCCGTTGCGCGTATCGACCGACACGACCTCGCCGACCGTGACATTGACGACCTGCGTCTCCGGCACGTTGAGGAGCGCCTTGAGCTTTCCGGGCTGGGCAACCTTCGCGAGAATCTGGCCCGGCACGACCCACTGGCCGAGGTCAAGCGACGATTCCTGCAGGACGCCGCTGTCGCCGGCGACTACGCGCATCGACGCCACGCGGTCTTCCTGGAACTGGGCGATCGCCTGCAGCCGCTGGATCTGCTGCTGCTGCAGCACCAACTGGCGGCTGACGGACTCGGTCAGCAGATGCAGGTGGTCGCGCTCAGTGGAAAGACGCGAGTCGAGTTCCCGCAACTTGTCGTGCGCTTTCGCCAGCTCCATCCCGCCCGCAAATCCCTTCTTGTCGAGAGCATCCATCATCGCCGCATTGCGGGCGGCTTCAGCCGAATCCGACTGGACCGTCGCGAGTTGCGACGACTCGGTGAGACGCTGGGATTCGAGTTGGGTCTGCGTCGTCACGAGCGTTGCCTTTGCGTCCGCGAGTTGTTGTTGAGCGGTGAGCGCTTGGTACTGCACGTCCGGGTTAGACAACTCAACCAGGACAGTGGTTGGAGAGACGTGAGCGCCCGGCAGCACATCGCGCCGTTCCACGCGGCCCGCCGTCACGGCCGACACGAAGCGAACGTGTTCCGGTTCGAGCTTGCCCGGAGCCCGCACCTGGCGGAGCATCGTACCCCGGCGGACAGTGTCGATCCATAGGGTACCGCGCTCGACCGATGGGGCGCGGGATTCGAGGCGGCTGACCGAAACGGTCACCGAGATCACGGCCACCACCGCGAGAGCGATGATGAGGTAGCGGCGCCGGCGTTTCGGCGGAGTGCGTACGATATCCACGGTGATTCACCATGAGAAAGTACCGTGCCGCAGGCAAAGACTGGCTTATCTTCTATAATAGCAATGAGATACGATCTTGCGAGTATGCCGAGGTTCCCTCGGTCTGATTCGTGCTTGGGATCGCCAATCCCAAAAACGGACACCGGGGGGCTACGCCGTCCGGCGGGTCGGGCGCCCCAGAATTAGTGCTGGCCGGTGCCGGACGGATCAGCAGCCGCGACCGGTTCGTGTGGTTCCTCGTTCAATCGTCGGCCGGACATCCACCGTTAACTTTCCTGCCCAAACACCGACCAAATACTGCAAGGAGTCATCGCCATGCCGACGCGCCGAGCAAGCGCTGTGTGGGAAGGGGGACTGCGATCCGGTAAGGGAAGTCTCAAGACCGAGACGGGCACCATTGACGCCGCCTACTCGTTCGGGTCTCGTTTCGAGAGCGGGAAAGGAACGAACCCCGAGGAGCTGCTGGCGGCCGCCGAAGCCGCATGTTTCGCGATGGCGTTGAGCGGCGGGCTCGAAGGGGCGGGTACCCCTCCGACTCGCATCGAGTCATTGGCGGCGTGCACGATCGACAAGGTGGCTGAGGGCTTCAGGATCACGACCATGAAGCTGACCGTCCGTGCGACCGTCCCCGGCGCGACGGCGGAGTCGTTTCAAAAGATTGCGCAGGTGACCAAGGATGGTTGCCCGGTGTCGAGCGCGTTGAAGGGCAACGTGAAAATCGAGCTGGACGCGACGCTGAATTAGATCGCGTGCAGAGTTCTTGAAGCGGGAGACGTCAGAGGGAAAAACAGGCCGGCCACGTCGTGTGGCCGGCCTTGCATCATCAGTTGAGTCGTGGCAGTCGCGTATCCCTAGCTGCCGGTAGGTGCCGGTCTTCTAGCTGCTGGACTTTTCCCCTGCTTTCTCGATCTCCGTCACGGCACGGTCGAGAGCTTCCTTGATCCGCTTGAGCTGCTCTGGATCCTTCAGGCGCGTCGCCGTTGCATACGTCGCGCGGGCGACGTTCTTGAATGCCTGGTGCACCTCGAGCATCGGCGGTCCGAAGAAGCTCGTCGCGAACTCCGAGATTCGGTCGAAGATCTCATTGACGGAGCTCTTGTTCTGCTCGAGATACGCACGGCCTTCCGCGGTAATCTCGTAGACCTTCTTCCCTGCCTCGTCGGTCGTCCCGCGAGCATAGCCCATCTCTTCCAGCATGGTCAGCGTGGGATACACTGCGCCCGGGCTGGGTGAATAGGTCCCGCCGAGGCGCGCTTCGAGGGCCTTGATGATCTCGTAGCCGTGACGCGGTTTCTCACTCAGCAGGTGCAGGATCACGTACTTGAGATCGCCCTGCTCGAACATCCGTCCACCCCGACCCCAGTGCCTGCCTCGCCCTGTGCCAGGCCCACGTCCCCACGATCCGCCTTCGCCCCACCCACCACTGCCCCAGGCCCACGATCCTCCGCGAACCCCTCGGGCTCCGCGCGGGCCACATCCGCCACTCCAATCGCCACCGAACATGAAACGACTCCGCTGAAAGTAATTACGTACGATATATCATCGATATATCTCCGATATATCTTAGCTGCGCCGCCGATATATCGCAATAGTGAGTTGACCGCCTCGTGGAGGGGCTAGGCCAAGGACCTGGGCGGTGGGCTGCTGTGGTTGCCGCGGGTGCTTCGCGGCCTTGCCCTCACATGTGCCGACGCCCGCTTCACCCGGCCGTCTCCTGCGCCTCGCCTCTTGAATCCCGCGAAGGCGCGCGCATGGTTCCGCTCATGCCGCCGTCGGGGCGATCCGACGTGCGCGCGTCGTTCACGGCCCCCGGTTTCGTAAGTACCTTCATGCACAGGGCCGGGGACACACAGCCCGGGGAGCCATGACGGCGGCAACGCGTCGGCATTGGCTTGCTGCAGTATCGGCTTCCGCGACGGGATCTCCCGCATGTCCATCGTCTTTCTCGCATCGTTCGTCACCGGACTCCTGCTCGCCGTTCGCGCGATGCTCCACGGGATCGAGCGGCCAGCGAAGGCGGCTCGCAGGTCGCGGGCAACGACGGGGGGCGCGCCAGTACCGGCGCCCCCCCGGTTCGTGATCAACCTCCCGACGACTGCCGGATTTGCCACAGCGTTTGGGGCGACGGGATATTTGCTCGCCCGCTACACGACGCTGTCGCGAGTTCCTGACGTATTGATCGCGCTGGTGGCCGGGGCGGCTGGCGCGGCCGGCGCGCTGACGCTCGTGGCCGCCTGGGCAATCCCTGCCGCGAAGGCCGAAGTCGTCGATGAGCGCTATGTGCTCCAGGGTGCGCCGGCGCGAGTCCTTTCGATTGCCGGCGACGGGTCGGCCGGCACGATCGAATACCAGAGCGAGGGCGCGACGTTGACGGCGCGCGCGGCAGGGCTGGATGGCGTGCTGCTCGTGGCGGGGGCGGAAGTCGTCATCGAGCGCATTGAGGACGGCATTGCGTACGTCGAGCCGTGGGATCGGGTCGAGGCACGATTGTAGCGGATGGGTACAGCACCTGTGTGCTGACCGCACACGGTGAGAGCGACGAGTCAGGGGCGGGCGGAACCGCCGGGGCGCCGGGAGGTAACGGGCACATGTCCGACATTGTGATCTTCGCTCTGGTCCTCGGAGGAATGTTCGTGCTGCGCCTCATCGCGGCGACGGTCCTCTTTTACTACATCCTCCCGAAGGGCGACCGGTGTCCGAATTGTGACGCGGCGACCGCTCGCGTCCAATCCAGATTGATGGGCCGGCTCGTTCCGAAACTCCGTAAGCGCTGGTGCATGCGCTGCGGCTGGGAAGGATTTCTCCGTGAGGGCGCCCTGACGCCCGAGCCCCAGCCCACGGAATTGAGCAAGACGACCGGATAGCTCTCTAGCCGCGCGCAGCGACGGCTCGGTATTGATGCTCGTTGTTGATCTTGCCGAGTGATAGGACGGCACACAGCGTCACGATGATGATGATCAAAACCATCACCACCACGGGCTGCGTGTCGTCCTGCCAATTCGATCGCGGGGCCATTGCCCGCAACAGCTACGCGCGTTACACGCCGAGACTCAGCCGGAATTGGATCATGAACGGGCGGCCGACGGATTCGCCGCTGAAGAAGGCGCCTTTCAGCAGATAGGTGTGGTCAAACAGGTTCGTGATGAAGATCTCCGGCCGCACGTACGTCGCGCCGCCGTAAACCGTGTAACCCAGACTCAGATTCTGGATGTAGCTCGGCGGAACCTTGAAGGCGGTGTTGAAGCAGAGAAGACTCGTGCAGAAGCTCTTGTTCCCGGGCTGGAACGTGCCGTTGGCGACGCTCCCCGTGTCGTTGGGCACGTTGGCATCGGGTGTGAAGCCGTTCGTGAGGCCGGTGCCGAAGATGCCGGTCGCGCTGATGTAGAACCCATGCGAGCTGTACATCACGTTCGCGACGGCCGAGCCCCGCTGGTCATGGTCGAGATCGAACGCCTCGTTCGGCGTCTGGATCGGGAAGAAACCGCCGGTGATCGGCCCTTGGCCATACGCGTGGTTGAGAGCGAGGTTGAGATAGCCAGACACTGGACCGACAGGCTTGAACTCGACGACGCCTTCCAGCCCCGTGATCCAGACGTGATTGATATTCACATCCGTCGTGATGGCGGATCCGGGAATCGTATTGTCGTCGATGCCCGGCGTGCTCTCCTTGTGATAGCCGGAGAGCTTCGTCACGATGCCGTGTGGAAACCGGTGGATGTAGCCCACTTCGTAGAACGCGTCACGCTCCGGCAGCGTCGGCGACGTAGCGACGTTCTCATCGGCCTGCTCCGTGATCGACCGGAGATCTTCGATGTTGGTCGGCATGAAGAGCCGCCCGAAGTACAGGTAGAGCGTGTTGGACGGCGTCGGGAAGAAGTTGAGCCGGATGCGTGGGCTAACCTGTGTCTGATTCGGCGCGAACGGCTCCACGTGGCTGTCGAACCGGAGCCCGGTGCGAAGCTCGAACCATTCCGCTGGACGCACCGACGTTTCGGCGTAGGTACCCCAATCGTAGCCGTTGAGTCCAGACACCGACGCGATCGGCGGCTGCACCCCGGTCGGGGCCGTGAGCCGGAAATTCTCGTGACCGTAGGTGTGTGAATACGCCGTCCCGATCTTCCCGTCCATGAGGCCCGTCACCATCGGAAAGGAGAAATCAGCCTTCACTCCCACGATGTCGAAACTCCGGTTCTCGAACACGTCGCGTGGCGTCGCCGTCGGGTCGCTCGCGTCGACGAACGACGGAGCGTCCGCAGCGCCGGGACGGTAGTTCAGGGATCCTTGCCGGAAGTACGGTCCGATGAACAGCTCCGGCGGCTGGCTGCGCGCGTCCGTGCCGAGCGAGTCCCCGAACCGGTGGCGATAGGACAGGTTCACGAACGCGTTGGCGTCAGTCTGGTGGTCATTGAGCGCTTGCTGTGTCGAATCGTACGGCACGTCGAAGTGCGTCGTCGAGTAGTTCCCGTCCACTGAGATCAGGTCGTGCGGTCCCGCCGCGTATTGCAGCTTGCCGAACCCGAAGAGATCCTGGCCGTGATTGTGATAGTTGATGGGGGCATTGTTGGTACCGCCGACGACTGGCTCGAGCCGCATGTCGGTGCCCTGTGCTTCCCCGGAGAAGAACATCCCCAGTTTGCCGGTATTGGCGCTCATCGTCAGCGCCTGCCCCATCGCGTTGTAGGTCCCGTCGTATGTCGACTCCTCCATGTGGAACGGCCCGGCCGGGACCTTGGTCTGGATATTGATGACGGCGGCGATGCGGCCACCGTACTCGGCATCCCAGCCTCCGGTCTGAAAATCGATGGCCTGCACCACCTGTGGATCGAACAGCTCGTTGAGCGAGCCCGATATCCCCGGGGGCACGGGTACTCCATTGATGAAGTAGGTGTATTCGGCGTGCTGCCCACGGATGTGCACCTCGCCCGTGGGCGCACGAGCCGCTCCGGCGATGGCTTGCTGGATCACCCCCGATGTCGTGGTGCTCGGCGCCGTTCGGGAATCGGCCTCATTGTACGTCTGGTCGCCGGTCCGGGTGTTAACAGACACAGGTGACTGCCCGGAGACCTGCACCGCCTCGAGGGCCGCCGCCGCCGGCACGAGCCGGAAGTCGATCCGCGTCGTGCCGCTCGTGATCGTGAGTGGGCGCGTATTCGATGCATAACCGATGAAATGCACACCGATCGTGTAATCGCCGGCCGAGAGGTCGTGGATGATAAACCGGCCGAATTGATCGGTCGTCGTGTTGGCGACGATGTTGGTGCCACGCTGGACAGTTACCTCGACACTGGGCAAAGGGCGGTCGTTGCTGCTGTCGGCCACTGTACCGACGACGTCGCCGGACAGTGGTGGATCGTACGGGCGCGACCGGCCGTCCGCGGCGGTTACCGCACGTGGACCGGCGGCCGCCGCGGCGTGGGCTGGAGCAGCAAATGCCCCGAGAACGAACATCTGACAAACGGACAGCACGCACGCCCGCCGGGTGTGGCGTGACGCGCGGAGTCTGCGAAGCACAGTAGACACAGAGCGATCCTCGTCTGCAGGAGATGGCGAGGACGCCGCACATGCCGCCGTCCCCGGCCACAGCGCGGCGCATCCGCGGACGCGGGCGCGCACCATGGCGACTGCTGCGGAGGCCGGATCGCGACAACACGCTCGCGTGACCGAGCAGGCAGCCGCGGCCCGCAACGGGGCCGGGCTACGACGTGCGAATCAGCGAGTGAGTGTGCGCGTCGTCGCGTGAGCGACGCCCGCGTAACGCGGTCCGGCTAGACGAGAACCGGTGGCCCGCGCGAGTACGGGAGCGCCCCGAGTGCGGTGGGCGCGTAGCCGAGGAGCTCGGCGACTGGCGGCCGGATGGCCGCGAGGGAAATCGGTGCGGCGGCGGCCGGCGGTGCCGGCTGGCCCAGTGCCGTAGCGAGGTATTGGCAGAGCGCACAGTCATTGGCGTGGACCCGTGCACACTCGGGCCGGCCGTGCGCCTCGATGTGTGAGGCCGCATGTGGACCGTTGCCCGCTGCTTCGAGCTGCGCATCCGCCAACGACGCGGCGGCCGGTCCGGAGAGTTGGACCAGCGCGACAACCAGCGCCAGGAGCCGCAAATGCAGTCTGCGCAGCCGCACGAGTGGGATGGTAATGCGTGTTGAGCCAATTGCCACCCGCCATGACGCCGCGGGATCGTTTGTTGGGACTTGGACGCCACAAGCGGACTTCAGGTTTCCGGCCTTTGGCGTTGAACAGGCTTCTCCATAGATTGTGCCATCATGCGGCGGTCCCCGGTACAGCGGCTCCTGGCGGGACTTTTCGGACTCTGGACGATCGTGACAGTCTCCGGAGTCTCGCTGCAGGCGTGCCCGGAGCACGGGGGCGGTTGGCTCGGCGCAGTGGCATTGGCCGGCGTGGTCCACCACGACGCATTGCCGGCCCACGGCCTCATGACGGATGCGATGCCGGCCGGGCATCAGGATCACAGTGGGGGCGCGCCCGATGGACATGGCGGCCACCACGGCCATCAGTGCACATGCCCGGGCGCGTGCTGTACGACCGGATTGGTGAGTGTTCCCGCCGTTGGACTGGTCGTGATCCCTGTCGTGCCGGTCGCGATCGCCGCAGCCGCACCGCTCGTCTACCGCGACGTCGCGCCGCGTGCCGCGCCCGACGTCGTCATTCCGCCTCCGCTCGGCCCTCCCGCACAGAGCGTCTGACCCCGTTCGCGGGGTCGCGCTGACGCGGCGCGTGAATCACACGCCGCACCGGGCAGGAGACATCCCGTCTCCGCCCGTGCCAACTGTGCGGAGACCCACATGTCAATCGATAGTGATGAGCGCACCGCTCTCGCGGCCGCTCATGTAGGGGACACCCGGCGAATGCGAAGCCGGGTGTCATCCCTGATGGGGCGCGGTGTGCGCCTGGCGGCGGTGCTCTGCCTCGCCGCGTTGGGTGTCGGCGGCGGCATGACCGAAATGGCGCGGGTGGCGCGCGCCCAGGTCCCCACGGCACGGCCCGACACGACTGGCCGGCCTCGCACCACGTCCGCGGATAGCGCGGCCGCGGCGGCGTACTTCGATTCTCTGGCCGGCACCCCGCCGCGCAAACATGCGCGCGCCCTGTCTGCGCAACGCGATTCGCTGGCTCGTCATACCGCGCGCCTCGGCGCGGTGACGGTCACGGCGACCCCCGTGCAGCCGACAGAGCCGGTGAGCGCGGTGACGGTGACGCCGGACGCGATCGCGCAGACGCCGGCGAACTCTCCATACGAATTGCTGCGCGAGACCGCGGGAGTCGAATCCCATGAGCAGGGGCAGGGGCCGGGGTTCGGATCCGACCTTTCGATTCGCGGCTTCAGCTCCGACCATTCGACGGACATTGCCCTCTGGATCGACGGTGTACCGATCAACGAACCCGTGAACGGACACGCCGAGGGGTACAACGACTTCAACCTGCTATTTCCGGAAGCGGTCAGCGACATTGATGTCATCAAGGGACCGACGAGCGCCCTGTTCGGCAATTTCGCCTTTTCCGGAGTCGTCAACGTCCGCACGCTGGAGCATCTCAGCGGGACGCAGGTGCAGTTGACCGGTGGTTCATTCGGAAATGCGGAGGGTGTGGTGCTGGCCGGCTTCGACAACGGTGGTACGCGAGGCGTCCTTGGCCTGCGGGTCACACACGACGACGGGTGGCGGCCGCATTCCGAGGACCAGATCGGCCAACTGCACGCACGATACCTCCACGATCTGACCCGCGCGGTGACGATCGACCTGGGAGTCGAAGGATTTGCCACGAGCTACAACTCACCAGGATTCCTCGACACGGCGTCGTATCTATCCGGGAATTTCGGCGTCGTTTCGAACTTCGGTGATGGTGGATTCAAGCGGCACGCCCAGGAGCGGGCGAGTCTTCGCGTCGTCTTTTCGCCGTCGTTGTTCTGGCGGAGTACGGTCTATGCGACGGAAGGCACATGGAATTTCTGGCTGAGCACTCCTCCCGGACTGGGCGGGGAGCTCGAGGGGTCGGGAATCGAAACCCGGGAATACGACGGGCGATACGGTGGCGGCGCGACGAGCGCGCTCACGTACAGCGTGCCCGGATTTCAGGTGACGGCGGGCGCCGAGGCGCGGTACGACCATTCCCACTACGAGAACTGGGGCGAGGCGGCGAACGCGTTCCGGCAAGACTCCGTGCCCTTCGCGCTCGTGCGGGCGGAACAGTCGTCGGGCGGCCTGTTCGTGCAGAGCAACTTCGATATCTCCAAATACCTCCGCGTGGACCTCGGTGCGCGCGCGGACCAACTCTCCAGTACGTCGCTGCAACCCGTGTCGCTCTCACCTGGCACCACAGGTCCGCAGAGCCAGGCACAGTTCAGCAAGGGCATTTCTCGCCCAAATCCGGTCTGCTGGTCCGGCTCCTGCCTTGGGCCGGCATTTACGCGAACGTATCGCGCGGTTTTCGCCAGGCGGATGGTGTCATCCTCGATCCCAGAACGCCGTTCATCACGCTGTGGGACTACGAAGCGGGTGTGAAAGTGGAACGAGGCCCGCTCGACGTCGATGCGGCCGTCTTTCGCATGGATCTCAGCAACGAGCAGTCATTCAACGGCGTGACTACCATCAGCGGCGGTCCCAGCCGCCGCCGGGGCGTCGACGTGACGGCACGTGCGGCAGTGACGCCCGACGTCACGCTCTCGACGAGCTTCACCGTGGTCGACGCCACGTACACGCGGTACTTCGACTCGGACGCCGGCATTGACTATTCCGGCCAGCCGGTGTTCAACACGTCCCGATTCGTGGGAGACGGCGCCGTCGTAATCGCGCCGCGGCACTCGATCTGGCGGTTGCGGGTGGGAACCAGTTTCCAGGGGAAGTACACGCCGTTCGAAGAGGCGGTCGGGCTGACACGTCCCGCGTTCGCGTTGTTCTACGTTAGCGGCGGCGTCCGGATCGCGCACGGCCTCAGACTCGAGGCTGGTATCCGCAACATCCTGGACACCCAGTATCGCGAGCTCGAATCCGGATATTTCGTCACCCCGGGCCAGACTCGCACGCTCTACGGTACCGTCCACTACGACATCTTCTAGATCAGCAGGCTATGCATGACGTAATTTTCACCTCACCCTCCATCACCTCCATCACCCTCAAACCGCCCATGTCCAACTCCCGCTCCTCCGCTCCTGCGGCCACGATCCGCCGGTCCGGCCTGATCGCGCTGGCAACAATGCTCACCCTGGGTGCTGCCCCGGGTACGTCGGCGCCAGCGCGGTCGCCAGACATGCACGCGCCCGCGAACGCGCGCCGGCATCTGCACCTGGAGCGGTCCGAGCCCGCGGCCAACGATACCGTCGCCACAGCGCCCGCCGCGGTACGGTTGTGGTTCTCTGAGCAACCTGAGCTCGCGGTGACGACCATTCGCGTCAGCGCCACGGGCGGAAGCGCGATCGCACTTGCACCGCTGACCAGGGACACTGGTGCCACCGCTCCGGTCGTGGCACCGCTGCGGGCGCATCCGGGTCCCGGGGGGTACACAGTCTGGTGGCGGTCCACGGCGCGCGACGGCCACGTGTCGACGGGCCAATTCCAGTTTGTCATTGCCGCCTCCGGCTCGAAGGCCGGCGCCGCGCGGGGCCAATAGGCCGGGCCGGCGACCCGGATGCCGGGAGGGATGGCGGGAGGCGTGTCGGCGGTCGATGTCCTGGCGTGGGCCGCCCGCTGGATGATGCTCGGGGGGATCACGATCGCGCTGGGTGCGGTCAGCTGCCGGCTGCTGCTGGGCATGGCCGGCCTGCCGTATGAGCCCCTGCCGGATCGCGCGCGACGGAGTGCCTCGCTCGGAATGTGGGCCGCGCTCGCGCTGCTTCCCGCCGCCGTCGTCCGGTTGGGCACGGAGGTCATGGATCTCGCCGACCCGGGCCAGTCGTTCTCTGACTGGGTGCATCTCATCGTCGCGATGGCCGCGCACACACACTGGGGCGCGGTGTGGATGGTCCACGTCGCGATCGCTGTCGCCGCGGCCATTGCTTTCTCGTTTGCGCGCTCCGGATCGAAGCGAGCGTGGGCCTTAGCCGGATTGTCGGCGGTCGGGCTGGCGGCCACGCCAGCGTTTGCGGGTCACGCCGCGTCAGTGGAGCAGCATTGGGCGCTCGTGGTAACGGCCGACGTGCTCCACGTGCTCTGCGCCGGTACATGGATGGGGACTCTCGCGGTATTGGCCGCCGTGACGCTGCGCACCGGCCCGCGAACACCGACGCGGAGGGCGCCCGAGGAATGGGGCGCCGACATTGCGGGCCTGGTGCGCGCATTCTCGCCGGTCGCGTTGACGTCGGCGGCGACCCTCGCGATCACCGGGACGATCGCGGCGTGGAATCATTCTCGATGCCGTGTCGTCGCTCTGGCGATCGGGGTACGGCCGGACGCTGCTCGTCAAGCTGACGCTCGTGGGACTCGTGCTGCTTGCCGGCGCATATAACTGGCAACGGGGTACTCCCCGGCTGACCGCGCCGGGCCAGGACGGCGTGCGAGCGTTCACGCGGTCGGCATTGGTAGAGATCGGGCTGGGCATGCTCGTTCTGGCGATTACCGCAATCCTCGTCGCGATGCCGTTGCCCATGTCGATGTCGATGGGCCAGTAGACCCGGCAGCCCTGCAGCCATTGATCACCGCATCTCCATCCCTGCCATGCGATCCGCGCTGTGGGAGTGGGCGGGGCGGATTCTCAGGTACACAGCGAACCCGCCGGGCGTGTGCGTGTGGTATGTCGCAGCCAGCGTCTGCGGAATGGCGTCGAGCGTGGCGACCGCGCCAATCGTGGTCGTCACGTACGGGGTGACCGTCCCCAACTCGCGCGCGTACCCGATGCTGAAGGACCCGATGTCGAACCGGTTGGCCGCCGGGGGCGGAGGTGTGGTAACGAACAGGTCGGCCGGAGATTTCGCGACGTACTCGATCCGGCCGAACACCGTATTCACGCCGTCCAGATCGAGATTGGTCTCAGCCAGCCCGCTATTCGAAACGCGCGGATCATTGGAGTAGAGGTTCGCGCCGTAGATCAGCGACGTGGCCCAGCGACCCCGGCTGCCGAAGGGCCGGTCATTGAGAATCGATCCACCGAACCGATGCTGCGAGACCGTAGGTTCCAGCTCCTCGGGGCGGTGCAGGTAGCCGTACCAGGCGGAGACACTCCAGGCGTCCGCCGGATTCACCGTGATCCGCCCTGAGTACGAATCGAGCGTGGCTCCGTTCTGGCCGTACTCGATCGCGGTTCGGTCCTGGTCCGGCTCATGGCCGTTGAAGATGCTGGCCTCGAGCTTGACGTCATGCGTGTAGAGGCCGGCAGTGGCGACGCCGAAAGAGATGTGCGTCGCGTCTTGCCAGTGGTGCGACAATGGCGCGAAAGGGTCACTCGTGGCGGAGGGGCGATGAGGAAATGCCACCGGGCCCAAGGCAGGTTCGCCAACGGCCGCGGCGTACGCCTCGATCGCCAGGCCCTTGGCGACTGGCGTGTCGTACAGCGCCGCCAGCTCCATGAAGAGGTTGTGCGGATGCTGCCGGTCATGAAGTGGCGTGCCGCCGAAGGACTCGCCCGACTGGAGGATGAGCGGATAGCCACGCTCGGAGCTGGTCCACGGATCAGCGCTGAACATGGTCCGGAGGCTGAGTTGCCCGGTGCCCAGTGAGTGGGCGCCCGACCCCATGAGCCATCCGATGCCGGCCACTTGGTTCGCACCACGACTACCGCCGTACTGCTGGTCGAACATCCCGAACTCCGTACCATGTACCATCAGTTGCCACGTACCGAGGGCGATCAGCTGAGCGTGCATTGGCGCCGCCTCGGGCAACCATGAGGTACCGGAGCCCTCCCGGGTCATCGCGATCCCGAGCGGACCAGCCGTCATGCCCATCACCGAACGAACGGTGTCCCCTGTCGCGCCCGGCGCGTGTTGGGCGGGTGCTGGGGATTGCCCAGCGGCCGGCGTCGCGGCCGCACTCGCCCAGAACATGGCGACAAGAATGCATGCAATTGGCAGCCGGCGGCGCGCCGGCCTGTCGCGAATGGACATTGAGCTCTCGAGGAGGGGCACGGTGCGCCATTGATGCCCGGGAAGTCCGGGTGACAATGGTGCGCCGTCCCGCCGCGCGGTGGATCCAGCGGCAGGGGGTGGAACGAGAGCTAGATCTTCGGAGGCGGCGAGTCGGGTGCCGCCCGGCGAACTGCGGGTGCAGCCGCTTCGGCGGGCGTAAGCGGCGCCCGGGTCATCGAGTGCGCCGAGGCCGGCGGCCGACGCCGGGAAGAAGACGCCGCGGCACGCATCCCCTGCAGCGCAGCACGCCTGCATGTGATGGGAGTGATTCGACGGGTGGCCAGACGCCCGCGCTAGGGACCCCGCGATGGTCGGCACCCCGCCGGATTCCGAGGCGGCCACTCCATCATGGCAATGAGGCGCCGGCGCGTGATGCGACACGCACGCGTAGACGGCGGGCGCGAACGCCATTTGCAGCATGGCGAGCATCAGGAGCAATCCGGCCAACCGGCGGCGTGGCATCACGCGTATCCTACTGCCCGGTCGCGGGGAAGTCACGCGCCGCAGGGTGAAAGGCACCTTCGCTGCGAGCGACGACGATCGTCGCCACGCCGTTGCCGATGAGGTTCACGATCGCGCGCGCCTCGGACATGAACCGATCGACGCCGAGCAAAAGGGCGAGGCCGGTGACGGGGATGAGATGCGTGCTCCCGAGCGTCGAGGCCAGGACGATGAAGCCTGACCCCGTCACGCCGGCCGCCCCTTTCGACGTCAGCATCAGCACCGCCAGGGTGGTGAGCTGCTGTCCGAGCGTCATGTGCACGCCGAAGACCTGGGCCAGGAAGCCAACGGCCATCGCCAGGTAGATCGATGTCCCATCCAGATTGAAGGAGTAGCCAGCCGGGATCACGAGACCGACGACCGGACGCGCACAGCCGAAAGTGACCAGCTTCTCCATGATTCCCGGCAGCGCGGCCTCGGATGATGACGTCCCGAGCACCAGTAGGATTTCATCCTTGATGTGCGCGAGATAGGCGAACAACCGGAATCCCGCGAGCCGCGCGATGATGCCGAGTACCCCGAACACGAACAGCCCCATCGTCATGTACACATTGCCCATGACGCGGAGGAGCGGCCGGAGCGCGTCCAGCCCGAACGTCGCGACCGTGTAGGCCATCGCGCCGAACGCTCCAACAGGTGCGACGAGCATGATGAGGGCGACCAGCCGGAAAAAGACGCGCTCGAGCGACTGGATGAGCGCGACCACCGGACGTCCGCTTTCTCCGACGGCTGCGAGCGACACCCCGAACACGATGGCCACGAAGACCACCTGCAGCACGTCACCGGTGGCGAACGCCCCGACGATACTCGACGGCACGATGTGAGTCAGGATGTCGGCGAGCGACCCCTGCTGCGCGCCGTCGACGTACCGCGAGACATTGCCATGCGGAAGCCGGGACGGGTCCAGTCCGGCGCCTGGCCGCGTGAGGTTGACGACGATCAATCCGATCGCGAGCGATGCCGTGCTCACCACCTCGAAGTAGAGGAGCGCCTTGACGCCGACGCGTCCGACCCGTCGCAGCGACCCGGCACCAGCGATCCCGATGACGATAGTGAGAAAGATGACCGGCGTGACGATCATCTTGACGAGATTGATGAAGGTGTCGGAGACCGGACGCAAGGCAACGCCCCATGTGGGGCGCAGTGCACCGACCGCGACGCCGAGCACGATCGCGACGAGGACCTGCGCGCTCGGATGCCGGGCGATCCGCGCCGCGAGGCCGCGAGATGAACGACCAGTCGCTTCTGCGGCGACGGTCACCGGTTCGTCGCCGCGAACACCGTGAGCCACGCGGGCCAGTTGCCGCTCATCTCGAAGAAATCGTCGAAGTACACGAGCCCCAGCGACTCCATCTCGGCGACGATCCCGGTGATCGTATCGTCGCCGACCAGTGGTCCGATGGCGATCAGATCGCCCTCGACGCGAAACTCATCCCGGGTGAGGGCGAAGCGCTCATCGAACGCAGTGCGCGTCAGTTGGGCACGCTCGAACGCGGCACGCCGGATGAGGAGAGTCGGGTACTCACTGGGCAATGTCAGGGGCATTCCGGTGGGCCGAAAGTGTTCGGGCGGATCACGAGCCGGCGTCTCCCGCCGGACGAGCGGCGCCGTGTAGCTTTGGAATATGCATGCCCAGAAGAACCTGGACACAGAGGCCTCCTTCGACGTACTCGTCGTCGGTGCCGGGCACGCCGGGACCGAGGCAGCGGTCGCCGCGGCGCGGCTGGGAGCACGTGTTGGTGTGGTCACAAGCGCGCTTGAAACGATCGGCCAGATGTCGTGCAATCCCGCGATCGGCGGAGTGGCCAAGAGCACGGTCGTCCGTGAGGTCGATGCGCTAGGCGGCATCATGGCCCGCGCAACCGATCTGGCGACCCTGCAGTTCCGTATGCTGAACCGAGGCAAGGGTCCAGCGGTCTGGGCCCCGCGTGCGCAGTGTGACCGCGGTCTGTACCGCCGCGCGGTGCGGTCCCTGCTCGAGCGTCACGCGAATCTCCATACGATACAGGGCACCGTGGCACGACTGATGTTCGAGGGCGGCGAGCCCGCCGCACGTGCCGCCGCCAGCGAACGCGGCCCCGACGGCCCGATCGCCCGAGTCACCGGGATCGAGACGATCGAAGGACGCCGGTTCAGTGCGCACGCCGTGATCGTGACGTCGGGCACGTTCGGTCGTGGCCGGATCCACATCGGCACCGACCGGCAGGTGGCGGGCGGCCGCGCGGGCGAGGCTTCGGCCACACACCTCGCGGAACAGCTCGACGCCCTGGGACTCGCCGTCGGCCGGTTCAAGACGGGTACTCCGCCACGCATTGATGGGCGATCGGTGGACTTCTCCCGTCTTGAGCGGCAGGAGAGCGAGATCGAGTCGTTCGACTATTCGTGGTCACACTTCTGGGATTCCCCGCGCGTCACGGAAACAGGGACTCGCCATCCCGCGCAGCTACCGTGCTGGATCACCTTCCTCGGCGCCGATGGACAGCGGGTGATCGCGGAGCATATCGGCGAGTCGGCGATGTACGGCGGGGCGATCGCGTCGCGAGGACCTCGCTATTGCCCGTCGGTGGAAGACAAGATCGTGAAGTTCCCGGACGCTGCGCGGCACCAGATCTTCCTCGAGCCTGAGGGACACGACACCGCGGAACTCTACGTCAACGGTCTCTCGACTTCCCTTCCGGCACCGGTTCAGGTGGAGATCCTCCGAACTGTTCCTGGCCTCGAGCACGCCCGAATGACGCGGGCGGGATACGCGATCGAATACGACTACTATCCGCCGACGCAGCTCGATGCGACGCTCGCGGTTCGCGCCGTCGCGGGCCTCTACTTCGCGGGACAAGTCAACGGCACCACCGGCTACGAAGAGGCCGCCGGCCAGGGCGTGGTCGCGGGACTTAACGCCGCGCTCGCCGTACAGGAGCGCCCGCCCCTCGTGCTCGGCCGCGAGACTTCATATCTCGGCGTCCTGATCGATGATCTCGTCACCCGTGGAGTCGACGAGCCTTACCGGCTCTTCACCTCGCGGTCGGAGTTTCGCCTCACGGTCCGCCAGGACAACGCGCTCGCGCGGCTCGCGCCGATCGCCGAGCCGCTAGGCGTTTACCAGGCAGCCGAGTGTGAGATCGTTGGAGCGAGGATCGAAGCAGTAGCGGAGGCGCACGCACTCGCGGAACGCACCACAGTCCGCCCCGAGCAGGCAGGCCCGCTGCTCGCCGCGGCAGGGAGCGCGCCGCTGGTACATGCCGTCCGTGCAGCGGAACTCGCGCGGCGTCAGGGTGTCACGCTCGCCGCTGTCTTCGCCGCAACCGGCGTCGGAACCGGCCTGCCCCGAGATGCGCTCGTGTCGGCGGAGTTGGAGATCAAATACGCCGGCTACTTCGACCGCGAACGTGTGCAAGCTGGCCGGATGCGCCAGATGGGTGAGCTGTCGCTCGATGCTGCCCTGCCCTACGCCGGCATGCAGTCGCTCACCCTTGAGGCGCGCCAAAAACTCGCGGCGATTCGCCCGGCAACGCTGGCCCAGGCATCGCGGATCCCCGGCGTGAGCCCGAACGATCTGCAGAACCTGGTGATCGAGATCGAGCGGGGTCGCCGGCGAAAGGCTGCGGAACTGGATCCCGGAATCGCGGCCGGCTCGTAGGACCCGCGCGGAGGTCTACGATGTAGCCTTCCGCGCGGGACTTCGGGGCCGTGTCCCCACCCGGCGATGGGTCGTCCCTGAGGCACATGGCCGTGTCTCCTATCGCCCCGGAACGAGGATTGTCGCGCCAGCCGGTGAGCGATCCCGGTCACCTCCCTGCCCCGATTCGGGCTGGCGGTTCGCGCGACGAGGGCCGGGCGGCCGCGCCGCCGGCAGCCGTGGTGGCACGCGGTACGTGGGGATTCTGGCGGCAGCCGTCGTGGCGGCTCTCGGATTCCTGCCGTGGGTCAACTGGGTGCCGGGGGGATACGAGTTGCCGGGCTATCCCAGCCTCCTCGCGCAGTGGGCGTCAGGGACCGCGATCGCGGCCGGAGGGGGGATTGTCCTCGCGATCCTGTCACGGCGCATACTGTGGCTCTGGCCAGCCCGGGACGCCGAGCGGTTTGGAGCGTGGGCGGAGACGCATCCGGCGGCTGCGGTAGGATTGGCGGCGGCAGTCGCGGGAGGACTCTACGCGACGGTGGCCCGTCTGATCTTCCACGGGCGGCCGTTGCTGATCGACGAGATCGTACAGGTCCGGCAGGCGCAAATCTTCGCGAGCGGACACCTCTGGCTGCCCGTGCGGGCGCACCCCGAGTTTTTCAGTTCATTGCACATGGTGGACGCGGCGGGCAAGGTCTACTCGCAGTTCCCGCCCGGTGGTCCCGCGCTGCTGGCTCTCGGCGTGCTCACGGGCGCCACGTGGATCGTCGGCCCGCTGTGCGGGGTCATCTCTGTCCTCGCATTCGGGTCGTTCGCCCGAATCGCGGAACCGAACCGCCGGATCGCCGTCGCGGCGGCCGGGCTGTTCGGGCTCGCGCCGTTCACGATGTTCATGGCCGGCTCGCACATGAATCACGTCACGGCGCTTACCTGCATCCTCATCGGGGCGGCTGCGCTGGTGCACGCGACCGCTGATCCCGGCGCGGCAGGCAGAGCCGGTGCGGATCCGGCGCCCGGGCCACGCTCGCACGGGCGCACGCGTACGCGCTGGTTGGCATTCCTGAGCGGGCTTGGATTCGGTGCCGCTGCGACGATCCGCCCGGTGGATGCGCTGGCGTTCGCGGCGCCGGCGGCGTTGTGGTATCTGTGGCGAGCGCTTCGGGAGCCGCACCGGTGGCCCGATGCGATCGCGGCCTTCGTTGGCGTGGCATTGCCGATGAGCGCGATGTTCTATGTCAACGCCCACACGACCGGCGCGCCGCTGCTGTTCGGCTACCAGGTGCTGTGGGGACCGGATCATGATCTCGGCTTTCATCCCGCGCCGTGGGGTGAGCCGCACACGCCGGGGCGGGGACTCGAGCTGATCAACCTGTATTTCATCCGGCTGCAGGACTACCTCTTCGAAACGCCCATCCCTGCCCTGCTACCCGCCGTTGGCGCGCTGGCAATGACACGGCGTGTGCGACCGGCAGACCGATACATGCTCGCGAGCTGCGCTCTGCTCGCGACATTGTATTTCGCCTATTGGGCAGACGGGAATTTCCTCGGCCCGCGCTTCGTGTACGCGCTCGCCCCCGCGCTCGCGCTGTGGACCGTACGACTCCCTTCCCTGGTCCGCGATCGCGTTCAGGTCGCGTTGCGGCCGGCCGGTGCGACGTTCGTGTTTCGGGCCACGGTGTTCGGGCTTGCGGTCAGCGCGGTAATCGCCGCCGCCGCCGACATTCCGCTCCGCGCCCATGAGTATCACAACAACTTCCAGACCGAGCGATGGGCGACCCCCGAGATCGCGGCGCAGTCGGGCGTGCATGATGCGCTGGTGTTCGTCCGCGAGGGATGGGAGGAACAACTCGTAGCGCGCCTCTGGGCGTTGGGAGTCTCGCGTCCCCACGTCGAGACGCTGTATCGCGCGGTGGACGTGTGCCGGCTCGATTCGGCTACGACCGCTCTCGAGGCGGTGGCGGCCCACGGTGGAACGGCCGGTGCTGTGCGGGTAGATCCATACCCGCAGCTCGCGCCATTGCTCGCAGATTCCGCGCGCGTCGAGGGACGAAGACTCGGACCAGGCGCGAACGCGCACATCGAGGCGGGGTACCCTTATTCACCACACTGTCTGCGTCGTGTCGAGGAGACAGCAGCGGGGATCACGCCGCTTGCGCCGCTCCTGGCGGTCGGGGGTTCGTCGGACCGCAACATCTACGTGCGCGACTTGCACGCGCGCGATTCCCTGCTATTGGCCGAATATCCTGATCGGCCGATCTTCCTGCTGCGGCCCGCAACGGCTGCGCCGAGTGCAATGCCGGCGTTTTCTCCGGTGTCGCGGGATTCCCTTGTAGCGGAATGGAAGGCCGAAGCCCACGAACAGTGATTAGGGGGAACGCGAGAAATGGTCTCAGCAGTCCAGTCCCACCCGCGACTCGATCCTCCTACTGCGCATCACCGCCTTTCAGCCGCACGCAATACAGATGCTCACGGACTGAGTCCGATGTGTAGCGCCGCGCGGCGCTCGGACGGTCGGAGCGATATCGCTGGTACTGGCGCGTGACGCGCCGGTATGTGCCGCGGCGGCCGTGCTCGCGGAAAATCCGCTGGATCTCGCCCTCGGGGATGATGCCTTCGCTGTTGTAGCTCAGGACGACGTGGTCCGCATCGGTCGTGGCCAGCAGGCGATCGAGCGCGGCGACACATCCGGCGCGCGTGGACCATTCGGATTTCCTGGCATCTGGCAGCAGGCCAGTCTTGCCACGCAGCACAGGCGGATCGCCGAACCACCCCGTGGCGATCAGCTCCGGGACGTGATAGTAGGCGCTGTATTGCCGCGTGTTGTACGGCGGATCGAGATACAGCAGATCGAATCGGCCTAAATGCGGCGCGAGGACCGACACGTCGCCCTGGTGCGCCTCGCACCGCGCGCGGCGCAACCGCGGCGGCTGCGGTGACGCCCCGATCGCTGGCAGCCGGAGCCGCAGCGCGCGCAGCGCGTTCGACTGCCAGCTCTTGATGTACGCGGCGTACACGCCGGCCGTGTTCGCGACGGCATCCGCGGCTTCAAGCAGCGTCGCGAGGAGGATGTAGTACTCGTCGTCGCTGATCGCCGCGGCGGTATGCCAGTCGTTGAGCTGTGTGCGGATCGCGTCGATGCGGCGCGCGGCGTCGAGCGTGAAGTACATGCGCGCCAATGCGGCGGAGGGCGTAGCGCCGGCGAGCCGGGTGTGCCCTGCCCTGCCCGGGCGGACCGTGGCGCGTGCGCCGCCCCCGTTCCGTTTTCGCACCTCGGCGGTATCAGCGGTCTGTATCGCCGCGTGCTGCATCGCGAAATGGCTGGAAATGAACGACGTGAGGGGATCGAGATAGTGATCCAGATACACGAGCATCTCGTCGAGAGGCCGCGTGGCCTCCGCGGTGGCGTGCGGCGCCGAATGTGCGGCGTGCCGCGTGGCGACCTGTGTCCCGCGCAGCGTGCTGCGTTGCGCGGCCCGATGTGCAGCCGCCATTCGCGTCGCCACCCGATGGCCGACAAGCGCGGTGAAGTCGGGGCGTCGCCGCGCGGAACGGAATCCGGGGTCATCGAGAACGCCACTGAAGCGCGGATAGCCATCGGCGACCACGTACGCGCGTTGGAAGACGAAGCTGAACGTCATGAGATCGCATCCCACGACGGTCGCGCCGCGCGACTTCAGGAATGCACCGACGGCGGCCGTCCCGGCAAAGGCGTCGAGGGCGCGCGCACCGGTGGGGACGCCGAGCCGATCGAGGGCGCCGCCGATGAACGGGAGCAGTTTCGTCTTGTTGCCGATATAGCGCATGAGCCAGAGCGATCAGAAGCGGATGACGACGGGAACATATGTTTATGTTCCATGTGAAACACTGCGAACGTGGCGGCAGGGCAGGGGAGCCGAACCGAACATAGCGGAATGGCGCCCAGCCGCGAATTCCGGCGCTATATTCACGCCCCGTGACCCACGTGCTCGCGATCGCCAATCAAAAAGGCGGGGTCGGTAAGACGACCACCGCCGTCAATCTGGCCGCGAGCCTCGCCGCGGCGGAGCAGAGGACCCTGCTCATCGACGGTGATCCACAAGGGAACGCGACGAGCGGGATCGGGCTCGCGAAAGAGAGCCTCGAGGCGACCGTCTACGACCTCCTGATCGGCGACGCCACGGCCACCGACGCTCGCCATCGCAGCGTGCAGTTCACCCACCTCGACGTGATCGCGGCGACGCCCGATCTCGCCGGGGCGGAGGTCGAATTGATCTCGCGGCACCGGCGGGATCAGGCGATGCGGGACGCGCTGGCGCCGATCGCGCAGGAGTACGACTACGTGCTCATCGACTGTCCGCCGTCCCTGGGCCTGATCACGATCAACATGCTCGCCGCCGCGGACGCGCTGCTCATTCCGGTGCAGTGCGAGTACTACGCGCTCGAAGGACTCTCACAGCTCCTCAACACCGTTCACCTGGTGCAGCAGAGCGTGAACGAGCTCCTCTCGATCGACGGCGTGCTCCTCACGATGTTCGATGGCCGGCTCAACCTGTCCCGGCAAGTCGCGGCGGACGCTCGCGAATACTTCGGCCCCAAGGTCTACTCGAACGTCATCCCGCGAAACGTGCGGCTGGCCGAGGCGCCGAGCTTCGGCAAGCCGATCATCCTGTACGACGTGACGTCGGCGGGCGCGCTCGCATATATGGCGGTCGCGCGCGAGATGCTCGATCGTCACCGGTCGGCGGTCACGGCTGCAGAGCGGCGGGCGAGCGCTGGGAGCAGAATGCGCCGGCGGGGCGGGAGCGTGGTGCCGGGGCGGAGGCTCGGGGGAGCGAGGAACGTTCTGGCGGGCGGGAGCGTTCGGCAGAACTCTGAGCCAGGAGTTCGGCGCGGTGACGACGACTCGCCGGGCATCGTCCCGGGAGTGCGACGGCTCTCCGGCGGCAGGGCAGGGAAGCGAGGGTGAGGAGCGAGAGCCGCGCCGCACCGGATCACGGTCTCGAGGGAGATGTTCCACGTGAAACATTCGATCGGAACGGTGCGGTAATGCCCTCTGAGACGCCTCGGCGGCTGGGGAAGGGACTCGGCGCTCTCATCGCTCCACCCGGCGGAAGCGGGGCGGAACTCGAGGGGCGAAGCAGGACGGCCGGTCACGCCGCAGAAGCAATCGTCGAACGGATCCCGCTCGCGCAAATCCGTCCCAACACGTTTCAGCCCAGGAAGCAGTTTGCCGAGGAGCAGCTGGCGGACCTGGCAAACAGCCTCAAGGCGTCGGGCCTCTTGCAGCCCATCACCGTCCGGCCCATCCGGCGTAATACGCTGCGCGACACAATGGACGGCGTCCGGTTCGAGCTGCTGGCCGGCGAGCGGCGTTACCGGGCGGCCCTCAGCCTTGGCTGGACCGAGATCCCGGCGGTTGTTCGCGAGGCCGACGACCGGACCGCCCTGACGCTGGCGCTCGTCGAGAACCTTCAGCGGTCGGACCTCAATCCCGTGGACGAGGCCGAAGGATACGCGCGGCTGATTCACGACTTCTCGCTGACGCAGCAGCAAGTGGCGGAGGCGGTCGGAAAAGAGCGGTCGACAGTTGCCAACGTGTTGCGATTGTTGAATTTACCAGCCTCGGTTCGCGTGATGCTGCGCGACGGGCAGTTGTCCCTGGGTCATGCGAGGGCGCTGCTGGCACTGAGCTCCGAACGCGAAATCGTAGCGGCCGCGCAGGCGGCCGTGTCACGGGGTTGGACCGTCCGCGATGTCGAAGAGATTGGCAGGACCAAAAAGCGCTCATCAAAGCGGCACAAACGCGCCAGTAAAGCGTCAATACGCGTCAAAACGCATGCGCGAGAGATAGTGGACAGGCTCCGGAAGCATCTCCAGACGGACGTCAAGCTCGCTGTCTCCGACCAGGACAAGGGGCAGATCTCCATCCTGTTCTACTCCAACGATGATCTTGAGCGGCTCCTCGATCTCATTCTCGGCCGTTCAGGAGACACGTTGTGACCGCCGATCTGTCCGGCTCCGCAACCGGCACGACGGCACCAGAATCCGGCGGCGGAACGCAGCCGGCGGCTGCCTCCCCCCGGGGAGGAGGATACGGCAACATTTACACGCCCCACGCCGGGTCGATGATCATCCAGGTGCAGCGCGAGAGTGGACTGCAGAGCCGCACGATCGTGCTCTCCGCGCGGCAGATCCGGATCCTGCGATTCATCATGTCCCGCAGCGGAAAACTCATCGCGGCGGGCGTGGCAGCCATCATCGCGCTCCTGATTGCCGAGGCCGCGCGCGTCCCGGCTCTCACCGGGCGGATCTCTCGCATGGAGCACACTACACAGCGCCTCGATACGCTCGAGCGGTCGCTGTCCGAGCTGCAGAAACGCTACGATCAGGTCCGCACGATGATGGGCAGCGACGCGCCACTCGACGGGGGTCAGGCCGCGAGCGCGCCTCCTGGATTTACGCCCGCCCCCGCGATCCGGACGCGTGGTCCCGCAGGCAGTCCCGTGCGCGCCACCACGCGGGCCGCGAGGGTACCCGATGTTCCATCCGAGCCAGGCGCCGCCGACGCTGGTAGTGACGCCTCCGGAGTGAACGGTTCCGAGGCACCAACGGACTCCGGAAGCACCGCGGTGCCGGCAGCCACGCCACGCCGCCGCAAAGCGCGCAGCGCGGCCGGCGCCACGTCACCACAGAATGTCGTTGTGCCACCGCCCCCCGACTCCGGTACGCCGCCGAGCCCACAGGCGGAACCTCAGTAGAGGGTCTGGCACTCTCCGATCGCACTTTTCCTCTTTCGCTAGATTTTCTCGTGCTTCGCGTGTGACCCACTGCCCGTCACCGATCCGTGCCTGCGCGTACCCCCTGCGGGTACCCCTGCGCGTGCCCTGGCGGGAGGACGAATCGTCACACAAACGTCCGAGTGCCCGCACGTGCGGAGCGTAAGACGCAGTGCAATCGCTCAGCCGGAAGCGCCAATAGCCCTCGTCGCGCGGTCACAGAGCTCCGATTCACCTCTTACGATTGCATCCATGGCCATGTTCACGAAGGACTCACCCGACAAGCCCGAATCAAAGCCCGGCGTGCCCGCCGAAGCGGCACTCTCGATCATTGCGTTCGGGATGAAGGTCCACGGCGACATTGACACGAATGGCGTAATCAAGATCGAAGGCACCGTCGAAGGAACCATCCGCGGCGCCCGGCAGGTGCTCGTCGGTCGCCAAGGCGAGGTCAAAGGCGACGTCAGTGCACGCGAGGTCGTGGTCGGAGGCCGCATTGACGGGACGGTCACCGCCTCGGAGCGCGTCGAGATCCAGGGCACATCCGCCGTGAGCGGCGACATCTACACGAAATCGATCGTGGTCCTCGAGGGCGGCCGTATCAACGGCGCGGTGCGCATGGATGAGACAGGCCGATCGATCGGCATGGGAGCCAAGCCGGAGCAAAAGGCGATGCCAGTCGCCGTCGTGAGGTAGGACCCGCCATCTTTCGTCTCATGCGCGTCCCCGCCCTTCTCCACATCGCGCTGTGCATAAGTCTCTGCGCATGTGGGCAACTACAGGACACGCATCGCCGGAGAAGCACAACCGACCGGGCGTCAGCCGACCACAAAGCATTCAAGGTGGCCCTGCTGACGCCTGGTCCCATCTCCGACCAGGCGTGGAACGCCGCCGCCTATCGCGGCCTTCTTCGCATCCGGGACAGCCTCGGCGCGCAGATCAGCAACGTCGAGACGAAGACGCCAGCCGAGTTCGACGAAAACTTCCGGCAATACGGCGCCCAGGGGTACAGTCTGGTGATCGCGAACGGATTCGAGTATCAGGACGCCGTGCAACGCGTAGCGCCCGACTATCCGCAAACGATGTACGTGACGACGTCCGGCGACCGCACGGGGCAGAACTGGGCTGGCATCGATTTTCGATTCGGGGAAGGCGCGTATCTGGCGGGCGTGATTGCTGCCAGCGTATCGAAGAGCGGCGTCATTGGCACGATTGGTGGCACCGAGCTCCCTCCTGTCAAACGCGGTTTCGCGGGATTTGCCGCGGGCGCGCGCTCGGTGAACCCGCGGATCCGGGTCCTGTCGTCCTACGTCGGCAACTGGGACGATGCCAGCGCAGCCAAGGAACAGGCGCTCGCGCAGATCACGCAAGGCGCGGACGTCGTGTTCCAGAACGCCGACGCTGCGGGACTCGGCGTGTTCCAGGCGGCCAAGGACGCGAAAGGCGTGTGGGTCATTGGATCCAACTCGGATCAGAACGGCGTGGCGCCCGCCGTCACCCTGGCAAGCGTCGTGATCGACCTGCCACACGCACTGTTCATGGTCGGCCAGCAGGTCCGCGATGGTCTCTTCACCCCCGCGGTCATCACGCTTGGCGCCGAGCAGCAAGTGGTCAAACTCGTGATCAACCCGGCCCTGGGGGCAGACATTCCGGGCGCCGCTCGCGTGGCCGTCGACTCGATACAAGCGCAGCAGATGACAGGGAAGTTCGTCGTGCCGACGGACACCGCGGCGAATCCCGCCGCCGCCGTGTCAATTCCGGCTGGCGCGGTTGCCGCGGCAGGGGATAGCGGGGCGAAGAAGTAGCTGAGCGGCAGCGAGCCGCGAGGTGATTCGCGAAGACGGACCGGCGGAGTAATCTTTTGGGGCCGGCTGCGACGAATCGCGGCCGGCCCCTCGAGCGTTGGTCACACAGCGCCGTGGGTCAGCGACCTGCCAACTCACCCCCGAGACTCGTGCCACTCACCACCGACATTGTCGCATATCTCGATCGTCTGCTCGGCATCCCGGCTACGCCGGACTCTCCGGGGGCGATGAATGGGCTGCAGGTCGCGAATCGTGGCCACGTCGCGAAGATCGCCGCCGCAGTCGACGCCTCCCAACGAACGATCAATGGCGCGGTCGCCCTCGGCGCAAACCTCCTGCTCGTCCACCACGGGCTCTTCTGGAAGGGCGTGCTGCCGATTGCCGGCCCCGCAGTACAGCCGGCTGCGGGCGATCTTCGACCATGACCTCGCGGTGTACTCGGCGCATTTACCGCTCGACCTCCATCCCGTTTTCGGCAACAACGTGTTGCTCGCAAAGGAACTGGGTCTGGTGCCGTCGGGCGAATTCGCCCGGTTCGGGTCGATTGCGATCGGTGTGCGCGGAGCTGCCGACGTGCCGACGGCCGAGTTGGTGGCACGGGCATCGCGGTTGGCGAGGGAGCACGGCGGGGAGGCGCATGGGACAGAGTTCCCATCGTCGCGCCGGACACGATCCTGGGCAATGTGCAGTGGCGCCGGAGCGTCCACCGAGACGCTCGACGAAGCGGTCGCACTCGGCGCCGACACGCTGATCGTGGGAGAGGGGCCGCACTGGACGGCGGTCGAGGCGCCCGAGCGAGGGCTCGTGATCATCTACGCGGGCCATTACGCCACGGAGACACTTGGCGTGCGCGCGCTGGCGCAGGACCTGTCGGCGCGTTTCGGTGTCCCATGGGAATTCGTGGCGGCGCCGACCGGGCGGTGAATCCGGAACCGCACCATCGGGAGCGCAACGCGGAAGGACTTCCGCCTGCGTTGGTCTTGCAGGGAATCGTCAAGCGATTCGGCGGCGTGACGGCGCTTGATGGCGCCGATCTCATCGTCCGGACCGGCACCGTGCACGCCCTACTTGGTGAGAACGGCGCTGGCAAGACGACCCTCATGCGGATCGCGTTCGGCCTGATCAAAGCGGATGCGGGATCGGTCGCGCTCGCTGGAATTGGGCGCCGCTTCACCTCCGCTGCCGATTCGATTGCGGCCGGCGTCGGGATGGTGCACCAGCACTATACGCTCGTGCCGGCGATGACCGTTGCCGAGAACGTGGCGCTGGGTCTCGGGGGCCGCTACGATATCCGCGGGGTGAGCGATCGCATCCAGTCTATCGCCACGAGAACGGGGCTCGAGCTGGATCCCGCGGCCAGCGTGTCCGATCTCTCGGTCGAAGCCCAGCAGCGGCTCGAGATCGTCAAAGCACTCGCCCGCGACGCGCGGCTGCTGATCCTCGATGAGCCCACCGCCGTCCTCGCACCGGCGTCCGCAGCCGAGTTGATGCGCTGGTTGCGAACATTTGCGGCCGGCGATCGAGCGGTCGTGCTCATCACCCACAAGCTCCGCGAAGCGGTATCCGTCGCGGACGACGTCACAGTGCTCCGCCGAGGGCGAACCGTGCTCGCGGTGGCCGCACCCGGCGCGACCGAAGCCGGCCTTGCGGACGCGATGCTCGGAACGGCAGCCCGAACGGCTGATCGTGCCCGGACGAAGCCGAGTGCCGGCGATTCCGGGAGCGCCCGAGCCGCCGGGTCAACGGCGGTGGGCAACGAGGGGCTACCGAAGGCGCAGCCGGCAGTCGTGATCTCAGCGAACGATGTCATGATACGAGATCATCGCGGCGTGAAAAGACTGTCCGGCGTATCCTTCGCGATCCACGCGGGCGAAATCGTCGGGGTGGCCGGCGTCGAGGGTCAGGGCCAGCACGAACTGTTGCGGGCAGTCGCTGGAAGGGTGGCAGTGGCAAGCGGCTCGCTGGTCGGCCCACCGGAAGTGGGTTTCGTGCCCGAGGACCGGCAGCGGGACGCGCTCGTGCTCGAGTTTCCTCTATACGAGAACGTCGCTCTGCGCGGGGCCGGGACCCGGCGAGGCCGGATAGCGTGGCGGCGCATCCGTGCGGACACGCGACAACTGCTGGATGCGTTCGACGTGCGAGCAGATGGGGAGGACGCGCCGGCGTCCATCCTGTCGGGCGGCAATCAGCAGAAGCTCGTACTTGGCCGTGAACTCGCTGCCCATCCAAGGGCACTGGTCGTGGAAAATCCGAGCCGCGGACTCGACATTCAGGCGACGGTCGCAATCCACGGGCGGCTACTGGACGCCCGCGACAGCGGTTGCGCCGTGCTGTTCTATGCGAGCGATGTAGACGAAGTCCTAGCTCTCGCCGACCGGATATTGATCGTGGCCCAGGGCACGGTCCGGGAAGTCGCTAAGGACCGGGAGAGCGCGGGGCGCGCCATGCTGGGACTGGACAGATAGCAGAGGCGCCCGCCACGCGGCACGAGGGCCAAACCATGAGGGCCAGCCGCGATCCTCTGCGGCTAGCCCTCATGGTTGTGCAGGCTCGTGCTCCTCTAGCCTCGTCGCACGGCTAGCTCGCTATGCCCAACCCGCACGGCGTCGGAAGACCCCGCGCGTCGCACTCAGTGGTTGGAATCGGCATGACGCTTGGGACCAGTCCGTCAGGGACGGCAGCGGGTATCGTGTTGAGCACCCCAAACCGGCGGGCGTCGTTCCATCGAGTACCCTGCTCCCACAACAGAGAATACCGCCGCTCATAAATCAGCTCGGTGATGAGCGCGGCCGGCGTGGTTGCTCCGCTGTATGCGGGGAGGTTGCCCGAGTTCTGCCGGACGACGTTGAGATCGTTCACCGCAGCAGCCGTCGCCCCCGTGCCAATCTCAGCCTCGGCGCGGAGGAGGATCAGTTCCTCGTAGCGCAGAATCGGGATCGGGGCGCTCGGATCGGGGTTTCCACCTGTGAAGTACACTGTGAACTTGAGCGTACCCTGAATCGGCACGCCGGAAATGACCTGGGGGGACGAGCCGGGCGGAATCGGGGCAATCTTCGCGAGCGCCCGGGCATTGATCTGCGTGCCGCCCACCTGCAACTGGGCGTCGCTGTCCGCCTCGGCGAGCGCAAAGAAGGTCACGCCCGTCAGGGGATCCGAGAGACCGTTCTGGATGTCGCCCAGACCCGTCGAGTAGTCGAAGTACGCTCCCAGAGCAAAGTTCGAGCTGGAAGGTGTTCCGTTCGGGAGGAACGACGAGGCGAGCGCGGTGAGCGCCTGCCCATAGTAGGTCGCGGAGCCGGGCTGGCCCGCCGCATGCGGCTGGGCCGTGGCGCGATCTACGAGCGCCTTCGCGGTCAACCCCCAGGTGAGTTGGGTGAACGTCGCGGGAGTCGAGAAGTTCGAGTAGCCCGGCGGGATCGAGAACGGGAAACTGGCAGACGCCCCGGCCGCGAGATTGGTCCGTGCCGAATCCAGCGTGTGCAGAATCGTGGCATAGACGCTGTCCTCACTGACGAACGGCGCCGGGGTGGCGGATGCCGGGCGATCGACATCCACCGGCACGCCCAACTGCGCCCGCGTCTGCACCAAACGAAGGAACATGAGCGCCTTGGACGTCTGGGCCACCGCGGTCGTGAGTGCTTTCTCGGCCGTCGACATGTCCGGCACTTTGCCGGTTGCGTCGATGACGATGTTCGCATCGCGGATCGCCACGAATTCATTGTCCCAGTCCGAGGCGCCGAACTCGCTACTCGACAACGGACCGAAATATGGTTCCTGATAGTCGGGCTGATTGTTGCCCGACAGGTTGATACCCTCGCGCCCCATTGATCCCAGGCGCCAGATGAGCGAGACACCGTCCTGGCGCTGTGCATCGAAGATGCCCGCAACCGCCGCGCCGACACTGGCCCGCGTCGGGTTGTCAACCAGCGAGCTCAGTGTCTGGTTGTTGGGATCCGTGAGGTTGTAGTTGTAGCAAGCCGGCAAAATGAGCGTCGCGGCCATCACCAGCAGAGCACCGCCTCCGAACGACAGGCGGCGTGTGGCGGGGCTGGGTGTGCGTCGATATGTGCGCAGCATCTCAGAGCCTCGCGTTGACGGAGAAGTAGAACGTGCGGGACGGCGGATACGGCGCCAAGTCGATGCCTCGGGTGATCGCCGTCTGCCCGTAGTTGCTGACCTCGGGATCGTAGCCGTAGTAGTTGGTCACGAGGATGAGGTTGCGGCCAGAAACATTGAGCGACACTGCATCGGAGCCAAAAAAGTGGTGTGACGCCGCGGGAGACAGGGAGTAGCTGATACGCACCTCCCGCAGCTTGAGGAACGTCTCCGCCTGCACGAACGGGGTGGCGATTCCGTTGAACGCATCAGCGACGCGAGCCGCCCCCGCTGGGGTGCCGTCATCCGCTGCGAGCTCGTTGAAATCGTAGAGGGAAAGGGTCTGATTCTGCTCGACACCGCCCTTCTGCCAATCCCACAGCATTGACAGTCCGAACTGATGGAACGTGAAGTCGTTCGACCACGACCAATCGTAGTCGGGCTTGAGCTGTCCCATGTACGTGACGTTGAACACGCCGCCCGAATTGACCGACGTCTGTCCGATGAGTTGCGTAATGGGGCGTCCCGGCTGCACCAGGAACTGTCCGAATGCCAGACCGAATCCGGGCGTCGCCGGCGTGAAGGACGGGAAGGGCAACGAAATGACGTCGTTGCTGATCGACGTGAAGCTCGTCCCGAACGTCCACGAGAAGTGCCGGGTCCTGACCGGTACGAGCGTCCCGCCGATTTCGATACCTTGATTCTCGAACACGCCGCCATTCGCAATGATCGACGCGAAGCCGGTCGACGGCGCGGGGGTGCGTGGGAGGAACAAGTTGCTGGTCTCGCGGTGGAAGTACGTCACCTCGAGATCCAGCCGGCCGGTCAGGGCCGAGATGTCGGTGCCGAACTCGTATTCGCGCGTGGTTTCCGGCTGAATGTTGGGATCACCGGCGGCCGCGTTGGTGCCAAGCCCCGTGGCTGTCACGCCGCCGATCGCGGTATTGCTCTGCAGTAACGTGAACTTCTGGGCGAACAGCGGCTGGTTGCCCGTGATCCCTTCATCGGCCCGCAGCTTGACGTTGCTGCCGGCGCCGAGAAGGTTCGGGAAGTTGTACGCCGCCGCGATCTTCGGATACAGGTAGTACGCGCTCGCGCTCCCGTTCGCGCTGCTGCGTTCTGCGCGCAGTCCCACCTCGACGAGCAGCCGGTCGTTGAATGCCGTGACCTGCTCCTGCCCGTAGATCGAGAAGGTCCGTTCGTGCTCACGCTCCTCGAATAGCTGTGGGACCGTGCCCTGGTTCACGTTGACGGCACCGCCCGCCAGCCCGGTGACCGACGTGTTGGCCAGATCCAGCTCCCGGTCCTCGAACGTCGTCCCGATCGAACTCGTGGCCCTGAACGCCGGCTCGGCCAGCGTGTGGATCGCGTTCAGATTCCAGTTGTACTGGCGGCTGTCGCCGGACGCCAGCGTCGAGACGCCGGGCGACGCCTGGTTCGCCTGGAAATACAGATTCGACGGGGCGACCACGCGCGAGTTGTCGGTGAAGAAGTCGATGCCGCCTGCCGCCACGAGCCGCAGCGAGTTGTGGTCGGTGGTGAACGCGTTGTAGTTCCCCGTGCCACCGGCCGTAAACCGGTTGACCTCGTCGGTGTTCTGGCCGTCGGCGATCGTCTGCAATGGGTTCGCGCTGAGATAGGTCAACGGGAGCTGGGGATAAACCCCGTTCTGCGGCAAGATGTTCTCGAAGCTGGGGATGTACGCCAACGCGTACGGGATGCTCGCTCCGCTGTTGTCGTTGTTGACGAATCCGCGGTTCGAGTTGTTGTGGGCGTAGTTGGCGCTGAAGTTCCCCTCGAGCGCGCGCGACAGCTGCTGATCCAGATTCACACGCAGCGTCTGCCGCATGTTGCCAGTATTGCCGATGATACCGCCGGTGTAGTCGATGTCACCCGACGCGTAGTACCGCGTGCGTTCATTGCCACCGCTCAGGTCGAGCAGCGTCTCGTAGTCGATAGGGGTCTTGCCCTCGGTCTCGTTCAAGTGGTCGTAGAACGGCAGGGTTCCGTTGACCAGGAATGGACGAACGGTGGCCGCTGTGTACACCGAATCCGCCTGCGCCACGGTGAACCGCCGCATCTCCCGGACCGCGGAGCAGATGAGCCATCCCGACGCGCTGCGTGATGTCGGCCTTGGGTTTGCCCGCCTGTCCCCGCTTGGTCGTGATGATCACGACGCCGTTCGCAGCCTTGGACCCGTAGATCGACGAAGCCGCCGCACTCTTGAGGATCTCGATCGACGCGATGTCTTCGGGATTGAGGTCGGCCAGGCGGTTCGCGCCGTCGTCCTGCAGGGGCCCGCTGCCCGAGAGCGTGCCGCTATTGGTGACGGTAAAGAGCCCCGTGGGAACCGTCTGGTTGCTGTAGATGATGCCGTCGACCACGAAAAGCGGGTCGGAGGCTCCGATGGCCGTGTTGACGCCACGGATCTGAACCTGGACGCCCCCGCCAGGCGCGCCGGAGTTGGTCTGAATGCTGGCGCCCGGAACCTTGCCCTGAAGCGCCTCGTCCACCGTCGTGGCCGGCGCGCGTGTGAGCGACGCACTGTCCACAACCGCGGTCGACGTCGGCGCGTTCTTGCGTGAGATCCCGGTCGCCTGTCCGGTCACCACGATCTGTTCGAGCTGTGCCGGGTCGTCATCAAGCGCCACCGCGATCGTCTGGTCGCCAGCGGCGACCGTCACATTACGGGGCAGGGACCCGATTGCCCGGATCGTGAGCTGCGCCGGGCCATCGGGCACATTGAGGTGGAAGCGCCCGGCGGCATTGGTCTGGGTCCCGCGCGTCGTTCCCTTGATCAGGACCGTCGCATACGAGATGGGCGGTCCGCCACCGCCGGTGACCGCCCGGGTGACCGTCCCGGATACGACTCGGGCCTGATTATTGGCCGCCTGCGCCACGATGTACGCCGGCGGCCAGAGACCGGCGGCGCACGCGATGAGCCAGACAGCCCGACGAACGGAACTTCGCGTCACGAGACCCTCCCCCGCGATGGGGTTCTTGGGTGTCAACCACTGGTCCGATGGGACCGGCGACAAACCGGATGGAGCACTGCGTGAAACACCTGTCGTCCGTGCCGTGCGCGTGGCACTTCATTCGCTCGCGCAGTGCGCCGGCTGGTGCGCGCGGCGATGCGAGGGCGTCCGTCGGCCACGCCGGGCGACGGGGGCTATGATCCTCCCGATTGTATACGTTGTCAAGAGCCGCGGACAGTACTCTTTCGCGGCGTCCCGCGCGTGCACGGCATGACGCGCAGCATCTCGCTGACCTGTCCGAGACTGAGGACTGTGGAGAATCCGAGGCGCACACTGCCAGCGAACGGCCTGCTCGTCGCGATTCCGGCCGCTTGGCCACCGCGGCTCGCACCTCTATCATTGCCAGCCGCGGTGGCCGCGTGGTCCAGAAAATGGGATTGATCGTCATCGAGTCCGCCAGCATCACGCAGGCACTCGCTGCATTCTGGCATGGGTCGCTCGGCTCCGAGTACGCCATTGTCTCCGCCACCCTGGTTCGGGCCACCCCGCTCATTCTGACTGGACTGGCCGTCGCGATCGCCTTTCGCGCGGGCGTGCTCAACATTGGCGCCGAGGGCCAGTTTCTCGCAGGCGCCACCGCGGCGACTATCTGCGCCGGAGCCGCAGCCGCGTGGCCCCACCTGGCACAATCCGCCATTGCGCTGCCGCTGGCTTTGCTCGGCGGGGTGGCCGCCGGAGCCGCGTGGGCCGGAGTGGCCGCGTGGCTCAGACAGCGATTCGGCGTGCTCGAAGTCATCAGCACCATCATGCTCAACTTCATCGCCGCCGAAGCGGTCGCGTACCTGGTGCGCGGCCCACTCCAGGAGCCGTCGCATGTCTATCCTCAGACGCCGGCGCTGCCGCAAGGGTTGCATCTGGCAAAACTCGTCCCGGGCAGCCGTCTGCACGCCGGATTCGCACTCGCCGTCGTAGCGGCGGTGATCGCGTGGTGGATGATCCGAGAGACCGCGTCCGGCTTCCGGCTCCGTGCAACCGGCGCCAATCCGCTCGCCGCCGCGAGCGCTGGACAGATCGATGTCCGGGCGACGGCCATGCGAGCGTTTCTCGTGAGCGGCGCCGTTGCAGGGCTGGCTGGCGCCGTGGAGGTGACCGGGGTGACGTACGCGCTCTACGAAAACATCTCCCGGGGTATGGCTATACGGCGATCGCGGTGGCGCTGCTCGCGAATCTCGATCCACTCGCGGTCATCGCGAGCGGCATTTTCTTCGGTGCCCTGGAGGCGGGTGCCGCAGGGATGCAACGCGATGCCGGCGTCCCATCGGTGGTCGTGTCGGCGGTCGAGGCGTCGATCATTCTGGCCATTCTCGCTGCAGCGGCCGCGCGCGGACGCACGCGATGGCCGTCGCCCGGCATCCGCCAGCTTCTGCGCCGGTCCGGACGGCCGGCGGTGCGGCCGCCCGCCGCGGGGAGCGATCCGGCGTGAGCGGATCGGTCACGGCATTTTTCGAGGCGACCGTACGAACCGCAACACCGCTCCTGTTCGCCGGCCTGGGAGAGACGCTCGCCGAGCAGGCCGGTGTGATCAACGTGGGCCTCGAAGGCATCGTCATTGCCGGTGCATTCGGCGCCGTGGCTGGCGCTGCCGTGGGTGGCGTCGCGATGGGATTTCTGGTTGCGGCGGCCGGAGGGGCGGTGATGGCGGCGGTGTTCGCCGTGTTCGCGGCGGTACTTCGCTCGGACCAGATCATAGCAGGCACCGCCGTCACGCTGCTCGGTCTCGGAGTCACCGGCACACTGTACCGATGGGGGTTCGGCCCCTCGGGCGCAGCCCTGACGATTCCGACCATGCACGCGATGCCACTTCCGGTCCTGCACAACATCCCGGTGCTGGGGCCGGCGCTCTTCGGCCAACCGCCGATCGCATATGCCGCATATCTGCTGGTGCCAGCGCTCTGGTGGTGGACATACCGGACATATGGCGGCCTCGCGTTGCGAGCGGTGGGCGAGAACCCCGATGCCGCGCGCGTCGCGGGAATACCCGTGCGCCGCGTCCAGTTTGCCGCGATCATGGCCGGCGGTGTGCTCGGCGGCGTGAGCGGTGGAACGCTGGTGCTCGCGCAAGTCGGCACATTCGCCGAAGGGATGTCGGCTGGTAGAGGTTTCATTGCGATTGCGATTGTGGCGCTCGGACGATGGAATCCGGCCGGGGCGGCGGCCGCGGCCGTAATATTTGGCGCTGCCAGTGCGCTACAATTTCTCTTTCAGGCCATGGGTTGGCACGCGCCATATCAGTTGTTCCTGGCGTTTCCATACGTGCTGACTCTCGCGGCCCTGGCATTCGCCGGATCCACGCGGCAAGGCGGAGCCCCGGCGGCGCTCGGCCGCGCGCGAATCGAGTGATCCGATGCGCGCGAGCTGCGGACCGAGGCGAGCGGTGAGAGACAACCCTGCGGGATTGCAAGCCGTGAAGTGGCGCGTCGCCGGCCTACGACCAGGAGCCGATACACGATGCTAGGATCGTTGCCGCTGTCGCCACAGCCGACCGCGCGCGAGACGCGGGAGATCGCGTTCCGGCTGGGTCACGAGCTCGCCGCGCGGGGCGCCAAAGTGCACCACGATGTCATTGGCGGATTCCGCTTCCGGATGGCAGCGCCCTGGCGCGGCGCGCAGGCCGGGGCGCTGCGCGCGATCTGGTCGGGTGAAGTCACCATTGGCGCCGTGTCAGGCGATCCATGGCGCGTCCGGTACGACCTGCGATTTTCGATTCCGACGCTGGTGACGTTCGCTCTGTGCGTCGCGATTCTACGCTACGGGATTCAGTGGCACTGGCCGCGAACGCGACTCATTGATTTGCTGCTGATCACGTGGATCGCGGTGTACGGCATACCGTGCTTGCTGGCGATGCGCATGTTCCGGCGCCTCGTCGGCCAAGCCACACGCGGTACGAGGTAAGACCCACGAGCTAGCATCCCACGTACGCGCTGTTCCAGCGGGCGCGCCAGCGACGGGGCGCCATGCGTTCGAGGAGCGTGTACGAACTGCCATTGCCGTAGTCGCGGCTGATGATGATCGCCGGATGCTGGCGCGGAGCGTGGCCGAGTATGACGGCGGCGAGCATTTCGCTCGATTCGACGTCGTCTTCGGGACCCGACGTGCGCTCCGAGTAGGCGACGACAAACGGCGGCGGACCGCCGCCGGGTGCCGGGAGCGTGTCGCGCTCGAGCACGATGAGAAGATGTTCTTCCTGGGGGCTCGCCTCCTGATTGAGCCGGCGGACGACCTCCGCGGCGAGCACTGTATCGCCCCCGGGGAGCATGAACTGATGCGCGTCGCGTAGGGCGAACGGCAATCCGCGAAACGCCGCCGCGGTGTCGTCGGGCAGCGCGGATGCCGCGCGGGCAATCGCCGCCGCACGGCGTGCGGAGTCGACACTCGGCAACCCCATCATCGAATCCATTGGGAGCGCGGTTGCATGACCCGACATGAAGCCGACCGACCAATCCGGCGGCGGTCCTTGAGCCGTCGCGACGGTCGCAGTCGGCCATGCCGTACAGGTGCCGGTGAAATTGCCGCCAGCAGCGGCGGCCAGTACCGCTGCCCCGGCGAGACCGCGCCGCGAGAACAGCTCCACCCGCGGACGTTGCCCGAGTGCGGAATCGCTGGACGGTGCGTCGGCGACCGTGCTGTCGGTGTAGCGGGGCATGATCACGACCGCTTCCGACGAATTGGTGCCCGCGACGAGCAGATCGGGTCCGGCGATGGTGTCGTTCCAGCCCGCAAGCCGGACGACAGGCTTGGCTTCGGCCACTGCGCCCGTATTGGCGGGCGCGATCGATGGCGGCGTGTTGGAATCGCGGGCCGAGCGCGATCGGTCACACCCGGCGATCGCCACGACCAGGCCCACGATGCCGATCGCGGTGCCAATTGCGGTGCGCATGCGGGTGAAGATGCCAAGCGTGAGAGGCAGCGGATAGGGGCTTGTGAGAGGGGTTTGTGAGAGGGGTTTGACAGGAGTAGTGGCCGCCGAAAACGAAACGAGGCGCCCGCTTGCGTGGACACCTCGTCCTCATGTTGCCCTGTGTTTCCTGTCATCCGCCGCCGGCCGCCATGCGGTGCGCGGGCCGCGGGGCCACACTTACTGGCAGGCGATATCGCCTTCGATCGTCGCGGGAGTGGCGGGGTTGGATACGGTCCCATAGAAAACCGCGCATGTGCCTGGCGACGCCACTTGGCTCGACGCGCTCGCGCTCCAGCCGGTCGCGCCAGCCGTCGTGATCGTGACGGTGACGCCTGGCGATGAGTTGAACTGCAAGGCGCTGGTCGACATCGAGTAGACCGCGTAGTTGTAGAAATACGATTCCTGCACGGTCGCCAGGTTGCGGAGATCCTCATGCAACGCGGCCGCCTGTGCCTTGCCCTTCGTATTGGCGAACTTCGGAATCGCGATCGCGGCAAGGATGCCGATGATCACGACGACGATCAGTAGTTCGATCAGCGTGAAGCCGCGCCGGGGCTGGCGGACCCTCAAATTGAGGCCTGCCGGCTGGGATGGATGCCTCGTCATGAGGACACTGCAGAGCAATGCTGAGACCGCTACAGCACTATTTCGCCAACTTATTGCGAATACAGCACTTACGCTGAACACCCGTCCTTGGCCGGCTGCCATTCCGGCCGTCGAAACGCGGCGTATACCGCATCCTGCAAGAGTGAAAGTGGACACCCGTGCGGCCCCGGCGGGCTAGGCGGTCTTCGCGTCCACCCAGTTGGGGCCGACCCCAACGTCGACGACGAGGGGGACCGTAAGCTCGGCCGCGTGCTCCATTTCACCCACCACGAGGGCCCGAAGGGGGCCGGCTTCATCGGGCGGGGTCTCGAATACAAGTTCGTCGTGGACCTGTAGCAGCATCCGTGCGGAGCCCAGGCCAGCTGCCAGCCGTTGATGAATTCTGATCATGGCGATCTTGATCAGATCCGCGGCCGAGCCCTGGATCGGTGAGTTCTGCGCGAGCCGCTCGCCGAACGCGCGAATGTTGAAATTGCGATCCCGAAGTTCCGGAATGTACCGGCGGCGGCCGAAGATCGTTTGCACGTAGCCGCGCTCGCGTGCATGGCTGATCGCCGCATTGAGAAATGCACGGACGCCCTGGAAACGTTCGAAGTAAGTGGAGATGAAACGCTTGGCCTCGGCGAACTCGATCTTGAGTTGCCGCGACAGCGCGTGCGCACCCTGCCCGTATATCGTCGCGAAGTTGATGGTCTTCGCTCGCGCGCGCATCTCCGGCGTGACCGATTCGAGCGGGACGCCGAAGATCACGGACGCGGTCTGCCGGTGGATGTCACCGCCGGCCTGGAAGGCCGACACGAACGCCGGGTCCCCGGACAGATGGGCGAGCAACCGTAGCTCGATCTGCGAATAATCCGCGGTCAGGAGCACCCACCCTGCGCGAGGGACGAAGCCGCGACGGATGTCACGCCCCAGCTCGCGCCGGACCGGAATGTTCTGAAGGTTTGGATCGCTCGACGAGAGGCGGCCAGTTGACGCGACTGTCTGGCTGAACGACGTGTGCAGCCGGTGGTCGGAGGGGAGCAGCATCGCCGGTAAGGCGTCCAGGTACGTGCCCTCGAGCTTGAACAGTTCGCGGTACTCGAGCAGCAGTTCGGGCAGTGCGTGCCCGGCGTCCGCCAGATCCTGCAGCACACTGGCGTCCGTCGATGGGCCGGTCGCGGTCTTCTTCCGGACGGGCAGCTGCAGCTTCTCGAACAGAATCGACCGTAGCTTGGGATTGGAGTTGATGTTGAACTCCTCCCCCGCTGCGGCGTAGATCTCCCGCTCGACTCGCTCCCGTTCGCGCTGGAATCGGGCTTTCAGCGACCGGAACAACACGATATCGATCGCGATGCCGGTCCACTCCATCTCAGCCAGCGCCTCCACGAGCGGCATTTCGATGTCGCGGAAGAGCGGCATGAGCGCGAGCTCGCTCAACTGCGGCTCGAAGATCGCCCGCAGCCGGAGCGCCATGTCCGCATCCTCGCACGAGTAGTCCCTCGCGCAATCGACCGGCACCTGCTCGTAGGGGATCTGCGCCCTCCCCCGGCCGCAGAGATCCTCGTACGAAGTCATTTGGTGGTCCAGGAACTCGATCGTCAGCAAGTCGAGCCCGTGTGAGCGGCGGCCGGGGTCGAGAACGTAGCTGGCCAGCATCGTATCGAAATCCAGCCCGGCGAGGCGGATCCCCGCGCGCCGCAGCACGAGGATGTCGAACTTGATGTTCTGCGCTGTCTTGCGGACGGCAGGGTCCTCGAGCAGCGCACGCAGGGGAGTCATCTCCGGCGAACCGAGCTCCGGAAGATTGCGCACAGATGGGATTCCGCCCGCCGCGATGGCTCGGGCCGCGATCGACTCCGCGCCGCGGACACCGGCGCCATCCCGGGGTTCTCCACGCGGCTCGTCCCGTGCGAGACCACTGGTTGCTTCTACAATCCGTCCACCAGCCATGAGATCGAGCTCGTCCGCCGCGGATTCCGGATCGCGATGCCGCAGCGGGAGATAGTACGCCTCGCCTGGAGCGACCGCGATCGCGATACCGGTGAGCGTGGACCTGAGTGGATCGAACGCGACTGGCGAGCCGGCATTGATGGCTGCCTGAGTATCGATCGAGAACCCGCCCAACGCCCGGACCCGCGTCACGAGATCCCGCAACTCGGCGACTGAGCTGACTGTTCGGTAGTTAGTCGCCTTCTGCTCCTTTTCGACGACCGCCGCCTGGCCGGGTGCGGCCTGCGACGCGAGTGCAACTGCAGGCTGCCCGAGGTCGCGCGCCAGGGAGTGGAACTCCAACTCGACGTACAGCTCGCGCAAACGCTGCGAGTCCGGCTCGCGGACGCGCAGCGCCTCGAGGTCGAGCGTCAGTGGGAGATCGTCACGTATAGTTACTAATTCCTTCGACAGCAGTGCCTGGTCGTGGAACTGCTGCAGCGCTTCACGCGGACGTTTCTTCGAGACTTCCGCGGCGTGGCCGAGGATCGACTCCAGCGACCCGTAACTCTCCACCAACTCTCGCGCGGTCTTGTCACCGATCCCCGGAACCCCGGGCACGTTGTCCGAGCTGTCGCCCACCATGGCGAGGTAATCCGTCACGAACGCTGGAGGGACGCCGAGCCGCTCGTTGCCGTTCTCGACACCGACCCACTGCTCCTCGACACTCGCAGGCCCGCCGCGGCCAGGATTGAGGAGCCAGACACCCGGGCGCACGAGCTGGTGAAAGTCCTTGTCGCCGGACACGATCACCACGCTGGCCCCCCGATCCGTGCCCTGGCGGGCGAGCGTTCCGATCACGTCGTCGGCTTCAAACCCGTCGAGCGTCAGGATGGGGATGTGGCTGGCTTCGAGGATCGCGCAGATTCGCTCCATGCCGCGGTCGAAGTCGGCCTGCAGCTCATCGGTCAGCTTCTGTCGCGTCGCCTTGTACGCGGGGTAGCGCACGTGCCGGAACGACATGCCCGAGTCGTTGACCCAGCCGAGGTACTCGGGGCGGTGCGTCGCGCGGAGACGCTGGAGGAAGTTGACCACGCCCCACGCAGCCGACGTATTCTCTCCACGGCTCGTCGTCAGCGGTCTCGCGATGAGCGCGTAGAAGGCGCGATAGATCAGCGCGTACCCGTCGATCAGGAAAACGCACGGCGACGACCGGGGCGGGAGCTGCGGCGGGGGCATGGCCGAAAAAATAAGTGGTTGGCGGCGACATCACCCGCCAAACACGACGCTCCAGATCTCAGCCGTTCGAACCGCGGCCCCGCTGGCGGTTGGCTAGCTCTTGCCGAAAAGTCCCTTCACCCGGGCGAAGACGCCACCGCCAGAAGCCGCCGGGGCCGCGTGCCGCGCGCCAGCGGATGCGGCTGCCCGAAGCGCATCGGCGAACTCGATAGTGCTCGCGAACCGCCCCGCGGGCTGCTTCGCGAGGCCTTTCATCACGACCTCCGAAACCGCCGGCGCGAACGTCATCCCTGGCTTCGCCGCGTTGAGCGCGATCGGCGGCTGCGTCAGCAGTTGCGTGAACATCTCACGCGGGCTCTTCGCGACGAATGGGTGCGTGCCGGTGAGCAGATAGTAGGCGATCGTCGCGAGGCTGTACTGATCCGCGGCCGGCGTGACCATCTCACCGGACAGTGCTTCGGGCGCGACATACAACAGCGTCCCCACGAAGAATCCAGCCCGGGTCAGCCGATCCTCGGCGCCAGAGTCGGTATCGGCGGCGATCCCGAAGTCGAGGAGCAGCACCCGGCGGGTCTGCGGATCGTACATGACGTTGTCGGGCTTGAGATCGCGGTGCACGATCCCCGCGGCATGCGCGGCCTGTACGGCGCTCGCGATCTGCCAGATGATCTCCACGACGTCGGCGAGCGGCAGCGGCGCGTGCCGCTTGGCGTACCGTTCGAGCAGCTCCCCGCTCGCCCACTCGATCGCGAGAAAGTGCAGGCCGGGACGCGCCTCGCCGATCTCGATCGTGCGGACGACATTGGGATGCGTGACGCGTGCGCCATATTTCGCCTCACGGACGAATCGCGTGATGGCGGTCTTGTCGTCGCGCAGCTTTTCACGGAGCACCTTGACGGCGCACACGCCATGCTGCGGGTGTTCTGCCCGGAAGACGGTGGACGTCCCGCCCTCTCCGATCAGATCGCGCAGGGTATACCCTGCCAGCGTGGTCCCTACCAACTGCTCTCGCGCCACGCCGCGAAGCTAGGGGCGGCATGGGTGTAAAGCAAATCAGCGGTTCGCGAGCGCGTCTACCGGGTCCACGGGCAGCCAGACGGTGAAGGTCGAGCCCTTCTGGAGCTCGCTCTCAAGAGTGATGTCACCGCCCAGGACTCGGGCAAGGCGGCGCGAGATGGACAGGCCCAACCCTGTCCCCCGATTCCCCGAATCGCTTCCCGGTCCGGGGTTGATCTGCTCGAACTCTTCGAAGATGCGCTGCCGGTGCGGCTCTCCGATGCCAATGCCGGTGTCTGCCACGTGGATCGCGACACAGGACGCATCGCCCGCCGCTGCCCCGAGCCCGGCGACGGGTGAATCCGCGATTCGGGCAGTCACGGGCTCCGGCCGGTGCAGTGTCGGGGGCACGTCGCGGGCGGGAACAACACGTGCACGCAAGTCGATGCCGCCGGCGCGCGTGTACTTGATGGCGTTGCCCAGGAGATTGACCAGGATCTGGCGAAGGTGGGTGGGATCGGTCCGCAACCTCGGAAGTGTCCCGCCCACGCCGAGCGTGAGGACCAGTCCCTTCTCGTTCACGAGAGGCTCGATGTCGGCGGCGACGTCGAGGATGAACGGACGGAGGTCGACGGGTTCGATATGCAGTTCGACACGGCCAGCGGCGATCTTCGCGAGGTCCAGAATCTGATCAACCAAATGCCGCAGGTGGGTGGCGGACGCTTCGATCCGTTCGACCGGCGCGACTTGCCGCGGGGTCAACTCGCCGTAGACGCCGTCACGCATCAGATCGACGAATCCGACGATCGCGTTGAGCGGTGTCCGCAATTCGTGCGACACGGTTGCCAGAAACTCGCTCTTCGCGCGATTGGCCTGCAGGAGTTCCTGCGACAGCCGTTCCAGCTCAGCCGATCGTTCCGCCACCCGGCGCGACAGGCGGCGCTCGTGGAAAACGGCGACCGTGAGCACGCCGAGCGTCACCGCCGCTATGCACCAGAGACTCGTGCTGAGCACGCGGTCGCCACCCGAACGTGAGAGCTCGCGATCGGCGATGTACACCACGGCGATCACAAACCCGACGACCGCCGCAACGGCTACTGTAGAGAATCGAATCGGGAGCCGCATGACCGCCTGCCGTTGACGCCGCTGGCGGGCGAACCTAACCTCCCGCCTATGACACCCGCCACCGATCCACTTCGGACGCCTATGGCACCGGACCGTCGTCCCTGCAGTCCAACACGCGCGTGACCACCCCGGCGTCTTCGTCGCGCTCTTCGCGCCACTCTCAACTGGTTGAGCTCCTCGTCCGTCATTCCGTCCGTCGCGGACACTTCACGCTCGCGTCGGGCAGGACCTCAGACTTATACATCGACGCCCGCCTCACGACAATGCATCCCGACGGGCTGTCCCTCATCGGACCGCTGGCGCTCGAGATGCTGGAGGCCACCGACTGGGGCGGCGGTGTGACCGCTGTCGGCGGACTCACGCTGGGCGCCGATCCCGTCTCGTACGCGATCAGCTATGCGAGTGCGCTGGCCCATGACGCGGCGGCCCCCACGCGCGCGCCGCTCCGCGCCTTTACCGTGCGGAAGGAGGCCAAGACCCACGGTACAGGCAAACTGGTCGAGGGCCCGTTCGAACCCGGGGATCACGTCGCGATCATCGAGGACGTGATCACGACCGGCGGTTCTGCTCAGCGAGCCATCGAAGCGGTGCGTGGTGCGGGCGGGGTGGTCGCGGGAGTGCTGGCGCTCGTGGACCGCGAAGAGGGCGGCCGCGAGGCAATCGAAGCGGGCGGGCTGCCTGTGCTCGCGCTGGTCAGACGGCGAGACATCGACGCCCGGACGGGTAAGGGCGACCTGCCGCGGACCTGAGGCGCTCCCGGCACCGCGCGCCAGCTAACTGCCGCAAGCTAAATCGCACCGGCTAGATCGCGACAGCGGAACAATGCTCTGAGCGACCAGGGGCGGACGGCCGCCCCTGGGTCATCGCGAGCGCCCCGGCTCGCCTGGCGACGCCGTTCGCCGACGCCGGCGTGATGACCGGCGGCGTGAGGGGCGAAAACGTGCGGAGTGCAGGGAGGAAGCCGAGTACGAGCGTGCTGCGGAAGTGTTCGAGCATGCGCTCGCCGTCGAAGATCTTGCGGAAGGCAGACGGCGTCATCTGGAGGCGCAGCTGCAAGTGGCGCCCGAAGCTCTGCGACGACGAGTACTCGAGGTGCGCGGCGACCATCGCGATCGACGCCCCCGGATCCTCCAGCAGTGCGGCAGCACGCGTCAGGCGGGCGGTCGCGAGATAGGCCTTGGGCGACGGCAGCCCCCTGCGCGCAAATCGGCTCACGAGGGTGGTGGGGGTCACGTCGAGTGCATACGAGAGGGCCCGCACGGTCGTGAAATGCGCTGGACTGGTAAACAGCGCCGTGAAGAACCGCTGGCAGTCGCACGGAGCGTCTCGCAGGTCCTCCCCCAAGCGGCTCGTCGCCGCGCACTCAACGTCCGACACGCGGTCCACCCGGCGCGACAACACATCGCGCAGGGCGCTCCATCCGGCCGGAACCCGGGCATCGATCAGGGTCCGGATGCCGCTGCGGCCCAGTGACAGCAGTGCGGCGGGGGCATGCCGGTCCGCCTCCGTCAGGAGGGCAACGGCGGTCACCCTTGGAAAATCGCGGACGATGCTGGCGACACGGGTCGCGACGGGTACTCCTGTTCCAGCTAGGCAGCATTTGACCGACAGCAGGATCGCGCCGACCCCGCCCTGCCGGACGTCGCGTGTGACTTCATCGATCGAGTCACGGTGCAGCGTCTCGTACAAGCCGATCCCGGCCGCGTCCACGCGACTGCGCTCGGGGGCGGTCAGCATGGTGGACACCAACGGCTGTCGTATCATTGGCGTCGTGTCACTGGCACCTCACGGGCGACGTTGCATGGCGGCTCACGGATAGTCCGCCAGAGTCACCTGGATGTCATCGCTGGCCCCACCCAGGCCGTGTTAGATTTCCCGCGTCGTCATCCCGCACAGTGCCGTCGGTCGGACGGTCGCGACACGGCGCCGGGCGCCGCAAGGTTCCTGGTGCCGGATCGAGGAAAGTCCGGGCTCCGCAGGGCAGGCTGCCAGGTAACGCCTGGGCGCGCAGCGAATGCGCGACGGATAGTGCCACAGAAAACAAACCGCCGATGGCCTCCGAGCGATCGGAGGATCAGGCAAGGGTGAAACGGTGGCAGCCGAAAGGCTGCGGACGGGTAAGAGCCCACCGCGCTCGCGGCAACGTGAGCGGCACGGTAAACCCCAGCTGGAGCAAGGCCAAATATGCGGCGAGGGGTGGCCCGCCCCGATCAACACGCCGCGGGTAGGCTGCTAGAGGATGCGGGTGACCGTATCCCGAGAGAAATGACCGTCCGGACCACAGGAGATCGTGGCCCGACAGGACCCGGCTTACAGACCGGCGGTACGCGGATGACGGGTTACGCATTCGATCAGCGGGTACGGAATCAGGAGATGGGAGAGATCACGAAGCGGGGTCGGGGGGCTGCGCTAGCGTACGTGGTGATGGCGGCCGCCGCGTGCGCGCCATCCCCGGCGCCGCAGCCCACGCCGGCGCCCGCCGCCGCGCCGCCGCAAGCAGTCATAGCGCCCGAACGTGCCGGTTCTCCGTCGCGCTTCGTCACAGGCCACGCGGCTTACGACATCACCGCGGTTGGCCTCGTGTCCGATCCCGGAGACAGCTCCGGGCGCCAGGACACTGTTACCACCAATACGACTCTATCGTACGACACGCGCTTGCAGGGTTCGCAGCTCGAGGCCAGTGGCGAAATCATCTCGCGAGTCATGTCCGCATCCGCCACAATGCCGCGCGCCGACACTGCCCGGGGGACTCGCACCACGTTCCGCGCGACTGTCGATACGGCGTCGGGAATCGTCACGGTGCTACCGGATTCGGCGACGACACTCGATCCGTGCCAGGGGCGAGATCCCAGCGTCGATCAGGCCCGGAAGCTCGCCACTACCCGTCCACGGTCGTTCGCTCCCTCGGCAACATGGCGCGACGTGGTGAACGACAGCTCGTGCCTGGGCGGTCTTCCGCTGGTGTCCCGCTCCACTCGTGACTACAATGTCGCCCCGCAGGGCGTGGCGGATCCCGCCACCGGCTCGCCCGCCGTGCTGATCTCCCATACCAGCACCACGACGATGGTAGGCAGCGGGCACCGGGCGGGCCACTACATCACGCTCTACGGCAGCGGCAATGGGACGACGCAGGAATACTACGACCGCAAGACCGGGGTGCTCCTCTCCGCCCACACGGTTGCCACGCTCGATCTCAATATTACGCTGAGCGGACACGTCCAGCGTCTGCACCAGCAAGCGGACTGGCGCGCGAGGATCAAAGGCCCGACCCGCTAGCTAATCCACCAGGCGAAGAGGCATGACCAGGCAGAGATACTTGGCCGGATCACTCCATCCTTCGGGTTCGATCGTGGCTGCATTGTCGGGCGCTTTGAACGTCATCCGCACGTCCTCGGTGGGCATGTTCCGCAGGATCTCGAGCAGGTACGAGGCGTTGAACCCGATGTCGAGCGGATCGCCAGTGTACCGGATCGGCGAGTTCGTCCTGCGCTTCGCCGAGGTCAGGGGTCTGCACACTAAACTTCACCATGCCGGTGTTCAGCGAAATCCTGATCCGGTGAGTCTGGTCGGACGCCACGATGACCATCCGCCGGAGCGCTCCGGCGAGCGATGCCTTGTCGACGATCGCGATGCGGTCATTGTCGCGCGGAATGACGTGATCATAGGGCGGATACGGTCCTTCGATCAGACGAGTGAACACCGAGGTGAGGGGCGACCGGAAGCCCAGGTGATTTTCACCGCGCGCGATCTCGAGATCCTCTTCGGCGGGAAAGAGACGGCGCACCTGGTCGAGCGCCTTGGGCGGTACGATGAGATCACTCGATCCGGTGCCGCCTCCGGAAAGGGGCACATCCATTTTGGCCAGCCGGTGTCCGTTAGTCGCCACCATCCGCATGTGGTCGGGGCGCAGCTCCCAGAGTACGCCGTTGAGAATCGGGCGGCTCTCCTCCGTGGAAACGGCGAACACCGTGTGCGAGATCAACTGGTGGAGGTCGGCCGATCTAATGCGCCAGGCATCAGCGAAACGGACGCTCGGGAAAGTCGGAAACTCATCGCGCGGAATTCCGAGCAGCTTGAACTTGGATTGCCCGCACTCGAGCGTGACCCGTTGCTCACCGGCGGTCGCCACCTTGACGGGCGAAGGCATGAGCTCGCGTGCGATCTCGGTCAGCTTTTTCGCCGGAATGGTTACCGCGCCGGCGACATCGACATCGGCTGTGACTTCGGTGCTGACAGCGATATCGAGGTCCGTGCCTGAAAGCCGGATCCCTTTATCCGTGGTTTCGATGAGGATGTTTGCGAGAACGGGGAGCGTCGTCTTGCTGGGGATGCTCGCCGCCGACCATGGCGAGTCCTTCCTGCAATTTTTCCCGCGAGATCGTAAACCGCATTCACGCTCCACGAATTCGGAAACCACCATGACTTCTGCGCGCTTCGGCCGGCCACCTGAGTGGAACGTGCCATCCATCCGGGGCGTGTGATACATGCCGACCGCCGCGCGGTGCGAACAATATGCCGCATCAGGTCGTGCGTAAATGCCAGCTCGGGGTTTGGCGCTCCCTCGGTACGCAGACTCGGAGTTCCTATTTCCCGGGGCCATGTCGAGCCGATCACCGCCACCAGCCGCAGTCTCAGCGGGTGAATCGCACCGGAGTCGATCCACCGATCAGGCACGAGCGAATCCGGTTTGAGTGACATACGGGCACGACATGCCCACATTGGGGCGCCTGCTATTACTGCTTTGCTATAAGAGTTTAGGAACTAGTAGTCGTAGTAGAGGCTGTGGATGAACGTGGGGAGAACTATAAGGGGATGCTATATAAGCGTTTAAGGCACGACTATGACGTTGTAGATTAATGTGGGAAAGGACCGCTCTTTCAACATCTCATGTGGGTAACCCTGGACACGGGATAGATATCCGCATCCAGTGTGTAAACAAGCGTTTGTTAGCGCAGTCTTTCCAGGGTGGAGCGCAAGTTTTCCACACGGGCCAAAAATTCGGCACTGGCGGCATTTTCGGTCGCGACGCGGTCGAGGCTGTGGATGACGGTGGAGTGGTCGCGGCCGCCGAACGCGTTGCCGATTTCCACGAGCTGAACGTTGAGCAGCTCGCGACAGAGAAACATCGCGACCTGGCGGGGTGTGGTGAGTGCTTTGGTCCGCGTCTTGGACTTGAGGCCATCGGCGGTGACACCCCATTCCTTGGCGACGGTGTCCTGAATCACCTGAACGGTCAGCCCGGCGGCCGATCGGCCCCCGCCATTGCTCCGGAGCCGAGCGTCGTCGCGGCTGGTGCGAAGCTTGTCGTGCAGCGCCTCGGCCGCGACATCGACCGTGATCGCGCGGTGCCGCAAGGATGCGTAGGCGAGCAGCTTGATGATGGACCCTTCCAACTCGCGGATGCTCGATCGGACGTGCTCCGCGATGAAGCGGATGACATCCTCGGGGATCGTGTGCTCGAGGTGGTCGAGCTGCGCCTTGTGCTGGAGGATTGCGATACGGAGTTCGAGGTCTGGCGCTTCAATGTCGGCGACCATTCCCCACTGAAAGCGGCTGACGAGCCGCGCTTCGAGCCCAGGGATTTCCGATGGTGGCCGGTCGCTCGTGATGATGATCTGGCGGCCGGCCTCGTAGAGCGCGTTGAACGTGTGGAAGAATTCGTCCTGCGTGGCTTCCTTTGCCGCGGAGAAACTGGACGTCGTCAATGAGCAGGAGATCCGTCTCGCGGTACCGGCGCCGGAAGTCGTTGGTGGTGCGGCCCTGAATCGAGGCGACGAGTTCGTTGGTGAACTGCTCGGTGCCGACGTAGGTGATGCGGGTATCGGGGACCCGCGTGATGATTTCGTGGGCGACAGCCTGCATCAGGTGCGTCTTGCCGAGTCCGGTGTCGCCGTACAGGAACAGCGGGTTATAAACCTTTCCGGGGGCTTGGGCGACGGCTTGGGCGGCTGCGGCGGCCAGTTCGTTGGAGTTGCCAATGACAAAGTGCTCGAACGTGTATCTGTCACTTAGTGGCGCTATGTTCGCGCCATTCTGTTGCTGTGCTGGCCTAACTTGGTCGGCAGGCGGCGCCACAAATAGGTCCATTTGCGGCCGCGTGCTGCGCTCTTCGTTGACCTTGAACACGACGGAGAGGGGGTGGCCGAGGGCGACCGGGGCGTAGGCGGCGATAAGGTGGGAATGTTTGGAGTCGTTCCAGTCCGCGGCGAACTGATCGGGCGCGCCGACGACCAGCGCATTTCCGTCGAAACGGAGCGCCTTGGTCGGCTCGAGCCAGGTGCGAAACGTTTGTTCCGTCAGGTCGTGGCGCGCGTGATCGAGAAGCCGTGACCAGGCCTCAGACGGAGTGAGGGTCGAAAGTGAGGCGTCTGGCATCGGGGATCGTGAAGGGCGGCGAAGATGAATTCGCCATGTGGGAAAGTCAATCACACGCGCAGCAAACGCGCCATGGCGCATATCGCTAACTTGATCTATGTGCACGGCGGTCATAGCTTTCCGGGCTTTGCATCACTAATCGACCGACATTCGGAGCAGCCGCCCCATGGGCAAGCCCACATATCGCCCCCGCAACAAGCGCCGTATCAAGAAACATGGATTCCGCACTCGGATGGCGACCCGGTGGGGACGCGAAGTACTCAGCCGCCGACGGAAGAAAGGCCGCAAGCGGCTGACGGTCCGCCTACCCAGTAAGTATTCCGGCGCCTAACGGACTGCCGCGAAGGGACCGGCTCACGAGGGCGGCGGATCTCGTGGCGGTGCGACGATCTGGGACGCGCATTCGCGTCGAATATCTGGACGTGCGTGCGATGCCTTCGGCGCTGCCGCACGCTCGCGTCGGGTTCGTCGTTCCCAAGTACGGCCACTCGTCAGTTGATCGCAACCGTCTCAAGCGCCGCCTGCGTGAACTCGTGCGCACACGTCTCCTCCCCTCGCTGCGAACTCGCGCGGACGCGGGTGGTGCCGGCGCGATGGCCCGGACAAATGCAGCGGCAAATACGGTTGCAAATGCCGCGGCAGATGCGCGGGCTGGCGACGATGTGCGCGCTGCCGGTCTCGCGATTCCGCCGGTCGATGTAGTCGTGCGCGCACTGCCCACGGCGTACGATGCGCCGTTCGCGGCTCTCGCCAGAGAAGTCGGCCGCGTGTACGAGGGTGTGCGCGGACGCATGACGCCAGCCCGCAGCTGACGGCACCGGCCGGCATGGACTCGATGCACTCGCGGACGCCGGCACCGCATCCGCATGCTGCCCCGCCATCGGGGCCGGGGTCTGGACCGGCACCGGCAACGGCGCCCGCAGCCGGACGGCCCGCGGGACGCCGTACGATGTCGTGGTGGCTCGCGCAGCCCCTTGTGTGGGTCATACGGGCGTACCAAGTGGGAATTTCGCCTCTGCTGCCAGCGTCGTGCCGTTATTATCCAACTTGCTCTGCGTACGCGGTCGAAGCACTCAACCGCCATGGTGCGTGGCGCGGCAGTTGGCTCGCGGCCCGGCGCATTGCCCGCTGTCATCCATTTCATCCGGGTGGATACGATCCCGTCCCTTGAAAGATCGCTTGGCCGCCCGCTCGCCGGATCGCTCTCGCCGGCCGGCACCATCCGGAATCTCGTGATCCTATGATGGACCGACGTTTCCTGCTGGCGCTCGCGCTGTCGGCGATCGTGATCGTGCTCACCGAGTCACTGTTCCCGACGGCGATACCGGGTCGCGGACCACACGGCACGGATTCGGCCGCGATCGCCGCTGCTAATTCACCGGGACACGCCGCGGATGAAAAGTCCGCGACGCTGGCGCCCGCAACCGTCGCGCCCGGGTCATCCAGTACCGCATCTCCACAGGCACCTCCGCCGGCTGCTCTGCCCGCGTCGCCCGCGGCGGCATTGGCCGCGTCCGCCAATTCGTCGCCTGCCCTCGTGGTCGCATCCGTCGCTGCTGAAACCCTGACGGTCACGACGCCGCGCACGCGTGTCTCGTTTTCCAGTGTGGGCGCCGCGCCAGTCGCGGTCACCATGCGTGACTACCGCTCCACTGTCCGGACAGAAGCGGATACCGCCGCACGTCCCCAGGTCCGGCTTGCCCGCCCGGGAGAATCGCTGCTCCGCTACCACATCATCATGGGGCGGGATACGCTGGCGCTCGATCGTGTCGGGTTCCGGGGAAGCGCGTCACAATCTCCGGACGGCGCGCCCCAGGTGATGTTTCAGGGCGACATCGCGCGCGCGACTGGACCGCCTGCCGCAGTGACGATTCAATACCGTTTCGGCGCCAATGGCTATCTGTCACAGGTGACGGGCACCGTCGCCGCGCCGGGCGGCAGTGCACCGCCCGCGGCGGCCGGCTACCTGCTGGTGGACCTGCCGAGCGGGTTTCCCTCGTACGAAGCGGACAGCAACGACGATCTGCAGCAATTGGCGTACGTGATCAAGCCGGTGCATGAGGACCCGTCGAGCATCTCGTTCAGCCACCTCGATCCGGGGCAGGCCGAGTTGCACGCGGGACCCGCGGAATGGGCGGTGGCGAAGGACAAGTACTTCCTTGTCGGTGTGCTCGCGGCCGACAGCGTGCGGGCGCATCAGATCGCCGAAATGGATCTCGTGGGGCAACCGCGGACGGCGAAGCTGGCGACGCGCGGCGCGGCCACCATTGTGCTGCCATTGGCGCCGGTGGCCGAGGGCGGCGGCGCGGCGACGTTCGCCTTCCAGCTATACGCGGGCCCGCAGGAATACCGGCGGCTTCGGGCGATCGGGCACGATTTCGAGAACCTCAATCCTTACGGCGGCTTCCTCCACCCCATTCTGCAGCCGTTCGTCACGCTCGTGGTGCAGACGGTGCTGTGGATGCGCCAGACGCTGCAGATCAACTATGGGTGGGTGCTCGTCATCTTCGGCGTGGTCATCCGTTTCCTGCTCTGGCCCGTCAACCAGCGGGCCATGCGGACCAGCATCAAGATGCAGCGGCTGCAGCCAGAGCTGGCGGAGGTGCAGGCGAAGTTCAAGAACGACCGGGTCAAGCAGCAGGAGGAGATGGTCCGGGTCTACCGCGAGCATGACATGAGTCCGTGGAGTCCGATCGCGGGATGCCTGCCGATGATGCTGCCGCTTCCGATCTTCGGCGCGTTGTATTTCGTCTTCCGGAACACGATCGAGTTTCGCGGCGTTCCGTTCCTCTGGCTGCACGACATCTCGGCCAAGGATCCGTACTACATCATGCCGATCCTGATGGGAGCCTCGTCGTTCCTGGTCTCGTGGATCGGGATGCGGAACTCACCTCCGAACCCGCAGACGAAGATGATGGGATACATGTTCCCCATCATGATGACCGTGTTCCTGGCGAAGGTCGCCGCGGGGCTCAACCTGTACTACCTGGTGCAGAACGTCGCGACCCTGCCGCAGCAATGGATCCTCGCGAACGAACGCGCCAAGTCGAACTCGAACACATCGTCATCCACCGGGCCTGCAGGAGGAAGTGGGTCGGGTTCGGGTGGAGGCTCCGGAGGAGGGGGATCGGGTGGCGGAGGCGGAGGGGGAGGCGGCGCGAAACCGCGACCAAGCGGCGGCGCCGCCGGCGGCTCTGTCGCGGCGGCGGCGAAAGCGCGGTAGCCGCAGAGAATCTCCAGCGCGGTCGCCCCGCGATCCGGCGTCTACCGAGGTCTCGCGTACGTGAGAGCCTGGGCGCGACATCGAACGCACGATAGACGGTGGAGCCGGCGAGTGGCGGCACGAGATGTAGCCGGAGCGTTTGAAAGGAGAGCGATGAGCCCGGACGACACGATCGTGGCGCTGTCGACGACGCCGGGACGCGCCGCGCTCGCGGTGGTTCGGTTAAGCGGGCCGCAGGCGCTGGCGATCGCGGGCGCGGTGGTGCGGCCATGGCCGATCGAGCCGCGTACGGTGCGCCGGTGTGCGGCTCTCGATCCCAGTGGCGCGGTGCTGGACCGGCCGGTGGTGACGGTGTATGCCGGGCCGAGATCGTACACCGGCGAAGATGTCGTCGAGCTCGTGACGCACGGCGGCGTTGCGGCACCGGCGTCCGTGATGGCGGCTCTTGTGACGGCGGGAGCGCGCCCTGCTGCCCCGGGAGAGTTTACCCGACGCGCGGTCCTCAACGGGAAGCTCGACCTCGCGCAGGCCGAGGCGGTCGGGGATCTGATCGATGCGGGGAGCAGCGCGATGCAGCGGGCGGCGCTCACGCAACTCGACGGGGGGCTGTCCGGGCGGATCCGGACGCTCCGGTCCGCGGTCCTCGAGGTCGAGGCGCTCATCGCCTACGACATCGACTTTCCCGAGGAAGATGATGGGCCGGTCGCTCGCGACCGGGTGGCCGCGTCGGCCGCTGCGGCATCGGGGCAGATCCACGCCCTGCTGGCCACCGCGCCCGCCGGCGAGTTGGTGCGCGCGGGCGCGGTGGTGGTGATCGCCGGCGTCCCGAATGCTGGGAAGTCGTCGCTGTTCAATGCACTACTCGGCTGCGCGCGCGCGCTGGTGAGCGAAGTGCCGGGCACGACGCGCGATACGATCGAAGCGGTTGCCGAGCCGGTGGGGGCGCCATTTCCCTTGCGACTGGTCGACACGGCAGGATTGCGTGAGACAGCCGACGTGGTCGAGCGCCTCGGCGTCGAAGCGAGTGGCCGGGCGTTGGCGGGAGCCCACGCCGTGCTGGCATGTGGCGAGACGCCCGATGCGATCGCGGCCGCGGTGCAGCAGATACGCGCGTTTACGAAAGCGCCGGTGGTCGGGGTGTGGACCAAACGCGACGCGGGACCGTCCGGCATCGTGCAGGCCGCGCGCGATCCGGCGGAGATGCCGGCTGGCGGGAGCCCGTCATCCGCTTACCCCATCGTCGCGGCCAGCGCGATCTCGGGCCGTGGGCTTCACGCATTGTTGGACGAGGTCGTCGCGAGCGTCGCCGCTCGATGGAACGTGCCGGCGCCGGACATGCCGATCGTCACGCGGGCTCGCCACCGCGCGGCGCTCTCGCGAGCCGCCGGCGAGCTGGCGGAATTCCAGTCAGTCTGGCGGGCGCGATCGTTGCCGGCGATCGTGGCGGCCGTGCATCTGCGAGCCGCGGTGGAGGCGCTGGAAGAGATCATCGGCGCCGTGAGCGCCGACGATGTGCTCGACCGGGTGTTCTCGGAGTTCTGTGTGGGGAAGTAATGCCCGATGATCTGGCCGCGTCTTTTTTTCTCTCTCGCTTTTCGCTCCAGACCAATTATCTTCTCGCGCCATCCGATCGCGCCGCCACCCGCGCCCCGGCTGTTGATGCTCATCAATCTGATACCCGACTTTCTCTCAGTTCTCAACAGCACGGATCGGATCGCTGCGTATTACCGCTACTTCGACACTCATCGTTCATTGCTCGGGGCATATTGGCACAACTACGTGCTCGACCCCGACGGCCCGCACTTCCAGGAAGTCGTTCGCTCGGCGGCACTGGCCGACCGTTCCGATCTGATCGCCACACTCGAGCGCTCTGATGTCGCCGCGCTCGCCCGCCGCACCGAGGCGCAGTGCGCAGAGCTGCTGGCCTTCGACACTGACATCGACATCGTGCTCATGGTTGGCGTCGGCGCCGCGAACGCGGGTGAGCTCGTGGTGGCTGGCCGGGGCATCGCGTTCGTCTGCCTGGAGCATTTCACGGGGATCAACAATCCCGACACGCAGGGCCTGGGGCTCGATTCGGAGCTGATCCCGATGTGGCTCGCGCACGAGATCGCCCACGCGGTGCGTTATACGTCGCCGACTTCCCGGAGCGAGATGTCCAGGCTGATCGCCGATGCGGAGGGCTACTACTCATATTGGGAGACCGGGCGCCGCGCGACGTTGCGTGAGCTCGTGCTCAACGAGGGGTTGGCGGTCCACGTGTCACGCGCGATCAGTCCGGGCCATGCCGCGTGGGAATATTTCGGTTATGGGCGCCGCCAGTACGCTCGCGTGCGCGAGCTCGAGACGATGATCGAGCGATCGGCGGCTTCGGATCTTGGCCGGGCGGGTCTCGGGTTGCGGCTGCGGTATCTGTCCGGCGGTGTCAGCGACCACGCCCGGACCGTCGACCGGCTCACACTGCCCGAGCGCAGCGGCTACTATCTCGGTGCACGCATGGCCGAGCCGGCGATTGCGGCGCACGGGTTGGCATGGGCTGTGCGCGCGAGCGCGGAAGAAATCACGACCCTTGGCAACGCCGCGGCAGCGACCGCGTAAGTGCGCTAACTTCGCAGCCAATGAAAGAATACCAGGCGGTGATGGTCCGGTTGACCAACCATCCGCGCGACGATGAGGATGCGCTGACCGATCTGCTCAATGAGCGGAGCAGGAGCGGGTGGGAGCCGGCTTTGCTTTCTCACAGCGCCTGCGGTGGGTGCGACCCCGGGCGGGCCGGACCGGCTGACCGTGATCTTTCAGCGAGTGACGACGGGCGACCGCTAGGCCGCGTCAACCACTCGTTCAGCCGGTGCGGCTACCGCAGGCGGCCCGCGCAACGCCGCGGCTGCCGCGACCCGGGGCCGGATGGCTACTACTATAGTGATGCAGTGATGCGGAGCGGCGGGATCCGGCTCGGCAGCGGCCGGGCGGACCGCGAGCTCGCCCGCCATCCGCGCCCGCCATCCGCGCCCGATACCTGGCCCCGAAACCTGGCCCGGGTGCCGGCCCCTGATTCCGGTCCCACATTCCGGGCATGCACGGTGATGAGGGGTGTTGGATGCAGGTGGTTTGGCAACGGTCGCACGAGGTTTGCTAGGAACGGCTAGCAACTAACCAATTGCGTCAAAACGACCGCTCTGCGGGCATGCTCAGTGGGAGTTTTGTCCGAAAATGCGCTCCCGAACCCTTGCGTTTTGTCACGGCCTCCCCAGATTAGGCCCCCGTCATCTCCTCGTCCCCGATGTTGAATTGGCGGGGGCTTCTTGTGCGCCGGTGTCATTGCGAAACGACCGCCCGGCGGCGAGTGGCTCAAGGCTGGTCACCGAAAGCGAGGCGTGGCGTGTGGAGGGCCTCATTGGGGGAGGCCTTTCCAGTCCGACGAGTAGTTCCACAGGTCGGGCGCGACCTGGGCGAGAGGTTTTCGACGTGTTCGGTTCGAGCGTCGTGGTATGCGATTGACCGCCCACAGCCCAGCGTCCCAATTCCCGGAGGATCCATGCGTATCTCGCGGCTCGCCGTAGCGGGTACGATTTGCATCATACTGGCCGGCGTTTCGAGCCGGGGTGTGTTCGCGCAGGAGCAGGTCGAGACGCACACGAAAGGTGCCGCGAGCGCGCCGACGTTCACCAACGTGACCGACGCGATGCTGATGAAGTCGCGCTCGGACGCCGGCAAGAACTGGCTCATGTACGGGCGCGACTACGACAATCAGCGATGGTCGCCGCTCGCCCAGGTCAACAGCGCGAACGTCCGCGGATTGCATGTGAGCTGGATCTATCAAACCGGCATCTCGCGTCTCGGTTCGTTCGAGACCAGTCCGGTGGTCGTCGACGGCGTCATGTACGTGACCACACCGTACGATGTCGCGATGGCGGTCGATGCGCGCACTGGCAAAGAACTCTGGCGGTACGAGCACAAGCTTGGCACCAACATCTTCTGCTGCGGCCCGAACAACCGTGGCGTCGCGATCTCCGGCGGCACGGTCTACATGCTCACGCTGGACGCGCGTCTCGTGGCGCTCGATGCGCAGACGGGCAAAGTGAAATTCGATATCGAGATCGCGGACCCTGAGGCCGGGTATAGCGAGACCCAGGCACCGATCATCTTCGACGACAAAGTGCTGGTGGGGATATCGGGGGCCGAGTACGGCATCCGCGGCTTCGTCCGTGCGTACAACAAGGAGACGGGCCAGCAAATGTGGAACACGTACACCATCCCCGATCAGGGGTGGGAGGGGAAGTGGTCCGAGAAGACGTGGGAAGGGGACTACTCGCTCAACCGCGACATCACGAAGGAGAAGGCTGACCTCCCGAAGTATTCGGACGCATGGCAGCGTGGCGGCGGTTCCGTCTGGATGAACTCGGCCATCGATGCCGACACGAAGACGATGTATGTGGCGTCGGGCAATCCATTGCCAGACCTCGACGGCGGCGTACGGCCGGGTGACAACCTGTACACCGACTGCATTGTCGCGCTCGACATCAATACGGGTGCGCTGAAATGGTATTACCAGGAAGTGCCGCACGACGTATGGGATCTGGATGCGACGAGCCCGCCGGTAGTCGTGAAACTCAAGGATGGCCGCAAGGCGGTTGCCGAAGCGGGCAAGACGGCGTGGGTCTACATCCTCGATGCGGAGACCGGCAAGCTGATTCGCAAATCGGCGCCGTTCAACCGCATCGAGAACATGTTCGCGCAGCCGACCGCCGAGGGGACGCGGATGCTGCCGGGCGCCAACGGCGGATCGGAGTGGTCACCGATGTCGGTGAATCCGACGCTCGGATACAGCTACGTGTCGGGTCTCGAACAGCCGATGCACTACATTACCCACAGCGCGCCGCTCGAGAAAGGCAAACTGTGGCTTGGCTCGGCATTCAAAGCCGTCCCGGGTGAAGCACAATACGGCACATTCACCGCGATCGATCTCAACACCGGAAAGGTCGCGTGGCAGAACAAGATGGATCAGCCGATGATGGGCGGCTCGCTGGCTACGGCCGGCAACCTGGTCTTCACCGGCGAAGGCAACGGCCAGTTCGACGCCTTCGATGCGCGGACCGGCAAGCTGCTCTGGAACTTCAAAGGCGGCGCCGGCTGCAACTCAGCGCCGGTCACGTACACGTTGGGTGGCACGCAATACATTGCCGTCGCGTGCGGCGGCAATTTCCAGCTTGGGTATCCGCTCGGAGATGCGGTGCTGGTCTTCTCCTTGCCACGGACCACTGGTGCGCCGGCGGCGAAGCCGGCGGCCGGAGGTACAGGGCGATAGACGGCGGATTGCAGACGGCCGGATGGCGTCGTCCGCTCAGTGCTGGATGGACGCGCGCCAGCGTCCCAGGAAGCGGTAGCGCCGTTAGCGGTGTCAAAATGTGGATCCGCCGGACGGACAGAATGACTGGGACCACACGGATCGTGCCTGGTGTGGTGATGACAGTGATGGTGCCGGTGGTGGTGGCCGTAGCGCTGGCGGGGACGGTGCGGGGCGCGTGGCCGCAGGCGCCGGCACCGGTAGGAGCCAGCCAGGGCCCGGGTGGTGATACGCGTCGTGATACGGGAGCGTCGCGTCAGGCGTCCCATGAAGGGTCGTACTGGCGGGCGCTCTCGGGGAAGGAAAAGGACGCCTACGTCAGAGCGTTTCTTGATGGTGCGCTGAACGGGCAGGTGAGGGAGGTCGCGATGGCCGGGCATCGTGGTGCGGACAGCGCGGAAGTACCAACCGACGTGCGGGATATAATCGTGGACTCATTGCGGGCGTCGCACGCGGTGCGATTCCCGTTCGCGGCAACGGTATACGTGGCGCAGTTGGACGATTTCTATTGGTGGCAGGACCACTTGGCGGTGCCGGTTGATGAGGCGCTGCATTGGATCAACGCGCAGACGGAGGCGCAGCAGAGCAGGCCATAGCAGCCATGGCAGGGTAGGCGACAACAGTGGGAAGTGGGCGAGCGTCGATCGCGGGGTCCGGCCCACGATGCGCACGCTGGCCGAGGCAGCCCCGGTTCCGGTCCGGTGGATGCTCGTGGTACCGACTACCGGGTGGTGGGTAGTGCCGTGTCATTGCAATTCCGTTTTCTTCAACAAGCAGGAGCCGACATGAAGCGACTCGCCGTATTGGGGACTGTAGCGACGTTCGCGATCGCGAGCATCGCCGCTGTTCCGAGAACCGCACACGCCCAGCTCACGATGCAGATGGGCAATGGGTGGAGTCTCAGCTTTTCGGGTAACGTCAATGCGTTCGAGGTGGAGACGTTCAGTAGCGGGGTGCCCAGCACCGTCACGTACGGGCAGGTCGCGGCCGCCGAGGGAACGACGAACAGATTGCGCACTGGCCTTCTGCCGGCGTTTGCCGTATTTGATGTGAAAGGGAAGGAGGGACCCCTGGACCTCGGCGTGCACTTCGGGTTCGCCCCGCAAATTCAAAGCGGCGGCGGGAGTAGCGGCACGACGCACGACCAGTTCGGCGCGCAGATCGACATGCGCCAGGTCTACCTGACGCTCGGTGGCTCGTGGGGCCAGATCCTCGCCGGCCGCGAGATCGGACTCTATCAGCGGGAGAACATCCTGACTGATATGACGCTGACCGGGGTCGGCGCCGCCGGCAGCCAGATCGGAAATGGAGGTACGACGCTCGGGCGCATTGGCTTTGGCTACACGTACCCGAACTTCAATGCCCAGATAACCTACAGCTCGCCGACGACCAACGACGTCGTACTCTCGGTCGGCTTATTCGATCCGAGTGCGCTGAACGGCGAGTCGGGGTCGGCGGAGTTCACGCGGATTCCGCGCGTTGAGGCTGAGCTCACGTGGACTGGCAAGCTGGGTACGCCGGCTGCCGGCGCGGCCGGCGACAAGGTGCTGGTATGGGTCGGCGGCACCTGGCAGGAAGCCAACTTCCTGGGTAATACGAAAACGGCGGCCGACTCGTCGGGCGCGAGCGTCACCGACTCGACGCGCAACGCCGAAGGCGTCGATTTCGGCGTGAAGCTCGACCTCGGCCAGCTCTCACTGGTCGGTTCGGGCTACTATGACCACGGCGTGGGCACGACGCTCATGTTCACCACGGCGGCGGGCTTCGATGGGGTCGGTGCCGCGAGGACGAGCTTCGGCTACGTCGGTCAGATCACGTACAAGATCGATCCGAAGTGGACGATCGGCGCGAGCGTGGGCGCAAGTAACCTACTTCAGACAGACGCCGACCGTGCGATCAATCCCTTGGGGTGCCCCGTCGCCTCCACTACGTCGGGCGCATGTCTGTTAAAGGACAACCTGGACGGCTCGGCGATGATTACGTACCAGTGGACGAAGAGCCTCCGATTCGTCGCCGAGTACGACTACGTCGAGTCGGTTAACTATGCGTTCCAGAACAACAAAGTGAACCAGATCGACGCGGGATTCATGCTGTTCTTCTAGGCGATCGTTTTCTTATGCACTGTGGTGCATGAGCGCGATCGAAGTGAGTGTACGCGCAGATGTGTCGAGCGCGTGGGGCCGGCGGGGATGACCTGCCGGCTCCATGTGCATCCGGATCAGGCTCGCGGCCGTGCGGGGGTGGCCGGGTGTGTCCGAAAGGCCGGTGCGCGTTACCTGGCTGGTTGCCGGGGGCATAATCGACGACGAGCGAAGCGGACTCTACAGGATTCAGATCTTGGTTTGTGGTAGGCGGCGCAATGGTCCGGGCGTGCTTGACAACTGACGGCCCGAACCGCACAATCTACGCACACTGAGACACATGCCCGGACACACGCGGGATGTGCATGCAGTGCAGGACCGGCAGATCCAAAACCGGAGTTGGACGCGTATACTGTGATCGATGTCGTTCAGCCGGAATCACGCGCACGATTGATCGAGCGCGATCCGGTGCACCGTGGTTCGTAAGGGTTCGACTCCTTTCCGACAATTGCTCTGATCACAGGCGCTGGGCGCAGCGCCTTCCGTTAAGCCCACCCACCTCGGACATTCAACTCGAGGCTTGGCGTATGGTTGGCAATGAACGGAGTCCGCCGCATATCAGCGGCGTGCGCCTCGGCGGTGCCATTTACCGGCACCACGTGCCACGCCAGCCACGCCGTACCTTCGCCTGCAGAATCGCGTGGAGGTCGCGTGTGCCGCGAGCATGACTGGGAGCAGCGTTGAACCCACTGCGTCCAGGTACTCCCGACGGTGCCCGCACCGTCAAGTTTCCCAATCTTACCAAGGGGCAGCTGTCATGAAGCTTCTCAATCGCCCGATGCGAATCGGTGCGCTCGTCGCAGGATCCTTGGCCGTGGCCTCGGCCGCCATGGCGCAGGATCTGACGACGCTGACATCAAATCAGAACAACTGGGTGATGACCGGCCGAACGTATGATCTGCAGCGGTTCAGCCCACTGACGCAGATCACGACGGCCAACGTGGCAAAACTCCACCCCGTGTGGAGCTTCTCGACCGGCACCCTCCGCGGGCACGAAGGCAACCCGCTGGTGATCGGGAATGTGATGTATGTGCAGTCGTCGTTCCCCAACAAGGTCTATGCACTGGACCTGTCGAAGGACGGCGCGCCGCAGATCTGGCAGTACACGCCGGAGCAGGACGCGAACGTCATTCCGATCGCGTGCTGCGACGTCGTGAACCGTGGTGTAGCGTGGCACCCGCCGACGGCCGATCACTCGGCAGGTATCATTGACATCGAGCTGCTGCAGGGTGACCTGCTCGCTCTCGACGCGAAGACCGGGAAGAAAGTCTACCAGGTCAAGAGCGCCGATTTCCACAAGGGCGAGACGATGACGAACTGCCCGCTCGTGGTGAAGAACGTCGTCATCACGGGAATCTCGGGTGGTGAGTTCGGCGTCCGCGGCCGCGTCACGGCGTTCGATGCGATGGACGGCCACGAGCTGTGGCGGACCTACAGCACGGGCCCGGACAAAGACGTCGGCATCACGGCCAACACTGTAGCATCACCGTATCCCTCGGCCCAGGGCAAAGACCTCGGTGTCTCGACCTGGCAGGGTGATGAGTGGCAGCGTGGCGGTGGCACGACGTGGGGATGGTACTCCTACGACCCGGAGCTGAACCTGTTCTATCATGGCTCGGGCAACCCCGGCTCGTGGAACCCAGACCAGCGTCCTGGCGACAACAAGTGGTCGATGTCGATCTGGGCGCAGAACCCGGAGACGGGCGAGGTCAAGTGGGTGTACCAGATGACCCCGCACGACGCCTGGGACTACGACGGTGTCAACGAGATGATCCTCACCGACCAGACGATCGGTGGCAAGCAGGTGAAGGCCCTCACGCACTTCGACCGGAACGGCTTCGGTTACACACTCGACCGGACCAACGGCAAGGTGCTCGTCGCCAACCCCTACGGTCCGACGAACTGGGCCAAGACCGTGGATCTCACGACGGGCCGCCCGGTGGAAGATGCGACCAAGCGGACCACCGCGAAGGGGAACACGGAGGGGATCTGCCCGGCCGCGATCGGCTTCAAGGATCAGCAGCCGGCGGCGTACTCGCCGAAGACCAAGCTGTTCTACGTCCCCGTCAACAACATCTGCATGGACTACGAGGGCGTGGAAGTGAAGTACACGGCCGGCCAGCCGTATGTCGGCGCGATCGTGCGCATGTTCCCGGGCCCCGGTGGAAACCGCGGCCGCTTCATTGCCTGGGACGGCGCGACGGGCAAGGTCGTGTGGGAAGACAAGGAGAACCTCGCCGCGTACGGCGGCGTGCTGGCTACGGCCGGTGATGTCGTCTTCTACGGCACGATGGAAGGCTGGCTCAAGGCCGTGGATTCGAAGACAGGTAAGCTCCTGTGGAAGTACAAGACCCCCTCAGGCATCATCGGCAACCCGATGACGTATGTCGGCCCGGATGGACGGCAGTATGTCGCCGTGCTTTCCGGAATCGGCGGCTGGGCGGGCATCGGGGTCGCGGCCGGTATCGGCGCAGAAGACCCGACCGCTGGACTGGGCGCCCTCGGGGCGTTCGGCGATGCGGGTAGCTTCACGACGCAGGGCGGCGTGCTCACCGTGTTCTCAATGGACAAGGCTGGGGCCGCAGGCAAGTAGTACAAGATTCGCCGGGCTCGCTGAAGGGCGGCCCCGGCAATCTTGTTTTCGACGACAGCATGTGACGACCGGGTGTCGCGGAGACCATCCTGCGGCACCCGGTCGGCTGTAGGGAGGGCAATTACATTGCGCTGTAGGAGGCGCGAATAGATGGACGACGGCATGTCGCATTGAGTCCGAGGGATTCCGCGGGCTGCGGTCCTTGCAGCGGCAGTGGCCGCGGCGAGACGGGCCGCCCTGGCGACGGCAGGTGTGATCGCGGACATCATCGCCGGCGCAATGATCATGATGGCGATCGTCTCGGCGCCAGTTGCCGCGCAGCAGACGGAAGCCGCCGCTCCATCAGCCGCAGGCACGTCCGGCGCGACAGCCCATGCACGGCCGGCGCACACATTTCGCGTCTGCGCCGATCCCGACAATCTGCCGGCTGACGGACGACAAGCTCGCAGGCTTCGACAACAAGATCGCGGCGCTGATGGCCAAGGACCTCGGCGATTCGGTCTCCTACAGCTGGTGGCCCACGCGCCGTGGCTTCGTCCGCAACACGCTCTCCGCTTCGGATTGCGACATTGTGTTCGGATTGCCGAAGGGCTACGATCTGGTGCTACCGACCAAGCCGTACTACCGGTCGGCCTACGTCGCCGTGACGAGGCGGGACCGCCACCTCAAGATCTCGTCGCTCGATGACAGCACGTTGAAAACGCTCAAGGTTGGCGTCACGCTGATCGGCGACAACTACACCAACACCCCGCCGGCCCAGGCGCTGGGCGCACGCGGGATCAACCAGTCCGTCGTCGGGTTCACGTCGTTCTACAACGCCGAGCACCGGCCAGGCGACATCATCGACGCGGTGGCGAAGGGCCAGATCGATGTAGCACTCGCTTGGGGACCGTTGGCGGGGTACTTCGCGAAGCACTCGGCGGTTCCGCTCGATTTGACCGTGCTTCCGGACACCGACCGGGCGACTGGCTTCCCGTTTGCGTACGATCTGACCCTGGGCGTGCGCCGTGCGGACCGCGGCTTGCGGGACAGCCTGAACGCCCTGATCGACCGGCATCGCGCGGACATTGACGCCATTCTGCGCGATTACGGAGTGCCCCTACTTCCGCTGATGACGGAATCGGCGTCGCAGTAGACCGTGCGCTGGCCCGCGCCCGGGTGCGACGGATCCATGGCAGGCCGCGAGACTGCGGGTCTTCACGAGTACCGGACTTACGAATCGCCATGGCGCGCGGTCGCGGCTGGGCGAGCAACCAGGAGACGCGAGAATCCGTATGCAACACTCGACTTCGCCGGCGCGCCGGAGCCCTGGGTTCCCACGCATTGTAGTCGCTGGTGGCGCCATTGTGGCGGTGGCCGTCTTCGCCGCCGCGGCGGCCCCGCCGCCGCCGGCATCACCGGCACCGCGTCCAGCCGAGGTACCGGCCGTCGCGATTACCGCCGCGGGAGACACCGACCATCTGGCCGTCAACAACGTGGTCTACCAAGGGTGGAAGATGTTCGAGGTCTATTGCACGAGATGCCATGGTGAAGACGCGGTGGGTAGCAGCTTCGCGCCTGCCCTGAAAAAGTCGGTTGGCCCGCAGGGGACGATCGACCATAAGACCTTCTTTCAGACGGTGACGAACGGACGTCCGGGCAAGGGGATGCCGACGTGGGGCAACCTCCTGTCGCCCGAGCAGAAGGAAGACATCTGGAACTACCTGCGTGCGCGCGCTGTCGGCGGACTCGCCCCGGGGCGGCCGCATTGAAGCCAGGCGCGAGCCGCGACTCGACCGTCCTCCCCCCAGCGGTCGGTAAGGACACCACATGGCCCGGCCCTACTTCCTGACACGGAACTCGTAATGCGCTCCTCGCGGTTCACATTGTTGCGGCTTTTTCGCCCGGGCATGGTGCCGGGCTCGCGTTCACACCCTTTTACCGCTGTCGCGTCAGCTATCGCGATGGCGCTGCTGGTCCTCGCAGCGTGCACATCCGATCGGTCCGGGAACTCGGGGTCGGCGCCTGCCGCGGATTCTTCACCGGCGGCGGCCGGCAGCGCCGTGATCGTTCCAGTGGAACACGGCACGCTCTTCGTCAGCAACGAGGGCGACAACACACTGAGCGTCGTGGACGCGGCGACCGATAGCGTCGCCGGCGCGGTGCAGGTCGGCAATCGGCCGCGGGGGATGGCCGTGAGCCTGGATGCCAAGACCGTCTACGTGGCGCTGGGGCGGGACAACGCCATCGGCGTCGTCGATGTGGCGAGCCGGACGATGACGGAGAAGATTCCCTGCGGCACCGACCCCGAACAGGTCGCGATCTCACCCGACGGCAAGACACTCTACGTGTCGAATGAGGAGACCGCGATGGCGACGGCGATCGATGTCGCGACCAAGAAAACGATCTTCAGTGTGCCCGTCGGAAAGGAGCCTGAGGGCGTGCTCGTGACGCCGGACGGCCAGAAGATCTATGTGACGAACGAGAGCTCGAGTACCGTGACCGTCCTCGATGCGAAAACCGGCAAACAGCGCGCGCAGTTCCCGGTCGGCGCGCGTCCCCGTTTCGTCGTGTTCTCGCGCGACGGCTCGAAGGCCATTGTGACGTCGGAGCAGGGCGGGTCGGTCACGGTCGTCGATCTTCCCAGGGACGTGCCGCTCAAGACGGTACCGGTAGGCGACAGCACGAAACCGACGGGCGTCGCCATCTCTCACGACGGCCTGACCGCCTATTTCGCCAACGGACGCGCGAACCGCGTGTCGATCTTCAGTATCGCGGCCATGATGGTGACCGACACGATCCCAATCGGGCAACGACCCTGGGGAGTGGCGCTGACGTCCGACGGCAACATCCTGTACACGGCGGACGGCCGGTCGAACCAGATCTCCGAGGTGGACGTCATCCACAAGCACGTCGTCCGAACCATCAAGGTCGGCGAACGGCCCTATGGCGTGGTGATCGTGGGCGGATAGGACGGGGGACGAGCGGACAAGCGAAAAGGGGAGAGCAGATTACTGTCTGCTCTCCCCTTTTTCCTGCCGCGACGCGACCACTTTGAGCGCGGCGAACACCGCCGGGTCCAGCAGGCGGCCGACATATAGGCGCAGATGGCGGAGCGCCTCGTTGGTGCTTAGCGGGTCGCGGTACGAGCGCCTGGAGGTCAGCGCGACGAAGGCATTGGCCGCGGACAGGATGCGGCCGCCAATCGATATCGAGCTACCCTCGACGGCGCGCGGGTAGCCGGTGCCATTGAAATGCTCGTGATGATCGCGCACGTAGTCGAGCACGGGACCCAGGTGTTCGAGCGGGCTCAGAATCTCGAGGCCGATCCGCACGTGGTCCTGCACGTGATCGTATTCGTCCGGCGTGAGCGCGCCGGGCTTGTGCAGCACGGTCTCACGCGTGCCGATCTTCCCGACGTCCGCGAGCCGGGCGGCGAGCCGTATCGCATCCACGATGTCAGCGTCGAGTCCCATGGTGGTCGCGATCTCGGCGGCCAATGTCGCCATGCGCTGCGAATGACCGCGCAGGAACGTGTCCTTGGCCTCCATTGCGCGCACCAGCGCTTCCGCCATGCTGACGTTCATCGCGCGGAGTGCCGTCTTCTCGTGCTCGAGTGCCGCGGTCCGTGCCGCGACCGCTTCACGGATGGCAACCGTCGTGCGCTGCTGGGCCGCTTCCCGTTCGGTAAGGGCGCGCGCCACTGCGGCCTCGAGAACCGCGCGCTCGACGGGCTTCGTGAGATAGTCGGACGCGCCGGCACGCAACGCCGTCGTCGCGGTGGCCGCGTCGTCCACTGCCGACACGACGATCAGCGCGACCTCGGGATCGACCTCGCGGGCGCGGCGCATGACCGCGAATCCATCCAGACCCGGCATGCGCACATTGCACAGCACGACCGAGAATTGCTCGCGGCCCAGTGCCGCGATCGCATCCTCTCCGGACGCGGCCGTATCTACTGTATAGTGGGCATGCGTGAGGATGCCAGCGAACGCCCTCCGGACTCCCTCCTCGTCATTGACCACCAGCAGTGGCAGCAGAGACTGGGGTGAGGCGACGTCGATGGCGGGTGCACGGCTCGGCTTGGGGGCCGGAGCCGCACCGTTCGTCGAGGGGGCGCGAGAGGGGCGAGTCTGAGTGGGCATGGGACGGAAAGGTCCGCATTACAGGACGACTGACTGCCGAACGGGGGAACAGTTGGCTGCCGAGAGACCCACCCCATGCCAGGTATCACGGGGGCGTTTGCAGCAAGGAACGGGGCTGGAAGCCGGCCCCAGGACCTCTCCCGGCTGCTGACTACCCCTCCTCCCAAACCCGTGCGCCCGCGTTGCTGAACGGACCCTCGAAGACGGCCCCCGGCAGCGCGCCGGTCTGCGGCGCGGCCTGCGGGCGGAGCTCTGGCCGGTCGCGCATGCTCTCGGCAAGGACGGCACCGGCGGCCGCGTCTGGGGCCAGGGCGTAGACCGCGGGACCCCACGAGCTCTGCCCCACGCCGGTTGCCCCTGCGGCGACGAGGCCGGCGATGAGTGACGCCGGCGTCCCCGTAGCGAACGGTCCGCCCTGTGCGGCCGCGAACCAGCTTCCGTTGATCTGCTGGATCTCGGTGAGGGCGGCGCCAAAGCCCGCGAAATCCCCTTCGACGAGCGCGGGAAGGAGCGCGACCAGCGCCAGGTGCGCGACCCGCGCCGCCTCACCGGCTGGCGGCAGTGGCAGCGTCGCGAACGCGGCAGTCTCGGCGTCGCCACTGACTCCCGGAGGGGCCGCCGGGATCACCACCACGCATCGCCAAGCGGACGGGATCGGGATGTGCGCGAGCAGCGGTGCGGGCTGGTCGTGGCCGGGACGCCGGCCGCCTTCAACGATGAATCCGCCGTGCGCGAACACGTAGGTGCCGATCGCCGAGCGGCGTGCCCGGCCCGTGGCCCGCGCCAGCTCCGCGGGGTTGCGCGGCAGGTCGTAGATCTCGGCGATCGTGCGCGCGGTCGCCAGCGCGAGCTGCGTGCCGGAACCCAATCCCCGATGCGCGGGAATGGTCCGGTGCACGGTCACGTGCGCGGCGCTTGCCGTGACACCGTAGTGGCTCAGCACGCGCCGCGCCGCATCGTGCGCCGCACCGACCTGCTGCGACGTTGCATCATCGAGATCGAGCTGCGCGCCGGCCTGCACGGCCAGCGCGGGTGCCCGTCTGGCCGACACGAGCACCGATGGGACGGGGACCGCCGCGCCAATGCCGCCGAACCGCCGGCCGAGCGATCCGCCGAGGTCGAGCATACCAAAATGGAGGCGCCCGGGAGCCTCCACGAACACATGCCTGGATGCGCTCACGCGCCCTGCGGCTCCGGCGGGCGGACACGCGAGGAACGGATGAAATCTGTGAGGAGCTCCATCGCCTCGAACTCGCGCGGACCCGCCGTCTTGTTGACGACGATCTGCAGCTTTGCGAGCTCCGCCTCGATCTCGCCCCGCGGGATCAGGTGCAATCTCGTCGAAAGGATCGCCGTCTCGAGCACCGCGTTGCGGGCGCGATTGAATCCGAGAAACTCGCGCCGCGCGCCATGGTGGACCACGCGGGTCTCGATCCGCGAACGGGGAGGCGTCGCGTCGATCGACCGCACCTCGAGCTCTCGCCACGAACACGCGGCATCGAGAACGGCACCACGCACCACCGTGGCCGGACCGGCCGGATACTGGGGGTTGGAGATCGCGGCCTGGGCGAAGAGAAATACGTCGTCCGTGAGATTCACGACTGCAGCGCCCGTCGCCTGAATATTGCGAAACGTCGTCGTCTCGAGGAACGGCTTGACGATGATCACCTCGACACCCCATTCGACGCCCATCGGCGCGAAGTTGATGGCGCCTTGGCTATCGAGTGTCGTGATGATCGACTCGATGATCATGCGGCCGTCATATAGTGCGGTTCATAGAGTGCCATCCACCTCGTCCGCGATCGCGCTCGCCACGAGCTCGTAGTAGGCGCCCCTCACGCGGCCAGCCAGCGGTCCGGGCCGCCCGGATCCGATGGGCCGGTCGCCGATCCGGGTGACTGGGGCGATCTCGCGCAGTGAGCTGGTGAGAAAGACTTCGTCCGCCGCATTGAGCTCCACCGGCAGAATCGGCGTTTCCTCAGCCGCGATGCCCATGGACTCGAGAACGCCCAGCACTGTCTGTCGTGTGATGCCTGGCAAAATGCCGCAGGATCGAGGCGGCGTGCGGACAGCCCCATTGGCGACCAGAAACAGATTGCTCGACGTCCCTTCGCACAGATGGCCGGCCGTATCGAGGAACAGCGCATTGTCCGCGCCGTGCGCCTGCGCCTCGGCCAGCGCCAGCACAGTATCGGTGTAGGACAGAGTCTTGAGGCCCGCGGATGGCGCATATTCGTTCCGGCGTCCGGACGCGATGCGGATCGTGAGCCCGGTGGTGGCGAGTGTGACGGGAACAGCCGGGAGCCGGCCGAGCAGCAGCACGGTTGTGGGGACGAGGCCGGGCGGCGCGGCCACGCCCGCTCCGGCGCCGCGACTCAGCGTCAGGCGCACCAATGCATCGGCCCGAGCCGCGCGCAGCGCGCGCGTCGCGGCGGCCATCGTCTGCTCGAGGTGCGGCGGGACGGGGATTCCCAGCCGCGCGGCGGTCACAGACAGGCGCACCATGTGCGCGTCGAGACAGAAGATCACGCCGCGGTAGGCACGCATCGTCTCGAAGCAGCCATCCGCGAGGGTGAATCCGCGGTCGGATACCGACAACGCCGGAGCGTCCGGATCCGCGGGGAGGCCGTTTACCCAGCATATCGCGCGTTCGAGAGGCGTACCGGCGAGCGAACTCGCCCGCTGAGGCTTCGGCATCGCGCCGCCGGAGGCGCCGGCGCGCACGCGCTCCGGCCTTGGCTGAGCGGGCGGCATCACCGGACGACCGAGACCGGTGGCGGTGCGGCGTCAAGCGGTAGGCCGCCATCTCCGCCGTACGGCGGATCGCGAGTGACCGCTGCGGCGGCGTCGTGCGCCGCACGCCGGCCGTCGGCGCGATCAGGCAGCGTCGCGCCAGCGCCGTAGTGCGCGCCAGGTCCGTCGAGGAATGCAGCGAGCAGGAAGTATCCGTATTCCGTGAGCGCGGATTCGGGATGGAACTGGACGCCAATCGTGGGATGCTCACGGTGCGCGACCGCCATGATCTCTCCGTCCTCGCTACGAGCGGTCACGCGCAGTGCATCCGGCACGCTGTCCGGAGCGATGACGAGCGAATGGTAGCGCGTTGCGTGAAATGGCGACGGCAGGCCGGTGAAGATGCCCAGGCCGTCGTGCGTCACCTGCGACACCTTGCCGTGCATTGGCCGTCCCGCGCGGACGATGCGCGCGCCGTATGCGGCTCCGATGCATTGATGGCCGAGGCAGACGCCGAGGATTGGAATCGACGGACCGAACCGGCGGACCACATCCGTCGAGATCCCAGCTTCGGCCGGGGTGCACGGGCCGGGCGACAGGATGATGTGCGACGGTGCGAGTCGCGCGATGTCATCCAGCGCGAGCGCATCGTGCCGCCGCACGACCGCCTCGTGGCCCAACTCGCATACGTAGCGAGCGAGGTTGTAGACGAACGAGTCGTAGTTGTCGATGAGGAGAATCATGAGAGCGCCGCGATGAGCGCTCGAGCCTTATCGAGCGTTTCCCGATATTCGGCTTCCGGGTCCGAGTCCGCGACGATGCCGCCGCCAGCCGAAAAATACACGCGGCCGTGCCGGGCGAGGTACGTGCGAATGACGATGCTGCTGTCGGCGGCTCCCGTCAGGCTGACGTAGGCGACCGTCCCGCAGTAGACCCCGCGGCGCGACGGCTCCAGCTCCGCGATGATCTCCATGGCGCGAACCTTGGGGGCGCCCGTGATCGAGCCTCCCGGGAACGCCGCACGCAGCAGCCCGATCGCATCCGCGCCGGGACCGAGGTGTCCGACGACCGTCGAGACGAGATGGTGGACCGTGGAGTAGCGTTCCAGTGCGAAGAGCTCCGGCACACGTACCGAGCCGGGCACGCACACTCGTGAGAGGTCATTCCGCAGCAGGTCAACAATCATCAGATTCTCGGCGCGATCCTTCTCACTCTCCGTGAGTGCGCGTCCGAGATGCGCATCGTGCTCCGGCCCGATGCCGCGGGGGCTGGTGCCCTTGATCGGCCGCGTCTCGACCGCGCCATCGACGCCGACCTGAATGAACCGCTCGGGTGATGCGCTCACCACAGCGAGGCCCGGTGCCTCGAAGTAGGCGGCGAAGGGCGCGGGATTGATCGCGCGTAGCTTGCGGTACAGCGACCACGGATCGCCGGTGTATTCGGCTTCCAGCCGCTGCGACAGATTCGCCTGGAAGATGTCGCCCGCGATGATGTACTCACGGACACGTGCGACCGCCGCGAGATAGCCGTCGTGCGGATAGGACGACCGGAGTCCCGGCTGGCCCGGAACCGGAAACGCGGGTGGCGCGGGCCGGCGCGCGTCCCGGAGTGCTGATCCGCGAGGCGCCGGCGGCGGCACGGGGGGAGCCGCGGTGCGAAGCCGCTGCCGGATGGTGCCCGCGCGCTCACGGGCCCGTGTGTCGCGTGCGTCCGGCGCCGTCGCGGGGAGGCCCGTGCTCATGAGCCACGCGCGGGACAGCAGGTGATCCCACGCAATGACCCAGTCGTACACACCGAGCACGACGTCCGGGATATCCAGGTCATCGTAAAGCGGACGAGGCAGGTGTTCGAGCGAGGCACCATAGTCATAGCCGATGTACCCGGCGGCGCCGCCTTGAAACGGCGGAAGGCCCGGAACCGGATCGGCCGCAAATGGCGCGAGGAGTTGCTGCACCGCGACGAGCGGGTCGCCGGGCAGAGCGGATGGCGTCGCATCCCCTTCCCTGAGCAGCGTCGCGTGGCCGTCCTTCGCGGCGACGACGAGCGGAGGATCCGCGGTCACGAATGAATACCGGCCGAGCCGTTGCGGATCCGTGCCGCTGTCGAGGAAGAGCGCGTACGGGAGATCGCGGAGCTGCGCGACGACGGCGAGCGGATCCGGCGCGGGAACCAACTCTTCGACGTGAGGCGGAACGCGTTGCGCTTGTATTCGCGGCCCGCTCGCGGGGCCGGGGCGCAGCATGGAATCCAGGCCGGGATCGCGCGCGGGTTCGCGGCTCACCTACGGCGCCTTGCGGCCGCCGGCTTCAGCGCTCGCCGGGAGATCGTCGTCCGGTTCCTCCCGCTCCGCCGGCCGCGTGCGGCGCGCGGTCACTCGCAGATGCTCGGAGCGGATGTCGTCTGGAGGTGTGAGATATCCCCATGAGAGCGACCCTTCCTGCCGGTAGGTTTTCCCCAGCGTGATGGCCAGTTTGGCCTTGGCGAGCTCCTTTCCGAGATAGAAGGCGTGCGTCGCTTCGCTCACACCGAGTTCGCCGAAGATCGCCTGAATGTCCCTGCCGCGGACGAAGCGCTCGCTGTTGAGCACCGTAATCGTGTCGCGATCGGTGAAGATGCGGAAATTCGCGTCGGTGATCGACGCCTGGAGCGTACGCAGCTCCGCCTCCGTGTAGGCGAGGATCCGCGGATCCTTGATCGTGACGAGACGATCGTCGATGTGCTTGGGCAGCTGCCGCTGTGTCACCGCGTAGTGCATGAGCCGGCGCGCGATGTCGATCTCGCGAATCGCCCCGTGCGCCCAAGGGATGACCTCGGTGGTGAGAACGGCGCGCACGCCCAGCTCCTGGCAGATGGCGATGAGCACCGCGTTGACGCCCGTCGAATCGGCGGCGGTCAGCTCCGTGATGTTGCCGATCCCCATCAAGAGCTCAGCGGCCGGATACTGGCGGTGCACGGCCGCGTATCGTTCGAGCGACGCGGCAAACCCGAATCCGATCGGCTCGATCACCGGATCGATGTAATACGGCACGCCCCACGACTCGAGGGCGGCGATCGTCGGAGCGAGTGTCTCGATCCCGGCGCCGAAATCGGGGATGACGACCACGCGCGTGCCGGTCCCCGCCAATTCGCGTGCCGCATCGAGGTTGCTGCCGTTGATGCTGAAGACGAGGCGTGCGCCGGCGCCGACCGCGGTGCGGATCTCGCCCGGATCGAATGAATCGACACTGACGCGATAGCCGGCACCGGTGAGCTCCTGGACAACATTGGCGAGGCTCGGGAACTCCAGGCCGGGGGTGCATCCGATATCGATCACATCCGCGCCCGCCGCGTGGAACTCGTCCGCCGCCCGGCGGATCTCCAGGCGCGTCATCTTCGGTACGTTGTTGATCTCGGCGACGATCTCGATATCCCACGCGCCGTAGTCGGGCGCGCGGGCTGCGCGGCCGAAAAACTCGGGGATCTCACGCAGGTCCTTGGGGCCGCGCACGACGCCTGCGGTGGGTCCCGCCTTGTCGCGGAGCGGCGCGAGGTCGCCTTCGCACAATCCCGGGATCATGACGAGATCGACGTCCGCGGGGACTTCGAGGAACCGGGCGATCCATGGCGTGGTCATCAACGCGGCGACGGTGATCTTGAGCGGCGTCACCGTGTACGCGAAACCGGGTGCCATTCCCGCGAGCATGGCTCGCAGCGCCGGTTCCGCCAAGCGGCCCGTCACGAACTGCACATGCTGTGGCACGGGCTGTGGCACGGGCTGTGTCGCGCGCTCTGGTTGTGTGGCCCCCTCTGGGGCCGATTCGGCGGCCGGCGTCACTCAGTGCTCACGCGGATTCGAGGGCGGCCGCATACCGCGGCGAGGGCCGCGCGACGGGCTGGGCGTCTCCGGAAATCGGTTAACGCCGATCGCCGCTCTGGACGAACTTCTTGGGATTGCCTTCGAGCGCCGCGCCCGGCGCCGGGCGCCAGAGCACCGTATCCTCGATCTGCCGGGCGAGGGAGAAATCCTTGTCCGTGATGCCGCCGGCGCTATGCGTCTGCAGCTTGACGCCGACCCGTGCCCAGGTGACGCTCAGATCCGGATGGTGGTTGGCGGCTTCGGCGACGAACGCGATGGCGTTGACCAGCATGAGCGTGACCGGCCACCCATCAGTCTTGTAGTATCGGCGAACCCAGCCGTCCTCATAGTACCAGCCCGGGAGTGCGGACAGCTTCTCGGCGATCTCCGCGTCCGTGTACGTGCGCTCTTGTTTCGGCATTGGTCAGTGGTCTGAGGCCGGTGGTCATCCCATTACAACGCCGCCATTCACAAAGATAGTCTGGCCGGTGAGAAAGGCGGCGGCCGGAGACGCGAGATACACCGCGGCGGCAGCCACATTGGCGGGCGTGCCCCATCGCTGGAGCGGCGTGGATTGCGCGACCTCACGCCGCCGCCCGGCATCCAGGCCATCCCCGAACGCTGTCTCGATCCAACCCGGCGCGAGTGTGTTGACCCGCACGAGCGGTGCGACCGACCGGGCTAGTGACTTGCTGAAAGACAGGACGCCGCCTTTGACGGCCGCGAATATCTGCGGATTGCGACCCGCCATCCCGGTGATGACGTGATCCCAGCTCATGTTGACGATCACGCCACCCCGTTCCTGAGCGCGCATGTGCTCTACCGCGGCCCATGAGGCCAGTATCGTTCCACGAAGATCGACCGACAGCAGCAAGTCGAGCTTCGCCGCCGCGGGGAGATTGGCACTCTCTCCGGTCAGGATGTCGGCGCCGGCGTTGTTGATCCATGCGTCGATGCGTCCAAAGGCCGTGGCTGCGTCGCGCGCGAGGCCAGCGAGCGCCTTCTCGAGTCCGTCGCTGGCGTCGAGTTCGAGGCGAAAAACGGCGGCTCGCCGCCCGGCGGCGGCCACCTGGCTCGCGGTCTCACGGGCGCCGTCTTCATGATGGGCGTAGGTGAGGGCGACGTCCGCGCCGGCTCGCGCACAGGCAACGGCAATCGCGCGGCCGATGCCGCTCGATCCCCCGGTGACGAGCACGACCAGGCCGCCGAGTGGCAAGAGACGGTAGGAGAGAGAGAAGGAGAGAGCCGACGCCGACGGAAGAGGGAGTAAGTTATTGGCCCATGCGACTGCTCGTGAGTGTGAGCGGGCCCGGCGATGCCGCGGTGGCCATCGAGGGCGGCGCGGACATCATCGACGCGAAAGACGCGACCCAAGGGGCACTGGGGGCGGTGGTGCCCTCGGTCCTGCGCGAGATCATCGCGGCAACTGGTGGCCGCCGCCCGGTGAGCGCGGCGATGGGCGAGGCACCGGACTCATCGGTACCATCGCGCCTGGCGGGCCTGGGCGCCGGGGATGTGTCATTCGTCAAGCTAGGCTTCGCGGCGGGCGTGAACAGCCAGCGGGGGGCCGCGCACGCCCGTTCGCTGGCCGATGCTCTGGCGGGCACGGGGACCGCGGTCGTCCTCGCGGCGTACGCCGATGCGGGGCGGGACCGCCTCGGGCGAGACGCGGTGATCGAGATCGCCGCGTCATGCGGAGCGACGGGCGTCTTACTGGATACGCTGGACAAACGCGGTGCCCGGCCGGTGTTTGCCATGCTGGATCCCGACGACGTCGCTGCATGGGTCGCGGCGGCGCAGCGGGCCGGGCTCCTGGCTGCGCTCGCGGGATCCCTGGGGGCAGACGAGATCGCTCTAGCGCGCGACACCGGCGCTGACGTGGCGGGCGTCCGCGGTGCGGCGTGTCATGGCGGACGGACCGGCCGGGTATCGGCCGCGCGCGTTCGCGCACTCGTCCGCCGCATGCGGTATGCGGGAGGCGATGCGCGAGACGTGGCTGGCGGCCAGGCGGTCGTCTCCTAACGCGTCATCCCAGGATCTCCGCGGCCGCCTCGACGAGTCCGGGCGATGGCGCCGGCTCGAGCACGATCGGCCATGCCAGCGCCGGCATGAACAGCGGACGCACGAAAACACTCACTGGCCGCGCGTATGGTGTGATGCGCCAGATGATCTCGCGGCGATGGTGGCGGGTGGTGGAATCCGGCCCTCGCGTGACGGTGACCTGGTGCGCGAACGGATCGACGAGCCAATGCTCCTCGATCGACACACCGGGCAAACGTGATGCGGCCGTCACCGGAATCTTCGCGGGTGTGCCGGCCGGAAGCACGTCGATCGCCAGACGCAGCGATGTGATGGCAGACCGGCGGCCGTCCAGCGCCGGCTCGGGCGGGATGACGTAGATGTCGGGGTAGGATGACATACCGGCATCCTGGCCCCGGCTGATCGCACGTGGTGCCGTGAGCAAGGAGTACGGGTCGGCATGCTGGCGGACGTAGCGATACAGCGCCGCCACGAGGCGAACGATCGTCTCCTCGCGCCACCACTCCGGGAGCAATGCCGGCCGCGCCGCGGGGGCGATCGCGGAAGCGCGGCCGCCGCTTGGCGCCGCTCGTCCATCCAGTCGTGCCGCCGGTCTGGCCATGTGGTCGTAGATGTGGCGTGAGCCGTGTCTGCGCCGGCGCGAGCGGAGGGTGCTCGGGCGCGCGTTGCGGCCAGCATTGTTGGCCGGCGGCACGCATTGCGTGCCATCCTTCCACGGCGCCGCCATTGCGAAAACGCGACCGGCTGCTTGCGCGCGCTACCTTTGTCCGCCGGGGACCGCGACCGGGAGGCTGAGCGAATCGGTCACGGCGCCCAACGTCCGTGCTGTGCAGATACTCACGAGCGGCGCGGCGGGCGTCGCGCTCGCGAGGACGGACCCGAATTGCGCGTCGGTGACCTCCCGCACCGGTCCGGCAGCCGGCTTGAGCAACACGAGGTGTGTGGCGCCGAGTGTGATGGCGACCCACGCCGCGATGCTGTCGCTCGTCGCATCCCACGAGTGAGAGACCGGGTCGGCGCGGCGCAGCCATTGGTACGGCGCGAGAACTGGCACGCGGCCGGCGCTGTGGGCGACAGCGATACGGCCGGGATTCCGTATCACGACGGCACCGGGGATCCGCGCGCCGAGCACGTGGGCGTACTGATCCATTGCCATCACGGCCATCCAGTGAGCGGTGTCGCTGCCGAGCCCGACCTGCCGGTCCGCGTGGCGCACGGCGTCGGCAAACGGGCCTCCGCCCGGCACCAGCACAACGCGCGCGTCGCGCCGCAACCGCCCCAGCCCGGCGACCGCGCACCCGAAGGCCTCGGGATCGCGCATTAGTGCTCCACCAACCTTGATCACGACATTGGCCATCGCTGCGCGGGGCGGCGCGGCATTCACGTCTCCCTCCACGCCAATCGTCATGCGTGCATTGCCGCCGCCAACAGCAGCGCGACGGCAGCCGCCGGCGCTGCCACAGCCGCATCGGGCCCGAACTCCCCGGCGAGCCACCGCACGCCAAGACCTGCTCGTGCGCCAGCGGCGGCGGCGATGAAATCCCCGGCCCCGGTGACGACGACCGTGCTGATGCCGGGGTGCCGCGCGTGCACGCGCGCGATGGCGGTAGCGGTGCGCTCGACCTGGGCGGTCGCGACCGCATCCGCGATCCGGTCCAGCGCCGCCACATTGATCAACTCACGGTCCGCGCACACGACGCGTGCGAGTCGCTCACCAGCGTAGATGCGTGTCGCGGGCCGGCCATCCGGTGTCGGGGCCGTATACGCCGCCACGCCGAGCGTGCCGCGCCAGAGATGCACATCCCCTGCGAGGGCGAAGCCTTCGGCGCTCGTGGCTGCGTCACCGTCGCCGAGCGGCACGGTGTGCGTGATCGCCTCGACCGGCGTGCGGACCGCACCCATATACAGCAGCTCGCCAGACGCGAGCCGCGCCGGGTCGGTCCACCCCATGGCTCGAACGACGCCGCCAACGATCGGGATGATGTCCGTTGTCGTCGTTCCGATGTCCACGAGGATCGCATCCGGTATCAGCCGTGCGACCGCGCGCGCAGTGGCCGCCCAATTCGCGGCGGCAACGGCGAGTGGCACGGCGCGCGCGGCATCAGGGGACAGGAAGTCGCCATGCACGGTGTACACACGGACGTCAGCCGCCGGGAATGCGTCGCTCACGGCATCGAGCACGAACCCGACGCCGTCGCGCTTGACGCGAAAGAACTGCGACAGCTCGGCGGTCATCGTCACGGCATGCGCGTCACCGGGACTGGTACCCACCTGCCCCGCGAGTGCGCGAAGCACATTCTGGAAGTGCGCGCGGGTCGCGCTGGATTTCGTAGGCGCGGACGGCGGCACGCATTGGCGTGTCCTGTGCCATACGCGGCCACACTCCCGCGGGAGCGACGCGCGCCACCTTGGTGTTGGCGCCGCCGACGTCCCATCCGGTGACCCCGCGCGTCGTCTCGCCCGCGGCCGGCTCGGCGGCGCCGGTCATGGTGCCGCTGGTTTCAGGAGCCGGATCACCACCCCGATGCAAGGTGCGGCGGGCATATTGATCGGGTGCGCGTCATCGGCGTGATCGATCTCAAGGCCGGGCTGGCGGTTCATGCGCGGGGCGGAGAGCGGGATGCGTATGAACCGGTGCGGAGCCGGCTGGTGTCACCGGAACAGGCTGGCGACGCCGCCGCGCTGGCCCGGGCATACCGCGAGCGGGCGAAGGTGGCGGAAATATACGTGGCCGACCTCGACGCGATCAGCGGCGCGGCATCCACTCCGCAGAGTCTGGACGGGATTCTCGCCGCGGGTCTCCCTGTCATGGCCGATGCGGGAGCCGGCACTGCCGCTGCGGCGGCGCGGGTGCGCGACCTGGGTGCGGCGCGGGTGGTCGTCGGCCTCGAGACGCTGGCATTGTTCGGTGAGCTTGGCGGCATCATCCGCGCGATCGGCCAGAGGGCCGTCGTGTTCAGCCTCGATCTCCGCGATGGCCGGCCGGTGACCCGGCCCGGCGCACCCTTCGCTCAGGATTCGGCGCTCGTGCTGGCCCAGGGGGCAGCGGCGGCGGGCGTCCGGTCCATCATTGTCCTCGATCTTGGACGGGTCGGCCGGTCTGCGGGTCCCGGTCTCGCCACGCTGCAGTCCATCCGCGACGCGTTGCCGGAGACGGAGTTGCTGGCTGGCGGCGGGGTTCGGGACGCCGCCGATCTCGCGGATCTTGCCCGGGTGGGTGTCGCCGGTGCTCTCGTTGGAACGGCGCTCCATGAGGGGCTCGATCTCGAGGGGAGCGATTTCGTGAACGGTGCCGCCGGGGTTGGGGGTCGCTGACCAGGGGTCTGGGGCGTGCCCGGCGGCCAAATGGGCCGTATCCCGGGCTCACGGGTACTGGCACCGTTGGCCCGGTTGCCTTTTTTGAAATCGGACGGTCGAGGTACAGTAGGGCCGATTGGCGAGTGAATCATCGGCGAGGGTGTCGCAGCACGAAAACTGCGTTTCGCGAGCGCCGGCGAGGGAGCCGGCGAGAGCGCCGAGGGGACAGGCGGCACCGGCGGGCGCGCAGACGAGGGGACGTCATGACGTGGACCGTGGGCAGCATGCGATTCAGAGTGGGTGGGTTGATGGCCGTACTGGCGGCCACCGCGGGCGCGGCGCGCCCCGCGACGGGCCAGGCGGTTCGCCTCGGTGTCGTGATGGATCTCCCGCGGCAGACGCTGGAGACGGCGTGGACGAACGCACCCCAGCAAGCCGAGCGGGCGTACTGCGTCACCGACTGGTCATACGGCGTCTACCACGTATCGCGTGTCGCGCCCATCCAGGACGACACGGTCTTCCGCGTCTTCGCGATCCGGGATGCGGAGGTGAGCAACGCGGGTCCGTCAGCGGTGGATTTCGAATGTCCGGACGGGATGCCTGAGCTGCACGTGCACACGCCGACCACGTGCATGGGGGACGACGTGACGACGTGCGTCAGCGGCGGGTTGAACGCGTATAGTTGCCAGCCGAGCAGGGGCGACCTGGAGAAGCTCGTTCGCCGCCGTGATGCGTTCGCGGTGCTGCAGTGTGACCTGCACGCATTCCGCTTCTACTATTCGTCGGAGTATCAGACCCCGGCGGTGGTGGCCAGCGGTCCGGGCTCGCGACCTCGGATCGGGAACCTGACACCGGCGATGCGATACAATGAGCCGGTCACACAGCCTGCCACGGACCCAGGGAGCGGGTCCCGCTCGTCGCCATAAGGGCCGAATAAGGACGGCGAACTCGATGGTGCGTGTCCCCGAGAGCGGCTTGGGCGCGCGCCGTCCCCCTGCGACGCCCCTTCCCGCGCCTGCCGTTCCGGCGACTACCGGGCGCGAACCGCGCGCGGTAGCTTGCGGTGACTCACGCGGAGGGGGCTGTGAGCTCAAACGAGACTCCCCGGAACGCGGATCGCGGCGACAGCGGCGATCGGGACGCGTCCGGCGACAGGGCCGCGGGTGGCGGTACGACCGGCGCCACGAATGTAGGACGGCGCGGATTCCTGCGTGCCGGCGTCCTCGCGGCAGCGGGATTGGCGTTGAGCCGGCCGTTGCTGGCGGAGCCAGTGATGGCGGCGGCCTGGATGACCGGGAATCGCGGGCCCGACGACGAGATGATCGAGGCCGTGCGCCAACTGTTGAAAGCCAAGTTCGGCGACCGGAAGATCGAGTACGGACATGTGCAGCTCGACATCCCCACCGATGCCCCGGATGGCCGCGCCGTCCCGGCGATCATGGACATCGACCTGCCCATCACGCGGGACTCGTACGTGTCGGCGTACTATCTCATGGTGGACCACAATCCCGACATCTGCCTGGCCACGTATCATTTGACGGCGGCCAGCGGCGAAGGGCCGATCGAAACGCGCATCAGAGATGCGGCGGACGTCGTACGTCCGCGCGATCGCGGAGATGAACACGGGCGAGGTCTGGACGGCGGCCACCAAGGTGTTCGTCGGCCTCAACGGCTGCGGCTGAGCAGCGGGGAGCGACCATGCCATCCACGCACCATCAGATCCCGGCGGACGCGCCAGCGCTGGCCTTCGCGATGCCGGCTTCGCCGTCCGCGGTGGGCGAAGGGAAGATCCTGCTTCCCCTATCCGTCGCGCGCAATGCCGTCATCGATGTGCGAGCGCTCCTCGTGCATCCCATGGACACGGGATTTTTCCGCGATGCCAGTGGCAATCCGATCCCCGCGTATTTCGTGAATGCGGTCACGGTGATGTACGGCGGCGAGCAGGTCGCCCGATTCGAATGGACCTCGGGAATCAGCCGCGATCCGTTCGTGCGCTTTCCGCTGCGGGCCTCTCGCGAGGCGCCGGTCCAGGTGGTCTGGAAAGACAACAAGGGTGGCGAGTACCGACAGTCGGTGGACGTGAAATTCGCGTGACGGCCCGGTGGTGGGGCCTGGCGGCGCTGCTCGTGAGCGCGACCGCCGGCGCCACCCGCACCGCGGCATCACAGGGGAAGCCCCCGTTCTCCATCGCACCATATCACGCCGTCCGCCTCGCGGACGGCGTGTTCGTTGTGCCAGGGGACACCGGCCGCGGATCGGAGGGGCGGCCCAACGCCGGGTTCGTCGTCACTGACACCGGCGTCGCGGTGATCGACGCCCTGGCGAGTCCGCTGGAGGCGCGCCGGCTCCGGGACCTGATCCGGACAGTGACACCGGCTCCGGTGCGCTGGGTGGTACTCACGCACCACCACCCCGATCACATGATGGGCACGATCGTCTTCACGCGCGAAGGCGCGAAAGTCGTCGCGCATCCCGATCGCACGATGCAGACGCGCGAGAATGGCGACGAGGGCCTGCTCGCCGACTGGGACCGGATCATCGGGCTCCACGATCTGCAGGGGTTCGCGTTCGCCGACACGCCCACCTGGCGCATCACCCACGACACCACACTGGTCCTCGGCCACACCACCATCTCGCTATACCATCCGCCGGGTGCCGCGCACACACCGGGAGATCTCGCGATCTGGCTTCCCGCTACCCGCGTCCTGTTCACGGGCGACCTGGTCGTCGAAGATGGCGTGACCATGGTCGTCGACGGCAACTCCGGCGTTCTCACGACGGCCCTCGCGCACTTGGACAGTCTAGGTGCGGTGATCGTGGTGCCGGGACACGGACGCATCGATGCCGATCCCCGCACGCAGCTCGCCGCGAGCGAGCATTACGCCGACTCGCTGCGGTTGGCGATGCGCGCCGCGGTCAGGCAGGGGACTCCGATGACCCGGATCCTCCGCCAAATGCCACGCCCGGACAGCGGGCGCCCGGTGTCACTGGCGTCACGCCGCCAGCGCAACGCGGAGCGGGTGTACCTGGAGATGGAACGCGAGCTCATGGGAATGGGCTCCGATTCTCACAGCAGCGGGAGCCCGCATATGTCCGGGTTGGCGATGATGGCGCAACTCCCGGCGCAACTCCCGGCGCAACTCCAACCGCGGCCCTCGGTGCGCCACATCCTCATCTCCACCGATTCGCTCGCGTCCCTCCTGCCGACAGGAAGAGCCACGATCATTGACGCGCGCTTCGATGTATCGCTGTATCTCAAGTCGCACATTCCCGGCGCGGGGTACATCAACTCGGAGTCGTTGCGGTCGATGGCGGACGGCATTCCGAATCTTCTGCTGCCGGCGGCGAGTTACGCCGGGCTCTTCTCGCGGCTCGGAATACGCCGGGACCGGCCCGTCGTGGTCTACAGCGCCGGGGAGACGCGGGACATTGATGCGACCTATCTCTCGTGGATTCTCACCGCGTTCGGTGTGCCCTCCGTCGCCATTCTCGATGGCGGATTCAGCAAGTGGGAACTCGAATCGCGGCCGGTTTCGCAGCGGTATCCCGATGTGATTGCCGGGTCGTTCACGGACGGATCGTTCACTCCGGACCGGGCCACCCTGGAGGACATCCGGAGCTATCTGCAACGGCGTCCGGGCACCGCGCAGAACGGTGCGGGCGCCACAGTGCTCGTGGACGCGCGCCCGCCGGATCAGTACGGCGGGACTGCAGGCGTCCAAATGCGCCGCGGGCACATCCCCGGCGCGATCAGCCACCCGTGGGGCATGGACATGAACGAGGGGCTGGCGCACACGTTCAAATCCGCGAACCAGATCCGCGCGGGATACGCCGCGCAGGGCATCACGCCAGACAAGGACATCATCGCGTATTGCAACGGCGGACTCGAGTCGAGCCATTTGTACTTCGCGCTTCACGACCTCCTTGGATTTCCGCACGTCCGGGTCTACGATGGATCGTGGACCGAATACGCGGCGCATGCGGATCTTCCCGTCGCAATGGGGCCGGCGCCGTAGCCCGGGATCACTGCGGCTTCACGCTGCGGCGCCCCGCCGCGGCTGCGCGACCGCGTTAGATTCGTGGCGTGCGAACCTATCGGGTCGTCGCCGTCGTGGTCATCGGGCTGGCGTTCATTGGATACCTGCTGTGGTCGACGCTGGCGGCGCAGGCGGCAGAGTGCCATGTCTGCGTCGCGTTTGGCCCGGGGCGCAACTGCGCGACCGCATCGGCGGCCACCAACACCGCGGCGCGTCGCGCCGCCCAGTCCACCGCATGCGGCACACTCGCGCATGGCATGACCGACGTGATCGCCTGCGAGAACCGGCCCGCGCTGAGCGAGGAGTGTAAGGACAAGGCTCGCTGACGCGACCGCTCAGGCGACTGCTGACGCTTGCTGACGCTTGCTGACGCTTGCTGACGCGACTGGCGACGCTTGCCGGCGCGGGATCGCCGAATCCCATGACGCGGGCGCAGCGGCTAGCGCACCAGCACCGTCGCCGGGTGAAGGACGGTGCCGTCGGCCGCGCGGACGGCTGCGTCGAGCGAATCGACGTCCCATGCCGCGATCACCGCGCGATCACTGCCGCCGGTGAATGTCGTGAGATCGTGCGGCGAGAGGCCGGGCTCCTTGAGTGCATGGCCGTCGGGGGCGGCGCGGTACGGATGGGTGTGCCAGGCGCCGACCATGTCCGCGACCGAGTCGCAAGAGCCCGTCACCGCGAACTGGAACTGCTTGAGATTGCGGGCATGGGCCCAGCTCGTGACCCACACTGTGTCGCCGCTGGCGCGTCCGACCAGACACCCGAGATACTCGCGTTGCGTCGGCGGGCCCGTACCCAGCATCTGCGTCAGCGTGTTCGTTTCCGCCAACTCGTTCCAGTGTGCGTTGAAGCGGAGGAAAATCGCGTTGATGGAGTCCCGGACCGCTGGAGCCATTACGAGCACGCCTGGCGGCCGGGGGTGCAGCGGCGTTCCGTGAGGCGACCCCGTACGTCCAGTGAGGCCGCCCAGTGCGACGACCGCCAGCGTCGCGATCGCGGCGCGCCGGCGGATGCGCCGCCCCCTGCCGCCGGGCGGATCAGCGGGCCAATGAGTCATGCCAGACTCCACGAGCCGCCGGGCGGGCGCGGCAACCGCTAGTGCGTCTCGGTCGGCTCGTTCGCGGCGGGGTCGGGCTGCACCCCGATCTCTTCGCGATACGCGGCGGATTGTCCGAAGTTCTCTTCGACTTCCACTTCGATCGCCGTCGCCCGGACAGCCCGTGGCAGTTCCGCCATCACGCGATGGGTGAGGTACTGCGCGAGCATCTCGACGGTGGTGTTCGGGATGTCGAGCAGCGCGCAATCGCTGACAGGGAAGACGTAGCGCGGGATCCCCTGATAGGCGACGGCCACCGTTCCGGACTGCACCGCGACCGACAGTTTCGGGTTGGTCCGGGGGAGCAGCACCTTGTGGTCGATCTCATCGCACAGCTTCTTGGCCAGCCGCTTCAGAACCGAAAAGTCCAGCACGTACCAGCTCTCGGGATCGATCGCGCCTTCGACGGCGACACCCACGCGGTAGTTGTGACCGTGAAGCGACTCGCAGCGATGCCCGGCGAACGTGATGAAATGCGCCGATGAGAAGACGAGATAGTCCTTCGTCACGTGAATCCGGAAGCCGCCGGACGGGATCATGAGGGCAAGTTAGGGGACAATCGGGCGCAGGTGGTAGTCGCCGGCCAGGAGGTAGGCGAACAATGCGGCGGCTGTCAGGTCGGCGGTCGCGCCGGGATTGGCCCTATTGCGGAGATCGCGCAACCGTTCGTCGAACGCTTCGATACGTGAACGGCCAGTGGGGGTCCGGACGCCTCCGCCGGCCATGATCGTGGCGGCTGCCCGAGACACGCTCTCGGCTTCGGGGACGCCCAGCTTGCGCGCGATGAGTGTATCCGGCGCGGCGGACAGGAGCACCAGATACGTCTCGACGATCGCTGCGTCCCAACTGAGGCCGTCGCTCCTGGCTCGCGACAACGCCGGGAGTCCCGTATCGAACGTGGCGGCAAATCCGGTCGCGTATTCGCGGGCGATCGCATCACGTTCCGCGGCGAGTGCCATCACCACCTGCAGCGCCGCATCCGGTTCACCTCGAACATCCTGCTCAGGCGCACGTCCCAATCCGCCTGGCCGCGCGAGACGAATGGCCGCGAACACCGCACGCGCGTCGGCGATCGTTGTCGCGGCGAGGACGGCATTGACCCCGTCGCGCAGGGCGGCGATCGAGATGCCGCGCTCAGGTCGTGCGCCTGGGTCGCTGGCGGGCGTGTGTGACGTCTCGATGGCGGCGCGCGCGATCGGCGCGAACAGCAGGATGATGCCGAGGTTCGTGTTGGATGGTGCCCAGCGGGCGGTCGCCTCAACGGCGGCGAGTACGGTCGGGCCGATCGGTCGCTCCCCCGCGAGGGCCATGGCCGGGCCGATTGCAGCGGCGCTGGCGAGAAAGTCTTCGTAGCGGGTGTCGTGAAAATGCCGGCCGGGCGACACGTTGCCGGGCTTCGGGGCGCTGGCTTCGAGCAGGCACGCGAGCTGCGCCGCGGTGGCGACCGAATCGGGAAGCACGAATCAGTCAGGAGAAAAGGAGGACTCGACGCAATAGGCGAAGCCCCCGGGCAATGTGGGCATGCATCACTCCCGAGGGCTATCCGCCAACCGCCAGCTGCGCGAGCTCGTCAGCAACATTGATGCCGGTCGCTTCCTGCAAGCCGCGCCATCCAGGAATCGCGTTCACTTCCAGAGCGTAGACGGTGCCGTCCTCGGCTGGCAGGAGATCTACCCCGGCGTAATCCGCGCCGACCGCGCGCGCGGCGCGCACGGCCAACTCCGCCCAGCCGGGTGAGAGGGCGAGTGCCCGCACCGCGCCGCCCCGAGAGTAGTTCGTCCGCCACTGGGGACCCGCGTCCGGAGAACGCCGCTCGATCGCGCCAATGACGCGATCGCCTACCACGAATGCGCGGATGTCGCGGCCGCCATGGTCGATCGTGCGTTGGAGATAGTACACGCCGCGGATCGCATTGAGCGCGCGGAACACCCGCCAAGCAATCTCCTCATTGTGGACGCGTACCATCCCGAGGCCCATCGAGCCGAACAACGGTTTGACGATGGCGTCGCCCATTGTGCGGAATGCCGCGATCGCATCCTCGCTGCGTTCGCACACGACAGTTTCCGGTGTCGCGAGTCCGGCCATCTGGAGCAGGGCCGATGTGTAGAACTTGTCGACCGAACGCTCGATCGCGCGCGGCGAGTTGACCACGCGCACACCTGCGTTCTCCAGCCAGTGTAGCGCATTGACGCGGTAGATGATCTGTTCCAGCGAACCGGCCGGGATGATGCGTGCGAGCACGACATTGGCGTCGATCGCAAACGGCGCCGATGCCGCGGCGCCCGATACCGCGGCGCCGATACCGCGCGCTACCGCGGCGCTGTGGCTCCGCCGCGTGGCCGGCGGTGCCGAGGCGCGCGACGAGACTCTCGTACGCAAGGAGCTCCGCCGTCGCACCCCGGCCGCTGATAGCGCGGCAGAGCTGGTCGGTGTGCCAACCCTTCCGGGCGCTGAGTATCGCGACGTGCATGCGATCGTGAGGTGCAGCCCGCGGGCAGAGCGCGCGGCAGGGGAGGCCGGGGGGTTACTGCTGGTTCGTCTCGTCGCCGATGTATGCCGCGACGCCACCGGTGGCGAAGTTGGCGAGGTCGCCGGCCACTTTCTTGAATCCGTTAGTCGACGTCCCTTTCTTGAGCGCATCCATCGATGCGAATGTGAGTTCGGCTTTCCGGTACAACGCCGGCGCTGTTCCATCCAGGCCCGCGGTGAACTTCACGAACTCGGCCTTGGTGTATCCGATTTCCGCGGCGTTCGCGTACAGGAGCGGGAGGTGGGTCGCCGCGTAGTAGCGTTCGAACGCGGTGGGATCCTTTGGCGGATTGTAGAGCACGATGACGCGCGCGGGCATAGAGGTCGGGAGAAAGAGTGAAGGCCAGGGAGACCGGATGCGGAACGAGAACACGAGCGGACGGGGCCGGCCACGCCACGGGCGACCGTGCCGCTCTACGAATAGAGCGACTTGGCCAGCACGTCCAGATTGAGATGGCCTGCGTGGAACGTCCGGCCGCTCGAGGCGCTCGTCAACCACACCTCGGCCGGACTGAAGAGAAGCGGATCGATCTTGTAGAAATCATTGTTGTAGCGCTTGAACGTATCGTAGAACGGTGTGCCGTAGTCGCGTGAGGCTTCGGCTGGCACTTTCGGTGCGAGCGCCGAGAGCTCGTCGTCACCGGCGTCCACCGTGTACCGGGCCTGGCCGCCGTAGAGGATGCAGTCATTTGTCCGCCCGATGCCGTGCAGATCACCGTCGGGAGCCGGGGGGATCGGTGCCGTGCCGATCCCGCTCACGACGCGGGTGATGTCAAATCCGAGCGTGTCCATTTTGTGCAATCCCGTCTCCAGGATTCGCGCGACGATCTGTACGCACCCCGCGATGCTAGCGGTCGGCGCCACGAGAAACGTGAGCTGGGCCGGCGTGAGGTGGGCGCGTTCCGCGACCCAGGCGGCGACGTCCTCGGTCGGATGAGTGCGCGTCTCCAGCACCAGCACGCCGTGCGTGGCGGCTTCCGCATATTTGAGTTTGGCGAAAAGCTCCGTTTCCACTCGCGCGTGCGCGCGCAGCGGGCCCGAGCCCATTCCGAAGAAGCTGCCCGTCTTGATCGCCCAGCCGGCGTATTGTGAGGCCATGCAACTGATCGCGGGATGATCAGTCCAGACCTCCACGCCGGGGAACATTGTTCCTCCGATCGCGACCGTCTGCAATTGCACGTGACCGAGGCCACCCATGCAGATCCGGGCCAGGGCGCGGCCTGCGGCGTAACCGCCGCGAACGGCGATTCCCGCATTGATGACGCGAGCACCATTCGCGAGGATCGAGGACGCGACGCGGAATTCAGCTGCGCGGGCGATGAGCTCGTCCGCCATGGCGCAGGCGTGTTCATTGAGCGCGAGCGCCGGACAGGCGGCGCGGGCTGGTGCGGTGATCTGTCCCTCACGCCCCAGGACGGGTGTTGCCGCTACGGTGCCAGTACCTCGGGGAGCGGTCACGGACGAGGGTCCTCCTGTCCTGAGTAACGGGGCCCACGAGCGCCGCCGCGCGACACGAGAATCACATGATAGCCGGCCGTAGGGCAATGGGTGGACAACCCCACGCCCTGAGGCCGCCGATCACGCCTCAGTCCACAGCAGCAACTCGCCCTTTCCGGCTTCCGACAGGTCGCCACAATACCGGGCGTACCGGCCATTCACGTACCGGTCGTCGACGGGAACCCCGTGGGCTCGCCGCAGATAGGCAAATATCAGGCGAAGGTGGGGCGGGCGATACGTGCAGGCGTACCGGTAGGCTGCGGGGATGGCCGCGCCACCGAGGGCGACCACCGTGCCGCGCTTGTTCCACAGACCAACGGTCCCGGCCGCTTTGCCCATCACCAGCACCGTTCCGGCGATCATGGCCCGGGCGGTCCCGTCCCCGGCATCGCCGCCCACCACGAGCAGGCCGCGCCGGACTGCGGTGCCGGCGTCGCGCCCGACATTCCGCCGGACGAAGATCTCGCCGCCCGTCATGCCGCGGGACGCGCCCGGCAGGGCGCCCCCTACGCGGTCAGCCGCACTGCCCCACACCAGCAAGGCGCCGCCGGCCATTGCCAGGCCGGCATTGTCTCCCACGTTGCCATGCACGGCGATAGTGCCACCGGTCATTGCGCGGCCCAGCTCGCGACCCGCGTTGCCATTGATGCTGATGGTGCCGCCGGACATGGCCGCGCCGATGGCATTGACGTTGCCGAGATTGCCCTGCATCCGGACGACGGCCGATCGTTCGCCGCGCACGGAGAAGAGATCGCCGAGGTCCACGGAGTTGTGGTCCGTCTCGCGCGCCCGGTCGGTGTCGCAGCCAGTTGCGTCCGCCAGCGCGGGTGTCGCCGCATGCCGCGTCAACCAGACCGGCAGATGCGCGATCTCGGCCGCCGACAGGGTCGCGAACCGGTCGGGAACGATGGCATCCGCCACGACGCGCCCCTCGACAGCATCCTTGAGCGTGAGTGTCACGGCGCCACTCATGATGCCGCTCCTGGAGCTGTGCCGGGTGATGTGCCGGGTGATGTGCCGGGCGCTGTGCCAGGCGCTGTGCCCGATGCGGGCGTCGCCGATGGTGCCGGCGCTCCGGCCGGCTCCGTTCCCGGTGAGCGATCGCCGCCCAGAATCTTGCGCAGATGGAAATGGTGGGGGCCGAGCTTCCCACCGTAGTTGCCGGCCGTGATGCGGCGCACGCCGGGCCTGCACGCGGCCATGATGCCGACGCGCATCGCCCCCGCGATCGATTCGAAATCGAGGCCATCGAGCACGATCTCGAGCACGCTGTTGACGCCATTGCCGATGTCGCTCGCGGTGATCGGGCGGAGCGTGGGTGCGTAGGCATCATTGGTGCTCGCGATCATTGATTTGTACCGCTTCGCTCCCACCTTGCTTCCGCTGCGGACGATTCCGCCTGGGAATGGCAGGATCACACCGGCCAGACCCGCCATTGCTTCGACCGCCGCCTCCGCTGCGGCGAGCGTAGCTTCGGCCGATTCTCCCAGGATCAGGAAGTTTCCCCCACCGATGCCCTTCGCCTTGCCGAAATCCTCCTGCACGAGGAACTCGCCTTCCATGACCGGGATGCGCCAGTACCGGCGGCCCGCGATCACCTTGCTCGCCTGGAATCCATCGCCAAAGATCCGGAGCGGTTTGCCGACAGGCATGCGTTCCGCCGCGTCGGGCAGCCCATTGAAGCACGCGGTCGTGGGACACGTGAGTACCGTCTGCCCGATTCGCTCAATGAGCCGCTTCTGGAGCCCGTCGGAGTCGGTGGCAAAGACGAGGACACTGATGCCGGGTCTCCCGTCGGGCGTGACACGCGGGAGCAGCTCGCGCTCGATTGCCGCCTCGCACTTGCAGGCGATGACCGACGTGGCGAATCCCGTCATCGTGGTCGCGGCCTGCCGCGCCCAGCGCGGCGTAGCGGCAGTGATGATCACGCGCGCGCCGCGCATGCCGAACGCTTCGGCGAACGTGTCGTCCACGGGAACGCCGTGGATCGACGCCGGCCGATCAGCCATCACGGCCTCGTACGCCAGCCGCCGGATGGATCATGCGCCGTAGTTCTCGAATGCCACCGAGAGGTAGCGGCCGAAATACTGCTTGATGTCGCGCTCGACCGCCGGATCGTAGGGGGGGCTCGATTGATGGCGCCGTCCCTGTGGGGCGCGGCGGAGCTGTCCCTCTTCCACGACCAGCGTGCCTGCCTTGAGCACGTATCGCGGTGTGGCGAACATGCGAGACCGGTCCGCATCCCGTGTGTAGATCGTGATGTCGGCGTCAGCGCCGACACCCAGGTGACCTTTATTGGACAGGCCGAGCAGCCGCGCGGGCCCCGCTCGCGTAATGATCGCGATTTCATTGAGGGTGTACTCGCGCGACAGGCCGTCGGCGAGTGCGCTGCCGGCGAGCATCTTCGGATTGATCCGCTTGATCTGTTCGTCGCGGAAGGACCGGTCCATGAGGAGGTGGATGAGCTGCGGGTAGCTCATGAACGATCCGCCGTTGGGATGGTCGGTGGACAGCACCAGGCGCCACGGATCGCCCGACAATAGAAACAGCTCGAGACCGACGGCCCACTGCAGCGACGCCACCGCGGCCTTCTCGCGGTAGGCGTATGGCACGACGCCGCATCCCGTCTCGAGCTCGATGTCGATGTTCGTCCACTTCCGGCCCGAGCTCGTGTGGAGCAGATATTCGACCGCGCCATCCGCCGTCAGTGTGCACGCCTGGCCGAACATCACCTGTCCGACATCACCGCTGGTCTCCGGATGCGTCGCCATGTACTCGGAGATCTGCTTGGCGCCCGACGCCCACGATTTCCCGCGCTCGCCGGCGTAACTCTGGAATTGCAGGTGGGTGAAATGGGCTCGCCGGCCGCTCAGCGTGCGCATGCTGTCGAGCGTGGTGCCGACATTGCCGGCCATCCCGAGGTTGTTGCAGTGGATGTGAACCGGGTGCGGGAGATTGAGCGCGTTGGCGGCGCCGGCCAGCGTTTCGAGAATCGTGCGCGGCGTCACCTTCGGATCACCGGCTGCATTGTCGAGGGAGGTGATCTCGCGGACGTTGCGCTTCCACAGCTCGATGCCACCGGGATTGACGATCTTGACGGCGTATCCCTTGGTGGTGCGGAGGAGCCACGCCACGTAGTCGCGGGCCCGCTCGTGCTCTCCGTCAGCGATCTGCCGGTGCAGATACGCATTGTTTCCCATCAGTATGTAGCAGCCGGTGTCGATGATCGGCGTGTCGTCGAACTGCGCGTGCGTATCGCGCGCGCTGACGGGCGCCACGGCGGCATCAAATACAGTCGTGTATCCCAGGCCGGCGTAGCGGTAACCGGTGGTGAACGTGCTGGGGACCGTACCGCCGCTGCCGGAGCGGGGGATCGTGATGTCCGCGTCGCGGTCGCGGACCAGCGACGGCGCGCGGGCCGGGTCCATCGCGTGATCCTCGGGCAGCATCCTTCGCGCGACGTTGGTGCTGGCGGACGCGACGTGGGCGTGGATGTCGATCCCACCCGGCATCACGACCATGTCGCGGGCATCGAGGCGCGGGGCATCGTCCGGGAGCGACGCTACGATGCGTCCGTTGAGCACGCAGATGTCACGCACCTCGCCATTGATGTTGTTTGCGGGGTCGTGGACGATGCCACCCGTGATGCGGAGACCGCTCATGCCACGCCCTTGAGATGGGCGAGCGTCGCGCTCAGGGCGCGCAGCAGGATGTAGCTGTCCTGCGGGCGGCCCGCCGCGGCGAGCGCCGCGGCTACCGTGAGCTCGGGACCGGACTCGCCCACGCGGCTACCGGCCGCCGGCGCCCCACCGGCTCCGCCCGGCTCCGCGGCGGCCAGGGCCGCGCAGATGCCTGACACTGTTGCGCGCGCAACCGCCGGCGTGCCCGGTCCCCACTGGTCCCGGAACGCCGCGACCTCGTGTGCTTCCAGCGCGGGACGCAGTGGCAGCGGGATGTCGTCCAGCCGGACGGCGACCCCGCGCTCGTGCACGCCGGCGCGGCCGGTATCGATCGCAGCGAACGCGGGAAACGGGCTCTCGGATGCGCAGGGCCCGATGATCGCGCACGAAACGTGTGACAGTCCGTCGCGAATCGCCGCCGGCACCGACGCCGGCGATCCGACGATCAGCGCCACCTGGATCTCGCCTCGCGCGAGCAGTGCGGCCGCGTCGTCTGCCGGGCGGTAACGCGGGGCCCCGCGTCCGAAATCAACCGCTGCCGGGTAGCCTGTTTGCCACGTCATGACGGCATCTACTCCCGACCGATTTCCCCCTGCACGGAGTGTACTGAGGGCGCAGCGCGTGCTGGCATTGAGCGTCTCGGCAAGCGCGATGAGCGCCTCGCTCCGCCGCGGATCGCGATGCGGGGCGGGTTCCCCATCGGAGACGATCGCCACGTACGCGCCGGCCCGCAACCGTGTGGCGAGCGCGGCGGCTCTCGCGTCGAGAGAGCCGTCCGGTGCGTCGGGGAGCGAGCGCCCGCGAAGAGCTGCCCGCACGAGATTCAACGCGGCGACCTCTTCATCGGCGGCGAACGCCACGCGTGCATTGGCGTCCCCGGGGCCACGGTCAGCGGCGATATCGGCCGCGATGACCGTTCTTCCGCGGCGGCCGCCGGGAACGAAGAGTCCTTCGGGGCCGGGGAGATAGCGCGAGGTGTACCGCGGATATCGAGTCGCAGGATCGAATCCCCAGAAGACGACCACGTCGGCGCGGTTCCGAAGCTCGCCGAGCGTCGCTGTCGCGCGTCCGCGCCGTTGTGCGGCGAGCAGGCCGGGGAAGGCCGTCGCGGACGTGATGCTGTCGAGGGCCGCGCCGAGAACGTCGGCCACCGCGATCGCGGCACGATGGGACTCGCACGGGAGATCGGCGGCGAGGTACACGAGGGCGCGGTCGGCGTCGTGGAGTTTTGCGGCGACAGTGGCCAGCGCGGCGACGGGGTCTCCTTCGCGAACGCCGGCGCGAATGCGCGTTGGAACGCGTCCGTCCCCGAACCATTGAGTGCCAAGAGCGCAGGCTAATCGCGTCTCGGCGATGCGCCCGTCGCGGACGACGACGCCAATGTCGTCGCAGGCGCATCCGCAGCCGAGGCAGGTCGCGTGCTCAACCGTGAGGTCGGCCGCGGGGAGGGAAACGTCGGGCACCGTCGGGCTCGGTTCGGGCCGGTCAACAGGGGCGGGGAAGGATACCGATCGCTCGGGTGGCGAAGCAAGAGCAGCGCCGCTCGGATGTGACGAGCGGTCTCTTGCTTGACGAGTACGGCGCGGGGCGTGACCTTCTCCCTCCCCTTCCGCGCGAGGAGTTCTATGAGCCCGAAGTTCGTCGTCCGCTCGGGGGTGGCAACCATTGCCGCCACCGCGCTCTTCGCTGTTGCCTGCACGAGCGATCGCCCATCGCCGTCGGCTCCCGCCATTGCGGGTGCGACACCGCGAGTCGCGACAACGCTCGCCGCGATCAACGCCGACCGCCACATTATCCAGGTGCGGCCGGGCGCTTCCGTCGATGCGATCGCATTCTCGCGTGGCGACCATGGGCGGACGCGTGGAGCGGTCACACGCGGGCATGGGGCTCGTCATCACGCACGGATTGTCCGCGGCGGCCGCGGCGTCGCTCCGTTCGTCCTCTGACGTGCTGCACATCACCAGCGACCGGACGGTGCGGTGGATTCCGCCGCTCGCGACGCATCTCGGGGTAAAGCAGTCGGTCGTCGCGACGGCTCGCGTGCCTCACGTCGACCAGAGCGGCGCCGAGTTTTTCCCGTTTCAGTGGAATCTCAACGTGATCCATGCGAACAACGCGTGGCTCGTCACGCGTGAGGGGCGGAACACGATGGTGTGCGATCTGGACACGGGCGTCGATCCAACGCACATTGATCTCGCCGGCAAGATCAATCTCGGGGTGAGCACGTCGTTCGTCGCGACCGAACCCGACATCCTCGACCGCAACACACACGGTACCTACGTGTCCGCGTTGATCTCGTCGAACGGCATTGGTATGGCCTCGGTCGCGCCCGAGGCCGAGTTGTGCCAAGTCAAGGTCCTCGACGAGACGGGTCACGGGTCATTCGGCGACGTGATCTCGGGCGTGATCTACGCGACGGATGTCGGAGCGGACGTCATCAACATGAGCCTCGGGTCGGTCCTGTCGCCGCGCGATTCGGGTGTCGTCCAGCTGGCCGAGGTGTTTCAGCAGGCGGTGAACTACGCGCTCCGCCACGGCGTAACGATCGCCGCGGCATTCGGGGAACAACGCCGACAATCTCGCGCGTGTGGATTCGATCAGCCTCCCGGCCGAGTTGTTCGGCGTGATCAGCGTCGGGGCGACGGCGCCCACGAACCAGATGAACTTCGACCAGATCGCGAGCTACTCCGACTTTGGATTCCCAGGCACGACGCTGTTCGCGCCCGGCGGCGACTTCCAGCCGCAGAATGGCGGTGTCGTGCAGGACCTGATTCTTTCGGCCTGCAGCAGCTTCGCGACGCAACTGCTTCCGGCGATCGATTGCACGGGCCACAACACGTACATCTTCGATGCCGGAACCAGCGCCGCAACACCGCACGTCGCGGGCGAGGCGGCCGTCCTCAAATCGGACGCGCATCGGCGGCGCCACTCGCGGCCGGACATCGGGACGCCCGCCTGCATCATCAACGGCACCGACCGCATTCTCACGGGCGGCCGCTTTCCGGACCCGCTCTACGGCTTCGGCAGGATCGACATCATCGGAGGTCGCGATTGCCACCATCTGGCGACGGAGCGCCTGTAGGAAAGTTGTAACGGACCGCGTGCAGGGGAGGCGTTCCAACGGCAGTGAAGGCTGGTAGTTCGAGATTCGCAAAGACCCGGAACCGGCACCTCGCGGCTCCGGGCCTTTGTCGTTTGCCCGCCCGCGCCAGTCGCCGCCTGGAGGCTAGTCGCTGGCCACCGTCTCGTAGATGCGCCGCGCAGCCTGGACGAGCTGCGCGCGGCAGGCGGCCGCCGTCGGTGCCTCCGCGAAGACCGAGCAAATCGGAGCGCCGGACGGAACTGGACTGCCGGGCCGTGGGACGTCGCGCACGTTCTCACCAGCGACCCACCGGCTCGCCGCTCTGCCCACCGTGAGAGCATGCCGGGCGAAGACGATCGCCTTGCCGGCCGCGCCCGTGCCGTGGTCCCGGGTGCGCAATGGTAAGTAGCCACTGAGGAGTCTGGTGCAGCCGGCCACATGCGCGCCGAAGATGGAGATGCCGTCCCGGCGTTCTGCCAGCTCCATCGCCGCGGTGAATCGCGGATTGATCTCGATCGGCACCGGATGTCCGCGGCGCACGATGAAGTCGATGCCGTTCACGCCTGACAGTCCGAATGCCCTCGTGGCGGCCGCCGCGATCGCGACGGCCTGACGCCAGAGTGGGGTGTCGACGCCCCACACCGGATCCCGGGCGGGTGCGAGGATGTTACCGCAGTAGCGGAAGCTTGGAGCGCCGAAGGGCCGTTCACCGATCAGCTGCCGCGTGATCGCGATCGGGACAGCGCGCCGGCCATTGGCGGCGAACAGGATCGAGCCGGCGGTGCCGGCGATCCGCTCCTGCAGGACATAACCGCGCGGCACCGGCATGCCGGGTTGCCAGGCTTGCACTCCGTGGCCGCCGCCCGACCGCCGCGGCTTGAGCATCCACCGGCCGCGGGCGTCGGCCGTTCCCGGACGCGGCGGCGTGGTTCGAATGCGCGGCACGGTGATGCCCGCGTCCACGAGCGCTTGTGTCCAGCCCCGCGGACTGCGGGCCGACGCGATCGTCGCCGGCGAATTCCCCCAGAGCTCGCGGCCCCGGGAGAGCTGGCGCAGGGCGCCGGGATGGTTCTCGAAGTTCGACACATAGCAGACCGCATCATGTCCAACGGCATCCGGTCCGACGGTATCTCGCGCCGCGCCGTTGTGACGGGCCGCGCCATTGGACGGAGGGGGCACGCCGCGCCGCGCCGCCGTGGCCGCCGCGCGCGCGCTATACGGCGTGACCTGCCGCGTGTCCGCGATCGCCGTGAGATCGAGATCCGCGTACGCGTCGAACGCGACCACGGTGTATCCGGCGCGCACGGCGGATTCGGCCATGCCGCGCGCGCTCACGCCGGCGATGACGACTCGCTGTGTCACAGGCCCAGACGCCTCCGGGCATTGGCGGGCGACACGACATAGAGGTGATCAAGCACCGAGCCGGCAGCTTCGCGCAACGCCAGTACGCCGACGAGCGGAGCATTGATCCCGCCCGCCAAGCCGTCGGCGATGAGTGCGGCGCCCTGTGCGGCAGCTTTGGCGATACGCGCGAAACCACTCGCGCGCCGCACGGGCGCGAGTGCCCCGAGCCTCTCCGCGAAACTTTCGAACACGCGGTCCGAGCCCGCGAACCGCCCCGACACCACGATCTCCGCGGGCCGGGGCACGGACATTGTGAGGGTCGCGACCGCCTTGCATCCGCCTTCGAGCCAGGCCTCCCATGCGATTCGTTCGCGGGGCGACGACGGGTTTGCGAACGCATTCGGGGTCATCGGCCGGGACGCCGGCGACGGTCGCGGCGCCTCCGGTGAAGAGCGTTGCTTTGGTGATCTCGCCCGCGAGAAACGCCACCTCGCCATCCAGCGCGCCAGCCGACCGGATGCCGATCGGTCCCGACGTGCCACCGATCCCGTCGACGATCTGGCCACGCGACACTGCGAGCGCCGCGGTGAATCCCCCCCCGAGCTCCAGGAGAATCAGCGAGACATCACTGAGCGCGCAGCCGCGCCGCTGCGCCTGCCCGGCGATTGCGAGCGCGGCCGCGCAGACCTTGTCCGCCGTGCCGAGGTCGGCCCGATTGATCTTGCGGTGGGCGGGCACCGTCGAGAGGTGCACCACGCCGGGCGTGAACACCACTGGCAGCGGCGAAGCCGCGAGTGCGCGGACCAGAGTAGTGAGCTTGCCGATGCCACCAGTATCGCCAGGTGCCGTGAGCATGGCGAGGCGCAACGCCGCATCCGACAGCTCGTGACCGTGGATGAGCGGCAGACCGTAGCCCGAGGGACCGGCCACGACGTCCAGCGGCCCCTCCGCCGCGATTCGTGCCACGACCGCCGCCGGATCGGACAGTGCGACGGCGGACGGGATGGACGCATCCAGAAACACACGGCCGTCCTCGAGACCGCACAGGTCAATCGATACAGTCCCGGGATCGATCCCGACGACGCGCACGCGGCTAGCCGGCGATGGTCTTCGCCAGCTCGTGGATCGACTCCGCATCGAGGACGGCGTCGGAGCTCTCGAACAACCGCGCAATCGACGCTTTGTGGATCGCCATTTTGAAGTTGCCGACGCCGAGCGCGCCGAAGCACAACACGCCGTCCCGTGTGACGCCATCATCGGGAGGCTCGATCCCCTCGACACCCTGCGGTGGAACCGCATTGAGATCGGCCGCGACCTTGAGACCTGCACGATTCGCCCACGCTGTCCGCGGGACGAGCTGCACACCAGCAGGGCCGCAATTCAGCAGAACGTGTGCTCCCTCGAGGCATTGGGCAGCCTGTCCGGCATCGGTCAGGCAGACCGCGTCCACCGTGCCGCCGAAGCGTTTGATGATGGCCGCTTTCGCGCGTTCTCCATCCGCAGTGCGGCGCGACGTGATCCGGACCTTGGCGCCGGCCTGGGCCAGCAAACCCGCGGCGCGGAGACCGACCGGCCCGGTGCCGGCGGTGACGACGACGAGCTGGCCGGCCACACTACCACCCATCGCCCGGACGATCTTCACGACCGCGGCGACGGCCGTGGTATTCGAGCCGTTGGAATCCAGCATGAGAGACACGCGAAACGGCCCGAAGAACGACTTTTGCGCGGCCGTCAGCATTGCCTCGCCAGCGCTCATGTCGGACCCGCCGATGAATACAGCCGTGTTCTTCAGATGCTTGGGTCCCCGCGTGAAGATGCAGCCGTGCACGAGATCGCGAACATCGGGCGGCGTGACGGCGTGGGCGCTCATGATTTCGTCGGCGCCGGCGTCGTAGGCGACGACCTGGTCGAAGACACTCGCGTGGGGCGAGGAGTCGAGCTGCAGCAGGAGTTTTTTCATGCGGCTGGCGGAGAGCGCGAGGGCGAAAGGGGTGGGCGTGCAGGCGGCGGCTGGACCGCAGCCTGGCATCTATCGAGGTATCGAGATGTAACGCCGCGAGCCGAACGGAGCGATTGGTGCCCGGGCGGTGACGAACCAAAGTGCCAGGCAAAACGTGCAGGCCGCGGGCCAACTCTGGCGAGAACAGCGAGGGCCGGCTGCGAAATGTGCAGCCGGCCCTCGTGTGGAGCCGATGTCCGGGCCGGGGCCGAGCGGCCGGCGGCCGCCTGAGCGCTCCCCTGCGGCGTTCCGGCTACTTGTTGTCGGCGCCGCCGGCGAACGGATGGTGCGCCGTCTTGGCGCCCGAGATGACCGTGTCGATCGTCGGCAGCTTCTTCAGCGCCCGCTCGATCGACTCCTTCGTCGCACGGTAGTTGAAGTCGAAGATCTTCTTGTCGTCCTTGGCGTCCCAGTGAATGAACACGCCGACGGTGATGCAGAGCTCATCCACCTTGTCGCGCGGGATCACGCCGCTCGAGACGGAATCGACGACTGCGCGGGCCACGGCCGCCTGGGCGGGGCCGAACATCTGGACGGCCTGCTTGGCGCCCTTGATGGTGACCTTGTTATACAGAATCGTGTCCGGCTTTGCCGGCAGATTCGGCGCCACGACCGCGAGGAGGGTGGTGAACCCGTCCTTGTTGTTCGTGAGCGCATTCGCAAACGCGGAACCCGCATGCCCCGACTTGGACCCGATGATCAGGTCGATGTGGGCGACCTCGTTGCCGTCGCCGACTAGCGACTCGCCGAGAAAGAAATCCGCTGCCATGGGATCCTACCTCCGTACCGGTTTGGATGGGGAGAATCTGTTGCCTATAGATCGGCACAGGGCACGCGAGGCCGACCCGCCTAGCCAGAGCGGCCCGCCGGGATGCGGGCGCGCACCCCGGTGGGCAGTCCCGCAGGCAGGCAACACCAAGCGGGTAGCTCGTCGAGCGGGTGAGGATGGGCGAGACTTCTCGGGGTGTCAAGGGGCCTGGCTGCAGAGCTCGGGGGGTCGTGGCCGGAAGCCCTGATCAAGCGTTTCCACGGCTACTTGGAAGGCCTAGTTAAGTTATCTCGACGCAGGCCCTGGCCCGGGGTTGCGGGCCGGTTGTGGCCCGGGCAGCCCCGGCCGTTCCACCGTCCACCCCGACCCCTGCTGTGCGCATCCCTTACGAGACATTCCGGCTCGCGAACGGCCTGTTCGTGACCGTGTCGGAGGACCATACCGCCCCGCTGGTCGCCGTGAACCTGTGGTACCACGTCGGATCGGCGAACGAACGAGAAGGCCGCACGGGTTTCGCCCACCTGTTCGAGCACATGCTGTTTCAGGGCTCGGCGCACGTCGGCTCCAATGAGCATTTCGAGCTCATTCAACGCGCTGGCGGTACGCTGAATGGCTCGACGTGGGTCGATCGGACGAACTACTACGAGACCATTCCGTCCAACCAGCTCGGGCTCGCGCTCTGGCTCGAAGCGGATCGCATGGGGCAACTGCTGCCGGCGATGACGCAGCAGAAGCTCGATACGCAGCGCGACGTCGTGAAGAACGAACGGCGATGGTCGGTTGACAATCAGCCCTACGGGACCGCGTGGGAGAAGCTCCAGGAGCTCGGGTTCCCGCCCGGGCACCCGTTCCACCACTCGATCATCGGCTCGATGGAGGATCTGTCGGCCGCGAGCCTCGATGATATCGCCAGCTTCTTCACGACATACTATAGCCCGGACAACGCGGTGCTCTCGATCGCCGGGGACATTGACGTGGTGAGCGCTCGCCCGATGGTCGAGCAGTACTTCGGATCCATTCCGCGCGGATCGGGCCGTCCGCCACTTCCACCAATGCAGGTGCCGCCACGTTTCGGATCGCCGCGCCGCGAAGTGGTCCCCGACGACGTCCGCCTCCCGCGACTGTATCTCGCGTTTCGCTCGCCGGTGTTCGGGAGCGCCGAGTATTACATCGCGAGCGTGTGTGGGGCGGTGCTCGGATTGCGGCGCGGGAGCCGGCTGCATCGCACGCTGGTCCGCGAGCGCCAGATCGCAGCCGAAGCGATGGCCTTCACGAGCGACCTGGCCAAGGGGAGCGACATTCTCGTCGCGGACGTGACCGCGCGGCCGGGGATCAGCGCGGAGCAGCTGGAGGACGAAGTGATCGCGGTGGTGGAGCGTCTGCGGCGCGACGGGGTGACAGACACGGAAGTCCGCCGCGCGAGCGCGCTGATCGAGACCGGCTACACCGCCGCGCTTCAGGAAGCGGCGGAGCGAGCCGACAAACTCTCGCAGTTCGCGACGTATTTCGGCGACCCCGGCTTGATCAACGAGCAGGTGCCGCGCTACCGCGCCGTGACGGCCGCACAGGTGACCGCGTTCGCAGACGAGTGGCTCGGCGAAGACAACCGGGGGAGCCTGATGTACGTGCCGCGCGAGTCGCCGGGAGACGGGCCGCACGGCGCCGGTGCAAAGCACGAATGACAGGGGCCCGCCCGCTTCCCGGCGAGAGCCGGCCGTACGCGTTTCCGAGGTTCGAGCGCCGTACTCTGAGCAACGGCCTCGGATTGGTGATCGCACCACTCCCGAAACTGCCCGTCGTGACACTACTCGCCCTGGCCGATGCCGGTGCGGTGACCGACCGGCCGGGTGAAGAGGGATTGGCGGTGCTCACCGCGCGGATGTTGTCCGAAGGAGCGGGCGGCCGAGATGGCGCCGCGCTCGCCGAGGACGTCGAGCGGCTCGGCACCGCGATCGACGCGAGCGCCGACTGGGATGCCGCGCTGGTCCGGCTGACCGTCCTGTCATCCCGCCTCCCGGAGGCGATGGCACTCCTCGGGGATGTGCTCATGGCACCGGCGCTGCCGGCCCGGGAAGTCGAGCGGCTCAAGGCTGAGCGTCTCGCCGAGCTCCTTCAACTGCGCGCGGAGCCGCGCGGACTCGCCGACGAGACGCTCGACCGAGTCGTCTACGCCGCGGGCGCCAGGTACGCACTGCCCGCCGGGGGGACCGAACAGTCCGTGTCATCGCTGACACCCGAAGCGGTGGCTGCCTGCTATGCCGCACGGTATCACCCGGGTGCCGTTACGCTGGTTGTCGCTGGCGACGCCGAGACCGCCGCGGTGGAACGCCTGGCCGAAGCCACATTCGGGAAGTGGCGCGGCGTCACCCACGGCGAGATCGCGAGCCCTGATCGCGGGACACCGGATGGACGGCGGGTCCACCTGGTCACCAAGCCAGGCGCACCGCAGTCGGAGCTCAGGATCGGACACGTTGGAATCCCGCGTACGCATCCGGACTACTTCCCGGTCGTGGTCATGAACGCGATCCTCGGCGGCCTGTTCTCGTCGAGGATCAACCTCAATCTCCGCGAGGTGCACGGGTACACCTACGGTGCGCACTCGGGTTTCGATTGGCGGCGGTGGGCCGGACCATTCGCCGCGGAGACGGCGGTCCAGCAGGACGTGACGGCGGACGCTGTGCGTGAAGTGCTGCTCGAAATCGATCGTATGCGCGAGTCACCCGTCGCGCCGAACGAGCTGTCGCTGGCCACGAGCTATCTCGACGGCGTGTTCCCGATCCGCTTCGAGACGACCGATGCCGTCGCGACCGCGCTGGCGAACCTCGTGCTGTACGGATTGCCCGGGGACTACTACGACAGCTACCGCGCGAACGTGCGGGCCGTGACCGCCGAGCGCGTGCTCGGCGCGGCGCGGGCGCATCTGCACCCCGGCCGGCTCCAACTGGTCGTCGTCGGCGATGCGGACCAGGTGCGTGCGCCGCTCGAGCGCATGGCGATCGGGCCCGTCACCGTCGCAGACGACTGCGGCGAGCCTATCGCGTGACGCGCCCATGACCGACGCGCAACTCGGCACGCGGCGCATCTATACTGGACGCGTCATCGATCTCGATGTGGACCAGGTCCGCTATCCGGACGGATCGACCGGTGAGCTCGAGATCATCCGGCATCCTGGCGCGAGCGCGATCGTACCGTTTCTCACCGATCCGCTCGGTGAGGATCCGCAAATCCTGCTGCTTCGCCAGTACCGCTACGCGGCCGGTGGATATCTCTACGAAGTGCCGGCCGGGCGGCTCGAGCCGGGCGAGACACCGCTGGAGTGCGCCCGCCGGGAGCTTCGCGAGGAGACCGGGTGCACGGCGGAGCGGATCGATCCGCTGATGAGCCTCTACACGACGCCGGGCTTCACCGATGAGTTGATCCACCTGTTCCTGGCGACCGGACTCACGCGCGGCGCCACGGCTCACGAGGCCGACGAGTTCGTCGAAGTCGAGACGCTCACCCTGTCGCGGGCGCTCGAAATGATCGAGCGTGGCGAGATCCGCGATTCGAAGACCGTCGTGACGCTGCTGTTCGCCGCGGGATTCCGGGGAGGGCGGTAACCGGGCGGTGGCACCCAGCCGCCTGCGGGTGCTGCTGATCGGAAGCCACCACACCGAGCGCATCGAGCGCGGCGTGGAGCGGGCGATGCAGCGCGCCGGGCACCGCACGCTCCTGATCGACGACCGGCGGCTGCGCCGCAACATTGGCCTGGCGCTGACGCAGCGATGGATCCGGGCCGCGGCCCGGTGGTTCAAACCGGACTTCGTCTTTTTCAGCAAGTGTCTGGGCCTGACGCTGGAGACCGCCGCGGAACTCGCGCGGGACCGTCCAAGCGTGCTGTGGTATCAGGACCCGCAATGGTACGGCGACGCCCATCTCCCGGAGATCGCGCATACGATCGCCGTCGGGCGCCTCGCGGGAACGTTCTTCGTGACCGGGTTCGAGAACGACTGGCGCGCGATGGGCCTCAACGCCAAGCTGCTGCCGTCCGCCGCCGACCGCGGCATCGTACCCGTTCCCGCGGAAGCGGCATACGCAGCGGACGTCGCGTTCATTGGCACGGGGCCCGGGGTGTCCCACGGCGGGGCGGGATTCGCGCCGGAGCGGGCGGAGTTTCTGGCGTCGGTAGCCGCGCAGCTCGGGGCCGGTGTACGGGTTCGCGTGTGGGGCAGTGGCTGGGAGAGGTGGCGGGACCGGTTCGAATGGGGCGGCCGTCCCGTGTTCGGGCGCGATCTGTCGCGGGTGTGTTCGTCGAGCGCGATCGTGCTGGGCGTCAATCCGTCACGGGCCGCGGGAGCGACATTCTACACCTCCGACCGTCTCTGGATGATGGTGCTTGGCGGCGGATTTTATCTGGGCCACCGCAGTCCTGGACTCGATCGCCTGCTCACCGACGGCGAGCACTGTGCGTGGTACCAGGATGCAGCCGAGTGCGTGGACCGGGCGCGATTCTACCTTGGGCATCCCGGCGACCGGGCCCGCATCCGGGATGCCGGGGAGCAACTCGTTCGCACGCGCCACACATTCGACCAGCGGATCGGCTATCTGCTCACGGGGCGCGAGTGGAATGCCGGCGACGGAGCGTAGCGCGGGAGTGTAGCACACGCGCGCAGCACGGACCTGCGCGCAGCCGCGACGAAGTCAGCGACTCACCGGCCGCCGCCCAGCACCCAATCGTATACAGACGCTGTGCGCGCGGCGGTGACCGTCATCGAGAAACGGGCCGCGCGGACGCGGGCCGCGCTGGAGAGCGCCGCACGGCGATCCGGCGATTCGCAAAGGTCCGCAATCGCGTCGCCGAGTGCGGCGGCGTCGCCGGGCGGCGTGAGGATACCGGACACGCCGTCTTCTAGTACCTCCGGGATGCCGCCGGCACGCGTCGCGACGACCGGCTTGCCGAACGCCATGGCGTCGAGCAGCACCGTGCCCATGCCCTCTTCGCGTGAACTCAGCGTGACGACATCCGCGCTGGCGAGCAGGGCGTCGGCATCGGACCGATAGCCCGTGGCGTGCACGACTCCGGTGAGGCGGTGGTGCGCGATCGCGGCATTGACCGCGCCGCGCAGCGGGCCGTCGCCCGCGAGGACCGCGTGCAGGGATGGGATGCGCCGACGGGCAACCGCGATGGCCTCCACGAACGTCACCGGGTCTTTGTGGCCGACGAGTTGCGCGACCTGCACGACCACCATCGCATCCGCGGGGATCCCCAGCGCGGCGAACCCGTCGCGTGACGGCGCGGGCGCGGGCCGTGACAGATCGACGCCGCTCGGAATGACCTCGATGCGCGAGGGGATTACCCCGCCTGCTGCCATGACATTGGCGACCGCACGCGAGATCGCGATCACGCCATTGGCGCGCCGGTACTTCCAGCGGCTGCCCGGATTTGCGCGCAGCGGGAAGTCAACGCGGCGGGTGACGACCAGCCGCGCAGGAGTCCGGAGCGTCGCGAGGGCAGCCAGGGCGGCCGCGTGTGCGGTGTGCGCGTGGACGATGCGGACGTGGCGCCGGAGAATCGTGTGGCGCAGCCCGGCTGCGGCGATCACGCCGAACTCCGCCCACGGACTCGTCTCGATGACGGGGATCCCGGCGTCGCGGGCGCGTGCGGCCAACGGTTGTCCGGGCCGGGCCGCGATCAGTGACACATACCGGTCGCGATCGAGCATTCTCGCCAGCCAGAGAACCTGGCGCTCTCCGCCGCGCCAACCCCGTTCCGTGTCGAGGTGCATCACGATGGGCACGGGCCGGCCATCGCGGGATGGTGAGGCGGCAGCCGCCGTCGCATCGCCTGGCGGGCTCACAGCAGCGCGCTCAACTCATCATAGAAGCGCTTCGCGGCTGCGCCGATCGTCAGCATCGCAAAATGCGCTGTGGGTGGCGGTCCCGACACGCCTGCCGCCTCGATGGCCGCGACGAGGCTGTCGTCGTCATCGAGTGTGAAGTACTGCGGCGCGTCGCCGAGAAACTCGCGATGCGGGGCGATGTCGGAGGCGACCACCGGAGCGCCGCACAGGGCCGCCTCGATGCCGGTGAGGCCCAGCCCCTCGTAGCGGCTCGGGCAGACCACGACCGACGCCTGCTGATACGCGGCGACCATTGCGGGTCCGGGTAGCCCTGTCCGGATGCGGAGCGGCACCCTGAGCCGCTCCGCGAGGAGCCGGATGGATTCCTGCGACGGCCCCTGGCCGATCAGCTCAACGCGGGCGCCGAGACGCGCGGCGGCACGCACGACGGCTTCGTGATTTTTCGGCGGCACAAGCCGCGATACGCTCAGGAGGGTCAGGCCGCTGGGGAATGTCCGAGGACCGGGCCGGTGCCGTGCGCACGCGGCGGTGAAGAGCGCGGAGTTGTAACAGTACTGGACGACCGTCGGCACGCGCCCGAAGTGGCGCGACACGTCGATCGCGGATGAGGCGCTCGGCGTCCATACCGCGCGCGCGCGCGTTGCGACGAACCGCAGCCTGCTGTAGTAGCCGCGCCGCGTCGTGTAGCGTGGCCCTCCTACCCGGGGCAGCGCGACCAGCCGGCCGCCAACAGAGAGCACGGGATCATGCTGGCCCGCGCCCATGCGCGACGGCGGGAGATCCCAGACGTACGACACGAACGGCACCTTGTGGCGGTGGCAATACTGCCACACTGCCGGCGCGAGATCGTGATTCATCGCGATCGCGAGCGCGGCGCGATCATCGCCATTGACGGCGACATCCAGTCCGAGCTGGCACAGACCCGGAACGATGAGGTGCTCGTAGTCATTGCGGCCGAACCAGCGGATGTCAGCCACGGAGCACGCCAGGCCCACGCGACGGAAGACCGGCCGAACATACCAGCACTGTATGTGGCATCGTCAACCGTGGCGGGTTCCGGGGTGTCAGACAAGAGAAGGGGGTATGGAGGCCGGGCGCGTTTCCGCCGCTCGCTACGGATTTGCCGCCATCCGCTCCGGGACCTCGCCAGAATCGGCGGAAATAATGCGCGACATTGGCGGCTGCGATAGGCGCCGGTTCGCCAAAGTGTCCCCCACGGTGTCCTTAGGAGTAGACACTGCTCGGCGCGCCGACTGCACCGCCGACGGCGGGTCGTTTGTAAATCGTTTGTGCATAACGCTATAGCTGAATCGCTCTCGGTGGACGTATCGGGCATGCGCCGTGCGTTCCCGAACCCAAGCAGGCATGGGTGGTGGTTTCGTGATCCTCTTGATGGCGGGTTGGGACAATGGCTGACGTCGCGCTGAAGCGGATGTCGTCTCGGGCTCCGAGCGAAGACCGGCCGCGCGGCGCGCGGGTCCACCGGCCGGCGGGAGCGATCCCGCTGCGGGAGTTGCTGCCGACGCTCGACGATTCCGGCGTGGTGGAGCTGTTCCTCACCGGGGAGGAGCGGGCGTTCCAAGCGCTGGTGGACCGCTACCAGGTCCGCCTGCTGAACTTCGTCTACCGCACGATCGGCGACCGGGAGCGGGCCGAGGATCTGGTGCAGGAAGTGTTCATCCGCGTGTACCGGCACCTCCACCGCTTCGACCGTGGGAAGAAGTTCTCGACGTGGGTGTACACGATCGCATCGAATCTCGCGAAGAACGAACTGCGCAACCGGTCGCGGAACCCACTCGTGCTGTTCCAGACGATCAAGAAAAACTGGGATGACGAAGACCGGCCACTGCAGTTCGAGGACAGCGCGTCGCGCCCCGACGACCTGTACCGCAAGCGGCATCTGCGAGAATTGGTGGAGGCGTCGGTCGCCCGTCTGCCGGAGCATCACCGCCAGGTGTTCGTACTGCGGGAGCTCGAAGGGAAATCGTACGAGGAGATCGCGGAGATCACGGCCTGCAATCTGGGAACGGTGAAATCGCGGTTGAATCGCGCGCGGAACTCATTCGCCGAGATCATTGAGCCCGCGTTGCGGTAAGTGCGGCGTCGCGAAAATCGAGAAATACAATCCGCCGGGCCGTTCCGGCGGTCCTGCGCGAGTGAATCCGTGGGACCGGCCGGGCTGTCCCCTTCCGGGAGGGGTGGCCGGACCGTGCTGGAACCCGAGCCCCGGGGCCGTGTATTGTTCGGCGACCTCAGAACGGGTGCGCCAGGCCCAAATGGACTGCCGGACGTTTCGCGATAACCACGGGGTATTGCTCGACGAGTCCGTTTCCGATGCGGACCTCGCCGAACTCCGGTGGCATCTCCACGAGTGCGCCGCGTGTGCGGCCCATGACACGGCGGTGCGGCGTGCCTTGCTGCTGTTTCGCAACATGCCGTCCATCGAGCCGTCGTCCGATTTTTCGGCGCGGCTGCATGAACGGCTGCGGACCATCCGTGCGGAGAGTGGGCCGAGGGTGGGCCGGGGCGAGTACGGTGGTGCGAATCATCACGCGCATCGGTACGCGTATCGCGGTCCCGGCGCGGGTACGTTCGCCGGGCTGGCGGCCGGGGTGATCGCGGCCGGCTACCTGATCGTGGCCGCATCTGGCTGGGCGCCCGCAACCGGCCCGCTTGCCATGGCGCCGGTCATTTCCGCCGCGCCGTCCACCGACCCGGCGGCTGATCAAGCCACGGTGATGGCGAACGCGGTGGCGAATGCAGTCGCGAACACCGCGGCGAGTGATGCGGCGAGCGGCCTGGCCGATGTGGGGAGAGAATCCGACACCGGCGCGCTGGCGTCGTTGGCCGGGTTGGCGGCTCCGCCTTTCATCACACCGGTGCCTGCCGGTAGTCCGGTGTGGCCGGCGACGGTGCTCGCGGCCCGCGCGCCCGCGCGCCTCGCGACGATGCAGATCAAGCTGACGAGTCTGGGCCGATAGCGCCCCGCCGCCGCCGCCGCGACACCGACTGGGTGTCGGCCAGCGAGATCGGCACCTACGAATACTGCGCCCGTGCGTATTGGCTCGAGCGCGTCCAGCGTACCGAGCGCCGCGGCGGGACGGGCTCCCGCCTCGCAGACGGCACCGGGCAGCATCGGGCGCACGGCCGGCGTGTGGCGTGGCAGCGTCGTCTCGCCGGGACCGCGGCCGTGCTGATCTTCGCCGGCATCCTGCTCCTGCTCGCGCACGCGGCAACCCGGCATGGCCGCGCCCGGGCACATCCCGTTCCGGTTTTCAGCCTGTGACCGCAATCGCCGCCATCCTCATTGCGATGGGCATCATGTCAGTGTTCGCCGCATGGTTGCTGTCGCGCACCACCGGTGTACGCAGCGACGTCACGGTGATCGCGAGCGATGCGGGATATCTGCCGCCCGAGACGCTCAGAGATCCGGCACTGCGGATCCGAGGCCGTCCGGACTATCTGGTCCGCGACCGATCTACCGGCACGGTCTATCCCATCGAGGTGAAGCCGACCCGGGACGCGGTGGAGCTCTATGAGTCCGATGTGCTGCAGCTCGCCGCGTACATGCTTCTCACGGAGACGCGGTACGGCGCCGAATTCGCGGGATACGGCGTGGTGCGCTACCGGTCGGCCGAGTTCCGAGTCCCGCTCACCTCGGAGTTGCGGCGCCGATGCGCCGCTGCGGCTGAGGCGATCCGGGCGGCGCGACGGGCCGCGGCGATCCATCGCAGCCACGAGGTGCGGGCGAAATGCTGGGCGTGCGGCGTGCGGTCCGTCTGTGATGAGTCGCTGGCCTAGGGTATCTTCTCGCTATGCCCACACTCACCGAGCACGCGTTTCTGAAGGCGGTCTCCGCCGGTGAGTTCGCGCCCGTGTATTACCTGTGGGGCGACGACGATTTCCGGAAGGGCGAAGCCGCGAGCCGCGCGGTGAATGCAGCGGTGCCCCTGGCCGTGCGCGACTTCAACGCCGAAGTGCACCGGGGCGGGGATCTGGACCCCGGGACGCTGGAGTCGGTCCTCGGAACGCCGCCGATGATGGCCGAACGCCGCATCGTCGTCGTGCGCGATGCCGGTTCCCTCAAGAAAGACGCTCGGCGCGTCCTCGATCAGTACCTCAAGCATCCGGCGGAGAACGCGGTGCTCGTTCTCGTCGCCGCCGCGGGGGGCAAACCCGACGCGTTGCTCCGGGAGCATAGCACCGCGGTGGAATACGAGGAGTTGACGGGCGACCGCTTGCCGAGATGGATCGCACATCGCGCGTCGGAGCAGCACGCCACGCTGACCCCAGAGGCCGCGGCGCTGCTGCAGCAGGCGGCCGGTCCGGAGCTCGCGGCGCTGGCTGCGGAGATCGACAAGCTGGTGAGCTACGCGCGTGGCGCGGCGAGCGCGCCGCGGGCCCCAGTGGGCGCTTCCGCGGACATGCCCATGGTGACGATCGATGCGGACGCCGTCGCGGCGGTCGTGGGCGTCCGGCGCGGAGAGACATTGAGCGACCTGCTCGACCGCATCGCGGCGCGCGATGCGGCAGGCGCGCTCGCGTTGATCGAGCAGGTGCTGTCGCAGCCCAAGACCAGTGCGGTATCGGTCGTGATGGCGCTGTCGGTGCAGACGCTGGCGATCGCGTGGGGGCGGGCGCGCCGAGACGAGGGGCTGCCGATGGGGCGCCTGGGCGGCGAGTATTTCACCCTGCTCAAAGAGACAGGCGCATATCCAATGCGGCCGTGGGGCGAGGCGGTGGCGACGTGGGCGGCGGCGGTTGAGCAATGGAGCCCGGCCGCCCTGGACCGCGCGCTTGACGCACTATTGGCGACCGACATCGCGCTCAAGGACACACGCGTCTCGACCGACGAACAGTTGATCGCATCGCTCGTCCTCTCAATGTGCGCGAGCGCGGAGCCGGGCGTGCGGTCCGGTGATGCACCGCCGCCCGCACTGGCGCGCGGCACGCGCCGAGGAGCACCGGTATGAATGATCTCCGATTGGCCGATTCCGCTCTCAGCCGCGTCATCCGTGCGGCTGCCCTCGTGAGCGCGCTGGTGTTGTGTGCGAGCGTGGCGGCTCCCGCGCGCGGCGGCGCGCAGAGCACCGACACGACGCGCGTGACGCCTCCTGCAACACCGGCGAATCCGGCGGGCAACGCACCGGGTGCCGCACCCGTCGTGCCGGGCGCGGACACGGCGCAACCGGTGCACGACACGGCCACGGTGATGAGTCCGGCGGATTCGGGGATTCAGCGCGCACAGGCACTCGTCTCGCAGGGCCACACGGACCAGGGCCGGTCGCTCGTCGATTCCATTCTCGGGGTCACCCCCCCATCGTCGCCGGCGTACGCGTCCGCGCTCTACGCGCGCGCATCCCTGGCGACCAACGCCGACAGCGCCGAAGATGACTACAGGCGGATCACCGTCGAATACGCCACATCACCGCGGGCGTCCGATGCGCTGCTCCGGCTGGCGCAACTCGAGCTGGCACGTGGCGACCGGCCGCAGGCGGCGGATCATCTCGCGCGGCTCACCAGGGAACAACTTCCGGGACAGTCGGGCGTCACATATGCGCGCACCGAGCTGCAGGTCGGGCTGGCCTATTTCGACCTGCAGGACCTGGCGCATGCCTGCGCGGCGCTCGCCGGCGCTCGGAATGCGACGCCGGCGACAGATGTCGAGTTGCGGAACCGGATCGACTACAACATCCAGCGGTGCCCTCGCGCGCCGCTTGAGCCGGCAACCGCCGCGTCCTCGGCGTCCATGAGCCCACCGCCCGCGGCGGCCAGTGCGGCGGCGCGCGACAGCGCACGCCGGTCCGCAGACCGCCTGGCGCGTTCCAAATCCGACAGTGCGGCGTCGCACAAGACACCCCCCGCCACCACCAAGCGCCCCAAGGCGAACGGCGCAGCGCCCGCCGCCGCCTCGCCTGCCGCACCGCCTGCCGCGACGCCTCCCGTGCCGGCCGCGACACCACCGGCCACACCACCGGCCACGCCGGCCGCCAGTCCGTCCGCGGCACGGCGTCCAGGAGCATTGTTCACGGTGCAGGTGGCCGCGTATCCCGCGCGCGCGGCGGCGGAGTCTCTGGCCGCGCATCTTCGCGATCGCGGGTATGAGGCCAGGGTGTTCGGAACGGCCGCGCCGTTCCGGGTCCGGGTCGGCCGCTACGCGACCGAAGCGGCCGCCGATGCAGTCGAGCGCGCGTTGAAGGCGAAAGGTATGGACGGTTTCGTTACGGCAGCCGAGCCGGCGAGCCCGTAGAGACTTGGGCCTCGCGGCCGCGCAGATGGTTCGCGGTGTCGCGCTCTCCTCGCCACGCCGCGTAGGTCCAGATCATTCCGGAGACCGCGATCGCGACCGGTATGATCAGCACCGCCTCGGCCAGCGACGTGCGCTCCGAGATGCGGCCAAGTATGAACGGTGAGGGCACGTCACCGAGGAGATGGATCGTGAGAATTGATCCCGCCATTGCGGCCGCACGCGCCACCTTGGGGACCTGCCCGACGAGCGCCGAGTTGATTGGTCCTGTCGAGACGAACAAGAGAATCTCGGCCGCGATGAGCGACGACCAGTACACCGCGGGGCTCGTCGCGGTCAACGCCACGTAGGCGAGCGGCGTCGCCAGCAGCATCGAAACGCCGGAGAGCCACAAGTAGGCTTCGCTTGTGCGTTTGGCGAGCGTATCTCCTATCCAGCCCCCGAGAAACGTCCCGACGAATCCGGTGACGACCACCGCAGCGCCCAATTGCGAGTCGGCGACGGCCAGCGAGATGTGGTGGACGCGGACCAGAAACGAAGGCATCCACACCACGATGCCGCCGAGCGCAAACGTATACGCGGCGTAACCGAGCACCGTGCGGACATAGGGACGGTTGAGGAGCATCAGGTAGACGCGGCCGCCGCTGCTTTCCACAGCGTCGTCTTCCCCCTGGCCGGCATTGCCGCTCCCGCTGGCGGTTCGCTGCGGATCGGTCAGCCCGAGCACGAGCGTGGCGAGTAGCAGCCCAGGGATCCCGGCGAGCAGGAACGCCGCGCGCCATCCATAGTGCTGGTCGATCAGGCCGCCGAACACGTAGCCGAGGGCGCTCCCGACCGGCGTGGCCGCGAAGAACACGGCGAATACCCGGCCGCGCAGACGTGCCGGAAACGAATCGGCGAGCAGAGCCGGCGCGATGGCCGAGTATGCGGCCTCGCCGATTCCGACCGATGCACGCGCGGTGAGCAGTGCCGGGTAACTGTGCGCAAGGCCCGCGAGCGCCGTCGCGACGCTCCAGGCCGCGACGCCCGCAGCGACCAATCGTAACCGCCATCGCCGGTGGCCGTACGCACCGAGCACGGGTGCCGTGCACATGTACACGAGGAAGAATGCGCTCGTCAGTGCGCCGAACTGCGAATCGGTGAGGTGAAGCTCGGAATGCTGGAGACTCTCGCCGACTCCCGGGACCACGTAGCGGTCCATGTAGTTGACGAGATTGACGAGCGTGAGCACCAGCAGCGCGACCCAGGCGGTGCGCGCGGGTGCGGGTGTCGCGTCTCCGTCCAAAGCCAACTCGGTCATCGCAATTCGCCGGAGACGGCGGGCGAGGGCAGCGTATCGCGCGGCATGACCGGGCAAAGGTCGGCGGGACGGCGCGCCTGCGCAACCGACTGCGCCGTCCGGCGGTTCCAACATTGGAGCGGGGGTGCCGCGTATACTGCGGCGTGATCCTCGATTGTCATGTCCACACGGCTGCGCTCCTGCCAGGCCACGGATGCATCTCGGCCCGCACCCGGCGCGGCCTGACGTTTCACTGGATGCGGCACCAGCTCGGCATTCCGTACGGCGTGAGCGACGCGACGATCGAGCGCACGCTGGAGCGCGCGCTCGCCACCTCCGTTGCGGGCACGCCAGAGCTTGATGCGGTCGTCCTGCTGGCGTTCGATGCGGTGTACACGGCCGAGGGTGTGATGGACGAACCGGCAACGCACATGTACGTCTCCAACGATTACGTGATGTCGCTGGCGGCCCGGCATCCCCGCGTGCTCTTCGGCGCCTCGATCCATCCGTACCGGCAGGATGCGGTCGCGGAAGTCGAACGGTGCGCGCGCGCGGGAGCGGTGCTCTGCAAGTGGCTGCCTATCACCCAGCGGATCGATCCCGCGGACCGGCGCTGCATCCCGATGTACGACGCGCTGGCGCATTTCGGACTGCCGCTCTTGAGCCACACGGGCTGGGAACACGTGCTGCCGCGGCTGGATCCAACGGTTGCGTCCCCCGCGCGCCTCGTACGCGCACTCGAGCGGGGCGTGACCGTAATCGCCGCCCACTGTGGCACCGGCGTGGTCCCGGGAGAAGGCTCGTATCGCGCGGAGTTCATGCGCCTCGCCCGGGAACACGAGCGCCTGTACGGTGACACCGCGGGTATGAGCTTGCCCAACCGATGGGGCGACTACGACGCGCTGCTGGCGGACGACGTCGTGCGGGCGAAGCTGGTGCACGGCAGCGACTGGCCGATTCCGGCCTATCCGCGTCCCTGGCGTCATGGGTGGCGGAACTCCCGCGCGCTACTGGCCGAGCGCAACCAGCTCCGCCGCGACGTGCTGATCAAGCGGGCTCTGGGCTTCGACGACGCCTACTGGCGGCGGGCAGGCCAGGAAGTGCTGCGGGTGGCAAAAGGGGGCCACTAGGCCCGTTTGCGGCCCCGAGGCATCGGATTTCCGGCCATATTGTGCCGTATGCGCCCGTCCCGTGCCGGGTCCCTCTCGTGCTCCGTCCGGTGACCGCAATGTCCGCGCCGTCCGAGACGCCGCTCATGCAGCAGTACCGTGACATCAAGTCCCGCCATCGGGACGCGATCCTGCTGTTTCGGATGGGCGATTTCTACGAAATGTTCTATGAAGACGCCGAAGCCGGGTCCCGGGCGCTGGGGCTGACACTAACGGCGCGAAACAACGGCGGTGCGGCCGCGGTGCCCCTCGCGGGAGTACCGGCCAAAGCAGTCAGCGAGTACGTGCGGCGTCTGATCCAGCAGGGTTTCCGCGTCGCAATCTGCGACCAGGTCGAGGATCCCAAGTCGGCGAAGGGCGTCGTGCGCCGCGAAGTCACCGAGACGATCACGCCCGGTGCCGCGTTCGCGGACGAACTGCTGGAATCCGTCCGCAACAATTTCCTGTGCGCCGTAGCCTTCGGTCCCGAGATCGCAGCAGGCACGAGCGGCAAGCCGGTATCCCCGGAGCGTGGGCGGGACGCAGCACGCGTCCTCGGCATTGCGGCGGCCGATCTCTCGACGGGAGAGTTCCGGATCGCGACGGTGCCGTGGGGGGATTCCCCGGCAATCCTCGCGCGTCTCGTGCATCGTGAGCTGCTGGTGTGCCGAGGCGCCGTGCTGCCGCCGGGTGTGCGCACGGACGGCGTGCTGCTGACGGAGCGCGACGGGTGGGAGTTTGACGCCGCGGGCGGGAGCGAAGAGCTCACGCGCCAATACAGTGTCGCCTCGCTCGAGGGGTTCGGCATCGGCGCGGAGGACTCCGTCGCGGTAGGCGCTGCGGGCGCGCTGCTGCGATACCTGCGGGAGCTGCAACCGGCGGGCGTGCCACACCTGGGGCGTCCCGTGGTCGAGCGGCCGTCGGGTACGATGCCGATCGACGACATGACGCGCCGCAATCTGGAGCTCGTGGAGTCTCTGCGTGGCGGCGACGGTGAGGGCACGCTGATCGATGTCCTCGATCGAACCCAGACCCCAATGGGTGCGCGGCTGCTCCGCCAATGGATTCTCGCGCCGCTGGCTGGCCGGGCGCCGATCGAAGAGCGGCTGGATCGCGTGGGGGCGCTGGTCGCGGACTCGCTCGGACGCCAGGTGCTTCGTGGCGCGCTCGATGGCGTGCGTGATCTGGAGCGCCTCGCGGTGAAAGCCGCGGCGGGCCGCGCGACGCCGCGGGAGCTGCGCGCGCTGGGCGACGCGATCGCGCGTCTGCCGGCAGTAGCTGCGGCAATGGCACGGATCGGGGTCGCGAGCGGGCTCGCGCGAGGGGCGGGTGCCGGCACCGGGAATGCGGATGACATCCGGCTGGAGGCGAACACCACCGGATCCGATCCGTTTGCCCGGCTCAAGGCGAGCTGGGATGGCTGCGACGACGTCGGCGAGCCAATTCTCCGCCTGCTGGTCGAACGTCCGCCGGCCGCTGTTGGAGACGAACCGACGATCGCGGCCGGTGTGGATGCGCTGCTCGACGAACTCCGTGGGCTGCGTGACGGCGGTAAAGACGGGATCGCGGAGATCCAGGCGGCCGAGCGCGCGCGAACGGGCATCTCATCGCTCAAGGTCGGGTATAACCGCGTCTTCGGCTACTACATCGAAATCACGAACACGCATCGCGACGCGATCCCATCCGACTACCAGCGGCGGCAGACGCTGACGGGCGCGGAGCGTTACGTCACCCCGGCGCTCAAGGAATACGAAGAGCGCGTGCTGTCGGCGGCTGAGCGCATCGAGGTGCGGGAGCGCGAGTTGTTCGAGGCGGCCCGCGCGGCGGCAGGGCGCGAGGCCCCGCGGCTCCAGGGAGTCGCGCGCCTGGTCGCGGCGCTCGATGTGTTCGCCACGCTCGCGGAGGTCGCCGAGCGCGAGCGCTATTCCCGGCCCGTGATGACCGATGACTTCAGCCTCGAGATCACGGCGGGCCGGCACCCGGTGGTCGAGCGAATGATGCCGCGCGAGCAGTTCATTCCGAACGACGTCCGACTCACGCCTGGGGCCCGCGTGATCATCCTGACCGGTCCCAACATGGCAGGCAAGTCCACGATCCTGCGCCAGGTGGGGCTCATCGTGCTCCTCGCGCACATCGGCAGCTACGTGCCCGCCGCGTCGGCGACGATCGGCGTGACCGACCGCCTGTTCACGCGCGTCGGTGCGAGCGACAACCTGGTGCGCGGGCAATCCACCTTCATGGTGGAGATGTCGGAGACGAGCGCGATCCTGCACACGGCCACCGCGCGCAGCCTCGTGCTACTGGACGAGATCGGGCGGGGAACGTCCACCTATGATGGTGTATCGATCGCCTGGGCAGTCACCGAGCACCTGCACAGCGTGACCGGGTGCAAGACGGTCTTCGCGACGCACTACCACGAGCTGGCGCAGCTCGCGGACGAACTGGATGCCGTACGCAACTTCAACGTGTCGGTGCGAGAGGTGGCGGACCGCGTGCTCTTCCTCCACCGGATGGAGCCGGGACGGGCCGACCGGTCGTACGGCATCGAGGTCGGCCGGCTCGCCGGGCTGCCCGATGCCGTGCTGCGGCGCGCACGGGAAGTGCTCCGCCAGCTCGAAGGCGAGCAGTGGGCGGCTGCGCTGGGGGCCTCGCGTGGTGGAGGGCATTCGGCCGAGCACCCCGGCGCGGCGGCCGGCAAGCCGGCCGCCGCGGACCAGTTGCCACTCTTTGCGTCAGTCACGGATCCGATCGTGGCGAAGCTCGCCGCCATCGATCCGAACTCGATGACGCCGCTCGAATGCGCTGGCGCTGCTGGCTGCGCTGGCGCGCGACGCGCGGATGGCGTGAGCGACGGGGCGACGGTCGCGGACACCGTGTCCGGGGCGCATATTCGGGACGGCGCAGGCACGCCTGGCGCCGGTGACTCGTTCACACCTTCGAATCCACGACGCGGGAGCCGGCGCAGAGCGCCACCGCGTGCGACGCCGATGTCCGATACGATAGCACAACCCTCCGGACCCGAATCTCCGCCAGCCGCGGCATTACGGCGGACGCCGCTGGCGGACCGGCACATCGCGCTCGGCGCGAAGATGGTGCCCTTCGCGGGGTATCTGATGCCGGTCCAGTATCCTGGCGGTATCACCGCGGAGCACACCGCCGTCCGAGAGCGCTGCGGACTGTTCGACGTCAGCCATATGGGCGAGTTCGACATCCGGGGGCCGGACGCGGTCGCGTTCGCGGCGCATGTCACCTCCAACGACGTCCGCGCGCTCGCGACCGGCCAGGTGCAGTACTCGGCGATCCTGAACTCGCGCGGCACCATCGAAGATGACTGTCTGGTCTACCGGTTCGGCGACCGCATCATGCTGGTGGTGAACGCGGCGAATCGTGACAAGGACTGGCGAGTGCTGCAGACCTCGCTCGCTTCGTCCGCGCCGCGCTTCGATTGCACCCTCACGGACGCCAGCGACGGCATCGCGCTACTCGCGCTCCAGGGACCGCATGCCCAGCGCATCCTGCAACCGCTGGCCGAGGCGGATGTCGCCGCGATCCGCTACTACTGGTTCGCGGAGACCGTCGTGGCCGGCGTTCCCGTGATTCTGTCGCGCACCGGATACACGGGCGAGGACGGGTTCGAGCTTTACGCGGCGGCGGATGACGCCGGGCGCCTGTGGGACGCGCTGATGCAGCCGGGTGGCGTCACGCCCGCCGGACTCGGGGCGCGGGACAGTCTCCGCCTCGAGATGGGGATGGCGCTTTACGGCCACGAGATCGACGATACGACCACGCCGCTCGAGGCCAACCTCAGTTGGATCGTCAAACTCAAGAAGGGCGATTTCGTGGGGCGGGACGCGCTGGTCGCGCAGAAAGCCGCCGGCATCCGGCGGCGGCTCGTGGGATTCGCCATGGGGGAGCGTGCGTTCCCCCGGCAGGGGTATCCGGTGTATCAGGCGGGCGTGAGTAGTGGTCTGGTCTGCAGCGGGACCGTCAGCCCGACGCTCGGTTTCGGGATCGGCACTTGCTACGTGCCGGTGGACGCGGCCGTGCCGGGAACCGCTCTCGAGATCGACGTACGCGGCAAGCGCATCGGGGCGACGATCGTGCAGTTGCCGTTCTATACGCGAAAGTAAGAACAGACAAGAGCGAGGAAGAGTGCAGAGAGGAGACAGGAGACGATGAGTGCGACGATGACCCCGAGTGGCGGCGCGCGAACCGTGCGCGGGCCTGGACCGCTCACCGACGCGGACAGCTTTGTCCCGCGGCATATCGGGCCGCGGCCCCACGACGTCGAGGCCATGGCGCGGTTTCTCGGGTACGATTCGCTCGACGCGCTGATCGACGCGGTGGTGCCGGAGACGATCCGGTTCCGGCGTCCGCTGGGGCTTGGGCGCGGGCGCAGCGAGATCGAGGCGCTGCGATCGTTCCGCCAGGTCGCCGGCCGGAACCAGATCTTCCGCTCATTCATCGGGCTGGGCTACTACGCGTGCCTCACGCCGCCCGTCATCCAGCGAAACATCCTCGAGAATCCGGCGTGGTACACGGCGTATACGCCGTATCAGGCGGAGATCGCGCAGGGACGCCTGGAAGCGCTACTCAACTTCCAGACGATGGTGATCGATCTCACCGCGCTCCCGGTGGCCAACGCGTCGCTCCTCGACGAGGCGACAGCAGCGGCCGAGGCCATGGGTGTCGCGTGGAACACTCGCGGGACGCATGAGCGCAACATCTTTTTCGTATCTCGCGACTGCCACCCGCAGACGATCGAAGTGCTGCGGACTCGCGCGAAGGCGCACGGCATTCTCGTGGTGGTGGGTGATCATCGCACTTTCGCGTTCGGGCCTGCCGTCTTCGGTGCACTCGTCCAGTATCCGGCGAGCGACGGGGCGGTGCCCGACTTCAGCACCCTGCGCGCAACACTCGATGCGGGAGTCGCACCGATGGGCGGGGCCGCGCTGCAAGCCACCGGGGCGGCGGGCCGCGATGCCCGCCACGCGGCGGAAGTCCCGATCCTGGTCGTCGCCGCGGATCTTCTGAGCCTGACGCTTCTCAAGCCTCCTGGCGAATGGGGTGCGGACATCGCGGTGGGAAGCACACAGCGGTTCGGCGTGCCGCTCGGCTACGGCGGTCCCCACGCAGCGTACTTCGCCTGCCGCGAGGAGCTCACCCGCCAGATGCCGGGCCGCATCATCGGCGTCTCGCGCGACGCCGACGGGCGTCCTGCCCTGCGCATGGCGCTCCAGACTCGCGAGCAGCACATCCGCCGCGAGAAGGCGACGAGCAACGTGTGTACCGCGCAGGTGCTGCTCGCTGTCATGGCGAGCATGTACGCCGTGTGGCACGGCCCCGTGGGCCTGCGCCGGATCGCCGAGCGCATTCACCGGCTGGCCGCGGCGTTCGCCGAAGGGATGCGGCGGCTCGGCTACGTCGTGACACACGACGTGTACTTCGACACGGTCCGGGTGGAACTGGGCCGCCGGAAGCTGAGCGAGCTGCTCCGCGAGGCACGCGCCCAACTGATCAACGTGCGCGTGCTGGCCGACGAGGATGGGCCGCCGGCCGTGAGCGTCTCGATCCAGGAAACGACCACACTCCGCGACATGGCGGATCTCTTTGCCGTGTTCAACGGCGGCCTCCCGGCGTCGTTCACGCCCGACCAACTGGCGGACGAAGTCTCGGCCGAGATGACTGAGCGCGTCGCGCGCCGGAGCACGTACCTCACGCACCCAGTGTTCAACCGCTACCAGTCCGAGACCGAGATGCTGCGCTACATCCGCCGCCTCGAGTCCCGCGATCTGTCGCTCACGACGTCGATGATCCCGCTCGGCTCCTGCACGATGAAGCTGAACGCCACGGCCGAGATGCTGCCTATCACGTGGCGCGACCTATCGCGCATCCATCCGTTCGCGCCGCGCGAGCAGACTGACGGCTATTCGATTCTGTTCGAGCGGCTGGAGCACGCGCTGGCCGAGATCACGGGACTGCCGGCGGTCTCGCTGCAGCCCAACGCCGGCTCGCAGGGCGAATACGCGGGGCTGCTGGTGATCCGCCGGCATCACGAATCGCGTGGCGACGGCCGCACGCGGACGGTGTGCCTGATCCCGCAATCGGCGCACGGCACCAATCCCGCGAGCGCCGTCATGGCGGGACTTCGCGTGGTGGTCGTGAAGACCGACACGCGTGGCAACGTGGACCTGGCCGACCTGAGAGCGAAAGCCTCGCTCCATAGGGCGGAGCTCGCGGCCCTGATGATCACGTATCCTTCGACGCACGGCGTATTCGAGGAAGGGATCCGCGAGGTCTGCGACATCGTGCACACGGCCGGTGGCCAGGTGTATCTCGACGGCGCCAACATGAACGCCATGGTCGGGCTTTGCCGGCCCGGCGACATTGGTGCCGACGTCTGCCATCTCAACCTGCACAAGACATTCTGCATCCCGCATGGCGGGGGCGGGCCGGGGATGGGGCCCATTGCCGTGGCGGCGCATCTTGCGCCCTATCTGCCCGGGCACCCGCTGGCCGATGTCGGCGGCGTCGAAGGCATTGGTCCCGTCTCCGCCGCTCCGTGGGGGAGCGCGAGCATCCTGCCGATCTCGTACATGTACATTGATCTCATGGGTGCCGAGGGTCTCGCGCGCGCGACGAAAGTCGCGATCCTCAATGCCAACTACGTGGCCCGGCGGCTCGAGACGTTCTATCCGGTGCTGTACAAGGGAACCCGCGGGCTCGTGGCGCACGAGTGCATCGTCGACACCCGCCCGTACAAGGCGTCGGCCGGCGTCGAAGTCGAGGATATCGCCAAACGCCTCATGGACTACGGGTTCCACGCACCGACTGTGTCGTTCCCAGTGGCGGGCACGCTGATGGTGGAGCCGACGGAAAGCGAATCGAAGGAAGAGCTCGACCGCTTTTGCGACGCGATGATCGCGATTCGCGAAGAGATCCGGGAGATCGAGGAGGGGCGCGCGGACCGCCAGCACAACGTGCTGAAGCGGGCGCCGCACACCCTGGAGCAGGTCGTGTCGAGCGGATGGGACCGCCCCTATACGCGCGAGAAGGCGGCATTCCCGGCGCCGTGGACGCGGCTGCACAAGTTCTGGCCATCGGTCGCGCGGGTCGATAGCGCGTTCGGCGACCGGACGCTGGTGTGCAGCTGCCCTCCTGCCGAGTCGTACGCGGAGGACGAGGCACCGCCGCCAGGGCCGTCGCGTCCCGCGCACGCACCGTCGTAAGACGCCAGTCGTGAGACTCTCCCTCGTGAGACTCTCCCTCGTGAGACTCTCCTCGTGAGACTCGCGCCGTGACACGCAGCGTGACGGCCGGCGAAGCGGGGCCGCTTCGCCGGCGCGGATGGCTGGTCCTGGCCGCCGGCATGACCGTGGGCCTGGCGGTCACGGGCTGTATCACGCAGGACGATGCCAAGAAACTGGTCGCGGATCTCCAGGAGTCGCAGACATTGCGTCCCGATGTGCCGCCGATGATGCTCACGCGCGATCCGATCCGGTATCCCGCGTCGATGTACGGGCGGCATGCGCAAGGCAACGTGACCCTGCGCATTTTCATCGATGCGGCCGGGCGGGTGCATCCCGAATCCACACAGGTCGTCGAGTCGTCGGGCGTGCCGGCATTCGATTCCGCGGCCGTGTCGGGCGTGCGCGACCTGCAATTCACTCCCGCGAAGCGCAAAGGCACGGCGGTCGCGGTGTCGGTGCTGTTCCCGGTGTACTTCCGGCATCCGCAAGCGCCGCCTGTTCCGGGCGACAGCGTGTTGCATCGCGGCGAACATCCGGCTGCCGCCCCGAGTGGCGCCGCCGGCGACACCACGAGGAGGTAGCGTGGCTCGGCGAAGCGGAGGCGGGCAGGCAAACGGCGACGATACCACGGGTCATCCGCCAGGTGGCACGCGGCGGATCACACCGACGGGCCGCCAGGCAGTGCGCGGCCACGTCGAGCGGAACCGGCGCCCCTACGATACGGTGCTGGACACCATCGGGTGGACGCCGCTCATCCGGCTCAATCGCGTCACGCGAGGTATTGTGACGCCGGTCTATGGCAAGGCCGAGTTCTACAACCCGGGGGGCTCGGTGAAGGACCGGATCGGGATGCCGATCATCGAGCAGGCCGAGCGGGAGGGTAAACTCTTGCCGGGTGGGACGATCGTAGAGGGCACGAGTGGGAACACGGGCGTCGGGCTGGCAATCGCTGCCGCGCTCAAGGGCTACAAATGCATCTTCACGATGCCCGACAAGATGTCGCAGGAAAAAGTCCGGCTGCTCAAGGCCTTCGGTGCCGAAGTGATCGTGACGCCGACGGCGGTTCCCCCCGATCATCCCGACCACTACGTCATCATGGCGCGCCGCATCGCCTCGGAGACACCGAACGCGATCCTGGCCGACCAGTTCTACAATCAGGCCAACCCGGACGCGCACTACGCGACGACGGGGCCCGAGCTGTGGGAGCAGACGAGCGGGCGCATCACGCACTTCGTCGCGGCCGCGGGTACGGGCGGGACCATCACCGGCGTGGGGCGATACCTCAAGGAGCAGAACCGCCGCATCCGCGTGATCGCGGGCGACCCGGCCGGGTCGATACTGGCCGAGACATGGCGCAGCAAGGGCAAGAGCGTTCCGGAGGGGTCGCCGTACAAAGTCGAAGGCATCGGCCAGGACAAGATTCCAGGGACCCTCGATCTCGGTGTGATCGACGAGTTCCACACGGTGAGCGACCGCGAGAGCTTCGCGATGGCGCGGCGGCTGACCCGGGAGGAGGGATTGTTCGTGGGCGGATCGTCCGGACTGATCGCGCACGTCGCCTTGCAGATCGCGCGCGAGGCCAACGACCCCGATGCATGCGTCGTCACCTTCCTGTGCGACACGGGTGAGCGCTATCTATCGAAGCTGTACAGCGACGAGTGGATGCGGGAGAACCAGATGCTCGACCCCGATCGCGTGACCCTTGGAGACGTCATGAGGGGCAAAGACGGCACGCAGCCGGCGGTCGTGACTGTGGCGCCTGCCACGACGGTGCGGCAGGCGCTCCGGCTCATGAGCCTTCACGACGTGTCGCAGTTGCCGGTGATGGATCGCGAGCGATGCGTGGGATCGGTGACGGACTGGTCGTTGTCGGCCAAGAGTCTCGCGGACGCCAAGGTGCTCGATGCGACGGTGAGTGACGTCATGGATGCGCCGTTTCCGGCGGTCGACGCCAACCGGCCGGCGGATTCCGTCGTCAAGCTGCTGTCGAAGACCAGTCCAGCGGTGCTGGTGACGAATCCGGGCGGGACCGCGGTGCAAGGTATCGTGACCCGATCCGACCTCCTTCATTTCCTGATGGCGCGATAGCCGTGAAGATCACGGTGATCCTGGGAGGTGCGTCATCGGAACGGGATGTGTCGCTGGCGTCCGGGTTCCGCGTCATCAATGCATTGCGGTCGGCCGGACACCAAGTCTCGGCGATCGACCCCGTGAGTGGAGTCCTGCGCCCTTCGGAGGAGCGGGCGTTACGCTCGTCGGGAATGAAAACGGAGCCGCCTTCGCTGGCCGAACTGGCGAACCTGGGTGGCGCGCGGCATCGGGAGCTGTCTCCGAAGGTCGTCCTCCTGAGTGAGGTTCTGGAGGCCGATGTCGTCTTCCTCGGGCTGCATGGCGGGCAGGGTGAAGACGGCACCATCCAGGCGATGCTCGACGCTGTCGGCGTGGCGTACACCGGGAGCGGCCATCTCGCGAGCGCGCTGGCCATGGACAAGGATCTGTCCAAGATCCTGTTTCGCGAGGCTGGAGTCGGGACCGCGGAGTGGCTGATGGCGCCGGCGACGGACGACGCGGTCGAGGGGACGCTCGGTTATCCCGTCGTCGTCAAGCCGTCCAAGCAGGGGTCGACCGTGGGATTGACCGTGGTCCGGGAGCGGGCCGCGCTTCAGGGGGCCATCGCCACCGCGTACCAGTACGATGACGAAGTGATGATCGAACGGTTCGTACCGGGGCGCGAACTGACTGTCGGCGTGCTTGGCGACGAGGCGCTGCCGGCCGGCGAAATATTCCCAAAGCATGAGATCTACGACTACGAGTGCAAGTACACGACGGGGATGGCGAGTGAGGAGTTCCCGGCGCGTGTGACCGCGGCGGAAGCCGCGGCACTGCAGGACCAGGCGTTGCAGGCGTTTCGCGCGCTCAAGCTGCGCGGGTACGCCCGGATCGACTTCCGGCTCGATCCGGCGGGCGGACTGTACTGCCTGGAAGCGAACACGCTCCCGGGCCTGACCGAACTGAGCCTGATGCCACAGGCCGCGGCTGCGCGCGGACTGTCGTTCGTGCAGTTGTGCGAGCGCATCGTGGCGATCGCGACCGGCGGGCGGTAGCCGGCATTCCCGCAGTTGGGCGTCAGTGCGTGGGGCCGGCGCGTGCGGCCAGCGCGTGGCGCCGGGCCGGCCCGGCCCGTCTCGCGCCGTGACCGGCCGCGCGCGCGGGTCGTCGCTCCGCGAGTAGTGCGCCGGGACAGGCCAGGCCGCAGGAACGGGCGCATGGCAACCGTGTTACACTACATACGGTCGTTGCCCGAGCGACTCGCGGCCGGCGCTACGACCTTCGCACTCCGACCGCTGACCACGCCCGCCGATGTCCTTCTCCGCCACCGAGGAGTTCGACGAAAGCCCGCGGACCACTCCCGCGGTGCAGTGGTTGATGTGGATCAACATCCTGGTCTACCTGCTGCAGGTCACGCTGGTGGGCACGCCGGACATGGAGCGGTGGCTCGGGTTCGAGGCGCACGATCTCGCCCGCCTGCAGTCACTCTGGACGATCCTCACGTACATGTTCGTGCACGCGAGCTTGTGGCATCTCGCGGGCAACATGCTCATGCTCTGGGTATTCGGGCCGCGCGTGGAGCGCGCGTGGGGATCGGGCGCGTTCGTGCGGTACTATCTGTTGTGCGGGCTGGGCGGCTGGCTTGCGCACCTTCTCATCGCGCGCGACTACACGCTCGTCGGCGCGTCGGCCGCGATCTACGGCGTGATGCTCGCCTACGCCGTCCGCTGGCCGGACGACGAGTTCCAACTGTGGTTCGTGGTGCCGGTGAAGGCCAAGTGGCTGGTCGCGGGGTGCGTGGCGATCGATGTCGTGCTGGGGGCGTCCTCGCTCGACGGTGGTGCCGGTGGCGTCGCTCACTTCGCGCACCTTGGCGGGCTTCTGGCCGGATGGCTCTATCTGCACACACCGCCAGCTGGACTCGACCTGCTGCGGTCACCGCGGGTCTCGTCGGCGCCCGATGTGCCGGACGAGCCCCCGCGGGCAGTGCCCCGGGCGATGCCGCGGCAGCCACGGGAAACACGCGACCGTCATGACACCGACGAGATCGTGGCCAAGAGCAAGGCGGCCGTCGCGAAGCGACCTGCCCCGGCGCCCGCGCCGCGTGCGGTGCCCCGCGGCCGGCGCGGCGACGACATCAACGTGCTACTCGACAAGATCTCGCGCCATGGGCTCGACAGCCTGACGAGCGACGAGCGACGGTTATTGGAAGAAGCGTCCCGCCGTCTTCGCGGATCCGAGTAGAACCCGCCTCCGGCTCAGCGGGTACCGGCGGTGGCCGTGATGACCGACTTGATGCCGCCGCGGATGTTGAAGTCACCGACCACCCGCATCCACCGCGGCGCGAGGCTGGCGACGAGATCATTGAGAATGCGGTTCACCGCGCGCTCGTAGAAGATCTCATCGTTGCGGAAACTCCAGAGATAGAGTTTCAGACTCTTGAGCTCGACGCACACTTTGTCCGGCACATAGGTGATCGTCATGATGCCGAAGTCTGGCGAGCCTCCCCTCAGGAGCGACAGATCGGACGTGTCGCCCTCGATGCCGCCGAGCGGGCAGAGCGATGTGAACTCCGGGCAGGTCATCTCGATCTCGTAATTCCGTCCCGGGTGCGGGTTCGGAAACGTCTCGAGCAGGTCGGCGCGCGGCATTGGGGAAAATTACACCGTGGCGCCCCATTCGCTGGACGGGCGCCTTCGGATCGCGGCGGCACGGGCCATGCCCCTGGACCGGTGTGTCGCGGCGGGCCCGGCAACGAGATGCCCGCTAACGAAACGCGGCTGTCCGTGGCAAATTCCAGCACGCGGTCATACGCGTCACAGCGTACCACTTTCACTGGTTGGAGGCGTGTCTCATGGTGTCTCGTCTTACCATTGCAACTGTCGCTGCCGTGTTCAGCACAGTCGCATACGCTCAGAAGGTGAGTCTCCCCGGCCATGGTGCCAGCGTGTCCGCGACGGTGCCAGTGCGGGCCGCGGCGACCAGCGAGGGCCAGGGGATGAAGATGACGGCAACTCTGACGCCGGCGAAAGGCGGAACGATCGCGGGGACTGCGACCGTCGAGCCAGGGACCGGCGCGGGGACGACCGTCGCGACCGTGTCGCTCACCGGCGCGAAGCCGGGGGCGGTCTATCCGTGGCACGTGCACGTCGGCAAGTGCGGGATGACTCCGGGCGGCAAGGTGTGGGGTGATCCGTCGGCGTACAAGCCGCTCACGGCCGGTAGTGACGGCACGGCCAAAGGGACCGCGACGATCAGCATGGCGGTGCCGGCGTCCGGCGACTACTACGTGAACATCCACGCGTCTCCGTCGGACATGGCAACGATCGTCTCCTGTGGCAATCTCGGGATGTGATGCACCGCTAGACAGCGGAGAGAGCCGGAGGAGATGCGCCGCCATCTCCTCCGGCTCGCTTCGTTCTACGCCGGGCCGTCGCTTCCCGTGCCCCGGTGCCAGAGCACCCACACCAGGAGTGCGGCGCCGCACGTCACGCCCATGTCGGCGACGTTGAACGTCCAGAACCGGACATTGCCGATTCCCATGTCGATGAAATCCACGACGCCCCGGGCGGACCGTAGGCGGTCGGCGAGGTTGCCCAGCGCCCCGCCCGTGATCAGCGCCAGTGCGACGGATTGGGGGATGTCGTCCGGTTTCGCTTTCCAGAAGGCGAGGCCCAACACTGCGAGCGCGACGACGGCAGCGATCGTGAATCCCCACCGCGAGGCACCACCGAGGCTCATGCTGAAGGCCGCCCCAGGATTGAACGCGAGGGTAAACCGGATGATGGACCCGATCACGTCGTGCGGCGAATACGCCGGCATCAAATGATCGACCGCGATCTGCTTCGTCGCGCAATCGGTGAGGAACACGCCGGCCAGGATCGGCCAGAAGGTGGCGGTCTTGGGGGACACAGTGGGAAATTAACCATATGATCGGCCCCCGACCCACGACTATCGTACGATCCGTCCGCCTATCGGAGCGCCTGGACGCCACGATCTCGATCGCCAGCGAAGCGTTCCAGTGGACGGGCAGCTTCAAGTTCCGGGCGGCGTCCAACGTGGTGCGCTCGATTCCGCATCCGGCGGTCATCACGGCGAGCTCCGGCAATTTCGGCCAGGCGATGGCGTACGCCTGCCGGCTGGCGGGGAAACGGTGCACGGTGGTGATGCCCGCCAACTCGGCACAGGTCAAGATCGCCGCGGTCCGTGACTACGGCGCCCGCGTGGACCTCGTGGACACGGCGACGGTCCGGCGGGAGGATCGCGTCGCGGAACTGGCATCGGCCGATGCGTCGGCGTACGTCGCCAGTGCGTACGACGACGTCCTCGTGATCCAGGGCAACGCGACCCTGGGGTGCGAGCTCGCAGCGATGAACGCGCAGGCGAAGACTGCGCCGCGCAACGGCGCAGGCGGATCCGCGAGCCCGGGCCCGTTCGATGCGATCATTGCGCCGGTCGGGGGCGGGGGTCTTGCCGCCGGAATCCTGACGGGCCTGCGCGACGCGGGGGATGCGACCCCGGTGTGGGGGGCCGAACCCGCGATCGCGAACGACCTCGTTCGATCGCTAGCCGCGGGACAGATCGTCGCACACGAACGGGAACCGCAGACCATCGCCGACGGCGCACGGACTCGCAGTGTCGGCGTCCACACGTGGGCGGTGCTGCAGCGAGGGCTGGCGGGTGCGATCGAGGTGTCGGAGGCGGAAATTCGCGAAGGCCTCCGGCTGTGTTTCCACCTCGCCAATCTCAAGGTCGAGCCGACGGGAGCCGTGACGGTGGGGGCGATGCTGGCCGCGGCCCAGCGCTTTCGCGGCCAGCACGTCTGCTGCGTCGCGAGCGGCGGGAACGTCGATCCTCAGGTCTTCTGGGACATCATTGGTAGCCATTCAGAACACATCGTGGCTGCGAGGGCTTCCGTTCCGCCCTGACCCATGATATTGCGCCATGGGCGGCCACCATAGGCGACGTGGCCTCCTTTTCGCGATGTGACCGGCACACCATCGACAGGGCGACATGAACGGCACTGGCAATCGGTCTGACGAGCGGGCGCGCGGGCACCGGCCATACCCGCACGAGATGCTGACTGCGGGATATCTCGCCGTGACGGGGGCGCTGGGCGCGGTGCTCGGACACCCCGCGAAGATCTGGCCGAACGTCCTGTCGCACACCATCGGGATCATCATCATTCTGTTCGTGGTGCCCCGGCTCCCGCAACGCCGGTGGGTCGTCGTGCTCCGGGACTGGGGACTCGTCTTCGTGCTGCCGTTTCTGTACGTCGAGGTGGCCCATCTCAATCGCTTGCTGAGCACGGGCTACCACGACCGCACGATCCAGTCGGTCGAGATGGCGCTCTTTCATTCGCCCCCGGGTGCGGCGCTGCGGCACGTGCTGCCGTGGTGGCCCGTCGACGAGTATCTGCATTTCACGTACGTCGCGTACTACGCCCTGCTGCCCCTGCTCGGCGGCGCCCTGTATTTCACGGGGCGCCGGCGCGAGTTCCGGTACGTGCTGGCGACCGTCCTGGGCACGTTCTACGTGTGCTACATCTGCTTCATCCTGTATCCCGTGGCGGGGCCGTGGTATCGCAGCCCGCATCTCGACACGGCATCGCTGGGGCACTTCTTCCCGAATCTCGTACAGGTGGTGCTCGAGCGGGCCGCGTCGAAGGGCGCCGCGTTTCCGAGCTCGCACGTCGCTGTCGCCGTCGTGATCTGGCTTCTGGCATGGCGATTCAACCGGCGCGTGTTCTGGATTCTGGCAGCGATTGTTCCAGCCCTCGCCCTTGGCACGGTGTACGGCGGTTTCCACTACGCGGTGGACGCCGCGGCGGGGTTCCTGGTCGGTGTGGCGGGGTACTTCGCGGCGCCTCACGTCCATCGATTCCTCGGTGGTGACATGCCGGAGCCAGGGCTCGGCGGCATCGAGGGCGCGTAGCGGATTTCTGGTTGGCCGGCGAGGATCGGCCGCCGGCCGCTGGTCTGCAGACAGGGGAGAAACGACTGGGCCGCTCACTGCGTCCCTGGATGTGCCCCCGAGAGATATGCCCCCGAGAGATGTGCCCCTGAGATCGGGCCGATCAGCCGAGACGGCCGCCCTGGACGACGTTGAGATGCCGACGGCTGACGGCGCGACCGCCGAATGGCTCCGGCGGTCCGACCGGATCCGCGTCGGAGGCCTGGCCGCCTTCCTGGTGATGCTGGCGTTCGAGCCGCTGTTCGGCGTTCCGGTGCGGCCGATCGCCTACGGCATGGTCGCCCTCTGGCTGGGCTGCGCCATCGTTTTCGAGCAAGGTCTCAAGAGCGTCCGCACCCGCGACGTGAGCGATCGCTGGCGCACCGCGATGCTCGCCGCCGACATTGCCTTCATCACGCTCGCGCGATACGAATCGGGCGCGACGCGGTGGTTCAGCGAGTCCGGCTACCTCATCGTCGTCGTGATCGCGGCCGGCGCACTCTCCCTCCGCGCGACGATCTGCCTGACCGCATTCGCGTCGGCGGCATATGGTGCGCTGCTGTTCGCGCAGCAGGGGGCGCTGGCGTCATCGGGGGTCCGGGCCGGCTACCTCTTCGATCAGCCCGCTGGCCGTGCGAGCCTGGGCGCGTGGGCGCTGGGGACCGTCCTGCTCGTGGTGTTCGCCGTTCTGGTGCGGGCGCTCGTGGCGTTGCTCGAGCGGAGCGAGGCGCGACATCGGATGATGTTCGAGGCAAGTCCGCGTCCGATGTGGGTGTACGACGCGGAGACCTTGCGGTTCCTCGCGGTCAACAACGCCGCGATTCGCGACTACGGCTATTCGCGCCAGGAGTTTCTGGCGATGGATCTCTCAGGGATCCGTTCGCCAGAGGACCGGGATGCGCTGCATTCGGCGGCATCGCGATCGAACGACTCGTATCTGCATTCGGGGACGTGGCGCCACCGGCGGCGCAATGGTCGCGACATGGACGTCGAAGTGGCGTCGCACCCGATCCGCGTTGGAGGCCGGCAGGCTCGCCTGGTTGTCGTGACCGATGTCACCGAGCGCACTCGGCTCGAGACGCGTCTTCGCGAGACGCAGCGGCTGGAGGCACTGGGCCGGCTGGCGGGAGGGGTTGCCCACGAGTTCAACAACCTGCTCGCGGCCGTGCTGGGCCATGCGGAACTGCTGCTGGTCGAGATGCCGGCCGGGAGCGCCCGGCGGGACAGCGCGGAAGAGATCGTGCGGGCAGCGCGCCGCGGCTCGGATCTCACGCGGCACATGCTGGCGTTCGGGCGGCGGCAGTTGCTGCGTCCCGAAGTGGTGGATGTGAACACCGTCGTCCGGGACATCGAGCGCTTGCTGCGCCCACTACTGGCGGCCGACGTGCGGGTCTCACTCGCGCTCCCGGACCAGCCATGCTGGGCGCGCGTGGACCGGAGCCAGTTCGAACTCGTGATCATGAACCTCGCGATGAACGCGCGAGACGCGATGCCGGACGGCGGCGCCCTGTCGGTGGAGACGTCTGTCACATCGCTCGGAGAGGCCGACCGGCACCGCCATCCGATGGCGGCGGTCGTCGCGGGGCCCTACGTCCGGCTTGCGGTCAGCGACACCGGGACCGGGATCAGCCGTGAAATCGCCGAACGGATCTTCGAGCCGTTCTTCACGACGAAGCCGGTGGGTCGCGGCACGGGGCTCGGGCTCTCGACTGTCTACGGCATCGTGAAGCAGTCGGACGGCTACGTGTGGCCGTACAGCGAGCTGGGTCACGGCACGTCGATGCACGTGTACCTGCCGTGCGTCGCAGCCCCGGCATCCGCGATCACGCATACGCCGCGGCTGACACCTGAGGCACCGATGATCCGCGCGCGCGCCAGTTCACCCGAGCCCAGCACCCCGGCTGGCGTGAGCGAACGACGCTCACGTGATCCGGCTCGCGGCACGGGCGTCGCGGCCGCCGGCATGCTGGCGGAACCGCCGTCCGGCCCCGGATTGGTGGGCGGCATGCAGGAGACGATCACCGTGCTGGTGGCGGACGACGAAGCCGCGCTCCGGACAGCCGCGAGCCGAGTGCTTCGGGCTGGCGGCTACAAAGTCCTCGAAGCGGCGAACGGCGAAGAGGCGCTCGCACAGGCCGCAGCGTGGCCAGGACGGATCGACGTCCTTCTCACCGACGTGGTGATGCCCGGAGTCGGGGGAGTGGAGCTGGTCGCCCGGATCTCGGCGATCGACCCCACGATCCGGGTCGTCTACATGTCAGGCTACCCGCAGAGCCATTTGGAAGCCATGGGCGGGTTGGCCGGAGGGCATGCGTTTGTCGACAAGCCGTTCGGGCTGGATGCGTTGCTGGCTGCGGTCCAGGGGGCCCTGACCGTCGGGGCGTAACCCTTGGCCCCCATTGGGGGGACTTGGCCCATCATTTCGCGAGTGAACGGTGGGTAGGCGTGATACGGGAGGGGCGGCATGAGGCCGGAGCGAGGCCCTGCCGGACGCGCAGATCCGAGCGACCCTCGAACGGGCAGGCTGGGCAGCCGCCCGGGAGGTCACGCCAAATTGTCTTGCGACTTTTGGCTGACGCCGCTAATTTCATGGGAGCGAGTGAGGCGCCAAGTTGGCGCCGTCGTTGGTACCAGTTCGGCAGTTCGGGACTTGGCCACACGCGGGTCCCGATTCTTTTTTTCCGGGCTGGTCATCTCGGTTCACTTGCTCGCGCGGCGACAGGCGCCGCGTGAACACTGTCGTCGGCAGGTACGGTACGTCCGGACTCCGACAACATCAATATCATTCAGGAGTACGGCAATGCGTACCACCGGCACGGTGAAGTGGTTCAACGACGCCAAGGGGTTTGGTTTCATCACGCCCGAGGGCGGCCAGAAGGACTGCTTCGTGCACCACTCGGCGATTCAGGGCAGCGGCTTCAAGTCGTTGGCTGAAGGCGAGCGCGTGGAGTTCGACATCGTTCAGGGCCAGAAGGGCCCCGCTGCGGAGAACGTAACGAAGCTCGGGCGATAACGAACGGTCAGCAGTTCTGACATACCACGAGGGCCGGTTGCGGTGATCCGCAGCCGGCCCTTCGTGTATTCGCACCTCTCGCCGTCACTCCATCACCATCACCGATCGTACCGCACCAGCGCCGCGGGGCCGTCGTGCGCCAGGATGCGAATCATGACGTGCGTGCGCTGGTCGATCCAGAACCGCTCCGTGACATCGCCCGGGAAGTCCGCGGCGACGATCCAGCACACCGACGTCCGGCCTCCGCGGGTCGTGATGCGATCCGCCCCCTCGACGCGAACGTCGAGCGGTGCGACCTGTTCGTCGGCGGGAAAATAGACCGGGACCGTGACGTGGTAGCCGATGGCGAGCGGCAGTGAGCGCAGCAGGAGGTCGACCGCGGCCGACGTGTAGGCGGAGTCGGGAACGGGCGAAATCGTCATCCGGAGCGGGCGTTCCGGCGCGGAGTCGGTGACGATGAGCCGGTCGTGGCCAAAGACGAGCGAGACCACGCGGCTGCCATTGAGCAGCGCCGTCTGGCGCAGAGGGCGGAGCGTGCGTGCGTCCACCCAGGTGGTGGTCGCGACGAGCACGGCGGATGAGTCCCGCTGCTGGAACGCCACCTCGAACGCGTCGCGGCCATCCGGCTCGATCACGCGCCGCACGCGCTGTATGGTCATGCCGATGTCCACGCGCGCCCGGTCGCCGGCATCGCCCTGATACGAGCGGTCATAAGAGCGGCGATTTACGACCGGCGCCGCGTCCGACTCACGCGAGATCACCATTGTATCGGTCCCTGGCAACAGCCAATGCGCATCGAGCACGCTGGCGACCGGCCGGGTGGCCTGCTGCAGCGTCGGTGACGGCGCCGTGCGCGGCGCAGCTTCGGGCGGCGTGTGGCACGCGCTCACGAATACGCCGACGAACGCGATCGCGGTGGCCATTCTGGCCCGGGTAGGGCGCTGAGTGTGCGGAGAGTGCATCAGAAGCTCGGTTCGAGCGGGATGAGGTGACGGGCGGGTGACCATGGATGCGTTCATGCGGCGACGCCGTCGCCCGAGGGGCGATTGCGCGACCGGTGCGCGCCACGGGCCCGCGTGATGCGGGCCCCCAGCTCTCGCAGAAACGCCTCGCGGTTCGCCGGCGTGTACGCGAACACGCGGGACGTGCCGCTGCGGCGGATGACCACGAGCGGGGTCGAGCGATTGATCAGGCCCGTCACCGATGTCTTGCCGCTGGCGTGGCGGAAGATCAACTGGCGGCGGGTGGTCGCCGTCGCTTCCGCGATATCGGCGTAGGGAATCCGGCGGATGGGCAGAATGCGGAGCAGTGCGACCTGCAGCGCCTGATCTCCGAAGCGAACATCCATCACGATGGGAGAGAACTCGCCCGCGCGCATGCCGCGGATCGTCCAGGTGAGCCAGGCGATCACGACGAACGGGATGGCGACCGCGAAGGGATGACTGGTCACGGGGCGGGGGCCAGAGGACCGGCGTTCCGGCGAGGGAGGAGCTCGTGGAAGAGACGATTCTGGCTGGTCCGAAAGCACAAAGGGACGGCCCGAATTCGCGGCAAGCGGCGATTGGAGGGGCCAACACGGACAGGGCCGGCTGCGAGTCGCTGCAGCCGGCCCCTGGTCCCGCCAGCCAGTGTCCTGGCCGTCTCGTGCCGGCTACGGCTCGGCGTATTGGTAGAGCGAGGCGATGCGGGTCGCGCGATAGAACGCGCCACGTTGGCGCAGGGTGTAGAAGCCGATGCCGACCGCCTTCCCCTGGGCATTCACTTCGTGGATCTGGCCCGCGAGTCCGAATCCGACGAGCGTGTTGCCGCTCTTCAGGCGCTGAACCGATCCGACGGCGTCGGTAAAGATCACAGGACTGGGTACATACTCCCACACCATCGTCGCCGTCTTCTTCGCCACGTCGATTGCGTATTCCACGGCACGCGTGTGTGGCGGTGTGTGCCGGAGGCCGTTGTCGTAGAGCAGAATGTTTCCGTTCTCGAGCACGCGCACGCTGTGCTGGCCACTGAAGAAGCCGAGCGGATCCTTTTCGATCGTGAATTGTGATTGCCGTCCGCCGATCTGCCACATCCGGGCACCCGTCTGGTAATTGAGCTTGACGATCGCGCCCATGTGCCGGAACGAGACGACGTAGTTGCTGTCGAGATCGAACGCGAGCGAGTTGGTGTGATCGAAGTCGTCCGGCGGATCGACGCCGGTCGGCTCGATCCAGTCCTGGATCGTGTAGTGGTCCCACGCATCCCACAGGAACTGCACCGACCCCGCGGGTGATTCGCGGATCAACTGGTGCCCCATGCCGGTACCGGCGGCGGGGCCTCCCAGCGAAGAAAAATCGAACGGGCTGCGGCTCGTATATCCGAAGTAGTGGAGAATCGGCGCGTCCGCCGTGCCGGTCTCGATCAATTCGTGCGAGTCCATCTCTTCGCCGGACGGCGGCCCGTACGTCGCGATGACCTCACCTGAGGGGAGGATCTCGTCGTACGTCTCCGGGACATTGTCGTCCCCTTGGGATCCGCCGATCGCGAGTGTGAAGTGACCGTTTTTCTGCTGTTTCGACTCGACGGAACCCGTGCCTGGCGGAAACTCCCGGTACCAGCGGACGCGGCCCTGCGAGTCAAAAATCACCATCAGGACACTGTCGCCCGTGTAGAGAATCGGGGAAACCAGCGTGTACCCCGGTCCGAAGCTGCCCTTGATCGTGATCAATGCCGCCTGCAAGTACGCCGAGAGCGGGCCGGTTGCGAACTGGAACGGCTCGGCGATCCGGCCGTGCGCGCCGTAGACCTCCAACGTGTTCGAGTACGTGGCATTCGGGAGCAGGCCGAGAGTCGCGATGCGGCCCGAGTCACCCGTGAGGTGCACGAACGGTGTGCCGGACGCGGTGTCGCCGGACGTCGTGTAGAGCACGCGTGCCGAGTCGGCGTTGGCGGTGGAAAACGTAATGATCGTCGAGAGCGAATTGAGCGGATTTGCCTGGACGGAGTACCCAGTGACGAGCGGCGCGAGCGGCGAAATGGAGCTCGCGACCGCGGTGGTGCGGTCGCTCGAGCACGCCGCGAGGGCGACGAGTCCGGCGACTGCGAGGGTGCCGAGGGCGGCGCGCGCACGGGCGCAGCCGGAGCCATCAAAACGAGAGAGTCGGATCGGCATTAGGGTTGGGTGCCGGGAGTGGTCGCGTGCTCGGGCGGTTGCGAGGCGAGCTCACGAGGGCGAAAGACCGGGATAGATTCGATACAATACCGTCTCTCCACCCGAAATGTTTGGTGGGGAGCTCCGGCGGAACCCCGGAAAGTGCACTGGCAACGGCGCATCGTCGAGGGGGGCGCTCCCAGGGGAAGGGCGGCGGCGGGCGTCGCCCGGCAGTACGCTGGCCGTGGAGAGCGGGCCGCAGGCCCTCATCAGTTCGGGATTGCCGCAATTGTCCCACGGCGTGACGCGCGGCCGGACCTTATCGAGATCCCCAGTCCCGCGGCCGGCTGACGGCCGCATTTGACGTGCGCTTCCGCGCGCTGCACGGTGTACGGAGCGGTAGCGGGCACCTGCTGTGAATGACATTCATCCGGGGCAGCCGCTTGAAAATGAGGTGCAGATAGCATTTTTGCCTTCTCCGGGTTCTTGACAGCATCCTGCCGGCGTGTGCCCGTGAGTCCGGCTGGCCATATTTGTCGCGACGTCCGCACCGCCGGTCATGGGAAAGGGAGGGATGCGATGGCTGTACGATTGCGCGCAGTTGTTGCCACAGGAGCCGTGATGGCGGCGGCAGCGCTCCCCGGATGCTCAGGTGACCAAGGGGCGGCCGGGACTGCGGCCAGCGTCCGCGGCGCGCGGATCGGCACGCCATCCGCGGGGCAGCCCGGGGAGTGGACGATGCCGGCCAAGGATTACGCCGGTAGCCGCTACAGCACGCTCAATGACATCACGGCGGACAACGCGGGCCGCTTGACGGTGGCGTGGACTTTTTCCACCGGCGTGCTCAAGGGTCACGAGGGTGCGCCGCTGGTGATCGGACCGACGATGTACATCGTGACCCCATATCCCAACGTCGCGTATGCGCTCGACCTATCGCGTCCCGGAGCTCCGCTCCGCTGGAAGTTCCGCCCCGAGAACGCGCAGGCGGCGAAGGCCGAGGCGTGCTGCGACGTCGTGAATCGCGGGGCGGCGTATGCGGACAGCACCGTCTTCTACAATCTGCTCGATGGCCACACGGTGGCCGTCGATGCGCGCACGGGTGCGGAACGGTGGCGCACCCACGTTGCGGACCCGAGCCACGGCGAGACGATGACCATGGCCCCGCTGGTGGTACACGGCAAAGTGCTCGTGGGGCCGAGCGGGGGTGAGATGGGCGTGCGTGGATGGATCGCGGCGCTCAATGCGCGCACCGGCAAGGAAATGTGGCGCGCCTACAACCTGGGTCCGGATGCCGACGTCAAGATCGGCCCCCGGTTCGCGCCGTTCTATGCGAGCGAGCGCGGCACCGATCTCGGGGCGACGAGCTGGCCGAGCGAGACCTGGCGGCACGGCGGTGCGGCGACGTGGGGGTGGCTCACCTACGATCCGGATCTCAATCTCGTCTACTACGGCACCAGCAATCCCGGACCGTGGGATGGCGAACTCCGGCTCGGCGACAACAAGTACTCGAGCTCCATTCTCGCCCGTGACCCGGACACCGGGGAGCTGCGCTGGGCGCTGCAGGTCACGCCGCACGACGTCTGGGACTACGACGCGGTCAATGAAAGCATCATCGCCGACCTGCCAATCGGCGGGACGATGCGCAAGGTGCTCGTGCACTTCGACCGCAACGGATTCGCGTACACGATCGACCGGGCGACCGGGCAAGTGCTGGTCGCGCAATCCTACGTCCCGATGAACTGGGCGGCGGGCGTGGACCTTGCGACTGGGCGGCCGCGCGTGAACCCCGCCAAGGTGACGCGGATCGGGAAGACGGTCACGGACATCTGTCCCAGCCTGGAGGGAGGAAAGAACCAGCAGCCGGCGGCGTTCTCGCCGGCGACCGGTCTGTTCTACGTTCCGACCAACAATCTGTGCATGGATTTCACCGGCCGGACTCCGACCTACATCGCGGGCACGCCGTACATCGGAGCGGACGCGCCCGAGAAGGGTGGCCCGGGCGGCTATCGCGGCGAATTCATGGCGTGGGATGCGACGACCGGCCGGAAAGTGTGGGGCATCCGGGAGCCGTTCCCGGTGTGGAGCGGCGCACTCGCCACGGCGGGCAACGTCGTGTTCTATGGCACGCTGGACGGGTGGTTCAAGGCGGCTGATGCGCGCACCGGAGAGCCGCTCTGGCAATTCAAAGTCAGTTCGGGTGTCGTCGGCAATCCAATGACCTACCGCGGGCCGGACGGCAAACAGTACGTCGCGGTGTACGCCGGGATCGGCGGCGACATGGGGGCGCTGATCGCCGGCAATGTCGGGTCGGACGCGCCATTCGACGTTCGGGAGCAGGGCACGACGCTTCCCGATCTGGCACAGCACACGAGTTTCGGCGGGACGTTGTTCGTGTTCGCACTCGGGAAGTGATGCGCGCCAGCGAGCAGTGCCGTCAGCCGGCGCTAGCCATCGGGCGCAGCGGACAGGAGGAATGATGGTGTGGCTCGCGGGCCGTGTGCGGCGATTCGCGCGGCATCTCATGGCGTATCTGGCGGCCTCGATTGTGGCGCCGGCGATTCTGACGGGTTGCGGCCGCGAGGGGCAGGCGGCTCAACGAGCGAACGCGGCGACCCCGGCAGCACCTGGCACGGTATCGGCCGCGGCGTCCTCGCCAGCGTCCGCGACGGCGGCCGCGACGGCGTCCGTCACGCCGTCTGCGCCGGCCTCGCCAGCGTCTCCGGATCGCGGGGGCCAGAGCGCTGCGCCGGAATTATCGCCGCAGAGCGGGGCCCCGGCATTGGTCGCGCATCCCGGCAACATTCAGGTGGGGCTCCCCGCCCAACATCCGTTGCGGGTATTGGCCAATCCGCGCGAGCACGACCCGCGTGCGGCCGAAGAAGGCAAGCAGCTCTTCGTGTCGTACAACTGTGGCGATTGCCACGGTGGCGAAGGCTCGGGCGGGATGGGGCCGAGTCTGCAGGACGGCCGTTGGCATTTCGGCGGCAGCGCCGGCGAGGTGTACGAATCGATCAGTGAAGGGCGCCCGGACGGCATGCCTTCGTGGGGCGGCCGGATCAGCGATTCCCAGATCTGGGCGCTGGTCACCTACGTGCGCGCGCTGTCATCGGGGAAAGACGTGACGACGGAGACCTTCGACGGCGGCGGAACGGTATCGCGCGGCGGCCATTGAGGCCGCCGCGGAGGGTGCTACACAGGCGACCGCGCGATCACGACTGCGTGGGAGCGGGAGCCGAAGGGTGTAAGGCCGCCGCGGTCGCGGCCGCAGAGGCGCGAGCGCGGGCACGCCGCGCCTGAACCGGCGTGAGCCCGTCCGGCTTCGGAGCGGCGGCTTCCGCGTGCAGGTAGGCGTTCGGGTCGTGCTGCGTGGCGCCTTGCGGGAGCAGTGTCATGAACGGCCCGAGGTCGCGACGCATGCGATCCTCGTAGAACGACGGCAGTACATCGGACTCGCCATCGAAGTAGCGATGCACCGTCGCATCGGTGTCCAGCAGCTTCCGCACCGTGGAGTGATACTGGATTCGTCCGTTTCCTTCGCTCGACACCGCGCGGACGACATTCATCCACCGCGGAATCGGGGTCCGCGTGGCCTTGAACCGGCGGGCGATCGAGCGCCAGGAGAACGAATGGCGGGTGAGATCGATCACCTGGTCGTAGAACGGGCGCCATTCGTAGTTCTTCGGCTTCACGTTCATCGCCAGGTTGTTGTTCAGGAAATGGTGCGGGAACGGCAACACACGCCCGGCGCGCTGCAGATCGAGATTGAGGGGCGCCGCGCGGCCGAAGGCGGACAGCAGTGAATAACCGGGGAACGCGCCCGGGGCGAGCTCCACGAACCGCTTCGTGAGCTCGAACGGTTCGGGTCCTTCGTCGGTGTCCAGACCGAGCACGAAATTGGTCTGCATGTACGGGATGTACCGCAACACCATATTCACGTGATCGGCGACCAGGCGGACCTTGTCCATGCCGACCACACGGCCGCTCTTGGTCTTGTTGCCCAGCGCGAACCACGATTCAATGCCTGGCAACACGGCCTTGAAGCCATTGCGCTGCAGGCGGGGCAACCGATCCTCCAGGAGGAGCGACAGGCTGCTCTCGGCGATGAAATCGATGCGCCCAGGCGGGACCGCATCTTCGATCGCGCTCAGCGTCTCGTCGAAGCGGACGCCGAAGTTCGGATCATGCCACGCGACGCGCGGCTGGCGAAACTTCGTCAGCAGGAATCGCAAGTCGTCGCGCAACTGATTGGTGTCGAGCGGCTGGTAATCGACCGTCGAGTCGATGCAGAAACTGCACGTGTACGGGCAGCCGAGACTCGCGAGCATCGGCACGATCTTGATCGCGGGCGCCTTGTCGAGCGTTTCCTTGATGAAGCGCCAGCGTGCCCGGACGCCGGGCAACTGCAGTGGCTGGCGCGGGGCGGCGATCGAGAGACCCATCGGGCGATGCGGCGCGCACTCGCGGAGCACATCGTCGATGATCGACTGGTCCGTGAATCCGAGGACGTAGTCGAAGTACCGGATCGAGTCCTCCGGATAGCACCGTGCGTGTGGACCACCGAGGACCGTGACCGTGCCCCGCTGGCGATAGAGCGCGCTGAGCGCGTACGCGAGCTGCGCCGTTTCGCTGAAGGCGCCGATGAAGACGATATCGGTTTCAGCCGGAAGGGCGGCGTTGAGGTCCTCGTAGCCCGTGTAGCACACGTACGAAACGTCGTGACCGGCCTCTTCGCACCACACGCCAATGACCTGAGGCATGATGCTCGCGAGATTCGCGTTCATCAGACGTGACCAGAGACCATGGGCCGGTCCATTAGACACGAGGTCGATCACGCCGATCCGCAATTTTCGCATGTGCGCTCCGCCCTGGGCGACAGGTACCGTACGGTAACGTACGCGCGGGACCACCCCGGCGGGCGTCCACGCACGTCGCATACAATATGATTGGCGCGCGAGTTTGTTCCGACGCGCGCCACTTCGGTGCCGCTACGGCCTGGGTCACGCCGGCGGCTACGACCGCCGGCAACGTGCACAGCCAGAGATTCCGGCCAGAGATCGCCCGACGTGAGATCCGACACATTCTACGCATTGCGCGCCCGGCCGATAGGGCTATGTGGCGAAAGCCAGGGATGTTGGGGCGACCGCAGGCGGCCGGAGAACCGCATCAGACTCGGGCGTCCGCCGGTATGGGTAAACCGCGGTCGTGGCCCGCAGTGCCGCAGCCTGTGGCGCTGAACCGTTCTAACAGATTATAGAACAATCGCTTAGCCAAACTGGTAGACACCGCACCGAAACTCTCCGGACTCGGCATTAACTAACCAGGCGGCGTGACGTCCCATAGGCAAACCCTGCGGCCTGAACGCCGCACTCCGGAGCGGTCCAAACCGGGCTCCGCGAGCGACGTCACGCGGCGTATGCCGCACGGTACCGGGAGGCAATCCAATGCAGCTCGAAGCGAAATGCCGGACTATTGGTAGTGCGGTGTGCGCGATCGTGGTGGCCGCAGTCCTGACGGCGTGCTCCTCATCGAGTACGGCACCCGCGACATTGAGCGACGCGCAGGTCAGTACCGATCTCGCGGCGGCCGCGGCCGTTGCCGCGGCCACGCAGGCCGGCGACTTCTCGACGCAGGAGTCTCAGGCGGGTGCGGCATCCGAGATGATGGAGCCGTTCGGCCACGTGATGGCGCTGGGCCGCAAGCGCGCGGCAGTTCAATCGGCGTGTACCACGGGCTCGTTCAGTGGATCGCTGACATTCCCGGCCTCCAATCCTCGCGACACGATCTCGATCTCGCGCACCTGGGAGTTCTTCGCGGCGGGCGCGTGCCAGAACATGTACGTGGCGGGCACCACCGATTCCATTGTCTTCACGACTGAAGTGTCGGCGCAACTGAACGGTGCGCGTGGATTCTGGCACACGCATTACGCCGACAACCGGATGAACTGGGTGACGGGCCATCCGGCGTTGTCGAGTGCGTCCACGCACGTCTGGAGCGGGATCGAGTCGGGCACCGACACGTCCTCGTTCAGCCGCGACATTGCGGAATCCCGCCAGTACGACGCCGCGTCCGCGGACACGGTGGGGAACGTGACCTTCCCGCATCCCCGTGACGGCGCGCTGTATCCCGCGAGTGGTACATACACCCGCTGGGTCAGTGCCGACGTAACGTTCAGCGGGCCGACGAGCGGCAGCAAGCAGATCGCGCGGCACATTGTCGTGACGTTCAATGGGAGCGAGATCGTGCCGATCGTGGTGTATGATGTCTCGACCGGTGCCGTGGCCCTCACGTGCCAGCTCGATCTGGCCACCGGGGAAATCGTCAGCGGCAGCTGCACGAGCTGAGTGGGAGTCTCGCCGGGCGGCCGTTAACGCGGCCGTCCGAGTGTCGCAATCATGAAGGGCCGGTGGCGGAAGATCGCAGCCGGCCCTTCGCACATCGAGCCAGGCGGGCACGAGACCTGCCCAGTGCTCTGCCAGCATGGATCTCCACTCCGGTGCGCCGTTCTAGCTCGGCCGGCCGGCGACGCGAACGCGGAAGCGCTAGGACAACGCGGAAAACGCGCCGCCGGCTTGGCGTGCGATGGGAGCGCTGCATACCTTCGGTATGACCTCAGTGATCCTGGCAACCATCACGGCCGGCGTCGTGCTGTCGTGGGGCGCGGACGCGCGCGCGCAGAATGCGGCGGCGCCGCCCCATCACGCGATGACGACGGGCGACCTGTCCCTCCTCAAAGGAGTGTCGGATCCGCAGATCTCGCCCGATGGGCGATCCGTCGCGTACGTGCGGACGACGTTCGACTATCAGGGCGACAAGACGATATCGGTCATCGTGATCGTGGATGCCGCGTCCGGCGCGGCTCGCCACGTGGTGCAGGGTACGGCGCCGCAGTGGTCACCTGACGGCCGCTCGCTGGCGTTTCGCGACGACGCCGGATCGCACAACGGTATCTGGATCTACGACGCCGCGACCGAGCATCGCTGGTTTCTCGTAGCGGTGCCGGTCACGAACGCGTGGCTGGGATCACTCGCTGTCAAGAACTTTGCGTGGTCACCCGACGGATCGGCGATCGCGTATGTGGGGACGGACAGCGTGGTACCACCCGCGCCGCATCCGGACGGCGACGCGCCCGCGGCGGCCGACGTCGAAGTGTTCTCCCGCATCATGTACAAGACCCGGACGGGATTCACCGACAACCGGCGCACGCATGTGTACCTCGTGCCGGCCGGTGCGGTGCCGCGGCGGCGTGCACGCCGCGTGTACTGACCCCAGGAGCGTACGACGAGCATTCCCTCGCGTGGTCGCCGGACGGGCACCGGATCGCGTTCGTGAGCGACCGCTCTCCCGATCCGGACAACGCTTACACCAACGATCTCTGGACCGTCGATGTCGCGACGGGACAGATCACGCGGTTGACCGATACGCCGAGCGCGGAGTTCTCGCCCGTGTGGTCTCCGGACGGCAAGCAGATCGCGTTCCCGGCGTGGCGGCGACCGAACAACACCAAGGACAGTCCAGCGGAAGACACGCACGTGTGGGCGATAGCCGCCACCGGAGGAGCGGCGTGGCCAGTCGCCCCGTCACTGGACCGGCGGGTGGGACAGGTGAGCTGGCCGGCCGCGGGCGGCATGGTGTACTTCACGGCGACGGATCACGGGTCGATCTCGGTCTATCGAGCGCCAGCAACGGGTGGCCCGGCCCAGCGACTCACGACCTGCCAGTGCCAGGTGCCGCAGTATTCGCTGGATCGCGCGGGCCGGTGGATGGCGTACGCTGAGAACGATCTCACGCACCCGAGCGAAGTCTGGATCGCTGCCGCCGACGGACGAGGGCCACGGCAACTCACCCACGATCAGGATTCGCTGCTGGCCGCGGTCGCGCCGGCCGAGAGCGAGACATTCGAGTTTACGAGCTTCGACGGCATCCCAGTGCAGGCGTGGCTCATCAAGCCTTCGGGCATGCGGCCGGGCCACCGGTATCCGCTCATTCTGTCGATACACGGCGGCCCGCACAGCACCTTCGGCAATACCTTCTCGGTGAACAACCAGGTGCTGGCTGGACACGGCTACGGCGTGCTCGCGATCAACCCCCGGGGCACCAACGGGTATGGGCAGGCGTTCTCGGACGGATCACTCCTCAACTGGGGCGGCGGCGACTACCACGATATCATGGCTGGCCTCGACACGGTGATCCGGCGTAACGCGTGGATCGACCCAGCGCGGCTGGGCGTGACGGGCGGGAGTTACGGCGGATTCATGACGAACTGGATCATCACGCAGACCCCCCGGTTCAAGGCGGCAGTCTCGCTGTACAGCGTCAGCAACCTGATCAGCTTCTATGGAACGTCGCTGTACACCGATCTCATAGAGGCGGAGTTCGACGGACTGCCCTGGGACAATTACCCGTTGCTCTGGCAGTGGTCGCCCCTCGCTCATGTAGCGAACGCGCGGACCCCGACGCTGTTCATCCACGGCGACGCGGACAATGACGTGCCGATCTCGCAGGCGGAGGAGATGTACGTTGCGTTGCGCAAACAGGGCGTGGCTTCGACGCTGGCCCTGTATCCCGGGGAGGGCCACGGGTTTCACCGCCCGGCGCACAACCTGGACAGCCTGCTTCGCCTCGAAGCGTGGTTCGATCACTATCTCGGCAGCGGCGGGGGAGTGAGCGCCGCGGGAGGAAGGTAGTAATGAGTGTGCCAGCAAATGGGAACAGCGCGACACTGTACCGATGGGAGTCGATGCCGCGCGAGGTGATCTCGCCGGTGATCGAGCGACGGCTGGTCACGGGCGACCGGCTGATGGTCGCGCATGTCTACATCAAGAAGGGCGGCATCGTGCCTCTCCATTCGCACGACAATGAGCAAGTGACCTACATCCTCGAGGGTGCGTTGCGCCTGTGGGTCGGCGCCGAGGGCTCGCCGGAGCAGAAAGTGCACGACGTGCACGCCGGGGAGGTGCTGGTGATCCCGTCCAACCTCCCGCACAGGGCTCAGGCACTGGAGGACACGCTGGACGTCGACGTGTTCTGCCCGCCCCGCCAGGATTGGCTCGACAAGACCGATGGATACCTGCGGGGCGGGGAGAAGAGATAGGGGACCAGAACGGCGGCCCGCCGGCGGAACAGCGACGGGGGATCGGCGATCGGGGATCGCCGATCGGGGAGCGAGGACGAAGGCCGGCTGCCGGTGCAGCCGGCCTTCGTATTTCGGGTGAATTTCCGGAGAATTTCCGGCCGGCACCTGGCCGATGCGCCGAGGTCCGGGTGGCTGGCGGCCCCTGACCAGTAGGCGTCTGCCCCGAATCTGAGGGGTTTCGCAGTTCTCGGTTGTCTTGTAAACGCCGCGCCATTGGGCGCGCGGACGCGGGCGCGCTCCTGAGGCTTGCCAGATGGCATGGCTGGCCGGGAGGGGAGCTCGTTAGTCCGCGCTGAAGCGTTGATGCCGTCAGGGACCTTCCAGACCGGAGATGTGCGCATGCATCGATCTCTCCGTATTACCGTCGGACTACTCCTCTTGCTGCAGCTCCCGGCGCTGGCGTTGGCTCGCGCTCAGGGACCTGCGACCCGGGTGATCAATGGCAAGGTCACCGACGCCGAGACGGGCCAGGGGCTACCCTCGGTGGCCGTCATCATCAAGGGTACGCTGCTTGGGACGCATACCGGCGACGATGGATCATTCAGCCTGCCGACCGGGCCCGGCACGCTCACCCTGAGCTTCCGGCGCATTGGCTATCTCCAGGCCGACCGTCCGGTCACCGCGGACGAGAAGACCGTCGAAGTCGCGCTCAAGCACGACGTCCTGAAGCTGAACGAGACGATCGTGACGGGGCAGGCGACCGGGGTGACCCGTGAGAACGCCGCGAACGCGGTGGCCACTGTCAACGCCGAAGAAATCTCGCATGTGCAGGCCCAGACGACCGAGCAGGAACTGCAGGGCAAGGTCGCCGGTGCGAACATCCAGGCCAACTCGGGCGCACCAGGCGGCGGTATGCAGGTTCGCCTTCGCGGTACTACGACCGTCATCGGTGGCTCGGATCCGCTCTACGTGGTCGACGGCGTCATCATCAGCAACGCCGCCACGGCGTCGGGCGCCAACTCGATCACCAAGGCGTCGGGCTCACAAGGCCTCTCGTCGAACGAAGACAACGCATTGAACCGTCTCGCGGACCTGGACCCCAACGACATCGAGACCATTGAAGTCCTGAAGGGTGCGTCGGCCTCCGCGATCTATGGATCCAAGGCCTCCAACGGCGTGGTCCTGATCACGACCAAGCGCGGGCATGCCGGGAAGCCGGAGCTCAAACTCAGCCAGCGGTTCGGCACGAGTGCGATCTCGCACGAGCTGGGGTCGCGGCTGTTCCCGGATTCAGCGGCGGTCGTCGGCCAGTACGGCCCGTCGGCGCTCAAGTTTTTCACTCCTGGCGTCACGTACAACCACGAGGATGAACTGGCCGGGCACAAGCCGCTCTCGTACCAGACCACGGCGAGCCTGGGCGGCGGATCGGATGCGACGCAGTACTACGCTTCGGGTGTGATCGAGCACGATGGCGGCATCATCGACAACACGTTCTTCGACAAGCAGGCGCTCAACCTCAATCTGCATCAGACACTGGGACCGAAGCTCGACTTCGGATTGAACAGCACCTTCTCGCACACGGCCGACGCTCGTGGGTTGACGAACAACGACAACACCACGACCAGCTTCTATACGGCGCTCCCTGCGACGCCGAGCTTCGTCAACCTGCAGGCCGCTTCCGACGGGAATTATCCGAACAACCCGTTCGCGCCGAGCAACCCGCTGCAGACGGCGGCATTGCTGACCAATGGCGAGAGCGTCAACCGGTTCATCGGATCCGGGACTGGTACGGCGCACCTGATCACGACCCAGCGCAACAGCCTGAACCTGATCCTGAACGGCGGTATCGACTACTTCACGCAGAGCAACGCGCTGTATTCGCCGCCCGAGCTGCAGTACGAGATCGTGTACGGGAATCCCGGCACGAGCGTGGCGGGCTCCACGGTCAACGAGAACGCCAACGTCAACGCGAGCCTGGTCGAGGTGTTCACGCCCTCCACCGGTGCTTTCACGGCGACGACGTCGGCGGGTGTGCAGCAGGAGACGCGGTATCTCAATACGTTCCGCGATCTGGCGAAGAACCTGAGTCCTGGCCTCTCCAACATCGACCGCGGTACGATCAGCAACGTCGAGCAGTTGCGCCAGAACACAGTCGACAAGGGGCTCTACGCGCAGGAAGAGTTCCTGGCGTTGCACGAGAAGCTGTTGCTGACCGTCGGCGGCCGCGCGGACGAGAGCAGCAACAACAACAACCCGACGAAGCTGTTCTTCTATCCGAAGGCCTCGGCATCCTACCGGCTGTCGCAAGGCTTCGGCTTCATCGACAATGTGAAGCTCCGGGCCGCGATCGGTGAATCCGGCAACGAGCCGCTGTTCGGGCAGAAGTTCGGCGAGTTGCTGGCCGCGAACATTACCGGGCTGCCGACGCAGCAGATCGCGGGAGCCGTGGGCAACCCCAACCTGCAACCCGAGCGGCAGCTGGAAACGGAGCTCGGCTTCGACCTCACGATGTTCAACAGCAAGGCCACACTCGCTGTGACCGGCTACCAGAAAAACGTGTCCGACCTGCTGCTCCAGCGGGCGTTGGCGCCGTCGGCCGGTATCGACACCGAGTTCTTCAACGCCGGCAGTCTCCGCACCCGAGGCATCGAAGTCGAAGCCTCGGTGGCGCCGGTCCAGCAGCGGAACTTCACGTGGACGGTCGAGGCGAACTTCTCCAAGGACGCCAGCATCATCACGTCGCTGCCGGTTCCTCCATTCAGTCCGGGCGGCTTCCCTCCGGAGTTCGGCTCGTTCGAGATCCAGAACGGCAAATCACCGACGCAGATCATCGGCAATGCGCTGCAGCCGGACGGGTCGGAGGCCATCAAGACGATCGGCGACGCGAATCCGGACTATCGCATCGGGTTCAGCAACACGCTGACCTATCACAACGCACACGTCTACTTCCTCTTCAACTGGCAGAAGGGCGGTGACGACATCAACCTGACCCAGTTGCTCTACGATCTCGGTGGGACGAGCAGCGACTTCGCGAAGCAGGTGCAGGTCCGCACGTCCGGGGGCAAGGACACCACCGAATCGCTCGGTCCCTATCGCATCAACAACTGGCTCCAGAACACCGTGCAGTACGTGCAGGACGCGTCATTCATCAAACTCCGCGAGCTCACGTTGTCATACGACCTGCCGAACAGCCTCATCTCGCATTTCGGACGCGGCGTACGGTCGGCGACGATCAGCATCGAGGGCAGAAACCTGATTACGTGGACGCATTATCAAGGCCTGGATCCCGAGGTCAGCAACTTCGGTAATCAGGCCATTGCCCGAAACGTCGACGTCGCGCCATTCCCGCCCAGCCGCACGTTCTGGGTCGGCCTCAACCTGGGGTTCTGACGCCATGTCATTCATACATACCGTGCGGCGCCTGAGCCGGAGCCGGTCCATCGTATCGCTTGCCGCGGCCGGTGCATTGGCCGGATGTGCCAACTCCATGGTGCCCGACCTCAACAACGCGGCGATCGCCGACTTTCAGTCCGCTCCAACCGGAGCCGCCGCCGGCGCGATTGCGGTGGGGCTGGTGCGCGGCAGCCGTGACAATCTGGCCCTGGTTCTCCAGAACATGGGGATTCTGGGCCGGGAAGGTTTCGAGATGGGAGTCGCGCAGGGTGACCTGCCGTTGTACACCAACGGGCCGATGACCCCGAACACGTTCTTTGTGGGGCAGATGTGGGCCGGTGAATACGCCGATCTGCGCGCGGCCAACACCGTGCTCGATGCCCTGGAGAAGGTGCCGGATCTCACGACTGCCCAGAAGGAAGGCCTCACCGGATTCGTGCAGACGATGGAAGCGTTCGACCTGGGGATGCTGGCCGCCACCCGGGACACGTTCGGCCTTCCGATCGCGGTCGACATCAGCCCGACCGGTGACCCGGCCCCGGTCGCGTCCAAAGCCGAGGTCTACCAGCACATCATCAACCTGCTCGACTCCGCGAAGACGCATCTGCAGGCTGGGGGGTCATCGTTCTCCTTCGCCCTGCCGGCCGGCTTCGCAGGCTTCGATTCGCCCGCGACGTTCCTGACCGTGAATCGCGGGCTGCGGGCGCGCGCCGACATTCTCACCAATGACTACGCGAGCGCGTTGACGGACCTGGCGGCATCGTTCCTCAACGAGTCCGCAGCGTTGTCGGAAGGTCCACAGTTCGATTTCTCGAACAACTCGGGAGACGAGCCCAATCCGAATTTCGCTCCGTTCCTGTACGCGGCGCCGCAACTGGTGACCGACGCGCAACGGCAGGTGGCCGACACCACCCGCGATGCCCGTGTTGGGCAGAAGCTGGTATCGGTGCAATCGTTCACGCTGGACGGCATCACCAGCAACGTGCAATTCACTCTCTATAACTCCACCACGTCGCCGGAGCCGATGCTGCGTAACGAGGAGCTGATCCTCCTGCGGGCCGAGGCCGAACTCGGGACGGGGGACGTCGCCAGTGCGACAGCGGACATCAACTTCATCAGGACCACGGCCGGCAATCTTGCGCCGATCGCGAATCCGTACGTTCCCACGACCAATCAGCCGACGCTGCTCGATGAGCTGCTGTACGAGAAGCGCTACTCGCTGATGTGGGAGAGCGGGAACAATTGGATCAGCATGCGCCACTACGACAAGCTCAATCAATTGCCCAAGCAGCAAACGAGCGAGCGGATATTCCCCATCGTTCCGTACCCGCTCGCGGAATGCCAGGCACGCACACCGCAGCCCAAGGGCTGCACGACCGTCACAGGGTCCTGATCATGTATCGCTCTCATCCGATGTCCTCCTCGCACAGCTCGCGCGCCGGATTTTGGCGCGAGGCATGGTTCACCACCCGGGCCACGACGGTGTTGGCCACATGGTTCGCCATCGGCGGCGGCGCGGTTCTCGCCGGCGCGCTAGCGGCACCACCTGCGGGCGCGCAGGTGGCGGGCAGCCAGTCGTTCGTGACGGTTGTCGTGGGGCATCGCGATGGGACACCGGCAGCAAAACGCGTGTCAGCGCCGGCGGCGGACCCAGCGCCGCTGTCGGCCGAGCAGTTGTTGTCGCTCGGGTCTCCGGTCAAGGGATCGGACGATCCGGTGTGGCAGCCCGACGGGTCGCACATTTCGTTTCTCGGTTCCTACGGTGGGCCGGCCGGTATCTGGTCGGTCAGTCCGACGGGAAGCGGCGCGCCGGAACAACTGGTGAGCGAAGCGCCGCTCGTGGGGCTCGACTACACGGCGGGCCAGCATCCGTTGTGGTCGCCGAAGGGTGATTACGTCGCCTACGTCTCGACCAAGGGTGGCGACGCGCCGGAGATCTGGCTCTGGTCGGCGCGTGAGAAGTCGGATGCACAGCTCACGCATCTCGGCGGCGGCATCTATTCGATGTCATGGGCGCCGGATGGCACGCACATCGCGCTGTCCGATGACCGCTATGGCAGCCAGGATATCTTCGTCGTGTCGGTGCCGGGGGGGCAGGTTCTCCGGCTGACTGGTGGACCGCGCTACGCGGTCTTCCCCGGGTGGACCCCCGACAGCAAGACGGTGCTGTACGACCGGCTCGACAGCCGGTGGGTCGATCACGACCTCGTGGCCGTACCCGCGGACGGCAGCACGGCGCCGCGGCTCGTCGTGGCCGATCACAACTTCTTCGACTATCGTGGCGGCGGATCCTTCGGGTATCCGATGGTGTCGCCCGATGGCAAACAGGTGCTCTTCCGCTCGCAGCGCAGCGGTTGGGTGAACTACTGGGTCGTCCCGATCGAAGGGGGTACTCCCCGCGCGGTGTCCGCGGAGTCCGCGGAACAGAGCGACGGCGGATGGTCACCCGACGGGAAGTGGATCGCCTTCGTGGCGAACCACAACGGCACGAAGGGGCTGTACGTCGTGGGCGCAACGGGCGGGACGCCTCGCGCGCTCGTTGCGCCGGCCGAGGGCATCGTGTCCAAGGCGGCGTGGTCGCCGGACGGCCAGCGGATCAGCTACACCTTCGGCACCAGCGTCAGCGCCGCGGACCTCTACACGGTGGACGTGAAAACCAGTAAGACCACGCAACTGACCACCTCCACGCCGGCGGGCTTTCCCGTCGCCGGTCTCGTAGCGCCGCGCAAGATCACGTACCCGAGCGCCGATGGTTTGACCATCTCGGCGTATCTGTACGAACCGCGCGGGTTGAAGCCCGGCGAAAAAGCGCCCGGGATCATGTGGGTGCACGGCGGCCCGACCGGCCAGTGGGTGGACAGCTATCAGCCGCAGGTGCAGTACCTGGTGGAGCGCGGCTACGCCGTGCTGATGCCCAACATTCGCGGGAGCGCCGGTTACGGGCTGGCGTTCGAGGATGCGAACAACGGCTGCTGGGGCCACTGCGATCTCAAGGACGTGCTGGCAGGCGTCGACTATCTCAAGCGGCAGCCGTATGTGAATCCCGAGAAGATCGGCATCACGGGGCGGAGCTACGGCGGGTGCTTATCCATGTCGGCGATCGTGAACGCCCCGGGCGTCTTCCAGGCGGCGATGCCCGAATCCGGCTACGGTGACTGGGAGGCATTCCTCCAGTTCAACGACGAGATGCAGCACGATCAGTTGCTGGCGTACGAGTTCGGGCCGTATCCGGACAGCGCCGCGGTCTATCGCCGCAACTCGCCGATTCACAACATCGCGCGCGTGACGACGCCGACGCTGCTGCTGCAGGGTGAAGGCGCGACCGCGTCGTGGCGTCCGGCCGAGATGCCGGTGCCGGCGTCGATCGACTTCGCGCGGGCGCTCGACCAGCACTACAAGCTCTTCCGGCTGAAGTCGTACCCGGGAGAGACCTACTACATCGAGGGGCATGACAACATCCGGCAGAAGATGGCGGACATGCTCGCGTTCCTCGATCAGTATCTCAAGGACGGCCTGCGAACCGCGCCGTCGGCCGCCCCGACAACGACGGCTGCATCGGCCCAGTAGCAGCTCGCGTATCGGGTTCACGACCGGCATTCCACGCCGATCTACCGCCGTCCTCGGGTGTCGTCCTTGCTGGCGTCCAATCGCTTCGGAGAATCGTCGTCATGAATCGCCGTGTCCTGGTCACGCTCGCGGGGCTCTTCCTGGCGAGCGTTGCGGGGTGCAGTCATCCGTCGTCGCCGCGGTTCGAAGTCAGTTTCCCCGCGTCGCTGAATGGGCAGCCCATCACGGGCCGCGTCTTCATCACCCTGTTCACCCGGGGTGACGTGGAGCCGCGGATCGCGGCGTACCAGTCGGCGCGAGTACGCGTGGGCCGGATTCCGTTCTTTGCGGCCGACGTGGACCAGCTCAAGCCGGGCGACCACGCGATCATCGACACCAGCGCCGCCGGCTATCCGCTCTGGAATCTCCGCGACCTGCCAGCGGGCGACTACTACGCGCAGGCCGTCTTCAACGTCTACACGCAATACCACCGCGCCGACGGCCACGTGATGTGGGCGCACCAGGATCACGGCGATGGACAGCGCTGGGCCTACTCGCCCGGCAACCTGGTGAGCACACCGGTGAAAGTGCACCTGGACCCGGCAGCCGGTTTCGACGTCCAGCTCACATTCGACCATGTGCTGCCGCCGATCGATTCGATCCCCGACACCAAATGGGTCAAGCGCATCTCGATCCAGAGCGACACCCTGACCAAATGGTGGGGCGTCCCGCAGCGGCTTGGCGCCATCGTACTGCTGCCCAAGGGCTACGACGAGCATCCGAACACGTATTATCCCGTTCTCTACGAGCAGTCGCACTTCTCACTTGACGCGCCATTCGGATTCACGCCGGATTCGGCGCCGCCGGCGGGCTCGATGACGCCGGTGCGGCTGGCGCCAGTGAACCCCCGGTCGAACGTCGAGGGTCCGCGGGCGTTCACGGGCAACGGCAAGAAGGAATCCGGGTACGAGTTCTACAAGTCGTGGACCTCGCCCAATCTCCCGCGGATGATCGTGGTGACGTTCCAGCATCCGACGCCGTACTTCGACGACTCGTACGCGGTCAATTCCGCCAACAACGGCCCGTACGGCGACGCGATCATGCGCGAGCTGGTACCCTACGTCGAATCGCATTTCCGCATCATCAAGAAGCCGTATGCACGCGTGCTCAGTGGCGGATCCACGGGCGGCTGGGAATCCCTGGCGCTGCAGCTCTACCATCCGGAGTTCTTCGGCGGCACGTGGACGTTCTTTCCCGATCCGATCGATTTCCGCCGGTACCAGCTCATCGACGCGTACGCCGATTCCAATGCGTTCGTCGTGCCGAACGCGGCACCAGGCGCGCCGGAGCGCATGATGCAGCAATCGCCGGAAGCCCAGCCGGTGGCGACGATGCGGTCGATCGCGCAGATGGAGTACGCGTCCGGGACGCACGGACGGTCGGCCGCGCAGATCGACATCTGGAACGCGACCTACGGGCCCGTCGGTGATGACGGCTATCCCCGGCAGCTTTTCGATCTCCGAACCGGAAAGATCGATCCGACGGTGGCGACGTACATGCGCGACCACGGGTACGACCTCCGATACTATGCGGAGCAGAACTGGCCGCGGATCGGGCCCCAGCTCGTCGGGAAGCTCCACATCCTGACTGGCGACATGGACGATTTCTACCTGGCGCCCGCTGTCTACATGATGGAGGATTTCCTCGCCGGGACGACAAATCCGCACTATACCGGTGATTTCCGCTACGGACGTCCGATGAAGGGCCACGGCTGGCAGCCGATGACCAACGCAGACCTGCTGCGGGAAATGGCCGCGCAGATCGCGAAGAACGCTCCATCGGGGGAGCCGACCGCATCCTGGCGCAACGCCCCCTGATCCACCGTATGTCCGGCGAGGAGGCCGCATGCAGCGAGTCCTGATCGGAATTGGCGCAGCCGCGCTCGGGCTGGTGCTCTCACGGTCCGCGCCGGCGCAGACGGGAGGGGGTGACGGGCCGGGCCAGCAGATACTCAGCGCGGGAGACCTGGTCTCCGTCCGGTCGCTGGTCGGCGGCGCGGCCCCGCAATGGTCTCCCGATGGCGCGAACATCATGTTCGGTGGCGCTCTGGGCGAGTCTGACCTGTGGACGGTGGGGCCGTCGGGCGGATTCCCCCACTCGCTGCACATCGACATGGGTGACATTGCGTTCCTCCAGACGCATCAGGCGGCCTATTCGCCGGACGGCAAATGGGTCTCTTACCTGTCAACGCGCACCGGGCCCGCCGAGGTGTACCTCCGGTCGCTGCAAGACGGCCGGGAGACGCAGCTCACGAACCTGGGCGCGCGCATCAACTCCTATTCCTGGTCCCCCGATGGCCAGGAGATCGCGCTGGCAGGCGACAAGTTCGGGAACTACGCCATCTACGTCGTGCAGGTACGGGGCGGCGCAGTCACGCGCATTACGACGGGCGCACTCAACGACGTGTTTCCCTCGTGGACGCCGGACAGCAAGCACGTCGTCTTCGTCCAACTCGATGATCGCTGGGCAGAGCATACCGTCTATGCCATCGATCCAGCCGGCGCATCCATCCCGCATGCCGTGGTGAAGGACACCGGATTCTTCGACTACGCCGAGGGCGGTGGATTCGGGTATCCGGCCATCTCGCCGGACGGGGCGACACTCCTGTTCCGGTCACAGCGCAGCGGATGGGTCAACTACTGGTCCGTTCCGATGAGCGGCGGCGCCCCCCGCGCGATCGCTCCGGAGGCCGCCAATCAGAGTGGCGCGCGGTGGTCGCCGGACGGCAAGTCGATCCTCTACGAGGCGCTGTGGAACGGGACGCAGGATCTCCGCGTCGTGAGTGCCGCGGGCGGCGCGCCGCGGGTCGTCGCAAAGCCAGAGGACATGGGCGTCATCAACAACGCCGCCTGGTCGCCGGACGGCGCGCGTATCAGCTACACACTCGAGACGCCGACAGCGGCCGCCGACCTGTACGTCGTGGCGGCGGCGGGCGGCGCGCCGGTGCAACTCACTACGTCCGCCGGACCGCCATACATCGCCCCCGCGCTCATCCGGCCGAAGAAAGTGAGCTACAAGTCGCCGGATGGCCTGACCATAGCGGCGTATCTCTACGAGCCGGTGCTCAAGCCTGGTGAGAAGGCGCCTGGGATTCTCCTGATTCATGGCGGCCCGACGGCGTCGTTCAACGACACGTATCAGGCCGAGGCACAGTACTTCGCCATGCGCGGCTATGCCGTGCTCCTGCCCAATATCAGGGGCAGCTCCGGGTACGGACGGCAATTCGAGGATGCGAACAACGGGTGCTGGGGACGCTGCGACCTCAAGGATGTGGTCGCGGGAGTGGATTTCCTCAAACGGCAGCCGTACATCCTCGCCTCCCGCATGGGTATTACCGGCACGAGCTACGGCGGATGCATGACACTCGATGCGGCCGCGTTCGCACCCGGCGTGTTTCAGGCGGGGATCGCCGGATCGGGCTACGGGGACTGGATCGCCTTCTACAATGAGCAGGAGCTACGGCACATTAAGCTGCTCGACTACGAGCTGGGGCCGCTCGCAACGCACGAGAAACTGTATCGGTCGCTCTCGCCGATCTACTACGTCGACAGCATTCAGACACCGCTCTTCCTGATCAACGGCGAGGGCAAGGACCTGCCGCGTTCGAACGCCGGCCACCAGTTTGCCGACCGGCTCGAGTTCCGGTACAAGGCCGGGAAGTTCAAGGCATATCCCAACGAGAACTACTACATCCGGAGCGCCGCGAACATCCGGACGATGCTCGGCGACATGCAGGCGTATTTCGACCAGTACCTGAAAGACGGCGTGCACGAGAGCGAACAGCACCTGCCGGCCAGTGCCGCCGGGGGCCGTCAATGAAAGCCGACCTCATGATCGCGGGCGTAGCGCTCATGGCCGCAACCATGGCCCCCGGTCCGGGCCGGAATGCCAGCCGCCTGCTGCGTCCCGCGATCGACAGCATCGCACTCCAACCGACGAGCGATGCCCGGGGTGCGTCCGGCATCGCCGTTCTCACGCGGTCGCAGTCTCCGTTCGGGATGTCGCTGACGCCGGATGGCCACCTGCGCTACGACGTCCATCTCCGCGTGAGCGGATTGCCCGCCGATCCGCACGTGTATGATGGCGCATCCACGTATGTCGCGTGGGCCACCGTTCCCGACCTCAGTGTTGCGCGGCGGCTGGGACCCGTGGCGGCAGACGGCTCCAGCTCCGGCGAGGTCGACTGGAACAAGTTCATCGTACTGGTGACGGCGGAGAAGACCGGCGCTCAGCCCGGCGCCAAGCCGGCCGCGGAGCCACACTGGTCGGGCACGATCCTGCTCAAAGGCGTCTCGCCCAGCACGTGGATGCAGCGGTACGGGAGTCACATTCTCAACAACGGCGGCAACCCGCAGTGGTAGGGCCGGCACCGGTGCTCGCGTGACGGCCACCAGGCGGCCCGGGCCGGTGTCCAGCGTTCAGTGCAGCGTGCGATTCCGCACCATGGTGACCGCGCTGGTCATCGCGGCGCTCGCTGGCTGGACGGGGCCGGGGACGGCCGCATCGCAGACCGCGCCGGCGGACACATTGCACGGCGGGATGGGTGGGATGGCGGGGATGCCCGGCATGGCGATGGGGAACGCCGGTCCGGCCGCGGGCCACCGGATGCCGCCGATGCCGGCCGACATCCCGATGATGCCGGGTATGGAGTCGCTCCATCCGCAGGGGCCGGCCTACTTGCCGGGTGCGGGGACCGACGTGGCCAGTCTTCCAGCTGGCGTGGCGAGCACGCCCGTGGAGATGAAGGATGGCGACACCCTCAACCTCGACGCCCGGCTGATCCGCCGCACGATCAAGGGTGCGACCTACGCGATGTACGCGTTCAACGGACAGTATCCGGGCCCACTGATCCGCGTGCATCAGAACGCGACGATCTACGTGCGGTTCACGAATCACATTGACCTGCCGTCATCGATCCATTGGCACGGCGTCAGGCTGGCGAACAAGTTCGACGGCTCAGTGGGCCTCACGCAGGATGCGGTGCCGCCGGGCGGGATGTTCGTCTACCAGGTCCACTTTCCCGATGCGGGCCTCTACTGGTACCACCCGCACGTCCGGGAGGACATTGAGCAGAACCTCGGCCTATTCGGCAACGCGGTGGTCACATTGCCCGATCCGCACTACTACAACGCGGCCAACGCCGAGGCGGTGCTGATTCTGGACGACCTGCTGGTGGACAGGCAGGGGATCATCCCCTACGGAAAAGACGCGGCGGATTTCACGATCATGGGGCGGTTCGGCAACCTGTTCCTCGTCAATGGCGAGCCAAACTACCATCTCGCCGTACACCGTGGCGACGTCGTCCGGTTCTTCCTGACGGATGCGTCGAACGCTCGCAGCTACAACCTCAATTTCGGCGGCGCGCCAATCAAGCTGGTGGCGACCGATCTCAGTCGCTACGAGCACGAGCAGATGGTCAGCAACATCGTGATCTCGCCGGCCCAGCGCTACATCGCTGAAGTGCGGTTCGACACGCCGGGGACCTTTGCGCTGACGAATCGGGTGCAGGCAGTCAACAACTACGCCGGCGAGTATTTCCCGGAAGTGGATACCCTTGGGACCGTCACCGTCTCAGCCGACCCCACGACCGCCGATCACGCACACGAATTCGCGACGCTGCGCGCCAATGCCGCCGTCACATTGGACATCGACCGGTACCGGAAATACTTCGACAAGCCGGTGGATCACGAGTTGGCGCTCACCGTGAACATCCAGGGGCTGCCGAACTCGATCGTGTCGTTCATGATCGTGGACACGATGTACTTCTCGCCAGTGGAGTGGAACGACGGGATGCCGGACATGAACTGGGTTTCCACCGCCAAGGAAGTCCACTGGATCATGCGCGACATGGCGACCGGCAAGGAGGACATGGACATCAACTGGCACTTCAAGCAGGGCGACGTCGCGAAGATCCGGATCCGCAACGATGCCAAGTCCATGCATCCGATGGGGCATCCGATCCATTTCCACGGACAGCGGTTTCTGGTCATCGCGCGTGATGGCGTGCCGAACCCGAACCTCGCCTGGCAGGACACGGAGCTCATCCCGGTCGGATCGGCGGAGGACATTCTGCTCGACGCATCCAATCCAGGGACGTGGATGGCGCATTGCCACATCGCGGAGCATCTGGAGGCGGGGATGCACATGATGTTCACGGTGGACCCGGCGCCGTAGCCCGGCGGCGGTGCATTCCTCTTTGCATTGCAGTTTGTCTTGCAGTTTCTTTTCACAATTCCGAGGGAGTCTATGTTGCAGATACGACGAGGTCTTCCACTGTCGGTCGCATGCGCCGGGCTGTTTCTGGCCGGAGCGATCACGGTTCGCGGGCAGGATCCCCGTGCCGCCACGGCGCCGGGCGCGGCGCCGCTCGAGAAAGTGGGCGGCAGTCCCAACATGCACCTGATCGCGCACATTCCCCTCGGCGGGTATTTCCGCGTCGGCGACGCGGACCTCGAACAGGAGATGTCGCGCCCGTACGCCTACGTCGGCCAACTCCGGGACCGGCCCGGCTTCACGATCCTCGACATGCACGACCTGAACAACGTCAAGGTCCTCTACAAGTGGAAGATCGAAAACTCCGCACTCCACTCCGGCGACGGCGGTCTCCGCGCGAAGTACTTCAAGCTGCACAACAAGTACTACGTCGCGGTGTGCTTCCAGTTCCTGCAGGGTTCACCCGACGCCGACCTTGGCGCCGTCATCTTCGACGTCACGGGGCTGCCCGACACGTCGAAGATCAAAGTGGTCGCGCGCATCCGGGCCCCGAATCTGCCAGGCGGGTTCCACAACCTGTTTGCGTACAAGCACTCGGATGGCCGGGTGCTGCTGTTCACCACCACGACGTCCAGCGTCGCGAACATCTACGACATGGACAAGCTTCTGAGCGGTGACAAGGACCAGGGGCTCGTGGGAACGGTACCCATCCCGCCCGGCCCCAAGTGGGATGAGGCACTCCCAGGGATGAACAGCGCGAAACCGCTGTCGATTTCCGGATACCACGACTTCTACGTCGGCTATGACCCCGGGACGCGGCAGGACAAGTTCTACGGCGCCGGCGCCGGCGGGTACTACGTTTTCGACGTCACGCATACCGATGCACCGAAACTGATCACGTCCGTCGTCGGCTCGGCTGGCATCAGCTGGGGCCACACGTTCACGCCGTCGCCCGATGGATTGTTCGCGGTCGCGGAGACGGAGTATCAGTGGGCGCCGCTCCGGATCTTCGATCTCCGTCCGGGTCTCGAGGGCAAGGTCCAGGCGATCACGCAGCCCATCGCGGTGTGGAACGCCGACTGGAACGATCTCGCGCACAACCACGAAGTGCGCTGGCCCTACGTTTTCGTGTCCGCCTATGAGGATGGACTCCAGGTCTTCAACATGCAGGACCCGAAACATCCGAAGACCATGGGATGGTACTACACCTGCGAGTGCACGCACGAAACCGGCTTCGGTGGTCTTCCGGATTGGCAGGGCACGAGCATTTACAACGGCGCATTCGGCGTCATGGTACGCAACGCCGATGGCCTGATTCTGCTCACCGACTCCAACACCGGGGCCTGGCTGTTCAAGATGGACGGCTTCAGCGGATGGAATGGCGACGACTGGTCGATGCCGAACATCTCGAGCGCACAGGACTGGGATCACGGGCCGCCGGGCTCGAGCCATCCGGCGCCCGCTCCCGGCACCAAGGCGGGCGGCAACTAAGACAGACAGGAGGCCGAGTGTCTGGCCAACCCGACCATTTGAGACATGAGGCCGGCTGCAGTGACTGCAGCCGGCCCCCGGCCACGTTTCTGTCTTGACAGCCGATAGGCTGGCGGACTATAAACAGAACCCTGACCTAACAGAACCCTGACCCGCGAGGCGTGAGACGCCGTCTCGCTTTTGGCGGAGGGTTGTCGGGTGGCGGCTGTCCGGAACATTCGTTCGCACGGCTCGGCGGATCGGGACGGGCGAACGTGCAGCATCCCCACAGCCGTACTGGCGGCCAGCCGCCTTCATTCTCCGGGGTAGCGAACGACCCCTGAGGCTCACACAGAGGAGAGAACTCCATGGACAGCAGGGCGGAACGTGCGGGTTCGGCGCGTCATGTGGCGACATTGACGCGGGCGGCATCGTGACGACATCCAATGTTCGCTGCGGGTGGATGGTCCGGCGGGGGTTGCGGGGACTTCGGGGGCTGATTGGCGCAGTGGCGCTGATGGGGGCCGCCGTGCCTGTGGCCCGAGCGCAGCAGGCGACACTCAAGGGCCGGGTAGAGGACGCCAAGAGCCATGCGCCCATCCCCGGCGCGGCAATCCTGGTGACCGGGACCACAGTCGGGACCAATTCGAGCGACAGCGGTACGTTCACTCTTCGCCTGCCGCCCGACGCCAAGACGCTGACGGTGCGCCGGATCGGGTTTCTCCAGGTGGTCGTGCCAGTGGCCGCGGGCCAAACCACCGCGACGATCGCTTTGGAGCCGGACGTCCTGCGGCTCGAGGCGCAGGTCGTGACCGGTGTCGCGACGACGGTGTCGTCGAAGAACGCGGCCAATGCCGTGGCGGTCGTGAGCACGCAGGACGTGACCGAAACGCCAGTGCCGACGATGGAGAACGCGCTCCAGGGCAAGGTGCCGGGCGCGGTGATCCAGTCGAACAACGGCGGTGCGCCGGGCGGCGGCATGCAGATCCAGGTGCGTGGCGTGACGTCGATCAACGGTAACGCCTCGCCGCTCTACGTCATCGACGGTGTGATCGTGAACAACGAGACGATCAACCCCGACATCAACGCGATCAACCAGGAAGGCGGCGGGGTCACCTCGACCGGCGCGGCGGTCGGCGGGGCGCCGAGTCCGCAGGACAACGGCGTGAACCGCATCGCCGACATCAACCCCGACGACATCGAGAGCATCGAAGTGCTGAAAGGCGCTTCGGCGTCCGCGATCTACGGATCCAAAGCGTCGGCGGGCGTGGTCATCATCACGACCAAGAAAGGCGCGAGCGGCAAGCCCAAGTGGGATATCGGTCAGAAGGTCGGCCACGCGGCGATCGAGAACACACTACCGATCCGCACGTTCCCGACGCTGGGTAGCGCGCAACTCTGGTACATCAACGACGTCAAGGCGGCGAATGCCGGCACGCCGGCTGCCACCGCGGACAGCGCGCATATCAAATCGCTCTACGCGGGCCCGCAGGACTATCAGCAGCAGTTGTTCGGCAACAGCCAGCTCTCGTATCAGACCAACATCAGCGTGGCTGGCGCGTCGGGTCCGACGCAGTATTTCCTGTCCGGTCTCTCCAAGTATGACAATGGTCTCATGGAGAACACGGGCTACAACAAGCAGTCGGTCCGGTCGAACGTGACGGAGACATTCAACTCCGCGCTGTCCGTCACGGCCAATCTGAACTACATCCACGACCAAACCCGGCGCGGGATCACCGGCAACGACAACATCGGCATCAGCCCGTACAACGTGCTCTCGTTTACCCCGGCGTTCGTCAAGCTGAACACGCAGGGTGCGGGCGGTGTGTGGCCGGTCAATCCGTTCAGTCCGGCAAACCCCTTCGCCGACGCGGTCGAGATCCAGACGCCAGAGGATGTCAGCCGCTTCATCGGCGGTGGCAACATCAACTGGGAACCGATCAGGCTCACGCACCAGACACTGACCGTGAACTTTCAGGGCGGTGCCGACCTGGCGAGTGTGCACGACCTTCTGTACGCGCCGCCGGACCTGCAGGTCGAGCAGAGCATCCCGACGGCCTTGCCGGGCGCCGCCGTGTCAAACAATGCCACGATCAACTATTTCAACTACTCGATCAACCTCACGCATCACTACACGGGATTCTCGTTCCTCGACGCCACGACGTCGGTTGGCTTCACGCGTGACCGGCGCGACCTGGCCAACCCGGTGACCGTGGGCGTCAACCTGCTCGCGGGGGCTGGCGTGCCGACGGTCGGCTCGGTGCTGTCGAACTTCTACAACCAGACGAAACAGCTCGATCAGTCGCTGTACGCGCAGGAGCAGGTGATCACGCTCAACAACAAACTGACGTTGACGGCCGGTGTCACCGCGGAACGGTCCACGAACGACGGCGACATCGCCAAGTTCTACGCCTATCCGCGGTTTTCGGCGTCCTATATCGTCCCGCAGTTCGCCGGCTTCATCGACGAGATCAAACTCCGGGGGGCATATGGGCAGTCGGGCAACCTGCCGCTCTACGGCATGAAGTACACGCCATTCAACACGACCGTCCTGGGCGGCGCGAACGGCATCACCGCGAACTCGAACAACGGCGATCCCAACATCAAGCCGGAGTCCGAGGCCGAGATCGAGACGGGTATCGACGCGACATTCTTCAAGTCACGGGCGCAATTCTCCGCGACCATCTATCAGAAACGGTTGACCAACCTGATCCTGCAGCCGACCGTCGACCCGTCGGCAGGGTTCAGCAGTGAGTTCATCAATGGTGGCGAGTTCACGAATGAAGGGCTCGAGCTGTCGTTGCAAGCCACGCCGATTCAGATGCAGCGCGGGCTGACGTGGTCCACGACGGTGACCTTCTACCGCAACTACAGCACCGTGAATTCGCTTCCGGTGCAGCCGTTCGAAGCGGGGAGCACGTTCGGATTCGGGGCGGGCTTCCTGGCACCTGGCCGCTCGGTATCCGAAGTCGTCAACCCAAACATCATCGGCAAGGATGGCCTGCCGCTTCAGGTGGGCGACTTCACGCCAGGCTGGAGGATGAGCTACGGCAACACCTTCAACCTGGGTCCATTCCGGCTCTTCGGGCTGATCGACGTGAGTCGCGGGGGCAGTACCATCAACCTGACGGATCTCTATTTCGACGGCAGTGCGCAACTCTACGGCGACTCGGCCAAGGCGGCCAACCGGCTGGCGAAATTCGGCGCCGGACTGACGCCCTATGTACAGGACGCGAGCTTCCTGAAGCTCCGCCAGGTTTCTCTGAGCTATACGCTTCCGACGAACCTCGTCGCGAGGATTCCGGGCAACCGTGTCACGAGCGCCCGGCTCGAGGTGAGCGGATACAATCTCTGGACGAGCACCGGATACGACGGGCTCGACCCGGAAATCAGCATCAACGGCAATCAGACAATCACTCGCGGCCAGGACATCAGTCCATTCCCTCCGGCCAGGACGTATTTCCTTGGCCTCGACTTGGGGCTCTGACATGAGACATTCACATACAGCGCGAGCCCGAGTGGCCGGTCACTCCCGTCGCACGGCGAAGTTGCGGGGAGCCGCGATCCTGGGCGTTCTAGGACTGGCGGCCATGGCGGCCTGCAAAGACTCCAACGTTCCGTTCTTTACGGCGCCGACCTCGGTGCCGAATACCCCGGCCGGCATCGACAACGGTATCACCGGGCTGATCAGCGGAACGCGACTCGACCTCGGGACCTTCGTTCTCAACATGGCGGGCTACGGTCGCCAGGGGGGCAATTTCACCAACACGGAGCCACGCTTCATCACGTACAACCTGGGCGTGGTTCCCACCGTGGCGTCCACGGGTGCTACCGGGGGGGTCTGGGGGTTCGAATACACGAACATCCTGCAGGGAAAGCAGATCATCGCGACGTTGCCGAAGGTGGCTCCGGCGTACACGACCGCGCAGATCGCGGCCATCACCGGATTGGTGCAAACACTCGAGGCGTACAACTACATGATCGTGGCTGAGATCCACGACACGACGGGTCTCGAGATTCAGCCCGGTTTCGGGGCGACGACGCCTCCCACCCAAGTCTGCGTCAAGGACGGCTGGGCGTATATCGTGGCGCTGCTGGATTCGGCAAACGCCAACCTGAACATTGCTGGTAACATCCCCATCCCGGTCGTCCTGCCGCCCGGATTCAGTGCGGTCAGTGCGTCCGCTGGACCCAGTACTGCCCAGGGCTCGTTCGCGGCCTTCAACCGCGCGCTGGCTGGAAAGGCGGGATTGGAATGGGCGTACGCGATCGCGCGACACACGCCGGCGTCGTCGCCATCGCCGACCTCTCCAGGGGTGCCGAACGTGGCTGCGCTGACAAAAGCCGACAGCGCCATCACCGCATCGGCGCTTTTCGATCCGGGATCGCTGGCGCCGAATCCGGTCGGCGGGTTCACCACCACGGACCCGTTTGCGGTGTTTTTCGACTTCAGCGCGACATCGGGAGATCTGGTCAACCCCATCAACGGCCTCGCCAACACGCTCTGGCTGCTGAAGGAGATGACTGCCGACCAGGACACGGCCGACCTGCGCTGGCGGGCAAAGATCTCTCTGGATACTACGCACATCATCCAGCAGCCGACGTATTCGCCGTCAGCGGCACCGTATCATTACGCCGCGTATCCGTCGACCAATTCACCGATACCAGTCATCCGGAACGAGACCCTGACGCTGATCGAGGCGCAGGTCCAACTCGCACTCGGGAACCTGGCGAACGCAATGACCCTGATCAACGACGTCCGCACGGTCGTGGGGGGGAGCCGCCCGTCAGCGCGTCAACCTACACCACCGTCCGCGACGCACTGTTGAAGGAACAGCAGATCTCGACCGCCTTCGAGGGCAGCTCAGACCGGGCGATCGCGCTCCGTATGTACAAGATCGAAGCCGTGGAGGACACGACGTGGGATGTCATACACCTGCCGGGAGTGACCGACCAGCATACCACGATTCTGCCCGTTCCAGTGGCCGTGACGTCTGCGCACGACGGGAAGTTCACGTTTACGTGCAGTCCGTGAGGAGAGAAGTTGGCAGGAGCTAGTAGTTAGGAGTTAGAAACGACAAAAAGGCCGGCTGCGGTGAATCGCAGCCGGCCTTTTTGTACATATTCGATCGCCACTCGCTTGCCCCTAACGTCCGTCCGCGAGACTCCCTGACGCGATGCGGGCGGTCTCCGCCAACACCGCGGCTCCCACAAAGATGCTCTCTTCGGCCGCCGTGAAATGCGGGGAGTGGGCGGCGATCGGCTCGCCACCTGCCTCGCGCGCACCGATGCGGAGGAAACAGCCAGGCATCCGCTCCAGGTACCGCGCGAAATCCTCGGCGGCGAGGTTCACAATACCGAGAGGTGCCAACGCGCGGTCGCCGAGTACCGTGCGCACGGCCTGGCGCGCCCACTCGGCAGGTTGGTGCGGATTAACGAGAGGCGGCGGCCCGAGCTCCACCGCGACCTTCGCCTCGAGCCGGTAGGCGGTGGCGATCGCGCCTGCCATCCGCTCCAACTCTTCACGCACCAGTCGGCGGGTGGACGGATCCACGGTACGGATCGTCCCCGTGAGCACTGCGCGATCCGGGATGATGTTGTTCGCGGTGCCCGCATGCACGGTGGCGATCGTCAGCACTGCAGGCGTCGCGGGGTGCACCCGGCGGGCGACGATCGCCTGCGCGGCGACGATCAGCGTCCCCGCGCCGACGACGGGGTCCGCGGATTCCTGGGGACGTGCCGCGTGCGCGCCGCGTCCTATCAGCTCGATCGTGAACGTGTCGGCCGATGCCGCGAGCGGCCCGTCGTCGGCCACGACTTGCCCGACCGCGAAGCGGCGATCGACGTGGCCGCCGAAGATTGCCGCGACGCCGTCCAGTACACCCGCGTCCAGGACAGCCGCGGCGCCACGGTCGATTTCTTCCGCCGGCTGAAGGACGATCAGGACATCGCCTGCTGCTGGTGCGGCGGCGAGCAGCGCGGCGGCGCCGACCGCCCACGTTGCGTGCACATCATGTCCGCAGGCGTGCATCACGCCCGGAACCTGCGATGCGAACGGGAGCCCGGTGGACTCCTGAATGGGAAGTGCATCGATGTCCCCGCGCAGCGCGACGACCGGCGCACCTGGCTGGCGTCCCCGAACGCGGCCGATCACCGCCGTGCCGACAAGCCGAACATCGGCGCGAGGCAGTCCCGCCACATCGGTCAGCGCCGTCGCGAGACGGCGCGCGGTCTCGGTTTCGGCGAGCGACAGCTCGGGGTGCTGGTGTAGCGCGCGCCGAAGCTGAACCAGATCGCCGGCCAGCGATCCTGAAAACAGCGGCCGGAGGGCGGCCGGGACAGAAACGCCGGCCGCTGGCGTGCCTCTCTGTGCCTCGGCCGGTGCCGTCACGCGACCGCCTGCATGGCCGGGGTCAGCGTCGCTGTACGAGCCGTCAGCGCATCGACGCGATCCATGTCGACGGTGACGCCGATGCCGGGTCGCGACCGCGGCACCGGCACCATCCCCTCCGCGTCCATCGTCCACTCGGGAGTCACGAGGTCTCGCTCCCAGTACCGCGCGCTCGGCGAGAGGTCGCCCGGCAGCGTGAAATTGGGCAGCGATGCGAGTGCCACGTTGTAGGCCCGGCCGACGCCACTTTCGAGCATCCCGCCGCACCAGACGGGGATGCCGCTCTGCCGGCAGACATCGTGGATCGCGAGCGATGCCGCGTAGCCGCCGACCCGGCCGGGCTTGATGTTGACGATGCGGCCGCTGCCGAGCGCGATCATGTCGCGTGCGCGGTCCACACTGGTGATGGACTCGTCGAGACAGATCGGCGTACGGAGCCGCCGCTGCAACTCGGCGTGCTGGCGAATGTCGTCGGCGCCAAGCGGTTGCTCGATCATGATCAGGTTGAACTCATCGAGCTGCGCGAGGTGATCCGCATCGCTCAAGTGGTACGCGGAGTTCGCATCGGCCATGAGGTGGATGTCATGTCCCAGTGCGTCGCGCACCGCGCGGACGAACGCGATGTCGGATCCAGGCGCGATCTTGACCTTGATCTTGCGATATCCCTGCGCCACGGCGGTGGTGGCGCGCTGGACGAGCGCGGCGGGATTCGCCTGGATGCCGAGTGAGATGCCGGTTGCGACGTGATCACGCGTGCCTCCGATTCGTTTCGACAAGGGCACGCCCTCCGCAGTCGCGGCCAGGCCCCAGCAGCCCATCTCGACCGCGGCCTTGGCCATTGGGTGCCCGCGCAGATCGCGATTCAGCTCGGCGTTCACATCTTCCGGCCCGTTGAACCGCACGCCCAACACCCGGGGCGCGATCCATTTCTCGATCGCGTACCACGCGGTGTCGATCGTCTCCGCCGTGTAGTTGGGTTGTTCTCCGGCAACGCACTCGGACCAGGTGCTGGTGCCGCCGGCATCGTGCAGTTCCAGCAGAAAGATCCGGCGTTCCGTAACGACGCCGGACGAGATGCGGAACGGTTCCTTGAGCGGAAGCCGGACTTCGCGCAGGGTGATGCGATCGACGAGAAGCATGGATGTGGTTTCAGCGTGTGCGGGAGTGGTACGGTGCGCCGAGAGCCAGAATGTAGCCGGCGGTCTCCGATGGCTCATTGCGATAGTAGCCGGAGACGTGATAGCCGTGCTCGAAGCCCCAGAGAAACGCGCGCCGGGTTTCGGCCCGCCATTGGCCGGCGTCGGCGAGGGACGTCTTCTGGATGCGATCGATGTGGAGCGGGATCGAGACGCGGACCGCAGGCGCACCAATGGGCATGCGATCAATGGACATCGTATTGAGCTCGGGAATGGCGGTGCACCGGTCGAGCGGCGTCTCGGTCCGCGGAGAGGAGGCGGCCGCATCGTCCAACTGCCAGGCGACGATGAAGCGGTCGGTGCCCAGCCCCTGGTGCAAGGCGCTCGACGTGACCGCGCCATACATGTCCGTCACGTAGTCCGCCACACCCGCACCGAGCGTCACCAGGTTGAGGCGCGCATTGCGCGCGACCAGCGGGTCGAACGTCCAGTACATCGTGCCCACGCCGATCTCGCGCACGGCGTCCCGCTGGAACAGCTTCAACCGTCGTCCAATACCGCGGCCTCGCGCGCCGGTTCGTACCGCGAGCATGTCGGACCAATGCACGAGGCGGCCGTGCTCGACCCCCGTCATGCCGAAGACGAAACCGATCAACTCGCCGTCGTCGCCGAACGCTCCGGCGACCACGCCGCCGATCCGTTGTGTCACCATCAGGATCGCGGCCGGGACGCATTCGGCGAACGCGGGGCCCCATACCTCTCGCTGGAGAGCGACGCACGCCTCGTATTCAGTCCAAGTCCCGATCCGGCGTATGTCCACGGCGCATACTATAAGGATGGAGGGCGATTATTGAAGGGTTCATAGCTGGCGGCTTCCGGTCGTCGCGGCCCGGTGAGCTGCCCCGGGCGCGGGAATTGCTACCACCGGCAGTCTTGTCTGGAGGCGTCAGTGGATATGGGCGCCAAGGGCCTGTTGACTCGGGGAGCCGTGGATACTGCATTCGCACAATCGCGCCGGGGCCCAGCGCGGCCTGGCCGGACCTTCGATGACGGGGCAGGGCGTGAATGGCGCGTAACGGAGCACGTATCAGCATCCGGGCGGTCGCTCGTGTTCATGTCGGCGTCGGCCATGCGGAGGGTGTCGAACTACCCCGACGACTGGTGGCTCCTGCCGGAGCGGGAATTGGAAGCGCTCAGTTGGGGGCGGTGACACTCGTGGGGCGCCGGCGACGGCGTATAGCCGTGCCGGGCACCGACAGCGGTATCTCCGGAATACCCGAGGTTGCGGCCTGATCCTTCGGCTGGCTACGCCATGCCTCGCCGGATCACCGGATTCCACCTGGACGCCGAGGGCGACTGGGTCGCGGATCTCGAGTGCGGGCATACGCAGCACGTCCGTCATGATCCCCCCTGGCAGGTCCGCCAATGGGTCACGACGGCCACGGGGCGCTCGGGCCGGATCGGCACCGTGCTCGGGTGCGTTCTGTGTGGCCGCGAAGGAAACGTCCCGGCCGGCTGATTCCCAGGAGTTGGGCCTCCGGGCGCTTCAGGAAGCACGAACGAGGTCCGCTCGTGGCCAGCCGGCGCCGATCGGATCGTGCCGTCGATGGCCATTATCGATTCCGCAAGCACTTGGTCACCGGAGGCATGAGCTATGGCCCTGATCGAGCATATCTCGGACACGGCTCGATGGGTCGCGGAATACCGCGCCATGGAGACGGATCGGCCTGACGCCATCTTCCGCGATCCGTACGCCCGCCGGCTTGCCGGTGCCCACGGGCGCGAGATCGCGACGACCCTGCCGCAAGGCCAGGCGGCAGCGTGGGCGATGATCGTCCGGACGGCCGTTCTCGACGAGATCATCCTCGGCACGATCGCGAGTCAGAACGCCGATCTCGTGCTGAATCTCGCGGCGGGTCTCGACGCACGCCCGTGGCGCCTTGACCTCCCGGCAGCGCTGCGATGGGTAGACGTCGACCTGCCGGCGATTCTGGAATACAAATCCAACATGCTTCAGGGAGAGCGCCCGTCGTGCCGGTACGAGGCCATCACGACCGACCTCACCGACGCCACGGCCCGCGCTGTCCTATTCACGCGGCTCGGCACCGAGTCGCAGCGCGCCCTCGTCGTGACAGAAGGACTGCTGATCTATCTCACGTCCGATCAGGTTGGAGCGCTCGCGCGCGATCTGTACGCTGCGGAGAACTTTCGCTGGTGGACGACCGACCTGGCGAGCCCGCGATTGCTCAAGATGCTGGAACGCCACTGGGGATCGGCGCTGCACGCCGGCAGCGCGCCGTTTCGTTTCGGCCCCGCGGAAGGCACGGCGTTCTTCGCACCATTCGGATGGCGAGAAGTGTTGTTCCGCTCATCGCTCGAGGAAGCGCACCGGCTGCATCGAGAGATGCGGCTCGCGTGGCTGTGGCGCCTCATGGCGCGTGTCTCTCCGAAGAAGCAACGCGAAGAGTACCGGCGAATGTCGGGGATGGTACTGTTGGAGCGAAGCGCGGCACGAGCAACGCCACAAGGCGCGCGCTGATCGGTGCAGCGCAGCGCTCCGTGATCCTGATTCTTCGATCCTGATCCGCGACTACTTCTTGCCCTTCCCCTTCTCTGGACGGATCCGCGAATCCGGAACGACACCGAGCGCCGTCGCCAGATCAATCTGGTGATCCTGCTCCTGCGTGATGATCCCCTTCAGGATCTCGGCGAGTGCGACCTCACCGATCGCCTCGGCCTGGCGGATGCGCTCACGATAGTTGGCGATGGTATCGTCCTCGGCCCGCAGGTCGGCCCATAGCATCTCCTCGTTGTCCTCCGACACCTCGACCGGCTTCGGCATGTGAACCGGATAGACGCCGAGGTAGTCGAGCTGCCGGGCAATCGCCAACGCGTGATCGAGCTCCTGGTGAGCGTGGACCTTGAGCTGGTCGGCGATGTTCATGTATTGGGCTTTGTCGAGCTTCTGGCTGAAAATGATGTACTGAATCAGCGCCTTGTACTCGCGTGCCAGGTCGTCCTGTAGACCCTGGACGAGTTGCTTTCGGGCAGCGGCTTCATCCTTGTTGTTCGCCACGTAGTGCTCCTTTCGGGGACGGGATCAAGAGGAGTAAGCAATCTACGTACTCAGGGCGTCGGACGGCATCCGCCGGGTTACGTCAGCATGATTCTGCCGAGTCCGTCAGCCGGGACACCGAAGACACGAGGAGCCGGCTGCCAATTCTTCACAGCCGGCTCCTCGCGCGCATGCAAAAACTCGAGCGGTGTTACTTACAACTGGCGCTTACCATGGTCATGGACGTCACGTTCATCGGGCCCATGTCGCCTCCCGACATTTTCATTGACGTGTCGTTGCCCATTCTTGTTGTCCATGGGCGCTGCCCCGGACACAGTCACCGTGTGCCCCACATGCCCAGCGAGCGCCACCGTCGAGCTGGTAACCCAATGCTTCTTGCCCGACGCGTCGGTCACTGAGTACACGTCTTTCTTGTCGCCTTTCTTCAGACAGCCCGTGACGCTGTCCGCCGCTACGCCGCGGACGGTGGGTACTCCGGCCGGTGCTGCGTGGGCGGAGTATGCCGCACCGAGAGCGATGGCGCCGGCCACTGCGACAACTGTGGAGAGTTTCTGGAGCATCAATTCCTCCTTGCGTGCGTCGGTAAGGTGGTAGTTCCCAGGGGTACTACGGCGGGAATGGTGCCACCGGTTCCCTGAGCACCCACAACTCGCCAGCAAAGGTAAGCAAGCCGGAACGGAACCGACTGATCATGCAGTCCTAATCCGGACGTAATCCCGGGCTCGGCCATTGGGGTATAACCCGCAGGAGGGGCGACGCTCAGGGGAGCGGGGAGACGACGGGGCGTCGCGGGCGACGCCGACGGATCCCACTGGCTCCGGACGCGCCGGAACGCATGGACTGGGTTTGCCGATTGGGCCGGATCGGAGGCCTTATTGGAGTGGCTGCGGCCGCGGCCTGTGGGAAAGCGTATGTGCCGGCCCATCGCCGGATCCGGCTCCCCTCGCGGTGCTGTGTGCTCCGGCAAACGGCCCAGCCGGCCGATCGCCGTCACGATCGCCGGGGCGCCTGACTCCTTGGGCGTCCGCGACCCGGCGTCCGCCGTTCCGCGTCTGCTGAGCCAGATCGGAGCCGCCGTGGCTCCGCCGGAATGCCTGAATCCCAGGCCGCCGGCTCGGCCTGGCCGTACCCCTCCGTCGGCTGGGCAGGATACAGTCGTCCTGCGGCGGGTTAGCGATCGCGGGGCGCGGGATGCGCTCGACCAGGGCGTAGACATCCTGGTGACGCGGGACCGATCGGTGGTAGCCTATGCGGCCGGCCACCCCGGTCTGGTATCGGTTCCGCTCCCGTGGGACCGCGTCTACGTGCTGGTCGTGCGTCGCCAGCCCGGACGGCCAGACTCAGCCGCAAATCCCTTGGGGGCGGCACTCGCTTCGGACGTGGTCCACGCCGACGCTCGGGCGTTCGGTGCCGGGATTGCGCTGCCGGACAGCGCTTGTGGCGGAGATGCTGCTCACCCGAGCGTGGTGGTGACCCCCGGCCCGGCTTCCGCGCGATTGCCGAGTGCAGCGCGCATCCTTTACGACCAGGAGGACAGCGTTGCGCGGTTTCTGGCCGAGAGGCTGGCCGTCCTCGCGTCGACCGGCAGCAGCCTGCTTGGTGGCGTTGCGCCGGCACTTGGCCGAATGGGTGCCGAGATGTACGCGACGGGACTACCGGCCCGCGATCTTCCGCGGGCCGTGATGGGGGCCAGCGGCGAAGCATACGTCGTCGCCATTCCATTGCCGACGCTACAATCGTGCGGCGAGACAGGTGCGATTCCGGCGAGCGCGCCGCGCCTTACGATGCAGTCCGGCGATCGGCAGGCGGCGATCGTTCCGTTGATCGAGACGCGAGCCTGGGCCATCGTGCGCCGCGATGCCGTCTCACGGATCGCCGCACTCGGCGCCCGGGCCGTCGTGGCCGAGGAGAGGGCGCCATGACGTTTCGCACCCGGCTCTTCGTCGCACTCGCCGCGACCGCCGTGATACCGCTGGCCGTTCTCGCCGCGGGGATCGCGCACGAACTGGACTGGCGGCTCCGAGATGCGGACCGGCGGCGCGCCGATGGGCTCGCGGCGCAAACTCGTCGCGACGTCGAGAGCGTCGCGTCCGGGGTCGCCGAGCGTCTGGCGTCCGTGCGAGACGGGCTGGCTGACGACAATCGATTCCGCGCGGCTGCGGTGCTCGGCACGGCGGCGGAGCGTCCGTATCTCCTCGACTATGCCGCGCGCGCGATGCGTCTCTCCGGGCTCGCTATGCTGCAGATCGAGAATGACAGCGGCCGGATTCTGAGTTCGGGGCACTATCGCAACGAGTACGACCGCCTCGATACCGGACTCGTCTCGGTCCTCCGGCGGGCGCCGGATGGCGTGGCGCTCATGTGGGCACGGACCCCAGCCGGTCCGATTCTGGTCCTCGCACGTGCCGATTCCCTCCAGCTCGGCGGCCGGCGGTTCGTGCTGGTCGGCGGAGCCGAAGCAACACCCCAGCGGCTGGGGCACGCGGCAGCGGATAGCGAGCTGTCGGTGGCGCTGATAGTCGCCCAGCCAGCGGCCAGCCCATTCCCCGGCAACGCAGTCGTCTCGCATCCCCGCGAGCCCGGCGCATCGCTGGTCTCGTCGTTCACCTTTCCGGCGATCACCGCGACATCGAATGGCGCACGCACTCTCTCATTGGCCAGGTTCGACGTCACACAATCACTGAGCGGGCTGCGCCTGCTGCGGGCCGCGGTGTTGTGGTGGTGCCTCGTCGCGGCACTGTTGGCCGCCGCGGCGGCGCTGCTGGCTGCCAACTCGCTGGCCGAGCGAATCTCTCGGCCGATCCGGATGCTGGCGGAGCAATCCGCACAAGTCGATCTCGTGCCAACTACCGCGCCGCTAGCCACTGGATTCTCGACCGATCGCACCGACGAGATCGGCGTGCTGTCGCGCGTGCTGGGCACGATGGTGCAACGTCTTCGCACGACCGCTGCGGGACTGCGAGAGGCGGAGCGGCGTGCGGCAATGGGTGATCTGGCGCGGCAGGTCACCCATGACGTCAAGAACGGGTTGGTCCCGATCCGCCACGTGATGCGGCATCTCGCCGAGATCCAGCGTTCAACACCCGAGCAACTGGCCGCAGTCTTCGCGGAGCGCCGGACGACGCTCGATGCGAGCATTGGGTACCTCGACGAACTGGCCCGCAACTATGCCAGGCTCAGTCCCCGTGCCGACATCGGTCCATGCGACATCAACGCGGTGGCGGCGGCTGTCGCGTCCGGCTATGCGACGCCCGAGACTGCCCCCGGGGCGGGTGAGACAGCGGCGATCACGCTGCGGCTCGATCCAAAGGCTCCGCCAGTGACGGCCGATCCGCTGGTCATACGCCGCATCCTCGAGAACGTGGTGTCGAACGCACTCGATGCGACTCGCCACGTGAGTGGCGGCGTGACCATCATGACAGAGCCGGCCGGAGGCGACGTGTGCGTGACCATTGCTGACAACGGGTGTGGGATGAACCCTGATGAGCTGCGGTCGGCGTTCAGCGACTTCTTCACAACGAAGCCGAACGGCACCGGCCTCGGGCTCTCGATCGTACGGCGTCTCGTGCGCGACGTCAACGGCGTCCTTCGGGTGGACACCGCTCCGGGGAGCGGAACGCGTGTCACGCTCACCTTCCCGGGGCCAGCCACTCCCAGCGTAGCTGGCAGCGGCGTGGCTGGCATCAGCGCGGCGCCCCTCCAGACGCGCGCATCGTGAGGATCGGCATGTCCACAATACTCGTGTGTGACGACAACATCGCAGTCGCCGAGCAATACGCGTACGATCTCCGGCGCCTCGGCCACCATGACGTCCAGGTCGCGGGGTCGGGCGCGGCCGCGCTCGAGGTGTTGGGCCGCGACGCGATCGATTGCGTGGTGCTCGATCTCGAGATGCCAGGAATGGACGGCTTCGGCGTTCTCCAGGCACTGCAGGATCGTGGGTCTCCTGTCCCCGTCATCGTGTACACCGGAACGGGGAGCTATGACCGGTGTGCGGAGGCCATTCGCCGAGGCGCACTCGCGTTCATCGACAAGGAGGAGCCAGTCGAGCGAGTCGCGCACGAGATCGGGATGGCCATCGAGCGCCGGCGCATGCAGGACGAGATCGCCATGCTGCGCCGCTACGCCGATGATGAGAGTGCACTGCTCGGCGCCAGTCCGGCGATGCGTGCACTCAAGGATGCGATCGGCCGTGTCGCGCCGATCCCGAGCGCGGTGCTGATCGCGGGCGAGAGCGGGTCCGGCAAGGAGTTGGTCGCCCGCGACGTGCACCGGTTGGGGTCCAATCCGCGCGATCCATTCGTGGCGGTCAACTGTGCCGCGCTGCCGGACCAACTCGTCGAGAGTGAGTTGTTCGGTCATGAGCGCGGGGCATTTTCCGGCGCGGTCATGCAGCGCAAAGGCGCGTTCGAGAGCGCGGGACGCGGAACCCTCTTCCTGGACGAAATCGGAGAGCTGCCGCTTCCGGCGCAGGCCAAACTCCTGCGAGTCCTCGAAGAGCGCGCGATCGTCCGGTTGGGCAGTTCCCGCGCGCTGCCAGTACCCGCGCGCGTTGTTGCCGCCACGAACCGGGATCTTGCCGCTGACGTGGAGGCGGGACGGTTCCGCAAGGATCTGTACTTTCGCCTCAATACGCACGTGCTGCGCGTGCCGCCGCTACGGGACCGCCTCTCGGACATCCCCGATCTTGTCGGCCGCCTGCTGGCGTCGACCTGCGAGCGCTTCCGGTGCCGCCGCAAGCAGCTCGGGCCCTCCGTGATCCCGCTGCTCATGACCTATGACTGGCACCAGAACAACGTGCGCGAGCTTCGGAACGTCGTGGAGCGCATGGTCATCGCGTCGGATGGCGATACGATCGGACCGGAGCACGTCCCGCTGGAGGTCCGTGAGGGAGGTGCGTCGCGGGAAACGAACGGCACGATGGTGGGGCGCAGTTTCCTCGAACGGAAAGCCGAGGCCGAGCGGCAGATCCTGATTGCCGCGCTCGACCAGCACGACTGGCATGTCACGAAGACCGCGCAGGATCTGGAGCTGGCCGATCACGCCAGCCTGTTGAAGATCATGCGGCGGCACGGACTCACGCGGCCGCCGGCGGCCTGAGGCGCGCTGCGCCCTCGATCATCCGGAGCGGCATCGCGGCGAGATGCGTGTCCGCATGGACACATCCGAGAGTTTGCAGGCGTGTCCATCACGACACGATCCGCGTCACGCGGCCGGTCGCGAACCGCGACTGCAGAGTCGTAACCCACATGACACCATGCGATTCGCCGCGACGGCCGCTGCGCGCCGCGTCGCGGCCACGCGCTTGCCTTTCCTGGACCTCGCTCACCGTAGCACCGGCCAGCGCCCGTCACACGGACGCGACACCTCAGGAGGTTCAGTATGTCCGCGCACTCTCACCCCCGCGCTGTGGCGATCACGGCCATGGCAATCCTTTGCGCCGCCGCGTGCGGCGGTTCACGCGGCACCGCCCGGACCGCGAATCGCGATGCGGCGAGTCCGGATCCGGTGGACAGTCCGGCACCCGCCCCCGTCGCGTCCACTTCCGTGACCGCCGACCCCAACGTCTCCTATGCGACCGCCGAGTCGGTGTACGCGGCACATCGCTACACGGACGCGGCGGTCATGTTCAGCAACTATTCGGCGCGCCATCCGCAGAACGTGTGGGGCCACTACATGCGTGGTGTGTCAGCCTGGAAGGCCGGGCAGCTCGACACGGCGCGGGCTGCGTTCGAGACGGCACTCGCGATCAATCCCGGGCATACGAAGAGCCTCATCAACCTGAGCCGGGTCCTGCTGGAGCAGCAGCGGCCCAACGATGCGCTCGACCGGATCAACGTCGTCCTCGTGGCGGATTCCACATCGGGCGAAGCGTGGCGTGTACTCGGCCGCGCGCAGAGCAGCCTTGGTCACCGGACCGAAGCCCTCAGCGCCTACCGGGCCGCGATCGCGCTCGACTCGACGGACGTCTGGTCAATGAACAACATGGGATTGCTGCTGATCGGCGGAGGGCAGTACGCCGATGCACTGGGGCCACTCGCGCGGGCGGTGCAGCTCGACCCCAGCGTGAGCGTGTTCCACAACAACCTTGGCATCGCGCTCGAGCGCAGCGGGCATGTGACTGCCGCGGCAGGTGCGTATCAGGATGCGCTCAACGCGGACAGCACGTATACCAAAGCCCGGGTGAGCCTCGCGCGGGTTACGGGGCGGCAGGACCCGCCGGACGCCGAGCCGGTGGATGTGGCTGCGCTGGGCACGCAGTTCGCGGCGCAGATCGGTGACTGGCGCGCCGGACACGATGTGGAGACCACAGCCGGGTGTGACAGCACATCTCCGGGCACGCAGGCGACCGGCGCGAATGGAAGCGGCGGCAACAACAGCTCGGGCCAGACGAATCCCCAAACGAACACGCAAACGAACACCCAAACGAACACCCAAACGCCGGCCGACACGGTGGCGCCGAAACCGTGAATGCCGGTGCGTGCAGGCGTGCGTGAGATGGAATGTTCAAACGCGGCGGTACGGACCAGAATCCGTACCGCCGCGTCCGGCGCTCGTGTGACAGGCCGAGTTGCGGCCGGCGAGCCCTGCTCAGGGCGCGCTGGCGGTACTCGATGCTCCGCGGCCCATTCTCGAGAAAGTCAGCCGCGAGATGCGCCAGAATGCGCATGCCCGTCGGGAACGCACGCTCGTCGGCGTAGAACTTCGGCGAGTGGTTCGGCGCGGCGGTTCGCCAGTTCGAGTCCGGGGGGGTCACGCCCAGATGGACATACAGTGCCGGGGCGCGCTTCCCGTAAAAGGAGAAATCCTCCGCTCCCGTCACGAGCGGACTTTCGACGACCCCGGTATCGCCGACGACGCGCCGCAAGACCGGGAGCATCTTCGCGGTGAGCGCCGGATCGTTGACGGTGACGGGATAGCGGAGATCGACACTGACGTCGGCGGTGGCACCCGCGCTTTGCGCGATCAACTGGGTGGTGCGGATTACGCGCTCGCGAATGTCGCGGCGCATCGTGGAGTCGAAAGTCCGGACCGTGCCCAGCATGACGACGCTGTCGGGGATGATGTTGCCGCGCACCCCGCCCTGGATGCTGCCGATCGTGACGACCGCCGGGCCGGCGGTGAGGTCGGTCTGCCGGCTGACGATCGTCTGAAGACCGGTTACGATCTGTGCCGCGACGGTGATCGGATCGACCCCTTTCCACGGGAGTGCCCCGTGCGTCTGGCGGCCGTGAACTACGATGGTGATCGGATCGCTGCTCGCCATGAAGGGACCGGACCGGTACAGCACGTGGCCCAGCACGAACGGCACGACGTGCAGCCCAAACACCGCGTCGGGCTTGGGATCGTCGAGGGCGCCTTCGCGCACCATAAGCTCGGCCCCGCCATCCTCACCCGCAGGCGCCATCTCTTCCGCCGGCTGGAACAGGAAGATCACGGTGCCAGGCAGATTGCGCCGTACGCTGGAGAGGACCTCCGCCACGCCCATGAGCATCGCGGTGTGCGTATCGTGTCCGCAGGCGTGCATGACGCCGACGTCCTGGCCGTTGTAGGTGGAGCGCGCGGTCGATGCGAATGGCAGGCCGGCCGGCTCGGTGACGGGCAGGGCGTCCATGTCGGCGCGGAGCGCGACCACTGGACCGGGACGGCCGCCGCGCAGAATGCCAACGACGCCCGTGTGGGCCACACCGGTGCGGACGGTCATCCCGAGGGACGTCAGGTGATCGGCGACGAGCTTCGACGTGCGGAACTCGCGGTTGCCGAGCTCGGGGTGCTGGTGGATGTCACGGCGCCAGGCGACGACCTTGCCGGACACCGCGGCTACGGCGCGATCGATCGCGGCGTTGAGGGCGGCGGCCGACGATGCGGATTGCGCGCCCAGGGGGAGCGGCGCCGCTCCCAGCGTCATGGCCGCGAGGAGCATCCAGCCCGTGCGGCCGGCCTCGCGGATCGGGCAGGCATTGACCGCGGGGCGGTAATTGCTCACAATCTGGGACATTCTGATTCCTCGGCCGTTCGGTGGTAACGCTGGGATCTCCGCAGGCATGCCGTCTCGGAGGTCCAATTATACCGTGCGATCCGTGGGTTGGGGGACGATAGTGATTGCTGACCAAGTGGCACCGAACAAGACCGGTTTTTTTGCGCGCGATGCTGCCGGGCGGCTCATCCCGCCCGTCCTGGTCTATCACAAGGTCGATTGCAGGAGCGAGATCGGCGTGACGCGGCTCTCCCCGCGGCGCTTCGCCAGGCAGATCGAGTCGCTGGCTGCTGGCGGCTGGCGAACGCTGACGCTGAACGAGCTGGCGGCAACACTGGCGGGCACGCGGCCAGCGGGACCACGTGAGTTCGCGATCACGTTCGATGATGCCTACCGCGGACTCAGGGACTACGCATTTCCCGCGCTGGCGGATGGCGGTTTCACGGCGGCGTGCGCCGTGATCACGGAGTACGCGGGCCGGCTGAACCGATGGGACGTGGCGATCGGCGGCCGGCGGTTCGCGCATTGGCGTGGCGCGACATTGCGCGATGGCATGGACGCGGGATCGAGTTCATTCTCGCATACCGCGACGCACCCGCGGCTGTCGTGGCTCGAGGCGGATCAGGCGGCGTCGGAACTCACGCGGTCGCGCACGATGTTGGAGATGGTACTCGGTGCGCCAGTCCTGGCGGTCGCCTATCCGTATGGCGCGGCCGGGTCTCGCGAGCGAGAGCTGGCGCGTGCGGCAGGCTACAGGCTCGGATTTGCCGTACTCTCGCGGTGGCGCGGGGATGCGCTCGCGGTGCCGCGCACGCCAGTCTACCCGTGGTCCGCGGCGCCGCCAGTGGCCGGCGGCTGGGGTGTGCTCGAACGGTCCGCGGCGCAGATTGTCACTCGCGGGTCGTTCGTGGGTGCCATGTGGCGCCACACGCGTCCTGCGATCACGCGTCTCTGATCGGATCACTCACTTCCACACCATCAGATCGATGCCAATCCTCATGCGACAGTTCATCGCTGTCGTCATCGCTGTCGTCATCGCAGCCGGCTGCTTCGCGATCGCGCCTGCCATGGCACAGACGTCGGGGTCCGCGCCGTCCCCGGCTGCGACTGCGAGTACGAACGCGCGCCGGCCACTGCGTGCCGAGGATCTCTACCGCCTCGAAGATGTGCGCGATCCGGAGCGGTCACCGGATGGCCAGTGGGTCGCGTATACCGTGAGCACGCCGGACTCAGCGCGCGACAAGGGTCACACCCAGATCTGGATGACCAGCTCCGACGGCACCAACACGATTCAGCTCACCACGGACACCTCGAACGAATCGCGTCCCCGCTGGAGCCCGGATGGCCGCTACATCAGTTTCCTGTCCGCGCGCGACAACGCGAACGAGACATTGCAGTTGTGGTTGATGAGCCGCCAGGGCGGCGAAGGGATCCGGATCACCAGCTTCACCGGTGACGTCAACGACTACGTGTGGTCGCCCGACGGCACCCACATTGTGCTGGTGGTGGCAGACGATCCCGATTCAGCGGTGGCCGATTCGGCCCACCGGGATTCCGCCGCGCGGAAAGCGGATGGCGAGCACAAGAAACCGAAGCCGATCGTCATTGACCGCTATCAGTTCAAAGAGGACATCACCGGCTACCTCGGCAAATCTCGCGACCATCTCTACCTGCTCGACGTGGCCACGCACGCCACACGGATCCTTACGGCGGGCGCGTTCGACGAAGAGCAGCCGGCATGGTCACCCGACGGGCGGCGGATCGCATTTGTGAGCAAGCGGACTCCGGTGGATGTGGATCGCGCGAACAACTGGGACGTGTTTGCCGTCGACACCCAGCCCGGCGCCGCGGCCATGCAGCTCACGACTTGGCCCGGTCCCGACAACCCGCCCGAGGCGGGGCGGCTGGCGTGGAGCCCCGATGGCAGCTCGATCGCCTATGTGCGGGGAAATGCCGACCCGCGGCTGTTCGCGTACGACGAATTGCAACTGGCGGTCGTGAGCGCATTGGGGGGCGAGCCACGAGTACTCACGGCAGCGCTGGATCGCGCGGTATCCCAGCCGCAGTGGTCGGCAGACGGGCGCAGTATCACGGTGCTCGTGGAGGATGACCGGTCCGTATACCCGGCACGTGTCGATGTCGCGAGCGGCGCCGTGACGCGGATGCTGACTGGTTCATTCGTGATCTCCAGCATCTCCATGGCCCACGATGGAGCGCTCACCGGTCTGATTGCGACCGACAGCACGCCGCCCGAAGTGTGTGTGATCGACCATGGCGACGTGCGGCGGCTCACGCATTGCAACGACGTGTGGCTCGCCGGCGTGCAGCTTGGCACGACCGAGGACTTCGCGGCGCGGAGCAAAGACGGAACCGATGTCCATGGCATTCTGATCAAGCCCGCTGGCGCGGCGTCCGGGCACCGTTACCCCACGCTCCTGCGGATTCACGGCGGCCCGAACGGCCAGGACGAACACGACTTCAGTTTCGAGCGCCAGCTATTCGCGGCCAACGGATACGTTGTCGTGTCGCCGAACTATCGGGGGAGCTCGGGCAGGGGTGCCGCGTACCAACGGGCGATTCTCGCCGACTGGGGACACAAGGAAGTCGTCGACCTGCTCGGCGCCATGGACCACGTCGTGGCGACGGGGATCGCCGACCCCGGCAAACTCGGAATTGGCGGGTGGAGCTACGGCGGGATACTGACCGACTACTCCATCGCGACCGACCCCCGGTTCAAGGCCGCGACGAGCGGGGCGGGGAGTGCGCTGCAACTCTCGATGTATGGCGTCGATGAGTACATCCAGCAATACGTCGCAGAGCTGGGCCAGCCGTGGGAGCACCCCGATCTGTGGATCAAACTCTCCTACCCCTTCTTTCACGCCACGCACATTGCCACGCCCACCCTGTTTCTCGGTGGGGACAAGGACTTCAATGTGCCGGTGATCGGCGGCGAACAGATGTACCAGGCACTGCGTGTCCTCAACGTGCCCACGGAACTCGTGATTTATCCGGGCCAATACCACGGGCTCACGCGCCCCAGCTTCAAGGTGGACCGGCTGCGGCGGTACCTCGATTGGTACGCCAAGTACATCCCTGGAGGGGTGGCGACGGCGCAGAAATAAGGGGAAGAGAAAGGAGACAGGCGAGCGCACAAGGGACAAAAAGCCCCAGGAGCCGCGCCCTGCGGGGGTGCACCGGCCCGGGGTGCAGGATGGCGTGACCCGAGGAGTTCGCCGCGCGTCAGCCAGTGTGCACTGTCTCGTACTGAATTCGAGGGCGCCTGCGCGCCCGGCGGACCGGCCGGCGTGCGCGGCCCACGGGCGGCCGATCGTTCGGTTAGCGCTGACCATTGCGCTCGGCGTCGCGCCCCTGGTCTCGCAGCCCGCCGTGGCCACGTCACAGCAGGCGGAACTCGCCGGCGCCTCATCGCGCGTGACCGACATGCGCGAGATGGCCATGTTCCACAACTCGAATACGTTCGTGTGGATCCGTGCGACCGATGCCGGCACGGTGCTCGTGTACGCGTCCGTGAATTTTCGCAATGCGTTTGCGCAGCCCGTTGAGTTGACCGCGAATGAAGCGGACGCGTGGGCCGCGTTGGCGGAACCTCTGACGGCCGACAGCCTGCGTTTCATGGCTGCGCGCCGGGACCGGCCCGACACGACATCGGCACGCGACGAACTCGCCCGCGGCGACTTCGTCCTGCTCTCGCGGCCCCGAACCGATCCGCCATCACTCACCGTGAAGATCGGCGCGCTCGGCCCCGGCGGCGTGACGACGACGTTCCTCGCACCAACCCTCGGATCGGTGGTGCAGGCCATCCGCGAGTCCGCCCGGGCGGCACGCGAGATGGCGGCCAACCGTGCCGCCGACAGCACGGCGAGAGCGGCATCACTGGCCGCAGCCAGCATGCCGGTGCAGCAGGTACCGCTGGCTGTGGCGCAGCCTGCGCCGGCCCCGGCGGATTCCTCGTCGCCCGCGCCGCTCATTCCGGTGGTGCCTGCAGCCGATCCAAGTGCAGTCGCGAGCCTCACGGCGCCTGTCGCGGCCGCGCCAGCCGCGAACCTGGCCCAGCGTCCATTGGCGGCGGCAGCCCGAGTGCGCGTCAAGGCCTACGCGGCATCCACATCCCTCGTGGCACCGCCAAGCGCGCGCACCACCGCGGTCACCGTTCGTTCGGCGCCGCAGCCTGCGACGGTCGCCATTGTTGCGACCGCGACACCCGTCATTCCGTCCGCGCCGGCGACACCAAAGACGGTGGCGGCCGCTCCAACACCGCCTCCCGCGCGCGTGCTATCTGATTCCGGGGCGTTGTCAGATGGTGGATTGTCCGACGATGAGTTCACGACGGAAGTACATTGTCGCGAGTCAGCGATAACGGCCTGCTATTCCCAGTATGGGCTCAGCGCCAATCCGGCGTTGCGTGGCCGCGTGACCGTCCGCATCTCGCTCAGCGACTCGGGCGAAGTCATGCGCGCGACGGTCGTCAACCGGAGCTGGACCGCGGCGGTCCCGACCGAGGTGGAGTCCTGCATCGTCCACCGTGTGTTCGTCTGGCATTTTCCGGTCGCCCGGCGTAGCAGCATCCACGACTACACGGTGGTCTTCGGCCACTAGGCGGCTGGCACGGGGATCACTGCTTCGTCGTCGTTGCCGCGGTGGCGAACAGGTGTGCGTATTCACCATAGCCATTCGTGGCGAGCTGGCTCGCCGGAATGAAGCGCATCGCCGCCGAATTCATGCAGTAGCGCAATCCGGCCGGCTCCGGTCCATCGTCGAAGACGTGGCCGAGGTGTGAGTCCGCGTGCGCCGAGCGAACCTCGGTGCGATCCATGCCGATCGAATTGTCCGTACGGGTCACGACATTGGCTGGAACGAGCGGCTTCGTGAAGCTGGGCCATCCCGTCCCCGATTCGAACTTGTCGATTGAGCTGAAGAGCGGCTCGCCGGATACCACGTCGACGTAGATCCCCGGCTCGTGGTTGTCCCAGTACTGGTTGCGAAAGGGCAGTTCCGTGTCGTCGTGCTGCGTGACCGAGTACTGGAGCGGAGTGAGGTGCGCCTTCAGCTCCGCGTCGCCGGGCTTGTGCCACGCGGAGAAGTCGTGGGTGCGGCCAGCTGTGCCGGCAGCCGAACCGGTACCGGCTGTGGCGTCACGCTCGCGCGCCGCTTCATTGAGCAGGGTCGCGACGACTTCCTCTTCCTGATCGTACGCGCCCTCGCCGAAGAAGTGATAGCGGATCCGGCCGTGCGTATCCGCGATGTAGATGGCTGGCCAATACTCGTTGTGGAAGGCGTTCCAGATCCGGTTATTGCCATCGATGGCGACCGGGTAGATGATGCCGAGTTCGCGGACGGCATTGCGCAGGTTGGATTCGACGCGCTCGTTGTCCAACTCCGGCGTATGCACGCCGACGACGACCACGCCCTTGTCGCGAAACTTGGCTTCGAGCGACTTGACGTGTGGCAGAGCCGCGAGACAATTGCTGCACGAGAACGCCCAGAAATCCACGACCACGACATGGCCGCGCAGTCCTGCGGCGGTGAGCGGCGGTGAGTTGACCCAACCGGTGTTGCCATCGAACCCGGTGAAGGCGCCCTCGTCCTTGAGCGGTGGTGCGGTGCGCGCGCCCAGGTGCGGCGAACTCGCTGCTGAGTGCGGGCGAGTAGCGAAGAGCGCCAGCCCACCGCCGACGGTCAGCGTGGTCGCCGCGAGCAGGGAAACGATGCGGATCATGGAAATCTCCTGATGAGGCGGCGCCGTGCGATCCTGCCCGCTGGCTCTCTGGGCGGGTCCGGCGCCTGCCCACTCAAATATGCCGTTATCGCCGGGCCGGTTCCCAGGTTCCGTCGTGCCGAGCGGGTCCTGCCGGCTCCGGGGCCGTCAGGACCCCCGGAACCTGGGGAGATCCGCCCGGTGCCGCTCGACGAACTCCTCGTAGAGATGCGAGTCGGTGTAGTCCTCGATCGCCGCAATCCGGTCGTCACGAAAGCGCAGGACGCAATACGTACGCTGATCGATCACATCCGAGGGGTGGGATTTGAGCCAGCTCTTCTCGTGGATCTCGACGACCACGCGGTCATCGCCTGGCGCCGACCAGTCGCGTCTCAGTTCCTCGTAGCCCCAGTCGGCGGCGCCAAGGCCGAACTCGCGATTCGCGAACGCCCCAACGACGGCCTCGCGTCCGCGCCACGTACCGCCGATTGGCGGCGCGCCCGCCACCCAGTAGGTCACGTCATCCGTCAGGTACTCGCCCAACTCGTCCATGCGGCCGCCGAAGAGCGCACGTTCGTAGGCGTGACCCGTTGCGAGACGGGCGGCGGCGCTACCTGGTGCATCCGGAGTATTGGCGCTTGCAGTGCCGATGCGGAAATCAGCCATTGGGAACCGCCATACTGTCGGCCACCGGATTGGCTTTGCGACCGGCGCGCTCCATCGGCGGCATCCCGGAGCCGCGCGTGGCATCCACCATCCGCCATGTCGCAATGCCCCGCTCCACCAGCTCGTGCGCCGCTTCCCGCAACCCTTCGCTCATCTTCACCACTTTGACGTTGTTCTGCATGTCCTCGGCATCCCAGCCGCGCGAATGCGCGATGAACGGGAACGGCGGGAACATGAAGCCCAACTCCGACCAGAACGTCAGCATCGATCCAGCGACCGCCTGGATGTTGTCCTGGCCACCCGTGATGATGAACGCGGCCACCTTGTGATGGATCAGCACGCGATTGTTGATCGTCACCTGATTCTGCACGCAGTTCAGGCGCTCCGCCATCTTGAAATACAGCGACGACGCATTACCCCAGCGAATGGGCGTCGCGATCAGCACGACATTGGCCCAATGCACGAGGCCTTCGTAGACAGGCGTGAGCTGGTCCGCCGGGTCGCGCTCCGTAATCGCGCACGGCCATGTGCAGGCGCGCGCCGCCTTGGAGTAATTCCCTTCGCAGTGCCGGAACGCGAGCTCGCGAAGGCGGAGGCACTGCGTGTCGGCGCCGCTGGCCGCCGCGTGGGCCAGTGCCTCATCCAGCAGCGCGTCGGACGTGGAGTAGCGCGGATTGCCATCATCCATTCCGGTGGTGGACAGTCCGAGCACGCGAACTGGCGCGCCCGGCGGCTTGGGGTGCTCCTCGAGCAGGAGCGATGCCTTATGCGGGATCAGGTGTCGCGGCATCGCGGGCGGCGTGCGGACGTACACGCCGTCAGGCCGCTCCTCGATGGCGAACACGGGTACCTGCTCCTCATCGTATCCTTGCGGGCCTCGCCCCGTGATCACGCTATACTCCCAGGCATGCCACGGGCACATCACGAATTCGCCGTGCAGCCGGCCCTCGACGAGCGGACCACCCTTGTGGTTGCAGCGATTGGAGATGGCGCGCAGCCGTCCGTCGTACTGAAAGATCGCGATCTGGTGGCCGCCGGCCGTGACGGCGACTGGCGCCGCGGCTCGCAAGTCGTTTCCTACCCCCACCCGGTGCCAGGCCTCGCTGGAGTCATTCATTGGGTGAAGGTGCGGGCGGCACCACCAGTGTGCAAGTTGACGTAGGGCGTACCGCCGCATTACGTCTCCCCGGTGATGCCGCGGCGCGGCCGGGCTGCAGATTCCGTACTCAGGACGCCATGACTGCCGATTCCGTGTTGCCTGCTGGGTTGCCGGTTGGCCAGGACTTCGAGATGCTCCTGGCCCCGGTCCTGAGCCAGGCGTACGGGTACGCACTCGGCCTGACCCGCAACCAGGCCGACGCCGAGGATCTCGTGCAGGACGCGACGTTCCAGGCCTGGAAGGGCTTTCGGACGTTTCAGCCCGGTGCACCATTCAAGCCGTGGTTCTTCCGGATTCTGACCAACTGCCACCGCATGACGTGGCGGGCTCGCGCTCGGCGGCTCGTCACCGTGAGCATGGGTGATGCGCCCGACCTCTTCCTCTACAACACATTCAAGATCGCGGATCTGCCGGTGGGGGGCGACGACCCGGCCGGCCGTCTCACGACCAACCTGTCGCGCGAGGCGGTGCAGGCCGCACTCCGCAAGCTACCGGAAGAGTATCAGGTCGTAGCGGCGCTCTACTTCATTGAAGACCTCTCGTACGAGGCGATCGCCGCAGTGCTCGATGTACCGCCGGGGACGGTGCGAAGCCGGTTGCACCGGGCCCGCAAACTGCTGCAGCAGCGATTGTGGCGAGTGGCGGAGGACGAAGGAATCGTCAGCCGCGTGCGTGTGGCGATCCCGAAGCGCGGACTCGACCGCGCCGGGTGCGAAGTCGCGTTCCGTCGTCTCGACGACTACCTCGACCGCGAGCTGGCAGAGGCCGAGATGAAACTCGTGCGGGATCATTCTCGAGGTGTGTGCACTCTGCTCAGCGGAATTCAAATTCGAGGCGAGCGTGATCCGGGACGTCCGCGTGAAGCTCCAGCGCATTGACGTGCCGCAGGATTTTCGGTCGCGAGTGGCGAAACGCTTGGCCACGCGAGCAGCGCAGCCGCAATAAGTAACCGCATTCGGCAACTGCATTCGGTAGCCGCACAGGCAGCCACGCCAAAGGTCGTTCACCCCTGGCGGATGGTCATCCGCCCCAGAGCCCACGCGGGACGGGCGCGGGCGTCCTAGGATTTGGGGAGGGCCGGCATCCGTTGCCCGGTCCGTTACCTGAACGGGGCATGCACCAAGTGTTCACACAACCATCCCACCGGTCACGCGGCCGGTTACTTCCTCGTGTGCTGCGTGAGATGCCACGGCTGCGCGTCCTCGCGTGCACGACCGCCAGCGTGCTGGTGTTGGCGGGCACCATGGCCGCCGGGCAAAGCGCCGCGCAGGACTCCGCGCGGGCCGCTGGGGGCGATACGGCTCACGTGGTAGCAGCCGGAATGCCGGCCGCGGGTTCGTATACCTATACGTTGGTTCCGGATTCGAGCGACGATATCAAGGCGGCGATCAACACGACGGTGTCGCCTATGAACTTCATTGTCCGGGGCATCGCCAGGGGGCGCCTCACCAAGGTCAACCCGCTTCCCCACAGTCTTCGGTTGCGGTTGGCGGCGGACACCGTAAGTGTGGCGTTCGACAACGGCGACCCCGTCGTGACGCCATTGGACGGGGCGGTGGTGCCCTGGTACAACGCGCTCGCGAAGGAGACCGACAAGGCGCATGTGGCGATCGCTGGCGACACGCTGCGCCAAACGATCTCCGCGTCCGACGGGGACCGGGAGAATGCGATCTCGTTCGGCGATGGTGGGGCTCGGCTGCACCTCCGGGTGACCGTCACGAGCCACCGGCTGCCCAAGCCGCTGGTCTACCAACTGCTCTTCCGCCGGGATTCCGCCGGGTAGCCCCTGGCCGCGACATCCCTCGGCCTCGAGGGGCAATCCGCGCCACCGGCACCGCCGCCATGGCGCCGGCTGGGACCGCCCCGCGGGCCGCCCATTTGTGCGGCAGCCCTGACTCCGTGAGATTACGGGATCATGGATCTCGGACTCACGAAGAAAGTGGCGCTGGTCACCGGCGCGTCCTCGGGCCTTGGACTCGCCATCGCACGGGAACTGGCGGCTGAAGGTGCCGCGGTCGCGCTGGTCGCGCGGCGGGGTGCCGATCTCGAGCAGTATGCACGCGAGATCATTGCAGCGGGCGGCCGGGCGCTGGCGATCGCCGGAGATGTGACGGTTGCCGGGGCCGCGGAGGAGTTCGTACGAAACACGGAGGCCGCGCTCGGGCCCGTCGACATCCTCGTCGCGAATGCCGGCGGCCCACCGTCGACGGTGTTCGAGACCACGACCGACGCCCAGTATCGGGCGGCGTTCGAGCTCAATCTGCTCTCTTCGATCCATCTTGCGCAGGCGTGTGTCCCGGGGATGCGGGCACGGCACTGGGGGCGAGTCATCTTTCTCACATCCATGGCCGCGAAGCAGCCCGTACCCGGACTTATCCTGTCGAACACGGCACGCAGCGGCCTCCTCGGATTCGCGAAGACGCTGTCGAATGAAGTCGCGAAAGACGGGGTACTCGTCAACACCGTGCTGCCGGGTCATTTCGACACGGCACGGGCGACCGAGCTGGCGTCGATGCGGGCCGCACGCGAGAAGCGGCCGGTGGACGACATCCTCCATCAGCGCGCCGGCACCATTCCCCTCGGCCGCGCGGGCGAACCACGGGAGATGGCAGCGGTCGTCGCATTCCTCGCTTCCGCGAGAGCCAGCTTCGTGACCGGAACCGCGATTCAGGTCGACGGCGGCTCGATCCAGAGCCTGGTCTAGGCATCGCGCGATGGAACATCATTTCGTGATCGCCGACGTCTTCACCGCGAATCCGTTCGGGGGAAATCAACTCGCCGTGTTCCCGGACGCGCGCGGGATGTCGGATCGCGCGATGCAGGCGCTCACGCGGGAGTTCAACTTCGCCGAGAGCACATTCGTGTTGCCGGCCAGGAATCCCGCGCACGCGCGGCGGGTGCGCATCTTCACGCCGGGCGCGGAAGTCCCGTTCGCCGGACATCCCACCGTTGGAACGGCGGCGGTGCTGGCTCGCCTCGGAATGGTCGAGACACCGGGCGGGAAGGCCACCATTGTGCTGGAAGAAGGCGTCGGACCGGTGTCGGTCGAAGTGCAGCTCGACGGCAAGGCGGTGATGACACGTTTCTCTCTCGAGCGTCCCATGGAGCGGTCCGCCTCGGCGCCTCGGCCCGCCGATGCCGCTGCGGCCCTCTCGTTGCCGCCCTCGGCGGTGACCGACACGTGGTTCGCGAGCTATGGACTGCCCTTCTGTTTCATCAAGCTGACCGACAAGATGATGGTCGATCGCAGCGTGCTCGATCGTGTGGCATGGAGCGCCGCCTTCGGCCGGGCGTGGGCGTCGAACCTGTTCCTGTTCGCGAACGACGGGCCAGCCGGCGACAACGTGTACGCGCGCATGTTCGCGCCATCGCTGGGCGTCGCCGAGGATGCCGCGACGGGATCTGCGGCGGCGGCACTGGCTGGGAGTCTCGCCGACGCATTGCCGCAGCGGACGGGCGAGTTCGCGTGGCGCATCGAGCAAGGCGTCGCGATGGGGCGACCGAGCCTGATTCTGGCGTCGGCGGAGAAACGCGACGGGAAAGTGTTGCGCGTGCGGGTCGGTGGTACGACGGTGATCGTCGGCGACGGGCACATGACCACCCCTGACAACTACTGATCGCCGCGCCTAGCCGCCGTTGCCCGGACAGGGCGACCGATGGTTCTCAAACGGCGGCGGCTGCCCTCGACGGCTGGGGTTGGTGGCAGCAACTGAAGCCGTTCGTCCTAGTGCTAGGTCGCGGGGACGCCGCCCGCGAGAATGGCCGCGAGCTTGGCCATGTCGATGTTGGCGCCAGACACCACACATACGATGGACCGGCCGGTGACGCGTCCCGACATCGCCGCCGCGACCGACGCCGCACCCGCGCCCTCCGCGACGATGTGCGCTCGCTCGGCCAGTAGGCGCACGGCGCCGGCGATCTGTTCGACGCTGCTCACGATACTGCCACTCAGGAGCGTGCTCGCGAGCGGCCACATCTCGGCCAGCACGCTCCGGCCGCCGATCCCGTCGACAAAACTCGGGCGATACTCGATCTGGACCGCATGGCCGGCGTGAAGCGATGCGGCGAGCGGCGCGGCCGTCTCGACCTCACAGGCGATCACACGCGCGGCAGAACCCTTTGCCCTGAGCCCCATGGCGATGCCGCAGGAGAGACCGCCGCCACCATAGGGCACGAGGACCGTATCCACGTCGGGCACATCCTCGAGGATCTCGAGCGCCACGGTCGCGTTGCCGGTGATGACCGCGGGATCGGAAACGGGATGAACGAACAGGCCCTCGAGTCCGGGATAAGCGTGCTCGACGAGCACCTGCCACCAGCGGTCGAAGGGCACGCGGATGACCGTCGCGCCGAGGCGCTCGACCGCTGCGACCTTGGTATCGGGCGCGTGGCCGGGCACGATGACCGTGCAGGGAACTCGGAGCTCCCGAGCGCACCACGCTACACCTTGCGCCATGTTGCCGGCGCTGGCGGTGTACACACCACGGGCGAGCACCTCCGGCGATGCCGCGGTCATTGCCGCGCCAGCCCCGCGGATCTTGAAGGACCCGATGGGTTGCAGCGTCTCGAGCTTGAGGCCGACCGCCAACTGCCCGCCGGGGAGCGCGAGCCGCACGAGCGGCGTGCGGAGGGCGATCCCGCGCAGCCTGCGCCGGGCATCCTCTATTTCATCAAGCGAGAGCGCGTGGGGCATCGGTCAATGAAGAAAGCCAGGAGTGCACGAACATGAGAAGATAGAGGTTGTTCGGCCGGCTGGTATCGTTGCCCAGCGGGCGATCCGCCCGGTTCGGGTGACAGCGATTTCCCGCAGCAGCTCTACGAGAAAATGACCGAGCAATTCCCGTGGCAGGCGGTCGCAGGCTGGTTACGAGGATCCTAGAAAGCGCTCGACGGCGGGCCAGACGATCTCCGGCTGTTCGACGTACGCGAAGTGGCCGGCACCGGGCACGCGCAGGAGCTGGGCGTGGGGGAGTGACGTCGTCCACTCCTCGACGAGATCCATGGGGATGGCATCCTGTTCACCGTGGACGACGAGGACCGGCACCGCCAGGCCGCGCAGCCGCGAGCGCAGATCCCAGTCGCCGTACGAGGCCATGACGACGCGGTTCGTGGTGGTCAAGCCATAGCGGATGCCGGCCGGATCAGAGGCGCAGAGGTCTGAGCGGATGAGCGACAGCGTGCGATCCGGATCGGCGAGGCGCGGCCGAAGCGCGATCGCCCACAGGTCGCGGCACGCCTGGCGCGCATTGGCGGACGTATCGGCGAGCCGCCGGTTCGCCGCGGCGAGCCGGCCCTGCTGCGCACTGTCGAGGCGTGAACCCATCGTCTTGCCAAAGCGCGTCCAGAAATCACCGCGGCGGGGAGGCACCGGGCCGAAGAACACCATCCGCCGCACCGCATCGGGGTGTGCGAGCGCGTAGGTCGCAGCAAGCAGTGGACCGTACGAGTGGGCGACGAGCGTGACGTGCGCCAGTCCGAAGTACTGCCGGACGGCCTCGAGGTCGGCGACCTGCTGTTCTGCGCCGAGCCGCGCGGTGTCGGCTGGAAGCGTAGACCGGCCCGTTCCCCGCTGGTCGTAGAAGATGACCACGTGATGCTCGGCGAGCGGCACGAAGTCGCCGGCAATGCTCTCGAGATCGACGCCCGGTCCGCCATGGATAGCGATGACCGTATCGCTGCCGTGCCCGATCACGCGGTAGTACAGGCGTGTCGAGTCCGCCGTAGTGATCCAGCCCTGATGGGGGCGGGGTGCCAGGGTCGTGGCAGCCATCGTGGCGAGTGTCACCGCGAGCGCGGCTGCGGCACCAGCCGCCCGCGCCGCGCGATTACGGAGGCTGCTGCTCATTCGATGGGGATGCGTTTCGCGTTGCCAGCGAGCCACTGGGCCAGCGTTTGCAGGGACGGATTGAGCGACCGCGCGAGAGCGATGTCGCGCGTCTCGGCGAAGTGCGATTCGAATTCGGCGTAGAACTGGAACATGTTGCCGAGATCCGCGGCGCCCGGGAATCCGAATCCGCGGAACATCTCCGGCGTCACCGGACTGTAGCGTACCTCGCGGCCGAGTGCGGCGGCGAGTGCGGCGGCGATCTGCTTGCCGGTGAGCAACTCGCCGGCGATACCGATCGTCTTGCCGGCGAATTCCTGGCCCCGCTTGAAGATCCCGTAGGCGCATTTCCCGATGTCTTCCGCGACGATGCCGGCGATCTTCTTGTCTGCAAGCGGTAGCGTGAACACCAACGTGCCGTCGGGGCCTTTTTTCGGCGCCATGCCGATCAGGTTGTCCCAATAGTACGTGGTCAGCAGGTTCGTGACGGGAAGGCCTTTGAAGAATTGGTCGGCCTCTCCCTTCGCGTCGAAGTGTGGCACCTTGTAGCGGCCCATGAGCGTCGGCATTCGGGCGTCGGCGACGGGCACAAAGCGGCGCGTATCTTCGAGCGTGGACCAGATCACATGCTGCACCCCCGCGCTCCTGGCGGCTCCGGCCAGCGCCTTGGCGTGCGCGTTTTCCTTCTCGGGCGAGAGGTGATCCCAGAAGAACGTGACACAAAACGCGCCGTATGCGCCCTGAAACGCTTCCTTGAGGCTGTCCCGGTCGTCGACGTTCGCGCTGACGACCTCCGCGCCTATGCGTTCCAGCGCCTTGGCCTTGGGGGAGTTCACATCCCGTGTCAACGCCCGGGCGACGAAGTCGCCGCTCTTGTCATTCTGAATTGCGCGAACCAGGCCGCCGCCCTGGGCGCCCGTCGCGCCGGCCACCGCGATGATCTTCTTCTGCGACATCGTTACTCCAGAGTGGGCGTTCGTCGCTCGCGTCACCGCCGCGGATCGTGCGCTGGTGTGTGGGACCGTGAATTATAGGGCGAATAATAGGGCAGGGGTATGCGGCTGGGCGGGCCCTCGCGGCGCGGGCCGGCCCTCCTTCATCTTTCGCTCTGCGATTCGCTCTGCGATTCGTTTGGCGCGTCGCGTGGCATCCCCGGTTGCCCAACGGCCGTCTCCTCCGAACCCGTTCCCATGACAGGCGTACTCGGCATTCATCACGTCACGGCGATCGCCGCCGACCCCCAGCGGAATCTGGATTTCTATGTGGGGCTGCTCGGGCTGCGCTTCGTCAAGCGCACCGTCAACTTCGACGATCCGCAAACCTACCATTTCTACTTTGCCGACGAGACGGGGACGCCGGGCAGCGTGATGACCTTCTTCCCGTGGCCCGGCGCGCATCGGGGGCGCCAGAGCACCGGGCAGGTCGCCGTGACGTCGTTCGCCGTGCTGCCGCCGGCGCTCGGATTCTGGGTGGCCCGGCTGGTGAGGCATAGCGTCGCATTCGAGGGACCCTCCAAGCGCGGGACCGGTACGGCCGCGGAGCAGGTGATCGCGTTCCGGGACCACGACGGCATGATGCTCGAGATCGTCGCGCACGCGAGCGCGGAGGTGCGTCCCGCGTGGGCCGGTTCGCCGGGCATCGGCGCCGATCAGGCGATCCGGGGATTCCACGGCGTCACGCTCTGGGAGGAGAAGCATGACCCGACGGAGCGCCTCCTCGTCGACACATTGGGGTTCCGGCCGGTGAGTGAGGAGCACACAACGCGGCGGTATGCGGCCGGCGATGGCGGCGCAGGGACGCTGGTCAACGTGCGGGCCGTCGGCGGATTCCCGCGCGGGGCGGGCGGCGCCGGGATCGTGCATCACGTGGCGTTCCGCGCAGCGGATGACGCGGCGCAACTCTCGCTACGCGAGCAAGTGGCCGCGGCGGGCCCCACGCCGACTCCAGTCATCGACCGGACCTATTTCCATTCGGTGTACTTTCACGAACCTGGCGGCGTGTTGTTCGAGATCGCCACCGACGGGCCGGGCTTCGCGATCGACGAGCCCATGGAGCACCTCGGCGAGCGGTTGATGCTACCGGCCCAATACGAGTCATACCGGTCGCAGATCGAGGCCGTGCTGCCGCCGATCCATCTCCCGGTGCCGGGCGCCGACATTGCCCTCAGCAATGCGACCGGCGGGCCCGAAGATGTGAGTGGCGACGCACTCGGTTTCGTGCACCGTTACGTGCCGCCGGCTCCCGGCTCCGAGTATGCGGGCGGTACCACCCTGCTCCTGCTCCACGGTACCGGCGGCAACGAAGAGGACCTCATCCCATTGGGCCGCGCGCTCGTGCTCGGTGCCGGGCTCCTGAGTCCCCGCGGACAGGTGCTGGAGCGCGGGATGCCGAGATTCTTCCGCCGGATCGCGGAAGGTGTGTTCGATCAGGAGGACCTCGCGCGGCGCACGACCGAGCTGGCCGAGTTCGTCGCGGCCGCGGCGGCAACGTATGGCCTGGATCGCGACGGAATCGTGGCTGCCGGATTCTCCAACGGCGCCAACATTGCCGCGAGTCTCCTGCTGCGCCGGCCGGGCGTGCTGCGGGCCGCGGTTCTGCTCAGTCCAATGGTGCCGTTCGAGCCGGACCCCTTACCCGATCTCGCGGGGACGCCGGTGTTCATTGGAGCCGGGCGGGCCGATCCGATCGCGCCGCCAGCGGAAACCGAACGTCTCGCCGAGCTGCTGCGGCGCTGCGGCGCATCGGTGACGCTCCATTGGGAGCTGGGCGGTCATTCGATCGGCGATGGCGAGGTGGCCGCAGCTCGCACGTGGCTGGTGGGGGTACTCACGAACAACACGTGAGCCGCCCGAGCTACACAGGCTCCGCCGGGAAAGAACAGGGGGCCCGTTTCGGGGCCCCCTCTGTCTTACCGATCCGTCCGGCTCTTAGCGCCGGGCGACGTAGGCAGTCACTTCCATCGTGACTTCTACGACTTCGAATTCAGGCTTGGTCCACATGAGGCGCTCCGCAGAAAAGGACGGACCCGGGTGGGTCGAAAAGCCGATGGACACTCACAACGTTCAACCGGCTGCGCCTTGCCTATAGGCACCCGTCGTGCCAGCGCCACCGCAAACGCCTGTATGCGCGTAACCTCCGGCCAGTCCATGCGTTATGCGCTCATGACCGATCCCATGCGTGAATTCAAAGTGCGCATTCATTGGGTCATTTACCCAAGGAGTGGGTGAAATAGCCCACCCCCTTGGGTCTATCCTGCGATCCCGAACTTCTTCAGCCGATAGCGGAGCGTGTCACGGCTGATGCCGAGCCGTTGGGCGGCCTTGGTCTGATTGCCGCCTGCTTCGCGCAGCGCCTGTTCGATGACTGTTTTCTCCCACTGCGGCAGGTCGCCTCCGCCTGGCGGGATTCCGGGACCCGGGTTCGAGGTCCCCCCGATATGATCGGGATAGGAGTCGCCGCCGGAGGCACCAGGTGGCTCGAAGGCCGCAGGCTCGGTGAGCGACAGGTGGCCGGGATCGAGCATCGCACCGCGGCTCCACAGCACGGCGCGTTCGATGACGTGACTCAGCTCGCGCACGTTGCCGGGCCACGGATACGACAGCAACAGCGCGCGTGCGCGGGGGCTGAGCTCGTGCACGTCCTTGCCATACTTCGCGGCGAACTGGCGCAGGAACAATTCGGCGAGGAGGAGCACATCATCGCCCCGCTCGCGAAGCGGCGGTAGCCGGAGCAGGATGACCGCGAGCCGGAAGTAGAGGTCCTTTCGAAACGATCCTCGCTGTGCATCGCGCTCGAGATCGCGATTCGTGGCGGCGAAGATCCGCGTGTCGATCTTGCGGTCGCGGATGCCTCCCACGCGCCGGACCATCCGGTCTTCGATGGCGCGCAACAATTTCCCCTGGAGCGACAGCTCGATGTCGCCGACCTCGTCGAGAAACAGGTAGCCGCCTTCGGCGGCTTCGAAGAGTCCGATCTTCGATTCCTTCGCGTCGGTGAAGGCGCCGCGTTCGTGGCCGAACAGCTCAGCCTCCATCAGCGTTCCGGGCAGCGCCGTGCAGTTCACCTCGATGAATGGCTTCGCGGAGCGTGGTCCCGCGGCGTGAATGCTGCGCGCGAGCAGACCCTTGCCGGTTCCGGTTTCCCCGGTGATGAGGACTGGCGGCACATCATCCAGCGCGGCGATCTGTCTGGCGCGATCGAGCACGGCCTGCATAGCCGGCGACTGGCCGGCGATCTCGGCGAAGCGGACTTCGGGTGTGTCGCGGCGCCTGTAGTAGGACAACTCCTGCTTGAGTCGCGACGACTCGCGTGCCCGGTCGGTGAGCAGCTTGAGCTCGTCCAGATCGACAGGCTTCTTCAGATAGTCGAAGGCGCCGAGCTTAACCGCTTCCACGGCGCCTTCGATCGTGCCGTACGCAGTCATCATTATGACCGGGACGGCGGCGTCGAACTCCCGGATCCGGCGCAGAAGTTCGATGCCGTTCATGCCCGGCAGGCGCACATCGGCGAAGATCACATCCGGCCGCACGCGCTCCAACTGTTCGAGCGCCTGTTCGCCGCTTCCCGCGACCTCGGCCTCGTAGCCGGACTCGATGAGGAACGCCTTGATCGACCGCGCGAGCGTGCGCTCGTCATCGACGATCAATACGGTGGCTGCGCTCATGCGGTCGGGCTCAGGAATTACTCGTGGGTGGAGGACTGCCGGCTGCACGCGCCGCGCTGGCGTCATTGTCGTCCACCGCGACGGGCAACTGCAGCCGAATAGTAGTGCCCTGGCCTTGCGCGCTCACGATGGCGACCGCGCCACCGTTCTGCTCGATGAAACGCTTCGCCACTGCCAAACCGAGGCCGGTGCCTTCGGGGCGCGTCGTGAAGAACGGGTCGAACACCGATGGCAGCACGTGCTCCGGGATGCCGGCACCGGTATCGGCGATCTCGATCACGACACCCGGATTGCCGCCAAGAGCAGCCGCGGAGGCGGCGATGCGCAGCTTGCCGCCGCCGGGCATGGCGTCGAGCGCGTTGGATACGACTTCCACGAGCGCCTGCTCCACCTGCATCGGGTCGATGCGGACATCCGGAAGCCCGGGCGCGATCTGCACGTCGAGTGCGATGTGGCGCTCCTTCAGCAACTCGGTGAACGGCGGCGTGAGGTCCTCGACCAACCGGGCGACGCTTTCGCGCATCTGGTGGACCGGCGCAGGTCGCGAGAAGTTGAGCAGGTGGCTGACGCGCCGGTCGAGGCGGTCCACCTCGCCGATAATGACGCCGAGGTGTTCCCGAGGGGCGGGGAGGTGCGCCTGGCGGAGCGCGAGCTGCGCGGCGGCGCGGAGGCTCGCCAGCGGATTGCGAATACCATGGGCGACGGCTGCGGCCATCTCGCCGATCGACGCGAGCCGTTCCGATTGCAGGAGCTGGGCCTGCGTCCGCTCGAGCTGCGCGACCTTGGCCTCGAGCTCGGCATTGAGCCGCTCCACGCCCGCTCGGGATTCGCGCAGGTGCTCGGTCATGATCGCGAACGAGCGCGCGAGGTCCCCTATCTCATCCGGCGAGCGCGCCTCGATGGGATAGTCGAGCCTCCCCGTGCCAACAACGGCCATCGCTTCGCGGAGCTGGCTGATCGGGCGCGCGAGGCTGCGCGAGATGAGCCACGACGCGATGAACGCAGTCGCGAGAGCCAGGATGAGAATGGCGACTACGGCGCGATTCTCGGCGGCGACGATGTCCGCAAGGTTGGCGTAGGCGCCGCGGACGCTGGACTCGCGTGCACGCCGGTAGATGTCGCGGTTCAGGTTGTCGAGGATGGGCAGGAGCCGGTCGCGGATGTCCTGTTGGGCGAGGCGGTACGCATCTTCGTGGCGGCCGGAGTCGTAGACCGCGAACACGTGCACAGAGGCAAGACGGATTTGCTGCTGCACCTCGCGGACGTCGTTGGCGAGTCCAGCCTCATCGGGGCGCAACTCGGATCTCCAACGCTGCAACCAGTAGTCGATGACCTCGCCATTGAGATCGAATTCCTGGCGGGCAGTCGGATCCATCCCGGTCAGGTATCGCCAGACGGTTTCCGTCTGATTGAACATGGCGGTTTCGAGCTCGCCGTACGTGCGCGACCGTGCGAGATCCTCGCCAAGAGCCTTCAGTGCGGCCCGTTCGAGCAGATTGGTGCGGATCGCCTCACCCGCGACGAGCAGTGCGGGCAGGGCCATGAGCGAGAACCCCAGGAGCAGCTTGCGCTGGAACGTCATGGGGAGATTGGCCCGGCCTGGACGGAGTGAGTGCCGGGGTGAGGTTACGCGCAGTCGTCACACGCAGCAAGGGCGTGTGGCGGGGCCAGGCCAATCGGCCTAGAATCTACCCGGTCAATCTCCCGCGGCCGTCCGATCGCCGGGGACGTCCACCCTCTCCGGAGCGTCCTGTCGTGTCCAGTCACAGTCTTGCCCGCTTCACCAGGTTTGGCGCCGTATACCGGGCCGTTGCCTGGCATCTCGTCGCCCGGCATCTCCTCGTTCTGGCAGGGCTGCTCGCGCTGACCGGCGGCCGATCGCTGCTATCGGCCCAAGCGGCGCCGGCGTACGAAGTCTACATGGTGCGGTTTGCTGGTTTCCATGGGTTTCCCGTCGCCGAACTCGTGAAGGGCGCCGACACCGCGCGCCGGACCGACCTGGCATTCATCATCGGGGTGCTCAAGGGGAACAACGGGCACACGGTGCTGCTCGATGCCGGGTTCTACCGTCCGCAGTTTCTCGCGGCGTGGAAGCCGTTCGACTATCAGCGTCCGTCCGACGCGATCGCCAAAGCCGGGGTGACCCCCGGTGCCGTGACCGACATCATCATCTCGCACGTGCATTGGGATCACCTCGACGGGGCGGATCTGTTTCCCAAAGCACGCATCTGGATTCAGAAGGCTGAATACGAGCACTACGTCGGTGCCAATGGCCTTCCACTGGGCGAAGCCATCGACACAGTGGATGCCAAGATGCTGGCGCAACTGCATCGCGCGGGACGCGTTCAACTCGTCGACGGCGACGCGCGCGAAGTGATACCCGGCATTACGGTTTACACGGGCGGCCGGCACACCTACGCATCGCAGTATGCTGGGGTGCGGACCGCGAAGGGCGTCGTCGTGCTGGCGTCCGACAACATGTACATGTTCGAGAATCTCGCCAAGCACGCGCCGATCGGAGCGACGTTCTCGCCGGCCGATTCAGTATCGAACCTGCAGGCGCAGGACCGGATGCGGCGCATCGCATTGAGTCCTGGACTCATCATCCCGGGCCACGACCCGCAGATATTCGTCCGGTTCCCGGCACCGGGGAATGGGGTAGCCAGGATCGAGTAGTCCCGCGGACGCCCGGTTCGCCGACAACGGTCGACGGCGGCAGGGTGTCCAACGACCCACTGGCGGGCGGGGCCCGCTCGAGCCCGTACCAATGCTCTCACGATTCCACCCTGAGGAACAGCACTATGGATCAGACATCCTTGTCAATGCAACGGCTCGCCCGGCGATGTGCCGTTCTGGTGGTGATGGCGGCCGGAACATCCGGATTCTCCGTCATCGCGCGGGCGCAGGACGTCCCGGACCGCGCCGCGGCGACCGAAGTCCGCAAGCAGTATCTGCTCGATCTCGACACGCTCCAGTCGAAGTACCTGGCGCTGGCGGAGGCGATACCGGCTGAGAAGTACTCCTGGCGTCCGGCGCCTGGCGTGCGCTCCATCGGCGAGGTGTTCATGCATGTCGCGAGCGAGTACTACATTGTATGTGCCGATGTCGTTCGGCGCCGAGCGCTCGCCAGTCATTGCCAAGGGGCAGCCGGCCGTCCAGGCATTCGAGAAGATGTCCACCAAGGCCGACGTGCTCAAACACCTCAAGGAAGGGTTTGCGTACGCGCAATCGGCGGTGGGTGGCGTCGATCCCGCCAACCTGGTTGGCTCGAGGAAACTGTTCGGCGGGAACTATACGATCCTCGAGACATCGCTTGGCATGGCCGCTGACATGCACGAGCATCTGGGGCAGCTCATCGCTTACTCCAGGATGAACGGCGTCAAACCGCCCTGGTCCAAGTAGGCAGCATCGCGCACTGGCCGCGGCTTCTGCCGCGGGGGCCGTATTCGAGCGGCCCCCGTGGCGTGGGCTACAGGCGGTGGTGTAACGGCAACCACAGAGGGCGGATCATGACCCGCCCCAACCGGCGACGAATTGGTGCGCGGCGGCACTTACCCCGTGATTTCCCGTCGGACGACTGGAGCAACCTGGGTGCCGAGCAGCTCGATCGAGTGCATGACCTTGTCGTGCGGGATGGCGCCGACGCCGAGCTGGGCAAGGAAGCGCTGGTGGCCGAAGAGCTGGTACTGGAACATGATCTTGTCGATCACTTCCTGCGGGCTGCCCACGAGCAGCGCACCGCGAGGTGAGCGCAGTGCTTCGTACTGATGCCGCGTGACCGGCGGCCAGCCCCGCTCGCGGCCGATCTTCGTCATGGTCGCCGCGTACGAGGGGAAGAAGTCGTCCGCCGCCTGCTGTGAGCTGGCGGCAACGAACGTGTGCGAGTTGATGCTGACGGGCAATTGTGCGGGGTCGTGCCCCGTCCGCCGGGCCGTCTCGCGATAGAGCGTGACCAGGGGCGCGAAACGTTCCGGCGCGCCGCCGATGATGGCCAGCGCCATGGGCAGCCCGAGTGTAGCGGCGCGCATCACCGAATGTTCGGTGCCGCCGACCGCGATCCACACCGGGAGCGGCTCCTGGATCGGGCGCGGATAGACCGCGAGGCCGTCGAGGGCGGGACGGTGCTTGCCCGACCACGTCACGCGGACGTGGTCGCGAATTTCCAGCAATAGCCCCAGCTTCTCGGCGAACAACTCGTCGTAGTCGTCGAGGTCGTAGCCGAACAGCGGAAACGATTCAATGAACGATCCGCGTCCGGCCATGATCTCCGCGCGTCCGCCGGAAATCAGGTCCAGTGTTGCGAAATCCTGAAAGACCCGAACCGGGTCATCGGAGCTGAGAACCGTGACCGCGCTCGTGAGGCGGATCCGCTTCGAGCGTTCGGCGCCGGCGGCGAGAACCACGGCCGGGGCAGACGCCGCGAAATCGACGCGGTGGTGCTCGCCGACGCCGAACACGTCGAGTCCGGCTTGGTCCGCGAGCTCGATCTCTTCGAGCACCTGGCGAAGCCGCTGCGCGCTACTGATAGTCGCGCCGGTGGCTGGATCGGGCGATGTGTCCGCGAAAGTATAGATGCCGATTTGCATCAAACGCCGAGTCTCGTGCGGCCGGTGGGGGTGTGAGCCGCAAAGTAGTGCCGGGCGCCCTCGCTCAGGTAGCTTGGGTTCGCCCGGCCCCGGTAGCTCGGACGTGTGTGGCGATGAATCATTCCCGCACCTCTTTTTCCGAGATCATCGATGCGCGTTGGACGTATGTTCACAGCATGAAAGCAGTTCCTGAAGAATCAGCCGCCGATCTCGTTTCGGCGACACCCGGGGACTCCAGAGAGCCGGTGCTCCTCGCCTGGAGCGGGGGCAAGGACAGCGCGTTGGCGCTCGGCGCGTTGCGTGCTGCGGCAGACGTTCGCGTGTGTGGGCTGATCACCACCGTGACGGCAGGTTACGAGCGGATCAGCATGCACGGGGTTCGGCGAGCGCTGCTCCAGGCTCAGGCGGCTGCGGTCGGGCTGCCGCTCATTCGAGGCGCGCATCCCCGTTCACGCCTCCAACGACAGCTACGAGGCTGCGTTCGCCGCGGCAGTCGCACCGGTCCGCGCGGCGGGTGCGACGCGCATCGCATTTGGCGACCTGTTTCTGTCCGACGTGCGTGCGTACCGCGAGCGGCAGCTCGCCGCACTCGGCATGCGCGCGCTCTTTCCATTGTGGTTGCGCGACACCCGGGCGCTGGCGCGTGAGTTCATCGATCGCGGATTCGAGGCCGTGCTCGTGTGCGTGGACCCCGCGAAGATCGGCCCGTCGTTCGCGGGGCGCCTGTTCGATTCCAAGCTCCTGCAGGATCTGCCCGGCGGCGCCGATCCCTGCGGCGAGAACGGCGAGTTCCACACATTCGTGTTCAACGGTCCCGTATTCATCCGGCCCGTGCCCATCATCGTTGGTTCGGTGGTGGAGCGCGACGGATTTGTGTTCTGCGACCTGACGCCTGGCCCGGCGTTGGAGCCGCGGACCGCACGCTCCTCGAAGGCCGGCGATCCGCGGTGTCGCGCTCAGAAACCCCCGAACGGCGGTCATCAAGCCCCATAAGCCAGTGATGGCCTGACGCTTAGACAAGCCCCGAGAGGCGTGCCGGGTGGCAATTGGCCTCGCCAGAGTGCTCTGGCGCCAGGGCTACGGGCATGCCGCGTGGCAACCATTGCATCGCCGCATCCGATCAGAACATTACGGGTTGCGCGGGCGGCACTGAATCGCCAGCGGGGCGGATCCGGGCGGCGCGCTGAAACGCATTGTGATCGCGTCGCGTAGGGCAGCAGCGAGGCCGGCGGCCACTGCCAAACTCTGGACCCAGGGGAAGATGTGGAACTGGTGATCGAAGGGCTATCCAAGACCTATGACAACGGCGTGCGAGCCCTCCGGGACGTCACGTTGAGCGTCGCGCCCGGGATGTTCGGACTGCTCGGTCCGAACGGGGCGGGCAAGTCCACCCTAATGCGCACCATCGCGACGCTCCAGCGGCCCGATTCCGGCACGATCCACCTCGGCGAGATCGATGTGCTGGCGCAGCCGGCCGAGCTGCGGAAGCAGCTCGGGTATCTGCCACAGGAGTTCGGACTGTATCCCAACCAGTCCGCGGAAAGCGTGCTGGATCACTTCGCCGAACTGAAGGGCGTGACGGTGAGAGGCGAGCGACGCGACCTGGTGCAGGCGTTGCTGCAACAGACGAACCTTTACGAGGTGCGGAACAAGAAAGTCGGCGGATACTCCGGCGGGATGAAGCAGCGCCTTGGCATTGCGATCGCGCTGGCCGGAAGCCCGAGGCTGCTGATCGTCGACGAGCCGACGGCGGGTCTCGATCCGACCGAGCGCCGACGGTTCCTCAACCTGCTCGGGGAGATCGGCCAGGACGTCATCGTCATACTGTCAACGCACATCGTGGATGACGTTCGTGAGCTCTGCCACCGGATGGCGATCATCAATCAGGGCGCCGTCGTGCTGACGGGCGATCCCGCGGCGGTGATCGAAGAGTTGCGCGGCCACGTGTGGCGGCGCGCGGTGCAGCGCCCGGATCTGGCGGCGATCTCTTCCCAGTACGAGGTGATCTCGACCCGTCTGGTCGCTGGCACTCCGATGGTGCACGTATTCAGCGAAACCGATCCCGGCCACGGGTTCACACCGATCGAAGCCGGATTGGAGGACGTGTATTTCCATTGCCTGGGCGCCCAGGCCGTGACCGCCTAGGGCGCGACACCGGGCCGGCTCGCCCGCCGATCCCGCGCCAGTCTGTCCCCTTCCGTCATCCGAGGCATTCGCCGTGTTCTGGACCGTCTTCCGATTTGAACTCGACTATCACAGGCGCCGGCCGAGCACGTACCTGTTCTTCGCGACGATGTTTCTGCTGACGTTTTTCGGGATGGCGTCCGATGCCTTCCTGATCTTCGACAACCAGGGACAGGTGATGAAGAACGCGCCGATCATTCTGGCGCAGACGATGGCGGTCATGTGCGCGATCGGGCAGACCATCACGACAGCCCTGATGGGTACGGCGATCCTCCGTGACGTACAGCTCAAGTCGCACGAGCTTCTGTTCACCACCCGTATCACCCGAAACGGCTACCTGGCGGGCCGGTTCGCCGGTGCGTGCGTGGTCATGCTGCTGATCTACCTCGCTCTGCCACTGGGCTCGCTGGTGGGGACTTGGATGCCGTGGGTCGATCACGACCGGCTGCAGCAGTTCCGGCTGATGAGCTATCTGCGTCCCTTCCTCATCATCGTCGTTCCCAACATTCTGTTCGTGAGCGCTCTGTTCTTCGCCGTGGGCGCCATCACCCGCAATCTGCTGTCCATCTACGTCCAGGGAGTCGCACTCTTCGCTATCTGGGCGATTTCACAGAACATCCTCCGCGACCTCGACAAGCGTCTACTTGGCGCGATTGTGGATCCGTTCGCACTTTCCACGAGCGGTCTGGTGACACGGTACTGGACCGTGGCCGACAAGAACACGCGGGACATCATGCTGACCGGGCCAATGCTGTGGAACCGCGCCCTCTGGATCGGACTTGCCGTCGTCATCCTTGGCGTCGCATTCGCCGTGGTTCGGTTGGAAGTCGAGGCGGTGCCACTGCTGCCTGCCTGGCTGCGGCGCCGTCCGCGGGCGGTGCCGGCTTCCGTCCCGCGTCCCGCGGCCAGCGGCTTCGGCGGCGTCAGCGTTCGCGCGCCCGGCCTCCATTTCGATGCGCGGGCGCGTGTCCAGCAGATGATGGGGCTGTGCCGGTTCTATTTCGTTTCGATCGTCCGGGAGCCCGTCTTCCTCGCGATCGCCATCATCGCCCTGGTCAACGTCAGTCTGGCCGCCTGGAATGTGGATCGCCAGTACGGGACGCCGATCTGGCCCGTGACGGCGGAGATGATCGGCATTCTCAATGGTGGGCTGGTCCTGTTCACCATTTTGCTGACGACGATCTACGCGGGCGAACTGGTATGGCGCGAGCGCCAATTACGCGCCGACGGCGCGACCGACGCACTTCCTGTCCCGACATCCGTCGTTGCCGGCGGCAAGTTCCTGGGATTCCTCGGCGCGATGGGTGTGCTGACGCTGGTCGCAGTGCTGGCGACCGTGGGCGTGCAGACAATCAAGGGCTATCACAACTACGAGTTTCCGCTCTACCTGCAGGCGCTCGTGGGCGTGGTCTGGCCGACCACGATCGAGCTTACGGCGCTCGCGTTGCTGGTGCACACGCTCATCAACAACAAGTACGTCGGCCATGTCGTCATGATCCTGTTCTATGTCCTGACGGCGGTGCTGGGTACCTGGGGATTCGAGCGTGTCCTGTACCAGTATGGCCAGCCGCCCACGTTCATTTACTCCGACATGAACCGGTTCGGGCACTACGCGCCGTTCATGACGTGGGTCACGATCTACAACTGCGCGATCGCCGCGGTGCTGCTCGTGGTGGCGTACCTGTTCTGGCTACGGGGTGCCGACGACGGGTGGCCCGCCCGGTTGAAGAGTGCTGCCGCCCGCTGGCAGCCCGGCGCCACCAAGCTGGCCGGTGGCTTGACCGCAGCGGGTGCGCTCGCCAGCGGCAGCTTCGTCTTCTACAACACCGCGGTTCTGAACGCGTTCGCCGGAACCAAGGAGATCGAAAAACGCCAGGCCACGTACGAGAAGGACTACCGGCATTTCAAGGATCTGGCGCAGCCGCGGATCGTGGGCGTGCGCATCCGGGCGGATCTCGTGCCGGAGCGACGTGAGTTCGGCGTGCAGAGTGTCTATCGGATCGTGAACAAGCGGGCGCGGCCTCTCGACAGCCTGCTGGTCAGCCTGCCCGCTGTGGGATTCGGGTCGAATATCAACGGAGGCGTGTTCGCTGGGGGCGGGTTTCACGCTGATTCACTCGTGTGGAGCAAACCAAACCGAATACTGCTCGCTGATAGCGGGCGTGGAGTCTACCTCTACCGGCTCGCGACCCCACTCGCGCCGGGCGATTCACTGACGCTGTCGTTCGGCGGCCATTTCACGCCAGTTGGCTTTCCGAATGCCAACCCGAACAACGACATCGTGGCCAACGGGACGTTCCTCAACAACTCCTACTTCCCGGGTCTGGGCTACGACGAGACCCCCGAGTTGTCGGATGATGACAAGCGCAAAGAGCACAAGCTGGGTCCCAAGGCGCGGGCGAAGCCGATCGGCGACATGGTGGCGCGCCGGGACGGACTGTCAACGGACGCGGACTGGATCACGTTCGATGCCGTGGTGTCCACTGCGCCAGGCCAGACCGCGATCGCCCCGGGGTATCTCCAGCGCGACACAACGGAAAATGGCCGGCGCGTGTTCTACTACCATATGGACACGCCGATCCTGAACTTCTACTCGATCCAGTCAGCTCGCTACGTAATGCGCCACGATGCGTACAAGGGCGTCGCGATCGAGGTCTACTATCACGCCGGACACGAGTACGACGTCGATCGGATGATCGACGCGACGAAGCGTGGACTGGACTACTACACCACGAACTTCAGCCCCTACCAGTTCCGGCAGTACCGAATTATCGAGTTCCCCCGATATCAGGTATTCGCGGAGTCATTTCCGAACACGATCCCGTATTCCGAAGGCATCGGGTTCGTCGCGCGCGTCCGCGACCGGGATGACGATCTCGACTGGCCGCTCTTCGTGACCGCTCACGAGCTGGCCCATCAGTGGTGGGCCCATCAGATTGTGCCGGCCAACGTACAGGGCGCGGCGATGCTCACGGAGTCATTGGCGGAGTACTCGGCGCTCACCGTGATGGAAAAACGATACGGTGTGTCGCACGCCCAGAAGTTCCTGCGCTATGAGCTGGATAGGTATCTCAGCGGCCGGAGCGGAGAAAAAAAGAAGGAATTACCGCTCATGCTGGTGGAAGGGCAGCCCTACATCCACTACAACAAGGGCTCGCTCGCCTTCTACGCGCTGCGCGACTACATTGGCGAGGATTCACTCAACGCAGCGCTGCACCGGTATCTGAAGGACAAGGGATTCCAGAATCCGCCCTACACCGTCACGACAGATCTGCTGCAGTACCTGCGTGCAGTCACGCCGGACTCACTGCAGTACGTGATCCACGACCTGTTCGAGACCATCACGCTGTACGACAACAGGGCGGATACGGCGACGGCGGCCAAACGCTCCGATGGGACCTACGCTGTGCACCTCGCGTTCTCGGCGAAGAAGCTCCGGGCGGACAGCCTGGGCAACCAGACCGAGATCCCGGTGGCTGATTACATTGATGCTGGCGTATTTGGCGCGCCCGAGCCAGGCAACAAGCTGGGGAAGCCGCTGGCGGTCCGCAAAGTACACGTGGCCGCCAATCAGATGTCGGTGGATTTCGTCGTGTCCGAGCGCCCCGTCAAAGCGGGGATCGATCCGTACAACAAGCTGATCGACCGGACTCCCGAGGACAACGTGCGCACCGTTGACGTGAAAGAGTAGGCGTCGCGGCGCGCCGAGTCGTCCGGCTACTGTGATGCGGCCCGCAGGACGTACACCGAGTTCCAGGTGATCTTCCACGTGGCGCCGTTGTCGGATGAGGCTTCCGCCATCTGCCTGACCTTGCCGGGCGCGATGACGGACCACGTCCAGCGCGACAGTGGCTTGGTGGCGGGATCGGTACGCAGCACCATCTTCCCGCCCTCGAGATCGCCGGCCATTGCCGGGTAGGCACCTGCATTGCCCGAGTTGTCGAGGTAGAGCTGGTGCCACTTCCGGTCGCGGATGTCATAGTAGTTGAAACTCGTGCCGGTCTGTCCGCCGATTGACGACGTCCAGTGCTCGACGAGCAGGCATCCGTCCTGCTCGCGCGTGACGAGGTTGTGCCCCGCGGGCTTGTCGTTCACGAAGACATCCCAGTCGCCGATCCAGAAGTCGAACTTACGGTATTCGGGAGCCGCGCATCCCGCGGTGGTGGCGGGGGCGGCACCGAGCGCAAATGCCGCGAGAACCACCAACGTGCAGGACAGCGAGCGTGGCGTGACAGCGAATTGTCCAAACGAGAGAGGCACGATGGCACTCCTGTGGGTGGCGGATGGAGATACGACACGGCAGCACCTTCGATCGTTGTACATTGGCAGTGCCGTCAGCCGGTCGCTCGGGCCCCGATGACCACGAACCGCTCCGGTGTCTCGCCGGCTCCGATCGCGCCGGTGTGGCACACCTGCTGCCTGATGGCGCTCGTCGCAGCGTTCGGGGGGTTTTTCGTGTATGCGCGACCCGTGTCGGGGGCGCCGCGGATCGGGCACATTCCGCTGTACACGATGGCGATCGCATTCGAATGGGCGGTGTTCGGGGTCTCTCTGTGGCGTAGCGATTCGGCGTTCACCGGTTACGTCGCGCGCGCGTGGAAGAGTCCTCGGGCGCTTCTCTGGGATATTCCGATGGCGGCGATGCTCGCCGGGGTGCTGCTGTTGGTTGCCCCGGTAGTCGTGCGGGTACTGGGGTCCACCGGATTTGCATCGACGGAGGGGATGCTTCCGGCGAACGGGGTGGAGGTCGCTCTCTGGATCGTGCTCGCGACCAGCGCCGGTATCTGCGAAGAGACCGTGTTTCGCGGATATCTCCAGCAGCAACTGTCCGCCTGGACCGGGAGCGTCACCATTGGCATCCTGGGGCAAGGCGTCATCTTCGGCATGGTCCACGCGTATCAGGGGCCGAAGAAAGTGGCGCTCATCGCCGTGTGGGGGTGCATCTTCGGGCTGTTCGCATGGCTGCGAAAGGGTCTCCGCTCGAACATGCTCGCGCACGCGGTCATCGACTTGCTGCCGGTGCTGTAAGGGCTGCCGGGCGCGGAGTGAGCGCGGTCAGGCTGCCTCAGGGACTACGTTGGCCGCGATGCGCGGCCGGGTCGTCCAATCGAGGGGTGCGATGCGGGGAACGACTGCAAGCCACGACACCACTCCGATGCCCATGACCGCGATCGCAAGGGCGAACGCGGAATAGAAATGCCCGGTGCCGTCAACCAGTCACTGTTCGGCTGGACGCCACCAATATGGTGCTTGAATCTCACGCTCCCGCGGGTAGATCTCCTTGAGTGTGTTGGCGTCGTAAAGGCGCCCATTTCGCATGACGTAAGCGATCGTGTTGGTGTTGCGAATGTCATCCAGCGGATTCTTGTCCAGCACCTGAAGATCGGCCAGCTTGCCCGGCTCGAGCGAGCCGAGGTCCTTGTCGACGCCGATGGCCTCAGCGCCGAAGATCGTGCCGACGCGCAGCACGTCGTGGAGCGGCATGCCGCCACTCGCGATCGACCACAGCTCGAAGTGGGTGCCGAGCCCCTGTAGCTCGCCGTGTCCGCCCAGGCCGACGCGGCCACCAGCCGCGACGATCTTTGCGGCCCCCGCGGCCACCTGATTGAAGCTGTACTGGCTGTCGGCGAACCATCCTGGGCGCCGGAGGCCGCGGCGATCGATTTCGTCGTGCGGCGTAAAATGCCGCAGCTTCGGATCACCGTGGATGTCATAGTGCTCGAACCAGTAGTTCTCCGCCCATGGGCCACCGTATTCGACAATGAGCGTCGGCGTGTACGTAATTCCGCTCGACGCGACGAGTTGCACGATGTCGTTGTAGAGCGGCATGATCGCGTACGCGTGCTCGCTTCCCGCGTATCCGTCGATCGCTTCGGTCATGTTCTTCCGGAAGTCCAGCCCGCCCTCGAGCGTCGGGGTGATCCCCTGCTCGCGGGCCGCGATCAGGACCCACTGGCGCACCATACGGTCGCCGACCATGTACTGCTTGAGCGTGTGGGTCTGGTAGAAATCGGAATACCGGGTCAGCACCTCACGGGCATCGGCCAGACTGGAGACCTCGTCCGTCCAGAATACACCGGGACCCGTCGTGAAGATGCGAGGTCCCAGCATCTCGCCCGTCTCGACGAGATCCCCGTACGTCAGGACATTGGTCGTCGACGTCTGCGGGTCTCGCGTGGTGGTCACCCCGTACGCGAGGTTGACCAGGTATTCGTAGACCTGCGTCTTGTGGATGCCCCATGTGGGCCACATGTGCGAGTGGATGTCGACGTAGCCGGGGATGATGGTCTTGCCGCTCACATCGATGCGGCGCGCACCCGCCGGCACCGTGACGGTTCCCGTAGGTCCAACGCCCGCGATTCGGTTGTTCGTCACGACGATGTCGCCCTGCGGGATGATCTCGTCACCCTTCATCGTGACGATCCGCGCGCCGGAGAGCACGACGCTCCCGACCGGGCGATCCTTGGGCACGATCATGGTCACATTGAACCGCTTCGCCGTGTAGGCGTATCGCGGCCGGGTCGTCGTATCCGCCTTGCTCGAATCGGGCTTGGCGCCGGCCTTCTCGAGACTGTCGGCGAGATGGGTCGAGTCGCGAACCGCCGTCGCGGACGCGGTGACGTCGTAGGTGAAGAAGGAGCGCCCGAGCGACCAGTAGATCGATTGGCCGTCCGGCGACCATCCGAGGAAGTCACCGCCCACCCGTGTGAGGCGGCGCACCGGAACCGGCGCATCGTCGGACTTCGAGATCGAGACCGTGGGGGTTGGGCCGCCGGTGATCGGCAGTGCCACGAGATAGACCTTGCGGTCGACCAGTGCCACCGCCTGGCTGCTGTCGGGTGAAACGATGATTTCGTCGGCCATGTCGGGCTGGGCTTTGTCCCCGCCGAACTCGCGCTCGGTGTACCCGGTGACCTTGAGGTGTGACCGCCGGTCGGTGCCATCCCAGCGCACCGATAGGAGCCCTTCGGATGGGTCGTTGAAGAAGACGCGGGTCGTGTCGTGCGTGAAGTGAGGCTGCCCAAAGTTCGTCAGTGGCGTGATCACGGTGGCATCGCCGCCGGTCGCCGGGATCCACACGAGCTCCATCACTTGCGGACCGGGGCCTTCGAACTCGTTCTCGCGTTCGGTGCGCTGCTGGCGCGGGCCGCGCGCGGCGACGAGGCGGGTGCCGGTGGGATTGTAGATCAGATTCTCGTAGAACGCGGTGCGGCGGGAGATCTTTTCGGGCCGAGCCTTCGGATCGCCCGCGCGCAGCCGCCAGACATCGCCTCCGTCCTCGGTCCAGGTGACCCAGGCGAGGTATCGTCCATCGGGCGACCAGGCCGGCGAGTATTCACCGACCGACTGATCCGTCACGCGGTGCGGGCGGCAGGTGGGCGGCAGCGGGGCGGGGCCGGCGGCCGAGCAGCCCGCGAGGTTGACGAGCCAGAGGCGGTCGAGCGCGCTGTAGGCCAGTTGCTTGCCGTCCGGTGACGGCCGGCCGTCGCGGATCTGGCGCACGGTGAGGGTCGAGTCGTCGATCGGATAGCGGGAGTGCACGAGCGGCCCCATCTCGATGTCGACGTCCGCCTTGAACGGAATCGCGGTGCTGGTGCCGGTTGGGACATCGACCTTCCAGATCTTGCCGCCGTAGGAGATGACGAGAGCCTTGGAGTCGGGGGTGAAGGTGAAGCCGGGGAGGATGTCGCGTGTGTACCGTGACTCCATGTCATCGCGCGTGATCGTCTTCGCGAGCCAGGTCTCGTCTCCCGACTGCAGGTCGCGCAGCCGGAGACCCGTGATCCCGTCGTGCCGCGAGCCGAACGCGAGCCACCGTCCGTCGCGGCTGACGGTGGGTCGCATGCCGCCACCGAGGTTGGTCGTGCGGACGAACGTCTTGCCGGTATTCCGGTCGTACACCGCGACCTGCCAGGCATCCGTGAGCATCTGGTCGTACTGGAACCGGCCGTGCTTGACGGACGCGTAGATGTAGCGCGGATCGCTGCCGAAGGCGGCGCCGAGGTAGTTGTCGTAGGGTGGTGGAGTGCGGGGTGGCGGGGGCGGGCCGTCTTTTGCCGCCGTCGTCAGCGTGATGCCGGTGCCACCGGAAGCGTTGAGCAGAACGAGATCGTACTTGCTGCCAAGGATGCCCGTCTTGTTTCTGGAGACGACGAGATACCTGCCGTCGGGCGTCCACGCGGGAGAGATGTATTGCGCGTCCTTGTCCTTGGTGAGCGCGCGCGGGTTGTGACCGTCGGGATCGACCAGCCACAGGTTCTCATAGCCGGAGCGGTCGGTGACGTAGGCGACCGACTTCCCGTCCGGCGAGAAGCGTGGCTGCCCGTCGAATCCCATCCCCGACGTGATGCGTGTGGCAGTTCCGCCGGTAATGGGGAGGGTGTAGAGATCGCCCGCGAGGTCGAAGACGATCGTCTTGCCGTCCGGCGACACGTCGACCGACATCCACGTGCCTTCGTCGGTGGTGAAGTGCGTGTGCCGCGTGGGGAGAATCGGCAGACTCGTTTCGGGCGCCGTTTTCTTCGCCGAATCACCGGGGGGTTTCTGGCTGTAGGCGGCGGGTGCGGAGACCGAAAGGAGAGCGATCGCTACGAGCGAATTGCGCATTGTCCGGGGGGGGTGATCGGTTAGGCGGCAGCCAGCACACACGCGGGGCACGGCCGTACACCACTTGGACACAGAATACGGTCATTCGGAGTGCGGTAATTCTACAGATCGGGCGCGGGTTCCAGCAGTAGTCCGAGGCTGCTTCGCCCGTGCCGGCCCGTCTAGCACTGCGGGTGCGGGAGGCCTAACGTATGCCTGTGCCGGACGAGACAGATCCAGGCCAGCATAGTGCGCCGCCGGCGATGGCGGGGGACGGTCGCTCACCGGGTCCCTGGGCGTGGACGGAACGCAAGCGCCTGATTGTGTGGCTGGCGATCGGATTCATTGCCCCGCTGCCGGTCATGCTGGCCCTGGGCATCCCGATCGTGTCGCGCGACAACGTCTTCACCATCCAGCGGGAGCTGCGGTTCCAGGGGATCGGCGCCGTTCTGGTGCTGCTGGCGACCTGGATCGTGTCGCGGTGGGAGGGGCGGCCTCTGGCCGACTACGGTGCGCCGCCGCGACAGGCGTTCGGCCGGCGGTTCATGGAGGGACTCGTCTGGGGATTCGCGACTCTGTCGGCGGTCCTGTTCATCCTTCATCTGCTGGGGGATTTTCAGGCCGATTCCCAGATGCCTGGCGGCCGTGCGCTCATCGAGTACGGGCTGGGGTGGGGCGTCGTCTTCATGGCCGTCGCGCTGCATGAGGAGTTCGGCTTTCGCGGCTACCTGCTTTTCACGTTCTCCAAGCGGGTGGGATTCTGGCGCGCTGCTCTGCTGCTATCGCTGCTTTTCGCCGGCGCGCATATCCCGAATCCGGGCGAGACACCACTCGGCATCCTGCACGTGCTCATGATCGGTGTGATCTGGTGTTTCACCATCCGCCGCACCGGGACGCTCTGGTTTGCCGTCGGCTACCACGCGGCGTGGGATTGGGCGGAGACGTTCTTCTATGGCACGCCCGACAGCGGCCTGCCGGGCGTTGGCCGATTCCTGACCACGTCCGTGCATGGCCCGGGGTGGGTGACCGGGGGGTCGGCGGGTCCCGAGGGGAGCCTGGTCACCGTGGGGGTGCTGCTGATCGTCGCGCTTCTCCTGCATCTACGGTTTCCGACGCCGATCTATCCGGACCGGCCAGCGTAGCGATCCGCACGCGGCTTGGCTCTTGCGTTAAACCGGTGTATCCGTGGAGCTCGCCAGCTGCGGATCTACCTGTCTCGGGAGACGCGTATGCGACCACTGGGAATGCTTGGTGTCGTGCTCATCATCGTCGGGGCCCTCGTCCTGGCCGCGCGCGGCATCAGCTACACGAAGGATCGCCACTCGACGGATATCGGACCGGTCCAGGTGTCGACGTCCGACAAGGGGTTCGTGCCGCCGGTTGCCGGTGGCATTGCCATCATCGCCGGATTGGTGCTGGTGGCCGTTGGGCGCCAGCGGACGGCGTGAGGGGCGGGCGCGGCGTGAGATAGCGGTGGTGTTCAGCCGGCATCGCGAAACCGTCTCGCCGTCCGGTCAAGGATGAAGTCGTTTCCTAATAAGGGTCGATAGCCATATCGCCGACGGCGCACACCGGGCCGTCGGCTACGCCGCCGCGGCTCGCGCACTGCCGTGCAAATCGTGCCTGTTGCGCAGCCGCTTCGCCGGCCATGCGCATTCCCTTGGCTTCCATCTGGGCGTAGCGCTGTCCCATCGATCCGGCCCGGTCGAACAGTTTCACCGCCCCATCGAGATCCTGCCTCACGCCGCGACCGAATTCGGTCATGAGTCCCAGGATGAAAATCGCGTCGGCGTTATTCTGTGCGACGGCTTTGTTGGTCCACGCGAGGGCGGTCGCGTAGTTGCGCTCCACGCCGACACCTTCATAGTAGGCTTTTCCGAGAAGCGCTTCGGCGTCCGCGTCGCCTTTGGCGGCCATCGCCTGCGCGTTCTTGAGTGCATTGGCATAGTGTCCGGATTGCCACGATGCGGACATGGCGAGCTTGCCGGGATCGGTGGTCGCCTTGTTGGCGAAGTTCGCATCGGTGAGGTGTCTGAGCTATTCGCGAAGTTGTGCCGCGCGCGGCTTGTCAACGGGGCCGCCGACCCCCGCGTCGAGCATGATCGCGAGGCTGCCCATCGCGTAGCCATCATTCTTGGCCGATGCGCGATCGAACCATTGGCGGGCGAGCGCGAACTTGCCTTCGGCTTGCTGCTGAAGCACGGGTGAAACGGGCGCGGTGTTGATGCCCGGGTTGATGCCGCCCGCGATCGAACTGCCGACGGCGTAGTAGTACTGGCCGAGGAAGTCCATGCCTTTGACATTGCCCTGATTTGCGGAGGCGAGGAGCCACTTCTCGCATTGCGCGTAGTAGCCGGTGCCGGGCGGGTTCAGGTGCATGAAGAGCATTGCACCTATGCCGGCCTGCGCTTCGGAATTGCCTTTCTGCGCATCCACCATGAAATCGCGCCAGGCGGCGGTGTAGTCCTTGTTGTTGAAAGCGGCGATGGCCGCGTTGGTCGAAGCCGGCAGCGATGGGTCGTACGCAGGGGCTGCCGGGGCGGGGGTGGCGGCGGGAGCGGCCGGCTTCGCCCTCGTTGACGGCTGTACAGGTGGCGTGCCTGGTCTGCCCGCACTTTCGCGCTTCCGGGTGACAGTCTGGCCGGCGGCGTTGGTGCAGACGACAGTTTTGTCGTCGAGGAAGTGATAGGTGCCCGCATCATTGGGCGCCGGAGCGCTCGTCTGGTATTTGCCATTTGCCGCGGAGAACGTGCCGCTGCCGGCTGAGGCGTTACCAGTGGGCGTCACGAAGTAGTTCGTAAAGCCGTTGTTGTCGTGCACCGAGATCATCGTCACGGTCTGGCCGTTGACGACGAAACTGGTTCTCCATGTCCCGTAGAAGCGCGCGGTATCGTCGGACGCGTACGCGCTGGGGGTGCGCCACGCGAACGCAGTGACGAGTGTCAGGGAGATGCAGGCGGTCGCCCGTAGCATTCGCATCATTGATCCGCTCCGCTCAATGCGTCTGGCCGATGCCGGCGATCAAACCGGCGCGTCCTGCCCTCGACGGTGCCGGCACAGTCTGGCTGCACGAGTAACTATTCGGAACGCCCCAGCGGAGTCAAGGGTGTTTTCAGGCGTCCTCACGAGAGGCGCGCCGGTGACGGTCCGACGAAGTACGCACAGGCAGCACTCACCGGGCACTCCAGACACTTCGGCTTCGTGCGCTTGCAGAGCTCCTGGCCGTGGCGCTTCAGGAGCAAATACGCACGCGCACGCGCCTCGAACGTGCCGGGCACTTCCGCTTCGATTGCCTGCTGGGCCTCACGGTAGGTGCGGCCGTAGTCGTCGCCCTCTGGCCCGTGTTGAATTCGGGCGAGGACGTGCGGACAATTGGAGGGGACGGCCGCGACGGCGGCGACGCCACTCCACAGCAGCATGCGGTCGGCGCCGGGATCGGCGATGCCAGGAATGTCTTGAGTATCTTGCGCGCCCGATCGGCCGGTCCCTTGAGCGCCGCCGCCAGATCGCCTCCAAACTCGTCCGTCACGCGAGCGGCGATGTCGTGGAGGCGGCGCGCTCTGACATTGGGGACCATGCCCCCCGCACGCAGGGGTTTCGCCAGCTTTGATGGCGACGCCGCGAGAATGTCTCGCGGCTCGGCGCCGATCTCCTGATTCAGGGCGTGCCAGCCCTTTGCGCACGTGGCGTCGCTGGCCGGATACCCGCAGTGCCACCAGACCAGGAAGAGGTATGGATCCGTTGGCCACGACGGCTCCTGCTTGCCGTAGAACGACTCCAGCTCTTTGAGCAGCGCCGGAATGCGCGAACGATCGTTCTTCGCGCGTGGCTCCCGCCCCCCGGGGCCGGTTCGCATACCGCCTCCTCACCAATACGCGGTCCTTCGCGATGTGCGTCGCCAAATCGACGTCGATCAAAGCTACGAATCAACACGTGCCTGCGTTTGGGAGAGGAAATCCGGCGGGCGGGATTCGTCAGAGTATCCATGCGGCGAAGGGCATGGAGGGCAGGTTGCGGGCCAATCCGGCGATGCTGGTGCGGCGCGCGGATTGCGGCTCCTCTCCGCATCACGTCACGCATTACTTCATTGGCGGGAGTCTGTATGGCATTCTGAATCCACATTCCGCATCGGCAGCGACCTCGAGGTCAACCGCCTCGGCTTTGGCACGATGCGGCTCACGGGCCGGGGCATTTGGGGCGAGCCCGCGAACCGGACGGAGGCGCTGGGGGTGTTACGGCGCGCAGCCGAGCTGGGAATCAATCTGATCGATACGGCTGATGCGTACGGTCCCGAGGTGGCGGAGCGGCTGATCGCGGAGGCGTTGCATCCATATCCGCAGGGGATGGTGATCGCGACCAAGGCTGGTTTCACACGGCCTGGTCCGGACCGGTGGGTCGAGGATGGACGGCCGGCGCACCTCCGCGAGGCGGTGAATGGCAGTCTGCACCGGCTGCGGCTCGAGCGGATCGATCTGCTACAGCTCCACCGCATTGACCCCAAGGTGCCGATGGAGGATCAGATCGGGACGCTCGTCGCCCTCCAGCGCGAGGGGAAGATCCGGCACATCGGCCTGTCGGAAGTCACGGTGGCCCAGATCGAAGCGGTCCGGCGGATCGCGACGATCGTCTCAGTGCAGAACCGCTACAATCTCGCCGACCGGAACTCGGAGCCCGTGCTCGAATATTGCACGCGGGAGAATCTCGGATTCATTCCGTGGTTCCCGCTGGCGACGGGTCGTCTCGCGAAACCTGGCGGCCCGCTGGCACCGGAGGCCAAGCGGTTGCACGCGACACCGGCCCAGGTGGCGGTCGCGTGGCTGCTCGCGAAGTCGCCGGTCATGCTGCCGATTCCAGGGACCTCTACTGTCGCACACCTGGAGGAGAACACGGCGGCGGCGAAGCTCGTGCTCGACGACGAGACGGTGGAGGCGTTGGACCTGCAGACCGCGGCCGTGTGAGACGCGAGTGCGAACGGCGGCGACGCCCGGCTCGGACATTGGCTGGGACATCCACTCGAGGCGCGGTCGAGGCAGTCATGGCGGCCGCCACCGCAGCCGCCGAAGGCTGGTGTGTGACGTATCTCGGGCCAGGCGTACCCGCGAGCGACATCGCCGCGGCGGCCGTCAATGCATCGGCGCGAGCGGTCGGTGTAACGGTGCCACGCGCGGGGGGGCGCGATCTCCTGCTGGAGGAGCTACGCGCGCTGCGGCTCCGGCTCTCTCCTCGTGTGCCGTTACTCGTCGGCGGTGCGGGCGCGCGGACACTCGCACCGGAGTTGCGCCGCGCGGGCATTCACGTGGTCGAGAGGCTCGCCGATCTGCGCGTCGCACTCCGGATCGCTGGCCGGGCCGACGCGGCGTAGCCCGTCGGGGCGACGGGCGATGTTCAAGGACGGGACGCCGCCGGTGCAGCGGAGCATGCGTTGAGCGCTGTACTCGCCGTGGGGAGAGGTTAGGGGCGCGCTATTCTCGGCGTAGCGGCGCGTCGCACCTGGTAGTGTTCGACCTTCGGAACCGGGTTGACGAGACACTCGAGGTCGTAGGGGTAATAGTGGGCTTCGTCAATGTTGAGGCCTGCGTATTTCATGATCGCTTTGCGCGACGTCCAGAACGACAGCAGGAGAACGTGCACGTGAGAGCCTTCGGCGTGACGGAGCAGGTAGATGCCGAGATTGCCGGGGTAGGCTACATAGTCCCGAAAACCGAAATCAGACAGATAGCGCGAGTAGGCCTCGGCCTTTTCGACGGGAACCACTCCCCGCCAGACACGGGCAATCATCTGCTCGTCGCCTTGCTTGCCGGTTGACTCGCCGATTGACTCGCCCGCCGACTCGAGTGGAGCGGGCAAGTGTTGCGCGTAGACTTCGAAGTGCTGCACGCGGGCCTCCAGTTCGATCAGGTACTCGGGATCGAAGTCGTAGTACTTGGCCACGGTGTAGTCGTCCCCAGCGAAGCGCTTGATGGCGTCGGTGTCGTCCCACACCGTCAGCATCACGAAATGCGCTACATCTGCGTCGGCGCGGTATAGGCACCACGCTCCTCGATTGCCGCGCGTCGCCAGATAGTCGGGCAGCGCAATCCGGTGCATGAGATCCCGGTATTCGTCCGCTTTCGAAAGGGGAACCATCCCGTGCCATATTCGCGCGATCATGCAACCCTCCCGTCAGGCGAGCCAATCCTACGGAGACCATTCTCGAGCAACGACTATGCATGCTCCATCTGGAACTAACGCCGGACCATACGTAGTAGGTTCCGCGGTTCGCGCGACCGTGACCTGCCGACGGATCTGCCGACCGGTTTGAAGGGACGGGGCAACGTAGGGCTGGCCAGCAGCGCCTAGCCCTGCGATGAGGGAGGCCGTATGCTTGGCGCGCTCCCCATCGCTCGGGATCCCCGTATCCCGCCCCGGTGATCACAGCACATCAACTCGATCCGGTTCCAGCGGTTGATCGCCCCACACTAGTTGGTAGCGAACCCCGGAGGTTTTGATGCTCGCCCGTTGCGGTTGTTGTGTCGTGGTGGCCACCGTCCTTGCGAGTTGCGCGGCCCCCGGGATGGCGGCGTTGCGGCGAACGACGGCGGGCGTCGTCCGGCCGATCCATCCTCGTTGGCCGCCGCGAATGTCGTCACCGTGGTAGCGACCGAATACTCCTTTCAGTCGCCAGCGGCGGTCCCTGCGGGCTTGACCACCTTCCAATTGGTGAACCAGGGGCATGAGGTCCACATGATGGGGCTCACCAAACTGGAAGATGGCAAATCGATCGCCGAGCTGATGACGTTCCTGACCAAGGACAAGCCACAGCCGGCGTGGGCGGTGGACCTCGGCGGCCCCAATGCGATTTCTCCCGGTGATACGTCGAATTCGACGCTCGTGCTGGCTCCCGGGCATTACCTGCTCATCTGCTGGGTTCCCAGCGCAGACGGATCGATTCACTTCATGAAAGGGATGCAGCAGTCGCTCGAAGTGACCGGGGCGCGCAACGCCGCACTACCGGAGCCGGCGGCGGACGTCGTGGTGCGGCTGGCGGACTACCACATCGATTTGCCGGGTCCGATCGCGGCGGGCACGCACACGTTCCGCGTCGAGAACGATGGTCCGCAGGAGCACAATGTTACGGTGCTCGAGGTGGCGCCGGGCAAGTCGCGGCCGAGGCGATCGCGTGGTTTACCGGCCCGGCGAAAGGCACACCGGCGGGACGGGCGCGCGGTGGCATCGTCGGGATCCCGCGGGGCACACACGGTTTCTTCACGGGGAACTTTCACCGCGGCCAGTACATCTTCCTGTGTTTCGTTCCCGACGAGAAAGATGGCAAGCCGCACTTCATGCATGGGATGGAGCGGGCGTTCACGGTGGAGTGAACGGTGGAGTGAACGGTGGAGTGAACGGTGGAGTGAACGGTGGAGTGAACGGTGGAGTGAACGGTGGAGTGCGTGGTCTTCCGCAAGAACGGGCACCCGATTGGGTGCCCGTTCGCACTGCTAATCCATCGCAGCCGAAAAAACCAGATCGTCAGGCAGATGCGTGCGCGGGGCGGACACCCGACGGCATCACGACCGAGTCCTTGTTCTCTACCTGGAAGTAGTCGTTCTTGCTGACGCGACTGATTTCGGGTTCGAGAAAGGTACGCAGCGAGTCGACCGACTCAGCTTCCCACAGACAGACGGCCCGCGTGCCGTCCTTGGTCGGGAACGAATGGTGGAGTTTAGCGGTCGCCGGAACCTTCGGCATGAGTTGTTCCGCCCCGCTCCAGAAGTCGGTTGGATTGGAGATGGTGTGCTGCACGACAATGTACATGGTGGCCTCCAATGTCGCCCGGTGAGCGGACAGTCGCTATCCAGCGCTGAACGTCCCGGGAGGGTCTCCAACGTGGCCCTCTTTGGAGAGCGCCGTCAAAGGTCGCGGACCAGCAGCGCCGGCTTCCAGCAGCCTCTACTTGAGTATGATCTCGCGCAAGGTTCGGCCACCGACGGCGTCCCGCATCGCGCTCCGATCGATTGAAGCCTGCGCGGCCTGTTCCGGCGTAAAATTGGTGACGCCGTGTTGCAGCGGCTCCGTTTTGTCCCGGAGACCATCAAGGGCAGCCATGTTCTTGTAGGTGACTCGCAGGACCATGTTCCAATCGCCCTCGGTCTGCTGCGGCGTCGTGTACACACCGTAATCCAGAATCACCCCTGCTTTCTTCTCTGCCTCCATGATCTTCTTATAGTCGCTATCCAGGTACTTCACGTATTTGTCGAACATCCCCGGTTTGATCCGGATATACGATACCACGACCACATTGCCTTCGGTGTAGGGCCGATCCTGTGCGCCGGCGGCCGAAGCGAGGCCAGCGACCAACAGTGCGATCGGCGCGAGACAGAGGCGGTGACGCATCAGACCTCCCAGATGAGTTTTGGCAGCGACTGCAGCGGATTTCTAGCGAGCGCCTTCGACCTCGACATAGATCTCGCCGGGCTCCTTGACGGTGTGTTTCGCCTTCGCCTTGGCGGTATTGGGATCTGCGAGCGCGGCTTCGAACTTCTTCATGTCGGCGTTCTCCCACACGATGGCGATCTTGTTCTCCTTCGCGTGGCGGAAGACGCGGTAGGAGCTGGAGAACGTCTTGAAGAGCTCCCTGCGCTCCTCTCCACCGGCGAGCCAGGTCTCCATGTTTCCGACGGGGTGCGTGATCATGACGCGGGGCATGTTGGGATCCCTCGGGGTGGCGGAATGCGTGATGACGGCCGGTGACGAATGAAGCACCGGCCGGGGCTGACGGTAAGGCTGTTGTATAGGAATCGTGGAATCGCGCCGGGACCCGCCAGCTGGGGCCGCTGTTCCGTGGCGAGAGGGACTGCTCGCGATGCGCGCCGGTCTCAGCGGGTTACCGCCGGCAGGTTGGGGTAGGATTAACCATTGCGCTGCCGTCGGACACCCGCCACGGATTTCGTTCGAAGACCACGCCGAGAGTGGGTCAGTCATTGACCCGTGACGTAGGGCAGGCGGCATCAACTTCTGGCGTGGGTGCCAGGGCTCGGCCGGTGAGTCGTTTGGCCGCCAGCTGGGTGCCGACTGTGCGGGTCACCTGTATCCATCACAGAGAAGGAGACCGATCATGACTACGCACGCGACAATGCTTTCACCGCAGCAGCTCATCGAGGCTGCGAAGGCACCCCTGCTTGCCTACGGGCGGAAGGACTGGGATGCGGTGAAAGCCAGTATCACGCCCGATTTCGTCTACGATGAAGTCGCGACCAATCGCAAGGTCAAGGGAGTCGACGAGGTGTTGGCCGTGTGGCGGGGGTGGGCCACCGCGTTCCCCGACTCGAAGGCCACGATCCACAGCACCTTGGTGAGCGGAAACACGGTCGTGCTCGAGCTGACGTGGAAGGGCACCCACACGGGATCGCTCGCGATGCCCAGTGGTCCGATCGCGGCAACCGGCAAACGCATTGAGTTCCGGTCGTGTACCGTGGCTGAGATCAACGCCGACAAAGAGAAAGCGAAGTCCCATCGCCAGTACTTCGATATGGGTACCATGCTGCAACAGCTCGGCATCACGAATTCCTGAAGCCGTCGGGCGGCTGCTACGAGCGGCAGGCGCGTCACCGAGGCACCGACCTCAGTAGCCGACATTGGGAATATGTCGGGAACACTTAGCAGAACGGGCACCCCCGCGGGTGCCCGTTCATGTGGCGTATTGCCAACAACAATGCTGGCGGCAGCCACATCATCAGCAGTCGAACCACTGCGCGCGAATTGCGGCTTGAGCAGCTGCCGACGCGGATTGGCCGCGATGCGGGGCGTCGGCGGATAATGCGAGGGCGATTCGAGTGGCCAGGGGCGGAATCGAACCGTCGACACGCGGATTTTCAGTCCGGAACGGTGAGATTGCTGCAGGCGTGCGTAGTTGGGTGTATTTGCGGGCAAATACGGGAGGTACGCGTAGGCACGCAGCCGCTTTCTTTACGCGGGTTGGCTGACGTATAACGGTCATTCAGGTAGCTGCATTTCAGTTTGGGGAATAATTCGGGAAACACCGGGCCCGCGGGAACGCGCAGAGCCGTTTGGGTCGCAAAGAACACGCTCACTTTATGTCGGCGGAGGGGAAATCGTGATGGTGCCGTCGCTATCCGACAGCGTTCCGTTGGGGGCCCGGTGGAACACTTGGCTGTTCGTTTCCACCACACGACCGCTCAATGCGCCAGGGGCGCCAACGATAGTTCCGACGAGATGAGTCTTGCCTGACGCCAAGTCGATGGTGCCTTTCAGCTTCGCTTCGAACGATTCCGATGCGCGCGACGCAGTGACAATCCAATGCGTCTCCAACGGCAGCGTCCCCGGGATCGGCGGTCGCATGTCTGGGAAGCGCAATTCCATCCTGGCCTCGCCAGCCACTGCACCATCAACGCGCCCGTGCCAGAAATACGTTCCCGACGTGTCTCGCTTGGAGAGGCTGATGTGGTAGTGGATCTTTTGTGTTCCGGGCTGAGAAGGATTAGATGCACTGTTGGAGGCTGCGGTTGTTTGGGCGCCAATGCCCCGACCTGCCCCGACCGTTACCACCCCGAGAAGAAATACGAGCGCCAGCGGCTTGCCGTGCGTCGGTCCGAACATTGTCGTACCCTCTCTTCTAAGGTGGTCCCGAACCGTCGTCTTCCGGGATGAGATCCCAAGGTGCCCGCAGTCAATCTGATCTATGCAGGCAACCGCATTTGTTTTCGCAGACCCCTGTCGAACGCCGACTCGGGGACGAAACGCCGAAGCAGACTGACCTGGCGGGCCGTCCGGCCTGCGGCGTAGCGGCGGTGCGGGTTGGCCTCGGTGGAAGCTTTCACCACAGCGCTCGCGACTAGCTCCGGCGTGTCGGCAGTCTTCATCTCGTCCCGCAGGACTCCCTCGGCGTTCGTTCGCGCCGACTGATAAACAGCGAGCTGCTGGTCTGCCTGGTAGACATTGCCCTCGAAAGAAGTCCGAGTGTAGGCGGGCTCGACTAGCACGACTCTGACCCCCGAGTCTCTGATCTCATGGTCCAGCGACTCGGAATAGCCTTCCATGGCGTGTTTGCTGGCAGAGTACAAGGCCATAAACGGCGCCGGGATGAGGCCCATGACCGAGCTGATGTTGACGATCCGTCCCGCCCGCTGTCGGCGCATCACTGGAAGCACGGCCTTGGTCATGCGAATCAGACCGAACAGGTTGACGTCGAACAGGGACTTCGCCTGCTCCAGCGACGACTCCTCAGCCCCTGCGACCAGTCCCACCCCCGCGTTGTTGACCAGGAGATCGATGCGGCCGGTCTTCGCCAGCACTTGACCTACGGCGGTTTGGACAGAGTCGTCACTGGTCACGTCGCACACCACATACTCGACACCTGGCGACCTCGTCGCCGGAGGCCGCCGATAGGTGCCGAACACCCGATAGCCCGCGGCGTGAAGCGCTCGCACGGTCGCCTCTCCGATCCCTCCTGATGCCCCCGTCACAATCGCTACGGGCCCAGTCTGCTGATCCTGATTGCTTGCCATACCGTCCTTCCCTTTCGTTGAGGTCAATTCACTATTCAGATATGATGCGCATCATATTCCTGGGCCAACGGAGGCCCCCGCACCGGTGCACGGGGTCAGCCTGTGGGGGTGAGGTGGTTCAGCGCCGCCTCGCGCACCGCGTGCGAGAGCTTGGAATCGTCCACGGCGCGGGCCAGGACCAACGCGCCGAGCGCCGTGGCCAGCGTGAGGAGTGCCCGCTCGTGCGCGCCCGGCTGTCCCCAGTCGGGCGACTGGCGCGCGACCAAATCGATCATCTCCTTGATCCGTCGGGTGGCGGCCCGCCGCACCATGGGTGCCTGGCGCGGCATTTCCGAACCCAGCGCGGCAATCGGGCACCCTGTCTCAACGCCTTCCACGTGCTCCTTCGAGAGATAGGCTCGAAGCATGGCCTCGAGCGCCTTCTTGGGCGGTGCTACGGCGGCCACCCGCGCGAGCACGGCCACTCCGTGGGCGCCCGCCCGGTCGGCTGCTTCGGCCAGCATCCCCTCGCGGGATTCGAAGTGGGCGTAGAAGCCGCCATGCGTGAGGCCGGCCTCCTTCATGACGTCGGCGACCCCGGCGCCTCCGTAGCCGCTGCGCCGGATGGCGCGGGCGGCCGTCTCCACGATGCGGTCGTGGGTGGCTTGCTTGCGGCTGGGGGCGGGTCGTCTCGAGGTAGCGGAGGGCATATGACGATGATCATACGCACGTGGCGACTCGAGCACAAGGGGGTACTCTTCCTGCAGCGGTGAACCACCCGGAGGCCCGGTTGAATTGCGCACCTTGAGCACCACCTCCGTATTTCTGCTGGTGTGTGCGGGCCAATTCCCGACGGGCCCGGCAGGCGCGATGCCCCACTGCGAACAGGGTTAGCCCGCCCCACGTTCGAGATTTGGCGACTATTTCGGGAATAATTAGCTTCGGGAATAATTAGCCAGACGGGCACCCAGATGGATGCCCGTCGGTATTGATAAGCCGTTGTACTTCTCCCACTTGCAAGGATGGCCAGGGGCGGAATCGAACCGTCGACACGCGGATTTTCAGTCCGCTGCTCTACCAACTGAGCTACCTGGCCTAAGAGGGGTGTAACGTAGTGTGCCGCTTGGGCTTCCTCAAGCGGCGCGCTGGTGACCAGTAGTTGTGCTCAGGATTTGCGGACCGGCCGTCGCCGAGACGGTAACAAGGCCTGTGCTCGCCAGAACGAGACAGGGCGCGTGTGAGATCGGGGCCCTGTCCATTCGCGGTCACCGACGGACATAATGGTTTCGCTGCGAGCCATCGAATCGGCCCGATTATGCTTTGCGCAGAATTGACTGCTGTCGCGACCACCTCTGAGAGAGGACCCATGCATCCATCGCAACTGCGTCATTCGCTCACCGCCGCATTGTGGCTGCTGGCTGCGTGTGCGCCGTCGGCGCCGTCAGCGTTCGACGCCAGCGCCGAAGCGACGAACCTCCTGAAGCGCGACGCCGAATGGGCGGATCTCGCGACCGCCGGTAAAGATGCCGACAAGATTGTTTCGTACTGGACCGATGACGCCGTCGTCATGGAGCCGGGACAGCCGGCTGTTGCAGGCAAGCAGGCGATCCGCGCCTATGTCACGGCAAGTCTGAACACGCCCGGATTCAAGATTCATTGGGTGTCGCGGGAGCCAGTCTTCTCGCCGGACGGCAGAATAGCCTACATGCGTGGTACCGATGAGATGACCATGCCGGGCCCGAAGGGCGCGGCAATGACGCTGCACCTGCAGGGATATTCGATCTGGCGGAAGGAGGCCGACGGCCAGTGGCGCTGCTCTGTCGATATCGCCACTGAGGCCCCGCCACCCGGACCACCGGGCCAGAGCTAGATCGCTCAGGCGAACGCCAGCCGGTCGCGCCGGCCCACGGCCGACTATCCGCCGGACGCGCCTGCATCGCGCGGGTCAGACGCCACGTCCCACATCTCTCCCGGGCCGACGCCGATCGAAGCCACACTACCGGTGCGTGCGGTGACTTCGGTCAAAATGCCTCACGAATTGGCGGCTCTCGGCCGTTGTTCGAGGCTACGTCGAGTTTAGGCCCGGCAGGCGGTGCCCGCGGCCAACTCCACAAGGGCGTGATTGTTCGCCGCCGCGGTTTCTCGACAAGCTGATGTTGAAACACCAATAGCGCACGCCCTAGCGATGGTGAGGCCGGGCTATGGAACGCCTCTAACGCGCGCGATATTCTCAGTAAGGAGGTCTGTCTCGATGGCCATTCGAACAGCGGTCAGTCAGGGCAGTTCCTACCGGTGGGGACCCGCGATCGCCGCGGTCGCGTCCCTGGTTTTCAGTGGCGGTGGGTGTTCGGGCCCCACCGGCATTCAGGCTGTCTCGGCGATTCGCGTCCAACCCTCAGCGATAGCTTTGCTCGTCTCTCGGCAGACGACCCTGCGCGCGACTGCGGTGGATGTCAGTGGACGGGTGGTTGCGATGGACCAAGTGTACTGGTCGAGCGACGACTCGGCCATTGCGACCGTGTCCACTAGCGGCGTTGTCACCGCTGTAACGCCCGGGCGTGCACGGATCGCGGCGAGCGCTGGTGGTGTGACGGGCATCGCCATTGTCACAGTCTCGGCGGTGACCGTCGCCGAGGTCGTCGTCGTGCCCGAGACTTTGAGGGTGGCGCCGAACGCCGTGGGTCAGCTGCGGGCAACCGCGTACGACGCCTCCGGCAACGTTGTTACCGGATTTTCTGCGGCTTGGGGCAGCAGCCAAGAATCGGTTGCGACGGTCAGTTCATTGGGCATGGTGACGGGCGTCAGCCCGGGCTCCGCAACCGTAACCGCCGCCATTGCCGGCCAAGTGGCGTCGGCCACCATCTTCGTCGCGACACCGCCGGAAGTTGATATCGCGGGATGTAACGGTGGCACACTCAACCAGACGGTGCCCGGGAACTTGGTCGTCAATGGCGATATCGACGGCCAGTGCACGGCCACCCTTCGGAGCACGTCTGGCTCTATCGAGATTCGCGGCAAGATCGACCATGCGAGCACTGCCGATCTCAATGCGGCGACGACCATTCCGATTGACGATCGGATCGACGGGGGCAGCCAGGTCCAAGTTACTGCGGCAGCAGGTTTCAGCTTGGGGAGCGACGTCACCGGCAGCGACCTGGGCACGGCATCAACGCTCACCGTGTGGAATTGCAGCTCGCTCACCGCCGCCGGCAACATACAGGGCGGCGTTCAGGTGAAGCTCCATTCTCACGGGTCGATCACCATTGGGGGTCAAGTGCGCGACCACAACACTCTTGTGTTGTGGTGGGCTCCGTCCTTCGCGGCCGACGGTGGAATCAACGGGGGAGCGCAGGCCATCAAACAGAACTGGGGCGATTTTCCGGACAGTTACTGAGCCGGGAAAATCTGTGGACGTCTGGGGTCGTTGCCAAACAGAGCGACCTACGGTTCGCGAACGGCCGCCGCTGGCCCTCACCAGCAAGCCTTAGGCGGCAGCGTAATTGTTCGCCGCACCCTCGCGCACACCGGCCGCTGAGGACAGCACTGTCCGCACCAGCTCTCCGATCTGCTCCGCGAAATCGCGGGCCGGGCCGAACAGCCTCGGCATCAGCAGCTTCACGTCCTCGCCGTATTCCTCGAGGATCGCGCGCTGTGACTTCGTCAGCTTGTGCGTCATGACGAACGATTCAGTCACGCGGGCCACGGCGCCGTCGAGCAACAGCAGCTCGGTATGGTCGAGGGGGCTCGTGCGGCTGTTGGCGGTCTTGGTCGGAGCAGCTTTGGTGTCTGACATGATTGCGTCCCGGCAGGTGGTGGGCCGTCGGGCTGGCTTCGTACTTCCAGCCCGCGAACGCCGCGGGGTAAAGCAAGGGGCGTTCCATCCCCTTGGACGTCAATCCGGCGGGTTAATTAACGAGCTCTACCACTTGAGTGTCCAGAAATGGCAGTCAGGACACGTCCCGACTCTGCCCAAATCGCCTGCGGCTCTGACACGGGAAGGGTAAGCGGCCTGACAGTTGGCCGGGCGCACGGTGGGCCCTGGGGCTTGCATTTATTCCCTGACAGGCCGCCGCGGGGCGCCCCCCGCTGGGGTCGGTATCACGGTCCCGGTATCGGGGTGTGCGGGGTCCAGCCAGCGCAGTTGGGTCGATGAGCTGGACATGGAAACGAAGACGATCCGGCCGTCCGAGAGCCAACCGGGATCCGCGACGTTCGCGGGGTTGGGCGACAATCGTTTGATCGCGCCGCTCGAGACGGTGAAGGTGAAGAGCGCCACATTGCCATTGCGCGTCGAGATGAATGCGATTGTCCCGCCGTCCGGACTCCACACCGGATCCACGTCGGTGAATGATCCATCCGTCAACGGTGTTTCCACACCTTCCGCAACCGCGATGCGCGCGAGTGACGCGTTGCCGAACTGGGTCGTGACGACCACCAGGGTGTCGTCGGACGCCGACCAACTGGGACTCGCTTCCACCGCGCTCGCGAATCCCGCGCTGCCTGTCGCCGCCGTCGCATTGCTCCCATTGATTGCCGACGTCCAGAGATGGTCCGCACCGCCGAGCGGCGAGATGAATGCGAGCGTCGTCCCATCCGCCGATACCGAGGCCTGATCGGACGGAGCCGGGATACTCGCGATCGGCGTCCCCGCGCCTCCGCCCACCGGCACAGTGTACAGTGCCGCGTGCCCGTCGCGGAAGCTCGTGAACACAATGTTGCCGTGCGCCGACGCGGGCTGCTCGTTGTCGCTGGTCCCCGAGGTCAACTGCGCCAACCCGGATCCGTCGAGCGCCGCCGTGTACACGTCGCGGTTCCCGAGACCGGCGGAATCCTGCATGTCGAACAGAATCACCGGCGGCGACTTCACGTGCACGGTGATCGATGCGCTCGCATTGCCGTCCTGGCCTGTGAACATCACCGACCCCGTGTCGGAAAACCGCGCGACACCATCCGTGGCAATGGTGACGGCGGATGCGGGCTTGGCCGACCACGTCACCGATGCGGGCGCCACCGCGGTTCCCCCGCGCAGAAAGGCCAGCGTCACCGGCGCGCCGCGCTCCGCGAACCCCGTGACGGTGATGCTGTCCCTGGGCGCCGTCGGCGCATTGTGGCACGCGGCCAGGGCCACGGACATCACGCACGCGAGGATCATGGGAACGACGACGGCCCGCCACTGCGCGGGCCGTCGTCCGGCGAGAAACCGTGCTCCCGGCTCGAGAACGCCCGACGCGCGCACGAGCCCGCGCCGACAGGCGTCTGCCATCCCGCCGGTCATTGCGTGCCGAGCAATATCACTCCGTTGTCCCCGACGACGTAGAGGTTCGTGGCCGAGGTCCCGTAGACGCTGCGGAACCGCGAGTTGACCGGCGCCGGCATGTTGATCCACTTGTTCCCGTTGTAGTGCTGGACTGTTCCGTTGTCCCCGACCGCATACGCGTCCGCCGCATACCCGGAGCCCGGCGAGTCCGCCCACACGTCCCGGAGCGCGAACGTCGTGCCGCTCGTCTGCGCGGTCCACGTGTTGGTTCCCGTGTTGTGCAGCACGGTGCCATTGGCGCCGACCGCGTAGATGTCCGTCGCGGAGCTGCCCCAGAGCGAGTACAGCGCGGGCGTGCTGCCCGGGGTGCTCATTCGGTTCCACGTGCCGTTCGTGTTCTTCTCGTTGTAGATCGTGCCATCGCTGGTCGCGGCGTACACGTTGTTGGCCGAGCTGCCCCAGATGCTCTGAATGTTTCCTGCGTTCAGGAAGTAGGACGACAGGTTCCCATTGTTGAGATAACCAATGATCCCGCCGCCAGCGCCGGTGTAGAAGCTGGTGGTGTTCGGTCCCCAGAGCGCAAAGACCGCCGTCCCGATGCTCTGCGTGGTCCACGTTCCGCCGGACAGTGTCGCCAGGGTACCGTTCGTGCCGATCGAGTACACCGTCGCCGGCTGCGGGCCCCCGCCCCAGATCCCATCCATTGAATCCGCGTCCGACACATACGCGTTGGTCCACTGGGTCCCGTTGTAATGCAGGACGGTGCCGAGCGACGAGACGTAGACATTGGTCGTACTGCTCGCCCACACGCCGTAAAACGACAGGCCGCTCTGCATGGATACCTGCCATGCCGAGCCGCTCGAGGAGAGCAAGCTGCCTTGAACGCCGACGGCCCATATCGAGGAGGACGAGCCAGCGGTCACGGCGGTCAAGGGGATACCGCTATTCGGGCCGACCGTGGACCATTTGGTGCCGTTGTAGTGCAGCGTCGTCCCGTCGTCTCCGACGGCCCAGATATCCGTCGCCGCACTACCACCGATCGCGGCCAGGTCGTTGCTCGATCCGCTCGTCATCGACGACTAGGTGCTGCCGGAATTCGGCAGGTGGATGATCGTGCCGTTCGTGCCAACTGCGTACACGTCGGTCGCGGCGTCGCCCCACACCCCGGTCAAGCTCTGCGTGGTGCCCGACGTCTGCCTCACCCAGGTCGTGCCGTTACCGAAGATCACGTTACCGTTGTCGCCGACGGCCCACATGTGCGTCGCGTCGTTTCCCCAGATCGCGCGCAAATTGCTCGTGCCGCCGGGCACAGACATTGTCGTCCATTTCGTGCCGCTGTAGTGAACGACGGTGCCGCTTGCGCCCACTGCGTAGACGTTGCCGGCGCCCGCGACCCAGACACCATATAGAGCGCTGCTTTGTCCCGTCGGAACGGTCGTCCACGTACCCGCCGTGTCGTGCACGGCCACGCCGTTGTCACCCACCGCCCAGAGCGACGCGACAGCCTGGCCCGAGACACCGGACACGCTACGATAGTTGTTGGACGACGCGAGACCGGTGGTGACAGCCGCCCACGCCGTTCCACTGTACTGCAGCAACGCGCCGTTGACGCCGACTGCATAGGCGTCGGTGGCGGTGTGGCGCCAGATACCAGTGAGGTTGTTGCTGGTCAGCCCCTGATTCAGCGTCGTCCAGCGGCGAATGCTCTTCTCGGCTGGCAAAATGGTGCTGATTTCAACGGAGAATGTGAAGCCTTTGACACCGGAGCTGAGGTTGAACTTCCAGACGGTAGACGGTGCCAAGAAGCTCGGATTAGATGTCTCTAATGTTCACTTCCGGCGGTTGGAGGGCGGTGACTGCAGTCACCATGTGATCGGGCTCACGCGCGCGCGGGCGATGCGCCGGTGCCGCGCGGCGTCATCCGGCCCTTGCTGTTCGGCTGCGGCCACATCCGAAAAAACGACCCGCCGATGGCGGGCCGTCGTCCATGTGATGCCGTGCTACTGGCTCGAGGACGCCATTGACACGCTCGAGCGCATGCCGCTGGTGACCGCCGGTCATTGCGTGCCGAGCAATACCACTCCGTTGTCGCCCACGACGTAGAGGTTCGTGGCCGAGGTCCCGTAGATCGCGCGGAACCGCGAGGTCACCGGTGCCGGCATGTTCATCCACTTGTTGCCGTTGTAGTGCTGCACCGTGCCGTTGTCGCCGACCGCATACGCATCCGCCGCGTAGCCGCTCCCCGGCGTGTTTGCCCAGACGCCGCGCAGCGTGACGGAGGTGTTGCTGGTCTGCGAGTTCCAGTTCGAGTTCTGTCCGCCGCCCGCGTTGTGCAGCACCACGCCATTGGCGCCGACCGCGTAGACGTCCGACGCCGAGCTCCCGTACACGCCGTAGAGGGCGCCGACGTTGTTCGGCGTGTTCATCTGGTTCCAGTTGTTCCCCGATCCATTGTAGTTGTAGATCGAGCCATCGCTGGCCACGGCGTACACGTTGCCAGCCGAGCTGCCCCAGATCCCCTGGATCGATATGTTGAAGCCGCCGAGGAAGAAGAAGCCCTGGCCGAGGTTCGAGAGAATGAGGCTGAACGCGCCACCCTCGTAGACCGTGTTGGCGTTCGGTCCCCACACGCAGTAGAGCGGGATGAAGGAGCTCTGCGTGTTCCACGCCCCGCCGGACAAGGACGCCGAGCTGCCGTTCGCGCCGACGGTATAGACGGTCTGGTTCGCGCCCGCGGCCCACACGTCCTCCATCGAATCCGCTTGCGAGACGTACGCGTTCGTCCACTGCGAACCGTCGTAGTGGAGTACCGTACCGAGCGTCGAGATGTAGACGTTGGTCGCGCTGCTGGCCCAGACGCCGTAGTACGACAGCCCGCTCTGCATGGACACCTTCCATGCCGCGCCGGCGGAGGACAGCAGGCTGCCCTGCACCCCGACGGCCCATATGGCCGACGATGAGCCCGACGTCACCCCGGTCAACGGGATACCGCTGTTGGGACCGACCGTGGACCAGGCGGCCCCATTGTAATGCTGGGTCGTGCCATCGTCGCCGGCGGCCCAGATATCAGTACCCGAGCTGCCGCCGATCGCGGCCAGATCGTTGCTCGAATTGCTGTTCATCGACGACCAGTTGCCGTCGGTGTTGGGATTCGTGAGGTGGATGATCGTGCCGTTTCGCCCGACCGCAAAAATGTCGTTGGCCGCATCGCCCCACACGCCCAGGAGGTCGTTCGTCGTGCCCGACGTGTCTTTGACCCACGTGGTTCCGTTGCTGAAGATCACGATGCCGTTGTCGCCGACGGCCCAGATATGGGTCGCGTCGCTCCCCCACACGGCGTGCAGATCTCCAATGCCGTTGGGCGTGGTCATGCTCTTCCAGGTGGAACCGGCCAGATGCAGCGCCGTACCGTTCTCGCCGACCGCGTAGGCGTTGCCGCCTGCCGCGACCCACACGGCGTACAAGTTGTTGTTCTGGCCCGTTGACACATTCGACCAGCTACCCGCCGTGTCGTGCAAGGCCGCGCCGTTGTCACCGACGGCCCATACCGACACGACGGCCTGGCCGGATACGCCCGACACGCCACGATAGTTGGTCGCCGGCATCCCGCTCAGTGCCGCCCACGAGGTGCCGTTGTACTGCAGGACCGCGCCGCCGAGACCGACGGCGTACATGTCGGACCCGCTGTGGCGCCACACGCCCGTGAGAGCGTTCCCCGTCAGCCCCTGCGTCAGCGTCACCCAGCGGCGAATGCTCTTCTCGGCCGGGAGCACGGTGCTGATCTCCACCGAGAAGGTGAATCCCTTGACGCCCGCGGCGAGCTTGAACTTCCAATTCTGCGCCGCACTCGTCGCGCCTGGCGCGATCGGCGTGCTGTAGTCGAAGTAAGGCTGGAAGCTGGAGGTGAACGTGCCGGTGTCGGGCGCCTGGATCGTGGCGGTGCCGGTGCCGCTCGTCACGGCGACCGGCGGATTGCTCATGAAGAACACGCGCGTGCCGTACAGCGCGGCGTTCCCATTGATCGTGTCACCGAGTGTCTGATTGAGCAGGTTCTGCACGGTCACGTTCGCGGAGAAGATGCCGCCACTGAAGGCGTAGTTCGCGAAGGCGAGCGTGACATTGACGTTCTGGCGGCTCAGGGTCACGCTCTGTGCGATCATCTGGCGGACACGCGGATCCGCGGCCGCAGCCGGTCCATCGGGCGTTGCCGGCGCGCATTTCACCGACAACGCGCTCGCTGTGCCGGACAGTGTGCCGACACAATCGAGGATCGCGCGGGGAGTGAGATCCGACGGCAGGACCACGGGACTCTTCGGGGACGGCGCAAGGGGATCGCGATCGTCGCTACACGCAGCGGCGACGCCGACCAGCCCAATGAGTATTAGAGATTTCCAATGCATTTCCGGTACGACGCTCCATCCCGCCGGGAATCACATCAGAAATCCGGGCTCCGCTGTCGCGAAATTGGACAGCGTCACAGAGCCTGGATTAGATGCCTCCAATGTTCGCTTCAAGCGGTTTGGGCCCGGTGACTGCAGTCACCTTGTGATCGGGCTCACTCGCGCGCGGGAGACGCGCCGGCGACGCGCGGCGCGTTCCGGTGTGCTCGCGCGTTCCCGGTGCTCCCGAAGTGCCGAACGCCCCGCAACCGAGGCGCGCGGGGCGCTCAGGCTGCGGGGCGTTCGGCGGAGCTGCGGTGCGACGGCCGGCGCGTCTCTCTGCCGGCTCGGCGCGTCAGCGAATAGGCTGCGGGTTCTCGGGGTTCCCGGCCGGCGTCGGGATCACATGAGCGATGCCCGGGTGCGACGGGTCGGTCCAGTTCAACTGCGAGATGATGCCGGACGATGTGGAGGACTCCTCAGTGTACACGATCCGTCCGTCCGCGAGCCAGCATGGCTGCCCTGCATTGCTTGGCGCCGGCGACACACGCACCACCTGGCCGGTCGCAATCGTGAGGACGAAGATGCCGAGGTCTCCATCGCGCGTCGACGCGAATGCGACCGAGCGGCCGTCGGGACTCCACGACGGATCGACGTCGGTGAAGCTGCCATTGGTGAGGCCCCACGCCGAGTCCGTGGACGTCGCCAGCCCGACGAGTGCCGCGTTGCCGAACGTCGTGCTGACGAACGCCACGGAGTCGCCAGACGGTGCCCATGCCGGACTCGCTTCCTCTGCGCTGGACGAGCCGAAGCTGGCGGTGGGCCGCACCGCACCGCTGCCGTCGGGCGCCGCGAGCCACAGCTTATCGAGGCCGCTGTCCGGCGCGATGAACGCGAGGTGCGACCCATCCGGCGACAGTGAGGGCTGAAATGCGGAACCGGATAGGCCGGGCAAGCGCGACTCGGCGCCGCCGTTGAGCGACACGCGATAGAGCGCCGGATATCCGTCGCGATAACTGGTGAACACCAGGGCGCCATTGGCGGCCGTCGGCTCGACGTTGTCGGCGGTGCCTGACGTCAGCCGCGCGAGACCCTCGCCATCCAACGACGCGCGATAGACATCATAGTCGCCGAGTGCGCCACCGGCGCCCACATCGTGCATCGCGAAGACAATCGCTGGGGGCGCGCCGACGTGGACGGTAAGTGTAGTGTTCCCGATGCCGAGGTGCGCGATGATCGTGACCTCGCCCGTATCCATCAGAACCGCGGTGTCAGGCTTGACGAGATGCACCCGACCGGCCAATGTGGTGCTCCAACTGATGTCCCCGGTGCTCACGGGCGCACCGTTGTGCATTACCTGGAGCTGCACCGCGGCGCCGCGCTCGAGCCGGCCTTGCGCGGCAATGGACAGTTGCGACTGCGTCGCTGGGCCGAGTGACGACGGGGATTCACAGGCGCCGAGCGTGATCGCCAGTGTGGCGAGCGCCGCCCACACCGCACCAACGGACCATTGTCCCGGCGCGGAATCGTCGCGGCGGTATGCGCCTGAGCGGCGGGTGCCGGCTGCGGCGAGGTGCTTCGGCAATGTCATTTCGGTGCGAGCCTGACTCATAGACTTTCTGTCCTCCCGTTACCGGAAAGACGCGGCAGCCGAAGCCTGAGAAACATTAGTTTATGCTAATCTGGACCTCGTAAGTGGTTTACAGACAAATAACTAGACAGTTGGGCGTGGCCTGGCGTCGCGTATGTTGACAGTGGGCCCGCCGAGGCGTGGACAGACGGCCTGAATGGCGCGCCCGCGCGCGTCGGGGTGCTAGCGGGGGCGCCGGCCTCGGGCGGGTGGCGACACCGGGTCCTCGAACATGAGCCCCATCGTGCCACCCGCGAGATCCATGTCATCCACGAGCGCCTTGAGCGCTTTCGCCAACTCACGGCGGCGCGCGGGCGGCAGGGCGTTGATGGCCGTGATGAGCCGCATCTGCGTTGGAGAAGGCGCGTGACGGAGGGCCCGACGGCCGCCTGGGGTAAGCGCCAGAACCACGCGGCGGCCGTCGGTGTCCGATCGCGAGCGCGTCACGAACTTGCGGCTCACGAGCCGGTCGACGACGACCGACACGGTGCTCTGATGCGTGAACGTGAGACCCGCCAGCTCGTTGAGTGACTGCGCCGGGTGGGCGTCCAGCACGCGCAGCACGAGCAGTTGCGCGCCGGTGATGCCGATCGAGTGTTCGGCTGTGCGGGCCGAAATGCCGAGCGCGCGCACGATGCGGCGCATCGAATCGAGCGCTGACGCGCCATCGCGCTGGGCGGCCGTGCCGCGCGGTTTACGTCGTATGGCCACCGGACTCTCCATCGCTGTCGGCGGGCGCCGCCGGGGCTGCGCCACGACGGGACAGCGGCGCGACGAATCCTCGCAGCGGCTGCGGCGACAGGTGCCGCTCGGCGTCATCGTGCGCCGCCAGCCGGCGTGCATGCGCGCCGAGCAAATCGCTGCGCGACACCATCCCGATCACCGTGCGCGGGGCATCGCGGGTCACGACCGGCAAGCGCCCGACTTCTTCGCGGACCATGTGGTCCGCGGCTTCTCGGGCCGAGCTGTCATCGTAATGACCACGGGCGCCCGGCTGATGAGATCACGCACGAGCGACGTGACCGGGAGCTCGAGGTCGAGCAAGTCGCGGCGCGTCACGACGCCGGCCAGCGCGCCATTCTCATCGACCACTGGATACCCCTGATGGGCCGAACCGGGTTCGCGTGAGACGATCCAGTCGCGGACATCCTCGACCGCATCGGTGGTCCGGAGCACGACCGGCTTGGCCGCCGCGATGTCGCGAACCAGGATCTGGCTCAAATAGTCGGCCTGATACTCGGAATGAATGCGCGTCCCCCGCCGGGCGAGCTTCTCCGTCATGATCGACGAATGCGGCATGAGCCGCAGCGACACGAGGTAGGCCGCGCTGCAACCCGCCAGCAGTGGCAAGAGCCCCATGGGCTGCCGCGTCGTTTCGAACGCGAAGATCACGGACGCCAACAGTGCGTGCGACGCGCCGGCGAAGATCGCCGCCATCCCCACGAGTGCCGCGATGTGCGGGTCCACGTGCAGGAATGGGGCCGAGCGTTCGAGGACGGCGCCGATCAACGCGCCGAGGCCGCCGCCGATCGTGAAGAGAGGGGCGAGCGTCCCGCCCGATGTCCCGCTCGCGAGCGCGATCACCCAGGACACGAACTTGAACACCACGAGCAGCAGCAGCGCCTGCCCGGTGAGCGAGCCCGCGAGCGTCTGCTCGATGTTGACGTAGCCGACGCCAAGCGTGCGGGGTGCCACCCATCCCACTAGTCCGACGACGACCGCCGCGAGCGCGGGCCACCACATCCAGTGGACCGGCAGGTGCTCGAATCCATCCTCGATGAAATAGAGCGCGCGCGTGATGTAGACCGCCGCGGCGCCGATGACCGCGCCCAGCGCCACGTACGTCGCGAGGGCTGCGCCACCAGGAGGGGCGACAGCGGGCATCGCGAAGATGGGTGCCGATCCGACGAATGCCATCCGCACGATTGTCGCCGCGGCGGCGGCAAACGACACGGGGATGAGCGACCGGGCGCGGTACTCGAAGAGGAGTAGTTCGACCGCGAGCAGCACCGCGGAAACCGGGCTGCCGAAAGTCGCCGCCATGCCGGCCGCCGCGCCGGCGGCGAGCAGGATCTTCCGCTCGTCGGCGGTCGTCCGCAGCAACTGGCCGATGACCGAGCCGAGCGCACCTCCGGTAGCGATGATCGGGCCCTCGGCGCCAAATGGACCGCCGGTGCCAATCGCGATAGCGGCCGAAATGGGTTTGAGGAACGTCACGCGTGGCGCGACGCGACTCTGGTTGAGGAGGATCTGCTCCATCGCCTCGGGGATGCCGTGCCCGCGGATGGCAGCCGATCCGTACCGCGCCATGAGTCCGACGATCACCCCACCGACGACCGGGACCAGGATGACGAGGGCGCCGAGATGGTTGTTGGCCGGCGACGAGAACGACGCCGACCATGTGCCGTAGAACGCGAGATTGGTGATGAGGCCGATCAGGGACGTCAGGATGCGGGCGGCGATGGCCGCGAGGATTGCGACCCCGACCGCCAATCCCGAGAGGAACAGGATGCGTCCTTGCCGCTCGGTGGCGCGTGGCAGGCGAAGCTCCGACACGGCCGCCTCGAGGGACGGCGCGACCGGAACCCGGGACGCTGGGGGAGTGGGGGTCATATGCGCGCCATGTGTCCGGGCCGGTCCATTGGCACCAATATAATATTCCGGCCGGAGGCGAGCCCGGCCAGCGCGGTGTAGATCCGCCGGTCACGTGCACGGCGTAGAGCGATGTGGCATGGCGATGCCAGTTGCCAGGGGGCCACCGCAACGTTCGATCGGCTGGAACCTCAGTGCCGTCCCGAGCATACGTGCTAGTGGGCGGCTGGCGCCGCCGGCGGCAGTGTATTGGTGCCATAGAGTCTTTTTTTGGTGCGGAGCCCGATGCATCGTCTGAGCCGAGCGTGGTGGTCGTGGCCGATTCTCTTCGCGAGTATCGTGCCGGCCGTTCGAGCTGGCCCGAGCGGCACCGCGCCCCTACAGACGCAGACGCGGCTCGACACCGCGACATTCGCCGGGGGCTGCTTCTGGTCGATGGTGCACGTTTTCGACGAAATACCGGGAGTCGTGTCCGTAGTGGCGGGCTACACGGGTGGTGCGCTCGCCAATCCCAGCTACTCGCAGGTGTCGTCGGGCGGCACGGGGCACGCCGAGGCGGTGCAGGTGCAGTTCGATCCTCAGCGGATCGGATATCCGGCGTTGCTGCGGATCTTCTGGCGCCACGTCGATCCACTTGACGCGAGCGGCCAATTCTGTGACCGGGGCGAGCAATATCGCAGTGAGGTCTTCTATCGCGACAGCGCGCAGAAGAGAGAGGCGGAGGAATCGGAGCGCGCGGTGCGCAGCGGACATCTCCCGGGGGCGATCGTGACTCAGATCGTGAGCGCGGGTCCGTTCTATGCGGCCGAAGCGTATCACCAGGGCTATTACCGCAAGCATCCGGTGGCGTATGCGATTTACCGCTGGGGTTGTGGCCGCGACCGGCGGCTGCATCAGTTATGGGGCGCGAGCGCCGGGGCCAGCGCCGGCTCCTCGACGGAGGGCTGAGAGCCAATGACAATGGGACACGGCAGGAGGGCGGCGCGGTGGATAACGGCAGGCACGGTGGCCGCGGTGACGGCGTTGGCTGCGAGCGCCGCACGAGCGCAGTCCGCGCCGGCGCATCCCGCCGCGGCGGGCGCCGCGTCGCAGGCGGCTGCATCGGGCAAGTGGGCGGCGTATCACAAGCCGGCCGACACCGAGCTGCGGCGGAAGCTGACACCGGAGCAGTACACGGTCACGCAGCAGGCGGGGACCGAACGGGCGTTCGACAACGAGTACTGGCACAACGAGCGCCTGGGGATCTACGTGGACATCGTCTCGGGAGAGCCGCTGTTCAGTTCTCTCGACAAGTTCGACTCGCACACGGGTTGGCCGAGCTTCACCAAGCCGCTCGAGGCGGCCGACATCAAGTCGCAGGACGACAAGACCCTGGGCATGGACCGGACGGAAGTGCGGTCGGTGCACGCGGACTCGCATTTGGGCCACGTGTTCGATGACGGCCCCGCACCCACCGGACTGCGCTACTGCATGAACTCGGCGGCGATGCGATTCATCCCGGCCAATGAGCTCGCGGCCGACGGCTACGGGCAATACGCGAAGCTGTTCAAGAAATAGAAACTCGCCAGCATTTCGGGCGGCGCGCAGGGCATTGCGGGTCTAACCGGGCTGGTCATGACTGGCCCCGACCAGGGAGAAATTCGTGTGCTCGTGCCCGGCGGCCAGTCCCGGCGGTTGACTTTCGGTTTTTGTTCGGGTACCGTGTACACCCTACTTATTGGGGGAGGACGCGGTGCAGAACATGGGGCTCGAGCAGAAGATCGACCTTCTCATGTCAATGGCGATGGACGACCAGGACGGCGTACCCTCCGCCGCGATGAGCGGGAGCAGCAGCCGCAACGGCCGGTGGGCGCGGCAGCCCGATGGCTCGGCCGGCGTGAACGCACCGACGCCGCGGCAGCTTCCGCCCAGACTTCGGCACGCGAAGGAGGCCGGCGCACTCCGGCCGCTCAATATCCGGAACGTGCGGACCGCGGGCGGCACGCGAACCACGCTGCTTCGCATCCTGATGACCAACGCGTGCAGCTTCAACTGCCACTACTGCCCAATGCGGCGCGATCGCAACCTGCCGCGCACCCTTCTCAAGCCCGCGGAGCTCGTGCGCATCTTCCTTGAAGCGCGCGCGCGCGGCTGGTGCGAAGGGTTGTTCATCACGACCGGCATTCCGGGACGTCCGGTGAAGGTCATGGACGATCTCATCGAGGTGCTCGCGCTGCTCCGCGAGCGGCATGGGTTCCGCGGATACATCCACGTCAAGATGGTCCCGGGCGGCGACGATTCGCAGATCGAGCGCCTCACGGCGCTGGCGAGCCGGGTCTCCGTCAATCTCGAAGCGCCCTGCGGCCAGCATCTCGACGCAGATCGCGCCGGAGAAGAACCTCGCCACCGCGATCGCGGGGCTGGAACGGACCCGGGCGCAGGTGATCGATGGCTGGGCGGAAGAGCGAGGCCGGCCGCGCGACCGGCTGCATCCGGGTGGAAGCGCCGGTATGACGATGCAATTCGTCGTCGGCGCGACGGCCGATACGGACCGCACGATCCTCGATACCGTGACAGGCCTGTACGCCGGAGGCGGCATCCACCATTCGCAATTCAGCGCGTTCCGGCCGATCCGCGAGACGCCAATGGAAGACATGAAGGCGGCGCCGGCACTGCGGGAACATCGCCTGTATCAGGCGGACCATCTGCTGCGCCAGTACGGGTTCGGGGCGGGCGAGATCGCATATGACACGAGCGGCAATCTGCCCCTGTCGGTCGATCCGAAGTGCGCCTGGGCGCTCGCGCATCCCGAGCGTTTCCCGGTGGAGATCCGGACCGCGCCGATGGAGGAGTTGATACGCGTGCCCGGTATCGGTCCCGGTACCGCGCGCCGCATCGCCGCCGAACGGCAGTCGGTGAGCATCCGCGGACTTGCCGATCTCCGCAAGCTGGGTGCGGTCACCGCGCGTGCCGCGGGATTCCTGACCCTTGGCGGCCGCAAACTTCAGGACGTCCGGTGGTCCGAACAACTCGGTTTCTGGAATCCGGAGGATGAAGTGGGCACGTACCAGCTGCAGTACGACGTGAGCCCCGGGACGTTTCGATAGCGGTCAGATAGTGCTCAGGCGGCAGATGGCCCGGTCAGGCGTGGTACGGGAATAGCGCTTGCCCTACCTGGTCGTCATTCCCATGCTGGCCGGCCACATGGCGGACTAGCGTGGGACGGCACGCTCCGGCATGATCCCCGGCACGATCGTGGGGAGTGGCACGGGGCATGGCTGTCCAACATCGGCCACCAGCCGCGAACGACGAGTCTTGGAGGCGTCCGAATGGCTACGACCATCGCCCCGCCCAATTCAGGCGGACCCGCGCCCGCATCCGAGCAGGAAGCGCGGGCCGTTGCGGAAGCTGCGCGCGAGACCGAGTGGGCGCATCCAAGCTTTGTCCGCGAGATGTTCCTCGGCCGCTACCGGCTGGATCTGATCCATCCGCATCCGCGGCCGGATCCCGGCGAGATGCTCCGGGCGCAGCCGTTTCTGGACCGGCTGCGGGCGCTGCTCGAGCGCATCGATTCCGAAGAGATCGATCGCACAGGGCAGATCCCAGCCGACGTCGTCGACGAGCTCCGCGCGATGGGCGCATTCGGGATCAAGATTCCGGCTGAATACGGCGGATTGGGGCTGTCGCCCCTGGCCTACGTCCGCGCGATGGCGATGGTGACATCCAAGGACGGCTCGCTCACAGCGATGCTGTCGGCGTCGCAATCGATCGGCGTGCCGCAACCGTTGGCGCTATTCGGAACGGACGATCAGAAGCGGCGATACTTTCCCCGTCTCGCCAAGGGCGCGATCTCCGCGTTCGCGCTGACGGAGGTCGATGCGGGCTCCGATCCGGCGAACATGACGACGTCCGCCGTCCCCACGAGCGACGGATCGCACTTCATCATCAACGGCGAGAAGCTGTGGTGCACTAACGGAACCGCAGCCGACTTGTTCGTGGTGATGGCGCGGACGCCGGATGTCCTGGTCCGAGGGAAGCCCCGCAAGCAGATCACGGCATTCATTGTCGAGCGGGACATGCCGGGCGTCGAAGTCGTGCACCGGCTCCGGTTCATGGGGCTCAAAGCAATCGAGAACGGCGTCATCCGTTTTCGGGACGTACGGGTCCCGCGCGAGAATATCCTCTGGGGCGAGGGCAAGGGGCTGAAACTCGCGCTGACCACGCTCAACACGGGGCGTCTCACGTTGCCGGCGAGTTGCGCGGCGGTGGGCAAGGCGATGCTCGAAGTCGCGCGCGCCTGGTCCACGGAGCGTGTGCAGTGGGGCCAGCCCATCGGGCGGCACGAGGCGGTTGCGCACAAGATCGCGCGGATGGCATCGACCACGTTCGCGATGGAAGCCGTCGCCGAGCTGGCGACGCTGCTCTACCAGCGTGGCGGCTACGACATCCGGCTGGAAGCCGCGATCGCGAAGCTGTACAACAGCGAGGCCGGCTGGCGCATCGTGGACGACACCCTGCAGATCCGGGGCGGACGCGGATACGAGATGGCGGAATCGCTCGCGCGGCGGGGTGAGCGCCCGATTCCGATCGAGCGCGCGATGCGGGACTACCGTATCAATCTGATCTTCGAGGGGTCTTCGGAGATCATGCGCCTCTTCATCGCGCGCGAGGCCGTGGACCACCACATGCGCACGGCGTTTCCGCTCGTCGATCCCGAATCGTCGATGGCCGATCGGATGCGCGCGCTTGGGCGCGTAGCCCGGTTCTATCCTGCCTGGTATGCCGGCCGTCTCGTGGGCCGCGGCCAACTGCCGAGCTACGGCGAGTTCGGCCGGCTGGCCACTCACCTGCGGTACGCGGAGCGCACGACGCGGCGGCTCGGCCGTGCGATTCTGCACGCGATGGTGCGTTTCGGTCCCAAGCTCGAACGCCGCCAGATGGTGTTGTTCCGTGCCGTCGACATCGGCGCGGAGCTGTTCGCGATGTCGGCGGCCTGCGTGCGTGCCCGGATGCTGGCGCAGGACGGCCAACCGGAGGCGGTGGCGTTAGCCGACGTGTTTTGCCGCGAGGCGCGCGGGCGTATCGGGCGGACCTTCAGCCAACTCTTTGGGCCGGACGATATCGCACTCTCGCGGCTTGCCCGGCAGGTACTGGACGGGCAGCACACGTGGCTGGAACACGGAATCGTCGGCCTGCGCGGCCGGGAGTCCTAGGTCGACAGCACGATCAACCGCCCTTCGCTCCGCGTGGTCTAGACGAGCGCTTTCAGATTTGCCAGCCGCTCCGCCGCGGCCTCGAGCGTCTCGCGCTTCTTGCAGAAGGCAAACCGGATGTAGCGGCTCGTATTCAGGCGGTCGTGATAGAAACTCGATCCTGGAACGGTCGCCACGCCGCCCTCGCGGGTGAGCCACGTCGCAAAGTCGACATCGCCCATGTCGCTCAACTCGGAGAAATCGGCGAGGATGTAGTACGCCCCTTCGGGAACCGTGAACTTGAAGCCGGCTGCGGACAGCGACTGGACTATGAGGTCGCGACGCAGCCGGTAGTCCCGTGCGAGATGATTGAAGTACTCGGCATCGAACGCGTAGCCCACGGCGGCGGCCGCCTGGAGCGGCGCGGGTGCGCCCACGGTGAGAAAATCGTGGACCTTGCGGATCGCGTCGGTCGTCTCGGGCGGCGCGATCGCGTAGCCGAGCCGCCAGCCGGTGCAACTGAACGTCTTGGAGAGACTGGATATCGTGACCGTCCGCTCGCGCATGCCGGGCCACGTCGCGATCGGGTGGTGCTTGCCGGCGTAGGTGATGTACTCGTACGGATCATCCGTAATGACCATCACGTCGTGCTCGATGCAGAGGGACGCGATGAGCGAGATCTCGTCGCGCGTGAACACGCGGCCGGTCGGGTTGTGCGGCGAGTTGAGGACGAACGCGCGGGTCCGCGGCGTGAACGCCTTACGAAGCCGCTCAGGGTTCAGGGTCCAGGACGGCGGATCGAGCGGCACGAACACGGGCCGGGCACCGGCCAGGATGCCGTCAGGGCCGTAGTTCTCGTAGAACGGCTCGGGGATGATGACCTCGTCGCCCGGATTGATCAGGGCGAGGAACGTCGCGGCCATGGCCTCCGTGCCGCCGCATGTGACCGTCACCTCGCGCTCAGGATCGACCTCCATCTCGTACATCCTGCGGTACTTCTCGGCGATCGCGAGGCGCAGGACCGGACTGCCCCAGGTGATGGCGTACTGGTTGATGTCTCCCCGGATCGCGGCGCAGGCCGCTTCCTTCATTGGCTCCGGCATCGCGAAGTCCGGGAAACCCTGTGCGAGATTGATGGCGCCGTGCGCCCGCGCGACCCTGGTCATCTCGCGGATGACGGACTCGGTGAACGTGGAGGCTCGTTGCGACGGACGCATGCAGTGTCTCCCATTTGATCGGGCGGTCGGCGATCTTCAGATAAGCTCACCCGTTCCCCTTCGCCGTGCTAGAGACCCCGCCAACCGAAATTCCGGCCGAGATCACCGACCCCGTCAACGCGCGGATCCTGGCGGTGTCCGAGGACCGCATTGCCGGGTTTCTCCGAGACCCATTTACCGAGATCGCGACGCGGTCGGGCGTGCCGGTGGGACAGGTGAAAGAGCGGCTGCGCTCGATGCTCGCCGCGGGAACCATCCGGCGGATCCGGCAGACACTGATGGCGACCAACCTCGCTCCAGGCGCCCTCGTCGCGTGGCGGGTCCCGGCCGAGCGACTCGATGCGGCGTTCGAGACGATGGTCCGCGACGATCCATTCTCGGGGCACGTGGTCATCCGGTCGACGGATGCCGAGACGCCGGGATCGGCATATCGGCTCTGGACCACGCTCAAAGTGCCGCAGGGATACGCGATGCAGGCGCACTGTGAGTTTCTTGGGCGCCGGGTGGGTGCGATCGGGTTCCGGATGATGCCGGCCAAGTGTCTGTTCGCGCTCGGCGTCGGCCACATGCGCCGGAAAACGATCGAGCCGGGGAGCCGGGCGGACGAGCTGGGCGACGTGATCAGTACGCAACTCGTGGAGCTGTCCCCTCTGGAGTGGCGAGTGCTGGAGCCGCTCAAACGCGAGTTCACCACGGGCGAGATTCGCGACGATCCGTGGCGCGACCGTGCCGCCGAAGCCGGCGTGGCGCTGGAGGAGTTCTGCCAGGTCGGTGCCCGACTGGCTGATCGCGGCGTCATTGGCCGGTTCTCGACATTTCTCGAGCACGTCAAGCCATCGGTTGGCGGGACCCGGGTGACGCGCTACAACGCGCTCTTCCATTGGCGGGTGCCGGCCGGCCGGGAAATCGATGCGGGGCGTGAGGTGGGACGTCACCACATCATCACGCACGCCTATTGGCGCGAGGGCGGCCCCGAGTTCCAAAACGTGAACATCATGGCGGTCGCTCACGGGACGGACAAAGCCACGGTCCTGGCCCACAAGGCGGCGATTGATGCCCACCTCACGGAAGTGGAGATCCCCGTGAGCTACACCAACGTGTTCTGGGGTGGACGGAGCGAGATCAAGCCGTCCGAGATCTCGCCTGTCGTGTACGCGCGGTGGGCCCGGGCGGTTGGGATGAACGGCTAGGCGGCCGTGGGGCCGGACGGGGCCCTGCCAGGGGGCGGGGAGAGGCGGCAGACGGACGGGACGGGCGAGGCGGAAAGGCTGACGCCGGCGGGCCCGGATCGTCTTCTACCGTGGGGCGGCGAGGCCCACGCGGGCGGGTCCTTGCCAGTCCCCCGGGCGTGTGACCACTCCAACTCTCCCGTCCCATTCAGCTTACCGAACCGCCCACCGGGCCGCATTACCGGTACCCTCCGTCAGTCGGTGCCTGGTGGCGCGAAGACGATGCGGCGCCGAGCATCGCGGTCGCGTGCATCTACGTGCTCGGGTACGTCGCGTTGCGCCTGTGCTGGCGGGGGACCGCGACGGGTGAAGGCGCCGCGACCTCGCTGTATTACCTCCCGGTCTATCTGGTTGCCGCGGCACTGTCCTGGCGGGCATCGCGCCACCCCGCCCTAGGCGCCGCGACCCGTCGTGCCTGGATGCTCCTCTCCGGCGCATCCTTTTGCATTTTCGCCAGCGATGCGTGCCAGATCTTCTACGAGGTGGTGATCGGCACGGAGCAGATGGGCGTGTGGGTCGATGCCGTGTCGCTGCTCGCATATCCGTTGTGGGTGTGGGCCTTTCTCTCCTTGCCGACGGCGCCGCGCGAGCGGAGCGAGCGCGCGAAGTTCTGGCTCGACGTCGCGACGGTGTTGCTGGGCGGGACGATGCTGTCCTGGTACCTCGTCCTCCGGCAGGGCGGGATCGCGGCGCACGGCGACACCGGGACATTGCTGCTGTCACTCGCCTATCCCGTCGGCGATCTCGTGCTACTGTTGGGCGCGGCGACGATCCTCGCGCGTGCGCCTGCCGAAGGGTCGCGGCGGGCGCTGCATCTGCTGATCGCGGCCGCGGTGATGCAGTTCGTCGCCGATCTGACCTATGGACACATGCGCCTTGCCGGGACGTATCGGGCGGGCGATTCCATTGACTCGCTGTGGCTGGTGAGCGGCGCCTTGTTCGCGCTGGCAGCGCGGGTGCAATGGGTGGTGGCCTCGCGGCCGCACGACCCGCAGGTGCTGGAGACGAGCGCCGTGCCACGCGTGCGGATCCTTCCCTACGCATCGGTCGCGGCGGGCGTGGCTCTGCTGCTCATCGCTTCACGAGAGGTCTGGGGACAGGAGCTGGGGAAGATGATCTTCGGAACGCTCGGACTGACGGCCCTCGTGGTCGGCCGCCAGATCGTGGCCGCGCGTGACAACTGGCGGCTCATGACGGAGCGCGTGCGTCAGGACGCGCGATTCCGGTCGCTGGTGCAGAACGCTTCCGATCTCGTGACCGTGGTGGATGCCGCGCATCGCGTCGTCTACCAGAGTCCCTCGGTGGCCCGTCTGTTCGGCCATCAGCCGTCGGAGCTGGAAGGTGTCGCGCTGGCGGAGTTGGCGCATCCGGATGATGTCGCGACGATTCAGGTTTTCCTGCAACGCACCGTCGCCGGGGCGGGTGCGCTCGTGCCGCTGCAGTGGCGGATGTGGCATCGCGACGGGACATGGCGCGCGGTCGAGAGCATCGGCATGAGCCTGCTGCACGACAAGTCCGTGCGGGGCGTCGTGCTCAACACGCGCGATGTGAGTGAGCGCACCGCCCTGGAGGCGCAACTCACGCATCAGGCGTTCCATGATCCGCTGACCGGATTGGCGAACCGCGCGCTGCTGCGCGACCGGGCCGAGCACGCACTCACGCGCTCGCACCGCCGTGGCCAGCCGCCGCTTGCGCTGTTGTTTCTCGATCTCGACAACTTCAAGACCGTCAACGACAGCCTCGGACATGGCGCCGGGGACTCACTGCTCGAAGAGGCTGCCCGCCGCCTGCTCGCCTGTGTGCGGGCCTCCGACACCGTCGCCCGCCTCGGCGGCGACGAGTTCGCCGTCTTCGTCGAGGACCCGTCCGACGACACGGGTTGCGCGCTCGTGGCCGAGCGTATCATTGCGGCACTCGCGCGTCCGTTCACGATCAGCGGACGCGAAGTCTTCATTGGCGCCAGCCTCGGCATCGCCATCGCGCTCGACGGCGACGCCGCGGACGACCTGTTGCGCAACGCCGACGTGGCGATGTACATGGCGAAGACGCGCGGCAAGGGGCGCTACGAGCGGTTCGCGCCCGAGATGCACGCCATGGCGCTGGAGCGGATCGAGCTCGAGACCGATCTGCGCCAGGCGATCGACCAGGGGCAGTTGCTCCTCCACTATCAGCCCATCGTCATCCTCGAGACTGGTGCCATCACCGGCGTCGAAGCGCTGGTGCGGTGGCAGCATCCGACACGCGGGCTCTTGCCGCCCGCGCAATTCATTGGTCTGGCTGAGGAGACGGGACTGATCCTACCGCTCGGCACATGGGTATTGCGCGCGGCGTGCCATCAGGCCGCGCAGTGGCGCCTGCGCCGCGGGAGAGGCTCGCCGCTGGCGATCACCGTCAACGTATCGGGGCGGCAGCTCCAGAGTCCCCTGTTCATCGACGACGTCCGGAGCATTCTCGCGGAGACCGGCCTCGAGGCTCACGCCCTCATCCTCGAGCTCACCGAGAGTGTCCTGACGGATCACACCGACACCGTGCTCGGTACGCTGCGCGCGCTCAAGGCAGTCGGGGTGCGGCTCGCGATCGATGATTTCGGCACCGGGTATTCGTCGCTCAGCTATCTGCAGCGCTTCCCGATCGACATCCTCAAGATCGCGAAGCCGTTCGTGGATGAGGTGACCGAGGGATCAAACGGCACGAGCGGCCGCGCGCTCGCGCAGGCGGTGATCACGCTGGGCGCGACCCTCGCCGTGCGCACGATCGCCGAGGGTATCGAGATGCCGCAGCAGCTTGCGCGGCTCCAGGAGCTGGGCTGCGACCTCGGGCAGGGCTTCCACTTCTCGCGTCCGCTGCCGCCGGCGGAGTTGGAGGCGATGTTGTTCGGTGCGAGCCGGCGCGTTTCATCGGGTGCCTCGCCGAAAGGCCGCGAGCGAGTGTCGAGTGGGAACGGGGCGGGGAGCGGACCGGGCTCCGGCCTGTAGTTTCGCTGGCGAGTCCAGGTGTACCGTGAAATCCGAAGGGGCCGGTCTCGACCGGCTCCTTCGTTATTTCTGCCTAGTCGCCGGCCGGTGCGGGACTGGGGTCCTTGGGAGCGTTGGGCTCCTGGGCGCGCCTACGGGCGCGACGGCGTTCGGCGGACTTCTCGAACCACGTCTGGAGCTCGTCGAGGTACGTGTAGAACACGGGGGTCACGTACAGCGTCACGGCCTGCGAGAAGGCGAGGCCGCCCACCACGGCGACGCCCAGAGGGCGCCGGGTCGCTAGCCGGCCCCGAAGCCGAGGGCGATGGGGAGCGCGCCCATGAGGGCGGCCATCGTCGTCATCATGATCGGCCGGAACCGGACGCTGCTGGCTTCGAGGATCGCCTGCTCCGGCGTTTTGTCGCCCTTGCTTTCGGACTCGATGGCGAAGTCGATCATCATGATCGCGTTCTTCTTCACGATACCGATCAGCATGATGATGCCGACCAGGCCGTACATGTCGAGGTCGAGGCCGCAGATCAGGAGTGTGAGCAGCGCGCCGAACGCGGCGAAGGGCAATCCCGAGAGAATCGTCAGCGGGTGGATGAAGCTTTCGTAGAGGACGCCGAGGATGAGGTAGATCACGAACACCGCGAGCGCGATCAGGATCAGGAGGTTCTGCTGCGTCGTCTCGTAGGCCGCCGCCGTGCCGGTGAACGCAGCCGCGATGCTGGACGGCAGCGTTTCGGCGGAGGCCTGCTGGATGGACTTGATTGCGGCGCCGAGCGATGCGCCTGGCGCGAGGTCGAACGGAGATGGTGATCGACGGCAACTGTCCGGAGTGGTTGACCGTGACCGGACCGATATCGGTGTGGAACGAGGCGACGGCGCTCAACGGCACGAGCGGCGCGCCGGTGCCTGCCGCGACACTCGTCCCGACATTGCCCGGCGTCGCGGCCCCGCTACCGGCCCCCAGAGTGCCGGGTCGCAGCCAGAGTGAGCCCAGCGACGCGATGTCCTGCTGATACTGCGGGAGAACCTCCATCACGACCCAGTACTCGTTGGTCGGCGTGTAGATGGTGGAGACCTGTCGTTGCCCGAAGGCATCGTACAGCGTATTCTCGATTTCGGCGGCGGTGATACCCAATTCTCCGGCGTGCTGCCGGTCGATGTCGATCGTGACCTGCGGGTTCTCGATCAGAAGGTCGCTGGTCACGCCCGTGAGGAGCGGGAGCTGCCGCATCCTGGCTTCGAGCTTCGCTCCTGATTCGTTGAGCAGCGCCATGTTGCCGCTCTGCAGCGTGAACTGGTAGAGACTCTTGGACTGCAGGCCGCCGATCTCGATCGCCGGCGGATTCTGAATGAAGACCGTGAGACCGGGGACGCCCAGGACCGCCTTGGAGAGATCTCGTGCGATCTCGTCGGCCGACCGGTGACGGTCGCTCACGGGCTTGAGATCGATCGTGAGCTGGCCCTGATTGGCGGCGGCGAGCGTGCCGACGGACGATGTCACCGCCCGGACATCCGGATCGCGGCGGATGATGTCGGCGACCTCCTGCTGGTGGGCGATCAGGCCATCGTACGACACGCCCTGGACCGCCTCTGTCGTGCCCAGCAACTGCCCGGTATCGTCGGTCGGAAAGAGGCCCTTGGGAATCACGTAGAACAGAACCGCGGTCGCGACGAGGATGAAACCCGAAAAGACGAGCGTTTCGCGCCTGCGCTTCATCACCCACGCGAGGCTACGCTCATACCCGTGGAGGACCCAGTCGAAGCCGCGTTCCGTCACGTTGTAGAAGCGGCCGTGTTGTTCGTTCTGCTGCGAGCGAAGGAACAGGCTGCTGAGCATCGGCGTCAGGGTCAGCGACACGAACCCTGACACGAGAATCGAGACACCGATCGTGACGGCGAACTCGTGGAACAGCTTCCCGATGATCCCGCCCATGAACAGAATCGGGATGAACACCGCCGAGAGGGACAGGGTCATCGAGAGAATCGTGAAGCCGACTTCCGCCGCGCCATCGATTGCCGCCTGGACGCGCTGCTTTCCCATCTCCAGGTGGCGCACGATGTTCTCGAGCATGACGATGGCGTCGTCCACGACGAAGCCGACCGCCAGCGTGAGCGCCATCAGCGAGAGGTTGTCCAGGCTGTAATTGAGGAGATACATCACCGAAAACGTCCCGATGATCGACATCGGGAGCGCCAGGCTCGGGATGATCGTGGCCGACATGTTCCGCAGGAACACGAAGATCACGAGGACGACCAGGACCAACGTGAGGAGCAGCGTGAACTTCACGTCGCTGACCGACTCGTCGATGCTCGCCGACCGGTCGTACAGCGTGGTCACGTGGACCGACGGCGGGATATCCGTGGACAGCTTGGCGAGCGACGCCTTGATCCGGTTGGCCACGAGGACGGTGTTGGTCCCGGGCTGGCGCTGGATCTCCAGGACGATCGCGTGCTGATTGCCCAGCCAGCTCGCGGTCTTGTCGTTCTGGACGTTGTCGGTGACCTGGCCGACATCACGGAGATGGACCGGCGCGCCATTGCGGTACGCGACGATCATATCCGCGAACTCCGCGGCATTCTCGAGCTGTCCCGTGGCCTGGATCGTCAGCGCGGTCTTCGTGCCCCAGAGGATTCCCGTGGCGTAGTTGACGTTCTGCCCGCTGATGGCCTGGTTGATGTCTTCGAGACCCAGGTCGCGTGACTGGAGCTGTGCCGGATCGAGCTGGATCCGGACCGCGTATTTCTGCGTGCCTTCCACCAGCACCTGGGCCACGCCGCCCACCATCGAGAGGCGCTGCGCGAGCGTCACCTCGCCGAACTCGTCGAGCGTCGAGAGCGGCACCACGTCGGACGTCAGGGCGAGCGTGATGATGGGGGCGTCGGCGGGATTCGTCTTCTGATACGACGGCGGGAGGATGCCTTGCGGGAGGGTCCGCTGCGTCTGCGTGATGGCGGCCTGCACATCCTGGGCGGCGCCATCGATATTCCGGTCGAGCGAGAACTGCACGACGATCTGCGTCTGTCCCACGCTCGACGTCGACGTCATGTTGTCGATGCCCGCGATGGTCGAGAACTGCTTCTCGAGCGGCGTCGCGACGGTCGCCGCCATCGTCGCCGGGCTGGCGCCGGGGAGCTGGGCGATGACCGTGATCGTCGGATAGTCGACGTTGGGCAGGTCGCTGACGGGAAGCTCCCGGTAGGCGACGATACCGAAGAACAGGATGCCCACCATGACGAGCGTGGTCATCACAGGCCGCTTGATGAAGAGCGTCGTGAAGTTCATGAGGCCGAACCCGAGAGGCGGCGGCTGCGCATCAGTCGCCCATGGCCGGTGTGGGCGCGGGAACCGGTGCCCCGGCCACCTGATCGGCGCCGCGCCGCGCCAGGAACTTGCGAGCCATCCAGCCTTGCAGCTCGTCGAGATACGTATAGAACACGGGCGTCACGTAGAGCGTGACGATCTGCGAGAACGCGAGGCCGCCGACGACCGTCACGCCGAGCGGGCGGCGTGATGCGCCGGTCGCGCCAATGCCGATCGCGATCGGAAGCGTGCCGGCGATGGCCGCCACCGTCGTCATCATGATCGGGCGAAAGCGGACACTCGCGGCCTGGACGATCGCTTTTTCCGGCGTGGTGTGTCCCTCGCGTTCCGCGGCGATCGCGAAGTCGATCATCATGATCGCGTTCTTCTTCACGATGCCGATGAGCATGATGATGCCGACATAGGCATAGACATCGAGCTCGACGCGGGTGACGAAGAGAGCGAGCAGCGCGCCGAACGTGGCGAACGGCAGTCCTGTGAGAATCGTGATGGGGTGTACGAAGCTCTCGTACAGGATCCCGAGGATGATGTAGATCACGAACAGCGTCACGAGCAGCAGGACGCCCAGATTGCTCTCCGAGCTCTGGAACGCCTGCGCCTGGCCCGAGAATCCGTACGTGATGCTGGCTGGCAGGACCTGGCGCGCGACGAGGTCGACCTGGCTCACGACGGCGCCGAGGTTGCCGTTGGGCGGAATGTTGAATGACACCGTGACCGACGGAACCTGGCCCGAGTGGTTGACCGTCGTCGGCGTGGTCGTGCGTACCAGCGTCGCGACATTCGAGAGCGGCGTCACCTTGCCGGTGCTGGTGTGCAGGTACAGGTTCTCGAGATCCGTGATGTCCGTCTGGGCGCTGGGCAGCACCTCCATCACGACCCAGTACTCGTTCGTCGCCGTGTAGATGGTCGACGCCTGCTGCTCGTTGTACGCCTCGGCGAGCGTGTTCTCGAGCGTGAGCGGCGTGACCCCCAGAGACGCTGCGCGCTGGCGGTCGATCTTGACCAGCACCGTGGGATTGGTGTTGAGCAGATCGGTCGTGACGTCGGTGACCGTCTTCAGCTTCCGCAACGATTCCACGAGCTTCAGCGCGGATGCATCGAGCTCGTCGATGTCGCTGCTCTGGAGCGTGTACTGGTATAGCGCTTTCGATGAGCGGCCGCCGACCCGGATGCTGGGCGGGTTCTGGAGATAGACGGCGAGCCCCGGGATGCCGGAGAGCCGCTCGGTGATCTCCGCGACACACGCATCGGCCGAGGGGCGTTTGCCGGGTCGCACCAGCGTGATGAACAGCGTGCCCTGATTCGTTGCGCCCCGGTCCCATTGCCGCCCAGCGCGGACATGTACTTGAGGACGTACGGGTCCTTGGACAGCAGGTCGGTCGACTTCTGCTGCAGGCGGACCATCGCGTCCAACGACGTCCCCTGCGCCGCCTCCGTGGTGGCCATGAGCTCCCCGTGTCATCGGGTGGGAAGAGTCCCTTGGGCACGAACTTGAAGAGGACGCCAGTCAGCACGAGCATGAGCACCGAGAAGACGAGCGTCACGGGCCGGTGCCGCATGACCCACTGGAGGCTTCGCTCGTAGGCGTGGAGCGCGGCCTGAAACGTCCGCTCGAAGGCGGCGTACAGGCGGCCGTGACCCGACACGGGCGTGGGTCTCAGGAACCGGCTGCACAGCATTGGCGTCAGCGTCAGCGACACGAATCCCGACACGAGAATCGATACGATGATCGTGACGGCGAACTCGTGGAACAGCTTGCCGACGATGCCGCCCATGAAGAGCAACGGGATGAACACCGCCGCCAGCGACAGCGTCATCGAGAGGATCGTGAAGCCCACCTCCTCCGCGCCCTTGAACGCCGCATGCATCGGTGACTCGCCCATCTCGATGTGCCGGACGATGTTTTCGAGCATCACGATGGCGTCGTCGACGACGAAGCCGACCGCCAGCGTGAGGGCCATGAGCGACAGCGTATCGATGCTGAAATCGAGCAGGTACATCACGGAGAACGTGCCCGACGACGGCCATGGGCAGTGCGAGACTCGGGATGATCGTCGCCGTGAGGTTGCGCAGGAACAGGAAGATCACGAGCACCACGAGGCAGAGCGCGAGGCCAAGCGAGAACTTCACGTCGCTGACCGCCGCGATCGATCGATACCGAGCGGTCGTAGAGCGTGTTGACGACCACCGAGTGGGGCAGCTCCGTCTCGATGTCCGCGAGCTCGGCCTTGACCGCATTCGTCACGTCGACCGTGTTCGTACCCGGCTGCCGCGTGACGGCGAGGACGACCGACAGGTCGAGTGAATGCCCGTTGAAGAACCACGCCGCGCCCTTGTTGTTCTGCACATCGTCGAGGACGTTGCCGAGATCGCCGAGGTGGACGGGGGCGCCGTTGTGGTAGGCGACGACCATCTGTCGGAACTGCGCCGCGTCGGAGAGCTGGCCCGTGGCCATCACCGTCAGCGTCTGGCGCGGGCCGTACATGACCCCTGTGGGCAGCATGCACGTTCTGGCTGTTGACCGCACTGGCGACCTGGTTGACCCCGAGGCCGCGCGCGGCGAGCTGCTGCGGATCGACCTGGATCCGCACCGCGTATTTGTGCGATCCATAGACCGAGACCTGGGCGACGCCGCTGACCATCGACAGCCGCTGGGCGATAGTCGTCTCGCCGTACTCGTCGAGCGTCGAGAGCGGCAGGCTGTGGGACGTGAGCGCGAGATACAGAATCGGAGCCGCCGCCGGGTTCTGTTTGCGATACGACGGCGGGATGATGCCGGACGGGAGATGGATCAACGCGGCGGAGATCGCGGCGTTCACATCCTGGGCGGCGGCGTCGATGTCGCGATCCAGCGCGAACTGGATCGTGACGGAACTCGAGCTCTGCGAGCTCGAGGACGTGATGTTGTCGATCCCCGCGATGCTCGAGAACGATTTCTCGAGTGGCGTGGCCACCGTCGCGGCCATCGTCTCGGGACTCGCGCCGGGCAGGCTGGCGAAGACCGAGATCGTCGGATACTCGACCGTCGGCAGGTCGCTGACCGGCAGCTTCGTGTACGGAGATGGCACCGAACAGGAATACGCCCGCCATGACGAGCGTCGTCATGATCGGGCCGGCGGATGAAGAGCGCGGTGAAGTTCATGGTCGGTGCCGCGACCGATCGCGTCCGGTCAGCCGCTCGTCCGCGGATGTCCCGCGGGGACGGGCTTGGCCCCGGTGGCGGGCGCGGACCGGCCGGCGTTGGTCAGTGCACGCACGTTCACCTGGGAGCCATTCTGCAGCCGGGACTGGCCGTCGGTCACCACGTGCTCGCCCTCCGAGAGGCCGCTGCTGATGACGTCCAGCGTGTCGCTCGAGCGCTGGATCACCACGGCGCGCTGCTGCGCAACGTTGGATTTCGTATCGATGACGAAGACATACGTCCCCTGCTGTCCGGTCATGACCGCCTGCGGCGGTACCACGAGCGCGTTCTGCTGCACGTACAGGCGGAGCACGGTGGCGACGTATTCACCTGGCCAGAGCTCGCTCTTCTCATTCGTGAACGTCGCCTTGAGCAACACCGTACCGGTCGTCGTATCGATGGCATTGTTGACGAACGACAGCGTCCCCACGACGCCAGGCCCGGTTGGGACGACGTTCGCCGACGCGCCGTAGACGCCGCCGCCCGGCGGTCCGCCACCGGAGGCGTCCATCGAGTTGGATGCCGAGTCGGCGGCGTCCGTTGCACTCGAATCCGCGCCTTGCGTCGTGGGTGCGGCGGCTTGGCCATTCGCCAGACTGGGCGGCCCGCCGCCGGCCAGGCGCGGTTTTTCCCGCGCCGGCACCATGACGGCGGCCGGTGCGGGGCTGCTGGCCGCCTGCCGCCGACCCGACCGCGGTGCCGGGGGCGGCATCGCCCGCCGGATCTGCAGCGGGCTGCGCATCGGGCGACACCGTGTTGGTTGGTGTGGCCACCTGATAGACCGTCACGGGGAGCGCCCCGCCGGCGGTGTATTTCTGGATGTCGGGGAGGTTCGTCGCCGGCACCGCGAACTGCACCAGGATCGGATGGATCTGGTTGATCAGCACGAGCGGCGTCGCGGCCGAGCCGTGCACCAGGTTACCGGTCCGGACGAGCAGATTGCCCGTGCGGCCGGAGATCGGTGCGCGCACCGTCGTGTTGTCGAGATTGAATTTCGCGTTCGCCAGCAGCGCCGCGTCCGACTGGACCGTGGCCGCGGCCGCGGCGGCCGTCATTTCCTCCTGGCCGGCCTGCTCCTTGGTGACGTAGTCCTTCCGGACAAGCGAGTCGTAGCGCATGGCTTCGATCGCCGCGTAGGTGGCTGACGCGCTATCACGCAACAGGTTGGCCTTGGCCTGGTTGTATGCCGCCTCATAGGGGCGCGAGTCGATCTGGAAGAGTACCTGGCCCTTCTGGACATCCTGTCCTTCCTGAAAATTGACGCGTGTAATGATGCCATTGACCTGCGACGAGACATTGGCCGTCTGCATCGGTGCCACGGCGCCATTGGCGGCGATCGTGATCGGCACCGGCGCGCGGCGGACCACCGTCGTCGCGACCGGGATCGGCTGCTTGGGTGGCGGCCCTTTCTTGCCGGAGCACGCGGATGCCGCGAGAGCCGCGGCAGCGATCAGAAGCGGGGCGGCGTGCCGGCCCGAATGCGGGTGTCGTATCGTCATCGTGATGGTGGGGTCGTCGCCGAATCGCCCGTCATGTGGAGGCGCGTTTCGCCGTGGAGACCGAGAATGCCGACGTCGTGCGAGAGTTGAGCGAGGTCCGAGTACCACGTCCAGCGTGCCGCCGCCTGCTGCGAGCGGGCGCTGGCGAGCGCCGACTGGGCGGTGAGGAGGTCGAGGATGCTGCCGACACCCTGTTTGTACTTGTCCGTCTCGACATTGTAGGACTCCTGCGCACTGGCGAGCAGATCGTCCGCCGATTTCACGCGGGACGTCGCGGTCCGCAGGTTGTAGAACGATGTGAAGACCTGGTACACCACCTGATCGCGCTGGAACTCCGTGTTCGCGGCGCTCGCGTTGGCGAGCTCCCGTGCCTGCAGCACGTTGTAGGAGTTCGTGAACCCCTGAAAGAGCGGAATCGAGACACCGAGCTGCGCGGAGTAGGTATTGCCGTTGAGGGCGGGGTCGTCGAAGATCGTGCGGCTCGCGCTGCCGCTCGCGAACAGACTCGGGAGACCCTGTCCCTTGACGACGCCCACATTGGCTTGCGCCTCGAGCGCCTGCGCGCGGAACGACGCCAGATCGGGGCGTGACCGGACGGCGAGCTGCACGAGACTGTCGACCGACTCCGTCACGCCCTGCACCGGAATGTTGGGCGGCTCCGGCGCGATGTCGTACGGCACATTGGCGGGAAAGCCCATCGCGACCGCGAGCGCACCGCGCGTCGTCTGCACCGTGCCCTCATCGGTTTCGATGGTGAGATCCGCCTGTGACAGCGTCGTCCGCGCCTGCAGCACATTGGAGATCGTCGCGACACCGGCGGCATGGCGGGCATTCGCGGCGGCAAGATTGGCGCTGTCCTCGCGCACCGTCTCCGCGTCCGCGTCGCGGACCGCCTTCGCGGAGTTGTAGCTGAAATACGCCTGCTCGACGGCAAGCACCACAGTCTGGACCGTCGCGTTGTGCGTGTAGGACGCCGCGAACGTCGTCTGCCGGGCCACCTCGAGCGAGGAGCTCTCCTGGAAATCGAACAGCAGCCACGACACCGACGCACTGGGCTCGAAGAGCGAATGATACCCGCCTCCGCGAATCACGGTGCCGCTGCCGCCGCTACTGCCCGTCGATCCCGAGCCGCTGCCGGACCCCGTGCCGGTACCCGTACCGCCCGTGAGCGGTGCGGATCCCGAGGACGACGAGCCTTCGCGCGCGGCGGTGCCGTTCAATGAGACCTGTGGCAGGTATTTGCCGAACGCGGCGCCGATCGTGGCGCCCGCCGCGCGGGCCTGCGAATACGACTGGCGAGTCGACGGATTGTTGCTGAGCGCGATGTCGACGACATTGGGCAGCGTGAGGTGCGCGACGCGATCGGCGATGTCGGGGGGGATGGCGAGGTGTGGCACCGAGTCGCGCGTGATCGCGCGCTTCGGCGGTTCCCAGAACGCGCTGGGTGACGTCGGAGCGCTCGGCTTGCCGTCGACGTTCGGCGGGTTGTGAATGCACCCCGCGGCAGCAACGACGATCATAGCCCCGATGAGGCCGGCTGCGTGACGGAGAATGACCGTGGAGGCGGGCCGTCGGGCAGACGGTTCGCCGGAATGGGGCGAATCAGCTATGTGCACATGAGGTTTACGCATGAAGCGGCGATTCTGCTCGAACTGGGGTGGGGGTGTTCCGGGTGCCGCGGAGCCCGTGTGCGTGGGGTGAGGGCAGGTGCGGCGAGGGCAACAAGGGCGCCAGGGCGCTGGATGGGCACCGGTAAGACACAGGGAATGGCGCCAGCCAGGGTGTCCCAGGGTGTCCCAGGGTGTCCCAGGGTGTCCCAGGGTGTCCCAGGGTGTGAGCCAGGCGGTGAGCTACTTCCCCCGCGCGGTGCCGTCGATTGACCGGAGCTCGTCCGCCGCGCCCAGGACATAGCCTATGTCCCTAGACAGCGCTGATGCCTGCTCCGTTGCAGTCGACAGCGTGTCGGCGCTGACCCCGGCGTCGGACATCCGGAGACGGAGCAGGTCGAGATAGAGGGTCTGGAGCGTGAGTCCCGCCCGATCGAGCTGGGCGACCATCTCGTCCCTCCGCTCCGCGAGCGCGGGCTGCTGCGCGGCCGGGGTCTCGACATCGATGCGGTGCAGGGCCATGGCGAGCCCGCCGACCTGATCGGCCAGGCCGTCGGCGGCGGTGCGGGCATTGGGCGCCATCTCGCGGCGCGCGGCGTCGAGATGGTCCACGAGATCGTGGATCCGGTCCCGGTCAAGGGCGGCGCGGCGGACGGCCGCGCCGTATGGCCCCGCCAGAACAGCGGGTGGTGCGAGCCTTGCCGCCGACGCGTTCGCCAGGGCGTCGGCCGACTCCTGCGAGGCCACTCCAGAGGCCACTCCAACAGGATAGCCCGCCGGAAATCCGGGCGGTGGCGCGGCGCCGCCGGAGTACAGACTGGATGTCGGCGGCATGATACCGTGCGCCAGCGCTTCGCGCGCCCGCTTGCCGAAGACATCGCTCATCGAGACGCCGTCGGCCCAGAGACGTCCCGCCGCTTTGTGTAGACTCAGCCCCATTCCCAGAATCGGGAACAGGCACCACGGGAACCCCGGCGACGTGAGCAGATTGATGCCCGCGAGGAATACCATTGTTCCCACGTAGGAGACGACCATTGAGCGGAACTTCCGGATCTTGACGATGCGCGGGTCGCTGTCGAGAAACCCCTCGTGCCGCTCGTGCCGGAGGCGGTCGCGCAGCTCCTCGCGTTTGCGCCGGAGCTCCTTGCGCTGCTGCCTCGTCGAGAGCCGCGAGTCGAGCCGGGACAATGACTCTTCGAGGCGAGCGTGCACATACGCGCCCGCAAGCCCGCGGACGTCGACCGGCGGCGCGAGCGGTGGCAACGTCGTTCCCGGGGGTGGCAGCGGTGCGACCGGACGCGCGGCGAAGCGCGGATCCCGGGACGTCTGCCACGGCGGCGTGATCGGCGGAGCGATTGGCCGCGGCGACGCGGTGCTCCACGACGGGCGCGAGGGGCCGCCGGGTGGTTGCGCAAATGGTGCGGCGGCAAATGGCGGCGGCGATCCGGCGGGTGCGGCCGCACCGGCGTCCAGCGCAGCGAGAAACGCGTTGGCGTCGGCGAAACGGGTGGACGGCTCTTTGGCCAGCAGGCGCATGACCGCCGCTGCGACGCCTTCGGGCACGGTGGGGCATTGCTGCCGCAGAGGAACGGGCGTCTCCGAGAGCTGCTTCACGAGCAGCATTGCGGTGTTGCCGCCCGAGAAGGGAAGCGAGCCGCACAGCATCTGGTACGCGACGACGCCCAGCGAATAGAGATCGCTCCGGCCGTCGACTTCCTTGTCGCCGGAACACTGTTCGGGGCTCATGTACGCTGGGGTGCCGATCGCGACCCCCGTCGCGGTCAGCCGCGAGTCTCCGCTGGACGTGACGGCGCGCGCGATGCCGAAATCGGTGACCAGCGCATGCAGCCCGTCAGTCGCGAGCAGGATGTTGTCGGGCTTGATGTCGCGATGGATCACGCCGTGCGCATGGGCGTACGCGAGCGCGGAGACGACCTCACGCAGAATCGACAGCGCGGCGGGCACCGGCATCGGTCCCGGCGCCGCCTTGAGGCGCTGCGCGAGCGTCTGGCCATCGATGAAGGCCATGACGAAGAAGACCAGCCCATCGCGCTCGTCGACCGTGTAAATCGGCACGATGTTCGGGTGCGAGAGCTGCGCTGCCGTCTCGGCTTCCTGCAGAAACCGGCTTCGGATGTCCGACCGGAACGCCAGGTCCGGCGGCAGCACCTTTACCGCGACCGCGCGTTTCAGCCGCCGGTCCACGGCGCGGTAGACAATGCCCATGCCGCCGCGCCCGACCTCGCGGTCGAGGTCGTACGTGGGCGCGAGCACGCGCGCTACCCGCGCCGTGAGCGCTTGCTCCGGCGTCAGCGCGGCGTCGGCGTCCGGGGCGCCAGCGGCTTCAGCCACCGAGTCTCGCGGACGGTACGATCACGACGGGTTGCAGGGACGATCCGTTCGGTCGGCGATCTGGCACTCGGCAGGCAGGCAAAGATTCGAGATTCGGATTCGACGCACGAGAGGTGTGAGAGCCAACCACAATAGTCTAGCCGGGCGGGTCCCGGGCAGACAGCGGTGCACGGGATCCACGGATCGGCCGGCTGAGGCGTCGTGAACGGGGGTGATACCCATGACTACAGTGGCACCGACGCGAAGGTTTCGGCCATCCGGCGACCATTGGACACGCCGTCCGCCGGGATGGCTGGCATTCCGGGAATCGCCAGCGGCGAGCCCCAACCGCCGCGGCCAATGGGCCCGAACCAGGAAGGGTGACCGGCCAGAGGTTCAATCGTTTGCCCATCGACACCGACCGGGCCACCGATACCCATGGCGACAGCACCAATCAAGAAGCCAGCACCCGACGCCGACGCCGATTCCGGGCCCGCCCAAGTTGTCGCCCCGCTCCCGGAGCCGGTGGCGCCTCCGCGCTTCGCGACGATGCCCGATTTCCCCGACCGGGAGTCCGCAAAGAAGGCCGGGAAGCCCAAGAAGAAGAAAAAGCCATCCGTCATCTGGCCCCGCGTCTGGACTGTCCTACGCCACCCGTCATTCATCTGGGTGGCCGGCGCGGTGACGATCGCCGTGCTGGCCGGCGTGGTCTACCTGGCCAGAGTCGTCACGGGAACGCCTGGCTACGCTGTCGGTCAAATAGAGACAGCAATACGACATAATAACGGCACTAAGCTGACATATTATGCCGATGGAGCGCGTATCGCGCGACAAGTGGTCGAGGAAACGACTGATTGGCTCGTGGTCCATCGAGGGATGGGGGCGATCGCCGGGCTCGACGGAGTCGACGAGGCGCGCGGCAAGCGTGAGAAAGTGCAGGCCGCGAAGTTGGCCATGCTCGAGGCCCTCAACCGGTCGCTGAGCGTGGAGCTGATCAACCGCCGGCCGGACACCTCTGGGATCGCGGAGCGGGTGGTCCGGACGCTCTGCGCCTCACCGCCGCTGGCCAAGATCACGGGAGACGAGCACTTCGACGTGACGGCGGTCGGGCCGCCCGTCGGTAACGATCAAACCGCTCAGATTGCCGTCACGCTGCAATATCGCGAGCTGCAGGTCGACGTGCCGATCGCCATCGACATGCAGCAGGCAGGTCGCCGGTGGCGCGTCGTTGGCGTGAGCGGGCTCCCCCATGCGCTCGACATCGTGAATACGGCTCAAGCCGAGCGCCAGGCGATCGACAGCCGGTCGGTGGCGGAGCGGGTCGCGGCGACACTCGAAGTCGGCCCGCCAACCGTCGAGCGTAAGGCGCATGGCCGGAAGCAGACGACCTATCTCCTGCACCTCCCGCTGACCAACCACTCCGCCGACACGGTCATCGGAGTCATGCTGGCGTTGCGCACCCGTGCGGGTGAGGCTGCGCCGGCGATGGAGCTCGAAGTGCAGCACCCGATCGCCGGCGGAACGACATCGCCGGAGGTGTGGCGATTCGACGAGTCCGCATCGAAACCGTCCGCGATCGCGGCCATACTCGCGCATCCCGACCGGCTTATCGTGCGTGTGAGAGATGTTGTGATCGACTCGGCGGGCCAGGCCGACACCATTTGGACCGCGGGGCGGCATAGCGGCGGGTCGTAACCGCCCCAGGTTCAATTGCGGTGACCCGGTGCGCGCGCCGACGCCGCGCGTCTGAGCCCGCCTGCGGCTCGCCGCGAAGGCTAGCCAGGCGGAATTGTCAGTTGGACGGCGTCGCCGGGGCTCACGGTGATCTCATCACTGACCGGGGCGTGCGTTCCGCCGACCGGATCCGCCAGGAACCGGAGGCGGATAGATGGTCCGGTGATGACCGTGCGGGGAATCACGAAATTCGTCGTCGCGTTTCCGGTCGCCAACCCCAGTCGCAAGCGCTGACCGGAGCGGACGACGTAGATGTTCATGTCCGCGAACCACTGGTTCGTGACATCCAGCGTCGTCTCGGCCATCATCTGGCTGTCGTCGTCGCCGGTCTGCGCTTGGGGGCCGTTGTGGCACGCTACCGGCGTCATGAGGAGTCCGGCGAGGGCAAGCATGCCGGAGAGGTGCGTGAGGAATCCTGTGGTACGGTGCGCGGATCTCGGCATTGGGCACCTCGCGGTGAAGGCACAGCGGCCAAACCATCCCGCTTCATATTGATACTCCGTACTGAAGATGTCGTGCCCGAACAGCAGAGACCAGCGCCAACCGTCTGCGGTGCAGCGAGATACCCGCGATGGCGCGAAAGGATGAGGATTCCCGGTAGATGGCATCGCCGTATACTCTTCACCGCATGCAGCCGTCACCCGTAGTTCCTGGCACCCGTGTGTCGCTCAGGGGGAGCGATGCCAGCGCACCGTCCGGGCTGCCATCCGACCTGTCCGGCGCGACCGACGCGTTGCTCGGCCGGCTCGCCCATCTCCAGGCGGCGATGTACGCCGAAGCGCAGCGCGCGCTGCTCATCATCCTGCAGGGTCGTGACGCCGCCGGGAAGGACGCCACGATCAAAGCCGTCTGCGGCGCGTTCAATCCGCAGGGGTGCACGGTGACGAGCTTCCGCGCGCCGTCCGATACGGAGCTTGCGCACGACTATCTGTGGCGCGTGCATGCCGAGGTTCCGCCTGCCCGGATGGTGGGGATCTTCAACCGGTCGCACTACGAGGACGTGCTCGTCGTGCGAGTGAACCACCTGGTGCGGCGGCCGGTCTGGCAGGCGCGCTACCGGCAGATCAACGAGTTCGAGCGGATGCTCACCGAGAGCGGCACCGAGATCGTCAAGATCTGTCTCCACGTCTCGAAGAAGGAGCAACGGCGCCGGCTGGCGGAGCGGCTCAAGGACCCCGAAAAGAACTGGAAAATTGCGGCGAGCGACCTGAGCGACCGCGCGCGGTGGCACGACTACACCGTCGCGTACCGGGACATGCTCTCGAAGTGCAGCACGCGCTGGGCGCCCTGGTACGTGGTGCCTGCCGATGACCGCCACGCGCGCAACTATATGGTGGCGTCCATACTCGTGGCGGCGCTGGAGCGAATTGGGCCGCACTATCCACGAGCGGACCGCAAGCTGCTGGCTCGCTTCAAGAAACTCGCCTGACCCGCACCTCCGGCTACTTTACCCGCGTGGCGACTGGCCTACCCCCGGAGAAACCGCGCGGTTTTTTGTCTCGTCTCTTCTCGCGGCCGGGTGAGAGCGTCTGGCGCGTCGGCAGTGGCGCCGACGCCGAGCGGTTCGCGGGGCCCATTCGTGGTGAGCTGCTGGGGGCCGAGGGGCTCGCCGAGCAGGCGCGCGCGCTCGCGCGGCGGCAGCGGGTCTTGCCGGCGACGTTGCGGGCTGGGGCTGGCGCCGTGTCGCTCGCACGCGGGCAGCGCCCGCTACTCGAACGGCTCGAGCAGACCCGGCGCATTCTGGAGTCCGCCCGCACATCGCTAGCGGCGGCGGCCGATCGTGGCGGCGATGTGAGCGCGTCGGGCGAGTGGCTGCTCGACAACTTCTACGTCGTCCAGGAACATCTGCGGGAGATCCGCGCGAGCATGCCGCGCGGCTATTACCAGGAGCTGCCCAAGCTGGCGGCGGGGACGCTGGCGGGATATCCGCGCGTCTACGAAGTGGCAATCGGATTGATCGGCCACTCCGAGGGGCACGTGGACATGGACAACGTCCAGCTCTTCGTGCGCGAGTTCCAGCGCGGCGCCACGCTCACGACCGGCGAGCTGTGGGCGGTCCCGACGATGCTGCGCCTCGGCCTGATGGAGAACATCCGGCGGATGGCGCTCCGGACGGTGCAGCGGGTCGAGGAAGTCGACGCCGCGGACCGGTGGGCGCAGCGCCTGCGCGACGCGAGCGACGAAGGGCCTGCGCCGCTCGCGAGCGCGCTGGCCGGATTCGTCAGCGGCCATCCCGCGCTGTCGCCGACGTTCGTCGCGCGATTCCTCCAGCAACTCCGTACCTACCAGACGAATTTCACGCCGCTCGTGTGGCTGGAGCAGTGGATCGCCGAAGACAGTCTGAGTGCCGAGGAGGCAATCGCACGGTCGAATCAGCGCCAGGCACTTACGCAGGTGATGATGGCGAACAGCATCACCAGCCTGCGAACGATCGCGCGCCTCGACTGGTCCGAGTTCGTCGAAGTGTCGAGCGCCGTCGAGGCGGTTCTGCGGCGCGATCCTACGGGCGACTACGTACGCACCACATTCGGGACACGCGACCTGTACCGCCACGTCGTCGAGGACATCGCCAAGGGGACGGGCCTCGAGGAGCGGGAGGTGGCACAGCGCGCGCTCGATCTCGCGCAACGGGCATCGGTGGCACCGACCCCGATGGAAAGCCCGACACGCGCACGGCCCATGTGGGTTACTACCTGCTCGGCGATGGCCGCGCGCTGCTCGAGGCCGCCGCGCGATTCCGTCCGCCGTGGACGCTGGCGCTGCACCGGTGGACGCTGGCGCACGCCGATGCGGTGTACTTCGGGGGCATCACCGCGGTCACCCTGCTGCTGCTCGGCGTGGCGTTCCTGCTCCTCGGACCGCTCGGACTGGCCGCGCAGTGGGTCGTGCTGGCCTTCGCCGTGATCCCGGCGAACGACCTCGCGATCAACATCATCCACCAGCTGATCACCCTGTTCCTGCCGCCACGCATCCTCGCGAAGCTCGATCTCGAGGAGTCCGGCATTCCGGCGTCGGCGCGCACCGCGGTCGTCGTCCCGACACTGCTCGGCAGCGTCGAGGCAGTGCGTGAAGCGCTCGAGCATCTCGAGGTGCAGTTTCTCGCCAATCGCGATCCGAGGCTGCATTTCGCGTTGCTCAGCGATTTCACCGACGCACCGGCTCCGACACGGGAGGGCGATGGCGCGATACTCGACGCGGCCGTCCGCGGCATCCAGGCCCTCAACGAGCGTTATCCGACCGTGGCCGGCGAGGGGGACGCCTTTCTCCTGTTCCACCGGCCCCGGCTCTGGAATGCGACCCAGGGCTCGTGGATGGGATGGGAGCGGAAGCGCGGCAAGCTGGCGCAGTTCAACCGCTACCTGCGCGGAGGTGCGCGCGACGCGTTCTCGGTGGTGGCGGGCGACACGCGGACGCTGGGCGATGTGCGCTACGTCATCACGCTGGACTCCGACACCGTGCTCCCGCGGGCGGCGGCGACCGCCCTTGTGGGCGCCATGGCGCACCCGCTCAATCGCGCGGATGTACGATCCGGCGAGCGGCCGCGTCATCGCGGGGATACGGCATCCTGCAGCCGCGGATCGGCATCACGCTGACGAGTGCGAGCCGCTCGCGGTTCGCGGCGATCTATTCCGGACATCCGGGCGTCGATCCGTATACGACCGCGGTGTCGGATGTGTACCAGGATCTCTACGGCGAAGGGAGCTACACCGGCAAAGGCATCTACGACGTGGACGCGTTCGAGCTGGCCACGCACGGCCGGTTCCCCGAAAACACCCTGCTCAGCCACGATCTGATCGAAGGCGCCTACTCGCGGGCCGCGCTCGCGACCGACATCGAGCTATACGACGACTATCCCACCCGCTACCTGACCTTCACGCGGCGGAAGCACCGGTGGATTCGAGGCGACTGGCAGTTGCTGCGATGGCTGTGGGGCCGCGTGCCGGGGCCCGATGGTCCCGAGCCGAACCGTCTGTCCGCCATCTCACGCTGGAAAATCTTCGACAACCTGCGCCGGAGCGTCGTCGAGATCGCGCAACTGACGCTGCTGGTCGCGGGCTGGCTGGTGCTGCCGGGGACGCCCGCCATCTGGACGGCACTGGTGCTGGCGGGCATGGCGTCGCCGTGGGCCTTCTCCATCGTGATCGGGCTGGTGCGGCTGCCGGGCGACAAGTCGTGGCGCGCGTACTATCGGTCGATCGGCCGCGACGCCGTGACCAGTGCGCAGCAATTCATGCTGAGCGTGGTATTCCTGCCACACCAGGCGGCGGTGTCGGCGGACGCCATCCTGCGCACACTGTGGCGTCTGTTCGTCACGCGGCGCCATCTCCTGGAGTGGCAGACCGCGTCGCAGGTCGAGCGAGTGATGGGAACCGGATCGCCGCGCGAAGTGTGGCGCCGGATGTGGCCCGCCGTGGCGCTCTCCGCCGTGATCGGCCTGAGCATCGTCGGGCATCTCGCATGGGAGCAGTGGCACGGCGGCGCCGCGGGCTACCCCGCGGGGCACGGGGCGTGGCCCGCCGTCCACCCGATGCTCTATCTCCTCGTCACGATTCCGCTCGTGGGCCTGTGGCTCGCGAGTCCCACCATCGCGATCAGCCTGAGCGAGCCGGCCGTGCGCCGCCAGCGGCAGTTGACCGCGACCGAGCGGTGGACCGCACTGCGCTATGCACTGCTGCACTGGCGCTACTTCGACCGTTTCGTGAGCGCGGAGACCCAGTGGCTGGCGCCCGACAATTTCCAGGAGGATCCAGCGCCGCTCGTGGCCCATCGGACCTCGCCGACGAACATCGGGCTGCAGATGCTCGGCGTCGTCAGCGCGTACGATCTCGGGTTCCTGTCGTGCGGCGCGATGATCGAGCGGCTCGAGCTGGTATTCCGCTCACTGGAAGGCATGGAGCGGTTCCGGGGCCACTTCTACAACTGGTATGAGCTCAGCAAGCTGCGGATCCTCGAGCCGGCCTACATCTCGACCGTCGACAGCGGCAACCTCGCGGGCCATCTGATCGCGCTCAAGCAGGCGTGCCTCGCGATCGCGGACGAGCCACTCGACGACGGGCGGATCTGGGAGGCGTTGTACACGGCGCTGACGATGGCGGCGGAGGAGCTGCGCGGTCTGGCGTCGTCGGGCGCCGTGGACAGCCCGCGCCAGTGGCAAGCCGTGCTCGAGGCGGCGGAGCGTGTGCGGGCGGTGCTCGCATCGCTCCCGCAGGTGGCGGGATGGCCCAGCGCGACGCCGCCGTTCACGAGCGGGTCGTGGCCGATCGGTGCGAGAGGCCGCAACTCGCGCGGTACGATCGCGACGCCGCCGACGGGACGGGCGGCTCTCGGGCGAGCCGCGGCAGCACCGCCGGGCATGCAGACACTCGTCGACCGTTTGCGTGCGGCGGAGCGAGTGCTCACCGAGCGCGGAGGAGGGGCACCAGCCGCGGGTACGACGGCGGGTACGACGGCGGGTACGACGGCGGGTACGACGGCGGGTACGATGGCGCCAACGACAGCAGGTGGGGGGGCGTCGCCGGCATCCGCGGCTCCTGCGCCCGCGGCCCTGGTGGATGGCGGCGAGGGATGGCCGGGTGGCGGTCCGTCGATGGAGCCTGCGACGATCTGGCTTGCCTGGGGACGGGCGCTGCTCGAGCGGCACGTCACGGAGCTGGCGTCGATCGGCGGCACCGCGCGGCCCGAGAGCGCATCCGCGGCCGGCGGAACGAGGCCGCGGACGCTCCGCGACGCGGCGTTGGAATCGGTATACGCCGCCGAGCAAGTGGCGCGGCTCGATGCAATCGCGGTACGCGCGGAGACCTATGCGTCGGAGATGGACTTCAAGTTTCTCTTCGACACCCGGCGGATGTTGTTCGCAATCGGGTACCAGGTCGGGAGCTCGGCGCTCGACCCGTCGTACTACGACCTGCTCGCCTCGGAAGCCCGCCTGGCCAGCTTCATCGGCATCGCGAAGAACGACGTGCCGGTCGAGCACTGGTTCCGGCTTGGCCGGTCGCTCACGATGACCGCCGGCAACACCGCGCTGATCTCGTGGGCCGGGAGCATGTTCGAGTACCTGATGCCCGTGTTGGTCATGAAGTCGTTCCCCTTCACGCTACTCGACCAGACCTACTCGGGCGCTGTCTCGCGCCAGATCGCGTATGGGCGCGAGCGGGGCGTGCCGTGGGGCGTGTCCGAATCGGCGTACAACGCCCGCGATCGCCAGCAAGTCTATCAGTACCGGGCGTTCGGCGTGCCCGACCTGGCGCTCAAGCGCGGGCTGTCACGCGACCTCGTCGTGGCGCCGTACGCCACGCTGCTGGCATTGCCGGTCGAGCCACATCAGGCGATGCGCAACCTGGCGGCGCTGGAGGCCGAAGGTGCCCTCGGTCCCTATGGATTCCGCGACGCGGTGGACTACACACGCCCACAGCTCGGATCACGGCGGGCGCTGGTGGGCGCGTACATGGCGCACCATGTCGGCATGGGGCTCGTGGCGTTGACCAACGCCATGACCCGCGACGTGTGGCCGCGCCGGTTCCACACCGACGCCCTCGTGCGATCGGCGGAGCTGGTGCTGTTCGAGCAGATCCCGCGGCGGTTCGTGCTGCAGGATGCGCAGACGGGCGAGCTCGAAGACCGGCCGCGGCGCGGCGCAGCGGCGCTCGAGAAGCCAGCCGCGCGCTCGCTGGACACGGCGGACACACCGCAGCCCCGGCTCGCGCTCCTCGGGCATCCACCCTATACCGTGATGATCACCAACGGCGGCGGCGGGTACAGCCAGTACGACCGCCTCGACGTCACGCGGTGGCGTTCCGACCCGACACTCGACGACGCGGGCCAGTGGTGCTACCTCAAGGACGTGACGCCGTCGGCGGCTGGCGACGCGCCGGCAGCCACGCGCTCGCGGGTGTGGTCCGCGTCGCACCAGCCGGTCTGCGCGGCGGCCGATTGGTATCGGGTCACCTTCTCGACCGACCGCGCGACGTTCCACCGGCGCGACGGCGATCTCGAGACCCGCCTCGAAGTGACCGTCGTGCCGGATGATTCGGCCGAAGTGCGGCGAGTGACGGTGACGAATCGCGGCTCTTCCGCGCGCGAAGTCGAAGTGACGAGTTACGGAGAAATCGTCCTCGCCCCGCACGACGCGGACCGGCAACATCCGGCGTTCGCGAACCTCTTCGTGCAGACGGAATGGCTGCCGGGGAGCGCGGCGGTGCTGGCGACGCGGCGGCCGCGGTCGGCGCAGGAGCGCACGGTCTGGGGCGTTCATGTGGCCGCGGTGGGCGGCGGCGCCGGCGCGGACGCCTGGCAGCTCGTGGGACCGGTGACATGCGAGACCGGCCGCGCGCGATTCCTGGGCCGCGCGCGCGGCATCCGCCGTCCGGCGATGCTCGACGACGCGGCCGACGGGCCGCTCCCCGGGACGACGGGTGCGGTCCTCGATCCGGTATTCGCCCTCCGGGCGCGGGTGCGTATCGAGCCGTCGCAGTCCGCGAAAGTGGCGTTCACGACACTCGTGGCGCCGGACCGTGACCGAGCGATCGAGCTCGCGGATCGCTATCACGATCCGTACAGCGCACAGCGCGCCCTCGATCTCTCGTGGATGCAGGCGCAGGTCGAGATGCGGGAACTCGGCATCACCCCGGCCGATGCCGCGCTGTACCAGGAAATCGCGGGCTACCTGCTCTCGCCGACGCCGGCCGTGCGAGCGCCGCAAAAGGACATGCTAACGGCGCGGCGTGGCCAGGACGCGTTGTGGGCGCACGGCATCTCCGGTGACAATCCGATTCTCCTGGCGTTCGTGGATTCGCCGGCGGGATTGCCGACCGTCCGCGAGTTGCTCGCCGCGCATCACTATTGGCGGCTCAAGGGGCTGGTGATCGATCTGGTATTGCTGAACACCTACCCGCCCACCTACCTGCAGGAGTTGCAGGACGCGCTGCAGACCACGGTCATGGCTTCGTCCGAGGGGATGGTGCTCGACAAGCCGGGCGGGGTCTTCATCCGCCGCCAGGACATCACGCCGGCCGACGATCTCGCGACGCTGCGCGCCGTCGCGCGTGTGGAGCTGCGGTGCGACAGCGACCTGCGCCTGTCCGAAATCCTCGAGGTCCCCGACGCCCCGCTCCCGTATCCGGCGCCGTTCGAACCGCGCGTGAGTACGGCGAGCGCGATCGTGACGCCGAGCACCCTCGCGGCTGCGGCGGCGCGCTCGGCCGCGGAAGGGATGGCGGGCGCCGCCGCTCCATCCGTCGGGTCCCGCGGGCCGACGGCGCCACCGCCGGCCAACGGCCTCGGGGCGCTCGCCGCCGACGGTGCGTACGAGATCGTGTTGCGCGAAGGCACGACGACGCCTGCGCCGTGGAGCAACGTCATCGCCAATGAGCGCGCCGGGTTCGTCGTGAGCGACGGTGGCGGCGGATATTCGTGGGTGGACAACAGCTTCTTCTACCGGCTGACGCCGTGGCGCAACGACCCGGTCACCGACCAAGCGACCGAGATCGTGTATCTCCGCGACGACGAGACCGGTGAAGTGTGGACGCCGACCCCGCAACCGATCCGGCATGGCACCGCATACACGATACGGCATGCGGCCGGCAGCACGGAGTTCCAGCACACGCACTCGGGCATCGCGACATCGCTGATGCTGGGCATGGCCGGTGACGATCCGGTCAAGATCGGGCTGTTGACGCTGACCAACGAGACGAATCACCCCCGCCGCCTCACGATCACCGCGTATGCGGAGTGGGTGCTGGGCGTCGCGCGGGAGCTGACGCGCGACAACGTGGTGACGTCGTTCGACCGGGATGCGGACGCGGTGTTCGCCCGGAACGGATTCGATCCGCAGTACGCCGGGACCGTCGCGTTCCTGTCGGTGAGCGAGCCGGTGACGGGATATACCGCCGACCGGAGCGAGTTCCTCGGCCGGCACGGCGACTACGCGGACCCCGCGGCGCTCCGCCGCGCATTGCTGGCCGAGGCGACCGGGGCGGGGCTCGATCCGTGTGCGGCAGTCCAGTTCGAGGTGATGCTTGGTCCCGGCGAGACGCGGACCGTCGCCACAGTGCTGGGCGGCGCCGAGGATCAGGCGGAAGCGCGCCGGCTGTTGCGGGCCTACAAGGATGCCGGCGCGGCGCGGCGCGCGATCGATGAATCGCGGGCCGCGTGGCGCCAGCGGCTTTCGACAGTCACGGTGCGCACGCCCGAGCCGGAGTTCGACGCGATGCTGAACGGCTGGCTGCTGTATCAGGCGCTGGCGTGCCGGATGTGGGGACGCACGGCCCTCTACCAGTCGAGCGGCGCGTTTGGGTTCCGCGACCAGCTTCAGGACTCGGCGGCGTTCCTGTATGCAGCGCCAGCGGTATCGCGCGCGCATATCGTGAGGGCCTCTGGCCGGCAGTTCAAGGAAGGCGACGTCCAGCACTGGTGGCATCCTCAGTCCGGACGTGGCGTCCGCACCCGGTTCTCGGACGACCTCGCGTGGCTGCCGTACATCACCGACCGCTACATTACCGTCACGGGCGACACGGGCGTGCTCGATGAACGAGCCCCGTACCTGACATCACGGCTGCTCGACGAGCACGAGCAGGAGATGTACGACCGCCCTGATGTCTCGCAGGAAGACGGGACCGTCTATGACCACTGCGTGCGGGCGTTCCACCGGGCGACGACGGCCGGCAGCCACGGTCTTCCCCTGATTGGATGCGGCGACTGGAACGATGGATTCAGCCGCGTCGGAGCGGAGGGACGGGGCGAGAGCGTCTGGCTGGCGTGGTTCCTGATCACCGGGCTTCGCGCGTTCGCGTTGCGGAGCGACGCGAGGGGCGACAAGGCCACGGCCGCCGAATTCCGAAGCAAAGCCGACGCCTATGCCAAGGCCATCGAGGAGCATGCGTGGGATGGCGAGTGGTATCGCCGCGCGTATTTCGACGACGGGACGCCGCTCGGCAGCAAGAGCAGCGACGAATGCACGATTGATTCGATCGCGCAGAGTTGGAGCGTGATTTCCGGCGCCGCTCCCGCCGATCGTTCGGCGCGGGCGATGGCGTCGCTCAATCGCTACCTGGTGCGGGGCGACGCGCGGCTGATCGCGCTGCTGACACCGCCGTTCGACCGGACCGAGCATGACCCCGGCTACATCAAAGGCTACCTGCCTGGCGTCCGGGAGAACGGCGCGCAGTACACGCATGGTGCATTGTGGGCCGTATGGGCGACGGCGCTGCAGGGTGATGGTGACCGCGCCGTCGAGCTATACCAGATGCTCAACCCTTTGACGCACGCGCGAACGCCATCCGATGTGGCGCGCTACAAAGTCGAGCCGTTCGTGGTCGCGGCCGACGTCTACACCGCGGCTGGTCATCTGGGGCGCGGCGGGTGGACATGGTACACGGGGTCAGCGAGCTGGATGTACCGGGTCGGGCTCGAGGGAATTCTCGGGCTTGCCAAGGCTGGAACCAGCCTCCGCCTTGATCCCTGTATCCCTCGTGGATGGGATGAGGTGGAGATCGTGTACCGGTTCGGGCTCGCGACCTACCGGATCAAGATCCGCAATCCGGACCACGTCTCGCGCGGCGTCGGCTCGGTGACGGTCGATGGCGCCGCGATCAGGGACGGCGCCGTGCCCCTGGCCGACGACGGGAAGGAGCACGAAGTGATCGTCGAGATGCGCGCGGCGCCGGAGTCGGGAAAGAAGTAAGGCCGCTCGCGCTGGCTCAGCGTTTGGCGAGCAGCGCCCGCACCGCATCGATGACGTGCGCGGCGGTCAGGCCGAATTCCTGGTAGATCCGCTGGTATGGCGACGATGCGCCGAAATGATCCAGACCGATGACCGTTCCGTTCGTGCCGACCCACTGGTACCATGACATGGGGTGCGCAGCTTCGATCGCGACGCGCGGGATGGCTGGAGTGAGCACACTGGTGCGGTATTCCTCGGACTGGCGCGCGAACACTTCGAGGCTCGGACAGCTCACCGTACGAGCCCTGATCCCGGCAGCGGCGAGCTGCGTCTGCGCGTCGAGGATGATCGACACCTCGGAGCCGCTCGAGAGGAGAATGACTTGTGGCGCGCCGCCTGGGGCGTCGGCCAGGACGTAGGCGCCGCGGGCGACGCCGCTGGCGCTCCCGTATTTGGTGCGGTCGATCAATGGCAGCTTCTGGCGGCTCAGAACGAGCGCCACGGGTCCATCCGGGTGCGTCATGGCGAGCCGCCATGCCTCGGCGGCCTCGTTGGCGTCGGCTGGGCGTACCACCGTGTTGTTCGGGACGCAGCGGAGTCCAGCGAGCTGCTCGATGGGCTGATGCGTGGGGCCGTCCTCACCGAGTCCGACCGAATCGTGTGTGTACACGTAGATCGACCGGCGGCGCATGAGAGCCGCGAGACGGATCGGCGGCCGCATGTAGTCGGAGAAGATCAGGAACGTCCCGCCGAAGGGAATGAGGCCGCCGTGAACCGACATGCCGTTCAGGATCGCGCCCATCCCGTGCTCGCGAATGCCGAAGTGCAGGTACCGGCCGGCGCGGTCGCCCGGATCATAGTTCCGGATGCCGGCCAGGGAGGTGTTGTTGGACGGCGTGAGGTCGGCCGACCCGCCGATCAACTCGGGGACGCGTGCGGCGATGGCGTTGAGGACGATACCCGACGCCGCGCGGCTGGCGACGTTTCCGTTGTCCGCTGTGAACACCGGAATGTCCGCATCCCAATCCGGGGGTAGCACACCGCGGAGGCGCCGGTCGAGCTCCGCGGCCGGCTGTGGGTGCGCCTGCTGGTAGGCCGCGTAACGCATGGCCCATGACTCGTGCGCATCGCGGCCGGCATCGCCGGCGAGCCGCCAGTGCGCGATGGCTTCGGGCGGCACGAAGAACGCCTCGGTCCACGGCCAGCGCAGCTCCTTGCGTGACAGCTCGACCTCCGCGACGCCGAGCGCCTCGCCGTGCGCCTTGGCGGAGTCCACCTTGTGCGGGCTGCCGTATCCGATGTGCGTGCGGCAGATGATGAGCGACGGACGGCCGGACTCGGCCTGCGCCGCGCGAATTGCCGCGTCGAGCGCGACCAGATCATTGACGTCGGGGACGCGCAGTACGTGCCAGCCGTAAGCCTCGAAGCGGCGCTGTGTGTCGTCGGTGAACGTCAGGTCAGTCGAGCCATCGATCGTGATGTGGTTGTCGTCGTAGAATCCGATCAGCTTGCCGAGCTTGAAGTGACCGGCAAACGATGCGGCCTCGTGCGACACCCCTTCCATCAGATCGCCATCGCTGCAGATGAAGTACGTGCGATGATCGATGATTTCGTGGCCCGGGCGGTTGAAGATCGCCGCGAGGTGTGATTCGGCGAGCGCCATGCCGACCGCGTTTCCAACGCCTTGGCCGAGTGGTCCGGTGGTCGTCTCGACACCGGGCGTGTGACCGTATTCCGGGTGGCCCGGCGTGCGGCTACCCCACTGCCGAAAATTCTTGATGTCGTCGAGAGTCAGCTCGTAGCCCGTCAGATAGAGCGCGCTGTAGAGCAGCATGCTCGCGTGCCCGCACGAGAGCACGAATCGGTCGCGGCCGGGCCACGCCGGGTCAGCGGGGTCATGCCTGAGATGCCGGGTGTAGAGCAGATACGCGATCGGCGCCAGCGCCATTGGCGTGCCGGGATGTCCCGAATCCGCTTTTTGTACCGCGTCCATCGCGAGGATCCGGACGGCGTTGATGCAGAGGAGATCGAGGTCGCCGGGCGCGGGAATCGCCGGCGGCGCGGGGCGTTGAGCGGTCGCGGGTTCCATGCAGGGGAAGATACACGGGCGCCTGGTGGCAGTGGATCGCGCCGCGCCAGAAAACACACGGGGCCGGCTTCGGTGAGTCGAAGCCAGCCCCGTGCGTGCCACTCGGCCGTTTACCGGCCAGATCGCTCAGTGGCTATTGGTCGCCGTCGCACGAAGCGCGGCTATCGACCGTCGGCACGACGCGGCCGATCGTTGCCGGCATCTCGGAGCCGTCCAGCGTTCCGTGCCAGACGACGCAACTCTTGTTGGGACTCGCCCCGAACGTCGCGCGCGCGGCCCACCCAGTGCGTGTGGCGGCCGTAATCGTCACCGCGACATTGCGGTCCCAGATGAAGGGATCGAGCGTCGAGGGATCGTTGGTGTAGCGGCGGTGGAACGCGAAGAATCGCGCCTCGCTCCGGACAAGCCGGTCCAGCGCGTAGGTCATGTAGCTCCGTCCGGCGGCCGCCCATTCGCCTTTGGTCGTGAAGCCATCGCCATTGCATGACGCTTCGGCTTCCGGGTAGGACTTGCGCTCCGCGCCGGTCAGCGGCCGCTCGCCGTAGGGAATGTCGCCGACCCACACCACACAACTGCGGATACCGGTCGAGGCATTGCCGTACGTCGCGCGCGCGGCCCACCCATTGGAGCGGGCACGGATGATCTGGATCGAAACTCCCGGCGTTTCCTGGTACGACCCCAGGCCCGAGATATCGGTGGCGTAGGTCTTCCGCGTGCGCCAGTACGTCTCCTGCGCGACGACCAGCCGGCGCAAATCGGCGCGCATCGAAAACATCTCCTGATGCGAACCCGCGTCCTCCACTACCGCATGCACGATCGTCGGCTGCCGGCCCGGCGCGGTCTTCTGCACAACGGGACTGGTCTGCGCGGAGGTGACAGGCGCACCAACAGCGAGACCGGAAATGATGATCGCGAAGCCTGCGGCGATCGATCGGGCAACCATGGGGCGTGCTCCAGTGGAAGGAAGTAAACTCATATAGTAGAGATCGCTATTGGGGGCTCCTGGTAACTGACTGAGACGCCGATGGGAAAAATCAATTTCGCGGAATCTACGGCTGGCAATTCCTCGGAATAGCCAGCTAACTCGTTCTTCCATAGATAATTATGCGGGCGGCCTGCCTCAAGCTGACGCCAGATGTTCCTGGCAGTGTACGAATCCGGGCGAAACGCGTGCATGTCCGGAGCCGCGGCCCCGGAAGCTGGATCGGCCTCACGACATTCTGTGCATAAAGGCGTCCCGCTGGAAATCACCGCCGGCGCGGTCTCGAGCATTCGTCAGGCCGCCTCTCGCCGGCAACATGGCCGAGTCAGGCCACCCGGTCGCGCGGCGGCGCATTGGCGAAAAATGCGGCGAGATTTGCGAGCGCGCGCTCGCCCATCGCCACGCGGGTCTCGATCGTCGCGCTGCCCAGGTGCGGGAGCAGGACGACGTTCTCCAGCGCGATGAGCGCCGGGTCCACCTTGGGCTCTCGCTCGAACACATTGAGTCCCGCGGCGGCAATGACCCGCGACTCGAGTGCGGCCGCGAGTGCCGCCTCGTCCACCACGTCGCCGCGCGCGGTGTTGATGAGGATCGCGTGCCGGGGCATCAGGGCCAGGCGTTCCGCGTTGATGAGATGATGATTCTCCGGACTCGCCGGCATGTGGAGCGAGACGAAGTCACTCTCTCGCAGCACGTCCTCGATCGATTCCCGTGGCGACGCACCGTAGGCTCTGGCTTCGCCGATCGGCACGGGCGGATCGAAGTAGATGACGCGCATACCGAATCCCTCGACGGCGCGTCGCGCGACGGCGCGCCCGATTCTGCCCAGCCCCAGGATGCCGAGCGTCTTGCCGGACACGCTGGTGCCGAGCATGTGGGTCGGGCGCCATCCGGTCCAATTACCGGCACGGATGTGCCGCTCGCCCTCGCTGGTGCGGCGCGCGGCCATGAGCAGGAGGGTCATCGCGAGGTCTGCGGTGTCGTCCGTCAGGACCCCCGGCGTGTTGGTGACGACGATCCCGAGTGACCGCGCGGTCGCCACATCGATGTTGTTGTACCCGACGCCGAAGTTGGCGACGATCTTCACGCGGCGAGGGGAGACGCTCAGCACGGCGCTCGTGATCGCATCGCTGACGGTTGGCAGCAGCGCATCCGCGGAGCGCATGGCCTCAGCCAAGTGTTCCGTGGTGAGCGGAGTGTCCGACGGGTTGAGCCGAGCATCGAACAGCTCGGTGGCATGGCGCTCGACCGCCTCGGGGAGCTGCCGGGTGACGACAACGACGGGTCGTGGAGTAGAGTTGCTCATCGGGTGGTATCAGGTGCCTGGTTTGACGGCTTGTCCGAATCCTGACGCGGGGATCTGGAGGTCGTGCGTGTGAGGACGCGCTGCATCGTGGCGCCCAGCTCCGATGGACTTGTTGCGACTTCGAGACCGGAGTTCCGCATGATCTCGGCCTTCTCCGCCGCGCTGTCGCCGAAAGCCGAGAATGATCGCGCCCGCGTGGCCCATCCGCCGCCCGGCGGGCGCGGAAAGCCCGGCGACATAGCCGACGACGGGCTTCGAGGCGTTGGCTTCGACCCAGACCGCGGCCTCGGCTTCCTGGGGGCCGCCGATCTCGCCGATCATCAGAACCGCGTCGGTCTCGGGGTCCTGCTCGAAGAGCTGGAGCATGTCCAGAAAGGACGAGCCATTGATCGGATCACCACCGATGCCGACGCTCGTGGTGATGCCGATGCCGAGAGTCGCCATTTGCGCGGCTGCTTCATACCCGAGCGTTCCCGATCGTGTGACGACACCGACACGCCCGCGTTTGTAGATGTGACCGGGCATGATTCCGATCATTGATTTTCCGGGACTGATCACACCGGCGCAATTGGGGCCGATGAGCGTCGTGCGCTTCTCGCGCGGATACCGGCGAAGATATCGTTTGACGCGCATCATGTCCTGCGCGGGAATGCCGTCGGTGATGGCGACCGCGAGGCGGATCCCGCCGTCGGCCGCCTCCATGATCGCATTGGCGGTGAACGGACCCGGCACGAAAATGCCGCTCGCCGTGGCCCCCGTCACCCGGACCGCGTCCTTGACCGTGTTGAATACGGGGAGTCCGAGATGCGTGGACCCGCCTTTGCCCGGTGTGACGCCGCCGACGACCGAGGCGCCATAGGCGATCATTTCCTTGGCGTGGAACGTGGCTTTGTCGCCGGTGAATCCCTGGAGGATGATCCGGGTGTGCTCGTCGATGAGGATGCTCATCGCGCGGCCTGCGGCGCGGCCTGCGGCGCGGCCTGCGCGGGTCCCGCGCCGGTCCTGGCATCGTCGCCCAGCGCCGCGACGGCCTTGCTTGCCGCGTCAGCGAGTGATTCGGCCGGAATGATGGCGAGTCCGCTCTCACTCAGGATGCGCCGTCCTTCCTCGACGTTCGTGCCCGCGAGGCGCGCGACGATCGGGACGTTGATGTGCTGGTCGCGCGCTGCCTGAACGACGCCCTGGGCGATCCAGTCGCAGCGGTTGATGCCGGCGAAGATGTTCACGAGCACGACCTTGACGCGCGGATCGGACAGGACGAGGCGGAAGGCCGCGGCGACGCGCTCGGGCGATGCGCCGCCACCGACGTCGAGAAAGTTCGCGGGCTCGGCCCCGGCGAGCTTGATCATGTCCATCGTGGCCATGGCCAATCCGGCACCGTTGACGATGCAGCCGATCTGCCCATTGAGTCCGACGTAGTTGAGCCCGAACTTGGATGCGTCGGCCTCCCGCGGATCCTCCTCCGTGTAGTCGCGGAGCTCGCGGACGTTGGGCCGGCGGAAGAGCGCGTTGTCATTGAACGTCATCTTCGCGTCGAGGGCGAGCACGCGGCCGTCCGCGGTGACGGCGAGCGGATTGATCTCGACCATCGTGGCGTCCAGGTCACGGAAGGCGCGGTACGCGCCGATCACCGCGCGCGTGGCATTGGGGATCTGGGGCGCCTCGAGACCGAGTCCGAAGCACAGCTCGCGCGCTTGGAATCCTTGCATCCCGACGGCCGGCTCGATGACGACGCGGAGCAGGGTATCAGGAGACTGCGCCGCGATCTCCTCGATCTCCATCCCGCCTTCCGGTGTCGCGACCACGCAGATCCGCTCCGCGCGGCGGTCGAGCACGAAGCCGACATACAGCTCCCTGGCTATCGGAACGGCGGCCTCGATGTAGAGACGCTGGACGAGTTTGCCTTGCGGGCCGGTCTGTTTCGTCACGAGGCGCCGCCCGAGGAGATCAGCGGCCGCCGCGTGAACTTCGTGCTCGCTCGAGGCGATGCGCACCCCCCCGGCCTGCCCGCGTCCTCCGGAATGGATTTGCGCCTTGATGACCCATTGGGTGCCGCCGATCTCGCGCGCGCAGTAGACCGCCTGATCGGGTGTATACGCGACGATCCCTCTCGGGATCGGCACGCCGAAGTTGGACAGTAGCTCCTTGGCCTGGTATTCGTGGATGTCCATGCCGCTCAGCTTCCGGCCGGAAGCAGCGTGAGGGATGGTGCCCGGCGGGCGTGGATCGAGTCCGCGGTGTTGACGATGTTCTGGGCGAGCCGGGCCGACGCGGCATCGATCATCTTGCCATCGAGCTGCGCGGCGCCACGTCCAATCGCGGCTGCTTCCTCCACCGCGGCCAGGATGCGGCGTGCTCGTTCGACCTCCGCGGTACCCGGCGTGAACACCTCGTTGGCCATGGGTATCTGCGTCGGATGGATCGCCCATTTCCCTTCGACGCCGAGCGCTGCGGCGCGCCGGGCGGCAGCGAGATAAGCCTCGGGGTCCTTGAAGTCGCCGAACGGGCCATCGATCGGACGGAGACCATTCGCCCGGCATGCGACGACCATGCGCGAGATGGCGTAGTGCCATTGGTCGCCGGGATAATCCGGGTTCAGGCCGCCGATGCTGGTCGTCCGCGCACGGACGCTGGCCGCGTAATCCGCGACACCGAAATGCATGGCTTCCACACGACGGCTGGACTGCGCGATGGCCTCCACGTTTGCCATGCCAAGCGCGGTCTCGATGAGCACCTCAATGCCGATCCGGTGGGGAAGGGCACGCGCCTCCTCGATCTGCGTGAGCAGCGCATTGACCATGTACACATCGGACGGCGTGCCGGCCTTGGGGATCAGGATCGTGTCGAGGCGGTCGCCCGCGAGCTCCACGACATTGATGACGTCGCGGTACATGAAGTGGGTGTCGAGGCCGTTTATGCGGAGCGACACCGTCTTGCCGCGTCCCCGCCAGTCGTAGTCGCGAAGCGCCTTGACCACGTGGCCGCGCGCGACCTCTTTCTCGCCGGGCGCTACCGAGTCCTCGAGGTCGAGGAAGATGTAATCGGCATCCCCGTGCAGGGCCTTGCCGAAGAGTTCCGGGCGCGAGGCCGGCACCGCCAACTCACTGCGCTGCAGCCGTTGGCGGGCGGGTTCAATCCGAAGGAAGCTCACGAGACGCTCCGGTCGCGTTTCAGCGATGACTCATGCGCCAATTGCGGCGGTGCGCGCCGCTGGCTTGTGCCCCCTGCCACTCGGGCTTGCCCGGGTCTCCGGTGGTGATGCCGCTCCGTGCGCGGCCAGCGGCGCGGCTGTTGACCGGTAGTATTCCTGTGCCGCACCGACGCCCGCGCCGAGTGCGACCGGTATGCCGGCGTTGCGCATCGCCATCTCGGCGCCGGCGAGGGCGCCGAGGAGCATCAGCTCATTGAGGTCGCCGAGGTGGCCGATGCGGAAGAGTTTTCCGGCCATTTCGCTGAGACCGGCGCCAAGGGCGAGATCATACCGGCGGAACGCGACATCGATGACATTGGCGCCATTGATGCCGGGCGGCACCATGACCGCAGTCACCGTATCGGAGTTCCATTTCGGCTGTTTGGCGCATACTGTGAGTCCCCATGCAGCGACGGACCGGCGGCAGCCTTCGGCGAGGCGGTGATGCCGCGTGTACACGTGGTCCAGTCCCTCCTCGAAGAGCATGTCGAGCGATTCTCGCAGTCCGTACAGGAGAGGAATCGACGGCGTGTACGGGAAATAGCCGGTGGCGTTGGCCTTGATCATGTCGCCGAGGTCGAAGAACACGCGTGCACACTTAGCATGTTCGCGCCTGGCGAGCGCCCGCTGGCTCATGCCGAGGATGCCGAGACCGGCGGGCAGCATAAACCCTTTTTGCGATCCGGTAATGGCGGCGTCCACTCCCCACGCGTCCATTGCGAAGGGCAGGCTGCCCAGGCCGCTGACGCTGTCGACGTAGAGCAGTGCCGGGTGACGGGCGGCATTGATGGCTTTGCGGACGCCCGCGATGTCCGTCGTGACGCCGGTCGATGTCTCGTTGTGCACGACGAGGACACCTTTGATGTCGTGAGTGCGATCGGCCTTGAGCGCCGCCTCGATCTGCTCGATCGGGGCGCCTTCGCCCCACGGCGTCTGGATCGCGTCGACGATGAGACCGAGCCGCTGCGCGCAGTCGATGAACAGGTGGCTGAACTGGCCGTATCGAGGTGCCAGGACGCGGTCGCCGGGTGACAGTGTATTGACGATGGCCGTCTCCCACATGCCGGTGCCGGTCGCGGGGAAGACGAAGGCCTGGCCGGATGTCGTGCCGAAGACCGTCTTCAGGTCATTGAGGATCGGCCGTATGAGTCCGGGGAAGTTCGAGGACCGGTGGTCCTCCATCGGCCGGTGCATTGCCCGGAGAATGCGATCCGGGACGTTCGACGGGCCGGGCACGAACAGAAAGTTGCGACCAGGCATGAGCGCGGTTCCTCCAGACATGTGGGGGGCGGCGCTACCTCCTCCCGCGCCCGGGAGGCCAACCACCCTGCAATTGCAAGGCCTCTGGAACGCACATCGCGTCCCGAGCCAGCCCTACAGAAACAGATCGAGCAGGGAGCGCACGCCGCCGCGCGCCCCCCGCGACACCACCATTGACTATGTCATTGCCTGCACCAACAGGACCTACACAGAACGTACGGCCTGGCAGCTACCGAACCAATCCCTCGACTTCGGCTGCCTTGCAGGTGTTCTCGTGAGTCGGGTAGGCATGGCCGCAGTGAATGCACTGCTCGCCAAAGCCTGTGCGCTTCCAGATCAAGTAGTAGACCGCGCGTTGGAGCGCGGCGATCCGTTCGTTGATTTGCCTGAGGTCCGTGTCGGGAGAAGGCATCGCATTCAAGCTGGTAGGAGGCACAGCCGGCGCGCCAGGCGCCGGAACGGATAGTGATGCCGGTAGAATAGCTGCGCGCGCGCGCGCGGCAAGGGGCGCCGTCGCGTTCGCGTCGGGGATCGCCTCCCGGCGATGGTTGAACAGAGCCGCCCCGGCCAGGGTGACCGATTCCGCCGTCCGGTGCCCAGGTTATGGGCCGGCGCGGCGGGCCGCGACCGATCTGTGCAAATGAACGGCCGGCCGGACGTCTCCTCCCCAGGCAGGTCATTCGAGGCAGGCCGGAAACACGACGCCGGCGCCTGCGAAGGCCGCCGCAACCTGGGGGAGAAGACCATGCTGTCCCGCACGATCCGATTCGCCGCGGCCGCCGCGAGCTGGCTGGCCGTCTGCCTTTCCGCCGTTCCCGCATCCAGGGCCGCCGCGCAAGGAATGGTCATTCCTCGCGTTGGTCCGTGCGTGCCCGGCCGGGCGTGCACGGTGATGGCCGTCCCAGCGGTCGAGCGGACGAGCAGCCAGGTCGCGGCGACACTCGCCGACCGGGTGGTTCACTATACGGTGACGGAGACCTTCATCAACCGGGGGCCGCGGTTGGCCGAGGCCGACTACGTGTTTCCGCTGCCCTCAGGCGCGGCGTTCCAGGACCTGCAGCTCTCGATCAACGGGCAGCTCGTTGCCGGCGAAGCCCTCAACGCCACCGAGGCCCGCGGCATTGACGAAGAGATCGTCCGCCGGCTGCGCGATCCAGCGCTGGTGGAGTGGATGGGTACCGGAATGCTGCGAGCCCGGATCTTCCCGATCTTGCCCGGTGAAATAAAAAAGGTCGTCGTGCGCTTTCAGACCGTGGCACCGCGCGAAGGTGATGCCATCCGCGTGGACTATGCGGGCGCCCAAGGGCCGGACCGCAGCGTCGCGTACGGCAACGCGCCCGCCACGTCGCCGATGATTCCGAGGCCCGACGATAGGGCAATCCCGACATTCTGACAGCGCCGCTAGCCCGTTCGAGCCGTCCTTCTTCACGCTCAGCTACCGCGCGGCTGATGTGTTTGGCACGCCATACTCGCCGACCCACACCTTGCGTACCGAACAGGACGGCGATCGCCGCACGATCCGGATTGACGGACCCACGCACGACGTCACGATCCTTCTGCCGGCCAGCCACAGCTCGGCGGCGGCGGTGACGATGCTCCCGTACGCGGCGGGCGACGGACCGGGCTTCGCGCTCATCACGGTCGCGCCCCCGGCCGTGCACGTGGTGCGGACGCCGCGGGATCTCACCTTCGTGCTCGACGTCTCGGGCTCGATGAGCGGACGCAAGATCGAGCAGGCCCGCGCGGCCGGGCGGCAGGTGCTCGCGACACTCACATTGCGCGACCGGTTCCGGCTCATCGATTTCTCCACTGATGTGCGCACGTTTTCCGATCACTACGAGACTGCCACGCCGGAACACATTGCAGCGGCCGAGCGATACCTCGACCAGTTGGAGGCGGACGGCTCGACGAACATCGAGGCAGCGCTGCGCGCAGCCCTGCGTGGTGCGGGCGACGGAACCGGCGACGCGGACGAATCGCGGCTTCCTCTCACGCTCTTCATCACGGACGGCGAGCCCACGATCGGCGAGCGGAGCGCGCCCGCACTCGTGGCGCAGGCCGTCGCCGCTCTAGGCCATACCCGCCTCTTCACCTTCGGGCTGGGCGCCGATGTGAACAGCTCACTCCTCGAACAACTCGCGCTGCAGGGTCATGGGACAGCGCAGTTCGTACGTCCCGATGAGTCGGTGGAACGCGCGGTGTCGCTCGTGGCGAGCCGTCTCACCAATCCCGTGATTACCGATGTGTCGCTGTCCACCGACGGTGTACGCCTGACGCACCTCCTTCCAGCGCTGCCTGCCGATCTCTTTGCGGGGCAGGATCTCATTCTGCTGGCGCGATACCAGGGAAGCGGACCCGCGCAGCTTCGCTTCACGGGGCACACGGCCAATGGGCCCGTTTCCTGGTCGGCGGCGGTGACCTTTCCCGAGCGGGAGCGCGCCAATCCGTTCGTCGCGCGGCTGTGGGCCACGCAGCAGATCGGGTATCTCGAGGCGGAGCGGCATCGCACCGGCCCGTCTCCGGAACTGGACGCGGAGCTGGCGAGCCTCGGCGAGCGTTACGGAATACCGACTGAGCTGACATTGTATCTCGTCCGTGAGCCGATGACGACGGCGGGTATGGCGCAGTCGCCCTCACCGATGATGTTCCAGCGCAAGGCGACGTCCGGCGTCGCCGGCGGACCGCAGGCAGTTGCCCGCGAGCGCGAGGCGTACCTCGACGCCAAGCAGGCCTCGGCCCAGCGCGCGGCGATCAATCTGGCGAGCGCCGACAGTGCGGCATTGACGGTCATGGGCGCTGTGGACAAGGTGGCGCGAGGTGGCAGCGGCTCGGGCGCGATGAACGAGACGCGGCGCGCCGGCGACCGGACGTTCGTGATGCGCGACAGCGTGTGGACCGATACACGGTACAAGCCCACGGCGAGCCTTCGTGTGGTGCGCGTGCAGGCCTTCTCGGATGCGTATTTCTCGCTCGCACGAGCGGTCCCCGATCTCCGGGACGCGTTCGCGGCTGGGGATCGCGTGCTGGTCGCTGGCCGGTCGATCGCCGTCGAGGTGACACCCTCCGGACTGGCGACGCTAGCCGATGCGGATGTGGCGGCCGTGCGCGCTGGGTGGTAGAGTCGCCCCATGGCGGACGCCGACCGGCTGTTCCACACATACCACGCTCCGCTCGTGCGATACCTCACGCGGCGGCTCGGCGATCGTGATTGGGCCGACGAAGTGGCGCAGGAGACATTTCTCCGGGCTCTCCGCCAGGAGACGATCGTGAACGAACGAGCATGGCTGTTCGCGGTGGCGACCAATCTCGTGCGCGATGAAGCGCGCACGCAGGCTCGCCGGCGGCGGCACCTGGCACTTCTGGCCGAGGAAGAACGGGATGCCGCCGCTGAGCAGCCGGTCACGTCAGTGGAGCGGGCGCAGGAAGCAGCGCTGGCGCGGCGCGCCGTGGAGTCGCTGGCGGAACGGGACCGGCTGGCCTTACTGATGCGGGAAGAGGGATTGGACTATCCCGAGATCGCGGAAGCGCTCGGGCTCTCGGTGGGATCGATCGGCACGACACTGGCGCGGGCGCGCCGGCGCCTGGCAGAGACCTACGAGGCGATGCAACACGCCGCTGACGCGCGGGAGGCGCGGCGAGGGACATATGGCAGATCCTGAGAACGGCCTGATGAACGGCGAGCACCTCGACGAGGGCGTCGTGCACGCGTGGCTCGATGGCCAGCTCACCGCCGCCGATGCCGCGCGCATTGAATCGCACATTGCCGGATGTGCGGACTGTGCCGCGATGGTCGCGGAGGCACGCGGATTCATGGCTGCCTCTTCGCGAATCCTCACCGGCCTGGACGGCGTCCCGGCGCGAGTCGTGCCGCGATCGCGGTCCCGCGCCCGCATCTGGCAGGTGCGCGCGGCGGCAGCAGTGATCGTTGTGGCGGTGGGCGCAGTGGCGGTGCTGAGTGATCCGGGAGGGCGCCTCGCCCAGCTCCGGCGTGAGACCGCGGTTCCCCAGCCGGCGCCTGTGGCACCTCAGGTTTCCGCGCGAGCAAGGACCGCGGACACGGGACCGGCGGCGGCGCCCGCGACACCGGCCCCCCCGCCGGCTCCGTCGCTCGCCGAGCGCGCCACGACGCCCGCACCAGTGCCACAACATGACAAGCCACACGCGAGCAAACCACAAGACAACAGGAAGGAGACGGAACGGGACAACAAGAAGGAAATGGCGCTCAACGAGCGAGATGCGGTCGCGGGGGCGGGCGCCATGCAGGCGGGCGCCATGCAGAAGTCCGCGCAACCGCAGTCGTCGAATGCCGTGCGCCCGTCCCTGGATGCGGCCCAGGCTGTGACGAGTGGGGCGCAATCAGTGCCGCCGGCCCGACAGGACACTCTCATCCCGGCTCCGCTCGGGGCGAGCAGGTCCGCGCTCGCCGCCAAGGCGGCGCCGTCCGTTGTGGAGGGTTATTCGATGCACCAGCCACTCGCCGATTCGGTGGCGCGCGCCAACATGGCGAGCGCATTCAGTGTGCGGCGGCTCGCGTCGAACGCTGCCTACCGGCAGTGCGCGGGCAAAGTCGTGACCGTCGCCGGGCCAGCCGCGACGAGTGGGGGCGCGGCGACGCACCTCACGACAGTCCGGTTGGACTCACTCGCGCAGAGTCCTCCGCTTCGCGGATTTGTCGTGGCGGCGCCCGAGGGGCGCGCCAATCTCGATGGCTGGTGGATTCCCGTGGGCGCCGATTCTGCGGTCGTGTCACTCGCGAATCCCAAGGCTGTGTCTGGCGGACTGGCTGCCGATTCGGCCGCCACCGATACGGCGGCTGCGATTCCCGGCGCGGTGACGCGCGTGCAATGCCAGTCGCCCTGATCTGCTCGCCCTGATCGGCGCGCCCTGATCGGCGCGCTGCCGCGCCCGGGAGCTACGGCTGAGGTAACACTGCGGAAGGCTCGGTGGTGTCGAAGAACTTGCCCAGCCAGTAGATGCCGGCCGAGAGCTCCACAACGGCGACCACGACGGCCGCAATGAGGCCGGCGATGATGGCGCCCGGATCCGGCGGACCGTCACCGGTCATCGGGATGAGCACCGCGAACGCCGCGAAGGTGGGAGGCGTGAGCAGTATGGCGAGGCCGAGGAGCGACGCGCCGACCGTCAGGATTCGCTGGCCAAACACTTCGAGGCCGCCGGTTCCGGTGCCGCCGAGTCGGATCCATGCGGGGAAGAGGAGTGCCGCGGTATTCTGCACGAAGAGACTCGCGCAATTGATGAACGGGAGCGCCACAAAGCCGATCAGGAACTCGGCGTCCCGGGTCATGACGATCAGATAGTGGGAGGGCGCGTCGGCGGTGGCGCTCGCCGGATCGCCGTTCCAGGCGAGCAGGGCGTAGGCTCCGGTGAGCAGCAGCCATTGGCCAAGGGTGAGCGCCAGCGTCGATGACGCGATCTCCGCGAACACCAGCGACGTGCCACTCAGCGGCAGCGTGCGCAGCACGTCGAGATGGAGCAGATCCTGGCGCAGGTCGTTTCGGACCGTCAGCGGCCCCATGATGACCAGGAACCCGGTTCCGGTGATGGCGAGCGTGGCGAGGAGCGCGGTGCCGTTGTGGATGTCGGCGTCGCCGAGCAGGCCCGCCTGAAAGAAGATGCTGATGATGATGCCGAGCGCGATCGTCGTAATGAAAATCGTGCGAAAGCGGGTACCGCGCGCGAGCGCCAGCGTGTTCTTCCACAGCACCGCAACCGACGGATCGCCTAGAGGACCGAGTGGAAGGACGAAGCGGCGCGTCCGAACGGCGCCTGGAACGAAACGCCGGCGGGTGCCGCTGATGGCGGCGAAGGACCCGCTGACCTTGGCGATCGAGCCGCCGACCGTGTCTGCGACGCTGGGCGCCGGGTACGCGCCTCCGCCCAGCCGCGCGCGGCGCGCGGCGAGACGGACGGCGCGTCTCGCCGACGCCTCGACCGCCGCGTCCTCGAACACCGCGTCCGCGCGCAGCACCCACACGATGTGGAGCAGCATCAGAATCACGGCCGGCCACAGTGCGGCCAGCCATGTGCGTGGCGTTGCGGCATACGAGGCCGCGAGCACCGCACGAAACGGCCAGAGGACCGCCGAGGGAAGCGGGGCGCCAAGCGCTGTGCCGACGTGCAGCAATGCCGATGGCAATTCGCCGAGGGAGCGAGCACCCGGCCACGCGCGCAGGGCGGTCACGAGGAGGATCAGCACGCCCGCGCCGGCGATGATGATCGGGAGTGCGTTGTGCCGGAGCCCGCGCCCCCGCTGCAGCGCGCCTTCGCGCACGAGCCCGGCCGCCATTTGGTGGAGCGACAGCACGGAGAAAAAGACCCAGAGCGACACCATGCGAAGGGGCGAGGCCAGGCCCGCCCCGGCGCCGTGGAGGATGACAGCGACGAAAAACGCGCTCGCCAGGAGGCCGATCTGGAGCCGCCACACCTTGTACAGCACGAGCTGCCGCCGCGACATCGGTGCGGGGAAGAGGAACTGCAGCTCGGCGGGGGAGAAGGCGAGGGCCGAGTTGGAGCTGCCGACGAGCCACCATTTGGCGACCAGGAGGGCGAAGCCGAAAGCCGTGAGAGCCGTTACCGCCCGCAGGCTGTCCGGCCCCGCCGATCGTGGCAGCACGGATCCGACCCCGGCTGCGTCGCCTGTGGGGCGGTAGATGAGGAAGACCAGGTAGAGGATCGCGACGGCGACCGCAACCAGATAGCGCGGCGACTGCAGACGGCGCGCCTGCGCCCGCAACCGATTGCGTACGGTCCGCGACGCGAGAAACGACAACGCGGCGGATGGTCCGGTCCCGTGTGTCTCCGCCCCTGTTTCCCCCCAGTCACGAGGCTGGCGTATCTCCGGTCAGCGCCAGGAACACATCCTCGAGACTCCGGCCCACAAGCTCCGGCCGCTCGGCCATGATGGACGCCATCGAGCCATACGCGACGCGATGCCCGCGCACGAGCACGAGGATGTGGGTGCAGAGCTCCTCGACGAGGTGCAGCAGGTGTGAGCTGAGGACCACGGACGCTCCGTCGCGCGCGCGCTGGGCGATCGTCGCCTTCATCTTCCGGATGCCCGCGGGATCGAGACCGGTGAGCGGCTCATCGAGAATCAGCGCGGACGGGGAATGCAGCAGGCCACAGGCGATCGCCAGCTTCTGGCGCATGCCGCGCGACAGCTCCGCCGGAAGGGCATTGCGCTTGTCGAGGAGCTCGAGCTCCCCGAGGAGCGGGGTGGCGCGCGCGGCGGCGTCGCCGACCTGATAGAGCCGGGCGATGAACTGCAGGTGTTCATCGACCGTGAGGTACTCGAAGAGCTGGGGTTCGTCGGGGATGAACGCGAGCGCGGACTTGGCCTCGCGGGGGGCGGTCGCCAGGTCGGCCCCGGCAATGCGGATGGCACCGCGCGTCGGGATGATGATGCCCGACAGGCATCGCAGCGTGGTGGTCTTGCCGGCGCCGTTCGGGCCGACCAATCCCATGACCTCACCCGGAGCGACCCGAAAGGACAGGTCGTCCACCGCGACGACATCGCCGTACAGCTTGGTGAGCCCGGTGACCTCGATCACGCGGGTAATCTACACGTACGGGAGAGGGGTGCCCGGCACGCCCGTTGCCTGCGGGTATATGGCGTTCGCTACTGGGGCCAGTGGTTCCGCGACCGGCGGGCCAACATTTGCAGGCATGGGTGCGATATTAGGACGTCGCGCCGCACCGGAGGGGCAGTGGTATCCAGTGCGGCGCGCGGGCGTTCGCGGCATGTCCATCGACTCACACCGGGAGCTACGCCGATTCATGTCCTCGTTCTCGCTGCTCCGCCCCGCCGACCCGAAGCATCAGGCGACGCTCCTCTCGCTGCTGCGGATCGTTGCCGGCCTGCTCTCTTCATCCACGGCACGCAGAAGCTCTTTGCAGTGCCTGCCAACCCGATGGGGCCAGGCGCCGGTACCGCCGTCCACCTCGTGTCGCTGCTGGGCCTCGCGGGCTGCATCGAGACATTCGGCGGGGCGTTGATCAGTCTCGGGTTGTTCACGCAGATCGCAGCGTTCATCGCATCAGGTGAAATGGCGGTCGCCTATTTCAAGGTGCACAACCCTCGCTCGATCTTCCCGATCATCAATCGCGGAGAGGTGGTCGTCCTCTTCTGCTTCGTGTTCCTGTACCTCGCGCTCGCCGGCGGCGGTCCCTACAGCCTGGACGCCGTTCTGCGCAAACGGACGCCAGCCGGAGCCGCCGAGGACTGATCGGCCGCCGGCCGCACCGGACGCGACCTGACGCGTTGTTGCCACGTACTTTTTGAAGGGGGACGAGGAGATGGCCGCCAAGAAATCGGTTCGTCACACCACCAGGACCAAGAAGCCTCGGGCGCGGAGCGTCGCCAAAGCGCCAGCCGGGGCGCAGCGTTTGCTGGCAGCGGGGACGAAGGCGCCGGATTTCACGCTCAAGAGCACACCTGATCAGACAGTCTCGCTGAGTGATTTCCGGGGGCGCCCGGTGATCCTGGCGTTCTATCCGGCGGATTGGAGTCCCACATGCGGGGACCAGCTCGCCCTCTACAACGAGGTGCTTCCGGAGTTTCAGCGTTACAACGCGGAGCTCATTGGGATATCGGTGGACGGCGCCTGGTGCCATGCGGCCTACGCCAGAGCGCGCAACCTGCACTTCCAGCTCCTTGCCGACTTCGAGCCCAAGGGCGCGGTCGCCAAGGCGTATGGCGCGTACGTGCAATCGGCGGGCATGAGCGGGCGCGCCCTGTTCGTGCTGGACGGCAAGGGCACGATCCGCTGGAGCTACTTGTCTGCGATGGACGTCAATCCGGGTGCGGATGGCATTTTGGCGGCGCTCGAGTCGCTCGGATCGGGGACCCGTGCGGCGCAGCCCGAGGTGCAGCCCGCAGGGCGGCCCGCAGCCGCAACGCGTCGTGCAGGAGCGCCATCCAGCCGGCCGGCGGTACGAACAGAGGTGCGCGAGGCGCGATGAGCCGGCTCACGCCGCCGCCGAGCGCGCACGACCACGCGCGTGGCCCAGCAGACGCGCCGGTGACGCTGGTCGAGTATGGTGACTACCAGTGTCCGTACTGCGGTGCTGCCTATCTTGTCGTGAAGGCGCTGCAGCGCCGATTCGGGCATCGGTTGCGGTTCATTTCCGGAATTTCCCGCTCACGCAGGTCCATCCCCATGCGGAGCACGCCGCGCAAGCCGCCGAGGCGGCTGCGGACGCTGGGAAGTTCTGGGAGATGCACGACGCGATCTTCGAACATCAGGATGCGATGGCGGATCGCGATCTGGCCGGGTATGCCGCGCAGGCGGGCATTGATCCCGCCGCGATCACCGGCGCACTGGCCGCGCACACCTACGCGCCGCGTGTGCGGGCGGATTTCATGAGCGGCGTGCGCAGCGGCGTGAACGGCACACCGGCGTTCTTCATCAACGGGCAGAAATACGATGGGGAATACGACGCCGGATCGCTGGGGGAGGCGATCGAAGGAGCGATGGCGGCGGTTTAGGCGCTTCTGACCAGTTCCTTGTGCCAGGCGCGGCCCAGCTCCGTCTCGAACCGCTCCCGCCATTCGCCGGCGGTCGCGACTGTGGAGTCGAAGACGAGGGTATGGTCGTCGACGCCGCCGGTTGTTCCGAGGGCGCTGAACTGATCCCGCGTCACCGCCTGGATCGCTCCGCCGGCGTCGCGGTAGTGCACACGCGAGCCGCCGACCAGCGTCGTCCCAAGGGATGTCTGCAGCGATTGGAGCGCGCGGAACAGTCCATCGATCGAGCATCCCGATGCGAACGCATCGGTCTGGTCCACGGCGATCGCGAGGAACCGGTCGTGCCGCCACTCGCGCGCACATGTGAGGGGATGGCCGTGTGCCTGCCAGTGTGCCAGATACTCGTCGACGTGAGCCAGGAGCTGCGCCGCCGGGTCGCCGGTGAGCGCATGGTCGGCTGCGAAGATCCAGACGCGAGCCGACGCGGGCAGTGAGCTAAAGGGAACGGCAGGCATTGACCGGAAGATAACGGGTTGCCCGCCGCGTCTTGCTAGTCGCGGTCTGCTACTCGCGTCCCAATTCGTGGCGAAATGCGCCTTCGAGGTGCGGGTACTCGAACGAGAATCCCGCGTCCTCGAGCACCCTGGGCAGTGCCCGTTGTCCCGCGAGGAGCGCTTCGTCGGCGAGCTCGCCATACAGGAGGCGCAGCGCGAACGCCGGGACGGTCGCAACGGCGGGGCGGTGCAGGACGTGCCCGAGCACCTTGGCGAATTCCGCATTTCTCACGGGGTACGGGGCGGTGAGATTGGCGGGGCCGTGCACCGCGTCCGCTGTGAGGAGGAAGCAGAGCGCGCGCACGACGTCCGTGCGCGCGATCCAGCTCATCCACTGATTGCCATGTCCGATCTTCCCTCCCGCGCCCACCTCGAACACCGGGAGCAGCTTCGCCAGCGCGCCGCCGGCGCGACCGAGCACGACGCCGAATCTGGGGTGTACCGTGCGGACGCCCGCATTGCGCGCGGGAGCGGCCGCGTCCTCCCATTCCCGCGCGACCTGCGCGAGAAACCCGCTGCCCGGTGGCGCCGACTCATCGACGGTGTCGTCGTCGCGGTCGCCATAGTAGCCGATCGCGGAGGCCGCCACGAATACGCTGGGCGCGGGCCGCATCCCCGCGAGGGTGCGAGCGAGGAGGGCGGTGCTGTCGATGCGGCTCGAGCGGATGTCGCGCTTGCGGGCTGTTGTCCATTGCTCGTCGACCGGCGTGCCGCCGAGGTGGACGACGGCGGTGACTCCCGTCAGTGCGTCCGGATCAAGCCGGCCCTGGGCTGGATCCCAGAATGACCGCATCCGCAGCGGCATCTGCAGCGGATGCCGCGCCGGCTTGCGGCGTTCGCGTGAGGCGAATGACCTCGTGTCCTGCGGCGCGCAGCGCGGGAAGGAGCGCCGAGCCAATGAACCCCGATGCTCCTGTGACCGCGACGCGGAGGGGCGACGCTGCGGCCGCCAGATTCAGCTCTGCGGCGAAGCGTCCGCGGCCTGTTGTGCCGCTTCGGCGCCCTGAAATCCGATCCGGCTGTGCGTCCCGTCGCAGAACGGCTTCGTCACCGAGGCGCCGCACCGGCAGAGCGCGATCGACTTGCCGCTGCCCTTCGCCGATACCAGTGGTTGGCCCGCCTCGTCGACAATGCGCACCTGGGCGACGTCGTCACCGAGGATCTTGTATGGTCCGTTCGCTTTTACAACGATGGTGATGGGCATGCAGGGTTTTGCGGGGGTTGTGAGGAGGAAGGGCCTAGGAGTGTGCCGGCTGGCCACCGGGAGCGCCGCCTGCTGGAGCGATACCCGCCGGCGCGATGCGGCGGCAGCCTGCGCCGCGTATCGCTTCAGGCGCGCCAGCATCGCGTTGAGTCCGGCCTCGCGTGCACCGAGCCCGATGCTGTCCATCATCTGGCGTGCGAAATCGCCCGGAATGCCGAGAGCCGTTGCCGGGGGATGATCATTGACGGCTCCCAGCAGGATGGCGAGAAACGCCGCGATAGTCGGTGAGCGGCGCGCATCGACGTCCGCGTAGAAGTGCAACGTCCCATCGGGCCGCACGTCGGGATAGAGGTCGACCTGCGTCTGGCACTCGGGAATCGCAAACTCGGCGCGGTCGAGAAGGCGAAACCGCTCGGGGACCGGTTCGAGTTTCTTGGAGTACTGCACGAGTGCCTGCATCTTCTCTTCGCGAGAGAGCCCGCGGAAATACTGCAGCGTGCGGGCGACGGACGGAGGCACCGGGGCGGAGGATGTCTCATCAGCCATACCGCAATATGAGCGCCCGGCGGGGCGTGTACCAATGCGTGCACCCATGCGCGTGACCATTCATCGGGGCGGGCTCGCGCGGCGATGTCCAGCCCTATGTTGCCCTCGGGCGCGGACTGCGGGCGGCGGGCCACGACGTGACCCTGGCCACGCACGAGACCTTCCGGGAGTTCGTGACCGGTCACGGGCTGGCGTTCGCGCCCGTTGCGGGCGATCCGCGCGCGATGGTCGCCGCGGCTGACCGCTGGATCGCGAGTGGCCGCAACCGGCATGTGCTGCCCGTGGCGCGCGATCTCCTCCGGCGGGTCCGGCCACTTCTGACGGCGTGGCTGTCGGATTTCTGGCGCGTGGCGCAAGGCAGCGAGGTCCTCGTGTTCTCTCCGGTCGCGACGCCGGCGTGGAGCATCGCCGAGCGACTCGGGATCCCCGGCGTGGCGGCGTATCTGCAGCCGCTGCATCGCACGCGGCATTTCGCGGCGGTGGGTGTCCCGAGCTCGGTCAGCCTGGGCAGCGGATTCAACGTGGCGACCCACATCCTGACACAGCAACTCATGTGGCTGCCCGTTCGCCGCCAGATCAATGCCTGGCGCCGAGATACACTCGGCCTTCCCGCGATACGAGGCGGTCCGCTGAGCCACACGCGTCGCGTGCCGCTGTTTCCGACGATGTATGCCTTCAGCTCCCTCGTCGTGCCGAAGCCACCCGATTGGGACCCTGCGATCCGGCTCACCGGCTATTGGGTCCTGCCGCCCGACTCGTCGTGGCGTCCGCCCCGGAATCTCGAAGCGTTTCTCGCTGCCGGCCCGCCGCCGGTCTACATCGGTTTCGGCAGCATGACACCGGCGAGTGCGGGGCGTTTGACCGCCATCGCCGTCGAAGCCCTCGCGGCGTCAGGCCAGCGGGGTGTGTTGCTCGGCGGGTGGGGTGCGTTTGGCGAGGGCGCGCTCCCGTCCACCGTCATTGCCGTGCGCGACGTTCCACACGAGTGGCTGCTGCCGCGCATGCGGGCGATCGTGCATCACGGAGGGGCGGGGACGACGGGCGCGGCACTGCGTGCAGGTGTGCCATTGATCGTCGTGCCGCTGGGATTCGATCAGCCGTTCTGGGGGCGCCGGGTCCATGCGCTTGGCGTCGGCCCTCGTCCGATCTCGCGCCGGCGGCTCAACGCGCGCGGGCTTGCGGACGCTATTCGGACTGCCACTGCTGACAGCGTAATGCGGGCACGCGCGGCCAGCCTGGGTGCCGGGCTGCGGGCGGAGCGAGGCGTGGAGAACGCGATCGCGGAACTGGCGGCGATCGCGGATCCCGATCGGCGGCAGGGACGCCCCGGACAGTACTAGCTCGCGGGTGCGCGCCGGCGCCGGCGAGCCGGGTGGAGCTGCGCCTCGAACGCGCCGTCATCATACGCCTCGCTGAACTCCTTCCAGTAGCCGCGCACAATGTCGGCGTACCAGCGCGCGAAATCGAAGAGCGGATACGACCATGATCGCTGGTGGCCGAACTCGATCCACTCGTCCGCGGTGGCCGATCCCTGGTGCCCGCTGCTGCGCAACTGGCCCCATGCGACGACTTCGGCCATGACGCGATGGGCGACCTCGAGCCGATCCCGCTGGTCGAGCGCCCGCGCGAGCGAGAGACGGTCTTCGGACGGCTGCAACTCGCGGAGAATGAAGGACCGGCGCCCCAACCGGAGCGGTTGCAGCAGGGCGGGTGACACAGCCTGAACGCGCCGCTGAATGGCAACCACGCGGTCAGCTTCCGATTTCCACCGCGGCTGGCGGACCCGGAGACCCGGCGAGAGCGCGGATGGGGCGGCCTCCTTCAGATCGAGGAGAATATTGCCGTCGCGCCCGCCGGAGCCGTGGACCAGAATGACGGCGCGCTGAAGGCCGAGGCTTCCGGTTCCCGCGATGCGGCGGGCGACGTCGATCATGCGATAGAAATCCGGCGCTTCTCGCGAGACATGCGCATGGGCCAGCGCGCGCTCGACCTGGTGCGCTGATTCCGCGGACATCGCGAGGGCGCGGCGCCCATCGATGCGCAGCCGGCGGCGGCCGTGCACGACCGTGGTCCGCTCGGCGAGCAGATCGCTCTGTGTGCGGCGCTTGACGCGACGCAGGAGCTGCTTGACGAGGCCGCGCGCCGTCGCGCGCTCGACCCACATGGGTTTGCCCAGCCGCAGTGCGAGCGTGTACGCCAGGTGCGCCTGATGTCCGAAGGCGCGGGCCTCAGCGCCCGACAGACCCAGCCCGGTGATCGCGAGCATCGTACTGGTGGCGAGGCGTGCGAGATCGCGTCCCGCTGGAGCGAGCGCCGCCTCATCGAAGTCGTTGATGTCGAAATACGCGAGGCCGTTCGCGCCCCTGTAGCTGCCGAAATTCTCGAGATGCAGATCCCCGCACGCCCACGCCAGCGGCGAGCGATCCAGCGGAGATCCGGCCGGCCAATCGCGGTAGAAGAGATGCGCCGTGCCGCGAAAAAACCCGAACGGGCTGCCGCGCATCGCCTCGTATTTCAGCGCGAGCCGCTGGGGCTCGCGCCCTTCGTTGAACCGGAGGATGCGAGTGACGACGGAGAGCGCCATCAGCGGGAGAGCTTACTCAGCGTCAACTCTCGCGGGCGCCAGCGGTTTTGGCGGGGGCACCGGTATCGACAGGTGGCCCCGCACTCGGCTGCTCCCGGATGATGGTGACGCCACCGGCGGCCGCGAGGGAGGCGCCGGTCTCGCGGAGCCGGCTGAGGATGCCGACGGTGATCGCCTGCTGCGCGTCCATGTACGCGGTGTAGTCCGGAGACTCGACCACATATACCGTCTCGGCCGCGATGCCCTGGTTCGTGGGAATCGTGACGTGCGACCGCGAGAACCGAACGCCGTGCTGCGCCTCCACGATCTCCCGGATCAGCGCCGGCACCTTGGCGATCGCCTTGGCGGGCGCGGTCTGGTCGAGTGTGATGGTAATCGTGATCGTGCGCTCGCGCAGGCGGCGATAGTTCCGGATCCGGCTCTTGAGCAGATCGCCGTTGGAGAAAATGATCTGCTCACCGGAGTTGGAGCGCACGCGCGTCGTTTTCAGGCCGATCCGCTCGACCGTTCCACCCAGGCCGTCGACGGCGATCGGGTCGCCGACCACGAACGGCTTGTCGAGCACGATGGAGAGCGCGGCGAACAGGTCGCCGAGGATATTCTGGACGGCAAGGGCGAGCGCGATACCGGTGACGCCGAGACCGGCGATCAGCGTCGTGACATGGACGCCGAGGCTGTCGAGGGCGATGAGCGCGATCAGCAGCCACAGCACGATGCGAGCGACGACGCCGAGGGCGGCGACCGTCGTACGGCTGGCGGCACCGCCGTCGCCCGCGTCGTCGCCACTGGGCGTGGAGCGTCCGGCGACGTAGTGATGCAGCACCACGCCGATGATGGCGTCGCACCAGAAAGCGATCTGCAGGAGGAACGCGACGATCGCGATGCCGCGGACCGTCTGTTCCCACCGGGCGGGAAGTGTGAGGCTGAGCGATGCGAGCGACAGCGCGATCGCGAAGAAGAAGAGATGGCGCGTCCGCCGCACCATCGTGGCGACGAGCGATTCGGTACCGTGAGCACCGGGCAGCGCGGGCGCCGCCTTACGCAGGAGCCGGCGGTGCGCGACCTTCCGGACAATCGACAGCAGCACGAACACGCATGCGAGAATGGCCAGGGCGACCAGCCAGTCGCGTACGGTGTTGTGGTAGTACTCCCAGTCGAGCACGTTGAGTGGGCGCATCGATCCGCCAGACGTCAGGATTCGCCGGAGAAGGTGCAGGAAGAAACTGGAGCCAAGTAGGTAGGCACCGCTACTGGCCCGCCCAGATCAGTCTGGGGGATCACCCGGAGAAAACAGCCGGCGAGCTGGCGTATATTCCGGCCCCCATGCCGGGTGCGCGTGCGCGAGTCCGCTCTCGGCGTCGTGCGTCGCGTCGCCAGCCCGCAACCCATTCCGGTGCGTCCGATGGCTGACCGCCTTCCCTGCCTGGCGGTGACCGCGCCTGGCCTCGCGCCGCTCGCGGAGCAGGAACTGCGGGCGATCGGGATCGCGGCTGATGCGGTGGCGCCCGAGGGCGTCAGCTTCAGCGCGTCCGCAGCCCAGCTGTATGCGGCCAATCTCTGGCTCCGAACGGCGACACGGATCGTCGTGCGTGTGGCGTCGTTCCGGGCTGAATCCTTCGCCGAGCTGGAACGCCGTGCGCGGCGGGTGGCGTGGTCGCGATACATCACGGCCGGCGCCGGAGTTCGCATCCGCGTGACCTGCCGTAAATCGCGCCTCTATCACTCGGATGCGGTGGCCGAGCGCATCGCGGGGGCAGTCGAGCGCGCGGGCGGCATTCCGATGCTGGAGCCGGAACGCGAGTCCGAGGGCACGCGACCCGGCGGTGCCAGCGGACCCCGCGGACAACTCATCATGGTGCGGGTCTTTCGCGACGATTGCACCGTCAGCATGGACTCGTCGGGGGAATTGCTTCACCGGCGGGGATACCGGCAGGAGACGGCGAAGGCACCAATTCGTGAGACGCTGGCCGCGGCAGTGCTCATGGCCAGCGGGTGGGAGTGCCGTGGCCCGCTGGTGGATCCGATGTGCGGTTCGGGCACCATTGTGATCGAGGGAGCGCTGCTTGCGCGCCGCCGTGCGCCGGGACTGGCCCGGGAGTTCGCGTTCATGCAATGGCCCGAATTCGACGCCGCGGCATGGCGTACACTCGTGACCGATGCCAAGAGCCAGGAACGCGCCGCACCGGCACCGATCCACGGATCGGACCGCGATCCGGGGGCTACGGCTGCCGCCCTCGGGAACGCGACCCGCGCTGGGGTGGCGGAAGACGTCGGTCTGATGACCTGTCCGATTTCGGCGATCGAGCCACCGCCGGGCCCCGGATGGCTCGTGACCAATCCGCCGTACGGCGTTCGTGTGGGAGACCGCGACCGTCTTCGCAATCTGTACGCGCAGCTCGGACGGGTCGCGCGGGCCAAGTGTCCCGGATGGACGGTCGCCGTGGTTTCCGGAAACCGCATGCTGACGCGGCACACCAGGCTGCCGTTCACCGCGGTGCTCACCACCACCAACGGCGGGCTGCCGGTCGAGTTAGTGAGGGCGGTGGTGTAACCGGCGTACGACTGGCGTGCGACTCGCGACCGGAATGGGTGGCCGATGGGTACCGTTGCACCGGCGGCCCGTGTCTCAACTGGCGGCGGATGAAACGACTGGCGGGACCCGTGGATTCCTGTGCGGACCCGGGCCCCGTACGCCGCCACCGGTACCGCCATCCCTTAGATTTCGCGTTCATGAATTCCGGCCCAATCACAACCACGTTCAACGACGCGTACATCGCGGAGCTCTTCGAGGCCTATCGCCGCGATCCGGCGTCGGTGGACGATTCATGGCGGCAGTTCTTCGACGTTGCGCAGCGGTTCGCGGAGAGCGGCGCTCCTGAAGCCACCGGTGGCGGGCCCGCGGACCCGGTCCTGCTGAAAAAGGCCGCTGGGGCGGCCGCCCTCATGCAGGCGACCCGCTCCTACGGCCATTTCGCGGTACAACTCGACCCCTTGGGTACGCCTCCGCTCGGCGCGCCGGAGCTGACACCCGAGTTCCACGGGATCACTGAAGGGGACCTCGACCTCGTGCCGGGCAGCGCGCTGGGATTCCCGCACATGGCTACGGCTGCCGATGTCATCCGCCGGTTGCGATTCCGCTATTCGACGACCCTCGGCATCGAGGTCACGCATCTCGCGGAGGAGGATGAGCGGAAATGGTTCCGCCAGCTCCTGACCGCAGAAGCCCTGACGCGGCCGCTCACGGCGGATGAGAAACAGGCCGTGCTGGTGCGGCTGACCGAAGTCGACGGGCTGGAGCGGTTCATCGGGCGGGCGTATCCGAACGCCAAGCGCTTCTCGATCGAGGGCACCGATGCGCTCGTCCCCATGCTCGACGCGACCATCACCGAAGGCGCGGCCGCGGGCGCCCGGACCGTGGCCATCGCGATGGCGCACCGCGGGCGGCTGAACGTGCTCGCGCACATCCTCAGCAAACCGTACGCGTCGATCTTCGACGAGTTCGAGGGCAAGCACGACGACAGTGGCACCGGCGACGTCAAGTATCATCTGGGTGCGCAGGGGACCCGCACACTGCCCGGCGGAGAGACGATGGGCATCGTCCTCGTCCCCAATCCGAGCCACCTCGAGTTGGTTAACCCGGTGCTCGAGGGAATGGCCCGTGCGCTTCAGCGCGACGGCGCCGCGCTGCATCACGAGCGGGTGATACCCGTCTGCGTGCATGGTGACGCCGCGTTTCCAGGCGAAGGCGTGGTCTCCGAGACGTTCAACCTGTCGCGCCTGGCGGGTACGAGGTGGGTGGCACGCTCCACATCATCGTCAACAACCAGATCGGCTTCACGACCGACCCGTCCGAGGGGCGGTCGACGCACTACGCGAGCGATATTGCCAAGGGGTTCGACGTGCCGATCATCCACGTCAACGCCGACAACGCCGAGGCGTGCATCATCGCGGTCCGGATCGGGGTGGCGTACCGCACGCGATTTCACAAGGACTTCGTGATCGACCTCGTCGGCTACAGGCGTCACGGACACAACGAAGGCGATGAGCCGGGGTTCACGCAGCCGCTGGTGTCGCAGGCGATCAAGGCCCACCCGACGGCGCGCGTGCTGTGGGGCGAGCGGCTGGTGCGGGAAGGCGTGGCAACCGCAGCCGCGGTCACGGGCGCGGAGCGAGAGATCATGGACCGCCTGACGGCCGTGCACGAGGCCGCGACTACTGGAGCGGCGAAGGCGCCTGCGTACGATCCGCCGCATCCTCCGGTGAAACTGCCGCCGCGTCCGATGGAGACCGCAGTTCCGGCGGAGCGCCTGGTCGCGCTCAACGAACGGCTCCTGACGTGGCCGCCGGGGTTGACGATTCACAGCCGGCTGGCGCGGACGCTGGCCCGGCGCCGGGAGGCGCTGGGGCCAAAGGGCTCGATCGACTGGGGGCTGGCCGAGACACTGGCGTTCGCCTCCGTCCTGACCGAGGGCACGCCGGTGCGGCTGTCGGGACAGGATGCGGAGCGCGGGACATTCTCGCACCGCCACGCGGTGCTGCACGACACCAACACGGGCGGGCGGTACGTACCGCTGCAGCACCTCGAAGGCGGCGCCCCGTTCGAGATCTACAACAGCCCGCTCTCCGAAACGGCGGTGCTGGGCTTCGAATACGGATTCAGCGCCGCGGTGCCCGAGGCGCTGGTGCTGTGGGAGGCGCAGTACGGCGACTTCGTGAACGTCGCGCAGCCGATCATCGACCAGTTCCTGTCGGCGGACCGCACGAAGTGGGGACAGGATTCCGATGTCGTGCTGCTTCTGCCGCACGGATACGAGGGCGGCGGTCCTGAGCATTCGAGCGCGCGGCTCGAGCGATTCCTGCAACTGTGCGCCGAAGAGAACATGGTGGTGGCCTATCCGACGACCGCTGCGCAGTACTTCCACATCCTGCGCCGTCACGTCAAGACACCTTCGCGCCGGCCGCTCGTACTGATGACGCCCAAGAGTCTGCTGCGGCTGGACCGCGCGGCGTCACGGCTGGCGGACCTCACTACCGGTCACTTCCAGGCGGTGCTGGCCGATCCCGCCGCCGCCGGCGCGGACGGCGCGGGCGCAAGTGACGCGCGTCGTGTTCTGCTCGGGGAAGATCTACTACGATCTCAGCGCGGCCGACGTGGCGCCGCACGTCGCGATCGTGCGGACCGAGCAGCTCTATCCGTGGCCGCACGAGGGCGTCGCGTGGGCCCTCGACCTGTATCCAGCCGCCGACGAAGTGGTGTGGGCGCAGGAAGAACCGAAGAACATGGGGGCGTGGACGTTCGTTGCGCCGCGTTTGCGGGCGGCGGCGGGGAACGCGATTCCCGTGACGTACATCGGGCGTCCCGAGCGCGCGAGTCCGGCCGAGGGATACCAGGCGTCGCATCAGCGCGAACAGTCGCGGCTCGTCGCCGAAGTACTGGGGCGCCCCGCCGCGTCGCGCGCGACTGGGGCCGGTGGCGGCCGGGATGGCAAGGGTGACCAGCGCGGCCGCGCGCGGCGACGGCCACGTCGTCTACCGGAAGTAAGAGCTCATAGTGACGCGCCCGGGATGGGCACGGACGGCGCTCCTTTCAGGATTCGCCGCCGGGATGGTGTTGGCTCCGCCGGACATGCGTGCACAGACCGCTGGACAGGCGCCGCCGGGAGTCCCGCTTGCGCCCGCGTACGCTCGGGGCGGCGTTGCCGTAGCCGAACTCGTGGCCGGTCTTGGCAACACAATGCGTGTTCTCATGATCGGCGCGCATCCCGATGATGAGGACACCCGGCTGCTCGCATGGCTGGCGCGGGGCCAACACGTGGATGCGGCGTATCTCTCACTCACCCGAGGCGACGGCGGCCAGAACCTCATCGGCAACGAGTTGGGCGACGGGCTGGGAGTGATTCGCACGGAGGAGCTGCTGGCGGCCCGACGGATCGATGGCGCGCACCAGTATTTCACGCGTGCCTACGATTTCGGATTCTCCAAGACGGCTGCTGAATCGTATTCCCACTGGCCGCACGACTCCCTGCTGGGCGACGTGGTGACGATCATCCGGGCGTTCAAGCCACACGTGATCATTGCAGTATTCTCGGGCACCCCACGCGACGGGCATGGGCAGCACCAGGTCTCGGGCCTGCTGGCTCGCGAGGCGTACGATGCCTCCGGCGACACGTGCGCGATTCCCCGTGAACCGGTACGGCAACGCATGGGCTGCGGACAAGTTCTACCGCGACCGATCGTATTTCGGCGCCGGGGAGAACTCGCTGGCGATCAACGTCGGCGCGTTCGATCCACTGCTGGGCGTGACCTACTCGGAGATCGCGGCCGCGAGCCGCAGCCAACACAAATCGCAAGGATTCGGCAACATCTGGTTCGTCGGGCCCGGCGACCGCTTATCTGTTCCGCGAGGCGACGCGAGTCAATACCGCGGTCGCGCCTGGTCACGAGCGGTCGATGTTCGACGGGATCGATACGACGTGGAAGCGGTTTACGCGAACGGCAGCCGATGCGGGGGTTCGGACAGCTATCGATTCCGTTCGTGCGATACTCGGCCGCATCAATTCGCAATTCAAGGCATCCGCTCCGAGTGCGGAGCTCAGCGCGCTGGCGCGCCTGTGGAAGCAGGAGTTCGTCGTGTTCTACAACGGTGGTGCCGTCATTCAGGATGAGGCGGATTTCGATATTACGGCTCAGTCATCCACCGCCGGAACGAAGGGGTCAGCCCGCCGCGCATCACGGGATGCCTGGCCAATTGGATCTGGAGACCACGGTCAAAGCGTGCATGGAGCGCATTGAGCGCGCGAGCAGTCTCGCGTCCGGCGTGGACTATCATGCGACGGTCACGTCTGATGTGGCACCGATCGGGGCTGTCGGCGCTCGAGTCGTCACCGCGTTGACGAATCATGGTACAGCCCCGCTTCGTCCAGGAATTATCACCTGGCTGACGCCGACCGCGAATGCCAACGTACGCATTCCGCCTGGCCGTCCAGCAATCGCCCTCGATAGCGCATGGCGAGACACTGTGGTCGCTCACTCGGCTGCCGTGACGCAGCCCTGGTGGCTGGTCAAGCCGCGTACTGGCGACCTTTTCACAGTGCCCGTGTCCGCGACCGCTGAAGACGAGCGCTTGGACGGCACGGAGGCACGCGTCGGTGTGGGGACGGAGTCAGCGCAGGGTATTCCACTCATTCTGCGGTTTCAATCGCCGGTCATTGAGCGCATCGCGGATCCCAGGCGTGGAGAGGTCGATCGGCCGCTGGCCTTCGTCCTTCCCATCTCGCTGACGCTTGACCATACGGTGGAGTTCGTCCCCGCAGGCACGCCCATCGATCGCACGATGCAGGTGTTGGTGCGATCGGGCGTAGACTCCGCGCGCGATGTGACTGTCGCGCTCCACCTCCCCCGCGGCATGCAGGCGGACTCGATCAGCCGTCATGTGACCGTGCCGGCGCTCGGAACCCGTCGTGTGGACTTTCGGGTCACCGGGGCACTGCCGCCTGGCCAGGATACCGTGCGGGCGACGGCTGAGAGCAACGGCGTCACGTTCAGCGAAGGCTACATCCCGATCGAGTATGATCACATCCGGCCGCAGAAGCTTTACCGCCCCGCCGTGCTCACCCTGAGCGTCGCCGACATCAAGATCCCGCCGGGGATGACAGTGGCCTACATTGCGGGCGTCGGCGACAACGTCGAGCCGATGCTCGAGCAACTGGGATTGCATGTCACGGTGCTCGATCCGGCATCGCTGCCAACGACGGACTTGTCGCGTTTCACCACGATCGTCGTCGGGCCTCGTGCGTATGAGGCGAGCACGGATCTCGTGACCAACAACGGGCGCCTCCTCGATTTCGCGCGAGGCGGCGGCACGGTGGTCGTGCAGTACGGCCAGTACGAGATGTCCGGGCCCGCGATCATGCCGTATCCGATTACCCTCAGCCGCCCGGCGGATCGCGTGACCGATGAAAACGCGCCGGTGCGCGTGCTCGATCCGGCGTCTCCGCTGCTCGCCACGCCCAACAAGGTGACGAGTTCCGATTTCGCCGGGTGGGTGCAGGAGCGGTCGCTCTACATGCCGCACACCTTCGATTCGCACTACCATTCCATCCTGTCGATGAACGACCCGGACGAACCGAGCAACGACGGGGCGATCCTCGTGGCACCGGCCGGCAAAGGGACCTACGTGTACACGACGCTCTCGTTCTTCCGGCAGCTTCCCGCTGGCCTGCCGGGTGCGGCGCGGCTGTTCGTCAATCTGCTCGAGGCGGGGCGCCGGTGCTGCGACGCCATGTGACGGTCGCCCGGCGCTGGACGGGCGCGCTCGCGCTTTTGTTCGCCTCGGGCTGTTCGCACGACCATCGCACGGTCGTCCTCGTCTACTCGCCGCACGGGAAAGAGCTGCTGCAGGACTTCGCCACCCGGTTCATGCGGATCCATCCCGGGATCGATCTGCAGTGGGACGACATGGGGTCCACCGAAGTGCTGGACCGGCTGCGTGCGGAGCACGACAATCCGCAGGCCGATGTCTGGTTCGGTGCGCCCGCTGAACTGTTCCAGCGGGCGGCGCGAGAAGGGTTGCTCGAGCCGTACACGCCGACATGGGCGGACGCCGTCCCTCCGGAAGCGCACGACTCGGCCGGCAACTGGTACGGCACGTATCTCACGCCCGAGGTGATCGGCTACAACAGCGACGCGGTCCCGGCGGCCGAAGCGCCGCGCGACTGGGACGACGTGCTGGATCCGAAGTGGAAGGGGAAGCTCGTCATCCGTGATCCCGTGGCGTCGGGCGGCATGCGCGCCATTTTCGGCGCGATTCTCGAGCGGTCGGTGGCGGCCACGGGCTCGACGGCCGCTGGGTGGAACTGGCTTCGCCGCCTCGATGCGAACACCAAGGAGTACACGCTCAATCCGACGATCCTGTATCAGAAACTGGCACGGCGCGAAGGGCTCATCACGCTCTTCGACATGCCCGACCTCGCCATGCTGCGACAGCGCGACCACATCCCGGTGAGCTATGTCTTTCCCGAGAGCGGGACACCGCTGCTCGTCGACGCCATAGCGATCATCAAGGGAACGCATCATCCCGACTCGGCGCGCGCGTTCTACGAGTTCGTCACCAGCCAGCCGCTGCTGCTGGTCGCGGCGCGAGCGCACCTGCGGATACCGGCGCGGATCGACATTGACGATGACTCGCTGCCCGAGTGGATCCGGACCGCGCGCCGGGAGTTGAAGCCAATGCCGATGGACCGCACGATGCTGGCGGACAGCCTCGACGGATGGATGACATACTGGGATTCCCACATCCGCCACCGGGGTTAGCGGCATCATGTCCGGCGCCGGCTCGCTCGCTCTGACGGACCTCACGCGACGCTTCGGCGGCCCGAGTGCACCACCGGCGGTGGACCACGTGACCGTGAGCGTCGCCGAAGGCGAGCTCCTGGCTCTCGTCGGCGCGTCGGGGTCGGGAAAGACGACGACCCTTCGTATCGCGGCCGGCTATGAGCCCGCCGACGAGGGTCGCGTGGAGCTCGACGGCCGGGACATCACGCGGCTGCCGCCACAGAAGCGGGATTTCGGCATGGTGTTCCAGCACTACGCACTCTTCCCGCATCTGTCGGTCGAGGACAACGTGGCGTTCGGTCTCGAAGCGCGCGGCGTGGCACGCATCGAGCGGATCACCCGGGCGCGAGCCGCGCTGGCGGGCGTCGGCCTTTCGGGTGCGGGCAAGCGGGGGATCCAGTCCCTTTCCGGCGGTGAGCAGCAGCGCGTGGCCGTGGCTCGGGCGCTCGTCATCGAGCCCCGAGTCTTGCTGCTCGATGAGCCACTGTCCAACCTGGATCCCACGCTGCGCCAGGCCATGCGTGATGAACTCAGGGCCATCCTCCGGCGCCAGCGAGTGACGGCACTCTTCGTCACGCACGACCAGGAAGACGCGTTCGCGATCGCGGACCGTGTGGCCCTGATGGACAGGGGACGCGTGCTGCAGATCGGCACGCCCGAGATGCTGTACGACGCGCCCGCGACGCGGACCGTCGCCGAGTTCGTGGGGCGTTCCACGCTCGTGCCGGCGCTGCCGGACGGAGACCACGCGGTCATTACCATCGGCGGCGTCGCGAGCCGCGTGCGTGCCGTGTGTTCTTCCGGCTCGCCGGGTCCGGGAGCGCTGGCGGTGTTGCGCCCTGAAGGGCTGGGTCTCGCGCCTGCGGATTGGCCCGGTGCATGGCCGGGGATCGTGCAGTCGCGCCGCTTCGTGGGCGCCGTGTACGCCTATCGGGTAGCCGTCGCGGACAACCGGGTGTTCGAGGTCCTGGCGCCGGACAAACTGGCGGAAGAAGGGGACAGCGTGGCGGTGCGCATCCTGCGGCAGCCGGTGGCCCTGGTGTGCGACGATGGTCCGCCGTCGCCAGGGCCCGCGGCTCCGAACCTCGGCGCGGCGTTCGCGGGGTCATCCCGTGGCGCGAATCCGGCGAGCGTGCGCGGTGGCTAGACGGTCCGTCCTCTGGATCGCGGTCCCGCTGCTGGCCCTGCTTCTCTGGGCGGTCATCTACCCCAACATCGCGGTCGTCCTCGGCAGCTTCGGCCATGGGCTCGAGTACTGGCGTGCGTTTGCGTCCAGCCCCTCCGATCGTGAAGCGCTGTGGACGAGCCTGTGGATCTCGGTCGCATCCGTCGTCGCGTCCGTGGCGGTCGGTTTACCACTCGCGTTCCTGCTGACGCGGATGGAGTTTCGCGGCCGGCGCGTCCTGCAGGCCGCCGCGACAATGCCGGCGGCACTGCCGCCGCTGGTCGGAGTGATCGCCTTTCTCTTCCTGTATGGTGAGAGTGGCGTCATCACGCGCGTCGTCCAGGTCCTGCTGCGGCGCGATACGCCGCCGTGGACCCTGTCGGGAGCGTGGGCGATCGTGTTCGTCCACGCCTACACCATGTACGTGTACGTCTACCTCTTCGTGTCCGCGGGACTCGAGCGCTACGACAGCGCCCTCGATGAGGCGGCGTCCGGGCTGGGTGCTAGCGCGTTCCGCCGGTTGTACCGCGTGACGCTGCCGATGTTGACGCCGGCGCTGGCGGGCGCCTGTCTGCTGGTGTTCATGAGCTCCCTCGGCTCCTTCTCCGCGCCGTATGTGTTCGGCGGGGGACTGCGGGTACTGGCGACGCAGATCGTCACCTCGCGGCTCAATGGTGCGATTGGAGTCGCGTACGTAGAGACGACCGTGCTCGCCGTGAGCGCCGTCGCGGCGCTTGGGCTGCTTCGGTGGTTCGAGGGGCGCCGGCGGTATGTGGCGACGGGCAAAGGGCGGGCCCTGCGTGTGCCGCTGCGCTCACCGCTGGCGCGGGCAGTCACGCTGCCAGCGGCGGTCATTGCCGTCGTGGTGCTGGTGCTGCCGCATCTCATGATCATTCTGGTGTCCTTCGCACGTGACGGAGCCTGGACGACGCAGGTGCTGCCACCGGAATACACGTGGGACAACTTTCGCCGGCTGGTGACCGATACCTCGCTGCTGCCGCCGATCCGCAACAGCGTCATCATGACCCTGCTCGCCACGGCGGCTGATGTCGTCGTCTGCGCGCTCGCCGCGTACCTGCTCGTGTTCCGGCGCTTCCATGGCAGGCGGCTGCTGGGCGTCCTGGTGGCGCTGCCGTGGGCAATCCCGCCGACCGCGATCGCCATCGGGCTCGCCTCCACGTTCAATCGCACCGACATCTCGACAGCGCGCGTGCTCCTGGTCGGCACGTTCTGGATTCTCCCACTCGCGTACTTCATCCGGGGTGTGCCGCTCGTCGCATCGGCGATCGAGGGTTCGCTGCGGCAGCTCGATCCCTCGCTCGAAGAGGCCGCCCTGGGATTGGGTGCCGGGTGGTGGCAGACCCTGCGGCACGTGATCTACCCGGCGGCTCGCCCTGGGCTCGTGGCCGGCGCGACGCTGGCGGCGATCACCGCGGTCGGCGAGTTCGTGGCGAGCGAGGTGCTGTATACGCATGCCAACCGGCCGATCTCAGTCGAGATCCTGGCACAGGTGCGCGCATTCGCCTTCGGCACCGCCGCCGCCTACAGCGTGGTGCTCATCGGTATCGTGCTGCTCATCACACTGCTGGCGCGCGCGGCTGAGGACGGGCGGCGCGGGGTGATGGCATTGAGGAGTTAGCTTTCCTGGTACCGCGGCTTTGTTCGCGCGGGAACGGGAGGGAGGCACCATGGCTCGAGCACGTGTCGTGATCATTGGCGGGGGCTTCGGGGGATTTACCGCGGCCCGGCGGTTCAAGGGTGCGCCAGTCGATGTGACGCTGGTCGATCGCACGAACCACCACCTGTTCCAGCCGCTGCTCTATCAGGTGGCGACGGCCACCGTGTCGCCGACCGATATCACGGTGCCGATCCGGTGGGGCCTGCGCCGGCAGCGTAATGCCTCGGTGATCCTTGGCGAGGCCACGGCTGTGGACGTCAACCGGCGCGTCGTCGTGGTCGACGACGGCAGGACCGAGCTGCCCTACGATGCCGTCATCATCGCGACGGGTGCGCGGCACTCCTACTTCGGACGGCCGGAGTGGGAGGCGTTGGCGCCTGGGCTCAAGAGCATCGAAGATGCGCTCGACGTGCGCAACCGGTTTCTGCTCGCCTTCGAAGAGGCCGAACGCACTGACGATCCGGCGGAGCGCCGCGCCTACCAGACATTCGTCGTAATCGGTGGCGGCCCGACGGGGGTGGAGCTCGCCGGAATGCTGCCCGAAGTAGCAAAGCCCATGCGTCGCGACTACCGGCGCATCGACACGCGAGACACCCGGGTTGTGCTGCTCGAGGGCGGCCCGCGCATCCTGCCTGCGTTTCCGGAGTCGTTGTCGGCGCACGCGAAGCGCGACCTGGAGAAACTGGGAGTGGAGGTGCGGACGAACGCGCGGGTGACGGACGTGGAGGCCGACGGCGTGCAGGTGGGCGGCGAGCACATCGAGGCGCGGACCGTATTCTGGGCGGCGGGCAACGCCGCGTCGAAGCTTGCGAGGACGCTCGGTGCTCCGCTCGACGAAGCTGGGCGCGTCAGAGTGACGCCCGATCTGTCGATTCCAGGACATCCCGAAGTCTTCGTGGTGGGCGACTTGGCGATTGTCCCGCGAGACAAGGCCACGACCGTGCCGTGGGTGGCGCAGGGCGCGATACAGGAGGGTCGCATGGCCGCCGACAACGTGCTCGCGCGGCTGGCGGGCCGGCCGACGCGGCCGTTCGCCTACTTCGACAAGGGAAATCTCGCGACGATCGGCCGGCATCGGGCGATCGCGGACTTCGGATTCATGCAAGTCACGGGGTTCCTGGCGTGGATGCTCTGGTTGTTCGTCCACATCCTCTATCTCGTCGGCTTCCGCAACCGCATGAGCGTCCTGGTTCAGTGGGCGTACGCCTACTTCACCTATCAGCGCGGCATGCGGCTCATCACGAACTACGCGCGCCAGTGGGAAGGCACCGAGGCGGTCGGCGGGAAGTATCTGAGTCCCGAGGCACTCGAGGCGATGGGGAGGCCGGCCCCGGCCAGGGTCGCAGCGGGCGGACGGTAGCCGCTCGGCGTCGGCCGCGGCCGCCGCTCTGGCTCTCGTTCTAGTCCGTGTGGCCGGATCCCGCGGGAGCGACCGACGCAACTTCCGCCCCTGCGGGCATTGGCGACGGCGGCGCGCTGCCCGTCCCTGCCTTCGCGGCGGTCTCCGGCTTCATGTACGCCTCCAAATTGAACCCGAGGAGGAGGGTCACGAGGACCAGGATGCTCGCGGCCCAGAAGGGCGCGCCGTGATTGACGTGATCGTATAGCAGTCCGGCCCCCAGCGGGAATAGCCCGCGAGTGATGCCGCCGAACGTCTGCTGGGTGCCCATGAACAGCCCGCGTTCATCGGACGAGATCACGCGTGACAGCATGGCCGTCACGGCCGGAAAGGTGAACGCGGTGCCGAGCGGCAGGAGGATGATGACGACGGCGAGCGCTGGAATGTTCGGCGCGATCGGTATCAACACGAGCCCCAGCGCCAGGAGTATGATCCCGATTCGCGACAGCAGCGGCTCGCCGAACCGGTCGATGACCGGCCCGAGGACGAAGGCTCGCGTGAACATGTTGAGGAATCCGACGTACCCGAAGAACCATCCAATCGAGCTCGCGGTGACATTGAACTTGGACGCGAGGAACAACGCGATGATCGACATTGACGCCATGAACGCACCGAGGCCGATCGCGTAGATCCAGATCAAGCGGGAGGCGGGCGCTTCCGAGTGCAGGATTACAGACCGGAGCACGGCGCCGTACCGGCCTGGAACCTTGACGCGGCGAGAGACGACGCGTGATTCGCGGAGGTATCGCCACGCGAAGAACATGTTTGCGACACAGATGACGGCGGCCAGAATCCCCGGCGCCGCTTGCCCAAGCGACAGATCGTGAGTGCCCACCCACAGGTGCTTCATGCCGAGGACGAGCGCGCCCGAACCGAGCAGCGGGCCAACGGTGACGCCGAGATTCGTGGCGGCGGAGACCCATCCCAGCGCGCGTGCCCGCTGCTTGGGCTCGGTCGAGTCGGCAACGTACGCCTGGACGACGCCGACCGTGCCGCCGCCGGCGCCCTGGACGATCCGGGAGACGAACAGCATGGTGAGCGAGTTCGCGTACGCGAAGATCACGTACGACACCGCGGACGCACCGAGCGCGATGAGCAGGGCGGGACGGCGGCCGTACTTGTCGGAGAATCCGCCCCAGAGTGGCGCCGAGACCAGCGAGGCGAGGGCAAATGCCGACACGAGCATCGTGTAGGTGAAACCGTTCGCCCCCATCCGCGTTGCATAGAATGGGAGGAGTGGGATCACCATCAGCGTCCCCATCATGTCCACACATGCGGTCACGAGGAGGACGAGGAGCTTCGAATCGACCTTTGTACGCTGTGTCAGGGCAAACCCGTGCTGGGCGCGGCGATTGACCGGCGAGGCGATGCCGCGTCGGGAGAGCATGAATCTAACGGACACCCATGGGATGGGATTGGTTGCCGCACCGGCGGGTAACACGGGATCGCGCAGTCTGAAGTGCCCGCAGCGCGGACTACGTCTCGGTGCCGCTTATATTTAGCCTGAGCAGCATACCATTGCCCGTTGCCCCTTGCTGATGCCAGATCGTATTCGCACGCGATTCCTCGTAGTGGGGAGTGGGGTAGCGGGACTACACACGGCGTGGCGGGCCAGCGAGCACGGCCCCGTGATCGTCCTGACGAAGCGGTCCCTGTTCGACTCGGCGACCGCATACGCTCAGGGCGGGATCGCGGCGGCCCTCGGCGCCGGGGACTCGCCGGAGCTGCACCGCCGCGATACCCTGGCGGCCGGCGCCGCGCTGTGCGATGCCGCGGCCGTCAAAGTTCTGGTGGAAGAGGGGCCGGCCCGCGTGCGGGACCTGTCGGCCGCCGGCGCCGATTTCGACCTCGCGCCGAACGGCAAGTTCAGCCTCGGCCGCGAAGCGGCGCATTCCCGCAAGCGTATCGTGCATGCCCACGGCGATCAGACGGGTGCCGAAGTGGCCCGGACGCTGATCCGGCGCGTCACCGAAAGCCCCGGTGTCGAGGTCATGGAGACGACCCGCGTCCTCGATCTGATCGTCGAAAATGGTGAATGCGTCGGCGTGCGTGCCAGCGCATCGGGACGCGCCGTCGAGATCGTGGCCGACGCAACCGTGCTTGCGACGGGTGGCTGCGGACAGGTGTACCGGTACACGACGAATCCGCAGGTCGCCACGGGCGATGGGTTCGCGATCGCGCTCCGCGCCGGCGTCCGGCTCGCCGACATGGAATTCGTCCAGTTCCACCCGACGGCGCTCGCGACACCCGAGAACCCGCTGGCGCTGATCTCGGAGGCCGTGCGTGGAGAGGGGGCGGTTCTGCTCAACTCATCGGGTGAGCGGTTCATGCCGGAGCGGCACCGGTTGGCCGAGTTGGCGCCTCGCGACATCGTGGCCCGCGAGATCTTCCGTGAGCAGGAGTCGGGCGGCCAGGTGTACCTCGATGCACACCGGCTCGGGGACGCGTTCCAACACCGGTTCCCCGGCATCTTCGCCCTGTGCCGCGCTCGCGGGATCGATCCCCGGAGTGATCTCATTCCGGTGACGCCGGCTGCCCACTACATGATGGGCGGCGTGGTCACCGGCTTGACGGGGCGGTCGAGTCTTCCGCGGCTCTACGCGTGCGGGGAGGTGTCGCGCACGGGAGTGCATGGCGCGAACCGATTGGCCTCTAACTCCCTGCTCGAGGGCCTGGTCTTTGCGGAGCGAGTGGCGCGCGACCTGGTGACGGCGGCTCCGCTGAGCGGCGAACTGCCACCGGCTCAGGCGTGGCGGATCCCGGAACTCGTGGATCGTGGCGCCGCCCAGGTCGCCGCAGACGCGATCCGGAGCATCATGTGGGAAGATGCAGGCATCGTGCGAACGGCGGCTGGATTGCGGGCGTGCGTCGAGCAGCTCGAGGACATCGCGCAGCGGCTGCCCAACGGCGCGACGGAGGAGACGAACATGGTCGATACCTCCCTGCTGATCGCGGAAGCAGCGTTGCTGCGAAAGGAATCCCGCGGCGGCCATCATCGTGCCGACTTTCCGAAGGCCAAGCGTAAATGGCAGCGCCGCCACATCGAATGGTGATGAGCGAATTGAGCGTGACCGCATTGCAGGAGCGGATCAAGACATTGGCGCGCGAGCGCAACGCGGTGATCCTCGCGCACAACTACGAGCGGCCCGAGGTGCAGGATGTGGCCGATTTCGTGGGGGATTCGCTCGGACTCTCACGCGAGGCGGCGAGCACGCCGGCGGATGTGATCGTGTTCTGCGGCGTGCACTTCATGGCCGAGACGGCGGCGATTCTCTCACCGCAGAAACGCGTGCTGTTGCCGGACCTGGCGGCTGGCTGCTCACTGGCAGCGACCATCGATGCCGCCCAGCTCCGGGCGTGGAAGGCCGACCATCCGGGCGCCGCCGTCGTGTCCTACGTGAACACATCCGCCGAAGTGAAAGCGGAGAGCGATTACTGCTGTACGTCCGGCAATGCGGTCGATGTCGTCAACGCGGTGCCGGCGGACCAGGAGGTGCTGTTCCTGCCGGACGTCTTCCTGGGTGCTCACGTCCGCCGGATCACCGGCCGCAAGAACATGCACGTCTGGATGGGCGAGTGCCATGTGCACGCGGGGATCGATACGGAGGACCTCGCGCGGCAGCGCGCCGTGCATCCGGGCGCCGAGTTTCTCATCCACCCCGAGTGCGGATGTGCCACGGGCATGGTCGACGCCGTTTCATCGGGTGCGATCGATGGCGAAGGCGTACAGATTCTCTCGACCGAGGGGATGATCCGGCGTCCGGCGGCATCGCCGGCCGTCGAATTCATCGTGGCCACCGAAGTCGGAATCCTCCATCGGCTGCGGCGCGAGAATCCGGCCAAGACCTTCTACGCGGCCAACGAGCGGGCCGTGTGCGCGTACATGAAAGTGACGACCTTGCCAAAAGTGGTGACCTCGCTCGAGCGTTTGCAGCACGAGATCACGGTGCCGCCGGACGTGGCGGGCCGCGCTCGTCTGGCAATCGAGCGCATGGTTGCGATCGGAGGCACACCGGCGAAGCGCCCGCATCACGGGCTCTCCCCGGCCAGCACGGCCGCCGACCCTGGCGAGTGACCACCGTTCAGCGGAGGCGCCATGATTGAGCCCGTTCCTGACGAGCCGGGCGGTCCGGAATCCGAACCGCCGGAGGACCACGAGCCGCACGAACCAGAACCGCACAAACCACCTGCAGGACCTGACGGTGAGAGGCCGGGCGACCGGCACAACGGGCGCGCGGTGCCTCCCGGATTCGGCTACACGATGCCGCCGTGGCACCGGCCGAGTCCGATGTCGATTCCTGCGCTCGACCGGCCGGGCGGTGTGGTCCGGTTCCCGCTGTCCCCGGCCGACGTGTCGGCGCTTGTCCGGATGGCGCTCGAGGAGGATGGTGCGTTCAACGACATCACCACCATTGCCACCGTCGTGAGCGCGCGGCGCGCGCGCGGAGCCATCGTCGCGCGGCGGGCCGGTACCGTATGCGGCGTGCTGCTGGCGCTCGAGGCATTCCAGCAGATGGATCCCAAAGCCATCACGCGGACCATCGAGGCGGACGGCGAGGCGGTCGAGGCCGGGTCGCCGGTGCTGTTCATTCGCGGACACGCGCGTGGGATGCTGTCGGCCGAGCGCGTGGCGCTGAATTTCATGCAGCACCTGTCCGGCATCGCGACACTGACCGCGCAATTCGTGGCCGCGGTGCGCGGCACCAACGCCAAGATTCTCGACACCCGGAAGACGCTTCCAGGGTGGCGCGCGTTGGAGAAGTACGCGGTGCGTTGCGGCGGGGGCCAGAACCACCGGATGGACCTGGCCAGTGCGGTCCTGATCAAGGACAATCACCTGGCGGCTGTGGACGGCGATGTCGGCCGGGCCATTTCGCGGGCGCGCACGGTGGCACCGGCGCACGCGCGGATCGAGATCGAGTGCGACACCATCGAGCAGGTCGAGGCGGCGATCGCTCATCACGCCGACATCGTCCTGCTCGACAACATGACGCCCGTTCAGCTCGCGGAGTGCGTGCATCTCGTCAACAAGCGCGCGATCGTCGAAGCCTCGGGGCGAGTGCGCCTCGAGAACGTCCGCCAGATCGCGGAGACCGGCGTCGACTGGATCTCCGCCGGCTCGCTGACGCACTCACCGCCGGCACTCGACCTCGCGCTGGATTTCGAGTAGCTGTCGCGGGCGAGACGGTGCGGCCTGACCCGGATCCCAATGCTGCGCCGCATCCGGCTGCCGAACCTGGCAGCGTGGCGCCGGACAGAAGGGCGGGTCATGACCCGCCCGTAACAGGGCACACTTTGGCGGTTCTCGACCGGTATGGTGCAAGGCAGGCCGGTGAGACCTGCGATCGCTGCGGCATGGCGGCGGTGGTCGAGCGCAAGTGCAAAGTGATGTGCCTGAACTGTGGCACGATCCTCAAGTCCTGCGCGGATCTGTAAGGCCCTACCGCGCTCCTTCCTGCAGGACGGGGTCGTCGACGTAGTAACCGGTGGCGGCGCGGATCGCGGCGGCGATTGAGCGCCGGGTCTCATCCACAGGGTCCTCTCGGCCGGCGAGAGCCTGACGCTGGGCGCGAAAGCGGCGGCCAGCCATGACGCAGAAGAGATCGCAGAGCGCGCGCTCCCGCTCACTGTTCTCGAATCCCTGGACTTCGATAAGCCGCTGCGTCCGCGCGATCACTGCGGCCGTCGCGTACAACTCGATCGCCATGTTGGCCAATCGTTCGAGCACGAGCTGCCGGTCGGTGATCGCGCGCCGGTGTTTCGTGATGGCCCGGTCAGCCTCGACGGCGAGTTGTGCGACGTGCGACTCGAAGTAGCGCTTGTGCTCGGAGAGAGTGGAAGGCAGCTCAAAGTCGATGTGCGGCGTAGCGCCGAGGAGGGATGTGACGCGCGAGGTCATATATCCGCTCACCACGCCGAAGTTGCTGAGCGGACGCCGAAGCGCCGCGCTCACTTCCTTGAGCCGCGCGGCCGGGCCCTGAATCCCGTTCAGCGCGATGAAGAGGCGCAGCACTTCGTTCGCCCCTTCGAAGATCCGGTTGATTCGCGAGTCGCGAAGATGCCGCTCGAACGGATAGGGCTGGACGAAACCACGCCCGCCCGCCAACTGGACCATGTCGTCGGCGATCCGCCACAAGGCTTCACTCGCGAACACCTTCGCGCAGGCCGCTTCGACTGACCAGTCCGCGTCGCGGCGGTCGGCCTGCGCGCACAGGGCGCCCACCATGGCGTCCGCGGCGTACGCATCCGACGCGGCCTCGGCGAGCTTCCGCTGCGTGATCTCGAAGTCGGCGAGCGGGTGCCCGAACTGCACGCGCTGGCTCGCGTATCGGGCCATCTCCCCAATGAAATGCTTGCAACCGCTGGCGCAGCCTGCGGCGAGAGTGAGGCGGCCGGCGTTGAGCACGTGCACGGCCACAGAAAATCCTTTGCCGACCTCACCAAGCACGTGGTCGGCGGGCACCTGCAGGTTCTCGTACGCGAGCTCGGCCTGTGTCGATCCACGAATGCCCATCTTGTGGACCGTACCCACCACCCGGAAACCCGGCATGTCGGGGCGGATGATGAACGCGGTCGGTCGCGTCACGCGCTCCCCGCGGCGTTCGACGACCGTTTGAGCGAACGTGGCGATCACGCCTGCCCGCTGGCCGTTGCCGATCCAGAGCTTCCGCCCCGAGAGAATCCAGTGGGTGCCATCCGCCGATCGTGTGGCCTGTGTCTGGATATTCTGGGCATCCGAGCCGGTTTCCGGCTCGGTGAGCGCATAGGCGGCGAGGGTGTCTCCGCGCGCCAGCAGCGGCAGATACCGGGACTTCTGCTCGGGTGTTCCAAACAGCGCGATCGCCTTGGAGCCCAGACCACAGTGCACGCCGACCAATACTGCGAGGGACGCGTCGGCGGCCGAGATCGCGCTGAAGACGCGGGCGTAGCCGGTCGATGAGAGACCGAGGCCGCCGTATTCACGAGGGATGGTGAGCGCCAGCAGGCCCACGTCCGCGAATGCGCTGATGACGGGCTCGGGAATCGTTTCAGTGGCATCGAAGGCCGCCGAGTCGATCAAGTCACCCTGGATTCTCCGCAGCTCGCGAAGGAGCCTTGAGACAACGCGCGCTTCGCCGGGGTCGCGCGCGTCGAGCGGCGGGGGGTAGGGGAACAGGACATCATCGTGGATGGCGCCGCGAAACAGACCGCGCACGAACGCGGCAACTGGTTCAGCCATGCGATGGCCCGGGCGCAGCTTCCGGCGCGGGCTGCACCGTCGCGTGCGCCGCGTGCAGCGCTGCGTGCGGCGCCTGGACCGCGCGGGCGAGTTGCGACGCGAGCGGCGCAGGGTCGGTTTGCGGCGCGTCGCACATATAGTGATGGCAGACGTAGGCGGTTGCCGCGCCGTTCACCTCCGGACGTCCCTCGAGCAGCGCGATTCCCGTTGAAAGATCCGGCGGGCCGCCCGCGAGCACGAGCGACGGGACGTAGTGGCCGGCAACGACCGCATCCAGCGCGCGGTATCGGCCGTCCGCCGGGTCACCTGCGAGCGCCACGGCGACCGCACCGTTGACGGCCATGTCGGCCGCGCCCAGTGCGTAGCCGAACGCGGCGGGGTGCCGCGCCATCGGCTCGGACAGCGTCTCGAGGATGCCGAGCGCGCGCCGGCGCAGGATCGGATCGTCAAGTAGTTCGGCGAGATGGAGGTAGAGTTCGATCGTGAGCGACGTCCCCGACGGCACTGCATTGTCCGGAAGATCGCGCGGCCGGGTGACGAGGGGATCCGCGTCGCGGGCGGTGTCGAAGAGTGTGGCGCTGGCGTCGTCCCAGAACCACTCTCCGATCGCGGTCGCGATCTCGCGTGCGAGTCCAAGCCACGCCCGATCGGCGGTCATCTCATATGTGCCGAGAAAGCCCAGTGCCACGGAGGCGTGGTCTTCGAGATAGCCTGCGATCTTTGTCACACCCGCGGTATGCGTACGCATGACGCGTCCACCGGCACGCACCATCGTGCGGTGGAGGAACTCCGCGTTCGCCAAAGCGAGAGTCTTGTGCTCTGTGCTACCAAACGCGCGCGCCGCCGCGGTGAGGGCGCGGAGCATGAGACCGTTCCATGCAGCGAGAACCTTGTCATCGCGTCCAGGGCGTACGCGGCTCTCCCGTGTGCGTGCGAGAACCCCGCGTGCGCGGTCGTAGGTCGCGCGGAGTGCCGGCTCACTGACGCCGGCTCGCTGGGCGAGAACTGCCGGGCCAGCCGTCACGTGGAGGATGTTTGCTCCCTCGAAGTTCCCGTCGGGCGTGACCCCATAGTACGTCTTGACCGCCGCCGACTCGGGTCCGAGCGCGGCATCGATCTCACGCTCCGTCCAGACGTAGAACTTGCCTTCCACACCCTCGCTATCCGCGTCGAGGCTGGCGTAGAAGCCCCCGTCCGGCGACGTCATCTCGCGAGCCACCCAGGCGATCGTCTCTTCCGTCACGCGGCGCACCTCGGGATCCGCCGTGGCCTGCCAGAGGTGCACGCCGAGGCGGGCGAGCAGTGCGTTGTCGTACAGCATCTTCTCGAAATGCGGCACGAGCCACACCGCGTCGACCGCGTACCGGTGGAACCCGCCACCGATCTGGTCGTAGATGCCGCCGCGCGCCATGTGGCGAAAGCTTTCTTCGACCATTGCGAGAGCCGGGGCCGACTTCATCCGAGTGGCGTATCGCAGCAGGAAATCCAGACTCATGGTCTGCGGGAACTTCGGCGCCCCCTCGAACCCACCGTGCTCGCTGTCGAAACGCTCGGCGAGCCCGCGGTAGGCGCGGTCCAGCGTGGCCGGGCCCAGGGTGCCGGACGGTGGCATTGGCGCGCTGGCGGCGGCGTAAATGTCCCGCATCGCCGCGGCTGTCTGCGTGACGCGGTCCCGCTTCGTGTGGTACGCTTCCGATACCGAGCGCAGGATGCGGGCGAACGACGGCATCCCTTGGCGGTCCACCGGCGGGAAATAGGTGCCGGCGTAGAACGGCTCGCCAGCGGGCGTGAGGAAGACCGTCATCGGCCACCCGCCGTGCCCGTGCATCGACTGGACCGCCTGCATGTACACACTGTCTACGTCGGGCCGCTCTTCCCGGTCCACCTTGATGTTGATGAACAGCTCGTTCATCAGGCGCGCGGTGTCCGGGTCCTCAAACGACTCGTGCGCCATCACGTGGCACCAGTGGCAGGCCGCGTACCCGACACTCAACAGAATCGGCCGGTCTTCATTGCGGGCGCGCTCCAGCGCCTCGCGCCCCCACGGGTACCAGTCGACTGGATTGCCGGCGTGCTGCCGGAGGTACGGACTCGTTTCGGTCACTAGGTGGTTCGGCATCGGTTCTCGGATTCGGGCCGCGAGCGGCCCCTGCAATCAGCGGTATCCGTGGGTCCGGCGGCCCGGCCCCACCCCGGCAGGGTCCGTCGTGATACATTCGATCGCCATGCATGCCGGCGACCGTCCTCAGTCGCGCCACGCGACCCTGACGCCATTTGCGGCGCCGCTGCTGGCGTGGGCCGGCGGTGTCACCGCTCTGTTGTTCGCGGGAGCGGTCTGGCCAGTGGCGCCTCTGCGCGATGCCGCCACCGGCGCCGCGGCCGGCGCCCGCCTCCATCTGACGCCGGCGTTTGTCGTGCTGGCGCCATTCAATAATACGCTCGACGCGTTGTCGCTGCTGTCCGTACGCGAGCACGCGGCGGTGTGGCTCGTGCTGATCGTCGCGTATGCCGGGTGGCGCTTCAGAGCGAGACGTGCGCGCCGCCGCTCCAATCCGGGGAAGCCGGCCGCCCGCGCGGTGTACGAGGTCCAGTTGCTGGCGGTCGCCCTCCTGTGGCTGGTCGCGGTGTACGCGGCCGGTGCGCTCGTGAGCCTGGCCAATGGCGGCGATCGAGTTGCCGGCCAGCGACTCGGACATGGTCACCATCGACTTTCACAGCCACACGAGCGCGTCGCACGACGGGCGCACCTGGTTCTCGCCGGAACGGAACCGGGAATGGCACCAGGCCGCCGGCTTCGATGTCGCGTACATCTCGGACCACTTCACCTTCGCCGGCGCGGACGCCGGCGTACGCGCCAATCCACCGCGTGCTGGCGACGGCACGATCCTGTTCAGCGCCATCGAATGTCTCGAAGGCGGGCAGCACGTCAACGTGCTCGGTGTGGGGTCTCCCGACTATGCGCTGTTCAATGGCCGCTACCTCGCTGCCGAGGCTATGGAAGCCGCCATTGCCGGCGGGCGCACCCGTCCCGTGATCGTGCAGACGATTCCGGGCTCGCTCGGCCGCATTCCGCGGGCCGGGATGGCGAGCGTGGTTCCAGTCACCGCCATTGAAGTGGCCGACGCCGCTCCGCGCGGATTGAGCGACGGCGACCGTAACCGCGCCTGGATTCTGGCGCTGGCGGACAGCCTGGACCTGGCGATCGTGTCAGGGTCGGACAATCATGGTTGGGGACGCACCGCCGCTGCGTGGAGTGTATTGCCCGTCCCAGGCTGGCGCGGCCTGACCCCGCCCGCGCTCGAGCAGCGCATTGAAGACCGCATCCGAACGCACAAACGCCACGCGGTGGCCGTGATCGAGCGGACGCGTCCCGTGTGGCCGACCGCGCCCGGCGCGCGCGGGGTTGGTGGCTGGGTCTCGATCGCAATGGGCGCTCCACGCTTTCTCGTGCAGTTCATCTGGCAGCTCACCGCGACGCGATCGTGGCCGGAGCGGCTCTCGTGGATGGCGTGGCTCTGGGCGATCGTGCTGCTCTCCATGTGGCGGGATGTCCCGGGGGCCGGTGCCCGAAAAAGGGCTGCGGTGCGCGAGACGCGGTGAAGCCGGGCGCTCCTTCTGCTCACCGCTGCCGGCGCGATGCGGCTTCTGGTGGCGGCGTTCGTGCCGCTCGTTCCGGACGAGGCGTACTACTGGGAGTGGTCGCGGCATCTCGCGGCCGGGTACTTCGATCATCCACCGGCCATCGCCTGGCTGATCCGCGCCGGCACCGTGGCCGGCGGCGTGACGCCATTCGGCGTGCGCGCGGGCCCGATTGTGGCCGGCTTCCTGGGCAGCTGCGCCGCGGCGGCGCTCGCCAACCGTCTTGGTGGACGCCGGGGTGCCTGGCGGCTCGCCGTTCTGCTGACCGTCATACCGCTCGCCGGAGTCGGGCTCATACTCGCCACTCCTGATGCGCCCCTCCTCGCGTGCTCCGCCGTGATGCTGTGGGCAATCGATCATGCCCTGGGCGGGATCGCTGCGCCGGCCGAAGCGGTACCGGCCGATTCCGGGCCGCGTGCTGAGGTCGTGGCCATCGGGTGGTGGATCGCAGCGGGCGCGGCGCTCGGTTGCGGAGCGAGTTCCAAGTACACGGCCGTACTGATACCGGCCGCGGTGCTGGCCGCGTTCGCGATCTCGCCGGAGCTTCGCGCAGAGCTGCGGCGTCCGGGCCCCTACCTCGCCTGCGGCGTCGCGGCCTGCGTCTTCTTGCCGGTCGTCGCGTGGAACGCGCACCACGACTGGGTGTCATTTCGATTTCAACTGCATCACGGGCTCGGGCCGGTCACGGGTTCGGCGTTCGTGCGCGAGCTCGGCCTGGCGGGCGGGCAGGCCGGCCTCGTCTCGCCCGTGCTGTTCGTTCTGGCCGTCGGCGCAGCCGCGCACGCGGTGACTCGCCCATGGACGCCACGGCGCTTCGTGCTCGCGGTGATCGCCATGTTCGTGTGGGCGTTCTTCGCCGCGAGCGCGATCCGGCGTCCGGTGGAGGCGAATTGGCCCGCGATCGCCGTGCTTCCGGCCCTGGTCCTGCTCGCGACGTGGATGCCGGGTGTGCGGCGAGCCCGGTGGGAGCGGATCGGAGCCGCCATTGGCGGCGGGATGGTGCTGGCGATCTACTTCCTGGCGCTTTTCCCGGTCCCGCTCCTTCCGGCGCGCGCCGATCCGCTGGCGCGGGCTTTCGGGTGGGACGAGCTGGCCCGAGCGGTAGCCGCCGACCGGATGCACGACAGTACGGGAGGCCCGAGAGTCTGGCTGGCCGCGGACCGGTATCAGGACGCGGCGGAGCTGGCGTTCACCATGCCGGGGCATCCGACCGTGTTTTCCCTCAACCTGGCCGGGCGTCCGAACCAGTATGACCTCTGGCCCACGGCGCGAGACTCGATGCGCCGCGGTGACGCCCTTACGGCCATATTGGATGACGTGCCGGACCCGCCGGCGCGGTGGCGCGGCTCTCGCCGCATTTCTCGCGTGTCGAGCGAGGACCGCTCGTGGAGCTGCACCGGGGCGGGCATGTTGTCGCTCGCCGGCGACTCTGGCATTTTCTTGATCTGGCCACCCCGCTGTAGCTCTGCTCAGCGGCATATCGTGCGCGTGGGCCATCTACCGGGATGGCTCGCGTCCTGTCTTCCTCACATTGCCTCCCGAATATGACCGCCACCGTTCCCGCCGACCTCGACACCTTCTTTGGCTCCAACCGGGCCCGGATCGAGCACGAGCTCTTCGATTTCCTCCGCATCCCGAGCGTGAGTGCGCGGTCCGAGCACAACGCGGACACCGCGCGTGCCGCGCAGTGGCTGGCAGCGGCGTGCGGGGCGGCGGGGTTGAAGGCCGAAGTGATACCGACCCCCGGGCATCCGGTGGTTCTGGGCGAATGGCGTGGTGCGGGCGCGGACCGGCCGACGGTGCTGGTGTATGGCCACTACGATGTGCAGCCCGCGGAGCCACTCGATCTCTGGACGACACCGGCGTTCGAACCCACCGTCCGTGATGGCCGCATCTACGCCCGCGGCTCCGTGGACGACAAGGGGCAACTCTACCTGCACGTCAAGGCGATCGAAGCGCATCTGCGCGTTCGCGGGCGCCTACCGGTCAACATCATCGTGTTGGCCGAGGGAGAAGAAGAAGTCGGCAGCGACAACCTCGGCGACTTCGTGCGGGCACACCAGGACCGTCTGCGGTGTGACGCGGTGGTCATCTCCGACTCATCGATGTTCGCGCCGGGCCAGCCGTCGATCCTCTCCTCGTTGCGCGGCCTCACGTATCTGCAACTCGACGTCGAAGGCCCGTCGAGCGACCTGCACTCCGGCATCTACGGTGGTGCGGTGATCAACCCGGCGACGGCGCTGGCGCGCATCATTGCCACCTTTCATGATGCGAACGGGCGAATCGCGATCCCGGGGTTCTACGATTCCGTCCGCGACTGGGAGCCTGCCATTCGGGCGCAGATGCGGGCGCTGCCGTTCAGCGACGCCAACCTGCTCAAGGAAGCCGGCTCGCCCGCACTGGGCGGCGAGGCGGGGTATACGACGCTGGAGCGGTTGTGGAGCCGCCCGACGTGCGAGATCAATGGAATGCTGAGCGGATATACCGCCGAAGGTGCCAAGACCGTGCTCCCTTCCCGCGCGATGGCCAAGGTGAGCTGCCGACTGGTGCCGGACCAGGATCCGGCGGTGATCGAGAAACTTCTGCAAGCGCACGTCGAGCGAGTTGCGCCACCGGGGGTGAGGGTCCGCGTCACCCATTCTGCACGGCGGGCGGCCGTGGCGCGCCGATCTGAAGGGACCCCTGTTCGACGCGGCCGCCCGGGCACTGGAAGCGGCGTTTCACCGAGCCCCCGTGATCGTGGGTGAGGGGGGCTCGATCCCGGTCGTCGACGATTTCGCGCAGGCTCTGGGAGCGCCGATATTGCTGATGGGCTTTGGGTTACCCGGGGAGAATGCGCACGCTCCTGACGAGTGGATGAGCGTCGAGAACTTCGAGCTCGGAATGCGTGCCGTTGCGACGCTCTGGGATCTCATGTAGCGTCCTTGGGGGGTGTGGCGCGGACAGCACACCCCATGATGGACGGAGGGTCGCGGGCAACATCCCGGAGCGGCCCCTTCGGCCCGGTGTGGACCGCGACCGACCGCGTTACTATACGAGTTGGACCAGCTCGGTCCACCGCTTGCATTGCAATCGGACTTCCGAGCGTAAGCGTATTGGACTTCTCCCTCGTTCCTCCCCCGGAGGTCCGCTGTGTCCACCCTTGCCGCACGCCTCCCGGGGCGTATTGCCGGTCGCACTGTCCATCATGGGCTCGCGGAGCGGGTGGCCGCGTTGCTGGCGGATGGCCGCGCGCGGACGGAGCTGCTGATCGCGCCGCTGAGCGACGAGGATCTACACGTCCAGCATGATCCGCTGATGAGCCCCATTGTCTGGGACCTCGGCCACATTGCGGGTTTCGAGGAACTCTGGTTGCTGCGTCATCTCGAACGCCCATTCACGGGGCTGGCGGCGCTTGGCGAGATGCCGGGGCTCTTCAATCCGTTCGAGCATCCGCGAAAGGAACGGGGGAGGCTCGTGCTGCCATCCGCGGCAGAATGCCGCGTGGTGATGGCGGAGGTCCGGGAGCGGGTTCTCGATCGCTTGTCGCAGGTGGACTTCGACGCTCCGTCTCCGCTGACCCGGGACGCCTACGTGTATCGCATGGTTGCCCAGCATGAGGCGCAACACGGCGAGACGATCCTGCAGACCGTGCAGCTCAAGCGTGGTGCGCCGTACCATTCGCCCGGCCGTGTCGCGCTGCCCGGGCTCGCGACGCCGCATCGGACCGGCGCGATGGTACGCTTCCCGGGCGGAACGGTTCAGATCGGGACGGACGATCGCAGCGCGGCCTACGATAATGAGCGTCCACGTCACGCCGCTCGCCTCTCGGCCTTCGACATCGATGAAACCCCAGTGACGAACGGGGCATATCTCGAGTTCATGGAGGCTGGTGGGTATCGCAATCCTGCCTGGTGGTCCGAAGCGGGCCGGGCGTGGCTGGCCGAGTCGGCCGCGCAGGCGCCAAAATACTGGCACCGCGAAGGAAGTGAATGGTGGACGCGGACGATGGATGGGGACGCGGCCGCCGATCCGTCGCATCCAGTCGTGCACGTGTGCTACTACGAAGCCGAAGCGTTCGCGCGCTGGGCTGGCAAGCGGCTGCCCACAGAGGCCGAGTGGGAAGCGGCGGCGACATGGGATCCGGCGACCGGCGCATCACGGCTCTTCCCGTGGGGAGATGCGGCTGCGACGCCGGCGCTTGCCAACGTCGATCAACTCACGTTCGGAACGGCGCCGGCAGGTGCCTACCCGCAGAACACGTCGCCGATCGGCTGCATGGGGATGATCGGAGACGTCTGGGAGTGGACCGGGTCGGATTTCGCGCCCTATCCCGGCTACGAGAGCTTTCCTTACTGCGAATACTCGGAAGTGTTTTTCGGCCCGGACTACAAAGTGCTCCGCGGCGGCTCGTGGGCGACGCGTTCGATCGCGACGCGCAGCACGTTCCGCAACTGGGATCTGCCCATCCGCCGCCAGATTTACAGCGGCTTCCGGTGCGTCCGCGATGCATAGCGAACCCAATGTGGCCAGGCGGCGTGGCGACGCCGCGATGGTCGCCGACGTACAGGCGGGTCTGGTCGACCGCGCTCCCGGTGTACAGCTCGAGCTTCCGCCGAAGTACTTCTACGACCTCCGCGGGTCGCAGCTGTTCGAAGCCATCACGCGGCTTCCCGAGTATTACCTCACGCGGACGGAGCGGCTGTTGCTTTCGACGCGGATGCCGGAGTGGATGGACGTCCTCCGGCCTGGTGCACTGGTCGAACTGGGCGCGGGGAATGCCGACAAGACGCGGACGATTCTCGATGCGATGCGAGCGGCGAGGGACGAGGTCGTATACGTCCCGGTCGACGTCAGCGCCGCGTTCCTGGACGAGACGGCGGAGAATCTCCGGCGCGAGTATCCCGGCCTGCGCGTCGAGCCGGTGGTCGCTGATTTTGCCGCTGGACTGCGCCTGCCTCATGGGCTCCCGCGGCCAATTCTCTACGCGTTTCTGGGGAGCACCATCGGCAATCTCGAGGATACCGAGGCGACCGAACTCCTCGCACAACTTCGGCGGGGCATGACCCGGGGAGACCGTCTTCTCCTTGGCGCCGACCTGCTCAAGGACGTCGCCGTGATCGAGGCGGCGTACAACGACACGCGAGGTGTGACGGCGGAGTTCAACCGCAACATGCTGCGCGTCATCAACCACGAGCTGGGCGCCGATTTCGATTCCACTGCGTTCGCGCATCGCGCGTTCTTCAGTGAGCGGGCCGGACGGATCGAAATGCATCTCGTGGCGCTCGAGGACCAACTGGTCACGATCCCCGATGTCGGGCGGCTGACGGTGCCGGCAGGCGATTCCATTCGCACCGAGATCAGCAACAAGTACACGCCCATCCGGCTGACCCGGATCCTTGCCGCCGCGGGGCTTCGCCCCGTGACGTGGGAGACCGACGATGCCGGCGGGTATGCATTGCTGCTGGCGGCGCCGGCGGCCTAGCCGATGCGCACCCTGCGATGAGCATCCTGAGATGAGCACCCTGCCGGTGGTGAGGCTGGCCGAGCAACTGCAGCGGGACGCCTTTACCCCTCGTCCCTCCGGGAACGGCTGTCGCCCCCGGGTCGGTGCGGAAATCGAGTTCATCCCGGTCGACAGCGACACGCACCGCCGGTGTCCCATCGTGCCAACGCCGGATATGGCGGCGGCCACGTTGCCAGTGCTCCAGCGGCTCGCGTACCGCGAACGTTGGCGCGAGGATCCCTCGGCATCCGGCGCGCCGATTTTCACGATGGCGGACGGCGGCGTGCTCAGCTACGAGCCGGGCGGGCAGATCGAGTACAGCTCCCCGCCGGACGCGTCGGTGAGCAGGTTGCTCGCCGCGCTGCGGGAAACGACGCGGACCCTTCGCGACGAAGCGTCGGCGTTCGGGATCGACCTGCTGACCGTCGGCGTGGATCCCTTCAACGGGATCGAGCGTGTGCCGCTGCAACTCCATGGCGACCGGTACGCGGCGATGGACGCCTATCTCGCCGCGTGCGGGCCGGCTGGGCCGAGGATGATGCGGCAGACCGCGGCGTTTCAGATCACGGTCGATGCCGGCGACGATCCGGTCGGGCTATGGCAGGTGTTGAGCGCGGCCGCGCCGTATGTGACCGCGATGTTCGCCAACTCCAGCCGGTACGCCGGCGCATCAACGGGTGATCAGAGCGTGCGGGCACAGACGTGGCGGGCACTGGATCCGGCCCGGACCGGCCTGCCAGCGGCGTCGACAGCCGCCCCGGCTGCCGGCTACACCGCATTTGCGCTCGTTGCGCCCGCGATCCTCCGCCGGAGCGCCGACGGGCGCTATCGGCCGTTCACGGACCTCCTGGCGTCGGGCGATGCGACGTTGGCCGACTGGGGCCCGCATCTGACGACGCTCTTCCCTGAAGTCCGGCCCCGGCGGAGCGCAGACGCCGCCACGTTCGAGTTGCGTTCGGCCGACATGTTGCCGCCGGACTCGTTCGCGGCGCCACTCGTGCTGGCCGCTGGCCTCGCATTCGATACACAGTCGCGCCGCGATGCGGCGGATCTCCTCGGGCCGGCCGATCCCCATCTGCTGGGCCCCGCGGGTCACGAAGGGCTCCGCAATCCTGCCATTGCGCGAGTCGCGCGCGATCTCTACGCCATCGCGATGCACGGATCGGCACGGCTCGGGGAGGCCGTGGTCGCGGGAGCCGATCTCGACGCGGCACGGGAATTCGCCGCCCGCTACCTCGAGCGTGATCGTTCACCGGCCGACGATCTCGAGATGCCGGTGGCGGCCCTGTCCGGAAGTCCCGAGCGTTTCGCGGGCGGACCGCACGCCGCAACGTTCGGCTGAAGCGGCCGCCGCACTTCGTGCGGCCGGCATTCTCGAAGCGATACGGGCCGGTCGTCGCCCTCGACGAGGTCACCCTGGAGGTCTCTCCGGGAGAGTGTCTCGCGCTCATCGGGGAGAGCGGGTCGGGTAAGACCACCCTTCTCCGGACGTTCAACGGGATGGTGACGCCGGACAGCGGATCGATATTCGTCGATGGCACGCCCACGACCACCCTCGATCCCGTGGTACTCCGGCGGCGCATTGGCTACGTACCGCAGGACGGCGGCCTGTTCCCGCACTGGCGTGTGCGGCGGAACGCCGGCCTTGTGCCGTGGCTGCTCGGGAATGCAGACCCGCCGGGGCAGGCCGAAGCGGCGCTCCAACTGGTCGGCCTCGACCCGGCCGTGTTTGGCGAGCGGTGGCCGCATCAGCTCTCGGGCGGGCAGCGGCAACGTGTCGCGATCGCGCGCGCGCTCGCGGGACGGCCCGGTGTGCTGCTGCTCGACGAGCCGTTCGGAGCGCTGGACGCGATCACGCGCGCGGACCTCCAGGAGTCGTTCCGGGCGTTGCGCCGCAGCCTGCGAGTGACCGCGATCCTCGTGACGCACGACCTGCGCGAGGCGACCATCCTCGCCGATCGCGTTGCCGTGCTGCGTCATGGCCGAGTCGAACAGGTGGCACCGCCTGGTACACTCCACACCGCGCCGGCGACACCCTATGTCGCCGAGCTGCTCGCGCGGGCGGGGATCCAGTAGATGGTCCGATGGCTTCCGGCATTCATCGTCCTCGGGCTCGGGCCGGTCCGGACGCACCAGCCGGACGCTGGGCGTCCCGTCGTCGTCGCATCCAAGCCCTTCGGCGAGTCGTACATCCTGGCCGAGATGTTCGCACAGTTACTGGAAGCCCACGGCATCCGGGCCGATCGCCGGCTCGGGCTGGGCGCCACGCAAATCGCATATGGCGCGCTGCGCAGCGGTGCGATCGACGTGTATCCGGAGTATACCGGTACGGGCCTGATCGCGATTCTTGGCCTCCCGCCGGACCCCGACCCGCGGTCCGTCTTCGCGCGCGTGGCCGGGGCATCCGCCGTGCGGGATAGCGTTCGGTGGCTGCCCCCGCTGGGATTCGAGAACACGTACGCCATCGCGGTCCGCCGCCACACCGCGGACTCGCTGCATCTCGAGACATTGACCGATCTAGCGCGGTCGGGTAGCGGACTCCGAGGCGGCTTCACGGCGGACTTCATCGGCCGTCCGGATGGATTGCCGGGCCTGGTGCGCGTCTATGGCGTACACCTGCGAGAGGTCCGCGCCTTGCTCCCAGCCGTGAAGTACGCCGCGCTGGCCGCGGGCAGCATCGACGTGATCGACGGATTTTCGACCGACGGGCTGATCGCGCGCTACGACCTGGTCGTCCTGCGTGACGACCGGCATTTCTATCCACCGTACGAAGCGTCGGCTGTTGTGAGTGCGGCGCTGCAACGCGACAACCCAGCCGCGGTCGCCGTGCTCACGGAGCTGAGCGATCGCATTGGCGTGGCGCAGATGCGGGCCATGAATCGCCGGCTGGAAGTGGACGGTGTGCCGGTCGCGATCATCGCCGCCGACGGGCTCCGCGCGCTCGGGCTGACGCCGGGGGCGGCGTCCGCCACGGCGTCCGCCACGGCGGCCCCGGAGGGACCGCGCGCTGGCGACGCGGGAGGGCGCGAAGCACTCGGTGCGTATCTACGGTCGCAACGAGGTCCGCTGGCCGCCATGACCGCGCGGCATCTGTACTGGTCGGGATCTCCCTGGCGGCCGCCATCCTGATCGCGGTCCCGCTCGGGGTGGGCCTTCTCGCCATCCCGCGATCCGCCGACATCGTGATCCGCGTAATCGGTGCGATCCAGACCCTCCCCGGCATCGCGCTGCTGGCGTTCATGATCCCGCTCCTGGGGATCGGCGTCGTACCAGCGCTCGTGGCGCTGTTCCTCTATTCGCTGTATCCGATCCTGCGGAATACCTACGAGGGTGTCCGGGGCACCGCTCCGGGCACGGTGGACGCGGGCGAAGCCCTCGGCATGACGAACGCGCAGGTGATGGCCTACATCCGGCTGCCGCTCGCGATGCCCGTCATCATGGCGGGGGTGCGCACCGCCGCCGTGATCGATGTCGGCACGGCGACACTGGCCGCGTTCATCGGTGCGGGTGGTCTGGGGGACCCGATCGTGACCGGGCTGGCGCTGTCGGACACGCGGATGATTCTCTCGGGGGCCATCCCGGCCGCTCTGCTCGCCCTCGCAGTTGACGCGCTACTGGGCGCCGGCCAGCGGGTGGCTGCGAGGCGCTGGAACGCAGCATAGCGTCCCGGCGGCGCCGGGCGTCAGAATCGCCACGTCCGTGTGAGCGTCAGCCCGAACACCCCTGTCAGCGGCGTACTCGGAGTGGTGGAGAGCGTGGGTTGCCCGAGGAGATAGAGCGGCTGGCCGCTCACCTGGATGTTGAAGTGTGACGCGAACCGGTGTACGACCACGGCGCCCGGGGCGATGCTGCCCTGAATGGCGACGAACGTCCGCGGCGTGAAATATTTACCGAATTCCACCTGCGTATTCTGGAGGAACACCGCGCCGCTCCGGGTCTGCGCGACATCGGTGTAGTTGTTGCTCGTGCTGATGTCGAGGACATCGGCGCCGAGCGCGCGCGCGAGGTCGCCTTTCACCTGATCGGTCAGAACGCCGACTGCCTCACCCGCGAGCTGGTTCTGGACGAAACTGCCCGCCGCGCCCACGACGCCACCGCTGCCTTGTACGCCCGAGAGGCTGGAGCTGGAGCTCTGTCCCTGTTGCGTGATGCCGCTCGTCGGCACACTGAACGCCAGGTAGCTCAACAGGTCGCTCTGCGAGATTGGCGGCTGCGCATCGCTCGCCAGCGTCAGGCGGAGCGAGTCGAGCGTGCCGCCGATGTTGATTTGGATGGCGATCGCCTCGCGGCCAGGAACGGGCACATCGTACTCCCCTTGAGCCTGGAGCGTGGGATTGAGCTCCGGCGTTCCGATGAACACCGCCTCGCCCTTGTTGATCGTGAATCGCTTGCCGAGCACCGCGTATTCGCCGCGGTCCGTCGCGACCGTCCCATCCACGACAATCGCCTGTTTCTGGCGATCGATGTGGACGGTGATGGGCCGCGGCGTGTAGGCCTCGACGTTCGCATCCTTGTTTCGCACCCACGTGTCGCGGCTCACCCCGACATCGACGTCCATCCGGGCGGTCCCCAGCAGCGCGTTCTTGACGGGGATGAGTCCCCTGACATCCGCCTTGGCCGTGTCGGCGATGTAGTACACCGTGGCGTCGCCGACATCGACGAGGTGCTTGCCGTCGGGCTCCGGGATGTAGATCACGGTGTTCCGCATCGTCGTCGTGCCGGAGATGTACGGCGCCGTCGTGGGCCCGGCCATGGACACATTGGCGTCGAGATCGATCCGGCCGCGCTCCCTGGTGCTGAGGACACGTGCATCCTGTGCGGTCGCCGTCAGGTCGAGCACCGGAACGGCACGATCGGTCAGGTCGAGCGACCCCGCGAGTTTGAGGGTTCCCTTGGTGGACGGTGTGGTCGCAACGAGCGAGTCGATGATCACCGAGTCGCGCGTCATTCGGACGCGGCCGGACATGTCCCGCAGGAGCGTGCCCGATGCGACGACGGTCGCCGATCCGCGGTCGAGCGCGAGTGTGCCGCGGGGCTCGGGTTTGGTGATGGTTCCGCCAACCGTTACCTGGCCCGTGACGCGACCGCCGACATCACGGACGGCGGTCGTGAACTGCGGCACGAGATCCAGTGGCAGACTGTCGAGGTGGATCTCGGCGTGCATTGGCCGCGCGGGGAACCGCGACCCATTCACTCCGAGGCCAAGATCGATCGGAACTGCAACGTCGGCGACGGCGAACGGCGTGGACGGTGCCCCTTTTGGCGCCAACTCGGCGCGTGCCTGCAACAGCGTCGTGTCGTACTGGTAGCTGAGAAAGAGATTCGGAAGCGGCCATTCGCGGATCGTTGCGCTCGAGACCGACATCGTGCCGCGCATCCGTGGGTGGCGAGTATCACCCACCATGTCGGCCTTGAGTGACAGCACGCCAGTCAGCGGGACATCCTGCTGGGCCAGCGCCGCCAGGTCAGCGACCTCGAGGTTCTGAATGACCGCACGCAGCCCGGCGTCCGAGCCGGGACGTCCTGCGAGGAGACCATCGACCGTGATGTGGCCGTTCCGGCCCGCATCCAGCTCGACGTTGCGGATCCTGACGCCCGCCGTGCCCCAGGCCACCGACGCCGGGTGCGACGCCCGCCAGAGCGTCGTGTCGATGCGGAGATTGAGTGAATCGTATTGCACCTCCGTCTCGGACGGTGTGTAGCGGAAGCGGGCGTCCGCCGCGAAATCGCGTGTTGGCGTCTCTCGCACGTTCAGGTGCACCGTGCCATCAGGCTTGCGATAGCCGACATGCACATCGAGACCGCTCACCGCGAAGCCAGCGAGCATCGCGGAATCGAGATGAACCGTCGCGGTGGCCGCAGAGTCGAGACTCGGGGCACCTGACCAGTGGTAGCTCGCGGTCGCGCGCCGGGCAGCATTGCCTTCCGCGATGAGGGAATCGGCCTCGAGGTCGCCTGACACCTCGAACCGCCTGATGTTCCCGGTCACGGTGCCAGTCGCCAAGGCCCGGCCGCCGAGCGAATCGCGGCGCAACGCTCTTGGCGTATCAACGGCGAGCGGAGGCGGTGCGGTGCCCGCGATCGCGCGTTGAATCTCGGAGGTGTCGGCTTCGTGCGCCGAATCGGCCCGGGCGCGCGCGACTGCCTCGGCGATGACCGATGGCCGGGGCGCGATCTCGGTAGTGTCGCGGGGAATGAGCTTCTCGAACGCCGTGAGTGCGGTAGCCTCGGCCCGATAGGTGAGCGAGCCGCTCCGGTCACCGGTCAGGCCAAACGATCCCTGCACGTCCAGGGTCGCGGCGAGTGCCTGGACATGTGCGGCCGGGATCTCGAGCTGCCCGGAATCGGCCGTCGCCCTGGCATGCACGCTGTCCACTCTGAGACTGTCGAACACCGACGCCTGTGCGTCTGCCGCGAACTCCGCGCGCATCGTCGCTAGTGCCGTCCCGTGGCCTCGTGCAGTCGCTGTCGCGGTCAGTGATGTATGCGGCACGGCGGTAGACAGGCTGTGTGCATCGAGCAGGCGGGCCGTCGCGGCGAGGTCATAGCCGAGGACAGGTGAGGCAATGTCGAGATGCCCGTCCACGGTCAGGCCGGCCGAATCGGGAGCGCCAGGCGGTGCGAGGCGAGCATGGATCTCGACGTCGCGCATGGCGCCGGCGACGCGGACGGTGCCCGACTCCTCGCCGGACAGCTTGGCGTCCGGAACGAACAGCCCCACGGTCGCGAGATCGAGCGGTGTGAGCTCGGCCGACATATTCACCCGAGAGGGGCGGAAGCCGGCCGCGCCAGGCGGCGCGCCGGCCCGGTGCGTCCGGCCATCGAGCACCTGTTTCCGCGGCTCGTCGCCAGCCGGCGCGGAGGAATCGCGAGCAAAGTCCACATCGCCATCCGCCACGAGATGGGAGTACGTGCCGCTCTCCCGGTGCTCGAGGTCTGCGTGGGCCGTAAGTGTCTCGGTCGTGGAGCCGTCGAGCGTCGCGGATCCGGTCAGGGTGCCGCCAACCGGCAGCGACTTCATCGCGATCCGGCCGAGCGATACCTGCAGGGGGTCCAGCGTCACCACGAGGTGGCGCGCCCGATAGCCACCGTGGTCGAGACCAATCTCCCCATTGGCCGTGACGTGACTGTCGCCATCCGTGGCGTTGGCGAAAGCCAGATCCGCATCAATCGTCATCGCCCCGGTGCTGCCTCTGGCGGCCGCGTGGCCAGCGGCCACGCCCTGGCGAGGGAGCGAGAGGCCGGGATGGAGACGTTCGATGAGGCGCGTATCGACGCCGGAAAATCGGATGTCGGTGTCGTGAATGACCAGCGAATCGCCGATCGTAAGGTCGATGTTTCCCGTTGCACGGGCCGTTTCGACTCGTGCGACGAGACCGCGGACGGCATACCGCTGTGCGCGCCCGCGCCAGATCGCCGTGAACTCTCCGCTGGCCATGGCGTCGCCCGGAAGGCTGGGCTCGGCGAACTGCGCGTCCGCCAGGGCGACCGGATTGGCGTGGGCACGAACGGCGAGGTCTCCGTTGGCGAGCACGTACGTGACCCGGGCCGTGATCCGGGACCGCGGCATCAGAACCGTGGCCTGCGGCATCCAGAGCGAGTCGCCGGTCAGGTACAGCGTCCCCGCGATATCGCGAACGGTCGCATCCGGCGGGCGGAAGAGAGCGAGATCGGTGCTGAGCGACGCGATGCGCGCGAGCTTGACCGGATGATCCGGGTCGGTGAGGCGGAGCGTGTCGATGCGCGTCGTCACCGTGTGTGCGGCGATGGTCTTCTCGTAGCCGCCCGGGACCGGAGCCACCATCAGGCGTGCGTTCGGGCTCAGCGCGGCTTCGATCGCGCTATCGCGCGCCGCACCGCTGAGAGTACTGTCCGGGCGCCACGGCATACGGATGGTGACGTCGCCACCGATGACCTGGACGGCGGTCATCGCGAGCCAGCTCCCGAAGCCGCGTTGGGTGGTGTCGGATGGTGCGCCGCTGGCGGGGAAGATCCGCGCGTAGTTCCAGACGCCGTCCGCTCCCTGGACGAGCACGACGACTGGGTGGTCCAGTACGACATCGTGGAAATCGAGATGTTTGTGCAGCAGGTCTTTGACGGCGTAGTGCACCTCCGCGCGGCGCACGCTGACGAGCGGCCCGCCACTGGAGTCCGCGATCGATGCGTCGGTGATGACGACATCGTGGAGCAGATCGCCATCCAGGTGGCCAATGCGGACCGTGCCATGGACGGCGCCGCTCAGGAAATGCAATGCGACACGCCGGGCCCGCTCGTGCCCCCATGATGTGCCCGTGACGATGAACACCGCCGCAGCGGCCGCCATCACGATCGTGCCGACGATCGCTCCCCCGATGACGAGGATCCGCCGGATCAGCCGCGCCCCGCGGGCCGCGACCGGAGGGGTCGCCATCTAGAACGCCTGCCCGATCGAGAGGTGGAGGCTCACCCGGTTCAATAACCCCTGGAACCCGCCCTCGGTCCGTGCCGGCGCGTAAATCCGTTGGGCGGCCGAGGCGGACGTGCCGGGTGGTCCCGAGACCACCACGATGCGGCCGGTCCCATCCTCAGTCAGAACGACGAGCCGTTCAGTCGTCAGGGGATTGATGCCGACGTCCACGCGAATTGGGCCGACGACCGACAGGTATCGGATGCCGAAGCCCGGTGTGATGGCACTGGTGCCGCTCGTCGCCGTCTGGAGATTGCCCTCGCCCACGATGCCCGCGTCGACGAACACGGCGCCGCCGAACTGCTGGTAGATGGGGAATCGGTATTCGGCGCTGGCTTCGAGGAGCGTTCGTCCACCCAGGGCTTGCGGAGTGAAATTCGCGTCCGCCAGGTACGGGACACCGTTGACCGGGCATTGTTGGATCGGCGTCGGCGCGGGACACTGATTGGCGGGTCCACGGAGCACATTGGGCGCGATCGTCAGTACGCGTGGGCCGAGCTGGTTCTCACCGAAGCCGCGCACGGACTCCGAGCCGCCGGCATAGAAGCGTGCCGTCGGGTGCAGGATGTTGGATGACGTATCGCCGATCGCGGCGCCCGAGCCACCGAGAGGGGAAACGGCGCCGATCCGGCCATTCAACGCGAGCACAGACCGGCCAATCGGGCGATACATCGACGCGGTGGCATAGCCGCGCACATACCGGAAATCCGACAGCGTGTATTGCGACGCGTATTGGATCTCCGAGCGCGCCACGAACCCGGACGTGGGGTTGAGCGGATCGTCGCTGCGGTCGATCTGAGCGGTCACGCTGAGTGGAGAGAGCCGGCCTTTGGACTGCAGCGCATCGCGCGTCGCGGCATCGCAGACTCCGTAGTCCACACAGAAATAGACGTCACCCGCGTCGACATGCGTGACCTCGTACTGGTAGCCGAGCGTGAGTGGCGCGCGGTCGGCGAGGTCGTGGGTAAACGTTGGCGTCAGGCCGTACGCGTTGTCCACGTAGACGCCAGGCGCGACGCGGCGATGAGCGAAGACCCCGGCGCTCAGCGTGTTCTCCGGTGCAAGGAACCAGGGTTGTGTGACCTTGGCCGTGATGTTCCAGGTGGGCGACAGGAACGGATTCGGGTCGGTACCGGGCGGGATCTCCTTGAATCCGTTGTTGAATGCCGTGTAGAGCCCGTGCGCGAACAGGTTGCCGAGGCCGCCCTGGATCACGAGCTTCCGAGCGCCGCCCACCCAGTTGTAGTCCGTGAAGTCGCCCGAGAGCTGGAGGAAGTCGACGGTCGTGAAACCAATCCCCGCGACCACCTCTCGTGGCTTCGCCTCATCCACATTCACGTCGATCGTCTTGGCGCTGTCGGTTTTGTCGCGGGCCGTGTCCACGGTGACGGCGGCGCGGCGGAAGAGACCCGTCTGGTAGAGTGCGCGCTGGCTCCGCTGCACGTCGCCGGGCAGGAAGAGCGATCCCGGGCGCAGAAACAGTGCGTGCCGGATCGTTTGTGCGCTCACCGTGGTGTTGCCGGTGACGACGATCGTGTCGACCGTCGTACGGCGATGCGGGACAATCGCGATCTTGACGGCGGCGGTGCCGGCCGTGATACGCCCGGCGGCCGCGGCGGCGCGGGTCGCGGAATCCGAGGGAGGCTGGCCCGCCAGCGTGAACGTGGTGTCGATCGTCGCGTCGGCGTAGCCGCGGCTCCACATCCATCGGGTGAGCAGGGTCGCCGTGGTATCGAACTCGAAAAGATCGAGCGGCTCATTGACGCGAAGCCGCACGAGACGCCGGCGGTTCGAGGCAGGGAAGAGCGAGTCGGGCTCCAGAGCGATGGCGGAGATGCGGGTCGGGGGTCCTTCGTGGATCGTGAACCGGACGCGTACGACCGTCGGCGTGCGATAGGTCACCGTCGTGTCGACCGAGGTCAGGCGATACCCGCGCTTCCAGTAAAGAATGCGGATGCGCAGGACGTCTCGCCGCAGGTCATTGCGATCGAGGTAGAACCGCTGGAAGAAATAGGGAGATTTCGACACTACGCAGAACGGGAGATAGAACAGACCGCGGCAGTGGGATTCGGTCGTCGAGATGCTGCCCTCGACAGCGCCGGCCGGGATGGCGTGGGCTCCCCGGATCGATACCTTCTCGATTTCCGGGCGCGCGCGGCGGCCCATCAGGCTGTCCCGGGCGATTGCCGCGGTTCGCGTGGCCTTGCCGGTATCGGGTACAGGCGCCGCCACCCTCGTGGGCGGGTGCGCCGTGTCCAAGGGCGCGCCCTTGGCCGCGCCCTTGGTTGTGCTATTGGCGGTGTCCTGGCCTGAGGCGCTGGCCGGGCCCGCGGCGGCCGCGGTGATCGCGAGGACCACGGCCCACATGAGCCTTCCCGGGCCCGCGGCTGCGGAATCGGTCAATCGCTGGGGCCCGAGCCGGTTGGACCGGCGACGCGCACGGTGCATGGCTTCGCCGAGAAGGGCAAGGCACGGGCCGGAGATGGTGGCCGGCGGCTGGCGAACTGCCGCTTTCTACAACCCGCTCAGCAGTGCGTCGTTGTTGGTAGTTGCCGCGATTCGCTTAATGAGCCATTCCATCGCCGACTGCGGCGGCATCTGCTGCAGTCCGCGGCGGAGCGTGTAGACCCCGTCCAACTGGTCGGGCCGGAAGAGCTTATCCTCTCGGCGCGTTCCGCTGGTGCCAATGTCGATCGCGGGATAGATCCGCTTCTCGGCGAGACTCCGATCCAGCTTGATCTCGCAGTTGCCGGTGCCCTTGAACTCCTCGAAGATCACGTCGTCCATGCGCGAGCCGGTTTCGACCAGCGCGGTGGCGATAATGGTGATCGAGCCTCCGCCCACGTTGGGGGCGACGGATCGCGCCGACCCGAAGAACGCCTTGGGTTTGGCCATGGCGGTGGCATCGAGTCCGCCGGACAGGGTGCGTCCGGTGCCGCGCTCGACGGTGTTGTGTGCGCGCGCGAGCCGTGTGATGGAGTCGAGGACGATGACGACGTCGCGTCCCATCTCAACGAGCCGGCGGGCGCGCTCGAGCACCATGTCGGCCACATTGGTGTGGCGCTCGGCGGGCATGTCGAAGCTCGACGCGACGACCTCGCCATAGCCCCAGGTGATCATCTCGCTGACTTCCTCGGGCCGCTCGTCCACGAGGAGCACGAGCAGGACGGCGTTGGGATGGTTTACGGCGACGCCTTCCGTGATGGCTTGCAGCAGCATCGTCTTGCCGGCGCGAGCCGGCGCGACGATCAGGGCGCGCTGCCCGTAGCCGATCGGTGCGATGAGATCGATGGCGCGCCGGGTGACCTCAGGGCCCGCTTTCGCGGGGCGTCCGGTCTCGAGTGTGAGTTTGCGCTCGGGGTACGACGCGATCAGCGAGCTGAAATCCGGCCGGCGCAGGGCGAGTGCGGGGTCGGCGCCGTTGATCTGCGTGACGTCGACGACGGTCACGCGGCCTCGCTGGTCGCGGCCGACCGTGGCGTTGACGGCATCACCGCGGCGCAGCGCGAATTGGCGCACGACGTGGGTCGGCACGTACGCGTCGCCCGGCTCGGCCAGGTAGCTTGCCGACGCGCGCCGCACGTAGCCGCCGTCCCGCGCGGCGTCGAACCAGCCCGTCGTCTCGCCGTCCGCGATGACTGGAACCGGCGGTCCGTGATGCGACTGGGCCTGGCTGGTGTTCCCGGTGCGGGGTGCCGCGCCCGCGGTGGCGCCGGCTGTTGCGGCCGTGGGAGCCGTGCTGGCGGCGGCCGTTGGTGTTGTGGCTGTTGTGGCCGCCCTGCGGGCCCGGCCCGTTCTGCGCGTTGTGGTTCTGATTGCCGCCATGACCGCCTTGGCGTGGCGCGGGCATGTTGTCGGAGAATCCTCCCTGTCCGCCGCCCGGCTGGGCAGGCGCGCTGTCATCGGGAGACCGTGAGGCTCCGGGGCCGGGATCGCTTCCCGCCGCTGGTTCGCTCCGGCGGTCGGAGAACTGTTCCGGCACAGCGGGACGGTCAGAGGGCGGGCTGTCCGGCGAGACCGGTGCGCGATCCTGCGGCGGATGGGAATCCACCGCGGGGGTACTGTCATTGTCGTCGCCGTCGCGATACGGGTTGGGCTCGCTGGTCGCGTCGGCTTGGGAGTCGGCTGGGGCGTTGCCAAACGGGCGAGGCCCACGGCCGCGACGATGGGGACGTCGGCGTTCGTTCATTTATGTGGGTGTGCTATGTGGTCGTGCGCAGTCCGCGCAACTTCTACTGCTTTGGCTCCCCAATTCCGGGGGCGCGGATCGGTCACGCGCGTGCGGCGGCCGGCGTTTACAAACGCGTCGCCGCGTCAATCGTGGGACGCACCCAAGATCGCGCGTCTCCCCCGATTGCGCAAGGTCGTGCCGGGTTGGGTGCCTCATGCGGCCCTCATGCGGGGTGGTTCACGCATCATTCGCCGCCCGGGTGGCGGCGTCCAGCCCGCGTACGAGGTTCACGGTCCGGCGGCACAGATCGATGATCCGGTCGACCGCGGCCCGGTGTTCGGGCTGCAGGGGCTCCATCGCCAGCAACTGCGCCTCGGCCATGAGCGCAGCGAGCGGATTGTTGAGGGCGTGACGGAGATCGAGCGCCACCTCGCCGGCGGCGGCGAGTTGTCGTTCTGTGTACCTTGATCGCGTGTCTTTGTCCGACGTCTCATCCATGATTGTTCCGCCTCCAGATCGAACGCCTCGCACCGATCGCGCCACCGATTCCGGTGCCGACCCCGCACCCCATGCCGCGTCCGCGGAGCGCCCTCCGGACCCGCAGCCCGTTTCACCGTCCGGCGATCTGCGGGCTGCGATGGCCGAAGTGGTGGAGCAATACCGCGCATCTGCCAACGTCACGCACCTCCATCTCCGGCTCGCGGCTCTGGCTACGGATGCCACACCAGATTCGCTGATCGCGGCCGTCGAGCCGTTCCGCGACATCCCGGAAGTTGCAGGTCCCATCTATGAGCGCATCGTCGCGGCGCAGCCGGCGAACGCTCGTGCCTTAGTGATCCTCGCCAACGCTTACTGGCTTGCAGGGCGCGGGCCCGACGTCGTCGGCGAGCTCGCGGCCCGTGCGCGGGCAGCCGATCCTTCCAACCGGGGGGCATGGCATCTCTGGGCCCTATCGGAGCCCAGCCCGCGCCGCCGCGTCGAGCGATGGCGCAAGGTATGCCAGACATTCCTCGATGACGATCTCGCGCGGGCGAATCTGGCAGACAACGCCGCCAGTCTCGCCGGTGCCGAGCATGATCCCGCGGCCCTGCAATTGGCGTTGGAGACCTACGGGGAGCTGCGCGATCGCGCCACACACCCGCAGCAGCAATCCGCCCTCGATCAAGCCATCGCCACTCTGCGGACCTGGAAAGTATAAGGGCAGTGGCGGCGGTGGTATTGCGGGTGGTATTGCGGGTGGTATTGCAGCCCGCTGTTAGGCAGTAGACGATCCAGTCCCCGGGCCGATTCGCCGGCCAGTCACAGCCGCCGCCCGGGCGGACTGGCCGGCCCCTGCAACCTGTCAGCGTCCGGCCTCGTAGGGAATGGTGAGAGAGAGTATTGGTACGCAGTTTCCGCAGACGCCGCATACGGAGATTCGCACCATGTCCGGTCAAGGGTCCACAGGCAACGTGATCGCTGCCCTCGCCAGCTTCTTCATACCTGGGTTGGGGCAGTTGCTCCAGGGGCGGCTACTCATGGCGGCGTTTCAGTTCTGTCTGGCGGCCATCCTCTGGATCTTCTGGCTCGGTTGGGCGGTGCACCTGTGGTCGGTTCTCGACGCGGCACTCTACAAGCCGTAGCCACATCCGATAGCCGGACCCGAATCGGCGCCGGGTCGATCTCCGCCCCGGGGATCCCCGAGATACCATTCATCCGATGCTGACTGCCATTGTCCGCGTGCCGAGCCGGCGGCTTCCCGAGTGCGAGCTGTCGTTCCTCGAGCGAGAGCCGATCGATGTGGCCGAGGCACGGGCGCAGCACCGCGCCTATCAGTCGGCGCTGCGCGCGGCGGGAGCTCGTGTGATGGAACTCCCGGCCCTCGACGATCTGCCGGATGCCACGTTCGTGGAGGACGCGGCGATCGTGCTCGACGAGTGCGCCGTACTGTCACCGATGGGAGCGGCGTCCCGGAAACCAGAATCGGAGACGATGGCCGCGGCACTGGCACCGTATCGGCGAGTCGAGTGGCTCGCCGCGCCGGCGACGCTCGATGGCGGCGATGTGCTGCGGCTGGGACGGTCGATCTATGTCGGACAGACGCCGCGTACCAATGCGGCCGCGGTCGCCCAGTTCCGGGCGCTCGCCGGGCCACTTGGCTACACGGTGACCGCGGTGCCGATCTCGCGCTGCCTGCATCTCAAGAGCGCGTGCGCGCGCCTCGACGATGAGACCGTGCTTGTCAACCCGGAATGGATCGACCCCGCCGTGTTTGCCCCTCGGCGCATCGTAGCCGTGACGCGGGACGAGCCGTGGGGTGCCAACGCCGTACGCGTGGGCCGGACGATCATCTTCCCCGCGAGCGCGCCGGGAACCCAGGCGATCGCCGGCGCACAGGGCTTTCCGACCACCGCCGTGGACGTGTCGGAACTCCAGAAAGCGGAAGCCGGCGTGACCTGCCTCAGTCTGGTGTTCGAAGCGCAGCCTGATCGGGCATAGATTCTACGGCATGACCGAAGCGGCCGATCCGCAGTTCGCCGGACGGGTTCGCGCGAGCTTCGCGCGGCAGCCGCTGACCATCGTGCAGGCTGATGTGTTCGCGTCGGCCAACGGCGACGAGCGCCGGATCGCGACCATGTCGGCGCCCATCACCACTTTGCGCGACCGCTCAGACCACCCGGCGTAGAGTCGTGCCAGCCACCGGCGCGCCCCACTGCATTAGATGCTACGCCGACTCCGAAGCCTGGGATGCGGGGCAGAGTGCGGCGATGGCCGAGAGGACGTCATCCAGCTTGAACGGCTTTCTGATGACGGGACACTGGCACTCATCAATGAGCGCCTGAGCGCGCTCGCTGACGTCGCCGGTGGAGAAGAGCGTCCGCTGGCGTAGGTGGGGCTGCAGGGACGCGGCCAGATGGAACAGCACGTCGCCCCGGACGTCGGGGATCCGCAAATCGAGGAACAGCACGTCGAAGTGGCGAGATCGCAGCATCTCGTGCGCCGCCTCGCCGGAGAGCGCGGATTCGACGTCGTAGCCCGCGCGCGAGAGCGCGATCGTGAGCGCGCGGCAGATTGACGGCTCGTCATCCACGACGAGCACCCGCCGCGCCGGCACCGGTGCCGGCGGTCTCGCACGGACGGGCATCATCGGCCTCACGCCAGTCTCGGGCCTGAAGGATGATCGGGCCACGACGCGTCGAATCCCGGGGTGATCCGAGCCGCGTCGGGGGCGGGTGCCATATCGGCGCGGACGTGGACGGGGCGATCCCAGGCTGTCGCCGCGCCCGCGAAGCGCGCAGGCTGCCGTGGTGCCAGCACGATTGCCGGCTCCGGTCGCGGGCAGAGCCAGGTCGCGAGCGTGTCGACGAACTCCCAGGGGCGCACCTGGCGCCGGACGGCTCGCGGCGTGACACCGATGACCTCGCGCATGTGCTTGGCCATCATGCGCGGCGCGCTATATCCGACCTTGGCGGCGATCGCCTCGAGCGACTGTCGTGGGTCGCGCGCATAGGCGTATGCGCGCAGCAGGCGCGCGCCGACGAGGAGTGCGCGAGGTGATGTGAAGCCGGCAATGGCCAGATGCCGGTACGCGGTACGGATCGTCACCCGCGCCGTGGCGGCGAGGTCGCCGACATCGTGAAAATCGGTCGGCTGCCGCACCAGGCGTTCCACAGCGCGGGTGAGCGCCGGCGGGAGGCCGGCGAGGGCGGGCGCGAGCCGGTCGAGGAGCGCAACGCTCAGCGCGTTGCCGGGCTGGCGTTCGAGCATCTCGAGAAACCGTCGCGGCTCGTCGTCATAGCGATGCAGCACGATCTGATGCACCGCGTGATGCGCGCTGTGCCGGCCCAACTCGGCGATCGCGCGAAATGAAAGCGGCGACACCGGCGTGTAAATCACGACCGGTGTCGCCGGATGCGCATCGAGTGCGGCGGCCAGCGCGGCGGCGCGTGACACGCCGTCCGCGCAGGGATCAACCACGACGACATTGCTCGTCGCGCGACGTAGCTCCTCGAGGAATCCTTCCCAGCGGTCGGCCGCGGTGAGGATGTGTCCACGCGTTCCCCCCAGTACAACCCGAAGGTGTGACTGGAGCGGCGGGGGTAAATACGAGAGTACATTGAGGCTTACGGCGCGCACGTGTCAGGAAAATGCACCTTTCTGGCAGAAAACGCACCTTTTTGGCTCGCCAGGGACCGGTACCTTGCGGCTCGCGAATCGAACCAATGACTCCCGCACCCCTACTTAAACACCCATAGAGGCCCGAATGACCAAACGCAAAATCACCTTCGCCATACTGACTCTGCTCACAGCCGCCGTGGCCGCTTGTTCGTCGGCGACGGCGCCCGTGCAGGACTGCGGCGGGGGAGTAAGCGCCGGATCCGGTACCTGCCACTAAACAGTCCAGCTCGGTAGCTGTAAGGCGGACGGGCCACGAGGGAATCCCTCGTGGCCCGTCTGGCATCCGTGCGTCCGGTGGACCGGTGTCCGGCTATACCCCGGCGAGCTGGCGCATCTCGGACACGGCGTCAGTGACATCCTGGAGCTCGGCCGGGACGGGCCGTGCTGCACGGCGCTCGGCCGCGACTCCGCGCTTGACGGCGGCCGCCAACTCCTCAGCCTGGAAGAGCAACTGGTTGTAGCGGTGCGTCTCCGCGAGCTCGCTCGCCTGCTCGAGGGACCGCAGCGCCCTGCCGTTCTTGCCGAACGCGTGGTAGCCAAATGCGGTGTAGTAGTGGTATTGCGCCATCAGGAACGACGGCAGCCGCTCGCCCATCAAATCCGCACGATAGCTCTCGAAGACCGCTTCATTGGTCTGCAGGGCAGAGATTTCGAGCAGGTTGATCATGGCCAGCCAGCGGACGTACTGCTCCTGCGCCGTGCTGGCGAGCACCATGTAGGAGTCGCGCGCCACGTCCAGCACGCCGAGCTGCACGAACGCGTTCGCGAGGTCGGCCAGAATACGATCGCGCGAGGTCAGGCTCCGCGTGAGCGCCAGCGCGCCGTAGGCCAGGCGCGCCGCGTGATCGTACTGCCCGCGCCAGTGCGCCACGAGCGCGCGGTCGTGAAGCGCCATGGACCGTACATCGGAAAACGCCGGGGGCGCCGCTTCGACGATGATCGCGTCGAGCATGGACTCGGCCCCGGGAAGATTTCCGCGGGCGAAGGCCACCGAGGCCTGGCCGATGCGCGCGTGCATCGCCTTCGCCGCATTGCCGCGCGCGATCGCGATCTCATGCGCGCACCCGTATGCGGTGTCGGCGCCTGTCCAGTCATCCTGAATGCGGAGGCAGTAGCCGAGCCGCATCTGAGCGTCGATCGCGATATCGCCGTCCATCGACGGCGGCACGTGGCGGATCAGCGCGCGATAGACATCCGCCGCCAACGCATAACGGCCATCGTAGTCGAGCGATCGCCCGTAGCCCATGAGATGGCGGCCGATCTGCAGCACATCCGGCGAGTCCGCCGACTCGCCGGCATCGACGATCCGCGACAGGATCTGGCGCGCGGTCACGGTAGCGGGAATAGCATCGATCGCGGACCGGACGGCGCGGAGACCATAGTCCGATGTGCGCGACGCATCGGTGCCGCTCATCCAGGCGTCAACGAGCAGAAGCACCTGCAGGCCAGCGTTCGTCGCCGGCCAGTCAGCGTCTCCTTCGCCCATCCCGCCCAGGATGCCGAAGTACGCCAGGTGTTCGATCGAGCCCGCTACGCTACTTGCCACAGCACCTCGTTCAGCGCGTGTTGCCGCGTTGCACGCCATTGTGATCAAGCCCACCATCACGCCCAGCTACCAGCTCTGGGATCTCCATAATAAGGACGACGCAGCGTCCAAACGGTCAGGAGAACCGATACGTCCGCGGTACTGTATAGTTTCGCGACAGTTCCCACGTCCGGATCACTGAAGATAGGGCGAGACTACTCACCGGACCGTGCCGCGGATCACGAAGCGGGGGTGCCGGCCGGCGTTGGGGCGTGCATGGCGACCCGGCCGTGGCTACTGGCCGTTCGAGACGTAGCGGGCGTTGGTCTTGTCGAGAGCGTCCAGCGTGTGTTCCAGCGTCTCCGAGTACACCTCGACGCGCGGCAGGCGTTGCGGATCGAAGCCCGGATCATTGGGACTCGAAGCCGGCCTTCCCGAGACTTCCAGCACGGCATCGAACCGGTAGCTGACCACGCGCCCCGTCTTCGGGTCGGTCCAGCTTCCTGCGTGCGCGAGCGCGCGATTCTTCGGCCAGATGCCGAGCGGGAGCGCGAAGGTGCGCACGTGATAGCCAGGGACGGCGGAGTCGATCGCCAACTCGCCGCGGGCGATCTGCTCCTGCACGATCGCATTGGAGTACTTGCCGAGGTTCGCGTGCCAGAGTGTGTGACCACACAGCTCGAAACCCTGCTGATTGAGGAACTGCACTTTCTTGAACCGCCACGCCGAACGCTGGCCCTCGATCCCGCGTTCGCCGAAGAACGCGTGGCCCGCCGCGGCGGCCGGGAGCATGCAGAACACCGCGTGATTGCCCCAGTCGGGGTGCGCGGCGTGAAAGGCCAGCCAGATCCCGATGGCGGACGTGGAATCGATCTCCAGTGTGCCGTCGTGCTCGATGTAGCGGAACTGCGACGGCGACGCATCGTCGAACGTGAAGACCACGGGGGACATTCCCGTGGGAAGATCCATCGTGTGATCGAGAATCTGGGACACGCTCACCGGGCGGTAGCCACGGTCGTAGAGCATCTGAAGCGATCGCCGGAAATGCTCGCGCTCAACGGTCCAGCGCGATTCGTGGTCACCGATGATGTGGTATTCGAGGATCGGTATCCGGCCGTGCGTGTTGGGCGGCCGGCTCGCCCCGGCGGCCTGGTGGCGGGCGGTGGCCGCGTGGTAATTCGCGCTGGGCGCGGCGGTGGCCAGCGCGAGAGTGCAGCACAGCAGTGTCTTGAGCATCACCACACGAGACGGGCGAAGGGTGTCCGGCGATACGGGTGCCCCGGCCTCCTCAGCCAAGTAGGCCGGCTGGCGCGCCCTGCGTGTACCCTGGAAGATGACATCGAGGCGCTGCGCGCCAAGATGCCGGGCGGCCACTTCCGAGAAGACGGCGCGAAAGTCGGTGGTCAGGGCGAGATCGCGTCCCTCGTAGAGCTGCTCCGGTTCCAGCCCCGGCCACTGGCCATGGACTTTTCCGCCGTGGACGTCGCCGCCGATCAGGAACATCGCGCCGGCATGGCCGTGGTCCGTGCCGCCATTGCCGTTCTCGCGCGCCATGCGACCGAACTCCGACATGGAGAGGATGGTGACATCGGCCATCCGGTCCCCCAGGTCGGCGACCAGCGCACCGACTGACTGGGCGAAATCATCGAGCCGCTGCGCGAGCTGGCCGGTCGCGCCGCCCTGGTTGACGTGTGTGTCCCAGCCGCCGACGTCGGCAAACGCGATCTCGAGTCCCACACCGGATTTGATGAGCTGGGCGATCTGCTTGAGGCGCTGGCCGAACGGCGACCGCGGGTACATCGCGTTGTTCGCGGGCTGGTACTGCTGTGGATTCGCGGCGCGCAACATTCGCACGGCGTCGAAGGTCTCCGAGCCGGTTGCGTGCACGATATCCGCCGAGCCGGTGCGATACAGTGCTTCGAGGCGCTCGGCCTGCGTTCCGGTCGCGCGCACCGAGAACTCGTCGAGGCTGTTCATGGCGATCGTCGGGGCCGGACCCTCGAGGATGCGTGGAGTCTGCGGCGCAAACGCGACGGCTCGAAAGGCAGGCGAGCGATCGCCGGCCGCCCGGGCGCCACGGGTGGTGTCCTGCAGCTTGCACTCGTCGCACGTGCCCTGGACCGCCAGATACCGATTGAGCCAGCCATCGGTCGTCGTCTTGTCGTCGGGCGTACCGCTCTCCATGTAATCCTGAGCATCGAAATGGGAGCGCGTCGTGCTCGGACTCCCGACGGCGTGGATGATGGCGAGGAACTTCTGGTCGTAGAGCGGCTTGAACGGCGCCAGCGAGGGATGGAGTCCGAAGAACCCATCCAGATCGATCGCGGCGTTTCGAGCCCCGGCAGCGGGCCTGGGCACCGCGATCGTGGGACGCATGGCGTAGTACGCCCGCTCCCCATGCGGTACCACCACATTGAGCGCATCCGCGGCGCCACGCTGGAAGAGGCAGATGAGGACTTTGCCTTTGCGTGTGGCGGGCAGCTCCATGCCGAACGCGGTGCGACGCAGGAAGCTCGGGCTCAGCCCCATTGTGACCAGGGCCAACGCACCGGATTTGACGAACGCTCGGCGTTGCATGGGATCTCCTAGCGGCGCTGGAATTCGGGTGCGCCAAGCGCGAGGCCGACAACTTGCGCGAGACCCTGGACCCGGGCAGCCGGGCCAACGGCACCGGAGTCGGCGGCACCGTCATTCATTCCGCCGGGGGCATCACCGTTGGCCAGCAGCGGGTGTTCGCCGGAGAGCAGGATCGCTCTGGTGTCGGGCGATGCCATTGCCGCCCAGGATCGACGTCACGACCGCGTCGACCTGGGCGGCGCGTGATGCGGTCATAAGGGCAGCCGACTCAGGCCAGCGGTCGAGCGTCGCACCGGGAACGCGCTGGGCCGCGACCGCCAATCCGAAATTGATGCGGTTGAGGATCGCACCGGTATTCATCCAACTGTCGCCGGTCTCAGGGTAGCCATCCGGCGCCTGGTGCCCGAAAATCGGCTCGCCCATCCGTGCGATGATCTGCACCGTGCGGGGCGACGTGTCGGGCGCGGCGTCCACGGCGCGAAGCGAACTCACCACGACCTCGAACGGCGACTTCACCTTGCTCCGATAGGCCGCGCGGGCGTAGAACTCCGGGGACGTCACGATGGTCCAGACGACCTGCCGGATGTCACCGTCGGTACGCGTGAAGGTATCCGCGGCGCGGGCGACGAGCTCCGGAGGCGGCGCATCCCCGGCGAACCGCTGGCAGAGCTTGCGCGCGATGTAGCGGGCGGTGCTCGGGTGGCGGGCCAGAATGTCGAGCACGTCCTCACCGTCTTCGACGCCACGTCCGGCGGGGAGCGCGTGGCCCAGCACGACCTTCTCCCCGGCGTCGTGGAACCCCGGCCGGAACCGGAACCCGCTGCCCTCTTCCGGCCGGGCGATTGACCACCCGGTCAGTGCGCGCGCGACGTTGATCACGTCCTGCTGCGTATAGCCGCCGTCGACGCCGAGAGTGTGCAGCTCGAGCAGTTCGCGGCCGTAGTTCTCGTTGAGTCCTGATTCGCGGCGGCGTGGGGGCGTGCCTGCGGCGGTGACGAGTTGCCGGCGCTCGGCGCTGCCCGGGCGGGGCGCGAGCGTTGGTTCGGTGCTGTCGGCGGCGCTCTCCCAGTTGTCGAGGTAGAAAAGCATCGCGGGACTCTTGGCCACGGCGCCGAGCAAGTCGCGGAATTTCCCGAGTGCGTGGGGGCGGATGACGTCCCGGTCGAAGCTCGGGAGGTAGTACCGCATCGGGCCGCCCTTCCGATCGTAGACCGAGAAGTGATTGAGCCAGAAATCGGTCATGACCTCCTGAAGCTCGCGATGGCTCATCTCGGCGCGGGCGACCCGGACGATCTGTACGTCCTGAACGACGCGGTTTGCCGCGCGCCGGGCGTCGCGAATGGCCAGACTGTCGGCGACCGTCATTGGCGCGCCGTTCGCGGCTTTGCGGCGTTCGGCTGCCACCTTGTTGGGTTGCGGAGATTCGGGCTGGAGATCCGCGATGGGCTCCCCGTAGTCCGGGAACCGCGCCACGAACGCATCGGTTTGCCGGTCATCGATCGATGACGGATCCAACTGCCGAGCGATCCATCGGTCCACGCCCATCTCGCGAATCGCGGCGGCCTCACTGGGCCGCGGCCCGAACGTCAGCCGGTTGACCACCTGCGATACCTGCTGGTCGGCCGTGAGCTCGCGGCCGGCATTGGACGCCGCGGGCAGCGGGCTCGCCGTGGCCTCCGACAGCCCGGCGTGCGAAGCGCAGCCGGCGACGGCGAGTGACGCCACGACGCGGAGCGCGATAGAGAACGTGAGGCGGATCTGGAGCGCGCCCCGGGCGGCAGGAACCGGCCGTGGACGCGGGATGGTGATCGGCAAGCTCGAATCCCGTGTGGGAGCTACGGGATAGACGAGTGGCCAGCCGGCTTGTTAAGGCCTATTTCGGCGGCTCGACCGAGAGCTGGTACCCGGTGCCCCGGACCGTGTGGAGCAGTGGAGGTCCGCCGCCCGGGTCATTGATCTTCTGCCTGAGGTAGCTCACATAGACGTCGACGATGTTGCTGGCCGGATCGAAAGGCTGCTTCCAGACCTGCTCGGCGATCTGCTCGCGGGTGACGGCCCGGCCCATGTTGCGCATCAGGTACTCGAGGAGCGCGAACTCCTTGGTCGTGAGCGCGACGGGGTTGCCGCCGCGCGTGACCTGGCGGGCGAGCGGGTCGAGCGTGAGGTCGCCGATCCGCATGGTGACGTCGTCGGCCCGCAGCGTGGCGCGCCGCAGGAGCGCTTTGACGCGGGCGAGGAGCTCGTGGTAGTCGAACGGCTTGGGCAGGTAGTCGTCCGCACCCGCGTCGAGACCCTGGACCTTGTCCGACACGGTGTCATGCGCGGTGAGCATCAGCACAGGCGCCCGGAACGAGCGATTGCGCAGCTCCTTCGCCAGCGCGATCCCGTCGAGTCGCGGCAGCCCGACGTCGAGCACGACGAGGTCAGGCTGGAGGTCGAGCGCCTTGTGCAGTCCCTCTTCGCCGTCCACGGCGGTCTCGACGGCGTAGCCGTTGGAGGCGAGCGTCCGCCGAACCACTTCGAGCACCTCAGGCCGATCTTCCACCAGCAAGATGGTGGTGGGGCGAGCCCCGCCAGTCGTCATGGCGGAAACATACGAGACTGTTGTATCGCGGCAAGCCGGTGCCGGCTGTGGCGTTGGGGGGCGGGCCAGCCGCGCGGTGCCGGCGGGGCAGCACGCTCTGGCATTCCTCCCTTGCTGCTCATGGCGGGCCGGCTTTGTTTTCCGGCGTGCAAATCGTGGTGGACGAGACGGCGCCCGGTGCCGCACGGCTGGGATGGATCAGCGGCTTTCTGGGCGCCGCGGCGTCGCTGGGAGCCCTCGTCGTCTTCGCGCGGCGGGACCAGGCACCCCTGTTCGACCCCAATGTCGGCCCACCGATCGGCGCCGCGATGCACCTCGTGATCTCCCTGATCTGGGGATTCGTGTACGCCATCATCGCGGCGCCCCTCCGTGGCATCCGGGTACTCAGTGTCGCGTTTCTCACCAGCGGCGCGGCGTGGGCGCTCAGTGCGACGCTGCTCCCGCCTGCGTTGCGTCTAGGCAACGGTCTGTATGCGTCGCTGCCACGCGCCGCCACGGTCTATGTGGTGTTCGCCCTCGCAATGGCGAGCGGTATGCGACTTGCCCGACGGTAGGTTGGATCGTCGGATGTGCACGAGGCGGACACACACTCGGCCGATACGCGACGCGGCAACCGAAAACGTGATGTGCGTCACAGAGCGACAACAGAGAGATATCGAACTATCACGATCGTGCCGACGCTGGAACTTTCTTGTTCGCCGGCCGGTAGGGTGCGAGAGAGGTGCACTCGGGGGTGCGCTTCGCAGTTGATGGGTTTTTGATGGTCAAGCTGTAACTCACTGGAGGGGGCAGTATGGACGTCCTCGTGATGCTCGAGGATCACCCCGATCGCTCATTGGTGCTCGCCCACGTGAACTCGGGGCCGGCGCCGCTGCATGGCGACCGTCCGGCGCGCGATGTGGTGACCCTGTACGGGTCCGCCACGCCTGAGTCGCTGGCGCTTGCGCTTGCCGCCGCGGTGGAGAGCCGCCGGATGCAGGAGGAGCATGGCGGGGTGATCCGGCACCTGGGGCTCTTTGCGGAGCGCGGGGCAGTCGGCGATGCGGCGTGGCGCGATGAGGAGACTGGGAAGCTGGTGTCCCGGGACCTCCTGATTCCGTTGGACGTGCTGACGGAGCGGGCGCGCCTGTTGCTGGCCGAGTGTGGGCACATGATCCGGCGGCTCGTCGCCGGGTTGTCGATGCCGGACTGGCCGGAGGGCGCCCGTCGCGCGATCGGTTTTTCGCTCACCCCCGTTGTCGAGGTGACGGCGGCGACGCGGGCGCGCGTCGATTCTTTCCTGGACACGATCCGCGACGCCGATGCGCTCGCGTTCGATACCGAGGGAGACTGAGACCGAACCAACTTCGTCCGAAGCAGTGATGGGAAAGGGGGCCGGCTTCTTCGAGACCGGCCCTTCGTCTTTTCGGCGAGAAGGCGTTCGCGCCCGGCGGCGGGCGATCGCACGGGAGGCGGGGGGACGACACTGGCGGATTCACCGGGCTGGCGTACATGATAGAGGCAGATCACGCCATGGCACCTTCGCCTCCTCCGTCAGGCCCACGCCGCTCGCAGAACCCGAAGCGCCCGTCAGGCGACGAGCGGGTGGTTGCGGCACCTGACGGCCGCCTGTGGAACGCGTCGCACCGGCAAGGTGGAGAGGGCGCGATCGTCTTCACCTGCATTGCAGAATCGCGGGTGCCGGCCCGGGCGGTCGCCGTCGGCAGCACGTTTCGCCTGCGTGATGCCAGCGATGAGGAGCTACTTCGCCTCTTCGCGGACGCTCCCGTCGTGGGGAAGCTGATCTAGCTTCCCGCGGGATGCTTCCCGCTCATTGAAGTACGAGCGGCCGAGGGTTAGCGTCCCGTCGTGTTCTATACTGAGCCGAAAGTCACCGTCCTCGCGCGCCCGGCGTTTGCCGAGCCCTCGCATCTTCCCGTGCACTGGATCGGGCCGAGCACCGATGGCGAGCGGCTCGCCGAGTTCGCGGGGCGGCTCTGTTACATGAGCCAGAAGAATCCCGCGGGCCGGGACACTCGCGAGTATCTCGAGAACATCAAGCGCCAGCGGCACGGCAGCGTCCTGGAGCACGCGTCCTACTCACTGCTGATCGAAGGCGTGAGCCGGGCGCTGAGCCACGAGCTGGTGCGGCATCGGACGGCCTCCTATTCCCAACTCTCCCAGCGGTACGTGGACGAGTCGGAGGCCAACTTCGTGGTGCCGCCGGCCATCCTGGGCGATGAGGCGCTCGAGACTGCATGGCGGTCGGAGATGGAACGGGCGCAGGCCGCGTACGTCGCACTCGTCGCGGAGCTGATGACGCGCTACGCCTGGGTGACCGACCGCGTCCATCGGCGGAAGATGGCGCGCGAGGCTGCCCGTGGTGTGCTGCCCAACTCGACCGAGACCAAGGTCGTCGTGACCGCCAACGCACGGGCGTGGCGGACCATGCTGGAGCTGCGGGCGGGTGAGGGGGCGGATCTCGAGATCCGCCGGCTGGCCCTCGTGATCCTCCGCACACTGCAGGCAGAGGCACCGGGATTCTTCTCCGACTTCGAGATCTACGTCGCGGACGACCATCGCGAAGCCGCCCGGCCGGCGCACCACAAAGTCTGACCGGCGAGACAGGCGCGAGGGAAGAACGGCGCGCGGCACACCGCGAGAAACGTTGCATTCTGCGGAAGAATCCGGCGAAATGCGCCGAGGTGTCGCCGGCCGCGAAAAAATTATTTTGCCTGCAGTGGTGTAAAGTCGTTTAAAGGTCATTGCGCGACCAATTCGCACTCGGTATTATGCGCGCGATTCATCACCTGCATCTGAACGGCTTCTGAACTGCTTCTGAACTGCTGCACCGTGGTGCGACCGGGCAGCCGAGTCTCTCCTGACGAAAGGATCGGATGACGCGGATCGGAATCGCCTTCAATCTGAAGCCCGAGCCACTGACCACCCCCGTGGGTGCGACACTCGCCAGCGCGGGCGACGAGACGGCTGATCCGATCCAGCGCGACGAAGAGCCTCCCAGTAACGAGGCCGGCCGCGTGCGCGCTGCCCGCGAGCGGTCGGCGGTGATGAGCCAGCCCGATGGCGCCCTGCTGGTGGAAGACGTGTCGGCGGATGACGAGTTTGCCGAGTGGGATACGGCCGAGACGATCGATGCCGTGGCGGCTGCCCTGGCGGCATACGGGACGGTGATCCGGCTGGAGGCGACGGCGGAGTTTCCCGAGCAGCTTCGGGCGGAACGACCGGACATCGTGTTCAACATGGCCGAAGGATCTGGTGGCAAGAATCGCGAGGCCCACGTGCCGGCGATCTGCGAGTTTTTCGGCGTGCCGTACACGGGCAGCGACCCGCTGACGCTCTCGCTGTGCCTCGACAAGTCGCGGACCAAGGAGATTCTGTCGCACTACGGCGTCGCCACTCCGTCCTTCGTGGTGGTGGAATCCGGGGATGCGGTGGGCGCGCACTGGCCGGCGCTCTCGCTATCCACTCTTCGTGAAGCCGATCCACGAAGGCTCGTCCAAGGGGATTACGGAGCGGAACCTCTGCCAGACGCCGGGTGATCTGGCGGCGCAGGTGGAGTTCCTGCTGGAGACGTACGCGCAGCCGGTCCTGATCGAGGAGTTCCTGCCGGGCGCGGAGTTCACCTGTGCCGTCCTCGGAAACGGGAGGGGCGCGCGCGTGCTGCCGATCGTCGGCATGAACTTCGACGCGCTGCCGGACGGTGCGCTGCCTGTCTATGGGTTCGAAGCGAAGTGGCTCTGGGACCGGCCGGACGCACCGCTCCGGATCTTCGATTGTCCGGCCGCGATCCCCGATGCGCTGCGCCGGACCATCGAATCGACCACGCTCCGAGCGTACGAAGCGCTGGGATGCCGGGACTGGTCCCGGGTCGACGTTCGCCTGGACGCGGCGGGCATCCCCAACGTCATCGAGGTGAATCCCTTGCCTGGCATTCTTCCCAACCCCGCGGACAACTCCTGCTTTCCGAAGGCGGCACGGGCGGCGGGGATCAGCTACGAGGCGCTCATCCAGACGTGCATGAACCTGGCGGCCGAGCGGCAGGGCGTCAGACTCCGGCGGGTACGCACATGAAGGTCGCGGTGTTGTTCGATGGCGCGTCGGCGCTCGGCAAGTCGCCCGACCTGCTGATTCTCGAGGCGGTGGAGTCGGTGGAGACGGCGATGGCCAGCGCTGGGCACGAGGTGATCCGGATTCCGGCGAATCCTGACGGCCGATGGATGGAGCGGGTCCGGAAGGCGAAGCTCGACCTGGTCTACAACCTGTGCGAAAGCGTCGACGGGGTGGCCGTTCTCGAGCCGGCCGTGATCGGTGCCCTCGAGCTGCTCGGCGTGCCTTTCACTGGGAGCTCGAGCGCGACGACGTCACTTTGCCTGCGGAAACATCTGCGTCAACGCGCTGCTCGACCGCGTGGGGCTCCCGGTGCCGCGGTGGACGATCGCCCAGCGCGGCGGCCCGGTCCCGGTGATCGGGTTCCCGGCCATCTGCAAGCCGGCGGCAGAGGATGCGTCGCTCGGCGTCGAGCAGCGGTCGGTGGTGCGGACCGTGCGGGCGCTGACCGACCGGCTCGCCGCGATGCACGAGTGCTGGGACGACATCCTGGTCCAGCGGTACATTGACGGACGCGAAGTGAACGTCGGCATCGTCGGGGATCAGGTGCTCCCGATTGCCGAGATCGACTTCCGTGAGATGCCGCGCGGATTGTGGCGGATCGTGTCGTACCGGTCGAAGTGGGATACCGGGAGCGAGGAAGACCGTGGCGCGTCACCCAACTGTCCGGCGGATCTTCCGCCTGCGCTCGCGACGGAGCTCGCGAACGTCGCGATGGCGGCGTGGCGGGCAGTCGGCGGCGAAGGATATGGCCGGATCGATTTCCGGATCGATCGCGCGGGCCGTCCGTGGATTCTCGAAGTCAACGCCAACCCTGACTTCTCGCCGACCGCCGGGCTGGCCCGCATGGCTCGGGCGGCCAACATGGATTTTCCTGCGCTCGTCCGCCAGGTGGCGGATGGTGCGCTGGCAGCGCGCCGCGGGATGCCGGTGCCGGACGCCGATCTCTGGGCGTTGACGCAGCGTCTCTCCGGCGTGTCGGTCGGATAGGGGACGGCGTGGCGCCGGGCGGGCGACCACCGACGGGTCCCGGCGATGGCGCGCCCAGCGCCCAGGAGCATGCGCCCCGCCGGCCTTAAACGCGGCCGGCTGGGTCACCGCGTATCAGGCCGGCGAGATCCACATTGGGCATCGCGAGGCGATCGCGGACATTGTTCGTGCTACAGGTGTGTTCAGTGTTCTCGAGGTCGCGGTCGCGCTCGAGTTGTTCGACACGACTTACGGGCCACCATCGAGCCCTGCCGATGCGGCGGGTGAAGGATCCGACTACGAGTTTCTCGGGCTGTTCGATACTGCCGGTGCGCTGCTCGGATATGCCTGTTTCGGGCCGACGCCCGGTACGGATCGCGGATACGATCTGTATTGGATAGCGATCGCTCCCCAGGCACAGGGGGCCGGTGCCGGCAGCTTCCTCATCGGGGAGGTCGAGCGGCGGCTGCGCGAGCGAAATGCGCGTCTGGTGCTGGCCGAGACGTCGTCACGAAGTGCCTACGAGCCGACCCGCGCGTTCTACGTCGCCCGCGGATATGCCGAAGCCGCGCGGGTTCGCGCGTTCTACGGACCGGAGGATGATCGCGTGCTGTTCACCAAGCGGCTACAGCCCGCCCCGCGCGTGCGCGGGAGCCGAGGAGGCGAGACGCAATGAGCGAGTGGCAATCTCTCTTGCGGGACCGGAGCGTCGCGACACTCGACGCGCTCGCCGAGCGGTTCGGCTCCGACGTCATCGACACCGAAGCGCTACGGGGCGCGTTCGACGGGTTCCAGATGCGGTTGACGCCCGCCGTGCTGGACCAGATCAAGACCGTCGGCGATCCGATGTGGACGCAATACGTGCCGACCGTAGCAGAAATGGAAGTCGTGGATGGCGTCGCCGACTCACTCGGCGAAGACGCTGACTCGCCGGTTCCGAACCTCACGCACCGGTATCCGGACCGAGCCCTTTTCCTCGTCAGCCCCGTGTGTGCATCGTACTGCCGCTTCTGCACGCGCCGGCGCAAAGTCGGCGACCCGGAGAAGATCCCGCTCAATCAGTACGATTCTGCGTTCGCCTACCTTCGCGCGCACAGCGAGATCCGGGACGTCATTCTGAGCGGTGGCGACCCCATGATGCTCTCCGACCGGCGTCTCGAAGTACATCTTCCAGACCCTCCGGGCCATTCCGCACATCGAGATCATCCGGATCGGGAGCCGCATCACCAGCCATCTCCCGGAGCGAATCACGCCGGAGTTCTGCGAGATGGTGCAGCGGTATCATCCCGTGTTCATGAACACACACTTCAATCATCCGGATGAGTTGACGCCGGCGGCGGTCGCGGCACTCGGCCGCCTGTCGATGGCCGGCGTCCCGTTGGGGTGCCAGACCGTGCTGCTCAAGGGTGTCAACGACGATCCGGTGATCATGACGGAACTCATGCACCGGCTGCTCAAGGCTCGCGTCCGCCCCTACTACATTTACATGTGCGACCCGGTCGCGGGGGGCGAGCATTTCCGGACGACCATAGAGAAAGGACTCGAGATCATTCGGGCGCTTCGCGGGTGGACGTCGGGGCTGGCGGTGCCGCATTTCGTCATCGATGCGCCCGGTGGTGGCGGCAAAGTCCCGCTCCTGCCGGAATACGTCGAGTCGATCACGGATGAGGAAGTGGTGTTCCGCAACTATGAAGGAAAGCGCTTCGTGTACAAGCAGCCGGGGGTCGTGGGGGCGGTCGCCCACTAAAGGGGATCGGCGGCGCGCTTCAGTAGCGCGCTTCAGATGTGCGTTTGGCGCGCACTAACAGGAATGAGAGGACTGGCAGCGCCGGCGCGCAGCCAGTCCTTTGCCGTTTCGGCGATGCCGGCCAGTTATCTCATTTGTCCTTATATGGGGACATTCTGATCGGCCGACGTGACAGACAGACCGGATACCGGCGGCGGCACCGCTGTCCGGAAATGGTTGTCGCACAACGAGTTAGAGAAGGCAGGCCGCGGCCGGTCCACGGCACTCCCCGTGCGATGGAGAGGTAGGCGCGAGGCGTTTGGATTTGTCGTCTCGCGCGCTGGGTTCCTGGTCGTTCGCCGGACCTGAGGTCGTTCCGTGGAGGGACAATGTTGACCCGTCTCGTCGTTGCTGCTGCGCTGATACTGACCGTCGTCGCGCCGAACCCGGCTGCTGCCCAATACCGGGTCGGCTACGGTTGGCGGGGGTCCTCGCCGCCGACCGAACCGACTGTCACTCCGTATTTCGGCTACATGGACATGGGCCGCTACGTCAATGGCCCGCTGGGCACAAGCGCCAGCGGTGGCGATGCGGGGCTCGTCGGCGCGCAGGTGATGCTACCGCTTTCGCCCTTCGTGGCCATCGTGGGCAATGTCGGGCATGCCAATTCGAATCTCGTCTTCATCGATCCCGTAACCGCCGGACCTTCGATCGGAAACACCGGCGTCTGGCTCTTCGATGGTGATCTGCAATTCAGCTCGCCGTTCCGCGGCACCGGTGGCCACTGGATCGAGCCGTTCATCCAGGTGGGTGCGGGCGCGATGCGGTATTCGACGCAGTACTCGACGGGTGACGCGAGCTCGACGAACTTCGCATTCAATGCCGGGGTCGGCCTCAACTATCAGATCGCTCGCACGATCGGCTTTCAGATCCTGGCCAAGGACTACGTCGGGCACTGGGACGTTGCGCCGCAATTTCCCTTCGAGTCGCACGACCGGTTTACCAACAACTACGCCATCACAGCCGGTCTGAACGTCGGGCTCGGGCGGTAGTGTGCGCCCTGGGCCAGGACGAATTCGTTTGTGGCCGCCTACCTTTTTTCGAATTCGGCGCGTGCGGCGGCGATCTGGCCGAGCACGTGTGTCCGCTCGGATTCCGTGTTGAACCACTGGTAGGCGCGAACATTGGCATCCAGGCGGGCGAGCCACGTCAGGAAGTATTGCTTGTCGGCTGGGCTGCGAACCGTTTCGTCAGCGACTTCGACGTAGATCGGGCTGGTCGTCGCGAATGGGTAGATGTCCATGATCGGGGCAGTCGCGTGGTCGTTCCAGGCGCGCAGCGTGTACCACCCGCTCGAATCCACGGTGACGGTCGTGTCCACATCCGCCGACGTCAGAGGGCGCCCGCGGTTGTTCGCGGACCAGATGACCTGGCCGCGTGAGACGAGTTCCAGATGATCGACCGGCACCAGCGACCGGAGGCGCGCATGGACGTGCACCGTGTAGTGGCCGGCGGTATCGAACCGGATCACATCGCCGATGGCATGGTTTTCCATCGTGAAACCGAGGAGCGGGCCATTCGTGGCGACGGTGTGGCCCGCCTTGAGCCCGGCTAGCCATTGATCGTGCGTCAGCGGGCCATCGACGTGCACGTAGACGCGATTGAGTCCGACGGGACCGCGCAGTGACGCGTAGTTGGCCATCGCGTCAGTCCCCGCGGCGGCGGGAATCCGAAACCCGCAGTTGAGAAGCTGGTACCAGACGCGTGCCGTCGAGCGGTGATCGCTGAAGGCAACGATTTCCATGTAGTCGGCCTTGCCGAGGGCGATGTCGGCAGGCAGCTCGTCGGTCAGAGGCTGCGTGGTATCCGCTGGCTGCGGATAGGTGTCGAACGGATGCACGTAGCCCGCGAGGGCGCCCTGCGCGTGAGCGAGATCAGCGACATCAGCGTTCGTCGGAACGAGACTGGCCTCGGCGGTGTTGACGTATGCGGCATACCCGGGGAGCAGAACGTGCGACCGCGGGGCGAGCACACCGAAATGTCCCCAATAGCTCGTGTGGAACTCCTGGCCGTGAAAGAGGAGGAAGGTGGAGTCCGACACCGGATCGAGCCTGCCCGTGAAGTAGCCAATGTCAGGAACCCGCTGCTCCTTGTTGACGATGAGGTTCTCGATGACCCGGAGATCTTCAGCGCGAGCTTGCACCTCGAGGTGCGCGGGGCTGTTGCGGTAAGCGCCGCCGTAATTCATGTGGACGTGCACATCGCCGCTGAACCAGCCCTCGGCCGCCAGATCGGTCAGGCGGTGCAGCGGAACGCGGACGACAGCTTGTTGGCCTGCGACGACTCTCACACGACGCGTCTCATGTTGGTATTCCAGACCGCGGACCACATCGACTGAAAATTCCCCGGCCGGCACCGTCACGACCGATGCGCCGGTGGTCTGGAAATACCCGATCTCCAACCGTCGTTGGCTCCGGTCGAACGCGTCGTCGGCGTACCGCCACGTATCGTCGGGCGCGAAGCTCCGTCCATCGGGCCCCGTGACCGAGACGCGGGCGGGTACCGTCCGGCCGGTGGCGGAGGCGGTGACGATGATGTGGAGGCCCCCGGCGGGCGACCGGTAGTGGCGGGACGCGATCCGAACGTCCGTGACCTGTCCTCCGGGCACGTCGATGATGCGGAGCGCGGTGTTGCCGGCCGCGTTGACGACGTAAGCGATCCGCCGGCCATCGCGCGACCATCGCGGAGCCGTCGCGTCATAGTCCCCATACGTGAGCTGCAGCGCATCGCCACCATCCGCGCGCATGAGCCAGAGCTGGTTCCACTGGCGGCCGACGTACGAGCTGTACACGACGCGAGCGCCGTCCGGCGACCAATCCGGACGCGCTTTCCATGTCGTCTCTTCGTCGCGGATTTGGCGTGCCGAGTCCGTCGCGCCAATGGAAGCTCTCCAGATGCCGCCAGTGCCCCAGACGTGGCCGCGGTTGGAGACGAAGAGGATCTCGTCTCCATTGGGAGACCACGAGGGCGAGAGATAGTGGTCGTACACGCTGTAGTAGTAGCGCGGCAGATGGCTGTCCCGATCGGTCGTGATTCGCGATACGTTGCCGATCGTGTCGTGATCGAACGCTGAGATGTAGATGTGCCATCGCTGCTGGAGCGCCGTGGACACCCAAGCCAGACGTTTCCCGTCAGGCGACCATCGCGGCTCGACATTGACCGCACCGGTCGTGGTCAACTGGTGCGTGGCGCCGGTCGCGACATCGAGTACCCAAAGCTCTTCGGCATTGCCGCGATACGACGCGTAGACCACGCGGTTGCCATCGGGTGACCAGTCGGGTTGGTAGTCGTACCCGGGGCCATCGGTCAGTTGATGCGCCTCGGTGCTGTTCACGTCCTGCATCCAGAGAGAGCCCTGCATCGAATACACGAGCGTGCGTCCGTCGGGAGACCAGCTCACGGCGCTTGGCCCGGTGGTCGCCTCCGGCAGGTACATCTCACGGTAGTAGTAGTTGTGCGGCACGTCGATCTGGTCCAGCACGGGCCGTCGCTGCGCGGACGCCGTGGGCGCGGAGGGTGCAAGCGCACCCGCTACGCCAAGCGCAATACCGAGTACAGAGCCGAACCCTGTCTTGGGTCCGGTCATGCGGCGTCAGTCAGTCGAGGGACCGGTCTCGATGACAATCCTCTCGGCCGGCCTCCCGTTGCGGTTTGCCCAGAGATAGAGCACTCCGCCGAACAGGATGAACGCGCCAGCGACGCCGATGACCTTGGTCTCGTAAATCATGATCGGACCGGAATCGGCGGAGGGCACCGCCGCCAGCACCATGGCGACGACCGTCACGAACAGGCCGGCCAATGCACAGATGGTCTTGCCGGTCGCTCCGGCGGGCACCACAGTCGGTGCACCCTCGACGTGTGTGGGCTCGACCAACAGACAGAGGAACAGGTAGATGAACGGAATGAAGTAGATCAGGACCTGCGCGAAGAGCAATACGAGATAGAACTGCTCGACCGTCGTCCCCTTGCCCAGTTGGGACACCAGCATCAGGATCGACGCCACCACAGCCTGCACGAGAATGGCGACATACGGCGTCCCCCAGCGTGGGTGGACCCGTCCGAACGCCGGCGGGAAATAACGATCCAGGCCGATCACGAACGCAATGCGCGCAGGGCCGGTGAGCCACGCGCCTGTGCCACCCAGGTTGCCGAGCGTGTACGACGCGGCGGCGAGAGGTGCGAGCCACCACAGCCAGTGTCCGAACCGCGCGGCGCCGACGGCGATGCCCTGCAGGAATCCGGTCACCACATTGACCGAATCCGTGGGCACGATCCAGAGCACGGCTGCAGTGCCGAGGATGTAGAGGCCGGCAATCAGTGGCGTCGATATGTAGACCGCACGCGGCAACGTCTGCCGCGGATTCTTGATCTCTCCGCCGAGCGAGGCACCGAGCTCCAACCCGGAAAACGCGAATGCGATCGTGGCCCAGAGGCTGATCGTGTCGAGCGATTTGACACTTGGAAGGAATGCGTGCGCCGAGAGGTCGTTCGCCGGATGGCTGGTGAATACACACGCGATTCCCACCGCCACCAGGATGCTGCCGGTCACGTAGCTCCCCAATCCGCCCGCATTCTGCAGCCACTTCCCGGTGTTGAGCCCGACGATGTTGAAGCCCACGGCGATCCAGAGCGCGCACAGCGTCGTCGGCAGTACGTACAGCCACTGGTCGCCAAGACCACTGTCGCCTTTGCCGACCACGTACAGCGCCACGATGGCGGTCGAGAGAAGGAGCTGCGGGTAGTACAGGACATTGACCACCCAGTAGCACCACCCGCACAGGTAGGCGTGCCGCTCTCCGAACCGCTGCTTCGTCCACGCATAGATGCCGCCTTCGGCCGGATAGCGTGCCGACAGCTCCGCGACGGCGAGACCCTGCGGAATGAAGAACATGAGCGCCGCCACGATCCACAGGCAGATGGCGCTTGGTCCGGCCTTGGCGGCGGTGGCGATCCATCGGAGGCCGAGGATGGCGACGAGATTGAACAGCACGACGTCTCTGATCCCGAGCGTGCGCTTGAGCGACATCGTCAGAGGTTCGGTCGTCGCGTCGCCGGAGTGCAGAGGGGCCGCGCCGGCGCGTGCGGCAACCGTGGGTCGATCAGTCATGCGGCATCATCCCCTGAGGAAGAGCTTGTCGGGATCGAGCCGTTCGCGCAGTAACGCGAGCTCGGCATCGGTCGGTGGATCGAGCGTCCCGATCGGTTCGCGGACCCGCAGCGGCCAGCCTACATCACGCGCGATGCTGGCGGCCGTGACATCGGGATAGACTGCCGTCAGCACGAGCTCACCCGTCGTATCCGGCTCGAGGACGCCGCGATCGGTGATGACCTTGACCGGGCCAGGCTCCGGGAAGCGCGGGCTTGCTGCGCGCGGTGCCGTGATAGCGGTGCCCAGGCGACGTCACGAAATCGACCGACGCCGGAAATGCACGCTGGCTCAGTTTGGCGACGACGATCGTGCGGCGCGCGTGCGTCGCGATCTCGGCAGCGCCTCCACTGCCCGGCAGCCGGACTGACGGGTGGGCGTAGTCTCCCACGACCGTCGTGTTGATGTTGCCCCATCGATCCACCTGCGCGGCTCCCAGAAACCCCACCTCGATCCGGCCGTTTTGCAGTAGGTACTGGAACACATCCGCCATTCCGCAGACCATGAGCGATCCGGTGACGAGCGACGGGTCGCCGATCGAAACGGGAAGCCGCTCCGGGACCGCGCCGACGGCGCCGGACTCGTAGATCAGCACGAGATCGGGTGCGTGCGTCGCCCGGGCGAGATTGCACGCGAGATTCGGCAGACCGATACCGACGAACACGATCTCACCATTACGCAACTCGCGGGCGGCGACCACGGCCATCATTTCGCTGGGCGAGTAGCTCGCGGGTCGCGGCGCACCCGCCGAAGCAGTCCGCGCGCCGGATGGTGCGCCGGATGGCGCCCCGGATGGCGCGTCAGTAGCCATAGTTCACACCCGCGCACGTGCGGTCTCCAGCCCGGAGACGGCCCGCCAGATCCGGCATTGTGGCGAGATAGCCCGCGCGGTCCGGGACACCCATGACGTAGGTGTCCAGGTAGGCGGCCAGCCGCGCCGGGTCGCGAGAGATCTGCTCCCAGGTCACATAGAACGGATTGTCGCGATCGTAATACCCCTGGGCATATGACGGGTGCGCCCCCCACGGTTCATGCACCACAGCGTCGACGATGAATCCTGGAACGACAGTTCGGTTCGGATCCGCGCGGATCACGTGCTGATCGACCAGCTCTTCCGCGACCACGATCACGTGGCGGGACGCGAACGCGGCCTCCTTTTGCACGCCAAGCAATCCCCAGATCTGCGTATTGCCTTCCGCATCGGCGCGCTGCGCGTGGATGATGGTGACGTCGGGATTGAGCGCCGGGACAGTAGCCAGCGTCTCACCGGTGTAGGGACATGTCACCGACGCAATACGTGGGTTGGCGCCGGGGAGATCCGTCCCGGCGTAGTCGCGCATCGGCCAGAATGGGAGGCCCGCGGCGCCCGCTGCGAGACGCGCGACCATTCCGAAGTGTGAATACTCCTCGATCTCGAGACGCCGGGCGCTGTTGCCGGCTGGCCCTTCGACGGCTCGCCGGAAGGCGTGCAGGGAACCGGCGCCGGGGTTGCCGGCCCATGAGAAGACGAGTTTCCGGGCGCAGCCCGCGCCGATCATCTGGTCGTAGATGAGATCCGGGGTCAGGCGGCAGAGTACGAGGCCGCGGCGTCCCTGGCGGATGATCTCGTGGCCGGCGGCAAAACAAATGAGGTGCGTGAAGCCCTCGATGACGACCGTATCGCCATCGTGCACGAAGCTCGAGATGGCATCACGCATGGACATGACCTTGGCGCCGGATGCCGGCGCGTCCGGCCGGCTGCGGCGCCGGCCGCTGAGGCACGGGATTGTCGTGGCGGCTCACACCAGCGCGGTCAGGCACTCGTCAATGATCGCGAGGCCGGTGTCGATGTCGGCGGCATCCACGATGAGCGGCGGCGCGAGGCGCAAGGTACTGCGGCCGCATCCGAGGAGCAGGAGCCCCTGGCCGAACGCGCGTTGCACGAGCGCGTTCACCAGATCGGTCGCGGGCTCCCGGGTCTTCTGGTCCTGCACGAACTCGACGCCGATCATCAGCCCGAGTCCGCGGACATCACCGATCGCAGGATGGCGGCTGGCGAGCTGCCGGACGCCGGCCATCAACCGCTCGCCCATTGCGCGCGCGTTGGCGATGAGCTCGCGCTCCACGACATCGAGTGTCGCCAGCGCTGCGGCACAGCATACCGGGTTACCGCCGAACGTCGAGCCGTGGGCGCCGGTCTTCCAGTGCATCACCGACTCACGCGCGATGATCGCGCCGATCGGCATACCGGAGCCCAGCCCTTTGGCCGTGAGCAGAATGTCGGGCTCGATCCCCGCGTGCTCGGATGCGAACATCCGGCCCGTCCGTCCGATGCCGCACTGGACCTCGTCGCATACGAGCAGGATGCCGTGTTTGTCGCAGAGCCCCCGGAGCGCGGCAAGGTAGCCGTCGGGCGGCACCACGTATCCGCCCTCGCCCTGAACGGGCTCGACGAAGATCGCCGCGACATCGGACGGATCGATCTGCCGCGCGAAGAGATCGCGCTCGATGGCGGATACGCAGTACAACTCGCACGACGGGTACACCTTTCCGAATTCGCACCGGTAGCAGTACCCGAACGGCACATGGTAGACCTCCGGCAGCAGCGGGCCGAACCCGGCATGCTGCCGTGCCTTGCTGGATGTCAGCGACATGGCGCCGTAGGTCCGGCCGTGGAATGCGCCCTTGAAGGCGACAAGTCCGGCGCGGCCGGTGGAATTGCGAGCGAGCTTGATCGCGCCCTCGACCGCTTCGGTGCCGGAATTCGTGAGAAAGACGCGCTTCTTGTCGGAACCGGGCGCCAGCTTGGCGAGGCGCTCACAGAGCGCCGCCATGCCTTCGTAATAGAAGTCGGAGCCGCAGATGTGGAGAAACCGGTCGGCGGCGTCCTTGATCGCCGCGATGACCGCGGGATGTCCGTAGCCGGTCGAGGCGACGGCGATCCCGGCCATGAAATCCAGGTACCGGTTCCCGTCCACGTCCTCGATCATTGCGCCGGCGCCGCGCGCAACGACCAGCGGGTATTCCTTGATGTACGACGTCGATGTCCAGGCGGCATCGCGGTCCACGACCGCGCGTGCTCGGGGGCCCGGCGGTGGCACCAGGATACGCGGGTAGCCGCGCCCGGACGGATCGTGTGATACGGAGGGCGGGGAGGCCATCACTGTTTCACGTGGCATGGTGGAACTCACGGCTCGATGATAGTGCGGCTTTGCTCGCGCAGGAATTGGGCGACATAGTATGGTCCGCAGCCGCCCTTGCCAGTCGAGCCAGATCCTTTCCAGCCGCAAAATGGTTGTGCACCGGGCCACGCGCCGGTCGTCGCTCCGGTCCGTTTATTGGCGTAGCAGACGCCAGCCTCGGCCTCGTCGAAAAATCGTGTGATTTCATCCGGACGTCCGGTGAAGATCCCGGCCGTCAGTCCATACTCGGAGTCATTGAGGTGCGCGAGCGCTTCGTCGAAGCCGCTCACCTCGCCCACCGCGAGGAGGGGCACGAACAGCTCATCTCGAAAGATCGAGCTAGCCAGGGGGAGGCGTGTGACCGCCGGGGCCACGAAATACCCGTGGGCGAGCGTGCCGTCGGTGAGGCGTGACCCTCCGGTGAGCATCGCGCCTTCTTTGCGGGCCTGATCGCTGGCCTGCTGGTAGCGGGCGACCGCGCGTTCGTTGATCACGGGTCCGAACGCGATCTCACGCTCGGACGGATCGCCGATCCGGATCGCGGCGGATCGCTCCAGCAGCGCGTCGAGAAACCGCCCCACGATCCGGCGGTCGGCATAGACGCGCGAGGTGGCACTGCATTTCTGGTTTTGCAGGCCGAACGCGGAGCGGGCGACACCTTCGGCCGCGGCATCGATGTCCGCGGTTTCGGTCACGATCGTCGCGTTCTTCCCTCCCAGCTCGAGGAGACAGGGCTTGATCCAGCGGCCGGCCGCCAGGCCGGCGTGGATGCGAAGGCCGACCGCCTTCGATCCCGTGAAGACGACGCCGTCGATGCCGGGATGCTGCCAGAGTGCATCTCCGATCGCGTCGCGGCGGCCGGTGACCATGTTGAACGCGCCGGACGGCAGCCCCGCATCGCGGTAAGCCTCATACAGGCCGAGTCCAGTCCACGGTGCGTCCTCGGCAGGCTTGTAGACGACCGTGTTGCCCGCTGCGAGCGCCGCGGCCGACATCCCGGTCGAGAGGGCGAGCGGGAAGTTGAACGGCGCGATGCACGCGAAGACGCCGTAAGGCCGGAGCACATTGGTGTTGCGCTCGATCGGCGTGAGCCGCGCCATCTGCCTCACGAATCCGTGCGCGTCGGCGATCTGCTGGCAATAGTAGTCGATCAGGTCGGCCGCTTCCTCGGCATCGCCCATCGCTTCGAGGCGGCTTTTCCCCACCTCGATGCTCATGCGGGCGGCGAGGTCGAACTTGCGCTCCCGAATCAATGCGGCTGCACGGCGAAGGGTCGCGACCCGCTCCTCCCATGGGCGCCGGCCCCAGGCACGCTGTGCGCGCCGCGCGGATGAGACCGCGGAATCGACATCTGACGCGGAGGCAGCGGCGAACTCGGCCAGCACCTGCCGCGTATCGATCGGCGACCGGTCGACGAGGGGGGGAGCGTGCGTGGTCACCGCCTCGCCATCGATATAGAAGGGATGGCTCTGCCCGGCCGCGGCCCGGACGCGTACCAGCGCCTCATTGAACTGGCGGTGGAAGGCCTCCAGGTCGACGTTGGCCGACGTGTAGGTGATCTTCGGCGGAGCGGACGCCGCCGCGGCTGAATCGGAACGCATTCCCGGACGGGGCATGTTCTCGCGAGCCTCAGCGGGGGGTGTGGAGGGCGGCGACAGTCGTCGCGAGTGCCGTCCGCAGCCGGCCGGCCAACATGGCAATCTCGGATTCAGTGATGACGAATGGTGGCGCCAGCATCACGAGATCGCCATTGGTGCCATCCGCCTGCCCGGAATTCGGCCAGACGATCAGGCCGGCCTCCCGTGCGGCGTCGGTGAACCGCTCGGCGAATCGGATGGAGCGGGCGAACGGCGCGCGCGAGTCCTTGTCTTCCACGAACTCGATGCCCGCCAGCAGTCCACGGCCGCGGACGTCACCGACGTGTGGGAGCTCGCGCAGCGACTCGAGAGCCGAGTGGAACGCTGGCGCGATTCCCGCGCAGCGGGCGATCAGGTCATGGTCGGCGATCCATTCGATGGTCGCGAGACCGGCCGCGCAGGCCACTGGATGGTGGGAATACGTTTGCGCGTGCAAGAGCGCGCCGCTTCCCTGGGCCAGTACATCCACGATGCGTCTGGGCGCGACCACCACGGACAGTGGCGCGTACCCTCCGGTGATGCCCTTACCCATCACGAGGATGTCCGGCGCCACCTCATACGGCTCCAGCGCGGACCACGTGCCGGTCCGTCCGGCACCGCTCAGGACCTCGTCGGCCACGAAGAGGACGCCGTGGCGGTCGCATATCTCGCGGATTCGGCGCCAGAACGCGGGACGGGGGACACTGGCGCCCGTGGACGAGCCTCCGATCGGTTCGGCAATGAAGGCAGCGACGGAATCGGCACCCTCATGCAGGATCGCGGCCTCGAGCGCATTGCCGGTGCAGGCGGGGCATGGCGGACCGTGGCCACGGCATTCGCAGCGATACATGTACGGAGCGGGAACGCGCGGGACGGCGACCAGCCAATCCTGGTAGGTCGTGCGATACTGCTCGCGGGCCGACGCCGAGAGGGCGAGCAGCGTGTTGCCGTGGTAGCTCGGAGTGAATGCGAGGACCTTGTGCTTGTCCGGACGCCCGGACTCGACCCAGTACTGGCGGGCGAGTTTGAGCGCGGCCTCGACCGCCTCCGAACCGCTGGAGAGGAAGTACGCGTGGTCGAGATCCCCGGGCGCCCGCTCGACAATCGCCGCGGCCAGGGACTCAACTGCTTCATGCGTGAACGTCATACCGCTCACGTACGCAATGCGCGTGGCCTGCCGCGCCATCGCCTCGCCGATCGCCCCCACACCGTGCCCGATGTTCGCGACGAACGCGCCGCCGCACCCATTGAGGTAGCTCCGACCGGCCGAGTCGAAGAGCCAGCACCCCTCGCCGCGCACGATCAGCGGGTAGGTGCGCCGGAGCTTGCGGTAGAAGACGGGGGAGTCCGGGTAGCTGAGCGGCACAGAAAGAGTCGTAGCCGAGACGAGACGGAGAAGCCCTATCGTGGCCGGCGGTGACCAAAATAGAGAGGAGCGACCCGGAAAGTAGAAGTAGACGACGAGCTTTCCATGTGAGGCCGGCCGGTCCGGCATCACGATGTATACAATACGTCCGGCCCTCCGCTACAGGCCGGTCCACCAAGGGTGCCGTGCAAATCTTAGAGCGTTGCTGCTGGCCGAGCAACGTTGCGCATTGTGTGCATTGTTGCGCGCGTGCGGGTCTTTACATCCCAGCCGCCGGCATGTATGATCGCGCCAGCCGCGGGTAGCGGACGGCACATGCCCGGACCTGGCTTGCCATTGGCTGTTCAACCGCTCTTCAACGGCGAGGGACGTGCGCATGGCGCTGTGATGTCCGCGCTCGCGCGGTGGTCGAGATGCGTGGCCGGCGCGATCGCGCTGTGCCTGCCCGCCGTGGCGGTTGCGCAGCGAGGACTGGTCACCGGCCGCGTCACGGACGTGGCGAGCAAGGCCGGTGTCCCGGACGTGCAGATCCGGATCGCGGGGTCGTCGGTCGGCACACTCACGCACGAGGACGGCTCGTATCGTCTGGTCGTGACTAGAACGGGCGCCGTGACGCTGCAGGCGCTCCGGTTGGGATATCAGGCACAGACCAGGGATGTAACCGTTCCCGATTCCGGGACCGTGTCCGCCGATTTTGCGCTGACCGCGGCGGTGACGACGCTCGACCAGGTTCTGGTGCAGGCGACCGGAGTCCAGGAGCGGACCCGCGAGACAGGTAACGCGGTCCAGGTCCTCACCACCGACTCGGTGCCCAAGGGCGCGACGGCGAATTTCTCCGACGTCCTGTCGTCGCGAGCGCCAGGGGTCACCGTGACGCAGGCCTCCGGAACGACCGGCGGCACATTGCGAATCCGGATCCGCGGGAGCAGCAGTATCTCGCTCGACAACGGGCCGCTGCTGGTCATCGACGGTGTCCGCGCCGACAACGATCAGACCTCATCGCAACTGAATGTTGGCGGCCAGGCGCCGTCGCGTCTCGACGACCTCGATCCCAACGAGATCGAGGACATCACGGTGCTACGAGGGCCGGCGGCATTGGCGCTGTATGGGACGGCGGGTGCCAACGGCGTGATCCAAGTGACGACGAGGCATGGCACGGCGGGCAAACCCGAATGGAGGCTGTACGCCGAGGGTGGCACCATTCGGAACTACGTCAGCTATCCCGCGAACTATGCCCGCCTCGGCAAAGAGACCTCCGACGGGCTGGGGTCGGAGATCACGCAGTGTACGCTTCTGCTGCAATACAGCGGCGGGTGCATTCCGAAGGGCGGCCTGATCTCGTTCAATCCGCTGGAAACCCTCAGTCCCAACGTCAACGGGGGGCGCGATGACTTCGGATTATCCGTCGGTGGCGGGTCAGACGTTCTCAACTATTTCGCGAGTGGGGACCACCGTAACGAAGAGGGCGTGTACCGCAACAACTACACGACCCGCAACAACGCCCGGCTCAACCTGCACGCCAATCTGAGCCCGAAAGTCGATCTGGCATCCAGCATCGGCTTCCTACAGAGCGGTCTTGGCCTGCCACAAAACGACAACGCGTCGTACGGCGTTCTCAGTGGCGGGTTGCTGGGGTCCGCGTTCGATGATCCGGTCGGACATGGCTATCTTGCGGCCCTCACGCCGGACAGCCTGGCGCACGTACTGTCGACGCAGAGCAACAACCGCCTGACGGGCAGCGCCACGATCACGTGGCGGCCGTTCGACTGGCTCTCCGTAGTCGGCGTCACAGGTCTCGATTACGAGCAACTCACAGAGCGGCAACTCCAGCCGCCGGCGATCATCCCGATTTTCGAGAGCGGCTTTGTCCAGACGGATCCGATCACCAATCAGCAATACACGACCAACGTCACGGCAACGGCGCACTACAACTCGAGCGCCGCATTCGCTTGGACCACGACGGCCGGGACGCAGTACACCGATCAGCGCCACAGCCAGCTACTCGGGACGGGCCAAGGGCTGCTGCCCGGCGTCGGAACGCTCGGCGGCGCCACGAACAGCTTCACGGTCACTGAGGACAACCCGGAGGAAGTGCTGTTCGGGGGGTTGATCCAGCAGCAGCTCGCCTGGCGGGACAAAGTGTTCCTGACGGGCGCGATACGGTCCGACAAGAACAGCGCGCTGAACAGCGGATCCTGGACGACCTATCCGGATGCCAGTCTGTCGTGGGTGATCGGTGAGGAGCCGTTCTTCCCCAAGTCAACGCTTCTGAGCTCACTCCGGCTCCGCGCCGCGTACGGTGAGTCGGGTGAACGCCCGTCGTTCCGGCAGCCGAATTCGTTTTTCTCGCCGGCCCCGGCGAAGAAAGACGCCATCGAGCTGGTCGGCGCGATCGACACGGCCACCGGCAATCCCAATCTCACGCCGGAAATCTCGCGGGAGTTCGAGGGTGGATTTGACGCCGGCTTTCTGTCGGACCGCATCCAGGTTCAGGCCACCGTCTACATGAAGACTACCGATGGCACCCTCGTGCAGGCCACGCTGCCCCCCGGTACGGGTGGCGACGTACAGTTCCTGAACCTCGGGCAAGTGACGAACCGTGGATTCGAGATCGGTGCCACCGGAACGATTTATCAGAGCCGCAATTTCGATGCGGAACTGACTGTCAACGGGTCGGTTAACCACAATAAACTGATCAAACTCGGTCCGGGGATCAGTCCGATCACCTTCGATGCCGGCGATGCGGGCGACACGCAGGAGTTCACCCCCGGCTATTCACTCGGGGGGTATTGGTCATTCCCGTACACGTACAAGGACGCGAATCACGACGGGGTCATTCAGCCCGAAGAGATTTCGGCCGGATCGAACCCCGTATTCTTCGGCAACTCCCAGCCGACTGACGAATTCACGTTCACGCCAGTCCTGACGTTCTTCAAGTCGCTGCGGGTGTCCGCGTTGTTCGATCGCCGTGCGGGCAATCTCGCGTACAACGGCACGGAGGAATTCCGGTGCGGGTTTTCGAACACCCTTTGCAGAGAAGCGTACGACCCGCACTCGACCCTGAAACAGCAGGCCGCAGCGATCACGGAGGCATTGAGCCTGAGCGACGGCGGAGCGTACGAGGACGCGTCATTCTGGAAGCTCCGCGAACTCACCGTCCGCTATACCGTGCCGCAGGCATGGACCCGGCGCCTGAACGCGCGCAACGTTGCCATCTCGGTGTCCGGACGCAATCTGGTGACGTGGACCAAATACACCGGCTTCGATCCTGAGCTCAACTTCGCGCCGAACGTCAACAACGGGTACAACCCATTCACGGCATTGGATTTCCTCACGCAGCCCCCAGTGCGGTACTGGACGGGACGGGTGGAGATCACATGGTAACCCATCTCGCCACCTCCTCGCGGCGCGGGGCGGAGTCCGATATGCATGTCATACCCGGGTTCCATCGCGCATCTCATCGCGGGCCGCGGGTGCTGCTCGCCATCCTGTTAATCGGCAGCGCTACGGCGTGCGATGTCGATCGGTTGCTCAGGGCGAAGGACAAGGACACCAGTCCCGTCGGATCGATCAACAGCGCGACAGGCATTCCGAACGCCTACGCGGGCGCCATTCTCGCAATTCCAGGTCGGATGGGCAGGCTCGGCGGCGAATCTGGGCAACGCGAACGAGGGCCAGGTGAACATGACGGCGCTGCTCACCGACGAATACATTGACCTCGAGACATTTCCGACGCGGATCGCCGTGGACCAGCGGATCACGGCGCCGGGCAACAGCACCCTGCGTGGCAACTACCTCGACCTGAGCCAGTCACGCGTTTCGGCGGAGCGTGCAGCGGGCCTGTATCAGCAGTTCGATCCCACCAACGTGCTGCACGCCGAGATGCTCAATCTTGCGGGGTATTCATACCTCCAGTACGCGGAAGACTACTGTTCCGGCATCCCATTCGACTCGATCGCGCCGAGCGGCAAGATCGTTTACGGCCAGCCGCTCACCACCGACTCGATGTACGCGCGCGCCATGAAGGATTTCCAGGCGGCGCTGGTGATCGCGGGAGCGGACTCCGCGGCGAACGATGGCGATGCGAAAGGGATCGAGCAGATGAACGTCTCCCGGATCGCCCAGGCGCGCGTGCTGCTGGACGAGGGCCAATTCGCGCAGGCGGCGAACATTGCGGCGCTCGTTCCGCTCTCGTTCGTCTACGCAATGGAAGGGTCGAGCAACTCTCCGCGCGAATACAACGGCGTGTGGTACTTCACGACGCAACTGGCATTCAGCGTTGCGGACAACGAGGGAACAAACGGGCTGAATTTCGTGTCCGCCGCCGATCCGCGCGCGCCGTCAGCCGACGCCGGTACACCTGGATTCAGCGGTGTCGGCCAGGACTTCATCAACCAGGAACTCTACACGGGCCCGACGTCCAACACACCTCTTGCGACGGGGCTGGAGGCGGCGCTGATCGTCGCGGAGGCGGATCTGAACGCGGGGCAGCCCGGCGCGTGGGCTGGGGTATTGAACTCCCTGCGCAGGTCGTCCGGAACGTTGCTCGCCTCCGGTGCGGCGATCGACTCGCTCCCGACGGATTCTACGTCCGGTGCGTCCAGCACGCTGCAGGTCAGCGTGATGTTCCGTGAGCGCGCGTTCTGGTTGTATTTGACGGGGCACCGGCTCAGCGATATGCGGCGCTTGATCCGGCAATACCATCGCCTCGCCAAGGATGTGTTTCCGACGGGCCTGGACGTGGTGACCGGGTCGCCATACGGCACCTCGATCGAGTTTCCAGTATCGTCGGACGAGTCGAACAACCCGAATTCGCACGGCTGTCTCAACAACGACGCGTAAGCGGCGCAGGCGCTGTGCACTCCGGGTGGGGTGCGCGGCGTCGCGTCTCATGGTACCTCCCATGCTCCTGTCCAGCGTCGGTGCGGCTGCCCGCTTCGTGGCGGCCGTGCTGGTGGCCCTGCCATTGTCCGGCCCCATTCTGCATTCCGTACTGCGGGCGCAGGGGGCGCCGGTAACAGTGGCACCGCCGCCGGTCGGTCCCGCTGTCGCGGGCGTATCGGCCCCGCCGGACCGCCGGTTGCTGACCCTCGATGACATGACCCGTGAACGGGACGCCGCCGATCCACGCCTCTCGCCGGATGGGCAACTGGTCGCGTATACCGTATCCGGTACGGACACTGCGCGTGATGTCTTCGCGTCCGCCATTTATGTCACGAGCTTCGACGGGCGCACGACGCGGCGGATGACGTGGAGCAAGGAAGGCGAGCATCTCCCGCGCTGGAGCCCTGATGGGCGTATGCTGGCATTCCTGTCGGCGCGCGATGACGAGCGGGAATCCGAGCAAGTGTGGATGCTGCCGCGAGATGGTGGGGAGGCGCAGCGCATCACCAACTTCCCAGGCGGGGTTCTCGACTACGCGTGGGCGCCCGACGGGCACCGGCTCGCGGTGATCGCGGACGATCCGGACCCCGACGCGGCGGACAGCGACGGCAACCCGGGCAAGGCCAGGACTCCGAAGCCGATTGTCGTCACGCGTTTTCAGTTCCGGGCGGACAACGTCGGATGGCTGGGCGACCGGCGTGCGCGCCTCTATCTGGTGGATCTCGGATCGCAGGCTGAGACCCTGCTTACGCCGGGGCAGACCGACGCGGCGCTCCCATCATGGTCGCCCGATGGGGGCCTGATCGCATTCGTCCGGAAGGCCGGCAACGATGGGGACAGGACCTCGAACCACCAGGTCTATACTATAGAACCGAGGGCCGGCGCTGAGCCGCACCAGATCACGAAGTACGATGTGAATGACAACGACCCGGAGTGGGAAGCGGGGGCGCCGGCGTGGAGCCCTGACGGCAAATGGATCGCCTACATACGGGGCGGCCCCGAGAAAATGCTCTACTACTCCGTCGGCCACCTCGCAGTCGTAGCGGCGGCGGGGGGCCCGGAACGCGTCGTCACACCGGCCCTCGACCGAAGCGTCCTCCAGCCGCAGTGGTCGGCTGATGGCAGCAGCGTGTACTTCCTTCTGGAGGATGACCGCGCCGTCGAGCTGGCGCGGGTGGCAGTGACGACTCGGGGCGACGGTGCCGCTGGCGGGGCGATCGAGCGGATCGTGACCGGCCGCCAGGTGCTGAGCGGATTCGAAGTGACGCCGGGCGGGCGAGTCGCGTTCGTCGCGAGCACGCCGAATATGCCGCCCGAGATCTCGGTACTGGACGCGGGCGTGCGGCCGGTCGCCAGTGGCGGATCGGCGCCGCGGCAGCTCTCGCACGAGAACGCGTGGCTGGATTCCATTACCCTGGCCACGACGCGTGAAGTGACGGTGCACAGTGCGGATGGGACGGTCGTCAGCGGATTCATCCTGACGCCGCCCGGCTACACGCCTGGGAAACGGTACCCGGCGATTCTGCGCATTCACGGGGGCCCGGTCGAGCAGTGGGACGACAGCTTCGAATTCGACTGGCAGCTCATGGCCGCGCACGGCTACGTCGTGATGGCCGGCAATCCGAGGGGGAGCTCGGGGCGGGGCCAGAGCTACACGAGCGCGATCTTCGCGGATTGGGGCAACAAGGACTCGCAGGATGTTCTTGCCGTCGTCGACAAGGCCGTGGCGGACGGGATCGCAGATTCCTCGCGGCTGGGAGTCGGAGGGTGGTCGTACGGCGGGATCCTGACCGACCAGGTGATTGCGCGCACCACGCGTTTCAAGGCAGCCACCAGCGGCGCCGGGATGTCGAACGCGTTTGCCGGCTACGGGACCGACCAGTACGTGCGCGAATACGAGGACGAACTGGGGACGCCCTGGACGCACCCCGAGGCGTGGCTCCGCGTGTCCTTTCCATTTCTCCACGCCAATCGGATCGTCACGCCGACGCTATTTTTCTGTGGCGATCTCGACGCCAACGTTCCGCTGATCAACTCCGAGCAACTCTATCAGGCACTCCGCAGCCTCGGTCGTCAGACGGCGCTGATCGTGTATCCCGGCGAGTATCACGAGTTCACCAAGATCACGCACCTCCGGGACCGGCTCCAGCGTTACCTCGGCTGGTACGACCGTTTTCTTTCCGCGGACGCGCAACACACGCCCGGCTCCGCGCAGCGTGACACCAACGCCCAGGGTATGCAATGACCGCTGCAACCAGCCCCGCAGGCACCGCAGTATCCCGATCCGGCGGAAGCGGCGCGCAGTCCGGCCGATACGACATCATCATCGTCGGCGCGGGGCACAATGCGCTCGTGACCGCGGCCTACCTGGCGCGCGCCGGGCTGCGCGTCGTGGTGCTGGAGCGGCGCGAGGTGATCGGCGGCGCGTGCGTCTCGGAAGAGATCTGGCCCGGCTACAAAGTCTCCACGGCATCGTACGTCAACAGCCTGCTTCGGCCGGAGATCATTCGCGAGCTGGAGCTGGCCAAGTACGGTTTCGAGATGCTGCCGCGCAATCCGTCCGCATTTTCACCGTTTCCGGATGGCCGCTATCTGATGCTGGGACCGGACAAAGACATGACCCGGCGCGAGATCTCCAAATTCTCGCCCCGGGATGCGGAAGCGCTGCCCAAGTACGAGGCCATGCTCGAACGCGTGGCGGACTTCATTGAGCCTACCCTGATGATGACGCCGCCCGATCCGTGGTCGCTGAAGCCGCGGAATCTCACCACGATGGCGAAGCTCGGCTGGGGATTCCTCAAGCTGGGCCGGAAGGACGGCGCCGCCGCGATCGAGATTCTGACCGGCGCGGCGCGGCCGATCCTCGAGCGGTGGTTCGAATCCGAGCAGCTCAAGGTGCTGCTGGCGACGGACGCGGTGATCGGCGCCATGGCGGCGCCCTCGATGCCAGGTACGGCGTACGTGCTCTTCCACCATGTGATGGGTGAGACCAACGGCGTGCGTGGAGTGTGGGGATACGTTCGCGGCGGCATGGGGGGGATCAGCAACGCGATCGCCGGGTCCGCACGGGCCGCGGGCGCGGAGATCCGGACCCAGGCCGAAGTGGTGCGCATCCTGGTCCGGAACGGGGCGGTCGAGGGAGTGGCGCTGGCGGACGGCACCGAGCTGCGGGCTCCGCGTGTGGCGTCGGGCGCCGACGCGCACGTGACATTCGGCCGGCTCGTCGAGCGCAAGGAGCTGCCGGATGATTTCGCGGCGGCCATCGATGCGCTGGATTACCGAAGCGCGAGCATCAAGATCAACGTGGCGTTGCGCGAGCTTCCGGATTTCACCGCGTGTCCGGGGACCACGCCGGGACCGCAGCACCGGGGGACCATCCACATTTGCCCGACCCTCGACTACATTGAGGAAGCCTATGACGACGCGAAATACGGCCGGCCTGGCACGCAATCCGATGCTCGAATGCACGATTCCATCGGTGCTTGACGACACGGTGGCGCCCAAGGGGCAGCACGTCATGTCGATGTTCATCCAGTACTTCCCGTACGCCTTGAGCACCGGGCAGCCGATGGAACAGGCCAAGGAAGCGTTCGCGGACCGGTGCTTCGACATCATGACGCAGTACGCGCCCAATTTCCGGCGCGCCGTGATCGACCGGCAGGTTCTGGCACCGGTGGATATCGAGCGGCGCTATGGCCTCACGGGGGGCAACATCATGCAGGGCGCGATGTCGCTTTCCAGCCTGTTCTTCATGCGGCCGATCGCCGGGTACGCCGACTACCGCTCACCGATCCGGGGCCTGTACATGTGCGGTGCCGCGACCCACCCGGGTGGCGGCGTCATGGGGGCATCGGGCCACAACGCGGCGCGAGAGATCCTGCGGGACGGCAAGGGGAAATAGCGTTCATGCCGGCACTCGAGCGGACGCTGCCCCGCCGTGCGTATTTCGACGAAGCCGTCTATCAGCGGGAGCGCGAGCGGATCTTTGCGCACGAGTGGTATTGCGCCGGACGGGCGGAGTCGGTTCCCGCACCGGGCGACTATGCGATCGTGACGGTGGCGGGCGAGAGCGTGCTGCTCGTGCGTGGCACCGACGGCGTGCTCCACGGGTTCTTCAACGTCTGCCGCCACCGTGGGTGCGAACTCGTCCTGACCGGGACGCGCGCCGCCGTGGAGCATGTCCCCGGGCCGTCGGGGCATTTCCCGGGGGCGATCCGCTGTCCGTACCATTCCTGGACCTACGCGCTCGACGGCGCGCTGCGGACGGCGCCATTCCTCGAGGAGGATGCGGAGTTCTCACGGGCTGACCTCCCGCTGCATTGGGTGGGGGCCGAGGTATGGGGTGGGTTCGTGTTCGTGAACCTCACACCCGCGCGGGCAGCCGCGGAAGGGCGAACGCTGCTCGCGCAACTGGGTGAGGCACCCGCGCGAGTCGCGCGCTACCCGCTGTCGGAGCTGCGCACGGCCCGGCGGATCGTCTACGAAGTCGCCGCGAACTGGAAAGTGATGCTCGAGAATTACAACGAGTGTTACCACTGCGCTGGAGTGCATCCCGAGTTGTGCGCCCTCGTCCCGGCGTTCAAGTATCGGGGCGGCTCGGAGCTCGACTGGGAGTCCGGTATCCCGCACCGTCCGGGGGCGTGGACGTTCACTGAGTCCGGCACGAGCGTCCGCGCGCCATTTGCGGGGCTGGATGACATTGAACGAGTGCGGCACAAGGGTGAGTTGCTCTATCCCAATCTCCTGCTGAGTCTTTCCGCGGATCACGTGGCCGCGTTCACGCTCTGGCCAACGGGTCCGACGCACACGACGATCATGTGCGATTTCCTCTTCGATCCCGCGGAGATGGCGAAACCGGGCTTCGATCCATCGGATGCGGTCAACTTCTGGGATATCGTCAACCGCCAGGACTGGACGATCTGCGAAGGCGTGCAGCGCGGCATGCGGTCGCGCGTGTTCGAGCACGGTTACTACGCGCCGATGGAGAGCTGGAGCCTCGACATCCGCCGGTACGTGCGGGACCGCATTGGCGACCTCGACGCATGACGCGACGCCAGCCTCCCGGCAAGCGACGGTCCAGAAAGACTGCACGCACGGCGCCACGGACCACTGGCCGTGCCACGCCGGCCAATCAAATTGCGGCTAGAAAGAGCGCGGCCAAAGGCGTTGCCCTTGCAGTTCGGAAGCCGGTTGGTCCGGCGCCAAAAAGAGCAAAGCCGGCCCGGAACGCCCGCAGGAAACCCGCGACATCCGTACCCGCCGGGCAACGGCGCCGTGACTACCAGCACATCGTGCTCGGACTTGGCGGACTGGGGAGCGGCGCGGCGTACTGGCTCGCGTGCCGTGCGGGCGCCGATGTGCTGGGTATTGAGCAGTTCGAGCTGGGACACGTGCGCGGCGAGTCGCAGGATCATTCGCGGATCATCCGGCTTTCCTATCACACGCCAGCGTACGTACAACTGGCGAAACGGGCGTACGATTCGTGGGCGAGACTGGGTGCGGATGCCGGCGAGCAGGTCGTGCTCAAGACCGGCGGCCTCGATGTCGCGCCCCGCAAGGCGGCGATCGATCTCCGCACGTACACCGACAGCCTGACCGCCTGTGGCGTCCCGTTCGAGGCGCTCGACGCGACCGAGATCATGCGCCGGTGGCCGCAGTGGCACCTGACGGACGAGCATCACGGCATTTATCAGGCGGAGAGCGGGATCGCGATGGCGGCGCGGGCGAATGCCGCACACCAGCGAATGGCCCGTGCGCATGGCGCAACCCTGATGGATCGCACACCGGTCCGGTCGATCCGCTCCGTGGGCGGCGAAGTCGAGGTCGAGGCGGCAGGGAAGCGCTTCCGCTGCGAGTCGCTGGTCGTCGCCGCCGGTCCGTGGTCACCGCTGGTGCTGAAGCGTCTCGGCACGCGGATCCCGCTCGAAGTGACCCGGGAGCAGGTGACGTACTTCCGCACGGCGCATTCCGCCGCGTTCGCGCCCGAGCGGTTTCCCATCTGGATCTGGATGGACGACCCGTCGTTCTACGGCTTTCCGATCTTCGGCGAGCAGGCGGTAAAGGCTGCTCGCGACGCCGGCGGCCCGCCGGTGACCGCCGATACGCGATCGTTCGAACCCGACCCGGCGCAAGAACGGGCAGTAAAACGGTTTCTCGCGCGCTACCTTCCTGATGCGGCCGGCCGGGTGCTGTACACCAAGACGTGTCTCTACACGCTGACGCCGGACCGGGATTTCGTGATCGACCGATTGCCGGGGCATCCCAACATCATGGTGGCAATCGGAGCGGGGCACGCGTTCAAGTTTGCGTCGGTGATTGGACGAATTCTGTCGGAGCTGGCAATCGATGGCTCGACGCCATCGGATATCTCGCCGTTCGCCATCACGCGGCCGATCCTGAAGATGAAGAACCCGCCAAAGAACTACATGCAGTGACGATGCCGTGATCGGAACAGCGATATCGCATACCAAACATCCTGGAGGCTTGCGCGTGCATTCTCGACTGTCAGAATGCCGGTCGTCGTGTGATTCGGTGGGTGGTCCTCGCGACATCCGTCGTGCCAGCCCTGATCCTCACAGCCCCGCCGGCGGCAGCGCAGGATGGGGCCGCGTCGGAGGAGGCTTCCGTTGCGTGGCCCGTGGCGTCCGGCGGGAAGTCCGTCGACAGCGTGCTGGCGGCGACGACACCGCCCGGCGATTCGATGGGCGCCGAGACGGCGGCACGGCTCGCCGAGTACATCCGGATCAATACGAGCAATCCGCCGGGGAACGAGCTTCAGACCGCGCACTGGCTGAAGGACGTCCTGGCTCGCGAGGGTATCGAAGGGCACATCGTCGATACGGCCGAGTTGGGCCCGGGCCGGGCCAATTTCTACGCGGTGCTCAAGGGAGATGGCTCCCAGAAGGGCATCGCACTGGTGCACCACATGGATGTCGTACCGGTGACGCGCGAGCGCTGGACGGCTGATCCGTTCGGTGGCGTGATCAAGGACGGGTACCTGTGGGGCCGTGGCACGCTCGACATGAAGGGGCAGGGCATCATCCAACTCATGAGTTTCATCGCGCTCAAGCGCGCGGGGGTGCACCTTACGCGCGACATCGTCTACATCGCGAACGCCGACGAGGAGGCGGATGGCATCGGCGCCCTGACGTTCGTGCGTCGCCACGCGGATCTCCTCTCGACGGTCGAGTATCTGATGACCGAGGGCAGCGATACGCGGGTCGAGAACGGCAAGCTGAAATGGTGGGGTGTCAGCGTTGGAGAGAAGCGGGCGTACTGGCAGCAACTCGTCGTGCGTGGCACGGCGTCGCACGGCTCGGAGCCGACCGCTGACAATCCGGTGCCGAGGCTCGCCCGCGCGATCGTGCGGGTGGCCGGGTGGAAAACGCCGCTCCGGGTGTCGCCGGCCATCGATCGCCTGTTCAAGGTCGAGGCACTTTACGAGCAGGGAGAGCACAAGCGCTGGTTGGCAGACGCCGCCCACGCCTTACAGGATCCCCGGGGCAAAGCGTGGCTCCTCGGTGACCCGGACCGTAACGCGCTCCTCCGCAACACGATCTCTCCGACGGTCCTGCATGGCGCCGAAGTCACCAACATCATCCCGGGCGAGGCGACGGCGAACCTGGACATCCGGCTGTTGCCGGATGAGGATACCGCGGCGTTCAAGAGAGAGCTCACGCGAATCGTGGATGATCCGAAGGTCGAGATCCGCACCCTTCCTGGTCTCGAGCCGAAGTTCAGTGCGCCGTCGAATACCGCGCTCTTTCACGGGATCGAGCGCGCCATCCACGAGATGGCGCCTGGCCTCCCGGTCGCGACGACGACCGACGCGGGGGCGACGGATCGCCCCACGTACGCCGGCGCCGGGATCATCTGCTACGGACTCTCTCCCTACCTGGTCGAGATGAACATCGATCGTCGCGGCGAGCATGGCGACGACGAGCGGATCCCGCTCAACACTCTGGGCTGGGGCGTGCGGTTCTACGAGAAGCTGCTGACGGAGATGCAGGCGAAGGGCGGTATATAGCGGCGGTATTCGGCCGGGCATCCAGCGGCGGTATTCCGCCGGGTATCTAGCGGCCCAGCGCCCGCAGGACCTCGCGGTCGAAGGCGGCGGCCAGGCTCTCGCGCGGCGAGTAGGGGCCCGGCGTGTAAGCGGGCGAGACGATGCCGCGGTGGCTCTCCTCGCAAATGTGCCAGTCCTGGCGGTTCGTCATATCCCAGAACTTGACGCCGTCCTGCGGGTCGAAGGTCTTGTCCCGGAGGGTGGCGGCGTTGAACAACCACTCGCATGTGATGCGTGTGCGCGCCGGACCGTCCGGCCACATCGTGTGGAACATGACGTAGTCGGGGTGCAGGCTGAGGAGCATGTTCGGAAAGATCGAGTAGTAGTAGACACGCCGCTCATCCGCATCGGTGAGGTGTTCGCCGACAGGAAGGCCGCAGGCCCGGCCACTCATCGTCATGCTGCCTGCGTCGTCGTTGATCACCATGTAGCCGCCCAGGAACGGCCCGTCGTACAGGTCGTTCTCGCCGCTCGTGGCAGGCGTCAGCTTCACGAGCGCGGGATGAACCGGCGAGCAGTGATAGCATTCCGAATAATTCTGGAAGAGCAGTTTCCAATTGCACTGCACGTCGTAGTCGACGCGGCTGGCCGACACCAGCGCCGGCATATTGAAGCGGCTGAACCGTCCCATGAGCGGCGCGAAGGCTTCCGCGAACGGCTGCGGATCCCCTCCGATGTGGTAGAAGACGAAGCCCTCCCACTCGGCAGCCGGGACGGCGTGGAGCGGGTAGTCGCCCTTGTCGAATCCTTCGATGTCCGCCGTCGACGGCGCGCCGATCAGGCGGCCGTCGAGGGCATACACCCAGGAGTGATACGGGCAGACGATCCGGTCGCCGACGTTACCGATGGGTGCTTCGCAGAGGCGGGTACCGCGATGGCGGCACGTATTGTGGAACCCGCGGATGCGGCCGGACTTGTCGCGCAGCAGGATGACGGCGGCGTTGCCGATTTGGCGAACGACATAGTCGCCCGGTTCCGGAATTTCCGAAGACCGGCCCGCGCAGAGCCATCGCGAGTGAAAAATCCTCGCGACCTCATCGGCGTAGATCTCGGGCGACGTGAAGTACGCCTGCGGGAGCGTCCGGGCGCCGTCCATGGGGATCCGTGTCGAGTGTACGAACGTCGCCGCCATGGAAGCCTCCGCCGGTGAGAGCCGAACCCGTTGTATACAAAGATGCGCGCGTCGCCGGAGGGGCGAAAGTGGACTATCGGCCGAGTAACGCGAGCCGCGGCGTGGCGTAAAGGCGCTCGCTGTCGACCCGGTCGAGCGCGCGCCGGGCGGCCGCGGGCAAGGGTGGCAGGCTGGGGTCGTACTTGACGTCGCCCAGGATGGGTGTTCCAGGCGCTGCGATCTTCGCTCCGGGATTGAGAATACCCTGAGGATCGAACGCCGCCTTGACCGCGCGGTAGAGTCGTGGTGCAGGGGCGTCCGGATCCGGCCACAGCATCGGTTCGAGGGGGGCGCGGAGCCTGCCATCTCCGTGCTCTCCAGACAGCGTTCCGCCCAATCGCGCGGTGAGCGCGATGACATCGTCGAGCAGCGCATGCAGCTTGGTGTGCCAGGCCGGATCCCGGATATCGATGAGCGGGTTGACGTGGATGTTCGCATCGCCGGCGTGGCCGAAGATCGCGCCTCGGATGTCATGATGCTGCATCGCGGCGCGCACGCCTCGCACGTAGGCCGCCAGAATGCTCGGGGGGCACGGCACCGTCTTCGATGAATTGCATCGACTTGAGCGCGGGATCGAGCCGGGATAGCACCGGGCTTGCCGCGTGACGCAGCTCCCACAGCGCGGCCTCGGCGTCCGTCCCGAGCGCGAGCTCCACCTGCGTCGCACCATGTGCGCGCATCTCGCGTGACAAGGCCGTCGCCCCCTCGTTCGCGGCGTCTGGTGAGGCGGCTTCGATCTCGATCAGGAGCACCGCATCGGTTTCCGCCGGCAATCGTGTGGCCGTCTCGCCCGCCCGGGCGGCTTCACGCACAAAGTCGAGAAAAGTGCGGTCGAGCAACTCACAGGCGGCCGCGCCGGCGTCGCGCGCCGTCAGCGCTGCGCCGACCGCGGCTTCGAGCGTTGGGAATGCCGCCAGGAGACTCGCCGTGGCGCCGGGCCGGGCGATGAGGGCCAGCTCGATGCCGGCGAAGACCGCCAGCGTCCCTTCGCTGCCGACGAGCAGGTCGACGAGATCGCCGCTGCGAGCATAGTCAGCGACCGCGTACCCGGAGGAATCTTTCCGCACCCCGGGATGCTGGAGGCGGGCCGCCCCGGCCGCGCGAATCTCGGGCGCCACGTCCTGAAGGAATCGTCTGACCGCCGGCACCGTCGCGGGAGCGGGCTGCCCCCGGCGGATCACCGCGCGGGCGCCGTCGTCGAAGATGCAGTCGAGTGCGGTGACCCACGGCCGTGTCGAGCCGTATTTCAGCGTGTGCGCACCCGCGGCATTGGTCGACGCCATGCCCCCGATCGTGCAGAACGCGCCACTCGATGGGTCGACGGGGAAGCGCAGCCCGCACGCGCCCGCTGCGGCATCGGCCTCCTCACGGAGGACTCCCGGGCCGACGAGAAGATGCTGACGCGCATCGACGGCCGACACATCGCGCAGCCGGCTCGACGTCGGCGATCACGCCAGCCCCGATCGCACCGCCGGCCATGCTCGACCCAGAGGCGCGGGGGATGAGCGGTGTGCGTGTCGCGTGAGCCCATTGCACGAGGACGCGCAGGTCGGCGGCGTCCTCCGGGACTGCGACGGCGGCCGGCCGAGATGCGCTGGATCCCTGCCGCCTCCGCATAGACCGCGCGGGCGCCGGCATCGTCCCGGAATACGCCGCGAAAACCGGGAGGCCTGCTGGCGGCTGCTGGTTCCGGCGCCGCGTCCACGGACCTGATCAGCGGGACAAGAAGGCGGACACTCGCGGGGGCTCGGCCGAGTAGTCGTAGAATCCCCGTCCGGATTTCCGTCCGAACAATCCGGCGGTGACCATCTGCCTGAGGAGCGGCGGCGGCGCGAATCGCGTCTCGCGGAATTCGGTGTACATGATCTCGGCAATTCGCAGCGTGGTGTCGAGGCCGACGAAATCGAGGAGCGTGAGTGGCCCCATGGGGTGGCCGGCTCCCAACCGCATACCTGTATCGATATCGGCTACCGATGCGACCCCGGTCTCGACGGCGCGGATCGCGTCGAGCATGTACGGGATGAGCAGGCGGTTGACCACGAACCCTGATGTGTCGCGTGCGGCGATCGGCTGCTTGCCCAGGCGGCGAACGAAGGCTGTCGCGGCATCCACCGACGCGTCGCTCGTCGTGATCGCCCGAACCACCTCGACGAGAGCCATGAGCGGAACCGGATTGAAGAAATGCAACCCGACCACCCGGTCGGGCCGCCCGCTCGCAACTGCCATGTCCGCGATCGTCAGGCTCGACGTGTTGGACGCGAAGACGGTGCGCGGTGGCGCCTGGCGATCGATCTCCTGCCAGAGGGCGACCTTGATGGCGATGTCTTCGACCACCGCCTCGATGACGATGTCGCACGACGCGATGTCGCCGATGTCTGTTCCGAACGCCATGCGCGCGAGCGTGGCATCACGATGCTCCGGCGTGACCTTGCCTTTGTCGACGCCGATCGCCAGCGATCGTTCGACGCGGCTGCGAGCCTGCGTCGCCAGCACGGCCGAGACCTCACGCAACCGGGTCGGGAAACCCGCCGCCGCCGCGACCTGAGCGATGCCGCTGCCCATGAGACCACCGCCAACCACACCCACAGTTTCGATGGCCATCGGAGACTCCGGGCTGAGCGTGGTCAGCGGACCAGAACGTCGAGGAGGGACGGAGGGCGGCGGGCTTCGTTATGCTCGACGCGATCCAGCACTTGCTCGAGCGCCAACTGGGCCCGCTGCAGGATCTGGCGGTGTGTTCGTGCCACGGCGAAGCCTCCGGCAAGACCGGCGAGCGCCGGCACGGCTCCGATCGCGATCGCGGGGATCAACGCCGGCTGAATGAGCAGCGCGAGGCCGAAGATGATCCCACCGGTCACCGTACCGGCGGAGGCGACCGCGACCCCACCCTGAAGGCGGCGTCCGCGGACTCCTGAGACATTGGCGTCCAGGCGAACGAGCGTCCGTGAGTCGTCCACCGCGATCGCCGTCGCGGCGACTTCGCTCACACGCAGCAGATCGTACGCACGGCCGGACGACAGCGACACGCGGCGCAGCGCGGCCCAGAAATCCCGTCGCGGCTCCCAGGTCACCCGGTCGGCATACCGCCGCTTGAGGATCAGGGACTCATCGCGCTGCATCGTCTGATTGAGTGCACCCAGCACATTGGCCGGTGAACCGCGTACCATCCGCTGGGCGGTGGCGACTGCCGCGCCGGCCATCTGGGCGACGAGTCCTCGCTCGGACGGTACGACATTGCGCGTTCGTTCTTCGGCGAGTGCCAACCGCAGGTGCACGGGCGACAGCCCGACGTCGTTACCGACCTCCAGCAACTGCTGTTCGGTCAGCCCATCGCTCGGTGCCCCGTCGTCGGCCATCGTGGCCTGCAACTCGGCAGCCCGGGCGAGCACCCGCTCGAGCGCCGCCCGATCAATGGCCATGAGCGCCCCGGCGCGGGCCTCGGCGTTCGGGGGAATGCGGACCGGAAGGTTGGGGGAAGCGGGCGAGGGGTCGTCGGGCATGGGGCGTGATCAAATCTACCGCCGGCAATTGGGCGTTGGCGGCGTGCCGTGATGGCCTGGTTTCGCGCAGGCCGCGCCTGGTGCTACTCGGCGATCGCTTCGACAATCACCGCGATGCCCTGACCGCCGCCAATACAGGCGCTCCCGAGTCCGTAGCGCTTGCCGCCGCGGCGAAGTGCATGGATCAGGTGGGTGGTGATGCGAGCGCCCGACGCCGCGAGAGGGTGGCTGAGTGCGATCGCACCTCCGTGAACGTTGAGGCGGTCCCGATCAATGCCAAGGGTGCGCTCGACCGCCACGGTCTGGGGGGCAAAGGCCTCATTCACTTCGACCAGATCCATATCCGTAAGCGATAGTCCAGCGCGATCGAGGGCCTGCCGCGCGGCCGGTACGGGGCCGATGCCCATCACGCGAGGATCTACGCCCGCGATGCCCCACGAAACCAGGCGCGCGAGGGGCTTGCTCCCGTGGGCTTTCGCATACAATGCGTTGGCCAGGACGAGCGCCGCCGCGCCATCGCCGATTCCGGATGCGTTTCCGGCGGTGACTACGCCATTCGGGCGGAAGACCGGCTTGAGCTTAGCCAGTACGTCGGCGGTCGTGTCGGGGCGGGGATGCTCGTCGCGTGTGAACTCCGCCGGCCGCCGTGTCTTGGGGTCGGTCACCGGGACCGGGACGATTTCATCACTGAAGGCGCCGGCCGCCCACGCATCCCGGGCCAGCGTTTGCGAGCGAAGCGCAAACGCATCCGCGGCCATCCGGTCCACGCCGCATTGCTGGGCGAGGTTCTCGGCGGTATCGCCCATGGAGCAGCCCGCCTGCGTGTCGGTCAGCCCCTCCCAGAGCGAGTCGGTCAGAACCGGCGACTGGCCCAGCCGTGTGCCCCATCGGAGTCCGCGCGCGACGTGTGGTGCCTGCGACATCGATTCCCCGCCGCCGACCAGGCAGATGTCCGCATAGCCGAGGAGGATCTCCTCCGCGCCGCTCACGATCGCCTGGAAGCCCGATCCGCACAGGCGATTGACCGTCAGCGCCGGTGTTTCGATCGGGCACCCCGCGGCGAGCGCCACGTGCCGGGTGAAATAGATACTGTCGGCGGTCGTCAACAGCACGTTTCCGAAAACGGCGTGCGAGACCTGCGAGGCATCAATGGATGCGCGTCCGAGGGCTGCGCGTGCGGCGATCGTGGTGAGCTCGACCGCCGAGATGTCTTTGAGCGCGCCGCCGAAGGTCCCGAATGGCGTGCGCACACCGGAGAGAAACACCACCTCATTCTTGTCCATGGCTCCCGAGCCTCGTCGTGCGAGTCCGGCGGGGTGCGCGTGATCGTGCTATCCGGCGGCTCCTTCGTCCGTCTCGATCTTGCGCCCGCACGTGGGACAGAAATGCCAGTCGACCTCGAGCTCTGCACTGCAGGCCGGACACTGCATGACCGTCATGTTCTGGCCGCAATGCGGGCAGAACGTGATTGCCCGGCCGGCGGGCAGGTCGCCGCCACAAAAGCGGCATCCTCCCTGCGCCATCACTGGTGGCACGGGTTCTTCGTCTCCAGCGGTGCTATCGAGTCTGCTGATAGTCGTTCAGCTTTTTGTCCGCGTCGTTCATGAACTGTTCGCGGTCTTTGCCGCCGACGCGTGCAACGATCCGTGCGACGATCGGCTTGTCGTAGTGCTGCGCATCCGTGAATCCGTAGGAATAACCGGCGCAGACGCCGATCGCGAGGGCAAGGATATAGCGCATGGTCAGTCAGCTCGATTGTCGGTAGACGGCCCGGACGCCGGTCGCTGGGAGCCAGCGACGGCCCGGCACGCTCAATTGTCCCGACGCCCTGCCGCAGAGAGCGGTAACGCGTGTGTGGCGTCGGGAAGCGTGCGGCCGGGATTGAACGACTCGGCGGCCGGAAACGGATCCGGGTCGCGAAGCCCGGGGCGTCCGGGGCGCGACGGCCGGCTGCCGATCCACGACTCGAACTGCAATGGCACGAAGCCGCCGGACGACGTTCGTGACCCTGCCGCCGCGGTCGCGAGGTGGTTGGCGTATTCGTTTTGCGGGTGCCCATCGTGACCCCGCACCCACCGCCAGTCGCACCGGTGTCCGCCGTCGCGCACGACGGTCACTGCTTCGCGCCAGAGCGCCAGATTTTCGATTGGACCGCCTTTGCGCGTCCACCCGCGGGCTGCCCACCCGTGTACCCAATCCCGAAAGCCGTCGATCAGATATTTCGAGTCGCTCGTGAAGATCACGTCGAGAGGCTGGCCTTTGGCCGAGAGTCCGCGAAACGCCTCGATGACGGAGCGCAGCGCCATCCGATTGTTAGTGGTGGCCGGCTCGGAGATCCAGAAGTCGCGGCGGGTGACTGCGCCCGACTGCGGGTGCTGATATTCCACGACGCCGCCGGCACCGCCGGGCGTGTCGCGATCCTGACCGTTGCCGAGGCAGGATTCGTCGGCGTAGACGGCAACGAGCGGCCGGGGCGAGTCGCGATGAGGCGCAGGATCTCGTTTCACGGGCGAGCTAGCGACCCGGGATGGGCTCGAGCTGGTCGAGCTCATCGAGTACCAGTGTGAGACTATCACCGGTCGTGGGATGACGGGCGTCGAGCACCTCGCGCCCCGTGACTGTGCGAAGCCTGAGCGGCACCACGACGAACTCCGTGCCGCGCCGGGTGACCACGATCCGGCGGCCTTCTGTAATAGCCCGCTCGAGGGCTTCGTATTGTGCGTGGGTCAGGCGGGAATCCGTCGGTGTGGATCGGGCGGCAAGCGGTGGATTGTGGCCGATAAGTCTATCAGGCCGCGCGTTGGCGGGCAGGACCATGTTTTCGGGATTGAACGGCACTGATTATTGCTGGGCACGGCAGTTGCCCGAATACCTTATTATGGATGACACTGCGGCCCCCAGTATTCACACCATCGCGCCGAGCCAGTCCGGCATCTTCGATAACCATCGCGTGCGCGATCCCGATCGTGAGGACCATCTGACCGCGACTGGCGCGTTGCGCGTGCCCAATCGCGCGCTTGCGGCGAACCAGGACGAGCGGCCGATCATCCTGCTGTCCAACCGCGAACCGTACGAGCACGTCGTCGTTCCCGATGAAGGCACGATCGAGGTGCGGCACCCGTACGGTGGGCTGGTCACGGCGCTCGACCCCGCGCTCAAGGCGACGCACGGCGTGTGGGTGGCGTGGGGCTCGGGTAGCGGAGACCGCGCCGCCACGGATGTGTACGGGCGTGTCGAGGTGCCTCCTCCGCCGGCCGATCCAATGTACACCCTCCGGCGGGTCTGGCTCGATAATGCCGATGTCGAGGGGTATTACCTCGGTTTTGCCAACTCCGTGTTGTGGCCCCTGTGCCACCTCCTGATCCATCATTTGCGATTTCGGGACGAGGATTGGGCTCGGTATCAAAGCGTCAACCAGCGGTTCGCCGATGCGGCGCTCGAAGAGGCGGTCCGCCTTCGCGGGGAAACCGGGCAGGAGCCGATCGCCTGGATACAGGATTACCACCTCGCGCTGGTCGCGGATTCGCTGCGGGCGGCGCGCCCCGAACTGTTCATCCATCAATTCCTGCACATCCCGTTTCCCCCGCCGGAGATCTTCCGTCTACTGCCATATGGCGTGTGCCAGGCGCTACTGCGTGGATTACTGGGCAACGATCTCCTGGAGTTTCACACTGAGCGGTTCGCCGTGAACTTCATGGATTGCGCGGCGCAACTCCTTCCGGGGGCGGTGGGCGACCGCGCGGCGCTGACGGTACGCTACGCGGACCGGACGACCGCCCTCGGCGTCTATCCGATCAGCATCGACGTCAAGACCTTCGAGGCGATGGCCGCCGCGCCGGAAGCGGCCGCGCGCGCGGCCGAGCTGCGCCAGCGGTACTCGTGGGGCGACCGCCAGTTGGGCGTGAGCGTGGACCGGATCGACTACACGAAGGGGATTTTGGAGCGTCTCAGCGCGCTGGAAGTACTGTGGTCGAGCGCGCCGGAGCTGCGGGATCGGTTCACGATGCTGATCGTGACCGCGCCATCGCGGACCGAGTTGCGCCCCTACCGGGTATTGGAACAGCAGATCGATGCTCGGGTGGCGGCGATCAACGCGCAATTCGGTACCCCGACGTGGACGCCCATCGTCGTGTTGCCGGAAGCAATGCCGGCGACCGAGCTCGCGGCTATCTATCGGGCGGCGGATCTCTGCCTCATTTCCTCGCTGCAGGACGGCATGAATCTCGTCGCCAAGGAATTCGTCGCTTGCCAGCTCGACGAGCGCGGGGTGCTCGTCCTGAGCCGGTTCACCGGTGCTGCAGAGGAGATCGAAGGCGTGGTGCTGATCAATCCGTTCAATGTCGATGGAGTGGCCGCGGCGATTCGCGCGGCGCTCGCCATGCCCATGGCGGAGCGTGCGCGGCGGATGGGTGCCATGCGCCGGCGCCTTCGCAACGCGACGGTATTCGACTGGCTCGATGGCGTGATGTCCCGAGTGGCATCCATGGCGGGAGCGTCCGGCACGGGCAGCTCCGCCAGCGGGTGAGCGCGCCACCGGCACAACCATCGCGGCCAGCGGCCGCGCAGGGCGCGTCCGGCCAGGACGTTCCGGCCGGCTCATCCCCATACACTCCGATCTCCGACTACGGCATCATCGGCGACCTGCATACCGCGGCGCTGGTGAGCCGGTTCGGGGCGGTTGACTGGTACTGCCCGCGCGCCTTCGACAGCCCATCGGTGTTCGCCGCGATGCTGGACGTGGGGCGGGGCGGGTCGTGCCGGATCGAACCCGTGGGGCCGTTCACCGCCGAGCAGCGATATCTCGGCCAGACCGCGGTACTCGTCACGACTTTCCAGACACCGACAGGCGTCCTCGAACTCACCGACTTCATGCCGGTCGCCGCGGGCGGCGGGCGCCGCTTCGCGGACATCCATCGCCGGGTGATATGTCTCAGCGGCGAAGTGGAGTTCCGCGTTGAATTCGCACCGCGCTTCGACTATGCGACCGGGCAGACCGTGGTATACCCGCGGCGTCACGGCGTACTGGCGACGGACGAAGAGGATGAAGTGCTGACTCTGGCGTCGCCGCCCGAGATCTGGTGGTCCGTCGAGGGAAACTCGGCGAGTGCGACGCTGAAGCTGCGGGCGCCGGAAGGGCGTGCAGCGAGACCCGCGCATGAGGACGACCAGGTCGCGCTGCCGAACGACTCGGGACAGCAGGCGGGAGCCGCCGCTGGGCGGAGCCACGGCGCCGGCCCGGCCCGGCGGACCGGCGGCAAGCGCGCGAGCGGACCGCGGCGGAAAGTGAATGCCGCGGTGGCGATCGTCACGGGCGCCGTGTCCCGCGTCGCCAATGTGGTGAGCCGGATGGGCGGCATCGCCGATCGGGGGGACGGGACGGGCGGCGGGACCGGTGGCGACTCGACGCAGCCGGGAGGGAGCGGACGGGGCGGAGGGAGCGGCGACTGCGCGTGGTTCGTCCTACGGTACGACAATGACGAAGTTCGTCCGCTCGCGGCGTACGAGTCGGACAAGCGATTGGCCGCCACCCTCGCGTTCTGGAAGACCTGGGTCGGGGCCATCCGTTACGATGGGCCGTATCACGACGCCGTGATCCGATCGGCGGTGACGCTCAAACTGCTGTGCTACGAGCCGACAGGCGCGATCGTCGCCGCGCCGACGACATCGCTCCCGGAAGAAATCGGCGGGGTGCGCAACTGGGACTACCGGTATACCTGGATCCGCGACTCGGCGTTCGTGCTCTACTCATTGAGCATCCTCGGTCACTCGGACGAGGCGGACCGGTTCATGGAGTTCCTCAAGAGGGTCGCGCGCCGCACGAGCGACACGCACCTGCAGGTGATGTACGGCATTGATGGGCGCCGTCATCTGACCGAGCAGACCCTTCCCCAGCTCGAAGGCTACCGTGGTTCGGCACCGGTGCGCGTTGGGAACGCCGCATACGATCAGCTGCAACTCAATGTGTACGGCGAGCTGCTCGAGACCGCGTACCTGTGGAGCCGCACACGGCCGTTGACCGAGGGCACGTGGTCCACGCTCGGGCGTCTGGTCGGGTTCATCGCCGACAACTGGCGCAGGCCGGACAGCGGCATCTGGGAAGTCCGCCGGCCTGCGCCACTATGTGCACAGCAAAGTGATGTGCTGGGTCGCGCTCGACCGGGGGATCAGGATGGCCCGGGAGTTCGCGCTCCCCGCGCCGCTCGACCGGTGGGAAGCCGAACGCGCCGCGGTACATGCCGACGTCCTCGCGAACGGATGGAGCGAAGAGAAGCAGAGCTTTGTCCAGTACTATGGGACGGATGCCCTCGACGCGTCGAACCTCGTGATCCCAATGGTCGGCTTCCTGCCGCACAGCGACTACCGCGTGGCCGGAACCGTTCAGGCCACGCTCCGCGAGCTCACGAGCGAAGGCGAAGAACTGGTATACCGGTACCGCAACGAGGACGGGATTCAGGGTGGCGAAGGCGTCTTTTCGATTTGCACCTTCTGGCTGGCGGAGGCGCTCGCGCTGTCAGGCGATCATGCGTACGCGGAGAAGATCTTCGAGCGCATGATCGGCCACGCGAATCATCTGGGTCTCTACAGCGAAGAGCTGGACCCCGCCACCGGAGGATTCCTCGGCAATTTCCCGCAGGCATTCACCCACATCGCGCTGATCAACTGCGCGCACGTCATGGATGTGCTGAACCCGAGAGGCCAGAAGGCGAATCGGGGGCGGACAAGCTGACCGCGCTCATCCGCCAGCGGCGCGACCGAAGGCGGACCATCCGAGACTCCGAATGACGGCGCCATGCTCGTCGAGCCGCGGGGGCGGATACCGGACGGTGCCCGGAAGCGATGGAGCGATCCCGGTGAGAGCGAAGGCCGGCACACTGCCGACCGCCTCGCGGACCGAGCGCACCACACCGGCGGGGACGTCAGCTGCGGCGAGCACCGTCATCCACTGGGCGACGGGCCGTTGGCGAAACCGGGCGGCGAGCGGCTCACGACATGTTCCCGAGCCGCGACCCGGCCGGCATTGGTGGCGAGCGTCGGATCGTTCGCGAGGTCGCGGAGATCGAGGGCGGCCGCGCACGCCCGCCATTGGCCGTCCGTGCCGACTGCGAGTGCGAGCGGGCGGTCTGCCGTTTCGAACAGTTGGTAGGGAACCAAGTTCGGGTGCGCGTTGCCCCAGCGCCCGGCGTCGTCTCCGCCGACCAGGACATTCTGCGCGACGTTGACGAGTGCCGCGGTCGCACTGTGGGCGAGTGAGATCGTGATGCGGCGGTTCTCCGGCGGAATCGAACCACGCTCGCGCGCCGCGAGTGCCGCGAGGACGGCGATGGCAGCGTCCTTGCCGGCGATGACATCCGCCAGGGCCACACCGACCTTCGTGGGCGGCCCGTCGGGTTCACCGGTGATCGCCATCCATCCCTGTTCGGCCTGTACCACGAAGTCATAGCCAATGCGCCCGTTCTCGTCGCCGAATCCCGTGATCGTGGCCCAGAGCAGGCGGGGATGGCGTCCGAGCAGAACCGCGGCACCGATGCCGTGTTTCTCGAGCGTCCCGGGGCGAAAGTTTTCGACGACGACATCCGCATCGGCGGCCAGGCGGGCGATGAGCGCGATGTCGTCGGGCCAGGCCGAGGTCTGCGGCTACACTCCATTTGTTGCGGTTGATACTCAGGAAATACGCGCTTTCGCCGCGGTCGTCGAACGGCGGACCCCACCCGCGGCTGTCGTCCCCTGAGCCAGGCCGTTCGATTTTGATGACATCTGCACCCAAATCGCCGAGGACCATGGTGCAAAGCGGTCCAGCGAGGACTCGCGTGAGATCAAGCACTTTTATCCCGCTCAGGCTATTATGTCGCATTACTGGCGTAATGATAGCGCGAAATTCGTGGTACTTTCAGGGATGCCGGTATGCTCGCGCGGTGCCCGGGATGCCTTGCGTAGATGACGAAAAATCATATACTTACCCCCCGCGCGGCCTGGTCCTTTGCCGGAGGCGATCGGTGGGACCTTTGCCGGTAAGGTTACGCCGCGACTTTGACGCCTTCAATACACCGCTCCCGGGGTCCGGACCCCGGTGCCGAGCACGGACGGAGCACGCACGCTATGGCTGACAAGGCCGAGACATTGGACGCCAAGCCGGCGACGGACGGCACACCACCGGCGCCCGTTGCACCGAAGAGAAGTCCAGGTCATCGTGGCGCCGATGTACGTGACACGGTGGCGGAGATGGCGGCGAAGGCGCAGGAAATCAGTTTGGAGGCGGGGAGCAAAATGGCGGCGGCGATGAAGGATGTCATCAGTGCGGCCGCCGGGTTATCGGGATTCGCGATCGAGAGCGCGCGTGATCTCGTGCAGTACATGGTGCGTCGCGGGCAAATGACGCAAGACGAGGCCGACAAGCTGATCCGCGAGGCCGAAGAGGCGGATGGGAAGCGGAAGCCGCATCCGGTGCCGCCACCGTCGAAGGTGCCGAAGCCGCCGCCCGCGCCGATTCTCAAGGTGGATCCGGTGCCGTCGTCGTTTGTCGCGACGACAATGGCGAAGGCGCCGGTGCGGAGCGAGCCCGCGCGTCCGCCGGCAGCCGTCGCGGCCGCGGCTCCAAAGAAGGCGGCACCTGCTGCGAAGGCCAAGAAGAAAGTGGCTGCGCGGCCGGCGCCGAAATCGAAGGCGGCTGCGAAGAGCGCCTCGAAGAAGAAGCCAGCTGGGAGGCGGTGAGGGATTGACGCTGGCCATCTGTGGCCACGGTACTGGGCCGGCTGCGAAGTGTATCAGCCGGCCTCGCCGTTTCTCCCGGTATGTGATTTCCGGCCATTTCGTACCGATACAGGCTGCCGGCAGCGCCTTCGAGGGCTCCAGCACCGTGACCCTGCGCTTTCACTGTCACGCAATTGGTCAGCAATGTTACTTCGTATGAATTCGCGTTACTCTCGCGATGCTGCCTCGTCATCTCAGCGTAGCCGGTTCGTGACGGGCGAAAACTCGCTGGCGCAGGTCTATACACCGCGTCAGAAACGGGTTATGCTAGCCCCGTGAAAACGACCGTGACGCCGGCGCAGGCCGACCAGCTCGAGGCGGACCAGCAGATCATAGGACGAGTACTGACTGGCCACCGCGAAGACTTCTCGTTGTTGATCATGCGGTACAGCGATGCATTGTACCGGCACGCGTTGGGAATGACAGGTAGTCCTGATGTTGCGGAGGACATTCTTCAAATGTCCTTCATCAAAGCGTACCAACATCTTGCGGAGGTTCGCGGACGGTTCGACGCCTGGGTGTTCCGGATCGTGGCAAACGGATGCAAGGATTGGCTGAAAAACATCCGGCGGACGCACCTGAGTTATGACGAGGATGACCAACCGTCGGGGTATGCGACCCCGGAAGAAGATCTGGACCGGACGGAATTACGGAGCGACCTCGACCGTGCACTGGCGGCGCTCGCACCGAGTTTGCGGGAAGCATTCGTGATGAAGCACGTCGAAGGACGGTCGTACGAGGAGATGGCTGATCTGTTGGGCACCACCGTTGGGGCTCTCAAAATGCGCGTTCACCGCGCGCGCGAAGCGCTCCAAGTCCTTTTAGAGGAGAAATACGCGTGATGCATGACGATCTTTCAGCGCGCGACGGGCGCGATGATGCGCGGTCCCGTGCGCCAGAGACACCCGAAGCTGGGCAGGAGCGGCAGGCGCGGGTTCGCGAGTCCGGAAAGCTGGCGGACCGAGAGGTTCCGATCGAGCTGACCCGGACCCCGGATCAGATTCACGCGTGGCTGGACGGCGAGCTGCCGGAGTCGGGCGTGCGCGGCGCGGAAGCGGTGCGGCACGTCGAGTTCTGGAAGCGGCTCGACCGCGACCTCGAGGTGCGCCGCCACGCCCACGCACCGGTGGATCTCACCGAGCGGATCATGGCTGCGATTCCGGCAACCGTGCCACAGGCTGCCATGCCGTGGTGGACGCGTTCGGTCGAGCTGACCCCCGTGACGGTCGCAGCCGCGGCTGCCGGGCTGCTCACGATTGGTGCCGCGATCGGCGCGACCATCAAGCGGTAGCCAGCGCAGGCAGGAACGCATTGGCAGGAGTGTATGACAGAGCGGGGCCGGTCCACGGGACCGGCCCCGCTCTGCTCTCAGGCCCGGCTCTTGGGGCATGGCAATCGGCGGATCGCGTTGGCGCCCGGCACGTCGCGCCTAGGGCAGATTCCGTCGCAGGAACGAGAGCGCGACGCCGTCGAGGAAGAAATCGCCGACGCGGGATTCCTCGGTGAACCTGGATTGCAGCAACAGCGTGCGGCCGGCGGCCAGCTCGGGGGCGTCGGGGAACTCGACCAGGACGAAGCGGGCGCCGCGCCGTGCGAGCTCGGACACGAACCCGTCGATGAGTGAGCGCGCGATGCCGAGGCGCTGGGAGTCGGGCGCGACCGCCATGCCGTGCATCTTGCCCGCACCGACTGCGCCCGCCACTTCTCCATAGACGGCGACGCCCGCGAGGCGATCGCCGGCCATCGCCACGAGACCCGCGGATTCCGGATCGCTGCGGCCCGCCGCGGCGGCGCCGAGCGCGGCGCGCAACGCGTTGCGGGGCGCTTCCGCGTACAGGGTGTTGCCGAATGCCGCCGTGAAGAGACTCCGGCAGGCCGGCCCATCGGACGCGGCCAGCGCCCGGATCATGATGGGGGCTGGCGAATCGCTCATCAGAAGTGGATCGCGCGCCCGAGGACGGCCAGTGCGGCTTCCTTCGTCGCTTCGGACAGTGTCGGATGCGCGTGCACGGTGCCGCCGATGTCTTCCGCGGTGGCGCGGTACTCGAGTCCGAGCACCACTTCACTGATCAGCTCCGACGCGTTGGGTCCGATGATATGCACACCGAGCAGCTCGCCCGATCCGGCATCAGCGAGGACCTTCACGAAGCCCGATGTCTGGCCGAGCGTCCGAGCGCGTGCATTCGCCGAATAGGGAAACTTCCCGGCGGCATACGGCCGGCCTTCGGCCTTGACCTCGTGCTCTGCCAGTCCGGCCACCGCAATCTCGGGCCACGTGTAGACAATGGACGGTATGGTCCGGTAGTGCATGCGGGACGGGTGTCCGGCGATCACCTCGGCTGCCACGACGCCCTCCTCTTCCGCCTTGTGGGCGAGCAGCTTGCCGCCGACGGCGTCGCCGACCGCGTAGACGTGCGGGAGGTTCGTGCGCATCTGGTCGTCGACCAGGATCTCGCCGCGCGCGCCGAGTCCCAGGCCGAGTGCCGCCGCGTCGATGCCCTGGAGACTCGGGCGGCGGCCGACGGCGACGAGCACGTGATCGGCGTCGATCCGCTCGTCAACGCCCCCATCTTTCTCATACTCCACCGTGATTCGCTCGCCGCTGGGGCGCGCACCGGTCACGCGCACCGCGGTGCGCAGATCGAGCCCCTGTTGGCGGAATACTTTTTCCGCCTCCTTGATCACGTCCGCGTCGAAACCGGGCAGTATGCTCGGCGCGAGCTCCAGCACCGTGACCCGGGCCCCGAGCCGGCGCCACACGGATCCAAGCTCGAGTCCAATGACGCCGGCGCCGACGACTACGAGATGATCGGGAACGCGCGGAATCCTGAGCGCGCCGTCGTTGGACACTACCCGCGACTCGTCGAACGGCAGGAATGGAAGCGAGATCGGGACAGAGCCCGTGGCGATGATGACATTGGCGGCGCGGATCGTCGTGGCGACGCCGGCGGCATCGGTCACCGTCACCGTGTTACCCGCTCCGAGCACGCCGCGGCCTTTGGCCCACGTCACCTTGTTCTTGCGGAACAGGAACTCAATGCCCCGCGTGTTCTGGGCCACGACATCCAGTTTCCGCTGCATCATCCGGGGCAGATCGAGCGTGAGCCCCGTGGCCTGGAACCCGTGCTCCGCCGCGTGCAGCTTCGTGAACTCGAAGTATTCGGAGCTGGTGAGGAGCGCCTTGGACGGGATGCATCCGATGTTGACGCAGGTGCCGCCTAGCGTCTTGTCCTGCTCGACGCAGACCGTGCGTAGGCCCAACTGCGCGGCACGGATCGCGGCGACGTAGCCGCCGGGCCCGCCGCCGATGATGACGACATTGGCTTCCGGCGGAACAGAGGACGGGGCGTTCATCGGCGGCTCACGCCACCAGCATGGCGGCCGGATCCTCGATCAATTCCTTGATGCGGACCAGGAACAACACCGCCTGCTGTCCGTCGACGAGCCGGTGATCGTACGACAACGCGACGTACATCATGGGCCGCACGACGACGGCCCCACGCTCGGCGACCGGCCGGTCTTGAATCTTGTGCAATCCCAGGATACCGGACTGCGGGTAGTTGAGGATGGGCGTGGAGACGAGCGACCCGAACACGCCGCCATTGGTGATCGTGAACGTGCCGCCAGTGAGATCATTGATCGCGAGCTTGCCGGCCCGGGCGCGGGTCGCGACGTCGGCGATCTCGCGGCTGATGCCAATGATGCCTTTCTGATCCGCGTCACGAATCACGGGGACGACGAGGCCCGCCTCGGATGCCACGGCGATGCCCATGTTGACGTAGTGTTTGTAGACGATCGTGTCGGCGTCGATCTGCGCATTGACGACCGGGAACTGGCGCAGTGCGATGCAAGCGGCCTTCACGAAGAACGGCATGAAGGTGAGTTTGACGCCCTGTTCCTGTTCGACGCGCTCGCGCATGCGATTCCGCAGCGCCGTCACGGCCGACATGTCGATCTCGTTGAACGTCGTGAGGTGCGCCGTGATGTGTTGTGCCTGCACGAGGTTGTCCGCGATGCGCTTGCGGCGCGTCGTCATCTTCTCGCGGGTCTCGCGCGCCTCCGGCGCCGCCGGCGTACGGGCGCCGTTCGGGCCAGCCGGTGCCGGGATGGCCCGCGATTCGGGACCGGCCGGCGGTGCCGGCTGCGCCGCGGGTGCGGTGCTGGCGCGGGCCAGGTGATCGAGCACATTGGGTTTGCTCACGACGCCGCCACGGCCTGTCCCCGAGACGCGCGCGAGGTCGACGCCTTCCTTGCTCGCGAGCCGTTGCGCGGAGGGTGCGGCGCGGACAGCGCCCGGCGGCGCCGTTCCCGCAGTGGCGGCGGCTACTACGGGGGCGGATGACGCTCCTGATGGCGACTCCACCGCGGGTGACGCGACTGCGGGTGACGCGACTGCGGGTGACGCGACTGCGGGTGACGCGACTGCGGGTGACGCGACCGCGGGTGGCGCGACTGCGGGTGGCGCGACTGCGGGTGGCGCGACTGCGGGCGCGGCCGCGGTGCCACCGGCTTTCGCGGCGGCGCCCGGTATGGCGGCGGTCTCGTCGACCTCGCCCAGCAGGTCATCCACCTTGACGGTGTCGCCCTCGTGCTTGGCTTGCGACGCCAGGACACCGCTCTTGAGCGCGGGCACTTCGACCGTCACTTTGTCCGTGTCCAGCTCGACCACGGTTTCGCCGGCAGCGACCGGGTCGCCGGGTTGCTTGGCCCAGCGCGACACCGTGGCTTCGACGATGGATTCGCCGAGCGGTGGGACTTTGATCGCGATCATGCGTACCGGGGCATATCGTTATGCAATTCCGCGAGTGCCGGTGGCCGGCACGCTCGGAGCAGGCGCGTACTCCACGCTGTCATGGCAATATAACTTTCTCCGACACCAGTGCGAGGACTCACAATCAGCGCGCACGGCGGCATGGAGCGGCTCGAATTCCGAACCGATCTGCCGGAGCCCGTGCTCACCAGCGCGACCGACGTGCGTGTCCGCATCCACGCGGCCGCCCTCAATCATCTCGACCTCTTCGTGGTCGCCGGACTGCCCGGTATCACGATCACGCCATCCTGGATTCTGGGCGGCGATGCGGCAGGCGTGATCGACCGGGTTGGCGCGGATGTGCGGGACGTTTCAGCCGGCGACTTCGTCCTCATCAATCCGGGTGTGAGCGATCGGACGTGCGAGTATTGCCGGCGCGGCGAACAGTCGTTGTGCGTGCACTTTCAGCTCCTGGGCGAACACCGGCCGGGAACCTTCGCCGACTATGTGGTGGTACCCGCCGCGAACGTGCGAGCCGTGCCCGCGCCCGGGGCGGGTGGTGCCATGGCCAGTGCTACTACAGGCACCACGCCAGACACCACGGCAGGCACCACGGCAGCGGGCGCCGCGGCGTTCACGCTGGTCACGCTCACGGCGTGGCGCATGGTGGTGACCCGGGCGATGGTCGTGTCCGGTGAGACGGTGCTGATCTGGGGCATCGGGGGCGGCGTCGCGCAGGCGGCGCTCCAGATCGCGAAAGCGCGTGGCGCCCGCGTGTGGGTGACGTCGGGAAGTGATGAGAAACTGCGGCGCGCGGCGGAGCTGGGCGCGGATGAGGTGCTCAACCATTGCACGACCGATGTCGCGCGCGCGATTCGCGAGCAGACCGGCAAGCGGGGTGCCGACGTCGTGATCGACTGCGTCGGCCAGGCCACCTGGCGGCAATCGCTCGCTGCGCTCGGCCGCGCCGGCCGGTTGGTGACGTGCGGTGCGACGACCGGTCCGATCGTCGAGACCGACGTGCGGCGGATGTTCTGGAACCAGTGGACGCTCATGGGCTCGACGATGGGCAACGACGCGGAGTTCGATGCCATCGCGGCGGAGTACCGGGCGGGCCGGCTGCGCACGCCGGTCGATCGCGTGTATCCGTTGGCGGAGGGGCGAGCGGCGTTCGAGCGTCTCGCCTCCGGTGACCATTTCGGCAAGATCGTGCTCACGATGCAGACGGAGGGGGAGGCGTGACGTGCGCGTTCTGATCGACTCGCGGTACAGCGATTACGACACCCGCGGCCATGTGAACAACGCCGTGTACCTGACGTACTTCGAGATCGGCCGCCATCACGCGTGGCAATCGCTCACGGGGCTCGCCAACGATTTTCCGTTCATCATGCTGGAGTCATTGGTGCGGTACGTGAGCCAGGCGAAGTGGGGCGTGCCCCTGGCGATGGACATCACGGTCGCCGAGGTCCGCACCAAGGCGTGGGTGTGGAGCTACCGGATCGTGGACTCGCGGGACGAGCGGCTGGTAGCGGAGGGGCGGACCGTGCAAGTCATGTTCGACTATGACGCCCAGCGGAGTGTTCCAATTCCGGCGCACATCCGCGATCGGTTGAGCCACGCGATCGAGACGCGCGCGTGAGCGGGCGCGCGATGGAGCGGGTGCCGCGTGGGTGAGCCGGACGATCCCCGCTGGCCACCTTCTGATGGCCCCGCTGATGGACCGGCTGACGGACCCGCTGATGGAACCGGGCGGGCGCAGTACAGCGCCGAGGAGCAGCAACGGATCCGCGAGCAGTGGATCGCGGGAGTGACGCCGCCGTGTCCCTACTGTTCGGTGACGATGAACAGCCGCGGAATCGGCGGCGGATCGTTCGGGCTGGGCTATGCGAGGCGGCGCGTGTGGCTCCTGTGCCCCCGGTGTCGCCGGAGCGCAATCTTCGACGCGGCGCGAGCGACCCGGAACTGAAAAAGAACGGTCCGGGACTGTCTTCCTAACCCACACGGCGGCAACAGTTTAGAAGTCGTCACCCGGGTTGCGGTAACCCCCCGGCCCGGGTAGCTTTAGCGGTTGGTCCGGCGGCTGGACGGCCGCCTGTCCGGCGCGTGTTCCGCTGCGGCGTTTTCCGCGCCCATTCGCTGATCCTTTCTGGCTGAATCATGACCGCACCGAACAACCGCGAGCGCATTCTTCCCCGGCTCATCGACGACGAGATCAAAGAGTCGTTCATCAACTATTCGATGAGCGTGATCGTCTCGCGCGCCCTGCCGGACGTGCGTGACGGACTCAAGCCGGTGCACCGGCGCGTGCTGTACGCGATGAACGAGTTGGGGTTGGTGCCCGGACGCCCGTACAAGAAGTCGGCGACGGTCGTGGGCGACGTGCTGGGCAAGTATCACCCGCACGGCGACGCGTCGGTCTACGATGCGCTCGTGCGCATGGTGCAGGATTTCTCCCTCCGCTATCCACTGGTGGATGGCCAGGGAAACTACGGCAGCGCGGATGGCGACAACGCGGCGGCGTACCGGTACACCGAGGCACGGCTCACGCGGCTCGCGACGGAGATGCTGGCCGACATTGACAAGAACACCGTCGATTTCGCGCCCAATTTCGACGACCGGCTCACCGAGCCGAAGGTGCTGCCGTCGGGATTCCCGAATCTGGTCGTAAATGGATCATCGGGCATCGCCGTCGGCATGGCGACCAACATCCCGCCGCACAATCTCAAGGAAGTCGTGAACGCGGTGATCGCGCTGATCGATGACCCTGAGTTGAGCGTGCCGGATCTGCGCAAGATCGTCAAAGGCCCCGACTTCCCGACGGGCGGCTTCATCTACGGGCGCCAGGGGATCAGGGACTACCAGGAAACGGGCCGCGGCCGGATCGTGATGCGCGCGCGAGCGGTCATCGAGGAGAAGGAATCCGGACGGGCGCAGATCGTGGTCACCGAGCTGCCGTACCAGGTCAATGGCGCGAAGCTCGAACAGGTGATCCGGGATCTCGTGGCGGACAAGCGGCTGGACGGCATCACGGCGATGCGCAACGAGACGAGCCGCGAGGGGAGGCGGCTGGTCCTCGAGCTCCGCCGCGATGCGATTCCGCGCGTAGTGCTCAACCAGCTCTACAAGCACACGCCGATGCAGGCGACGTTCGGCGTCATCATGCTGGCGCTGGTCCCCGATCCGACGACCCGGCAGCTCGTGCCGAAGGTCATGGGGCTCAAGGAGATCCTCGGACATTACATTGGCCACCGCCATGACGTCGTCGTGCGCCGTGCACAGTTCGAGCTGGACAAGGCGCAGGAACGGGAGCACATCCTCGAAGGTCTGAAGATTGCCGTCGACAACATTGACGAAGTGATCAAGCTGATCCGGGCTGCCGAGGACACGGCACGTGCCAGCACGCGGTTGCAGAGCCGGTTCAAGCTGTCGGAGCTGCAGGCCGAAGCGATTCTCAACATGCGGCTGGCGAAGCTCACGGGCCTGGAGATCGACAAGCTCGAGGCGGAGCTCAAGGATGTGCAGGCGATCATCAAGGATCTGCGCGCCCTCCTCGATTCGAAGCCCAAGCGCATGAAACTGATCAAGGACGAACTGAGCCAGATCCTGGAGCAGTATTCGGACGAACGGCGCTCCGAGATCATCAGTGACGAGGGCGAGTTTTCGGTCGAGGACCTGATCGCCGAAGAGGACATGGTGATCACCGTCTCGCACTCCGGCTACATCAAGCGCACCGCGGTCTCGACCTACCGGCGGCAGCGCCGCGGGGGACGCGGCCTCTCGGGCCAGGATCTCAAGGACTCGGATTTCATCGAGCACCTGTTCATTGGCTCGACGCACGATCACATCCTCTTCTTTACGGATGATGGCCGCTGCTTCAAGCTCAAGGTGCATGAGATCCCGCAGGCCGGGCGGGCGACGAAGGGGCGTCCAATCGTCAACCTGATCAACGTGTCGCCGGACACGGAAATCAAGGCGATGCTCCCCGTGAGCGAGTTCTCGGAGGAGCAGTACCTGTTCTTCTGCACCAAACTGGGCACGGTCAAGAAGACGGCCTTGAGCGAGTACTCGAATCCGCGGACCAACGGCATCAAAGCCATCAAGGTCGAGAGCGGCGATGAGCTCATCGACGTCCAGATCACGAGCGGAACGAACGATGTGATCCTGGCAACACGCCACGGTCTCTCGGTGCGGTTCCACGAATCGGATGTCCGCTACATGGGCCGCGACACGACCGGCGTGAAGGGGATCGAGCTGCGCACGGGCGACACCGTGGTCGGCATGGTCGTGCTCAAACGCGACGCGACGATCCTCGTCGTCACGGAACTCGGCATGGGCAAATGCTCGAACCTGGACGAGTATCGGGTGCAGAAGCGGGGCGGGAAGGGCATCATCACCGTGAATCGCACCGAACGAACGGGCGACGTGGTGACGGTGATGGAAGTGCTGCCCGAGGACGAGATCATGCTGATCACGAAGCAGGGCATCATCATCCGGTCGTCGGTCGCCCAGGTCCGGGTGACCGGGCGGATCGCCCAGGGCGTGAAGCTGGTCCAACTGGACCAGGGAGACCGGGTCACGGCGGTGGCTCGGGTCGTCCCGGAAGAGGCGGAGGGGCCGGAGCCCGCCGAGGCTACTGAAGCAGCCCCGAGTGGCCCGGATGATGCGTCGGGAGACGACGTATAGCGAGCTCTTCTGCACTGTACTACCGTTCTGGTAGAACAATTTCGGCAACGGAGGCGGTGAGGTAATCACCGCCTCCGTTGCCGTTTACGGACCCGATCGTCAAGGACCGTCGCAACGTGCGTGCGACCAATGTTTCTCGGACACGTACCGTATGTTTAGTGTGATGAGCTCGCTTTTTGCTTTATCCTGTGCCGTGCGGACCCCGGGTTAGCGATGCCTAACCTCGAGGTCCGTGCGCGGGCGGTCTCCGGGTTGCATTTGGGCGACTCCGGACGACGACCGTCCACCGGTTCGCCTGCTCCTACCGACAGATCGGGGCTCATGGACCTCACGGGTATCACGCCGCTCTACCCCACGACGCCCCTTGGGCGCCCGGCAGGCGTCCCCGGCGAGATTCCAGGAGTCCGCCGGTCCAAAGTCGTGCGCGTCCCCCCCGACATCCACCGGGAGTCCCAGGTGGACCTGCGAGCGGGGTGCGCGGATCTGCCCTCGAGGCACGCGGCGGACGCGGAGCTCGGGATGGAGCCGCCGGCGGCTCCGGCCACGGCAGCCCTGAGCGAGGTGGCCTCGGGCACGCCGAACCCGGCTGGCGGGGGGGCCGAGTGGCCCGCGCACGATCCTCCGCGGCGGATTTCGGACAAAGTGACCGCGATCGGAGCCGAGCGGCAGGTGCTACTGTGGCAAAGCTGGGCACGATATGTAGCGGCGGCGCTCACATTGGGCGCTGCGGCGGTGCAACGCTTTTCGGGGAATGGCGCCCACCAGTGGTTGGCGCTTGCCGGAGTAGCCCTGGGCTACGCGGGGACAACGATGGCAGTCGCGTGGCACCTGCGGAGAATGCAATCCGACAGTGTGCCGCGGCGGTTGCTCGCGCTCGTGCTCGCGGCGGACCTCATTGCGGCGGCGAGCGTCGTGTACCTCACGGCGGCAGTGCGGGACTACGATCGATTGCTCATCTTGGGGCTGGTGGCCGTGCAACTGGCGGTCGTGTACTACGGGCTTTCGTTCGCGGTTTGGGGACTGCTGTCGACACTTGCCACTTACATTGTGGGTTCGCTCTTCGTCTCTCCCATCCGCCCCGGGCCTCCGGCCGACGGCTGGGCGATCGTGACGTACTCGGCGATGTTTCTCTTCGCGGGGAGTACGCTGGTGTTCGCGTTCGGCAGTTTCCGGTCGCGGATGAACGCGCTCCGCCGGTTGTGCCACGATGTCGAAGCCGGCGAGTTGGGGATCCCGCCGGGCGCGGGCGTGGATCGCCGTCCCGATGATCTCACGCTGCTGGCGCGGAGCGTGGATGACATGCGGCACCGGCTCATTGAGTTGATCGGAACGGATCCACTGACCGAGTGTCTCAACCGGCGCGCGCTGGAGACACGGCTGGCGCGCGAGTGCCGCCAGGCGCGGCGGCGCGGGACGCCCCTGTCGGTGCTGGCGATCGACGTCGATCACTTCAAATCGATCAACGACAGCTATGGGCATCCATTCGGCGACTACGTCCTCCAGACCGTGGCCGACATCATGAACGAGACGGCCCGTGACACCGACGCCGTGGCGCGCCTCGGCGGGGACGAATTCATCCTCGTGCTGCCGGACACCGGCACACAGGGAGCGACGGCGTTCGCCGAACGGCTGCGCTGCAACGTCGGCGAGCACGTGTTCGGCGACCAGCGGCACACGCTACCGGTGACGATCTCGGTGGGCGTGATGGTCGCACCGGAGATCGGCGAGCTGTCACCCGCGGCGTTGCTCGCCGCGGCGGATCGCAATCTGTACCGCGCCAAGTCGGCGGGGCGGAACCGTATCAGCGCGTGAGGCAGGTATCGTGGAATCGCTCCCCTTGGGGACCGGATCATCGTCACATGCGGACAATTTCGATGCGCCGCGCGCCGCGTCGCGCGATGCGCTGCGCGATGCGTTGCGCGATGAACTCGCCGACGGAGGCGCGTCACCGGTGCGCACCGAACGCGCGGCCGCAATCCCGATCGCATCAGAGACGCGGACAATGATCGCGAACACCCGCATCCTGGTGGCCGACGATGACCCGGCAGTCCTGCAGACCGTCGCCTGGGTGCTCAAGGAGCAGGGGTACGACGTCAGCGCCGCCGCGGATGGACATTCGCTGTTCGAGCGGCTGGAGCGTGATGCGCCCGATCTGCTGCTGCTCGACGTCGCGATGCCGGGCTCGGACAACTATCAGACCCTCGAGCGGATCAAGGCCGACGATCGCTGGCGCGATCTGCCTGTCCTCATGGTGTCATCGCTCCCGCCAGATGAAGCGGCCGTCCGGACCCTGGGTCTCGGTGCTGCCGATTTCGTGCGTAAGCCAGTGCGCGTGCGCGAGCTGCTGGCCCGCATCCAGGCGCAACTGCGAGTCCGGGCCGCGCTCGTGGCGGCGCGGGAAGAGCTGCGCACCAAAGACGTGGAGCTTCAGCGGGCCCGCGACGACGCCGAGAGCCGCCGAAAGCTCGTGGACATCCTGCACGAAGTCACCGGCGACCTGTCCTCCGATGAGATCTATCATATCGTGGCGCGTCGCGTCGCGAGAGCGCTCGAGATCTCACATTGCTCGGTGATCCTCGCCCGGCCGGGCGACGAGCGGGGGCTCGTCGCCGCGGCGTTTGAGAATCCCGCGGTCCGCAACCTCGAGATCACACTGGACCGGTATCCCGAAGTGCGCGCCGCGCTCGACGGCGGGACGCCGGTGCTGATCGAGGACCTCCGGACGAGCCCCTTGTACGACCGCGTGCGCGAATCGTGGTTGCGGGATGGCGTAGTGGTGACGATCCGCTCGGTGATCGCATTGCCATTCTCGCTCGACCGGGCACAGGCCGGCGTGTTCTTCCTGCGGCGCTCGGCCGATGAGCCGTTGCTCACGCCGGAGGACGTCGAATTCGCAGACACCGTGATCCGCGCCGCCGTCGCGACCATCCAGCGGGCGCAGGTGATCGAGATGACCCGCGCGGACAACGCGCGGCTGGAAGCGCTCGCGCACACGGATCCGCTGACGCAGGTGCTCAACCGCCGCGCTCTCACCTTGCGGCTCGCGTCCGAACTGGACCGGGCCCGGCGCTATAGCTCCGTGGTGACGCTGCTGATGATCGATCTCGATCACTTCAAGCGAGTCAACGACACCTACGGGCACCTCACCGGCGATGATGCGTTGCGCGAAGTGGCGGCGCTTCTGCAGCATGCGGTCCGCAGCGTGGACGTCGTCGCCCGCTACGGCGGCGAGGAGTTCGTGGTCGTACTGCCGGAGACGGCGGAGGGCGGCGCGGTCGCATTCGCGGAACGCATCCGCGAGCGGATCGAGGCGCAGATGTTCGCCGTCATTGGCGTACCCGGGAATGAAGGCACCGGCCTGCGCCTCACCTCGAGTATCGGCGTCGCGACGTTCCCGGGCCCGCGGGTCGATTCCGCCGAAGATCTGTTCGCGCAGGCCGATCAGGCTCTGTATCGTGCCAAGTCCGAGGGCCGGAACCGGGTGAGGTCCTAGCGGCGACTGCCCGGCCATTGCCGGGCACTAGATTATCGGGGCGATGAGCCTGCGCTGCCCCACCTGTGGCGTCGCCTATGGCGGCACGACCCGTTTCTGCCCGCGGGACGGTGCGAAGCTGGTGGCTGAAGGAGAGGCCGCCGCGCCACCGGGCGCGCCCGCGGCCGGATCACGAGGCGCATCACCGGGCGGAACACCGGGCGGAACACCGGGCGGATCGCCTGGTGCAACGCCCGTCGCGCTGCCGACGCCCCAGCGGCCGCCGTCCCCGGGGAATTCGCCAGGCACCGCGGCGCGTTCCAAGGGGCCACCGCGGGCCCTCCCCACGGGCCAGGGTCCCGCATTCACAAAAGGAAAGCTGACGCCGGCGTCCGTTCCGGCGCATGCGACCCTCATCGGCCAACTACTCGACGGACGCTACAAGGTCGAGCGGAAGCTCGGCGAAGGCGGGATGTCGATCGTGTATCTGGCGACGGAGACGGGGACCGAGACACAGCACGCCATCAAAGTGCTGTCCCCGTCGCTGTCCAAGGATACGACCGCGATGACCCGGTTGCGGCGGGAAGCGGAGATGGCGGGGAAACTCGTGCATCCGAACGTCTGCCACATCGAATGTCTGGGCCAGACGGCCAATGGGCTGGTGTATCTCGTCATGCCGTACCTCGCGGGCGAGATTCTGGCTGATCGGACATACCGGTTCGGACAGCTTCCACTCGGTGATGTCGTCGGATTCGTGGCGGAGATAGCCGCGGGGCTACAGGCCGCGCACGATCACCAGATCGTGCACCGGGATCTCAAGCCCGAAAACGTCATGATCGTCCGGCGCGATGATGAGCGCGACCATGCCGTGGTGATGGATTTCGGCCTCGCCAAGGAGCGGAAGGCAGGCCCCGAGCTGGAGCGGCTCACCGCGACCGGGATCGTGCTGGGGACACCAGAGTTCATGAGCCCCGAGCAACTGCGCGGCAAAGCGCTCGATGGACGGACCGATGTGTACTCGCTGGCATTGATGACCGTCGAGATGCTCACGGGGTCGCTGCCCTTCACCGGCAAGTCGCAGCAGGAGCTGATGATCGCCCGGCTCAGGCACCAGCCGACGCCGCTCCGGAAGCTGCGCCCCGACCTAGATTTCCCAAGTGCCGTCGAGCGGGTATTACTCAAAGCGCTCGAGCGCGACCCCAATGACCGGTACCCCACGGCGCCCGATTTCGCCGTCGCCCTCGAGGCGGCGACCCGGCCGGGTGGCCTGGGCACCACGACCGCGGCGTTGAAGCGATGGTTCGGATGATTGCACCCGAAAGCAGTGCGCCCTGGCGCGCGCTGAGATCACTCGCCGGCCTCACGGCCGGCAGCGCGTTCGCGATCGGTCTCGGGATGGGCCTCGGCGTGGCCGCCGCCCCGTTCGCCGCCGCGCGCGTCACGGCACAACAGACGACACCGCCTGCATCGCCGCCGGCGAGCAAAACCAAGGGTAAGGCGGCTGCCCCGCCGCCGGGCGGGACGAAACCGGCACCTGCGGACACCGCACACCACTTCTCGGGCGTCATCGGCGTCGCGATCGACAGTATCCACGGCGCTCCGCTGCGGGCCGCAACCGTGACCGTCGCCGGCTCGAAGCGCGAAGGCATCACGGATTCCCTCGGGCAATTCCGCATCGACAGCATCGTGCCGGGCGAATACAAACTACAACTCTCGCATCCGCTGCTCGATTCGATCGGCGTGGCCATCGAGACGCAGCCGATCGCCATGCCGCTGGGGCGGTATGCGGTCGTCCGGATGTCGACGCCCTCGCAGTCCACGGTGCTGAATCTTTTTTGTCCCCCCGACAAGCGGCTCACCGGACCTGCCGCGGTGATCGGCCGGGTGCTGGACGCCGATACTGATGCTCCGGCGACGGGGGCGCGCGTCGTGCTCTACTGGACCGAACTCGAAGTGAGCGCCGCGACAGGCGTGCACCGCGCGCCGCGCGTGCGCGAGGCCACGGTGGATTCCAGCGGCACGTATCGCGTGTGCGGGACACCGGCCAGCGTGCAGGGATCCTTGCGGGCGTCGCGGGCGGGTCTCGCGACTGCCGACGTGCCGATCTCCAACCAGGGCGAGCTCGTCACCATCGCGATGTTGCACGTCCCGTCGCCCGACACGGCTGTCGCGACCGGCGCACCGGCACCGGCTGGCGCGGCGCCGGCAGCGGCAAAGCCACGTACCGTCGCATTGCGGACGGGGCGTGCGGTGGTCGAAGGGCGAGTGACCGACCCCACGGGCAAGCCGGTGGTTGGGGCGGAGCTGTCCGTAGCGGGCGCCGCAGCGACGACGACGACGAACGACAGCGGTGGCTATTCGCTGCGCGGGCTGCCGTCCGGAACGCAGGCGCTCCAGGTCCGGAAGCTGAGCTTCGCGCCCATGCAGGTGACGGTTGACCTGTCGGCGCGCGCGCCGCATCACACCGACCTGAGATTGCTTCCCGCACCACCGACGCTGACCCCGGTCCAAGTCGAAGGCAAGCGAGAGAAGGGGCTGCGCAACGTCGGATTCACGCAGCGGCAGAAGTCGGGACTCGGCCGCTACCTGACCTCGGACCAGATTGCCGAAAAGCTGCCCACGGTGATGACCGACATCTTCTCGACCGTGCCAGGGCTGATGATCGACTACTCGAGCGGGCAGCCGCAGCTCAAGGGCTCCCGTGGTGCTGGCGGCTCGTGCCTGACCTACGTCATTGACGGCGTGCAGACTCCGATGCAGGGCGATTTCAACGATTACATGCATCCCGACGAAGTCGCGGCGGTCGAGGTGTACCAGTCGTCCGAGGCTCCGGCGCAATTCCAGACCGGCGGACAATCGGATTGCGCCGTGGTGGTGATCTGGACGAAGACACGAGTCGGAGGATGAGTGCCGGGACCACGTGACATGCATGCCCCCGCGAGCTGGCGCCCGCGTCTGCTCGCGGCTGCGGGTGCGCTTGCGGCGATCCTGATCTCGGCGTGCTCACCGTCACCCGCGGCGGCGCAGCCGGCGACTGACGCCGACCTGCAACGGCAACTGACGCTGCCGCCCGGGCTCAAGGTTCAATACTTCGCGCACCTGCCTGCGGCACGATGGATGGTGCTCGGTGCTGATGGGTCCGTGTATGTCTCCGCCAGCCAGCGCGGAAACATCGTCCGGCTCCACGCGTTCAATCGTGCGGGCGTGCCCGACAGCCAGGCCGTGATCGCCGACGGATTGAACGAGCCGCATGGGATGGCGTTTCACAAGCGGTATTTCTACGTGGCGAACAACGACGGCGTGGTGCGGTTCGGCCTCGATGCCCGCGGTGTCCCCACCGGATCGCCGGCATACGTGAATCACTACGGCGGCGGACGCGGGCATTCGACACGCACGATCGTGTTCGGGCCGGACAGCGCGATGTACGTCTCCGACGGCTCATCGTGCAACGTCTGCGTCGAGCACGACTCGACGCGTGCGGCCGTGATGCGGTTCGACGAAAACGGGACCAACGGGCGGGTTTTCGCCTCGGGGCTTCGCAACGCGGTTGGCGTGGCGGTCGACCCCGCGACCAGGCAGATATGGGTGACGGTGAACGAGCGCGACAACCTCGAGCCCGATCACCAGAACTCACCGCCCGACAAGATCAATATCATCAAGGCTGGCGGATTCTATGGATGGCCGTACTGCTGGGGCGACCGCAACGCGAGTCCCGAGTTTCACGATGCGTCGAAATGCGCGCCGATGACTGTCCCCGCCCTCAACGTCCAGGCGCATTCCGCGCTGCTCGGGATCACATTCCTCGACCGGGCGACGGTATTGCCCCCGGAGATGCGTGGCGACGCGTTGGTGGCCAGCCACGGATCGTGGAATCGCGACGCGCCGACGGGCGACAAGATCCTTCGCGTGCACATTGCGAACGGCCAGCCACAGTCGTACGACGACTTCATCACCGGATGGCAGCGTCCGGACGGCAGCCGGTGGGGCCGTGTCGCCGATGTGATGGTGGCCGCGGACGGGTCGCTGCTGATCACCGACGACCAGATCGGCGCGATCTATCGGGTGTATCGCTAGCGGGAGTGCACTCGCGGGAGCACCGCGAGCCGGTGGCCGGCTCGTATCCGGCTACCGGCCCGTCAGCTCTTCAGCTCGCGGATGTTGACGCCGCGCTTTGCGAGCTCGGCGATGTAGCGGGCTGCCGGGATGCATTCGTCCGGTGTGTGTACGCCGGCCGGTGTGATTTCTCCACGGGCCTGCATCTGCCCCGTGATCGAGAGGGAGTATCCGGTGGTGCGCTCCATGGCGCTGATGCCGCGGGCGCCATCGAAGTAGTCGAGCAGCTCCCAACCGATTCGCGCCGGCGCACCGCCCTTGGTGCCTTCGACGATGACGCGAAGCGCCACGAGATCCTTGCCGTGCGGCTTGGTGAGGCGCGGCCCGACGACACCGACAACGACCTCGCGCGGGATGACCTTCATCCCTTTGACATCGACGGGTGCGAGGTCGAGGAGACCGAGATCGCGGATCGCCTCCATGATGTGCGCGTGGCCGGGGTAGCGCAGTGTCTTGTACTCCATCGTCGGGATCTTTCCTTCGTAGCGGAACGCCAGCGTGGAGAGACCGCCCGCGGTGTGGAATGCCTCCAGCGTGCCGACCGGTGCCGGGAACGAGACCGCCTCGCGCTCCGACAGCGCCTTGACTTGGTGCCGCTTTCCTTCGCGGAGCACCCACGAGAGCGTCGTGTAGTAGTCGAGGACGCCTTCCAGCGAGTACACGATCTGATAGTTGAGCGGCGGCTCGGGATGCTGCGGGAGACCACCCACGAAAATCTTCACACTCTCGACCTGATCGAGCTGGGAGATGCCGTATTGGGCGAGAATGTTGACCATCCCCGGCGCGAGACCGCAGTCGGGGATCACGGTCACACCCGCGCGCCGTGCGCGATCGTCGAGCTCCTTCTGCTGAAACACGATCTCGGTATTGCCGCCGAGGTCGCAGAAGTGCACTCCCGCCTCGACGGCGAGGCGCGCCAGTTCGAAGTTGAAGTAGTAGGGGATCGCGCTCATCACGGCATCGCATTCGCGCATGACGGCGCCCGTCGCTGCCGTGTCGCGGACATCGAGCCGGGTGGGAATGAGTCTCTTCCCGGAATAGGGCGCGAGAAACTCGGGAAGATGGTCTACGTGGAGATCGGCGACCCGGACCTCGGTCACGTCTGGATTCTGCAGGAGATCGTAGGCGCAGGCCGAGCCTTGCAGCCCACGCCCCAGAACGAGCATGCGCATATGGTGACGTACTCCAGGTTACGAAGATCGGGAACGGCGGCCGACCGGTCGGCCACGCCAGACGCTCTGCGTCCGCGCATCCCGGCGCGTGGCCGGGGGCACTTCAATGTAATGCAATAGCTTTCAGAATGGATCGATCCGCACCGCAACAGGCCAGCCCGGCGCGCTCGCCGGGCCGGATCGTGGAATCGGATGCCGGCATTGCGGCGCTCCTGGAGGGCGTTCATCGCGTGGCGGTGCTCGGCATCAAGCCGTCGTGGAGCGGCCAGCCCGCGTACTACGTGCCTGAGTACGCGCAGCGCGCGGGGCTCGAGGTCATTCCGGTGCCTGTCTATTACCCGGAGATGACATCGGTGCTGGGGCAGCCCGTCTACCGGCGGCTTGCCGACATTCCCGGACCGATCGACCTGGTCAACGTCTTCCGCCGGTCCGAGGATGTTCCGCCACACGTCGATGACATGCTTGCGGCATCGCCACGCGCGGTCTGGATGCAGAGCGGGATTCGGAACGACGACGCCGCGACGCGGCTGCTCGCGGCCGGTATCGACGTCGTGCAGGATCGCTGTCTCCTCCAGGAGTTACAGCGACTCGGGCGCTAGCAGCAGCCAAACGCGCAACTGCCGAACCGGATCGGTTTCGTTATCTCGGCCGTTCCCGCCACGCCTTGATGGCACACACGACGAGTACCACGACGAGCACGACCCAGAGGAGACCTTGCCGCTGCACCTCAGCGCCTCCTGTTGAACGCCTCGTTGAACTCTCCGCCACACCGTGCCGGACCCGCTACGACAGCGCGTCCTCGCGGTAGACCAGCCATCCGGTCTGTTCTTCGGCCACCAATTCTACTTCCGTACCGAGTGGCAGTGTCAAATTGGGGACTTCGTGTCCTGCCGGGAAGTCCGCGAGAATTGGTATATCGAGATCGGCGAGCAGATCTGTCAAGAAGTCTTCGAACTCATCCTCTTCCGAGCGGTCGAGAGAGAGCTGGCCGAAGACGACCCCGCGGACGTGGCGCAGCAGGCCGGCCGCCCGGAGGTGGACGAGGCGCTCATCGGCGACCGACATTGGGTCGCGCGTCTCCTCGAGGAAGAGAATTGCATCCCGGGTATCGATCTCGTACGGAGTCCCGATGGATTGCTGAACGAGCGACAGATTGCCACCCGTCAGCCGTCCGACCGCACGGCCGGGCCGGACGACGCGCGCGATTTCGCGCCCCATCCGTGCCGCCGGTCTCGCGGTGGTAAGTGCCGCCAACAGCGAAGCCATGGTGGGGTCGCGGGCACTCGGGATCAGATCATCGACGGTCGGACCATGAAACACGCGTAGGCCGGCTCGCCGCATGAGCCAGAGATGCAGCGCCGTCACATCCGAGTAGCCGACGAACGGTTTGGGATTGAGGCGGAAGACCTCGGGCTCGAGGTGGGGGAGCATCCGCATCGCGCCGTACCCGCCGGTGCCGCCGATCACGGCCTTCACGTTCGGATCCAGCCACAGTCCCATGAAGTTCTCGGCGCGGCGTTCATCCTCGGCGCGCTGGAAGCGGCGAAGCGTTCCGAGCTCGGGGTCCAGTATGACGCCGTAGCCGAGGCGCTCGAGCGCTTTGACGCCGCGGGCGAGCCAGCCGGGACGGGGCGCGTATGACGGTGCTACAACGCCGATGGCGTCGCCCTTGACCAGCGCGGGTGGCCGCAGGAGCGGCGTCCGAGGCGCGATCGCCTGCGACGTCGTGCCGGCGCCGGAGGCCGGACCCGAGACGGGACCCGCCGTGACTCCAGGCGCCGGGAGGACTGCCGAGACGATCATGGACGAGCGGGTGGCTTGCGGTGCGGCGTCAGCGGCGCGGCTCGCGATCCCATCGCGGCGTGGTGGCGCTACCGCGAGGTCGTCGTGATTGATCGAGTCGGCCGGCAGGACGGGTGTGGTCACTCGGGTCACCGCGGTGGCGTCCAGCGCAGGCTGATCACCATGGGTGGCCGTGAAGGCCGGATCGGGAATCGCGGCATCGGCCGCCGGCACCAATGCGGACGGGGTGCCGTTGTCGGCAGGCACTGACAGGGGCTGGTTGAGGGAAACAGCTGTCTCAGCGCAACGTAGGATGGGATGACGACCGAGGGAAGGTCACGCGGGCGACCAGGACTGATACGGCGGTTTTGCGGGGGTCGTTGACCGGTCAGACCGTCCGCGGCCATCCGGTTGAGCTCGTCGCTAGCAGGGCAAAGCCCCCGCGGGCCCGTGGGAAGCGGGTTCGGCTAGATTGGGGCCATGCCGTTGCCGGAGACGACGCCGACCTATTATCGGAAGGGCTTCGGGCTCAAGGCCGAAGTGCACGATACCCTCGCGGCCGACTATACCGGGCGGCTGGTTGATCTGTTGCGCCAGCGGGAATTCGTGTTGACGGCCGGCACTGTGACCGTGCGCCTGGCACGCGAGTTCGGGTTCTGCTATGGCGTCGAGCGGGCGGTGGAATACGCGTACCAGACGCGAACGAAGTTTCCCGACCGCCCCATCTTCCTCGCGGGCGAGATCATTCACAACCCGCACGTGAACGAGAAGCTGCGCGAGATGGGCATCACCTTCCTGCGCTCCGACGGCGGCGACTTCGATTATTCCGTGGTTGGGCCCGGGGACGTGGTGATTCTGCCGGCGTTCGGCGTGACGATGCGCGACTTCGAGACGCTACGCGCGAAGAACGTCGTCGTCGTGGATACGACCTGTGGCTCCGTCCTCAACGTGTGGAAGCGAGTCGACAGCTACGCGCGGACCGGGATGACCGCGGTGATTCACGGGAAGTACTATCACGAGGAGACGCGCGCGACGGCGTCCCAGGTCTCGCGCTACCCCGGTGGCCGCTATCTCGTGATCCGCAACATGGACGAAGCGCGCATCGTGTGCGACTACATTGAGGGCCGTGGGTCCCGCGAGGACTTCGTGTCGAGGTTCGCGCATTCCGCGTCACCCGAATTCGATCCGGACCGCGATCTGCGGCGGGTCGGCGTCGCGAACCAGACCACCATGCTGGCACGCGAGTCGCTGGCGATCGGCGAGGAAATCGGCCGCGCGCTGGCGCGGGCGCACGGCGAGGACTACCGGGCGGAGCACTTCCGGACGTTCGACACCATCTGCAGCGCGACGCAGGACCGCCAGGACGCGGTGGAGGCGCTGCTGCGCGAGCCGCTCGATGTCATGCTGGTGATCGGCGGCTACAACTCGAGCAACACCATCTCGCTGGCGGCGATCTGCGGGGCGTCGGTGCGCACGTTTCACGTCGAGGACGCGGAGTGCCTCGATGTGAGCCGCGGCGTGATCCGCCATCGGCCGATCGGCGCATCGGCGGACATCGAGACACCCGAGTGGCTTGGCGGTGCCGGCCACGTGACCGTGGGAATCACAGCGGGTGCCAGCACGCCGAACAACAAGATCGGCGAGGCGGTCGCACGCGTGTTCGCCACGCGGGGAATCGATCCCGGCGACATCGTGTGACATTCGGGTTCATTGAGCTGGAAGGCGGTGCGACCCGCGTGCGCATTGTGCCCGCGCTCGGCGGACGCATCGTGTCGCTCGTGGCCCTGGGGCGCGAGTGGTTGTGGACCAACGAGGCGCTGTCGGCGCGCGAGCCCGTCGATGGGGCCTCGTATGGCGAGACCGGCGACAGCGGCGGCTACGATGAGTGCTTCCCGACCGTCGCCGCGTGCAACATTCCGAACGGTGTCGCACGGTTCGGCGGGCTGGCGCTTCCGGACCACGGCGAGCTGTGGGCGCAGCGCGCGTCGGTGGTGGTCGAAACGGACCCCATGGGCCACCGCGCGACGTGCGCGTGGGAAGGACGGCGGATGCCGTATCAATTCAGCCGCATCGTGCAGGTCACGAGTGCCGGCGCGGTGGTGATGCGATATCAGGTGCGCAACACGGGGCATGACCGGCTGCCGTTTCTCTGGGCCGCGCAGCCGCTGTTTCCGCTGACGCCATCCACGCGGCTCGAACTTCCCGTCGGCGCCCGCACGCGGGTCTGGTCGCACCGCGGCGATGCACTCCGCGGCCTCGTGCCCGAGTTTCGCTGGCCGCACGCGCGGGCCGAGACCCGCATCGTGGATCTGTCGCATCCCGACCTGGCGGGACGGCAGTACGCCTGCAAGCTGTTTCTCGACATGCCACCCGGAGCCGGCGTGGCGGCGGTCGCCGAAGGTGATCTCCGGATGGAAGTCGCATTCGACGAGCGGACCGTCCCGAATCTCGGCGTCTGGTTGAACAAGGGAGAGTGGACCCCGTTCAAAGGCGGCCGGCCGTATCTCAATCTGGCCATCGAGCCGGGCCTCGGCGCGGCGGACTCGCTGGCTGACGCACTGGGCGTGTGGGGCGGCGCGCATTGGGTCGAGCCCGGGCAAGCCCAGGAGTGGATGCTGACCTGGAGGCCGGCGAAGACGAGCAGTGCGTAGCCCATCGAGCGGAGACATTGGCGCTCACGCCCGCAGGAGGGTCCTCCGTGGGATCGTTACGAGCAGTGTGATGGCGCTCGGGGGAGGGGCGTGCGCGGGGCATCAGCCCGCGCCGGCGCCGGTGGCGCCCGGCATCGCGTCGTCGAGCCAGAGCGTCTACCTCATGAGCCGGGAGCTGATGGTGCCGGTGTCGGGTATCCGGCCGTCGCAGGTGCCTGACACGTATACGTCGCCCCGCACCGGCGGCCGCGAACATCGGGCGCTCGACATTCTCGCGCCACGAGGGACGCCGGTACTGGCGGCCGACTACGGCCGCGTGCTGCGAATGCGGACGAATCCGGCCGGTGGCATCACCATTTACGAGATCGACGCCGGCAACCGCTACGTGTACTACTACGCGCACCTCGATCACTACGCATCGACGCTGTCCGAGGGGAAAGACGTTGCGAAGGGCGAGATCATTGGCTACGTCGGTACCACGGGCAATGCGCCGGCCAACGTGCCGCATTTGCATTTCCAGCTCATGAAGCGGCCGAACGCCGCGCGGTGGTGGGATGGCGAGCCCATCGATCCCAAGCCGTTCCTGACGCTCCCCGGACGCCCGTCGGGCAAAGGGTAGGGCGCGTCCCGGCCACTACTCCCCGCCGGCTACTGATGCTCGCTGTGGATTCTTGTTACTTTTCATTCCACCTTTTCTCCCGGCCGCCGCGCCGAGCCTGACATGCCGTACATCATCACCGAGCCGTGCATCGACATCAAGGACAAATCCTGCGTCGATGTCTGCCCAGTCGATTGCATCTACGAAGGGGAGAGAATGCTCTACATCCATCCGGATGAGTGCATCGACTGCGGGGCGTGCGAACCGGAGTGTCCGGTGACGGCGATCTTTCCGGAAGAGGACGTCCCGGCGGCGCAGCAGCAGTACGTCCAGATCAACCGCGACGTCTTCAAGAGCGAGACGCCGCCCGGAAAGCCGACGCGAAAGTAGCGCGGGGCCGGGCACGGGGTATGTCGCGGACCGTCGTCGGGTGTCCGCTACGACGCCCGGGGGCTATGCATCGCGATAGGGTGAGTCGCTGGCCGGTTCCGGCGCCGGCGGCGCCTGGGATGGCCAGAGGGCGTTCAGGAATTCTGGCCCGAGCTCGGCTGCCTGCCACTGGCGCAGCTCCGGCATCGCGGCCAGCTCGGCGGCGGTGCGCGGCATCCGGCGGGCGACGGCCTCGAGGCGTTCGCGCGAGCACAGCACCCCGGGATCGAGGTCAAGCCGTGCGGCAGTGGCGTCTCGCAGCACCTTGAGGCGTGCGACGCGGTCATCCAGATCCGGATCGCGATCCCAACGCGGCGCTTTGGGAAACCTCGGGAGCGCGTCGTCCGCCGTGTCGAGACCGCGGCGCACGGCCCGAAGGATCTCGCCACTGCGCGTCTCGGTCATTCCGCGCGGCATACCCTTGATCGCGGCGAGTGTCTCGCGATTGTCCGGCCCCTGCCGCGCGATCTCGAGGAGCGTCTCGTTGCCGACGACCCGGAACGTCGCACGGTCGAGTTCCGCGGCGACACCGTCCCGCCACGGCACCAATTCGCGCAGGACCGACAACTCACGCCGTGAGAGGTCGCGCGCGCCCTTGACCCGCAGAAACGTTTCGGCCGGATCCTCGGCCACCCAGTGTGTCCCTTCGAGGCGCGCAAACTCCTCCGCCGCCCAACTCCACCGGCCCTTCGCTCGGAGCTCGGTGGCCAGCTGCTCTCGCAGATCGAGGAGATACCGGGTGTCCTGGGCCGCATAGTCGAGCATCCCTGGCGTGAGCGGCCGCATCGACCAGTCCGCGCGTTGGTGCTGTTTGTCGAGCTTGACCCCGAAATACCGTTCGAGGAGCGCGGCCAGACCGAACGCGCGGATACCGAGGAGCTGCGCCGCCACACGCGTATCGAAGATGTTGGCAACGGGCCAGCCGTAGTCCTGGTGCAGCAGCCGGAGATCGTAGTCGGCATCGTGGAAGACGATCTCGATCTCCGGATTTTCGAGAATCGTGCCCAGGCCGGCGAGCGGTCCGGCGGCGAGCGGGTCGATGATCGCGCTGTGAGACCGCGTCGAGAGCTGCAGGAGGTAGATTCGATCGACGAAGCGGTGAAAACTCGCACCCTCCGTATCGAGGGCGACCGCCCCTGCTCCTGCCACTGCTGCGAGCCACTGGTCCGCGGCCCACGGGGTGTCGATGTACACAGCTTTGGGGGCCCCATCGGGGCGCGACGTGACGGCGGCAGTGACCGGTGGAGGGGGAGACGCCGTCGGGCGCCGGTGGCTTTGGGACACGGTGCGTGGAATCTAAGGGTTTCCCACTTTACGATCGGTTTCCCGGCCTCGCGGCCCTGCCGCGCGCCAGCCTGGGTGTCTATCCGTCGCCAGTCGAGCGGGTCGAACTGGGCACCGGGGGGACGCTGTGGCTCAAGCGAGACGACCGGAACGCGGCCGTCGCGGCCGGCAACAAAGTTCGAGCCCTCGAGTTCCTGCTCGGCGCGGTGCGCGCGGGCGATCTCGTGCTGGCCGTCGGCGGAGACGGCTCCACCCATGTCTATGCGACCGCGGTTCATGCCGGCCGCCTCGGCGCTCGCACCGAGGTCATACGATGGGCGCACGCCATGCACCCCATTCTCGCTGGCAGTAGCTCAGGCGATCGAGCGAGGCGCCAGCTGTCGCACGAGTAGCCGGTGGGCGGTGGTCGCGCTCGCTCGCGCGATGGCTTGGCGAATTGGTGCGTCACAGGAGCGCGGGCGCCACTACATCCCGCCCGGTGGGAGCACTCCGGCCGGCATCCTTGGCCACGTCAACGCGGGACTCGAGCTGGCGGCCCAGATCGCCGCTGGCGAGATGCCGGTGCCGTCACATGTGGTGCTTCCCCTGGGCACTGGGGGCACCGCGGCGGGTCTCGCACTCGGTCTGGGCGTGGCCGGGGTACGCACGACCGTCGTCGCGGCGCGAGTCGCGCCGCGCATTATCGCCAACTCCTACCGGGTGCGGTCACTCATCCGGCAGACACGCCGGCTGCTGCGGCGGCGAGGCGGCGCCGATGCCGCATTGCCCGCCGTGCCGGTAGTGGTGGATCACTCGGCATACGCCGGCGAATACGGACGACCTTCTGATGCGGGCGCGATAGCCGCTGTCCGGCTCTCTCAGGCCGCCAGCGCGTCCGGCGTGTCGCCCCTGCTGCTCGACGCCACCTACGCTGCGAAGGCCGCAGCGGTCGCGGTCTCGCTCGCGACATCTCCCGACGGAGGCTCCGGCCGTCGTGTGTTGCTGTGGGTCACATTCGACGGGCGGGCATTCGCCGACAGTGGCGGCCGCATGGAATGAGTCCACCACATCATCCCCTCTCCGGGGTCACGACCGAATTCCCGCCGCGCCTTACGTGCGCGCCGTGACGGACTAAATTTCACTGTGGTCATGTCGTCGTCGCGAAATGTGGGACTGAGCGAAACCGGCAGCAGAATCCTGGCGGTTGATGGCGTGAGCGCACGCGTGGTGCGCCGGCCTGCCGACGTCGTCATCGATCATACATCCGCCGTGGCCGGCGTAGCCGAAGCGGCGGAGCGGCGCCGCGCCGCCATTGCCGGGCACAGTGCGCGTGCGTGGCCACGTCCGGCGGCGCGTCCCGCGCCCGCCCCGATGACCATGATGAGCGCCGCCGAGCAGACGCGCGCCGCGCGAATCGGCGCGTGGCTCTTCCGGTATCGTGGCGTGCTACCGATTCCCGTGCTGCTTGTGCCGCTGTGCGTACACGGAGCGATGACACCGCTCACGTGGGCCGCGGGTCTCGCGACGGTGGCGATCGGTGAGCTGATGCGGTTGTCGGGCGTCGCGGCGGCCGGTCCCGCGACGCGGCGCCGCACGCGGTGCGTGCCCCATTTGGTGACTGATGGCGCATTCGCGTGGGCTCGGAATCCCATTTATATCGGCAACGCCCTCGTGTGGACCGGTGTCGCGATCGCGACCGGGGTCCTGTGGTACGTGCCACTCGCGGTTGCGGCGTTCGCCGTCGAATACGGATTCATCGTGCGCTACGAAGAAGGTGTGCTCGAGTCCACGTTCGGCACCGCCTATCTCGCGTACAAGCAGCGGACCCCCCGATGGATCCCGAGGTGGCCATCGCTCGGGCCTCGCGCCGTCGGCCGGCATCATGACTGGCGCGCCGCATGCCGTTCGGAGACGAGCACGCTCGTGAACTGTGCGGCCGCGATCGGAGTCGTCGCGGTCAAGGGACTGCTAGGCGGCTAGCGAGCCTCGCCGCGCGCCGTCCCCATCGCCCGGCCGCATCCCGCTCGCTACATCCCCAGATATGCGCGGACGCGGGGCTCGATACGGTCCGGCGACCAGAACGGGGTCCACACGAGGTTGATCGCCACGTCCGTGACGTCGGGCATCGCACGGATCTGCCGCTCCGCCTCGCCCATGATCTCCGGCCCCGACGGGCACCCAGGCGACGTGAGGCTCATGTCGACCGTGACCATCGAGCCATCGACGCGCACGTCGTACACGAGACCGAGGTCGATGATGTTGAGATTGAGGTCGGGATCCTTGACCCGGCGCAGCACCATCCGCACCTGATCCGTTGTCAGGGCAGGGCCGCCATCCGGCGATGCATCCTGCGCGGAATCCAGTGCGCTACCCGGTGCGGTGACCGAAGGCGCCGGCGATGCAACAGGGGGTGCAACAGGGGGTGCAACAGGGGGTACAACCGGTGAAGCACTCGGTGCCGCTGGCGGGGCAGCCGGATCGGTGCGGGACGGGGCCGCACCGTACGGGTTGGGATCGGATACGAGAGAGTCCATAGCGCCTCCGCGATACCGGCGTCACGCCGGCATTCGCAAGATCGCCGGCTCCGGCGATCGCGGCAACGGCGATCGCGGCAATGGCGATCGCGGCAATGGCGATCGCGGCAATGGCGATCGCGGCAATGGCGATCGCGGCAATGGGCCGCGTCGTCGTCCTGTGCTACCTGGTGCCACCAAACCTCTGGCGCTCTATCTGAGCACCACCGTGCGCGTCTGGTGGCGGCGGACGACTCGGAGACTGACCGGCTGGTCGTCCCGCTTGGCCTGGCGAAGGACATTGGCGAGCGCCTGGGGCGTTCCGACTGCATCGCCGCGTGCGGTCACCACGACATCGCCAGCACGAAGCCCCGCTTGTGCGGCCGGTGTGCCCTGCCCGACGACGATAACGAGAATGCCGCTGTCGAGGGCGAGTGCATCGCGCAAGTCGGGGTTGGTGCGGACGAACTGCGCGCCCGCGATGGTCGCCGGCTCATCGCCCGCATCGCCGGCATCATCAAATGATCCTGGCGGTTCATACTGCGCGATGCTGGCTCGCTGCGCGCCGGCCGGGGCGCTAGGAGGGAGAGGAGGGGCGGGGCTCGGCATCACGAGCCACTGGTGCGGATCGAGAGACGCGGTGCCGCCGGACTGCGCCTGCGGCGTACCGCCGTATCCGGCGACGTTCATGTCGACGAACGTCGCGGGGCGAGCCGCAATGTTGACGCGGAGATTCTTGACGGCGCCGTTGCGCCGGATCCGTACCGCCAGAACCGAACCTGGGCGGAGGAGCCGCGACAGGACGATTCTCCTATAGAGCACGTCGCGCGAATCGTACGCCACGATCGTGTCGCCGGGAACGATCCCGGCCCGGTCCGCAGGCGATCCCCGCTCGACGGACTCCACTGCGGGGTACCCATAGTGATAGATGGTGAGCCCTTCTGGTCCGTACTGGCGCCTGACATCGCAGACGAAGGAGATGCCGAGGTAGCCTTCAGGGAGTTGCTGCGGGGCGCGGCCCGCGGCGAGTGCGGCCGGCGCCGCGAGGCTACCAGCCGGCGCGGCCGTATCCGGCCGCGGTGTCTGTGCAGGTACAGACACCGCGAATACCGCCGCGAACGCACATGCGGTAACCGAGGCGGTCAGGCCGCCAGCCACAGTTCTACCCATCGAAGTCGCCATCACCCTCAGTACTGGCCGCCATGCAGGCTGGCAGGGATGGTCCGCCCCAACTCACGAAGCGTCGCTTCGCGGGCGTCGACGGAATTGGTATAGACCCGGCGCAGCACGACGTCGTGCGGCGCAGCGATGAGCGCGGCCTGAGCGGTTCGTGCGACCTCGTCCAGCGCTGCGAGACGCGTCGCGTAATCGTTCGGGATCCCCGCGCCCTTGTCGGCGGAATCACTCACCATCAAATACGCCACCGCATGCCGGTACTGGGTCTCGGCATTCAGCACCGCGGCCAATGCGTCATCCGCCGACGCGAACTTCTGGGACGTAGGCGTAAATTGCACCAAATTGGCGCTATTCTCGCCTGATACTGGCGCTGTACTGGTGCCACCGGCGACAGTCGTCGCAGCAGGATTTTCTCCAGCCGGCACTGCGGGCTGGGCCGAATAGCGCCCCAGGGCCACGCCGCTCGAGACGAGGACGATCGCGGCGGCTGACCGGGTGGCCCAGGCGCGCATTCGGGCGGCCGGGGCGGGCCGTTGGCGGGCTGGCGCGGCGGTGTCCGGGGGCTCGGCGGCCAAGGCGTCGCGGAGCGATTCCCAATTCGTCAGCGGTTCGCCGAGGCTATCTCGTTCGGCGCGTGTCAGCGCGAGCAACGAGCGGTACGACTCCACTTCGGCGGAGCACGCCGGGCAGGCCGCGAGATGGTGCTCTTCGGCGAACGTCGGAGCTTCGTCGGCCAGAGCGGCCAGGCGTTCCGGCACCAGGTGCGATTCGACGGGCGGAGAGGCGCCGGGCCCGGCGATGTGATCAGCGTCCATAGGTCAGTGTGCCGCCTCGAGCGGCCTTCGAAAAGAACGGATGCGACTGGCGCCCGAGAGCGGGTGCCGTGCGGCAACGGAGTCGTTCGCGATGGTCAAACCACGATCCCCGCATGGATTCCTCCGCCAATGCCGGTAGGGCCCGTGGTACCGGTGCGGCCGGCGGCGGCGCCGCGCGGCGCGGGCGTCGGAGCCGCGCGAGGCGAGTCCGGTTCCACGAGGTGCGCGAGCAGCCGGCGCAATTTCGCGCGCGCCTTGAACAGTTGGGATTTCGATCCGCCCGCGGTGATGCCGAGCGTTTTGGCGATCTCTTCATGCGTATACCCTTCGACATCGTGCAGTACGAACACCGCGCGCGCGCCGGGTGCCAGCCGGGCAGTCGCCGCGTCGATCGATGCCTTGAGAAACGGTCGCTCATCCTCGGGCGGCGTGGAGGCTGTCGATTCTTCGATTCCCGTTTCGAGCGCCTGCATGCGTTTGGTGCGGCGGAGCGCATTGAGCGTTCGATTGACCGCGATCCGGTGGGCCCATGTACCGAACTGGGAATCCCCGCGAAAACCCGGGAGGGCGCGGAAGATCTGGATCCAGACCTCCTGCGCGACATCGGCTGCGTAGTCGGGGTCGCCTACCAGCCGGCGCACGACGGCGTCCACGCGCGGCGCATACTGTGACCAGAGCGATCGCAGTGCCCGTTCGTCCCCGTCAATCGCGCGTCGAACCAGCAGTGCGTCCGTTCCCATGCTGCTCGAAAATGAGACACGGCCTGCCGAGCGAAGGTTGCCGTTTTCGCCCTGCGGCTTGTCACCCATGTATACCCGCCGGACGGGGGTGGGGGAACGGCCGCGTGATGCGGCGTGCGGTGCCCCCGGAGATATCGCCTGAGATATCGCCTGAGAGGTCACCGGGTTGGCCCCCCGACCCCGGTCCGGCGTGTCTTGCGGGGACCGTTGCAGGGGAGACCATCTTTCGTCTTGACTATAGCGGGGCGATCCCTATATAGGTGGGCCTGCTGCGTAAGACGGTACGAGACCAAGACTTCCGTAGTTGACATGGCCGCCGCCCCGCGGTGGGGCTGGTGGTGATTTCGGGGGCGCCAGGGCGGCGTCTCCGCGTATAGTCATTTGTCACCAAGTAGGGATCCCACGGTGCTTGTGTTTGCTGCAATGCTGGTCACCCTCGGCGCCGCCTCCCGCGGGCTCCCCAACGGACTTCCGGTCAAGACTCCGGCGGCCGTCGGCATGTCCGCGCGCCGCCTCGGAGCCATCGACCGGGTCGTCCAGCGCGGTATCAGCGCGGGCGGATATCCGGGCGCTGCGGTCGTGGTCGGCCGCAATGGTGCCGTGGTGTGGGAGCGCGGTTTCGGACGCCTCAGCTGGGAAGCCAGCAGTGCCCGTGTCGCTCCTGATCGTACGATCTACGACCTGGCATCGTTGACCAAAGTCGTCGGTACCACGACGGCGATCATGGTGCTGTATGACCAGGGACGCCTCTCGCTGGATGCGCCTGTGGCGGCGTACGTGCCGGCGTTCAGCGGCGGCTACAAGGATTCCGTGACCGTCCGCGAACTGTTGACGCACCGGTCGGGTTTGCCGGCCGGGCGCGAGCTGTGGCGCCTGGCGAGCACGCCCGACGAAGCGCGCCGGTTCGTGCTCGATACACAACTCGAGTGCCGCCCCGGTGACTGCTACATCTATTCCGATCTGGGAGCCGATGTGTTGGGCATGATCGTCGAAGCCGTCTCAGGCGAGCGGCTCGATGTCTTCCTCGACGAGCACGTATTCCAGCCCCTGGGCATGACGGACACCTTCTTCCGGCCCGGCGATTCGCTCAGAACACGTGTGGCGCCGACCGAGCTGACACCGCCGCGCGGCTATCCGCTGCAGGGTGAAGTCCACGACGAGAACGCGTACGCGCTTGGCGGCATTGCCGGTCATGCGGGCTTGTTCTCGACCGCGGCGGATCTCTCGGTCTTCGCACAGATGATGCTCAACGGCGGCGTGTACAACGGCGTGCACATCGTGAGCGACACGACCGTCGAGCTGTTCACCCGGCGCACCGCGGGACATCGCGCGTTGGGGTGGGACATGTGTGACGACGGCAATGATGGGAGCTGCGGCCGTTTCCTGAGCGAGCGCGCGTACGGCCATACGGGGTTCACGGGGACGTCGCTGTGGATCGATCCCGACCGCCAAATGTTCGTCGTGCTGCTGACCAACCGCGTGCACGCGGCCCGCGCTCGCCGGCCCGCGAAGGTGATCGCTGACGTTCGTGCGGATCTCGCCGACGCGGCAGCTGTCGCCGTGACCGACGATCCGGACAATGCGCTCGCGATGCCCGCGCGCTTCCGTGCCGACCGCGAGCTGGGGTGGAACCGTCCCCCGCCGCGTGTACACCGGTCGCGCCGGAGCCGCGCCGCGCACCGTGCCCACCGGGCGCACGCCGCCACGAAGAAGCCGAAGCCCGCCAGCTAGCGGGTCGCGCACTCCGGCGCAGCCCCGGGTATGGCTGTCCGGCCGTGTGGTGCCTGGTAATGCGGTAGTGACGGAAGGTGCGTGGTGGCTGGCTGGTGCTCGCCCGGCGCTCCGGTGGTGCACGGCAGGGTGTTGCCGTTCTTCCTACGGCCCTTCCTTCACGGATCCAGGCGGCAGCGCGTAGATCAGCCGCATGGTCGCCTTGTCGGCTGCAGAGAGGTCGCGCACGCGGACCCGCGCCGTCATGATGTTGGTGGTGTCGGCGCAGTGGTCCAGGCCGAGGAGGTGTCCGATCTCGTGGAGCGCGATCGCGCGGACGGCCGACGCATCGAGTGGCTCGCCGTGGTTATGGTGCAGGGCGATCGCAATATTGGCATCGACGATCCACCAGTTATCGTCGCGCGCCCACATTGTCTTCCCGCTGATCTGCTCTTCGAAGTGATCGACCCACGTCACGTGGACGTCGGCGGCAGCCGAGTCCACCACGAACGTGAACGGGACCGGGGCTCCCGCGGCTTCCCACGTCGAGAAGGCATCCCGGACCTGGCCCGGGTATGCGGGATTCCAATCGGCGAGCGAGGGTAAGGCCTGAACCCAGACGCGCAGAGGGTGCGACGTGCGATCCGGCCACCGTGCCACATTCGAATCGCGCGCGAGCAGGATGTCGCCGATGTAGGTGCCCGCTTCGTTCTGCGACAACCGGCGGTGGATCTCGTTCATGTCGCGGACGGGTGGCGGCTCGCGCGACGCCTTGACCTCGGGTGCAGTCGCCGCGGCGTCGCCGGCCGCGATGCGCCCGCGCATGACGGTACGGTCGATCGTGCGGACGAAGGCCGCCGGCATCGCGCGTGCTCTCACCGGCAGGGGCTCGGCGAGGGCGGCTGCGCTCTGTCGCACAGCGGAGCCGGCATGTACATCGTGGGCCTGTACCGCGACCCAGGCGCCGATCGCGAATAACGGGCCGAGCAGGACGAGATCGACGCGGCGCATCTCGAGCCGAGACGAGTCAGCGCGGGGGGCGGTAACGCGATACTTTCCCCCGATGTCGTGGCGCCGGTTAACACTCGCACTCGCGACGCGCGCGGTGATTCGCCCCCGGTTGGCGGTGGATCTGCTCCGAGTCGGCTGGCGGTTCCGCCGGCGCGGCTGGTACCGGCGCCCACCGTTCATTCCGCTTCCGGCGCTGGCGTACATCCGGTGGCGGATGTATACCGCCTACGGCGATGAGGCGGTCACGCCGCCGGCGCGCGACATCGAACGGTACGCGCACTGGGTTGGGCGATTCGGTTCTTTCCTCAGGAGATCGGCATGGTAAAGCGGGGAGTGACGCGTGTTCCACGGACCGCCACTGGCAAGAAGGGCGATCCTGATCTTCTGGAGTCAGCCGAGCGCGCGTCGCGCGAGGGTTATCGCGAGCGGACGGAGGCGGGGCATCTCCTCGCGGGGCGCACGCCGCCATCGCGTGACGGAACCGAATCCCGCCGCTCGGGCGCGGTCCGGCTGATCGACGAGGGCATTCGCGACCTTCCAGTCACGGAAGACGAGAAACTGCTGCAGGAGCGCGGCCCGAGCGCCGACTTCACGCGCACCGATCCGTGGCGTGTTCTGAAGATCATGAGTGAATTGATCGAAGGCTTCGACACGCTCGCGGGCGTGGCCAAGGGCGTCTCGATTTTCGGATCCGCGCGCACCGGTCCTGACGACCCGCAGTATGCGGCGGCGCGCGAGACCGCGCGCCTGCTGTCGGCCGCCGGCTATTCCGTCATCACGGGCGCCGGACCCGGCATCATGGAGGCGGCCAACCGTGGCGCACGGGACGGTCGTGGGCACTCCGTCGGATGCAACATTGAGCTGCCATTCGAACAGGGCGCCAATCCGTTCGTGGATACGCTGATCAACTTCCGGTACTTCTTCGTTCGCAAGACGATGTTCATCAAGTATTCGGATGCCTTCATCATTTTCCCAGGTGGATTCGGGACACTCGATGAGTTGTTCGAAGCGCTGACGCTGATCCAGACGGGGAAGATCTTCCGCTTTCCGGTCATCCTGTTTGGCCGCCGCTACTGGGCGGGCCTCGTGCGGTGGCTGCAGACGCGAGTGCTCACGGAGGGCAAGATCTCGCCTGGCGACCTCGATCTGATGCTGCTCACGGATGATCCGGCGGAAGCCGCGGCGGCGGTGATCGCGGCGCACCTCGGCACGCGGCACGACCGGATGGGCGCGGGCGGCGCGGCGGAAGCCGACGCGATGCCGGTGGCGGAGGGTTAGGACGTGGTACTGAACGCGGGAGCCGCAGCGCCCGGCGGACGGCGCAGCAGCGGGAGGCGTGATGGTGTCTGATGCGAACGCCGGCGAGAGCCGGCCCGGTGGTGCGCCGTCACGGTTTCTGTCCGGCGGCCGGATCGATCCTCGCCGCATCGATGGGCGGGAGACCGTCCCCGATCTCATCGACGGCACTTTCCTCGCGTACAACGCGGCGCGGCTCCGCGAGGCGTGCCATCTCTTCACCACGAAGATGCTGGCGGACGACGTCACCGTCGGGATGTCGATCACCGGCGCACTCACGCCGGCCGGACTCGGGATGGCGGCGCTCATCCCCCTGGTCGAGGCGGGATTCATCGACTGGATCGTGTCCACCGGCGCGAATCTGTATCACGACACGCATTTCGGACTCGGGCTGTCCATGCATCGCGGGCATCCACAGGCATCCGATGTCGTGTTGCGGGCCGAAGGCGTCGTGCGCATCTACGACATCTTCTTCGACTACGACGTGCTGCTGTCGACGGACGCGTTTTTCCGTCAGATCATCCGCGCGCCGGAGTTCCAGCGGCCGATGTCCAGCGCCGAGTTTCATCATCTGTGCGGCAAATACGTGCGCGAGCGTGAGCGGGCGCTTGGCTTGAGCTACAAGTCGCTGCTCTCGGCTGCTTATACCGCGGGCGTGCCGGTCTATACGTCATCGCCCGGCGACTCGTCGATCGGCATGAACGTCGCGGCGCTGGCGCTCGACGGCAACGCGTGCACCATCGATCCCAACAAGGATGTCAACGAGACGGCGGCGATCGTACTCGGTGCCAAGCGCGGCGACTGGGTGACGGGTGACCGGGCGCCGGATACCGCGGGGGGCCGCAGCGCGGTCGTGATCCTCGGGGGCGGCAGTCCCAAGAACTTCGTACTGCAGACCGAGCCGCAGATCCAGGAGGTGCTGGGGATCGACGAGCGGGGGCACGATTTCTTCCTGCAGATGACCGACGCGCGGCCCGATACGGGCGGGTTGTCGGGGGCCACGCCCGCCGAGGCAGTGAGCTGGGGCAAGATCGACCCCGACCGCTTGCCCGATGCGGTGGTGTGCTACCTCGATTCGACCGTCGGGCTACCGCTTCTCACGTCATATGCGCTCGGCCGGCACGCCCCGCGCCCGCTCAAACGGCTGTACGAGCGGCGCGGGTCAATGATGCAACGCCTCAGGGACGAGTACGCGCGGTCGGAGCGGCGAAGCGAGCAACCGTCGGCGCCGGCACACGCCACGTCCGGGCACCCAGCGGGGTCATAGCTCGGGCCGTGATGCGCCGCGTGCTGGTGGGCGGCCGCAGCCTGAGGACACCGTGCGCGCCGGCCGCCGTGGAACGCGGCGCCAGCGCGTGGCTCGTCGCGTTCGTCGCCGGCCCGATCAGGGCATAGACGGCGGTCGAGGTATCGGTCGCGACGAACTGGCCCGCGGTGTTGTAGAGCGAGTACGTAATGAGGCCGGTCAGCGCGTTGGACGCGAAGGCGTAGTCCGTGATGACCGTGTGCGCGCCGCCGACCGTGTCGGTCAGTGACAGCGTCACATTCGCGCCCGAGACACTGTAGGAGCCGAACGTCGTGTCGCCGAACGACTCCATGCGGTTGACGTCCGAGTCGGCGCTCTGCCGGATGTCGCGGATCGTGAGGAAGTCGATCTCGACGGCCGTCGTATCGGTATTGAGGGAAATCGACGAGCTGTCGTAGGTCACCGCGAAGATGGTGTCGTCGACGCTCGACGCGCTGTCGTAGAAGATGAGAGCCGGCACCGCCGTGTCTCGCAGGGTCTCGAGCCGGTAGAGTCCCGAGACATTGCCGCCACTGGAGTTGCCCGAGCCGCCGGGGGTAGTGCCAATGACGCCGCTGGGTGGCGTCACGCCGTTGTTGTCAGCCGTCCAGCACGCGGCGGTGGCGACCGCGAGTATGCACGCGGCGGCGCGAAGGCCGTGGCGGATCCGCGACATCCCGCGGCCCGAGACTCCAGTCATAGTCCTTCATCCTCAAGGGAGGCTCGTCATGGCCGCGGCGTGCCGCCGCCTGCGCCGAGCTGGTGTGCGAGCGTCAACTCCTTGCGTCCTATCGGTTGGGACGCGACAGACGGGCGAAACGTCACGCTAGAACGGTCAAAACGCCCGGTGCGGATCGGCCTCGCGTTGCGGTGGTCTCGGCCGCGGCTTACGTTGGCAGAGAGCCCGGCCGCGCACGCGGCCGGGCGTTCCCCTTTTGTACCCGGCGCGTGCTGCATGATTGAAGAGCTGAAAGCGAAGCTTGGCGCAGAGGTCGAGATCCTCCAGCGCGAGCTCAACGTCACCCTGCCCGCCGAGATCCGGAAGGCGGTGGAGCTGGGCGATTTACGTGAGAACAGCGAATACAAGGCTGCGCTCGAGCGCCAGCAGTTCGTACAGGCCCGCCTCGGACAGCTTCGCCAGCGGCTCAGCAAGCTCGCGCAGATCGACATCGCGCAGATTCCCGCCGACCGGGTAGGGCTCGGATCGCGAGTGGTTGTGCAGGACGAGCAAACGCGTGGACGGGAGACCTACAGCCTGGTGTTCGGTGATTCCGTCGAGCTCGAGGATGGCCAGTGCAGCATGTCGTCGCCGATCGGCAAGGCCCTGGTGGGCAAGGGTCTGGGTGAGACGGCGGTGATCAAGCTGCCCGCCGTGACGCGCCGCCTCACGATTGTGGAGCTACGAACGATTCACGACGGGGAAGTACTCAGCAGCTGACAACCCGGCGATCGGTCAGCCATCGCCCCGGCCACCGATCGCGAACACCCGCTGTGCGTCGGCAGCGTACGCGTCGACCGCGGCGCGGGATGCTCCTGCGTCCCAGCCAAGCGCTCGCGCCACGATCGCGGCGGCGCGCGGTGCCGCAGCGATGCCACCATCGCGCATCTCGAAGGCGACATGCGTCCGCCGCATGAGCAAGTCCGAGAGTGTGAGCGCGCGCTCGCACCGCACCGCGTATACCAGGTCCGCGGCACGGTACGGGAGAGGCGGCGCGAGCAGCTCGGCCAGCGCGGGCTCCGCGGCGGCGAGTGCCGCGATGGCGGTCAGCCGCTCCGCTCCGGGTAGTGCCTCGGTGCCGGTGCGAGCGGGCGAGGGAGTCCGGTTGAGCGCCGTTTCGATCGCATCGACGACTTCGGCCGCCATGGCCCGGTAGGTCGTCAGTTTGCCGCCGCTCACGGTGAACACCCCGGATGGGCCGCGCACGATCTCGTGCTCGCGGGACGCGCTGCCGGCGTCTCCCGTGCGGCCGGAGGCGATGAGCGGCCGGATGCCGGCCCAGGCGCTGACGACGTCAGAAGGTGCGAGTACAGCGCCCGGAAACGCGGCGTTGACCGACTCCAAGAGGTACGCGACGTCGGACGACGATGCGCGAATCTCGTCGGGGCCGGTGGTTGTCTCGGTGTCGGTCGTGCCGACTATCGTGTGCGCACCCGCCGGTAGGACGAACATGACGCGGCCGTCAATCGCCGACAGCAGGGTCACGGCGCCGCGGTTGCCGATCCGGCTGGCTGGCACCGCCAGGTGAACACCTTTGCTGCCTTGCACAGTGGCCTGCGTGCCGGCGCCATCGGCGAGTTGCCGCACTGCGTCGCCCCACGGCCCGGTTGCATTGACGATGACCGCGGCCCGGACCGGGTAGTCGTTGCCGGTGAGGGCGTCCCGGACGCGTGCGCCGGTCGCGTGGCCAGCCGCATCGCGCGCGAACGACCGGAGCTCGGTATGGTTGAGGACCGTGGCGCCTGCGGATTCCGCGGCGAGCGCGTTGGCGAGTGTCAGCCGGCTGTCATCGGTCGCCGCGTCGAAATAAGCGGCGCCGCTGGTCAGCCCGCGTGGTTCGAGTCCCGGCTCGCGTGCGAGAACCTGGGGCGCTGTCAGGCGGCGGTGGCGCGCGACGTTGCGCCAGAGCGCGAGCGCGTCGTACAGCAGCAGGCCGGCGCCGAGCCGCCACCCCGGGACGCGAGCCCCCTGATAGACGGGCCACGTGAAGCGCAGGGGCCGGACGAGATGCGGAGCGATGCGGAGCAGCGTCCGGCGCTCCCGGCTGGCCTCGAACACGAGGTGAAAGTACCCGTGCTCCAGGTACCGTACCCCACCATGAATGAGGCGCGACGAGCGGCTCGACGTGCCGCTGCCGAAATCATCTCGCTCGACGAGCGCGGTCCGCAGCCCGCGCATCGCGGCGTCGCGGGCGACGCCCGCTCCGGTGATGCCGCCGCCGACCACGAGCACGTCATATGGCGTCTCGGCCAGGGCCCGAAAGGCGTCGGCACGCGGCATGGGGTGGAAATCTGACCTCCCCCCGGCTTCCGCAGTAGCTTTCCTGCCGATGCCCACGTATGACAACGGCCGCCGGGTCGCGATCGTGGCCGGGGTGCGGACGCCGTTCGCCAAGGCCGGCACCGTTTTCAAGTCGGTATCCGCGATCGAACTCGGACGCCGTTGTGTGTCCGAGCTCATTCAGCGTACGAATCTGGATGGCGCGGAAGTCGACGCGCTCGTCTTCGGGACGGTGATCCCCTCGGTGCTGGCGCCCAACATCGCGCGCGAGGTGGCCCTGCAGCCGCTCCTACCCAAAGCCGTCCAGGCGTTCACCGTGGGGCGTGCGTGTGCGTCGGCCAATCAGGCGATCACCGACGCGGCGGACCAGATCACGCTTGGCCACGCCGGTGTGGTGATCGCGGGAGGCGCGGAATCGCTGTCCAACGTTCCGATCCTCTACTCCCGGGGCTTTTCCGATGCGCTCATCGCAGCCAGCCGGGCCAAGACGCTGGGCGCGAAGGTGAGCGCGTTCAGCCGGATCCGGCCGCGCGACCTGCGGCCGCTTGCGCCCGCGATCGCCGAGCCATCGACGGGCGAGACGATGGGGCAGTCGGCCGACAAGATGGCGAAGATCAACCAGATCTCCCGCGAGGATCAGGACCAGTTCGCGCTTCGGTCGCACCGCCTGGCGGCGGCCGGCACCGCGGATGGCCGGCTCGCCGCGGAGATCGCGCCACTGTATGTGCCTCCCGCGTACGACACGGTCGTCACGTCCGACAACGGGATCCGGGAGCAGACCAGCTACGATCAACTGGCGGCGCTGAAGCCGGTGTTCGACCGGGCGTATGGTACGGTGACCGCGGGAAACTCGTCGCCGCTCACCGACGGGGCCGCCGCCGTGCTCCTCATGGACGAAGAGCGGGCGCGGGTGCTGGGGTACGCACCGCTCGCGTACATCCGGTCCTATGCGTACGCCGCCCTCGACCCGGGGGAACAACTGCTCCAGGCGCCGGTGCTGGCGGCGCCGGTCGCACTGCAGCGTGCCGGCCTGACGCTGCGCGATATCAACCTGATCGAGATGCACGAGGCCTTTGCGGCTCAAGTGCTGTCCAATCTGCGCGGGTTCGAATCGCCGGAGTGGGCGGCCCGCGCGGGGTTCGACACACCGGTCGGCGAGGTGGATCGCGCGATCCTCAACGTGATGGGCGGCTCGATCGCCCTCGGACATCCCTTCGGGGCGACCGGGGCACGCATACTCACGACTCTGTGCCACGAATTGGCACGGCGCGACGGAGAGTTCGGCCTTCTCACCGTCTGTGCGGCGGGCGGCATGGGGCACGCGATGGTCATCGAGCGCTCATGAGCACCGCGCTCACCGTCGATGTCCGCGACGAAGTCGCGGTAGTGACACTCGACGTTCCCCGCGCGACGGTCAACACCTTCACGCGCTCGGTGCGGAACGAGGTCGTCGCGCTACTCGACCGCTTGGATCGCGATCAGGGGATCCGCGCAGCGGTGCTCCTCAGCGGCAAGCCGGACGGGTGGATCGCGGGCGCGGATGTGGAGGAGCTGGTCGAGCTCCCGGGCGCCGCCGAGGCCGAGCGATTGAGCCGGATGGGCCAGGAGCTGATGGATCGCGTGGAGAAGATGCGGACGCCGATCGTGGCGGCGATCCACGGCGCCTGCCTCGGCGGCGGTCTGGAGCTCGCGCTGGCCTGTGCCTACCGCATCGCCACGGAGAGTCCGAAGACCGTCCTCGCGTTGCCGGAAGTGCAACTCGGCCTGATTCCCGGCGCGGGGGGGACGCATTGGCTGCCCCGGCTCGTGGGGCTCCGTGCGGCCCTCGACATGATCCTGACCGGCAAGAACGTGCGGGCGAGAAAAGCGCTGCAGACCGGACTCGTGGACGAAGTGGTGCATCCGGCCATCCTGCGGGACATCGCGGTCCGGCGGGCGCGCGAGCTGGTGGAGGCTGGCGGCCGCGACCGATTGCGCCAGCCGCGACCGGGCGCACGTCCGCGGCGCGGGGGCACGCAGCGGTTGTTGCTGGACCACAACGCGATAGGGCGTGCGGTGGTATTCCGGCAGGCTCGGGAGCAGACGCTGGCCCGTACACACGGGCACTATCCCGCACCGCTGGCCGCGATCGACGCGATCCGGACGGGCTACCTGCAGGGTCGCACACGGGGACTGGAGGCCGAGGCCCGCCAGTTCGGCATCGCGGCTGCGAGCGATGTCGCGAAGCAACTGATCTTCCTGTTCTTCGCGACCAACGCCCTGAAGAAGGATCCCGGCGTCGAACCGCCAGCGCCGGCGCCGCTGCCAGTCAGCAAGATCGGAATTCTGGGAACAGGCTTCATGGGAGCGGGGATCGCCGCGATCTCCGCGCAGCGGGGCGTGTCCGTGCGCTTCAAGGACACCGATCACACCCGGGTGCTGAAAGGGCTCGCCGCCGTGCGCGACGTCCTGCAGGACCGTTTCGCGGCCCGTCAGATCACGCGGGCGGAGTTCGACGATCAGATGATCCTGGTATCGGGCACCGTGGACTACACGGGATTCGCCAGCGTGCAGCTCGTCGTCGAGGCGGTCTTCGAAGACGTCGACGTCAAGCGGTCGGTGGTGGCCGCGGTCGAGCCGCTGCTGCCGCCGGATGCGATCGTCGCGTCGAACACGAGCACGATACCAATCGGCCGGATCGCGACGGCATTGTCGCGTCCGGAACGCGTGCTGGGGATGCACTTCTTCTCCCCCGTGCACAAGATGCCGCTGCTCGAAGTGATCGTCACGCCCGAGACCGATTCCCAGGTCATCACGACCGTGGTGGCGTTCGGGAAGCGTCTCGGCAAGACGGTCATCATCGTGCGTGACAGTCCCGGATTCTACGCCAACCGCGTGCTCGCGCCGTACATCAACGAAGCGGCGAAGATGCTCGACGAAGGGGCGGCAGTGGACGCGATCGATCGCGCGCTGGTGGCGTTCGGGTTTCCGGTCGGCCCGATCACGCTCGTCGATGAAGTCGGCATTGATGTAGCGGGGAAGTCCGGGGAGATCATTGCCGATGCCTACGGTGCCCGCATGGCCCCGGCGGCGTCTCTGCAGCGGGTCGTCGCGGCCGGCCGATTCGGGCGCAAAGGGCGGAAGGGCTTCTACCTCTACGATCAGGCGGGCAAGAAGCAGGGAGTGGACCCGACCATTTATGGACTGCTCTCGGCCGGCGCGCAGCGGAGCCTCATGAGCGACGCGGAGATCCAGCGGCGGGCCGTCCTCGCCATGATCAACGAAGCGGCCCGATGCCTCGAAGAGGGTGTGCTGCGCTCCCCGCAGGACGGCGACGTCGGGGCGGTCTTCGGCATCGGCTTCCCACCGTTTCGCGGTGGCCCATTCCGCTATATCGATACGCTGGGCGCCGAAGCGGTCGTCCAGCAGTTGGAGGAACTCAACGACCGCTTTCCCCCGCGCTTCGAACCCGCCAACCTGCTCCTCGATATGGCGCGCAAGCGAGAGCGCTTCTATCCGGACTCGCCGTAGTCGTCACGTCTCCCCTCCATGCTCAGACAAGCCCTCCTCTACCTGTCATCCCAGCCGCAGGTCTTTCACTTCGTCCGGCACAACCGCGTCGCGAAGAAATTCGCCGAGCGGTTCGTGGCCGGCGAATCGCTCGAGCAGGTGCTCGACTCGGTCGCGGGCCTCAATGCGAAAGGCATCACGGCGTCGCTCGATCTGCTCGGTGAGAGTGTGCACTCCGAGGCCGAGGCCCGGGCCGCGGGCCAGGAGTACCAGCGGATGCTCGACCGGATCCATGAGCGCCGGATCGACGCCAACGTCTCGGTCAAGCTCACGGCGATGGGCCTCGACATCTCCGAGGAGCTGTGCGTCACGATCATGCACGACATTCTGGCCCAGGCGCGGGACTACCGTACGTTCGTCCGGCTCGACATGGAGTCGAGTGCATACGCGGACCGCACACTGCGACTGTTCTACGAGCGGTTCTATCCCACCTATCCGGAGCACGTCGGCATCGTGCTGCAGAGTTATCTGCGGCGGACGGCAGCCGACGTCGAGCGCGCCGTGCAGGCGCGATGCCGCGTGCGGCTGTGCAAGGGCGCCTATCAGGAGTCGCCGTCAGTGGCGTTTCCGGACAAGCGCGAAGTCGATGCGAACTACTCCCGGTGCATGCACCGCCTCATGCAGGAGGGGCGATACCCGGGCCTCGCCACCCACGACGAGGCCCTGATCACCGATGCCAAGCGTTTCGCGGGCTCGGCGTCCATCGACCCGTCCCGATTCGAGTTCCAGATGCTGTACGGCATTCGGCGAGATCTGCAGGAGTCGCTGGTGCGCGAGGGATTCCGGGTCCGCGTGTACGTGCCGTTCGGCACGCAATGGTATCCGTACCTGATGCGCCGGCTCGCCGAACGTCCTGCGAACGTGGCGTTCATTGCCGGCAGTGTCCTTCGGGAAGTGCTGCGGGGCCGCCGCCGGTGATCGGGCAGCATCTTCCACCGGACTATGCGCGTGGTGACGAGTCGACGGTCGGCGGCTACGCCGCTGTGCATTCCCGTCCGCCGGCGTTCGAGGGACCGAATGGCGCGTCGTACAGCGCCGATATTCTGGCCGACATGACCGGCGACCCGGAGTCGCCGTGGGCGGCGTATCTCTTCTTCGTCCGCTGGAGTGCTGGCGCGCCGTCGCTCGAGGGGCACGTCGAGTCGGGATACCTCGTGCATGGATCGAGCGAAGCGGAGGCGCGCGCCGCGGCGGGCCGGCTGTCGCTCCGCGAGGCGAAGCGAGTGCTGGACGCGCTCGTGCAGGCCGAGCAGAACGGGTGAGCGTGCTGGCGGCGCATGACGGTTGATGCCGGCGAGCGGCCGGCCGAGCGCGGTGTGGTGCTGCGTGGCACCGGCGGTGTGTGGCTGGTGCGTACGACGGGAGGCGAGACGCGGGAAGCCGCGCTGCGGGGCCGCCTCAAACAAGCCGCCCAAATCAAGCTTGCGGTGGGTGACGAGGTCGTCCTCGAGCCCCCAGCCCAGGATGGCGCATGGGCGATCGCCGAGATCATGCCGCGGCGATCGGTGTTGGCCCGGCGCGCGCCCGGCGGCGGCCACGGTGAGCGCGTGGTGGCAGCCAACGTCGATCAGGTCATCGTCGTCTTCGCCGCCGCGCAGCCCGAGCCGCACGTCCGCATGCTCGACCGGTTTCTGGTGGTGGCCGAAGCCAACGAACTGGATGCACAGGTCGTCGTGAACAAGATCGACCTGGTGGATCTGGAGGCGGCCCGGGCGCGCTTCGCCGACTATCCGCGTGCCGGCTATGCGGTGCACTTCGCGAGTGTGCGGACCGGCGCCGGGCTGCCAGAGCTGCGCGAGTCACTGGCCGGCCGGATCTCGGCTGTGAGCGGACCATCCGGAGTCGGAAAGTCCTCGTTGCTCAACGCGCTGTATCCGGGTCTCGATCTTCGGGTCGGCGCGATCAGTGAAGCCGTGAACAAGGGGCGGCACACGACGGTCGGCGCGTGGCTGCATCCCCTTCCCGGCGGTGGATTCGTCGCCGACACGCCAGGTCTCCGCGAAGTCGGATTCTGGGGGCTCACCGCCACGGTCCTCGCCACGTGCTTTCCGGAGTTTCGCCCCTGGCGCGAGCACTGCCGGTTCGCCGATTGTTCCCACCGCGTCGAGCCCGGTTGCGCGGTCCGCGACGCCGTGGAACGCGGCGATGTCAGTGCGGCACGATACGAGAGTTATACCCGGTTGTACGCGGAGCTCACTCATGACAGCTAGGAATCATCCATGCGCCTGAACCCGCCGGCGTATGGGAGTGCGTGGCGCATCATCGCGGCCGTGATGTGTGCAACCGCTGCGAGGGGCCAGTCGCCGCCTCCCGCCGATCTCATCGTCACGGGCGCCCGGATCTACACGGTTGATCCCGCGCGCCCGATGGCCGAGGCGCTGGCGGTGCGCGGCAGCCGCCTCGTCTTCGTCGGGTCGGCGAGCGAAGCGCAAGCCCTTCACGGGCCGTCGACCCGCGTGGTGGATGTCCATGGGGCTACGGTCATCCCCGGCATGGTGGACGCGCACGCCCATCTGCTGGACCTGGGGCAGACGCTCCGCCAAGTGGATCTGTCGGGCGCGGCAACCTACGAGGATGTCATCGCCCGCGTCGCCGAGCGCGCACGGGGCACACCGCCCGGCACGTGGATCCGCGGCTGGGGCTGGGATCAGAACCGGTGGCCTGGCCAGCGGTTTCCGACTCACGAGGCGTTATCCGCCGCAGTCCCCGGCCATCCCGTGCTGCTGGACCGCGTGGACGGTCACGCCATGTTGGCCAACGCACGCGCGATGCAGTTGGCCGGTGTCACCCGTGACACGCGCGATCCGGCCGGCGGCAGAGTACTCCGCGATGCCGGCGGTAATCCGACCGGCGTCTTCGTCGACAATGCCGAGACGCTCGTCGCGCGTGCGGTGCCTGCCCCAACCGACGCGGATCTGGAATCCTCGATTCTCGCCGGCGTGACGGAGCTCAACCGCTGGGGATTGACCGGCATTGACGATCCGGGAGTCAGGCGCCAGGCGATCGGTGTGTACGAGCGGCTCGCGCGCGCGGGGCGGCTGACGCTTCGCGATTATCTGATGATCAGCGATGACAGCGCGAGCGAAGCCGAATATTTCGCCAAGGGCCCGCAGAACGCCCTGTACGACGGGCACCTCTGGATTCGTGCCGTGAAGCTCTACGCCGACGGTGCGCTCGGCTCTCGTGGTGCGGCGCTGTTGTCACCCTACAGCGACGATCCGGGAAACACCGGGCTTCTGGTCTCGACTCCGGAGCACCTGCGTGACGTGTCGATCCGCGCGCTCAAGGCGGGCTTCCAGGTGGCGACCCATGCGATCGGTGACCGCGGCAACAGATTGGCGCTCGATGCGTACGAGGCGGCACTCCGCGCGGTACCGACGGCCGACCATCGGTTCCGGATCGAGCATGCCCAGATTTTGAACTGGCTCGACATCCCGCGATTCGCCCAACTGGGCGTGATCCCGAGCATGCAGGCGGTGCACGCGACGAGCGACATGTATTGGGCGGGGGACAGACTTGGTCCCACCCGGATTCTGGGAGCGTACGCATGGCGGTCGCTGCTCAACACTGGGGTGATCATACCGAACGGGAGCGACATGCCGGTGGAGCGGGTCAATCCCCTTTACTCGTTTCATGCTGCCGTGACGCGGCAGGACGAGCGGGACTGGCCGGCGGGGGGATGGCATCCGGAGCAGTGCATGACCCGCGACGAGGCACTGCGGTCGATGACGCTCTGGCCCGCGTACGCGGGCTTCCAGGAGCACGATCTGGGCACGTTGAGTGCCGGCAAGTACGCCGACTTCGTCGTCCTCGATCGCGACATCATGACCGTCCCGGCGTCCGACATTTTGCGAACGCGGGTGCTGGCGACCTATATCGGCGGCACCGCCGTGTTTCAGGCGATGGACCGATAGACTGGCCGGCGCGGCGACAGACGGTCCGGCACACCGCTGGCACAATCGCTGGCACAATCGCTGGCACAATCGCCGGCACAAGCGCCGGCACAATCGCGCCAGCGCTTGCGTCCCGGGCCGCGGCGGGTGAACGTGCATCGGGCAGCGCGCCTGCGGGTTGACGCGCCGGCGCCGCGTGCGCCCTCAACCGCTGTTTCCCGACACTGACAGGACGTTCAAGTGCCTTACCGGGTTCTCGTAACCGACGACATCGACGCCGAAGGGGTCGCCCTGCTGGCCGCAGAGCCGGACCTCGCGGTCGATGAGGTGCCCACACTTCCGAGAGACGAGCTCCTCGCGCGGATCGGCGTCTACGACGCACTGGTCGGCCGGAGCGCGACCCGTATCTCCGCGGAGCTGCTCCGAGCGGCGCCGCGGCTCGCCGTGGTGGGCCGGGCCGGTGTGGGCGTGGACAACATCGCCGTCGATCTCGCCACGGAACTGGGAATCGCGGTTATCAATGCGCCGGCCGGCAACTCGGTGGCTGTCGCGGAGTTGTTCTTCGGGGCGGTGCTCGGCCTGGTGCGGCACATCCCGCAGGCGGACCAGTCGATGCACGAAGGGGCATGGGACCGGTCGGCCCTCATGGGCAGCGAACTTCGCGGACGCACGCTCGGCATCGTCGGGCTGGGACGCATTGGTGGTGAGATTGCGGTGCGAGCGCACGCGTTCGCGATGCCGGTCGTGGCGTACGACCCCTATGTCGGCGATGCCCGTTTCCATGCGCTCCGAACGCGCCGTGCCGCGACGCTCGACGAGCTGCTCAGCCAGTCGCTGGTCCTCACCGTGCACACCCCGCTCACGGACGAGACGCGCGGGATGATCGGTGCGCGGGAACTCGGCAGGCTCGCGCCCGGCGCGATCGTCGCGAATCTGGCGCGTGGCGGCATCGTGGACGAGCGGGCGCTCGCGGAGGCGCTGCACCGGGGGCATCTGGCAGGCGCGGCTCTGGACGTCTACTCCACGGAGCCGTTGAGCGCGGGACACGCGTTGCGATCGGCGCCGCATCTGGTGCTCATGCCGCATATCGGCGCGTCCACCGTCGAGGCACAGCGATCGGTCGCGGTCGACGTCTGCCGTGCGGTCAGAGACGCCTTGTTACGAGGCGAGTTGTCGCGATCCATCAACGCGGCGTCCGCGGACGACGGTCGCGGAGGAGACGTGCGGCCGGCGCTCATGCTGGCGCGGCAACTCGCGGCGGTCGGGCGTGCGCTCCTCGCTACCCGTGGTGCGCGTGCGGTGGACCGGATCGATGTGAGTCCTGGCGAGGCGCTGTCGGGGGCGCGCGATGCCCTGCTGGCGGCGGCTGCGCTGGGCGTCCTGGCGCCGGTCGTGGCGCACGAGCGTCTCAATCTGATCAACGCCCGGGCGCTGGCTGCCGCGCGCGGAATCGCGCTCTCGACCACTGAGGAAGCTGCCGAGCCCCCGGCGCTGGAGCAGGGGGTCGCGGCCTTCTCGCTTGGCGTGCGGCTCACGGGTGGCGGCCAGGAGGTCACCGTGTCGGGCCTGGCGCATCCCGCCACCGTCTCGCCACGGATCACCCGCATCGGCGCGTTCGACGTGGACATCCATCCTCGTGGCACATTGCTCATCCTCGCCAACCGCGACGTACCGGGTGTCATTGGACGGGTCGGGACCGTACTGGGTGCCGCGGGCGTCAACATCGCCGAGTATCACCAGGCACGTCTGGCACAGGGGGGTGAAGCGCTGGCGGCGGTGGCTGTTGATGGCACCGTCGGCGACGACGTGCGCCATGCGTTGCTTGCGCTGCCCGACGTGCACTCTGCGACCGTCGTACCACTCCCGACGGAATAGGCGGGTGGTGCGCGGCACGATCACGGCCGACCTCGAGGTTCGCCGGGCATTCGAGGCGGATGCGTCCGGACTGCGCATGGTGCCCGATGCAGTCGCGCGTCCGGCCGATGAGCCGGACGTGGTCGAGGTCCTGCGCCACGCAACGGCTGAGCGGCTCGCCGTAACGGTTGCTGGCGCGCAGAGCAGCACGACCGGCGCGTCGATCACGGATCGTGGGGTGTTACTGTCGATGCGCGGGTACGATCGCATCCTGGACATCGACCGCGTGACGCGCACGGCGCGCGTGCAGTGTGGCGCACTGGTCTCCGACGTCAAGCGCGCCGCGGCGGAGCTCGGGCTGACGTGGGCGCCCGATCCCACGAGTGAGGCGGAGTCCACGGTCGGCGGCGCGATTGCCTGCAATGCGTCCGGCCCACGGACGTTGTGGTACGGGCCGACCCGCCGTCATGTGCGGGGGCTTCGCGTCGCACTCGCCGACGGGCGCGTGCTCGGATTGCACCGGGCTGCTGTCGAGAAAAACACGGCCGGCTATCCGGTGGCGCAGGACCAGGTCGATTGGTTCATCGGCAGCGAGGGCACGCTGGGTATCGTTCTCGAGGCGGAGCTGGCGCTCGTCCCGCGCCCGACGGCGGTGATTGGGCTCGCCGTGCCGTTCGCCAGCGAGTGCGCGGCGCTCGAATTCGTCGCGGCGGCCCGCGAGACGGCCCCGCTCGCGCCCCGCTGCATCGAGTACTTCGATGCCGCGGCGGCAGCGATCGCGGAGGGTTCGGACGGCGCGTCCGCCCGGGGTAGCGCCAACAGGTGCCTGGTCTACACCGAGCACGTCGTGGCGGACGGCGAGACACGAGAAGGGGTACTCGATGGATGGCTCGCGCTGTCCGAATCGCGAGCGGCGTTCACCGACGACATCCAGGTGTTCGAGGGCGAGGCGTCGCTGGCCCGGGCGCGAGCGATGCGGCATGCTGTCCCCGCGACGATGAACGAACGCGGCGCACAGGCGCGTGCCGCCGGCGGCCGGAAGGTATCGACCGATTGGGCCGTGCCGTATCGATCGCTGCCGGCCGCGGTCGCGGCAGCCCGCGCACTCGCCGAGGAGGCGGGACTCGGCCCCGCGGTCACGTATGGACATGCTGGGAATGGCCACCCGCATCAGAATTACATCGCGTGCGATGCTGGAGAACTCGATCGCACGGAGCAGGTGGTCGGCGACACGCTGCGCCACATTGTGTCGCTTGGCGGCACGATTGCCGCCGAGCACGGGATCGGCAAGCTGAAGCGCCGGTGGCTGCCGCTGCAATTGAGTTCCATTCAACTCGATGTCATGCGGGCGCTCAAGCACGCGCTGGACCCCTCCGCACTGCTCGCGCCCGGCAACATCCTGTGAGCGCGCGGCCTGCTGGAATCCGTTATTCGTCGGTAGTCCTCAATGTCGACTCGACTCTGACCCGCGTCGAGGGTATCGAATGGCTGGCCGAACGGCGTGGGCCGAACGTGGCCCAGGCGGTCGCGGACATGACGCAACGTGCGATGGAGGGAACGACTTCGCTGGACTCCGTGTACGCCGCCCGCCTCGCGCTCGTGCAGCCGACCCGCTCGGATGTGGACGCGCTCGGCGATGCCTACGGCGCCGGCGTGGTCGCCGGCGCACGGGCGGCGATCGGCGAGATGCAGTCGGCGGGCGTACGCGTCGTGGCCGTCAGTGGCGGGGTGCGGCAGGCGGTCGCGCGTTTCGCGATATCGCTCGGTATCGCTGACGGCGATGTTTACGGCGTGTCCCTGCGCTTCACCCCGAATGGCGCGTATGCCGGATTCGATGAGATGTCGCCGCTGGCGCGGCGCGGCGGGAAGCCCGTAGTGGTGCGCGGCCTCGGGCTGGGCCGTCCCATCATCGGCGTCGGAGACGGCAGCACGGACGCCGAACTGAAGACGATGACTGGGGGTGACGCCCCCGCCGTTGACGCCTTCGCCGCGTTCGTGGGCGTCGCGTCGCGTCCCACTGTCGTGGCAGTCGCAGACTACGTAGTCCACAACATGGCAGAGCTGCCGGCACTGGTGCTGGGAACCGCGGTGGCCGCCCGCTCGTGACGCCTCCCGGGGCCGAGCCGGCGTTCGGCACGTTTTTCCTGCCGGGTCCGACCGAGGTGCGGCAGGCGGTGCGCCAGGCGATGAGCGGGCACATGATCTCGCATCGCGGTGCGGAGTTCAGAGCACTGTACGGGCGTGTGCAACAGGGTCTCCGGGTCGCTTTCGGCACCACACGTCCGGTATTCGTCGCCACATCGTCCGCGACGGGACTCATGGAAGCCGCCATCCGAAACGCGCCGCCAGGGCGGGTCCTTGCTCTCGTCAACGGAGGCTTTTCCGAGCGTTTTGCGATCGTAGCCGTTGCGTGCGGCCGCGCGGTGGACCGCTACGAAGTTGCATGGGGCGCCGTACACGATGCCGGGGAGGTGATCGCGCGCGTGCGGGCCGGCGGCCATACCGTGGTATCGGTCGTTCATTCCGAGACATCCACGGGCGCGCTCAACGATGTGCGGGCGATCTCCGATGCGGCACACGCCGCGGGCGCGGTGTGCGTGATCGACAGCGTGTCGGGCATCCGCGGCGCGGAGCTGCGCTTCGACGACTGGGGGCTCGACTACGTTTTTGCCGGGTCTCAGAAAGCGCTGGCAATCCCACCCGGACTCGCGTTTGCGGTGGCGTCCAGCCGATTCCTGGCGGCGGGCGAGCACGACCGCCGGGGGATCTATTTCGACCTCGCTGAGTTCGAGGCGAACGCGGAGCGTGACGAGACCCCGAACACGCCGGCGCTGTCGCTCTACTATGCGCTCGATGTCCAACTCGAATCCGTGCTGGCGGAAGGCATGCCGGCCGCGTGGGCACGGCACGCCGCGATGTGCGCACGAACCGCGGCGTGGGCAGCCCGGCTCCAGGAGGACACGGGCATGGTGGTGGCGCCCCTCGTTGCCGCCGGACATCGTTCTCCTACCGTGACGGCGATCCTGACCCCGCCGGGTGTGACGCCACGGGCGGTCGTGCGCGGGGTGGCGGAGCGGGGCTATACGATTGGCGGGGGGTACGGCAAACTCAAAGACTCCACCGTCCGAATCGGCCACATGGGCGACCATACACCCGAAGGACTCGACGGATGCCTGGACGTGTGTGGTGAGGTGCTGCGGGCGCTGGGCAAGTGACGGCCTCGGCCTCAACAGGCCCGGAACGCGCCTGGGACGGCTGGGTGTCAGGGCGACAGCCGGTCGATCCGCCACTGGCCGCTGCCGTCGCGCGTATAGCGCAGGCGGTCGTGGAGCCGGTTCGGGCGACCCTGCCAGAACTCGATCGTCTCCGGCGTCACCCTAGTCCCGCCCCAGTACGCCGGGATCTCCGGAGCCCGGTCCGCATATTCGCGTGCCAACTCGCCGGCGCGCTCTTCCAGCACGGCACGGCTCGCGACGACCGATGACTGGTGCGACGCCATCGCGCTCAGACGGCTCCCGAGCGGGCGCGAGTTGAAATAGGCCGCCGACTCCTCGCGGCCGATCCGTGCCGTAGGGCCGGTGACGCGCACCTGCCGCTCCAGTGCGGCCCAGTAGAACACGAGCGCCGCGCGCGGATTGGTGTCGAGCTCCGTGCCTTTGCGGCTCCGGTAGTCCGTGAAGAACACGAATCCACGGGCATCGGCAGCCTTGAGCAGCACGATGCGGGCGGACGGTGTGCCGTCCGCCGTCGCGGTGGCCAGGGTCATCGCGTTCAACTCCTGAAGGCCCGCCGCGCGCGCGTCCTCGAACCATCGTTCGAACTGCCGGATCGGATCGGCGTCGGCGTCCCGTTCAGAGAGCGTCGCGTGCGCGTACTCGCGGCGGATGTCGGAGAGCGACACGCGTCTAAATCGCGGGCAGCGGCAGCCGCGCGCGCGGGTAGACGTCTGGTGCATCCGCCGTCGGGTCGCCCGTGAACGGCTCGCCGTCCGGCGTCTCGAGCACGAATCCGGCGTCGCGGATCATCGCGTAGTCAGCGCGCGCCGTCTGTCCCTGCGTCGTGAGGTAGTCGCCGATGAAGATGGAGTTGGCGGGGTAGAGTCCCAATGGCTGGAGCGATCGCAGGTGGACTTCGCGGCCGCCCGCGATCCGGATCTCCTGCGACGGCAGCAGGAAGCGGTACAGGCACAGCACCCGGAGACACCGGCGGGGGTCGAGCTCGCGAAGATCCGCGAACGGAGTGCCCGCGATCGGAATCAGGAAGTTCACCGGGACACTGCGCACGCCGATCTCCCGCAGGCTGCACGCGAGGTCGATCACGTCGTCGTCCGACTCTCCCATGCCGATGATCCCGCCGGAGCACGTCTTGATCCCCGCGGCCTTGACATGCTCCACCGTGGCGACGCGATCGGCGAACGTGTGGGTCGTGCACACATCCGGGTGAAAGCGCTCGGAGGTGTTGAGGTTGTGGTTCACCGTCTCGACGCCAGCATCCGCCAGACGGGCCGCTTGATCCGCATTGAGCAGACCGAGACAGGCGCAGACTTTCAGGTTGTGGCGTGACCGGATCTCCCGGACGACATCGAGCACCTTGCCGAACACACGCTCGCCGGGCGCGCGTCCGGAGATGACCAGGCAGAATGTCCCCGCCTTGAGCGCGGCCGCGCGATCCGCGGCCTCGAGGATCTTGTCGCGGGCGAGCAGCGGATACTTGTCGATCTCGGAACTCGAAACGCTCGACTGCGAGCAGTAGTGGCAATCCTCCGGGCACAACCCGCTCTGTGCATTGCACAGGAAGTGCAAGCGCACCCGGTTGCCCCAGTACTGCCGGCGGACCCGGTACGCCGCGGCGAGCATGTCGAGCACCGACTCGCCGGGTGCGGCCAGCACGGCGCGCGCTTCGTCGCGGGTGAGCATCTCGCCCGCGAGGGAGCGGGTGGCGAACCGGGACCAATCAGCTGCGGTGTGCATCAGGCAGGGCCAGGGGAAGAGCGGCCAGCAGTCCGCACGAAGCGGCGGCGCCGGCCAGGGAAGGAATATGGTGAGGGTCGCTCAGGTAGGGGAACGTCACGACCACCCGCCCTGGCAGAAGCCGCCGAAGCGCGCCGGCGTTGGTCAGTGCAGCGAGATCGGCTGGCGTGGCCGTCAACGTATTGAGTACGACGGCATGCACGTGAAGTCCCGCCGATTCCGCCGCTTGCACGGTCAGGGCGCTGTGATTCAGGACGCCGAGCCGATTGGCGGCAACGACGACAATGCCGAGGCGCCACCGCGCGAAGAGCGTCGCGTACGTCGCGTGGTCCGTGACGGGCACCAGGAGGCCTCCCGCGCCCTCGACGATCGTGGCGTCCACGCCGCCGGTCGCGCGGACCCATGCGGCGTCGAGGGCGCCGAGGCCGATACCGGTCCCCGCGCGCTCCGCCGCGATCATGGGTGCGAGCGGCTCCACGAACGTGAACGGACACACGCTCTCGAGCGGCTGAGTCTCGCCTGCGGCCGCGCGGAGCAGGACCGCATCTGGCGGGTCCTGTCCCACGGCCACGCCGGTTTCGACAGGCTTGAAGACGCCGACGCGGAGGCCGTGGCGCCGGAGGGCAGCCGCCAGCGCAGCCGCTACGATCGTCTTGCCGACGCCCGTGTCGGTACCCGTCACGCCGAACGCGGGCGCCATCACCCGGTGGATGTCCGGAGCTGGCGCAATGTCCAGTGCCCGCCCGCCCGGCATCATGCGGTAGCGGCGGCGGTCGCCGGGCTGCGAGCCGACCTGCTGTCCAGCCGAGAGAGGAACTCCACGATCACGTCGTAGATGCGGCCGAGCTGTTCGTCCGTGATCTCGTATGGGGGCAGCGTATAGACCACGTCGCCGAGGGGACGCAGCAGGACGCCGGCGTCCAGCGCGAACGCCGCGAGCTCACGGCCGATCGGGTCGAGATATCCGCCAGCTCCGGCGCCATTGGGATGCTGGAGGTCGAACGCCGCCATGGTCCCCAGCACTCTGGGGCGATGGACCCACGGATGCGCGGCCAACTGTGTGAGGCGCGCTCGATGCGTGGCCTCGATCGCGGCCCGCCGCGCGTCGCACCGGCCGTCGCAGAGCGAGAGACTCGCCCGGGCGGCGGCACACGCGAGCGGATTGCCGGTGAACGAGTGGCCGTGAAAGAACGTCTGGCGGCGGTCTGGTCCACGAAACGCCTCGAACACCTCCTCGCGAACCACGGTCGCACCGAGGGGCAGAAATCCGCCCGTAAGTCCTTTCGAGAGACACATCACATCCGGGACGACGCCGGCACCCGCGCAGGCGAACATCGGGCCCGTCCGGCCGAAGCCGGTCAGCACTTCATTGGCGATCAACAAGACGCCGTGCCGCGCGGTGCGCTCGCGGATCCCGCGGAGGACATTGTCGCCCCACACGCGCATCCCGCCGGCCGCCTGCAGTCTGGGTTCCACGATCATCGCGGCGATGGAGAGTCCGTCCTCGCCGAGCAGCCGGTCGAGCGCGGCTAGCGTCTCGGTTCCATCGGCATCGGGTCCAGGAAGCCGGACGACCTCGAACAGGTGCGACGCGAACGGTGCGGTGAACACGCCGCGCGCGCTGGAACTCATCGCGCCGAAGGTATCGCCGTGGTACGCGTGCTCGAGCGCCACGATGCGGCTCCGCGGCTGTCCGCGGTTCGACCAGTACTGCAGCGCCATCTTGAGCGCGACTTCGACCGCGGTCGATCCGTTGTCGGAATAAAAGACGCGCGTGAGTCCGGCCGGCAGGCGGGCGACGAGTTCCGAGGCCAGCGCGGCCGCGGGCTCGTGTGTGAACCCCGCGAAAATCACCTGTTCCAGTTGGTGTGCCTGCGCGGCGATCGCCGCGGCGATCACCGGGTTGGCGTGTCCGTGGAGCGTGACCCACCAGGAGGCGATCGCATTGATGATGGGGCGGCCGCGGTCATCGTAGAGGAGCGCGCCGCTGGCCCGCACGATCGGGACGGCATACGGGGCGAGTCCGTGCTGTGTGTACGGATGCCACACGTGCGCGAGATCGAGTCCGGCGAGGGCGGGGGTGTTGCTGGGGGTGTTGCTGGGGGTGTTACTGGGGGTGTTGCCGGTGGCCATGCCGGTCATCCGTGTGCCGGCGGCAGTGTGGCCGCGAGCGCGTCGAGCAGCCCGTCGATCTGCATATCCGTGTGCGCCGCGCTGGCGGTGATCCTGAGGCGTGATGTTCCGAGCGGGACAGTCGGCGGACGGACCGCGCCCACCAGGAATCCGCGGGCGGCAAGGGCCGCGCCGACGCGGATCGTCTCACCCGCCTCGCCGATGGCGACCGGAATAATGTGGCCGTCGGGAAGTCCCAGGGACTCGCGTCCGAGCGCGGCGAGTCCCTCACGCAGACGCCGGGCAACGGCGCGCAGGCGGCTCCGGCGATCGGGCTCCGCGCGTGCGATCCGAAGCGCGGCGGTGGCCGCCGCTGCGAGCGCGGGCGGCGTGCCGGTGGTGAAGACGAATCCACGCGCCCGATTGGTCAGATACTCAATGAGTGGCCGGGAGCCGGCCACATACGCCCCCGCGACGCCGAGCGCCTTGCCGAGCGTGCCCATCATGATCTCCACCGATCCTTCGACGCCGAAATGCTCCGCAGTACCGCGGCCGTTCTGGCCGAGTACGCCGGTCCCGTGCGCATCGTCGACGTACATCCACGCGCCGTGTTCCCGGGCGAGCTCGGTGAGTGCGCCGAGCGGCGCGAGGTCGCCATCCATTGAGAAAACGCCGTCGACGACGATGAGTCTGCGGCGGAACCGGCCGCGGTCGGCCTCGAGCGCCGCCCCGAACGCACCGGCATCCAGGTGGGGCATCACCCGGACCTCGGCACGGGACAGGCGGCACCCATCGATCAGCGACGCATGATTGAGCGTGTCGGTGTAGATCGCGTCGCGCGGGCCGGCGAGCGCGGGGATCACGCTGGTGTTGGCGAGGTAGCCACTCCCGAAAAGGAGTGCAGCATCCGTCTGTTTGAAGCGCGCGATGTCGCGTTCCAGCATTTCGTGCGCGGGATGGTTGCCGCTGATCAACCGGGCGGCGGCGGCTCCGGTCGCGTCGTTGCCGAGCGCGGCGATCGCGGCGGCGGCGACGCGTGGCTCGCTGGCCAGCCCCAGGTAGTCGTTGGACGAGAAATCGGCGGCGGGCTGGCCGTGAACGATGACCTGCGCGCCGACACGACTGTGGACCGCGCGCAAGGACCGGCGCAGGCCGGCGCGACCCAGCTTTTCGAGCTCGTTCGCCAGAACGTCGTCGAGCGTCGTATCCACGGCGGGATTCGCCGGGGCGACGCCTTGGGCGCCGGATTCCACCGTCAGCCGGGACCTGCGACGCGGCGTCTGCCTGCGGGGCGGGGACGCGTACCGGCATGAGATGGGACCGCGTGGCCGGCGCATCCGGCGGGGCCGGTCATGACCGGCCCCTACCAGGGCGGCGATGCGTGCGACGGGCGGACGGGCGATCAGTCACCGATCGCGGCCTTGACGCGATCGGCGTTCGGAGTCGCGGGCGGCATGGTGCGATATGCATAAGCAGGCAGCACGTCGATGCCGGCCGCGACGGCGAGCGCCTCATCGATCACATGACGATTGGGGCTCAGGCTGCAAACCGGGTCCGTATTGCGGGCATCACCGGTGAGGAGAAACGCCTGGCACCGGCATCCGCCGAAATCCACGGTCTTGCGAGGGCAACTGCGGCACGGCTCGCGCATCCAGTCATCGCCGCGGAACGCGCGGAAACCAGGCGAATCGCGCCAGATCCATTCGAGCGAATGATCGCGGACGGTGTCGAACGAGAGCGACGTGATCTGTGTCGCGGCGTGACACGGTAGCACCCGCCCGTCGGGGCCGATCACGATGTACACGCTCCCCCAACCACCGTAGCACGCTTTGGGATACTGGCTGTAGTAGTCCGGTAGCACGTAGATGATCTGCATCTTCCCGCGATAGCGCGCGACCGCGGCATCCACGATGGGCTCGGCGGCGTCGAGCTGCGCGCGTGCCGGCATGAGCGCATCGCGATTGAGCGCGGCCCATCCGTAGTACTGCGTGTTGGCCAATTCCAACCGGTCCGCACCGAGTGACCCGGCGAGCTCGATGATCTCGCTGAGATGATCGAGGTTGGCGCGATGGAGGACGACGTTGACACTGAAGGCTACGCCCATTTCCCGGACGAGCGCCGCAGCGGCCATTTTCTTGTCCACTGATGCGATGCCCGCGATCCGCTCGGCGTTCGCGCGATCCGAGTCCTGAAACGAGACCTGTACGTGATCGATGCCGGCGTCGCGAAGCCGGAGCGCCCGCTCCCTGGTGAGCCCCAGTCCGGAGGTGACGAGCGTCGTGTAGAGTCCCGTCTGTCGTGCATGGCCCACGAGCGTCTCGAGATCCTTTCGGAGGAGCGGCTCACCACCGGACAGGCCGAGCTGCAGGACACCGAGCGCGCGCGCTTCCGTGAACACCCGCTTCCACTCCTCGGTGGACAACTCGGCCTGCGCGCGCTGGAGATCCAGCGGATTCGAGCAATAGGGGCAGTGCAGCGGGCAGCGATGCGTGATCTCCGCCAGCAGCGTCGTGGGAGCCTGCACCGTTTCACTGGGCATCGTGCACCAACTCCCGTTCGGCGAGTTTCGCCAGATACGTCGCCACGTCCGTGGTCACGTCGGCGTTGTACTTGGTGCCCAGTTCGGCGCCGATGTCCGCGACGGTGCGAGTCCCGTCACAGAGCGCGAGTACTTCGCCGCCGGTGTCATTGAGCAGCATCGCGCCTTCGGGATACAACAGCACACGCCGGTTGCGGACCGGATCGAACTCCAGCCGGGCGAGGCGCCACAGGCGGGGGCGCGCGGTCAGCGGCATCATGAGCCCGAGGGGCATGGGTGGCGCATCAGCCGGTGTAAGCGTGATAGATGGTGTCGATCATCACCCACAGCATCTCGATCTTGAACCGGAGTGCGTCGAATGCGAGCCGCTGTGTGCCCACTGTCGTGCAGTGCGCTCCCACGATCGCGAGCGCTTGCGAGCTATCGCGCGGGGCCTGGATGAGCCTCGAGCGGAAATACTCCAAGCCTGCGGCGTCGACCCACGGATAATATTTCGGAAACGCAGCCAGGCGCTCGTGCATGAGCGAGGGTGCGAACAGCTCGGTCAGGGAGCTCGCGACCGCCTCGACCCACCAATGCGTCTTGCAGAACGTGACGTACGACTCAGCCGCCATGCGGACGCCGGGCAGCACGTGGCGTTCGTCCTCCATCTCGTCGCGCGGCACGCCGAGTGCCTCGCCGAGCTGGATCCATCGCTCGATGCCGCCGGTCCCGGGCTCCAGGCCGTCGTGATCAACGATCCGCTGGATCCACTGGCGTCGCACGTCAGGATCCGGGCAGTTGGAGAGTATGGCGCCATCTTTTCGTGGGACTGCGCGCTGATAGGCGAGACGGTTGGCGACCCAGCCCTGGAGTTGCCGCTTGGTGAGGGCCCCTTCGCGCATCAACTGGTGGAACGGATGCACGGCATAGTAGGAGCTGTGGAATGCGCGGAGCGCATTGGCGAGCTCGGGCGCGGACAGCGGCCGGTCCAGCGCAGGAAGCGGGGGCGGCGGGGGAGCCGACAGTGCGGACGCAGCAGCGACGCTAGATGGCATGAGACCCTCGAAGGACGCTTCGCAATCTAACGTCCTCCAAACGGGCCCACACGCTGGCGGCGCGCAACGCCTACTCGGGCTACACCGTAGGGATCACACGGTGAACGTCATGCCGTCGTCGCCGACCACAACACCCGCGGCGTTGACGGCCGCCCGGGCGGCGGAGTCCTCGGCCAGGATTGGATTCGAGTTGTTGATGTGCGTGTAGACGCGGACGCGCGCGGGCAGCGTAGCCAGCATGGCGAGGCTGCCGCCGGAGCCGCTGATGGGCACGTGGCCCATCTGGCGGGCGGAGGTGGCCGAGATGCCGAGCGCGCTAAGCTCATCGTCTTGCCAGAATGTGCCATCGAACAGCACGACACCCGCTCCACTGAGCCGGTTGACCAACGCCTCACCGATTTCACCGCACCCCGGGACGTAGACAAGCGAGCCGCCGGTCGCGGTGTCCCGGACCACGAGTCCGATCGTGTGTCCCGGGGAGTCCTCAGTGGCGAAGCGCGGCGCGTCGCCGGCGACCACAAACGCCTCAGCAGTGAGTCCCGAGGCCGCGCCAGTGCGGTCGCGGAGCGACACGGGCTCATCGACCAGGAGCGGCGAGACGGTCACCGTGGCGAACGCGCGCGTGGTGGGGAGCACTCGCGAATCGTGTTCGAGAATGCGCGCGGTCGCGCCGGTCGCGTAGACCGCGAGCGCCCGCGCTTCGCGGAGTAGTACGATGCCTAGTGAGTGATCGAGCTCGGCATCGGTCAGCACGACGGCCTCGATGGGGACGTGCCGGACGCCGTCGCCGGCCGGACCCTGTCCTGCGAGACGGGCCAACTGGTGGCGGACATCAGGCGATGCGTTGAGCAGAAACCACCGGGCGCCGTCGGGGCTCACCGCGACGGACGACTGCGACCGCGGGTGGACGCGTGCAGGATCCGCGCGCGCAACGCGGCACGTTGGGCACCAGCAATTCCACTGAGGGACGGCACCCCCGGCGGCGGTGCCGAGCAGAATTATCTGCATGGTCCGGGGGGTGATATCACCAATTTGATGCTGCCATCGTCCCCCCAAGATGTGAAAAGGGCCCGCGACTGCGGGCCCTTCGTTCAGATCTTAGCGGCGGGCGACGTATGCCGTGACTTCCATCGTCACTTCCACCACCTCGAATTCAGGCTTCTGCCACATGGTCGAACCTCACCGGTGAAATGGTCGTACGCCGGAGCGACCGGCGCCCCTGCTGCAGGTGTCTCAAAGTATCGGACCCAGGGTCGTCCGACGCAAGGGTGCGATCTCGAATAGAGGCCCGCTGGAGGCCCATGCCGCGCCAGGACGGGGTCGTACGGGCGCTCAGAGCAGTCCACCAGGGGTCGTCCTCCTCACGGATCACGGTCCAGCCGGCCGACAGTCCGGCGGAACTAACCCGGGCCTTGGCCGCTAGATTCACAGCATGGCGTTGACCCCGGCCGAGCAGCGCGAGTACGACGGCAGTTTCGAGCGCGAAGCGCTTCCCTGGCTCGACGACGTGTACCGGTTCGCCCTTTCGTTGACACGCAACGAGGCGGACGCGGATGACATTGTCCAGGAGACGTATTTGCGCGCCTACCGGTCGTGGCACACGTTCGAGCGGGGGAGTGACGCTCGGCGGTGGCTGTTCACGATATGCCGGAACGCGTTTCTCCGGGCGCGCGAGCGTGCCCGGCATCAAGTGGAGCTCGAGGACGGTGACGTCGAGGCGGTTGCGTCGGAGGTCGCGGAGCACACGGGCGCATCCTCCGGGGATGAGCAGCTCCTGACCCGGCTCGATCTCGGGCCGGCACTCTCTGACGCCCTGGCCCGGCTGGCGGAGCCGTTTCGGTCCGCGGTCACGCTGGTGGACGTCGAGGACCAGTCGTACGAGGCGGCTGCCGAGATCCTGGGCGTCCCGATTGGGACCGTGCGATCACGCTTGTTCCGCGGGCGCCGGCTGCTCCAGCAGATGCTCACCGAGTACGCACGCGACGCCGGCATCCAGACGCCGATCACCCCGGTGGCCGCTCCCGCGGCGGCCCCGCAACCGCACCGCTACCCATGAGCGACCTGCCTCCGGATCCCTGCGCCGCCCCGGTGGGGCCTGGCGAAGCCGATTGTACGATGGTGCTCGAGCAACTGTGGGAGTATCTGGATTCCGAGCTGGGTCCGGACAAGATGCAGGCGGTCCGCACGCATCTCACGCTGTGCACCAAATGCTATCCGCACTACGACTTCGAGAAGGCGTTCCTGGAAGCGATCGCCGACTGCCGGTGCACTACCTGCGCGCCCAACGACGTGCGATGCCACGTGATCGAAGCGCTGCGCCGCGTGGGGTTCTGCTCCGATGAGCAGACTGGAGTAGCCAACAAGTAGGCTCGCGGATACTCGCGGCGGTCAGTCGGCCCGTTCGCCGGTTGCCGCGGCGTTCAGCGTGAGGGTGAACTCGACCGGGATCGCCGGATCGAGTGAAGCGCGAACCGAGCAGTATTTGGTAACCGCCAGATCGATGGCGCGCTCGGCGGCGCCGCGGTCGATGTCCGGACCGTCGATCGTAAAGGCCAGGACCAGGCGCACGAGACGAGCTGGCACGGCGGCCGCCCGCTCCCCAGTGACATTGACGCTCAGGAACTCAGCCGGTGTGCGGCGCTTGGCGAGGATGTCGATCACATCCACGGCGGTGCACGTCGCGATGGCGGTGAGGAGCGAGTCGACAGGACTCTGCCCCTGGACACCCGACGAGTCGATTCGCGCCACTGGACCGCCGGGCCGCCCCGAATCGAAGCGATGTTCGCCCACCCACGTGGCCCGGATCCGGGACGGCCCTTTGGCGGGAACCTTCGGCGTGGAGGCGGCCGGAGCCGACTGATGAGGAGAAGTCATGGACGAAAGTTAGCGGGGATCGGCAGAGCGGAATCCGCCTGCGGCAGGGGCGTATACCTTTCCCCCAATGACCGCGCCACCCCGAGTCGCACCGGCCCGCGAGCCGGTGATGGAGCCGTACCGGCACCACGTGCTGGTGTGCACCGGCGGGTTCTGCTCACCCGACCGCCGCGGACGGGCGCTCTACAGCCAACTGGCCTCGCTGCTGCAGCGTGAAGACCTGCTGTTCGGTCCGGACCGCGTCAAGCGTGGCGAGACCCCATGCCTGGGTGCGTGCGCCGGCGGGCCGATCGTGGTGGTGTATCCCGAGGGAGTGTGGTACGGGCGCGTGACGCCTGAATTGTTGGAGCGCATCGTCCTCGAGCACCTCAAGGGGGGGCGCGTCGTGGAGGAAGCGGTGTTCTACCGGCTGGAGAGCCCGGCATCGCGCCGTAGCGGACCCGCGCCGAGCGGGTTCTAGCGGGGAGCCGCCGCTCTGGCGCGCATCGGATCGCTGATCGCCGCAATGATGCGGGCGGCGGTCGCGTCCAGAATCGTACGGTCGGGCATCGTCGAGCCGTCGAACGGCAGCGGGATGTCGAAGCCGTCGCCGGCGGTGCGGGGGATGAGGTGCACGTGGTAGTGAAAGATGTTCTGCCCCGCGTGCGCACCACTGTTGACGACGATGTTCATGTCGTCTGCGGCGGCCACCTTGCGAATCACGGGCGCGAGCCGCATGGCGACGTCGAAGAGGTGCATGGCGACGTCGTGCGGCAGATCGTGAAGGGTCGCGTAGTGGGCCTTGGGGACCACGAGCACGTGGCCCGGATTCACGGGCTGGATGTCCATGAAGGCGATCGCCCCGGTGTCCTCGTAGCACACCGAGACTTCAGCCGCTCCGCGAATCAGGTCGCAGAATATGCACTGCGCCGAAGTGCCCATCTCGCGCCCCCGGGGGAAGAGTGGCCGTCCGGCGCAATGTCGAGTGGCCCAACGACGGTGTCAACTGGCGGTCCGGCCGCACGAGTGGCCCGCCTCCGGCTGGCGTGGCTATCTTACGCTTTCGAGCCGCGGTCCGGCCTCGGGCGGCGCCGCCGCGGGTGTTCGTGTGGCCGCGCGCATGGCTCGATGACCCTCATCCCGACGACGCTTCATGGCGACAATGACGCACACCGAGCACGACGCGGGAGCTGGTGCGGAGCTGACCCGCGACCAACTCGTGTCGGCTTACCGGACGATGCTGCTCTCCCGGCGGCTGGACGACAAGGAGATCCAGCTCAAGGGGCAGAACAAGATCTTCTTCCAGATCTCTGGGGCCGGGCACGAGGCGGTGCTCACCGCAGCGGGTCTCGTGCTGCGGTCGGGATCGGACTGGTTCTATCCCTACTACCGCGACCGCGCGCTCTGCCTGCAACTCGGCGTCACGCCGGCGAGATGCTCTACGAGGCGGTCGGCGCGGCGGCTGATCCCGCGTCCGGCGGGCGGCAGATGCCCAGCCACTGGGGGAACCGGCCGCTCAACATCGTCTCATCGTCGTCGCCTACGGGCACGCAGTTCCTGCAATCGGCGGGGTGCGCGGAGGCGTCGTTCCGGGCCAAGCTGCTCTCGATCACCGAGGGTTTCGTGCAGGACGAGGTCGTATACGTCTCGACCGGTGACGGCGCGACCAGCGAAGGCGAATTCTGGGAGTCGCTGAGCACGGCCTGCAACCTCCAGCTTCCGGTCGTCTACCTCGTCGAGGACAACGGCTACGCGATCTCCGTTCCGGTGGAGGTCAACACGCCGGGCTCGTCGATCTCGGATCTCGTCCGGTCGTTCCCCGGGCTGTACATCGAGAAGGTCGACGGATGCGACGTGGTCGCGAGTTACGGCGCAATGTCACGCGCGGTGGCCTACGCCCGCGCCCGGCGCGGCCCGGCGCTCGTCCACGCCTCCGTGATCCGCCCGTATTCGCACTCGCTGTCGGACGACGAGCGCATGTACCGTCCGACCGAGGAGCGCGCGGCCGATGCGGCCCGTGATCCGCTCACGACGTTCCCGAAATGGCTGCTCGCAGAGGGCCATCTCACCGAGGCCGAACTCGCCACGATCAAGGCGGAGGTGGATGCCGAGGTGCTGGCGGCGACCGACGATGCATTGGCGCAGCCCCAGCCGGCCGGCGACACGAAGCTGTTCGGAGTGTATTCCCCGGATGTGGATCCGACGGGTGAGCAGTTCGACACCGAGGATGATCCGCAGTACAGCGGTGACCCCACCACCATGGTGGATCTGCTCAACGGTTGCCTCCGCGACGAGATGCGGCGGGACCAGAAGATCCTGCTGTTTGGCGAAGACGTGGCGGACGTCTCGCGGGAAGCCTACCTGGGTGACGTGAAGGGAAAGGGCGGGGTCTTCAAGGTCACCTGGGGACTGCAGAAGGAGTTCGGCGGGGCGCGGGTCTACAATTCACCGCTGGCCGAGGCCAACATCGTGGGCCGTGCCATCGGCCTGGCGACACGCGGGTTCAAGCCGGTGGTCGAGGTGCAGTTCTTCGACTACATCTGGCCCGCCTACATGCAGATCCGCGATGAGCTCGCGACAATGCGTTGGCGGTCCAACAACACCTTCTCGTCGCCGGTGGTCATTCGCGTGACCTACGGCGGCTATATCCGCGGCGCCATCTATCACTCGCAGACCGGCGCGTCGCTGTTCACGCATTGCCCTGGCCTGCGCGTCGTGTGTCCCTCGACAGCGCTCGATGCGAACGGCCTGCTGCGGACGGCGATCCGGTGTGACGATCCGGTGCTGTTCCTCGAGCACAAGCACCTGTACCGCCAGACGTACAACAAGAGCCGGAATCCGGGCCCCAACTTCATGATCCCGTTCGGGAAGGCGCGCACGGTGCGGGCGGGTCGCGATGTCACGGTCGTGACGTACGGTGCGACGGTCCAGCGGGCCATCGTGGCCGCGAACCGCGTGGCGGAGGGTGGCGACGGACCGCCGATCGATGTCGAAGTGATCGACCTGCGGACGCTGAGCCCCTGGGACCGTGAAACGGTGTTCGCCTCGGTCCGGCGTACGTCGCGCGTGATCGTGGCGTACGAGGACTCGTTGTCGTGGGGCTACGGATCGGAGATCGCCGCGGCGATCGCCGACGACTGCTTCCCCTGGCTCGACGCGCCGGTCAAGCGTGTCGCGTCCAGCGACACCTTCGTCGGGTACGCGCCGCAACTGGAAGACGCGATCCTGCCGCAAGTGGACGACTTCACCCGCGCGTATCGCGAGATCGCGGCATTCTAGCTCCGGCCGGCCGGTGGCCGGCGGCGCGACCCGATGCGGACCTCACCGTGGTTCTGGATCGGGTTCCATGCGCTCCTGCTCGGAGTGCTCGCGCTCGATCTCGGTGTATTCCATCGCCGCGCGCGGGCCGTTAGTGCCCGCGAGGCGGCGATCTGGACGGCGGTCTGGGTCGCGCTGGCGCTGGCCTTCGCGGGAGCGATCGCCGCGATAGAGGGCACGCCGCAGATGCTGACGTTCCTCACGGGCTACTTCATCGAGGAATCGCTCAGCATCGACAACATCTTCGTCATCGTGCTGGTGTTCGCCTCGTTCCGGATTCCCGCCGAGTACCAGCACCGGGTGTTGTTCTGGGGGATCTTCGGGGCGCTCGCGATGCGGGGCGCGGCGATCGCCACGGGCGGCTTCCTGCTCGACCGGTTCGGTTGGGCGACCTACATCTTCGGGGCGGTGGTGCTGGTGACGGCGGTGCGGCTCGTGGTGCGGCGCGATGAAGGGTTCGGGCGGCTGCGCGGCCCGTTGATGCGCGGCGTCCAACGCGTGCTTCCGGTGAGCGATACGTTCGACGGCCAGCGATTCCTGACGCGCGATCGCGTGACCGGCCGCCGGGTCGCGACGCCCCTCCTGATGGCGCTCGTCGTCGTCGAGTGCATGGACCTCCTGTTCGCAGCAGACTCGATCCCGGCGATCTTCGCGATCACGCGCGACACGTTTCTCGTCTACACCTCCAACATCTTCGCGATCGCCGGCCTCCGGTCGCTCTATTTCCTGCTCGCGGACGCGGTGCGCCGGTTCCGCTATCTCCATTACGGGCTAGCGGTCATTCTGACGTTCGTCGGGCTCAAGATGATCCTCTCCGGCGTCGTCACCGTGCCGACGGTGCTGTCGCTGGCGGTCGTGGCCGTCGTGATGGCAGCGGCGATCGGACTGTCGGTCCTGGCGCCCGGAAGCGGCGGCGGGGCATCCGGGGCACCGCCTGCGCCCGGCCACTAGTCCGCACTAACTACCGGCAACGAGCCACACTATAGTTCGTCGTGGCTGATCCGATCGGTTCGCGCCTGTTTCTGCGGCAGGCGGCCAAGCGGCTGCTCGTCGCCGCCGCGTCCCCCGCGGAGGAGACGCCGACCGATCCTCCCCGCCTGACCCTTCGAGCTATCGAGGCGCTGCGTATGTCCCGGTCGCGTGATCGTATCCTGGCCAATCTCGATGAGATGTACTCCGAAGCGTTCGAGCGCGCGAAGACATCGGGTGATGACGCGCAAATGGCGACACTCGACTTCGCGTACCGGCGCGAACAACTCTATTTCGAGATCCTGCTGGACGTCCGCGACGCCGTCGAGCGGCGGGCGTAAGCAGCCTCGCCAGCGGCTCAGTAATCCACTGGGCGCAGGTAGGATTCCCCGATCGCGGTCGGGCTGAGCATCGCGACCGTGGGTAGGCGCCGCTTCCAGTGGGTGCTCTCCAGCCGGCGCTGCACGACTTCCACATCAGCGGCATCGAATCCGCGTGCGATGAGATCGGCGGCTGTGTAGCCGTAGAGGAGCCAGTTGAGGATCGTGTCCGCTTTGGCATAGCTGATCCCAAAGTCGCCCTCATCGGTCTGTCCAGCGATGAGATCCGCCGACGCCGGCTTGCCCACGATGACGTCGGGTACGCCGAGGTGGCGCGCGAGTGCCCAGACCTGGGTTTTGAAGAGGTCGCCGAGCGGATTCACCGGTGGCGAATCGTCCGCGTGCCAGGTGAAATATCCGAACAGCCGCTCCGTCTTGTTGCCGGTGCCGAGCGGCAGCGCATGATATTCCGCAGACAGGTCGAACAGCGCGATCATGCGCGTCCGGGCCATGACGTTGCCCCGCCGCGCGGCGTCGGTCTCGGATCCCTGCGCCAGATATCCGTCCACCGCCGCCGTGATGTCGACGGTCCGTCCCGTGATGCCCAGCGCGCCGATCACGAGTTCCGCATGGGCGAGACTGTCGGCGCTCGACGTGCAGTAGGGCAAGCGGACCCCGATCACGTTCTCCGGGCCGAGCGCGCGCGCCGCGAGGGTGGCCGTGACCGCCGAATCGACGCCACCGGAGACCCCGACCACGGCGCGCGAGAATCCGCGGCGTGTGAACTCGTCGCGAATGAACCGGACCAGCCACTGTTCGGCGAGCGCCGCATCGATCCCCAGCGGCGGCGGTCCTCCGCCGGGGCGCGCCGTGCCTGCGCCGCCGGACGGGCGGGGTGCAGCCGGGACGTCGGCGTCGTAGCTCGCGGTGTTCGCCGATTGTCCGAGCCGGTCCAGCGCACCGCGCAGCTCGGGCAGGACCGTGCGAAGATCCGCCAGCAGCGGCACATCGGCCCGCACACGCGCCACGTCATCGAGGTCGATGGTGACGGGCAGCAGGGTCTCTTCGAAGAGCGGCCCGCGCGCCTGAATCTCACCACTGGGGGCGGCGACGGACGAGCTGCCCCAGAATGTCTTGCCGCCCTCGCTCCCGACCAGGTTGACGTAGGAGACGAACACGCCGTGCTCTTCGGCGATGTCCCGGACGAGCCGCTCCCATCGCGCGACGGTAGCGGGCCCCGGAATACCATCGTCGCGCGGCTCGATGCCGCGCGCGGGCGCTGCCGCGGACAGGAAGATGACTTGTGCGCCGTCGAGCGCGGCCACGGTGCCGGTGAGGCTGTGCCAGGCATCCTCGCAGACCAGCATGGCGGCGCGGCCCCAGGGCGTGTCGAACGCTCGGACGTCGCGGCCTCGGTCCACGAACCGCTCCTCGTCGAACAGGCCGTATGTCGGAAGAAAGACTTTGCGATGCACGTGATGGATCACGGGGCTGCCGGCGGCGCCGAGGGTGACGTACATCGCGCTGTTGTAGAGCGTGCTTTGCCACCGCTCGTAGAAGCCGATCACCACATTGAGCGTCCGGCCCGCAGCGACGGCGGCGGGGACCGCGGCGCGATATGTCTCGTCGAGCTCGCGGGCCATGGTGCCCGCGGTCCGGGCGGCGTCCCGCACCCCACCCTCGAGGAAATATCCGGTGAGCGCCGTCTCGGGCAGCTGCAGGACCCGCGGTCCGCCTGCCGGCGCGGCATCCGCTGCTGCGAACAGCGGCCCCAGACGTGCCAGATTCTCCGCAAATCGTCCTTTACGGGGACGGAACTGAGCGAGCGCGATGGTCAGCGGCGACGTCATATTACGCAGTCAAGTTAGCACGATGGGACGGCCCTGGCCGGCCGGCGCGCCGGGCGGCCGGTGGGGTGCGGCTAAGGACGATTCAGGCACGGTCTTCGACATGGGTGTATCCCGCCGGCTCACTAACCGGCTCACGAGCCGGCTCAGGGCCGGCTGCGTCTGGCGGTCCGGCAGGCAGTGGCGATCACGGCACTCACCGCCCTGAGTGCCGCTCTCGGCACCGCTCTGAGCGCCGCGCGAGCCGCAGGGCAGAACGCCCCGCCCGCGCCGCCAGCCTCGTCTACCAATACTCAAGCGCCCCAGGCACCCTCCAGCTCGCCCGGCGGCGCGTCCGCCGCGCCCGCCCACTCGGGGCCGCCGTGGACTATCGTCGACCCGCCGCAGTCCACCCTCGTCTACGGAAGCGATGGCTCGCTGATCGGCGAAATCGGCCGGCAGCTTCGCACGAGCGTGCCGATCGCATCGCTCCCGGCCTATGTGCCGCAGGCGTTCATCGCGATCGAGGATCATCGCTTTTACCAGCACAACGGCGTCGACGTGGTTGGCGTGCTGGGCGCGATCAAGGATCGCGTCATCGGCCGGCGTGCGCGCGGCGCGAGTACGATCACGCAGCAGCTCGTCGGCAACATGCACCCCGATGCCGTCGACCGGCGCGACATGAGCCTCGATCGCAAGCTCAGGGAGCAGGACGCCGCCCGTGAGATGGAGCGGCACTACACCAAGGCCCAGATCCTCGAGGCGTATCTCAACCAGATTCCGTTCGGGCATGGGTGGTTCGGCATCGATGCCGCGGCCCGCCATTATTTCGGCAAGAGCGCCGGCGAGCTGACACTCGCCGAAGCGGCGACCCTCGCGGCGCTGCCCCGGTCCGCTCCCTACTACGATCCGATCCGGCACGCCGACCGGGCGCGCAAGCGGCGCGATCTCGTGTTGCGTCTGATGGGGGATCAGGAGCTGATCTCTCCCGAGGCGGCTGCGGCGGCCCGGCGCGCGCCGGTGGCCACACTACCAGCCGCGGGCGCCAACCCGGCAGCGTACTTCGTCGACGCGGTACGGGTCGCGGCGACGCGAGAGGGGATACCGGTCGACGCAGGCGGCTACCGGATCTACTCGACACTCGATCCAATGCTGCAGGCCGCGGCCGATTCGGCGCTGGCCGATGTCGCCGCGTCGGTGGAAGCGCATCCCGGGTACGGCCACCCGACGCTGGCCGCGCACGCCAGGGGCGCGTCCGACTACCTGCAGGGGCTGATCGTCGCCCTCGACCCGGCGACCGGTGGGGTGCGTGCGCTCGTAGGAGGCCGCAACTACAGCGACTCGCCGTTCGACCGCGCATTGTTCGCGGTGCGGCAGCCAGGTTCCGCATTCAAGCCGGTCGTCTACGCGGCCGCGATCGCGGACAGCATCCCCGCCAACGCGACGGTCTCCGACACCGCGCTCGCCATCCCGCTCGGCGACGGCTCGATCTACCGGCCGGAGGACGCAGATGGGCAGTTCCTCGGACGGATGACCGTACGCGACGCGCTGGCCCGGTCGCGGAATTCCGTCGCGGTGCAACTCGCCATGCAGGTGGGCATCGATACCGTGATCGATCTGGCTCACCAGATGGGGATCACGACGCCGATCGCGCCATTTCCGTCGAGTGCGATCGGTGCGTCCGGCGTGCGTCCGATCGAAATGGTGGCCGCCTATAGCGCGTTCGCGACCCTGGGGACTGTCTCGCAGCCGCAATTCATGTCGCGCATCGAGGATCGCGGCGGGCACACCGTCTGGACCGCGCACCCGGTCGCTCCCGTGGCCGTTTTGGACTCGAACGTCGCCTTCATCGTGCGCGACATGATGCGGGACGTGATCGATCGCGGGACCGCGACGATCGTGCGGCGCTCGCTGCCGGCACAGATCCCGGCGGCCGGCAAGACGGGCACCACCAACGACAACACGGATGTCTGGTTCATCGGGTGCACCCCCGACCTCGTGGCCGGTGTCTGGCTCGGCTTCGACCAGCCGCAAACGATCACGCCGGGTGCGGCTGGCGGCTCGCTCGCGGCGCCGGTCTGGGCCAAGGTGGCCGCGGCCGCGGACCGCGGGCACGAATTCGCGGACTGGGTGCCGCCCGCGACACTCGAATCCGCGGATTTGGACCGGCTGACCGGTGCACCGGCGGATTCCGCGACACCGCCGGACCGCCGGTACACCGAATACTTCCTAGCCGGAACGCTGCCCCCGGCCCTCCGCTTCGATCCGCGATCCGTATTCGAGCGGGGGCCGGTGGTGTTCTAGCCGCGTAGCGGACATCTCAGGCCAACGCGTCCGCTTCCTCTTCCGCCTCTTCCATCTCGGTCTTCCGCGAGGCGACCGGCCTCGGCGCCGGCAGCAGCGCGGCGGAGAGCACTTCGTCGAGCGTCTCGACCGGGCGGAACTCCAGGACGTTGCGTACCTCTTCCGGGATATCCTCGATATCCGCTTCGTTGGCTTTCGGCAGCACGATGGTGGTGATGCCGGCCCGGTGCGCCCCCAGCACTTTCTCCTTGAGCCCACCGATCGGCAGCACGCGTCCCCGCAGGGTGATTTCACCGGTCATCGCCACGTCCTTGCGCACGGCGCGCCCGGACATCGCGCTGACCACCGCCGTCGCCATGGTCACGCCGGCAGACGGGCCGTCCTTGGGGATCGCTCCCGCCGGGACGTGGACGTGCACCTCGAGTGAACCGAGACGATCCTCCGGGATCTGAAGCCTGGAGGCGTGAGTCGCGGCATAGGTCAGCGCCGCGCGCGCCGACTCCTTCATGACATCGCCGAGCTGCCCCGTCAGGATCAACGAGACATTCCCCCAGCCGCTGACCTGCACGCGGTCATCGGTGGACCGTGGGCCGTACAACCGGCGAATGGCGGCTTCGACGAACATGATGTCGCCGCCCATCGGCGTGTAGTACATCCCGGTCGCGACGCCCACTTCATTCTCCTCGTTGGCGCGCTCGGGGTGGACCTTGGGGCGTCCGAGCAACTCTCGCACGTCCTCGGCGGTGATCTCGAGGTGAGTGGCTTCGCCGGCAGCCAGTTTGCGCGCCACCTTGCGCGCCACGGCGCCGACTTGCCGTTCGAGCTGCCGGACGCCACTCTCGCGGGTGTACTTCGACACGATGGCCATGACCGCGTCATCCGTGAAGCTCACCTGCTTCGAGGCGAGCCCGGCATCTTCGAGCTGGCGGGGCACCAAGTACTTCTTGGCGATCTCCGCCTTCTCGCGTTCGGTATAGCCGGCGAAATCCACTACTTCCATCCGGTCCAGCAGCGGAGCCGGAATGTTCTGGATGAAGTTGGCCGTCGCGATGAACAGCACCTCGCTCAGGTCGAACGGCACGCCGAGGTAGTGGTCGGTGAACGTGTCGTTCTGCGCGGGATCGAGTACCTCGAGCAGCGCGGCCGCCGGATCGCCCTGAAACGACGTCCCGAGCTTGTCGACTTCATCGAGCAGGAAGACGGGATTCTTCGTTCCCGCCTGCTTGATGCCCTGCACGATGCGTCCGGGCATCGCGCCGACGTACGTGCGCCGGTGTCCCCGGATGTCCGCCTCGTCGCGAGCGCCACCGAGGGCGACGCGGACGTACTCTCGGCCGAGTGACCGCGCGATCGACTTGGCGATCGACGTCTTGCCGACACCTGGCGGACCGACGAAGAGGAGAATCGGGCCCTTGGCCATCGCACGCGACTTCGCCTCGCGGCTGTCGGTGATCTGGCGGTTCTCGTCATCGCGCGGCGCAAGCGACGGCGTCGCGTCGTCCTTGCTCGGACGCAGCTTGGCGGCTGGCAGCTCGCCGGTCTTCTCCAGCTCCTCCGCCAATTCCTTCGCCCGCAACTGGCGCACCGCCAGGAACTCGAGCACCCGATCCTTCACATCCTGCAGCCCGTAGTGGTCGTCGTCGAGCACGCGCTCGGCGTGCGCGAGATCGAGCTGGTCGTCCGATCGCGTGTTCCACGGCAGTTCGGCAATCCATTCCAGGTACGTCCGGATCACCTGCGCTTCCATCGACTCACGGCCGGCGCGCTCGAGACGTCCGAGCTCGCGCTCGACCTCGGCCCGAGCCTCTTTGGGAAGCTCGAGCTTCGCGAGCTTCTCGCGCAGCTCCACGACCTCGCGCGCCTGGTCGTCATCGCCGAGTTCTTTCTGGATCGCCTTGAGCTGCTCGCGGAGGTACATCTCGCGCTGCCGCTCGCCCAGCTCCTCCTGGACCTGCGACTTGATCTCTTCCTGTGCCTCGAGCAGGCCGATCTGGCGCTGCACGTGCACGAGTACGCGCCGGAGGCGCTCCTCGACACTCAGCGTTTCGAGCAGCCCCTGCTTCTCGGCGACTGTGAGCTCGATGTAGCCGGCAACGAGATCCGCGAACTTGCCCGGATCGGTGACGGAGTCGAGTACCTGGTGCACGACCTCTTCGGGCAGGCCGCGCCGCTCGCCCAATTCGGCGGCACGCTCGCGAATTTCCTTGTGGAGCGCTTCGAACGCCGGATCGTGTTCGTTGAGGGGGGTCATCTCCTCCGACGGGACGATCGTGGCTGACAGATAGCCTTCAGAGGTGTTGTACTGGAGCGCCGTGGCGCGCTGCTCACCTTGCAGGAGGAGCTGAACGCCCCCCAGGCCGCGCTGGATCTGCCCGATCCGGGCGATAACGCCCATCGAATAGAGGATCTCGGGCGCGGGCTCGTCGGTGTTGTCGCGCTGCGCGACGGCGAAGACGAGCCGGTCGCCTTTGAGCGCGGCCTCGATAGCCCGCAGAGTGCCCGGCCGGCCAGCAGCGATAGGCGCCGTGAGGCCTGGGAAGATGACCGTCCCGCGGAGTGGCAGGACAGGGAGAGTCTGGCGTTGAGCCATGGGGCAATACCTTTGAGCGAAATGGAAAACTGGGGCAAGCCGTTCGCGGCCGCCCCGCCGATCTGTCGCGGCCGACATCTGATTGCACGAGCGGTTCCAGAGGAGTTACGCCATCGCGGCGTGAATGGCAACGCGCCTCCGCCGTCGTGACACCCGGCACCGCCAGGACGGCGGGACTCCACCTCGAGCCTGCGCCGGGAGGGGTGGCGATCGCCAGATCACCGGTCTGCTGCAGCAAGTCGTTAGTGGTGTTAATCTTTGGGAATGTCCGATCCCGTGGCGTCGGCTGCCGACACTGAGCTCCTCGCGCGCGTCGAGCAAGTGCTCGCACAGACGTTCGAGCTCGACCGGGAAATCGGGCGGGGCGGGATGGGAATCGTCTATCTCGCGCGCGACCGCAGGCTCAAGCGGCCCGTCGCCATCAAAGTGTTGCCGCCGGAGCTGTCGTTCCGCTCCGACATCCGGTCGCGGTTTCTCAGGGAGGCCGAGACCGCGGCGCAACTGTCGCATCCCAACATTGTTCCGATCTTCACGGTCGATGAACGTGAGGGGTTGGTGTTCTTCGTCATGGCGTACGTCGACGGCGACACGCTCGCCAAACGCGTGTCGGGGAACACCCGCGTGCCTGTCCCCGAGGCGAGACGGCTGTTGACGGAGGTCGCGAGCGCGCTCGCGTACGCTCATTCGCGGGGCGTGATCCACCGGGACATCAAGCCGGACAACATCCTGCTGTCGTCCGACGGCGGACGCGCGATGGTGACCGACTTCGGTATCGCGCGCGCGGTCAGTAACACCGGCGGGGCGGACTCGCGTCTGACTGCGACCGGCGTGGCGATCGGCACGCCGACGTACATGAGTCCCGAGCAGTGCGCAGGCGACCGCGAAGTCGATGGCCGGAGCGATCTGTATTCGCTCGGCGTCGTGGCCTATCAGATGCTGTCCGGCGACGTGCCGTTCCGGGGGACCGGAACGGGCGCATTGCTGGTGAAGCACATCTCCGAGAAGCCGGTACCGATCACGGAACACGTGCCGGATCTGCCGCCATGGCTCGCGCGGACCGTCATGTGCCTGCTGGAGAAGCAGCCCGCCGACCGGTTCCCGGATGCCGGATCGCTGGTTCGTGCGCTGGAGCAGGGCGAGCAGGGGACAGCGCCCGCGGTGCCGGCGCGCACGCGGGCAAGCGCTCCGTCCACTGCCTTCGGCGCGGCGGGCCCCAGCGTCGTGGCGGCGCCGGCGATGGGAGACGGCGCCGTGGCGCCGGCATCGGATCAGGCGCGCTGGACAGCGCCCGCGGTCGTGAAGTTCCGCCGGCGGTTCGCGCAGATCGGCATCGGAATCGTCGGCTGCGTCCTCTGGTCCATCATTGGGGCCGACTCCGATCCGCTCGGCTTCGCCCTGGCCCTCTCGGTGTGGCTCGCGTGGAAATACGCGAAGCTCTGGAGCGGCGGATACGACTGGCGCGATGTGTTCAAGCACTCGCGGGACCGGTTGTTCTTCGATGTGGCCGCGGAGTCGATCGACGGCGCACGCGCCCTTTTCAACAAGGACAAGCGCGCGGCGTTCCGCGAACGGATGCGGCATGTCAACGCCGGCCAATCGCCGTCGTGGGCGGTCGCTGGTCCGGGTGCGCCGCCGCGGGCGTCCGGAAGCGTCTCCCCGGCGCCGATCGCGGCGTCGCCGATACCGGTCCCCGACCTGGCGGCCACGCTGGCGTCCCCCGAGATCCTGAATGGCGCATACGGCCCGCAGGTGCGGCGCGCCGCGGCGGACCGGGCGGCTGTCCGCGACCTCGTCGCACGTCTGGGCGCCGCGGATCGCGCCATGCTGCCCGACGTCGTGCAGACAGTCGACGCGCTGGCCATGCGGATCGCCGGATTGGCGACCGCGCTGCACCGCCTCGATGGCGATCTCGCGCCCGATGCGCTACCGGAGCTCGACAAACGGATCGGCGCGGCGGAACTGGACATTTCGGCGCCCGACCGGGACCGGAGGCTCGCCTTGCTCCGGCGCCAGCGCGCGACGCTCCAGGACTTGTCGGATCGGCGCGCGGCGCTGTTCTCGCAGCTCGAGAGCGCGGGCATCATTCTGCAGAACATCCGCTTCGACCTGCTGCGGCTGCGGTCCGCGGGCGTGCAGTCGGCGATCGACGATGTGGCCACCGCGACACAGGAGGCGCGTGCGCTGTCGCGGGAAATCGCGCACGTGCTGAGCGCCGCCGAGGAGTTGAAGGCGGTCTAGGCGGCCCGGTCGCATTCTTCGCATGCTTCGCATGCTGCATGTGACGTCTCCGGCGCTCCGCGGCATCGCGGGTGCCGCGCTCGCGCCCCTGGCGGTGGTGGCGGCCGCCAGCGGCATCCACGGGAGTGGTATTCGTTCCGGCCACGTACCGCGGCCGGGTGCCGAATCGCCGCCGGGCGTGCTCGCGTACATCATCCCGCAGCAGCAACCGGACCAGGCGTCGCTCCTGACATTGCTGCAAGTCCTGGCGGATCGCGGCGTGGAGATCCGGCGGGCGCTGGCGCCGTTTGCATCTGGCCGCGTGCGGTATTCCGCCGGCGCCTACATCGTCCTCGGGTCGCAGGCGAACGCGTCCGCGGCCGCCATGGTGCTTGGCCCACCAAGTGCGGCGGACCATGGCGTGGCGAAGAACGCGTCGCCCCCGGCCACTGACAGTGTGGCGCCCGGGCTCCCCGCATTGCTGGGCGTAGGCGTCGCCGCGGTGCGCGATTCCTTTCCGATTCCGGTTACGCCGCCGGTGACGTTGCGGCGCGCGCAATACGTCACCCCGGCTGGCCTCGGGGATTCCGCGCCGCGGGTCGTCGGCGTGTACGTTCCGGCCAGCGCCGGCCGGCCGGTGGCATGGACGCGTACGACGATGGAGCGATTCGGTGTTCGGTATGCTCCCGTCGCGGCCAGCGCGCTGGCCGCCGGGGATGCCTTACGCCAGCGATACGATGTCGTGCTGCTTCCAGACGGCGGGGCGGCGGCGTTCGCGAGCCTGAATGGATCGGGCCTTCGGGCGTTCATCGATGCGGGAGGGACGATCGTGGCCGTGGGGAGCGGGGCGAAGTGGGCGATTCGTGCATTCCGCCTGCCGGGGCGGTTCGACGATATCGCGGCGGCCGGCACCGGCGACGGCACCGGTGATGACAGTGCGCTCATGCGGGTGGCGATCGACCGCCGGAGTCCCATGGCCGCCGGCATGGTGGCGCATGCGCTGGGGTGGGTGGCAGGCGGGCCGGCGACCGTGTTCACCCCGGACACCGCGCACACGCAAGTCGTGGCGCGTTACGACGCCAGCGAGGTCGCATTGGGGTCGCCCGATGTCGCGCGTAGCTACGACGGGGCCGCCGCCATCGTGGATGTCCCACAAAGACATGGACGGGTCGTGCTGTTTGGATTCGATCCCGCGTATCGGGGCGTGAGCCTCGCGACACTGCCGCTGCTCTGGGGCGCGCTGCGCCTTCGCGGCCCATGATCGCGTCGTCCGCGCGCCGGGCTCCGCCCGCACCACTGATCCGATGGTCCACCTGCTGCAGCACCTGCGTCAGCATCTGCGTCAGCATCTGCTTGAGTGCCTGCGCGCTGGCTGGTGCGGCGTGCACCGTCCAGGCGCAGGCGAGTGTTGGCGCAACCGCGGCTGCACCGCGCCGCAGTCCTGACACCATGCCGGCGCCCGATTCCATCGATCATCCGCCCGCTCCGCTGATGACGACGCCAGGGGTCGTCCGCGGCCTGTACGTGAACCGGTGGGCGGCGACCGGCACAAAAGTGTGGCAACTGATCGCGATGGCACGAACGACCGAGGTCAACGCGCTCGTGATCGATGTCAAGGACGATCGCGGCCTCGTGCTCTATCGCTCTCGCGTGCCGCTCGCTCACGAGATCGGTGCCGACACCGTGGGACCGCTGACGGGGGCGCGTGTGCGCGCGATGCTGGACACGATGCGGGTGCACGGGATCTATCCCATCGCGCGGATCGTCGTGGCCAAGGATCCGTTGCTCGCCACGCGGCGCGGCGATTGGGCGATCCGGCTGAAGGCCGATCCGCGTCGTCCGTGGCACGATCGCCAGGGCCGCCCGTGGCTCGATGCGAACCAGCGCGGCGTGTGGCAGTACGCCGCCGATCTCGCACGGGAGGCCGTGTCGCTCGGCTTCAGCGAAGTGCAATTCGACTACGTTCGGTTTCCGGACGACAAACGGCTCGTGACGGAGGCCACGTTTCCGCTGGCCAATGGCCGCAAGCGCGCCGAAGTCATTCACGACCAACTCGCGTTCACGCGCGCGGAGCTGGCGCCGCTCGGGGTGCCGGTGACGGCGGACGTGTTCGGCCTCACGGCCACGGACACGACCGACATGGGGATCGGACAGCGATGGGAGATGTTCGCCAATCAGGTGGATGTCGTGCTGCCGATGAGCTATCCGTCGCACTACGCGAAGGGGACCTACGATCTGTCCGATCCGAATGCCCATCCCTACGTGGTGATCGACCGCACCCTCAAGGACGCGAAGCGGCGGAGCGCCAACCTGGCCGGAGCGGCTGCGATCCGTCCGTGGTATCAGGACTTCACCCTGGGGCCGCCGCACTATGGCGCCGCCCAGGTACGGGCGCAGATTCAGGCCGGCTACGACAACGGCATCAAGAGCTGGCTGCTGTGGAATCCCGGCAGCCGTTACGCGGGCGACGAGCTGGCCCCGCGTCTCCCGAGCCAACACGCGCCATGAGCCCATCCCGACTCGATGCGTTTCGCCAGATGGTGGCGAAGAATCCCGGCAACGCGCTCGCGCAGTACGGACTCGCCAACGAAGCGATGAAGGAAGGATCGTACCAGGAGGCCGCCGACCACTATGCGGCGTACCTCGCCGTGTACGACGATGAGGGGAACGGCTACGGGCGTTACGCCGAGGCACTCGCGGAGCTGGGGCGGCTCACCGATGCGCAACAGGCGTTGCAATCAGGGATCGCGGCGGCGCACCGCTTCGGTCATCCGAGCATGGCCTCCGAGCTCGAAGCCCGGTTGGAGTCGCTCACATCCTGACTCGCCGGCCGCGTCCTGAAGCGCGGCGGAAGGCCTGCCGCCACTACGAGGCCAGCAGGTGCGTGATGATGGTGGCAACCTGCGCGGGGGATTCTTCCGGTGCGAAGTGGCCGCCGCTCACGACGTCGAGCGTCGCGTGCGGGATGTACGTACGTAGTGCGTGTCCGGCGGCGATCGGCAGCAGCCGGTCCCGGTCTCCCCAGATCATGGCCGTTGGTACCGGCCGCCCAGGACTCTGCGGCGTCCGGACGGGAGGCCTGGGGAACGCTGCCCGGGTAAGCGCGCGCATCTGGGCGAGCAGCACCGCCCGGCCGCCGGGAGAGCGAAAGCCTCTCAGATAGTGGTCCGCCGAACGCGCAGCCAGTGCGGGGTCGGCGAAGCCGCGCCGCAGCGCGCGGCGCGCGAACCATAGCGGCAGGCCTGGCGGAAGCGCCGGCGCGAGTGCCGCCACGGCGTCCGCTATCATCGCATCTGCGCCGGCCAGCTCACCGACGTGACCGCGTTGACGAGACAGAGGCGTGTGACCCGCTGAGGGTGGCGTGCCGCGATGGCGAGAGCCACGGCGGCGCTAAAGCCGTGGCCAACGATGCAGGCCTGGCCGGCGTTGAGAACATCCAGCAGTTGGACGATGCGGTGCGCGTGCCCGCCGACGGTCAGGTCGCTGTCCAGTTGGCCGGGCTGGGGCGGTTCGCTCCTGCCGAATCCGAGCAGGTCGGGAACGATGACGCGGTGGCCGGCCGGCAGCCGGGGCACGACATCGGACCAAAGATACGACGACGCGGGGAACCCGTGCAGCAGCAGCACCGGCTCTCCGGCCCCTCTGGTACCGGCGGCGTAGTAATAGAGACGCACGCCGCCGACATCCACGAACTCACCGCGCACGGAGTCGCCCCGGGCCGCGGCTCAATCTGCAGAAACGGCGTGTGTGACAGGTGTCCGGACTACCAGCGGGAACGATCACGTCACCCCGGCGTGTGTGCGCAACGTCTCCGGAGTGGTGCCGGCAGCGCGCAGCGTGTCTCGAAGCCCTAGCGGGGCGGCTGAAAAATATGCTAACGTTACGCGTGACCGCTCCTCCCCCAATTCCACCGGCAATCCCCACACCCGGGACGCCCACGGCGGGACCCGTCATTCCGCCGCCGACACCAGCGCTTCCGCCGCCGGTCGCTCCTCCACCCCCTCCGCCTCCGCCGCCGGCCATGCCGGTCCGGTTCGCGCTGGAGTGGCTGCTTGCGCACGCGGCGCCGCCGCTGCAGTACCGCGCAATTGTCGAGGTTGCCAAGATCAACTCACCGCGCGCCAATGAGTTGGCCTATGCATACGCCCCGGCCGTGCGGTTGGCGGTCACGCAGCAGCCGGACGGACGCTGGGGGAAAACCATGCTGAGCATCCCGTCGGTGCGCGCGGAGCATTTCGAGGGCATCGGCACGATCCCGGCGGTCCGGCGCCTGTTGGAGTACGGCTGGGACCGCGAATCGCCGCCGCTCGCTCGGGTGCGCCGGTTGCTGTTCCGCCTGCTAGCCGAAGATGACGACCCCGCCTACCTGTTCGAGTTCGCGCCTGCCAAAGGAAAACCCGACGAGGACGCGACACGTCGTGGCCGCGCCATCCTGCGGGAGGCGGCTGCCGCCGCTTTGGCGCAAGCAGGTTACGAGGGCGACCCGCGGCTTCGCGGTGCGGCCCGGCGCATCCTCGATCGCATCAACGCCTACCTCAAGTCTCCCCTGGCCCAGAAGCCATGGATCCGGGTCGGCAACCGCCAGGTGCTGGCGCCCGAAGCCGTGCCACCATTGGTCAATGCGCTGACCATGCTCGCCCACATGCCGTTCTTCCGGAGCGAGTATCACGAACACATTGAGCGGCTGTACACGTTTCTCACGCAGCCGCTCCCCCGGCAGGAATCTGCGCAACTCGTGGGCGGGACGATCACGCTGCAGCCGCATTTCGTCCTTGGCGATCTGCTCCCCCACCGCAACGCCGTCGAGGCGGACGTACCGGCCGCGCTGATGTGGCTGGAGCTCATGGCCCGGCTCGGATTTTTGCGGCGCAACGAGAACTGGACCAAGATGCTCGACCGGTTCGCGGATGATTGCGATCGGACCGGCGTCTGGCACCCGCACAAAGGCATGGCGATGCCGCGCTCATCGAGCCCGTTCGTGTGGCCGATGTTTCCGTTGGAGCACACCTCCGCTGGTGACGAGCGCTGGGCGGATGTGACGCTCCGCATCGGCATCATCGCGCGTGCGGCTGGCCGGCAAATCGATCTGGTGTGACGCCCGCAGCGGATCGCGCGCACCGTGGTCGTCGCGTAGCATAAGGCGGGACAACAGGTTACACTTAAGGCTCGGGCGAACGCCCGGGCGCCGTACGGCGACCCGTTGCCCGAAGGGCCGATTCCTGCCGCAATTCCTGCCGCATGTGGACATTGGCTCACCTTTGCAGGCTGCCAATTTCACGGCGTCATGAATCCCGAAACTGAAGACCGAGTGACCACGTTCGGCGAGCTGGGCCTCGCGCCCGAGCTCCTGGCCGCAGTGCGCGATGCAGGATACGCCACACCCACGCCGATTCAGCGCGACGCAATTCCGCTCGTGCTTCAGGGCCGCGACATCATCGGGCTCGCACAGACCGGCACCGGGAAGACCGCTGCCTTCACGCTGCCGATCGTGCAGCGGCTGATCGGCGGACCCAGGCGCACTCGCGTGCTGGTGCTGACGCCGACGCGGGAGCTGGCCGCGCAGGTCGAGGCGAGCTTCGTGAAATACGCCAGCCACGCAGCGGTGTCCGTGATCCCCGTCTACGGCGGTGTGCCGATCGAGCCACAGGAGCGCGCGCTGCGGGCTGGCGTCGATGTCGTCGTCGCGACGCCGGGACGGCTGCTCGACCATCTCGACCGGCAAAACGTCGACTTCGGCTCGCTCGAGTTTCTGGTGCTCGACGAGGCCGACCGGATGCTCGACATGGGGTTCGCGCCGCAGATCAACCGCGTCGTGGATCAACTGCCACGCTATCGCCAGACGCTGCTCTTCAGCGCGACGATGCCCGGGGAGGTCGAGGCGCTGTCCCGCAAGTATCTGCGCAAGCCGGTCGTCGTGCAGGTCGGACGGCGGTCAGAGGCCGCGAGCACGGTCACCCACGCGGTCTATCCCGTGCCCCGCGAACGGAAGACGGCTCTGCTGATCGAGCTGCTGCGAAACGACCAAATGGATTCGGTCCTCATCTTTACGCGGACCAAGCACGGTGCCGACCGCGTGGTCCGGCATCTCGAACGGGCCGGCATAGCGGCCATCGCCCTCCACGCCGGCAAGTCGCAATCGCAGCGCACGCGCGCGCTGGACGCGTTCAAGCTCGGCCAAGCGCGCATCCTCGTCGCGACGGACATTGCCCAGCGCGGGCTCGATGTATCGGGCATCTCGCACGTGATCAACTACGACGTGCCGCAGCAACCGGAAGACTATGTCCACCGGATCGGCCGCACGGGGCGGGCGGCTCAGACCGGCGATGCGTTCACGTTCATGTCTGCCGATGAGATCGCGATGGTGCGCACGATCGAGCGGATGCTCGGCACGCCCATACCGCGGATCTCGGTGCCGGGATACGATTTCGGTACGGTAGCCGCCGACTAGGGCCCGGGGATCGGGGCGCGGCGAGCGTAAACCAGCAATCGGAGACTGCATGCACGTCACGATCGAATACTGCGTCGTCTGAAACTACAAGCCGCGGGCTGTCAGTTTGATGGCCGAGATCCTCGCCGCATATCCGGACGCGACCGTGTCGATCATCCCGTCGAAAGGCGGGCGGTTCGAAGTACTGCGCGACGGCGCGCCGGTGTTCGAGAAATCGAAACTCAAACGGCACGCAGAGCCGGGTGAAGTGATGCGGTTGCTGCAGGGCGCTGCGTAACGCGCCAACCTCCCGCCGCACCGCAGCCGCACCGCAGCCGCACCGCAGCCGCACCGCAGCCGCACCGCAGCCGCACCGCAGCCGCACCGCAGCCGCACCGCAGCCGCACCGCAGCCGCACCGCAGCCGCACCGCAGCCGCACCGCAGCCGCACCGCAGCCGCACCGCAGCCGCACCGCAGCCGCACCGCAGCCGCACCGCAGCCGCACCGCAGCCGCACCGCAGCCGCACCGCAGCCGCACCGCAGCCGCACCGTCCCCGCCACCCGTCCCCGCGATCGCGCGCACTATCTTCTTCCCATGCGTATCGGACTATCCACGGGAGGGGGCGACGCCCCGGGGCTCAATGCGGTAATCCGGGCGGCGGTGCTCGCATCACTCGACCGCGGGTGGGAGGTGTGCGGGATCCGAAAGGGGTACGCGGGGCTCCTGGGCGATGACGAGGTGGTACCGCTCACCCGCGATTCCGTACGCGGCATCGGGCACCTCGGTGGCACCATTCTTCGCGCGACGAATCGGGGCAACCCGTTTCACTACCACCGCACCCGGCCGGATGGAACGACCGAAGAGGTGGACCGGTCCGACGAACTGATCGCCAACGCGCGGGAGCGCGGCATCGACGCGATCATCTCGATCGGCGGCGACGGATCGCTGGCCATCGCGCAGCAGCTCTGCGAAAAGGGCATGCGGATCGTCGGCGTGCCGAAGACCATTGACAACGATGTCGCCGGCACGATCTCGACCTTCGGCTTCGACACCGCGGTCAGCACCGCCATCGAAGCGATCGACAAGCTGCATACGACGGCGGAGAGCCATGACCGGGTGATCGTGATGGAAGTGATGGGCCGCAGCGCCGGATTCATCGCGCTGCACTGCGGGTTGGCGGGCAGTGCGGACGTGATCCTGATCCCCGAGATTCCGTTCGACATCGACCGCGTGTGCGAAAAAGTCCGCGCCCGGGATCGTGCGGGCCGGTACTTCTCGATCATCGTCACGGCCGAGGGAGCCTTCCCGGCGGGCGGGGTGACCTCACGGATCGGCGCATCCCTGCCCGGTGAGATGCCGCGGCTGGGCGGCGTCGCGAGCTCCATCGCCCGCGAGATTCAGGAGCGAACTGGCAAGGAAACCCGGTCCCTTGTCCTGGGGCATCTGCAGCGTGGCGGCATGCCGACCGGCTATGACCGTCTGCTCGCCGCCCGGTTCGGCGGGGCCGCTGTGCGGGCCGTCGCGGACGAACGGTGGGGCCACATGGTGGCGCTGCAGTCTCCGCACATCGTAACGATTCCCATACGAGAAGTGCTCCTCCACCCGAAACGGGTCGATCCCAGCAGCGACGTCGTCATGACCGCGCGGGCGACCGGCATTCTCATTCGGCGATTGACGGACGCGGACATCTGGCACGGGCCGGGTGACCCGGGCGGCCACGCCGCGATGGCTGTGGCGCCGCCCCCCCGCGGACTGTCGGATCCGCTTCGCGGAGAGGGTAGCGGCCGGGGGGTCCGGAAGGTACCGTTTCCGGCCGCGATCCGGGGGTGGGGACGGACCGAGCGCTGTCCGCAGTGGACCGGGACGACAGGAATGGGGTACCGACTTCGGTGCGATTGTGCAGCGCAGGATCCATGATTGGCGTACCCCGCCGCCTCTGGCGACGGGCCGTGGTGGTCATGCTGCAAGTCGTCTGGCTGTCCCTGCCGGCGACAACGGACGCCCAGTCCGCTCAGGCGGTGCGCGTTCCGCACGATTCGGGCGGCGCCCCTGCGGCCGCGGGCAGCGGCGAACGCCGCTACGGGCCACCTGAGTCGGTACGGGAACGAGATGCCCAGCTCGAGGCGGAGGTCCCGACCCGGTACGCGCCACCCGCGGGGATGTGCCGGGTGTGGGTTGGCGGCGTCCCACCCGACCGCCAGCCGGCGCCGACCGAATGCGCCAAGGCCATTCGCGTCCGGTCGCCGAACTCTCACGTCGTGTTCGGAAAGCCACGCCCGGCGGTCCTGGATGGGCCCGGCGGGGGCAACCCGGGTGTTCCCGCGCTCCAGGCGGGCGGGCATGACAACGTCGCCGCATCGGAGCACATGCCGCCGCAGAACGTGCAGCCGCAGAACCTGCAGCCGCAGAACGTGCAGCCGCAGAACAATGGGCACACGACAGGATCGGTCGTCCCGGTACACCCGCTCACAGGCGGCGAAGCCGGCTCCGTCGCGCCCGGTGCGCCGAGCACACCGAAACCCGGTCCTGCTCCGGGTCCTGCCCCCGCCCGGACTCCACCCTCGCATTTCTCTCCGCCGCACCAGCACGCGTCGTCACCGCCAAAAGTCCCGGCACGTCCGCGACGCTGAGCCCCGCGCGTGACGTATCGCGCGGTCACCGACCGGTATCTTCCGCCCGATCATAACGCGTTCGTGGCGGCCCGTCCTCCGACGGGCCGCGTCATCGTCATTGCGCCGACCCGGGCCGCCTGCGAGACCATCGAGATCGCGATGGGATTGCACCTCGACACGTTTCTCGAACGCACGCATGGTGCGGAGGTCCGTGATCTCGCGGCTGGCAAGACGGGATTCGGGATCGTGGCCGGCACGGGGACGGGAAAGACGCTCGCCATCCGGCCCATCGCAGAGGTCATTCTCGGGGGCAATCCCCTGCGCGTGGGGGTCGTCAACCGCGAGCGCGAGGCGACGCCGGAGACGCCCACCTGGAACGTGATCATCGTGACCACCGGTATAGCGCGCCGGTGGTTTCAGGATGGGGACATCCAGGCGACCGATACACTGGTCGTCGATGAGATCCATCAGACCTCCGCCGAGCTGGAACTCTGCCTTGCGCTCGGCAAGCGCGCCGGCTGCCGCTTCATCTGGCTGTCGGCGACCGTGGATCCGCGGTTCTACGCGCGGTATCTCGCGTCCGCCTCGGTCATCGAGAGTACCGCCTTCGACGCATCACTCGCCGCGCGGGTCAAGGTCGTCCGCAAGGAGCCCATGGCGTTCCTCGACGATCACTTCCTCCGGGAAGTCGTCCGCGACCGTCGTGGCGTCGGCGTGTTTCTCCCCACGCGCGCCGCGGTCGAGGATGCGGCGAGCATCGTCGGCTCGCGATTTCCCAGGATCACGGCGGCGTTCTATCACGGCGGGGAGCCGATCCGCATCATCCGGCCCTTCCTCGAAGGCGGCGCGCCCAAGCCGTTCGTCCTCGCGATGACGGCGGCGGGGCAGAGCGCGCTCAACGTGCGCGGGCTCGACACGGTGGTGATCGACGACACGCGCTTCACCAACGTGATCGAGCACGGCCGAAACATTCTCACCCGGGTCCACCTCGGCGCGAACGAGATCCTGCAGATGGCGGGACGCGTCCACGGCCGGGTCGCCGGCGGCCGTGTGTTCATCCTGTCGGACCGCGACATCGATTTCGCGACGCTGCGGCCTGTCGAACCGGAGTTCCAACTGGCGGGCGATTCCGAGCGGGTCGCGATGACGTGCGCCGATCTCGGGGTGCGCGCGCATGATCTCGATCTGCCAGTGCCCCTCGATCGCATCGCATACCAGCGGGCGGTCGCGATGCTGGAGCGCCGCGGCATCATCGATCCGGAGACCGGGCGGCTGTCGGCGTATGGGCGCGCGGTCGAAGCCCTGCCCGTGGACCGGCCATGGGCGGAGCTCGTTGTCAACTCGAGCGAGACGATCCTGCCATACATCGCGGTCATGAGCGCGATCGAATCGCTGCACCGCATGACGCGCGAGGATCGCGACCTGTCGGGATTGATCGTGGCGGGCAGCGACCACCTCACGGCGTACAATGTCTACGCGGCGGCGTACACGGCATGCGGTGCGGTCGGTGAGGTCTACGGTCTGCCCCGGCACCTGTTCGACGAGCGAATCGAAGAATGGGCCGATCGCCGCGGGGTGCTGGTCAAGGCGCTCGAAGATGCCGCCCTCGCGCTGGCGAGCGTCTATCGAAGCGTCGGGTCCCCGCTGCCCACGACGATGCCGGCGGCGACCGACCAAGTCCGGCGCACGTTCGCGGAGCTGGTCGCGCAGTACATGCCGCTCGACCTGGTGATCGACGAGGAGACGGCGGACGGCGAGCCCGCGCGGGTTTCGCGTTCGAGCGTGTGCGGCAGTTGGGGCGCGGTCGCCGGGACGCTACGCTATTTCGCGGACCGCTGGGGAGTGCCCCGGGCGGCCATTGAAGGAACCCAGATCCCGATGGATCTGATCCGGAAATACGCGATCCGTGGCGCGCCCGCTCTGGTGTTCGATCCGAAACGCCGCGGCATTCCGTTCGCGACTGAACGGAAGATGGAGTACTACGGTTTCGAGCTGGAGACCGAGCGGGAATCCGTGGATGTCGCGCCGCCACCCGAAGAGGCGGCTCGTCTCAAGCGCGAATACGCGGGCCGCAAGGACGGTGGCCGCACGTCACGTGGCCGGGGCAAAAAGGGGCGGGACCATCAACCGCCGCGAGGGTCTCGTGGTCCGGGCAGTGCGCGCGGGCGCGGCGGACAGGGCCCTCGCAAGCGCCGGGGCCGCTGACCAGGGCGCCGGCTGCGTCGCGTCACAGTCCTGCCGCCGCCTCATCCAGTAGCCAGTGTACCGTCCCGCGCGCGGTGACGCGGGCAACGGGATAGCGGTCGCCCGCCCGTGCGCCGGCCGGCGCGGATCTGCGCGACGATCGGTTGCTTGTCGGCACCGGCGCACAGGATGAGCGTCGTCCGTGCGGCGTCGAGCGGGGGAAACGTCAGCGTGACCCGGTCCCGGATCTCGGCCGCCGCCGGCGCTTGCGTCGCGAGCGCCCAACGCGAGCGCTCGCTCAGCGTGGCGCTTCCCGGGAAGAGTGATGCCGTGTGCCCGTCCGAGCCCACGCCGAGCAAGAGGACGTCGAACGTGGTGGCCGAAGTTCCGCTGGTGTGCGGAAACTCGCGGTGCAGCATCTCGGCATAGCGTGAGGCAGCGTCGCCGGGCGGCCGCTCGCCTTCAATGCGACGCGTGCGCGATTCGAGTCCGGGTATCCGCGCGAGAAGCGTCTCGTGCGCCATCGCGTAGTTGCTGCCAGGATGGCCGGGAGGAACGCACCGCTCGTCACCGAAGAACACGTGTGTCCCCGCCCACGGCAGGCGTGTGGCGTAGTCGCCGGCCAGGATCTGGTACAGTGTGCGAGGTGTACTGCCACCCGACAGGGCGATCGTGAATCGCCCGCGAGCAGTCGTCGCAATGGCTGCCGCCTCCTCGATCATCGCCGCAGCGGCGTGGCTCAGCGCATCCGCATCCGGGAAGACGGACTCCTCGCGCACCGTCGTCAGGCGGCTTTCCCCGCCTCCGCCCGCTGCGCCTCCGTCGGCTCCCGGGGGTCGCGATCCGGAACGATCGTCTTGGTCTCGGCTGGTCCCCACGATCCGGCGGGATAGGGGTTCGGCGGGGTCGTTCGCGCGAGGAGCGGCGCGTACAAACGCCACGATGCTTCGACTTCGTCCGCGTGCACGAACAGCGTCTGATCGCCGCGGAGCAAATCGAGCAGCAGCGTCTGGTACGCCTCGGGCAAGGTCTTGAACGCCTCGTCGTAGTCGAAGTGGAGCGTGAGCCGCTGCAGCCGGAACGGCTCGCCCGGCGCCTTCACCTCGAAAAACAACAGAAATCCTTCGTTGGGCTGCAGGGTGATGACCAGCGTGTTCGCCTGCGGCGACGCGTCGGAGACCGACCGGAACATCCAGATGGGCGCCTGGCGGAAGCGCACGCGGATCTCGGTGAGGCGGCGCGCCATCCGCTTGCCGGTCCGCAGGTAGAACGGCACCCCTTGCCACCGCCAGTTGTCGAGGCAGATGCGGAGCGCGACGAACGTTTCGGTCGTGGATGCTGGCGATACGCCCGGTTCCTGCCGATAGCCGGGAACGGGCTTCCCATCGACGCGGCCCGGGGCGTATTGGCCGAAGACGGCCGAGCCAGCGCTCATCGGCGCGATCGACCGGAGGGCCTTGATCTTCTCCTCCCGGATCGCACCCGCCTCGAATGCGGTCGGGACCTCCATCGCGACGAGCGCCAGCAACTGGGTCAGATGGCTCTGCACCATGTCACGGAGCGCGCCTGCGTGCTCGTAGTATCCGGCGCGCTGCTCGACGCCGAGCTCCTCGGCCACTGTGATCTCCACGCTCTCGATATGGTCGCGATTCCAGAGCGATTCAAACATTGCGTTGGCGAACCGGAAGACGAGCAAGTTCTGCACCGTCTCCTTGCCGAGGTAGTGGTCGATCCGGTAGACCTGGGATTCGTCGAAGTACTGGTGGACCAGCCGGTTCAATTCCTCGGCCGATGGGAGGTCACGACCGAAAGGCTTCTCGATGACGAGCCGTGTCCACCCCGCGCTGTGATTCAGACCTGCCGCGCCAAGTCCCGCAATGGTCGAGGGGAATGCCTCCGGCGGTAGCGACAGATAGAACGATCGCTTCCCCGCGATGTTGTGGTCATGCTCCAGCCCTTCGATGCGAGTCTTCAGTGCCGCGAAGTCACCCGGATCGCCGCTTGCGACGGGCTGGTAGTAGATGTTCGCATCCACCCAGGACGAGATGTCGCCGGCCTTCGCGCCGCCGTCCTTGGGTATGGCATCGCGTACAACGGCCCGAAATGCCGCGTCATCCATCGTCGCGTCCCGAGAGACACCGAGGATGACGCAGCCGCGATCGGTCAGCCCGTGCGTATGCAACTCGTACATCGCGGGCAGGATCTTGCGCTTCGCGAGGTCACCCGTCGCACCGAAAATGACGAAGATGCTGGGTTCGGTCGTCTGGGGCGCCGCACCGTCAGGCGTTTGTCCGGGTGTCACGTCGATTGGAGTCACGGGGTGCGGCTCCCTGAGCCCGGGACCGGCTCGCTCTTGATCGCGTGCCCGCCGAACTGGTTGCGTAAGGCCGCGAGCAGTTTGTCCGTGTACGAGTCGGAATCCCGGGACCGCAGGCGCTCGATGAGCGACTGGGTGATGATGGGTGCGGGCACATCGAGATCGATCGCCTCGGCGACCGTCCAGCGGCCCTCGCCCGGAGTCGACCACGAACGGTGCAATGCCATCGAGTGCGGGATTGTCGCGAAGTGCGTTGGCGGTGAGGTCGAGCAACCACGACCGGACGACGCTCCCGTGGCGCCAGACCTCGGCGATCCGGGGGAGGTCGAGCGCGAATTCGCTCTTGTGCCGCAGGATCGAGAACCCTTCGGCATAGGCCTGCATCAGCCCGTACTCGATGCCGTTGTGGATCATCTTGACGAAGTGCCCCGAGCCAACGGGCCCCATGCGAGCCCACCCTGTTTGCGGAGCTGGCGCGAGGGTCTCGAAAATGGGGCGAAGCCGTTCGACGGTAGCGGCGTCGCCGCCCACCATCAGGCTGTAACCCTCGGCGAGGCCCCACACGCCGCCGCTCGTGCCGGCATCGACGAACTGGACACCGCGCTCCGCGAGGGCAGCCGCGCGACGGATTCCGTCCTTGTAGTTGCTGTTGCCGCCATCGATGATGGTATCGCCGCGGCCCAGCAGGGCGCCGAGCGCCTGGATCGTCGACTCGGTGGGGTCCCCGGAGGGAACCATGACCCAGACCGCGCGAGGCGCCCGGAGGCGAGCGACGAGCTGCTCGAGCGATGACGATCCCGTCGCATGTCCGGCGGCCGCTGTCGCGACCGCCTTGGCATCGCGGTCAAAGACCACGACCTCGTGGCCGCCGCGGATCAGGCGCGTGGTCATGTTGGCGCCCATCCGGCCCAGGCCCACCATTCCTAGTTGCATGCCTTCGCTTCCTCTCGTGTAGTGAGCACGGCGGTGACGACCGCGTCGAGCTGACTCGGGTCGTCCACAATCTGTTCGCCGGGTAGCGGCGCCGCGGCGTGCAGCGCATCGCGCGTCAACTCGTTGGCCACGGCCACGCACCGCATCCCGGCCGCGACGGCCGCCTGGACTCCCGGCAGTGAATCCTCGATCGCCAGACAGGCGGCGGGCGGCCGGTGAGAGCCGGCTCGCGGCCGCCAGGTACAACTCGGGATCCGGCTTGGCGTGCGCCACATCGTCGACCGTCACAATGACGTCGAAGTCGTGCCGCAAGCCGAGGGCGTCGAGTACAATGAACGCCTGCGCCGCGTGCGATACCGTCGTGAGCGCGGTCGCATATCCGTCCGCGCGCACTCGCCGCAGGAGCGCCGTCGCGTAGGGATATTCCTGGCGCCTGAGCAGCGCGGTGTCGCCCAGCATCGTCTCGTAGTCGCGCATGCGGATCGCGAGAAACGCGTCCAACGGGGTCGCGACGCCCAGTGACGGTGCCCGGGCTGCCGCAGCGTCGTGCAACCCGAAATGATCGAGCAGCGTCTGCGCGACCTCATTGCGAGGGCGGCCGATGCACTGGTCGTAGGCCTGCACGACATCCTGTGCGGCGACACTGGGGCGGAGATCGGCGGCCGCTTGCGCATATGAGTGCGCCTTGAGCGATTCCGTTTGGACGAGCGTGCCGTCGAGATCGAAGATCACGGCGGTGATCACGACGGCCTCAGGGTAGCAGGCCTGTCAGCCGGGCGATGCCATCCGATGCGTGATCGGGATCCACGCGCAGCACGCGACGGCCCGCGTCCAGCAATGCCTGCCGGTCACCCAACGACTGCGCGACCTTGAGGACGCCGAACGTCATATGCGAGGTGTCGGCATCCGCCGTATCCGGGATCGGCACATCGGTGGCTGGCGGCGCGGTGACGATCTGAATGAACACGCCGTTGCCGGCATCGCCCTTGTGCAACTGGCCAGTCGAATGCAGAAATCGGGGGCCGTAGCCCACGGTCGTCGCGACGTGCAGCCGGTCGCGCAGCGCCACCCTCCAGCGCTGCAACGCAGCCGTCGTTTCGGCGCTCGGCGTCACATAGGCCTGCAGGGCAATGTAGTTGCCGGGGCGCACACCGCGCAGAAACTCCCGGACGAGATCCGCGGGAATCGTGGTGCCCCCGCTTGACGCGCCCGGGCCATTCCCCGCGGTGTAGACGGTCAAGCCGTCGCCGTGACCCGTGGCGGCGATCGCCGGCAGGGCGCCCGACGTCTCGTACGACTTCACCATCTTGCGCGCGAGCACTTTCGCCGATTCGACGTTGGGTTGATCGAAGGGGTTGATGCCGAGGCGCCACCCAATGACCGCGGTCGCCATCTCCCACCGCACGAACTCGCCGCCAATGTCATAGGGATCCGCGAGATCGATGCGGAGCACGGGATGGCCCGCCGCGCGGAGTGCATCAATGGCGGCGTCGTGGGTGGCGTCGTCGGCGACCCGAATGTACACGAAGACCCGATCGTCGCCGTAGACGGCAGGCGGTCCGAGCGGCTCGCCCGCGACCGGCAGGATGCCTTTGCCTTCTTTGCCGGTGCTCTCGGCGATCAGTTGTTCGACCCAGGAGGAAAATCCAGCGACCGGCGCCGAGAGGGCGAACGTCAGCTTGTCGCGGCCTCGCGTGGCGAGCTCACCGATCGTGGCGCCGAGTTGCGCCGCGGGTTCGACGGCGCGCTCCATCGCAGTCGCGCGCTGCAGGAGACGCGGGACGTCCGCGCCAACAAGCGCGGCGGGCACGAGCCCGAAATGTGATAGCGCGGAATACCGGCCCCCGATGTTGGGGTCGTTGAGAAACGTGTGGCGGAAGCCATACTGGCTCGCGGTGCCGACGAGCCCACTGCCGGGGTCCGTGATCGCAATGAAATGGCGTCCCGCGGCGGCGGTGCCGAGTGCGCGGACGACCCACCGGTAAAAGTATCGAAAGAACGAGAACGTCTCGACAGTTCCGCCGCTCTTGGTCGAGACGACGAAAAGCGTTCGCGCGGGGTCGAGCCGGCGAGCGTGCGCGGCGACGGCATCGGGGTCCGTGCTGTCGAGCACCGCGAGGTCGAGGTAGCCGGCGGCGACGCCAAATGTCTGGCGGAACACCTCGGGTGCCAGACTCGATCCGCCCATCCCAAGTACGAGCGCATCGGTGTATCCGTCGGCGCGGACGGCGTTGACCAGACCGGTGATCTCGGGGAGCGCGGCGGTCATCCTGTTGGCGATGTCCAGCCATCCCAGCCGGTTCGTGATCTCGGTCGGTTGAGGCTTCCAGAGCGTGTAGTCGCCCTGGGAGACGCGCGCGGTGACGTTCTCGCGACCCAGCCGTGCGAGCGTGTCCGAGACGAACCCGGAATACGCGCCCAGATCGGCGCGCACCGTCGTCACGACGGGCGAGTGGCGCTGCCTACGGGCACATGCATCCCGTAGCGCTCCTCCATCGCGTGGACTTTGGCAAGGCGCCGGACGTGGCGTGCTTCACCGGTGAAGCGAGCCGCGACGAAGATTCTCGCCAGCTCCTTGGCCAGCTCGGAGCCAATGACACGGGCTCCAAAGACCAGAATGTTCATGTTGTCGTGCTCGACACCTTGATGCGCGGAGTAGGAGTCATGGCAGACGAATACGCGGATGCCGGGAATCTTGTTGGCGGCGACTGACGCCCCGACACCGCTTCCGCATATCAGCACACCGCGTTCCGCTCGTCCATCGATCACGGCGAGGCCGAGTCGCTCAGCGTAGTCGGGATAGTCCACGGGCGTGGTGGAGTCGGTGCCGAGATCGTCCACCGTGTGGCCGTCGGCGCGCAGCGCCGCCACGACCTCCGCTTTGCGGTCGACGCCCGTGTGGTCCGAGGCAATGGCGATGTGCATGGTGGAATCGTAATAGAACGCGAACAAGTGCACGGATTCGGCTTCGTCACACCTGCTCGGCGACTATTGCGTGGTGCGCCGCACGACTTTATCGTGTTACATCGCCGTGACAATCCGTGACCGTCTCGTTACAATCAGAGGGGCCTTGCCAGAATTTCGGGGGCTGCCGCTCGTGCGCCTGACCTGGACCTTAGGGGTGTGTGCAGTCTTGGCTGGCTGTGCCAGCGCCTGGGTGCCACCGGCTGAGTGGGCGTCCAAGCCGCGAGCCGCGGCACCCTTTTCGGTGGTCGCGCTACGCGTCCAGGATGGTGCGTTGCCGGGCCAGCTTTCCGCAGCGGTCGACCGGGCGGCGGCCGCGCACGAAGTGGCCTACGTTGAGTTGACGTCGCGGTGGTGCCGGGCCTGCCACTGGCTCAACAACGCCATGTCGGACACGGCATTATCACGAGTGTTCGGCGGTACGTACGTCGTGCAGGTGGATATCGACGCGTGGGCCGGCTCGAGGGGAGCGGGCTCGACTACCACAGCGGACCACTACCGGCGTTTGTCGCGCTTAGTGAGCGGGGGCAGCCGGTGGGCGATTGGGCCAATGCCAGCGTCTGGCGATCGGATGTGCCGGGCGAAGCGGCACCGGTACTGGCTTCATTCTTCCACGAAGGGCGCTAACCCGCTCCGGGACCGCAGCGGCGGTCAGTCACGAACGAATGATGCGAGCGTCGCGCCCATCCCGTCGATGGCGCTCTTGGCATTCCATCGATCGTGGCCGTTGTAGATGAAGCTGAACGCCAGGATCTCGCCATCGATCGCCGTGACGTAGCCGCCGAGGGAAATCACGTCGTTGGTGGTACCGGTCTTTGCGTGCAGGTTGCCCTGGGCGGGAGTCTGCCGCATGCGATTCCGCAGCAGCTCCGATTCGCCCGCCACCGGGAGTGATGCGTGGAACGCCGCGCTCCAGAGAGACCGGTGGGCATACGACAGCAAGTCCACCATCGCTCGCGGCGTGATGCGGTCGAGCGTCGACAGACCGCTGCCGTCCGACACATTGACCGCGTCGCCCGCGGCGCCGACCTGCTCCGTCATGAACTTCTGGAGCATCGCCGCGCCGAGTCCGGCGGAGCCGACGGTCTCGCGCTCGGGCCCGCGAACCGCATCCCGGAAGAGCAGCTCGGCGTAGTGGTTGATGCTCTCACGGTTCATCGCGGCGACGATCCGCGCGAGTGGCGGCGAGGGGAGGGACGCGACCTTGATCGCGCCATCGGGAGTCTGGGCGACGCGGATCTTCCCATCGACAGTCACGCCCGCCGCGGACAGGGCGTCGCGAAACGCTCCGGCCGTGAACAGCGCCGGGTCTTCGATCACCAACTCATAGAGGCGCGTTCCGCAGCGTGTGCCGATCCAGCCGCGGGCCACGACCGAGCCATCGGGATTGCTGTGCACCGACACACTGGCACCCGAGCTGCCGGCCACCGTGCGGACCGAGTTGGTGATCGGGACCGCGCTCGACGAGGGTTCGAGACCGACGGACGCCGCCTTGCCGGCGGTGCCGGGCGCTACGGCGACCCACATCAGATTGTCGTTCAGTGAGAGCGCCGACACCCGTGCGGCGTAGCCCGATTCGAGGTAGCGCCGCAGCCACCCATCCGGGATCCGCTGTGCCTCGAACGCGGTCGCGTCGCCAATGAGATCTCCGCGGACATGCTTGACACCGGCGGCGGCCACCGCCCGCGCCAGGCTCTGGATCGGGGCGTCCGGCTCACCGCGCAGGAAGCGGTTGGACAGGGACGGGTCGCCGTCGCCGCGGAGGATCAGGTTACCGTTGACGCGACCGGTGGAATCGACGGGGCCATCGCGCAGGACATCTGTCGCGAACTCGTAGTCCGGGCCCAGCCGGTCGAATGCCAGCGCGGAGGTAAACAGCTTCATCGTCGAAGCCGGCCGGAGGGGCTGGTCGGCGTTGACCTGGTAGAGCGTGTCACCCCGAGTCAGCGAGACCACGATCACGCCCCAGCGGCCGCTTCGCACGCGGCGGGTGAGCATGGAGGCGAGGTCGGCATCGAGGTCCGTGACGCTGCGCGGCGTGGCGTACCGCAACGCAGGGACCACGACCGGCGGACGCCGAGTCCGGCGCCAATGGCGGACTGTCTGGCCCTGGGCGGCCGGAGGGGCGAGTGCGGAGAGCAGCAGGAGGGCTGCCCCGCGGGAAACCACCGAGGGAGAGTCGGAATGCGAACCGTCATCCAGGGCTACACCTTCAAAAAGATTCGCCGGCGGTACAGCAGTGTCAGGACGCCCAGCCACACGAGGACGAAACTGATCGCGAAGGCCAGGGACGCCATGCGTGGCTCGAGCCACGGCGCATAGAGCGAACGATACACAGCCGACGCCAGAGGTGCAGGGCCTGTGGCCGTCGGCACCGTCACCACAGAGTAGATCAGGCGCGCCGCGGCTTCCGAGCCGGCGAATGCGATGAGAGGGTTGACTCCGAAGACCACGAACGGCGCGGCCCAGCGCCGGATGCCATGGCCGTCGATGAGCCAGACGCACACGCCGAGCGTCATGGCGGCCAGTCCGCCCGTCAGCAACACGAATGAACTGGTCCACAGATTCTTGTTGATGGGGAACACCCACCCCCAGACGCATCCCGCCATCGCGACGATGGCGCCGGCGGCCAGCATCCCCGCGACGCGCTCGGCCAGCGGACGGCGGCTGGCGAGCCACCGGCCCGTAATAAGACCCAGGATCGCGGTCGCCACCGCCGGGATAGTCGAGAGCGGACCTTCGGGGTCCCAGGTCTTCGTCTCGGCCCAGATGTGGTTGCCCCAGCCGACGGCGCTCCAGTCCAGCAGCGCGCGGTCCACCCACGCCGCGAGCGTTGACGCGGGGTGGTCGAACACGACCCAGCCGGGCACCCCGGCACCGGGGACCGGGACGAGAGTGAGTACCGCCCAGTACGACAGCAGGATGCCGCCCGCGATCGCGATCTGCGCGCGCATCGGCGTCGCGCATCGGCGCGCGGAGCGCGATCAGGGCGACGGCGCAGTAGACGACGCCAATGCGTTGCAGGATTCCCGGGATCCGCACGTGCAGCGGCCGGTCCGCGATGCGTTGCAGCAGCGATGGGTCCGCGACGCCGGCGACCGAGTCCCACGTGAAGAAGGGAAACCAGCTAATGAGCAATCCGATCCCCGCGATCAGCGCGCTCCGGCGAAGAATCTGCCGAAGGAGATCCGCGTCGCTGGCGCCCCGCGCGCGCCGGGCGTCCATCGACAGCTGCGTCGTGATGCCGACAATGAATAGAAAGAACGGGAAGATCAGATCGGTCGGCGTCCATCCGTTCCAGGCGGCGTGCTCGAGCGGATGGAACATGTGACCCCAGCTTCCGGGGTCGTTCACCAGCAGCATCGCGGCGACCGTGACTCCGCGAAACGCGTCGAGCGCGACGAGGCGCGGCGGCGGCTGCGCGCTCGCTGCGCCGGCTGGGCTATCCGGCACCGGCGCCGCCGGGTGGCGGGGGCACGCGCCACACACCCGTGCTGTCACACTGCGGTGCGATGGCACGAACGCCGATCGCCTTCCCGCGGGGCGGACCAGAGACGTACTCGCCGCTGAGCTTCACGACCGGATGCAGCCGGTCGGTTCTCACGAGTCCATGATACGACACGAGCAGGGTCGGGTAGTCGCCTACCGCATCGAGTTGGCGTACGACGACCGCCTGCTGCGCCGGATCGGGCGAGTACATATACGTCGGTCCTCTGTCCTGAACCGCCTGCGTGCCGGCGGGCGGAAGCGAGGAGTCGGTCCCCGCAATGTAGACGAACCGTCCCACCTCCGGGCGGGCCTCGCGGATGAATGCGTAGACGGCGACGGTGATGACGGTATCGTCGGTGGACAACTCACAGATCTTGTTGGCGAACTCGCGCCCGGCTTCGCGGCGATCGGCGGCCTGGCGTGCCTCGCATCCACCGAGTACCAGGACCGCGAAGGCGCTCGCGACGGCGCTCGCGAAGAGGGCCGTCGCCGTCACGCGGGAACCTGCAATGCGGCCACGCTGTCTTCGTCTCGTGCGGCCCATTTGAAAAAGATCACCGTCATCACGCCGTAGAAGAACAAGCCGCCCGGAATCCACATGATCAATCCGCCGATCATCTGGTCGTCGAGGGGTGAAATCCCCCAGATCCGCGGCGCCGCGGCGTAGGCCGGATAGAGCACGTGATCGGCCATGGCCACGTAGATCGCCACCACGGACATCGGAATGCTCATGAGGAAACAATACAGCATCTGCCCGGGGTAGGAGAGGCGCGGCAGCTCCGGGAGTGGGCTGACCAACGGCCACCACATCAGCACCGCCGTCGCCATGAACATCGAATGCTCGACGATGTGCACGTTGTGATTTGCCATCGCCAGGTTATAGAGCGGAGGCAGGTGCCACCCCGCGATGGCGAGGTTGAAAAGCACGAAGCAGGTGGCGGGCCGGGTAAGCCATCGGGCGGCGGCGCGCACGGCGGGAACTCGAAGTGCTGGGCGCAGCATCCAGCCTGGCGTGCCGACGACGAGGAGCAAGGGCACGACGAAGGTGAGCATCGAATGCTGCACCATGTGCGCGCTGAACAGATAGTAGTCGCTCAGATCGTGCAGCGGTCCGTTCAGCGACAGGAACATGGTCACCAGCGCACCGGCGAACGCGCTCGCCTGGACGCCCGATGGCGACCGGCCTTCGCGCCGCGCGCGCCAGACATAGAGTCCGGCCAGCCCGGCGATCCCCACCACGGTACTGGGGTGCACCGAGAACCCGGTGATCGATGTGTCGGAGAGCGGGTGCAACACGAGACGGGAAAGTCGGAGGAGCGGGCTGGGAAAACCGGCGGGGCCTACTGCACCTGCGCAGCCAGGCCCCGCTCGAAGTCTACCACATCGCGGCGAAGCCCCGCGAGGTCACGTGGTAGTGGGCCGGCCCACTACCAGTTCAGGTCAAGAGGCCGGTCCGGATCGCCAGCTTGCCGAAGAGAAACAACAGTGCGGTGATCGCGATCATCGCGATAATCAAGGGTCCGGTGAACAGGACCCGGAAGAGCTTGTGATCGTATTTGAGGTGCATGTAGAACATGACCACGATCACGAACTTGAGGGCCGACAGCAGGAGCAGTGTCGGCACGAAGAACGACGTCGCGGCGAAGCCGGGGAGGTAGTAGCACCATACCTCGACGACGGTGATCAGCGTGAGGATCGCCGCGATCTTCCAGTACACCGACCACGTGGGGTGTTCGTGCTCGGCTCCGAGCTCGTGCTCGGTCGTGACCGCTTGCGCGGTGTTTCCGTGCGAAGAATCGGCGGACATGGTCAGGCGCCTACTTGATCAGGTAGACGAGCGTGAAGATCGCGATCCAGACGACATCGACGAAATGCCAGTATAGCGCCATGATGTCGACGTTTAGCGCGTCCTTTGGTCCGAGCCCGCGCTTGAAATCGATCGCCAGCATGGTGAGCAGCCAGATCACGCCGGCCGTCACGTGTGCGCCGTGGAAGCCGGTTAGTGTGAAGAAAGACGATCCAAACAGGTTCGTGCGGATGCTCAGTCCCTCGTGGACGAACGAGGTGAACTCGAACGCCTGGAATCCGAGGAACGTGGTACCCAGGACCGCGGTCATGAACAGCCAGAGGCGGGACGATCCCAGGATCTTGTCGCCGAGCGTCACCTTGGGCTTGTCGCGGTTCTCGACGGCGGCCAGCGCCAGCACCATGGCCAGCGACGACATCAGCAGCACGAACGTCGAGCACGACGTCACCGGGATGTTGAGAATCGCCTTGTAGACGTGTCCGGTGGCCGGATCGGTCCACGCCTCGTGCGGGAACGGTCCTTTGACGCTTCGCCCCTTGTAGATCAGATAGGTCGAGATGAGCGAAGCGAAGAGCATGCATTCCGAGCCGATGAAGGCCCAGATCGCGATCTTGCGATGCGGGAGACCGGTGGTCGTGTAGCCGTGACCCACATCGGCCGACGGGATGGCGGGGAGCGCGGTGGTAGCCATTAGTGAGTGTGCTCAGCGTGCGTGACTTCGGGTTCCAGCGGGGACGTGAGCCACCAGTAGAGCGAACCCACAAGCGTACAGGCGCCGACGAATATCACGGTGTACTCGATGCCGGGCTTGTCCGCGTGGGCGAACGGCAGCCCGCTCAGCATCACGGTGAGCCCGAGGGCGGTGAAGAAGGGCTTGAGCGTCGTGTACGGAATCGGAATCCCCAACTCCTCAGCGGTCGGGATCCGCGCGGCCGCTACAGGAGCGGCACCACGGCCAGACGGCGCGCCACCGGGACGAGGACCGGAGGACCCGGCATCGACACCAGCCACGTCGACCTCGACCGACTTGTCGCCGGCACGCGTGTGCGGCACCTCGGCGGTCAACTGTGGTGAGGTGAGGTCCCACATGGGATAGCGCGACGTGACACGCGGGATGTGCGCGAAGTTGTAGACCGGCGGCGGGGACGGGATCGACCACTCGAGTGTGCCGCCGCCCCACGGGTCGTTGCCGGCCACCGCGCCGCGCTTCCGGCTGATCAGAATGTTGATTGCAAGGATCAGAGACGCCACGCCGACGATGATCGCCCCGACCGTGGACATCAGGTTGAACGAGTCCCATCCCTGGTTGGCGTCGTACGTGTAGATACGCCGCGGCATGCCGAGCATCCCCGAGAAGTGCATTGGGAAGAACGCCAGGTTGGAGCCGATCAGGTTGAGCCAGAAGTGCCATTGCCCGAGGCGTTCATTGAGCAGGTGCCCCGTGAGCTTCGGGAAGTAGTAGTAGATACCGGCGAAGAGTCCCATGAGGGATCCGCCGAAAAGCACGTAGTGGAAGTGGGCGACGACGAAATAGGTGTCCGTCTGCTGCAGGTCGGCCGGCGGGGACGAGTGCATGATCCCCGAGATCCCGCCGATCGTGAACATGCCGACCAGGCCGATCGCGAACATCGACGCGCTCGTGAAGCGGACCGAACCGCCCCACATCGTAAAGATCCAGTTGAAGATCTTCACACCGGTCGGGATGGCGATAAGCATCGTCGTGACGCCGAACACCGTGTCGGCGATGGGCCCCATGCCGACGGCGAACATGTGGTGGGCCCACACGCCGAAGCCGAGCACGCCGATCAGGATACCCGAATAGACCATCACGGAGTAGCCGAAGAGCGGCTTACGGCTGAACGTCGGGAGCACTTCGGAGACGAGGCCGAAGGCGGGCAGCACAAGGATGTAGACCTCGGGGTGGCCGAACACCCAGAACAGGTGCTGCCAGAGCAGCGGATCGGCGCCCGCGGCGATCTCGTAGAAGTTGGTGCCGAAGAAGCGGTCGAACACCAGGAACACGACCGCGATCGTGATCACCGGGAACGCCAGGATGATCAGGAACTGCACGATGAACGCCATCCACGTGAACATCGGCATGCGCATCAGGTTCATCCCTGGTGCGCGCATGTTGATGATCGTGGTGATGAAATTAAATCCGGCGGCGAGGGACGAGATGCCGAGGATCTGCAACCCGAACGCCCAGAAGTCGATGTTCAACCCCGGGGAGTAGGGCATGGTGGTGAGCGGCGCGTAGCCGAACCAGCCGCCGTTGGGCGCCGCGTTGAAGAAGATCGGGGCGGAGATGAAGATCGCGCCGAGCAGATACACCCAGTAGCTGAACGCGTTGAGCCGCGGGAACGCGACATCGCGGGCGCCGATCTGCAAGTGGGATCAGCAGATTGAAGAACGCCGCCGACATCGGCATGATGACGAGGAAGATCATCGTCGTCCCGTGCATCGTGAAGATCTGGTTGTACGTCTCGGCGCTCAGAAAGTGCTGGTTCGGCGCCCGGAGCTGCCAGCGGATCATCTCGGCTTCGGCGCCGCCGAACATCAGGAAGAAGAGCGCGGTGAAGAAGTAGAGATACCCGATCTTCTTGTGGTCTGTGGTCCCGAGCCAGGCACGCCAGCCTTCGCCGACGGCATAGTCGGTGTGAGTGGCGAACGCGGGCGCGGCAGTGGTGGCCATTGACCAGCTCCTATTTCAACGCCTGCAGGTACGCCGCGATATCGGCGATCTGCTGGTCGGTCAGTCCGCCGGCTGTCGACTTTCATGCCGGTCTGCGGGTCGATTTGATTGAGCCCCAGCGTCAGCATCAGGACGCCGGGCTTCATCTCCCGGGCGTTCTTGATCCAGAGCCGCAGGTGTTCCGTGTCGTTCGGATAGAGTCCGGCCGCGATCGTGAAGCGGGAACCCACGTGCGTGAGGTTCGGGCCCGTGATGCCGACCGAGCTTGGGTTGCCTTTGATCGTGTGGCATCCGATGCACGCCGAGATCGAGTAGACCTTCTGTCCGCGGCCCGCATCGCCGACCAATCCCGGAGTGAACGTGAGGCCGTCCGGTGTCGGGGTTGCCGGAATGTTGTTCGGCCGCAAGCTGTCCCGCGGAAAGACATCGCCGTCCGGCGCCTGGCTCCCGCCCTGCACGATCGTCGGGGCATCGGCGTTGACGGCGGGCTGTGTGCTCACCGCACCGTTGGCCAATTTGGCCACGTCGGCCACCGGGCGGACCATCGGCGGGGCATCGGCCGCACCAGATGCCGTACGCCCGGCGGGGCGACGAGCTGGCGCAGCCGCAGGTGCGGGGGCTGCCGGCGGGGGCGGTGCCACCGCGTTGACGCCGAACACCGCGGGTCCGGCCTGATGGGCTGCCCATCGCGCGAAGTCGGCCGGCGGTACCACGAACACGCGGAAGCGCATGTTGGCATGGCTGGCGCCGCAGTACTCGTTACACGTGCCGTTCCACGCACTCGTAGACATCGTCGAGTCGGGCGTGAACCACAGATAATTGGTGTGGTTCGAGATCAAGTCGCGCTTGCCGCCCAACTGCGGGATCCAGAAGCTGTGCAGGACGTCCTGGGTCCGGAGCGCGAAGTTCACCTTGCGGCCGATCGGCAGGTACAACTCGTTGGCCGTGGTGACGCCGTACTGCGGGTAGCGGAATTCCCACCACCACTGGTGGCCGTAGACCTCGACCTGCAGGGCGTCGGCAGAGGCGCGCGCTTCGGTCTTGAAGATCGCCTTGACCGTCGGCACCGCGATGAAGACCAGGATCACGGCCGGGATCACCGTCCACATGATCTCGAGCGTGGTGTTGCCGTGGACGTGGCGTGGGGGCGCCGCGCCCGGGCGCCGGCGGTACTTGATGATCGTGTAGACGAGCAACCCTTCGACGAAGACGAAGACTACGGTCCCGAGCTGTAGCAGCAGATTCCATAGATCGTCGATCACCTTGCCGAACTCGGAATGCGGCAGAAACGTCGAGTTCGGGTACGACTTCACGTCGCAAGCCGCCAGCAGCAGCGGAATGGCCAGGACCGCGGCAACTGTCAGCGCGACCGCAACCTGCCGCCGCGGGCGAGAGGGAAAAGGCATGAGGCTCGTCGGAGTGTCCGGGTAGGAAAAGCTCGCCGAATCTACGCAGCAACGGCCACGACGTGAAGTGGCATCATTCTGAAATGCCCGATAAATGCGCGCCGGACCATTTGCTGGGGCAGCGATTCGGCCAACCGCCGCCAGGGCCGCTCATGGAAGGGTCAGGACGCGCCGCTGCGGATGCGTAACACCGACCGTCGGGCTGGCCTGCTCGGGCCGGCCGGCGCGGCTCGCTCGGTGCTGCCCCGCCGGCGCAACTCGGTCAGTGGCGATCGGCGGCGGTGTGCAACTCGATCGTCTTGGCGACGGCGAGCTCGAGCTGAACCCGGATCTGCGCGACACCTTCCCGGAGTGCGCGAATCTTGTTCTGATCGTTGCCCGCACTCCGCGTCGATGACAGCAGGAAGGCGGTCACGAGCTCGGCGATCATCCCGAACTGTCCCTTGAGGAGGCCAACCATTGGCTGGGCGTAGCGCCGGACCTGCGGGATGAACGGGGCGGCCGGTTGCTTCCCTTTGACTGCCACGGCGCACTGCTCGACTGTGCTGTGCAGCCGCTGCAGATGATTGATCGCGGTTTCGAGCGTCGCCATCTTGGCGGTGCCTGCGCCGTCGAGCTTGAGTCCGGCCATAAGGAACGGGGGCGGTTGGGGGTCGCTGCTGTGGGCCTGGGCATCGTGTCTCCGCCAGCGCGCCCGGACGGCAGCCTCACCCATCAGGACGCGGCGAAACGGCCGGTCGTTTCGCGCCAACCCTTGGCGCCAGTCTTATTTGACCCGCTCCAGCCTGGGATTTGGCCGCAACTCGCTTCCGACCCGAAGCCGAAGCGGGCGATCGAGTTGGACGAGCGCCGCCGTAAATCCCGTACGCCCTGCGAGCAGCGCGGCCCCGATGCCGTACGCGTCGACGGGCACCCCCTCGTCCTCGAAATCCTGGATCCGCTCGAGCGTCATGCCGCTCGATGCCAGGATCTTGACGTCTCCAAATCCTTCGGCGTCGAGCGCGTTTCGAACGTTCCACACGAGATTGGGATTGACGCCCGTCGGCGGGAACGTGCCCATCGCGGGAATGATCGAGGCATCGACGAGGTTCTCCGACGTCGCGAGCTGGACACCCCACAGTTGGGCTTCGAGGGCCCGTGCGACCACCAGGGCAGTGCCTACGGCGTCATTGTCGTAATCAACGGGGACGACTACCTGGACGTCGCGGCTCGTGATCGGCGGGCTGGAGGTTGGTGTGCCGGGTGCGGCTGCCGAATCCGGATCCGCCGGGCTTGCGGGCGCATCGCGTCCCGTGACCTGCGCGGCGAAGGCTTGCGCCGCCGCTTTGGTATCGCCGCCGTAGGCCCCGATCAGGGCGTGGGGGAGGACCGCGAGTGGCGGCACCAGCGTGGGCTGCTTGCCCGGTCCGGCGATGGCTGGGCCGCCGGCGATCGTGAGGGCGCCGCCGATTTGGGCCGCCACCGCGTCGCCGGGCTGCAGCAGCCAGTGATCATGACGCGCCGGAAACGCGATGACCAATTTTGGGCGCGCGGCTTCGACGAAGGCCCGCGCGTTCGTGCTGACCCGTGTCCGGCGAGCGAGGGTCCCGAGGATCGGCGTCTCGAGCGCGGCGAACGCGGCGTATGACCCTTCGAGGGTCATCACGGTATCGCCGGGCTCGGCGTGGTCGCCATTGTACAGCGAATGGACCACGAGCGAATTCCAGTCATCGGCGCACAACTTGAGCAACGCGACCGACTCGTCTGTGCCGCCGAGGATGCACGTCCGTTCAGACGTGATCTGGACGGTGGCGCGGGTGGCGGGCTGCGTGCGGAGCAGGATATCCCGGACGCGAACGGCCGAACCGTCGGCCGGCCCGCCGTCTCGCAGGCGGTCGACCGGTAGGTTGAACGTCGCGGGCTCGAGCCGTTTGCGTCGCCGGGGCGCCATGACGGCAACTTAGTGGAAACAGGAGAGGGGAAAGAGGTGGCGGAACACTCCGCTCACCCCCCCGCAGCACCGGCCGCGGGAGCGACGCTGGGCCATCGGCGCCCGCGACGGATTCGCTAACTTTGAGAACATGTCTGCCGCTACGACCCCATCCGTAACAGACCCCGGCATGCCGCTTCCCGACGCCTACGATCCGCAGGGCGTCGAGGAGAAGTGGCAGGCCCGGTGGCGGAGCCGGGGGACCAACGCAACCGATATCGCGGAAGGGTCCGCGAAGTATTACGCGCTGATGATGTTCCCATATCCATCCGCCGAAGGGCTGCACGTCGGGAATCTCTTCGCCTTCACCGGGGGCGACGTCTTCGGGCGGTTCCACCGGATGCAGGGCCGTACCGTTTTCGAGCCGCTCGGCTATGACGCGTTCGGGATCCACTCCGAGAACTTCGCGCTCAAGGTCGGTGTGCATCCATCGGAGCTGATTCCGCGCAATATCGCCAATTTCCGCCGGCAGCTCGAACGCGCCGGATTGATGGTGGACTGGCGCTACGCGATCGACACCACGGACCCGGGCTACTACCGGTGGACGCAGTGGGTGTTTCTCCAGCTGTACAACCGGGGATTGGCCTACCGGAAGAAAGCGGCGGTCAACTGGTGCCCGTTCGACAAGACCGTTCTGGCCAACGAGCAGGTGATCAACGGCGAGTGTGAACGCTGCGGATCCAAAGTCGAGCAGCGCTTCCTCGAGCAGTGGTTCTTTGCGATCTCGCAGTTCGCGCCGCGGCTACTGGCCAATCTCGACCGGCTGGACTGGTCGGAGACCACCAAGACGGCGCAGCGGAACTGGATCGGCAAGTCCGAGGGCGCGGAAATCCGCTTCCTGATCGGCGACGGCGTCGGCGCGCCCGAGAGTGCGACGGCGATCACCGTATTCACCACGAGGCCGGACACGATCTTCGGCGCGACATATCTCGTGCTGGCTCCTGAGCACCCGCTCTCCGAAACGCTGACGACCGATGCGCAACGGCCGGCGGCCGAACGCTACCGCCAGCAAACCGCCGATCAGGATCTGGTGAGCCGCCGGATCGGCACCCGCGAGAAAACCGGCGTGTTCACGGGATCGTACGCCACTAATCCTGCGACGGGGGGCCAGATCCCGGTGTGGATCGCGGACTACGTGCTCATGGACTACGGCACGGGCGCCATCATGGCCGTGCCCGGCCATGACGAGCGTGATTTCGCGTTCGCGCAGACATTCGGGTTGCCCATCGTGCAGGTGGTGGCGCCCGACGGCGACGCGGAGCCCTCAGATCCGCCGCTCGCCGCGGCGTATACCGGCACGGGGCGTCTCGTTCGCTCGGGTGCCTTCGACGGACTCTCGATCGACGAAGGGAAACAACGGATCGTCGAGTGGCTCGCCGGGCACGGATCGGCGGCATTCGTGGAGAATTACCGCCTCCACGACTGGTGCATCTCGCGGCAACGCTATTGGGGGCCGCCGATTCCCATCATCTACTGCGACCGCTGCGGCCCCATCCCCGTGCCCACAGCCGATCTCCCCGTGCTCCTGCCATTCATTGCGGACTTCAAGCCCGACGACTCAGGCGTGTCGCCGCTGGCGCGGCACGAAGAGTGGTACCGGGTGCCGTGCCCGAAATGCGGCGGACCGGCACGGCGAGAGACGGACGTGTCGGACACGTTTCTCGACAGTGCGTGGTATTTCCTGCGCTATCCGAGCGCGAACCGTGACGATGTCGCATTCGACCCGGTGCTCACGCGGCGCTGGCTGCCGGCCAATTCCTACATCGGCGGCAACGAGCACGCGGTACTGCATCTGCTCTACGCACGATTCGTGACGATGGTCCTGCACGATGCGGGGCTGCTCGACTTCGAGGAGCCGTTCACGCGGTTTCGCGCCCACGGCCACATCGTGCGAGACGGCGCGAAGATGTCGAAGAGCAGGGGCAACATCGTCAACCCCGACGCGTATATCGGAGAGTGGGGCGCGGACGCGTTCCGGACCTATCTGATGTTCCTGGGACCGTACCAGCAGGGGGGCGACTTCCGCGATGCGAGCATCTCCGGACCGCGGCGTTTCCTCGACCGGCTCTGGTCGGCCGTCATCGCGAGTACGACGACGGGCCAGCCGGACGACGGCGTGCTGCGCGAACTGCATCGGACGATCCGCAAAGTCACCGAGGACATCCCGCGCCTGTCGTACAACACGGCGATCGCCGCGCTCATGGCGTACATGAACGTGCTGCGGGCGGGCGAGCGGCGCCCGCATCGCGCGGAGACGGAGCCGGTGGTGCAACTCTTGGCACCCTTCGCGCCACACATTGCAGAAGAGCTGTGGGAGCGGCTGGGACACGCGACGAGCGTGTTCGACAGCGGGTGGCCGTCGTTCGATGCGGCATTGGCGGCCGATCGGACCGTGACCGTCGCGGTTCAGGTCAACGGGAAATTGCGAGGCACAGTGGTCGTCGCGCCCGAGGCCACCGAGGATGATGTGTATGCGGCGGCGGCCGCCGAACCCGCGGTGGCGAAGTACATCACGACACCGCCCCGGAAACGCATTTACGTGCCGGGGCGGCTCATGAATCTGGTGATCGGTGGTTAGCGGCGCTTCAGACGTTCTTCGTCTTCCTTGCGTCCGATTTTCTCCTGGACGCGGCCCGACGGCTTGCTGAACCTTGCCTTCCACCTTCTGCGCCTTGCCCCTCACCTGCTCGCGGTGCGGTTAGCGATCTCATGTGGACCGTGGCGTTGACCCAGCCGCGTTCACCGCGTCTGATTTGCAAGCCATGTGCCCCAGGCGGTGCGTGCGCACGGTGGCGGATTTCACGGCGGATCTCATGACGGGACGCGGATATACGTCGCTTGACCGGGTCAAAGGCGCCGCCGGCGTTCCGTGCATTGACGTACGCCGGATAGCGATGAAGTTTTTTGAGACTATCTCGATAAACCTCGCCGAGCCGTCCCGCATGCGCGCCATCGCGCCGGTCATTGTCTCCGGTCTCGCCCTGATCGCAGGGCTGGCGTGCGCTGCGCCTGCGGGTGCCGCGCAGGCGCCCCGGATCACGCCGAAAGGCGACCCGTCGATCCGGAACGACAGCATCTACTCGCTGGTCGTGCGGCCCCGGGATTTTCCCAGCCAGCCCTTCGTCTATCTGTTCGAGGACGGCGTCGTCCGGTTCGAGGAGGACGGCCGCGCGAAGCGCACCTACCGCCTCGTGATCCAGATCCTGACCCAGCAGGCGGCCGAGCAGTGGGGGGAGAAGACCTTCTCCTACACGACCGGCCGCCAGCGGCTGACAGTCAACTGGATTCGCGTCCTCCGCCTGAACGGGCAGGTGATCAGCGACAAGCCGGCGCACGAGCAGGAGTCCATCGCCCCGGTCGCGCAGGAAGCGCCGATCTATTCCGACACGCGGGTGCGGCAGTACACGCTGAGCGGCGTCGCGCCGAACACGATCGTGGACTTCAGCTACACGATCGAGGACACCAAGCCGGTAGTGCCGGGCGACTTCTACCAGCCGTGGTACATCGGCACGGGACATGTCACTCGCCGGTCGCGGTTCGTTCTCGACGTCCCGGGATCGCTGACGCCGCGTATCCAGGAGCGAAACATCCACTTCGCCCGCCGCGTGGAGGAGTCGCACGGGCGCCGTGTGTACGTGTGGTCGACCACCGAGGTTCCGCGACCCGAGCCGGAGCCGTTCGCGCCCGATTCCAATCCGCTGTATCCGCAGATCTCGGTTGCCGCTCCGATCACCTGGGGTGGCATCGCGAGCTGGTACGCGGCCCTCTCGAAGAAGCGATACCGGTTGACGCCCGCGCTCAACCAGCAGCTATCGACGGTCGTCATGGGCGCGCAGACGCTCGACGACTCCCTCCGCGCCCTCCATCGCTGGGTCGCGCAGGATTTCCGCTATGTCTCGCTGTCGCTCGGCATCGGCGGATACCAGCCCCGGCTGCCAATGTCGGTCTGGGAGACGAAATACGGCGACTGCAAGGACAAGGCGACGCTGTTCATCGCCCTGGCCCGGCGTATGGGTGTGCCGGCGTATCCCGTGCTACTGAGCCTGACTGGTGGGATCAATCGTTCGCTGCCATCGGCGTACCAGCTCGATCACATGATCGCGGCGATCGCCAGGCCCGGCGTGCCGGACGGCCATCCGAACCACTTCCTCTTCGTCGATCTCACATCGGACCTGACGCCATTCGGATCGCTCCCACCGCAGGAACAGGGCGAGTTCGCGCTCGTCGTCTATCCGGATGGCCGCGGTGAGGAGGTGATGTTGCCGGCCGATCCCGTGGCGGTCAATCGCGCGACGTTCAAGATCAGCGGGCAGCTCAGAGCGGATGGCACGTTCAGCGGCAAGTATGTCGAAGTCGAGACCGGAAGCCGCCAATACAACCTGCGGAGCGCGTTCGCGACACCGTTCGGGGATGCCGACCGCGAGCGGCTGACTCGGTCCCTCGCCAACGCCTTGTTCCAGGGAGCGACGGGCGACAGCCTGGTGTCCTTCAACGGGCGCGACCTCGATGCCGAGCCACGTGTGGCGCTGGCGATCAAGGAAGCGCGGCCCGTGTCGAGCGCCGGGGGGACCGAGATCCTCACGCTGCCGATACGCGACTACTCGCGCCCCGACATTCTGGCGGATCTCGAGTCGCGCGGGTACCGGCGGTCACCGATCGATGTCGAGTCGGTCGTCGGTCCGTATGAGGAGGCGTCCGAGTTCCAACTGACTCTGCCCGACGGGTGGCACGCGCGGCTGCCGGTCAACGTCGATGCCGAGAGTGTCTTTGGGCGCTACCACGCGCACTACGCGCAGTACGGCCGGGTCCTAGTGATCGATCGCACGATCGCGGGAGCCACTGGCGTGCAGCCAGCCGAGCAGATCGACGCGCTCATCTCGTGGCTCAAGCAGGTCGCGCGCGACGACGTCCGATACATCGTATTGGATCCGGGGGATGGCAGCGGGTAATCGCCGCACCGCGTTCGCCGGAAACACGACAGCCAGCCCCGGCGCCCCAGGGCTGGCTGTCGTGCACTACGGCAATTGGCCGAGAGCGGTCGCTGGCCGCTCCCGGCTGGACCGTCCGGCTAAAACGTCCGGCTAGAACGTCTGCCCGGATCGTCTGCTGGACCGATTGCTAGATCGTTTGCGACGAGGTGGGCGGAGTTGGTGGGGCCGGCGGTGCGGGTGCGGCAGGCGCCGCGGGCGTGGCGGGTGCTGCGGGTGCGAGGATACGCATGAAATGCCGTGGGCCCAGAGGCGCGACCGGAGCCATTGGAGCGAGGGGTGTCTCCGGGGCTTCGGGGTCTCGGGGGTCTCGGGGGATTCGGGCGCCTCGGGCGTATAGATCTCGAAGTCCGAGCCATGGCCGGGCACCTGGACGTGGAACTCGCGCATGTGGTTGCCGAGGTCCCAGGCCTGCGCGCATGCGTCGTGTAGCGCTTTGCTGATCTTTTCGTCGGTGTGCTCGATCCGGCTTACGTCGGGTCCGGTCCCCAGTGCACCGAAGTGCATGAAGCCGTCGTCCTTGAAGAGTTCCGACGCTTTGACCGTCGTCACTTTCACATCGCGGCCTTTGCCGTCGAACGACACGCGGAAGGTCGCGACATCACCTGGTTTGAGCTTGGACAGCATGCGAACCAGCCGGCGCGCCATCAGTCCGCGCATCTCCTGGTCGCCCGCATCAGCCGCACTCAGCCGGAGCTCGGTGCCGTTCACCGATACGAGACGATCTCCCTCCTCAATGCCTGCCTTCTCGGCCGGCCCGCCCGACGTCACTTCGGTAACCAGCAACCCCAGGGTGTCGCGCATCCCGCCCGACGTCGTGCCGAGGCCAAGAACGGCCCGATTCTCGTCGCGCATGCTGAAGAACGCGCTGACCGACCTGCGCATCGGGGCGGCGCAATCCTTGTGAGGGGCTCGGTCTCCGGCGTCGGGTGTCTTGTCCTGAGCCGACGCCGGGAGCGCCACGACCGTGGCCGCGCTGGCGAGGAACATCACGAATCGCATAATCGGCAGCCTCGCGGTAAGAGTTCCCTGTCTTTGGCAACCCGGATGTGACACCACCGGCCGGCGGCGGGGTTGCCGCAGGGCGCCAGGGCGGCCGGTCCTTGTCCAGCCTCGGCTGCCGCGCGGCGTCCTGTGGGCGGCATATTACGGACATGGCTTCCACTCAGGGCGGTCTCGCCGCCAGCACGGCCGGAGCGCCGGGCCCGGGCGCGATCGGCACCGATACCGCGCACACGTTCACGCACCACTGGCAGGACGAAGCGGACGCGGCGTTCCTGTACCGGGCGCTGGCGGCAGCGGAGAGTAACGCGCACAAGCGCGATGTGTACACGCGGCTGGCGGTCGTCGAGGACCGGCACGTCGCGATCTGGGAGAAACTGCTCACCGATGCCGGGCATCCGCCTGGCCGGTTCCGCCCGAGCTTTCGTGCGCGCGCACTGGCGTGGCTCGGCGGGAAGTTCGGCCCCGCATTTCTCCTGCCCATGCTGTTGGCGGAAGAGGGGCGCGAGGTCAAAGGCTACATGACCATGCACCGCACGACGGCCGTGGGTGCGCCCGGTGGTGGTGAAGCGCTCTTGCTGGCACGGGAGAGCGCCGAGCATGCCACGACGCTGGCGGGGATCGCGGGACAGAGCGGGGAACCCTGGCACCGGACGGCGTCGGGCGGATTTCTCCGCAACATCGTGTACGGGTTCAACGACGGGCTGACCGCCAATTTCGGGCTCGTGGCGGGGGTGATCGGCGCGGCCGCCACGCAGGAAAATCGCGCCATTGTCGTCGCTGGCGTTGCGGGCCTCATCGCCGACGCGCTCTCAATGGGATCCAGCGGGTATCTGGCCGCCAAGAGCGAGCAGGAGGTCTATGCTCACGAGATCGCGATGGAGCGCGACGAGATCGCGCTCATGCCGGAAGTGGAGCGCGACGAGCTGGCGCTGATCTATGAGGCCAAGGGAATGGACCCCGATGCGGCCGGGCGCCTGGCCACGCAGGTCATGGCGGATCCGCAACGGATGCTGGCGGAGCAGGTCCAGGAGGAGCTGAAGATCGGCGATCCCGCGATGTCCCCGCTTCGCGAAGCGTGGGTCACCGGGTTTGCCACCGGGCTGGGCGCGATCCTTCCGGTTTTCCCGTTCTTCTTCTGGCACGGCACCGTGGCGATCGTCGTGTCGTTCACGATCGCGATGGCGTCCCACTTCATCGTCGGTGCCGCGCGCTCGATCTTCACGGGCCGGAGTGTCTTCCGGTCGGGGCTCGACATGTTCGTCGTCGGGATCGGCGTCGCCGTCGCGGGCTACTACGTCGGGGACTGGATCGGCGGGGCTCTCTCCCGCTAGTCGCTTCTATTGCTGTTCGGCTTTCTCTTCGGCGCGCTTCCGCGCCTGGACTTCGGCGTGGATGCGATCGAATTTCGCCTGCTGGCCCGCATCGAGCCGCGCGCGGATCTTCCGGGTCGCGTCCTCGCTGATCGAATCCATCTGTGGGCGAACCGGTTTGTCCAGCGCCGCGATCGCGCGGTGCTTCGCATTGAGAATCGTGTCGACTGCGGCTCGTTGCGCATCGGACAGTCCCAGATCGTCACCGAACCGGCGGCGCATCCCGGCGTCATTGCCGTAGCGCGGGCACACGCGGTCGCGCGTCACGAACCGGTCCGCGGTGAATCCGAGGACGCCGCCTACCAGCGTGGCGCCGAGGAGGAAGGCGAGCGCCGAGTTCTTCGTGGGATCAATGCGAAAAGACATACTGACCCGTCGCCTCACGCTCTGAGACGTTGATGAAACGGCTGTCGGACTGCATGACCGCCGGAGTCGGCACATCCACGACCGCCTCGTAGGCGACGCGAGCTTCCATGTCCCGGCTGCTCCACGCCGCGATGCCACCGGCCACCGCGGCCAGACACGCTGCCGCGAGCCCAGCGCGTGCCCATGCATGGAACGCGGCCGCCCAGCCGTCGATGCTGCTCCGGCTCGCCTGGCTCCGTACGCCCGCCATGATGCGTGCTTCCAGACGCACCCAGTAGCTGGCGTCTTCGGGGGCGGCATACGCTTCGCGCAGCAGCCGCGTCAGCGAAGGCCCCGACGGCAGCCTGGCGCTTCCCCCGCCCCGGCGGAAGAGCGAACGGGCGGGCGGCTGCCGCTCCGGTTGATTCCGATCGTCGCCGGTCATGGTGTTACCGGACCTCGTGAAGCGCCCGCAGCGAGCGCCGGAGCGCGAGGCGAGCGTGGAACAGGTCGGACCTGGCGGTGCCTTCCGGGATGCTCAGCATGCGGCCGATTTCGCCGTGACGGAATCCCTGCACATCGTGCAGCACGATGACTGCGCGCTGGCGCTCGGTGAGGGCCGCCAGTCCGGCGTGGAGCCGGGTCCGCAGATCCGATGATTCGGCGGGGTCGTGCCAGCCGGCGGCGAGGTTCTCGCTCAGCGTGTCCGCATCACGGACGCGGCGCCGCCGGGTCGCGTCGAGCGCGGCGTTGGCGACGATGCGGTGCAACCATGCACCGAATGGCTGTCCCGGGAGGAACCGGTGCAACGCCCGGAACGCGTGCAGGAATCCGTCCTGCACCGCATCCTCGGCATCCTCGTGAGTCGCCGCGATCGCGCGGGCGACGGCGTACGCGCGCCGCTGGTGCGCCCGGACCAGGGCCCCGAACGCGACGGCATCACCGCTCTGCGCGCTCGCCACCAGGCGCTGCTCTTCCGCCGCGTCCAGCGGTCCGAACGACGCTGCCGGCTCTGGCGCGGCGGGCGATCCCCCGCGGGCGCGGCCGGGCCGCTGCGTAGGTTCCGTCTGAGTGCGAATGAGGGCGAGGGAGGGTGACATGGGCGTGGCCATTCTCCGGGCCGGTCTGTGCAAATTATACGCGCCGTCACAGGGAAACGTTGGCCGAGCAGCGGTCGTCCTTTCCCAGGGTGCAATATGCGTGCTGACAGCGAGTTGCGCGTAGCCCGGAGCGGGGAGACACGATGCCGGGGCGGCTCCATCCGGAGACCCGCCGCGGCCCGCAAGCGGATTGCGCTCCGGAGAGCATTCTGGTGCCGTCCGGCACTCCGTCCGGCACTCCGTCCGGCACTCCGTCCGGCACACCGCCCGCGGCTGCGGCGCGGGGTCCACCGGGTGCCCCCAGCGCAGCCCCCAGCGCAGCCCCCAGCGCAGCCCCCAGCGCAGCCCCCAGGGTATTTGACAACCATAGCGTCGGCGTCGTCAATCCACTAATGCCCGCCAGTCCTGATGCGCGTCCGCCCGCCGGTATCGGGGCACCCACTCCACCCGAGTGGTTGCCCTGTCCGGCATGCCAGGCTGCCAACTCGGCGGACGCGCACTATTGCGAGCAGTGCGGAACCGAGCTGGCCAATCCGGCGGCGACGACCCTCGTGTATGAGCCGCGCAGCTCGCGGCCCGAACACACCGGAACATCCGGTGAAGGATTCACCCCCGGGACATCGGGCGGCCGCGGACCGCGGCGGACGCCTGACGGACCAGATCCCGAATCTGATGGGTTGCTGCAGCTCGCCCGGGCGGAACTCGCCGACGACTTCGACGTCGAACGCGAAGTCGGACGTGGCGGGATGGGCGTGGTTTTTCGCGCGATCGAGCTGCAACTCCGCCGGCCCGTGGCGCTCAAGGTCCTGCCGCCAGAGCTGGCACTGGGTCCGTCGGTCGTCGAGCGGTTCGAGCGCGAAGCGCAGATGGCCGCCGCGCTCGACCACCCGAACATCATCCCGATCTATCGCGTCGGACAGAGCGCGTCGCTGCTCTACCTCGCGATGAAGCACGTCGAGGGCCGCGCCCTCGACAGTATCGTCGCGACCCAGGGCGCGCTGCCCGTACCGGTGGTGTTGCTGGTCATGCGGGCCGCCACGAGTGCGCTCAGCTACGCGCACGAGCACGGGATCGTGCACCGCGACGTGAAGGGCGGCAACATCCTGATCGATCGCGACGGCCGTGTGATCGTCACTGACTTCGGCGTCGCCCGCGCGATCGAGAACGCGTCGATGACGAGCACCGGCTCCGTGATCGGGACGCCGTACTTCATGAGTCCCGAGCAGTGCGCCGGCAAGCTGGCGCGGCCGCAGTCGGACCAGTACTCGCTGGGCGTCGTCGCGTTTCAGATGCTCACTGGTACCGTGCCGTTCCATGCCGACACGCTGGCGGCCATCATGCACCACCATTTCTTCACACCGGTGCCGGACGTGTCGGTGGCGCGGCACGATGTGCCGGCGGAGCTGGTCGCCGTGCTGGATCGTGTCCTGGCCAAGGATCCGGACCGCCGGTTTGCCACCACGCGGGAGATGCGCATCGCGATCGAAGCCGTGCCGCTGAGCGAGGCAGACCGGCTCGCCGGTGAAGCGATGCTTCGCGAGCTGGCGCAGGGGTCGTCTGCCGTCCCGATCGTTCGCACGGAAGCGCTGCCGCCGCTCGCGGATACGATGTCCGTCGTCGCCGCGCACGATGCGTTTATGCGCTCCGCGGACCGGGTCCGGCGGATTCGCCGGCATCTCGGCACCGCCGGCGTGCTCGTCGTGGCGTGCGTGATCGCGCTGTGGGGATCGCTCCGGCCGCGGCACGTGGAGCCGGTGGGGACGGCGTCTGCGCCACCGGCGTCCACCGGGACGCTGCAGCTCCGGGTCCAGCCGAGTGCCGCACAAATCGTCCTCGACGGGCGGCCGGCCGGACAGTCCGGCGTGTTGGACGGTGCCGTGGCAGCGGGCGTCCGGCGCCTGCACATCAGCGCCAGCGGCTACGCGGACTTCGACACCACCCTGGTGATCGCCGCCGGGAAGACGACGCAACTCCCGGACATCACGCTCAAAGGCGCCGACGGACACTGACGTCCGGCGCGGCCCGCAGCGCGTTAGTGCGGGATGCCGGCGCTCACCCGGCCTTTACCGGTGCGAAAGAGCAGCATCAGCGGCAGGCCCGCGACGAGAATGATTCCGCTCAGCAGGTAGAGGCGTGAGAAGGCCAGCACGCTGGCTTGCCCGCCGCTCTGCGTGTCCAGTACGGCGAGCGCCTGTTGCCGCGCGAAGATCGGCGTGGCGCCGTGCGCCATTATCCCTCGTGCGATCACGTCGAGCCGCTGTAGCACGTCGGCGTTCCCCGACACCACGTGCTCCGACAGGAGCGCGCGAGCGACCTTCGTGAACCGCGTCAGCAGCGTCGCCATGATGGCGATGCCCAGCGAGCCGCCGAGCTGCCGGGTGAGGTTGAACATGCCGGTGCCCTGTGCGAGGTCCTTGAACGACACGTCGGCCATCGCCGCATTGGTGAGCGGGACGAAGATCAGGCCGAGTCCCACGCCGCGCAGAATGAGAGGCCAGAACAAGTCGCCCGATCCCGCGTCGAGACTGAGATGGGCGAGCATCAGCATTGCCCCGAGGAACAGCAGCGAGCCCGCCGTCACGGTGTATCGCGCGTCGAGGCGCCCAGCGTTCCGCCCGACGAACGCCATGGTGATCGCGGAGGCGATGGCGCCCGGCAGGATAACCTTCCCGGTCTGCCACGCCGTGAACCCGTGGAGTTGCTGCAGGAAGATCGGGAGTACGAAGATCGAGCCATAGAGCGCGAGCCCCATCCCCCCGCGAACAGCACCCCCGCGGTGAGCTGGCGGCTCTTGAGGACGCGGAAGTCGATGATCGGCTCATCGATGGTCAGCTCTCTCCAGATGAGGAGGACCGTCGACACCACGGAGACGATGGCGAGCGTCGTGATGAACCTCGACTCGAACCAGTCGAACCGTTCCCCGCGTTCGAGCATCCATTGCAGCGAGCCGACCGCGAGCGCGAGCAGCGCGATCCCGCCGAAATCCACCGTCTTCGCGCGCGCCTGGAACGTCGTGTCGCGGACGTAGCTGAACACGAGGAACGCCGCCAGAATCCCGAGCGGCACGTTGATGTAAAAGATCCACGGCCAGCTATAGCTGTCGACGATGTAGCCCCCGAGCGTGCGGCCAACCGTCGGCCCGACCATGACACCGACGCCGAACATCGCCTGGCCAATGCCGACCTCCGATGGCGGGAAGGCCTCGAAGAGCGTGGCCTGCGCCGTGGACAGCAGCGCGCCGTTATAGCGATCGCTATAGCGATCCGCTCGCTACTTCGTCGTCTCGATGTGCGTATCTACCGACATGCCGGGACGAAGGACACAGTTCGTGTTCGGCGGATCGGTCGGACGAATCCGGACCGGGATACGCTGGACGACCTTGGTGAAATTACCCGTCGCATTATCGGGTGGGAGCAGGGCGAACTTGGCGCCGGTCGCGGCCGCGATGCTCTCGACGCGTCCGTGGAACGTGCAGCCGCCGTACGCATCCACCTCGAACTCGACCTGCTGGCCGACGCGGATGTCATCCATTTGCGTCTCCTTGTAGTTGGCCGTGACCCAGACCCCGGTATCCGCTACGAGGGTGAACATCGTCTGGCCGGCCTGCAGCAACTGGCCGAGCTCGACCTGCTTGCGCGAGAGGATTCCGCTCACGGGCGCCGTGACACGAGTGTAGGACTCGTTGAGGGCCGCCACCTGTTCCTGGGCCTGCGCGCTCGCGAGCCGGGCCTGTGCGAACCGGACGCCGGCCTGGGCGTTCGTGACCGTAGCCCCGGCGGCCGCTGCCTGCTTTTGCGATGCGAGCAGGGCTGCGCGGCCGGCGTCGGCCGTCGCCTGTGCGGCGTCGAGCTGCTGCCGCGACACGATCTGCTGGTCGGCGAGCTGGCGCGTGCGCTGGAGATCAGCCACTGCCTTGTCGTAATTCGCCTGTGCGGCCACGATCTGCGCGTCGGCCGCTGCCCCCTGGCCTTGAGCCGTCTGTACCTGGGCGGCGGCCTGGCCCGTATATCCGCGCGCTCCGACTCCGGCCTGTGCCGCGGCGAGATCCGCGACGGCCTCGGCGAGCCGCGCCTTGTAGTCCGCATCGTCGATTACGACAACCGTGTCGCCTTCCTTGACGTGCGTGTTCTCGTCACCACGCACGCGCGTCACGTACCCGCCCACCTTGGCAAGCACCGGGACGAGATGGCCATCGACCTGGGCGTCGTCGGTGGATTCATGGGCGCGGCTGTACGTCCAGGTCTTGGCTCCCCATACCAGCGCGATGACGATGGCCACGGCGACACTCGCGATCACCAGCTTGTTGCGTGGCTTGGCCGCCTGCGGCGGAGAAGATGCCCCCTGTGCTCCAGCGGGCGCCGCCTGCTGTTGCGGCGGCGCGGAGGAACTGGGTGCGGATTGCTGCTCGGGGCGTACGGTGGTGGCCATAGTCGTCTACTGCGTTGAGTGTGGTAAGATGAAGCATTTGGCGTGCGAATCGGTGCCCTGGGCGCGGTTCATGGCAGGTCCGTGACGGAACCCGTCGCGAGCGCGAGTGCGACCCGGGCGGCCTGGAAGTTGGCCAGCGCGTCCACCTCCAGCGTCCGGGCTCCGTTGAGGTCGAGCGATGCCGTGATGACGTCCGCGTCGCCGGCGACGCCGGCGCGGAACCGCTCGCGCGCTTCGGACAGCTCCTGCTGGGTCAGCTGGAGCTGTTCGGTGGCAGCGCCGAGCTGCTCGCGGGCGGACGCCAACTGCAGAAACGCGCCGCGGACTTCGATGGCGGCGACCTGGCGCAGGTCGCGGCGCCGCACGAGGATCTCCTGGGTCGCTGCCTGCTCCTCTTCGATCCGGGCTTCGCGGTGCGCCCCATTGAAGACCGGCACGGTGAGGCCGATCCCCCAAGTGTAGGTGGGAAGCAGCCGGTTCCAATTCCCGCCGTTGACACCCTTGTCGCCGAACACGGCGAGTGCCGGTAGGCGCTCGGCCCGCACGGCGCTGATCGCCTGTTCGGCGGCGGTAAGCTGCTCGTCGATCGCGTGCAGATCGGGCCGGTGTCTCAGCGCGCGATCAATCTCCTGCGACTCCGGCGGCAACGTGTCGGTGACCGGCAGACGGGAGAGCGAATCGGTCAGGAGCATCCGGGTGTCCAGCGGCAAACCAAGTGCGCGATAGAGGTCGAGCCGCGCGCGGTCGCGATCCGTACGGGCGCCGATCAGCTGTGCGCGGCTCGCGGTGCTGCGGGCGGCTGCCCGAGTGACATCCAGGGCGATGCTCACGCCGGCGGCCAACTGCTGGCGGGCAATGCTGAGGAGATCCGCGGCCAGCGCCGAATCGGCCAGGCGCGCCGCCACAAGGGCTTCCGCGTGCTGGGCGGTGAGATACGCGGCTGCCGCGGTGCCTGCCGCCTGCTCGGCGGCATTGTCGGCCGTGGCATTGGCCGCACGTTCCATGATGCGCGAATGGCGGTACCGCTGGATCGCTCCGAAGCTGAAGAGCGTGTCGGATGCGTAGCCGCGGAAGTCGACCGACTTGATGGGTGGAAAGACGATCCCGCCAGGGGGGAGGAGGCTACTGAAGGCAGCCGACCCAGGGCTGGGCGGGAACCGCAACAGCGATGCGCTGTTCTCGGTGAACTCTCTCTCGGAGGCGCCCCCGTAGACCGTCGGGAGGAACGCGCTGAAACTCTCGTGGACGCGTGCGCCTGCCTCATTGGCTTCAGCCCGGGCCGCCAGGACGCTGGCACTCTGGCGAGCGGCCAAGCGGGCAGCGCCGCCCAAGGTGAGGACATGCGTGGTCGTGTCCTGCTGGGCGCCGAGTGGCGCGGCTGCCATGAGGAGCGCGAGCACGAGCGACGCGGCGCGAGCGCTCGCGTACGCATGCGGCTGTCCGGGCTCGTGCCCCGCAGGCCTGAGGGGGCGCGCGATGGGCCGGCGCAGCGCTCCGCGGCAGCGGTGCAAGGTTGGTCGTGTTTGCACGTTCGGTGGCGTTGGCTGGTTCACGATTTGGCTGCTGCGGCGACGGCCAGAGACGCCGAGGGTGAGAGGCTATGGAAGAAATAGTCCATCACCTGCTCGAATACGATCTCGTCAGTCAGTTCCTGCTTTTCGTAAAAACGCGTGCATGCCCAGAGGGAGTGCGAGGAGAACATCGAGCTGACGAGGCGCCCTGCCGTCGTGGGATCGACGGAGCGAAACTCACCCGAATCGACGCCGCGCTGGATGAGGCGGTCCAGCAGCAACTGGCGGCGCACGATCACCTCGTCCCAGAAGAAGTCGACGAGCTCGGGGAAGCGCTGCATCTCTCCAATCACGAGCCGATACATCCGCTGGTAGTCGGGACGCCGCATGAGGCCCCACCACCATCGCATGAAGAGCCTGACCTGGTCGGTCGCGGACGTGCCGCGATCGTTGACGAGCTCGCGCTCAGTCTGCTCCAACTGAGCGATGACCGTCTGCCGGATCATCTCCTTGAACAGCGCTTCCTTGTTGGGGAAGTAGAGGTAGATCGTGCCCTTCGCGACGCCCGCGAGCTTGGCGATGTCCTCGAGGCGCGCGTTCGCGAGGCCGTGGTTACCGAACACCTCGATCGCAGCGTCCAGAATCTGCTGCGGCCGCTCCTCGGGGAGGCGCCGCCGTTTGGGCTCATGTTCGTCGGTCCCGATCATCGAAATAACTTACTGACCAGTCAGTCACTATACAACACCAGCACTTAGGGCCTCGAATCCGCGGCTAAGGCCCAACCAGCGCAGACGAAATGGCACCTGCGGGCGCGGACGGTGCGGCCCGGGCGAGGGGGCCGCATGCCCCGGGGGCGACTCCGGCCTGTGCCGCAATGACAACCGCCGCACGGGGCCGAAGCCGGTGCGGCGGATCTCCTACGTGCGGATGGCGGGAACTGGTGAGTGGTGCCGGGTGAGCGCCCTCGCGGTCCCGGACTAGGGCGCGTGCTGCGCGGCCGGCGCGGCTTCTGTCTGCTCGTAGTGGTGGTTCGTGATCATCACGATCGAGAAGAGAATCACGAAGATCGCGATCACTGCGAGGACGAGGCCGCGGACTGCCGGCGACGTGTCGGGGCCTTGCGGCGGATATTCCTCGGTCACGCGACCCTCACCGATGTCATTGAATCATTCTGGGTGATCGACTTCATGATGTCGAGCCCCTTCGTGATCTTGCCGAAGACCGTGTGCTTGCCGTTGAGGTGGCGCGTGTTGGCTTCGCTCAGCACCATGAAGAACTGGCTGCCACCCGTATCGGTCCCGGCGTGCGCCATCGACAGCGCGCCCACTTCGTGGGTTCGCGGGTTGCCTTTGGTTTCGCACTTGATGTGGTAGCCTGGGCCGCCACTGCCGATGCGGCGGTCGCCGGCCGGCAAATCGCGCGAGAGCGGGTCTCCGCCCTGCACGACAAAGTCGGGAATCACGCGATGGAACTTCACGCCGTCGTAGAAACCGGCGTTGGCCAGTTTCTCGAAGTTCTCGACGGTCTTGGGGGCGTCCTTCTCGTACAGCTCCGCGACTATGGTGCCGCGATTGGTCTCGAACGTTGCGGTTTTCGACATGGCAGGACGAACTTTAGCCAGCGGTCGCCGGGGCGCAACCCTGAGCGGATTTCCGCCGCTTGGCAAGCGCCCGTCCGTAGTGCATGAGCGGGATCTCCAGATACCGGTGCAGCACCTGGCATACGCCAAGCGTGATGGCCAGCCCGAGCGTCATGGCGAGCGCGTCGCCGGGGAGTCCCCACCGGACCGGGACGACGCGCATGGCGGCATGCAGTCCCAACTGGTTGAACAGGTAGACGCCGTAGGAAATGCCGCCGAGCCAGACGAGTGGCGGCCAGGCCAGCGCGCGGGTGACCGGTGAGGAGCCGGCGACCAGTCCGACCAGCACCAGCGCGACCATCGCGGCGAACAGGACGTGGGTCCAGGGTCTGGCCGTATCCGTGGTGAAGTGAACCGCGACTGCGAGCACCGCGATCAGTATGGCCGGTCCCGGGCGCGCGAGTCCGCGCAACCGCGCGAACGCCGCCGGGTTGTCGAGCAGTACCGCGAGCGCGCACCCGATCAGGATGTGCGCGTAAAACAGCACGAACTTGCCCCACGATGTGAAGCATGCCGCCACGGTACAAGCCGCCGCGAGGGCGACGGTGGTGCCGACGCGGAGCCCGAAATGCTTCCGCAGCAGGATGAAGCCGAGCACCGGCCACACGAGGTAGAACTTCTCCTCGATGCCGAGCGACCACGACAACTCGAACGGCACGTCCTTGAGGACGAGGTGCGGCCACTCCTGGAAATACGTGAGATAGTACGGCAGTGCGTGCACGAACTTGTCATGACGTACGGGATCGGCATGTACGACCAGTACGAGCACGCAATAGATCGCGAGCGTCAGGTAGTACATGGGCAGGATGCGGAACGTGCGGCGCAGGTAGAACGCGACGAGATCGATCCGCCCGCGCACGGCTTCTTCGCGCAAGGCGAGCGTCGTGATCAGATAGCCGCTCAGCACGAAGAAAACCGTGACACCATTCGCGCCGCGGATCCAGAGCCAATCCTCACGGCCGCGTGCGTGGGCCAGCACGACCAGGAGGACGCTGACCGCGCGCAGTCCGTCCAGCGCGGTGAAGTGCCGCGCATCGCGATACTCCGCATAGCCGAGAGTGCCACTCACGCGCGTGTCACTCACCGGATGGGATCGCGTTCAACCAGGCACGCTCCGCGCGAGGTGACGTCAGACCAGCGTCGCGGACGGGCAGATCGTCGCGAGCACGCAGCGATCGTGCGCCGGAGCGCGTGCCGTGCAGACGCGGCGGCCGTGAAAGATCAGGAGATGGGAGAACATCGTCCAATCGTCGCGCGGCACGACGCGCATCAAGGCCTGCTCGATTTTCACCGGATCCGTTTCCGCGGTGAGGCCCAGGCGCTCGCTGAGCCGGGTGACGTGGGTATCGACCACGATCCCCTCGTCGCGGTGAAACGCATTGCCCAATACGACGTTCGCGGTCTTCCGGCCGACGCCGGGTAGCGTCACCAGCTCGTCCATGGTCGCCGGGATGACTCCGCCGAACCGCGTCATGACGGCGGTCGCCATTCCGATCAGGCTTTTCGCCTTGGCGCGAAAGAATCCTGTACTGCGTATGATGGTCTCCAGTACTGCGGGATCGGCGGCGGCCAGAGTCTCGATCGACGGAAAGCGCTCGAACAGTGCCGGCGTCACGAGATTGACGCGCACGTCGGTGGTCTGGGCACTCAGGATCGTGGCCACCAGCAGCTGGTAGGGGCCGTGAAAATCGAGCTCAGTGTGTGCATCCGGGTATTCGTGGCGGAGCCGCTTCACGACCTCATGGGTCTGCTCGACGAGCGCGGCGCCGCGAAACACTTTGGCGCGTTTCCGGGGCCGGCGGGCCGGCTTCTTCTTCGCGGTCGGGCGGGAGGCGGCCATCAGCTCGCTGCCAGGAACGGCCCGAGCGCCGCGAACAGCGGGTCCGGGCGCTCGACGTAGGGTACGTGGCCGCATTGATCGATGGTGACCAGGTCTGCGCCGAGGGCGGCCGCGGCGTCTGCGGACGAGGCCAGCGGGATTGGATCCTCGCGGCCATGCACGATGAGAGCGGGCAGCGAGGTGCGCGCGCGGACCGTCGCGAGCGATGGCAGCAGGTCGTAGTCACCGAGACTCGCCCAGACGGAGTGCTGCACCCGGGACACGACGCGGAAGGGAGTGAGGTCGCGCGCGGCCGCCGGGTCGGCAAAATATCCAGCGACGCTCAGCTCGAACGCCCGCTGGCGATAGGCGTCGGGATCGCGCTCGCGGAGTCCCGATGCGAGAAGCGCAGCGCGCTCGCGACGGACGTACTCGCTGTCGCTACGGCGCGCGAAGGCGGTTTCGAACTCCCTTCGGTATCCGATCGTGACGGACGCCGGGTCGATCAGCGCCAGCTTGCCGAACGGGATGAGCCCAGCACCGTCAGTCGTCGCGGTCGTGTACAGCATCGCCAGCAATCCGCCCCACGAATATCCGACGACGGCCGGCGCCGAGAGCCCGAACTCGCGAATCACCCGTCCCAGGTCATCCACATGCTCGTGCCACGTGACCGGGTTGCGCCCATCGGCGCGCGAGTTGCCGCCGCCGCGCTGGTCGTAGAAGAGCAGATCGCAGTGCTCCGCGAGCCGCAGCATTGGGGCAGCAGGTAGCGGTGATCGGCGCCGGGTCCGCCGTGGAGCACGAGTGCCCGTGGTGCGCCCGCCGGCCCGTACGCCGCCCAGTACAGCGGCACCGCGGTCGTTGTGGTGTACCCGGAGTCGCGCGGAGCCGGGATGGGGAGAGGCACGAGGAACCGGGAAAAAACGAGAAAGGAGCGAGCGGAAGAGGTGCCGCCCGCAATCTAATCATGCGGTGCCCTCTCTCACGGCTGGTTCACTCGGCCTTACAACCGGTTCACAGCGGCAGCCAGTAGTTCACCTTGATGAGAAACACGTTGTCGGCGGGGGCGCGAAGCAGATACGACTGATCGCGCGAGAACTGAAAATTGCCGAAGGGTGTATCGTCGAATCGCATCTGCTGCCACACGAAATAGATCGTTGCCCCCGGGCGATACTCCCACCGCAGCACCGCGTTGCCACGGAGAGAGCGGGTGTTGAAGTTCGGATTCGGGACGACGAAATCCTGGCTGGGGCTCGTCGGGCAGGCGCTCGCGTTAGCGGTCGCGCCGGTCGGATCGACGCAGTATCCGGTGCCGTTGCTGAGCGCCTTGATGCTGCCCACATCGCGGCCGAAGACGCTCTTGTGCAATTGCCGGGGATGGTCGAACTGCTCGAACTGGTAGTAGTGCCCGCTCGCAAGGAGCGGCTGTGCGTAGAGGTCGAGCGTGAGCGTTGGTGTGAACGCGATGTTCAGCCGCGTATCCATTGACAGCGTGTTCTGGTCGATGCTCGAGAAGACGTACCGGGTGCCGAAGAAGAGCGGCACGTTCTGGCCGGCGATCGCGCTGTCGTATTGCAGGCCGTGCCGCAGGAGCACGAGTGTCGGCCCGAGACTGAATGAGACACTCGATACCGGCTTCACGAGCGCGACGACCTGCGTCGTGATCTGCTGGCTTGGCTCGTTGAGCCCCGCCGCGGCTTCGGTGTTCGCCTGTACGACGAGTGCGCGCCGCGGGTCCGTCGACACTCCCACATAACCATCCTGGTAGCCATTGCGTTTGACGACCGGCCCACCGCGTGTCAGGTCGTCGTCCATGATGGTCGGGTGATAGATGTAGAAGAGGTTGAACTGCCAGAAGTTGCGGAGCTGGCCGTTGAGGGATGCCTGGCCCTGAAGGTCGATGCGATCGCCGCTGAAGTTGTGCTCGGTCTGGCCGCCGATATCGGCGAACAGGCTCCGGTACCACGCGCCCGGGACGGTCCATTGCCGGACGATGTTGGCGTTGTTCCAGACGTAGTCCGAGCGGCCCATGAACGACAGATCGTTGACCTCGAATCCCGGGCTCCGGATATTGGCCGACGTCTCCCACAGCCAGTCGCCGTTGTCCTTGGCGAGGCGCAGGTAGCCGCCGTACCCCCGGAGCGATGTGGCTGCCGAATCGAAGCGGCTTGCGAAGAGGCCTCCCCCCTGGCGCCCGCGATCCGGACGCTGGAAGTAGTGCGCGCTCGACTCCTCGGTCAGCAGGATCGATTGCGGGGTGCCCGCCACATTGGACAGGGCGGCGCTTCCCATCAGTGAATAGTGCCGGTGATCCCACGTCGTGATGAAATCTCCGCCCGCCGCCTCGGCGTGCCGATGCAAACTGTCAGCGAGTATCGGTGAGTCGAGATCGCGCACCGTCGATGTCACGATGCCTCCGATCTCCGTGGCGCCGTCGCCCAGATCTTTCTTCACCCGGGCAACCATGTAGTTGCTGAGCGGCTCCATGGGAGCCGTATGCCGCGCGCTGTCAGGGGCGACGACATACGACCCGTTCTCCTGGTTGGTGACGGCATTGAGCAGGCCGATCGTGACGCCACCCGCGGTGCGTCCGGTGAGCTTCGTGGCCCCAAGGATCGTCGTATTGTTGGGGATGTCCGTGTACGCGGCGAAGCTGGAATAGTAGTTCGCGAGCTGTGGCGAGCGGCCGATGCGGCGCGAGTAGAAGAGACCGAGCGACGTCACGTTGCTGCAGAAGAAGCAATTGAATCCGCCGAAGTCGAACGCCCCCGATCCCGAGATGAAGAACGGCCGCTTCTCCGGGAAGTAGGTCTCGAACGCGGTCAGGTTGATGACGGCCGGATCGAGGTCCACCTGTCCGAAGTCCGGATTGATCGTGGCGTCGAGCGTGATGTTGGACGTCAGCAGGTACTTGATGTCGGCCCCCGCTTCGGGCCGGTCCTTATAGATGGGCAGCAGCGGGTTGCCGGCGTTCGCGGAGTAGCCTTCGGTGCTGTTCGACACGTACGGGACGACCTCGAACTGGCGCGGCGGATGTCCGAGGGCGAGGTCCGTGAGGTGGCCGTACGTCGCGGGGCCGTTGTTCTCGTTGCGGTGGGAATAGGCCCACCAATCCCGTTCGTTCAGGCGGTCGATCGTGCGCACCACCTGCAGTCCCCACGTCTGGAGCGTGTCTCGAGCCCGGAAACGGAGTTGGCTCAGCGGGATCCGCATTTCAGCCGTCCAGCCGAGCGAGTCGACGTGGCTCGCCTCATCCCACACCGGATCCCACGACGCGTCGAGATTGCTGCCGCCTGCGCCGAGGGCATCGCCCTTGACGCCCGACGGATTGACCTCGAAGACGGCGCGGGTCAGGTGGTCGTGGTACGGGTCGAGGATGATCGTGAGCTTGTCGGACGTGAGCTGGGCCGCCTGGTTGTTATCGAGATCGAGCTGCTGGTCGCGACGGATCAGCCGGCCGCGCACCCCGTGCCGGCCGAGCGAGTCGTACATCCGGGCACCGATGTAGATGGCATCCGCGTCATAGAGGAATCGCACCTCCGTGCGCTGCGTCGCGGGGGCACCGTCGGCCGGCTGCACCTGCGTGAACGCCGTGATCGGGGTGGCCGCGGCCCACGCGGGATCGTCGAGGCGCCCGTCGATCACGACCGGTCCGACCCGGCGCGCGGCGTGGGCGAACGGCGGCGGGTGCGGGTGAATCGATGGCGCCTCCTGGGCTGGCACCTGTTGCGAGGCTGCATCCTGCGCGCGAACTGTTGCGGGAGCGCCAAACATTGCTGCCCCGGAGAGACTCGCTGCGCACATGCCGAGCGTACGCACAGCCAGCGTGCGGACGGCGAGCGACATTAGGGCCGCGCACGGAAACTGGCAGCGCGAACGGTCGGGCAAACAGGCTCCAACGGGGTAGAGGGGTCATCGGCGCGCCGGGCGCGGGCTGGCACGTGGTTGGATGTCGCAGACGGCGGAATGGTTTGGCCGCGCATGAAATGGTACCGCCGCGCGTCTTTCGCTAGCCGGCGCCCGCGGCGTAGAATTGCAGCGGCCGGCGGGACCCCCGCGATCGCCCAGCGACACCTCGACCCAGCCGGCCGACCGCGAACGTCGTCGCCTCCTCAGCCCCGTCCCGCAATGCATCGCTCAACCGTCCTTCGCCCCCGCGTGCGCCCTCACGCACTCCGTCTCGCCGTCAGTGCGGCCGCCTGCCTCACCGTCATCGCCAGTGCGCTGGCCGCCGCGCAATCGCCGGCGCAGGGATCCGCGCAGGGATCCGCGCAGGGATCCGCGCAGGGATCCACGCAGGGATCCACGCAGGCGCCGGTCGTGGTCGTGCTGCGGGCCGCGCGGATGTTCGATGGCACCGGCGCCGCGCCAATCACCAACGCAGTCGTCGTCGTGACGGACGACAAGATCACGGCGGCCGGACCTGCGTCGTCGGTCACCGTGCCGGTTGGTGCGCGGGTCGTGGACCTCGGACCGGCCACGCTGCTGCCCGGCTTCATTGACGCGCACACGCACATCATCGGGCGCAATCTCGCGGACCCTGGATTCGACGTGGCGGTGGTACGGGACTATGCGAGTTACGGCGCGATCGTCGGTGTCGAGAACGCGCGGCGAACGCTGTTGGGGGGCTTCACGTCGATACGTAACGTCGGGGCGCCGAACTTCGACGACATGGCGCTGCGGCAGGCGGTGAACGCCGGCATCGTCCCCGGACCGCGCATGGAGAACGCCGGCCATTCTCATCGGCATCACTGGCGGACACTGCGACGCGAACGGGTTCCGGCCGGGGCTCGTGGACGGTGACTATCGCTCGGGGATTGCGGACGGTCCGGAGGAGATCCGCAAGGCTGTGCGGTATCAGGTGAAATACGGCGCCGATGTCATCAAGATCTGCGCGACCGGCGGCGTCATCTCCGAGGGCGACGCGGTCGGGGCGACGCAGTACACACTCGAGGAGATGAAGGCGGCCGTTGACGAAGCGAAGAAGCTCGGCCGGAAAGTCGCGGCCCACGCCCATGGGATCGAGGGCATCAAGTTCGCGATCCTCGCCGGCGTGGCATCAGTCGAACACGGATCGTTCCTCGATGAGGAGGCGGCGCGGATGATGGCGCAGCGGGGGACGTATCTCGTGCCGACATTGTCCGCGGGCGAAGTGGTCGAGAACCTGGCCAAGAGCGGGCGGCTCAAGGGGCTCCGCGCGGAGAAGGCATTGGCGGCGGCGCAGGCGATGCGCAACGGCGTCAAGCTCGCCGTGAAAAACGGCGTCCCGATCGCGCTCGGCACCGACGCCGGAGTTGGTCCGCACGGTGTCAACGCGCACGAGTTCCGGCTGATGGTGGATTGGGGCGGCATGACCCCGACGCAGTCGCTGGTGGCCGGCACGTCCAGTGCCGCGAAGCTACTCGGCTGGCAGGACCGCGTCGGGACCCTCGCGGCCGGCAAGCTCGCCGACATTGTCGCGGTGCCCGGCGATCCGTTGCAGGACATCACCGTGACGGAGCACGTGCTGTTCGTGATGAAGGGCGGCAAGGTCTACAAGGGACCGGCCGGGTCGATGACGGGCACGGAGTAGCACGCGCCGGCCGTGGCCCGCCGTACCTCTGGGTCGTCGGAAGGTGGGGCGCGGCCGCCAGGCCGGCGGACGCCCCGCCTGCCGCTCGCGCGATCGGGTCGCGGGGCGCGAGGCCACGGTGCTGGCGGACCGAGGCCGTGAACCCTAACTTGGCACCGTGCAACACTCTACCGTTCGGCGGCGAGGACTGTGCCGGAGGCTGACGACCTGTCCGTAGACCACGCGATCACCTTCGCGCGCCACTTTTCGCGCCTGGTGTGGTTGCTGATCCACCAGCCGGAATCGGTGGATGAGCAGAAGGCTGCGCTCCGTGCGCTCGTCACCGTGTCCAAGCAGGGAGCCGTGACGCTGGCGGTTCAGGATGGCCATCTCACCGTCAACGGTGCACCGCTTCCGCCCGCGCTGACCGGGGTGCAGGAGCTGCGAAGCCAATTCGTCGGGCACGATGTGGCCCAGATGGCGGCCGACGTCGGCGCCATCCCGGCCGACATCCTCGGCACCGCGCGGGTGATCGCATCCGTCCCCGTCAGCGGCGATGAGGGCCGCCAGATCCGGTCGAAGCTCCGCGAGCTCGCTCCCCGGTCGGTGCGTGTCACGTTCAAGCGCGAAGCCGCCGAGGCCGATCCAATCGTCGTGGGTGCGTTCACGACCATGGACCGGGCTCAGGACGGTTCCGAGGATCTGGTTGGCGCCCTCAAGGCCGCGACGTCAGCCGCCATGGCGACGCGCGCACTCGATCAGGTCGCGAGCGTCGTGGAGACGCAGGCGCGGGGCAACAAGGCGGTCATGGTGGCCGACCTCATGTCGAGTCTCGTCACGGGAGAGGCGTCGCAAGCCGACCCAGACATGAAACTCGCGTACGGCGCGGCGATCCGGCGGCTGTCCAAGCCCACGATCCTCCGGGCTGTCGCGTCGGTGCTGCCGCGCCGCAAGGAGCGGACGGACGACTACGTGCTCGTGCTCATGCGAACGGGCGATGCTGGAGCGGAGGCGCTGATCGAGCAACTGACCGCGGCCCAGTCGCTGTCGGAGCGGCGTGTGTTCTTCGACGCCCTGGTCCAGCTCAAGACCGGCAAGCCGATGCTCGTGCACATGCTGGGCGATCCGCGCTGGTACGTCGCACGCAACGCCGCCGACCTATTGGGGGAACTGGGCGCGACCGACACCGACGAGAAGCTGAGTGAGCTGCTGAAGCACGACGACGACCGGGTGCGCCGCGCGGCGGCGCATGCGCTCGGCAAGCTCGGCACGCGGCACGCGGTCGTGGCCTTGCGGCGCGCGCTCAAGGATTCGTCGGTGCACGTGCGTGCGCTGGCGGCCGCGGGGCTGGCGAACCGGAAAGGCGCGCCATCGTCCACGACACTCGTCAAGGCGCTGGATGGCGAGACCGAGCAGGAAGTCCAGGTGGCGATCCTTGGCGCGCTGGGCCGCGTCGGAACACCCGAGGCAGTCCAGCGGCTGATCAAGGCCGCGGAGCCGGCCGGGAATCTGTTCAAGCGAAAACCGGTGGCGCTCCGGGTCGCGGCCGTGCAAGCCCTGGGTGAAGCGCGGACTCCCGCGGCGCTGGCGATCCTCAAGGATCTCTCCACGGACAAGGATAAAGACGTTCGCGAGGCGGCGGCGCGGGCGCTCGCGCACACGGACCGGCCCGAACCGACCACGCTCGCCTGAGGGACGCAGAGGGTCCCAGAGAAGGCGCGGTCGAGGTTGGGCCGAATGGCCTGGCGTCCTAGCGGTGCAGGCGTGCGGCCCAGCGGTACATGAAGAGCATCGTCGCAGTAAACGCGATGCAGGACAACACGACCGCACCAGTTTCGGCAAAGTGGTCGCCGACGAGTGACAGTGGGAAGTTCTTCCCGGAGAACGCGACCAGCGCGGCGATCAGCACGCCCACCAGCCCCTCGCCGACGATCAGGCCGGAGGCAAGCAGGATACCGAGCTGTTTGACGGCTGCCGGGTTGGCGTGGTGTTCGGCACGCCGATCGAAGTACCACCCCGCCAGCGCGCCCAACACCACCATCAGCGTGCTTTGCGTCGGCAGGTAAATTCCCAGGCCAACCGCGAGCGGAGCGAGATGGACGCGGCCACTCGTCGTTCGGCGCAGCGCCTGGTCTATGACGATCATGCCTATGCCGATCGCGACCCCGACACCGATCAAGTTCCAATCGACGTTGTTCTGCAACACGCCCTGCGCGAGAGCGGAGATGAGGCCGGCTTGCGGCGCCGGCAAGGGATTGGCTCGGGGCGGTCCGGGCGCCCCGGCAAACCCGTACGCGTGATTCAACAAATCGAGGATCGGGGGGATAATCAATGCCCCCGCGGCGACACCGATCACCAGTGCGACCTGCTGCTTCCACGGTGTCGCGTCCACGAGTTGCCCGGTCTTGAGATCCTGCAGATTGTTGTTTGCGATCGTCGCGACGGCGAAGACGACCGCGGTCACGAACAGGGCGTAGGCGACGAGGGCAGGTTGAGCGGACGATGGCAGATACGGACGCACGCCTGCCACCATGAGCAGTGCAGCTCCGATCACCGCCAGGATTCCGATGCCGGACAGCGGACTGTTGGACGCGCCGATGAGCCCAGCCATGTAGCCGCAGACTGACGAGACGAAGAAGCTCATGAGCGCGATGTACACGACTCCGCCAATCACGAGCACCGTCATCTTGGAACTGAGCGCGCCGGCGGAATCGAAATTCGCGAGCAGGATCGCGATCGGCGCCAGGCAGACAAGCGTCACGATGGCCACGATTCCGATCGGAATGTCGCGCTCTGTTCGAGGCAGTACCGTCTGTTGGCCGGCGCGTCGCGCGCGCGATGCGGCCAGCGCGGACCGCAACCCGCCGTACACGGGCTTCACCAGCGTCACGAGTGTCCAGATCGCCGCGACGAGGATCGTACCCGCACCGACGAAGCGCACCTGGTGGCTCCAGGTCGTTTGTGCCACCTGAGCGGCGGCGTGGCCACCGTTCAGGATCGCGTAGTGGGGAACGCCCCACACCCACGCGATGACGGCCCCAAGGCCGATCGCGACCCCAACCCACAGCCCCACGAGGTGTCCAACACCGAAGAGGGCGACGGAGAAGAAGAGATCAAATCCGCTCACGCTACCCCGCTCGCCAACGCGGAAATACCGTACGAGGTCGCTGGCGAATACTCGGGTGGCTACGACGATCGCGAACACGCCGGACACGATCGAGCCGCCAACCACCGCGAGCAGGCCGGCGCGGGTTTCGTCGACGCCGCCTGCCTCAACGGTGCCGCCACCCCCAACCTTCAGCACCTCGGCGCACGCCACGCCTTCCGGGTACGGCAAGTCCGATTCGGTGACGAGCGCGCGTCTCAGCGGGATTGAATACATCACGCCCAGGACGCCGCCCAGCGCGCAAATCGATGCCGACGTCCAGTACGGGAAGCCCGTCCACCAGCCGATGATCACCAAGCCGGGCAAGACGAATATGATCGCCGAAAGTGTTCCGGCAGCCGACGCGACGGTCTGAACGATGTTGTTTTCCTGGATCGTGACGTCCTTGAACCCGCGCAGGACTGCCATGGAGATGACGGCCGCGGGGATCGACGTCGCAAACGTCAATCCCGCTTTGAGCCCGAAGAAGACGTTCGCCGCTGTGAAAACCAGCGTGATCAACACTCCCAGAATCACGCCACGGACGGTCAATTCTTTTCGTGCATCGGCCGTTGCCGCCGGCTGGCTGATTGCGGCCGGCTCGGCCAATGCCGGTGGAGTGTTCGGGCTCACAGGCGGCCGGCCATTGCGGTGCCAGCGGTCGTGGGAGTGCGCATCATGATGTCCTCAGTTCACCGCCGTGGTGGGGACACGCCAACTCCAATTGGTCCGCAGTCAAGTACACCCGCCGCGGGCTGTTCGCAAGGGGAGGCGCCGTGCTCCTGAATCGGTGGGGACCAAACGCGAGAGCGAAGGTCCCGCAGCGGTCCCTGCGTTAGTCGCGGGCCGTGAAATCCGTGGCCGGTGTGATCGCCCGGCAGGTTTCCGCGAGCAGCTCGGCGGCGCGGTCGACATCGTCGAGGCTCACCATCTCGTTCGGCGAGTGCATGTAGCGGTTGGGAATTGAAACGAGCGCCGTGGCGATGCCCTCACGCGCGATGTGGATCGCGTCGGCGTCGGTACTCGTGTCGCGTCCCGCGGCGTGCATCGTGTACGCGATTCCCGCGCGCTGGGCCGACTCGCGGATGATTGCCAGCAACACCGGCGAGATGATCGACCCACGGGTGAGGACCGGCCCGCCGCCCAGCTTGTGCTCTCCCAGCTCTTTCTTTTCCACGCCGGGGTGGTCGGTCGCAAACGTGACGTCCACCACAATCGCGGCCTGCGGCTGGACGCCGAACGCGCTCACCAGCGCTCCGCCCCCGTGGTACGCGATCTCCTCCTGCGTCGTGGCGACGGCCGCCACACGTGCGGCCCCCGGCTTCAGCGCGTAGCGCTGCAGCGCCTCGAGCACCACGAACGCACCGATCCGGTTGTCGATCGCCCGCGAGACCAGCCGGTCGTTCGGAAGGTCGATGGACCGGCCGTCGATGACGGCCGAGTCTCCTACGGTCACACGGGCTTCGGCCTCGTCGCGTGTGCGTGCGCCGATATCGATCCAGAGGTCCGTGATCTTGGACGCGCGATCTCGGTCCTCCTGCTTGATCAGATGGATCGGCTTCTTGCCGACGACTCCGGCCACGTCACCGGTGCGGCCGCGAAGGCGGACGCGTTGTCCAATGAGTACTTGGACGTCCCATCCTCCGATCGTGCTCACATACAGGTAGCCGTCGTCGTCGATGTACGTGACGATGAGGCCGATCTCGTCGATGTGGCCGGCCAGCATGATGGTGGGTGCGCCCGCGGCATTGACCGTAGCGATGCTGTTACCCGCCACATCGCCCCGCACCTCCGCGAATTGCCGGGCGCGATCGCGCCAGACCCGCGCGGGCGGCCCTTCAAAGCCGGATGGGCCAGGCGTGTCGAGCAGGGATTTGAGGAACGCAACCGCGTCGGGGCTCAGCATGGGCGACGAAGCATGGGCGACGAATCGTAGCGCGAGCACGACACAGGGGCCAGAGGCTCAATGGTGAGGAACGCCAGGGGCGAGGCGGCGCGGCGTTCCAATCGCCAAGCGGCAATCGCGGCCGTATGTTGGTCGCATGACCCTTCTCTACTTGGCAATCGGGCTGGTGGCCGGGGTACTCTCCGGCCTCTTCGGCATCGGGGGCGGTGTCGTCATCGTTCCCGCACTCATTCTGCTCGCGCGCATGCCGACGCTGACCGCGACCGGCACGTCACTGGGCGCGCTCCTGCTACCGGTCGGGGCCCTTGGTGCCTGGACCTATTACAAGAACTCGCACCTGGACGTCCGGGCTGCCGCGTTGCTCGCTCTCGGACTCGCGGGCGGCGTGTTTTTCGGGGCGACGATTGCGCAGGGGGTGGCGCCGGGCTCGCTGCGTCGCGGCTTCGCGGTGCTGCTGGTCGCCCTCGCGGTACGGATGTGGATGACCGCCGGGTGACGCTCAGAATGACCTGACGTCACCCGAGCGTTGGTATCCTGCGCGCGAAGTCCGGAGATGGCGCGGGGAACAAGGCCGGGTGCAGAATAGCCGCGATCGTCTCGATGCCATCCGCAAGGCGGGGGCCCGGCCGGCTCGTCAGGTGATTGGCGTCCAGCGCCCACACGACCCGATTCCTGGCCCAGTGCCAATCGTCCTGCGCCAGGAGCGTCGTGGCTGCGGCCGACGCGCGGCCGACGTCGTAGCCGCAGGGCGCTACGAGAATCACCTCGGGATCCGCCGCAGCAATCGCGCCGGCTGTTGTGACGATCGAATGCTGCCCGCCCTCAGCGGCCACGTCGCGTCCGCCGGCCCGGCGCACCATGTCAGGCACCCAATGCCCGGCGACATAGACCGGGTCGCACCACTCGACGACCGCTACCGCCGGCCGTGGCGCGGCGGCAGCCTTGAGCCGGTCATGGACCCCGCGGATTCGAAGGCGGAGCGCCGCTGTGGTGGACACTCCCTCCGCCCGGGAGCCGATAGCGGCGGCGACCCGCTCGAGATCGGCCAGCATCTCGTCCAGCGTCGTTCCGGCGAGTGTGACGATTGCCGGCGGCGGGGACAGCGTCGCGGCCAGCGCGCGGACATCCGTTTCGCGGACCGCACAGACCTCGCACAACGCCTGCGTGATCACAAGATCGCACGCCAGCGCGCGAATGCGCTCTGCGTCCAGCGTGAACAGCGGAGCGCCTTCCTGGGAGAGTGTGCGAACCTGTTCGTCCACGGCTCCGGGCGCATCGTCCCACACCGCGGTGGCGGTGACTCGTGACAGCGGCGGAGCGCCAGGGGGGATGTCGCACTCGTGCGTGACGCCGACCAGGAGGCTCGCGCCTCCGGCAGCGGCTACCATGTCGGTTGCAGCGGGGAGCAGTGAAATGACCCGCATCAGCGCTCGCCGGTGTGTTCGGGACGAGCGAAACGGACGCCTGGGCGGCGGGTGCCGGTATTTACAGTGGTGTAGCTTCGGGCTACGCTTGTGGCCGTACGCCGTACACTGGGAGTCGAGATGCGCATTCGATGTTCGCTGAGAATCGTCGCGTTTGTCGCTCCGGCCGTGCTGGCCGCAGCGCCAAATGTGGCGCGCGGACAGGGTTTCGGATTGAACGATATCGGAAGTTGCGCCGTTGCGCGCGCGTACGCGACCACGGGCGCCCCGTGTCGCGACGCGTCGACGATCTACTGGAACCCCGGCGCGGCCGCGACGCTGCCTGGTCTGTCGGTCTACCTCGGCGGCGACATCGTCGGCGTGAAAGGCGGATTCACTGCCGACTCGACGCTGCACCACACGGCGGCGAAGGTTCCGACGCTGCTCGTTCCCTCCGTCTTCGTGAACTACGGGATGCATCTCGGCGCCCGCCGGGCGTCGGTGGGGGTCGGCGTGTACGTCCCCTACGGCCTCACCTCCCAGTGGCCGACGACGTTTCCGGGGCGGTTCGAAGCACAGACCGCGTCGCTGCGCACGATCTACGTTCAGCCGAACCTCGCGATCGAGATTATCCCCGGCGTTCTCTCGATCGGAGGCGGGCCGGTGATCGGACACTCGGACGTCGTGCTGGACCAGGCACTCGATCTCTCGGCCGTGCCGGTACCTGGAGCGTTCGGCGCCACATTCGGCCAGTTCGGTGTCCCGCAGGGAACGGCGTTCGGGCTCGCGAAGCTCAGCGGCTCGGCGACAGCGTACGGCTTCAGCGCCGGCGCCTTGTTGCGCCCGGGTCACGATTTCCAGATCGGCGCGCGTCTCCTCTCCGCGCTAGCCTTTCACTACGACGATGCAACCGCCCGGTTCCAGCAGCTCCCGACCGGATTGGTGCTCGCAGCCAACAACGCCTTCCAATTGCCGGCCGGCACGCCGGTCGATGCCCTGTTGGCGCCGGAGTTCAGCGACACCGGTGCATTGAAACGGCAAGGCGTCAGCACCCGGATCGTGCACCCGCTGCAGGCTGAGGCCGGGATCGCGTACACGGGCCTCCCCCAGACGACGCTCGATGTGGACTACGCGTACATCGGCTACCAGTCGTTCCAGAATTTGCCCGTCATCTTCAGCGGTCCCGCCGCTACGGCGGGACTCAACCGGACGCTGCTCGAGGACTACAACAGCTCCTGGTCGTTGCGGGGGAGCGCCGAGCATATCTTCGGGGAGACCGAGCACGGGATCGCCCTACGGGCCGGATTCAGCTACATCTCGACGCCCGCGCCACAGGAGACGGTGACGCCGCTGCTACCGGATATGAACCGCTACAACCTGTCGGGCGGTCTCGGGTTTCCGCTGGCGCGGATGCTGACACTGGACATTGCCTATCTCCACGTCTTCACGGCTGGCCGGCGAGGACGCCTCTCGGAGCGGACCGATTCCTCGGAGACGGCGGCGGAGCTCAACTCCGGCTTCTATACCCTGGCGGCCGACGTGTTCACGGCCAGCCTGCGACTCCACCTCTGACATGACGTCCGTCACCCGGGGCCTGAGGGATCGACCAATGCCTACGATCCACGCCGCATTCCGGCGCGCGGCGGCGGCGGCGCTGCTGGCGGGCGTGCTGGCCGGCTGCGAACACGACGAGCTGGCGGTGCGGCCACGAACGCCGGTCAACACGACGCTCTTCGCGAGCTACGTCGCGATGGGCAACAGCATCACCGCCGGATACCAGTCCGGCGGCATCGTCGATTCGACCCAGCGTGAGAGTTACGCGGCGGTGATCGCGCAGCAGGCCGGGACGCGGTTCGCGATCCCGTCCCTTCAGCTTCCCGGTTGTCCTCCGCCGATCGTCAATTTCCAGACGCAGGCCAGGCTCGGGAACGGGACCCCGACGACGTGCAACCTGCGGACTGCGGGGAGTGTCACGGCGGTGCTCAACAACGTGGCGGTCCCCGGAGCCATCACGCTCGATCCGACATCCGTCAGCACCCCGGCGTCGAACGCGCTCACCACACTCATCCTCGGCGGGAAGACGCAGGTCGCGCGCGCGCTCGATGCGTCGCCGACCTTCGTGTCGATCGAGATCGGCAACAACGACGTACTCTCGGCGGCTGAGCACGGAACCGTGGTGCCGGAAGCCGGCATTGGCTCGCCGGGTGTGACGCCGGTGGACAGCGTCGTCGCGTCGTACGCGGCGATGACGGCGCAGCTCGTGGCGGCACGGCCGAAGCTCAAGGGCTTGCTGGTCGGGGTGTTCGATGTGACGGCGCTACCGTCGCTTTTCCCGGCGGAGAGCCTGTACTCGAACCTCACGTTCCAGGCGGAGTTCACGGCTGCGGCCGGCGGATCGGTCACGTACGTGCCCAACTGCGCCGGTTCGCATGCGCTCATCGCGATCGGCATCCTCCAGTTCTGGGAGGAGGCGGGTCTGCCGCCGATCGTGAGCTGCCAGCCGGGCGTGCCCGTGGAGCCGTACGGTGACTTCTTCGTGCTCGACAGCACCAAACAGCGTGTCATTGGCGAGGCCGTGGCGGGTTACAACGCATACATCAAGGCCAGGGCGGACTCGCTCGGCTGGGCCTATGCCGACCCCAATCTCGCGCTCGGCGCCCTGAAATTGTCCGGAGCGATCCCCACGTTGCCGAACTTCCTGAGCGCCACAAAGCCGTTTGGCGCCTACATCACGTTGGACGGCGTCCACCCCTCCGCGTTGGCGCATCAGATCCTGGCCAACCTCCTGATCCGGGGTATCAACAAGCAATACGGGGTGGCGATCGATACGGTGGGCCACCAATAGGCGTCGATGCGGTAACGTTCGTCGTTGGCCCAGGCCCGCTTCCTTCTCTCCGAATCTGAATCCCATGCTTGCCGTATCACACCGGGTGGCCGCCGCCGGGCTGCTGCTGGCGCTCGGGACGCCGCTCTCGAGCGTCGCGACCGCGCAGATGGTGGCCGCCATTCTCAGCTCCGGTCAGCGACATTCGGTACGACGTCACCGCCGACTCGGCAGCGGCGGCCAACCGCCACATCACGGTGGTTACGACGGTGACCATGGCCGGCCCGGGGCCTCTGGTGCTCGCGCTGCCGGCATGGACGCCGGGCGCCTACGAGTTGACGTGGTTCTCTCGCTGGGTTGCGGCGTTCTCGCCCGCCACACCGGAAGGCAAGCCGCTCGTCTGGGACAAGGTGGACTACGAGACATGGCGCATTGAGACGGCCGGCGCCAAGACGGTTCAGGTCACGTTCACCTACGAAGCCGATTCGCTCGACAACGCAATGTCGTGGACCCGGCCGGATTTCGTCCTGTTCAATGGGACGAATCTGTTTCTCTACCCAGCCGGCCGCGGGCTCAATTTTCCAGCGACGGTGACTGTGCACACGTCGCCGTCCTGGCTGGTGGCGACCGGTATGGCGGCCGGGTCGAGTCCCGGCAGCTACACGGCGCCGACGTACCACGATCTTGTGGACATGCCGTTCTTCGTCGGGCGCTTCGATTTCGACAGCGTGCAGACTGGCGAGCGGTGGGTCCGGTACGCGAGCTATCCGGCGGGCAGCGTCGCCGGCCCACGCCGCGCGACGGTCCTCAGGGAACTCGGCCAGGTCATTCCGCCCGAGGCAGCCGTATTCGGCGAAGTGCCCTGGACGAACTACACGGTCATGCAGGTCAACGACTCGTCGTTCGGTGGCGCGAGCGGGCTCGAACATCAGAACTCCCATGTGGACGTGGTGGGATTCAGTCTGCTCGACAACCCGTTCATGCCCGGCTTGTACGCGCACGAGATCTTCCACTCGTGGAACGTCAAGCGGATGCGGCCCGCGGAGATGGTGCCGTACCGGTACGACGTGGCGGAGCCGACGCCGTGGCTGTGGGTGAGCGAGGGAATTACCGATTACTACGCCGATCTCGCGCAGGTGCGTGGCGGAGTGATTGCCGACACGGGCTTCTTCCGGCTGACATCGGGTAAGATCGACGAAGTCGCGGACGTGCCAGCGGTCGCGCTCACCGATGCGTCGCTCTCGACCTGGGTGCACCCGACCGATGGCACGGGATACATCTATTACCCGAAGGGATCACTCGCCGGGTTCATGCTCGACGTGCTGATCCGGGATGCGAGCGACAACCATCAGTCGCTCGACGCGGTCATGCGAACCGTCTACACCGGCACATACAAGAAGGGGCGCGGGTTTACAGGGAGCGACTGGTGGGGGACGGTGAGCCGTGTTGCCGGCGGCAAGTCGTTTGCGGACTTCAACCGCCGCTTCGTGGATGGCCGGGAGGCATTCCCGTGGGATTCGATCCTGCCGCTCGCCGGACTCCGGTTGGTGTCCGACAGTGTGCGTGAGCCGCGGCTCGGTATCGCGAGCACCATGGACTCCGCCGGCAACGTCAGGATCATGCAAGTCGAGCCGGGGTCGGCGGCCGCCGACGCCGACCTGCAGCCCGGCGACATCCTGGTGTCGCTTGCCGGTATTCCGGTAACGGCGGACGACTTCGGCGCGCAGTTTCGGGCGCGATACGCGTCCCGCGGCGCAAGCGCAGATTCGACCGTGGCGGTCGTCGTCCGGCGCGGAGGCCGCACGATCACCGCGCGTGCGCCCCTGCAGTTCCGGACGCGCATCGTGCATCGTCTGGAGGCCGATCCTCAGGCGACGCCAAAGGCTGTGCGCATCCGCAACGGGATCCTGCACGGTGTGACGGGGTGAGCCCCGCTCCCGCGGAAACGCTCGACCAACGCGTCGATGTCGAGACACCCGAACAGGTGGTGCTCTCGTATACGATCGCGGGCATAGCATCGCGGGGCGCGGCCGCGCTGATCGATTACGCGGTCCTGTCGGTGATGATGCTGCTGCTCGTGTTGGCGCTTGTGCCATTTGCGTCCCGAGTCCGGTCGATGGCGTGGCCGCTCGCAATCTTTACGGTCGTGGCGTTCGGCATCTACTGGGGCTACTACGTCCTGTTCGAAGGGTTGTGGGACGGGCAGACACCCGGGAAACGGCAGCTCGGTCTCCGCGTCGTGCGAGACGGCGGGTATTCGATCACGTTTGGCGCGTCGGCCGTCCGCAATCTCGTCCGATTCATCGATATGCAGCCCGGAGTGGTGTTCGGCGCCTACAGCATCGGGATACTGAGCGCCGTACTGTCGCGGTCCGGCAAGCGACTCGGCGACTACGCTGCGGGCACCATCGTGGTCCGCGAGCGCGCGGTCACAATCTCGTCCGGCGACTCACCGCCGGTTTCGGCCGGCGTCGCTGCGGAGCCGGTGGGCGCGCTCGCTGCGGCGCTCACCGACGACGAGTACGCCTTGCTCGACCGCTACATGGCGCGACGCAACTCGCTCGACGTGAATCGGCGCGCGCAGTTCGCCGAACAGCTGGCTGTCCGTTTCAGGGACCGCCTGCCAGGCGTGTCGGGGAGCGACAGTGCGGTGCTCGCGACACTGTACGAGCACGAGCGAGCGGCCCGGGCTCGGGGCGCGGCCGGCCGCTCCGGTACGGGGGCCGCGCGCGAGCAGAACGCGATCGTCGCCGCGGGAGCCGCCCGGTGGCGGGATTTCGCGACGATGCTCACCATCGCGCAGCAACGGGGCCTCGGCAGCATGTCGGAAGCCGAGGTGAGCGCGTTCGTGGCACGATACCGCGAACTGGCGGGCGACCTCGCGCGGCTCCAGACCGCCAGCAAAGGCCGCGAGATCGACTCCGTGTTCTATCTCAGCCGTCTGGTCGCTGGCGGTCACAACCTGCTGTATCGCGACCGGCGTCTCACGACGACGGCCGCCTGGGAATACCTCACCATCCTGGTTCCCCGGGAACTCCGCCGTTCGGCGCTGCCGATCGGTATCGCCGCGCTGCTGCTGTTCGGTCCGACCGCGATCAGCTGGGTGGCGGTCGTGCGCGACCCGGAGGTCGCGAAGCAGTTCCTGCCGCAGTCAATGCTCGACCGTGCCAGCGGCGGGGTCGAGCGGGCGAGAAAGCATGAGGGGTATATCGCCGACTTCGGCGAATTGCGTCCGCTGGCCGCGACCGGCATCATGACCAACAACATCAACGTCACTTACCTGGCGTTCGCGGGCGGGATCCTCGGCGGCCTGGGTACGGTCGCCGCGCTCGTGTTCAACGGCATCCAGTTCGGCGGCGTGCTGGGACTCTATCAGCACTACGGGATTCTGCCGCTCATTCTCGCGTTCGTCGCTCCGCACGGCGTGCTGGAGCTGAGTGCCATCTCGATCGCGGGAGGCGGCGGATTGCTGATCGCATCCGCGCTGCTCCTCCCGGGAGCCATGACGCGCCGGGAGGCGCTCGTCATCCGCGGGCGCCGCGCCATCCGTCTCATCGCGGCGTCGACGCTGATCCTCGTGGTCGCTGGCACGCTGGAAGGATTCGTGTCGCCGATCCCGTGGTGGTCCCTCAACCAGAAGCTGCTGGTCTCGGGACTGACGGCGCTCGCGCTCGCGTTGTACGTGAACCTGGATCGCGGACGCGCGATCACCAATCCCGTGCGGCAGCCCGAGACGACCTAGCGCACGTAGGACGCGCCGTTGATGTCGATCGTGGTTCCGGTGGCGTGCGGCGCGAGACCGGACGCGAGAAAGGCGACGACGTTGGCGACGTCTTCCGGGCGTGCCATGGCCCCGAGGGGGATATCGCGAGTGAGCGCGTCGAGCCCTCTGGCCTGAATCGCGGGGCGTGCCATGTCGGTCAGCACCCATCCTGGTGCGATTCCGTACGCGACCACGTGCTCGCGTCCGAATCCCCGCGCGATGCTCTTGGTGAGTGCGACGACAGCGCCTTTGGACGCCGCGTAGTGCATGTAGTCGGGCTCATCGCCACGGAAGGCCGCCCGGCTCGCGACGTTGATGATCGTACCGCCTCCCCGCGACCGAAAATGCAGGAGCGCCTCGCGGCAGACATCCGCGACCGCCATCACATTGACCTGCAGGGTCTCGCGCCACATCGCTTCCCACTGTTCCAGCGGATCCTCGATCCGGGTGGACGTTGCGACGGCGGCGTTGTTGACGACCACATTGACATGCCCTTGCCACGCCACGGACTCCTTCCACAACTGGGCCACGGCGCCCGGCACGGCGAGGTCGGCGTGTACGAGGTGGCATTGTCCGGACGGCGACTCCGCGGCAACCGCCTCTGCGGCGTCGCGGTGCCTGCCGTAGTGCAGTGCGACCTGTGCGCCGGCGCGGGCGAGGGTGCGTACGATTACGGCGCCAATACCGCGGGAGCCGCCGGTGACGAGGATCACCCGGCCGGTCAGATCGATCACGGTTCTTGTTCCCGGACCAGGCCGGGCTCCGGCTTGATTATGAGATAGCGAACGGCGCAGCCGCGGCCGTCAACTCCCGGTGCCGCGCGAACACCTCGCGCATGGCATCCCCGTCGGGGGTGGCCTTCACGGGATGCACGGCGAGCATGCCACGAGTGATCAGCGCGTCGGCGCCGAGCGGAACAGGTGGCAGGAATTGTAACCACACGCTCGCTTGAGATGCACTCTCGTCGAGATCGATCAGGCGGTGGCCGACAGCGCGCACGCCGAGGCCGAGGAGGACATCCATCTGAACCGTGAGCGCGCGAAAGCTGTCGGGCACGGCCAGGAATTCCGAAGCCGCCAGCGCCCGCAGGGTGTCGCCGTGGATTGCGGCGAGCGCGCCGAGTACGTGTTCGCCGAAGACGTATCCATGGCGTCGCGCCGCCGGAATGTATCGCGCCCAGTACGGCCAGCCGATTCGCACCGCGCGCCACGTCTTGTGTGGGCCGACCGGCAGGAAATCGATCAGCATGTTGCGGCGGATGTGGCCGAAGACCCGTGGCCAGCCGCCGGCCCCCACCCGGAACGCGCCGACGATCCCGGGACCCGATTGCTCGAAGCGCGCGCGGATCCGTTCGAGCAGGTCGCCGCCGAGCAGGCAGGTGTCGGGGTCGATCTTGATGGCAATCTCGACGTCCGGCTCTTGCCGCGCGATCGTCTCGAGCAAGCCGAACGACGACCCCGCAATACCCCGGTAGCCGCGGTGCGTGGGGTTGCGAAGAAGATGCCCACCGTGCGTCGCAACCCATTGCTCCAGCATGGGATACGTGCCGTCGCAGGTATGATCGTCGAGAATCCACCGGGTGGCGCCGGGGAAAAACGCGGCCACGCTCTCGAGCGTATCGAGTGCAATGCGCCCTTCGCCAGGGCCGACGGCCATGGCGAACGCGACCCCGTTTCCGCTCAGTGCTTGAGCCTTCACCCGTGCGGCTCCCGTGCTATGACGGTCTCTACAGGATGAGGACGCTAGGGCTGTCGCGCCAGCCACTTTGGGGTGAACGGTACTTTTTGGGGCCAAAGACCACACCCAGTGTGTTGGGGGCCCGTCTGAGGCCCCGCGCCGCCCACACCCTGAGTGCGGGCATCGCCATCAGCCCGACCCCAGACCGAGCCTCCCCACTGTGCCGCCCTCGGGCTAACCCTCAGACTGCCGGGTGCCTCTCGTGGAAACCGGTGGCATCCTGGTACGCTCGGGCGAAGGCCAGAAGCCTGGCCTCGCCGTGGAGGGGCCCGAGGAACGTGAGACTGACCGGCGTACCTGGACCGCCGTATTCGGCGCCCGGCTCGGCGCTGAACGCGGGTGCGTCGTCGCCGCGAAATCCGTTTGGCAGGATGAGGGCGGGGTGGCCGGTGAGGTTCGTGACGACCAGTTGCACGGAGAATGTCGGTGCGACGACCACATTGAAACGATCGAAGATGGCGGCCATCTGCTCGATGCCCATCATGCGGGCGCGATTGGCCTGGATGTACTCGACCGCCGGGATGAATCGTGCGGTGCGGAATGAGTTGGGCCAATCGTTGGGCCCCTGGCTGGTCAGGAGCTTGTCGCGACCCGACCGCGTGAGATCATCGAAGGAGGCGGCCGCCTCGGCCAGCAGCACGGCGCGCATCGCGGCCCAGGGCAGCTTCGGCATCTCCACCGGCGTCATGGTTACTCCCATCGCTCGGAGTTTCGCGAGCGCCGCCATCCCGAATTTCCTGTCGTAGTCGGCGTGGGTCTGGTTCGCCGCCTGCTGATGCCGCGCCGTCTCGCGGCGCTTCTTGTCGTCTTCGCTTCCCGCGGTATCGGACGACGCGGCCGGCGGCTGCATCGGGGGCGCCGCGAAGTCGGCTTCGAGAACTCCCACACGCAGTGCACGCCAGTCGATCGAGGCATCCCAATTGAAGGCGCTCGGGCGGACCGTGCGGTCGTGGCCGTCGGGGCCGTGAATGGCGTCGAGCACGATCGCGCAGTCCTCGACCGATCGGCAGATCGGGCCGAGTTTGTCCATCGACCAGGACAACGCCATCGCACCGGTGCGCGGGACGAGTCCGAACGTGGGGCGAAGCCCGGTACATCCGCAGCGCGTTGATGGTGATGCGATGGACCCGAGCGTTTCCGATCCGATGCTGAACGCGACGCACCCGGCTGCCGTCGCCGACGCCGGGCCCGCCGACGATCCGCTCGAACCCTGCTCGGTCCTCCATGGATTGCGGGTAAGGCCGCCGTACCACACATTGCCAAGTGCCAGCGCACCGAGCGTGAGCTTGGCGATGAGGATCGCACCCGCGGCATCGAGCCGCTGTACGACCGTAGCATCCTCATTGATCATCTGGTGCTCGAAGCCACCGGCGCCCCATGTCGTCGGGTAGCCTTTGACGGCGAGCAGATCCTTGGCGCCCCATGGGAGACCGTGAAGCGGTCCGCGATACTTGCCAGCCGCGATATCGCGATCGGCTTCCGCGGCCTGCGCGCGGGCGCGGTCTGCAGTGAGCGTGATCACACAGTGCAACGCGGGGTCGAGCCGTCCGAGCCGCGCCAGATACATGTCCGTCAGCGCGGCCGACGAGATCTTGCGGCCTTTCATCAGTGTGGCCAGGTGCCGCACCGTGGCATAGCAGAGGTCTTCGATGTTGCGCGGGACGTCGCGCGTCCCGATCACGGGGGTTGCCGACATCCGCATCGGCGCCTTTGCGACGGGTACCTTCGCGGCCGGCGGCACCGGATTGAAATCGAGCGCGGGCGCGACCGAGTTGGGCAGGTGCAAATCGTGAATCGCGTCGTAGCCGTCTACGAAGTCGTTGAGGCTACCGAGCATGGCGTCCCGGTAATCGGGAGGGATCGGCACGTCGGCAATGATCGCGGCCTGCTCGATCATGTCCTTCGTGACGGTGCCGGTCCGGTGCGCGAGCGCCCAGAGTGTACCGGGGAACAGGCTGGCGCCCAACCCCATCCGTGAGCAGGCGGCGAGAAACAACCGGCGATCGAGCATGCGGACGACCTCTGTGCCCGGATCGCGGCCGGGAAGAGGCGCGCGCGGGACGTCGTAGTGGGTCATGGGGGCCGGGCCGCACGGCGAGCATCGGCCAGCACCGGCCAGGTTCGAAACAGCGCCGCAAACCTACTGGTGCGCGGAGAGGGCGGCCAGACCGTCCGGAAGGGGGCTCCTGGCAGCGTGAGGGCAGCCCGAGTGCCTCGGCGGCGCGAAACCTGGAGGGGTCCGGCAACGTAGTTCCGCTACAGTCTTCCGCCCCGGCCATTTGCTGATTCTCGACGCGGTTCGCCTAGCGCTCGCCCAGATTCGAGCCCAGAAGCTCCGAAGTTTCTTCACGCTCCTCGGTGTCACCGTGGGCGTGATGTTTCTCATTGGCGTGGTATCGGTCGTGAGCGGGATGGCGCGGTACGTCGAAGAGGATTTTGGCGGCAAGTTCCTCGGCATCAATACGTTCAACCTGCGCCGCTACCCGGACATCAATACCGGTGACGTGTCGGACGCCACGTGGCGGCGATGGCAGCAGCGCCCCAAGGTCACCGTCGAAGATGCCGAGGCCGTCCGGGCAGCCCTACCACCTGGTATCCGGTGGTCGCTGCACGACGCGCGGTGGTACACGCCGCGATCCGCGTTCTCCCGCGGTGGTCCGCAGAACATGGTCCAGGCCGTGTCGGCCGATTTCTTCGCGATCAAGAATCTCAAGGTCACGAAGGGCCGGCTGTTCACCGCGGAGGAGGATGCGCGCGGTACGCCAGTGGTCGTCATCGGTACCGAGACCGCGAGCGAGCTCTTTCCACACCTCGATCCGATCGGCCGTGAGCTCCGGATCGACGGTCTTCCATTCATCGTGATCGGGCTACTCGAGACGCAGGGCACCGTGTTCGGCGTCTCGCTCGACCGGCAAATTTTTGGGCCCTTCAATTCGCCGATGTCGCGGGCCGACCACGCGCGTGCGGGACTCTACGGCGTCGTGGTCCAGGGCCCTTCGGAGGATGCGCTCAGGGACGCGGAAGAGCGCGCCCGTGAGGTAATGCGCCGCCGCCACCATTTGCGGCCCGCCGAACCCGACGATTTCGTCTTCGAGACATTGGACTCCGCGCTGTCCGACTGGTTGCAGATCAAGACGTTTCTGTTCTGGGGCGGACTGCTCCTGCCGTCCGTTGGACTGATTGTGGGGGCGATTCTCATCATGAACATCATGCTCGTGTCCGTGACCGAGCGCACCCGCGAGATCGGGATCCGGAAGTCGCTCGGGGCGCGGCGGCGGGACATCCTGAACCAGTTTCTCGTCGAGGCCACGACATTGAGCATGCTCGGTGCGACCGCCGGCATCGCATTGGGTGTGGCTCTCTCGCGGCTCGTCGCGACGCTGTCGCCACTGCCGGCGACCATCGCGCCCTGGTCACTCGCCGCGGGCGTCATTGTCGGTGCGGGTGTCGGGATCGCGTCCGGCGTATATCCCGCGTCGCGTGCCGCGCGGCTGGATCCCATTGTCGCGCTTCGCTCCGAATGAACACCGAGGGGGCGGCGAACGCGCCCTGGGCCACCCGGATCGCCCGGGCGGTTCTCGGACTTGGAGAGGGTGCGGCGATCGCGCTCGATGCGATCCGTGCGAACCGTCTGCGCGCCGGTCTCACGATTCTGGGGATCGCCGTCGGCGTGTTCGTCGTCACGGCGATGTCTGCCGCGGTCCACGGCATCGATTCCGGAGTCGAGGCGAGCCTGGCGGCGGCGGGACCGACGACGTTTTTCGTCACCCGGTGGCCGATCGCGGTCAACAGTTGTTCGGGCGATGCGGGCAGCTGCCCGTGGCGCCACAACAAACCGCTCTCGGTCCGCGAGGTCGCGATCCTGAGCGCGCTTCCGACGGTGCACGCGGTGATCGCGCACACCAACACGACCGCTGTCGCCAAGGTCAACGACCGCGTGCTGAGCGCGGCCAACGTCGATGCTTACACCGCGGCGTGGCTGGAAGTGGATCCGGGATCCGTCGTGTCGGGGCGCACGTTCACGCCGCGCGAGAATGATGATGCGGCCTCGGTGGCCATCGTCAACGACATCGTGGTCAAGGACCTGTTTCCAGATGGCAGCCCGGTCGGCAAGACGATCATGCTCGACAACCACCCCTTCCAGGTCATCGGGATCTACCAGTCGCACGGGAATTTCTTCGACCCAGCGAACAAGCCGAAGCTGATCGTCCCGTTCGAGACGGCCCGGCGGCTGCTGGCCGTGGACATCCACTGGATGGATCTCACAATCAAGCCGCGCGAGGGCGTCGCGCGCGAGGACGCCATGGACGACGCGACGGCCGCATTGCGGATTCACCGCGGCCTGCGTCCGGCGGCCGAGAACACGTTCTTCCTGTACGGCCAGGAGAAAGTCCTGGAGTTGTACAACAAGACCGTCTTCATCTTCTTTCTCGTGATGATCGTGCTGTCGGGGATCGGGTTGCTCGTCGGCGGCGTCGGGGTCGTGGCGATCATGATGATCAGCGTCACCGAGCGCACCCGCGAGATCGGCGTACGGAAGGCCCTTGGTGCCACCCGGGGCGCGATCCTCTGGCAGTTTCTGGTGGAAGCGGTGACCCTGACCACGATCGGCGCGATTGCCGGCCTCGCGGTGGGCGCGGCGGCGAGCGCGGTCATCCGCGCGGCCACGCCAGTCGAAGCGACCATTCCGCCCGTCGCCATCGCCGCCGCACTCATTGTGAGTGCCGTGACCGGCGTGTTTTTCGGACTGCTTCCCGCCCTGCGGGCGTCGCGCCTCGATCCAGTCGCCGCGCTGCGCTACGAGTAAGGGCCGGGCGCCGCACGACATCTCGATCTCGACCTCCGGGCCGGCTTCTCCGAGGCGCACGATGTCGCCGGTCTGCAGCGCAGATCGCGCCAGGACAGGCTCAACGGGTGGGCGAGCGGCCGCGCGCTAGCCAACGGTCCGTCGCGACAGTAGAAAGGATACCGGAAAAGGCGACCGCATCCGGTACCTGTAGGACATGGAGGATGGAGAATCGTGATTGTGACGCGTTGGGCGATCGGCGGACTCGCGGCGGCGATCATTGGCGCCGGTGGCGCTCGGGCGCAGGTGAGCGCCGGACAGGAGTTCGTGATCCGCGACTTCCACTTCGCGAGCGGCGAAACACTGCCGGAGCTCCGGCTTCACTACCGGACATTCGGCACCATCCGCCGGAACGCCGCCGGCCAGGTCGTGAACGCCGTTCTCATCATGCATGGCACCGGAGGTGCCGGGACGCAGTTCATCCGTCCGGAATTCTCAGGCCAGCTCTTCGGCCCGGGGCAAACGCTCGACACCGCGCACTATTTCATCATCCTGCCCGATGACATTGGGCATGGCGAGTCGAGCAAGCCGAGCAACGGGATGAAGGCGGCGTTCCCGCACTACGCGTACGCCGACATGGTGGCGGCGGAGCACGCCCTCGTGACCGAGGGCCTGCACGTCAATCATTTACGGTTGGTCATGGGCACGTCGATGGGCTGCATGCACTCGTGGATGTGGGGCGAGCAGTACCCCACGTTCATGGATGGGCTAATGCCGCTCGCGTGTGCGCCGACGCAGATCGCCGGGCGCAACCGCATGTGGCGTGACATGGCCATAGACGACATCCGGGATGATCCGGCGTGGAACTCGGGGAATTATCAGACGGAGCCGGCCGGGCTGGCGGCGGCACTCCGCATCGAGCTGCTCGTCTCCAGCAATCCGGTCCAGTACCAGCGAAACGGTCCCACGCGCGATTCGGCGGATCATTTCCTCGAATCGCGTCTCGGCACAATGGTGGCTTCCAGCGACGCCAACGACCTGCTGTACCAGATCGCGTCCTCCCGGGACTACGACCCGTCGGCTCACCTCGAGCAGATCGTGGCTCCGGTTCTCGCGATCAACTCGGCGGACGACGCGGTCAATCCGCCGGAACTCGGACTCATGGAGCGGTTGATGCCGCGCGTGGCGCACGGGCGCTACGTGCTGCTGCCCCTGAGCGACGCGACGCGTGGCCATGGGACGCACACCATGGCGGCGGTGTGGAAGGCATACCTGGAATCATTCCTCGCGGCGCTGCCCGCGCGGTAACCGTTCGCAGACGACTCTTCGCGCATCATCGGCTGAATACACCTGTGAGCTTACCTGGAGGATCCGCGTCCATGGCGTGGCGTCGTGCATTCATATGGCGGGTCGCGTTCGCGGTCGCCGCGGGCGTGTCGCCGCTCGGTGCGCAGTCGAACCCCTATACCGATTCGCTTCTGGTTACGGTACGGTCGCTCGCCCACGCAGTCCCCGGCGATCTGCCGTCCGCCGTCGGGTATCTGAGCGTGGTTGACGATTCCGCACTGGAATCCGACTTCGTTGGTGGCGCTCCCAGGACACGGACCTTCGAGGTCACTCCTGTTTTTCAGGTCCGCTTTCGCACGGGCTGGGTGATGGTGGACGCCGGGATGAGTCACGAGGCAGCGGGGAAGGATGGCGTGTACCACCAGGACAACTACGACAAGGCCGAGTCGGCGTTGCGGCGCGCGCGTCTCATCGTCGCGACGCACGAGCACAGCGACCATGTCGACGGAGTGATCAACTCGCCGTACTTCAGCGAAGTGGCGCCCAGAACGATGCTGACCGGGGCACAGGTGCACTCGCTGCTCGGGGAGTCCGGCAAAGGCTCCGGCGGGCTCGATTCGGCGAAAACGCGCCACTTCATTGTGGTGGACTACGAGCGCGTGCTCCCGATCGCTCCAGGTGTGGTGCTGGTCCGGGCTCCGGGCCATACGCCCGGTTCGCAGATCGTCTACGTCAAGCTCGCATCAGGGCGCGAGCTGATGCTGATCGGCGACATCGTCTGGCATCACGCCGGACTCGACCTGCAGCATCAGAAACCGGATTCGACCAGTCGCCAGATGGGGGAGGACCGCACCATGATCGGCGACGAGATGGCGTGGCTCAAGAACACCGTGGCGCCCGCCGGCGTGGCCGTGGTGGTGAGCCACGACGGTACGGCGTTGCAGGAACTCGTGCGCCGTGGCGTGGTGTCCGAAGGCCTGGACTTGAGCTCGCCCTGATCAGGTTCTCGACGATGGTCTGAGGGCGTTGGGACGGAGGCGGTGCCCGGCGGTCTTCCATCCAACCGCCGAGCACACGCCGATCCGGTCAGGCTCTCGACTTCACCTTGCGATAGCCCCAGGTAAGGAGCGCCGCACCAAGGACGGCGACGATGATGTTGTAGACCAAGCCTCCGGTGTAGCTGAAGCCCAGGAGGGTCATCAGGAATCCGCCGACGAATGCGCCAGCGATTCCGGTGATGATCGTCATCAACATATCGCTCGACGGCGCGCCCATCAGCTTGCCCGTGATGAGCCCCGCGATCAGGCCAACGATGATCCAGTACAGGATGCCGCCCATACGAGGTCTACCTCCGGTTGGAGATGTGTGACATCACGAGCGCCAGTGCACCGACGCCGAGTCCCTTCACCAGCGTCGGATGCTGCGCGTAGAAGGCGCTCAACTGGTTCACGATCGAGCCGTCCGCGGCCTGCGCGCGATCCGCGAGCTGCGTAATGGTGGCGGGAGAGACCTGCTGCGCCTGCTGTGGTGACACCGCGGTGCCGGTCGTGCCGGCCGATCCCAGCGCACCACCGGTTGCCGCTGCGACCGCGGCGGGGCCGAGTGCCGACATCAACTGATTGAGCACGGCCGCCTTCTGGGTGGGATTGGCCTGGTTGAACAGCGAGCTGACGATCTGGCCAAGGGGCGGCGTCTGGCTCGACGTCATCGCGTGGGCCAGTCCGTCGGCCAGCACATTGGCCGGCACCGCGCTCGCAACCTGATCGAAGTGGGCGTTCACGGCGGCAGGCGGAGGCGTCACGCCTGTCTGATATTGCTTGAGGATTCCGCCGATTTCATCTACGATGCTCATCGAACCTCCACGAAGTGCGCTCGGTATCGTGCCGGCATCCGGAACCGCCTGCACAAAACATCTCCAATTCCCTACGGAAGCGGGCCAGCGTCAGTTGCGGCGCGGTTGCGGCTGCTTGCGCCCATTATGAGGGGAGCGTGTAGGTACCGCGAGTATCGCGGACGCGCCACACCAAGGGCTGGCGTGGCGCAAGCGACGACTCAGTCGATGCTAAGCCGCTGCAGCGTAGCGTGTTGGGAGGCGCCTGCGGCCGTCAACTCGCGCGAATTGCCGCCAGCGGCGCGACGGAAGACGCGCGGAGCGCGGGCAGGTAGGCGGCGATCGCCGCGCTGATCGCCAGGATGATCACGGCGATTCCGATCGACGGCGGGTCGAAGACGCCGATGTGAAGAGCGGCCCGGATGAGCTGCGAGGCGGCGACGGCTACCGGCAGCCCGATCACGATTCCCGAGCCCGCGAGGGCCATCGCTTCGGTCAGGACCATCCGGATCACGGCGCCAGGTTCGGCGCCGAGCGCCATCCGGAGTCCGAACTCCGCCGTCCGCCGCGCCGTCGCGTATGCCATGATGCCGTAGAGCCCCAGCGCGGACAGAACGAGCGCGATGGCCCCGAAGAAGCTCACCGCCCTGGCGACCAGGTGATCTTCGGCGAGCGAGTCCTGGATCAGGTCCGGCAGCGCCGACACGTCGGTCACCACGAGCGATGGGTCTGACGCCATCAACGCGCGCCGGGTCGCGTCGACCAGCCGGGCCGGATCACCCCCGGTCCGCAGCTCGACCCGGAACTGTTCTGGCGAATGCCGCATCTGCACGATCGGCACGAACATGCGACGGTCGGGTGTTCCACGCACGTCATTGGTGCGCGCGTCGGCCACGATGCCCACGATCTCCCATACCGCGCTGTCTGCCGTGATGTGGCGCCCGACGGCGTCGCCGTGCGGAAAGAAGAACCGGGCCATGGTCTCGTTGATCACGACGACCTTGGGTGCCCGCTCGTTGTCACGCGCCTCGACATCTCGGCCGCGCAGGAGGTGAGAGCCGACGGCATTGAAATATCCGGGTCCCACATTGTCGTACTTGACGGCAGTGTCGCTGTCCACTCGTGCGGTGAATCCTTCGACCTGGACGTTCGTTTCCGATTCAGTGCCGCTGAAGATGCCGTTTTCCGATACGCTCACGGCGGCGATGCCGGGGATGGCGGCGGCTCTGGCCATGAGATCGCGGACCAGTGAATTCATGCGGGCGTCGGTGTATCCGCTTCGCTGTGCCGCGACCTCGGCGATGATGAGCTGGTCGCGCGCAATCCCGACATCGGCGTGCTCTAGGCGCTCCGTACTCCGCACCAGCATGCCCGTCCCGACGAGCAGCAGCATTGATAGCGCCACCTGGGCGATCACCAGTCCTTTGCCGAGGGGGAGCCTACCGCGCGTGGTCTCGGCCCCGCTGTCGCGCCCGTGCGTCCGCAGCGCCGATGCGACATCCGAGCGTGTGGCGCGAAGGGCGGGTACGAGCCCAATGAGCAGCGTGGTCGTGATGGACAGACCGATCGTGAACGCGACCACTGGCCAATCCAGCCGTACGTCGACCGGGACAGGCTTCGGACCGCCGGCAGCGAGACGCAGGATCGCGGTACTGCCCCACCAGGCGACCACGAGACCGCATGCGGACCCCACGATCGCGAGCACTGCACTCTCGGTCAGCAGTTGCTGCACGAGGCGCATCCGGCCGGCACCGAGAGCGATGCGGACACTGATCTCACGGCCGCGCGCCGCCGCGCGGGCGAGCATCAGGTTGGCGACGTTGGCGCAGACCACCAACAGCACCATTGCGACCGCCGCGGTAAGGGTGAACATCGCGGATGCGAACGCGGCTCGGTAGTACGAAAACCCGCGGCCGCCGGACTCGATTCGCGGCGGCCTGTCGTGCAGGGCCGTCTCGAGGAACCGGCGCTCGGTCCCCGCGTTCTCGAGCAAGGACCGCGTCTCGAGCAAGGTGAGACTGGTGCGCGCGGCCTCCAGCGAGACGCCGGGAGCAAGACGTCCCATGAGCAGGAGCCAGCTCACGGAGCGCTTGGTGAGCCACGGCGAGGCCGGCATCACGACCGGCTGCATCGTGACGGGGACCCAGACATTGGTAGGCTGGCCCACGATGTCGCCGGTGAAGTCCTTTTCGGCGACGCCGACGATCACGAAACCCGCGCCATTGATGGCAATGGTCCGGCCGATCACGGCGGGATCACCGGCGAAGCGTTTCCGCCAGTACGGATAGCTGATCACGACGACGGGATCGGCGCCCGCGAGGCGATCCTCCGTCGCGGCAAACGTACGGCCCGCGACGGCGCCGACGCCGAGTACGGAGAAGAAGTTCCCGGTGACGAACCGCCCGTGGGGGTGCTCCGCCTCGGTGGACCCAGGCCGTGCGGAGACTGGCGTCTGGTCGATCACCACATTGAGGCGGCTGGTCCGCCCGGACGCGTACAGTCCGGTGAGGACATGGTTTCCGTCCCGGAGATCCGTGTACAGCGGATACGAGGCGACGTCCGACTCCGGCGTGCCTTCGGACAGCCGGCCAGTTGCTCGCGGATCGCCGATCGTGACGAGTGCTTCCGGGTGGCTGACGGGAAGCGGGCGGAGCATCAGGGCGTCGATGACGCTGAATGTGGCGGTGTTGGCGCCGATTCCGAGCGCGAGAATCAGTATCACGATGCCTGCGAACGCTGGATTCTGGCGCAGCGTCCGGAAAGCGTACGCGACGTCCTGCTGGAGGTTGCCGAGTCGCTCGGCCATGGTCATGGCTCTGGATCGCCGCGTGTCGATGGTCACACATTCCTCACGTACGGCGGCCGAGTCGCCGAATTGGGCGACTGCACGCGCGCGCGCGGTTTCGGCGTCGAGGCCCTGAGCCACGAGAGCCTGGGTGCGCATGCCGATGTGGAACTCGATCTCCTGCTCCACATCGCGCTTGAGGTGTTTGGCGCCAAGCGCGAGGCGGAAGGGGCGGCGGGTGCGGTCATTGTTCATGCGGCCGGCACGGGGGCCGTCGCTCGCAACGCGCTGGCCGCCGCCTCCACGAAGCGATGCCACGAGGATACGCCGGTCTGGAGCCGGCGCCGTCCGGCGGCACTCAGACGGTAGTACTTCGCGTGCCGGTTGTTCTCCGAGAGCCCCCACTCGGCGACCACGAGTTGCTGCCGCTCGAGACGGTGAAGGGCGGGGTAGAGGGTGCCTTCACCGAGCTGCAGTGCCGACCCGGTCGCCTCGGCGATCCAGTCAGAGACCGCGTATCCGTGGCGGGGTCCCCAACTCAGCGCCTTGAGGATGAGGAGGTCGAGCGTGCCGCGGGTGAGATTGACGTCGAGATCGTCCACGAGAGCCGTCGGGAGAGGGGGTCCGTTACGGTACATCGCCTCCCATCGGCACGCAAGGGGAACGTCTGGCCGCCGCTGGCTGGCGGGGCGCCGCAGCGGACCGGCGGCGGCCGCTCCTACGCGGGGCGGATCATCCGGAGCCGGATCTAGTGATGGAGGGGAAGCCCGGTGGTTTTCGGATCGAAGGCAATGCCCGACGCTCCGCTGAGGGCGCTGCCCGTGATCGTGGCCGTCGGTGCCGGCGCACCGGTGGCAGTGATCAGGCTCGCGTCGAACTCCACGAGGGAGTTGATCGTGGAGACCCAGAGATTCCCGCTGGCGTCGAAGGCCAGGCCTGCCGGGGGGTCGCTGTTGGTGAAGCTCGACAAGGCAATCGCGGGAACGGGGTGGCCAGATCCTGCGCTGATCTGATCGGGGGAGAAGGCGGCAACCGTGAACGTGGTCAATCCCTGGCCGTTGGCGACCCACAGATTGCCCATTGCGTCGAACGCCAGAAACTGCGGCGAGCTGATCGACATGGCGACCCCGGACAGCACTATCGCGGGGGCGGGGTCGCCGGTGACCGAGATCTGAACCGGCGTGTATTCCACAACGGTATTGGGTGTGGAGTTCGAGACCCAGAGATCGCCGAAGTCATCGAAGGCGAGGCCGATCGGCCGGGTGAGGGCGCTCCCAGGGGCGCTGATGACAATGGGCGGTGTCGGGCTGCCGCTTGTGGCGAGTTGGGTGGCGGCGAGTTCGATCACGGTGCTGTTCCCTGCATTGGCGACCCAGAGGTTGCCGCTGGCGTCGAAGGCCAGACCTTCGGGGGACGAGACCGAGCTGCCAGCGAGCGTAACGGCCGGTGTCGGCGAGCCGCTCTTCAACTGGCTCGCGGAGTATTCGACGATCGAGCCGTTGCTCGCGACCCAGAGATTGCCGCTGGGGTCGAAGGCGACACCGATATTGCTGCCAACCGACCCGCTCGTGATCGTGACGGCCGGAGCCGACGTGCCGGCCGTGAGCTGCGCGGCGGTGAATGCCACGACCGTCGGTGGCGCGATGGCGTTCGCGACCCAGAGGCTACCCGCGGCGGACGCCGGGCCGCTGGTACCGGGTGAGGTCGTACCGTTTGAGCTGCATCCGATCGCGAGCGCGCCCGTGAGGCAGATGAGGAGTACCGGAGCGCGCCTGGGGGTGGGTGAGCTCGAGCGCAGCATCGTCATGCTCCTCGTTGAGATCAGGTGATCCATCGCGCACGTGGTCAATGGCTGCCGAGCGGTCCGTCGCGAAGCACACACGATGCATGGTCCAGGGGCTTGGCGGAAGGGATGTGGGCGCCAGCACCGTCCTCGGCGGTGCCTGCAGTAATAGGAAGAAACCGCGCCATCCGTTGGTACGAATGGCGCGGCTCCGTTCACACTGATCTTTCACACATTTCCGAGCGGCCCGCAATCGATCCTGGGCGCTCGACCACCGAACGCTTACGGTTTGAGGGGCAAACCCGACGTGTGCGGGTTGAACGCCAATCCCCACGGGCTGGACAACGAGCTGCTCGTGACCGCGATCGTGGCTGTAGGGGTGCCGGTCGAGACGAGCTGGCTGGCGGCGAATTCAACCACTGGCGGGGCGGTGAAGAAATTCGATACCCAGAGGTTGCCGGACGCATTGAACGCGATGGACCCGGGCGCGGTGATCGAGCCTCCAGTCAGGATGACGGCGGGAACGGGAGTGCCCGACGCCGTGAGCTGGCTCGCAGAGAATTTCACCAGGCTATATGGCGGGGTATTCCCGTTTGCCACCCAGACATTGCCCGCGGCGTCGATCGCCATGCCGAGGGGGCTGTTCAACGAATTCGATCCATCATCTCCGATCGTAATCGCCGGCGTGGGTGAGCCGCTGGCTGACAGTTGGCTCGGGGTGAATTCGACGAGCGCCCCAGCGCCCGCAGCCCAGAGGTCGCCGCTGGCGTCAAAGGCGATGCCCAACGGCTCCGAAAGTCCAGTGATGATCACAGCCGGAGCCGGGCCCCCACTGGCGGCTAACTGGCTCGCGCTGTACTCAACCAGGGACCCGCTACCGGCATTGGCCGACCAGAGATTGCCGTTTGCGTCGAATGCCAAGCCAGCGACGTCACTGAGTGCGCTGCCGCCCAGCATGACGCCAGGCGTTGGAGTGCCGCTGGTGGTCAAAGCAGTAGCCGGAAACTCAATAATGCTGTCGGTACCAAACTTCGAGGCCCACAGATTCCCGTTCGCGTCGAACGCGATGCCGGACAGCTCCTGCCCGCCAGTGCCGATCGCGACGGCGCCGGCGGCAGACGTCCCGGCGGCAAGCTGCGCGGCGGATAGCTCGGTGACGACGCCGCCTCCGAAATTCACGGTCCAGAGTCCGCCGCTGCCGACGCGGGGCGTGTACGTCACGGTGGCCGTGTCGGTGGCCTTACCCGCGGTCACGGTGACAGGGCTTCCTGACACGACAGGCGTCTCCAGCGTTCCGACGATCGGATCAGTGGTCGCCACCGCGGCGGCGGTCACGGTGTAGCTGCCCGGCGCCAGTCCGGTGAGTGTCGTGGACGCGGTGACCGACTTGGAATAGCTATTGGGGCCGGCGACGGTGACGTTACCAGTCACGCCGGCCGACGCGACAACGGTCACGTCGAGACTGCCGGTCTTGGGGGCGCTCGACGAATTGCAGCCCGCGGCGGCCAGGATCGCGCCGATGATGAGCGGCGGCGTGCAGTTCCGGCGGGTCCAGATGGGGGAGCTCAGTTTCATGCTGTCCTCGATGAGATCGTCTTCTCGTTGTCGACTCGCTGGCCGCAGCGTCGTGGAGGCGGGGCGTGGATCCAATGCCCGGCTATCGCGGTGTGAGTCGGGACAACGCGCTATTTGCAAGGTCCCCGGGCGGGGAGCCTGCATTCGATGCCCGAACGACGATCTGATTGTGTCGGAGCAACGCGGGAGCGCCGACGGCTGCCGGAGGCTCGGATGGTTAGAAGATTCTCAGCCGCGTTCTATCGGGCTGGCCGCTTCCACGAACGCGCGGTCGTGCCGAGCGAGAGCCCCTACTCCTCGCGATAGAGGTCTCGCCCGTTTTGTCGCCGGCGCCAATAACCGCCGCCTAGGTGGCGGAGATACCCCGGCGGCGGCGCACCGCGGCCGCGACACGCCGGGCGGCCGGCGCGACATCACTCTTGATGTCGCTCTCCCAGAACCGGAGGACCCTCCAGCCCAGAGCCTTCAACTCGGCGGTGACACGATCGTCGCGGGCCACATTGCGCGACAGCTTGGCAACCCAGTACCTCTGTTGTTGGCGCGTGTAGTAGCTCTCGAGCGCTTCGATTCCTCCCTCGCGCACCATCCGACCGTGCCAGTAGTCGCCATTGACGAAGACTGCCACCTTCTCGGTCGGGAAGACGATATCGGGCCGCCCGATCAGGCCAGCCGAGTATTTCCGGTATCGGAAGCCCATGCGGTGAAGCGCGCGCCGCAACTGGCTTTCCGTCCGATTGTCGCGCGAGCGGATCGCCGACATGTTGCGCGCGATCTCGTCGCGATCCTTCGGCCGGCGTTTCGGCCCGGAGGTCACGCGTAACGAGCCAGTGGTCCCGGCTCGTCGTGACCGATCGTCGTCGCGCCGCTGAGCGCCGATCGGATCGCGGACGCGACGGCGCGCGCGACAGGGGGAGGAAAGGCGTTGCCGATCTGGCGGTATGCTGCGGTCTTCTTTCCCGAGAAAGTCCAACTGTCCGGGAAGCCCTGCACACGGGCTGCCATCCGCGTCGTCAGGCGGGGGAGCCCTTCTATAGTAAAGGTGGAGTCTGGCGCCGTATCGGCCAGACTGCGGGCCTCGACCCCGAGCTCGCGCCACGCGAGCCGGGCGCGGGTGGGGCCGAGATCGGGGCCACCGTGGCGTTTCGATCCGCCGACGAGCGTGGGGGCGATGGCATTCGCACGTGCCGCCCACGCCGGCGCGCCACGCCATCCTCGGGAGGCCATCAGGTCGTAGAGCGTATCGCCGACAGCCGGCGGGCTGCCGGCGGGTTGCGGCCAGAGGAATCGTTTTGCGGCGTTTCCCTTGATGGCGACGAGAACGAAACGTGGCCGCAGTTGGGGGACGCCGAAGTTGCAGGCATTGAGGACTTGCCAGGCGACAGTGTATCCGGCGCGGGCGAGATCAGCGATGAGGCCTGCGCGGTAGTCCGAAAACTTCGCCGTCGCGAACCCGGGGACGTTCTCGAGGAGGACCGCCGCAGGTTTCGATTCACGCACGAGGCGGAGCGCGGTGGGGAAGAGATCCCGATCGTCGTCCGGCCCCAATTGCTTGCCCGCGATCGAAAACGGAGGGCAGGGCACTCCGCCGGCGAACAGGTCGATGCCGCGATAGTCCTTGCCGTGCAGTTCCCGGACGTCACGCTGCACGACGGTCCACTGGGGTCGGTTCAGCCGGAGTGTGTCGCAGGCCGCCGGCTCGATCTCGCACGCGGCGGCGTGGTGGAACCCTGCCATTCTCGATGCCAAGTGCCTGGCCGCCGGCGCCGGCGCAGATCTCGAGGGCAGTGAAATTGGTGGGCATGCCAACAAGAAGATGATGGGGGATGGGGCGATGTCCCAGCCCCCACCGTATGTTTGACGCCGCTGAGCGTCTGGATCGGGCACCGCTGCCGCAGGGCATTGATCGCCCCCAGAGGCGGGATATTCGCCAACCCGGAGGGAAAAAATGAGCGAGCACACTCTGGCCCTTGAAGCCAGCTCCGGGAACCGGTCATCTCGCATGCTCTCCAAGTCGGATTTCACGCTCGCTCGCACGTGCGACGCGAAACTGTTCTTCCGGGAGAATCGCTTCCCAGACAATCGCGCGAGCAATCCATACCTCGGTCTGCTCCGCGAAGGTGGCTACATGGTCGAGGCGCTGGCCAAGGCGAAGTATCCGAATGGCGTGCGCCCGGAAGACAATGCGGATCCGCGAGGGGCCTGCGCACGGACTGTCGAGTATCTGCAGCGCGATGACGTCGTGCTGTTCGAGGCGACGTTAGTCGTGGGGCGGCGGCAGGCTCGGGCTGACATCCTCGTCAAACAAGGAAATGTCATTCGGCTGCTCGAAGTGAAGTCGAAGAGCTTCGACGGGGCGAAACACGCCACGATGCTGGCCAGCGGGAAGGCCGGTGCATTGTGCGGCGTCAGACCGCCGTTCTCGGTCCTCAGTGACTGGGTGGAAAAGGTCGAAGACGTCACGTTCCAGATGCTGCTGCTCGAAAAACTGCTGCCTGGCGTCCTGATCCAGCCGTTTCTCGTTCTCGTGGACACCAGTAAGACCGCCAGGATCGACAACATCCCGGCACTGTTCGCCATCGTGCGTCGTCCGGGCGCGGACGGGACGACGCTCGTCGACACCGCGACCTACCTTGGGTCGCCCGCCCAGCTCGCCGAACTGGATCTGATTACCGAGGTCGATGTCTCGGCGCAGGTCGCGCAGGTCCGCAACGATGTCGAGGCTGCGGCCGCGAAATTCGAGTCGCTACTCGACGCGCCGCTCGAGTCCTATGCCGCTCAGGGAGAGCGCGACGCCAAATGCGCGAAATGCGAGTTTCGGGGGGAGCCCAGCGCAGGCCGTAACGGCTTCGCGGAGTGTTGGGGGCCGCTCGCCACTCGCACGCCGCACATGCTCGATCTGTATTGGGTCGGGAAAGCGAAGGCGCCAGACAAGACGCCTCTCGTCCCGTGGATGATCGGGCGCGGAAAGTCATCCTTACTCGATATTCCGGAGGAGGGACTGGTCAACGCCGACGGCAAAGTCGGCGCCATCCCTCTCAGGCAACGGCGACAGATCGACTACACGCGGCGAAATGAGGTTTTTCTCGGGCCGGAGCTGCGAGACAAGGTCGCGGGTCTCCGGGCACCACTGCATTTCATCGATTTCGAGACGTCGCGGCTTGCTCTCCCATATCACCAGGGAATGCGGCCATATGGACTCGTGACGTTTCAGTGGAGCTGCCACAGCACCGACGGGCCAGGCGCGGCGCCGCGGCATTCCGAATGGCTCAATAACTCGGAGCTGTGGCCGAACCAGCTATTCGCCGAGACGCTCAGAGAAACTCTCGGTGACGAGGGCACGGTGCTGACGTGGAGCCCATTCGAGGAGACCACCCTCAACCAAGTCGTCGACGACCTCCGCCGCTTCGGTCGTCACGAGCCGGAACTGGCTGAGTGGATCCACGACGTCTTCGAACGGCGAGCGGTGGATCTACACGAGTGGGCACGGGATGACTACTTCCATCCCGGCATGCGTGGCCGTACCTCGATCAAGGTCGTTCTCGACGCGCTTTGGAAATCCGATCCGGCGATGCGCCAGCAGTTCGAGGGCTGGACGGGGAGGCACGTGGATTCGTCCGAGGATCCCTACGCAACGTTGCCCCCTATCGAGATCAATGCGATCATGCAGGACGTACACGAAGGCACCGGCGCGATGCGGGCGTATCAGGAGATGATGTACGGCGCGAACAAGCACGATGGCACGGCGCGCGAGCAGTGGGGTTCTCTGCTCAAGCAGTATTGCGCGCTCGACACATTGAGCATGGTCCTGATACTCGAGCACTGGCGGCGCGCAACGGCCTAAAACCCCGGCGGCCGCTGTCCCGCCACTCCGAACGCCCGCTCCAAAACCAGTCCCACACGCCCCAGCGTCCCCTCGTCGAACAGCTTGCCGATCAGGGTCACGCCATGCGGCACGCGCCGCGGCGGGGAGAAGGCCGGGAGCGGATGCTTGGGATCCGGCGCCCAATCACTCCGGGCCTGCGACACCTCGACGAATCCGGCTCGCATTGTCAACGACGGATGACCCGTGAAGTTCGTGATCGTGAGCATCTCGTCGCGCAACGACGGCACGAGGAGCAGATCCACCTGGGAGAAGATCCGCGCCATCTCGCCGGCCACCCGGCGGCGCATCCGGTCAGCCTGGACGAAATCCACCGCCGACAGGAACCGCGCCTCGCGGAACTGATTCGGCCACGCGTCCGGTACCTGCGCCTTGAGCTGGTCTATCTGGTGGCTCAGCGTCAACTCCTCGAATGCGGCCGCGCCTTCGCTGAACAGAATCACGTTGAGCGAGTCAAACGGCCAATCCGGTAGCGTGACCTCGATGGGCACCATGCCCGCCTTGCGCACCGTCTCGAGTGCCGCGCGATCCACATCAGTCGCCGGGTTCTCCTTCATCCAGGCCGGGAAGTATCCGACCCGCAGCCCCGACACCGTCCCATTCGGGTCATAGTCGAGATGACTCGGCACACTCGCCAGATCGCCGGCGTCGGGCCCTGTGATCGCCTGCAACACGAGCATCGTGTCCTCGACGCTCCGCGTCATTGGCCCCAGTTTGTCGAGCGACCAGCACAGCGTCATCGCCCCGGTGCGCGGCACGCGCCCGTACGTCGGCCGCAGTCCGTTCACGCCGCACCGCATGCTCGGGCTCACGATGCTCCCACCGGTCTCGCTGCCGATCGAGAATCCGACCAGTCCGGCTGCCGTGGCCGCGCCGGGCCCGGCGCTCGACCCCGAAGCGCCTTCCTCCAGCAGCCACGGATTCATCGTCTGCCCGCCGAACCAGATGTCGTTGAGCGCGAGGGCGCCGAGGCTGAGCTTCGCGACGAGGACCGCGCCGGCGGCGTGCAGCCGCCGAACGACTGCCGCATTGGTTGACGGCACGCGGTTTCGAAAGGGCTCGGCGCCGTACGTCGTCGGGATGCCCGCCGTATCGAGGAGATCCTTGCCGCCCCAGGGGATCCCGTGCAACGGTCCGCGACGCTTGCCCGCGGCGATCTCCTGATCCGCCTGCCGGGCCTGCGTCAGCGCGAGATCGCGGGTGAGTGTGATCACGCACCGGAGCTTGGGGTCGAAGCGTTGCAGCCGGTCGAGATAGATGCCGGTGAGGCGCTCGGACGTGAGTTTCCGCTGCTCGATCCAGCGCGAGAGCTGCACCACGGGCGCGAACGCGATGTCGTCGTCGTTAGCCGGCAAGGGGCCAGGGTCGTTGGTGCTTCGCACGAACCGGTCGTGTGCGGGCCCAGTGTCCGCTGGCGCGAGCACCGGATTCCATCGGGTTGCGGGCGCATCCGCCGGCGCGAGGGCCATCTTCCGCGGCCCGGTGCGGCGCTCGAGGAGCGGCGCCATTGACTGCCGCCAGCTATCGGCGGCCATTTGGCGCTCCGCATCCGTGAGCTGGACCTGCACGAGCTTCTCGGCCGCCGCGAAGGTCGAGGGCGAGACCTCGGGCCCGGCGGCAGGTGAGCCGTCGAACGTCGTCGGCGATCCTGGCGGTGGCGTGGCGGGAGGAGTGGAGGCTCCTTGCTGCGTCTCGCCCCGGCATGCGGCGACTGCCACGGCCACGCCGAGCGGTGCACGAGCGAGAAACTGTCTGCGCGAGGTCACAGCGGTCCCTCCTTCTGGTGAAGCGATATCCGTCGTTGGGATCAAGGGCTGAGAACGTGCACCATCGGCGCATTCGTCCGCAACCGGACGGCGTGGCCCCGCCAGGCGGATCCGGATCCGGAGCCGGTCGCCGGGGCTGGGGCACACAGGGGGCTTGACGCAGCGTAAGTGCACACTTACCGTAAGTCATGGCTTACGCAACTCGGGCACTCGGCGCACTGGGCGACCCCACCCGGCGGATGATCTTCGAGCGGCTCGCGAAGCGGCCGCGGGCCGTGGGCGAGCTGGCGCGGGGGTTACCGATTTCACGCCCCGCCGTGTCACAACATCTCGCGGTCCTCAAGGCCGCGGGACTCGTCACCGATCGCGCCGATGGCGCGCGGCGGTTGTATCGGGTCGATATCGCGGGGGTCGATGCGATCCGCGCGTGGCTCGACCAGTTCTGGGACCGTACCCTGGACGCATTCAAGGCCGAAGCCGAATCCCACTAGGAGAGCGCCGCATGCCTGCCACGACGAAAATTCCGCCGATTCGCAAGACCATCCGCGTCGCGGTCCCCGCGAAGCGGGCCTTCGAGGTGTTCACCGGCCAGATGCACCGATGGTGGCCGCCCGCCCACTCGATCCTCAAGGCGCCGCGCGCCGAGATCACGGTAGAGCCACGGGTGGGCGGTCGCTGGTATGAGCGCGCCACCGATGGGAGCGAATGCTCGTGGGGCAAGGTGGTATCGTGGAATCCGCCTGACGGCATCGTGCTCACCTGGCAACTGACCGCTGAGTTCGCGTATGACCCGGAGTTTGTGACCGAAGTCGAGATCCGGTTCACGCCCGATGGGGCGAACGCCACGCGTGTCGATCTCGAGCACCGGCATCTCGAGCGGTACGGCGAGAAGGCCGAAGCGATCCGGCCGATGCTGGATTCTCCCGAAGGCTGGGGCTCGTGCCTCACGAACTTTGCGGCGGCCGCTGAAGCGGCATCGTAGCAGCTCTCGCAATTGCTCTCGCAATTGCTCGCGCAAGACGCTTCGCGAAGAATGGGGGTGATGGTCCGTGAGTGGCGGCCCGCCGGTGGGGTCGCCACTCACGTGGCAGCCCTGACCCTCCGCGCGTATGTTGGGTTCGGAGCTCTGCTCCTCAGCAGCCACCTCGATTCCCGGAGGCGGAGTGCCCGACCCTGCCGTGCCGCAACTCGCCGATTGGGGCAATTTCTACGTCATCATCGGCTCCGCGGCCGCCGGCCTCACGGGGTTGATGTTCGTCGTCATCACGCTTGGCGCCGAAGCACAGACGATCAGCAATGAAAAGGGCCTGCGAGCGTTCGTGACGCCGACGGTCGTGCATTTCTGTATTGCACTCATTGTCGCCGTGTACCTGAGCAGTCCCGGGCAGACGCCAGCGAGTATCGGCGCCGGCAGCGCGGTCCTCGGCCTTGCGGGCCTGACGTACGTGGGCGGAGCGATGCTCGTCGCGGGCCGGCTCCGTGAATATCAGCCCGTTGGCGAGGACTGGCTTTGGCACGGTGCGTTCCCGATCATCGCGTACATTGGGTTTCTCATCGTCGCCGTGGTCGTATGCACCGGTCATGTCGCCGGCGGACTCAGAGTGCTCGCCGCTGACACGGTGTTCATCCTGCTCACCGGCATCCACAATGCCTGGGATGCGGCGACGTGGGTCGCCCTGTCGGCTGGCCGGCGAAAGCGGGATGAACCGCCGGATGAGTCGCGGGACGCAGCGGATGCCGACACGCCAGGCACCGCCTGACGGGTCGCGTGCGCCAGGTACGCAGTCGTGCGTCCCGGCGAGCCCCTCTCACTGGTTGCCGGCCCCTACTCGTCAGCTACCGGGGTGATACGCCCGCTCCGTGTGACCCTCGAGCTGCGACGGATAGAAATACACGACGCGCAAATTGCCGGTGCTGTACCGCTGCGCCTCGTCGTCGAAATGCGGCGACTTGGGGTCTCCGCTCTCCCCACCGGCCGTGACCGCGCGTGCACGCACACTGTCGCCGAACTCGACGACCGCGACGAAGCTGTTTCCTTCCGTGCCGTAGCGCTTCTTCGTGCCCGGATAGCTGCGCGCGGCGAACGCCGCGAGTGATCCCAGCCGTGATGACGTGAATCCCACCGGAATGCTCGGTCCCGAATCGCTGAATGGCTGCACGATGTCGCCGGTCAGGCGCTGAAACCGGTTGATGTCGCCCCATGGCGTCCGCCAACTTCCAAAATCCGACGACAGCTTGGCCGACGCGGCCGCCAGCGATGCGAGCGCCTCGTCCGGCGTCACACTGCCCGTCAGGTAGTCGTCCATGGACTTTCCCGACCGTGCAGCCTCGTCGCTCACCCGGCGGGCGAGGTCCTCCACCCAGAACACGCCGAGTGATGTAGGGACCGACGCAACACCCCAGCGGTCATCCCATCCGCGAAGCGTTTCGATCTGTTCGGATAGCTGATCGTGGCGCGGATCGCCGGCCTGGCAGGTGGTCATACGCCCCGAACAGCGGCGGCAGCATCGCCGCAAATGCCGGCAAATAGGTGTCGTAGGCGGCGGCGATCAGTGTGTCGAGCGTGAAATGCGTGCGGTTCGTCAGGACCCGGAGAGCGTGGTAGCCGCGCCACGATTCCTGGCGGCCATTCTCGACGTATGACGGGTAGTTCGTCCGTTTCGGACTGTATGGTCCGGCCGCTGACCACGGCCAGTTGTTGCTGTTGTAGAGCCAGCCGTTCGGCGGGTTGAGCAGCAGCGGTGACGAATCGACCGGCAGCAACCCATGCCACTCCGTCGCGGGGTCGCTGCCATTGACCGGCTTGGTCCAGTCGAACCGCGCATCGCGCCTCGGTATGAAATTCGGGTGAAAATAGGCGATGTCGCCATCAGCGTCGGCGAAGATCGTGTTGTTGGAGGAATTTGCGTGCATCTCCTCCATGATCTGCCGGAATGACTTGTAGTCTCTCGCCTTGGTGCGTGTATATGACTGGATGAGCGCATGCATTGGATCGTACATCATCCGGACGCTCACCCAGTTGCCGCCAGCGGCACGCACGATCGGCCCGTGTTGTGTCCAGTATACCGTGAAACTCTTCTTGTCCATGCCGGACGGCGTCTTGTACGGCACCGTGATGACGGCCGAGCGTAGTGGGCGCTCGCTCGTGCCGAAGCGGTACACGTATCCATTGCCCTTCTTCGAAACGGTCTCCAGGTATTCGTCAACGGCGTTGACACCGCTGGTCGTGTGCATCCAGCCGATCCGCGGATTGAACCCCTGGTAGATGAAGAACTGTCCCCACGTCGCCGCTCCATAGGCATCCAGGCCCTCATCGCTCGACACCTGCTGCTCGGCGCGAAAGAAGAATGAGGTGTGCGGGTTAATCAGCAGCAGGGCGTGGTGCGAGAGCGTATTCGAGGGCGCGATCGCGATCCCATTCGAGCCGGATGGCTCCTTGTCCTCGTCGCGCATGCCGAGTGACGCCGGCGGCACGGGGGGGTTTCCATAAAACGACTCGAGCTGGTCCAGCCGTATGTGTTCGATGTCGCCGCCAATGCTTCCTTCGCTGAACGTCAGCGCCATCCATGGCTCGAACCGGGTAATGACCCGCGGTACGACCCGGGGGTGCGTGTAGAGGTAGTAGTTGAGACCATTCGCGTAGGCATTCATCAACGTCTTGAGCCATGGCGGGCTGGCACGATAGAGCGCCTTGATGCTGTCCGGGTCGATGAAGATTTTCATGCGGAGATCGCGGTACACCGCACTCTCGCCCTCGGCCTCGGCGAGCCGCCCCATCGCGTTGATGTAGTTGGTCTCCACGCGGTTGAAATCGTCTTCAGCCTGCGCGTACATCATCCCGAAGACGGCGTCCGCGTCAGTTTTCCCGTGGATGTGCGCGATGCCCCAGTCATCCCGGATGATCGTGACATCCTGGGCCTGCCGCTGCCAGGCCGTGATCTCGGTCTTCAACGGTTGTTGCGGTGGCGGCGTTTGCGCAGCAGATGGTGTGCACGCCAGAACAACACCGAGAACAACACCGAGAACAGGGCCGAGAACGAATGTCTTCATGCGGCTGGGGGTTGGCAGCGGAGTAGGACGTGACGGCTGTGAAGGGTCATCAGAGCCTCGCTACATACTATCGATTGGCCCGGTGGACCGCACACGGCCGTCACCCCACGGCAGCAGTCAGCGCCCGTATACGGGGCCAGCGTGCCGGGCAGTATGTGAGGCGGCGCCGAGGGTCCCGGGGGCTGCCGCGGATTGTTAGCTTTGGACCATGTTCAATCGCGAAGGCATTCGGACGCTGCATGGTGTGACGCACGACCGCCTGGACCTGCTGATCGATCATGTGGCGAAGCTGGCGCCCGCGGACTTCGTGCGCGAATTACCGGGGTTCGGGTTTGCCAGCGTCCGCGACCAACTGGCGCATCTGCTGGGCGCCGAGGAGCGGTGGGTGCACCGGCTGCAGCAATTGCCGTTGCCGCAATGGGGGGCCGCCGACTTTTCCACGGCGGAGTCGATCCGTCCGGCCAAGGAGCGTGTAAAGGCCGGGACAATCGCGTATCTGGAGCGGCTTCCCGACTCGGAGCTCAACACCACGCTGGCGAGCCTGGCCGACTGGCACGGCGTTCTGCGGAGCCCGGCGTTCATCCTGCACCATGTGATCACGCACGCGTATCACCACAAGGGGCAGGTGGTCGCGATGTGCAGGCTGCTGGGTCACCCCGCACCGGACACCGATCTGCAGAACTAGGCAGATCCTAGCACCACGAGGCTCCGGCGCGGGGACCACGCGGGTATCTCGTTCGTGGAGTGCCGTTTCCACGCCCAGGCGCCAGAGCGGGCGCCTTCCCACCGTGATCCCTCGTCGCCAGCAACGGCGGTAGCTATTCTTTATCGAGACGCCGGAAGGGACCCTGGAACAGCCTCCTTCGCTGGGCTGCAGGCCGGTTTCTGGTGGGCGGTCTCGCTTCCTCTCCTCTGATTCGGACATGAAAATCGGTACCCACTTTCTCGCGACGACCCTGGGCGTGCAGGCCATGGGACTCGCGGGGCAGGATCGTATTCTTGCGTACACCTTCGGGATGGCCGTCGACATCGACCATTTGGTGAAGCTGCCCTACTATCTGCGCGCCGTCGGGCTGCACGACAAGCGCGGGTACTACTGGCGATCGTCCCTGCAGGAGCCTGTGGCGCTCCTCTGGATTCTGCCGCTGTCATACTTCCTCGGCACCATTGTGCCCGTGATCTTCTTTGCGATCCACGTGGCGATGGACTACAGCGTCCGGTTCGAGAAGATGCCGTTCTATCCGTATTCGCCGTACGTCACTCGTGGGTGGCTGACGGGAATCTCCGACAAGGTCAAGGAGCGAGTGCTCTTCACGGTGCTGCTCATCCTCAACATCATCGTTTACCTGGGCTGGCTTCGTGCATGAGCGCATCCCGGTCCTGGTCCGTATTTCGGACTGGACCGTCAGGCCGATCCTGCGATTTCTGCATCTCAGACTGCATGCGACGCCGACGCAGGTGACGTGGGCAGCATTCGTCGTCAGTGTCGCGGCGGGCGTCGCGATCGCGACGGGGCGAGTGCATGCGGGCCTCTGGCTGATGTTCGTGGGACAGGTGCTCGACGGCGTGGACGGTGGGATGGCGCGAGAGTTCGGGCTAGCGTCCGAAGCGGGGAAGCGTCTCGACGATGTGCTCGACCGGGCATCGGAGGTGGTGATCTTTCTCGGTTTCGCCGTGGCGGGGATCGTGACGTTCAAGATCGTGGTGCTCGCACTGATCGCGATCGGTCTCATGACCACCGTGACGCATTGTGCGCGGTTCGATCCGGGACTCAAGCGTTTCGCGCTCTATTTCGGCATCTGGATCCCGTATCCGCTGATCTTCGACATCATCTTTCTGGCGAATCTGGCGGGATACGCGATCGATCTACTGGTCATTGATTGCCAATTCCAGCGAGAGATGGATGCGCTGGGCGGTGATCTCGACACCGTAGCGTCCCGCGCCGCGGCATTGGAATCCGCACGGCCGCCGTCGGCGGGTCCGCGCGGGGAGGCGCGGCCCGCCGGCACCGAACCGGTGCCTGCCAATCCGGTGTCTGCCGACCCGTGAGCAATCTCGCGCAACGCGTGCTGGTGGGCGTCGTTGCCATCCCGATCATTGTCGTCCTTTGCCTGGCCGGCGGTCCGTACTTCTTCGGGTTCGTCGCGATCGTGTCTGCCGTCGCCTTGCGGGAGTTCTACGGGCTGGCGGCGGCGAAGGGTGCCAGGGCGTTGCTGGTGCCGGGAATCGTCGCGGGATTCGCGATCAATCTGTCGTTCTTCGTCCAATGGCCGATGCAGCCGTCGCTTCTCGTGGTCACCATGATCGCGGCTGTGGTGTTGTTCAGCTTGTGGGAGTTGTTCCGGAACGACGGTTCTCCGCTGCTCAACCTCTCGGTCACGTTCCTGGGTTTGCTGTACGTCTCACTTTTCTTCGGAACGCTGGTCGGGATCCGCCAACTGTTCGTACCGGGCGTGGTTCCTCTGGAGCGGATCCTCGAGCTGGGTGCGATTCCGGCTGCCTCCTCCAACACGGCGCAGATCCATCGATGGGGCGGCTATCTCGTGATCTCCGTCCTGATCATGATCTGGATCTGCGATTCGGCGGCCTTTCACGTGGGCGGACCGTTGGGCAAGCACAAGCTGTTTCCGCGGGCCAGCCCGCAGAAGAGCTGGGAGGGCGCGATTGCCGGATTTGCCATGGCGATCGCAGCCGCGGTCGCGGCCAAGTATCTGGTGCTGGACTTTCTGCCGTTGCGTAGCGCGATCGTGCTCGGGGCGATCGTCGGGACGATCGGGCAGCTCGGCGACCTGGTCGAGTCGCTGTTCAAGCGCGACGCGGGTGTGAAAGACTCATCGGCCCTGATCCCCGGGCATGGCGGTGCGCTCGACCGGTTCGACAGCATCCTGCTGGTTTCGCCGTGTGTGTATCTCTATCTCCACTACGCACTCTTCGCGTGATCGCCGAGCGCTCGCGGTCACGAGGTGGCCTCCGTTCGAGTGGCCAGTCGCGAGCGAAGATCCCGAGCGCACGAATCCGCCCATGACCGCGGCTCCGGCGACCCTTCTCGGTGGGCTGGCGTTTCCCGAAGGCGCGCGGTGGCACGAAGGCTCGCTGTACTTCTCCGACATGCACGATGGCATTGTCTGGCGGCTTACCACGGCGGGCGACGCCACGAAGATCCTCGAGCTGCCGGCGTTGCCGTCTGGCCTGGGGTGGCTGCCGGACGGGACGATGTGCGTGGTGTCGATGGAGGACCGGCGTCTGTTACGGCTGACGCCAGATGGACCGCGGGTACTGGCGGATCTGAGCGGCGTGTCCCCGTACGTCATCAATGACATGGTCATTGATCGCGCCGGGCGCGCCTACATTGGGACGTTCGGCTGCGATTTCAACAATGGTGATCCTCCCCGTCCGACGCAGGTGTTTTGCGTCCACCCGGACGGCAGGATCGTGATTGCAGCGGATGACATTCGGTTCCCGAATGGGTCCGTCATCACGGACGACGGCGGGACCTTCATCGTCGCCGAAACGTTCGGCGAGTGCCTGTCGGCGTTCGACATTGCCGAGGATGGCACACTCGGCAACCGCCGGGTGTTTGGCGGGTTCCACGGGCTCGTGCCGGACGGGATCTGTCTCGACGCGGACGGTGGTGTCTGGGTTGCGTGCCTGGGTGCGAACCGGATCATTCGGATGAGTGACGGTGGTGCGGTCACGGACACGATTCCGCTGCCGGGTCGCGACGCGTACGCCTGCATGCTCGGGGGCGCCGACCGCCGGGACCTCTACATTTGCACGGCGCGGTCCTACGTGCCGGCAGAGACGAGGGCGCAACGCGGCGGCAAGATCGAGGTCATGCGGGTGGCGATTCCGGGCGCCGGACTGCCGTAGCGCACCCCGCGACTGAGGGCCCCGTTGGTGGCCTGGCGGAGGGGGTGCGGGGCAGGGGGGAGGTGATGTGCACGACTGGCATGCCCGCACGTCATACCATCAGTCCGGGCGTGAGCAGCCGTTACCAACCGTGGGCTGCTTCGTTGAATCCGGTCAGGAGCCAGGTCGAGGCAGGTGGCGTGATCGCACGGCGGAAGCCGAAGGAGGAGTGATGAAACATTGCACTGGAGTCGTGGCTGTCGTCGTGGCATGCCTGGGGCTGACCGCGCCGGCCATGGCCCAGGCCCGTCTGCCAAGCACTTGCCAGAACGAGACGGCGCAGATTTCGGTCAATTTCAGCGGCATTGAGAAGGACGTGACAGCCGCGAAGGCTACGCTCGATGAGAAGATCGCGGAGGTCAAGGCACTCGCGGTGGACCAACACTTCGAGAAGTTCGACGTTCAGTCTTTCAACTACAACATCAACGCCTACAACCGTGGCGCGGCCGGGGATCCCCAATTCCAGTACAACGGCAACGCCAGCTTCGTCATTCTGCCACCCAACAAGGCGGTGGACTTCATGGCGCTTCTCGTGAAGAAGGGGTATAAGGCCAGCGTCAACGTCAACAGTTACAACAACGGTAGCTGTTCGCAGTCGTAGCCGCGTGAGCGGGGTGCGCCAGAGGGCGCACCGCGAGCATCGCGGAGGAGCCACGCACTCGAGGGGTGGCAGCCGGCACGGATCCGGTTCTCCTCAAGGCGTCCGATGGTTAGCTGGTGTCCAACTCCACGTTCCGTCGGCTCTGATCTCCAGCACCGCGTCGTATTGGTCGGCCAATTCGGCGTTCTCGGCCAGAGCGACGTAGGTGATGGAGTTCTCGTCAAGCTGCCGGAGTGCCTGGCGCAACTGGGGTAGCTCGAGGACCCCGTCCAAACGGTCCAGCATGGCGAAGGCGGGCCGTTCGAGGATCAGGCGAGCCAGCGCAAGCAGTTGCTGCTCTCGCAGCGAGAGAATCGCGGGCCAATCGCGCTCGCTGTCCAACCCGCCCGCATGCGCCGCGATGGATTCCAGCCCCATCGCGTGAAGCGTGGCCTTGATCTGGTCATCACTGATCACCTGCTGCTCCCCGTCACTCAGGAGGGCTTCCCGAAGAGTGCCGAGTGGGAGGTAGGGCCGCTGGGCGAGGAAAGAGATCTTGTCAAGCGGCGGGCGAGCGACCGTGCCGCGACCGGTTGGCCAGATACCGGCTGTGGCCTCGAACAGGGCAGTCCGCGCGTTCTCGTTGGGCCCGACGACAAGCACCCTCGTCCCGTGCGGAATCTCGGCCGTCAGGTCCCGGAGGACGTCCTTGCCATCGTCGGGTGAGGCCAGAGTCAGGTGTTCATACGCGATCCGTCCCTCGGTCTCGACCAGAGCGATCGCCGCCTCTTCGCTCTGTGGCGCTTGCTCGATGGCGGCAGATAGCGCGCTCACCCGGACGATCACAGCGCCGAACGACGAGATGGACTGAAACTGGTCAACGATGATCGAGAACGCACCGACCACCTGAGAGAACGCCATCGCCGATTGCGTGACGACCCCGAATTCCACCTTCCCGCGAATGAACAGTGGCGCCACGACCAGCGCCGGGATGATCTGGATCAGATAGTTGTATCCGGTCGTGAAGAATCCCAGGCGGCGATTGACCGAGATTGTTCGCCGGACATTCGCCGCGAGGTCGTCGAGGCTCCCCAGGAGGCGGGTCATCAGCCGGCCTTCGCGCCGCGAAATAGCAATCGATTCGGCGTTGGCGCGGACGTGTATCAGGTTCGACCGGAACGCGGCCTCGCGGTCCAACTGCCGGTAGTTCAGCGAGATCAGCGGCCGGCCCAGGTAGATCGTCACGAGCGTGCCAAGGCTGGCGTATGCGATGGCGACACCGAACAGCGGCCGGCTGATCATCCAGAGCACTCCGGAGAACGACACGACCGCGAGGACTCCGTTCACCAGCATGACCGTGAATGACAGCGTCGTCGAGGTGAACGCGCGGACGTCCTCGGCGATGCGCTCGTCGGGGTTCCCGACGGTGCCGGACTGCTTGATGCGAAGGTACGCGCGATCCGCGAGATATTGCCCGAGGATCCGTCGCGTGAGCCACACCCGCCAGAACAGCCCAAATCGGTCCTGCGTGAACTGGTATACGACGAGCACGATGGTGGATGCCGCGAACACGCCGATGTACACGAGGGCCTGGCGGACGAAACCCGCCTGGTTGCGATCGGCAATCGCCGTGATGAAGTCGCGGCCCACATAACTGTTGACGACGTTCAGCCCGTTGATCGCGAGGGCGAACGTGATGAGCAGCGCGAACAGCCCGCGCGCCTGCCAGCGCACCTCCGACGACAGGAAGATCTTGATCCCGCTGACGAATCGTCGTCTCGTCTCGCGGTCGAAGGCCACTGTCTGTTCGATCATGTGTCCCGGTGCGTGGTCTCGTGCTGATTGAAGCGACCTGAGTGCCGCTCGCTCGTCGACCGCCGCGTTGGGCGGGCCTGCCCGTTACGGTGCAGCAGCAGCTCGCGAGAGCGGGTCGTGCTTCACGGGATTCTTCACGAGGCACCTGCGACGAACGCGGATCCGTCCGACCACTTGGGGAGCGGGAGGAGAAATATGGTCAACCGATCCTCGGGGTCCGGTGACCCGATCAGCGGGGATCCCGGTACATCGGCTCCCCACGCTCCGGGTTCCACGAAGGGCGTGAAAAACATGAGATGGGGATGCCAGGCCCGATTCACGTCTCCCAGGTATTGGTGCTTCGACATCATGTACGACATGGCGCCTGGTGCGATTCCAGGCAGCTCCTTCTTGTCGAGCGCGGATTTGATTGCGGCGAACATCTGGTCCTTGGAATGCGACGCCAGCACGACCTCGGCTTTCCGGCTCGCCAGCGGCAGATAGGATCGTGCGGCCGGCGCGTTGAGGCAGACCGGCCCACGCAGTTTCGGGTTCCAGAAGTCAGGGTCGTTGATGCCGGCAGCCCACGACCGTTCGACGATGCACACGAAGCCATTCGTGCCTTTGACGGCGGTCTCGTAGCCGTGCGGTGCGAGGACCATGATCTCGGCCATCTTCGAGATGGAGTCCGGTGCGGCGCTTCGTGCCAACGCGACCTCGGCGCTGCGTTCCATCAGATACTGGCCGACGGGCGCCATCTTCGGATACAAGGTCTTGGCGTCTTGTGGCTGCGCCGTCCGAGCCACGGCCATGGCGAAGCCCAGTGCGAGAGAACTCAGGACCAGCGATCGGACAGTATTTCGCTTCATGGCACCCTCCGCAGGGGGGCGTTCAACGAGACAACGGTGACAGTAGGATGTGACCCGCGCCATGTCGCGTCCAGTATGGAACCGATTGCAGGTATTTGGTGTCCGGGGCATCCGTCGGGGGCCGTTGCCCGAAAAGGGTGACCGATGGTTCACGACCGGGCCCCACGACCGGGCCCCACTGCGTGGGTCACTGGCTGCGGTGGGACGGCAACGACTGTTCTACTGGCGGTCACGACCGGCCCCTACCAGGGACGCATCGCGGTCGCGGCGCGGGCGACGGTGCACGATCGGCTGTTCCAGCGGGAAGAGAGATCACGCGCGAGCTCGCGTGACTCGTCGTCATGGCGAGAATCCTCGTCGGGTGCGAAGACGAATCCCAAAGAACTGCACGTCAAGATCCATTGCGCGGCTTGACACTGCGTCGCGTGCCGAGTAGCCTTGGCGCGTGATTACCAACGTGCGCGTCTCGTCATCGGCCTCCTGTTGTCCGGAGTGTTGTCGGTGTACCTGCTCCGTCGGGAGCGGTCGCGGAGGCGCGCCATAGTCTGGAAGTCCAGATGATCGCCGAGTAACGACTCGGCATCGAGCGCCTGCGAGCCCGTTCCCTGCGAAGGGGGCGGGCTCTTGTGCATCCGGACCGCTCCTCCGCAACGCCTGACGGGCTTCTCCAGGAAACTCTCATAGACGTCCGCCGGCGCGACCCGTCCGGCAATCTCGTAGCGCGTCCAGTATGACAGCGCGCGCATGAAATCGTACTCAGATCGGAGGATCAGTGCGGATCGGAACGCTGATGGTGGTGATCGGAGTCGTATGGTCGGCCGCGAGTAGCGCGACCGCCGCGGCTCAGGAGTCCGTACGCCTTACGGGCCGAGTCGTTGATGGCGCCACACAAGTGCCACTCCCGGGCGTCACGGTGACCGTGACCGGAGCCGCCGTAGGCGCGCAAACATTGGATAGCGGCACATTCGTGTTCCGGGTTCCGCCCGGCGCGAAAGCCTTGACCGTCCGGCGCATTGGATACCTCGCGCGTGAGATCCCGATCGCGCGCGACCAGGCCGACTACCGCATCGCGCTCGAACAGGACGTCCTGCATCTCGAGACGCAGGTCGTGACCGGCGTCGCAACCTCCATCTCATTGCAGAGCGCGGCGACCTACGATCCGACGGTGACCGCCGCACAATTCCTCGGCGCGCCGACGCCGACGATCGAGAACGCGCTGCAGGGAAAAGTCCCCGGAGCGTTCATTGAGCAGAACTCCGGCGCACCGGGCGGGGGAATGCAGGTCCAGGTCCGCGGCGTCTCATCGATCAACGTCAACGCACAACCGCTGTACGTGATCGATGGCATCATCGCCAACAATGACACATACCAATCCGGGTTGACCACGATCTCGGCAGCGAACACGCGGACCGGTACGGGCAACGAGGACCAGAGCGTCAACCGGATCGCCGACATCAACCCCGCCGACATCGAGAGCATCCAGGTGCTGGAGGGTGCCGCCGCGTCGTCGATCTATGGCGACAAGGCCGCAGCCGGCGTCGTGCTGATCACGACGAAGAAGGGGACGGCGGGCGCGCCGCGCGTGTCCGTCACGCAGCGGTTCGGGACCAACACCCTGGAGCACGAGCTCGACCTGCGGCGGTTCACACTGGGGCAGGCGTACGCGCAGGGTGCGCAGGTCGGACTGGATTCGGCCACTGTGGTCCGCAACTACAACGAGTGCCACGGATTCTGCGATTCGCAGAAGCAACTCTATGGCGGCGGTGAGTTGTCGCACGAGACCGACCTGAGTATCCGCGGCGGGAACGCGTCAACGACCTACTTCGTCTCGGGACTCACCAAATACGACAACGGGTTGCAGCTCAACACCGGCTACTCCAAGCAATCGGTGCGGGCGAACCTCGCGCAGACCTTTTCCAACACCCTCTCCGCGTCCGTGAATCTGTTCTACGCCTCGGCGCTCACGCGGACCGGCGTCAACGGCAACGACAACTATTCGATCGCCGGGTACGATGTCATCTCGTACACCCCGTCCTGGTTCAACATGGCCGGGCGCAACGCCGACGGGTCGTACGTCAACAATCCATTCGGCACTGCAAACGCGATCGACGACGCGTACCGCATCCAGACGCCGGACGAAGTCAACCGCTTCACGGGTGGCGCGACCGTCACCTACCAGCCGATTTCGAGTGCGTCGCAATCGCTCAAGGCCGTATTAGTAGGTGGACTCGATGCCGTGAACGAGCGCTACGAGTTCTACGCCAACCCCGACCTGCAAGTCGAGCGCGAGGCGCCGGCCGTTCCGGGGCAGGCGACATACCTGGCGCCCTACGGGCGGCTCAGCAACTACTCACTGAGCGTCGTTCACGTCTTCAGCGGGCTTCCGTGGATGACGGCCACGACATTGGCCTGGCTACACCCGGGATCAGCACCAGACCTACCAGTTGTTTACGGCTGGCGAAGGGCTGGCCTCTGGGCAGTCGAATCTCCAGTACGCGCTCGATCAGGCGCTGCAACTGCAGCAACAGAACGTCATCAACAGCGGATTCTACGGACAGGAGCAGGTGCAGCTTCTGGACGACCGCCTGACGGTGACCGGCGGGGTGAACGCTGAGCGTTCGACCAACAACGGGAATGTGAACGCCTACTACCCGTTTCCGAAGGCGTCCGTGTCCTATCGGTTCACGAGCCTCACGCGGTGGCTCGACGAGTTCAAGCTGCGGTTCGCATACGGACAGTCGGGGAACACACCGACGTTCGGGGTTCGGGTGACACAGAACCGGCAGTCGCTCGACCAGGGACAGACGGGGACCACATACGGTGACACGCTGGGCAACCCGGCGATCCGCCCCGAGACGAGCACCGACTTCGAGACTGGATTCGACGCGACACTGCTCAAAGGCCGGGCCGGCTTTTCGCTGACGGTCTACCAGAAGCAGATCTCCAACCTGCTGCTGCTGTCCGGCACTCCGCCGTCGACCGGCGCGCAGTACCAATGGACGAACGGCGGGCAATTCACGAATCAGGGGATCGAGATCAGCGCCAATGCGGCGCCACTGCAGAACAACCTGCTCTCCTGGACGACGCAACTGACATTCGCGCGGAACTACTCGCGCGTGGATGCGCTTCCGACCGCGCCATTCCAGACCGGATTCAACTTCGGCTACAACGAGGGTGGCTTCTTCGTCGAGCAGGGCAACTCGATCACCACGTTGTGGGGATACAAGACGCCGGGTGGTGCCCTGGTACCCATTGCGAACGCCGCGCCGGCGTTCACCAGCGGATGGGCGAACGACCTGGCTCACGGGCCGTTCCAGCTCCACACCTTCCTCGAGTGGGCGTACGGCCTCTCGAACTCGGACGGGACGATGGTCTACTTCGATGAATTTCGGCACGCTGGCGGACAGCGCCGGCTCCGCGCCCGCCTGGCCAAGTTCAACGAGAACGTCACCGGGTACGTCGAGGGCGCATTGTACCTCAAGCTTCGCGAGGTGACACTCTCGTACGCCCTGCCGCGGGCCTGGCTCCGCAGCGTTCGGGCGCTCCAGGAAGCGCACATCAGCCTCTCGGGCCGCAATCTCCTCACCGCTACCAACTATCCCGGGCTGGACCCCGAAGTCAGCAACTTCGGCGCGCAGCAGATCGGCCGAGGGATCGACGTCACGCCGTATCCACCGGCTCGCAGCTACTTCATTTCCCTGGACCTGGGCTTCTGACCATGCCGCGACAGCACTTTCGTCACAGCGTAATACCATCGCGCCGTATCATGCGCCGAACCTTACAGCTTGCCGCGGGAATTGCAGGCCTCGTCGTGATCGCGGCGTGCGACCAGCGCGCGATCGCCGACACCAATGCGCCGACAGTCTTTCCCAAGACCTTCGCGGGACTACAGGAAGCATTCACGGGAGCGGGGGGGGCATCCGTTCGCGGCGACATTGGTTCCGCGGCGCTCGATCTCTCCTCGTTCTCGCGCGACATTCGGAGAGTTTCTGGCCGCAGCGCCGCAGTCGTTGACCGAGCTGACGGGGGAGCAGACACTGCCTCCGGACGCCGGCACGCAATGGACCGACTATTTCACGACCATCAAGGGGATCGACACCGTTCAGGCGGCGTTGCCGACATTGACCAACGGCCAGCCGATTCCGCGGGATACCGTCGCGACCCTCTGGGCGCAGCTCGAAACATTCAAGGCGCTGTACTACATTACATCACCGACACGCACGACACCAACGGCGTGCCGATCAACGCTGTTGGCGGCAATACCTCGGCAAGCGGCGTGGCGCCGATCCTGTGCCTGCCGAGCGCGTGGGCCGAGATCGTCGCGATCCTGGATTCGGCGGCCGACAGCCTGCGTGCCGTCCCCGCCGGGACGCCCCTGGTGTCGGGGTTGCTTCCGTCGGGATTCGACGCGGTAAGCGACAATGCGGCGCATTGGCTGGATTTCACGCTCGCGCTGCGTGCGAAGGCGAGGATCGAATACGCGTATGCGATCGCTCGCGGGCCGAATGGTCATGGTGCCGGCGCGCCGACGTTGAGCAGCGCCGGGAGTCCCGACCTGAGCCAGCTCGACTCGGCAGCGGCCGACTTCGAGACTCTGGCGACGCATGGGGTGCTCTACAGCGACGCGAATCTCGCGGCGGTCGGGAAGCCGGGGTCGGATCCGGGCGTATACATCCAATACAGCACGGCGTCGGGCGACGTCCAGGATCCATTGGGCGCGAGTGCGCAGCAGTTATTCGCGCTGCGGGGCGCGGTCGCGCAGATCGATACGCTGCACGACCTCCGTTTCCTGGCGAAGTTCGGCCACGGGTTGCTGCCGACGACGGCGTATGATGGGGGCCTGGTGCCGGCCGATTCCATCGGCACCGAGTGGCAGTACGGCGCGGGGACGGAAGCGACGGCGTACAGCCAGTCGGGGGTGCTTCCGATCGTGCGAAACGTCCAGCTCCATTTGTTGAGCGCCGAAGTACAGCTCGGACTCGGGAATTACGCCCAGGCCCTGTCGATCATCAACACCGTGCGGACGACGGCGGGCGGGCTCGGAGCCGCGACCGTGACACCGGACTATGTCCACGTCCGGGACCTCCTGCTGCAGGAGCTAGCGGTTTCGATGGTGGCGGAGACCGGGGACCATTCTCATTGCGATCCGGAACTACGGGACGGTACTCCGGGATCTGACGACGTGGGATGCGTTCGGCGGGGATCTCCACACGGCGGTCTTTCCGACGCCGCTGTCGGAGCAGGCGGCGCGGAACAACAACATCACGCCGGTGTGCAGGAGTTAGCGGCAGGCTGCCTGCGGGTGGTGCCGGTCCGGCAACCGTTGCGGCTGGCCGGTCATAGATTCAGTGCATGGTGATCCGACGGCGGGGTGGCGTATCGTAGATGGTTCGTCGCCGATTGCACGCGCTCGCAGATGGGGGCAGTCCAGGATGGAGGATCTCTTGAACTGCGTGGCCTGACCCCCGTGCTCGCACCGCGCCATGTACCGGCGGCGTTTGACGCGTGGAACGCGCGGTGGCATGCGCCCAACGGCCGTTCGTCCCGTATGGCGAACGGTCTTCGGCGCCGTCCGGGGCTGATGACCAACGCCTTCGGGATCCGGTACCTGGGACCGTTCGCCTATCAGCCCAACAACTCGACACGGCAGTTCGAATATCCGTGGGCGTGCGCCAAGGTGGCTGAGCACAGGGCGGCGAACGAGGGGCGGCGTCTTCGCGTCGTAGATGTCGGGGGCAGTCTCGGCGGCCTGCAGTGGGTGCTGGTGCTTGGGGGCCATGAGGTCGTCACAGTCGACCCAGGACTCCAGGCACGCGGCGTCGGGTGGGCAGTCAATGCCGCGACGCACCGGTCGATATCGCGCGCGTTGCGAGCGCCCGTGCAACTGGTCCCGACCACGCTCGCGGACGCCGGTCTCGCGGCGGGATCGGTCGACGTGTTGCTGTCGGTGTCCACGCTGGAGCACTTCGCTCCGGACGACCTGGCCGAGTTCTCGGCCCATGCGGCCCGTCTCCTCCGTTCGGGCGGGATCGCGGTGTTGACGATCGATCTCTTTCTCGATGTGCGACCGTTTGCGCCCGCCGATCGCAACATGTGCGGAACGAACGTTGACGTGCGGGCTCTTCTGAACGACTCCGGCCTCACGTTACATGAAGGGGAGCAGTCGGAGCTAAGGGGGTTTCCGGAGTTCAGTGCGCCGAATGTGATGGCGCACCTCAGTGAGTACATGGTCGGGGTCAACTATCCGGCGCTCGCGCAATGCCTGGTCGCACGAGTTTCTGGGAATGACGCAACGCGCGCGACCGCTGGCGCGATGCTGGTCGCCCATCAACCAGACGAGCTCACGTCCTGACTGCGATGGCCACCTGAGGACACGTCAGAAAGCGACGGCGGCGCGGTGCAACGCCAGCCGTTCCTGGCAGCGCTTCTGATCGCCGATCCGCCCCAGCTCCCGGTACCGCTCAGCCGCTTCTCTCAGCAGCGCCGCACCCTGGGCGTCATGGCCTTGTGCTCGCCGCAGCACGCCGCGAGCCTCCCAGACCGCGGCTAGCCACGGCCCGCCGTTCCACATTCCTGCGAGGCGCTCCGCCTCGTCGAGCCGGCGACGGGCCGGATCATGATCGCCGGCTTCGGCGAGCGCAATCGCTGACGCAATGCGAAATCCCATGGAGCAGGGCTGGCAAACCCCGTGGCTCGCCATCCAGCGATCCCCTTGCACGATCGCCTCGCCGGCCCGCGCTTTGCTGGCCGCACCGGCCACCATCAGCGTCTGCAACCGGATCACCAGATGCGGTGCGAGCCAACTTGCTTCCGCGAGGTGCATGGCCTTCTGGATGATCCGGCCAGCCCGGTAACTCTGCCCGCGGGCCAACGCGACCTCGGCGAGCCGCTGCAGCGTCAAGACCCGTCCCGCCACCGCGCCTGCCTCCTCGTGGAGCCGGACAGCATCGCTGAGCAGCTGCTCGGCGGTGTCCAATTGCCCTCCGAAGAGCGCGGCCTCGCCGAGAATGAGCGTCGCGAGCCCACGTCCGGGAACGGACTCCGCCTGTTCCGCCACCGTCAACAATTCACGGGCTTCCTTGGCGATTGCCTCATGACCGGCTGCCCCGCACAGGCAGAATTCCGCGAGGCAGAGATGGCCGTCGAAGACGTTTGAAACGGCGGCGGGTGTCTGGCGGATCCACGCCGTGAACTCCGATCGAAATACCTCCGGCCACTGCCCCTGCATGTGCGCCACCATCCCGAAGAGGGCGCTCGCCTCACCTATCTCACGCCCGAGCCCCCCTTCAAGCGCCAGCAGCCTAGCTTGGCGCGCGATCTCTGCTGCCTTCGCGAACTCGCCGCCGTGGAGGTGGATGATGCCCCACGCCAGTGAAGCCCGAACCCGTTCCGCGATGCTGGGCGTGGTAGCGGATTCCTGCTTGAGCGCGTCCTCGTAGATTGCGATCGTCGCGGCAGCGGGGCCGACGCCGAGGTCGACTCGCAGACGCTCGCGCACTCGCTGGAACCGGCGGATGACCTCCCCGCGGTTCCCCGCATCGAGCGCCGCTTGCATGACGGCACGTTGCGCCTCCTCATCGGCGGGGTCGAACTCGATGAGGCGCTCGAAGAGCGCCCGCTCTGAGCACCTGCGCGTACAGTTGGCGCAAGTGCTCCCGTGGCCCGTCCGCCCATTCCGCGTATCGATCGTCGGGAAGCAGGTCGCCCCGATAGAGGTCCGCAGCCCGCGCTAAAGCGGCCTGATCACCGTCCCGCAGGGCCGCTTTCGCGTCGGCCTCGAACAACTCCGCGTCAACACTGAGGTCGTGGCCGGGTGCGAGCGCGACGCTGCTACCATTGAGCGTGATCAGGTCGTGCGCGCCGAGCGTCCGCCGGGCGAAGTGAACGGCCTTGCGAAGGTTGGCCGACCCCGCCTCCGGAAGCATGTCCGGCCAGAGGGCGTCGATCGCCTGTTCGCGGTGCAAGCGATGCCCTCGTGCCAGTGCGAGCAGTTTGACGAGTGCCGCGCTCCGCGCTCGGCGCCATGCGCCGGCCGCCATCGAGCGGCCGTCGAGTGCCACTTCGAACTGTCCCAGCGTGGTGACCCGAACCTGCATGGGACCTCTCCGGCCAGGTCCTGAACCTGATCGAGCCTCGATCACCCGACGCAACCCCGGTCCGTCGCTCGCGGGGAACGCCGCGGGAACGGCGGCATCCGATACTCCAACTGCCGGGAAAATCAAACTCACCCCTTCGCACGGAGCAACCAATGTCACTCAGAATTGGCGACACCGCCCCCGATTTCACCGCCGATACGACGCACGGCCGGCTTGCCCTCCACCAATGGCTGGGCGACTCCTGGGGGATCCTGTTCTCGCACCCGAAGGACTTCACCCCCGTATGCACGACGGAACTGGGCTACATGGCGAGGCTCAAGCCGGAGTTCGACCGCCGGGGGGCCAAAATCGTCGGCTTGTCAGTCGATCCGGTGGAGAAGCATGCTGCCTGGGCCAAGGACATTGAGGAGACACAGGGGTACGCCCCCAACTACCCGATGATCGGCGATCCGACGCTCGCCATTGCCAAGCTTTACGACATGCTTCCGGCATCCGCCGGGGATACCGCGGACGGCCGCACGCCTGCGGACAATCAAACCGTGCGCACCGTCTACGTAATTGGCCCGGACAAAAAGATCAAACTGATGATCGCGTATCCGATGACGACCGGCCGAAACTTCGACGAGGTGTTGCGGGTCGTCGACTCGCTCCAACTCACCGCGAAGCACCGGGTTTCGACGCCGGTGAACTGGAAGCCGGGCGAGGACGTGATACTCGCCGGGTCGGTGAGCAACGAGGAAGCCAGGAAGCTCTACCCCGACGGGTGGAAGGAGCCGAAGCCTTACATCCGGATCGTGCCGCAGCCGGCGACGGGCCGGGTGCGTTTCCGCAAGAACGCAATTGCCAGGTTCGACACGACTCTCGACACGGTCTTCCGTTACATGAGCGCCGGCGAGCATCCGCACGCAGCGTTCAAGAGCTATCGGCTCGCCGGTGTGGCCGGGGACGTCGTGACGATCGATGCAGAGGTGTACAATCCCGACGGCACGACGTTCCGCACCGAGATCCGGCATCATCTCGAGGCGCCGAAGCGGATCGAGTCGACCATGCGTGGCGGTGCTTTCGATGGGGCGCGCTTCGTCCATTCTTACACGCCGACGAAAGGCGGAACTGTTGTCGATCTGGATGGAGAGTTTCCAGCGCTTCCCGGCGTAACTGAGGCAGAGGAGATCAGGATGCTGGATGGCTTCTTTACGACGGCCTATGCCGAAGACGCGGCCACACTTCGCACGTGGCCAGCCACGTGTCTGCAGTAAAAAAGCGGTTTTGATCCGGGGTGCGTAGCAGCCACCGGTGGTTGCAGCCGATGGCGGGGCGGTTCTCGAACGGCCCCTGCTGCATCCTGCCAAGGCGTCTGGTAGTATGTACGTAGTGGTTTTCGGAACGCGACATGGATTGAGTCAATGTCATGAATCACCACGCTGACCGGATCATTGATCTCTACGAGCGGCACGCTCACGACTACGTCGCGGATCGAGGGCGTTTACTCGGGAACGAACGTGCCTGGCTCGAGCGATACACGACGCTTCTGCCTCAAGGAGCGACGATATTGGACGTGGGCTGCGGTTCGGCTGAACCGATAGCGCGCCATCTCATCGAGGAGGGCTTTGCCGTCGATGGCGTGGACGCGTCTCCCACGCTGATTGCCCTCTGTCGCAGCCGCTTTCCTGATCGGTGTTGGCATATCGCCGACATGCGCACATTCGCCCTCGACAGGACTTTCCACGGACTGCTGGCCTGGGACAGTTTTTTTCATCTTTCGGGTGACGATCAGCGACGCATGTTCCCGGTCTTCAGGCGGCACGCGGCGCGGGGCACTGTCCTGATGTTCACGAGTGGGACGTCGCATGGTGAGATTGTCGGCTCATATCGGGGGGAACCTCTCTATCACGCCAGCCTGGCGGCGGACGAATACGAGGGGCTGCTCGACCGGAATGGATTTCGAATCGTGGCGCATGTGGCCGACGACCCGGACTGCGGTGGTCACACGGTCTGGCTCACGCAGGCAGAACGCTGAAGCACAACACATTTGCTCGGCGGCTGAGCGATCTGCTGATTTGTTGAAGTCCTAGAGTTCCAGAAACTCCCGCACCTGCTGCAATGCCTCGTCGAGCGCCAGTTGAAAGGCTGTGCCGATTGGCCGAGGTCCGGCGAAGCCCAGCTCGTGCCGCAGGCGGCCGTTGGCGACCTTCAGGTTGGCCCAGCCCAGGATGTGCTCACCCCATAACATGGGCATCGCGTAGTGGCCCATGCGGCGTTTGTGGGCTGGCACGTAGGCCTCGAGTTTGTACTCCCAGCCCCAGAACAACTTGAAGCGGCGCCTGTCCCAGACGACGGGGTCGAAGGGCGACAGGAAGCGCAGCCTGTCGTCGGCCCGGTATCTGGCGGCCACGGGGTTCTCGCCTTGCGGCCAGAACCACAGCCGGCCATCGACGCTGGCATGCGCATAGCGGGACTTGGCGTCCTGCTGGATCTGCCGGACCTCGGTGGCCAGGTGCGGCACTCCGTGGCGCAGCAGCCCGCATAGATAGCCCAGACTGGCGGCGGGCAGTGGGGCGTAAAGCTGCACCACGATGTCCATCAGCAGGCCGCGCGCGTGAGGCGCGCGTCAGGGCTGTCGTCCTGTGGCGCGTGCTCGATGGCCTGGTAGACTCGTGTGCCTGTCTCGCGCCGCGCCACCCGTAAGAGACCGCGATAGTGCAGGCCCTCCAGCAGTTGCGTGCTGGCGTTCAGGCTGCCGCCCCAGCGCTTGATGCGGCCATGGTCGAAATGCGCCTGCACGTCCCTGGGGTGGGTGCGGCCGTGTTCGCGCACAAAGGCAAGGACTTGGTCGGCGTGCGCCTGCATCCTGGCGTCCCATGCGTCCCATGCCCGCGGCTCCCCTCGCGGATGCAGCAAAGCCATGGTCTCGCGAGGCACGAAACCGTAGTTGATGAAGAACGCCTCTTCGATCGCGACGCGCGGGTAGCGGCGCTCCAACTCGCCGGCGCGATAGTCTGTGACGCGCTGCGCGAGGATGAGATCCTGCGCGCGAGCGGGCGCCCGCATCGGATCGGCCTGAAGAAAGCCGAGGCGCGCTATGGCCCGCTGAAGGCTGGTGGGCTTGAACAGGCTTCGCGCGATTGCGTAGCGGCGAAGTTGTTGGAGACTGGGAACTTTGACTGGGGTCACGCGTGACGCCGGCAGGACCCTGGTGCTCACCGTGCAAGTATGACAACGGTGAAAAAGGCGCGAGCCGTGGTCACGGTCACCCGAGCAAATTCAATCGTATATTGGCTCCCCAGATGAATGAGCAGCGCTGGCGCGGCTTCGTACGACACATGGAACCGGATCGCGGATTCGGCGGCTGGTTCGTTTGGTTCTTCATTTCGACGGTGGCTGGTATCGCGTATCAAGGCTACTGGCTAGTCCGGTCGGGAGGGTACTTGCACGCATGGAGTACTTCCCAGCTGCCACAGGCCCGGGTCGTTCTTGGCATCGAGGTCGTACTCACGTTCATACGCATCGGGCTCTTCATCGGGCGCGCGGCTGGACTCTGGTTGTTTGTAAACGAAGATAGACGAACGCCGGCGTTCTGGACGGGGTATTTCACCGCTGCCGTGCCAGTCCAGTTGGTGTTTCGTCTCCTCGGAGCCGCCCTGGCCTCCCGCGCCCTTGATGAGACCTTCGCGACCGCCGCGCTTGCCAACGCGCGCGGCACGCTCGGGCCCATCGCGGTTTGCGTTGTCTGGGCGTTTTACTGGCGGCGATCGCGTCGCGTGCGCAACACGTATGGATACGCAGGGTGGCGGTGGCCGCCTCCCACCGAGGACCTGCAACACGCGCACTCGCGAGTCTGGGGCTCAGGCCTCAGAAGCGCATCAATGGCCAAACGTGATCGACGCCGAATCTTTCACGCGCAAGAGGCACCCCATTTGGCGAGACCGGTCCTCCGAAGGAGACTGTCCGGATCAAGATGTTGCCTCGCCACTTGCTGCGTGGAGCCGGCCGGACCGGTCGTTCTCAGGCGCCTCGGCGTGCCGCGGTCGCAAACTGCAGAAAGTATTTGCGCAGGAACGTAGCGTCGCGCGAGTCCGGTCGCTCCGAGAAAACCGCGTCGCAGAAGTATTCCCGCGCCCGGAGCACCTCACGCCGGCGGAGGCCTCGCCACCGCGGATCCGAGGCCGTAAGGTCGAATAGTTCGAGCGCGCGCGCGAGCGCCTGATCGCGCCGATCGATGCGGCCGGCCTCGTGGGCTCGCAGAGTCCGGTCTACTTCGCTGCCGATGTTGGCGAGTTGCTCGACGACCGACAGTTCCGCCCACCTGCCGGAGGCAAGCGACGCGTGGAGCGGTGGCATCGTCAGTTGATGACGTTAGACCGAAGGATTCGCACAATATCGGCCCGCAACGCCCCGTCTTCGACGGAGCGGGATCGGTTGCCTTGGGCCGGCCGCACGTTAATCATGGAGTCGAACTCGATCCAGTCGTCAGTCTGCTCCGATGGATACAGATTGATCCCCCAGAGGTCAACCTGTAGCGATCCGTCATTGAGCAATGCCGCCTCCGCATCGGAATGCAGCTCGCCGCCCACCGCCATGATAGCGCGTCGAACATTGACGACGGCCTTCACCATGTCACCGAATCCTTGTGCCGCGATCTCCGCGAGCTCAGATCGGGACACGGGCTGATGTAGCAAGCGGACAGGGTTTGGCGGCATGGCGATCGCCAAAGATAGTACCCCGTCGCAGCCTCAGGGCGGTTCCGCCGGACTCATATTCTTGCCCGGGCTGTGACGCTCCATTCGCGTCCGGTATGCGACGGCGACGGGATGTCACGCAGGCGGCATATCTTGAGGCGCACACCAGCGCCGCTGCAATGGCCCCCGCTCTTGGGGCCGACAGAGCCTGAGCCTTGGCCTCGCGGATTCAGGCCGGCACGCCATTGGCGGGGGCCAGCGTACGACCTCGTTGTCGAGCGCGAAAAGAGACGTGAAACGTCCACGCGGCCGGAACCGCCAGAACGCCGCCCAGGTATGATGCGTTGTGCATGTATCCGGCGCAGAGGTATCTACGCATGTCGACAACACCATCCGGAATGAACCATCCCGAATAGGAAGCGAGATCGATCGTACGGGTGTGCGCGATGCCGTAGATCAAGCCGAGTAGCCCGACCACAAATGCGAAACCGACGATGATCGGCAGCGACCAGAGTAGCGCGCGCCGCATCAGCGCTGCGGTGGACTGAAGGAAGCCCGCCACGCCAGTAAGCAGGCCGATCGGGATGCCCATCCACCACGATGCCAGAAAGCCGACTTCTGCAGCGCGAACGCGCTCCGGAACAGTGGAGTTGAGAAGGCCAAATTCGGGGAACTTGAACCGCGTGAAATACTCGGGCGAAACCGTATAACTGATCTGATCGTGAACGGCTCCGTAGACGCCTGCTGTCAACATCGCGGCGACGATGAACATCAAGAACACGCCAAGCTTCGTCATGCGGGGTGCCTCCGATGGTGTCTGGGGTAGACCTACTCCGCAGAATCACACTGTTCGCGAGCGCCGACTAGTCCGTGCGAGGCGGCGAACCGAAGGCCGTACGCTCGCCTCGTCTATGCGGCCGGCGTACCTGCTCTTGCCCAGTTACATACCGACCTGTCTGAGTTACATGGCGTGCGCAGGCAATTCCGTCGATCCACGTAAGTCTTCGCGAGAAGTCCCGGCCGAGCCGGACCTGCGACGCACCCTACGTGTATAGTGCGAGGCGCGTGACCCTCGCGGAGGTGCGAACGGAAATCGGATCGCCATCGCCTCTGGGTTCGTGGAAGTCGGATCTCTCGTCCGCCATGAGATGCTGCATGCCTTGCTGCGCGCTCCGGGACATCCGCGGGACGAATTCCTCGGCTCATGTGGCGACATTGTCCTGTGCGAGGGCCAGTGCATGCAAGATGCGGGCGGTCCGCCTGACACCGCAGCGGGGGCTTTCGTCGGACCCGCTGCCGTGCGCGGGACGGTGGTGGTCGTGCCTGACACTGTGTCCGCCAGCACCGACAGCGGGTGGTTCACGGTCACTGTCGAGCTCTCAAACCCTGCTGCACACCCCGTGCACGTGACCGTTCCCTCAGATCGTGATTGGATAAGCATAGCATTCAGTGGGCCTGGGGGCGGCGACAGCACGGGCGCGTTCGAGGGTGACGCGCTGGCGTTCGCTCCAGCGGGCACCGCGGGATCGACCCGCCGCACCGTATTCGACGTCCAGCCGTTTGTCCCTGGCCAGGTCGACCTGCCACCCGGGCGCTACACCGTTGGCGGGACCTTTCTAACCGAGCCGACGCCACGAGTGGCCCTGACGATCACGCCCTGACGCGCGCGTTCGTCGCTCTCACCTATCCCGGCTATACCGCCCCGCGCCCCTTGAGCTCCAGGTAGCGGTTTACGACCGCCGCCGTCATCGCCTGCGGCCGCACATTGATCACCGACACACCCGCCTGCCGCATCCGCTGCAACGCGTCCTCCCGCGCCGACAACAGCTCCTCGGCCGCGGCGCGCTCGTACACCGCCGTCGTCGTGCGGCCACCGCCCGTCGCGGCCGCCGCCACCAGCGACTCGTTGCGCAAGGCAACGACCACCGGCAGATGGTGCTGCGCACCACGCGTCGTATGCGCGATCAGCGACTGTGAGGCGCGTGGATCGATGACATCCGTGTAGAACACGATCAGTGCCCGCTTGCGCTGCCGCGCAGCCAGCGTCCGGAACGCCGTCGCGTAGTCGGGCTCCGCCATCGTCGCGCGCAACGGGATGAGCCCCGCCCGAACCGACCGCAACGCGTCCGTGCCGCGCGCCGGTGCCACCCACGCTCGCACCTGATCGTCGAATGCCAGCATCCCTACCTGGTCGCCTGAACCCGCCGCCACGTCCGCCAGTACCAGCGCCGATGACAACGCGTACTCGAATCGCGGCAGATCGTCCGCCAGTTGCGTCATGAGCCGCCCGCAATCGATCACGATCAGCACCGTCTGCCCCTGCTCGATCGAAAACTCCCGCGTGATCAGCGTACGCCGCCGGGCCGATGCCTTCCAGTCGATGAATCGCGGATCGTCCCCCTGCACGTACTCCCGCAATCCCGCGAAGCTCGTCCCCTCTCCACGCCGCCGCAGCACCCGGACCCCCGCGTCCCGCAGGCGACGCTGCACGGCCAGCAACCGGTAGTGCCGCACCGAGGCGATCGACGGCGTCACGAGCACCTGGTCGGCTTGCGGATAGCGGATCGTCCGGGCCACGAGACCGAGCGGCCCGACGAGGCGCAGAGCCACGGGACCGAGCGGCCACTCTCCCCGGTCGCGGCCGCTGACCGACACCGATATCATCGCTTCCTGTCCGCCCCGCACAGTGAATCGCTGCGGTACCGGCGTCTCGTGGCGGAGGGCGGCGGGGAGCGCGTCCCAAACCTCTCCCACTACGCGAAACGGCCACCGGACAGCGACGCGATAGCTCCCGGCGACGATGTCGCGGACTCCAACCGACGTCGGGAATGCCCGCGTAACGGTGACCGATCGCCGGCCCGGAATCGCGAGCGCATTGGCCAGCCCCGCAATCACGATCGCCGCGATCACGGCGGGGGCGACGATGAGCGCGAGAGACCATCCAGTCGCGGCAAGCCACCACGCGGGCGCGGTGACCAACACGAGCGCCGCGAGCCGGCGCGTCGGCATGTACATCAACCGCTCCGCGCCGTCATCGGCACGCGGTCACCGCGGTTACTTGGGTGCGGTGACACGAGTGAGCACGCCCTGGAGCACATCGTCCGCCGACCGGCCCTCGACCTCCAGCTCCGGCGCCACGATTACCCGGTGCCGCAGCACGGGCGGCGCGTAGTCCTTGACGTCATCCGGCGTCACGAAATCGCGGCCCGCGAGCAGCGCCGCACCCTGAGATGCGCGGAAGAGCGCCACCATCGCCCGGGGTGACCCGCCGAGCGTGAGACCTGTGTCTTCGCGTGTCGCGCGGACGATATCGGCCACATATTCCCGAACCTCCGGTGCGACCTTGACCCCATCCACCGCCGCGCGCAGCGCCCGGCATCCCGCCTCATCGAGCACCGGCGCCACGGGCCGCGTGCTCAACCGGTCGGCGTCGAAGCCTTCCGAGTAGCGCGACAGCATCTCGAGCTCCGCCTCCTTGGTTGGATAGGCGACTTTGATCTTGACCAGGAAGCGATCGAGCTGCGCTTCGGGCAGCGGGTACGTCCCTTCGTACTCGACCGGGTTCTGCGTTGCGAATACTGTGAACAGCGGATCGAGCGGCCGCGCCACGCCGTCGGTCGTCACTTGGCGTTCCTGCATCGCCTCGAGCAATGCGGCCTGCGTCTTGGCGGGGGCCCGGTTGATCTCGTCGGCCAGCAGCAGATCCGTGAAGATCGGGCCGGCACGAAACTCGAAGTCGTGGGCGGCGTCGCGCAGGACACTGACGCCGGTGATGTCCGACGGCATGAGGTCGGGCGTGAACTGGATGCGCCCGAACTTCGCACCGAGCGCATCGGCCAGCGTGCGGACGATGAGTGTCTTCGCGGTGCCGGGAACGCCCTCCAGCAGAATGTGCCCGCGGGCAAGAAATGCGACCACGGCCTCCTCGATCACCTGATCCTGGCCGACGACCCGGGTCGCGACAGCGTCGCGGATTCGGCGCAGCGCGTCGGCGATCTGCTCGGCGGTCAGTGGCGGTGTATCAGACACGGTACGGCCTCACGTCTTGGGGGAAGGGAACGCTTGATCGATGTGGTCCACGGCGTCGGCCACTGCCTGCAGGCCGCCAGGTGGAACCGGTATCCGCTCGGCAGACAGGATTCGCTCAGCATCGGCCGCGACGCCCGGGTGTCCGGCCACGACGGCGGACAGGAACCGCTCGTCGGCGTCGCCGGGTCCTGTTCCCGCCGCCCGGGCCGACCACACGCCTCGCCCGTGCCGCCGGCGAAGACCGGCGGCGAGCCGGCGCGCAACCAGGCGCGTCGCACCGATCCGCTCGTACGCGCGCGCGAGCGCATCCACGTGCTCGAGTGGCGACCGCCGCTCGAGCCGTGGCACATCCTTCGGCGGTATCGCACGGACACCGAGCGCGAACATCAGCACGAGGGCGGCAGCCAGGATCTGCGCGACCCCGCGCCCGGCGATCGAGCCAAACAGGAACTGCTGGATGACCCGCAGCGTGCTCGGCTGCCTGCCGTAGCCTTGATCGTATTCATCGAACACGAGCGTACGCCGCCGGCTGCCGGAGACCCAATCGAGGGACTGCATCACCCGGGAGCCAATATCCCACTTGCAGATTCGCACGACGTCGTTGCGCAGTAGGTCCGCGTCCGAATAGACCACAACGCGGCCACGGCCCAGAGTGAAACCGAACGCCGCCGGTTCGGTCGGGAGCGACCTGGCGCGCGGCACGGGCCGGTCCACCGTGATGAACACCGGCATGGCGGAGGTCACGGCGCGGTGGGCCTCCAGGCGATAGAGGTGCACCCCGTCGCGAAACCACGCCAGCATGTTGTCGACATTGTCGGGTTTGCAATGCGGCCGCATCTCCGCCGGCATCGGCGTCGGCGCGTAGCCCGTGTCGGCGCGATTGACCTGCAGCGAATCTTCGAGCGCCCCCGAATCCGACACGATGTACATCAGACCGGCGCCGCCGCGCACGGCTTCGAGCAGTGCATGCGTGCCGGTCGCCGTGACCGGTATGAGGGGCGCCAGCACCGCATAGACCGCGGCGGTGTCCAGGTCGCCGGTGAGGGGCGTCACCCGCCGCCTCGGACGCCACCCAAGAAACTTGGCAATGTCGTAAATGCCCGACGCCCCGCCGGGGCCGGTGGAGTACGACGTGACACGCCGGTCGGGCACGACGGGCGCCGTCTCGGGAGTCAGCAACACCGAAATCACGAGAAGCGCCGCCAGCACCGGAAGGGCGATGCGTGGCCGGAGCGCCAACGCCAGCCGGGACGGCGGCGGGGCTGCGGAACCCTCGCGAGCCGGTGCGTCAGCCACGTGCGCACCCGGAACGCATCCGGCGATTCACGGTCTGTGCCGCACCACCGGTCGCGCTGCCGGTCATGCCGCTGCCTGCACGATGCCGGTGGCGAGCGCGTAGAGCCGCTCGTATCGCTCGCGGTCGCAGGTCCCCAGCCCGTAGACCACGGTCTCATACGTGCGCGCGAAGTCGCGATAGCGCGGAGCGAGACCGGACGAGCGCCGCCGCAAATCCCGTCCGTAGTCGCCCACAGTCTTGGAGTAGTGCAGCTTGACCTGGTCGCGTCGCGCCATGTCATCGAGCAAGCCGCGGTAGAGCGCGTGGGCCGCATCCGTGTATTGGCCCGCGCGCGCGAGGCGCTCCGCTTCACCCCACGCGTCCTGCGGCCCTCCGGCCCCAAACCCGCCGGCGCGCCGGAACGCGACACCCGCGGCGTTGCTGACTATCGCCAGACGGGCGATAATCGCAATGAGGACGACCAGGAGCACCAATAACGCGCCCTTCTGAACCGGACCCGCATGCCGCAGCGACCGGACCAGATCGCCCAGTCCGTTGACCACCCAGTTCAGGATCCGGCCCAGGAACGTGGGGAGGATCGACCGGTCGTATTCGCGCCGCGCGAACACGGTGGTGATGGCTGTGCGGATCGAGTCGGCGCTGACGCTCTGCACGAGCGCATCCCCCAGCACGATCAACAGGCGGTGGTGGTCATTGTGCCCTCAGGCATCCGTCGTCCGCCAGTGATCGGGAGCGACCGTTCCTCCGCCAGCCGGCCGGGCGGAAAGATCGCGCGCCCCCGTGGAAAAGTCGAGCGCGTTGCGGCGCGCATGCATTCCAGTCCCTAGTATGGTGCATCATGTACGGGCCGCGGACCGTTGACATGCCGCGGTATGTATCTATTGTGATCCCTGACGATCAATGAACACGACGAGCAAGGGAGCGACTTCGGCGCCACACCCGGGCCGTCGAGCATGACGGCGACGGCCACCGGCGTCGCCGAAGCGCGCAGCGCCCAATGGGCTGATCCCGACGTCGCGGTCATCGAAAACCTGATCACGGACAGCCAGTCCATCGGGTGGCGGGCCGCGCTAAATGTCCTTGCCGCGCAATATCCGTTTTTCGCGAAGCGGATGCGCGACCTCGGGCTCGGCAACTGGCATGTGCTGCTGCTGAGGCCCCGGACGTCCGATGTCCTGGACGTCGGATGCGGCTTCGGATCGCTCGTCCTGGGGCTCAGCCAGTACTACCGTCGCGCCGTGGGCCTCGACGCGTTGTCCACGCGCGTCCGCTACGGGAACCTTCGCGCGCGTCAGGAGGGCCGGGGCAACGCATCGTTCGTCGAAGGGACCGGACTGACGCTGCCCTTCACGGCCGGTGACTTCGGACTCGTCACCATGAATGGCGTGCTGGAGTGGGCGGGACTGCACGGCGCGGGCCGCCCCGACGAGTTGCAGCGCTCGATGCTGGAGCAGGTGCGCCGGGTGCTGGCGCCGGACGGCGTCTTCGCCATGGCGATCGAGAACCGGTTCGCGATGGAAACGCTGGCCGGGATGCCCGACACGCATACCGGCCTCCGCCTCGTCCCCGCGCTGCCCCGCCGCGTGGCGCAGATGGTCGTGCAAGCCCGGTCGCAGCAGGATTTCCGCACATATTTGTACAACGCGCCCGGGTACATGGATCTCATCCGGCGGTCGGGATTCGCGAAGGCCGCGGTGCTGGACCTGGTCTCCAGCTACAACGACTACGACTTCGTGCTCCGCCTGGGCGACACGCCATCGTACGATCTGCTCTGGCGCCGCGGCGCCGTACGGACATTCTACAAGCGGGCCGGCTCGGCGAGACGCGCGGTCGCGAAAGCATGGCCCGGCGCGCTCGGCGCGTTCGGGTATGCGTATCTCGTTCTGGGCGGCGCCGACGTCGCGACCGTGCTCGACGAAGTGCATCCGATCTGGACCGTCGCCGCGCGCCACGGGATCGGTCCCGGGCGCACACGGTTCGCGTGCAAGGGAACGGCAGTCGGCACCATGGTCGTCGCGACTCACGATGGCACGCGTCTCGAATCACTTCTCGAGATCGGTGTGCAGGACGGGGCGCCGGAGAGTGTGGCGCCAAACCTGTCGGACCACATCGTGACCAGCCTCGGTCTGGATCCGAAGACGCCCCTGCGCGCGGCCTGGAAGATCGGCGACACCGACGTCCGCGCGTTCGGACCGGTAGTGGGCTAACGCGACTCGCCGGATCCGGCCGGGTGTGGCCCGTCGTGCGGCGCCCGTGACGCTGGCCGTTCCAAGCCCTGCTGAAATATCGCGCTGCCCGCCGGAGCTAGCGCGCGCCGTCGCCGAAGCGGGCCTCGCAGAAATCCCAGAGCCAGGCGCCGAGCAGGTAACCGACGACGGCGCAGACACAGACCAGGCCCGCGACACTGCCCCACAGCGGTCGCACGGCGGCCGCCGTCCACGGCGCGCGAGGACCGTACCCGTGTACGCGGACCACGTGGTAGAACGCCGACACCGCGCCCACTGGCAGGCCCCACCCGATGATGCCGTAGCGCCACACGAACGCCGAGCGTCCGGCGTCGCGCGTGCGAAGCCAGCGTGTGCGCGCCTGCTGCGCGACGAACTCCGCTGCCGTGCCGCCGGTGGCCGTCATCGGAGCACCGCCTTGGCGATCGTCTGCAACTGCATGTTGGACGTGCCTTCGTAGATCGCGCCGATCTTGGCGTCGCGATAGAACTTCTCGACCGGATAGTCGGTCGTGTATCCGTAGCCGCCGAAGAGCTCCACGCATCGCGACGTGACGCGCTCGCAGACCTGTGACGCGAAGAGCTTGGCCATCGCGCCTTCCCGCGCGATGTCGTGGCCGGCGTCCTTGAGCCGGGCCGCATTGTATACCATGAGGCGTGCCGCCTCCAGCTCCGTCGCGGCTTGCGCGATCTGGAACTGGATGCCCTGGAAGTCGGACAACGGCTTGCCGAACTGCTTGCGCTCCTTGACGTACGCGGTCGCGGCCGACAGCGCGCCGTCGGCGACGCCGATCATCTGTGCACCGATCCCGATCCGCCCCTCGTTGAGGGTTTCGATCGCGATCTTGTAGCCCTGGCCGACCGGACCCAGCACGTTGCCGGCCGGGACCTCGCAGCCATCAAGCATCAACTCGACGGTGCTCGAGGCGCGGATGCCGAGCTTGTCCTCCTTCTTTCCGACGCGGAAGCCGGGGAAATCGCGCTCGACGACGAACGCCGTGATGCCTTTGTATCCCGCCGCGCGATCCGCGTTGGCGAATACGACGAACACCTCGGCTTCGGCCCCGTTGGTGATCCACATCTTCCGTCCGTTGAGGACGAAGTGGCTGCCCGACCGTGTCGCGGAGGTTTGAAGTCCGAACGCGTCCGATCCGGAGCCCGGCTCCGACAGCGCGTACGCACCGACGGTGCCGCTGGTGAGGCGAGGGAGATACCGCGACTTGATGTCGTCGCTCCCGTACCGGGTGATCGGGTAGTTCACGAGCGTATTCTGGACGTCGACCATGATCGCGGCCGCCGCATCCACGCGGCTGATCGCTTCGACCGCCAGCGTCACCATCATGAGCGACCCGCCGGCTCCGCCCAGCTCCTCCGGCACTTCGATTCCCATGAGGCCCAGCGCGAACAACTGCGGGATGAGCGCCGGATCCAGCTTGCCGGCCCGCTCCATCGCCTGGACACGCGGCCGCACCTCGAGCTCCGCAAACTCCGCGACCGCGGAGCGGAACATGACCTCCTCGTCCGTCAGCGAGGTCAGTGCGGCGGGGCGATCCGGGGCGGTTTCCGTTGCCATGGACTGGAAGTTAATCGAGGTTGGAAAGAGGGAACTGCGAGCGAACCCAGTACCGAACCAAGTACCGAGCCTGGCACCGAGAGCAGAGCGGCCGGACGTATCGAGGGCCGGCTGCGGTGTGTCGCAACCGGCCCTCATCGATCTCGCTCAGGTCCCTCTGTCCAGATATCTGCTGCGTCTGGCCTTATCTGGTCCAGTCCACGGATTGTACGCTTGCGTCGATGCGATCTTCGAGGGCGATGAGCGCCGCGGGCGGGAACGGGGAGCCAACCTCATGGGTCACGGTCTTGACCTTGTCTCCCGTGCGCAGCGAGGTGGTCGCGGTGGACGTCTCCGTCAGCCCAGCGGGGTATTTGTCGCTCAGGGTGGCGTAGCTGGTCCGCTGGAACTCGGTGAGGAGGTCCGAGAGAATGTCCCTGGTCACGGTGGCGTGCCACCGGCCCGCCTTGCTGACGTTGGCTTTGCCCTCGTACACGACCTGGCCGTCCTCGTAGAACGACAGCTTGTACTCGGCGCACTGGCCGTGGCACCCGGTCCGTTCGAGGGTGATGATGGGCGGGGATGGCGGGGGCGGGCGCCGGAGCGGGCTGCGGCCGGTTGCGGTGAGCGGCCTGGCCGAGGGCGCTCTGCGGCGCCGAGGCGCCGATCAGGACGCAGGCCCCGGCCAACACACCGGCTGTGGCTATCCTACGAAGTGCGCGTGAGGCCATGCAGATCTCTCGCTAGTCCCCGATTTTCGGGATCCAACCCCAGCCTTCACCTGCCAGGTAGACGAGGGGCCCAGGCGGAAATAACGAGCCGTGGGACCCTGGCCCACGGACGGTAGTGCGCGGGGAGGCGCCCGTAGCTCACGTCGGACGCCAGGACGAGTGCTGGCGGCTAGCGGGCCGAGACCAGGGCCTTTGCGGGGCAGGCGTCGCCGCAGGCGCCGTTCGAGTGCGCCGGGTCCCAGCAGCAGGTGTCGTCAGGCAGTTCGCGGGCGCGGGCGATGCCGGCACGGGCGAGGATCACGCCGGCGAGGTGTTCGTGGACGCCAAAAGCCGGGACGACCCGGTAGGCCACGCCTGGGAATCGTGCGGCGGCCCGGCCGACCATGTCCGGGATGTCGCTCGTGGAATGGCGTCCCGGGGACAGCATGTACGGGAAGGCGATTACCTCGTCGGCGCCCGCCTCCACGCAGGCCGCAAATCCCTGCTCGATCGACGGCTCGCATAGCTCCATGTGCGCGAACCGTACGGCGGCCGTCTCGCCCACCAGATGCTGCACGAGATTGGCCATGCACGCCATCATGTAGTTGGCTTCGTGCCGGCGCGACCCGTGGTCAATGAGCAGGATGGATTTCATCGGGGTATCGGTTGGCGAGTGGTCCTGTCAAAGTACATGGGTGGCGGCCATTCGCGAGCGAGCCGGCCTCCGGGCGACCCTGCCCGATTCGGCCCGCCCAGGCGAGGCCCGGCTACGCGCCAGCAGTCCCCGCGAATACCTGGAGCGCGAGATCCACCTTGCCGAACGGGGCGGAGACCTGGGCACCCTGTACCTGTCCGCGCACCTGCTCGAGCATCTCGCGGGCGATCGCGATCCCCTCGGCGACTGCGTGCTCCTTGGATTTCTCGCTCGCGCGCCGCATCCGCTGGATCACGGCCTCGGGAACCGTGACGCCCGGGACCTCGTTGGCGAGGAACTCTGCGTTGCGCACGGACACGAGCGGCCAGATCCCCGCGATCACCGGGATATCCAGGTGGCGCACGGTACCGAGGAATCGTGTGAGCTGCGCGACATCGAATACGGGCTGCGTGATCGCGTATTCGGCGCCGGCTTCGACCTTCCACTCGAAGCGCCGCAACTCGTGCTCGGGATCGACGGCGGCGGGATTGACCCCGACACCCAGCACGAAACGGGTGGGCTCGCCGATGTCGTTGCCGCCCGGATCGAGGCCGTGGTTCAGGCGGGAGGCGAGGTTGGTGAGCCCGATCGCGTCGATATCGAAGACCGCGGTGGCATCGGGGTAGGGGCCCATCTTCGGGGGGTCGCCCGTGATCAGCAGGAGATTGCGGAGACCCATGGCCGATGCGCCCAGCAGGTCGCTCAGCATGCCGAGGAGATTGCGGTCGCGGCAGCAGTAATGGGTGACCGCCTCGATGCCGACCTGCTGCTGGATCAGGATGCTGATCAGCACCGCGCTCATCCGGCTCTGTGCGCGCGGGCCGTCCGGCACGTTGACGGCATCCACGCCCGCGCGGCGGAGTGCACCCACCTCGGACAGGGTGCGAGTCGCATCCACCCCGCGGGGCGGGACGATCTCGACGGACGTCACGAACTGCCGGGCCGCGAGTTTGGCCGCCCACCGCGAGCGTTCGGCGAAGGGCGCGGCGGGTACGCCGGCGCCGCCCAGCGTGCCACCACCTCGCGGCTGGGCGCCGGCGGCGGGCGTGGCGGCGCCGCTCGTACCCGTGGGAATCGGCTGGACCCGGGACAGACGGCCGCCGCCGGCCGACGACCGCACCGTGGCGTGGGCCGGTGTCGCGCCGCGCGTGCCGCCGGCGCCCGATCCTTCGCGAGGCTGCCGCGGCGCGAGCGAGCGCACCGAGTCCGCGAGGGCGCGGATGTGGGCGGGCGTCGTACCGCAACACCCGCCGACGGCCTTGGCACCGGCCAGGATCAGATGGTGCCCGTAGGTCGCCATGTACTCGGGGCTCGCCATATACATGCTGCGGCCGCCGACCTCGCGCGGCATTCCGGCATTGGGCTGGGCGGAGAGCTTGCGCCGAGTGACGGGCGTCATGCGCTCGATCGCCTCGAGGATCGTCTGCGGGCCGACCGAGCAGTTCAACCCAATGACATCCGCGCCGAACCGGTCGAGACTGCGCGCGATCTCGTCGGGCGGAACGCCGTAGGGGCTCAGCCCATTGACGCCGATCGTCATCTGCGCGACGACCGGCATGCCGGGGTCCACGTCGCGTGCCGCGAGGATGGCCTGCTCCATCTCATCGATGTCCGAGAACGTCTCGATGATGAGGCAGTCCGCGCCGCCTTCGGCGAGCGCCGTCATCTGCTCGCGAAACATCGTGCGCGCTTCGTCGCGGCTCGTAGGGCCGTACGGCTCGATGCGGACGCCGAGCGGGCCAACGGCGCCCGCGACGAGGCGGTCCGCACCCGCGGCCTCACGCGCCAACTGAGCCGCGCGCCGATTCAGCTCGCCCACCTGTGACTCCAGGCCATACTGCGCCAGCTTCGCGCGATTGGCGCCGAAGCTGTTCGTCTCCAGCACCTCTGCGCCTGCCTGGACGTATTCGTCATGGACACCACGCACGAGCGCGGGCGAGCGGATGTTCAGCTCATCGTAACACTGATTGATGAAGACGCCCTTGGCATAGAGCATCGTGCCCATCGCGCCGTCGAACACGACGATGGCGGCCGGATCGACGAGGCGTGCCAGCAAATCCGCGCGCGGCCGCTCGCGGGTGCCGGTTACGGTGGCAGCGCTCGCGCCCGCGGTCACGCGGCGGCGCCCGTGGTGTCGCCTGCGCGGCCCACGGCCTTGGTGACGGGCGTGCTGCCCTCGGCGGCACCCTCACCGCGGACGGCGTAGTACTTGGCTTCCGGGTGGTGCACGATGATCGCCGCGGTGGACTGCTCCGGCATCAGTTGGAACGCGGACGTGAGCTGCATGCCGATCGCATCGGCCGGGAGGAGCCGGAAGACCGTCGTGTGATCGTCGAGGTCGGGGCATGCGCCGTAGCCCCACGAGTAGCGCTTGCCCTGGCCCGCGGGGAGTCCCAACTCGCTGCGGATGCGCCGGTGCATCCATTCGGCGAGCGCTTCCGCCGTTTCCACGCCCAGACCGTGCGTGTAGAACGCCTCCGTGTATTCGCCCGCCTGTTGCAGCGTGTCGAACCGCTGGGTTGCCGCATCGCCAACCGTCACGATCTGCAGTGCCACGACATTGACCTCGCCCGAGTCCACGGAGCGGAAGTAGTCGGCGATGCAGAGCCGGTCGCGGCCGACCTGGCGCGGGAACGTGAAGCGGGCCGTCTCGCGCAGCGCGCCGCCGTCGCTCTCGTAGGCGGCGGGATCGTAGACGACGAGCTCATTACCGCGCGACTGCACGGGGAAATACCCGTACACCGCCTGGGGCACGAGCCACTTCTCGCGGCTGGCCTGTGCGGTAAGGCGCTCGAGCGCAGGCTGGAACTCCTCGCGGACCGCCCGATCGAACGCGGGTCCGGAGCCGCGGCCGCCCCATTGCAGCCGGAACAGCTCGTCGAGATCCAGGAGCGGGAAGACCTCCGCGAGCGGGATCTCGCGCAGCACGCGCGCGCCGAAGAACGGTGCCGCAGGGACCGGTCCGTCGGCACGGACGACACTCCGCTCCGTGCTGGCCGATCCGGCGGCGATGTCCTTGCCGACCGTGGTGTGAAGGAAGACATTGTTGCGCGCTTCATTGAGCGTCCGCGCGACGGCCTCGGTGCGGCGGCCGGTGTCCATCAGCTCGTCCATCATCGCGAGCCCTTCGAACGCGTCCTTGCAGTAGTAGACGCCCGCGGAGTACGGCCGCTCGCCGTCGACGAAGAGCGTGCGCCGTCCGAAACGGCGGTTGATCGCCGCCCCGCCGATCAGCACCGGGTACGTGAGCCCGCGCCGGTCGAGCTCCTGCACGCAAAGCGGCATCTGCTTCGACGTCGACACGAGGAGCGCAGAGAGGCCAATGGCATCGGCCTGGACCTCGTCGGCTTTCGCGATGATCGTGTTGACAGGAACCTGTTTGCCGAGGTCGTACACCGTGTAGCCGTTGTTGCTGAGAATCGTGTTGACCAGCGACTTGCCGATGTCGTGGACATCCCCATACACGGTCGCCAGCACCACCTTGCCCTTGGTATAGCCCTCCTTCTTCTCCAGGAACTGCTCAAGGTGCTTGACGGCGCGCTTCATCACTTCGGCGCTCTGCAGCACGAATGGCAGGATCAACTCTCCGGCGCCGAACTTGTCGCCGACCTCTTTCATCGCGGGGAGCAGGACATCGTTGAGCACGCGGACGGGCTGCTCGCGCACGCCGGCGGCGTCGAGCTGGTCCTCGATCCCCTCCTTCTTCCGGTGAACGACCATCCAGTGGATACGCTGGTCGGCGGTCATGCCGGCCGTGGGGTCTACGGCGGGCCCGGCGGCTGCGCGTGATCCCCCCGCGCCGCCTCCGGAGAAATGCTCGATGAACTGCTGCAGCGCGTCCGGCCGGCGATTGAACACGAGGTCATCGGCGAGGGCTCGCTCGGCCGCGTCCACTTCGGCATAGGGGCGGATGTGCGCCGGATTGACGATGGCCGCATCCAGTCCAGCGGCGACGCAGTGGTGCAGGAAGACCGAGTTGAGGACTGCGCGAGCGTCGGGCGACAGGCCGAAGCTGACGTTGGAGACACCGAGACTGGTGAGCACACCCGGCAGCTCGCGCTTGATGAGGCGGATGCCTTCGATCGTCTCCGTGGCCGAGTCGATCCACTCCGCTTCGCCGGTGGCGAGCGTGAACGTCAGCGCATCGAAGAGGATATCGGCGGGTGCCAGGCCGAACTCGGTCGTCGCGATGTCGTGGATGCGCCGGGCGATCTCGAGTTTGCGCTGGCGCGTCTTGGCCATGCCCTGCTCATCGATCGTCAGTGCGACGACCGCCGCGCCGTGCTGGCGGACGAGCGGGAGCACCGCGTCGATGCGCTGCCGGCCGTTCTCCATGTTGATCGAGTTCACGATGCCGCGGCCCGGCAGATGCGCGAGCGCCGCCGCCAGCACCGCCGGCTCGGTCGAGTCGATCATGATCGGCGCTTCGACGCTCATGGAGAGCAGCTTCACCACCCGTGACATCTGCTCGGCTTCGTCGGCCCGCTCCGTGAGCGCCACACACACGTCCAGCACGTGCGCGCCGGACTCCGCCTGGTCGCGCGCGATTCGGACGATGCCGTCGTAGTCATCGGCCAGGAGCATCCGCTTGACCGCGCGCGAGCCCTGGGAGTTGACGCGCTCGCCGACGAGGAGCGGGGGCGGATCCTGGTGCAGCGTGATGGCGCGCATCGCGCTGGAGACGCGCGGGACCGTCGTGGGCCGCCGGACGGTGCCGGTGGTGGACAGCGGGCGGACCGCTTCGACGACGGCGCGCAGATGTTCGGGCGTCGTGCCGCAACACCCGCCGACGATGCGAACGCCGAAATCCCGGACGAACGTCGCCAGCGCGCTGGCCAGGGGGGCGGGCTCGAGGGGATAGACCGCGTCCCCGGTGCCGGTGTTGAGCGGCAGGCCGGCGTTGGGGATCACGGAGATCGGCCGGGTGGCGTGCTCGGAGAGATAGCGGACCGGCTCGCGCATGTGTTCTGGCCCAGTCGAGCAATTCAGGCCGATCACATCGACGTGGAGGCCTTCGAGCGTCGTGAGGGCGCTCGCGACATCGGTGCCGAGGAGCATGCGGCCACTGGTGTCGAGCGTGATCTGTGTCTGGATGGGGACGCGGCGGCCCAGCTCCGTGAACAGCCGCTCGAAGCCCGTGACGGCGGCCTTGACCTCGAGGATGTCCTGCGCGGTCTCGACGAGGAGGACATTGACGCCCCCTGAGACGAGAGCTTTGGCCTGGGCGTAGTAGTTCTCCGCGAGCTCATCGAATGTGATCGCCCCCAGCACCGGGTCATCGCTCGACGGCAGCATGCCGGTCGGGCCGATCGAGCCGGCGACGAACCGCGGGTGATCGGGAGTCGCATACGCGTCGCAGGCGGCGCGCGCCAGCCGCGCGGCGGTGACATTCAGCTCGTGGGTGTGTTCTCCGATGCCCCACTCGGCGAGCCGGCGCGGCGTTGCCTGGAACGTGCACGTCTCGACGACGTCGCATCCGACGGCGAGAAACGACTCGTGAATGCCGCGGATGACATCCGGCCGCTTGAGCACGAGATAGTCGTTGCAACCTTCGAGCGCGGGGCCGCCGAAATCCGCGGCGCTCAGCTTGTGGCGCTGGATGTTGGTGCCCATGGCGCCATCGTAAATGAGCACACCGCGGGCGAGCGCGCCGAGGTAGGACGATGGATCCGGCGCGGCCGGCCGGGAGACCGGGCCGGGCGACCTGAGCTGTGAGGCGGGTTGCGTGTCGGTCATACCTGCGGAGGTCCCCCGCGAGAACAAAAATGCCCGGACGCTGTACGCCGCCGGGCTTGGCGGTTTAGCATTTGTTTAACGTGGCCGCAAGTTGCCGTAAATCGCCACGAACTCAGTTGTTCTGTCCGTAACGTAACGGTGGCAGCGGGTAACGCAACCCCGCGCGGAGGCCTCCGTCGCGCTGCCGGCCATATGTGCTGTCATACGTTCGGCCGTGCGTTCTGGAAACATATCGGGGACGCGCAAACGGACGCGCATCTCGTCATCGGGAATGACGCGCATCCCGTGCGAAGCGGTACAGCACCGTGGTATAGCGGTGGTGCGGCGGCGGTAGCGCCGGCGTGGTAGCGCCGGCGTGGTGGCGAGGCGCCCGTGGATCGTAGCAAATCGGCGCTCCGGGCGTCTGATGCAGGGTGGGGCAGCGTGGTGCCCAGACGATCGTGGACTCCGGTGGGCGCGGCGCGGGTGCGGGCCCCCGGGATGACCTCCTCGCGGTAGGTTCCTGGAGTGCGACAAACATCATTTGCCGGGCAGACACTCGCCCCGGTGGGCGCCCCCGCCGGGGTGCAGCCGCGGCGCCAAGCGCGCGTGCGGGTGCGGGCGCGCCGGGCGCTCCAATTCGCCAAGGACCCGTACCGCCTCGTGCTGCTGCTCCTGATCGTGCTCACGGTCAGCCGCCTGCACATGGCGATTCCCTCGCTGAACAAGACCCACCCGCTCATCGTGCTGACGATTGCGGCGCTGGGCGTGGCGTGGGCGCGGCCCGCGCTGCTGGCGCAGCGGCCCCTCTTCGCCACCTGGCCGGCCAAAGTCGTGGGCGGGATCGCGCTATGGGCGCTGCTCGGGATGTTCTTCGGGATGTCCTTCGGTAGCACCGCGACATTCATCACCGAGGATTTCGGCAAGACCCTGATCTTTACCTTCCTGATTCTCGCGTCGATCCGCACGTCGCGCGACCTGTTCACGGTCATCGTCGCGTACATCGCGAGTGCGTCGTGGCTGGTGTATCAGGCCGTGTTTCATTTCCATCTCGAGATGGAGAAGGGGGGCTACTACCGGTTGAGCCATCTCGACACCTACGACGCCAACGACCTCGGGCTGGTGCTGCTGCTGGGCCTTTCATTGACGCTGCTCCTCTTCCAGGTCGCGCGCCTGCGGGGGCGGATCATTACCAGTGGCGTGCTTCTGGGGATCGCCGCGGCAATCGCCAAGAGCGGGTCGCGAGGCGCACTGGTCGGACTTGGGGCGATGGCGCTGGCGTCGCTCGTGCTGCTACAGCCGGTTCCGCTGTGGAAGCGGTGCGTTTTCATCGCCGTGGCGATCATGGGGATCACCGTGTTTGCGCCGTCGGGTTACTGGAAGCAGATGGAGACCATCATCCACCCCGAGAACGATTACAACTGGGACTCGAATCACGGCCGGCGGCAGGTCGCCAAGCGCGGCATCGGCTATTTCAAGATGTTCCCGGTGTTCGGCCTCGGCGTCGGCAACTTCGAACGGGCCGAATGCACGCCCGAGATCTCGCCCAATGCGCGCTACCGGTATGCGCACGGCCTCGGTGTCTGGTGCGAGCCGCCGCACAATTCGTACGTGCAGGCGCTGGCGGAGACGGGGGCCGGCGGCATTCTGCTGTGGCTCGTGATGGTTCCCGGCGCGGCGGTCTGGCTGGTGTTCCTGCGGCGGCGCATGCCGCAGCAATGGCTGCACGGCGATGGCGAACAGCGATTCCTGTACTTCGCGCCGATGTATCTGTCGATCGGCATCATCGCGTTTTCCGTCGGCGCGTTCTTCCTGACGTTCGCGTGGCGCGAAGTGACGTTCTACATCCCGGGTGTCGTGGCGGGTCTGGACGCCGCGGTTGCCGAGCGGATGGCGCGTGAGGGTATTCCGGGGCCGCTGCTGCCGGGATCGATCGGCAACGTCAAGCTGGCCTCCCGCCAGTTGCGGCGATGGATCGCGCGTCCAGTATCGTGGGGAGGTCCGCGAGGTCCGCGCGCCGGGCGGGTCGCGCGGCGCTGACGGTGGCGGCCGTCGCGTCCTCCAGCGTCGTGTTTAGGGCTGCCTAGGGCCGTCTAGGGCGCTCGGCTCTCCGGCTGTGACGGCATGTGTTCGCGCCCGCGCGCGCGGGCGCGATCGGCGACGGTCCGCACGAGAGCGACAAGACGCTGCCGTTCGAGCGGGAGGTTGAGGTCAGCGAGCGTCATCCGCAGGAGCCCCGCCGGCAGCGGGAGCGCGGCGTCGTCCGGACCGTGGTAGAGCACCATCGTGCCGCCGTAGGCCAGCGTGAGATTCGGCATGCCTGCTCCGCTCCCCGCCGCTTCGAAGGCGAGCGAGCGTTCGACGATCGCGACGAGCGGCGGATCATTCGCGGCCACCAATTCGCTGTCGTGCAGCGATTCGGCGAGGTGCACGCGCTCACCCGCGGCGGCGAGTGTCTGCGCGAGGCCCTCGAGCAAAGCGAGATCGGAACCGACAAATAGTATCAACGCCATCAAAGCCCTCGTGCGTGCAACTGCGTCCCATGAACGACGCGTGGTGGCAAAATCCGGCCCGGCGCCAGGGGAGGGAACGTCGGCTACAATCCCGTCGTGAGCAAGCTCAGCGCATTCAACGCGAGCCATTCGAGCAGGCTCAGCCCGAACCACGCCACGATCGGCGAGATATCGAACATCCCCATTGGCGGGATCACGCGGCGGAGTGGCCGGAGAAACCAATCCGTCACCGGATACGCCCACCGCACCCATGGTGAGAATTGTCCCATGCCAAGCCACGACGCGATCACCCGGATGATGAGCGCTAGCTGCAGGAACAGGACTGTCCAGTGGATCACCAGCCGGACGATCGGCATGACGCCACCGTGCGAGGCGGCCGCCATCTCGAACGCCGTTTGCCGCACGTAGTCGAGCGCGGCAAGCAGGAGGATTCCGCCGACCACCACGACGGCGAACGTCCACCATGGTGCGGTGGCCGGGTTGCCGCCAGAACGGATGACGCGCCGCTCGACCGGCGCCATCAGGGGATCCAGGGTGCGGCGAAAAAAGCGCGCGACGGGATTGAACGGATTGATACGCCGGGTGCGCACGAGCCAGTCGCTGCCGAAGACGACCGCCGAGAGCACCGCGAGTGCCAGCACGGCGCGGCGCGCGATGAGCTCCGCGATGTCGAACGTGGTCAGCAGATCATTCACGGGCCAGGATCCAGGATCGGTGACATTGCGCGCGCCGCGATCCATCCAGCGGCGATCGCAGCGGCCCCGGCGGCCCACACCGGCCATGGCGCCGCGGGAGAGCGTCCGGTCCACGGGATGATAGCGAGCGCCGCCAGCAACGTCAGCACCGGCGGGAGGACCGACGCGGCCCCGCTCGCCCGCAGCGACACGCGTCCCCCCCAATAGCCCAGCGGCGCAAACATGGCGGCGATGACGAGCAGCGTGACCGGCGTCGCGAATCGGCCGTAGCGTCCCTCGTCCGGGACAAGCAGGCTCCAGGCCTGCCAGATCCCCGTGCCCATCCGGCGCTCGGCGCGACCCGCCGGCGTCTCGACCGCGATGCGTGCCGCGCCCTGTTCGACGCTTGCCGAGATCCGCACCGTATCGTCCGCCCGGGGCTGAGGCGCCAGTGCGCCGGTGAGGGCGAGGGATGGTGAGCGGAATCCCCAGTCGTCCGTGTGGCGGCGGATCTGGAAGATCAGGTCATTGTGCCGCTGGCCGAGCACGAAGATTTCGCGACGCTGGTCATCGAAGACACTGAGCACCGGTGCGAGACGGCGCGGCGGGCGGGGAGCCATCGTCATGACGGCGGCGATGTGCGCATCGCCCGCAAGCAGCCCCTCTCGCATCGCGGCGCTGGCCTGGGCGGGTAGTCGCCCGCCAGGAAATGGCGCGCTGCCGAACGACGCGCTGAGTACCTGGCCGCCGAACGTCGTGAACTGCCCGAGCTGGGGGGCGACCTGCTCGTAGTAGATACTGTGCGGGAGCGAAATGGAGAGAGCCCACTGGGTGCCGGCGGCGATCGCGCACCACGCCACCGCGCCAACCACGGACAGCCGCACGGCCAACGCCGCCGATGGAACGAGCAACCATTTTCGGGCATCGGCCGCGGCTATGCCCAGCACGCCGCCCAGTGCGTTGGACAGGATGTCGCTGAGATCCGAATCACGTCCGGTGACGACGGAGTATTGCAGGATCTCGATGCCGATCGTCGCACCGAGAGCCACGAGGCACGCGGTCCGGCGGCGCAGGCCGGCCAGCCGGAGCCCAAATCCGAATGGAAGAAAGAGCAGGATGTTGAGGCCGAAGTCCGACGCCCAGTGGGTCCCGCAGGTGATGCAGAGATCAAAGCGGCCGGCGGGGGGGCCGGGCTGGGGCGTCAGGGTGAGCGCGGCGATCGTGAGGACACTGAGGCCGGTCGTGGCGACCCCCAGCGCTTTCTGTTGCGCCAGCGCCACATTCAGGAGCCGCCCGAGCGCGTGGTTCTGTGGCAAAAGGTGGCCTGGAGTGCCCGCAGGGCGTCGTAACCGGTCAGTTCTTGCGGGCATTGGGCGTGCTGGATTGGCCGCACACAGGCGGCTTGGTCGTCTTGGGAGAGGAGGCGGAATGGCAGCCGTGGGCCCCGCCGGGTACGACATTGATCACGGTCTGCCTCAGGTGGGGTATTGCCTCCACGCATGATAGCGCCAGGCATTAGTCAAACACGGCACTTCTTCACCGTCGACGTGGAAGAGTACTTCCAGGTCAGCGCGTTCGATGGCGTGCTCTCCCGCGAAACGTGGCCGCAGATGCCGAGCCGGGTGTCGGAGAGCGTCGGCATCGTTCTCGATCTGCTGGCACGCCGCGGAGTGCAGGGAACCTTCTTCACGCTCGGGTGGGTCGCGAAACGGCATCCCGCGGTCGTGAAACGCATCGCGGCGGCGGGACATGAAGTCGCATCGCACGGCTGGTGGCACCAGAAAGTCACGAGCTTGAGTGAGCCGCAGTTTCGCGAAGATGTGCGCCGCGCGAAAGACGTGCTGGAGGACATCACGGGCCGCCGCGTGCTGGGATACCGCGCCCCGAGCTTCTCGATCGTGCCCGGGCTGGAATGGGCATTCGACGTGCTCATCGAAGAGGGGCACGTCTACGATTCGAGCATCTTTCCAGTGCGCCGTGCGGGCTACGGATATCCCGGCGCCACGCCGATCGCGCACGTGATCGACCGGCCCAGCGGGCGGCTGTACGAGTTCCCTCTGGCCACGCTGGCGTGGAACGGCGTTCGGATCCCGGCGGCCGGCGGCGGATATCTCCGGCACTTTCCGTACAATGTGGTGCAGGCCGCATTTCGCGAGCACGACGAGGCGAAGCTGCCGGCCGTGTTCTACATTCACCCGTGGGAACTGGATCCCGAACAGCCGCGGCTCGCCGTTCCGTTGCTGACCCGGGTGCGGCACTACCGGGGGTTGCGTGGCACCGCTGACCGTGTGGATCGCCTGCTGGGCGAATTCCGATTCACCTCGATCTGTCAGGGACTCGCGCCTGCGGTCGTGGGGCGTACCGGCGCGTCGGATTCGGCGGTCGCGAGGTGAGCGGCGCGGGACGGGGCATCGGGTGCCGTGCACGGCGCCGGCTGAAGGGCGTGCCGCTGGCGCGGCCGCGACGCGGGGCGCTGTGAAGTGAGCGCGGCCGCACGAGCCGCTGGCCCGAGCGAGGCTACGCGAAGTCCGGGTGCAGCGCCAGGAGACGATGGGTACCGCGTGGAGCCCTTCTCGGGGACATCTGGCGAGTGGGATGCCTTCGTGGACCGAACCCCGGGTGCGACGCATTGCCATCGCTACGCCTGGCGCGGCGTCATGGAGCGCGTGTTCGGGCACGAATGCGTCTATCTGTCTGCCCGGGCCCACGATGGCGCGCTGGATGGCGTCCTGCCGCTGGTCCGGGTCAAGAGCCCGGTCTTCGGACATTTCCTCGTGTCCATGCCGTTCCTGAACTACGGCGGCCCGTTGGGCAGCGATCGCGCCGTCGAAGCGCTCATGGCCACCGCCGCGGATCGCGCGCGGCGGGACCGGGTCTCGCTTGCCGAACTGCGGAATCGTGCGCCGCTGTCGCAGCCGCCGGGTGGCGACTGGGTGGCGTCCACGCGCAAGATCACCGTCGTGCTGCCGATACCCGCAGGTGGCGAGGCCATGCTCTGGAAGGCGCTCGACGGCAAGCTGCGGAGCCAGGTACGGCGGCCGCAGAAAGAGGGCGTGACAGTCAGATTCGGCCCAGACCAGGTGGCTCCTTTCTACTCCGTGTTCGCGCATCACATGCGCGATCTGGGTACACCGGCGCAGCCCCGCCGCCTGTTCGACGAGATCGCCGCGGCATTCCCGGACGACGTCTGGTTCGGCTGCGCCTACATTGGCGAGCAGGCGGTGGCCGCGGGGTGTGGGTTTCGGTGGCGCTCCGAGTTCGAGATGACGTGGGCGTCCGCGCTCGTCGAGCACAAGCGTCTCGCGCCGAACATGCTGCTGTACTGGGCGTTCATGCAGCGCGCGGCGAGCGAAGGATTGACGCATTTCAATTTCGGCCGGTGTACGCCGGAAAGCGGGACGCACCGGTTCAAGCGCCAATGGGGTGCGGAGGACGAACAGCTCTGGTGGTACGGCCTGACACCCGGCGCTATCAAGGGGGCCGCGGCGACGACCCCGTCGCCGCACGACTCGGCATATGCATGGGGACCGCGCGTCTGGAAGCGCCTGCCGCTGGCCGTCGCGAACGCCCTTGGACCGCATATCGTGAAGTACATCCCGTGACGGCGGCACTCATAGTCGTCCATATGGTATGGCTACCCAAGACGCGGGCGCTGCCCGTGGCCGTCCAAGCCGCGCGAGCATGAGCCCGGCCGCCGGCGCGGGCATCGCGCACGAGAGCCGGCGTCCCACGCCCGTGCGCGGCGTGCGGCCGGGTGAGGCGGCGCAGCGGAGTCCCGCAGCGCATACGCGAGCGCGGGCCGGCTGGCCGGAGCGCATTGCGGTTGCCGTTGTCATGCTGCTCGCAGTGGCGCTGCGGGTCCATGGACTCTCGACGTTCCCGCTGGAGCAGGACGAGCTGTACACGGTCGATGAGGGCACCTTCCTGCTGCATTCCGAACTGCGGCCCGGGATCGCCGCGCGGCCGCTGTACTATCTGCTCGTGCATCCCATGTTGATGGGATTGCCGCAGACCCCGGTGCTCTTGCGGTTACTGCCGTTCCTGTTCGGCGTCGGGGGCATCGTCGCGGTCTGGTGGCTCGCGCGCCGCACCCTCGGCAGGACGGCGGGCCTCGTGGCCGCGATCTTCGTCGCCATCTCGCCGTGGCATCTCTACGCCTCGGGGATGGCGCGGTACTGGTCCCTCGTTTTCCTGTTCGCGGCGCTGAGCTACGCCCTGATTCCGCGCGCGATTGACCGGGATGACCGGCGTGCCTATCTGCTGGCATTCGTGGTGCTTCTACTCGGATCGCTCACACACCCGTCGTTCCTGTTTCCGATGTCGGGCGCGATCCTCGGCGCGCACCTGGTGAAGGCCGATGGACGGCTGGGGTTGCGGTGGCCGACGGCGGTCGCGTGGCGATGGCTCTGGGGCCCGTATGCGCTGGCGATGGCGGCCGTCGCCGTGGTCGTCCGGGGACTCACGCATGCGTCCGGCCTGACGAACTGGAACGGTCGGGGAGCCGCCGCCGATCTGCGTCTCATCCCGGCTGTCGTCGAATGGGCGACTCCCGTGATGTTCGCCGCGGCGATCACCGGTGTCGTGCTGCTCTTCCGGGAGCACGCCGCCGTCCGGCGCCGGTGGGCCGCGATGTCGGGTCTCGGGATTCTGGCATCTCTCGTGGCCTTGATCGCGTCATCGACCAAGACCAACACGTACGCCGACTACGCGATGGGCGCGTTACCGCTGATCCTGGTCACCGCAGCGGCTCTGGTGCAGCTCATCGGCGAGCGGATCGGGATTCCGGATGCGGACGCGCCCGGCGTGCAGGTCCCGGTATCGTCGTGGCTGATGGCCGGGGGCGTCACCGCCGCCCTGGTCGCGGGTGTCCTGCCGGCGACCGTCTCGCATCTCATCGACGGGACACGATTCGACTACCGGCCGGCGTATCGCCGGATCTCGGCCGTCGCACCGGCCGAGCTGGTCGTGACTGGCCCGATCGGTCCCCCGGAGTACTATGGCCCCGGGCTTCGTTTGGCCGATATTTCTGCGGATACCGCGGGACTGGCGGCGAAGGTGCGGCAGGAGCACGCCTTGTGGGTCGTGGCGTCGGAAAAGCGGTACGGACTGGTCGGAGATGATGGTGGTGCGTTGCAGGCGTGGCTCCTTGCCCGGTGCCATCTCGAGCTGGTGACGCAGCGCCCGCGCCTCGACGACCGTCTCTATCGGGTGGACCTCTTTCACTGTGAGAACCATTAGCGATGGCGGTGGGCGGCCCGGACGTCTCGGTCATCATTCCCGCGTACAACGAGGAGAAGCGGCTCGCGCCCACGGTCCGCGAGGCGGTGGACTATTTCCGCGGGCGGTCGCGTTCCGTGGAGATCATCGTCGTCGATGATGGCAGCCGGGATCGCACCAGTGATCTGACCCACCACCTCGGTGCCGAGATGCGCGAGGTGCGGCTCATCCGGCTGGCCGCGAACGCGGGGAAGGGATATGCGGTTCGCACGGGCGTCGTCAACGCGCGCGGGCGGCTCGTGATGTTCATGGACGCGGATGGTGCGACGCCGATCGCCGAGTTCGAGCGCCTGGAAACCGCGATCGACGGCGGTGCCGCGATGGCGATCGGATCACGGGTGCTGCATGGGCAGGGTGTGCGGGTGCGCGCCCGGTTCTACCGCCGGCTGATGGGCCGGAGCTTTCACGCACTCGTGCGCGCGCTGACGGTCCGCGGCATTTCCGACACACAGTGCGGATTCAAGATGTTCCGCGGCGAAGTGGCGCACGACCTGTTTTCGCGCATGCGGATGACCGGCTTCAGTTTCGACGTCGAAGTCCTGGTCATGGCGCAGCTCCTCGGGCTGCGCGTGGCGGAAGTGCCGGTGAACTGGACACACCAGCCGGGGTCGCGCGTGAACCTCGTGCGCGATTCGCTGCACATGGCGTACGATCTCCTGGTCATTCGCACCCACGTTCTGCGCGGGGACTACGACGCGCCGCATGTGGCGCCCCTCTCGGGCGTCGCGGTGGTCGTCGATCCGATCGACGACGAGTCTGAGGGTCCGGAACCAGCGCTCCCGTAGCCGGCGGGCGCTGTGGCATCACGCATCTCCCACAACTCACGTCCGCTGTGACCGGCCCGGCCGAGCGATGAAGATTCCGCGCCGCCAACCGCCCGTCGTCTCGCACGTGAGCCCCTCCGCCGTTCTGGCTGCGGCGCGCGTCGCGGCCCGCCGGTACGCGGGGCGCGTGGATCGCGGCGATGAAGTCGTACGGTCCGCGCTGAGCACGCGGTACGATGCCCGGGCGGTGGCGCTGACGGACAGCGGGACCGCCGCGCTGGTGCTCGCGATGCGGCTCACGGCACCCCGGGGCACTGTCGCGCTGCCGGCCTACGGCTGCGTGGATCTCATTGCGGCGGCCGTGCGGGCGCGCGTGCGCGTGCGCCTTTACGACGTCGATCCGGCAACGCTCAGCCCCGATCTCGACTCCGTGCGGCAGGCGCTGGCGCGTGGAGCGGACGCGGTCGTCGTCGCTCACTTCTACGGCTATCCCGCGGATATCCCTGGCGTGCGCGCCCTGGCCGACGCTGCGGGAGCCCGAGTGATCGAAGACGCGGCCCAGCATGCGGGCGGCCGGCTAGGAAGTACGCGCCTCGGCGCATTCGGGCCGCTCAGCGTGCTCAGTTTTGGGCGGGGCAAGGGAACCACCGGGGGGCGCGGCGGGGCGTTGCTCGCGACCGCCGAGGCTGGGGCGCCGGTGATCGGAGCGGTGGAGGCGGCGGGGCGAGGGATGCCGCCACGGGCGGCCGGATGGGGCGAGGTCGTGATCGCGACGGCCCAATGGGTCTTCGGCCGCCCGGGCACATACGGGATCGCTGCGTCCCTACCGGGTCTCCACCTTGGCGAGACGATCTATCATCCCGCAGGCGAGCCGGGTCCCCTCTCCCGTGCGGCGGCGGCGCTCGTGCGGCGCGGGCTGCCGCGCGCGGACGCCGAGCGCCTCGCGCGGGCTCGCGTCGCGGAGTCCCTCATCGGCCAACTGGCCCGCGTGCCGTCGTTCCATCCGGTGAGAGCGATAGCGGGCGGGACGCCGGGGTACCTCCGTTTGCCGGTGCTCGACGAAGCCGGACGGCGCCCGGTGCCGGCGATGGGAATCGTTCGCAGCTACCCGCGCCCGCTCAGTGAGGAGCCCGAGATGGCGCCCATCATCCACCGTGGAGAACCCGACGCGCCCGGCGCCCGGGACATCTGCCGGAAATTGCTCACCCTACCCGTTCACGAATACGTGACCCCGGCGGATGAGCGGCAGATCGTGGAGTGGGCATCGTCGGTCGCGATGGGGTGATCGGGGGTGACCGGGATCCAGGCCGGGTCGCGGGATGGGACCGATCGGCCGATTGGATCGTCCCACAGGGGAACGCCGGTCGGACATAGTGACTGCCTTGCAGTATGACCGACCGAAAATTGGGTCTGGCGCCGTAGAGCCTGCTGGCCTACGTTGCCAGACGTCGGGGCCGGGCGATAAAGCGTCGCCTGGAGTTATGCGGTGAACCGCCGCGTCCCGGCAGGTACAACCGGATCGGCCCGCTATTCGGGTGGGCTGACGCTTTTTACCTCCGGCGGGATCGTCGCCCTGCACAGGGCTGCGACAAAGGCAAACCCGGCGAAAGCCGGCGACGCAAAGCCACGAGGCTACCGTCCGCGCGCTGCAGGATCAGCGCGGGCCACGCCAGTCGGGCCGCCGAACAGACGCAGGGGGACACATGCGCGCGGCGAACACGCGGCCTACGCTGGCGTTTGCGGTTACGCTAGCCGGAATTCTGGGCGCCTTTGGCACGTCCGGCTGCTTCAGCGGCCAATCACTCACAGATCCGGGTTCGGGCAATCCCGGCACCGGATTTCGCCCTCCGACATCGCAGGTCGCGCTGGTGACGCTGTCACCATCGTCGATCAGCGGAAGACCGGGCGACTCGACGACCCTCACGGCGACCCTCAAGGATTCCTCGGGTGCCGTGGTGACGGATTCCGCGGTTTACTGGTCGTCCACCGATTCGTCGGTGGCGACGGTGTCCGCGAAGGGCCGCGTGAGGCTGTGGCACACCGGCAGATCGTGGATCAATATCAGAGTCGGCGGCCTGACCGATTCCGTCCCGACCACGGTGACGAATCCGGTGCTGGCGACGATCCAGCTCTCGCCCACGTCGATCAGCGGCGTCCCGGGTAGCTCGACGCAGATCACCGCGGTGCTCGAGGATTCCACCGGCGCGGTCATGGTGTCACCACCGGCGCTCACCTGGACCTCGTCCAACTCCTCCGTCGCGACCGTCTCAAGCTCCGGCCTGGTGAAGCTGGTGATGCAAGGCAGCGCGACAATTACCGCATCGGCCAGCGGCGTATCGTCGGGCGTGGGTGCGACAGTCAACGCGCCTCCGGTGGGCCCCGTGGCATTGATCGCGCTCTCTCCCAACGCCATTACCGGCATTCCGGGCAACACGGCGCAGGTGTCGGCCGCCATGGCTGACGCCAACGGCGTCGCGGTCACTGGAGTCACGGTATCGTGGTCCTCGTCCAACACGGCTGCGGCCACGGTTTCATCCGGCGGTCTCGTGACCCTGGTCAAGCAGGGCACGGCGACGATCAAGGCGTCGGCGGGTGGCGTGACAGCCACGATCGGCGCGACGGTCAACGCGGCTCCGGTCGCCTCCGTTGTTCTCTCGCCTGCATTGATCACCGGCGTCCCGGGCAACACCACGCAAGAGTCGGCGGTGCTCAAGGATGCATCGGGCAACACCGTTACGGGGCAGACCGTGTCCTGGGCGTCCTCCGACGCGACCATCGCGAACGTCAGCTCCAGTGGGCTCGTCACGCTCAAGAAGCAGGGGAGCACCACCATCACCGCGTCCGACGGCAGCATCTCGGCCACAGAGGCGGTGACGGTCAACGCGCCGCCGGTTGCGGCGATCGCCCTCTCGCCCACGAACGTCACGGGCGTTCCGGGGAACACGTCGCAACTGTCGGCAGTTCCTGAAGACGCATCGGGAAATGCCATGACCGGCGTCGCGCTCACGTGGACCTCTTCGAACGCGGCGGTTGCGACTGTGACAGGCGGCACGGTGTCGCTGGTCAAGCAGGGCACGGCGACCATCACGGTGGCGGGTGGCGGCGTTTCCGCGACCGCGGCGGTGACGGTGAACGCGCCGGTGGCGCCGGTTGTCTCGGCGGTGGTAGTCACGCCGAGCAGTCTGAGCCTCAATGTGGGACAGAGCCGCCAGCTCGCCGCGACAGCGATGGACGCATCCGGGAACGCCATACCAGGAGCGGCGATATCTTGGACGTCATCGAACAACGGGATGGCGACTGTGTCTGGGACGGGTATGGTGCGGGCGATGGTAGCCGGTACCGTGATCATGACGGCGACGAGCGCCGGGCACACGGCCATGTCGACAGTGCAGATCGCGGCGGCGCAGCCGCCGAGCAGTGGCCCGAGCAACGGGTGGAACATGCCGGCGGGCATGACGGTCGTCTGCCAAACCGGTTCGGTCACGTCATCGTCGCCCGGATTCTCGATGCCGTCCGGCGGCTCCATCAACTTCGGTGGACCGGTGCCGTGCGCGTGGACGCGGAACGGTGGGGATGGATCCATCGGTCTCGCGTCGTCTGGTACGAATCCCGACGGCTCGACCAACAACGACGTGCAGCCGTCCGGCTATCGGGTGATGTTCCCGGCCGGCCAGGTGAACGACGCCGCGTGGAACATGTACTTCAACCACGCGGGCGGCTCGGGCACCTACTACATCGGGTGGAAGCAGCGGTGGCAGCCGCTCGGCAGCTACGCGGCATTGCTGTCGGCGATGCACAGCGGCGACAGCAAAGTCTGGGCGCCCAAGGGGCCCTCCGGCGGCGATCTCACGATCATGTCGTGGATGGGCTTCGGCAGCACGCCGGTCATCGGTCTGAATTTCCAGGGCGTCGATGGCCACAACATTCCGGACGTCAACCAGACCGGTGGCGGAGGCACGATGCCGGTGACGAGCGCGATGACGCTGCCGGGGGTGGCCGCTGGAAACGGCGGGTGGGACCAGGAGGAAGTGCTGATCGTGGGCAACGGCAACACGAGTACAAGCACGGTCTCGTTCTTCGTGAACGGCGTCGCGGTGGGCACGGCCACGGGCGTGACCAACGCGAATGCCTGGACCGCGACCGAGCAGTATCTATCTCGCTCGATCTACTCCGGCACGCAGGCACAGACCACGTATACGGACCTCGATCAGGTAACGGTCGCCGTGAAGTAGGTGGGACGTAATGCGGTCGTGATGCCGCAGTAGCGTGCTGGCGGCCCTGTCGCGATTGGCGGGGCCGCCGGCATTTTTCTCGACCTCTCGGGGGGACACCGCGAGCGTCGGCCTCAACCGTGTGCTGCGACGAGCAGACCTTTCCGGCGTAGAAGCGCGCCGGCGAGTTTGTGCCGCTCGACATTTTGACCGAAACTGTCGCGCCACCGATGCGCCGGAACGACGGCATCCGTGAAGCGATGGGCCAGATGTGATTCGTCCCGCGATACTCGTCATCCTGCGACGCCGGGCGATGCGTGTGGTGGGACGAATGACATCCGGCACCGAAAAAAAATTGTACGAGAGGGGTTGCGCGATCATGCCGGCGCTGTATTCTGTAGGCGTCACCCAGTTGCGCGCCCGTGGAAGAGTGCAGGCCATGCGCAACCCTGGCAAACCCGCCGAAAGGCGGTGACGCAAAGCTCTGGGGGCTACAGCACACGCAGACGTCTCGCGAGTGCCACGCCAGTCCGGCTACCTCACAATTTCGTAGGATGAGGAACCAGCCATGCCCTCAGTGCAGGACTGCGGCCGCGCATTTGCGCTGGCCCGCCGGTCACGACTGGCACGCCAGCTTTTTACGCCGTCAGTCATCTCGCTGTTCGCCCTCGCGTCGACGTTCGCCGCCTGTAGTGATTCGCCATCGCCGACAGAGCCGCAGGATGCGGCGCTGGCCAGCAATTCGGTGACAGCACGTGCCGCCTCCGTCGCCTATCCGCTCGTCACCATCCAGCCGCAGGTGACCACCATCGCGGTCGGATCCAAAATGACTTTGCTCGCGAAGCTCTCGGAGGGGAACGCCACGTGGATGGGCAAGCTGACCACTTGGCGCAGCTCGGACACGACGATCCTGTCGGTGAAGACCGCCAACTGGGACGTATCGGGCGGCGATCAGGGGATCTTCACGGCCAAGAAGGCGGGAAAAGTGACGATCACCGCCACCACGCAGAGCAAGACCGTCGGATCGATGCCGGTGACTGTGACGAGCAGCCCCACCGGGACGACACCGCCGCCGACCTCGACTCCCTCGCCCGCGCCGCAACCGACGCCGACGCCGATTGGCGGGCTCACCACGCATCAGGCCGGCTACATCGCGGTGGTGAACACCGGTCCGCTGACCGCCGGTCCGACGGGCCACAACACCTCGTGGACGTCAGGCGGTCCGATTCCCATGACATGGACGCTGGTGCAGGGGACGCCGGCCTCGAACGTCGGCCTGTCCAAATCGGCATCGACCGAGCCGCAGAGCGAGGGATACCGCCTGTATTTCCCGGCAGGCGCGGCGAACGACGCCGCGGTCGCGGCCTCGCTGCCCTTCAACCCGGTGGGCGGTGGCAGCATCTACGCCCGCTGGCGGATGCGTCTCGGATCGACGTGGTCCACGAGTGCGATGAACGCGCAGTCGAGCAAACTCTTCGCGCCCAAGGACGTCAACAGCAGCAACGACGACATCATCATGGCCTACCTGCCGTCGTCAGCGCACTATGCCGCCGGCGTGGGGCTCCAGGGTCCGACCACCACAAACGTCCCGAACAACAACGTGTCGACCCCGGCGGCCACGGACATGTACCCCGCGGGTAGCTGGACGCAGATCGAAGTGCTGATCACCGCGGACAGCCCGGCGGGCGCCGGCAACGGCACGGTGACGGTCTGGGTAAACGGCGTACAGGGAGCGAGGACCACCGGCGTCTCGATCTTCGGAAAGGGTCAGAAGATGCAGTGGCGGAACTGGTCGATCTACGCGGCGCGCGCGGTGTATAGCGGCGTCCAGTCGAAGACCACGTTTGAAGACATTGACAATCTGTACGTCGCGGTAAGCCCGAACTGATCCGGGCGGCAGAACTCCTGGCGGGACAGATATCGCGTCCCGCCGGGAGAGCAGCAACTCAGAATGTGAACGGAGCTGAGGATGAGAGTGGGGTAGCGCGTGCCGGAGCAGACGCCGGTGTTGCGCTACCCCACTCTCATTCGCGTTGGGAACTCCCTGAACCACTGTTCTCGCCCATGGGCCCCGGCGTCTGAGCAACTGCTTGAGCGGCTGGCTCGTGGCGGTCCGTGCGGACCCAGGGCTTGTTGCCCAGGCGGCTCAGCGAAGCGAGCTGGATGCCCAGACGCCAGAAGACGTAGAACGGGAGAAACGCGAAGGCGGCGACGGCGCGCATGGGTTCCGGATCGCGCGCCAGGGCGATCGTGGTGTAGGCGATCGGCCGCACAAGCGAGGCAAGGAGCGCCACGCCAATCGGCACGCCCCACGGCAGTCCCCCGAACCCGGCGATCGCGGCGAGTAGGACCGCAGTCCCGAGGTGGGCCGCCGGGCCGAGCGCCAGCATCTCAGCGAGACAGTCGAGCTTCTGCCGCGCGCTGATCCGGCGGCTGCGAAGGATGGCCGGGCCGTAGGTGCGCAGGACGGTGAGACGCCCGGCGGTCCATCGCTTGCGCTGGCTCGCGCTCTGGCTGAGCGACCGCGCCTCCTGGGCACCCAGGTGGGCATCTTCGGCGCCGACACACCGCACACCGGCCGCCGTCATGCTGGCGTAGATCTCCCACGTTTCCGAGAGTGAAAACGCGGACCAGCCGAACTCACCCAACACGCCGGTGCCGATGCAGAGCCCATCCCCCAGCGGCACGTTGAGTCCGGCGTGGACCTTGATGGCATTCACGACCTGGAATCGCACAGCCGACCACACCCGAGCCATGCGCGTGACGGCGCTCTCGCCGGGATTGCTGACGTCAATGTAGCCCTGCACGACCTTCGAGCCGAGCGGTGACCGGCGCGCGAGGGCGCGCAGGAATCCGGGATCGACGATCGAATCGGCATCGAGCACGATGACCGCGTCGTAATCCGTCAGCGTCACGCGTGCGAGCGCCCAGGCCACCGCCCACGGCTTACCGCGCTGCTCGAGATTCGTCCGCTCGAGGCAGCGAACGCCTCGCGCACGCACCCGTTCGGCGGTGGCGTCCGTGCAGTTGTCGGCCACGACCAGCGTTTCGGCGGAGCCCGCGGGATACTGGAGCTGCTGCAAGGACGCGAGGCACGCGTCGATGAGGATTTCTTCGTCGTGCGCGGGAATCAAAATGAGGAACCGCGGCGTCTCGGCCGGCGGCCCGGCTGGCGGGACATCGTTCGGCCGCGCCCGGAGCACGATGCTCAGCAGGTCGGAGATCGTGGGAAGGAGAAACACCACGGCAAGCACGGCGAGCACGCCCGACAACAGCCCCGCGAGCACCATCATTGATCGAATCTGAGTAGACCGGTTGGCAAAGTACAGGAGGGCTCAGGTGATCACGCGAGCGCGGTATCGGGTCGCGGGCTATGGCTGCCGCCAGTGGCGCACCATCTTTCCCGGCGGGTTCGGGGCGCTGGACGCCGCCGAACACCACCACCGAGATGAGACGATCGAGAGACTCGCGAAGCACGTGACAGCGTCCGTTGGCTGGCGGCGCCCGATTTCGGCGATCTCGTGACCGCGCGGCGCCATGCGAAGGCGATCGTGGAGCGTGTCCTCGTCACCGGCGGCGCGGCGGCGTGGAGCGCGCGGCGTCATCGGGGCGGCGTCTGCATTCTCGCGTATCACAACATCGTGCCCGACGCGCTCAGCGGCGTGGGTGATGCGTCATTGCATCTGGCAGAGAGTGATTTTCGGCGGCAGCTCGATGAGATCGGGCGCCGGTACGACGTCGTGCCGGTGACCGAAGCACTGGACCCACCATCGCGGCCCGGCCGCCCGCGCGTCGCAATCACCTTCGATGATGCGTACCTCGGCGCGGTCACCCTCGGAGTCGAGGAACTCGCGCGCCGCGGGCTGCCCGCGACCATTTTCGTGCCGCCCGGATTGCTGGGCCGCCGCGCGATGTGGTGGGATTCATTCGTGACCGGGGAGACTGAGGGCGGCGCGTCGTCTGGTCCCGGTGTCCGCACGCGAGCGCTCACCGAATGCGGCGGGCGCGACGCTCGCGTCCGCGAGCTGGCAGCGCGTAGTGGGTGGGTGGCGCGCCCGGTGCCGGAGGTTGCGCTGACGGCGACCGAAGCGGAACTGGCGGCGGCGTGCCGGCGCCACGATGGGCTCTCTCTGGGGTCGCACACCTGGTCGCACCCTAACCTGGCGCGGTCGGCCGGCTCCGAGCTCGCGGAGGAGATGGGGCCGCCGCTGGAGTGGCTGCGCGCGCGGTATGAGCGCACGATTCCGTGGCTGGCCTATCCCTACGGTCTCACCAACCCGCAGGCCGCTGCGGGGGCGCGAGGGGCTGGCTACGAGGCCGCGGTGCTCGTCTCAGGCGGGTGGACCATGCCACCCATTCGTGACCCGTTCGCGGTCCCGCGCGTGAACATCCCGGCGGGGCTGAGCCTAGACGGGTTTGCGCTACGAGTGTCGGGGGTGCTGAGCCCGGGTGCGCCGCAATCGTGATCCGGTCCGGCTGGCCACGTGGGCACCGCGCCCCGTCCTTCCCTATCTGCAGACCATATAAGCGATTGCATAACAACGACTTACATCCGTTCATCCTTTCAAGCCGATACACTCTGGACCGCCCATGCCGCCCGGCCTGACGGCACAGAATCGTGTGTATTCGGTCGTGGTCACCGACGGGGAGGAGCGCTCGGCCCTCGCCGTGGTGCGGTCACTGGGGCGGGCGGGTTACCGCGTGCACGTGGCGGCTCGCCGGGCGGGCGCGTTGGCTGCCACGTCGAAATGGGCGGCCGGCGTAGTCGTGACGCCGGACCCACTTCGTGAGGCTGGAGCGTTCGCCGATGCCGTCGTGGAGTATGTCCGCCGAGAGGCAATCGATTTCGTCGTGCCGGTGACCGACGCATCGATGCTGGCGATGTTGCCGGCCCGCGACCGGCTCGGCTTCTCATCGATTCCGTTCGGCACGCTCGAATCGTTTGTCGCGCTGGCCGACAAGGCGGGATTGCGCGAGCGAGCAGCCCGGCTCGGCATTGCGTTTCCGAGGCAGGTCGAGCTGGATTGGTCCGACCGCGAGCAATCACTGGCGGGTGCCGTGCGTCTGCCGGCGGTGATCAAGCCGGCGCGTTCCGTGGCGGTGCCGAGCGCGCAGAGCGATGACGCAGTTACGCCGGCTACGACGCCGGTTACAGCGAAATTCGGAATCCGGCACGCCGCGACGATGGATGAGCTCGCAGCGATCATCCGCGCAATGCCACGCGCCGCGTATCCGTTGCTCATTCAGGAGAGGATTGTCGGGCCGGGGGTGGGAATCTTCCTGCTGCTTTGGGACGACGAGATCCTGGCGACGTTTGCGCATCGCCGTTTGCGTGAGAAACCCCCGTCGGGAGGCGTGAGTGTGTACGCGGAGAGCATCGAGCCGCCGGCGGGGCTGGCTGAGCGGTCGTACGAGTTGCTGCGGGAGTTCGGGTGGCGTGGCGCGGCCATGGTCGAGTACAAGATCGAACAGGCGACGGGCACGCCCTATCTCATGGAGATCAACGGCCGCTTCTGGGGCTCGCTCCAGCTTGCGATCGACTCGGGAGTCGATTTCCCCCGGCTACTGATGGATCGCGCGTCGGGGCGGCCGGCTGCCGCTCGGGGCAGATATCCCGCCGGCGTGCGCGGGCGCTGGTGGTGGGGGGACGTGGACCATTTGTTGGCACGGCTGCGCCGTTCGCGAACGGCATTGTCCCTTCCGCCGGACGCTCCGTCGCGAGGAGCGGCCATTCTCGCCTTTCTCGGAGGCTGCGCTCGGTTCGACGCTGACGCCGTCTGGCGATGGGACGATCCGCGCCCATTTCTGACCGAGACGGCCGCATGGTTTCGCCGCGAATGAATGGCCACGTGATGATGTCCGGAGAGCCCGTTGCGGTCACGCCGATGGCTGCACAGATTGCCGCGCCAGCCATATGACAGCCGCCGCTCCCGCGCGTCCGTTGCGCATTGCTCAGATGTTGGAGTCCGACGGGCCCGGCGGCGCTGAGACGATGCTGGTCAGCTTGTCGGAGGCGTTGCGCGCGCGCGGTCACGACGTGTGTCCGGTGGGACCCGCGCATGGCGTGGGCTGGTTGTCCGCCCGCCTCAAGAACGCGGGGTTCGAGCGCGAGACGTTTACGATCCGGCGTCCGATCGACTGGCGGTGCGTGCAAGGGCTCATTCAGGTGTTGCGGGCCCGGCGCATCGAGGTCGTGCACAGCCATGAGTTCACGATGGCGGTGTACGGCGCGGCCGCCGCGCGGTGGGTGGGGATCCCGCACGTCATCACCATGCACGGCAGCCAGTACGTCACGTCGAAGAGCCGCCGGCGGATCGCGCTGCGGTGGGCATTCCGGTCGAGCGCGCATGTGGTCGGCGTGTCCAACGACACGACTGCGCATCTGCGCTCGCGGCTCGGAGTGCCGCGTGATGCGATACGGACGATATCGAACGGCGTGCCGTATCGTCCCGGCAATCGTGCCGCGACCCGCCGTGCGCTGGGCGTCGGCGACAACGAGATCCTGGTCCTCGCGGTCGGCAACCTCATCGTGCGCAAAGGGCACGCGCAGCTCATCCGCGCGCTGGCGAGCGCGCATCCAGAACCGGACGTACCGTGGAGGCTCGCGATCGCGGGCCAGGGCGACCAGCGGGATCGGCTGCTGGCGATCGCTGAGGAGTACAGCGTCTCGGACCGCGTCAATCTGCTGGGCCAGCGTTCGGACGTCTTCGACCTGCACGCCGCAGCCGACATCTTCGTCATGCCCTCCCTGTGGGAGGGATTGCCGCTCGCGCTGCTCGAGGCCATGCACGCGGGCACCGCCATTGTGGCGTCCCGGACATCGGGCATCCCGGAGGCGATCACGGACGGCGTCGATGGCCTGTTGACACCGCCCGGCGATGAAGTCGCACTGCGTGACGCGCTCGTGCGGCTGCTGTCGGATACGAACGAGCGTGCGCGCCTCGGCGCGGCGGCGCTGGCGCGCGCGCGCGCCAAGTTCTCGATGGATCGTATGACCGACGAATACGAGGCGCTGTACCGCACGCCGGCCTGACGCCACGCGAGGGGCTCCCGTCGTCAGGCCGGCCCTGCCGGCCCCCCGCCTGCCGCGGCCAGCGGCCGTCTGTCCGCCCGGTCGGCGGTCCTCGTCAGGAACTGGCCAATCATCCGCAGCGCCGCCGCCCGGTCGTCCGCACTGACCACGCCCGCGAACCAGACGACGATCAGATAGGCGATGTACACCGAGATGCGCACCGGCAGCATGTACACGAGCGGTCCCCACGGGATGTACCAACTGATCGAATACGTGAGGCCCGTGAGGGCGACGAGCCGGATGACCGGCGCCCAATCGTAGCGTACCGGCCAGAGGCGCTGTGAGAAGAAGTATGTAAGGGCGGAGCGCACCGCATACGAGATAGCCGTGGCGGAGGCCGCGCCCCAGAGGTGGTATCGGGGAATCAGGACTGCGTAGGCGACCAGCGCGACGATCGCGGCGGCCCAATTCGCGATCGCGAGGTACTTCGTCCTCTCGGACACGAGAATGCCGATGTCGTGCGTCCCAGCCCACCCCTGCAGGATGACGTACACGACGAGCAATGGCACGTAGTCCGACGCGCCGAAAAATGGCTTCGTCGCGATGAGGTGCAGCACGTCGTGCGCGAACATTGCGACGCCAAGCGATCCTGCCATCAGGACGACGTTGAAATAAACGAAGACGCGCGCGTAAATCGCATCGTGGTCCGGATGTGTGGCGATCTCGAAGCGTTTGGGCTCCCAGACCAGGCTGAACGGAGTCTGTGTCAACGATGCGAGCGCGAAGGCGAACTGGTACGCCATCGTATAGATGCCGACCGAGGTCAGGTCCGTGGCGGCGCGCAGGAACGGGCGGTCGCCGAATGTCTGAATGAACGTCGCGGCCTGGACGGCGATGAGCGGAAGGCCGAAGCGATAGAGCGCGGTCGCCGCGTGGCGGGAGAAGTGGAGACCCACGGGCCGCAGGACCATCACCAGGACCACGCCGCCGACGCAAAGATTGGCCAGCAGGGTACTGAGAAAAATCCCGTTCGGTCCCATGAGATAGTGCACGAGAAACAGCACGTTGAGCGCGACCTGCATCGCGAGGCGGGCGAGCTGCACCAGGACGACGCTGCGGAATCGGCCCTGCACCCGCAGCAGAGCGGGGGGAAGACTGGTGAGGGACTGGCTGGCGAGAGCGAGGGACCCGATGCGAACGAGGCCAGACAGCGACGCGTCGCCGAGGACCAGCTTGGCCAACGGCGTGGCCGCCATGAAGGCGACAACGCCGACCGCCGCATATCCGCCGCAGATGATCAACGAGCCGGTGGAGATGACGGCGTTCCGCTCCGATTCCGTCTCGGCCTTGTAGTAGTACCGGAACACGCCGCCAAGAAGCCGCGTGCCAGCCACCATCGTGAGGACGTCGAAGCTCATCTCGATCAGCTCGATCGCCCCGTACTGTGACGGCCGCAGGTACCGGGTGTAGACCGGCAGCATGATGAACGACACGGCCTTCGTGAGCACCGTGACGACAGCGAACATCAGCGAGTATCCGCCGAGTGACGCGAGGCGGAACGGGGCCGGCGCGTCGGACGTCGGCTCGGTCACCGACTCGTCTTGCGACGAGACCTCGAGCGGATCCTCGACGAGGGGCGCGGGCGGCGACCGGTCCGCGCTCGTGCGGCCAGTGCTCACGGCGTTCGCACTCGGTACACCTCGAACGGCGGCATCGCGGACGACATCACGTCGGCGGACTGGCTATCCGGCCACACCGGCGTGCAGCAGGCGGCCAGTCCGGTGTTGAACGCGCCGAGGTCGGCGCCCTGGAGCCGCATGGCCCCGATCCATTCCTTCCGGTCGACGACGAGCCATTGCACGTGCCACGCCTGCAGGCTGTCCGCGGCCGGCAAATATGGGGGGACCAGATCCCAGAAGGATCGCTCGGGGGTGGCGCGCTGCATGACGATATAGGGAGCGGCAAGGACGACATCAGACGGTTGGGTGTGCCGGTCGAGCCACTGGACCGTCGCCCGCGACGGCTCCCTGGTGGTCGCGACACCGCCGGCGAAGCGGGCCACATTGTACACCAGCACAAATACAAGGACGACTGACGCCCACGTCCAGCGCACGCCGAAGCGCTGCCGAGCCATGGCGGTCCGGTCCATTCTCGGCGAGGAACCACGCGCTGCCCAGCGCCATCGCCGGATAGACGACCGCGAGGTGATTCTCGAGCCACACCGCCTGGACGATCAGCGCCGCCAGGCCCAAGAAGAACCACCACCCGATCAGCGTTGCGCGGCGCTCGAACAGCGCCTTGATCGCGCCTGCGGCGCCGAGGACCACTCCAAAGGGCGCGTCGGTGGAGAGGACGCGGAGGATTCGAAAGCCGAAGTTCGGGTCGATGACGATGAATCCCACGCGGAAGACCGCCGGGACGACCCCCGGGCCGTTGCCGGGCCGCACGGGAACCCCGCGAGTCGTCGCGATCCAGCCCTTCATGAACTCGCCCGGATCGTGCGATGCGAGAATCGCGAATACGACGACCGCGATGCCAACCCCCGCAGCGAGGGCGAGCCACGACCGGCGCCGGCTCTCCCTGTCCATTGCCGAAACGTCGGTGAGACTCGCCAGGACGAGTGCGACGAGAATGAAGGCGCCATTTGCCTTCGTGAGCAGCAGGCCGGCAGCCGCCACCGCCGCGGCGACGAGGTCACGCCGGGTGCGCCCGAGGAAGAAGAAGACCAGCGCGTTCATCCAGAACATTCTGGAATGGTTCGATGTAGGCGCGCCGGTCCGTCAGCACGGTCGCGTAGTCCAGTCCGAGCAACAGCAGCGCCCACAACGCGGTGCGGCGATCGCCGGTCAGGCGGTAGGCGGCGCCGGCGAAGCAGGCAAGGCCGAGCAGATTGAAGACGGCGGCCGTATCGCGGCCGATGACGACCGTCGGCCGGAACAGCCGAAAGGCCAGGCCAAGAATCCAGTGGTAGACCGGTGCCTGGTAGTAGTCGAACGTGGCCAGCCCATGCTCCGCCCAGTTCCGGACGGCGAGGGGCCAGCCGCCTTCGTCGGCGGCGATGATCGGATACCGGCCCAACCAGAGCGTGTGGACGATGACGACCAGCACGATGGCCGCGATCGCCGGCGCGCCAAAGTGCGTCGCCTGCGGTGTGGTCGCGTGCGTGGCGCTGGTCCCGGACCGGCCGGGCGCGTTAGTGGCCATGCTCCCCTGTCTCTGCTGGGCGGAGGGCGTACAGCGACCATCCGTTGGATGTCGCGAGCACCGGGAATCGCTGGTTCAACTCCTCCGCGAATCCGGGCTGGGAATGGACAAGCGTGTCGTTCGCGACGAAGAACCGCGCCCCGCGGGCAACGACGCTGTCGATGCGCGTCATTGACTGCTGCTCGACGCACACGTCGAACCCTTTGCGGTCGAGCCAGTAGAACATATACGATTGGTTGTAGGCCACGTGCGGAGCCATCACCGTGTGGCACGGGCCGCCGGACGACACGATAAGGGTGCCGGCCGGAATCCATGGCACGAACAGCTTCGCCGCTACGTAGTTGCCGGTTTCGTGGTGCGGATGCACATTGTCCGCCACCTGCGCGGCGAGCAGCAGCAGTGCGATCGGTGTCATTGCGGCCGCCGCCACGGCGAGTGTGGGTGACCGCTTGACGCCGGCCTGCTGCTGGCGATCGATCACCACGAGAATCACCATGTAGGCGACGACCAGCGCGATCGCACCAAGCTTCACCCCGCGCGACGAGCTGTATCCGATCGGCAGGTCGTACACGACGAGGTAGCACACGCCGATGATGCACGGCACCATTGCGGCGGCGATCGCCACCAGCGCGCTGCGGCGCCATTGGAGGCGCCCCAACTGCGCCACGCCGAGGCCAAAGAGCAGGGCAACCGGTGCGACGGAGAATATGTGGTAGTAGAGCGCCCAGGAATTCGCCGTCGTACGGATCGCGGCGATGTAGAAGAGCATGGCGCCCGCCAGCCACGGCACGGCCACTCGCGACGCCGGTGCGCTCGGCGCGGCGGCGAGCCCGTACAGGCCCGTGATCGCGCCGGCCGCGGTCCACACGTAGAACAATTCCGCCGTGATGAGTCCGAGCGTGAAGGACGATTCACGGAACACGTCGGCCCCGATCCAGTGGTCCTCGTTGGACAGGCCGAGTGAATTGCCGTAGAGGAGCCAGAAGTGGTGGGCATGGCTGTACCACAGCGCTGATGGCACAAGGGCGATGACACCGAACGCCCACACCAGCGGGTCGCGCAGTACCGCCCACCGATATCGCCGCCAGAGCATGACAGCGAACAGCAGGCCGACGTGGGCCGCGGTCGCCTTGGCGAGAATCGCCAGCGACGTGGCCGTTGCCGCGAGCGCCCACCAGCCAATCGCCGCCCGATCCGGTTTTCGCGCATTCGAGCCATCGCACGAACGCGTAGACGCCGCCGAGGTAGGCGAGCAGCATGAGCGCTTCGGGCTGCAGCGCGTTGGAGATGCGCACGACGAGCGGATTCAGCGCAAAGAACAACCCCGCCGCGAGCGCGCCCCGCCAGGGCAGCAATCGTCGCGCGAGTGCGAGGAAGATCGCCAGCGTCGCGAGGGCAAACGTATACGCGAGAATCCGGCCCAGCACCTCGTGGAAGCCGAACGTGTCGTAGAGGACCGCGATCGTCCACGGAAAAAGCGGGAACTCCATCTCCGCGAAGCCCGGCCCATCCCCGCGCCAATCGATGCGAGGATAGAGGATGTTCATTCCCTCGCGCGTGTAATTCCGCGCGATCGCGGCTTCATTGCTTTCTCGCCAGCTCTCCCGGATGCGGCCGTCGACCGGCCGCCAGAGATCGATCGCGCGGATGCCGGCGCCGAGGAGGAAAATGGCCACGAACAGCCATCCCCGGTGCGCGCGAAGCCAGGAGGGCCGTCTCATGCGCCGGTAGGCGTCGCCGCCGGGGTCGCCGAGAATCGGTAGAGGAATCGGGGAAACCGGTGGTTGTAGCGCTTGGGCAGTCCGGCGAGTGCCTCGAACCGATCGCCGAAATCGGCCTGCAGGGTGTAGAAGCTGCCGAGCAACGAGAGCGGCGGCTGCTCGGTCGCGAGCGGCAGGTTGGTGATGAGATACGCCGGTCCGGCCGGATGCTCGGCGGGTCCCATCAATTCGTAGGCGATGGCGCGGTCCCGGTCCGTATGTCCCGGTCCGCGTCCGATGTCGTCGAGCGCCACCCAGTGTGCTCCGGGCTGGAACAGCGGCGGCCCGGCTAGCTCACCGATGTCCGGCGCGTACAGCGGGCCGTCCAGCCCGTGGACGAGACCGAGAAAATCAGCGTATGCCGCGGGTGCGTGCGGCGACAGTATCACGGTCTGAGGGGCGTAGAGGAGTGGTATGAACGCCGCCGCGACCGCGACCGGCTGTGCCGCCTGTGCCCACGCACCGGCGTTGGCCCGGACACACTCCGCCAGTCCGACAGTGCCCAGAATGATGACAAACGCACCGAACGGAATGAATACATTATCGGATGACCCGGCGTCCAGCGCCCCTTGCGCCGCACTGGCCACCGCACAGCACCATTGAACGTGCCAAATGCGTAACGGTGCGCGTTTTCGCCAGACGCGTATCAGCGGAATCATGCTGGCGGCAAACAGGGGCAGATAGGATCGGAACGTGAAGCGCGCCAGGCGCACGACCGCCCCGGCGTTGACCGTAGACCACTTGCGGGGCACGTCCCAGGTGAAATAGTGGAACTCCGGCCCAAATGGCCACTGGACCGCGGCCACATACGCCAGCGCGCCGAGAAGCGCGACGACCGCCCATGCGGGCAGCGATGCGCGCCACCCATCGCGGAACGTGAGAAATCCTGCGCCCCCCAGCGCGAACAGTGCGCCGTGCTGCTTGAACCAGAAACTGAGGACGAGAATGATGGCACCGGCAATGCGTCCTGTGCGTGTGGTCGCCTGGTCGATCACGTAGGTGCCGAGCAGCGCCGTGCAGAGCAGCCACGAATCGGCGTGCGCCGTGTCGAGGTACGCGTCCATGACCCGGTACGCCGCGGCGAAGAGGCCGAGGCCGATTAATCCCCACCATTGCGAGCCGGTCCAGCCACGGACCGCGGCATAGATGATGGCGCCGCTGCCCGCCATGCCCGCGATCGCGACCAGGCGAAGCGCCGGCAGGTTGAGACCGAGTACCCAGGTCACGGGGGCACAGAGGTAGTAGTACAGGGGATTGTACGCCAGCGACACGAAACCGGGTGCCGGCACAGGATAGACTGGCAATCCATGCGCGGCCCGCGCGACATGTTGGAGGATGGTCCCTTCCATCAGGTCGAGCAGGAACGGGAACCGGATGTGGTCCACCCACAGAAACACGGTGAACGCGATCGCGATACCCGACCACACGGCGAGCACGCCGCGGGCCAGCGAGGGGGCGGCATGCGAGGGGGCGGCATGCGAGGGGGCGGCATGCGAGCGGGCGGCGTCCCCGTGTTGCCGGCGCCGCATGTCGATGAACGCACACAGGCAGACCATGGCCAGCAGCACCGCCCGCAACAGATTGGCGGTGTTGAGCGCGCCGCTCATGGAGCACACCGGGTGGCGATCAATCCTTGCCGGCTGAGTGCCGTGATGATGGCCGCCGCGGCCGCCCGGTGGCCGGCAGCGTTCCAGTGCCACTGGTTGGGATAGTAGACCGGTTGCGGGCGATAGGCCTGGAGCGGGGCCGTGAGGTCGACGAGCGGCACGCCGAGCGAATCGGTGATCCGCTGGAGGGCGGTAAACGGGCGCCGGAGATCGTAGTGCGCGGCGTCCGTCAACGGGATCCCCGATGGCGGGAGGTACGCGATCTGATTGTGCGGGAGTACGGTCACGCCGCCGGGCGTGTAGAAGATGACGAGCGTCCCGCCGTCCGCTCGTGCGCTGTCGCGGAAGTGCGCGATGAACTGCGTCATACGATCTATATTCGCCGCGCTATAGAGCGGGTTGGGTCCGGTGCGGTAATAGTCGAGGAGGAGCTTGTAGCGCTGCGTGGCGGAGATCTGCCCGGTCAACGCCGAGACGATCCGCTCATACAGCAACCGCGCATTGGCGGCGAGATCGGAGTGGCCGAGGAGTGACCCGCGCGTGAGGCGCCGCCCCGTGAGCCCAATCCCTTGCCGGCGCTCGTCGGCGGCGACGGTGATGTCCGACCAGTCGTTCACGAAGAACTCGTGCACGACGATGTCCGGATGGTACAGCGCTCCGAGTTCGTCGAACTGCGGCTCCTCTTCGAGCGGACCGTAGCCCGTCACGCCCGCGTTGATCACCTGCACGGGCCGCGGCGCGAGACACTGCGTGAGCGCGGAGTCGAGCAGGGCGGGGAATGACTGCTCGTAGTTCAGCCCTTCGGGCATCGTGAACGCATTGCCGGTCGTGAGCACGCGCAGCGCATTGGGCGCGGGCCGCGCCGCCGGGATCTCCGGACTGGCGAGTCCCATCGAATTGGTGCGCACGACATAGTCGTAGTCGTTGTAGCGCAGATGCGTCACTCGGTTCGGGATGAGGCCGAAGGCACGTGTCGGATGCACCATCAACGCGGGGCGCTCACCCCAGCCTCCGGCCTCGCGAGGGGCGAGCCGGCGCAATACGAGCTCGCCCACGGCGGACAGCGCCAGGACGCCCGCGATGCCGGTAGCCCACGCCCAATACGGCGGCCGAGTCCGGGCGCTGCTCCGGCCCGCAGCCATTGCGACCACCGCCACCACGAGACCCGCGGGGGCCGCGAGGTACCCGTAGCCGGGCGGCAACAGGAACAGGTCGGCGAGCCCCGCCACGAGGCCCGTGCGGCGGGCCACGGTGGCCCATGGGGATTCAGGAGTAGCCGCGGGAGCGTCCCCGGGATGCGCACCGCGGGGCCGTGCGAGCCACTCCACACATAACAAGACCGCAGTGCCAACGGCGACGGCAAAACAGACTGCACGCTGGTAGAAACTGGAGACTGCCGTCTGCGGCTCTACCCCCAGGAGTATCGCGAATATCGCGAAGCCCGCGAGAGCGGAGAGGATGGTCGCGTGGGCGCGGAGCCACGCCGGTCCCCGGCGGACGAGGAGGTCCGTGCCCCGTTCGATGACCTGGCCGGCGGGAATGGACGCGGCCAGCACGATGAGCGCCGCAGCCATGTACGGACCGCGATGCCCAGCCAGCGCGAGGCGAGTCCACGCGAGCAGGGGCTGGTGCAGCAGATACACGGCGTAGGAGCTGGCGCCCAGGACGGTGATTGCCGTTGCCGCCGCCGGAACGTGGTCGCGCAGCAGCCGCCACATTCCATAGAACAGGCCGGAGAGGCCGAGTGTGACGAGCAGGTTGGAGATGAGCGATCCCGTGAGGGTCACCGAGCAGGCGAGCCCCGCCGCATAGGCAACGGCAGCCCATGCGGCGACCCGGCCGGCGGCGGGCTGTGTGCGCCCCGTCGCCGGCGCGCCCGCCAGCCACCACGCCGCCACCATACCGGCCGAGAACTCCGCGAGCCGCGTTCCCCCGAACATGCCCGTCATCCACATGTAGAGGTGCGGCGAATACCGGATTCCGGCCCCGCGCGACACGATGGTGATGGCCAGCGTCCCGGCGAAGAACCAGGCGGCTCCCGTGCGCTCCAGCCATTGCAGGAGGAAGGGAAACGCCAGATACATCTGGATGATCAGCCAGATGTACCACCAGGCGGGCGCGATGTAGTAGAACAGCGACGCCGTGCCGCGGAATCCGGCGAGACTGAACAATGTCAGTGGACTGCCGAATGTCAGCAGGCTGCCCGGAACGGCGAGGTCGCCGCCCAAGACGATGAAGTGCATCGCGATGTAGAGCGGAAACAGCCGGGCGAGCCTGCGACGGTAGAAGTCTGTCGTGGTGCTCTGGCCGTCCGTGCGGGTCAGCGCGGCGAGTGTGAGGCCGACGCCACTCGCAAAAATGAAGACGCCGGGCCCGCTGTCGCCGAGCCAGCCGAGGGTGCGCACTGCGGCGATCGGCAGGGACCGATCATCGGGGAAAAACGTATGGAGCCGTGTGGCCAGACCGGGCCAGTCGTTGCTGGGATTCGTGAACCACGGTCCCGGTCCAACCGACTCGACGAAGTGGTTGAGGAGTACGGCCAGGATCGCGAAACCCTTGAGCGGATCGAGCCAGTCGACCCTCAGCGCCGGCGGCCGGTCCGGGGCGTTTCCTCCAGCGGTGTGCCCCGTCGCGGCCTCGCGTGTGGACGGCCGCGGGACGTTCACCGTTTCACCGCATGGATGACATAGACATTCGTGAAGGTCGTGCTATCGAGCACCGTGGCTCGCGCTCGCAGGAAACTGGTCACGATCGAATCGGCCGGCGCGGTGTGCCACACGAACCCTTCCGACACGACCATCCAGTACCGGTCGTGCACGCCGGCATCCCGCATTCCGCCGGCCGATCTGCGACGTGTCGCGTAGATCGAACAGGACCGGGTCATACACGTCCAACGAGGCATTGATCGGAATGCCGAATACCGGCGCCTGGCCGTGATCGGTTCGCGTGTAGTAGTACCGGAAGGGAAGGACCGCTTCGGGTCCGATCACGAGAACCGGTTCGTCGGGGGTGCCGTGTTGCGCGACGAACGCCGCGGCGCCGCGCGAGTCGGCGACATCCACGTGGCGCTCGAAGCTGACCAGCGCGAGCAGCGCGGCCGCTATGAGCACGCCACCGCCCACCCAGCGCCACACTCCCGGGGCGATGCGGGCTGTCCAGAGGGTGCAGAGGAGAATGAACGGCGGGGTGAGGCAGGCGAGGTGCCGGGGATAGACCGACACGACGTTCGAGAACTGCAGCCCGAGCAGCCCCGCCGCGGGAGCGGCCAGCGCCACGAACAGGGCGGGCTCCAGCCAGCGATACGTCGCCAGGTCATGGCTCGACGCGTATGCATCCGGCGGGTGCGAGGACGTGGCGGCCGCGCCGCGCGACATGCCCCGGTCCGGCACCACGAAGCGCAGCAATACAACGAACAGAATCATCCCGCCGATGATGATCGCGCCGAACGATGTCTGCGTCAGGACCGGGGCATCGCCGAACACCCCGGCGAGAAGCGCGGCCGGGGGGTTGGTGGAGGGACCGCCTGCGAGGTAGCGCATCGCCGGCTGCGGCACGATGGCCGGGACCGGGTTGATGTTTCTCGTCAGTTGGTCATGGACGACCGTGAGCCAGGGCACGAACGCAAACGCCACGACCGTCAGCGCGACCGTGAGCCAGCGCCGCCCACGCTGGAGCAGTGCCGCGGCGACCCACTGCCCGGCCAGCAGGAAGCCCACGTAGTAAAACGACATCAGGCCGGCATAGGCGCCGATCGCGTACAGCGTCGCGTCGAGCCAGGAGCGGTTGTCCTGGCGATCCATGATGCGGACGAAGAAGTACATCGTCCACGCCGAGAAGAAGAGCGCGAGCGCGTAAGGCCTGGCCTCAGCAGCCGCCCAGACGACGGTCGCGGTCACCATCGCGAACACGGGCGCCGGGATCCCGCGGCGCCCCGTGTTGTCCGGGCGTGTGGCCCAGAGGAACGCCATACATCCGATGGCGGCCAGCGTGGACAGGAGGCGCATCCAGTGCACACTCGGCGATCCGAGGCGCAGCCAGAGATTGAGCAGGATGAAGTACAGCGGCGGCTGCGTCTCGAAGTGGATCGCCTGATGCCACGTCGCCGCGAGCGTGCGGCTCGCCGAATGGAACGAGTACGCTTCGTCGACCCAGAGACTCTTGTGGACCGAGTTCCAGATCGTGATGGCGATGAGGCCGGCCACCGAGGCAGCCAGCACCCACCGTGATCGCATGCCTCGAGCGTTGGTCGCGTCCACGGTCGGCTGAGCGGGCGGCTGTGATACTGCCGCTACGGTCGGCACGCGGTAGCTCCGAGAACGTTACGTCGCGGCGGCGTCAGCTAGCACTCAAACCGCGGCAGCCGCGACCTGGCCGGTGCTGCCGGCCGCGCGCCGGAGCAGGACAGACCCTGAGCCCAGCCCAGCGGAGATCGCCGCCACCGGTCCCGGGTCGACGATCGCACACCCCGTGACACAGGTACCGGCCAGCTTCTGCACATTGGCGAATTGCACGCGATTGAACTTGTCGCTCGCATAGCGGTCATTGAGGAAATCAACCACTTCCTGTACCTCGTTGGCCAATCCGCGTTCCACCGCGCGGAACGCGGCAGTCACGGAGTCGATCTCCGCCGGGGCCGGGGCGCGATGCCCGCGTCCGATCCCGGTATACACAAGTCCACGTTTGGTGATATCCGCCGCGCGGTAGACGTTGCAGCCATTGACGACACCACGCGCTTTCGGCGCGGCGTCGAGCATCGCATCGCGGCCGCTCACGTAGTCGCGGTGTGCTGTGCACATCACGAGCCATTCCGCGTCCTTGACGGCTTCCTTGATGTCGCGCGTGAAATGGTCGGTCAGCCCGAACTTGCGAAGGTTCTGGTCGTCGCCCTTCACGTACGGATCGTGCAACCGGACCCGGCAGCCGCGCGCCAAGAGGAGCTTGCCGAGCGAAAGCGTCGGGGAGTTGCGGGTGTCTTCGGAGTTGAAGCGATACGCGGTCCCGAGCAGCGCCACCGAGCGCCCGTCCACCGGGCCCAGAACGCGTTCGGCGAGGCGCACGGTCTCGGCGGGCGAGGCATTGTTGATGCGGCGCGCTTCGAGAATCAGGCTCCGGCTCGTGTCGCCTTTGCTCTCGAGGCGGCGCCACCAGAGCAGAATCCCGTCTTTTGGCAGACAGTGGCCGCCGACCCCGACTGTCGGGACGAGCAGGCCGCCACTCGGGACGGCGTTGGGGTCGGCACTCGCGGCGTCCGCCTGGGCGAGCCGCGTGTTGACCTGATCGCGCACTTTATAGAAGTCGATGTCGCGGGCATCACAGTCGCGTGCGACTTCCGCCGCGAAGGCAATCCGTACGTCCCGGTACGCGTTCTCGAGCGTCTTGACCACTTCCGCGGTCATGCTGTTGGTGGGATACAGCGTCCCGCGGGTCACGATCCGGGCGTAGAGTTTCTTGATCAGCTGCGGCGTCGCGGGGTGCAGGCCGGCCACCAGCTTATCCGACGCGGCGACGCGTTCCACCAGACGGCCCGGCATGACGCGGTTCGGGCTATTGCCAAGCAGGATGTCGCGGCCCTCGATCAGCCCGTACTTGGCGAAGTGCTCGCGGATGACCGTCGCCATCGACGATGGCGCGAGGGTCGACTCGAACACGATGAGCGGCACGTTGCCCGTGGGGCGGGTTCGCAGCGTCTCGGCGACATGGGTCAGCGCCTCGAACAGTGGGCCGTAATCCGGCGCGATGCCGGCCTTGTCGGTCTGCACGCACACGAGGATGACATCCGCGTCTCGCAGGCCGGCGTAGTCGCGTGTCGCGCTGAGCAGGCCAGCGGTGACGGACTCCGCCACGACGCGGTCGAGATCGGGCTCGACACCGCCAATCGGAGACTTGCCGGCGTTGATCGCGTCGACCTTCCAACCGGATGTGGGCGAGTCGCGCTGGACGACGACAACCCGGGCCGGGGTGTTGCTGCCCTCGCAGATGCGAGAGTGCGCGAGGAGCGCAGCCATTGGCATCCCGACGATGCCGGGTCCGATCACCGCGATCTTACGAACTTGCCAGGATTGAACGCCGCGGTCGTCGAGAGTCAGGGGCACGGGAGAATCGCTCGTGTTGTCGGAAAACTTGACGTACGGGAACGAAGTCGGACGGGTCAGTGCAGCCGAACGCTAGGCCGCGTCGATGAATTGCCGATGCCAGAGCTCGAGGTTGAGTAATCCCCACAGACGCCGCCCGAATGCAGACTCGCCGTCCATGAGTTTCGCCACCTCGCGGGTATCGAAGATACCGCGATCGCGGGCCCGGGAAGACAGCAGCACGTCGGCAAAAAAGTCACGTGACGCGCCCTTGGCCCACAGATGCATCGGCACTGGGAACCCCATCTTGTCTTTACGCTCGGCGACCCGCCGAGGCAACAGATTGGCCGTTGCCCGGAGGAGCATGTACTTCAGCTCGCCCCCACGGAACTTCATGCGCGGAGGCATGCTGGTCACCAGGTCGGCGACCCGGTGGTCGAGGATGGGCACGCGCGATTCCAGTGACGCCGCCATGCTGACGCGGTCCTCGACGTGGAGGAGCGACGGCAATCCGGTCACCAGGTCGAAGTGCGTCATCTTGTTGTAATAGGACTGCGTATCCGGATGATTGAACACCGCCTGGAATCGCGCGAAGAGGTCCTCGCGATGATAGGTCGCGCGGAAGTCTTCGCTGAAGAGTGACAGGGCGCCCCCGCTGCGGTCGACGAGCCGGAAATAGCGCCGGTCCATGGGTTCGAAGACATCCTGGCGCCAGAACGTCTGCAGCATCGGCGCATATTGCCGAAGCGCCGGCAGGTTCGGGATGATCGACTTGAGCGAAACGATGTGCTCCGCCTCTTCGTTGCTCTCGAAGATCGCGCCCTTGATGGCCTGTTCGAGATAGGCCACGAGGTAGCGGGCGTACCCACCGAAGATCTCGTCGCCGCCCTGGCCCCCGAGGACGACCTTCACCGTCTGGGCAGCGCATCGGGCGACGATGAACTGCGGAAAGAGTCCGGGGCCGGCGACCGGCTCGTCCATCTGATAGACCATGGACGGCATGAGATCCACGAACTGCTGTTCGGTCGGGACAATCTCGTGTACCGTCGCCTGGCACTGGGCCGCAACCTCCCGCGAGTACCGGGTCTCATCGAACTCCGGCCCTTCGCGGAACACGCCGGTGAACGTGTGGAACGGCGGCGCCGCATGCGGGGCCGCGAGCAGCGTCACGATGCTCGAATCGGTTCCGCCGCTGAGATAGGCGCCGACTGGCACGTCGCTCCGGAGCTGCAGCCGGATCGCATCTTCGAGCAGCCTCCGCACCTCGACGACGAAATATTCCTCGGTGTGGTACGGGTCGATGCTGAATCGCGGCTCCCAGAAGCATTCCGTCCGGCGGTCGCCCGAAGCCAGGTCGATCATCTGCCAGTGCCCGGGGCGGAGCTTGCGGATCCCCGAAAACATGGTGTTCTCGCCCGTGACGAACTGGAAGGTGATGTATTCCCGGATCGCATCCTGGTCGGGCGCCGCAGTGACCGACGGGTGCTGCAGGAGTGCTTTGATCTCAGAGGCGAAGAGGATGTGCCGGTCGGAGACCGCGTAGTAGAGCGGCTTGATGCCGAAGTGGTCGCGGGCGACGAACACGGTTTGCCGGTCCCGATCGTACATCAGGAACGCGAACATGCCGTTCAGCTGCTTCACGCATTCGGGCCCGTACTCCGCGTACATCGCCAGAATGACTTCGGTATCGGACGTCGTGCGGAAACTATGGCCGCGCTGCTGCAATTCGGCCCGCAGCTCCACGTAGTTGTAGATCTCGCCATTGAAGACGATGGTCAGCGGACCCGTGGTCATGGGCTGAGCGCCAGTGACCAGGTCGATGATGGCGAGCCGTTTGTGATAGAAACCGACCGGCCCGTCGATGAAGCACCCTTCCCCATCGGGGCCACGATGGCGAATCGCATCGGCCATATCCGTGAGCACTGCGCGCTCCACGGGCTGCCGGTCGCGATTGATGATGCCGACGATGCCGCACATGGTCAGGCGCTCACAAAGGCCCGGCGCTGGCGGGCGCAGCGGGCGGCGCCGCGACGGCCGGGAGGGCGGGCCGCAGCGAGGGTGCGCGGCGGGCGAGAATCGCGCGGGCGTGGGTGCTCATGTCCACCAGGCGGAAGTGCTCGCCGAGGATCCGGAGCACGCGCGTGAAGAGCTGAACCTTGCGGTACCCCGCCAGATCCATCCCCGGAAAAAATTGCAATGCCGGTGCCTGGTCGCCGCCCAGCAGGTCGAGCGGATGCAGCAGGAAACTCGGCTCGGTCCCGGTGAGCCGGCACATGGTGATCGCGAATCGCAGGTACGCGACCATCGCCGCTTCCGAGACACGACTCAGATACAGGAGGTAGCTGAGATGGAACGGCGTCTTCACCACGGGGATCGTGGTGACCGGAATCTCGAGCAGCGTCCGTCCTGACGGAAGCGACCAGCGGTACGGCTGCACCGGCCTGAATCCGTCGCTCGCCGAACCGAACAGTGCGGCGCGCTCCTCGCGCTGGGCGGGAGTCAGGTGCGCAGTCCAGAAGTAGTAGGCGCGTGCCAGCGGGCCGAGATACGTCGGCAGCGTCGATGCATCATAGATATATCCGCGATCGACGAGCACCTCGAAGAGCGTCGGGCTCCAACTGAAACCCGGCCCGCGGAATCCCACCGGCCGCTGCCCGGTGGCCGCTTCGATCGCGGCCTCCGCATTGCCGATCTCCGATGCCAACTGCTCCGGTGTGTAGCGGTGCAGCCAGGGCTCGTGCTCGAACGAATGGTTCCCGACTTCATGCCCCGCCGCGATCACGGCGCGAAGCTGATCGTGGTGGGCGGGGACTGCCGCGTCCCGCCCCACGACGAAGAACGTGATTCGCATGCCAAGCGTGTCGAGGGCGCGCAGCGTGGTGTCGAAGAACACATCATAGTACGACGGGCGCGCTTCCCACCCGGCGTCGCCATGCGTCTTCATGTACGACCACTGGTTGTCGACGTCGAGCGACACGCTGGCGAGCGGGCGGGAGTCTGTCATGGCGGCTGGCGGTGCGCTCACGACGCGGCCCCTGCGGCCGGAGCCCGGGCCGGTGACGCGGCCGCGCGCCCGGACGGCGGGACCGAAGAGCCGTTCTGCCCGTGCTGCAAGGACCCGGCGCCGGGACGGATCAACGGAGCGAGCACCACGGCCTGCCGCGCCGCCAACGCGAGGGTTTCATTGACGTTGAGCGTCCCGTACGCGATCTGCGCCGAGTTCACCACGAAGACATTGCCGATCGACGTCTGGAGCGCCGGCAGCAGGGACCGCGAATAGTCGATCGTCGAAATCGCGTGCACCTCGCGGACGCGTGCCACGCGCGACGCCAGCACGTCGCCCTGCCGGAACTGGGGATACATTCGCGCGAGCGTCGCCACGGTTTCGGCCACCAGGTCATCGTCGCTGCGCTTCCACGTCGGATCATCCTGCGCCAGATAGCGCGGGAGATACACGAGTGACCGGCCGCCGAATGATGCGGGATCCACGAGCGCCGTCATCTCGATCACGCCGGTGAACGGAATGCCCGGGTCCGTGATGTTGGTGACGTAGTAATCGGCGAGCGGCCGGGCGAGCAGCAGCGATGGGCAGACCACGCCCTGATACACGACCTTCTGCAGCCGCTCACGCTCGGGGGCCGTTAACTGCGGGCAGAGCGTCGCGACGCGGCCGCACGGGACGGTAAGCACCACGGAATCGAAGTGCCGCGACGATCCATCCCCGAAGCGCACATCAGCGCCCGTGCCATCGCCAAGCACACCGGTCGCCGGCAGGCCGGTGACGATTTCGATGCCACGGCTCTCGAGCGCCGACCGCAGGTGGGTCAGGACGGCGTCGTACCCGCCCTCGACGTACCCGAACATCTCGCGTTTGAGCCCGGAGCGCCTGGCCGCATAGAGGCGGGCGATGATCGCCCAGATGAACGCCGCGCTCGCGAGGCGGTAGTTCTCGCCGAGCTTGCTGCGCAGCAGTGGGAGCCAGATGCGGTCGACCGTGCTGCGGCCGGACAGACGCGTCAGCCAATCGACGACCGTCACCTGCTCGAGTGGCGCCGGATCCTTGACGCGCGAGGCGTGGAAGATCGTCCACCCCAGCCGCGCCTTCGCGAAGAGCCCAAGCGGCGGGAACATCAGGAAATCGAGCGCCGACGACATCGACACGAGTCGTCCGCCGGTAAAGAATCCGGTGCGTGTGGTGCGCCAGCGGAGGCGGTCGCCGAGCCCGATATCGTCGAGCAGGGCGCGAAGGTGGGAGTCCGACAGCAGCGTCACGTGGTAGAAGCGGTCCCACGTCACATCCCCGATACCGTCGGCCGCGGCGAGGCCGCCGAGGGCGGCGGCCCCTTCGATGACCGTGACGCGATGGCCGGCCTTCGCCAACTGGGCCGCCAGCCCGAGGCCGAGCATGCCGCCGCCGACGATACCGACATGCGAGCGCGTGGCCGTGCCCGGGTCGCCGGCTGGCAACCCGCCCGAGGTGCCGCGATCAGCAGACATCACGACGTGCGGCGCGGTGCCAAGCGATGGAAGGCCAGCCGCGTCAGAAGTCCCAGGTGGCCGGCGATCGTCCGCAGCACCTTCATCTTCGAGCGTCCGATCATCCGGACCTCGAGCGTCGTCGGGTATTCCGCGATCTTGGATCCACGCAAGTCGAGCTTCCCGAGCATCTCCGCGACGCCGAGGAAGCCGGTATTGTCCAACTGGACTGCGGCGGCGGCGCTCCGGCGGTACACGCGAAAACAGCTCGTGTACGTGGCCAGCCGCTGGTGGAGCACGATCCGGTACAGGCCGGACAGCGATTTGGAGAGACCGAGGCGCCAGGCGGCACATTGCGGACCTTGCCGAGCGCGTGGTACGGGGATGCCGTCACCAGGTCGACGTCGTCGGCCAGGAGCGGGATCATGTGCTGCAGCTCGTGCGGATCGTACGTGCAGTCACAGTCCATCGAGCACACGATCTCGGTCGTGGCGCGCTGGATGCCGGTCACGATCCCGGCCGCGACGCCCTGATTCGTGGCGTGGCGCACGATGATACAGTTCGGACGGTCCCCGAAGATCCGGTGCAGCGCTTCGTTTGTGCCGTCGGAGCTGTGGTCGTCGACGAAGATGAACGTGAAGGCGTACGTCGTGAGGTGCGCCTCGACACTCGCCAGCGTATTGGCGAGATACGGGAGGATCAACTCCTCGTTGTAGCAGGGAATGACGACCGACACCGGTATGCGCTCAGCGGGGGGCGCTGTCAGGACCGGGCCCGCTGCGGATCCGGCACTCAGCAGCCCGCGCGCGTCACCGCCACCGATCTGCGTGTCGCCACTGGAGGCCGGCTTCAGGACCATCACGCCGCCCGAGACGCGCGCGCGCGGCAGAATCGTCTCGCGACTGTCGGTGCGGATCGCGGCGGGCGTCAGGCCCAGATATCCGGCCGCGGTGGTGAACTGATACCGCTTCAGATAGTACCGCAGAATCTGCGGCATCCGGTCGAGGTTCCGGTACTGGCGTACGCGTGAGAACCATGGCGCCGAGTTGATCTTGGGCTGATCCGGGTCGAGCTCCCACGTGTGGAAGTACATGACGTAGGGCGCGGTATACGTCCGCGTCCACTGCGCCACGGCGCGCCGGACCATCGGCTCCGGAAACTGGCGGAAGTAGTTGCCACCCGCGATCGGCACGAGGAATCCGAAGATATCCGCGGTCGATATCGGCAACTCCCACAGCGTGCGGTCATTGTAGCGGTGGAGATGCGCGAAGCGCCGCCACGGCTCCGACGCGTACGACCGGAGGATCGGACCGACGCTGGAGTCGTACTCGTAGCCCTCATCGGCGAGAACGTCGAGCGCCCACAGGTCGGCGGCTGGAACCAGTCGTCGGCGACCCGATAGCCGATGATGCGGTGTCCGCCCGCCCGTTCGAGCGCTTCGCGCGCGCGCGAGAGGTCGTCCCGAAACTCCGCTGGCGTCAACTGCCGGATGTTGCGGTGGTAGTAGCCCTTACTGGCGATCTCGTGGCCGCGCTCCGCGACGACGCGGATCAGCTCCGGCATCGTGTCCGCGACCCACCCGAGCACGAAGAACGTCGCCCGCGACTGGAACTCATCCAGCAGGTCGAGCGTGCGCATTGTGCTCGCTTCGATCCGTCGCTCGAAGCGGTACCACTGGCCGCGCTGGATCACGCGGTTGAAGGCACCGACGTGGTAGTAATCCTCCAGCGCGACGGTGAGGATGTGCGGTCCGGTCGCGGACGCATCGAGCTCGAAGCTCGATCGGCGAACGGAAAGGGCGCCGCCCGGTGTCTGTGCCGTCACTCGCATGGGTCTAATGTCACGACCGAGAGAGGAGACGCCGGGATGCGCCGCGGCAGACCGGCCGAAGCCGGCCTCGGGGTTCGAGCTTGCGATGGGATCCACAGCGTCCACCACTCAGCAAGCCAGTGGCCACGCGAAGCGACGCCACGGGCTCATTCTCCGGCTCACGGGAATCATTCTCAAGTCTATGTCGATTAGTGAGTTAACAATCGTCAAAGAGATCGAAACACTGGGCGCCACTGACTCGCGGCCGCTGGCTGGCCGCGTGTGAGCCGACATCTGTGGCGTTATCTCTACAATCGACGCGCATCGGCGCGATACGCCACTGGAAAATAAGTGCGTCAAGCCCCGATACCCGGGAGCAACCTGCGAATTGATGGTATGGCGCCCCTATTCCCGTTGAAAGGTTCCCGCTAGCCTACGGACGTGCCCGTCGTGCAGTCGGCATCGCAACGATCGATCCTTCATGTCCTGGCGCCGGCTCCGGCTGGCGGACTCGAACGAGTGGTCCGGGCCCTCGCAGTCGGTCAAGCGGCGCGGGGGTATACGGTTACGCTGGCCGCGGTCCTCGAGCGGCACCAGCGGCGCGCCGCCGATGCCGCGGCCGAAGCGTATGAGCACCCCTTCGTCGCCAGCTTCGCCGGGACCGGCGTGCTGGTCGTCCCGGTGATCGTCGGCCGCCGGGAGTACCTAGGGGAACGGGCCGCGATCCGTACCCTCGCCGCCCAGCATTCCGCGTCCATCGTGCACACCCACGGACGGCGGCCGGACGTGGTGGATTCAGGGATCGCGAAGGAGCGGAACGTCCCCTCGGTGACGACCGTGCACGGGTTTACCGGGGCAGGGCTCCGAAGCTTCGTGAACGCGGCGATTCAGCGGCGGGCGTTTCGCCAGTTCGACGGCGTGGTCGCCGTCTCCGACACGGTGGCGGACGCGCTGATGCGTTTCGGGGTACCGCCGGCCCGGGTCCACGTCATCCAGAACGCGTACGACCAGGTGGCCCCTCCGCTGGACCGGACCGACGCCCGGGCGCGGCTCCGGGCGCGCGGCGATGAGTTCATCATCGGCTGGGTGGGCAGGCTGTCCCGCGAGAAGGGTCTGGACGTCTTGCTGGCCGCGTTACCCGATCTACGTGACCGGCCGCTGACGGTCGCCGTCATCGGCAGCGGAGGCGAGCGTCCCGCGCTCGAAGCGGACGCGGCTCGGCTCGGCGTGTCGGACTCGGTCCGCTGGATGGGCCAGGTGAACGATGCGCCACGTCTGTTCCGTGGCTTCGACCTCTTTGTGCTGAGTTCTCGTAGCGAGGGCACGCCAATCGCACTCTTCGAAGCAATGGATGCTGAAGTCCCGGTCGTGGCGACCGCCGTCGGCGGTGTGCCAGCGGTCGTGTCCTCCGCAAATGCGTATCTCGTTCCTTCAGAAGACCCGCCGGCGCTCGCCAAGGCGATTCGCGATTCATTCGGCGATCCGGCATCGGGGCGGGTTCGCGCGGCCAGTGCGCGCGCTCGGCTCCGCACGCAATACGCCGTCGGCCCGTGGCTCGACCGATACGACCGTCTGTACACCGATCTGGCCGCAGCCCGGCTCATCCGCAACGCCGGCCGCGGGGCGGCATGACCGTGGCCGGCCCGTGGTGGGCGGTGGCACTCCTGTTCATCCCGGTGGCGCTCGTCGGATATGCCTATGGTCTGTATCCCCTCGTGCTCACGATTCTGGCCCGCACGCGGCCGGGGGGGCGGCGAAAGAGCCGGAGATTCCGGGCGAGTGGCCTTTCATCAGCATCACTGTTCCGGCGTATAACGAGGAGCGGTCGATCGGCGCGACGATCGACAACCTGCTGAGCGCGGACTATCCCGCCGACCGCCGGCAGATCCTCGTCGTGTCCGACGGGTCCACGGATGGAACCGACGCCGTGGTGCGCACCTACGCGGACAGAGGAGTGGAACTGTTGCGGTTGCCGGTGCGCCGCGGAAAGACGGCCGCCGAAAACGCGGCAGCCGGCGCGGTGCGCGCCGAGATCATCATCAATACGGATGCATCGGTGCGCATTCTACCAGACGCGATCAAACCGCTCGTGCGGGCCTTTGGCGATCCAACGGTGGGAGTGGCATCGGGCCGTGACGTGAGCGTCGGGGACGTCGAGACCGAGGGGAACCGCGGCGAGTCGGGGTACGTCGGGTACGAGATGGCCGTTCGGGATCTGGAGACGCGGCTGGGATCCATCATCGGAGCGAGCGGCTGCTACTACGGGTTTCGCCGGGCCGTGTATGCGCCGGATTTCCCGGACGCATTGAGCCGCGACTTCGCGAGTGTCCTCATCGCGCGCGAGCGGGGATTCCGGTCCGTGTCGGTCGCGGCGGCTCGCTGCGTCGTCCCGCGGACCGTGTCGCTGCGCTCGGAGTTCCGGCGCAAGGTCCGGACGATGGCTCGCGGGCTCGCGACGCTGTGGTACAAGCGCGCGCTCCTCGATGGGCGCCGGTACGGCGTCTTCGCCTTCATGCTGTTCAGCCACAAGCTTTGCCGGTGGCTGGTGTATCTCGCGGTGCCACCGGCGCTGCTGGGACTCGTCGTCCTGGCCCTGACCAGCAGGGTGGCGGCGGTGCTGCTGGCGGCTGCGGTGGCGAGCGGGGGAATCGGGTGGTTGGCGCTCCGGACGGGCGACCGGCGTCCGCTCGCGCGTCCAATCGCGCTGTGCGGCTATCTCGTGGGAAGCGTCGCCGCGGGGGTATTGGCCTGGGTGACGTTCTTCCGGGGCCAGCGGATGCCAATGTGGGAGCCGACCCGCAGGCCGGCCTGACGGCAGGCCGAAGTCTTCGGTCTTACAGCGTTACGGGCCGACGAACCGGTGCCGCAGCAGCACCGCGGCGCAGAGGGCGCCCCATCCGAGCACGGTCATGATGAGCGGGATGTCGGCCCAGACGGCGTCCGTAGGTGATTCCAATGCGGTACCCGATTCCGCAATGTACCAGTAGCGGAAAAGACCGAACAGCACGAGCGGCACGGTGATCGCCAACCCGGGGCGCACGGTGATCACGAACAGCCCGTAGAAGACGACCGCACTGAGTGCGGACATCTCCGCGTACCGGTCCAGCAGGCGGACCGTATACAGACGCAGGACGGATCGCGCCGATCCGCCGGTCGCGACGAGCTCATCGCGTCGCTTGACCGCCGCGAGATAGAGAGCGAGACAGAGCGTGGTGATGAGCATCCACAGCGACAGGGGGACGCCGATAGCGACGGCGCCGCAGAACACCCGGAGTACGAAGCCGCCCGCCAGCGCGAAGATGTCGACGACGGGGATGTGCTTGAGCTTCACCGTGTAGGCGGCATTGAGGAGCAGATAGGCCACCGCAACAGCGGTCGTGTCGACGCTCCAGAACGCAGCGGCCGCGACGATCGCGTATAGCACGGCGAGCAGTACCCGGGCCTGGGCGGGCCTGATGTCGCCGCTCGCGATCGGCCGGGTGCGCGATTTGGTCGGGTGGGCGGCATCGGCCGCCCGATCGGTCAGGTCGTTGAAGACGTACGTGGCCGACGAGGCGATGCAGAAGAGGGCGGTCGCAATGATCGCCCGCTCGACCGACGTCGCGTAAATGAACGTGCCCGAGAAGATGAGCGGGGCGACGACGAAGGTGTTCTTGATCCATTGGCGCGGACGGAGCAGCCGGATGACCGCGGCGGCGCGGCCAGGGCGCACGATGACCGGCTGGGTCATGCCACGCACCGGCGTGTCGTGCGGGTTCGGATTGACGGTGCCCCGGGGTAGCGGCGCGCCTGGCTCCTGCTGCACGGACAGTGCGGCGGCAGTCTCAGGAGGCGGCGATACGGGTGCCGGACCGGGCGTCGTGGGGAGCGCGGGAGCCGGCGTGGTGAACTCGTCGGTCTGTCTGCCTTCCCTGGTGCCGGGGTCCGCCCCCGGCTGTCTGGGTGCGGTCACGAGCGGGCCGCCGGTGACGGCGCTACCAGCCGCCGCGCTTGAACAGCATCACGGGCAGGGTTTTCAGCATGATGCGCACGTCTTCGACGAGACCCTGCCGCCGCAGGTATTCGAGATCGTAGCGCACCTTGAGCCGTACGTCGTCAATGGATGCGTCGTACGCCGCGCTGATCTGGGCGAGGCCGGTGATGCCGGGCTTGGCCCGCTGGCGCAGCGCGTAGTCGGAAATGTCTTCCTTGAGGCGGACCACGATCCCGGGTCGTTCCGGGCGCGGGCCGACGATGTTCATGTCGCCTTTGAGCACGTTCCAGAGCTGCGGCAGCTCGTCGATGCGGGATTTGCGCAGGAAGCGGCCGACGGGCGTAACCCGCGGGTCGTTCTTGGTGGCCCACACCTCGCCGCAGTGGCGCTCGGCGTCGATGTACATCGAGCGGAACTTGTAGATCGTGAAGACGAGGCCACCGACGTCACGGGCGCGGCGGTCGTAGAGCGCGAGCGCACGCCGCGACCGGCGGTCGATACCGACACGGGTCTGCGTGTACAGGATCGGGCCGGGTGACGTCACCTTGACGATGATCGCGATGATCAGGAACACCGGGATCAGGACGATCAGCGCGACGGTCGCGAGGACAATGTTGGCGACGCGGTTCGCGATCTCCGACCGGCTCCGGGGAGCGTGGGCCGCGCGGTTCGCGGCGTGCGCGCTCGAGGTCCGGACGGGACGGACCGGCTCGGCCGGAGCAAGACCCGCGATCACGCGAGCCATCGCACCCGACGTCAGGGCCGAGCGGATCTCGCCCGAATGCGGGTGCCGATCGTCCGCACGTCGGGTAAGGCTTGGCCGGATTGCCGGGTGGGAGCGCGAGAGAGGTCCATGAGGCGGCTTGGTGCCGTCGGGTCCAGGTTAGAAAAGGGTCTAGTGACGGGTGATCAGCACGACGCTGACCGCAATACCGGCGATGGCGCCGACGACTTCCAGAACGCGAATGAAATTGCCGCCTGTCGGACGTTCGCCGACGACGATGGCGTCACCGGCCCGCACGTCGAGCTGGTCGAGCGTCTCACCGCGAGCCAGCGCTTCCTGGACGCGCGAGGCGGGTTGCACCAGGACTTCGCCGCGACGGACGACGGTCTTGTTGATATCGGCCTGGGCGGATAGGCCTCCCGCCTGCATGACCACATCGCTCACGAGTTCATCGGCCGGCGCCGTGTAGAAGCCGGGCCTGAGCACGGGCCCAAGGACGTCGACGCGCACGAGCGAAACGGCGCGCACATCCGGGTTGCGGAGGTACCGGCCGAGCTGCTGCTTGAGATAGTCCTGAAGCTCCGACCGGAGGACACCATGGAGCGAGATGTCCGGCATGTTCGTGGAGATGCACGATCTGGTTGGCGCGAACGGTGACCGTGTCGCTCAGCGTCGGCTCGCCCTGCACGACCATCGCGATCCGGTCGCCGGCCTGGAAGTCGCCATTGGCCAGACGCTCTCGGGCCAATGCGGCTTGCGGGCCGTTCCCGGCAGCGAGGGCTTCGAGGTCCGACCGCGACGCGACAGCGCCGAGTCCAGTGGAACCCGGGGAGGTCACCGCGGGCGGTGGGGTAGCCGGCGAGGTCTGGGCGCGTGACCATACCGGCAGCGTCGCCGACGCCAACAACGCCAACGCGGCTACGACGCCAGCGCGGCGAGCCAGCCAACTGGCTCGTCTCGAAGCGGGAAGCGGTTGGCGTGATACGGCGCCGGAGTGGCGGCATGGTGATAGCGTCAACAACACTGCCGGTGAGGGGCGATCTACGATGCGATTGGGTGCGGCTACGAGTGACACGGGGGTCGAAGCAAGAGACGCGGGAAACATACGCACCCACCGTGCTACGGGAGATGCGTGCGAGGATTTTTGGTAATACCTTGAAGTGTTGGCGGTTACGCGAAGAGTGGTCCGGGTATTCATGTGGCCAGAATACGCCAACTGTAGGGCGCAGACTACATGAGTGTAGCGTCGGCAAACCCATGCCTTCTGTTCAAGACTGATCATCGGCGTTCAACGTGACATCGGTGCGGTACACGGTGGCGTAGACCGGGACGGCCGGCGTGACATCCGTGACTGGCCGGTCGTACGGTGATTAGCTGCGATTTGGCTGCGATTTGGCTGCGATTTGGCTGCGACGCGGACATCGGCTTCGCTGCGAGTTAGGGGCGACTTTCCCGTTGCCTGCGTGTGACGCGGAGGGCGGCGCGTGTCACGTGCCACCATCGAAGCTGTAGAGCTCATGCGGCACCGTGCGGCAATGGACGAGCCTGTCCAAAAATAGGAACTCGTTATGCATGTTGGGGTTACGCTGATTGCTAAATCCCGCACGAGACCTGCATAGCCCCGAGGCACATGCCAGAGGCCACCTTGGCGGCGACACCACGCGCCGCGCGCCCGCTGCTCGTGCTCATTGCGAACGACCAGGAGTGGTCTGCCCGGTCGCTCGAAACGATTCTGGGCCCGAACGGTTATGCGGTGCTCCGGACGTACAACGCCCGCCAGACGCTCGATCTCGCGCGGCGCGTCCGCCCTGACGCCGTGATTCTCGATGCCAGGCTGCCGAATGGCGACGGCTTGGAGCTCTGCGCGGCGTTACGGGGCGAGGACCAGCTAGGCCCGGCGACGCCAATGATCGTGACCACGTCCGATCCCGGCCAGCGCTCGCAGCAAGTCGCGGCCTACAAGAGCGGCGCGTGGGACTACGTGGCGCTCCCGCTCGACGGCGACGTCCTGCTGCACAAGCTGAGCACCTTTGCAAGCGCCAAACGGGAGGCCGACCGGCTCCGGGACGAAGGACTGCTCGATCCTGCGACCGGGTTGTACAACGCGCGCGGGCTGGCGCGTCGCGCCCGTGAGATCGGGGCGGCCGCTGCCCGGCGCCGGGATCCTCTCGCCTGTGTCGCGCTCACGCCATCACCCGACGGCGCGCGCATGGACAATGCGGCCACCGACGATGCGGTCGTGCGAGTCGCCGAACAGCTGGGCGCCGTGCTGCAGCGGACTGGCCGGACGTCGGACGCTGTCGGCCGCCTCGGTCCCACCGAGTTCGCCATTGTTGCCGCGGCGACGGAGGCGTCCGGGGCCGAGCGCCTGGCCGAACGGGTGCGTGAAGCAATGGATGCGGAGCACATGGTGATTCCGCGTGGCGCTGATGGCGCGGTGCGTGTGCGCATCCGCGCCGGCTACTACGCGGTGCCCGACTACGCCGAGTCCGCGGTCAATGCAGTCGAGATGCTGGTCCGCGCGGCGGCGGCACTGCGCCAGGGCGCGGGTCCCGGGGGCGCGATGAACTCCCCCATCCAGGCCTTCGCCGGCGTTCGCGCCTAGCGAACCTCGGCGGCAGCCGGCGAACGCGCCGGCTGCATGATCCGCTAGCCCGTCACTTCCTCGCGCGTGCCGACCTCGCCCACTCTCGATGGGAGTTGGGCCTGGCGCTCGGAGTCGTCGAGGTTGTACCCGTAGAGATACGAGTAGTAGCGGAACGCGCCTTCCGCCTTGATGTCGTTCAGCACGCATCCGAGCACGCGAATCGGATGGCGGTCCACCACGCCCAACTTGGCCTGCGCCATCTGGCGATCGCTTCGGCCGACCCGGAGCACGACCATGAGGTTGCCGGTCGCGGCGGCGAGCGCAAACGGATCGATGCCCGCGCCGAGCGGCGGGCTGTCGACGATGATGATGTCGAAGTGCGGCCGCAGGGAGTTCAGGAATTGCGGCATGCGCGGCGACGCGAGCAGCTCCGGTCCGCGATGCCGTCGTGCCCCGCAGGAGACGACGGTGAGATTCTCGTAATCGGTGTTCTGCAGCACCTCTTCGAGCGAGGCGTTGCCGGTCAGGTAGTCGAGCACGCCCGGCGCCTGATGGATGCCGAAGGTCGCATGGAGCTGCCCGCGCCGGATATCGCCGTCGACGAGCAGCGTGCGCCGCCCCGACTCGGCGAACGACATCGCGAGATTCGAGGAGATGAGGGACTTGCCTTCACCAGCCCCGGGACTCGTGATCGTGAACACGACGGGCACGCTCGGGTCGAACAGCGTCAGGATGTTGAGCCGGATAGTTCGGAATGCTTCGACCACCTGTGCCGACGACTCGTCGTCAACGTCCCGCGTCGTCGCGGGCACCCTCGGCACCGTTCCGATGATCGGCAGTCCCAATTCATCGGTGGCCTGCTCGGGATAGCGTATGCGGCGGTCGAGACGGTCGAGGAGAATGGCGAGTGCCAGTCCGAATCCGAGCCCGCCGATCAGCGACATGAACATGATCCGCGGCTTGGTATTGCGGGTCGGCACGTTGGGGATCACCGGCCGGTCCAGAATCTGGACGTCGGGGATGGCGCTCTCGCTCGCCAGCCGCGCTTCCTCGTAGCGGTTCTGCAACTGGCTGTAGAGACCCCACGCCTGATCCACCTCATGGTGGAGACGCTGCTGCTCGACCTGGGCGCGCGGCAACTGCGTGATGTCGTGCAATGCGGTCACGACCTGCTGGGAGACCGCCTGCTCGCTGGTTCGCAGACGGGCGAGCGCCTGCTGCGCCTCGTGCGGGATCTGCTGTATCTGCAATGTCGCGACGGTGGCCTGCAGGTCCCGGACGGGCTTGTACTCATCCGTATACCTGAGTCGCAGTTCGCGCAATTCGTTCTGCTTCTGGCTGTAGGTCTTGATATCGCTGCTCAGGTTGTCCGCATTGGTCATCAGCGCCGGGACCGACAACAGGTCTTCCGGATTGAACTGCGGCGTGCCCTGCGTCTGCAGGATCGCCTGCACGCGCGCGATGTCCCGTCGCAGGTTGTCGCGCTGGATCTGGTTCGTGAAGTAGTTCGCCACCATCGGATTCGCGCCGGGCCCGACGGCCAATGCGAGCGGAGCGGTCCCGAGGCCGCCGGACGTGACATTGGGCTGGCCGCGCGCGACGAGTTCGGCGTTGCCAGTCTCGTACACCTCGAGCGCATGCTCCGCGGCGTTGAGCCTCGCGGCCGCGTACTGGAGCTGCGTGCCGAGGATGGACGTGACCTCGACGACTTTCCGGCGCTTGAGGTCTGCCGCCACTGCGACGAACTGCGTCATCCAGTCGTTGAGGTTCGCCGCCGCCTCGTAGCCGTGGTCGGACGTGAGACTGACCCGCATGAACTGGCTCTGGTCGGGCAGCGCGGCCGTCGAGTGATCGACAAGCGACTGCGACGCCTGCGGGATCGGATCGACCGAGAACCGGACCGTGCCTGCCTGGCGCAATGCCGCCGGAGACGGACGCCAGTGGAAGCCAAGCTGGCGGCCGATCGAATCGCCGAACTGGCCGCGTTCGCTCACCGTGAGCGGCGGCCCGACCATCGACAGCGTGTATTGGGCGCCGGCTGGATTGACCGCCAGCTCGTACGTGCCGGAGCGGTACGTCGCGCCGACATCGAACCCGACGAACAACGCCGATCCGATCGGGGGAGTGTGCAGATATAGCCGGCGCTTGAGCACGACGGAGTCCGTCACGCGCAAACTCGTGAAGAGCTGTTCCCAGGTGCTCGAGTTGAGGAGCTGGTCGGCCTGGATCGGCTGGCCCGGCGTCTGGCGGCGCTCGTCCGGCTGCGAGATCCAGATCGTCCCGTGCACTTCGTATTCGGGGGCCACGAACCGTGTCGTCACGAATCCGGCCGCCACGCCCGCCACCACGCACCCACCGATCAGCCACTGGAACCGCCGGAGCGCGGCGAGATAGCGATGCCACGGCGTGCGCCCTTCGGCATCGCTGGCCACCATTGGTGGCGGCGGTCCCCATCCGTCCCCGTGAAGAGCGATCTCGGTACCTGGGCCGGCAGGCCCGCCGGAACGAGCGGGCACTGGCAGGTGCGAGGGGAGCGGCGAGTGGGTCATTCGCGGAATCGCGGGGTAGGGGCCAAAGGGTTCTTGCAATCTAGGACACCTGGCGCCGGGCGGCGGCCGAACGCCGCTTCGGGCAGCGCAAGATCAAGCCCAGGCTCGGCATTACTGATCGGAGCCAAACTGTACTGTCGGTCGTCCTATATGTAGAAGTTACGCAACAGTGTGTAGACTGTATGTGACAGTCAGTGTATCGTTGACGCAACGAACTGTCTTGACACCCGCAACAGGCTGCACTAACTAGCGTTAGCACGTTCGAGCTGGCTTACGTTGAGGAGATGCTATGACGTCGGACCGTCGCACGCCAGTCGGGAGCTCGGCCGGCGCCATGTCCAGCGAGGCTGCATACGGGCGAACCGCGGGCAGCACGCCACCCCTGCCGATAGGTAGCGGGGCCGCGCCCGTGACGGCGGCGCGCGACGTCCCGGCTGGGTCTCCGGAGTTTCGGTCTAGTCTGCGCATTCTGCTGGTGGACGATGATCGGACGCTGCGCGAGGGGTGCGCGAGCGTTCTCCAGATCGACGGCTACAACGTGACGACGACGGGCCGGGGCGATGAGGCACTCGAAACGCTCAAGCGCCGGAAGTTCGACATCATCCTCGTCGACTTGTATATGACACCGGTCACGGGGATGGACATCCTCCGCGGCGCCCTCGACGCCCATCGCGAAACCATCGTGATCGTGATGACCGGCAATCCCAGTGTGTCGACGAGCATCGAAGCGTTGCGTGCCGGAGCGTGGGACTACCTGCCGAAGCCGTTCTCCGCGCAGCACATGCAGATCCTGCTCGGACGCGCGTCCCATGCCGTCATGGTTGCGCGGGAGACCCGCGAGTTCCGCACGCAGATCACCGAGCAGCACGGTAACAGCGACCGGATCACGCTCCTCGGCGTGTCGCCGGCGTTCCGGCAGGCGGTCGAACTCGCGCGCAAGGTCGCGTCCACCGATGCGTCGGTCATGATCAGCGGGGAATCGGGTACCGGCAAGGAGCTGATCGCGCAGTTCATCCACCGGCACAGCCGCCGCGCGAGCCGCAAGCTGGTGCCCATCAACTGCGCGGCCCTCCCGGAGCCACTGCTCGAGTCGGAGATGTTCGGGCACCGGAAGGGGGCCTTCACCGGCGCCGATCGCGACAAGCCCGGCCTGCTGGAGACGGCCAACGGGGGCACGCTCTTCCTCGATGAGCTGACCGAGATGTCGCATCCGCTGCAGGCCAAACTGCTGCGCGTGCTGCAGGACGGGGTGGTGCGGCGCGTGGGCAGCGAGCAGCAGGACGCGGTGGTGGACGTCCGATTCATTTCGGCAACCAACCGCGAACCGCAGGAAGCCGTGAACGCCGGCGTGCTGCGCGAGGATCTGTTCTACCGTCTGCGGGTGGTGCCGATCAAACTACCGCCACTGCGGAAGCGGCTGGAGGACATTCCGCTGTTGGCGAACCACTTTCTCGCGCACTACTGGGAGCGGCACCGCCCGGCGGGAGACGCGCCACCGAAACTCACGGACTCTTGCATCGAGTTCCTCCGCAGCCGCCCATGGCGGGGCAATGTGCGCGAGCTGCAGAACGTCATCGAGCACGTGGCCGTGATCGCCGAGCCGGGGCAGCCGATTCGTCCGGAAGACATTCCTGTGTACGAAGACGCGGTCGCCCACCCGCCCGCCGACGGCGTGTCGGCTGCGATCATGAGCGATGCGTACCACTCGGCCAAGGACAAACTGGTCGCGCACTTCGAGAAGGAATATCTGCAGCGGCTCGTGGTGCGTGCCGGCGGCAACATGTCCCGCGCCGCACGGTTGGCCAACATCGACCGCACGACATTGTACCGACTGATGGAGAAGCACGGATTCCGGCGCGACGAGCTGTCCGGTACCCTTGAATGATCGGGGGGGCGCCGCCGAGACCGGCGGAGTCGGTCGAATCCAGAGACGCGATGCGCAGCGCACCCAGAGCATCCGGTCCGGCATCGTCCGGTCCGGCATCGTCCGGTCCGGCGCCATCGACCCCGGCGCAACAGGATGTGCCGGCTATGAGTGCGCCCGCTACGAGTGCGCCAACTACGCAATCGCCGGCCACGAGCGCGCCGGCATCGGGCCCGGCCCCATCGGGCACGGCACAATCGGCGGCGCCTTCGGCCGTTCCTGATGTCGCGGACCAGTTCGCGGCGCACCTGGCCGGGCGCGACGCGATGCAGCTCATCGTCGAAGTCGCGCACGACATGCGCTCGCCCCTCGGCTCGATTCTGTTCCTGGCCGAGCGGCTGCGGGCGATGCAGAGCGGGCCCCTGACGGCTATCCAGGAGCGCCAGATCGGACTGATCTACAGCGCGGCGTTCGGGTTGAGCACGTTGGCGGGCGACGTGATCGAATTGGCCCGCGGGGGCGAAGGGCTGCTGCATCAGGAGCCCATCCCGTTCTCGGTCGCGAATCTCATGGAATCGGTGGGCGCGATCGTGCAGCCGATCGCGGAGGAGAAGGGCCTGGTCGTGCGGCTCGTCCCGCCCCCGGCTGACGGCCGGATCGGCCAGCCTGTGGTCCTCAACCGCGTCCTCCTGAACCTCACGACCAACGCTCTGAAATTCACGACCGAAGGCGGCGTCGAGGTCGCCGCGACGCAGCGGTCGCGCACCCGCCTGGAGTTCTCGGTCCAGGATACCGGGCGCGGCATACCCGAGCAGGTGATGGAGACGCTATTCGACGCGTTTCGCCGGCGGCCGAAGCCTGGCGAATACACCTTCTCGAGCGCGGGACTTGGATTGGCCATCTGCCAGAAACTGGTGGCCTCCCTGGGCGCGGAGCTGGCGGTCGATACCTCCGGCAAGGGAACCCGGTTTCACTTCGAGGTCGACCTCCCGATCGCGCCCCGGCTGTAGCCTGCCGTCGCCTGCCGTCGCCTGCCGTCGCCTGCCGTCGCCTGCCGTCGCCTGCTGCAGCCCGCCGTAGCTGCGTTGGCGGAACAGCGGCCTGCGGCGTCAACCAGACGCAGACCCTTGGCGGATCGCAGCGGTTCGCGCGCTCGATGATTATTTATTCTGTGGTCGCGCGCGCCGAGGGATGTCCCCGACCGCGCTGCCGCGCCCGGTTCCGCTCGATTCACGTTCGACTTCTCCAGACATTCGCATGCCCGACTTCCTCGACGTCAAAGACTCGCGCACCGGCACGAGCCGCCAACTCGCGATCACCGACGGCGCCATCCGTGCCGCCGACCTCCAGCAGATCTCAGCTACCGCGGGCGATCACGGGCTTCTGAGCTACGATCCCGCCTTCCTGAATACCGCCGCCTGCCGCAGCGCGATCACGTTCATCGATGGTGACACGGGGATCCTGCGGTATCGCGGGTATCCCATCGAGCAACTGGCGGAGAAGGCCAGCTTCCTCGAGGTCGCGTGGCTATTGCGCCATGGCGAGCTACCCACCCAGCCGCAGTACGACGCATTCGTGCACGAGATCACGTACCACACGTACGTGCACGAGAACCTGAAGACGTTCCTCTCGGGCTTCCGCTACGACGCGCATCCGATGTCGATGCTCTGCAGTGCGGTTGCGGCGCTATCGTCGTTCTATCCCGAGTCGAAGGACATCTTCGACCCCGTGCAGCGCAACATCTCGATCATCCGCCTCGTGGCAAAGGTTCCGACGATTGCGGCGTTCATCTACCGGCACATGAAAGGCCTGCCGTTCGTCTATCCGGACAACGACCTCTCGTACGGCGAGAACTTCCTGTCGATGGTCGCCCGGATGAGCGAGCCAAAATACCGGTCGAACCCGGTTTTCACGCGCGCCATCGAGATCCTCTTCATCCTGCACGCCGACCATGAGCAGAACTGTTCGACGAGCGCGGTCCGTGGAGTCGGATCGTCGCATGTTGATCCGTACTCGGCGGTCGCGGCCGGCATCGCGGCGCTCTACGGGCCGCTGCATGGCGGGGCGAACGAGGCCGTGCTCCGGATGATCCAGGAGATCGGAGACAAGTCGCGCGTCCCCGCATTCATCGAGGGCGTCAAAGGCGGGTCGGGCCGCCTCATGGGGTTCGGCCACCGGGTCTACAAGAGCTATGACCCGCGAGCCAAGATCGTGAAGCGGCTGGCGTACGAGGTATTCGAGTCCGTGGGAATGGACAAGGATCTCGAGATCGCGCTCGAGCTCGAGCGGATCGCGCTCGCGGACGACTACTTCGTGTCGCGCAAGCTGTATCCCAACGTGGACTTCTATACGGGGCTCATCTATCGGGCCATGAAGTTTCCCACGTCCTTCTTCACCGTGCTGTTCGCCATCGCGCGCACGGCGGGGTGGCTGTCGCAGTGGGAGGAGATGCTGCTCGACAAGGAGCAGAAGATCGCGCGCCCGCGGCAGATCTACACCGGGTCGCCGGAGCGACCGTATCAGCGGACGCTGACGAGTCCTGCCGGGCGGTAGCGGGCGGTTCGGTCCGAGTTGCCGGCACGCGGCCGCCGAACCTTGGCGGCCGCGGCGCTCTTGCAGACGTTCCTGACCGGGCATTCCGTGCAGTGGGCGACGCGAGCCGTGCAGATGAGCGCGCCCAACTCGATCAGGGCCTGGTTGTGCGCATACGCCACGGTGCCGGAGCGGGGAAGCGTGGATTCGGCAATTGCCCACGCGGTGCGCCGCCCTCGAGGCGTTCGCGGATCGAGCCCCGGCGCGAACACACGCGTCAGAACGCGCGCCACGTTCGTGTCGACGAGTGCGGCGCGCTGCTCGTACGCGAACGATGAAACGGCGCCTGCGGTGTAGGCGCCGATGCCGGGCAGCGCGCGCAGGGCAGCGGGGCCGACGGGGAGCGACGGGGTCGTGAGGCGCGCGAGCTGGTGGAGTGACCGCGCCCGCGCGTAGTAGCCGAGGCCTGCCCAGGCTTCCATGACCTGCGCCGGCTCCGATGCGGCGACCGATGCGAGTGTCGGAAACCGCCGGAGAAACTCTCCGTACCTGGGCACCACGCGTATGACCTGGGTCTGCTGCAGCATGAGCTCCGAGACCAGCACCTCGTACGGATCGCGGGTGCGGCGCCAGGGCAGATCTCGTGCGTTCCGCCGATACCAGGCGCGCAGCCGCCGGCCAAACCCCAATCGTGCGGTCTTCGTGATGGTGAGGCGGGCGGTTGCTGGTGGCCGGGCAGCGGTGGAGCGGCCGGATCGCGGGCTCGTCACGCGGCCTCGATCCGGTCGTACCCTTTGATCTCGTACACGATCGCCGACACGACCCAACTCGCGATGAAGACGCCGATGATCAGATAGCCGATGATGCCGAAATGCCGGTTGAGCGACCGGATCAGATCCCACACCTGGCCCTGCAGCGCGAGTTTGTCGGCGAGCAGGCCCAGCGCCTCGATACTGCTGACCAGCAACGCGACGATCACCGACACAGCGGTGATGGTCATGTTGTAGTACAGCTTGCGGAGCGGTTTCACGTACGCCCAGCCATAGGCTCCGACCATCAGGATGCTGTCGGTCGTGTCGACCAGGGCCATTCCCGCGGTGAACAGCGCCGGAAAGACGAGGATCGACCACATCGGCATTCCCTTCGAGGCCTCCGCGGCGGAAATCCCCAGCAGGCCGATCTCGGTGGCGGTGTCGAAGCCGAGGCCGAAGAGAAATCCCAGCGGGTACATATGCCAGCTCGTCCGGATCAATCCGAAGAGCGGGCGGAATACGCGGGCGACCAGTCCGCCACCGGCCAACAGCGTGTCGAGGTCTTCCTGGACAAATGGGCCGCCCCGGCGCGCCCGGTGGAAAGTGCGATAGACCGTGGCCAGGATCACCAGATTGATGATGGCGATGGCCAGAAGGAACAGCGCGGACACGACCGTGCCGATGACTCCCCCGATGTTGCGCAGCGTCGTGAACTGCTGGCTGAACGCGATGGCCGTGGCACCGATGGCGACCGATGCGAGCACGACCACCGTCGAGTGGCCGAGGGAAAAGAACAATCCAACGGCGACGGGGCGTTCGCCCTGCTGCATCAGCTTGCGGGTCACATTGTCGATCGCCGCGATGTGGTCGGCATCGATCGCGTGCCGCAGGCCGAGTCCGTACGCGAGGAGCGCGGTACCCAGTACGACGGGGTAGTGGTGGAATGCGGCGAACGCCCATCCCCACGCGGCGAGATTCGCGGCGACGAGACCCGTGTAGATGCCGGTGATTCGGCCCCGCTGGGAGGTGAGGGCGGTGAACGTGGCGGCCGGCTCCGGGCGCTCGGACGTGCTGGCCGCCATCAGGTCGTCGCGACGGGCGTTGGGGGCGCCGCGCCGATCGCCGCAAGTGCCTCGCCGACGGTCAGGACGCGCATGCCCGCGCCGACCGCGCATCGCACCGTGTCCTCGAAGTACGGCGGCGTGCACCCGAAGGGCGATGGGCGGTCGCGCACGTCATGCGTGTAGAAGATGAGCCATCGCCCGGGCCGCGCGGCGCTGGCAATCAGAGCCTGTACCTCGGGGAAGGGAACGGAGTCGCTGTAGAGGCGATTGGCGCGAAGAAAATTGAGATCGGCTACGGGGCCATTGCAGCCACCGATCGTGACCCGGGAACTCCGGCACTGGCGGGCCGCCGCTCTCTTCACCGCGGGGGTCACGGCGCCGAACGGAAAAGCGAAATGCGACGACGCACGATCGCCAACGAGCTGCTGCAGCGCCTCGTGCCCTCTGGCGATCTCCGCCGCGTATGCCGCCGTCGTGACCGAGTGGCACGACACGTGGCTGTACGTGTGCGTCCCCAGCTCGTGGCCATCGAGAAGCAGGGCGGGCAGATCCGCCGTGCGGTACCGATCACTGGACGGGGGCCCGCCGTCCATCCAGCCGGCCGCCGCGTAATACGTGCCGTGCCCGCCGAAGGCCCGCAGCGTCGCACCGGCCGCATTGTACGCCGAGCGGGGAAAGTCGTCGAACGTGAACGTGACCATTGGCGGCGCCTCGCCGAGCGCGACGGGTCTCCGGTGCACGGCTGACACGACACTGTAGTACGCTTTCTTGAACGAGTCGCGAATGGTGGCCATGTGACTCCGGAGATCTTATCCCGCGGCGGCCCCAGCCGTCGAGTCCTCCACCGGATGATAGATCACCTCGATGATGCCGTCGTCGGGGACGTCCCGTGTCCCGCGGAAGATCAGCGACGACCCCGCCTCGGTCTCGCCAGCCGCCTCGAAGCCGACATCGTCGAACACCCGCCCCGATGGCGCGTTCCGCGATGTCTTGCGGTAGTTGGCACATATATCGCGGACGACCGGCTGGCGGTAGCGCCGCAGGATGTACGAGAGGAGGGCGTGCTCGACCCGCTTGGACTGCACGCGGCAACTGAAGGCGAGATCCGTGATGCGCGGCTCGCGGCTGTCGACGATGCAGAATCCGACGACGCCGTAGTCGCCGAACCGGTCGCGGCAGTCCAGCACATAGGTGTCCAGATACGGTGTGGCGATGATGCGTTCGAGGACGGCACGGTCGTACCGGTTGCCGGAAAAATTCATCTGGTTCGTGCGCTGCGTGAGCTCGTGCACGCGCTGCACGTTGTCCGGCGTCAGGGGGCGAAGATGCGCCTCGAGGTGGCAGTCACGGAGGAACGCGAGGTAGTCGTCACCGAATCGGCCCGCGACCGTCTGCCGCACGGACTCGGTCTGGTACATTTTGCGCCGCTCACTGGCCTCGGCGGTGACCGGGACCTGGCACTCCGGCAGCGCGGGGATCGAGCGGTACGCATTCGCATTGAGCGTGCGGACCTCGGGGCACCCCGCGCCGACTTGCGCCAGCTCGAAGTCGGAGTCGTCCACGAAGAGCAGCGTGTCGAGCCCGATATTGAGCTGCTGGGCGATGCGCTTGATCGCCTCGCTCTTGGGGCCCCAGGAGATGTCCGGGTACAGGAAGTACTCGCGGATGCCGAACTGCTCCAGGACCTTGAGTGCCTCGGGCGCGTCGTTCTTGCTCGCGACCGAGTGCAGGATGCCGCGCTGGTCGAGCAGCTTGATGATCTCGGCGATGCCCGGTTTGAGCTTGAGTGCCGCCGCGCCGTCCTCGACGAGGATGCCGTCCCACATTGTGTTGTCGAGATCCCACACGATGGCCTTGTACGTCTTGACCGTCGTCTTGGCTTCGCCCGCGGCGGGTGCCTTGCCGTTACGGCCCGGTGCCGGCGTGGCGGTGTCGGGCGCGAGCGCGGTGCCAGTCGCGAAGTCCACCATCCCGAAATACAGCGTCGTGCCATCCGGCACGTTGTTCGGGATAAGCTCGATGCTGAACGGTGCATGGACATTGAGTACGCGCGTGACGTCCGCCATGGGCACGGCGAAGCGCGAATATCCCGGAGCCGCGGTGAGCAGCGTCTGGAACGGGAGCGGGTGCGACGGATCGTCGGGCCGCATGGTGAGCGACAAGGCGATCGCCGCGGCGTTGGGATTGTAGCACTCCACCACGAAGTATTCCGGCAGCGGGGGCGAGGCGCGGCGCGACTGCGCTTTCTTCTTCTTGTAGTCGTACCGGCGCCACATTGCGAAGCGCTTGACCGGAGCCGGCACCCCGATCTGATATAGCGTCTGGCCGAGCCGGCGATCGCGCTGCTCGAGCGACCGCGCCTCGCCTTTCGGCATCAGGTGGACGTTGCCCGGCGCCCACAGCTTGCCCCACTGCTTGAACGAGATCTTGAGGATGTAGCCGTTGGCCGCCTGCGGGGCGTCGAGCCGCACCATGCCATTGACGAACCGGCGGCATTTCCCGTCCGTCCGGGGCGAGTACAGGTCGCACGTGGTGTAGCACGTCGGCCAAACGCATTCGGTGCAGTGCTCACCCCACGGCAGGACGGACCGGCTGGTGACCCGGCTGGACAGATCCTCGAATCGCTGCCGGATCGGCGCTGGAATCTGGTCCGCGGACTCGACGTGTCCGTTGACCTCCGTCTCATACATTGGGAACACTCGGCACTGGTGCGTGGCGACAGAACATGCGGGTGTCTAATTATATCTGGTGTGGTGAACCCGTCATTTGCGGGATGGAGCGGCACTTTCGCCGGATGGGTGCCGTCATTGTGACCGCCTTCGCCGGTACGCGGCAGGCAGTCGCGGACACAATGGGCCGGGCTCGAATGCGCCCGGTAGGCGACGATTGGCGGCCCCCGGGCGTTGCGGGCGGCGGGCGTCAGCATGACCGGGGCGTCGCGCGTACACGAGTGGGGAGAGAGCCGCCCTGGGCGTTCGCGGGGTGGCGGCCGGCCATTGGCGATGGCGCCGGCCCGCTGGGCGAGGCAGTTCCTGGTTGAGTTAGTGCTACTACACTGGCCCGGGGCAGTTGCGGCACGATTGCCTCGCCGAGATGGCGGTCCCTCGAGATGGTGGTTCCTCGAAAAGGCGCTCTTCCGGCCCGGTCTTGCCGATCACGACCGGCTTACGTGCGCGGTCGCAAAGGGGTGTTGCGCGATGGGTTGGATGACGGGGTTGCGGGTACGTGAACAGTTTGCACTTCTGCTCTGCGGATGCACTGCGGCTGCGGCGCTCGCGGCGCCGCTGGCGCGCGCGCAGGGGGGCGGCGACTCGGCCGGTCATGCCTGCGAGGCCCGAACGCCTGCGGTTGCCGACACCACCCCACCGACCGGCCTCCGGCCGTTGACCTCCGCGTACGACACGACCCGGACCGACAGCGCGGTGCAGTATGCGGCCGTCATGGGGATCGACGAAGTGGTGGAGGCAACGCTCCGCAACAGCCCGGCGATCGCGCAAGCCAACGGCGCGGTGCGAACCGGGAAATCCGGTGAGCGGGTCGCGTACGGGGAGCTGCTGCCGGCGCTCACGATGAACTCCGGGATATTTCAGACCAATGAGCACGGGCTCGTTCTCACGGCACCCGTCAACCCGGGCGGGCCGGCGGTCTCTTATCAGGCACAGGCGTATTCCCTCGGGTTGGCCGCGTCGTACGACGTCTTCACCGGCGGGCGCCGCACCGCCGACATCAAATCCGCGCGGGCCAACACACGCTCCGCCGATGCGGCGCTCATCGAGCAGCGGTATGCTGTCCGGCTCACTGCCCGTGCGGCGTTTTATCAGGTGCGGCGGTCGCGCGATCTGGTCGGCGTGTCGCTGGATCGCGTGGCGACCGCGGACCGCGCTCTGCAATACGCTGATGCGCGGATGCGGCGGGGAACCGCGACCCGCGCCGACGTGCTGCTCGCGCGGCTCAACCTGACGACGGCGCACGAGCAACTGATTGCGGCGCGCGACACGTTCACCACGAGCGTGTACGCACTGGGCCGCCTGGTCGGCGTTGATGGAGCAGTGGGGACGCGGGGCGGCGACAGCCTGCCGCCGGCCGAGCTGGCGCTTGCGGACTCGGCGCTCATTGAGCTTGCCATTCACGGGAGCCCCGGCGTGCGGTCGGCGGAGGAACTCGCGCGCGCAACCGACGCGACCGTGCGGTCCACGCAGACCCAATATGTTCCGGATATCCGGTTGGCCGGCGGCTACAACTGGGCGAACAACTCAGAGGCGTTCGGTTCGATCCGGCCCGGTTGGCTGATCGAGCTTGGCACGACATTCCCGCTGTTCAATGGATTCCAGCGAGAGGACGATGTGACGCGGGCGTCGGCGACCGCCCATACGGCGCAGGTCACGGCCATCGATACGCGCCGGTTTGCGCGAGCCGAGGCGGAACGGCTGCTGGCGAGCGTCCGGTTTACGTGGCAGAACGTGGCGGAGTCGGAAGAAGCGGTGCGGGTATCTCAGGAGGATCTGCGGGTGGTGAGCGTCCGGTATCAGAACGGTGTGGACACGTTCCTCGATCTCAGCACGGCGCAACTCGCGGAGGCGCAGGCCGGAGTGGATCTCGTGACGGCGCGCTACAACTACCTGATTGCCCGTGCGTCGCTGGAGGCGCTCGTGGGGCGCGACCTCTAGGAGCGGCCCGCCATGATGTGGATCGTCATTCTCGCGCTGCGGCGGCCATACACGTTCGTGTGTATGTCGCTGCTGATATTCATTTTCGGGATCTTCGCGATCGTCCGGATGCCCGTCGACATCTTCCCGGTGATCAACCTGCCGGTGGTCACCGTCGTGTGGTACTTCTACGGGATGGCGCCGGAGGAGATGGAGCGCCGGATCGTGACCTCGAGCGAGCGGTTCTATTCATCGACCGCGAACGACATCGAGCACATCGAATCCTCGATCGTTCGCCGGCGTGGCCGTGATCAAGATCTATTTTCAGCCGGACGCCGATGTCGCGGCCGGCGTGGCGCAGATCACCGCGGCGTCGGAAGCGATCATCAAGGTGCTCCCGCCAGGCGCGACGCCGCCCACGATCGTCCGGTTCAACGCGACCGACGTCCCGATCGCCCAGCTCGCACTGGGCAGCACGTCGATGTCCGAGGACCAGGTCAACGACTTCGGCAACAACTTCGTCCGTGTGCCGCTGGCGACGATTCGCGGAGCCGCGATCGGGCCAAGTGTCGGAGGGAAGCCGCGGCAGGTCATGGTGGACCTCGACTTGCCCGCGCTCTATTCCAAGGGTCTGTCGCCATCGGACGTCAGCAACGCCATCAACGCGGGCAACGTGATCCTGCCGGCCGGTACCGTGAAGATGGGCGGCCGCGAGTACAACGTGCGCACGAACGCCAGCCCCGACTCCGTCCGGGATCTCAATGATCTGCCGATCAAGCAGATCAACGGTGCGACCGTGTACGTGCGCGACGTGGCGCACGTGCGGCAAGGGTCCGGCGTTCAGGTGAACATCGTCCGGCTGAACGGCCGGCGCGGCATCGTCATTCCCATCTTCAAGACGGGAAACGCGTCGACCCTCGATGTGATCGCGGCGGTCAAGCATATGTTGCCGTCCTTGCAGTCGATGCTGCCGGCGGGCATGCACGTCGAGCTGCTCGCGGACCAATCCATCTTCGTGCGGGGCGCGATCACCGGCGTCATCACCGAGGCGGTCATCGCCGCGTGCCTGACCGCCCTCATGATTCTGCTCTTCCTCGGGAGTTGGCGATCGACGCTGATCGTGGCAACATCGATCCCGCTCGCGGTGCTCAGCTCGATCATCTGTCTGAGCGCGCTGGGCCAGACGCTCAACCAGATGACCTTGGGCGGGCTCGCGCTGGCGGTCGGAATCCTGGTGGATGATGCCACGGTCGAGATCGAGAACATCAATCGCAACGTGCATCAAGGAAAGGAGATCCTGCAGGCGATCGTCGATGCGGCGAGCCAGATTGCGACCCCGACCTTCGTGGCGTCGTTGTCGATCTCGATCGTCTTCATCCCGATCTTCCTGCTGAGTGGTCCCGCCGCATCACTTTTCCGGCCGCTGGCCATGGCGGTCGTCTTCGCGGTGCTGTCATCATATCTGCTGTCGCGCACGATCGTGCCGACGATGGCGCGCTATCTCCTTGCCAGCGAGGCGCATCAGTTGGCACTCGTGCGTGCGCGGCTTGGCCACATCCTGCACGGAGGCGATGAGGCGGCGCTACCGCAGGCGAGCACCTCCCGTTTCCACCAGATCCATCTGTCATTCGACGCGGCCTTCGAGCGTGCCCGGATGGGCTACCTCGACATCCTCGCGTGGTGTGTCGGCCATCGGCGCGCGGTGCTCATCGGCGCGGCGCTCTTCTGCGCGGTGTCGATGCTGCTGACGCCGTTGATCGGCGAGGATTTCTTTCCGCGTGTCGATGGCGGTCAGTTCCAACTGCACGTGCGCGCGCCGACCGGGATGCAGGTGGAGGACACCGAGTTGCTGTTCGCGCGGGTGGAGGACGCGATCCGGCGGGAAATCCCGCCGTCGGAGCTCGGGCTGGTCCTCAGCACCGTCGGACTGCTCAACAACAGCTCCACCTATCTGGCGACGGGATCATCGGCGACCATTGGACCGCAGGACGGCGACATCCTGGTATCGCTCAACGAAGGGCATCGCCCCACGCAGACCTACGTGCGGCAACTGCGCGGGGTGCTCCAGAAGCAGTTCCCGGGTGTGACGTTCTTCTTTCAGTCGGCCGACATGGTGAGCCAGATCCTCAACCTCGGCCTTCCGGCACGCGTCGACGTCCAGGTCCAGGGACAGAACAAGCTCGCCAACTACAAGCTCGCGCGGACGCTGGCCAGGCGAATCAACCGCGTCCCCGGTGCGGTCGATGTCCGCGTCCAGCAGGTGATGAACTATCCGGAGCTGTTCTTCAACATCGACCGGGACCGTGCAGCCCAGATCGGACTGGCGCAGCGGGACGTGGCGAACCAACTGACGATCTCTCTGAGCTCCAGTGGCCAGACGGCGCCGAATTTCTGGCTCGACCCGCGCAACGGCGTCAGTTATACGGTCGCCGTGCAAACCCCGCAGTACCGCCTCTCCAACATGGAAGATCTGGTGAACACGCCGGTGGCGGTTGCCGGCCACCAACCGCAGTTGTTCGGCAATCTGGCGACGATGCGGCGGCAGGACGCCATGGGCGTCGTCAGCCACTACAACGTCGCCCCGGTCATGGACGTCTATGCGTCGAACGACCAGCGGGACCTCGGCGGGGTGGCGTCGGACATCGACAGAATCGTCGCGAGCGAAAAATCAGCGCTGCCGCGCGGCTCCCAGTTCGTCGTGCGCGGGCAGGTCGCCAGCATGCGGTCATCCTTCCTGGGGCTCGGCGTCGGGATTCTGGGCGCGATCGTACTCGCGTACCTCCTGATGGTCGTCAACTTCCAGTCCTGGGTCGACCCGCTCGTGATCGTGCTCGGGTTGCCGGGTGCGCTCGCCGGGATGATCTGGATGCTCTACGTGACGGGCACCACGTTCAACGTGCCGTCGCTGATGGGTGCCGTCATGTCGGTCGGCGTGGCGACATCGAACAGCATCCTGTTGATCGTTTTTGCAGAGGACCAGCGCCGCGCAGGGCGTACAGCCGCGCAGGCCGCGCTGGACGCCGGTTTCACCCGGCTACGGCCGGTCTGCATGACCGCGCTCGCCATGATCATCGGCATGCTACCCATGTCACTGGGTCTCGGCGATGGCGGCGAGGCCAATGCGCCGCTCGGGCGCGCGGTCATCGGCGGGCTCGGCCTCGCCACTATCTTCACGTTGTTCGTCGTGCCGGTCCTGTACACATGGATGCGTCAGGGGCCGGCCCCTCAGAGATCGCGGTTCCCGCGGTGAGCGAATGAGCCAGGATCCGGATCCCTCGTCACAGCCACCCGCTCACCCGCCTGCGCATCCACCTGGGCACGCCGCCAGCGAGAATGCGCCGGAGGCCCGTCCGCTCGCCAACCGCCGGATAGGTGTCATCATCGCTGTCGTGGCCGCGGTGTTCGTCGTCGCGTTCCTGATCGGCACGCTTCCACGACTCAGCAATGCGCGGGCACTGGCCGCCGTGGCGCGCGGCGACTCGGTGGCATCCGTCGAAATCGAGCGTATCGCCCGCGCACCAAAGACGACCAACATCGCGTTACCTGGCACACTCGAACCACTGCATCAGGCGGCGATCTACGCGCGCACGTCAGGGTACGTCAAGCAGTGGAATGCGGACATTGGCCGGACCGTGCACGCGGGCGAGGTCCTGGCGGTCATCGAGACACCCGATCTCGACGAGCAGCTCGCGCAATCGCGCGCGACCCTGGAGCAGGCGCGATCGGGCCTCGAGCTGGCGCGCGTGGAGCAGCAGCGGTGGGCCGCAATGGTCAAGGACAGCGTCGTTACCGTCGATGAATACGACCAGAAGACACAGGCCGCGCAGGCCTCCGCGGCGACGGTAGCAGCGGCACAAGCGGATGTCGCCCGCCTGACGGCGTTGCAGTCGTTCGAGCGCGTGACGGCGCCCTTCGACGGGATCGTGACGGGCCGCAATGTCGATGTGGGAGCCTTCGTGCAGGCGGGCGGCGGAACCGGAACGTCGATGCCATCAAATGGGAGCGCTGCGCCGTCGAGTCTATTCCAGATGGTACAGACCGACACCGTACGCGTGTACATCACGGTACCGCAGTCGGACGCGACCGCGATCGAGCCGGGCCAGGTGGCGGATGTGCGCGTTCAGGAGTTTCCCAACCAGGTGTTCGCCGGCCGCGTCGTCCGGACCGCGCGCGCCGTCGATCCCCAGTCGCGCACCCTGCTCACCGAGGTGCAGATCATCAATCCCAAGCGGCTGCTCCTGCCCGGGATGTACGCCGAGATCCGGTTCGTGCTCAGCCGCGCCAACCCGCCGATGATCGTGCCGGCAACGGCGCTGCTGCCGCTGACCGACGGCGTCCATGTGATCGAAGTGGGCGCGGACGGCCGCGTCCAGCATCGTAAGCTCCGGATCGTCCGCGACTACGGCGACTACATGGAAGTCGACGGCGGAGTCAGCGAAGGCGAATCCGTCGTCCTCAATCCCGGTGACGACCTGCCGGACGGGACCAAAGTGCACGCCGTCGAACGGGTGACCCCGAACGACAGCGCCACGGGCAGCGCGGTTCCAGCGAAACAGAAATAGCGCGCGCGCCCGGCCGCCCCCGGTGTCAGTATTTCGGCACGTCGGGGTCCACCTCGTCGCTCCAGCGACTGATGCCGCCGGCCAGATTCCAGACTTGCTCGAAGCCCGAGTCCTGCAGCAGCCGGACGACGCGCGCGCTGCGGATCCCGCTCTTGCACAGCACCACGATCTCGCGGGTGTCGTCCAGACCCGGGAGCACATCCCGGAACGTCCCAAGCGGGATCAGGCGGGCGCCCTCGATCCGGGCGATCGCGTATTCGTGCGGCTCCCGGACGTCGATCAGATCGAAGTCGTCGCCCCGCGCCAGTTTGGCGGCCAATTCGCGCGGCGCGATCTCCGGAAGCGTGGGCTCGGCTGACGCCGCGGCAGCCGCCTGCTTGATCCCGCAGAACTCCTCGTAGTCCACGAGAGCCTTGAGCTCGCGGGTCCCGCACGCCGGGCACGCCGGGTCGCGGCGCAGCGTGACCGTACGGAACTCCATCCGCAGCGCATCGACGAGCAGCAGGCGCCCGATCAGGGTGTCGCCGATCCCGAGGATCAGCTTGATCGCTTCCGTGGCCTGGATGGTCCCGACGAGCCCCGGGAGCACACCCAACACCCCGCCCTCAGCGCAGCTCGGCACCAGCCCCGGAGGTGGAGGCTCGCGGAAGAGGCAGCGGTAGCACGGCCCGTCTGGGGTGGCAAAGACCGACGCCTGCCCCTCGAACCGGAAGATGCTGCCATACACGTTGGGACGGCCAGCCAGCACGCAGGCATCGTTGACGAGGTAGCGCGTCGGGAAATTGTCGGTCCCGTCCACGATCACGTCGAACTCATGAATGATGCCGAGCGCGTTGGCGGACGTCAGACGCGTCTCGAAGCGTTCCACCTGCACGTGCGGATTGATGTCCGCGATGCGTTTTGCAGCAGATTCGAGTTTGGGCCGTCCGACATCGCTCGTTCCGTGGAGGACTTGCCGGTGGAGATTGGTGACATCCACGACATTGAAATCGACGAGACCCAGCGTGCCGACACCGGCGGCTGCCAGGTAGAGGGCGGCCGGCGAACCGAGTCCGCCGGCGCCGATGAGCAGCACGCGAGCCGCCTTGAGCTTCTGCTGCCCTTCGAGCCCGACATCGGGAAGGATGAGGTGCCTGCTGTAGCGGAGCACCTCCTCGCGCGACAGCGGGGGCAGCGTGTCACTGTGCGCCGCCAGGCCCGCGTCGCCGCGAACGCCGTCGCCGTTCTGGGCCGGGTGCTGCGGGCCGGGATGTGGCACGGAAAGGAGGGCTGGAGAAAGCGTCGCTGTCATGGCGTCATCCGCCCGCGACGGCGGGGACAACGATGACTTCGTCGCCATCACTCACCGGCGCGCCAAAGCCGCCGGCGAAGCGGATATCCTCGTCATTCAAGTAGTACGTGACGAACGGATACGGGTTCCCGCCGTCATCGACAAGACGGGGACGCAGGCTGGGATAGCGCGCGGTGACATCGGCCACGACGTCGCCGAGCGTACCACCGGAACCTTCGACCGTCCGGTGACCGTCGGCCAACCGGGCCAGGACATTGGGGAGCGCAATCGTAATCGGCATGGGAGACTCAGAGGTCGGAAGTTGAGAATCGGGGTCAGGAGGAGGCGGCGTGGCCTGGCGGCGTCAGTGTGCAACGGCCCGCAGCGGCGCGGGCTCGGGGCGGACCCCCGCGGCGGCAACCAGCGGTTCGACCTCGCGAATCCGCGGGGCGATGACTGGCGCTTCGCCGAGCGCCGCCGTGACTGCCTCGACGGTTTTCAGCCCATTGCCGGTGATACACAGGACGACCTCGTCATCCGGGCGCAGATGGCCCGACTGTGCGAGCGCGAGCGCGGCGGCGACCGTCGCGCCTCCCGCCGTCTCGGTGAAGATGCCGGTGGATTCTGCGAGGATCCGGATTCCCCGCACGAGCGCTTCATCGCTGACCGCCGCGGCCCAGCCGCCGGTCTCGCGCAGCGCCGCAGCGGCGGTGAGCCCGTCGGCAGGATTTCCGATGGCGATCGAACGGGCGATGGTCCGCGGGATCTCGGGGACGAGCCGGTCGCCGCGCGACTCGACGAGACGTGCGATCGGCTGGCATCCGGAAGCCTGAGCGCCATAGAGCCGCGGGATCTCTCCATTCACCAGTCCCGCGAGATGAAACTCGGCGAACCCCTTCCGCAGCTTCGTCACCAGCGACCCGCCGGCCATTGGCGCGATGACGGCCGTGGGCAGCCGCCATCCCAACTGCTCGGCGATCTCGAACGCCACCGTCTTCGAGCCTTCGCCGTAGTAGCTACGGAGGTTGACGTTTGCGATGCCCCAGCCGAAATGGTCCGCGACCTGCGCACACAGCCGGTTGACGTCGTCGTATGTCCCGCGCACCCGCACCACGTGTGCGCCATAGACGAGCGTGCCGACGACCTTGCCGAGCTCCAGATCGTGCGGGATGAAGATCCACGCTGGCAGACCCGCGCGGGCCGCGTGGGCGGCCACGGCGTTGGCGAGGTTGCCGGTCGACGCACATCCGAACGTGCCGAGCCCGAACGCGGACGCCGCGTTGATTGCGGCGGCGACCACGCGGTCCTTGAACGACAGTGTGGGGTGCGACACGCTGTCGTTTTTTACCCAAGCGCGAGCGACGCCGATGGCGCGGGCGAGGGCCGGCGCCTCGACGAGGGGCGTGCACCCGGTGTCCAGGGAATGCGCCGGCAACCCGTCGAATGGCAGCCATTCGCGGTAACGCCAAAGCGATGCCGGGCGCGCTTCGATCGTTGCGCGGCTGGGGAGCGCGCGCTGCCGATCGTAGAACGGATCCAGCGGGCCGAGGCATTCCTCGCAGATCGCGACCGGCGCCGGGTCGTAGCGGCTTCCGCATCGCCGGCAGATGAGCGGCAGCGGATCCGCACTGCTGACATCGCGTGGCGCCGGGACGTGGCGGGGATCCGGGCGTCCGGTATCGCCGCCAGGGCGGCCATTGAGGGCAGCCGATGGTACGGGGGACAGAGCAGGGCGTGGTGCGGTGATCGTCGTCATGTGCCGGTTCTCCCGCCTCGCTTCCCGCCGCAGGCCGGCGCCGGAACGCGAAAACGTCCCGACGCTAGAAAGCCGCGGGGACGCGAGGGCTTTTTAGCAGTTGTTTAGCGTGGCTGCAATACGCCGTAAATCGCCACGTGCCTTCGATTGTGCCCGTACAATATGGACGCCGGGGGATCTGCGCAAGGGGATGGAGCGCGGTTACGTTGCGGCATGAGCACTACGGCAGAGCCGATGCATTCGACGCCACCGCATCGTGTCGATGCGGCGATTGGGCGCACCGCGATCGCGAAACTGGAGCGCGTAGTTGAGCCCGGATCGGCCGAAGTCTGGGTCAAACTCGAAGGGCTCAACCCCGGCGGGTCGATCAAAGATCGCACGGCCTTGGGGATGATCGTCGATGCCGAAGCGCGCGGATTGATCCAGCCAGGCGGGCGGATCGTGGAGCCCACGTCCGGCAACACGGGAATCGGCCTCGCGCAAGTCGCGGCCGCGCGCGGCTACCGTCTGGTGCTCTGCATACCGGCGTCGATGAGTGAGGAGCGCAAGCGCACGCTGCTCGCGTACGGCGCCGAGATCGTGTTGACGGACCCGGACCGACGGATGCTGGCGGCGATCGAAGAGGCGGAGCGGATCCGGGACGCGACCGGCGCGTGGATGCCGAACCAGTTCGACAATCCGGCCAATCCGCGCATCCACTACGAGACCACGGCGCCCGAGCTGTGGAATCAACTGGACGGCCGCATCGATGCTTTCGTGTACGGATCGGGAACCGGCGGCACCATCAGCGGCGTCGGTCGGTTTCTCAAGGAGCGCCGGCCCGGCACGCTCGTCGTCGCGGTCGAGCCGGCGCGTTCGCCCGTGCTGTCAGGCGGCGTCCGCGGCCCGCATCAGTTCCAGGGAATGGGACCCGGCTTCGTGCCGCAGAACTTTGACCGGACGGTCGTCGACCGGATCGTCCAGGCGTGGGAAGAAGATGCGTTCCCGCTGGCGCGGCGCCTGGCGCAGGAAGAAGGCTTGTTCGTCGGCATGTCGAGCGGGGCGATCGTCGGCGCCGCGATCGGCATCGCGCGCGAACTCGGTCCTGGCCATCGGGTCGCGTGCATTGCGCCCGACAGCGGCTCGCGCTACCTGACGACCGCGCTGTTCGGGGACCGGGCCGAGCCTAGCTCACCTTCCGAGTCTTCTTGCGCAGGAAGTCCATGAGGATGAACTGGCCCAGCGTCATGGTGTTGGTGAAGTAGGCTTTGCCGCGGGAGATCTCGGACACGCGCTTCACGAATTCCACGAGGGCGCGGTCACGGGCCAGCATGAACGTGTTGATCATGATGCCGGAACGGCGGCAGGCGGCCACCTCCCGCAGCGTTTGCGCGATGACGGTCGCGTCGAGGCCCATCGAGTTCTTGTAGATCTGCCCGTTGGGCATCGTCAGGGCGCTGGGCTTGCCGTCGGTGATCATCACGATCTGGCGCATGTCCTTTTTCTGCGTCATGAGGATCCGGCGCGCCAGCTTGAAGCCCTCGGCGGTGTTCGTGTGATAGGGGCCGACCTGTGCGTGCGCCAGCCGGGCCAGCGGTATCTCCTCGGCCGAATCGTGGAACAGGATGACGCGGATTGTGTCGCCGGGGAACTGCGTGCGGATGAGATGCGTAAGGGCGAGCGCGACCTTCTTGGCCGGCGTAAAGCGATCTTCGCCGTACAGGATCATCGAGTGCGACGTGTCGAGCATGAGCACGGTCGCGGACGACGACCGGTATTCCGCCTGGCGCACCATGAGGTCGCCGTAGTCGAGGTCGAGCGGAGTCCCGAGTTTGCCGGTCCGCGCGAGTGCGTTCTTGAGCGTCTCGCTGACATCCAGGTTGAGCGTATCGCCGAACTCGTACGGTTTGCTGAACCCGTCGGCCTCGATGCCGGTCGCCAGATACGGCGTGTCGTGGCTCCCGAAGCTGGATTTTCCGAGTGAGCCGAGGATGTGGCGCAGCGTGCGGTAGCCGAGGAAGTCGATGCCTTTGTCGGTCAGATTGAACTGGACGTCCTTGGCGGCGGCATGCGCGAGGCCGCCCGGCCCCATGACGGGTTGCTGCCCGCTCGGCACCTGGGGCGGGGCCTGCACGTTGAGGAATCCTTCGGCCGCCAGCCGCTGGACGAGGTCATCGAGCAACTGCGCCAGCTTGGCCTGTGCCGCTTCGTCGCCATCGCCGCGCAGCGCCTCCAGCATCTCCGGCGTGAACTGGCCGCTCTCGAGCAGGGCTTCGAGAATCGCCTCTCGCAGCGCGTCGAGCGAGCGGTCCTCGTCGCCACCGAACTCGCCCCAGTAGGGATTGACGTGCCGGCCCTCGGCGAATCCCGATTGCAGGAGAAAGTCCGCCATCTTGTCGAGCAGCGCCTGCAGATCGACGGCGTCGGCGGATTCGGGGCTGAACTTCGCGTACGTGTGGAATCGCATGCGGCGGCGAAGGCAGTGGTCGGCGGGGGTGCTCCCGCAATATATCATCGGCACCGATCGCCGTTCGTCGAAATCCGCGCGCTGCACGCACCGCGCCGCAATGCATTAGAATGGCGTACGCCACCCGAGTGGCGCCTCTGCGCTCGCCTCGCGGGCGCGAGATAGAACACCCGACCGTCGTCCGCCCGCCGCCAGCCAGCCCTGTCAGTCGCCGCCCGCCGCGCCCGATCGCTCAACCCGTTCCGGACCCTGTTGGCGCACCGGAATTTCCGGTTGTTCTGGATCGGCCAGACCCTGTCGTTGATCGGGACCTGGATGCAGTCCATGGCGCAGGGCTGGCTGGCCCTGGAACTCTCCAACAACGCGTTTCTGGTCGGACTCGTCGCTTCGGTGGGATCGCTGCCGATTCTCGTGCTGTCGCTGCCCGCGGGCGTGGTGGTGGATCGTGTCAACAAGCTACGTCTGGTCACGGCGATGCAGACACTGATGCTGCTCGAAGCGACCGCGTTGTGGTGGCTCACGTGGACGGGCCGCGTGACGATCGGCTGGCTGCTCGTTCTCGCGGCAGTCAACGGCATGTGCTCCGCCTTCGAGATCCCCGCGCGCCAGGCAATGATGGTGGACCTGGTTGCCCGCGAAGACCTGCACGATGCGATTGCTCTCAACTCCAGCGGCTTCAATCTCGCGCGGGTCGTCGGCCCGGCGGTCGGCGCGGCCGTGATCGCTGCCGCGGGTATCGCGTGGTGTTTCGCGCTGAATGCGGCCAGCTATCTCGCCGTGCTCGCGGGGCTGGCGATGATCCGGCTCCAGCCGGCCGGGGCGGCGACCGCACCGCCGCCGTCGCCCTGGACGGCGATGGTCGCCGGTCTTCGCTACATGTATGCGAACCGAAAGATCAACGCGCTCATGCAGGTGGTTACCGTGTTCTCGGTGCTCGGCATACCGTACATCGTGCTCATGCCGGTCGTGGCGCGTGATCTGTTGCACATCGGGGCGGCGGGGTACGGCGTGCTGCTCGCGTGCGTGGGCGTCGGCGGATTCTGCGGCGCGCTCTTCCTCGCCGCCGTGGGCCGATGGATGCGCCGGGGCCGGCTGTTGCAGGCCGCCGCTATCTCGTACGGCGTACTCCTGGTCGTGTTCTCCCTGTCACACTCGGTCGTCGTCTCGTGCATCGTGCTGCTGGCAGCGGGATGCGCGATGATCCTGAGCGGTGCACTCGCGAATGGCCTGTTGCAGGCGAACGTCGAAGACGCTCTGCGCGGCCGTCTCATGGCGGCCTATTCGTTCGTGGTGGTCGGCCTCTCGCAGGTCATTGGCGCGTTCGTCGCGGGCGCGGTCGCACGCGCGGTAGGCGTGGATTGGGCGATCGGCGGCGCCGCCGTGATCATGCTGGCGTACATGCGGTTCGCGTACGCCCGGTACCCGGAGCTGAAGCGGCTCTGATGCGGGCGGGCGACGGTTTCTATGCTGCGTTGAACTTGTCGCGCGCCGTGTGCGCGATGAGTTGCGCGGCGCCCTCGATCCCCAGCCACTCCGTGTTGACACACAGGTGGTAATGCTCCGGCGCCGACCAGGCGCGTCCGTAGTGACGCCGGACGGCCGACTCGCGCTGCCGGTTGACCTCCGTCACCATGCGGCCTGCCTCCGCGTCGGCGACTCCTTCGCGGGACGCCACGCGGCGCACCAGCGCATCGCGCGGCGCGTAGCAGAAGACATGCACCGCGTCCACGTGTTCGCTGAGCACGACCTGCGCGCCGCGGCCGACGACCACCACCGGTCCACGCGTGACCGCGTCCTCCATCACGCGCTTCGTCATCTCGATCACGCGCTCATCGGGTGACACCACGGCAGCCGCGGCGGCCGGGCTCATCACCTGCGGCGTGCCGAGTGCGAGTGTGTCGGCGAGCCGCGCGACGAACGGCGGGGTGCGCTCGTCGAGTGCGCGAACGGTGTCGGCCGGCACGCCCATCTTCGCCGCGACCGCGTCCACGATGCTGTTGTCGAAGAGCGTCCATCCGAGAATCGCGGCCACTCGCGCCGCGACATCAGAGCCGCCTGACCCGTACTGCCGGGTGATGGTAATGATGGGCATCGCGCGCGCCGAGCCTCAGCGTTCCATGTGCTGCGCAGCCGCGTGCGCAGCCGCGTGCGCAGGATCCATCCGGGGGCGCGCGCCCGGCCGCGCGCCGCTCTCAGGCGCGTGAGCCGGATGCGGGGCGCCGCCGGGAACCGGGCGCACGCGAAGATGCTCGACCACCGTGAATCCCAGCGCTTCCCACGCCGCGTTGGCAACCGCCGCATCCGCCGCGTTGTGGAGACGCATTTCGGCGAGGTTGCGATCGCGGCACCATTGGCTCGCCTGGCGGAGCAGTGCGCGGACCACTCCCGTCCGGCGGGCAGCGGGGACCACGTAGACAGAGGACACGTACGCGTAGTGGTCAGGGTCGAGCAGTGGGTGCCCGGTGGATTCGGCGCACCGCAGTATTCCGTGTGCGACGCCATCCTGCTCGGCGAGGAGTGTCACCTCGGCCGGCGATTCGAGTTGCGTCCGGTACAGCTGGCGCGCCCGGCGGGCGACGCCGAGGCGCATCCGGCCGTAGCCCGGGCTCTGGCATTCCTCCCGAAGCAGCGCCAATCGCAGGGCGACCACCACTTCGAGATCGGCCGCCGTAGCGCGGCGGACCGAAATCGGTGGAGTCGCCACTGCCGGGTTCACGCAGACAGTCCGCCGCCGAACAGGTCCTGCCCTGGCCGCCGCCGCGGCTCCTGGACGGCGCGGCCGTACTGGCCGGCGTCGGAACGCGAGATCTTCTTGCGGGCGACCAGGGACTCGAGCACGAGCTCACAGGCTGCGGCGCCGACCGCGGTATCCCCCTTGCGGGCCAACCCGACCGAGCGCACGACTTCGGCGAGCCCCGGGACGTTCTCGAATCCCTTGTAGACGGCGTCCGCGGAGACATTGTCGCTCACCTGCAGCGCACCGCCCGCATCGAACCACATCACGACGTCGTCGGTGTTGACGCCACCGGCGCGCACCTTGAACGTGGCGTCGGAGGCGCGGCGGATCAGTTCCCGCGCGATGACGTTTCCGCCCACCAGCTCACCCTCATACTCCAGCTCGAGCTTGCCTGTGATGGCCGGGACGGCCGCATAGACATCGGCGATCCGCGGCACCACTTCCGGCTCCCCCGTGGTGAGCGCCCGGCGCTCGGCATTGGACACCACATTTTCGAGGACGCTGATCGGCATCCGCTGCGAAACGCCCGAACGCCGGTCAACGCGCTTGTCGGTGCGCGCCTCGAACGCGATGCGCTCGACGACTTCGGCGATGAAATCGGGGATGCGTACCGGTGGCCCGGAACGGTCGGTCCACGCTTCCTGTTCAGTGATGGCCATACCGAGATCGACCGACTCCGGATAGTGCGTCACGATCTCGCTGCCCAGGCGGTCCTTGAGCGGCGTGATGATTTTCCCGCGCGCGGTGTAGTCCTCCGGATTCGCGGTAAAGCAGAGGAGGACGTCGAGCGGAAGACGCACCGGATATCCTTTGATCTGGACATCGCCCTCCTGCATGATGTTGAACAATCCGACCTGCACCTTGCCGGCGAGATCGGGCAACTCGTTCAACGCGAAGACGCCGCGGTTGGCGCGGGGCAGCATCCCGTACTGGATCGTCAACTCGTCCGACAACAAATGCCCGCCGCGCGCGGCCTTGATGGGGTCGAGGTCGCCGATGATGTCGGCGATCGTCACATTGGGCGTGGCCAGCTTCTCGACATATCGGCTCTCGCGATCGAGCCAGGCGATCGGTGTGTCGTCGCCGGACGACGCGATGAGCTGCCGCGCAAATTTCGAAATCGGGCCAAACGGGTTGTCGTTGACCTCGCTCCCTGCCACGATCGGGATCGCGTCATCGAGCAGCGTCGTGATCGCGCGCAGGATCCGCGACTTCGCCTGCCCGCGCAGGCCGAGCAGAATGAAGTTGTGCCGCGACAGAATGGCGTTGACGAGCTGCGGCATGACGGTTTCGTCGTAGCCGATCACACCCTCGAAGAGCCGGCCGCCCTGACGGAGGCGGCTCAGGAGGTTCTGGCGCAATTCGTCCTTGACCGAGCGGCACGCGAGATCGGCGGCGCCGAACGATGAGCGCTTCAGCGCCCCGAGCGTTTCCGGGTAGAGCGGCAACGGCAGACTCCGAAAGGAATAGAGTAAGACACCTCGCCCGCCGGGGAAGTTCAGGTCGCGAGCAGCGCGGCGACACCGCAGCCGGCGCGCGTGCGGACGGCGAACGCGACCCTTGCAGTGTATCCCGAATCACGCCGGTCGTGAGCACGGACCCTGATAACGAGCGCGGGCGCAAGCCGAGGAAATGGGGGGTTGGGCATGAAGGATGCGTGTCGGGATACGCGTGTCCCCGCCGGAAGCTAGCGGAGGCCGTCGTCTGGTGGCACCCGGGACATGCATTGGCCCGGCGGGGGGTGCGATGTAAACGCCAACCCCATTGTGGTATCTACACTTGGGGCGCCGGACCGGTCTTGACATGGTGTGCGGTGTAAGTAGCTTTCCGCGCGCCGATTCCGGGCACGAGGGCGTGCGCGGACCACGGGGTTTGAGCATTACTGGCCCCCCCACTCCTGAGGAGATCGTAGATGAAGCGCCTCGCCGTAATCGCCGCCTTGCTGGCTGTGGCCGCGTGTAAGCCGAAGGACACAGGCAGCACCATGACCGATTCCACGTCCACCACGACGACTCCCGCGATGTCACCGGCGCCGGCTGACACCGGGATGAAGAAGGACACGTCGATGAAGATGAACATGGACACCGGCATGAAGAGCGCCGCGCCAGCCATGAAGGACTCGACGACCACCACGACCAAGAAGACCAAGAAGACGTCGTAATGGTGTCGTAGAAGACGCGGCGGCATGGACCGCCGGCGTCACGGAGTCGTGCAGGACAGTGTGACTCAGTAGTCTGCGGCCAGCAGTACCGACGAGAGCCGGGTGCGCGTGCGCACCCGGCTCTCGTTCATCCGCTTCGTGCGATCGGATCGCGCCGGCCGTCAGCTCACTGTGGCGGACTCCAGGTGGCGGGTGATCGAGGCCACACGCTGGCTGAATTCCGCCCCGGCCACGACTGGCACGGCGCCGGCGACATCGACATCCTGTCCCAGCTCCACCCACGAGACGCACCCGCGATAGCGGGGGAGCTCGGGCACGTTCGCCGGGGTGGGCAGTTTCGCCACGCGCAATGCGACGACTTGCACCCCGGGCGTCCCGCGATAGTGGAAGCGCGACTCGACCGCGGACCACGCCAGCGGGTGCTCGTCCTCTATCAGGCGCAGCGGGCCGAGCGCGGCGGCCTGCCACACGTGGGCCACCTGCGCCACGTGGGTCACATGCACCAGGCCGGGAACGGGCGGCGCCGGCTGGGGGGTGAAATTCTGCCGAAGCCGCGGCGCGAGACCGGTGTCGTGCTCATGGAAGTACGTCGGGTAGAGCAGGAAACGGTCGTGCCGGACCACAAAGCCCGCGCGCGTCTCTCGGATGCCGCCCTTTCGTACCAACGCGATCACCGTTCCCCGGGCGAGCGCATCAACCGCTGCCGCCCACTCCTTGAGCGCGGTGCGCTCCGCGTCCACTGCCTGTCCGTCAGGCGTCCGATGCCGGACCGCCGAACGCGAGCGCGACCACAGTGGCTGTTGTCTCGCCCGCGTCGCGGTCCTCACCGGCGTCCCATTTCGCGATCAGGGTCGCACCGGGGGCCACTTCCCGGCGCACCATGCCCAGCGCGATCGGACCGAGCCTCGGTGACAGCACCGCGGATCGCGTGTCGCCGACGGATTTGCCATCCGGATCCGTCAGCACGGAACCGTGAGGAGGCAGCGTGTCGCCGCTCAGTCTGAGCCGCCGGAGAAGCCGGTTGACGTGGCCTCGAAAATGGATGCGGGCCACGGTCTCCTGTCCGGTATAGCAGCCCTTCGTGTAGGAGATCGCGCCCAGCTCATCGAAGTTGGCTTCCTGCGGAATGGTCGTCTCGTCGATGTCGATTCCCCATTCCGGCAGGCCCGCTTCCACACGGCTGATCTCGCACGCCAGGAGACCTCCGGGGATCGCGCGGGCAGCGACGATGCCGGCCCACAGCGCATCTCGCGCGGATGCGCTCGTCCACAGGTCGAACCCTTCCACTCCCATGTCGGGGACCCGGGCGATCGTCACCACCTCACCCCCGGACGTGGCCTCGGTCTGGCCATACATTGGCAACGCGAGCAACACTTCCGGGGCGAGACCGGCCGCCGCGCCGACGGCGTGAGCGGAGCGCGGGCCGAATACGCCGATGTCGGCGGTTGTCGCGGACTCATCCTGATACGGTGCGACGCGCGGATTGACATACTTCCGGACGATGTCGGCCCAGCCGGCGGCGGCGCGTGGTCCGGTATCCGTCAGGAGCGATTCGGCTCCCGCGAAGACCCGGATGTCGGCGACGATCTTTCCCTTGGGCGTGAGGGCGGCCGCGTACAGTCCGTGCCCGCTCGCGAGCGATATGATGTCGTTGGTGACCAGACCGGTGATCATCTCTTTGGCGCGCGGCCCGTGAAACCTGAGGCGCGATCGGTAGCTGCGGTCGACGATGAGGGCGCCGCCCCGAATGGCCGCGTATTCGCGTCCCAGATCACCGCGATCCAGAACGATGCTGCGCGGGGAGATCCCGCCGGCATCCGGCACCGTGCGTGCAACGTCACTCATACTTGCAAGTAACACTGCGTCCTCGGCGCGTGGTAGTCGGCCGTTACGGCCCCGCCGGGACCGGCGGGTTGTTGGCCCCGGCGCGCACGCGATCGGCGGCTGAGTAGGCGGCGTCGAGCAAGTCCACGGGGTGAACGGCTCGCGCGTGGTGCCCTCCACGGCGCAGTCCGGCGCCGATCTGCATCAGACATCCTGGATTCCCCGTGACGACCCAGTCGGCGCCCGAACCGGCGATGTGCGCGAGCTTGGCCGCCAGGACGGCATTGGAGACATTGGGCTGGACGAGATTGTAGATCCCGGCCGCGCCGCAGCATTGGTCGGCATCGGTGAGAGGCACGACGTCGATGCCCGGAATCGCAGCCAGCACCGCGGCCGGCGCATCGGTCACACGCTGCGCGTGCATCGAGATGACATGGCGGATCGTACGCTACGCGGGAGGCGGGCGCCGGTCCGTCGACCGATGCGCCCGGCCGCGGGCCGGCGGCCGCGAGCAGCTCGCTGATATCGCGTGTCAAACCAGCGATCGTAGCGGCGCGGGTCGCCCACCTGGGGTCGTCCGCCAGGAGATGGCCGTATGACTTGATCATAGCGCCGCAACCCGCCGCATTCACCGCGATCGCACTGGCGCCAGCGCGCTCAAAGGCCGCGACGTTGGCGCGGGCGAGCTGGCGCGCCGTTTCCAGATCGCCGGCGTGCGCGTGGAGTGCACCACAGCATCGCTGTCCCGGCGCCCTCACGATCCGGTAGTCGTTGGCGACGAGCGTGCGGATCGTGGCGCGATTCGTCGCGGGAAAGAGGCCGGCCATCACGCACCCGCGCAGGACCGCGACTCGTCCGCGCCGCGCGTCACCCCGCGGGCGATACGAGCGGCGCAACCGGCGACCGAGCGCCGGCCGTCGCGGCGAGCATCGCCATGCCGAATCCGAACCGGCCGGGCAGGCGGCCGAGTGCATCGGGAATACGGGTCGCACGAAAGAGACGGGCGGCCCCGAGCGCTACAGCCAGCGGGATGCGCTCCGCGAACAACCATAGAATCGCACGACCGATCCACGGAATCGGATGCGTGGGCGCCATCGTGGCCCGCGTGGCTTCCAGAAGCTCACCATAAGGAACCCCGGAGGGACAGGCCGTCTCGCAGGCGCGGCATCCCAGGCAGCGATCGATGTGCAGCTCGACGGCGGGATCGGAGACAGAGAGCGTGCCGTCGACCAGCGCCCGCATGAGGAGGAGACGCCCGCGGGGGCTGTCATTCTCATCCTCGAGCGCGAGATAGGTGGGACACGCCTGCAGGCAGAACCCGCAATGTACGCACGCGTCGAGTCCCTTGCGCGCGCGCGCCAAGGGCGTGCTCGCATTGAGCGCACACGCGTGTACGCCCGTGGACCCGCGCAGCTCCGCGCCGCTGGAACTCACGGCGATCCACCGGCACGATCTGCCGCGCCCCGGGTGCCTTCGCCCAGGATGCCAGGATTGAGAATATGCCACGGGTCGAATGCGATCCGGACGCGCCGGGCGAGACGGTCCGCGGCGCCAGGAGCTGGCTCCGCGGACCACAGCCGTGCAGGCAGCCGTTCGGCAATCCTCCGGCCTTCGAACATCCGGCCGCCCGATGGCCGGTCCTCGGTGCGGAGGATGCGCGCTAGCGCGCCGGTATCGGCAGCGGGGATGATCGCCCGCACGACTCCGCGCTCCAGTGATGCATGGATGAGCGCGTCGGCGCTGCCTTCGCAGCACGTTACGGCGTGGCGCCACGTGTTCGCCACCAGCGACGGGAGCTGCGACCACCGCACGACCACCGCGCCGGGCGACGATCGCTCGCACTGGCGGAGCGCTCTCCATACATCGGTGTCGATCTCGGCGCCGTCGCCCAGTTTGCCCGCCTCTGCCTGTTCACTCGCTACGCGCTCCGCGTTGCCGCCAAGCCGGAGAAGGAGGACCGGAGATCCAGTCGCGGTGACGCCGAGACGCGTGGCGAGCGCCGGGTTGAGCAGCTCCGCCGCGAGTGGCGCCATGGCTGCCGTCCGGATGCCCGCCGCGACCTCCGCCGCCGACTCGGCCGGTCCGGTACGCGGCAGAGCGAGAGTGCGGTCGGCCTCCGGACGCGCGCGGAGGCGCACGGAGACCTCGGTGATGACGCCGAGCGTTCCCCACGCACCCGTCATCAGCCGCGTCAGATCGTAGCCGGCCACGTTCTTCACTACTCGTCCGCCAGCGCGGATGATCTCGCCGTCACCCGTCACGACTTCCACGCCCAACGCGATGTCGCGCGGCAGGCCGAGAGCGTGCGCGAGCGGGCCGGCCGACGCGGTGGCGATGGCCGCGCCGACGGAGCCGCCGTCATCCGACGCCGCAAAGGGATCGAGTGCCAGCCACTGTCCTTCGGCGGCCGTCGTCTCGCTGATCTCGCGGAGCGGCGTGCCGGCGCGCGCCGTGAGTGTCAGGTCGCCGGGAGTGTACTGTGTGATGCCGCGCAGGCCGTCGAGGCGCAGGATGCGCGCATCGGACGCGACGGGCCGGCCCGCGTCGAGCCAACTCCCGGCGCCGGCGATACGGATCGAGGCCCGCGTCGCAACTGCCTCGCGGACGGCATCCTGAACTGCGGTGGCCGTCTCCGGCGCCCATGCCTCACCGGGCGCGCTCACGACGGGCGGCGTGCCCACTCCCGGCAGCTATGAACGGGAACGACCTTGCCGGGATTCAGCCGCCGCTCGGGGTCGAACACCTCGCGCAGCCGGCACTGCGCAGCGAGCGAAGGAGGTGAAAAGATCAAATCCATGTATCCGAGCTTGTCGAGGCCGACGCCGTGCTCTCCGGTGATCGTGCCGCCCGCATTGACGCAGACACGCATGATCTCGCGCATGGCGCGATCGACGCGTGCGGACTCATCGGCATTGTAGGCATTGTAGCCGATGTTGGGGTGCAGGTTGCCGTCGCCGGCGTGAAACACATTGCACACGGTTACCCGGTGCCTGGCCGCGATGTCGCGAATCTGAGCCAGCACGGCCGGGAGTTGCGTGCGCGGGATGACTGCATCCTGCACCACCAGATGAGATGAAACTCGGCCCATGGCGCCAAACGCTTTTTTCCGGCCTTGCCAGAGGCGCGCCCGGTCGGCAGGGTCAGACGCGATGCGGACCGTGCGGGCGCCGTGGGCGCTGCAGATCCGTGCGATGGTTCCGGCATCGGTATCGAGTCCCGCAGCCAGCCCGTCGACTTCCGCAAGTAGCACGGCGTCCGCATTGGCCGGATATCCCGCTGCATAAATAGATGCTTCCACCGCCCGGATGGTGGGACCGTCCATCATCTCGAGGGCGGCGGGCAGAATACCGGATGCGATGATGGCCGAGGTTGCGCGAGCCGCATCATCCATGGACATGAAATCGGCGAGCAGCGTCCGTACGGCCTGTGGGGCGCGGGTGAGCTTGACCGTCACATCGAGTGCTATGCCGAAGCATCCCTCCGAGCCGACGAAAGCGCCGAGCAGATCGTAGCCCGTGGGTTCGGCCCCCGAGGCGCCAGGCCCCAGCGTCACGATTTCGCCGTCGCTCAGCACGGCCGTGACGCCCAACACGTGATTGAGGGTGACCCCGTACTTGAGGCAATGCGGGCCGCCCGCGTTCTCGGCGACATTGCCTCCGATCGTGCACGCTGCCTGGCTGGAGGGATCCGGCGCGTAGTAGAGACCGAACGGGGCCGCTGCGCGAGTGAGCGCTGCGTTGACGACACCGGGTTCGACGACCGCGAGCGCGTTGTCCGGGTCGAGCGACAGCACGCGGCGCAGCCGGTTGAGGCCGACCAGCACGACACCGTCAGCCAGCGCGCCCCCGGACAGTCCGGTGCCGGCTCCGCGCGGCACGAACGGTGCGCCGTGCTCGGCGAGGACGAGCACGACATCGATGAGCTGCGCGCGGGTCGCGGGGAACACGGCAAGGGAAGGGAACTTCCGGTATCCAGGCAAGCCGTCGGCGGTATACACGGCCAGTTCGCTCCGTTGATGAAGCACGCCGCGCGGCCCGACGATGGATTCGAGCGCACGGGCGAGCGATGCCTCGTCGATCGGCGGTGGCGCGCCGCGTCCGCGACCGGCCGTCGTCGCGGCCCCGGGGCCGCCCGTGGCCGTGGGTGCCGCGGCCGGCATCGCACCGGCCGCAGGATCAGCCGGACGAAGTTGGCTGGGGCCCATGACCGTTGGTTTTGGCGCGGATATGGACCACGGCGCGCGATTCGAGCGCCTCGACCGCCGGCGCCATCAACATCTCGATCTCGCGCAAGCGTGCGGACGCCGAGCGGGAGGCGAGGAGCCGCTGGCGAGCACCCGCGTCCATATCGATCACGGCGGCGATTGCGAACGCGAGCATGCTGGGATCCTCAGGCAAGTCGGGCAGGGCATCGCTGTCATTGGCGAGACTGCGCGCCGCGGTGCCGACCCGCACGAACAGCGCGCGCACCGTAGTGGCGAGGGGTGCGAGCGACGCGGCGGTCTCCGGCACATCCTCGACCTCGCTCACGCGGCCCACGTGATACGGCGTGCCGGTGTCTTCGAAGCGCTCCAGGGCGAACCGTCCCGTGCCGGCAACCAGAATGTTGGACCGTCCGTCCGGCAGCATCTCAGCCCGCTCGACTCGCGCGATGCACCCGACCTGTCCCGGCGGGATCTGCCGTTCGCCTGTATCGTCAGGGCGGTACAGGATGCCGAACCGCCGGTCGCCCGCCAGGCAATCCGCCAGCATGCGGCGATAGCGCGGTTCGATGATGTGCAGCGGGAGGTGCACACCCGGGAAGAGCACGACGCGTAGCGGGAACAGCGGGAGTTCCGAGACCACGTCACCTCCGGGTTACGACGCGACCGGCAAGCGCACCGTCGCCTTACGCTCGAGTTGGCCCCACCCGACGCCCCGTCCCTGGAACGCCGCCTTGAATGAGCGCACCACGACCCAGTACATGAGCTGCCGGTACGCGAATCGCTGGATCAGAATGAGCCACGTCAGTGACTTGTCTTCTCCGGGCTCCATGAGGAAGGCGAGCGCCGCGGCCAGCCAGTCCACGAACAGGAACACTGCGTAGTATGTAAACACGTGCGCCAGACTCGTCAGCGCATAGGTCGTCCCATGCTGGTACCGGGTCAGCAGGATGGACAACAGACTATATGCGAACATCAGATCGGCCAACGGCGAGATCGCGGGCAGCAGCAACTGGAACAGCCACGTATTGGGGAGGGCCGCCCAGCCGAGCGATCCATATCGCGCGCGAAAGAGCGTCGCGCGGTATTTCCACGCGCACTGCAGCGTCCCGAACGACCAGCGGAACCGCTGCTTGGTGAGTGCGCGAAAGGAGTCCGGCGCCTCGGTATAGCCGATCGCGCCGTCGGCGTACGCGATCGAGTGGCCGGCCTGGCGGATGCTGAGCGTGAGGTCCTGATCCTCGGCCAGCGTGTCGTTGCGGAATCCGCCGACGGCTTCCACGAGCGACTTTCGCCACGCGCCGACGGCGCCGGGTACGACCGTGATGCCGTTCAGCATCGAGAATGCGCGGCGGTCCAGATTCTGGCTGGTGACGTATTCGAGCGCCTGCCACCGCGTGACGAGATTCACGCGGTTGCCGACCTTGGCGTTCCCGGCGACGGCGCCGACGCGACTGTCCGCGAGGGGCTCGACGAGCTCGGCGATCGTGTCGGCGGCGAAGAGCGTGTCGGCGTCGAGGGCGATGATGATCTCGTATCGCGCGCGCGACAGCCCGGCATTGAGCGCGCTCGCCTTTCCGCCATTTTCCTTCCGGTAGACCGACACGGCGCGTGAATCCGCATAACTCTCGCGGACGATCTGATACGTATTATCGGCCGACCCATCGTCGACGACGATGATTTCGATCGGGCCATCGTACCGCTGGGCCACCAGGCTCGCGATCGTCCTGAGGATGACCTTCCCTTCATTGTACGCCGGTATGATGACCGTGACCGGCGGCGTGAACCGCGTGGGCAGCCCGCGCCGCTGGTGGCGGATCAGGCGCTGCAGGATGGCGAGCGGCGCGATGAGGAACAGACGTCCGATGCCGAGGACCACGGCCGCCATGAAGATCCAGTACAGTGCGAGCTCGCCGACGCCGAGGGCGGCCCATCCGGCGAGGCGCGCGACGCGGCTCGCTTCATTGACCGTCGCCAGCGGCGGCATTGCGTCCTGCCGTGAGATCCCGACGAGCTGGGACAGGAGGACGAGCGTGTCACCACGGGCGCGGAGTGAATCGATGATCGTGCCCAGTGCCGCCACCGTGTGGGCCCGGTCGCCGCCGCCGTCGTGCAGCAGCACCACGTTGCCCGTGTCACGGCCGGACAGCGTGAGCTTGATGATCGAGTCGACCGAGATGCGCTGCCAGTCCTCGGAGTCGTCGCGCAGGCCCACCGTATAGTAGCCTTTGCGAGTGGCGATCCCGACTGGCTGGAGCTCGTCCGGCGTGGTCGGTGATGCATCGCCGAAGTAGGGCGGGCGGAAGAACGCGGTGCGGTGGTCGAGCACCGATTCGATGAGGCTCTCGTTGGCGTCGAGCTCGAATCGCGTCCGCTGATCCGACACCAGCGCGAGATTGGGGTGCGAGTAGGTATGACTCCCGATCTCGTGCCCTTCGTCGTAGATGCGGCGCGTCAGCAGGATGTGGGTGTCGACGTTCTCGCCGACGACGAAGAACGTGGCGGGCACGTGCCGGGCCCGCAGCGTGTCGAGGATCATCGGCGTCCACGTTCCATCCGGACCGTCGTCGAAGGTGAGCGCGACCTCGTGTTCGCGCTGTCCGTAGCGGTCCACGACGTAGGGCGTCGAGTACGCGGTCAGTGAGTCGTGATCGATCAGACCCGAGGCCGCGTCGACGCCGACGATGCGGCGGCCGGAGTTGGGCCAGTCGCGGATCCGCAGGATGTCGCCGCCGCTGTCCGGTTTTTCGCCCTTGCGGCAAGCGGCTCCGCCAGCGCACACGACATCATTAATGAACTCCACATCGTAGCCGGGAGGCACGACCTGGAGGCTGTCCGGCTGGCCGTCGAGGCCGTGGCGTCCCAGCACGGACCACAGCGACGCGTCTTCCTCGCCGAGTCGCCAGATCGCCGCGCCGGCGACGCCCAATTCGCGCCCGACCCGCAACTCGTTGTAGGCGGTCACGCCGTCCAGGTACCAGACGACGTGGTCCACGGAATCCGGATCGGTCCACGCCACATAGGGATTGAGCGCGACGGGATCGAAGTGGGTCTGCGCGCGATGGTCGCGCGCGGCCTGCATTGTTTCCTGGAACGTCATGGCTTCGGGCGGGCTGCCGTCGTCGTGCCAGTCGTACCCGTAGGCGCCGACCATGAAGATCACCTTCTCTCGTGGCACCGCCGCCACGATGTCGCGGGCGCGGTCGGTGTAGAACTGCTGGCTCGCCACGGGTCCCGGCGCGCCGCCGCCGTAGTGTTCGTCGAACAGCATGGCGATGACGTAGTCCGTCACGGCCGCGATCCGCTGCAGCTCGCGCGTCGTGGTATACGACGGCACCGCGGCAGTGACGATGCGCTTGAGAGGATTCAGGGCCACGCGGAGTGCCGCGGCGAACTGCAGTGCCGAGCCGCGCAGGTCCTCCGGGATATCCTCGAAGTCGATCGTGACGCCGGCCAGCGAGTCGCGCACTACTTCGTCGCGGAGCTGCCCAACGGCGCGGGCGCGCGCCTGCGGCGAGCGCAGAAACGTGCGGAGCGCGGCCACGTTGAAGTGCTTGGCTGTCGGTCCTGTCGTCCGCCGGTCGAAATTGCTGACCATGAGCAAAATGGCGGGTGGCGTCTGCACCCCGGGTTTGCGCACCACGTCGAAGACCCGGCGGTTGATCTCGAAGTCGATCGAGTCGCCGCTGGGCGCCAGGAACGACCATTCGCACACCACCCAGTCGAGATCATTGACGTGCTGGATCAGGGAGGCCAGCGAATTGTCGGCCCAGTTGACGAAGAACCCGGCGACGATCGGGTTGGTCGCGGTGCCGCGCCGGGCGACGAGGGCGCTCCCGCCGGGTGGCGCATGGCGTCCGTGTCTCGCTGGCGGCGCCGGGCGGAAGGCATGGGCGAGGCTCCGGCGGATCGCGAGACGCTCGCGCTGGTCGCGGGTGAACGCCACCGGCGGCAACAGCTTATGGTCGATGGGCAGCGCCGGCACGAGGGGTGGAATCGCCACGCCGACGATGAGCAGCGCCGCCAGCGCCATGGCGATCGCGCCGACGACGATCCACAGCCGGCGCCATCCGCGGGCTCTCCGGCCCAGCGGATCGAGAAACACCGGCTGCGACGACGTGGGCGTGGGAGCGAACGTGGGGGGCGTGGTCATGAGGGCGATACAGCCACAGAACAGGACACGGCCGGGCGGCGGACGGCGAGCGTGCGGTGCCCCAGCGTCCGGTGACCGAGCGTGCGGTCACCGAGCTGGTCGCAAAATTTAACGCACCCGGCTGCCTGCCGTACGGGACCGCGTGGGCGAGCGCTCGCTCGTGTGCCGGAGGCGCATGCGCCCTTCATGGGGCGCCCTACGGTCACACGGTGCTCAGGCGGCCTCGACGACCCGATGCACCAGCGACCGCAATTCGGAGAGCTCGAAGGGCTTCTGCAGCACGGGGCACGAGGTGCGGCGTACGAAGTCGGCGGCGTCTTCGGACACGGTGTCGCCGGTCGCGACGATCAGCCGGCGCAGCAGGGCGGGCCGTTCGGCCTTGAGTCGCTCATGCAACTCCGAGCCTGAACATCCGGGCATCCGGAGGTCGCAGATGATCAGGTCGAAATGCGGCGCAGGTCCGGTGGCCGGGATCAGCCTGTCGAGTGCCGCCCGCCCGTCCATGGCTTCCTCGACCTGCCAGCCTTCGCGAGCCAGGCACCGCCGCAGCGCCATGCGGATCGAGGGCTCGTCGTCAATGACGAGCGCGACCTGCCTGGCGGCAGACGGGTCAGGCAGCCCAGAACCCCGCGAGCGCGGATCCGTCGGGCGATTCGCGCAGCTTCTCGAACGCGCGCTCGCGGATCTGGCGGATCCGCTCCCGGGTGACGCCGAGCAGCGCACCGATCTTCTCGAGTGTCATCGCCTCGGAGCCTTCTTCGAGGCCGTAGTACAGATAGAGAATCTTGCGCTCACGAGGCGTCAGATATTTCCGGAACACACGATCGATGAACTCGCGCATCAGTTTGAAGTCCGTGACATCCTCGATCTCGCCGCCATCCACACCGGCGAATCGCTCGCCCAGCGTGCACGCTTCACGATCGGCGCGATCGATCGGTGCATCGAGCGAAATTTCCGTGGACGACATCTGGCGGGAGGACCGGACCTGCTCTGGCGTCTCTTCGATCAACCGGCCGATCTCGTGATCGGTGGGATCCCGTTTGAGCACTTGCGCCAGCACCGTCTCGGCGCGCGCCAGCTTGATGAGTTGCGAGTTCTGATTGAGCGGGATGCGCACGGAGCGCGTCTGCTCGGCGAGCGCCTTGAGCACCGCCTGCCGGACCCACCACACCGCGTACGAGATGAACTTCACGCCCTGGTCGGGATCGAACTTGCGCACGGCTTTGAGCAGTCCTTCGTTGCCGATCGCCACGAGCTCGCTCAGATCGAGCCCGTGTCCCTGATATTTCTTGACGTAGGAAATGACGAAGCGGAGGTTCGCGGTGACGAGTCGCTCGGCGGCCAACTCATCGCCTCGCTGCGCGCGGCGGGCGAGCCGCCGCTCTTCTTCTGCGTCCTGGATCAGTGGGAGCTTTTGTATGTCCTGCAAGTACTGATCGAAAGCGGTCGAGGGTGAGTTGCGGAAGTATCCCTTGGACCTGCTCTCGGTCGCCTGCTGCATACACGCCCCTTAGCAGAGAGTCACGATCGTCGTTCGGACGCGCGGTCCGCGCATGATCTGGCGGGAGGAGCGAATGGCCGGCGTCCACGAATCGCGGCCATGCCTACGTTTGAGAGCGGCGGAGATCCGCCCCCTTTGAGCCGCCGCAGTGTAACAACGTGAACAGATGGCGTCAACAGCCAAAAGCTGTGCCGAGCATCATCGTCGCGCGCTTCGCGTACAGAGGAGGAAAATAGTGCGCGTGCGCGATGCCGGCGCGATTCGAGCGAGTGCGGCGTCGCGATCGGGCCGGCCAATTGTAACGGCGCGAGACCGTGAATCGTGAATTGGGACGCTCGTGGCGTGACGGCTCGGCGGCTCACAGGCCGCGTCCGCAGCACCCGCGGGAAACGACGCAACTGCCGATCAGGCAAGCGCCTCGCGCACGAACGCATCGGGCAGGGCGACGGTCCAGCCGGTGCCGGCACCGGCCATCTCCCCGATCGCATGGGGGAGGGCGTATTCGACCGCGCTGGCCCGGACTTTCTTGTCCGAATGCGTGTGGCGGACCAGCGCCGGCCCCTCGATCGCGGGCGGTGGGATCGTCGGGAGACCGGCCCGGTCGAGCACACTGCAGACCTGGCCGGTGATCCCACACACCGCTGCTCCCGAGAGTTCAGCCAGCCGGCACTCGATCGCCATGCCGATCGCGACCGCTTCCCCGTGCAGCATGCTGAACCGGCTCGCGGCTTCCACGGCATGCCCGATCGTGTGTCCGAAGTTGAGAATCTTCCGGCGTCCCTGCTCGCGGGCATCGGCGGCGACGATCGCGGACTTGATCGCGATGCTTCCGATGATCAGTGCTTCCATTTCGGGGCTGGCGGCGCCGCCCGGCTCGAGGAGCGCCGGCAGGTCCGACTCCACACGCGCGAAGTACACGGCGTCGGCGATCACGCCGTGCTTGATCGCTTCCGCAAAACCGGCGCGCAACTCGCGTGGCGGCAGCGTCCCCAGCACCGCAGGGTCAATCACCACCGCGGCCGGTGGATGAAATGCACCGACAAGATTTTTCCCGGCTGGCGTGTCGACCGCGGTCTTCCCGCCGATCGCCGCGTCGATCATCGCGAGCAGTGTGGTCGGCACCTGGATCACGGGAACGCCGCGCATGTACGTCGCCGCGACGAAGCCTGCCATGTCACCGGTGACGCCGCCGCCGAGCGCGATGACCGTCGTGTCGCGTCCACAGCCGAGTGCGAGCATCTCGTCGGTGAGCCGCGACCATGTCTCGCGTGTCTTGGCGGCTTCACCATGCGGCATGACCAACACGCTGGCCGTGCGCCGCGGGCCGAATGACGCGAGGACGCGCGCCGCATAGAGCGGCCCGACATGGTCATCGGTGATGACGACGTACCGGTGGGCGGGCGCGGCCGCCTCGGCCCGCGCGCCCAGTGCATCCAGCGCGCCCGGAGCCACCGTGATCGCGGGATCGAGGATCGCGGGTGCCGCCGATCCTGCGGCTACCACGTGACTTCTCCGGCGCCCGCGCGATGCGATGCCACGCGGGCGAGCACGAAGAGCAGGTCCGAGAGGCGATTGAGATAGATGCTGACGAGCGGGGGGAGCTCCACCGTCCGGGCGAGATGCACGACGCGGCGCTCAGCGCGGCGGCACACCGTCCGGGCGACGTGGAGCGCCGCCGACTTCGGAGTGCCACCCGGCAGGATGAACGCGGTGAGCGGCGCCAGCTCGGTCTCGCCATTGTCGATCGCGCGCTCGAGCTGCGCGATGCGGCCGGCATCGATCCGCGCCTTGGCGAGATGTTCCTGCATTTTTTCGCGGTTCGGCGTCGCGAGGAGGGCGCCGAGGCTGAAGAGGTCACGCTGGACGGCGACCAGAACCTCGTCGATCCGCGGCATGGGCTCTGTCGCCCGCGCAAGTCCGACGGCCGCATTCAATTCGTCGACCTCTCCGTAGGCCTCGACGCGGAGATCGTCCTTGCCTACCCGGCCGCCGCCGAAGAGACCCGTCTCGCCGGCGTCGCCGGTCCGGGTGTAGATCTTCATGCGGGAAAGGTAGCGGAAATCGCCCCTGCCTTCCGCGCGGCCGGCCGCCTGCTGGCTACTACTAGTCCTTGCCCAGGACTCGCGCCCACCAGGGGGTGCGCTTGCCCTGGACTCCGCGGGCCGCCGGGTGACCGACCGCGAGCCGCTTGGCGGATTTCTTGAGGTTGGAGAACGACGTTTTCTCGCCGGAGTGCTTGGCTGGCTGGAACGTCGTCGGGAACAGTTTCGCGAGGTGGTCGTGCAGGCGGTCCGGGGACGGGATCTGCGCCTGGGCGGCGCACCACTCGTCGAGGTCGTGCCCCATTGCGGCGGCGGTGGGCCGGAGGGACGGATCCTTGTTGAGCGCCACCGAGATGATCTGCTCGAGCTCCGGGTCGATGCCGGGAATCTTGGCCCGGATGTTGGGTGTCGGGAGCACCGCGACCTCGTCGATCGCCAACTGGGTGATGTCTTCCGTGAACAGCGGCTCGAGGGCGAGCAGTTCGTAGAGCACCACGCCGACCGCGAAGACATTGCTGCGCGCGTCGACGTTGAGTCCCAGGATCTGCTCGGGACTCATGTAATGCTTCTTGCCCATCAGGAACTGTCGTCCGGCCGCCGGGTCGATCGAGGTGCGCGCCTTCGCGATCCCGAAGTCGGCCAGCTTGATGTGCCCGTCCCAGGAGGCCATCACGTTGCCGGGCGAGACGTCGCGGTGCACGATGTCGAGGCGCCGCTTGTCGGGCGCGACGAAGTTGTGGGCGAAATCGAGGGCGCGGCAGACGCGGCTCGCGACGTAGGCCGCGAGCGGCAGCGGGATCCGCTGCCCGAGTTCCCAGTGGCGGTCGATCACGAGCCGGAGCGTCGGCCCCTGGATGAACTCCATGGCAATGAAGTACTCGCCCGCGACTTCGCCGAGCTGGTAGATCTGCACGATGTTGCCGTGCATCAGGTTGGCCGAGAGCTTGGCCTCATCGATGAAGAGCTGCAGCCACTCCTTCTGCTTCGCATACTGCGGGTGGATCACCTTGAGGGCGATGCGCTTGGCAAAGCCCGCGGGGCCCAGTTGCTCCGCTTCGTAGACCGTGGCCATGCCGCCGACCGCGATCTTGCGAACGAGGCGGAACGTGCCCGCGTACTCGATGTAGCGGTCCGTTGCCGTCAGCGGCAGGCCCGCGGCTGTCGTCACGAAACCGGCGCGGCGGCGCGAACGCGATCGTGCGGGAACGTCGTCGTCACCTTGCCGCTCCCGGCCGCGCCACTGATGTTTGATGGATGGCGAACGACGGACCGAGCACACCGCATGCGGCGGAGCCGCGGGCACAGGCCGAGCACGAAGCGGTCGACATCACGATCATTGGCGGCGGTCCTACCGGGCTGTTCGCAATGTTTTACGCCGGCATGCGCGGCGCGACGGCCCGGATCGTCGACGCCCTCCCGCAGGTCGGGGGGCAACTGACCGCGTTGTACCCGGAGAAATACATCTTCGACGTCGCGGGCTATCCCAAAGTCCTGGCCAAGGATCTCGTTCACGCGCTCGCCAGCCAGGCCAACCAGTTCGGGCACCCCACGTACCTCAACCAACGGGTCAACGCCCTCGAACATGACGGTGCGCTGTTCACCCTGGTCACGGAGACCGACCGGTTCCCCTCACGCGCACTCGTGATCGCGGCTGGTATCGGGGCGTTCTCCCCCCGGCGCCTGCCGCACCCGTTCGCCCAGCCCTGGTACGGCCGGGGCATCTACGACGTCGTCCTCGATCCCGATGAGTTTCGTGGCCGCCGGGTAGTCATCATTGGCGGCGGCGACTCGGCGTTCGACTGGGCGCACCAACTGGCGGATCGCGCGGCCCACGTGACCCTGGTCCACCGAACTGACCGGTTCCGGGCGCACGGCGCGACGGTACGGGACGTCAAGGCGGCGGCCGCCGCGGGACGCGCGGAGGTTCTCACGTTTCACGAGCTGCACGATGTCGTCGGCTCCGGACCGCCCGCCGATGGGGCCCGGGTCGCGGGGATCGTGCTGCGAGATACCAAAGCCAAGACGACGCGCTCGATCGAGACCGATGCGGTGCTGCCGATGCTCGGCTACATCAGCGACCTCGGCCCCCTGGCCGACTGGGGGCTGACACTGGCCAACGATGAGATCGTGGTGACCAGCACGATGGAGACCGGCCGGGCGGGGATCTACGCGGCCGGCGACATCACGACCTACGCCGGCAAGCTCAAACTGATCGCAACGGGTTTCGGCGAAGCCGCGGTCGCCGTCAACCAGGCCGTCCATTGGATCTATCCGGCCAAGAAAATCGCACCCGCGCACAGCTCCAACATGGCCCTGTTCGGGCAAACCGACGACTAAGCGCCAGCCCGCCGTATTGCGGCAGGAGGCGTGGGGCGGCCACGCGACTACCGGTAGCCGGTTCCCGGGAGCCAAATTGTTGACATATCCTGTGACCTCCCGAGAACTTACGCGGCCACCTCAGATGGGCCTGCCGTGAGCTACATCCTGTACGCCGACGATCACGAGGACATGCGGCTCATGGTCCGCGCGGTGCTCGCGTCGGTCGGGCATGAGGTGGGGCTCGTAGCCGATGGCCGGGCCGCGCTGGCGGCGGTCCAGGCGCGCGAGCCCGATCTCCTGCTGCTCGACGTGATGATGCCGGGAATGAGCGGGCTGGAGGCGTGCCGGACCGTCAAGGGCAATCCGTTCACGGCGCGTATTCCGGTGTTGATGCTGACCGGCGAAGGACACATTGACAGCAAAGTCGAGGGCTTCGAGGCCGGCGCGGACGACTATCTCCCCAAACCGTTCGATCCGCGGGAACTGCGGGCGCGTGTGCACGCCCTGCTGCGCCTCGTGCGGCGCGAGGCGGATCGCAATCCGACGAGTGGGCTTCCCGGGGGGCGCGCGATCGAGGAAGAGATCCGCCGCCGCGTGGATGCCGACGAAGCGTTCGCGGTGTGCTACTTCGACATCGACTATTTCAAACCGTTCGCCGACACGTTCGGGTTCGCGGCCGCGGATGCGGTGATACGCGGGACCGGGGCGGCGGTCATCGACGCCGTCGCGGCGGCCGGCGATCCTGTGGATTTCGTGGGGCACGTCGGCGGCGACGATTTTCTCGTCGTGACCCGCGCGGACCGCGCGGAGCCCGTGGTGCGCGAGACAGTCCGGCGGTTCCGGGATGTGATCGGCAGCATCGTCGGGTACGAGACCCTGGAACGCGGAACATTCGACGGGTTGGACCGCGATGGGGTGCCGCGCCAGTTTCCGATTGCCCGCATGGCGGCCGCCGTGGTCGCGGTGCGGCCGGAGCAATGGGTTTCGATCGGACACCTCGGCGCCCTCGCGGCCGACGCGAAACGACGGGCGAAGCAGCAGGGCGCAGGCACAATCCTCGTCAACGCTGTGTAAGCGGGCGTGGTGCGCCCTCCTGGCCGCGCGGCCCCGGTCCACGTCCCGTGGCGCCGGGACCTTCGACAGACCATGCCGGGTGGCCGCCTGACCGCCCCGACCCACCGCGGGACCGCACGATCATGGACCGGCGCGCTGCGGCGGGCCGTCGCGAGGCACTCATCTCATCTGCTGGCGGGTCTCATGGCCGCCACAGCGTTGGCGAGCCTCCCGCGGCAGCTCGCCGGTCAGGATGTGACGTGCCATCCCGGCGACACGGAAGTGCGGCGCCTCCAGTTCACCGGAAACCGCGCGTACTCCGACGACGCACTCGCTAACGCCATTGTGACGACGCCGTCGAGCTGGACGCGGCGGGCGCTCGGCATCCTGGGCACGCGGCGGTGTCTCGATCGCGCCGAATTTCCGCGTGACCGGCTCCGGTTGATCATTTTCTATCGCAATCACGGCTACATCGACGCCCAGGTGGACACGGCGGTGCATCCGGTGCGCCGCGGGGTGGCCGACGTGCTGTTCCGGATCCGCGAAGGCCGGCCGGTGCTGATCGACTCGCTCACCATTGCCGGACTCGATGCGCTCACACCCAAGGAGCGCCAGCGCGTCACCAAGGCGCTGCCGGTGCGGATCGGCGGGACCTTCGACAAGACGGCCATCGAACAAGCGCGCGACACCCTGCGACTCCGCCTGCTGAACGCGGGCTACCCATTCGCGGAAGTCATGCGGAGCTACGGGAGCGACACGGCCCGGCGAGTCGCATCGCTCGCCTACGATGTCACGACGGGTCCCATCGCGCGGATCGACAGCGTGGTCGTGCGAATACAGCCGCGGGGATCCGGGAAGCCGATCATCTCGGCGAACGCAGTGCGGAGCGTCATGGGGCTCAAGCCGGGCCGGTTGTACCGGTTGGGCGACCTGGCGGCCGCACAGCGGTCCCTCTTTCAGACCGATGCGTTCCAGCACATCGCCGTCGGACTGGAAGCCGACACCTCGCGGGCCGCGGGCGCACCCGGGACCCGCGATACGACGGTCACCGTGCAGGCCGACCTGGTCGAGGGGTATATGCATACGGCGCGAGCCGGGGGCGGGTGGGCGACGCTCGACTGCTTCCGCACCCAGGCGGAATATGCGGATCGCGACTTCCTCAGCGGTCTGCGGCTCCTCCGGCTGGATGCGAGCGTGACGAAGATCGGGATCGCCTCTCCCTTCCGGATCGCCAACGGCGGCCTGTGCCCGCAAGCGCGGCAGGACATCTACAGCGACACACTGAACTACAACGTGTCGGCGACGCTTCGGAGTCCGGTCCTGTTCGGGTCCCAACTCAATCCGACCTTTACGCTGTTCACACAGCGGCAGTCCGAATACAACGCGTACGTGCGCTCCACGCCGATCGGCGCATCGCTCTCGCTGACACGCCGCCTGAGCTCGACGCTATCGCTCTCCCCCGAGTACCGTATCGACCTCGGACGCACGAGCGCGCAGCCCGCGCTCTACTGCGCGGTATTCAATCTGTGCACTCCGCAAGACATCCAGCCGCTGCAGGACCTGCTGCCTCTGGCGGAGGGCGGCGTGCTGGCGGTGCAGGACCGGCGCGACGACCAGTACAACCCGACGCGTGGGTCACTGGTGTCCGTCGAGGCCCTCGTCGGCTCGCGCTATCTGGGCTCGGCCGCCCGATTCCAATTCGACAAGGGCACCATCGACGCCGCCGGATATCTGAAGGCGAGCGACGACGGGGTGTTCGCCGCCCGGATCCGCTTCGGCGCGGTGGTGGCGCAGGGACGGGAGGCGGCGGGGTTCATCCCCCCCGATCAGCGGCTGTACGCGGGCGGCCCGACCACCGTGCGCGGATTCCAGCAGAACGAGCTGGGTCCAGTCGTCTATATCCCGAACGTCGTGGACACCATTCGCGGAGCCGACACCGTGCTTCGTGCCAACTCCGGCGCCAGAGGACAGGGCCAGCGCATTGTTCCGGAAGGCGGGAACTGGTCCGTGGTCGGCAACCTCGAATACCGGTGGCGGAGTCCGGTCCTTCGTGACGTTCTTCAGTGGGCGTTCTTCGTCGACGCGGGACAGGTATGGAACGGGAACATCGCCCAGATGCACGGCCTGCTCTGGACGCCGGGGGTCGGTGTCCGCGTGTTCACGCCAGTCGGGCCCATCCGTCTCGACGTGGGGTACAACCCGTATCTCTTGCCGGCTGGTGCGGCTTACTTCAACGCGCCCGCCACGATTACGGTCAATGGAACGACCACCAACCTGGCGCAGCAGGTGCCGCTGTACTGCGTGAGCCCGTCGAATTCCATCCCGGCACATCCGAGCCCGGACATTTCGCAGGTGCTCGTGCAGGAGCCCGGTCACGAATGTCCCACGACCTACATACCGAACCAGAGCACGGGCTTCCTGCAGAAACTCACGTTCAATCTCTCGATCGGCCAGGCATTCTGAGTCCATGATGGAGACCTCCGCGGCATGATCCGGCGCCGGGTCATCGTCGGCCTGAGTGCCCTCGGCATCCTGCTCACCGGGATCGTCGTGGTCGCGAGTGTCATCGCGGCGACGCAGACCGCGTGGGGGCGGGGGCACATCCGGGCGCTGGTGGTCGCGGAGTTGCGCCGCGTGGTGCGCGGCCGCGTCTATGTGGGCGACATCGAGGGCAACCTCTTCACGAACCTGACGGTCGACTCGATCGACGTGCGGGACAGCGTGGGTACCCTCTTTCTCGCGACGGGGCGCGTGCACGCCGAGTTCGATCCGCGCGACCTGCTCGACCGGCGGATCCTGCTGCAGCGGCTCGAGGTCGATCATCCGTACGTGCGGCTGACGCACTACCACGACGACACCTGGAACTACAAGCGCATCCTGCTGCCGCCACCACCTCGATCCGCCCCCGCGCGAGCCCTGGCGCGCGCCCGGATTCCGGAGGCTGAAAACCGGGGATTCGGCGACTTCATCATGGCGACCCATGTGGTCATCCGCGACGGCACTTTCATATACGCCAATCGCTGGACGCCCGACGACTCCCTACGAGGCGCCCGCCGCGACAGTGCGACCAACGATGCGCTCCACCGCGCGCACTTCGGACTGGAGCGGACGCCCGATGGCCTGATGCGTGTGCTGTCGTGGACCGGCATCCAGCTCAACGCCCCATATGCGCGGATCACCGATCCGGACAGTGCGGGCCCGGGGTTTGAGATCCAGCGCCTCGACATGGACGAGTTTTTCCCGCCGTTCCGCTTTTCCGATGTCCACGGGCGAGTGCGCATCGTCCATGATTCGCTGTGGGCGACGCTCAGCCACGTCGAGCTGCCCGGAAGCGCCGGGCGGGGAGGCGGCAAAGTGTTCTGGGGCGACGGCCGGCCCCTCACGCTCGCGCTCCACTTCGACGCCGATACCGTGTCGATGGCCGACATCGCGTGGGTGTATCCGACCCTCCCCACCACCGGCGGCGGACGGGGCTCGGTCGACATCGTCACCGACATCCCGAAACCCGAGATCGTCGACTACGCGATCCGGAACATGGATATCCGCACCACCAAGTCGCGGTTCATCGGCAACATCACCTTCGAGAGCGGGCATCCGCAACTGGTCATCAAGGACGTCGCCGCAGAAGTGGCGCCGGTCGATTTCGCGTTCATCCGCGTGCTGTCTGGCGGCGCGCCATTCCCCGTCGATTGGGCGGGCCAGTGGACGGGACGCGTCCGCGCGCCCGGCGGACTGGTGTCCCGGTTCCAGGTGGATACCCTCGATCTCACGCTGGCGGATGCGCACGTGCCGGGCGCGACCTCGCGGCTCGCCGGATCCGGCGAGCTCGACATCTCGGCGCCGGCGCGGACGGCGTTTCACGACTTCCGAATGTCCGTGGAGCGGCTGGACCTCCGGACGCCGCAATTCGTGCTGCCCGATTTTCCACGGCTGCACGGGATGGTGCGAGGCACCGCGGTCCTCGACTCGATGTGGAGCGATGTGCGGTTCCGGGATGCCGACATCACACATACCGACGGACCCGGGTCGCCGGACCACATTACCGGGAGCGGGCACTTCACGCTCGGAGATGTGGCGTCGTCGTATGACATGGATCTCCAGGCGCAGCCGCTCTCCTTCACGACAATCGCGCGGACGTATCCGGGCGTACGGCTTCGCGGTGAGTTCAGCGGGCCGGTCTCGCTTCAGGGCACGCTCGACAGTCTCGATCTCACGGCCCAACTGACGGGCGAGCCTGGCGTGCTCGGCGTCGACGGGCATTTCAACCTGGTGCCGCCGGCGCTTTCCGGCTCGGCTGCGCTGACGCTGGTCCACACGGATCTCCAGGCGCTCTTTGACAACGACTCGCTTCCACAAACCGATCTGTCGCTCCGGATGGACGCCGACGTGCGCGGCGACTCGCTGGCGATTCTCGACGGTCCGGTCAGCGCCACGCTGGCCCGGTCCGATGTTGGGCGGCTGCACCTCGACACCGCCCGAGTCGTGGGCCGCTTCGGCGCGGGGCGCCTGCGCATCGATTCACTGAGTGTGGATGCACCAGGCGGATCACTGACGGGCCATGGTGGTCTCGGATTGGCGGCGGGGGAGTCCGATTCCCTGATGCTCGCCCTCGCCCTCGATTCACTTGGCGGCTGGCGTCCCTACCTGGCCGATGATTCGGGGAGCGGGGATCCCCTCCTCGGCACGGTGCGCGCCTCCGGGACCTTCTCCGGGTGGGTGGATTCGCTTGGGCTGAGGGGCACACTGCAGGGAGCGGGGCTGCGCGCCGCGGGCGCCAGCATTCGCGGCGTGTCGGCGTCGTTCGCGCTCGGGTACCTCTCCTGGGCGCCGCGCGGGACGGCGGGGCTGGCGGTGGACGGCATCACCCTCGACGGTCTCGCGGTGGATCACGTGGGAGTGGACGCGCGATTCCTGGGCGGAGGGCAATCGGCGCTGGCGATGACCCTGTCGATGCCCACCGGGCCGCACGGAGGCGCCGCCGCCGAAATCCGCCAATCGCGCGATACGATCATCGCGACACTGGATACGCTCGCGATCTACACACACGACAACGCGTGGCATCTCACCGAGCCCGCGATATTCCGGCGCGACGCGCGCGGGCTGTCCATCGACCAGCTCTCCGTGCGCGGTGCGGTCAGCGGCTGGCTCACGGCGAGCGCCGACCTGCCGCAGCAGGGAGAAGCGGCGGCCCATATCCGGGCCGACAGCGTACCACTCGCCGACATCGGCGAGCTCGCCGAATCTCCGGGCTCGTACGGCGGGCTGGCGTCGCTCGACTGGACGGTCGGCGGGACGCGGGTCAATCCGACGATGGCCGGGGAGAGCCAGTTGACCGAGGCGCAGTTCGGGGACGTCCGCTTCGAGGAACTGCTGGGGCACGCCGTGTACGCCAACCGGCGGCTGGCGCTGCACGGCGACCTGATCGCGCAGCACGATACGACGCTGCACATGCTCGTCTCGCTGCCGATCGATCTCGCGCTCGAGACCGGCGTGCGCCGCCTGCTCGAGCACGAGGCGCTCCGGGGCAACGTGCATGCGGACAGCGTGCAGTTCGGCGCGCTGGCGGCGATGTATCCGTCGCTTCAGAATCCCAAGGGATCGTTCGCGGCCAACGTCGACATCGGCGGCACGCTCGACCACCCGGCACTGACCGGGGACATCCTGCTTCGCGACGGCGAGGCCGGGATCCCGCGGGTCGGCGTGCGGTTTCTCGGAATGAACGCCAATCTGCACCTCGCCGGCGACAGCCTCGCGGTACGCGACGTGTCCGTGGCCACGGTGGACGGCCAGCATCGCGGGCGGGCGACCTTGCAGGGCTGGCTCACATTCCGGGACATCAGGGATCCGCGGTTCGATCTGACGTTCCGGGCGTCGGAGCTGCACGCGCTCAGCAACCCGCGGGTCGCGGACGTCTCGGTGTCGACGGTCACGCCGTTGCAACTCACCGGGCGGTTCAGCCGGTCGCAACTCACGGGCGCGGTCTCCATGGACCGGGGCGTGATCTACATCCCGGATGTCCTGACCCAGAAGAACGTCGTCAGCCTGGACGACCCCGAGTTCTTCAACGTCGTGGATACATCGCTGTTCCAGAACCGGCTGCTCCTGCCGGAGGCGCCACCCCGCCTCCTGCAGGATCTGACGCTGACCGACGTCCGGGTCACTCTCGGCAACGAAGTGTGGCTCAAGTCCTCGGAGACCAACGTCAACCTCTCGACCAGCCTCGGGCCGCTGATCGTCACGACGGCGCCGACGGGCCGCGACTCGACCAAGGGCCTCGCGCTCACCGGAGCCCTGGTTGCCGAGCGGGGCGACTATCGCCTCAACCTGGGACTCGTGCAGCGGACGTTCGCGGTCGAGCGCGGCGGAACCGTCCGATTCACGGGTGACGTGGACATCAACCCGGACCTCAACATCTCCGGCCTCTACACGGTTCGGCAGCCTCGCACGAACGCCGGGAACACGATCCCCGACCTCCGGATCAGGGTCCTTCTAGGCGGGACGCTCGAGCGCCCGACCGTCGCCCTGTCGAGTGCGGACAGCGCGCTCCAGCTCTCACAATCGGATCTGCTCAGCTATCTCGTCACGGGGCAGCAGTCGTTCGGCGTGGGGAACGGTACGGACGCGTACACTGTCGGCTCGGTCTTCCTGCCGACGATCGGTACGGCGCTCGGGAGCAGACTTTCGGGCGGGATCTTCGACTACGTGAACGTGCAGGCGGGAACCGCCTACGCGGGCAACGGCACGACGAGTGGGTTCGGCACCGCGCTCTCCACGACGCGCATCGGAGCCGGCAAGCAGCTCGGCCGCTCGACCTTCATCAGCGCCGATCTTGGCGTGTGCGGGCTCGGGGCGACGGGCGCCGCCGGGGGCGCGTCACCGCCTCCGACGGCATCGCAGATCGGCGTGCGTCTGGAGCAGCAGCTCACTCAGCGCCTGACCCTCGCGGCGAGCTCCGAACCCGGAACCGTGGGCCTGTACTGCACGACAGGCGCGCTCACCCGCAGTTTCGTCGATACACCCAGGCAGTGGGGCCTGGACGTATTTCGCACCTGGCAGTTCTGAATGGCGGCCGTGACCCGGGCAGTGGTGGCCGCGAGCGGCCTTCGGAGTGGAGCGCCGCGCGCGTCGGTCACGGCCGCTGGAGACGACGCCGCCGACCGCTACTCGCGGGCGCTCCTCGTCATCAACCCGGCGTCACGGCGCGGCTCGCAGTTCCACCAGCCCGCGCTGGAAGCGATCACGGGGGCGGGTCTCCAGTGCGATGCCATTTTGACCGAACGCCAGGGGCAAGGCGCGCACCTCGCGGCGACCCTGGCGGCCGGCTACGACGTCGTCTTCACGCTGGGCGGCGACGGGACCGCGATGGAGGTCGTCGGCGCTCTGGCGGGCAATGGGGGCCCGCCCGTGGGCATTCTGCCCGGCGGCACCGGCAACCTGATCGCCCGTACGCTGGGGATCCCGCTCGACGTGCGGCAGGCGGTGCCCCTCCTGCTGGGCGGACAACCCCTCCGGGTCGATCTGGGCGTGATGACAGGATCCCCGGTACGGAGCCCGCGGCGATTCGCCTTCGCGGCGGGCGTCGGTATCGATGCGACCATGGTCGCCGAGGTCTCCGCGAGGCTGAAGCGCCATTTGGGGGTGCCGGCGTACATGCTGAGCTGGGTGACGGCCGCCCTCCGGCGCGAAACCTTCCTCGCCAGGGTCACCGTGGACGGGGAAGTGATCGAGCAGGACGCCTCAGCGGTCATGTTGGCCAATTTCGGCGCCGTGCTCAACGATCTGATCCGGCTCGGGCCCGGAATTCAGCACGATGACGGAAAGCTGGACTTGTGCGTCTTCTCTCCGGGGACCGCACGGGATGCAGTGCGGGTCGCCTGGAAACTCCTGCGGAAGGACTTCCAAGCCGATCCGTGCATGCTCTATCGGGCGGGCCGCCATTTCCGCGTCGAAACGATTCCACCGCGTCCGGTGCAGGCCGACGGCGAGTTGTTGGGCGACACCCCGTTCGAAGTGACGGTGGAGCCGCTGGCAGCCCGGTTGCTCGTCCCGCAGCAGCGGCCGGCGGAGCGGAGTAGGCGATGATCGGGCGTGCAGGCGTCACCCGTACACGGGCTGCTACCGGATGTCTTCAGTTCTCATCGTCGATGACGAGCCGTCGATCACACAGACCCTCGGGACATTCTTCGAGCGGTCCGGCGGACACGTAGTCACCTCCGCGCACAGCGGAGAGGAAGGCGTGGCGCTGTTCCAGCGCACGCATCCCGATCTCGTTCTGCTCGACGTCCGTCTGCCCGACATGACCGGGTTCGACGTGCTCGGCAGGCTGCGCGGCAACGATCCCGTCGTGATCATGATGACGGCGTTCGGCGACGTGCCGCAGGCCGTCCAGGCGATGCAGAGCGGCGCCGAGAATTTCCTCACCAAGCCGATCGAGCTGACGCATCTCGAGGCGGTGGCGGAGCGGGCGTTCGAGAAGGCCCGCCTGCGGCAGATGAACCGGTACCTGACGGCGCGCCATGGACACGGCGACGGGCAATTCGTGCTCGGGACCTCGCGTCCGATGCAGGAACTCGCGGCACAGATCGACATGCTCGCGGCGAGCGACCGCACCACCGTGCTCCTCATCGGCGAAAGCGGAGCGGGCAAGGGGCGCGTGGCCGAAATGATCCACGCGCGGAGCCCGCGCGCGGCGATGCCGTTCGTCGAGGTGAACTGCGCGGCACTGACCGCTGGCTCGCTGGATGCGGAGCTGTTCGGGCAGGAAGGCGCGCAGCCGGGAGCGACCGGCGGAAACGGAACCACCGGGGCCGGCGCAGCCAACGGGGACGGCGCCCGTCCCGCGGGCGTGTTCAAGCCGGGGTTGTTCGAAGTCGCGAATGGCGGGTCCGTATTCCTCGACGAGATCGGCGACCTCGATGCGCATCTCCAGCCGAAGCTACTCCGGGTACTCGAGGGGAAAGCCTTCCGCCGGGTCGGCGGCACGCAGGAGATCTGCGCGAACGTCCGCCTGATCGCGGCCACCGGAAAGGATCTGGTCAACGAAGTCACGGCCGGGACGTTCCGTGAGGATCTGTACTACCGGCTCAACGTGATGCCCGTGTATCTGCCGCCGCTCCGCGCACGCGCGCGCGAGGACGTGCTGGAGCTCGTGGCGCACGTGATCGGCGAGCTGCGGCCCAGTCTTGCCGATGCGCCCGCGGCCGTCAGCGATGCCGCGCTCGAGCGCATGCTGCGGTATTCGTGGCCGGGCAATATCCGCGAACTGCGGAATGTGCTGGAGCGGGCGATGATCATGTCCCGCGGGCAGGCGAGCATTGGCCCCGAGCATCTCCCGGGGGACGTCCGCGAGGTGGCTGGCAGCGGGCCCGGTGTGGGACATCACGTCCCCAAGTCGCTCGACGAAGTGGAGCGAACGCACATCGAACGTACGCTCCGGGCGCACACCGGCAACCGGACGCACACAGCCCGGGAGCTCGGCATCTCGCGAGCGACCCTCATCAAGAAGATCAAGGCGTACGGGTTGTGAATCAGCCGGCGGCCGGGCCTCCTCCGGAGCATGACGTGATGGTGTGCCGGTGGTGCGGCCGCGAAGAACGCGCATCCGAAGGCTATCCGTGCCAGCGCTGCGGAACGTTTCTCTGCCTGATCTGCACCTTTCGCGGCCATGAGTACTGCCTAGGGTGCGAGCAGACCGGAACCGTGGAGCCGAGCCAGGCCTGACCCGCCGCCCGCCGGCCTCACCGGCGAGCACCATCGCAGGCCATCGGGCGTCCCGCACCGGGCGTCGCGTGATGTAGCTTTCACGCCGTGCGACTCGTTCTCTTCGACATTGATGGCACGCTGCTTTCCGCCGGGGGTTCGGGCCGCCGGGCGATCAACGCGGCGTTCGAGGAGTTCTTCGGCTGGAGCGTCCCGGCGGACTACTGGTTCGACGGCAAGACTGATCGCCAGATCGTCCGCGAGTTGATGCGGGCGGAGGGTCACGATGACGCGGCCATCGATGACCACATGGACCCAGTGCTGGCGCGATACCTCGTCCATCTCGCACAGGCCCTCGTCGATCCCGCGCATCCGCCGCGCCTCTACCCGGGCGTCGCGGCCCTGCTCGAAGGACTCGAAGCGCGAGACGACGTCGTCGTCGGACTCCTCACCGGCAACGTGCAGCCTGGCGCGCACGCCAAGCTGTCGGCCGTGGGCCTGGACCCTGCGCGGTTCGTAATCGGTGCGTTCGGGTCGGACCACGAGCGCCGCCCCGAGTTGCCGCACGTCGCGCAGCGGCGGGCTCGCGAAACCCTGGGCCTGGATGTGGCTGGACCAGCCATGGTCGTGATCGGCGACACACCCGATGACATCGCCTGCAGCCGCGGGATCGGTGCCCGGGCGATCGCCGTCGCGACGGGCCGGTTCTCGCCGGCCGAGCTCGAGGCCCATTCACCGAGTGCCGTGTTTCGCGACCTGTCGGACACCGAGCAGGTCATCGCCGCCATCATGGACGACGCCCGTCGCGACGGCGCGGATGCGTGAGATCGAACTCAAGGGAATCGTCCCCGATGAAGCCGTGGCGCGTGCGCGCGTGGAGGCCGCAGGCGGGGAGCTGGCGTTCGCGGGCCGCTCGAGGACCGCCGCTATGACGATGCCGCGGGCCAGCTCGCGCCGCGCGACCTCGTCCTGCGTCTTCGCACCTACCGGGACCCGGACGGCCGCGTCCGGAGCGCACACCTCGACTGGAAAGGGCCGACGCACTACGACGGCGGCTACAAGGTGCGCGAAGAGGTATCGTCCGAAGTCGCCGATCCCGGCGCCATCGCGCACATCCTCGAGCGTCTCGGGTACACGGTGATACGCGAAATCGATCGCGATGTGAGCCAGTACACGCTGGATGGCGCGACCGTCCGGTTCGAGCGCTATCCGAGGATGGACGTGCTCGTGGAGGTCGAGGGATCGCCCGAGGCGATCGAGCGGGTGATCGAGCGCCTCCAGTTGCCGCGGTCGGAATTCTCCGCCGCGCGCCTCCCCGAGTTCGTCGCGCGCTACGAGAAGCGGACTGGCACGCGAGCCGCGCTGTGCGATCGCGAGCTCACGGGCGACTTCACCTACCAGGTGCGCGACGCGTGAGCGGCAGCGTCATGCGCACTGTCGCGCGCACTGTCGCACGCGCAGTCGCACGCGCAGTCGCACAGGTGGCGAGCCGTGGCTGACGTCGGCTCCAGCCCGCTCGGTGTGTCGGTCTGGGCGCTCTGGCGCGGCGCCGAGGTGTCCGGGCCGGGCACATTCGAACTACTGGCCGGCGGCGTGCACGTGGAAGTCCAGCCGGCGGGGCTCGATCTCGTCATACCGTTCGCGGCACTCGACGGCGCGCGCGTCTCGCTCGGTCATCTGACACTGTATCCCTCGAACGGCGATGTCGTCGAGTTGAGCGGGGCGGCAGAGCTGGGAGAGATGGGGCGGCACCTGCGCGCGCGCGCGTGCACGCTGCCGGAGTTGACGCTCGCGCTTCGCGGCCTGGGGTCGCCGCGGGCGCAGCCCGGTCCCGATCACGACCGGTATTTCGGGCCGCTCCTGGCCGCGCGACGTGCGGCGCAGCGCGCCAGCGATCCACCCGGACGCATGGCGGCGATGCGCGGGGCGGCGCTCGAAGCGGAGCTCGTGCGCGTCCTGCACGCGTTCGCCGGAGAGCGCTTTCCTGCGAGCCCGCCCGACCGGCGCGCGCTCGAAGCCGAACTCGATGATCTGGCTGCGCCCGTGCGCATGAGCCTTCGCCGGCTCGATGAGGCCGCGCGCGCGGTGGCGGCCGCACCCGACGACACGGCGTTCGTCTGGTGGCGGGCATGGGCGGCCGAGTGCCGGGCGCTGTTCGCACACGCCGACGCCTGCTGGCTGGCCGCGATTCCCGTCCTCGGCGACGCGCCGCCGCCGCCGAAGCGATTCTGGCGGTGGCCGTGGCGGCAGAGCCAGCGTCCCGAATGGCCGGCCCCGGCGCCGGCCGAGGAGTTCCTCTCGTGATCGTCGGGCTGGGAGTAGACGCGGTGGACATCGCGCGGGTGGACCAACTGATCGCGCGGCACCGCGACCGAGTCGTCTCGCGCCTGTTCACCAAGGGCGAAGCGGCATACGCCTGCTCGCGGCCGGATCCCATCCGGCACTATGCGGCGCGGCTGGCCGCGAAGGAAGCCGCCTACAAGGCCCTGGCAGGCAACGATCTCGCCCGGGCGATCGGCTGGCGGGAGATCGAGGTTGTTCCCGGTGGCGATGGGTCGCCCACCCTGGCGCTGCACGGACGTGCGGCGCGCCGCGCGACTGAGATCGGCGCCGGCCGGATCTGGGTCTCGCTGACCCATAGCGACAGCTCGGCCGTCGCCGTCGTGATCATCGAAGCGCCGTAGCACGTCGCGGCCGTCGCGGCGGGTGCCTTCGCCGCCAGCCGGCGCCGCCGCTACCCAGCGTGAGCGAATACCGATAAATTCGATCGGAATGCATTCCGCAACCCACCCCCGCCGGCCGCCGATTGCGTGGGCCGCATCCGTCGCGTGCGTGGCGGTGATGGGCCTCGCGAGCGCCCGCGCGGCACGCGCGCAGGACGACCATCCGGCCCAGCGCCTCTCCAGCATTGTGGGAGTGGCCGTCGGCGAATACGCGAAGGGCGTAGATGAGCACGGCAAACTGATCTCCGCCGAGGAGCATTCCGAGGCCACCGGGTTTCTTCGCGATGCGAGCGAGGTGGCTGGACGGCTCCCTGGCAAACGCGCGGAGGCAGCGCGAGCAGTGCTGGATACGCTGATCGTCGCGGCGGACGCGGACCGGCCGCCGCATGAAATCGCGGCGATCTACCGGCGTTTCGCGGCGGCGCTCGGGAGCGAGGGTGCCCTCGAGCTGCCGGCAGGCGGGATCGACGTCGCTGCGGGCACAGCGCTGTACGAACAGAACTGTGCCACGTGCCATGGCGCGGCCGGCCGCGGGCGATGGCCCTGCCGCGAAGGGCTTGTCGACGGTGCCGCCGGCGATCGGCACGGCCGCCGAGATGCACGGCGTGAGCCCAGCGCTGATGTATCGCATCGTGTCTGTCGGCGTGCGCGGTACCGCAATGCCTGCGTGGACCGCGATGACGCCCTCGCAGCGATGGAATGTGGTGGCATACGTCACCTCGCTCCGCGCGACGCCGGCGCAGGTGCACGTCGGCGAGGGGCTCTACTTCCAGCGCTGTGCATCGTGTCACGGCGCCACCGGCGCGGGGGGCGGCGCGTACGCGCGAGATCTTACCACGCTGCCGCCCGAGATCGGCCGTCTCGCCTGGCAGGCCGAGCGGAGCGACTCGCAACTCGCCGAGGCGATCGTCCAGGGCGTTGCGGGATCGGCCATGCCGCCCGCACGGGATCTCTCCGCGGGCGAACTGGCGAGTCTCGTCGCCTACATCCGGTCGTTGCCCGGCAAGTCGGGACAGAGCAACGCGCTGGTCGCCGCTTCGCCGGTGCCGCCGGCCGACAGCTCGAGCGCCGCCGGCATCGCCGCCCACGTGATGGCGCTGGTCAACGAGGCGCTCGTCGGATGCGCGCGGCGGCCGCATGAACGATGCGTCGGACCGCGCGTTCGACTCGTACATCGCCTTCGAGCCGCTGGAGACGCCGGCGCGAGCCAAGAACCCGGGACTCGTGTCGGCCCTCGAACGGCAGTTCGCCGACTTCAAGGGAGCGATCAAGATCAGCGACCTGCGCGTCGCGGATCGCGCGCGCGATGCGATCCAGCTAGGTCTCCCCGAGGTCGTGCAACTGACGCAGCCGACCGGCGGCGGGTGGAGTGCGTTCCTGCAGTCGTTCCTGATCATCCTGCGCGAGGGATTCGAGGCGATCCTCGTCGTGGGCGCCGTCGTGGCGTTCCTCATCAAGACCGGTCATCGCGACCGGCTGCCCGCGATCTGGAAGGGCACCGCGTTGGGACTACTGGCAAGCGGTGTCACGGCCGTGATTCTCGCCACCGTACTCCGCGCACTGCCAGCCAGCCGAGAGATTCTCGAGGGCGCGACGCTCCTCGTCGCAGTCGGCGTCCTGTTCTCCGTGAGCTACTGGCTCATCTCCAAGGTCGAGGCCGCGCAATGGCAGCAATTCATCCGCGAGAAGGTGAATACGGCGCTCGCACACGGCGGCGGGCAAGCCCTGGCGTTCGTGGCATTCCTTGCCGTGTACCGTGAAGGGGCCGAGACGGCGCTCTTTTATCAGGCCCTGTTCAACGAGGGCGGACACACCGCGCTCCCGCTGACCCTCGGCATCGTTGTCGGATTTGCGGCGCTCGGGGTCATCTTCACGCTCTTCTACCGTTTCGGCGTGCGAATTCCGCTGCGCCCGTTCTTCACGGTCACGAGCGCGTTGCTCTACTACATGGCGTTCGTCTTCGCGGGCAAAGGCGTCCGCGAGCTGCAGGAAGGTGGCGCCGTGCCGATCACGCTGCTGAGCGGGTTCCCGCACGTCGAGCTGATGGGGATCTTCCCGAGCGTCGAGACGCTGCTCGCGCAACTCGTCCTGATCGCGCTCCTGGTGTTCGGGCTGGCGAAGACGTTCTGGCCGAAACGTTCGGTGACGCTGCCGACGGTCGCGGCAGGGGCGGGAGACAATGGTGCCACCCCCGCGACGCCGCGTGCCGCAGTGGCCACTGACATCGACCAGCGCCTCGGCGCTCTCCAGTCCGCGATCGACGCTCTGCACCAGCGGGTCGTCGCGATGGAAGAGAAGGCGGGCAGCCGCTAGTCAGGCGGGCAGCCGCTAGTCAGGCGGGCGAGGCGACGATCCCGGGAGTCTCCGGCGTGACGTTGCGGCGCGCGTACATCCAGGCCGCGCCGCCGAGCGCGAAGGCGATCGCGATCACCTGGGCAGTGGTGAACGCCCCGAAGAATCGGTCATCCTTGGCGCGGAAGAACTCGATGATGAAGCGCTCGACACCCGCGAGGACGCAGTAGAGGCCGAACAGCCAGCCCTCCGCGTGCTTGTGGTTCCGGAAGCGCCAGAGGACGAGGAACATCAGCGATCCGAGCGCGACCTCGAACAGTTGCGTCGGATACACGCTCAGGACTTCGGCAGGCGGAATGCCGATCGGAATCCGGACGTGGAACAGGTCCGCGAGGTTGGCCGCGGTCGATGGCGGCGCGCCTTCTGGAAACGCGACCGCGAAATGCGAATGCCACACGCGTCCATAGTCATCACCAACCGCCCAGCAGCCGGTGCGGCCGATCGCGTACGCTGCCGCCAGACCGGGGGCGGCCGCATCGCTGATGCGCGTGAACTTCCAGTGCCGCACGCGCGATCAATCCCGCGGTCGCCACGATCCCGCCGACGAGTCCGCCCCAGAACACGAACCCGGCGCGGTGGAACAGATTGCTGATATCGCCCGTGAGGATCGCGTAGTAGATCTTCGCACCCAGCAAGCCACCGATGACCGCCGCGAAGACACAATCCGATGTGACACTCGGGTCGTGCCCGCGCTCCTCGAGAATCTCGCCGGACGTGATTTGCGCGATCAGGAATGCCAGCAGCACCGCGATACCGAAGCCGGTGAACTGGAAGGACCCCACGTCGTACGAGAAGGCGTGATGGACGAACGGATGCAGCAGCGAGCGGAGATCGGACACAGGCGACCGCAGAGAAGGAACGAGAAGGAAAAGCTACACCGGGGCTACGCGGCGTGGAGACCGGGCAGTCCGGCCGTCGCGTAGGCGTTGAGACTCAACATGCCGAGGTCACCGCGCGCCAGGCGAAAGAGACCGGCGCGGGCGATCATGGCGGCGTTGTCGGTCGCGAGGCGTGGGCTGGGCGTGAACACCGTCGCGCCGAATGTGTCCGCTTCCCGGCGGAGCGGCCGCCGCAAGGGCGCGGTTGCACGCGACGCCGCCGCCGAGCGACGATGCGGGTGCGCTCGTACGCGCGGGCGGCCCGCGCGGTCTTCGCGACGAGCGTCCCGACCACGGCGTCCTGAAACCCGCGGGCGATGTCGGCGCGCATCTGGACCGGGTCGCCGACGCCGCCCGCCCCATCCTCGACGGCGTGCAGAACGGCAGTCTTGATGCCGCTGAACGAAACGTCGAAGTAGTCCGCGTCACCGGGGCGCTGGTTCTGCGCGCAGCATCGGGCCGGGTAAACGGGTAGCGGCCCGGGATCGCCCGGGCGCGCGAGCGCCTCGACGTGCCGGCCGCCGGGGTAGGGCAGCCCGAGCAGCTTGCGCGACTTTGTCGAACGCCTCGCCGGCGGCGTCGTCTCGCGTCGCGCCGAGCAGCCGGTAGTCGCCCCAGGCCGCGACATCGAGCAGCATCGTGTGGCCGCCGGACACGAGCAGCGCCGTGAATGGGGGGACCGCGTCCGCGATGCTCGAGCGCGGCCGCGAACAGGTGGCCCTCGAGATGGTGAACGCCGAACCAGCGGGCGGCCCGAGCGCAAACGCCAGCGCCTTGGCGTAGCTGACGCCGACGAGCAGCGCGCCGACGAGCCCGGGTGTGTAGGTGACGGCGATTGCATCCACGCCATCCGGCGCGAGGCCGCTTTCTTCGAGCGCGCGCCGGACGACCGGCACGATGCTCGTGAGGTGTGCGCGCGACGCGATCTCGGGAACCACGCCTCCGAACACCGCGTGGGCGTCCTGCGAGAGGATCACGAGCGAGCGCAGAACGGCGTCGTCTCCCGTGCCTTCAACGACGGCGGCGGAGGTCTCATCACACGATGTCTCGATGCCCAACACGCGAGTCACGGGCGTCAGGGGGACGGCGGCAGGCCGTTGAAGTGCGTGAACAGCCAGAGAGCGATCGCGAGGAAGAGTGCGACGGCCTTGTAGCCGAGGCGCTGGCTGACGGCGGCGGTCAACCGCCGCCGGAGGGTCACCACGCGCGGCATCATCCCGCCGGCTCCCGCAGGAGTTGCGCGATCAGGGCCTGGTTGCCGGGAGAGCCCCAGTCATCGGCCCCGATCACCTTCTTGCGGATCACGCCATCGCGCGCGATCACGAAGGTCTCGGGCACGCCGGTCGTCTGGTAATCGTGCTCGATCGCGCCGGTCGCGTCGTGAAGGATCTCGAACGTGAGTCCATAGCGCTGTGCGAAGGTGCGGATCGCGGCGTCGCTCGCGGTGTCATTGACGCTCATGGCCACGATCCGCAGTCCCCGAGGCGCGTACGTCTTCTGCAGCACCTCGAGCGATGGCATCTCCACGCGGCACGGGATGCAGTACGTCGCCCAGACATTCAGCAGCACGACGTCGCCGTGATAGTCGGCCAGCGTCTTTTCCCGCTGGCGGCCGTCAACCGTCGCGCCTCGGAATGCCGGAGCGTGCGAGCCGACGGACACGAGCACGAACTGCCGGCCGACGACGCGGTCCAGGACGAACAGCGTGAGGGCGAGCGCCCCCACGACGGCCGCGGTCACGGCCCACTGGCGCCGCAGCGTCATGGCCGCGCCACCCCGATCATACGGTCAAGCGGCATTGGTCACGCAGCGCACGGATCTCCGCCGCCGGGTCGGGCGCCGCGAAGATCGCGTTGCCGGCCACGAACGTGTCGGCGCCTGCTCGCCAGCAGGCGGGGATGGTTTCCCGGTTGATGCCGCCGTCGACCTCGAGAGCCGCCCGGCTCTGCGCGGCGGACAGCATCGCCCGCGCCCGGCCCAGTTTGTCGATTGAGTGGGGGATGAACTGTTGGCCGCCGAATCCCGGATCAACCGACATGATGAGCAGGGTGTCGAGGATGGCCGCGACGTCGCGCACCGATTCCAGCGGGGTGCCGGGATTGACGGCTACACCGGCCCGGCAACCCAACTCCTTGATGCGCACCACCTGCCGGTGAAGATGCGGCGCTGCCTCGGCGTGAATGCTGAGGCTCGTCGCGCCGGCCTGTGCGAAATCGTCGAAGTACTTCTCGGGCTCGACCACCATCAGATGCACGTCGAGTGGAAGATCGGTGAGACCTCGCACGGTCTCGATGAACCGTGCGCCGAACGTCAGATTGGGCACGAAGCGCCCGTCCATCACGTCGAGATGGATCCAGTCGGCTCCTCCGGCCTCGCAAATCGCCACCGCGTCGGCGAGCCGAGCCCAGTCGGCGCTGAGCAGCGAGGGGGCAATGCGGGTCATGGGCGAGCGCTCACGGTGAATGCAACCCGCGGGAGACCGTCAACGCAACCGCGGAGCCCGCGCCGACAGCGGTCCCTTCCGTGGGGCTCTGCGAGGTGACGACGCCCTCGGGTTCGTTGGACGTGGAATCCAGTTTCGCGGTCTGAGCGGTGAGGCCCAATTGTTCGAGGGCCGCGCGAGCCTCACCGAACGGACGCCCCACCAGATAGGGTACCTCGATCGTGGCCGGACCGGCGCTCACTACGAAGGCGACGCTCGAAGGGAGAATCAGCGCCGTCCCGGCAGCTGGCGACGTGGTCATCACTTCGCCGCGCGGCAGCGGACTCTCGTGCTCGGCCACGTTCCCCACCTCCAACCCCACTTTCTCGAGGGCGAGTTGCGCTGCTTCGCGATCCATCCCGACGACGTTGGGGACGTTCATCCGCCGTTGGCCGGCGCTGACATCCATAACGATCCGTGTTCCTTTGGCGGCGCTGGTTTCGGGTCCGGGCGTCTCCGTCAATACCGTGGCCTTGGGCGAGCCGACGTTGAACCGCGATTCGCCTTGCTGGGCACGGAATCCCGCGGCGGTGAGACGGGTCGCTGCCTCGTCGAAGGTGAGACCGAGCACGTTTGGAATTCTCGCTTGCTCAGGCTGGCCGCCGGCCGGAAAGACAACGAGAAGAACGAACACGTACGCGAGCGCGAACCCGCCCATAGCGACGGCGACATACGGGGCGAATCGTCGGGCGAATGACTCCAGGTTCAAGCGCCAGCTCCGCCGGCCCGGCGGAGTCGTGCCGCGAACGCGCCGTCTACCGCGTGGCGCTGCGGGAGCGTCCGCAGCCGTCCGGCGTCGAGCACTGCCGCTGGGACTACTCCTTCCGGCGGAGGCTCGAGCACCCAGTCGGGATGATCGGCGAGGAAACTCTCGATCTGTGCGTCGTTCTCTTCGATCTCGAGTGAGCACGTCGAGTAGATCAGCAGCCCGCCCGGGCGCACGATTCGCGATGCCGCGCGGAGCAGGGCACGCTGCATGGCCGCCATCACCGCCAGATCGGACGGCTTGAGGCGCCACCGTGCATCGGGGTGCCGCCGGAACGTCCCGGTCCCCGTGCATGGGGCATCGAGCAGCACGGCATCGGCAGGCGCGAACGGCGGCGACATCGCGTCGGCGACCACACTGACCACATTGCGCGCCTCCACCCGGCGCAGGTTGCCCCGCAGCCGCTGCTCGCGCGGCACCGAACGGTCCGCCGCGACGACCAGGCTCGCCGTTCTCGAGAGCTCGAGCGCCTTGCCACCCGGCGCGGCGCACAGATCCACCACGAGGGTGCCGGGCGCCACGCTGGCGTATTGCGTCACCAGCGTGGCCGCGGGGTCCTGGACGAAAAAGAGCCCCTGACGGTAGGCGCCCAACTCCGTGAGCGCCGGTGTCACGCGAAGCTGGATGCTGTCGCGCACGAACGGTGCCTCTTCGTGCTGCACGCCAGCTGCTTCGAGCATGGCTTCGAGCTGCTCCCGCACGATGCCGTACGGACGAAGCACGACTGGCGCCTCAGCGTTGTTGGCCTCGAGCAGCGCCGCCGCTTCTTCGGCGCCCCAGCGCGCCACCCATCGCGCGATCAGCCATCGCGGATGCGAGAAGGCGAGCGCGAGGGCGTCCAGCGGATCGGTCGGCGGGATGGCTTCCAGCGCCGACGGGGCTTCGGCCCGCTCGCGATCGAGCCGGCGGAGCACCGCGTTCGCCAGGCGGCTCGCGCCAATGCCATGCCGCTGCTTGGTCAGCTCGACCGTCTGAGCAATCGCCGCGTATGCCGGCACGCTGCCCATGTGCAGCAACTGGTAGGTGCCGAGCCGCAGGAGATCGGTGACATCCGCGTCGAGGCGAGCCAATCCGCCGCGCACGCGAGTCAGGAGCAGCGAATCGATCCACGCGCGCCTGCGGAGCGTTCCGTACACCAACTCCTGCGTCCACCGGCGGTCGCGCGCATCGAGTCGTCCGGCACGGCGGTCGAACGCCGCATCCAGCAACTCTCCCCCTCGCAGATCAGCCAGGACGTCGGCCGCCGCCACGCGCGAATCGGTGATACCACCGACAGGGACTCGAGGCAGGCGCGCCGGGGGCGGGGCACCCGTCCCTCCGGGGTGGCCCGCACCCGGCGACGCACCGGCCGGCAGTCCGGATGCCGTGCCTCCCGCATTGTCGGCGGGCATCACGAAGCGAACGGCGCCCGAGCTGGGCCCCGCGCCGCCGCCGGGCGGTGTCTCGGTCATCCGAGCATCCCCGTACGGGGCGATGATGGTACCGCGACTTCACGCCGCGGCATGCGTCCGGCGAGAAACGCTTCGCGGCCCGCGTCCACGGCGTGCCGCATCGCCGTCGCCATCCGGACCGGATCCTGCGCGGCCGCGATCCCTGTGTTCATCGAGCACGCCGTCGACGCCCTGTTCCATCGTCAGGCAGGCGTCGGAAGCCGTGCCGACGCCGGCATCGACGATCACCGGCACGCCGAGCCGGTGCTTGATCGTGCGGATCGCGTAGGGATTGAGGAGTCCAAGTCCCGATCCGATCGGCGATGCGAGCGGCATCACGCCCGCGGCGCCCGCATCCTCGAGCCGGAGCGAGGTGATGAGATCGTCGTTCGTGTAAGCCAGGACCCGGAATCCCTCGGCCGCCAGTGCGCGCGTGGCCTCCACGACGCCGACAGGATCGGGGAGCAGTGTGGCCTCGTCGGCGATGACCTCGAGCTTGATCCACTCGTTGAACCCCGCCGCGCGAGCGATGCGCGCGTACCGGCACGCATCCGCGACCGAGTAGCAGCCGGCGGTATTCGCGAGCAGGAAGTACCGCGACGTATCGAGGTGCGCGAGAATGCTCTCATCCTTGGACCGGTCGAGATCCACGCGCCGCACGGCGACGGTGACGACTTCGGCGCCGGACGCCCCGATGGCGTCCCGCATCATCGCGGTCGACGCGTACTTGCCGGTGCCGACCATCAGCCGTGACCGAAACTCCCGGCCCGCGATCGTGAGGGGCGCGTCGGCGGCAGACAGCTCGGCAAGCAATGTCACAGCGGTCACCACAGGTCAGCCACCCCCAACAAAATGAACGAGCTCGACGATGTCGTCCGTGTGCAGCACGTGCGCCGGTGCGGAGACGTCATGCCGGAGTATCTGCCCATTGTGTTCAACGACGATCATCCGAGGGTCGAGGTCCAATTCGCGGAGCAGGTCGCCGATCGTGGCCGCATCGGCCATCGCCCGCCGCTTCCCGTTGACCGTGATCTCGACGCGCCCAGCAGCGAAATCCGGGCGCTCCGCGAAGGCCACGGCCGTCCGCTCACGCTCCGCCGCTGGGTCCTGTGTTTTGGACGGCGTCATAGGCCGAAAGATACTCGGCGGCGGCGGATTCGGCATCGTCCGCGCGCCAGATGCCGCGGATCACGGCTACGCCGTACGCGCCATGCTGGCGGAGCTCGCCGATGTGCGTGGGACGTACACCACCGATCGCGATCACGGGCAGCGTCGTGGCGGCGGATACGTCGCGGAGCATGCCGGCGCCGCGCGCGGCCTCACCGGCGTGGGACAGCGTCTCGAACACGTGTCCGACGACGAGCCATGATATGCCGCTGCCGTCGGCCGCCTCGCGCGCTCCCTCAGGTCCGTGCACACTCAGGCCGAACGCGGGCTGCGGCGTTCCGGGGGCGGTCGCGCGTGCTGCGCGCACGGCATCGGCCGCATCCATGGATCGCGAGGTCAGCTGGATCCCGCGTGCGCCGCTCGCCAGCGCAATGTCGACCCGGTCATTGACGACGAGCCACGCGCCCGTCGATTCCTGCAGCGCCGCCAGAGAGGCGGCGAGCTGGTGCAACTGGCGTGACGTCACCGCCGATGCCCGTAGGTGAATGGCGCCGCGGGGTCCAAGCACGCGCATGACGCCAGATGCGCGAGTGAGGAAATCGTCCCGCGTGATGACCTCGTCGGTGGTGACCGCGTGAACGACGGGGAGCGCGGTCATGCGCCGAGGCGTTGGCCTAGGCTGATCCCGCGGCCCCGGGCCCAATCGGCGGCGCTCATGACCGGGCGACCCGCGGGCTGCACCTGGGCGACGCGGATTGCCCCGCTCCCGCAGGCCACGGCCATGCCCTCGTCGTCGATGGCGAGTACGGCGCCATGCGCCGCTGGTGCCTCCGGGGCATTTTCCAGGGTCCCGGTTCCCGGCAGCAGTTGCGCGCCGAAGAGCTTGACCGGCCCCGCCGCAGCCGTCGTCACAGCGCCGGGCCTGGGATCAACCGAGCGGATCATCTGGGAGATCTCGGCGGCAGACTGTGCCCAGTCTACCGTGACCGCTCCCGGGCCAGGCTTCGGCGCGTAGGTGGCCAGCGCATCATCCTGCGGCGTCTCGCGCGCGGCGCCGATCTCGATCAGCGCCAGCGTCTCGATGAGTGCCTGCGCGCCCAGCTCCGAGAGCCTGAGAGAGAGTTCACCGTACGTCTCGTCGGATGCGATCGGCGTAGGGATGCGGAGGATCACGGGGCCGGCGTCGAGCGCCGGCACGACCCGCATGACCGAGATGCCGGTCTCGCCGAGCCCCTGCCGAATCGCGGCCTGGATCGGCGCGGCACCACGGAGGGCGGGCAGCAGCGACGCGTGCACGTTGAACGTGCCCCGGCGCGGCACGCCGATCACGTCGGGCGGGAGAATGTGGCCGTACGCCACCACGATGGACGCATCCGGCCGCAGCGCGCGAATGTCCGCGAGAAACTCCGGGCTGTTGGCGCGAGCCGGCTGGAGCACCGGGATTTTCTCGGCGATGGCGATCTGCTTGACCGGCGACGGGATGAGATGCGAGCGCGAGCGTCCCTGCGGTTTGTCGGGCTGGGTGATGACGCCTGCCACGTCGAAGCCTTCGCCCAGCAGGGCGAGCAACGACGGTGTGGCGAATTCTGGTGTGCCCCAGAACAGGAGCCTCAAACGGCGGCCCGCAGGGGACTGGCTAGCGTCTGGAGCCCGCGGGCCAACAGCCCGCGTGGCTCAAGGCTCCTCGGTATCATCGTGCCGTCCAGCGACGACAGACACCGGCACGACCGTGCGGACCAGCGCGGGATACTTCGCCTTCTGCTCTTCCCATTTGCCGAGCGCGGCGCGCCGTTTGAGGATGCTCAGGTAGTCGATGAAGAGCTTGCCGTGCAAATGGTCGATCTCGTGCTGGAGGCAGCGGGCGAGCAATTCGGTGCCTTCGATCTCGAACGGCTGGCCATCGGCGCCGAGCGCGCGGACGACGACACTCGCCGCGCGGTCGACGTCTCCGAACACCTCGGGAATCGACAGGCACCCCTCTTCACCGCGCGTCGTGCCTTCCTGCAGCACGATTTCCGGATTGATCAAGGCGATCGGCTGTGGCGGCGCCTTGTCGCGTGCGACATCGATCACGGTCACGCGCTCCAGCCGGCCGACCTGCGGCGCGGCGAGCCCGATCCCGCGTGCCGCATACATCGTGTCGAACATGTCGGCGATCAGCCGGCGGACGTCATCGGTCACGGCGGTGACCGGGTTGGTCTCCTGCCGGAGGATCGGGGCGCCGAGGACGTGGATGTCGAGCAGGCTCACTGGTCGCGGTCCCCCGGGATCAGCCGCCAGAACCCGACGTCGCGGCCTTGCCGGTGGTGGCCGTCGAGGCGCCACCGGTGACGACGCGCGCGATGCGTCCCCGCTCGACGACGAGCCGGGACTCGCCCGACTTGATGGTGATCCGGTCGTCGAGCGATGGAGAGCCGTCCGTTCCCGCGGCCTTGATGTCAGATGACGTCCCCGACGATCCCGCCCGCCGTGACGACCTCGTCGCCCTTCTTCACGCCGAGCATCAGCTCTTCGAGTCTCTTCTTCTGCTGCTGTTGCGGGCGAAGAAGCACGAAGTAGAAGATCGCGAAAATAGCCGCGTACATCAGCAGTTGCGGCGCAGCGGCGGAATTCATGGGATCATCTGGGGTGGAAGGGCGGAGCCGGGATCACGCCGCGCCCGGCGCGCTGTCGGGCGGTGCGGCGGGAAAGGGAGTCCCGGCCACAATGGCCGCGCGCGCGGAGCGGACGAGCGACGTCAGGAAATCTACATTGTGCAGGGACAGAAGGCGTGGACCCAGCATCTCGTCCGCCGCGAACAGGTGCCGGATGTAGGCGCGCGAAAACCGGGTGCATGTCGGGCACGCACATTCGGCGTCCAGCGGGCGCCCGTCGTCGCGAAAATCGGCTCGCCGGACGTTGACGCGGCCAGCGCTCGTGAACGCGGTCCCGTTTCGCCCCATTCGGGTGGGCGCCACGCAGTCGAAGAGGTCCACGCCGCGCTGGATGCCGGCGAGGAGGTCGCCTGGAAATCCGACTCCCATCAGATACCGTGGGCGATCGCGAGGCAGTACCTCATCCACGGCTTCGACCATCGCGTAGGTGTCCTCCTTGGATTCGCCGACCGACAGCCCTCCAATGCCGTAGCCGGACCACGGTCCGAGGCCGGTAATCGTCTCGGCCGCCGCCTGGCGAACCGAGGCGTGGATGCCGCCCTGGACGATCGGGAACAGCGTCTGGCGAAGTGCAGATTGGCCGGACGAAATACGCCCGAATGCGTCGCGGCAGCGGATCGAGCCACCGAATGCTGCGCTCCGACGCGTCTCGTGCCATGTCCAGGCTCGATTGCCCCGGAACGACGTGGTCGAACTGCATGATCACGTCAGCGCCGAGATTCTGTTCGATGCGCATCACCGACTCGGGAGTGAACCGGCGCCGCGAGCCGTCGAGGTGGCTTCTGAAATCGACACCGTCCTCGTCGACTGTACGCAGCGTCTCCAGCGAGAACACCTGAAATCCGCCGGAGTCGGTGACGATAGGCCCGTCCCAGCCCATGAACCGGTGGAGGCCTCCCAGGTCGCGGATTACCTCATCGCCGGGACGGAGATGCAGGTGATAGGCGTTGGCGAGGATCATCCGCGCGCCGGCGGCATGGACCTCCGCCGGATCGAGCGCCTTGATGGTGGCGAGGGTGCCGACCGGCATGAACGCCGGCGTTTCGACGGGGCCGTGTGGTGTCATGAACAGGCCCGCCCGCGCGCGCCCGGCGGTCGCGGTCACGGCAAACGAGAAGGGAGCCGCCGTCGTCGTGTCCGTCACGTGACCAGCATGGCGTCGCCGTACGAGAAGAACCGGTAGCCGGCGTCCACGGCCTCGCGATACGCCCGCATTGTCAGGTCATACCCGGCGAATGCGGCCACGAGCATGAGCAGCGTCGAGCGCGGCAAATGAAAGTTGGTGATGAGCCGGTCCACGGCCTTCCACGCGAACGGTGGACGGATGAACAGCCGTGTCTCACCGCTGCCCGCGGAGACGTGGCCGGCCTCCAGGGCGGCACTCTCCAGCGTCCGGGCCGTGGTCGTGCCCACCGCCCACACCCGGGCGCCCCGGCTGCTTGCGGCCGCTACGGTGCGTGCGGTTTCCGGCGGGACGCTGTACCACTCTTCGTGCATGCGGTGCTCCGCGGGATCGTCCGTCTCCACCGGTTTGAACGTGCCGGCACCGACGTGGAGGACGACGTCCGCGCGCTCGACGCCGCGCTGCGCCAGTGTCTCGAGCAGGCCGGGCGTGAAGTGCAGACCAGCCGTCGGCGCCGCAATCGATCCGCGCTCGCGTGCGTAGACGGTCTGGTAGCGGTCCGCATCGATCGCCGTGTCGGCACGGGTCACGTAGGGCGGAAGCGGCACGTGCCCGTACCGGTCGATCGCCTGGTCCACCGGCAGATCGGTCCGGAGCCGCACGATGCGGGTGCGCCGGTCAGTGACCCGCTCGACCTCGACAGAGAGCTCGGGGGATACCGTGATCACGCGGCCGGCCCCGAGTTTGCCCCCGGGGCGCACGAGCGCCTCGAAGCGGTCGTCGCCCTGTGACTTGAGGAGCAGCACTTCGGCAGGTGCGCCGGATCCGTCGCGCGTCCCCAGGAGCCGCGCGCGAAAGACACGCGTCGTGTTCAGGACCAGGACGTCGCCGGGCGGGATGATGTGCCCGACGTCGCGAAACGTCCGATGCGAAATCGAGCCGCTGGCCCGGTCCAGGACCATCAGGCGGCTCGCGTCGCGCGGATCGGCCGGCATCTGCGCGATCCGGTCCGCCGGCAGCATGAAGTCGAAGTCGGACGTGCGATACATGTCGGCCGGCGGGTGGATTGGTGGCGATCAGCGCCCGGACGGCCGCGCGCTGATGGCCGCGCGCTGATGGCCGCGCGCTCAGGGCAACGCGCTAGTCGCCAAACAGTTCCGGCTGCGCGATCCCGGCAGGGGCTGCGTAGCCGAAGTGCCGGTACGCCGGCGCCGTAGCCATGCGTCCGCGTGGCGTGCGATTCAGGAAGCCGTTCTGCACGAGGAACGGCTCGTAGACTTCCTCGATCGTGCCCTGATCCTCACCGACGGCGGCGGCGATCGTGCCGATCCCCACGGGGCCGCCATCGTACTTCTCGATGATGGTGCGGAGGATGCGGGAGTCCATGTCATCCAACCCGAGCTGGTCGACATCGAGCATTTGGAGCGCGCTCTGCGCCACGCTCTGGCTGATCATCCCGTCGGCGCGCACCTGTGCATAATCCCGGACGCGGCGGAGCAGCCGGTTCGCGACCCGCGGCGTGCCCCGCGCGCGCCGCGCGATCTCGGCGGTACCTCCCGCATCGATCGCCACCTTGAGCACGTCGGCGGTGCGGCGCACGATCGTCTCCAGATCCGCCGCAGGATAGTAGTTGAGACGCTGCTCGATGCCGAACCGCGCGCGCAACGGCGGCGTCAGCATGCCGAGCCGGGTCGTCGCGCCGATGAGCGTGAACCGCTCGACCGGCATGGTGATGGTCTGTGCTTTGGGCCCGTCCGACAGGCGGATCTCGATCTTGAAGTCCTCCATTGCCGGGTAGAGAAATTCCTCGATGATCGGCCGGAGACGGTGGATCTCGTCGATGAACAGCACGTCGCCGGCGCGGAGATTGGTCAGCGTGCCGACCAGGTCTCCGGGCTTCTCGAGGGTGGGGCCGGATTTGGTGTGAATGTTGACGCCCAGTTCGCGCGCGATGAGCTCGCCAAGCGTGGTCTTGCCAAGGCCTGGCGGGCCAAAGAACAGCGTGTGATCGAGCGGCTCCCGGCGGACGATGGCCGCATCGATGTAGATCCGGAGCGAGTCTTTGACCTTGGGCTGCCCGATGAACTCAGCGAGACGCTGGGGCCGCAGCGAGAGCTCGACCGGCCCTTCTTCGGGCAACTCATCAGGCGTCGTGATCTCGTGGCGAGGCATGTCTCCCGGGCGTCCCGCAGCGCGCGCCGGCGCGGTGGCAGTCATGGATCGAATATATGCCGAATGAACGCCGAAAAGGCGAGCGCGGCTCAGCGCCTGGTGATGACGGCCAATGCGCTTCGGATGAGATGTGGCACCGATCCGTCGCCGTCGCCGGACTCGAGTACGCCGCGCACAGCGCGCTCGGCGTCAGCCCGGCCATAGCCGAGCCGGAGCAGCCCGAGAATCGCGTCCTCGGCGGCGACAGTCGGGGGTCGCGCGCCCGGCCCACGATCGCGAGCGGCCGCCGCGTACAACTCGTCCAGTTTGTCGGCGAGATCGAGGACGAGCTGTTCGGCCTTCTTGCGCCCCACGCGCGGCACAGTCTGCAGTGTCGCGATGTCCCGGTCCCGGATGGTCTGGATCAGCCGGTCGGCGGAGAGGGACGACAACAGGCCAAGCGCGAGCGCGGGACCAACGCCTTTGGCAGCGAGCACCGCCCGGAATACCTGGCGCTCGTACGGAGTGGAAAACCCGAACAACTGCCAGGCGTCTTCTCGCACTACGAGGTGCGTGTGCAGCGTAACGGGATCGCCAACAGGCGGGAGCGACTCGAACACAGGTAGCGGGATCGCGATGTCATACGCCACGCCGGCCTCGGTCATGACGTCGGCGCGGTCGATCTCCTTGGCGACCAGGCGGCCGGTGACTTGGCTGATCACGCGCGGGCCATGCTCGGCGAAGGGAGCCGCACGGGGGCCAGCCGGATCGGCGGGCCTTCGAGGCAATACGTGAGCGCGGCGGCCACGCCGTCAGCTGCGTCGCTCGGATGCGGCGCGGATTTCAGCCGCAACAGGCGAGTCAGCATGAACTGCACCTGCTCCTTGGTGGCCCCGCCGGATCCCGCGACCGCCTTCTTGATCGTCGCGGGCGGAAACTCGTGGATCCCGATGCCGGCCTGGGCGCCCGCGAGCAGAATCACGCCGCGTGCGTGGCCGAGGACCACCGTCGTGCGCACATTGCGTGCGTAGAAGACGTCTTCTACTGCGAGCACATCGGGGTGGTGCCGCTCGATGAGCGCGGCGACGCCCTCATAGATCGCCCGCAGTCTCGCCGCGAGCGGATCGCGCGGGAGCGTGCGGATGACGCCGCATTCCACGAGGACCGCGCGTCGCGGCCCTTCCACCCGGCGCAGCACACCATATCCGGTGGTGGCCGTGCCCGGGTCGATCCCGAGGATGGTCACGCACTGGCCATGTCGGCCACATCCATGTCGAAGTTCGCGTCCACTTTCTGAACGTCGTCCAGTTCGTCGATCTCCTCGAGCAATCGGATGAGCGACTCGGCCGTCTTCCCTTCGACGCGGACAGTGGTCTTGGGAAGCCACGCGATCTCGCTGCCGGCGACTCGCATGCCGTGGCTCTCGAGTGCACCGCGCACGGCGTGCACGGCGGCGGGATCGGTGGTGACGACGAACTGATCATCATCGCGGCGCACGTCTTCGGCGCCTGCGTCGAGTGCCGCCTCCATCAGCGCATCTTCGTCGTGCGCCGCGGCGTCGAGCGTCACCAGGCCCTTGCGATCGAACATCCAGGCGACGGAATTGGTGGCGCCGAGGTTGCCGCCGCCACGCGACAGCTTGTGCCGGATCTCGGCGACCGTGCGCGTCGGATTGTCCGTGACCGCCTGGATCATGAGCGCGACACCGCCCGGGCCATAGCCCTCGTACATGACCTCCGTATACTGGACGCCTTCGAGCTCGCCGGTGCCCTTCTTGACCGCACGCTCGATGTTGTCCTTCGGCATCGACGCCGCGCGGGCCAACTCGATCGCGGTGCGGAGGCGCGGGTTACCGGCGGGGTCGCCGCCCCCCTGCTTCGCGGCCACAGTGATCTCGCGGATCAGCTTCGTGAAATGCGCGCCGCGCTTGGCATCGGCAGCCGCTTTGTAGTGCTTGATCTGCTTCCACTTGCTGTGACCGGCCATGGGAAGGGCGGTGGGCGGTGGGCGGGTCCTGGCAACCCGCGTGGAAAGCGGCGGCGAGCGTCACACGTGCATACGGATGCATCCCGTGTATCGCGTCTCGCCGGCGTTCTGGCTGACGCCCTAATATACGACCTGCCATTACGACCCGTCGTGAATTCGGGGCTCGTCCGATCGCGACCGCCGGTGGGCCGGTCTATGGCGCGTCGAGCTCCTTTGCGAGTCCGTCCAATTCGCGGCGTGCGGCTCCGTCGAGACAACGGCTGGCCACATCGGTGAGCGCGCGCACGGCGGCCGCCAGCGCCGCGCGGTCATCACGGCCCGAGGCGTCGATCACGCGGGTCAGGGGACCACGCGCCGGGGCGGGCACCGCGACAGCCGCGAGCCAGGCGCGCGCGCCGGCGGCGCGAGCCGCGCGGGCTTCTGCCGGGAGTGGTACGGGCAGGAGTGCGGCAGAAGCGAGGCGTGCCGCGACGAAGGCGGCGACCGCCACCTCGCGGTCACCACCGAGGGCCCGCCGCCCCGCGAGTCCCGCGAGCGCACGGAAGCGGAACATGGGCGCAGCCAAGGCGTACGGTGGGAGAGTGGCCAACACCTACAGGAATATGGAGAGCAACGGTACATTCCGCACGAGATGCCCCCGCTGCCAGCCCCACCTCCGCTGACCAAGGCTCCGCCAGCGCGGAAGGCCGTCTTGTGGGTCGATGACGAGGCGGACCTCCTGGAATCCCATCGGATTTTTCTGGGCGAGAGCGGGTACGACGTCGAGATGGCGAGCAACGCCGACGACGCCATCGAGTTGCTCCGCCGCCGCGCGTTCGACGTCGTGCTGCTGGACGAGCAGATGCCGGGGAAGCGAGGCCTGGAAGCCTACCGGGAACTGCGGGAGCTCGCGCCCAACGTGCCGGTCGTGATGGTCACCAAGAGCGAAGAGGATGCCACGCTCACGGAGGCCATCGGTGCCAACGTCCGCGACTACCTGACCAAGCCGATCAATCCGCGCCAGGTCCTGGCCGCCGTGCGCCGCATCCTCGACGGGCCGCGCATCCGCCAGCAGGCGATGGCGCGCCGGTTCGTGGAGCGGTTCCGCGCGATCGAGCTCGAACGCGCCCGTCCGCTCAACTGGCGCGGCTGGGTCGAGCGGTACAGCGAGTTGATGGTGTGGGACGTCGAGCTGGCGGCCGCGGGCGAGACCGGCCTGTACGAGTCGCTACGCGGGCTCTACGCGGACATGCATCGCGAGTTCGCGGCGTACATGGCGGTGGCGTATCCGGCGTGGCTCGAGAACCTGGAGGGGGACCGGCCGCCCCTGTCCGTCGACGTCATTGGCGAATTCCTGCTACCGGTGCTGCAGCGCCACGGCGCGGCGGTCTTCGTCGTGGTCGACTGCCTGCGGCTAGATCAATGGCTGGCGCTCGAACCGCTGCTCGCGCCGTTGTTCGATGTGGAGGTGACGCATCACTTCGCCGTGCTGCCGACGGCGACGCCGTACTCGCGCAACGCGCTCTTCAGCGGGCTCTTTCCGGGCGAGATCGCGGCCCGGTTCCCCGACTGGTGGGGACCCGGCGTCCGCGAAGACGAGACGCTCAACGCGCACGAGCGGGAGCTGCTGGAAGCCCAGTTGGCCGAGGCGGGGCACGCGGGACCGGTGCGGTACGCCAAGATCTCGACCGCCGCGGACTCCGATGAACTCGATCGCCGGCTCAACTCGGCGATCGCACCCGAGGGCGTGAGCGCGTTCGTCTTCAACTTCGTGGATCTGCTGACGCATGGGCGCAGTGAGTCCGCGATCCTCTATGAAGTGGCGCGTGATGAGATCGCACTCCGGCAGCTCACCGTGCAGTGGTTCCAGCGCTCCGCGCTCCTCGGTGTGCTCAAGGAAGCGGCGCGGCGGAAGATCACGGTCGTGCTGACCAGCGATCACGGGTCGATCCACTGCCAGACGCCAGCGACGGTGTACGCCAAGCGGGATGCGACCGCCAACCTGCGCTACAAGTTCGGCGAGGACGTGCGCGCCGAGCGATCCGATCAGGCCCTCATGTTTCCCAACGCCGACCGGCTGCGGCTGCCGCACCGCGGGATGGGGGCGCACACGCTGCTGGCGACCGGCGACTCGTTCTTCGTCTATCCGACCAAGCTGCGCGAATACCAGAGCCGGTACCGTGGATCGTTCCTGCACGGCGGCGTGACGCCCGAGGAAATGATCCTCCCCGTGGCGTTGCTTACACCACGCCGGTAGTCCCAGCCGCCCGTGGAGCGGCGCCAGTGAGTACCACCGCCATACGGCCGCCGTCAGCGGCCCCGGAGCCATCGCCCGGCGCTCCCGCCGCCGCGCGCCCGGCGGCTGCCGCGGGGGCCCGGCCGGCCACGCCGAAGACCGGCATGTACGGGCGGCTTCTCGTCTTTCTCCGTCCGCATCGGGCGCTCATGGCGGGAGCGCTCGCGAGCAACGTCGTCGCGGCGGGACTCGACGGGTTCTCGATGGCACTGCTGATCCCGTTCCTCAACGCGCTGTTCGGGCAGCAGGCACTCCCGGCGACCGGCGGGAAGCTGACGCGGTTCGTCACGTTCGCCATCGGGTGGCTGCTCGACCCGCAGAACAAGAATGCGGTCGCTGGAAAGCGTGATGCTCATCATCCTCGTGGTGGTGTCCGCGAAGAACCTCCTGGTGTGGTACGGGGGCCAGCTCGGCGCGAAACTGCAAGAGTTCGTGACCCGCGACATGCGCAACGTGGTGTACGCGCACCTGCAGCGCCTGCCACTGCCGTACTTCCTGCGCACCAAAGGCGGGCAGATCACAGCCCGCGTCCTCGCGGATACCGATCAGACCAAGTCCCTGATCACGCAACTGGTCACGTCCGGAATCCAGAGCGCCGCGCTCATCGTCGTCGACATGGCGCTGATGTTCGCGATCTCCTGGCGACTATCACTGATCGCGCTCATCATCGCGCCCGCGATCACCGGATTTCTGCAGCCGATCCTGCGCAAGCTGCGGAAGAATCACCGCCGGCTCCGGGATGACTACGGCGAGATGCTGAGCGTGCTGCAGGAGATCGTGTCGGGCATGCGCCTCGTGAAGTCGTTCCGCGCCGAGGCGTACGAGGAAGAGCGCTTCGTGCAGGCCAGCGGGCAGTATTCGCGCCGGCTGGTCCGGGTCGCAACGCTCGCGCTCCTGTCGCAGCCGATCACCGAGTTCCTGGGCACCGTGGTCCTGGTCGGGCTGCTGTGGTACGGGGCCAAGCTGGTACTGGTGCAGCGTGTGATGGGTGGCTCGGAGCTTTTGGTCTTCCTTTTGAGCATGATGAAGTTGCTGCAGCCGCTCAAGCAGGTGACGCAGCTCCCTACGGTGGCTCAGGCGTCGCTCGCGTCAGCGGAACGCATTTTCGACATCCTCGATGAGCCCACCGAGCTCGCGCAGGACCGTGGAACGCGAGATGCGCCGGCCGATTTCGGGTCCGTGGCGTTCGACGACGTGTCCTTTGCCTACGATCCGGACGGCGAGACCGTCCTGTCGGATGTGTCGTTTACCGCGCGCCGCGGCGAAGTCGTGGCGCTGGTCGGGGCCAGCGGAGCGGGGAAGAGCACCCTCGTCGATCTGATCCCGCGTTTCGTGCAACCCACGCGAGGCCGCATCCTGCTGGGCGGAATCGACACCGGCACGATCCGGCTCCCCTCGCTTCGCGCGCTCACCGGGATCGTGAGCCAGGACACGGTGCTGTTCAACGACACGGTGCGGCGCAACATCGCGTACGGGACGGATGACCGGTACACCGACGCGCAGATTGAAAGCGCGGCCCGCGCGGCGAATGCGCATGCGTTCATCACGGAGCTGCCCGACAAATACGAGACGGTGCTCGGCGAGCGCGGCACGCGGCTCTCGGGTGGCCAGCGGCAGCGTCTCGCGATCGCCCGGGCACTCCTTACCGACCCGCCGATTCTCATCCTCGATGAGGCGACGTCATCACTCGATACCGAGAGCGAGCGGCTCGTCCAGGAGGCGATAGACCGGTTGCTCACGGGCCGCACCGTGTTCGTGATCGCGCACCGGCTGTCGACGATCACGCATGCCGACCAGATCCTGGTGCTCGATCGTGGCCGGATCATCGAGCGTGGCACGCACGCCGAGCTGCTCGCCGCCAAGGGCGCCTATCACCGGTTGTACACGCTGCAGTTTCACGCCGGCGATGGCGCCGGCGGCATCGATGGCGTAGCCGAGTAGCCCGTGCGCGTCATGTTCTACTACTCCGCGCCGGGCTGGACGGGGAGTGCTCGCGTATTCGTGGCTGCCGCCCGCGGTCTGGCGGCGCGTGGCTATCAGGTCACGTTTGCATGTCCGGGCGGCGGTTCCGTGGAGGCGCGCGCGGCTGCCGAGGGTTGTGATGTCGTTGCGCTCGATACGTCCGGTCCGATCGTGAGCCGCGGATGGCGCCTCCAGCGTCTATTGACCGAGCGCTTCATCGAGACGGTGTTCGTGCACACCGAGGAAGAACAACTCGACGTGTCTCTCGCGATGCGCATTGCGGCCCGCGGGGGCGTCGTCCGGCGGGTGCCAGCGGGGACGAGGCCGGCGATTGGACGTGCTACAAGTATCGCGTTGCGCCTTGCGACGGGCGGGTTCGTGTTCACGACGGATGCGGAGGCGGCCGCGGCGCCCAGGCCGGCACGGGCGCGCGATCCCGTCGTCGCCGGCCTGGGTGTCGATGTGTCGCGGTACGATGAGTTGCGCGCCGTCTCGCTGGTTGCATTGGGCGCGACGACTCCGGACGCCAAGCTCATCGTCTGTGCCTATGACGAGGGCGGCAAGACGCAGGTCGCCACGGTCTTGCGCACGATGGCGCTCCTCGTGCCGCGCCATCCGGAGCTGCACCTCGCGATCCTGGGCGCCGGATCGGCCGATGAGGATCTCAAGATGCACGCTGCGTCCCTGGGACTGGGCCGGCGTGTGACATATCTCGGTGAGCGCGACGACGAGTTCGCAGTGTTGCAGGCGGCGCACCTGGGCTGGGTGGTTGCCACTGAGGACACCGGTGGTTTCACGTCGCTCGATGTCATGGCGATGGGGATTCCGGTGCTCGCCGATCGTGGTACGGTTGCGGCGCACTACCTGGCGGATGGCATTACGGGCACGCTACTCAACCCGGGCGATACGCCGGGCATGGCCGCGGTCGTGGCGGGATTGCTCGCTCAGGACGAACGCCGCCGGGCGATGGGGAGTGCGGGGCGGGCGCGAGTGGCGCGGGAATACACGGAGTCCGCGATGATCGATGCGCTGCAGGCGGCCGCCGACAGTGCGCGCGACCGCACCCGGTGGCAGGCATAGCGTGGCCGCCCCGGAGGCGATCCGGCATCTCGTTCATCACGCAGGACTACCCGCCGATGGGCGGCGGGATGGCGCGGCGGCACGTGGAGTTGTGCCGGCGTCTGGCGCCGGAGGGTCTCACCGTCTCGACCGTTGCGCCCGACGCTGGTGACGAGGCCGCGGCGGCGGCATTCGACGCGTCGGAGCCGTACGAGATCGTCCGGCAGCCATTTCCGTTTCGTGGCGCGAAGACGGTTTTCAACCAGGCGCGATGGGCCCGCTGGCTGGTGCCGCGCTGCACCGCGCGCTCGCCCGGCGGCGGCGGCCCGGCCGCCGCGGACATCGTGCACTGCGGCAACATCCGTCCGGCCGGATATCCCACGTGGTGGGCACATCACGTCACCGGGGTACCATATCTGGTCTACGTGTACGGCGGTGATCTCCTCCGGGAACAGCGAAAGCTTCGCGCCAGCGCGCTCAAGCGATGGACCGCGCGGCGCATCTTCGAAGACAGCGCGGGGGTGGTGGCGATCTCCGGCTGGAGCGCGTCGCTGGCAACGGATGTGATGCGGGCCGCAGGGGTCGAGAGGCCGCCGCCCGTTCTGACCAACGCGCTGGGTACGGACCCGGCATTTTTTCATCCCGGACGCGACACGGGCACCTTGCGGTCGCGCCTCGGCCTCGGGGGCGGGGCGCTGCTGCTCACGGTCGCGCGACTCGTACCGCACAAGGGGATCGATGTCGCGCTTCGCGCGATGGCGGCGCTCGCCGGCGAGTGGCCTGCGATACGGTATCTCATCATCGGGCGTGGCGAGGACGGGCCTCGTCTCGCCGCGATGGCTGAGTCGCTGGGTCTCGCGGACCGCGTGGTATTCGCGGGGGGACTGACCGACGCCGAGATCGCGGAGGCGTACGCCACGGCGACCCTGTACGTCGGCCTCTCGCGGGTGGATTCCGAAATCAACGCCGAGGGGTTCGGCATCGCCTTCGTGGAGGCTGCGGCGAGCGGCATTCCCAGCGTCGCCGGCGATTCGGGCGGTGTGCGCTCGGCGGTGCGAGACGGACGCACTGGCATCGTCGTGGCGCCATCCGACGTGCCCGCAGTGGCCGCCGCGATCCGGTCGCTGCTCGCGGACCCGTCCCGCCGAGCGGCGATGGGCACAGCCGGCCGCGCGGACGCGCTCTCGCATTTCAACTGGGACCGCGTTACGAGCGACGTGCGCGCCTTCGCGGTGGACGCCGTCGCGGCGCGTCACAACGCGGCGGCGGGACCGGCGGCGGTCTAGTGGCGACCATCGCGGACGCGATCGAGTACGGCGCCGCGCGGGCGGCGGTGGCGCTGCTTGGCATGATGTCGTGGGATCGCGCCGTGTCGGCGGGCGCGCGGATCGCGGCCCTCGGGTATCGCCCGCTGGGCATCCGCCGGCGCGTGGTCGAGACGCAGATCGCGGCCGCGTTTCCGGAGTGGGACCACGAGCGCGTGCTCCAGGTCGCGCGGGCATCCTACGAGAACCTTGGGAGGACGTCCGCCGAGGCGGCGCTCCTCCCGACACTGACGCCAGAGCGGGTCATCCCGATGTTCGACGGGCAGGGCGAGTGGGATGTCCTGGCGCGAGCGCACGCCGTGGGGAAGGGTGTGATCGTGGTCACCGGCCATATCGGCAACTGGGAGCTCGCGGGCGCCTACATCGCTGCGCGCGGCATGCCGATCGAAGGCGTGACGCGCCGCATGACCAATCCGATGTTCGACCGGTACCTCACGTCCACGCGAGAGAAAGCCGGCCTGGCGGTGATCGCGGATTCGGACGCGGTCCGGCGGATCCCGCGAGCGCTACGCGCAGGCCATGTCGTCGCCATGGTCGCGGATCAGGGAACGAAGGGAATGGCATCCACCTTCGTTCCGTTCTTCGGCCGGCTGGCCAAGACACCGCGTGGTCCGGGCGTGTTCGCGCTGCGTGCTGGCGTGCCGGTGGTAGCAGGCACCGCGGTCCGGCTACCGGGTGGGAAATACCGCGCGCTCGTCGAGCCGGTGGAGGTCGTGGAGACGGGCGACCGCGAGCGCGATGTCGATGCCGTCGTGGCCAGTTACACCGCGGTGCTGGAGCGCTGGGTGCGGGCATATCCCGAGCAGTATCTGTGGCATCACCGTCGCTGGCGGCGTAGACCGCCGCCACCCGGCGAGCCGACACCGGGTCTGGCAGAGCCCCCGGGTTCCGGCGAGGACAGCTAAGTCCGGCCCGGTGCAGCGCGCAGGCGGATTGTCATCCGGCCAGCCGGGCCAGCGCGTAGTCGCGCGCTCCCTTGCGCAACAGGAAATACCCGCCGGGCAGGGCTTCGCTCGCGGCGATGGCGCGGTCGGTGGACGGGAGCTTGCGGCCGTTGACCGAAAGGCCGCCCTGCTCGAGGAGGCGCCGAACCGCGCCCTTGGAGGGAGCGATACGCACCGCAAGAAAGAGGTCGAGCGTGTCGAAGGAATCCGCGCGGCTCACCTCGGCGTATGGGATCTCGGCCGCCAGCACCTCCAGTGCGCGCGCCGACAGCGTGCGCGGGTCGCCGCCGCCGAAGAGCGTGCGTGAGACCTCCGCCGCCGTGCGGGCGGCGTCTTCGCCGTGCACGCGTGCCGTGACATCGAACGCCAGCCGCTGCTGGGCTTCACGCCGCCCAGGGTTGGCGGCCGTCTCAGTGTCGAGGGCCGCGATGTCCTCGCGCGAGAGAAGCGTGAAGTAGCGGAGATACCGCCCGGCGTCGCGGTCGTCACTGTTGATCCAGAACTGGTAGAACTGGTAGGGCGACGTGCGCGCCGCGTCGAGCCACACGGCGCCTGCTTCGGTCTTGCCGAACTTGGTCCCAGTCGCGGTAGTCACCAGTGGCAACACGAGTCCGTTCGCCTCGGCGGCGCAGGTGCGGCGAATGAGCTCGATCCCGGCGGTGATGTTGCCCCACTGATCGCTACCTCCGAGTTGCAGCGTCACGCCGTCGCGGCGATGCAGCTCGAGAAAATCATACGCCTGCAGGAGCATGTAGGAGAATTCCGTAAACGAGATCCCCGCCTCGAGGCGGGATTTCACGGAATCCTTGGCCAGCATCACGTTGACGCTGAAATGCTTGCCGACATCGCGCAGGAAATCGACCAACACGAGGGGGCCCAGCCAGTCCGCGTTGTCGCGGACGAGGGCGGCGTGAGGGCCGGAGAAATCGAGGAATCGCTCGAGTTGTTTCCGTAACGCGGCCGAATTAGCCGCGATCTGATCGCGCGACTGGAGCGGACGCTCGGTGCTCTTGCCGCTCGGGTCGCCGATCAAACCGGTACCGCCGCCGACCAGAATCACCGGACGGTGGCCCGCCTGCTGGAGGTGGAGCAGCCCCATTACCGGGACCAGGCTCCCCACGTGCAGGCTGTCGGCGGTGGGATCGAAGCCGCAATAGCCAGTGACGGGGCCGGCGGCGAACGCGTCGGCTAGACGGTCGGTGTGGTCGTATAACAAGCCGCGCCAGGCCAGTTCATCCAGCAGCGCGGGCACTGCAGCAGGGTCACGCACGCGGGCAAGATATGCGCACGCAATTGCTTGCGCACGCCCGGCCGATGTCTACCTTTCGAGAATGTCGCACCGGGGCCGGCGTGTGGCCGGCTCGGGCCGCGCGGGAGCAGTGGCGGATTTCATGGCGGACGAGACCTACGGCGAGGCCCGGCAGCGAAAACTCGAGGAGCTGCTTCGCACCCTCGCGGAGACCATTCGGGAGCTGGATGCGGCCGGGACCCTCCTGGCCCGGACGAACGAACTCATGGAGTTGATCGGCGACGTGCGCACGGAACTCTTTCACTACGAAGTGCGGGCGACCTACGACACGCCCGAAGTCGCCGAGAACCGGCGCATCGTCTCCGAGGCGGAGAATCAGGAATCCCAATGGAAGCCGACCGACTGGGCGCCGGACGACGAGGAGGGCCAGCCATGGTGACCCGGAACTGGAGTGGCGGGAACCGTGCGGGTGCCGCGAATCCCAAGTCGTTTGTCGGAGTCGTGCTGGTCCTGATCCTGGCCGGAGCCGGGGGGCTCGCGTATCTCGCGAGCCGCCAGCACGCAGGACCTGCCGCCACGATCGTCGATCCGAACCTCCCGCCCGCGGTGGCGAAGGGCTACAGCATGGGCCGGCCGGACGCGCCCGTGCAGATCCTCGAGTTCGCCGATTTCGAGTGCCCCGCGTGCGGCAACTACTCCGTGGTGACGGAGCCCGACGTGCGGAAGCGCGTCATTGAGCCGGGGCTCGCGCGCGTGACCTATTACGACTTCCCGCTGCCGCAGCACAAGAACACCATGATGGCATCGGAGGCCGCGGCCTGCGCGAACGATCAGGGCAAGTTCTGGGAGATGCACGACCGGCTATTCCAGGGCCAGACCGACTGGAACACGGAAGCGACGAGCGATCCCGTGAGCGTGATGCAGGGCTACGCAAAGGCGATCGGGCTCGACGTGGACAAGTGGCACTCGTGCGTGGACTCCCGTGTCCACCAGCGCGACATTGACGCCAACAAGGCGGAAGGTGAGCGGCGTCAGGTGAACCAGACGCCGACCTTCGTGATCGGGAACCGGATGGTGGCCGGCTCCCTGACCGACGATCAGATCAAGGCCTACGTCGACAGCGCCCGCACGGGCGCACAGACGGCCGGCAACAGCGCAGCGCACTAGCGGCGTTGTACTAACTCTCCGCTCCGGAAATCCCGACAGTGACCAAGCGCATGGTGGTCGCGCTGCTGGCGGTGGTGGGGCTTTTTCTCTCCCTCTACCTCACACTCTACAAGTTCGGGTACATCGCGCAGCTCACGTGCGCGGTGGGCTCGTGCGAGCGCGTGCAGACCAGCAGATGGTCGGTGCTGTTCGGGATCCCGGTCGCCGTGTGGGGCGCCGGCTATTACCTCACGACACTGGGAGTGGCCGTTCTCGCCACGCAGACGCCCGCCGCGGCATCACGCGGCATCACCCGGCTCCTCACGGCGATGACTGGTGCCGGCGTGCTGTTCTCGGCGTATCTCACGTGGCTGGAGCTGTTCGTGATCCACGCGATCTGCATCTACTGTGTGGGATCAGCGGTCGTCGTGACGCTGATGTTCGTGCTCTGCATCGCGGAGCAGGTCAGCCCCGATCTCAGGCCCGCTTGATCGACCGTTGCCGCGAGTCGGCGTCGTTAATGCGCAGGCGCGGCCGGCCATCTTCGTCCCCGCCGGTGACCGGTTCGGAGTCGCGTGACCGGCGGCGCGTGGCGGTGACGAGGTCCTGGCCCAGCGAGACGAGGGCCCGGGTGGCGATCGTGCCCGCGAGCGGTTCCGGGATGCCCATCACGCGGACGTAGGTATCGATGGCCCGGTCGAAGGACAGCTCTTCGGCCAGCGTGTCCACGAACATGAGCGCATTGTCGACGTGGGCGCGGATGATCGCTTCTTCGGCGCGCGCCTGCGCCAGGCGAAGCCGGCGTTCCGCGGCTTCCGAGAGTTTTCGGGGGAAAAGCGATTCAGGAAAGAGGCGGCCGAACACATCCATAATATAACTGTTGAGGCCGTCTGGCGTAGTGAGACCGCCGGTTGCTGCGCGATCAGCTTTCCAGCGACTCGTACTGGTCCTTGAGCCCCGACACGACGGCCGGATCGGCGAGCGTCGTCGTGTCGCCAAGGGCTCGCCCTTCGGCGATGTCACGCAGGAGACGCCGCATGATCTTGCCCGATCGGGTCTTGGGAAGATCGGCCGTGAAGAGGACATCGTCGGGACGCGCAATCGCGCCGATCTTGTCCACCACATGACGACGGAGCTCGTCGCGTAACTCGTTGGAAGACTGCCGGCCGGCACGGAGGGTCACGAAGGCCGCCAGCGCTTGCCCCTTGATGTCGTGCTGGCGCCCCACAACTGCCGCTTCGGCCACCGCCGGGTGCGAAACGAGCGCGGATTCGACTTCCATCGTGCCAATCCGGTGGCCCGCCACGTTCAGCACATCATCGACCCGGCCGAGGATCCAGAAGTACGCGTCGTCATCACGTTTCGCGCCATTGCCCGCGAAATACAGGTCCGGCCGCTGCGGCCATTTCGAGAAGTAGGTCTCGGCGTAGCGGGCATCATCGCCCCAGATCGTACGCAGCATCGACGGCCAGGGCCGCGTCATCGCCAAAAACCCGCCGCCCACCGGAATCACGTTGCCGGCGCGGTCGAGGAGTTCCGCGCTGTAGCCCGGAAGCGCGACCGTGGCGCTGCCGGGCTTCGTCTCGGTGATCCCCGGCAGTGGAGAGATTACGATCGCGCCAGTCTCCGTCTGCCACCACGTATCGACCACCGGACACCGGTCGCCGCCAATGTGGCGCCGGTACCAGATCCACGCCTCGGGGTTGATCGGCTCCCCGACGGACCCCAGCAGCCGGAGCCGCGATAGATCGTGCCGCGCGGGAAACGCATCGCCCCACTTCATGAACGCCCGGATGGCGGTCGGGGCGGTGTAGAGCACGGTCACACCGTGCGTCTCACAGAGGGCCCAGAAGCGGTCCTTGTCCGGCCAGTCGGGGGCACCCTCATACAGCATCGTCGTCGCGCCATTGGCGAGCGGTCCATAGACGACGTAGGAATGGCCCGTGACCCAGCCGACGTCCGCGGTGCACCAGAACACATTGTCCTCGCGGAGGTCGAATACATCCTTGGTCGTCGCCGCGACGCCCGTGAGATAGCCCCCGGTCGTGTGCACAATTCCCTTTGGCCGCCCCGTCGTGCCTGAGGTATACAGGATGTAGAGCACATCCTCGGCATCCATCCGTTCCGGCACGCAGTCGGCGGACGCGTTGCGCACCACATCGTGCCACCACACATCGCGTGGCGGATGGAAGGCCGCATCCGCCGCGGGTGTGTCCGGTGTGCGCCGCACGACGACGACGTGCTCGATCGTCGGGCAGTCCGCGACCGCGGTGTCCGCATTGCGCTTGAGCGGCACCGGATTGCCGCGTCGGTACCCGATGTCGCCCGTGATCAACACCTTGGCGCCAGCATCGTTGATGCGGTCGCGCAACGAGTCCGGCGAGAATCCGCCGAAGACCACCGAATGGATCGCGCCGATCCGCGTGCAGGCCAGCATCGCGATCGCGGCTTCCGGAACCAACGGCAGATAGATCGCGACGCGATCGCCGCGGCGGATGCCGAGCGTGCGGAGCGCGTTCGCGCAGCGATTGACCTCCCGCGACAGCTCGCCGTAGGTGAGCGTGCGGCGGTCGCCCGGCTCTCCCTCCCACACGATGGCGGCCTTGTCGCGGCGACTCGCGAGATGCCGGTCCACGCAGTTCACGGAGACGTTGAGCGTCCCGCCCAGGAACCATTTGACGTGCGGCGGTGTCCACTCCATCACCCGATTCCACGGCGCGAACCAGTCCAACTCGCGCGCGCGGCTCGCCCAATAGGCTTCGGGGTCGGCGGCGGCGCGCTGATAGACGGAAGGGTCGCGCACAACGGCGTGCTGGCGAAACTCGTCGGCGGGGGGGAATCGCCGCCGTTCGTCCAGAAGAACGTCGATGTCGTTCACGGAAAGCAATCTGGCGACGGGCGGGCGTCAGGGGCCAGAGGTCAGGCAGGCTGGGACGCACGCGTGGCGGCCGGGAGCTGCCAGACGGCCGGGGACGGGCGTCGGGGTTTCCGCGGGGGGCTCTGCGCACGGACGGGTAGGCTAGATTCTGCCCGTGCACCCGGTGCAAACGCCGCCCCTGGCCATTATCGAGACACGCGGCCTGATCCGCCGTTTCGACCGCCAGGAGGCGCTCAGCGGCGTCGATCTGTCGGTCGCGCCCGGCGATTGCCTCGCCATTTTTGGTCCCAACGGCGCGGGCAAGACCACGTTGCTCCGCGTCCTGGCAGGTCTCCTGGATCCATCGGGCGGAACCGCGAGCGTTGCTGGGGTGGCGCTCCCCGGCGGGCTGCCGGCCCGGGCGCAGGTCGGGCTGATCTCGCATCACAGCATGCTGTACCCCGCGCTCACCGCACGCGAGAACGTGGAATTCGCCGCCCGTCTGCACGGCCTGGCTTCGCCGCGCGCGTCCGCCGAATCGGCCCTGGCGCGGCTTGGAGTGCTCGATCGCGCAAACACGCCCGTTCGGGTGCTCAGCCGCGGCCTTCAGCAACGCGTCTCGATCGCCCGGGCGTTCGTTCATGCGCCACGCGTCGTGCTGCTCGACGAACCATACACGGGACTGGATGCCACTGGAGCCGCCGCGCTGTCCACGGCGCTCGAAGGACTGAAATCTGGCGGCGCTGCGCTGGTGCTCGTGACCCATCATCTCGATGAGGGGCTTGCCATTGCGACGCACGTGGCGGTCATGCGCGCTGGACGCTTCGTGCTGCACACCCGGCGCGACGCGATCGATCCGGCGTCGTTCGCGGGCGAGTATCGCGCAGCCGTGGGGGTGGCGGGTTGACGCCGATGACCGGACTGCCGGGAACCTTCGCGGCGGCGTGGACGATCGCACGAAAGGACCTGACCGTGGAACTGCGTACGCGGGCGGCGTTTCTGTCGGCGGCAGTGTTCACCGTGCTGGCCGCGGCGATCTTTCTCTACACGTGGGACCCCACAGCGGTGGGCGCAATCGACTTGGCCCCTGGTGTGCTGTGGGTCATCTTTACGTTCGCGGGGCTACTTGGACTCAACCGCTCGTTTGCGGCGGAGCTCGCCGATCGGGCGATCGACGGACTCCTCATCGCCCCGATCCGCCGCGAGGCGGTGTTCCTGGGCAAAGCACTCGCAAACCTGATCTTCGTCCTCGGTGTGCAGGTCGTGGCGATTCCGACGGTCGTCCTGTTCTACAACCTGTCGCTCGGATGGGGGGCGGTGGGGGCGATCGCGGGCATCGCGGTGCTCGCATCCATTGGTCTGGTCGCTGTGGGCACGCTGTTCAGCGCCATGGCGGTGAATACACGCCTCGCCGAATTGCTGCTTCCGGTGCTGGCGCTTCCTTTCTTCCTGCCGATCGTGACAGCCGCCGCACAGGCGACCGTGCTGGTGATCGACGGCCGGCCGCTGACCGGTGCGCTGGGCTGGATGCGCGTGCTGCTCGCCTTCGATCTCATTTTCGTGCCGGCGTGCACGGTGGCCTACCCCTTCACCATCGAGCAATGACCATGAGCGCGACGGCGGGACCCGGACGGCCAGCAGAGGTGACACGGGAAGCCGCGCTGGCTCAACTCGCGCGTCCGTACGGGATCCTGTGCTGGGTGGCCGTCGCGGGGGTCATCGCGACGGTCGTACGGATCGCGTTCTTCACGCCGATCGAGGCGTCGCAGGGGCCGGCACAGAAAATCTTCTACATCCACGTCCCAGCCGCTGTCACGGCGCTCTATCTGGCGTTCGCGCTGATGGCCGTCGCGAGCGTCCTCTATCTCTGGCTCCGCGACCCGAAGCTCGACCGGGTCGCCTCGACGTCGGCCGAAGTCGGGCTGGCGTTCACGACCGTGGTCCTCGTCACCGGCCCGCTGTGGGCGAAGCCCGTGTGGGGCACCTGGTGGTCGGGCGACGCACGCCTCACGTCCACGCTGTTTCTCTGGCTGATCATCCTCGGCTATCTGATCCTCCGCCAGGCCGTGGACGATCGCGCGCAACGGGCGCGCTACTCGGCGGTCCTCGCCATCCTCGCGGGGCTGCTCATCCCGTTCATCCATCTGAGCGTCTATCTGTTCCGGACGCTGCATCCGCAACCCATCGTGCTCAAGCCCAGCGCTCCGTCGCTGCCGCCCGAGATGCTGGCGACGCTGCTCATGTCCTTCGCGTCGTTTGCCCTGCTGTTCGTCGCGCTGCTGCGGGCGCGGTACCGGCTGGCCACGATCGCTGATGCAGGCCTGGCCGATGGCGGCGCTTCCGGCAGGAGCGTCTGATGCCTCCGGCGAATTCAGGCTACGCGTACGCGGCCTACGCCGCGGCGTTCACCGTGTACACCGTATATGCGATCTCGATCTGGTGGCGGGGACGCACCCTCGCCGCGAGAATCCGGACGGCGATGGGCGCCGATCGTTCCGGTCCCCCTGAGACATGATCTCGGCGTGAGTGCCGCACAGCCGGGCACTGTCTATCTCGTGGGTGCCGGACCCGGCGACCCGGGGTTGATCACGGTGCGCGGCCGCGCGCTTCTCGACGACTGCGACGCGATCGTCCACGACGCCCTCGTCGCCCCGGAGCTGCTGTCCGACGTGCGTACGCGTCGTGCGGCTCCGCCAGAAATGCATTTCGCGGGCAAGCGTGGCGGTGACGAGTCATCGGCCCGGCAGCATGAGATCACCGCCCTGCTCGTGCACCTGGCGCGAGCGGGAAAATCCATTGTCCGGCTCAAAGGTGGTGACCCGTTCGTTTTCGGCCGTGGGAGCGAAGAAGCACAGGCGCTGGCGCGAGCGAGCATCCCGTTCGAGATCGTACCAGGTGTAACGGCCGGCGTCGCGGCGCCAGCCTACGCCGGCATTCCGGTGACGCATCGGGGAGTCGCGACCGGCGTGACATTCGTGACCGGACACGAAGATCCGGCCAAGGCGGCCTCGCAAACGGATTGGGAGGCGCTTGCACGCAGCGGCACGACGATCGTGCTGTACATGGGCGTCCGCTCGCTGGCGCAAACAGCCAAGGCGCTGATCCGTGGCGGGATGTCGCCCACGACCCCCGCAGCCGCGATCCAGTGGGCGACCTATCCTGCGCAGCGCACCGTGGAGGCGACACTGGCGACTCTGGCTGACCGGGTTGCCGAGGCGGGCCTGACCGCGCCGGTGCTGACCGTGATCGGGCGAGTCGCTGCGCTGCGCGACGAGATCCGGTGGTTCGACATGCCCGAGCGCCGGCCCCTGCTCGGCCGCCGCATCCTCGTCACTCGCGCGACCTTGCAAGCGAGTGCGCTCACCGAGCAACTCCGGGCGCTCGGGGCTGCGGTCGCCGAGATGCCGGCGACGCGGGTCGAACTGCTGGACCGGGGCCCGCTTCTCGCGGCAATAACCGGTGGCGCACTCACCCGATATCGCCACCTCGTGTTCACGAGCCAGAATGCCGTCCACATCGTCTGGGACGCGCTGCATGCCGCCGGACTGGACGCGCGTGCGCTCGCCAGCGTCGTCGTCAGCGCCGTCGGGCCGGCGACAGCCGACGCGTTGCTCGAGCATGGTATCGCCGCCGATGTCTCACCAAAACGGTTCGTCGCCGAGGGCGTGCTCGATGCGCTCGGGTCACGCGCCAATGTCCGTGGCGAGCGTGTGCTGTATCCTGCCGCGGTGGGCGCGCGCGATGCGTTGCCAGCCGGGCTTCGCGTCCTGGGCGCTACGGTTGACGTGATTCCGATCTATCGCTCGGTGTTCGACGGCGCTGATGCGGCAGCCCTGTGCGCGCGGCTTGCCGCGGGCGAGATCGATCTCGTGACCGTGACGTCGGCGTCCGCCGTCCGCGGATATCTCGAAGCCGTGGGACCCGAGCTGGCCGGCCGCGTGAACGCGGCGTCGATCGGGCCCATCACGAGCGCGGCCGCGCGCGACGCGGGCATGTCCGTGATCACGGAGGCCGAGCCATCGACGATCGCAGGCCTCGTCACCGCGATCCTTGGCATTCCGGCCTTTGCGGCAACCGCGCGCGAAGGAGCCGAGTCGTGACGCGGTCACGTGCTCCACGCGCAGTTCCGCAGTCGGACCCCGGTCATCTCCGCATCGGAACGCGCGGGTCGGCGCTTGCACTCAAGCAGGCACGAATGGTTCAATCCGCGCTCGCGGAGCGCGGCATCGCGGGCGATCTGGTCACGTTCACGACAACGGGTGACAAGCGGCTCGACGAGCCGCTGAGCACCATCGGCGGCAAGGGGCTGTTCACGCAGCGAGATCGAACGCGCGTTGCAGCGCGGGAAGATCGACTGCGCCGTGCACTCACTGAAGGATCTGTCCACGGACCCCGTTGACGGACTGGACCTGGTCGCGGTCCTGGCGCGCGAAGACCCGCGTGATGTGCTGGTGCTGAGCAGCACCGCCCGGGCCGTGGGACTCGCGGATCTGCCGCGCGGCTCACGAGTCGGGACGTCGAGCCTGCGCCGCCGCGCGCAGCTCCTGGCGGTGCACCCGGATCTCGAGGTCGTGGAACTGCGCGGCAACGTCCCTACGCGCCTCAAGAAAGTCGATGAAGGGCAGGTGCACGCGGCGATCCTGGCTGCCGCGGGTCTCCACCGGCTCGACGCCACGCAACACATCTCGGCCTATCTCGACCCCCCCGACTGGCTCCCGGCGGCGGGCCAGGGAGCGATCGCGGTGCAGGTCCGCACTGACGACCGGATTGCGCACGAACTGCTCGCCGCGCTCAATCACGAGCCGACGATGCACGCGGTGCGTGCCGAGCGCGCCTTCCTCGCCGGGCTGGACGGCGGCTGCCAGGTCCCGATTGGAGCGCTAGTCATGGAGCAGCCCGGTGCGGGCGTGCCGGTGGCGACACTGCACGGCCTGATCGCCGACGTCGCGGGGCGCCGGGTGATCCGCGGCTCTCGAATCGTGGGTTCGGATCCGGTGTCTGCCGGAACCCACCTGGCGGACGATCTGCGGATCCGGGGGGCTGACGACATCCTCGCGTTGTTGCGTGGCGCGGCCCGGGTGCCGCCCCCGCAGCCGGAATAGATTACGACCGTGTCGTCGTTCCCGGCTTACCGGCCCCGTCGCCTGCGGCGCAGTGCCCCGCTCCGGCGCCTCATCCGCGAGACCCGCCTCGATCCCGGACAGTTGATCCTGCCGGTGTTCGTCCGGTCCGGTGCCGATCTGCGCATTGAGGTCGGCTCGATGCCCGGGGTCGCTCAAACGTCGGTTGATCGAATGCTGCGAGACGCTGCGGCCGCGGCCGAGGCGGGCGTTGGCGGTGTGATCCTCTTCGGCATCCCCGACCAGAAGGATGCCGTCGGGTCCGGGGGCTGGGACGAGTACGGGGCGGTGCAGCAGGGGATTCGCGGGCTGAAGCGAGAGTTCCCGGAACTCGCGGTCATCACTGACGTCTGCATGTGCGAATACACGGACCACGGGCACTGCGGCGTGCTGAACGAGCGCGGGACCGTCGACAACGATGCGACGTTGCCGCTGCTGGCACGGGTCGCCGTGTCGCACGCGGCCGCCGGTGCGGATGTCATCGCGCCGAGTGACATGATGGATGGGCGAATCGGGGCGATCCGCGCGGCACTCGATGCTGCGGGGCACACCGAGACGGCGATCCTCAGCTACGCGGCCAAGTACGCGTCGGGATTCTACGGACCGTTCCGGGAGGCCGCCGAGTCAGCGCCCCAATCCGGCGACCGGCGCGGCTATCAAATGGACGCCGCGAACGCCGAGGAGGCGTTGCGTGAAGTGGCGCTCGACATCGGTGAAGGGGCGGATGCGGTCCTGGTCAAACCCGCCGGCCCGTATCTCAATGTCGTCCAGCGCGTGAAGTCCGCGACGCAGTACCCGGTCGGGGCGTACCAGGTGAGCGGGGAGTACGCCATGATCTGCGCCGCGGCCGACCGGGGATGGCTCGACCGCGAGCGGGTCGATGATGGAGTCACTCGTCGGGATTCGCCGGGCGGGCGCGGATTTCATCATCACGTATTTCGCCACGGAAGCCGCGCGCCGGTTGCGCGACGGCCTGGAATAGAGGAGCACCGCATGCGGTATCGCACATTTCCCGGGTCCACGGTCACGGCCAGCGAGGTTGGGCTCGGCACGTGGACATTGGCCACGAACTGGTGGGGAGAAAAGACGGACGACGAGGCCGTAGCGATGCTGCGGAGTGCGCACGACGACTACGGTGTGACGTTCTTCGACGCAGCGGACACCTACGGCAACGGGCGGGCCGAGCGGCAACTCGCCACGGCGTTTCGGGGACGGCGTGGGTCGGTTGTCTATGCCACCAAGATCGGCTACGACATCTACGACGACGCCGCGCAGCGAGCGCGGCGTGGGCAGTCCGAGCTGCCAATGCGCACGGATCCGGCGTATCTGCGGCTCGCGCTCAATCGCTGCCTCGAGCGCCTCGACACCGACTATGTCAATGTACTGCAGATCCACAACGCGAAGATGGAGCACGTGCGGGATGCCGCACTGTGGGAGACGCTGCGGGGGTTTCAGCGCGAAGGGAAGGTCCGCGTGTGGGGCGCGGCGTTCGGCCCCGCGATCGGCTGGCTGTACGAGGCGGTCGAATTGTGTGAGCGCGAGCCCGATGTCGGTGCGATCCAAATGATCTGGAACATCCTGGAGCAGCATCCCGGATCCGCCATGCTCGAGGCAGCACGACGGCACGCACCACAGTGCGCCTTCACCGTCCGTGTGCCGCATGCGTCGGGGATGCTCGAGGGCCACTACACCGAGGACACGGTCTTTCCGGAGGGCGACCATCGGCGCCACCGGCCGCGTTCGTGGCTGGTGAATGGAGTGAAGAAAGTTCGCACGCTGGATTTCCTCACGCCGCACATGACGCTCGGGCAGGCTTCCCTCAAATGGCTGCTCGCCGATCCGCTCGTGATCACGACGCTCCCCAACATCTACGACACGGCTCAACTGCGGGAGTTCGCCACCGCGAGCGAGCAGCCGGACCTCACTCCGGCGCAGCTCGATCAGGTCGAGCGGCTGGCGGCGGTCAATTTCGGGGTGGATGAACCGCCGATGGCCTACAAGGGCACGATGGAGCGAGAAAAAGCCGCGACCGCGTGAACCGCGCTCGATTGACGGCGCGTCTCAGGCGACGCGGCTCATCACCAGTGCGGCGTTGATGCCCCCGAACCCGAACGAGTTCGAGAGGACGACATCGACTCGTGCGGCGCGGCCCGTGGATGGGACATAGTCGAGATCACAGGCCACGTCCGGCGCCGACAGATTGATCGTGGGGGGCAGCCACTCGTGCGTCAGGCTCAGCGCGCAGATGGCGGCTTCGATGGCGCCGGAAGCGCCGAGGGCATGGCCGTAGTAACCCTTTGTGCCGCTCACCGGCATCGCGTAGGCGTGATCCGCGAACACCTGCTTGATCGCGAGCGTCTCGGTCGGATCGTTGAGCGGTGTGGAGCTCCCGTGCGCGTTCACGTAGCCGATCTCGTGCGGAGCCAGGTGTGCATCGCGGAGCGCGTGTCGCATCGCCCGCGCCGCCTGAGAGCCGTCGGGACGCGGCGCCGTCATGTGGTGTGCGTCATTGGTGACGCCATACCCCTGGATCTCGGCGTAGATGCGCGCACCGCGCGACACGGCGCGCTCGTATTCTTCGAGCACGAGGATGCTGGCCCCTTCGCCCATCACGAATCCATCGCGATCCTTGTCGAACGGCCGCGAGGAACGCGACGGATCGTCATTCCGCGTGGACATGGCCCTGATGATCGCGAACGAACCGTAGCAGAGAGGCGCGAGTGGTGCTTCGGAGCCGCCGCAGATCATGACGTCCGCGTAGTCGTCGCGGATCTGCCGGAAGGCGTCACCGATGGCGATCGTGCCTGACGCGCAACTCATCGCATTGGTCGAATTGGGGCCGGACACGCCGAACTCGATCGCGATGTTGCAACTCGCCGCACCGCCGAAGACGCTCAACGCCAGCGCCGGATCGACAGCCGACAGCCCGTGCGCGAGGTACCGGCCGAGCTGCTCCTCGGCGTACCCGATCCCGCCCAGGGCGGTGCCCATCATCGACCCGACGCGCTCGCGATCTTCGAGCGCCAGATCGAGCTCGGCATCCTCGAGCGCCATCCGGGCGGCGACGACCGAGAACTGGCCGAAGCGGTCCAGTCGTCTGGCGCGCTTCGCCTCGAGGTGATCAGTAGCGACAAAGTCGGGTACTTCGGCCGCGTTGTGGCTGCGGAACGGCGACGAGTCGAAGCGGGTCAGAGGACCCACCGCCGACCGCTCGCGCCGGATACCCTGCCACAGTGCGTCTCGGGTGGTGCCGATAGGGGTGATTGCCCCGATCCCGGTCACCACGACTCGCCGCCGTCCCATCATACTCGTGCTCCCCCGTAGAGAACCGACGTACGTACCCCGCCGAGCGCCGTAATATTCCAGCGGTCCGTTGCCGAGCGGGATCCAGTCAGCTTGCTGTAACCGCCGGCTACCACCGTGAGGCGATCAGCGTGGCCGCGCGCCGGCCACAGGGCCATGCCCGAGTAGTTAGAGATACTCGGCGGGCGCGCGCGCGGACACGCCCGTGGGGCGAACAGCCGGCTGGGACGGACGAATGACACCGTGGACGGGGCTGGACGAGACATTCGGCAGCACGTGTAGTGTCATTGCTGCGGCTGCGATGCGCGAGCCGCCGGGCGAATGTGGCCGGCGCCGCTGGTGGGGGTAGGGCTGGATGTCATACTGCCGGGCCCGTCACGCCCGGATTCCGCCACGGCGGCGAGCCCCGCGAGCGTGCGCGAGGCAATGCCGTGAACGAATACCGGTCCAATCACGGCGCGCGCGGCGAATCCACCTATGAGCGGCCATGAAGGACCGAGCCAGAGGTGCACGATCCGCACCAGGGTGCGGCTGCTACTCTGGGAGAGGAACGACCACTCGACCTCCATCCCGGCGGTGACGCCCTCGACATGGCGGAACCGGATGGCCGGACCGGCTCCTGAGCTGCTGGCGGCGGTCAGCACCTGCATCCGGGACAGCCACCACGTCGGCCAGGCCGCGGGACCAAAGGGACGATTCGCCGACATCTCCACGAGACCGCCGCCGTCCAGCCGTCGCTCTCGAAAGCGGACGTAGCGGTAGTGTGCGAGATGCCGGGGCCAGCGCTCCACGTCGCGAGCCACGGCGAAGATCGGCGCGACCGCGCTCTCGACCACGCGTTCATCCACGACTCGCATGACGTAGCGATCGGGAAGCGGCCCGAGATCGTATCCAGGCGGTTCATCGGCCGGCAGCGCGCCGGGTCCGGCGCGCGGAGCCTCGATCACGTGGCGCTCGGCGCCGGCGTGAATGACGGAGCCCACGATGCGGTGATCCGATAACCGGGGCGGTATCGGACCAGCGCGTCTACACCGAGGGCCTCTCGCACCATCTGCTTCAGCTCCGGCACCCGGAAGCCGCGCATCACCGATACCACGGCGTCGTGCCGGCTCGCGGGATGAAACGCGAGCGGGAACGACGCGAGCCAGATCCCCGCGGCGGCGATCCGGCTCCGGTGAATGTCGCTCACAATGGCCTGCACGCGGGCCACACGATTCATCTCGGCGAGTACGAATCGCGCGTCGGCATCGAAGAAGTGATGCAGGACCTGCGAGCACGTGACGATGTCCACGCTGTGGTCGGCGAACGGGAGGGCGCGGGCGTCCCCGCAGACGAGCCACGTATTGATCCCGCGGTTCGCGGCAGCGAGCGACACGGTGGCCTCGAGGCCGACCGTTTCGAGCGTCACCCCGCGACGGGCACCCGCTCGGCGGGCCTGCGCAGGTATGTCGCCCATACCGGTCCCGACGTCGAGCAGGGTGGCCTGCCCGGGCAGGCGGTCCCAGAGTGGTCCGAGAGCGCCGAGTACCGCGCGGGTGCCGCCGAAGAACCGGTTGGCGACGGCGACGTCGCGCAGTGAGCGCCGGGCAAGCCGGGGATCAGCGTCGGGGGTGTCCAGCGTCTCGGCGCCGCGAGCGCGCGGCGGCGACAGCAGTGTGCTCACAGCCGCGTGCTCATCGATCGAGTTGGGAATAGCCGCCGCGGTAATACAGCAGCGGGGTGTCCTGCCGGACGCTCGCGGATTCGACCTCTCCCATGAAGATCGTGTGGTCGCCGCCCACTACCGACTGCACCACCCGGCATTCGATCGACGCGAGGACATCCTCCAGAAGCGCGGCGCCGTTCTGGCCGCGAATGAAGCCGAGTCCCTCGAATCGCTGCTCGGCCTCGGGCTGCGAAAACCGGCGCGCGATCGCCTCCTGGTGAGCCGCGAGAATGTTCACGACGAAGTGCGACGCACCGGCCATCGCCGGGAGAATCGACGCATCGTGGCCGATGCACACGAGCACGAGCGGGGGTTCGAGGCTGAGAGAGCTGAATGCCGTCACCGTGATCCCGTAGTCCCGGCCGCGCTTGTCGGCCACGGTCACGACGGTGACCCCCGTGGCGAACCGCCCCAGCACGCTACGGAACTCGTCCTGATCCAGACTCATCGTTGCCCCGCCGAGCGGTGAAGGAACGCAGGCAGCACCAGCCGCCCGAGATAGCCGGCCCGCAAGACTTCGCGGGCCGGGACGAAATCTCCGGTGACACCGATCAGCAGATCCGCCATGTCGGGCCGGCGGGCGAGCACGCGTGCGACGTGGCCGATGACGGCCGGCATCGCAACGGCCGCGCCGACCGCACGTTCGACGATCTGCTTCCCTCGAAACTCGTGGCGCCAGCAGCGTTCATAGGCGGCGAGCGCCGTGTCGGCCGCGTCCGCCCCAGGCCCGCGGACTACCTCGCAGAGGTAGGGGGTGAGCAACTCGCCGCCGCGCAGTGCCGTGTAGACGCCTTCGCCCGTGAACGGGTCGAAAAAGTCGGCGGCATCACCGACGAGCGCGACGCCCGGCGCCCACAGTGCGCGCGCGTGCTGCGCAAACGGTCCGGTCGCGCGTACGGGCGAGATCCGGCTGGCCCCGCGAAACCGCGGCGCCAACTGCGGGTGGCGGGCGATCCACGCGTCCAGGTACCCGGCACGATCGGCGCCGACGCCCCGGGACTCGCGTGCCGGCACGACGAGCGCGACGGTGGTATGACCGCTGCCGACATCGGCGAGGCCCATGTAGCCATCGCGCTCGACGTGCATCTCGCCGGTCGTGCCGATGTCGGCGACACCGCGATAGTGCGTCACGAACGCGACGCGCTTCGGCCACCGCCGCGAATGAGCCAGGCCGGCGCGGCGGGAGACCACGGACCGCAAGCCATCGGCGCCGACGACCACCCGCGCCGACAACGTCCGGGTCCGGCCGTTCACCGATTGGTGCGGCGCATCGGCATCGGGTGCATCCCCATCCACCGAGTACCGCACACCGGTGATTCGTCCGGCGCCATCGCGGGTCACGTCGGTGACGGCGCACCCTTCCATGATACGCGCGCCAGCCGCCTCGGCGTGGCGCAACAGAATCGCGTCCAGCACGAGACGACGCAGGGACAGCCCTTCGTCCCGAAATCCCCTGAATCCGTGCGCGGCCACGAACTCGCCGCGAAACGACGTGCCACTCGGCGCGCGGATCGTCATGCCCGTGAGCCGTGCCGCGCCGGCGGCTTCGATCGCGGGAAGGATTCCCATGTCGGACAGAATGCGCGATGCCTGCGGGCTCAGATACTCGGCGCACGGCTTGTCGCGCGGAAACCGCGCGCGATCCAGGATCACGACATCGACGCCAGCCCGCGCCAGGCCCCACGCCGTAGCGGCGCCGGCCGGACCGCCGCCGACGATGATGACGTCCGCGTCCAACATCACGTGGCGGGCCGGCGTCCGACGGTCTGATACTCCGCGGAACTATTGGGCGCTGGCTGTATCGCGGTGTAGCTCGCGCCAGCGGCCGCGCGCGCCAGGCGCTGAAAGAGCGCCATGTAGCGCCAGTGCGGGCGCGGCAACCGCACCACCGACGCGAAGCGCGTCAGTAGCGGGAGCAGGCGGGAACGGGCATCGGCGGAGAACATGAATCGTGGGTGTTCGCTGGCGAAGACCCGTAGACGGCGCACAGTCTGGGCCAGGTCGAGCGCCGGCGCGAAATAGAACGTGGGCGCCAGCAAGGAGTCGCCATACGCGACGGTGCCTTCGGCAAGCGCGATCCGGTGCAGAGTGGTGTCCGGATAGACCCGAAGGCCGACGGTCACGTAGACGGCATCGCCCGCGCGCAGCCGCGCGGCCGCAAATGCCAGCGTGTCTTCGATCGTGTCCGGCGTCTCCCCGGGGCCGCCGATCAGAAAGATCCAGAGGGTCCGGAGGCCGGCGCGCGATACCCGCTGCGCGACCTCGCGCACGCGCGCGGCGTCGAAGCCCTTCTCCAGCCGTTCGAGCACGGGATCACTGGCGCTTTCGGCCGTGATGCCGAGGGTACGGAAGCCGGCGGCGCGCATGGCGGTGAGCAGCTCGTCCGAGCAGGTCGCGGGCGTGAAGTTCATCGTCTCCAACTGGACCCGCAGGCCGGCGTTCACGATCGCCTCGCACACATCAATCGCATGTCCAGGCGGCGAATTGAATGTCGAGTCGACGAAATCGAAGTGCGTGACGCCTGCTTCGCGACGGAGTTCGGCGATCTCATCGGCGACTGCACGAGGGTCGCGGAGACGATACCCCCAGCCTTCGACGTTGCGGTAGGTGCAGTAGACGCATTTGTAGACGCATCCCCGCTTGGTCTGGATGGGCACCGTCGCGCCGTGGCGCTGGTACCGGCCCACATCGAGCCACCGGTGCAGGCGGGCCCGCGGCAGGGCGTCCAGGCCCGCGTCCTCTCCGGGCGGCGTGAACACGATTCGGTCTCCCACGCGACGCACCAGCCCGGCGACGGATTCGGGCGCCCGCCCGGCCGCCAGGGCATCGATGAGCGCTACGCTGGCGCGTTCACCATCTCCGGCGACGGCGTAGTCGACACCGAGCTCCCGAAAGAGCGATTCGGGTGCGACGCCGAATGCCGCACCGCCGGCCAGCACCGGTACCCGCGGTGCGGCAGCCCGCAGGGCGCCCAAGACAGCGACCGCCTCGGGTGTGTAGTGGCGAAGCGCGATCGTGTCGCTGTTGTCGATGTTGCGCACCGAGACGCCGATCACATCGGGGCGGAGGTCCTGCACTGACTCACGGGCCGCCGCGACCGGGTCGGAGGCGAAGCACAAGTCCAGCACGCGGACATCGTGCCCCGCATCCGCCAGCGCGGAGGCGACGCACGCCACGCCGTTGGGGACGACCGGCTGGGGAGAGCGCTCGCGATTGGTGCTGACGAGCAGCACACGCGGCATGCTGCGGCCGGATCCAGCGGTGCGGGCGATCATGGAATGCTCTGGCCTGCGGCAAGTGCAGTGCCGAGGCCAATGAGCGCGCCAGCGATGGTGGCGGCGACGTTGACGGCGTCGTTGCCGAGCCACGCCACCCCACCAGCTTCCGTGCTGGGTGTGCCGCATGAATGCACGAGCCGCTCGGTCGCTGCCTGGCATCGCCCGCACCACCGCCGCGCCTGCAGCGTCGCGCCCAGGATCGAATCGGCCGTCGCGCCGGCGAAGCCGCCGATCAGTGCACTCCACGCGGCCGCCATGGGCCAACCGATCGCGCGCGCGGCGATCGCGATGAATAGCGCGCCTGCGACCGACGCCAGCGTGCCGGCGGCCGTGATCCCGCCTGACGTCCCCGGCGGCACGACACGTCCCGACACGATCGAGCGGGGCGTGGCGGCGGAGAGCATGCCGATTTCGGTGCCCCAGGTGTCGGCTGTCGCCGCGGCCAGTCCGCCCGCACCGGCGGCACACCACGCCGGGGATCGCTGGAGCGCGTACGCGATGGCACACAGGGCGAAGGCGCCACCATTGGCGAGGACCTGCACCGCGTCTCGCGGGCCGCCTTTGGCCACGAGACCGCCCCCCAGCAATTCCTTGCGTGCGTGTCCCATCCGCGACAGCGCGGCGGAAGCGACGAAGAATGCGATGAGGACAGCTCCCCAGTCCCATCCGCCAGCGACAGACGCGCCGCCGACGACGGTGGCTGCGACGGCTCCCTGGGCGGTCAGTGTCCTGGCGCGGTACGCGGCGGCGGCCACCATGGCGGCCGCGGCCAGTCCCAGGAGCAGTCGGCTCAACACGGCGTGGGGGTCGTCGGACGTCACGCCGGAAGTATATCGCGCGCGCCTTGGGTGCGTCCCGCACCCCGGGACGATCCACGCACGGGCCGCATTGATTACATTTGGGTCTTGTTGCGCCAGCCCCAAGCACCGCTATGATCGCGCCTGCCACCGTCGATCCCCTGCTGCCGCTCAGCCTACTCGAGGCGGTCCGCAGCGTAGACTCCCCGCGAGACGATCAGGACGCCGAGTACGTGCCCGAGCTGCGGAACAAGCGGCTGGGGTTGAGCGAGACCGTCTACGCGCAGATCCGGCGCTATACGGCGGCGGTGCGGAGGAGCCAACGGGCACCGCAGGAAGAGGCCGTCGCGCTCGCGCGGCTCATCGGCCGTCGCGCCGATGCGCAGGAAGTTTTCATGTCGGCGGGGCGCATTCTCGCGCGCCAATCCTTCGAGACGACATCGCCGGTCACGCGGCGAGTGATTTTCGTGCTGCCGTCTCTCCTCGCGCGGCCGCTGGCTCTCCGGGAGGCGCGGCGCATCGCGCAGCGGTATCTCAACGGCAACATCCGGCGGGTCGGCGGCTCGCTCATGCTCGAGGTGCCCGTCTCCGTCACTGTGGACAGCGCTCCCAAGGAACGCGGCTGCGCGTACTACGAGTCAGTGCTCCGGGAACTGGTCCGGCTGCTGGTCGGCGGCGCCGGAGCGGTGGAGCACGTACGCTGCGTGGCGCGCGGGGAGGGTGTCTGCGAGTGGCGCGCCGAGTGGCGGCGTTCGTGATCCCGCGCGTGCTCCCTTCTGATGCGCCGCTTCGTGTATGCCGCGTCGTGACACAGTACTCGTGATGCGCCGAGCCGCGGCGCGAGCCACCGGAGAGAGTCGATGCTGACGACGGAAGAGTTGCCCCGGATCCAGGCCGCACTCGGCGAGATGGATCTGGACGGGTGGCTGCTGTTCGATTTCCACGGGGTCAACCCGGTTGCGCTCGGGATGCTGCAGCTCGAGGGGATGCTGACGCGGCGGATCTTCGTGTATGTCCCGCGGCGAGGCATGCCGGTCGCCATCACGCACGCGATCGAGCAGGGGCCGTGGCGCCGCTGGCCGGAGTCGTGGGGTCGCGTGGTGTACAGTGGCTGGCGGGAGCTGGAATCGGCACTCGCGACCCTGGTGCGTGGCCATCGCATCGCGATGGAGTACTCGCCCGGTGACGCGGTGCCCTACGTCGACCGGGTGCCCGCGGGTGTGATAGAGATGGTACGCCAGGCTGGCGCGGTGGTGGTGACATTGGGGGAGTTGATCAGCCGGTTTTTCGCGATCTGGGATGCCGCCAACACGGCGGCGCACCGGCGGGCTGCGGAGGCGATTCGCGCGATCGCGTACGAGGCGTTCGCGATGGTGGGCGCGCGCACGAACCGGGATGAGGCCTTCACCGAGCACGCCGTACAGTCGTGGGTCGCCGCCCGCATCGGCCGCGCCGGGCTGGAGTTCGGACACGCGCCGATCGTGGCCATCGGACCCAATGCCGCGAACCCCCACTACGGTCCCACCGCCGACCGGTCATCCGCAATCCGGCGGGGCGACGTGCTGCTGATCGACCTGTGGGGCCGGGAGCCGGGGCAGCCATTCGCCGACCAGACCTGGATGGGCGTACTGGGCACACCGGATTCGGCGACGATCGCGGTCTGGGAAGCGGTGCGCGACGCGCGCGACGCGGCGATCGCGGCGCTCCGCGACAGGACGGGCGCGGGCGAGACCGTGCGCGGCGCGGACATTGACGATGCGTCGCGCAGCGTGATTGATTCGCGCGGCTATGGCCAATACTTCACCCATCGCACCGGCCACTCCATCGACCCGCACGAGATACACGGATCGGGACCCCACATCGACAACCTCGAGACGCGCGAGGAGCGCACCCTGATCCCCGGCGTCGGCTTTTCGATCGAGCCTGGCGTGTACATCCCGGACACCCTCGGCGTGCGGAGCGAGGTGAACGGGTTCATCGGAGACCGGGGGGTCCTGATCACGCCCGATGAATACCAGCGCGACCTCCTTGTGGTGGGCGGATAACCCTGGCGGCGACCGCTCACTCATTGCCTCTGCCCCCACCCACATGAAAGTCGTGATCCTCGCAGGAGGCCTTGGCACCCGGCTCGCCGAGGAGACCACTGCCCGGCCGAAACCGATGGTGGAGATCGGCGGGAAGCCCATGCTCTGGCACATCATGAACATCTACGCCAGCCAGGGATACGACGACTTTCTCGTTGCCTGCGGCTACAAGGGCGAGGTCATCAAGGAGTACTTCCACAATTTCCTGATTCACAACAGCGACCTGCTGATCGATCTGCGCGATGGCAGTTGCACACTCGCGAATTCCGCCGCTCCGCCATGGCGCGTCGGCCTGATCGACACGGGCCTGAGCTCACTGACCGGCGGACGCTTGCGGCGTCTCAAGGACAGACTGGGTGGGGCGACGTTCATGGTCACGTATGGCGATGGCGTCGCCGACGTGGACATACGGGCCCTGGTGCGGTTCCATCAGGAGCACGGGCGTCTTGCGACCGTCACCGCCGTTTCGCCGGTTGCACGATTCGGAAGCCTGCAGCTCGACGGCGAGCGCGTGTCGCAATTCGCCGAAAAGCCACGCGCTGGCGACGGCTGGATCAACGGCGGGTTCTTCGTGTTCGAGCCCAAGGTGCTCGAGTACATTGCCAGCGACGACACACCGCTCGAAGGTGAGCCGCTCGAACGCCTCGCCCGCGATGGTGAGTTGATGGCGTATCGTCATCGCGGATTCTGGCACCCGATGGACACGCTACGGGACAAACAACTGCTCGAATCGCTCTGGTCGGGCGGAACCGCGCCGTGGAAGATGTCGTGATTCCGGATGCCGCCAGCGGTTTTTTTGCTGGGAAATCCGTTCTCGTCACCGGACACAGCGGGTTCAAGGGCGGATGGCTGGCCGCGTGGCTGAAAATGCTGGGCGCGCGCGTCGCCGGCATTTCGCTCCCGCCCGACACACAGCCGAATCTCTATACGGCCGCTGCGATCGGCGAGCACATGGCCACGACGTTCGGCGACATCCGCGACCCGGCGGCCGTCGCGGCCGTCTTCGCCGGGTGCAAACCGAGCATCGTCATCCATGCGGCGGCGCAGGCCCTGGTCCGACGCTCCTACCGCGATCCCGCCGGTACCTACGCGACCAACGTGATGGGGACCGTCAACGTCCTCGAGGCGGCGCGGCGGACGGACTCGGTGCGTGCGGTCGTCATTGTTACCAGCGACAAGTGCTACGAGAATCACGGCGGATCGGGCGCCTACACCGAGTCGGATTGCATGGGCGGCCACGATCCCTACAGCTCGAGCAAGGGCGCTGCGGAGCTGGTCGCCGCGGCGTACCGCCGGTCGTTTTTCTCGGGTCCGAGTGCTGCGGCGGTCGCGTCGGCCCGCGCCGGCAACGTCATTGGCGGTGGCGACTGGGCCGAAGATCGCCTCGTACCCGACATCGTGCGAGGGATCATCGCGGACAAGCCGGTGGTGATCCGTCGGCCCGAGTCCGTGCGTCCATGGCAGCATGTCCTCGAGCCAGTGGGCGGATATCTGGTGCTCGCGCAACGCCTCTACGAGCAGGGGCAGCCGTTCGCAGAAGCGTGGAATTTCGGGCCGCGCGCAGCCGATGCCGTCGCCGTGACTCACGTGGCGCACGAGCTGACTGCGCGCTGGGGGAAAGGGGAGCTGACGGTGCAACGCGATCCGACGGCCCCGCACGAGGCCGCGGCTCTGCGGCTCAATTGCGACAAGGCTCGGGAGCGGCTGGCATGGACGCCCACGCTGACGCTCGAACAGGCCATCGGGTGGACCGTCGACTGGTACCGCGCCTATCACGACGATCCCCGCTCGGCCGCGGCCAGCACAACGACGCAGATTCAGCGCTACACCAGCATCGCCAACGCGTGACGCCCTTCCGATCGGCGCTCGTGACAGGCGGCACCGGATTCATTGGGTCGGTACTCGTGCAGCGGCTGCTCGCCGGCGGCGTCCGTGTGACCTGTCTGGTCCGCGCGCGGACGAGAATCCCGGGCGCCCTCGCCGGCCTTGATGGGGCGCGCGTGATCGAGCTGCCGTCGTTCAGCGCCGCGCATCTGGACGCCGCGCTGGCCGGAGTCTCCGCCGACGTGGTGTTCCATCTCGGCGTCCTATGGAGTGCACCAGGCGGACCGGGACACTGCGCAGCTTCTGGAGGGGAACGTATCATTCCTCTGCAATCTGCTGGAAGCGACATCATCATGGCCAACGCAGCGCTTCATCTACAGTGGGAGTTGCGCCGAATACGGGTTCCCCGTGCACGCAGGGATACCGATACCGGAAACCCAGGGACTGCGGCCCGCGTCCATGTATGGCGCGGCGAAGGCAGTGGCGTTCCTGGCTGGCAGGGCGCTGGCGGCCCGGCTTGCCACGCCGTTCGTGGCGCTCCGGCTCTTCGGCGCATTCGGCGCACACGAGGCGCCACTCCGTCTTGCGCCCTATCTCATCCGCCAGTTGACTCAGGACCAACCCGTGGCGCTCACCCCTGGAGACCAGGTGCGGGATCTGCTGTACGAGGACGACATCGTCGATGCATTGATCGCCACGGCGGAAGCCGGGGGCGTGCAACCGGGTGATGTGTACAACGTATGTTCCGGACGGGGCACGCGCGTGCGTGAGGTGGGCGAGATGGTGGCCCGTAGGCTGGGCAAGCCACTGGGCCTCCTGCACTGGGGAGCGCGTCCGTATCGTGCCGATGAGCCGCTCTGGCAAATCGGTGACAACCGGCGCTTCACGGCCGCCACGTCCTGGCGTCCGCGTATCACCGTGCAGGAAGGGATCGAGCGCATTGTTGCCGCGGCAGGAGTGAGGGGATGAGCCAGCAGATGGAGTTCGACCACTTTGCCGGCGACTACGAGAGGATTCTGGATCAGTCGGTGGCGGCGTCGGGCGAGGATTCGAGGTATTTCGCCGAGTACAAGGCCGCCTATCTGAAGCGGCTGTTGCCGCGGGGCTTTGCCGGGAAGGTACTGGACTTCGGCTGTGGCGTCGGCTTGCTCTCCGGCGTCCTGAAACAACGGGTGCCTGGGGCCCACATCGACGGGTTCGACGTCTCAAGGGACAGCATCGAACGCGTGCCGGCCGCGCTGGGCGCGCAAGGCGTCTTCACCTGGGACCCGGTGGCGCTGTCACACGCCTACGATTTGATCGTGATCGCGAACGTGCTCCATCACATCCGGCGCGCCGACCGCCAGACTGTCTTCGGCGAGCTGGCTGGCCGGCTGGCGCCCGGCGGGTCACTCGTCGTCTTCGAGCACAACCCCGCCAACCCGGCCACACGATGGGTCGTGGAACGATGTCCGTTCGATCACGATGCCGTGCTCCTGCCGCCCGCGGAGACCTGCGGGTACGCGCGGAATGCCGGCCTCGCCGTCGCCCGGCTCGACTACATCGTGTTCATGCCGCGTGCGCTGGCATGGCTGCGGCGGCTGGAGCCGTGGATCTCATGGCTGCCAACGGGCGCGCAGTACGCGATGTCGGCCCGGAAGGCATCCTGACATGAAGCAGCTCATCAGCATCTGCGTGCCCGTGTACAACGAAGAGCCGAATGTCGAGCCGCTCTACGAAGCGATGCTGCCGGTCATGGAGCAGGTGTCGGGCCGATACGACTTCGAGCTGCTGTTCACCGACAATCACTCCACGGACAACACGTTCGGCGTGCTGGAGCGGCTGGCGCGACGCGACCCGCGGGTTCGCGCGCTCCGGTTCTCGCGGAATTTCGGATTCCAGCGTTCGATCCTCACGGCGTATCTCAGCGCCCGCGGCGATGCAGCGGTGGAGATCGATTGCGACCTACAGGATCCGCCGTCGCTCATCCTGGAGTTTCTGCGCCAGTGGGAAAGCGGGTATCGTGTCGTGTACGGCGTGCGGAGCGGGCGGAAGGAAAGCTGGGGGATGAACGCGACCCGGCGGGTGTTCTACCGGCTCATCGATTCACTCAGCGAAGATGAGCTGCCGCTGGATGCCGGAGATTTCCGGCTCGTGGACCGCCGCGTGCTCGACGAGCTGCGGAAGATCGAGGATTCCCAGCCCTATCTGCGCGGCACCATCGCGGCGCTGGGCTTCGACCAGATCGGCATCCCGTATGAGCGCGCCGAGCGGCACGCCGGCGAGAGCAAGTTCTCGTTTCACGAGCTGATCGCGCTGGCGCTGGACGGCATCCTCAATCACTCCGTCGTGCCGCTGCGCATCGCGACCTACCTCGGACTCGCGATCTCGGTCTGCACCTTCGTCGCGATCATATTCTATCTGATCGGACGGGTGGTGCTGGGAAAGAACTGGCCGCCCGGTTTCGCCAGCATCGTCATCCTCATCCTCGGATCACTCAGCCTGAACGCGTTGTTCCTGGGGATCATCGGCGAATACCTCGGCCGCATCTACCAGCAGGTCAAGCGGCGGTCGCTCACCGTCGTGGAGCGGGAGCTCAACGCCCCGGTGTCACGCTTACCGGAGCCACCGGGCACCGTCTAGCGAGCCCGTTGCTGGCCGCGATCATGGGTGTCCGCGGCTGCGCCCCGAAGGAACCTTCGCGGCGGGCCAGATCGCGGGATCCTCGAGGCCGAGACGCCAGAGGGCGAATCGATGGATGCCGGCATTCTGCGCCTCACGCATCAGCGTGCGGAGCAGTTCGGCATCGGTGACCCAGCCCTGCGCGGAGTCGGGACGGAGATAGTGGAGGGACGCGGAGGTAGAGTCGCGGTCCAGCGTCACTCCCAGGCTGGCCGCCTCGCGCTGTGCGTCGCCGAAGCTCAACACCGTCGCGGGGCCCGGCGTTTTCCACAGGTATCCATAGATCGGGAGCCCTGCGACCAGCCGGGATGCACCCGCCGTGGCCACCCACGGTGCGAGCAATTGGCGGACCCAGCCAGGCGACGCAATCGGCCCGGGGGCGCCCGTGGACCAGTGTTCGTCATACAGCATCGGGAGCAGCAGATCCGCGGCACTGAGCCGTCGCGCGGCGAACGTCAGTGTGTCGGCAGGTGGTACCGCCACCGTGACCGGCCGGACGTGCCGGCGGTGTGCGGCGGCCGCGATCGAACCCACCACGGCCGACAGGGCATTGGAGTCCGCGGGTGCGAGCGATTCGAAATCGAGCACGATCCCGCGATAGCGGTGGCGATAGGCCCAGAGCGCGATAGCTGCGGCAGACTGCTTCCGGAGCGCTGGGTCAGCGGCCAGCCGCCGGATGATCTCCGGGTGAAAGCGGTCACGCGCATACGTCGTGACGAGGACGTAGCGCCGCGTGCCCGGCGGGACCGGTATGGTATCGCGATACGCACTTACCGGGAGTGCGGAGATCGTATCCAACCGCAACCATCCGGAAATGACGACGCGAAGTGCCGACGCGTGCTGCGCGAGGGTGGCTGCACTTCGCGGATCCCACGGGGCGGCGAAGCCCCAGAGTTCTCGAGGGGCAGTGGCGGCGGGCGCCTGGGCCCGCGCAGTCATTGGAGCCAGGGCCAAACTGCACGTTATCCACGCACACGCCGTCCCGGCACGCGCTGTCCTGGCGCATAGCGGGCGCCGCGACCGGCCGGCCGTCGCCGTACGCGGTCCGATGGGAACCCCTCGCATATATTTCGCGCCGTCATGGCTGGACCACATACCGGCAAGCTATCAGCCCTCAACCGCCCACGGCGGCGGGATCAGGCGCCCAGCGCGGCCTCGGCTGCACGGATCGAATGCCGCGCCGAGTGACGCGCTGTCGGCGCGCTTCGTCTCGAATCGTGGGCGGGCGTCGAGCGTTACGAGCGGTGATCCAGGGGATGGCGGGCGTCGCCGCGGTGTCCGCGTGCGTGCAGGCGTGCTCCGACGCGAATCCCCAGCGTGTCGCGCTGGCCACCGCGACGGCGGGGCCCCCGCGTCAACGTCCCGCCGTCCGCGTCCAATCATCCAGCGGCTACAGAGTTGCCCCGCTGGCCGCGATCGGGCGGATCAAGGGCGTGGTGGAGTTCGGGGGAGTGGCGCCTGCCGATACCGTCGTGCATTCTGACGAGTGACGCCGATGTGTGCGGACAGACACTCGTGGATGTCAGCGTCGATCATTGCGGCCCCCGTCTCGCCAGAGCCGTCGTGTGGCTGAGCGGCATTACCGCCGGCAAGCACCTCCCGTATGCGAGGCGGTACGACATCACGACCGTCGGCTGCCGTCTCGTGCCGCGTGTCCAGGCGGGCATCGTGGGTGGCACACTCAACGTCGGCAACGCCGATCAGACCACCCACCGCACGGTATTCATCCGGCAGGAAACCGGCGCCGCGCTCGCGACGGTCCAGGAAACGGAAGCCGGTGCCGTCGTGCCGACCACGGCGGTGCTGTCGCTGCCCGGGATGGTCGAAGTGCGGTGCGACCAGCATCCATGGACGCACGGGTGGATCCTGGTCTTCTCGCATCCCTACTTCACGACCACCGATGCTAACGGGACATTCACGATCGACTCCGTCCCGCCAGGGCGCTACGGCATCACCGCGTGGCACGAGCGATTCGGGACGACGACCGACAGCGTGACGGTGATCGCCGCGCAGGATGCAGCCGCCCAGCTTCAATTCGGCAAATAAACTGTACGAAGTAACCCGTACCAGATAGCGCGCCGCCAGCCGGAACTCATACTCCCGGACACGACGCGGCGACGGGCTACTTCGCGTCCTCTCCAGCCCGAAACTGGCCGCGGTAGAGGCGGGCGTAGACACCGTCGAGCGCCAACAGCGTCGCGTGCGTTCCCTGCTCGACGATGCGGCCGCGATCGAGGACCACGATCCGGTCGGCGCGGAGCACGGTGCTGAGCCGATGCGCGATGATCAGAGTCGAGCGTCCGCGAAGGAGATCCTCCATCGCCTGTTCGACCAGCCGCTCGCTCTCACTATCGAGACTCGACGTCGCCTCGTCCAGCACGACCACCGCCGGATTCTTGAGGAAGACACGGGCGATGGCGAGGCGCTGGCGCTGGCCGCCGGACAGCTTCACGCCACGCTCGCCGACGCGAGTGTCGAATCCCGCGGGAAGCCGGTCGATGAACTCCGTGGCGTGCGCGGCGCGAGCGGCGGCTGCCACATCTTCCATCGACGCGTCGGGCCTGGCATAGGCGATGTTCTCGCGAACCGTACCGCTGAACAGTGCCGGCTCCTGCGGTACGATGCCAATCGCGCCACGCAGGTCAGCGAACGACAGGGTACGGACGTCTCGGCCGTCGAGTGACACCTCGCCGGCCGTCACATCCCAGAACCGCGGCAGGAGCGACGCGATCGTCGTTTTGCCCGCCCCCGATGGGCCGACCAACGCCACGACTTCGCCCGGGGCGATCGCCAGCGAGACATCGCGAAGCACCTCGGGCAGCTCGTCGCCGTAACGAAAGCCGACGTGTTCGAACGCGATTGCGCCGCGCGCGGGACGCCGGAGCGGGTCTGGATTCACCGGCTCGGCCACCGCGGACACCGTGCCCAGCATCTCGAACACGCGAGTTGCGGCTCCCACCGCCTCCTGGTAGCTGCCGAAGAGAGAGGTCAGCGAGCCGACAGCGGCCGCGACGAAAAACGCGTAGAGCAGGAACTGGAGGAACCCACCCTCGGTGAGCCCGCCCATCAGCACGAGTTGGCCGCCTTGCCAGAGGATGACGTCCACTCCGGCAAATGCGACGAATCCGACGACCCCGAAGAAGAGGCCGCGCAGAAGGGCGCGGTGGATCGCGGCGTTCACGACGTCCAGCAGATGGTTGCCGTAGCGCTGTGTCTCGCCAGCCTCGCGCACGAATCCCTGGACGATGCGGATCTGTGCGAACGCTTCATTGGCGGTGCCCATAGCCTCGGCTACACGATCCTGAACACCCGTGCTCGCACGGCGGAGCGCCCGTCCAAAGACAAAAGCGGCCGCCACCACGATCGGCGACACCGCGAGCGTCGTCACGGCCAGTCGCGTGTGCGTGAGCATCAGGAGAGTGACACCCCCGACGAGCAGGATGACCTGCCGCAGGAACTCCGAGATCCATGTGTTGCACAGCGACTGCAGCACCGCGAGATCGGCTGACAGCCGGCTCGTGAGCTCCCCGGTGCGCCGCTCGGTGAAATAGGCCGGCGACAGCCGGATGAGGTGGGCGAACAGATCCTCGCGCAACCGCGCGATGATGCGTTCGGCGGTGGACGTGAGGATGTAGACCTGCACGAAGTTCAGGAGGCCCTGCACGGCGAATAGCGCGACGAGCCCCAACGCGAGGCGGTCGAGCAGGCGGCGGCTGTGCTGCTGGAACGCCGCATCCATCAGGTAGCGGACGACAGCTGGGAAGACCAATCCGGCGCCCGCGGCGGCGATCAGGCATATGGCGGCGATCGCGAGACGCCCCGCGAACGGGCGCAGCAGGGGCAACAGTCTCGCCAGGGGCTTGGGCGACGGGAGCCGCGCCTTGGTGGCGCCGCTGGTGCCGGCCGACGTGCCGTGGGTAGCTGATGCCGGGGACCCGCTCGTGCTCGCCGTGCCCGCGACCCCGTCGGTCGCGCGCGCCTCCGTGGGGGTGGGGCGTCTGCCTGCGCTGGTAGCTATTGGATCCTCGCGGGCAGGTTGCCGAGCCACGCGCCGGCGTGGCGGTCAACCGCCATTGCCGCGAACAGCAGCGCGAGGTAGAGCAGCGAGTATTTGTACACCGACCATGCCGCGGGCGCGCGCACCACCGCGTGCCTGACACGGATCACTCCCGCGAGCAGGATTGCGTCGAGCACGACGACCGATCCGAGGTAGACGACGCCGAATGCGCCGAATGTGACTGGTAACAGAGTCAGAGCGCACAGAATGACCGTGTACCAGAGCATCTGATCCGTGGTGACCTGCTCACCCCAGACCAGCGGGGCCATTGGCACGCCCGCCCGCCCGTAGTCCCGCTGCTTGAGCAACGCGAGGGCCCAGAAATGCGGCGGAGTCCAGTAGAAAATGATGAGGAAGAGGTACACCGCGACCAGATCGATGCGTCCGGTGACGGCTGCCCACCCCACGAGTGGCGGAAAGGCGCCCGCGGCACCCCCGATCACGATGTTGTGCGGTGTGCTTCGTTTCAGCCAGCGCGTGTAGACCAGTACGTAGAAGTAGAACCCCGCGAGCGCGAGTGCGCCGGTCAGCACATTGACGAAATGCGCGAGCAGCCCTGTCGCGGCGACGGCGAGTGCGATCCCGAACGCGAGCACGGCCACCGGGGCCAGCCGGCCACTCGGGATCGGCCGCAAACGCGTGCGCGCCATATGCTCGTCGATGTCGCGATCGAAATACATGTTTACGGCGTTGGCGCCCCCTGCCATCATGTAGCCGCCGGCCACGACGAGCAGGACGAGCAGCCAGTTTGGTGACCCGGCCACGAACATTGGCGCGACGGTCGTCACCAGAAGCAGCGAGATGATCCGCGGCTTGGTGAGCGTCACCAGGTCGGCCGCGAGCCCGCGCCTGCGGGCGGGCAGTAGCGGTGTCGCGGAATCGGACGACGGAGCCGGAGGCGCTCCGTCGGTCCCAACAGGCGAGCGGGTCACCACAGTCATGCGACTACTCCGGCCGCACCCGCGCGCGGCGACACATCTGCGGGGCGGGTAACCGGCGCCGGAGCGGCGGCGCGACGCGCGAGTGCCGCCAGCGCGAACGCCGCGACCCACACCAGAGTGCCGGTAGCCTGGTGGAGCGACTGGAGCGCGGGGGGCAACCGCAGCTCGACCAGCGACGCGGCGACCATGACCTGCAGCACGACGACTCCGAACGCGGTCCATCCGGCGCGCACGATCACCGGCGATTCATGGCGACGGGAGATACCTGCCGCCAGGCCGAGCAGATGAAGGAACAGCAGGAGGGCCAGCACGCGGTGCGTGATCTGGACGGGCAGGGTGCCACTCAGGTCGGTCATTCCGAGCCGGCACCATGGGAATCCGAGGCACGACTCGGCGGCGCCTGTGAGATTGGCGGTGAGTGCGCCGAACACGACGGTCACGAACGCGATCCCGGCCGCCGCTGCCGCGCCCCGATATGTCCGCGGCGATGCATCACCCCGGCGCATGGCCGCCGCGCCGAGTCCCCCCGACCGCTGGACAGCGATGACGAGCGTCGCAAGAATCGCCATCGCGATCGTGTAGTGAACCGCGATGAGCGCCCGGCTGGAAAGCGCCAGCTTCACCACGATCATCCCGACGAGCGCGGCGACGACTTCGAGCCCGAGCGCCAGCGATGCGGCGCGAAGGACGGAGCCCCGTGCTCCGGCCGCACCATCGCCGCGACCGGAGCGCCGCGCGACGACTACGAGCGCGGCCGTGACGCCGAGCAGGGCGGCGGCCAGACAGCGGTGCGTCAGCTCGACGACCGTTGTATAGCTGGTGAACGTGGGCACGAACGTGCCGTTGCAGTCCGGCCAGTGCTCGCCGCAGCCCATTCCGGATCCCGAGATCCGGACGATGGCGCCGAAGACGCTGTGGACGAATGCGACACCGAGCGCGAGCCATGAAAGCCTCCGTATCAGGCTCATCGCGCCCCGGCCGTCAGGGCGGCCACCGCGACGCCGGGTCCAGGCACGGCGGGGCCGGCGTGCATCGCGCGCCACGTCCAGAGCAGTACGAAGACGAGGGCGATGCCGGGCAGTGCCGCCCATATCACTTCACCCGCGGCATGGACACGCCCCGAGCGCTCGTGGTGCGGAGCCGTCCGTTCGGAATCCGCGTCCAGCGACCCCGAAGCCGGGATCTTTGGCGGTGACGCCACCGCGTCCGGCTCCGTCCCGGATTGTGGGCGACTCGAGCCACGCAGGCTGACGGCGGCCCGAAGGATCGCGATCTGGCCGGCGGCGCAGGCGCACACAGCGATCCAGAACGACCAGACGGCAACCGGAGACGGCATTGAGGGGAAAGATGTACCTGGCCACTCTCACGGGGTAGCCGACCGGAGGTAGCCCAGTGCGACGCGCGGAGGTACCATAGCACGATGAGCAACACCCTGAGCACACACGCTTCATCCCCACCAGAGCCTCTCGGCGCGCCTGATGCATCCGGAGCGGGCGCCCCCCGGCGCCCCGCGTTGGTGCGGCGGCTTGGCCTGTGGAGCGCAGTAGCCGTGCTCGTCGGTTCGACCATCGGATCGGGGATTTTTCGCTCGCCGGCCGGCATTGCGACGCGGTTGCCGGGACCGGGGCCAATGCTCGCCGTGTGGGCAATCGGCGGGTTGTTCGCCCTCTGCGGGGCGCTGACGCTCGCCGAGATCGCGGGCGCATTCCCCGAGACCGGTGGTCTCTACATCTATATCAGGGAAGGGTGGGGCCGGCTACCGGCCTTCCTGTTCGGCTGGTCGGAGCTGGTACTGATTCGCGCCGCATCCCTCGGCGCTGTCTCGACCACGTGCGCCGAGTATGGATTCCGGTTGTTCGGCCGCGATCCGTCGGCCTCCGAACACGTCACGCAGGTCCACTACCTGGCGGCCGGGGCAATCGCACTGACTGCCTTCTTCAACTATCGTGGACTGCGATGGGGCTCGGCGGTACAGAACGTCACGACCTTCGCCAAGTACGGCGGACTTCTCTTCATCGTGCTCGTGGCCCTCGCCCTCGGGTTGCCAGCCACGGGGGGCCACTACACTCCGGCCGTGCCCGCCGGGAGTCTGCATGCCGTCCCATTCGGTCTGGCACTAGTCAGTGTGCTGTGGGCATTCGACGGCTGGGCGGACCTCAGTTTCGTGGCTGGCGAGGTGAAGGATCCACGCCGGATACTGCCTCGAGCCCTCATCGGCGGCACCCTGGCCGTGGTGGCGATCTACCTCCTCGCTAACATTGCCTATCTCGCGGTTCTTCCGGTGGGCGAGATCGCGCGGTCGAAACTCGTCGCGGCGGATGTCGCCCAACACGTGATGGGAACGCGGGGCGCCATCTTCGTCGCGGCGACCGTCGTGGTCTCGACGTTTGGAACCCTCAATGGCTCGCTGCTGACGTCGCCGCGGATCTTCTACGCGATGTCGGAGGACCGGCTGTTCTTCCACAAAGTCGGCGCAGTCCATCCGCGGTATGGAACGCCGTACGTGGCGGTGGCCGTGTCGGCGACCCTGGGGATTGCCTTCGTACTTCTTCGCACGTTCGAGCAACTGAGTGACACGTTCGTCACTGCGATCGTTCCATTCTATGCTCTGGGGGTCGCCGCGGTGTTCGTGATGCGGCGCCGAGCCAACTACGACCCGCCGTTTCGCGTGCCGCTGTATCCGGTCGTACCCGCGCTCTTCGTGCTCGCGACCATTCTGTCTTCTCGCCAACGCCCTCATCAATCCGGACTCCCGGTGGGCGACCGCGGCGGTACTGGGCACCGTGGCTCTCGGTGCTCCTGTTTATTTCGCGACCGTGGGACGGACCCGTGCGGGCGGTGGTCCCGGCGGCGGCTCCGCCGCTCGGTGAGTACGGCGTGAGCCGCGTCCCGCCCTTCACGCGAGGGGCGGACACGGTATGTTGCGTGCGACAAATGCAAAAACACATGCCGGCCACGGTGATCGCTGCGCTGCTCGCGGTTCTGGCCAGCGCGCGGCCGGGGTTCGCGCAGACTCCCGCCACGCCGCAATCCGGGGCTCCCGCGGCGGCCGCCCGAGCGGGGGATTCGGCATCCGTCACGAAGCCGGCGCACGGCACTCACGCCCACGCGCGACACGCGGCGCACGCGCACCCGACGCACAGCGTGGCGGGATTGTCGGACTCCGCGCTCGCGACGCGGTGGCCGGTCAAGGGGCCGGACCAGTTGCCAGGCGCCATCCTGCCGCACTACCGGATCGTCGCCTACTACGGCAATCCGATGTCCAAGCGGATGGGGATCCTGGGGCAGATCGCGCCCGTTTCGATGTTGGCCCGGCTGCAGGACGAGGTGCGTGCCTACTCGGCTGCCGATACCGCGACGCCGGTCATGCCCGCGCTCGAGTTGATCGTGACCGTCGCGCAGGCCGGACCGGGCGGGGACGGCAAGTACCGCCTGCGGATGCCCGACACGCTGATCGATCGTGTCGCGAGTTGGGCCGATCGGGCACACGCTCTTCTCATCCTGGATGTGCAGATCGGCCGCAGCACGGTCGGTGAGGAGCTCAAACCGCTGGCGAAGTACCTGCAGCGCCCGACGGTGCACCTGGCGCTCGACCCCGAGTTCGCGTTGCCACCGGGCAAAGTTCCCGGCCGCGTGATCGGGCGCATGGATGCCGGCCAGGTCAACGAGGCGTCAGCCATGCTCGCGACGCTCGTGGATGAGAACCACCTCCCGCCAAAGGTGCTGATCGTACACCGGTTCACCCACCCGATGCTGCGAGAGGCCGGCCATATCCAGCTCGACCCACGCGTCCAGGTCGTGATCGACATGGATGGCTTTGGTCCGGACTGGATGAAGCGGAGCTCCTACCGCGCGTATGTCGCGTCGGATCCGGTGCAGTACGCCGGATTCAAGCTGTTCTACAAGAACGACAAGCCAGTGATGACGCCGCACGACGTCATCGGGCTCTTCCCCGCGCCATCATTCGTGATGTTTCAGTGAGGCGGGCGGCCGTTTAGAAGATGTGCACGTTGATGTAGCGCTTCGGATTGTTCTTCAGATCCGCGGTGAGCGAATCGAAGCGCGCGAGCAGGCCGTGCACGTCGTTGTAGATGGCGGGATCGTTGATGATCTTCCCGGCGGTCCCTCCGCCGCTGTCGACCTTGGCGAGCACGCTGTTCAGTCGCGATGTGGTCAGTTTCAGATTGTCGGTGAGGTTCGCCATGTTGGCGCTGGAGGCCTTGAGATTCTGCACCGTGGAATCCAGTGCCGCCGAGTCGATCGCGCTCACCGCCCGATTGAGGGAGCGCATTGATGCCGAGAGCTGCTTGGACTGCTCGGCTGCGATCTCGGAGAGCTGGACGACAAGACGGTTGGCATGTTGCAGCGTCTGGTGGAGGTCCGCGATGCCGCCGCCCTGCACGAGCTCCACCTGAACCGTCTTGGCCACGTCGTTGAGCTTCCCGCTCGCGGTATCGACGCTGGCCAGGATGTCGCTGATGGTGGGCGCAGGCCGTCCGTTGGGAACCGTGTCGGACTCCGCGATGTAGGCCGTGGTCGGGCGGGATGGCTTGAGCGCCACGTCGACGTCGCCGAATATCCCGTTCGGCTCGATCGTCGCCGTCGTGCCCTGCGGTACGTGATACTGCTTGTTGACGCGCATCGTGACGATCAGCGTCCCATCGGGCCGCAGGTCGACGTCGCCGACGAAACCCACGTCCACGCCGGACAACAGCACCGACTGTCCTTGCTTGATCCCCGATCCCCAGGGGAACCGCGCATATAGCGGGTAGCCGCTCTGGAGTCCGCCGCGCACCAGCCACACGCTCCCCACGAGGAGAATGACGAATCCAATGGTGACGACCACTCCGACCAGTACATTGTCGCGACGTTTCATGTCTGAAGGTATTTGGCCAGGAGCCCGGCCGTGAGGGCATCGAGCACGAGGATCCACACTGACGCGATGACCACCGCCTTGGCCGTCGCTTTGCCGACGCCCTCGGCGCCGGCGCTGGCGATGTAGCCCTCGTAGGTGCACAAAAACGAGATCGCTCCGCCGAACATCACGGCTTTGAGCAGGCTATAGAACAGCTGGAACTGGCTGAATCCGAGACGCAGGCCGTCGCGGAAGTCGAAATAGTGGATGTCGGTCGCGATCGTGGACGTCAGGAACGCGGCGACGATCCCGATGGCATCCGCGTAGATCGTGAGGACAGGCAGCATGATGAGGCCCGCGATGATGCGGGGCACGACCAGGTACGCGTGCGGGTCGTAGGCCAGGGTCTCGAGGGCGTCGATCTGCTCGGTGACACGCATTGTCCCGATCTCGGCCGTCATCTGCGCTCCGACCCGGCCAGCCAGGACCAGGCCAGTGAGCAGCGGACCGAGCTCCAGGATGATCATCTGCCGGGAGATGAGCCCGACGATCGAGAGCTGCACGCCGGGGAAGAGCTGATACCGGGACTGGAGGGCGATGACGCTGCCGATGAACGCGGCGACGAGCGACGCGAGGGGCAGGGAATCGACCCCGATCGCCCGCATTTGCTTGAGCGTCTCGGGCAGGTACGTCCCCGGCTCGGCGAGTCCGCGCACGATGTCGCGCAGATAGTACGCGCGCGCGCCGACGCCCGCGAAGGAGCTCACGATCGTCGTCGAAACCCAATTCGCGACCGCGTCCCGCAAGCGGCGGGGTGTGAGGGGAATGGCCCATTCGCCCGAGCCACCTTCGCCCGGGCCGCCGGGAAATACGCCGGCGCTCACGTCCTGACGCGTGCCAGGAGGTACACTCCGGCGATCGAGAAAATCACGTTGGGGATCCACGCGGCGAGATACGGGGGAATCAGCCCTTTGGCGCCCACCGCTTTGGTGAGCTGGATCATCATCAGGAAGAGGACCGTCGTCGCCAGACTGATCGCGATGCCATAGGCGGCGCCTCCGCGTTGCGTGCTGGTGGCGAGCGGCGCGCCGAACAGGGCGATGATGATGCACGTGACGGGCACCGCGATCTTCTGGGCCAGCTCCACTTTGAGCTCATCAGCGTTGCCGCCGGACCGCTGCAGTGCGGTTACGAACCGGCGCAGCTCCGCGAACCGCATGTCTTCCGGGTTTTTGGGCGTGGCCATGAGCTCCGCGGGCGCCTCGCGCAAATGGTTGTCGCGTGCCGAGTCGAACGACACGACGAAGTCCTGTACGCTATCGGGCAGAATGTGGATCGCTCCGGGTCCGAGCGACCATCCCTTGGCGGTCGTCCAGCTCGCACTTTGCGTCGTGAGAATGTACGTCGGATAGTCGAAACCGACACCACGCCGTTCGATCTCGACACTGTTCATCACGCCGTGCAGGGCGTCCAGCGAGCCGACCTTGTAGACGCGCCCCTCCTCGGCCGCATACGCGAAATTGAAGCGGTCATTTCCTCCCCGGAACTGCTGCTCCTCGAGGATGGCATCGTGCTTGGCATTGGTGACGGGCGCCAACTCGCCGATGCCGAGTCCGAGGAGGGCCGAGAGGCACGCGGCGAAGAAAATCGGCGCCGTGAGCCGGTAGAAGCTGATGCCCGAGGCCTTGGCGGCGGTGATCTCGGAATACCGCGTGAGCGCGCCGATCGAAAACACCGTCGCGAACAGCACGGCGGCCGGGAGCACCAGAAACATCGAGCCCGGGATCCAATAGATGTAACCCAGCGCGATCTGGGGTGCGGGAATGTTGCGCTGCAGGTACGTCTGCAGATGGTCGGTAAGGTCGATGACGATCACCAGGACGGGGAATCCGAGCGACGTCGTCACGAAGATCTTGATCCATTCGAAAAACACGTACCAGTCCAGCGGGCCGACCTTGAACCCGGACGCGCGCGGGTCCTCGGCGAGGGTGCCACGCTCCCGTGGGCGCGGTGCCGCACCGCGCGCCGGGCGCCGGCCCTGCGGCACGACGTGAGACATCGGCCGGCCCGCGGCGGCGCTCACGCCGTGCGTTCCGGCGGCACGACGGATGCGCGGAGTGGATGGCGGGCGCGCGTGAACCAGGCGCGAATCGCGTCCCTGACCTCGCCCAGATCACCGCCGCGCGCGGTGCTGCCGGCGCGGCCGACCCGCGAGAGCAGGACGCCGCCGATTACCAGAAAGATCACGTTCGAGCCCCACATCGCCCAGAACGGGCTGACCTTGCCCGCCTGGGCCAGCGGCTCGCCTGCGATGAGCCCGACGTAGTAGAGGCCGAACACCCCGAAGCTGACGCCGATCACGAGGCCCACTCCGCCGCGCGGGAACCGGAGTGCGATGGGTGCGCCGAGCAACACGAAGATCGCGCAGGCGACCGCGATGGCGAACTTCTTCTGGATCTCGACGTCGTACGTGGCGAAGGTGCGGCGGCCGCCGTCGACGCGTGCACGGGCCGCTTCGAGCGTGGAGCTCATCCCGGTCAGGGTCACTGCCGCAGCGCTCGGCGTGACCTGTACGATCCGGTCGCGGGGGATCACGATCTGACCCGCTGGATGGGGCACGCCCGCGGGCGGCGTCCCGGCGGCGGGAGCTGCGGCGCTGGGCTGGTGGTTCGTGAGCTGTATCTGGCCCGTCCCGGTGGACGCCGCTGACGGCGGAGGCGGAGCGTTCGCCGGCCGCTGAACCGGCGGGACGGGCGTCGGGGCCGGCGTCGCGGACGGTGGGTGGACCGCCGCGTTCACGGGGCTGCGCGCTGGGCTGTGAGCTGGGCTGGGCGCTGGGCTGTGCGCTGCGGCTCCGCCTGCAGACGGCGCGGGAACGGGCAGGGCGGCGGGGGCGCCTTTGGCGCCAGTGCCGGGTCCGCCCGGTGTGCTGCGGGTCGCACCACTCGTTGCAGCGGCCGCCGCCGTGACGGCCGCCTGCGGTCCCCGGCGGCGGACCGCCCATCTGGTGAAATCGCAGTAGGCACGACCCAGTCCCCAACGTGCGCGGAACGGCGCACCGCCCGGTGTGCCCGGGGCGAGGGGAGCCGGGCCGCTGCTACCGGTCGTCGCGATCCGCACGCCGTTGACCAGGGTGTGCTCGATCTCCTTGGCGATCGCGGCCTGATCACGCTCCGCCTCGGCGGCGACATCCTGCATCTCGCAGATCGACATCTCGCGCTCGCTCTTGTACGTGTCGTTCGTCGATCGGGTGAGCGTGTTGCCGACGCCGTGCACCCGGATGTGATTCTCGACGTAGTACAGCCGCTGCAGCTCGCCGGGATTCGTTTTCTGAACCTCTTCCATCGATCCGTCGAACAGCGTCAGGGCGAGGTCGCCGTCAGGCGTCAGGGCCATGGTGCCGCTGTCGGCGAAGATGGTGCGCCGGCGGGCCGGGTCCCCCAGGTCGTAGATCACGACTTCGCGCATCTTGTCGGTGGCTTCGTCCAGGCGGCCCGCGCGAAGATACAGCTTGCCGGGCGACACGGCGTTGATCACCTGCGCGTGGAGCGAAAACGTGGGCTTCTTGCGCGCGATATCCTCCATCAGGCTGCGCAACTGGTGATTGGAGCGCGGCAAGACCTGGTCGTTGAACGCGATCATGGCTACCGAGATGGCGGCCGCGCCGAGGAGGACGGGGGTCAGCAGTTGCGAGAGCGCGACGCCACTGGCCTTGAGCGCGGTGATCTCGTTTTCGGCGGCGAGGCGGCTGAAGGCGTAGAGCACGGCGACGAGCACCGCCATCGGCATCGTCATGGCGACCGTGAACGGGACGGACAGGCCGACGAACTCCGCGATCACCGTCCACGGGAGTCCCTTGCCGACGAGGTTCCCGATATTCTTCGCGATGTAGTTCAGCAACAGGAGCGACGTGAGCGCGCCGAGGGCGAAGCACAGCGGCCCAACATGCTCTTGCAACGCGTACTTGTTGAGTATCTTCACTGTTTGAAATTCCGCCCCGTCTCGAGTCAAATGCAAGGCCGATGGTGTCTTGCGGGCATTCGGCGGTCCGCGCCGGTGCTCGCGTGGTGCGTGCTGGGCACTGGCGCGGCACCGTGGCCGGTGGCGGCGACCCACCGATCCGCGGCTACCGTATCATACCCCGCATCCGCGTGTCTTCTGCCCGTCGCGTCGTGAAAGTGCCAACACTCCTTTGCCTACTCGTCTCGGTCGCCGGATGCCACCCGGGCGCGGTCACCCCCAAGACGGCGTTCAACGGCCAGGCCGCCTACGGCTACGTGCAGGCGCAACTCGCGTTCGGTACCCGCATCCCGGGTACGCCGGGTGCGCAGCACTGTGGCGACTGGATCATTGCCCAGATGCGCCAGCGGGCCGATACGGTGGACGTGCAGGCCTGGTCGCACACCACGGCGGGCGGAACGGTCCTTCCCCTGCGCAACATCGTGGCTCGCTTCCGGCCGGCCGCCACTGACCGGATCCTGTACGTGACGCATTGGGACACGCGGCCGGCATCGGACGAAGCACCGACGCCGGAGCAGCGCCGCCTCCCGATGCCGGGTGCCAATGACGGCGCGTCGGGCGTGGCGCTTTTCATCGCCCTCGGTGATGTGCTCAAGAAGACGCCGCCTTCCGTCGGCGTCGATCTGGTGTTCGTCGACGGTGAGGACTACGGCGACTTCACGAAGAACCAGGACGTCCTCATCGGCTCATCGTATTTCGCTTCCCATCTGCCGTCGCCCGGCTACCGGCCGATTTTCGGCGTGCTGTGGGACATGATCGGCGACAAGGACCTGGACATCTACGAGGAGCCGAACTCGGTGGAGGGAGCCCCCGAAGTGGTGACGCGGGTGTGGCGGGAAGCCGCCGACCTGGGATACGACCAGTACTTCGTCCCGCAGCCGATGAACTTCCGGATCACCGATGATCATGTGCCGCTGCTGCATGCCGGGCTGCGGGTGATCGACGTCATTGACTACAGCTATCCCGCGCACCACACGCCACAGGATTCGATCGGCCAGATCTCGGCCCAGTCGCTGCAGATCGTCGGCGACGTAGCAACGGCATTGGTACAGTAGCCGGCGTCTCCTGCCGGTTCTGTTGCGCGGGTGCAGAGGCGCGGGCGAAACCTGGCGGGCGTTCGGCTCGCCGCGCGCGCCGGTCCGTCCCTCCCGGTCGTCTGTCTTCTGTCTTCTATAGTTGCACGCGGCGGCCGGCGATACCCCGAAGACACCCCGTAGCGCCCCATGACTTCCGGTGACGTTTGCGGGCGCGGCGGCGTCCTCCACACGTGCCGCCCCTCACACTGCGCGTTTCCCCGCGCCTGTCGTCCTCGCAACCCCCGACTACCGTCCGATGCCGGCTGCGGCACCACCTCTAGCAGTCGCAGTCCCGTATGAGCGCATCGGCGACCTGCTGGTGCGCGAGGGGCAGGTCACCCGCGAGCAGCTCGCCAACGCTCAGCGCGAGCAGAAGCAGAGCGGGACCGGTGTGGTCTACAATCTGGTCAAGCTCGGCTACATCCCCGAGATCGATCTGACCAAGATGCTGGCCCGGCAGTATCGGATGCCGGCCGTCGACCTCTCCAAGTTCGAAGTCGATCCCAAGATCGCCAAGCTGATCCCCACCGAGCTGGCCACGAAGAATCTCGTGTTGCCGCTCAAGCGGGACGGCCGGACGCTGACCGTTGCGGTCGCGGATCCGACGAACCTCGGCATCATCGAGGACCTCAAGTTCATCACGCGGTACGACATCTTCCCGGTCATCGCGGGCGAGTTCACACTCCGCAACACGATCGAGAAGTATTACGAGGCGACCGACTCCGCGATGCAGTCGCTCCTCGACGAGATGACGGAGGACGGCGAGCTCGAGGTCCTGGAGTCGGAGGCCGATGACGCGCCAAACGCCGCCGCCCTTGCCGCGGCCGTGGATGACGCGCCGGTCGTCAAGCTCCTCAACGCGATCATGACCGACGCCGTGAAGCGTGGCGCGTCGGACATTCACTTCGAGTGCTTCGAGCACGAGCTGCGTGTCCGGTACCGGATCGACGGCGCGCTACAGGAAGTCATGAAGCCGCCGCTCAAGATGAAAGCGGCGCTCATCTCGCGCTTCAAGATCATGTCGTCGCTGAACATCGCCGAGCGCCGCGTCCCGCAGGACGGGCGCATCAAGCTCAAGATGGGCAAGAAGGTCATCGACTACCGTGTGTCGACGCTGCCTACGCTGTTCGGCGAGAAGGTCGTGCTCCGAATTCTCGACAAGGGCAACCTGACGCTCGATCTCGAGAAGTTCGGCATCGAACCGCGGGCCGAGCAGGAGTTGATGGAGGCGATCTCCAATCCCTACGGCATGGTGCTGGTCACCGGGCCGACAGGATCGGGCAAGACGACGACGCTGTATTCCGCGCTGTCCAAGGTCAACAACATCGACGTCAACATCATGACCGCGGAGGACCCCGTGGAGTACAACCTCTACGGGATCAACCAGGTGCTGGTGCGCGCCGACATCGGGATGACCTTTGCCGCGGCGCTGAAGGCGTTCCTGCGGCAGGACCCGAACATCATCATGGTCGGTGAGATTCGTGACCTCGAGACGGGCGGCATCGCCATCAAAGCCGCGCTCACGGGCCACCTCGTGCTCTCGACCCTCCACACCAACTCGGCCGCCGAGACGGTGACGCGTTTGCTGGACATGGGGCTCGAGCCGTTCAACGTCGCGAGCGCGCTCAATCTCGTGCTGGCGCAGCGGCTGGTCCGCAAGATCTGCAAATCGTGCAAGGAGAAATACGAGCCGGACGATGCCGAGCTCGCGGGCGCGAAGGTCAAGCGGGACACGACCTTCCGCGAGATGCGGTTCACCGAGGAGGCGCTTCGCAACGCGAAATCGCGGGCGTCGGCCGAAGCGGCGCCTTTCCTCGAGAACCTCTCGCTGGACACCCGGATCGGCGACGTCCCGTTCTTCCGTGGGCGCGGTTGCCCGGACTGCGCCACCACGGGTCTCAAGGGCCGGCAGGGCCTCTATGAGGTCATGTTCATGAACGCCCATCTGCGCAAGCTGGTCCTCCAGAACGTCGGGGCGGCGGAGATCCGCGACGCTGCGATCGAGGACGGGATGCTGACGCTGCGCATGGACGGCTGGCTCAAGGTGTTGAAGGGCATTACGACGATCGAACAGGTCGTCCGCGAAACCAGCGCTTGACCCCGCACAGTGACCCCGGACAGCACCCTGGCATGACGAGAACGGCAGTCGGTCGTCGGTTGACGGACGAGGTTTCCGGCGCACCGGCATCCACTGCCATCCCGGGCACCGGCATCCGGTACTCGACTCTTCAACATCGGCCTGGCTCATGACCGCTCTTGACGCCCCTTCGGGCTCGACCGCTCCCGCCCAGGGAGTGAATCTGCGTGTGCTGCTCGAGGAGATGATCGAACGCGATGCCTCGGACCTGCACATCTCGGCTGGCGAACGGCCGAAACTGCGCATCGATGGCGAGATCACGAATTCCGGCAACGATACCGTGATGACGCCCAAGGACACGCTGACTCTGGCCTACTCGGTTCTCACCGAGAACCAGAAAAAGCGGTTCGAGACCGAAGACGAGCTGGACTTCTCGTTCGGCATCCAGAACCTCGCGCGTTTCCGCGGCAACTGCTTCAAGCAGCGCGGTTGTGTGTCGATGGTGATCCGGCAGATCCCATTCTCGATCAAGACCTTCCAGGATCTGGGGCTGCCGCCGGTGATCGCGAAATTCGCCGAGAAGCCGCGCGGGCTGGTGCTGGTGACCGGGCCGACGGGCTCGGGCAAATCCACGACGCTGGCGGCGATGATCGACAAGATCAACCGCGAGCGTCGCGGGCACATCATCACGGTCGAAGACCCGATCGAGTTCATTCACCGCCATCAGAACTGCATCGTCAACCAGCGCGAAGTCGGGACCGACACGAAGAGCTTCCAGAGTGCGCTCAAGTACGCCTTGCGTGAAGACCCGGACACGATCCTGATCGGTGAAATGCGGGACCTGGAGACGATCCAGGCCGCCCTCACGATCGCCGAGACGGGCCACCTGGCGTTCGCGACCCTGCACACCAACTCGGCGGCGGAAGCGGTCAACCGCATGATCGACGTGTTCCCCTCGCACCAGCAGTCGCAGGTGCGGGCGCAGCTCGCGTTCGTGCTCGAAGGGATCATCACGCAGACCCTGCTGGCGAAAGCCAAGGGGCGCGGCCGGTCGATGGCGGCGGAGATCCTGGTGGTCACGCCCGCGATCCGCGCGCTGATCCGCGACGACAAGATCCACCAGATCTATTCGTCGATGCAGTCGGGGAAAAAGTACGGAATGCAGACATTGAACGACGCGCTGTACAACCTCTACATGAGCCGTGACGTCGCGCTCGACGAGTGCCTGCGGGTTTCGGGCGACCCCAACGAGTTCTTGCGGATGGTGGGGCAGCCGCCGCTGGACGATGCGGGCGAGGCGAAGGCGCCGATATCGCCGAAAATGGCCGGCTGCCGGCGGGCGCCGGTAACAGGCGCCGCTCTGGGGCCGGGGCTACCGCGGGTCGGGCGGGGTGTGAGACCGACGGAGCGGCTGGGTCGTCAGGTGTAGTTGGAAGGCATGGGCGCGAGCTCATTCACCATTCGGGATCATCAACATGGCCAGTTTCTCGTATACCGCGCGAGCGCTGAACGGCGAACTCAAGACCGCGACGATCGATGCCGCGACCCGTGAAGAGGCCGTCGCGCAACTCCGCCGGCAGCGGCTGACAGTCGTCAAGGTCGACGAAGAGTCGAAGCGCCAGAAGCCGGGCGCCGGCCGGATCAAGATGCGCGACATCGTGATCTTCACCCGGCAGTTCTCGACCATGATCAACTCGGGCCTGCCGCTGGTGCAGGCGCTCGACATCCTGGCCAAACAGAGTGAGAACAAGACCCTGCAGGAAGTGACGCGGGCGGTGGTCTTCGACGTCGAGTCGGGCCACACGGTCGCGGATGCGCTCCGCAAACACCCCAAGGCGTTCAACGACCTGTACGTCAACATGGTCGCCGCGGGCGAGGCGGGCGGTATCCTCGACACGATCCTGATGCGGCTCGCCGTATTCATGGAGAAAAACGATGTCCTGATCCGCAAAGTGAAGGGCGCGATGATCTATCCGGCGGTCATCATGTCGGTGGCCGGGATCGCGATCACCGTCCTGTTGATCTTCGTCATTCCCGTCTTCGAGAACATGTTCGGCTCGGTGGGGTTGGCGCTGCCACTCCCGACCCGTATCGTCATCGGCGTGTCGAAGTTCCTTCGCGGATGGGGAGGCCTCGCGACTGTCGTGGGGATCGTTGCCGGCGTCTTCGCGATCAAGAACTACTACAAGACAAACGACGGCAAACTGGTGATCGACCGGGCGCTGCTGAAGTTCCCGATTCTGGGCGACGTGCTGCGCAAGTCGGCGGTCTCGCGGTTCACGCGGACGCTGGGCACGCTCATCAGCTCCGGAGTGAGCATCCTCGACGGCCTCGAGATCACGGCCAAGACCGCGGGCAACCGCGTGATCCAGGACGCCATCATGGCGTCGCGGTCGAGCATCGCGGGTGGTGACACGATCGCCGCGCCGCTGGCCAAGTCCCAGGTATTCCCGCCCATGGTGATCTCGATGATCGCCGTCGGCGAATCGACCGGTGGTCTGGACGAGATGCTGAGCAAGATCGCGGACTTCTACGATGAAGAGGTGGACGCCGCGGTATCCGGCCTCCTCTCCCTCCTCGAGCCGGTGATGATCGTGTTTCTCGGGGTGGTCGTGGGCGGCATGGTCATCGCGATGTACCTCCCGATCTTCGACATGATCAACGCGGTGCAGTAGCGCGCCGCGGGATCTCCGCTGGTGGAAGCGCCGGTCGTTCTGACCGGCGCTTTTCTTTTTTGGGGACTCGCCGATATCGACCCAAGGCGGGCCCTTCGCAGGGCGGGAGTCGTATTGGCCGTTGTCGAATAGCTCCGATTGGTCGTCCCCTAGCGTCCTGGCATTCGCGGCTTAACGATAAATAATCAAATACGATTCATTAAACCTCCGAAAGAGACGTAAACAATCATATATGATACGATAAGACATATAGATGTATTGCTATAGTGGTTCATATATGATAGATTACACGACAAATCTGATATAATCATTCATATATGAGTTCTTAATCAATAACACAGCGTAATAGTTCATATATGATAGATTAAGCCAAGGATTCGGCATAATGATTCAAATATGGTATATTAACGTAACAGATAACAACGATGCATCAGATACGATCTGCCGACACAACGGCTGAGATTCTCCGCGAGCTTGGGGCTCGCCTCCGTGGATACCGGCTACAGCAAAACGTCCCGATTTCCGAGCTTGCTGGTCGGGCTGGCATCGGGATCGTGACTGCAGCCCGCGCGGAGACTGGACGCAATACGAGCGTCGAGACGATCGTGAAGATCCTTCGCGCGCTGGGGCGACTGGATGCTCTCGACGCGATTCTTCCGCCGCCGCTGGTCTCGCCGATTCAGTTGGCGGCGAGCCGAGGACGCCAGCGACAGCGTGCACGGCGGCGTCGGGCGCTACCATCCGCTCCTACGCAGGTGAACCAGTCGCCATCCGCCGCACTGCGCGGGGAGCGTCGCCATCGCTGAACCACCCCTCGCACCGCCACGCCACCGTGCGCACGCGCCCGACTATATCGTGGCCGGCGTCCGCATGTGGGGCCGGGAGGTGGGAGCCGTCGCCGAGTCACCCGATGGGCGCATTACCTTCGAGTACGACGACGCCTTCCGGTCATCGGGACTTGAGGTTTCGCCGATTCATCTTCCTCTCAGCCGCGCAGGCCCGCTGGAGTTTCCGGAGCTATATCGGCTTGTAGCGTTTACCGGCCTTCCTGGCCTACTCGCTGACTCGCTTCCGGACGCGTTCGGCAACGCTGTCATCAAGCGCTACTTCGAGCAGAAGGGGACACCCGAAGCGTCACTCAGCCCCGTGCAGAAGCTGCTCTACATGGGGAGCCGTGCGCTGGGCGCACTCGAATTCCATCCGGCGCTCGGAATCCCAGGCAACCGCGCCAGCGATGATGTGCTGGAGATCTCGCGTCTCGTCGAGGAGGCGCGCCGGGTGATCGAGGGAGATACGCACGTTGCCGTCCCGGAAATAATGCAAGTCGGGGCATCAGCTGGCGGAGCCCGCGCCAAGGCAGTCATCCTTTGGGACCGAACTGCGAATCGCGTGCGGTCCGGATTTGCCACGCCGGCGGATGGCGACGAATACTGGCTCATCAAATTCGACGGCGTGACCGCGGGGACCGGCGGACCTCGCGTGCAGGAGGACTTGCGACCCGGTCCCTTCGGCCGCATCGAATACGCGTACGCGCGCATGGCGCAGGCGGCGGGCATCTCCATGACGGAGACGTATCTGCTGCATGAGCGGGATTACGCCCATTTCATGACGCGGCGCTTCGACCGCGACCGCGTCCTTCGCCTGCATATGCACAGTCTGGGCGGGCTGCAGCATGTGGACTACAACATCCGGGGCGCGATGTCGTACGAGGCGTACCTCCGGACGATCCGGGTGCTGGGCATGGCGCAGCCGGCGGTAAACGAGGGATATCGCCGCGCCGTCTTCAACGTCGCCGCGGTGAATCAGGACGATCACGTGAAGAATCTGGCGTTTCTCATGGCACCGGATGGGCGGTGGCAGCTTTCCCCCGCGTTCGACGTGACCTACGCGAAGGGCAACGAGTGGACGCGCACGCATCAGATGACGGTCGGCGGCAAAGATGCGGATATCACCCGCCGCGATCTCATGGCCCTGGGAGCGTCGATGGACGTGCCGCATGACGGCGCCGGCATTATCGCCGATGTCGTCGGGGCGCTAGACCTCTGGGAAGCCGAAGCCGGGGCTGCTGGCGTGCCGCCGGCGTGGATCACCCGGATCGCGAACGATTTCCAGCGGCTCGCATAGCGACTCGCGTAGCGACTCGCGTAGCGACCCGATCGGGAGCCGTATTACCACGCAACCGGCAACAGCAGAGCTCGCCCCGGAAACCCTCGCTGTCCGGGCGCCTCGCCACACGCTTCTGGTGTGGAGTCTTGAAATCCGGGATGTGGCATCCACGCATCAGATCACTCCCATTTCACCACGGCGCAACACACACCGCGAGGACTGGCGCGGGCGGCTCCCACCGCACACCGTAGAGCGTCCATCGGTCGCTCAGGAGATGATGTACATGCGTATCGTGCTCTTCGGCGCAGGCGGAAACATTGCGCGGCGCGTTGCCCGCGAGGCGCTCGGGCGCGGGCACCAGATCACTGCGGTCGTGCGCGATCCCAGAACATTTCAACCATACGACGACCGCCTCACCGTGGTGAGAGGCGATGCCACCGATCCGGCCAGCGTCGCCGCCGTATCCGCGGGCGCAGACGCCATTGTGAGCGCGCTCTCGTCGCGGCCGGGTGGCAACAACCGCCCCCCGTCATCGCTCACCGCCGCCGCGCACGCGCTGATCGCGGGCGCACGACAGGCCGGCATCCAGCGCCTCGTGGTCGTCGGCGGTGCCGGCAGCCTGGAAGTTCTCCCCGGGCGACAGCTTCTCGACTCCCCGGACTTTCCGGCGGGCCGCAGAGGCGAAGCCATGGCCCAGCGCGATGCGCTCGAGGTGTTTCGCGGGGAAGGTGGCGATCTCGATTGGACGTATATCAGTCCGGCAGGCGAGGTCGAGCCAGGGCAGCGCACCGGCCATTTCCGCACCGGCGGCAACCAGTTGCTCGTCGATGAAAAGGGACACAGCCGCATCTCGTACGAGGACTATGCCGCCGCGCTCGTCGACGAGCTGGACAATCCAACGCACCTCGGCCGGCGAATGACCGTGGCCTACTGATCGCTCGGCGAGGGCCCGGCCGGGCGGCCCTCGCCGGCGTGCAAACAACCGCGTCCTACCGGGATGGCGCGAGCAGGAACGTCCGCATCGCGCTCGCGACAGAGTCGGGCTGGCCGAGAAACACGTAATGCCCCGCGCCCGGGAGCACGATCACCTTCGCCTGAGGGACGGCGTGCTCAAGATTCTCCTGTTGCACATGGTACCATGACTGGATCGCGCCGAGCCACGCGGCGCGAGATGTATCGGTGGGCGCGATCCAGGGCAGGAACTGCTGCACGGTCTCGGGATAGTTGTAGATGGCGAGCACCGGGCCGTGTACGCGCACGAACGGCGGCGCGGTCGCCTTAGCGGATCGATAGACCGAGTCCGAGATTGCGGGCGGCGTCGCATCCCCGAGGAACCGCCCCGCCGGACTGAATCGCTCGGTGGCGCGGAAGTCACCCTCGGGCGTCGCCACGTTGCTCATGCGCCTCGTGTAGGCCAGCGCGGCGTCCGGGGAAGCGGAGTCCGCGGGCCCCGGCGCAGGGGGATCCGGGAAACCATCCGGGGCCGGGCGCGTGTGGTAGTCGAAGCCCGCGTCCAGATACACCAACCGGTCGACGCGCGCCGGGTATTCCGCGGCCAGCCACGTCAGCTCCTGGCCGGCGATGGAGTGCCCGGCGAAGTCGGCTCGCGCGATATGCAGACTGTCGAGCACCGCGTGGACATCATCGACGAGCACCGGGATCGAATAGGACTGTGGTGGATGGCCCGAAGCCCCCCACCCGCGGCGCGTGAGCGCGAGCACGTGGAACCGGTCCGTGAATCGCGGCGCGAAGTCATCGAAGATGTGCGCGGTGTTCCCGAGTCCATTGAGAAACACGAGCGGCTCGCCCGTGCCGCCCCAGTCCAGCACTTCGATCCGGACGCCCTGCGCGACAGTCACGAATTTGACCGCGTGCGGTGAGGGATCGTGCCAGATCGCCGTCGCGGCTGGCGGCTTGGTGGGTGCGGCTTCGATGGGCTTACCCCTGCCGCATCCGCCGGCGACCCCCAACAGTCCGAGCGACATGGGCCAGTACGCCCGCGCGAATGGACGCGCCCTCGCGTGTGGATGGCGTCGTGAGCCAGGACGGTCCGGCGGGCAGGGGCACGGTGTCACGCAATCCTCATCCGAGAGGGAAGCATCGCGCGGCGCGAGTCGCGCCGCAAAACAAACTTTGCATCAATTCTGATGTTTCAACCAGTACCGTTTGGTGACATACCATTGCGAGCTTCGTCCTAATCTCGCTCCGGGGCGGTGACCGCTTCCCAACAGGAAGCCGCGCCCGAGCCTACTTTGTGTGATCCGTCCCGCTTCCCGAGACGTGCATGGTGGCCGTCGCATGGTAACCGTCCGTCCCCGATTCCGCTGGTGGGCGATCGTCGCCGCAGGACTCGCGTCAGGAATCGGATGCCGCAGTCACGCGGTGGGAGAGGTCATCGCGGTCGCGCACGGCCCGAATGCGGCGGCGCAGCGGACGAAACCGTACGTCGTGCTCGTGTCGCTCGACGGATTCCGGTACGACTACGCGCAACGATACGGCGCCACGCATCTCCTCGCGATCGCGGCCCGCGGCGCGACGGCCCCGGACGGGATGGTGCCGTCGTATCCGACCGTCACGTTCCCGAACCACTGGACGCTGGCCACGGGCCTCTATCCCGAGCATCACGGCATCGTGGGCAACAGCTTCTACGATCCTGCCCGGGCCCAGACGTACAGCATCCGCGATCCGGCGACATTTCGCGACGGAAGCTGGTACGGTGGTACACCACTGTGGGTGCTGGCCGAGCAGCAAGGCATGCGATCGGCCTGCCTGTTCTGGGTCGGGTGCGAGGCCGCGGTGCAGGGCGTGCGGCCCAGCTACTACCTCCGATACGATCCGCATTTCGCGAACGCGAAGCGCGTACGGCTGATCATGAGCTGGCTCGCGCTGCCCGAGGCGGAGCGGCCGCATCTGCTGACGCTCTACGTCTCCGACGTCGACGAAGCGGGGCATCAGTTCGGGCCGGACAGTCCGCGCACCGCCGACGCGGTCCGGGCCGTGGACCAACTGATCGGCACGCTGGATTCGAGTCTCAGCGCCACGCATCTGCCAGTGGATCTCATCGTTGTATCCGACCACGGCATGGCGAACGTCACAGGGGGCTACATCTACCTCGACGCGTTCGCGCCGGACCTGGCGTCGCGTCTCACGAGGGCGGTGGACCGGGGGCTCTACCCCAAGTCGGACAGTGATGCCGCCCGGATTTTCGCGGAGTTGCAGCACGCGAGCGACAAGTTCACGGTGTACCGCCGCGCGGCGGTCCCCGAAGCGCTCCATTTCTCGGCCAATCCACGCGCTGGCGATCCCATCGTCGTGGCGACCGGCCCGTACGCGATCCGGTCACTCGGCTCCGCGATCGGCATCACCAAGCCGGAGGCCGGCTCGCATGGGTGGGATCCCGTCCTCGTGCCGGACGTGAAGGCGACGTTCATCGCCGCCGGCCCGGACATCCGCCGCGGTGTCCAGCTCCCATCATTCGAAAATGTCGACCTCTATCCGCTCGTGGCCCGGATCCTCGGCCTCGATATCTCGCTCCTCGCATCCGGCCCGATCGACGGACACATCGAGCCCGTACAGGGCGCCCTGACGGGGACGCCCGCGACGCGCGGTCGCTAGAGAATCCCCACGCCGCGTGCCAGAAGCACCGCGACGGTCGTGAACGAGATCGACGCCTGCACCATGTTGAGCAGCTTGGCCCATCGGGACAGCACGGGCGTATCCGTCGGCGAGAACGCCGCGCTGGTGTTGAACGCCACGAACAGGTAGTCCACGAACCCCGGGCGCCACGAACGATCCGGCGCCTCCGCCGACATCTGCGGGAACAGGAACGCCCCATTCGCGTGCGCGGATCGTTGCTCGCGAGCGTTCGGGCCGCCGGCATCGAGGCGCCAGTACCACGAGGCGAAGACCAGCACGTTGGTGCTCCACAGGATCGCGCCCGATCGCAGAAGCGCGCCGGGAGTCTCGGTGTGCTGGGGCAGCGCGGCCACGAGTGCCGCGAGGGTCAGAACGAGATCGCAAGTGATCACCATAGAGATCAGGAAGCCCAGCACCTGATTGGCCCGGCTGTAGCCGCGGCGGCGCGCGATCACCGTCGGTATCAGCAATGCGCCAGCGACGACGAGCAGCAGCCACTGCGGTCCCACGGTAAGCGCCCGGGGGAGCGCGAGCCGCAGGCCGCCGACCGCCGCCAAAGCGAGCATGGCCTGCCATCGTGGCTCGGCATATGCCGATTTGCGCGATGGGCGCTGGCGAGTCGTGTCCGGCGCCGAGTCGCTGGTCTTGGAGGAGACAATCATATCGGGTGCGCCGGTTAGGGCCTGCGATCCCGCTCCGCCTCGCGCATCGCGCGCGCGACGCCGGCATCGGTATGCTGGTCTCTCGCCTCGAGGGCGTCGATGACCCCCTGTCTGTCCGCCGCCGGCCGGTTCTGATTGAGCTTCCACTTGCCATCGAGGCGCCGGATCGGAAGCTCGATGCCCACGATCGCCTTGAGCTCGAGGCCGATGTACCGGGCCGGCGCATCGGTCACATGCCACGGTTCGGCGGATGCCGCCTCGTGTGCGTCGGTGAGCCGCGTGACGATCCCGCGCAACCGCTCCGGGTCGTCGAAGAACTCCGCACGCCCATACGCGTGGATGGCAATGTAGTTCCAGGTCGGAACGACCTTGCCCGTCTCCCGCTTGGTCGGATACCACGACGGGGAGATGTACGACTCGGGCCCGAGGAATATCGCGAGCGCCTCAGAGTCCTCAATGGAGTCGCGCCACTGCAGATTCGCGCGAGCGACGTGACCCGTCAGGGTGCCGTTCGGCCCGCGATCGGGGTCGAGCAGCAGCGGGAGGTGCGTGGCCACCAGTCCGTCGTGTGTCATCGTGACGAGTGTCGCGAGCCGGACGAGGCGGATGGCCTCATGCAGGACGGGGAGCCGCGATTCGTTGAACTGGTGCGGTGTGTACATCGCGGGAAAACTATAGCGCGAAACCTATCGGCGAATCGCGCGCCGCCGGGCGGGCGTACGCGCACAGGGCTCCCAGCGGTCCAGTGTTGCCCGGACAACCGGCATCCCGCCAGCTTTCCCGCAGCGCCGCCACGGGTCGCTACCGGTACGGCGTGATTCGAACCGCACATGCCTGGTGAGCCCGAATGAATGCTTCGCGCCCCGCTGAAGATGGCCCCGAGTTCTGGCTTCGAGGCCCAATCCCGTCGATCCCACCACTCCTGCAGCCGGCCGCGCATGCGCTGCTCCAGGCGCGAGCGGATCTACGGCGAGCTGCTCGCGGCCTCGCGGCGAGTGAGTTGTGGTCGAGGCCCGGTGGTGTGGCATCGATCGGCTTTCACCTGCGTCACACCGCGGGAAGCATCGACCGGCTCCTCACGTACGCCGCAGGGGGCGCACTCACCGCGGACCAAATGGCGGCGCTCCGTGACGAGGAGAATCCAGGGGATCCGCCCGTCGCGGGCGATGCGCTGCTCGCAGGCGCCGATCGCGCGGTTGAACACGCGCTCAATGTGTTGCGCGCGACACCCGAAGCGACGCTCGGTACGCCGCGCGCCGTCGGGCGCGCACAGCTGCCGTCCACAGTGCTCGGCCTCCTGTTCCACCTCGCCGAGCACGCCCAGCGCCACGCCGGCCAGGCGATGACGACCAGAAAGTGGATCGCCGAAAGTCGCGGGGTGGCGCCTACCTCGATCTGAAACGATCGAGCGCGCGGCGGTCCTTCTTGGTTGGGCGGCCTGTCTCGAACCGTGTGTCGGGTAAAGCGCGCAACTGGGTCGCCAGAGCCTCGCGGGCGGCCCGGCTCGCCTCGGTCTCTTCATAGAGCTGCGCGGCGTCGGCACTCTTGCCGCGGCGCTCGCTGAGGGCACGGACGACCAGATGAGTTTCGAACGGTGGCCGCCGGATCCGGAGCGCGTCGCCCACCTGGAGCGGTCTGGCGCGTTTGGCGCGCTCACCGTTGACATCGACCTTGCCGCCCGCGATGGCGTCGGCGGCGAGCGTACGCGTCTTGAAGAAACGCGCCGCCCAGAGCCACTTGTCGAGGCGAACTCGTCCGGAGTCGGACGCTTCAGGCATCTGCCCTCAAGACACAGCGTTGGCGCACATCTCCACCCTTTGCGAGCCGACGGGGTATGCAGGTGGAATGATGCTGGCGTCCGCCGCGATCAGGTTCGGCCCGGACCGAGTAAAATACCATCGGCGCCCGGCGATGCCGGCGCATTCCGGGAATGCATAGTGGACCTCAACTGGACGCAATGACGGCGACCGGCGTGTCTTCGCTCGAACAGGAACTCTTCCCGGTTTCCAATTCACCGGCCGGTTTCGATCTCGCCGCATCCGTTCTTCCCGCACGACGCCGAGCGGAGGCGAACTTCGGCGTGCTGGACATCACGAAATGGTTTGGCGAGACCAGCGGCGGTGTTCGCACCTATCTGCTGCAGAAGGCCAGGTACGTCGAAGCGCGGCCCTCGCTCCGTCACGTCCTCGTGATCCCGGGTGCCCGGGATTCCATCACGGCCGGCAACGGCGTCCGGTGCTACCGGTTGCGCGGTCCCAGGATCCCGACGCAGCGCCCGTACCGCTTCATGCTCGCGACGCGCTCCATTCGCCGCATCATCGAGCACGAACGGCCCAGCGTGATCGAAGTCGGCAGCCCGTTCCTCGTGCCGTGGATCACGAAGCGTGCGGCGCGCCGTCTCGACGTGCCGCTGGTGGGGTTCTTCCACAGCAATTTTCCGCGAGTGATCTGCTCCTTCCCGGATCGCACGCGCGGCCTGCGCCGCCAGGCCCACGACGCCGCGTGGCGATACGTCCGCCGGCTGAATCAGGAGTTCGAGGTCACCATCGTCGCATCGCGATTCATGGTGCGCGATCTTGAGGAGCACGGTGCCCGGCGGGTAGAACGCGTTCCCCTCGGCGTCGACCTCGATCATTTCCATCCCCGGCGCCGTGCCGCGGCGGCTGGCACCCGCGAGTCGCTGGGCCTGCCGGCGGACAGGCCGGTGGCGGCGTTCATTGGCCGCTTTGCGCGCGAGAAGGAAGCCGGCGTGCTGCTCGACGCATGGCCGGCGATCGAACGACAGACCGACGCGTCGCTCGTCATGATCGGCGACGGCCCGGCGCGCCGGCGCTTGCAGGCGGGGAGCCGGGGGTCACGTGTCTCCTGGCTGCCATATGAGAACGACCGTGACCGGCTGGCCGACGTGCTCGCGTCGGTGGACTTGATCGTCTCTCCCGGCTCGATCGAGACGTTCGGCTTGTCGGCGCTCGAAGCATCGGCGTCAGGCACTGCCGTGCTGTCGGCCGATCGCGGCGGGGTGTCGGAACAGGTGAAGGCCTCAGGCGGAGGCGCGACGTTCGTCGCGGGTGACAGTGGCTCGCTGGCCGAAGAGGCCGTACGCCTGTTGCGGGCGCCCGAGGGTCTCTCCCGTCTCGGTATGCTGGGACGCAGCTACGCTGAGCGCGAGCACTCCTGGAGCAGCGTCTTCGACCGCATCTTCGAGATCTATCGGCGCGTGGCCTAGCGCGGTGCGCGGCGGCTTGCGCGCCCGTATCACTCTCCCTTCTTCTTTCACACTCTTCTGTCTCGCCCGCCGGGCGTCCTCCTCGTCTCGATCCACGACGTCACCCCCGCGCTGGACGAACGGGTCCGCACGCTGTGGGCGATGTGCCGCCGCCGCGGTGTGACGCCGGCGCTCCTCGTCGTCCCCAACTGGCATGGCGATTGGCCACTGGAGCGGTCGCCGGCATTCGTACAGTGGGTGCGCGAGTGCGCCGACAGCGGCGCGGAGGTCCTGCTCCATGGTGAGCGGCACGACGAGACCGGCGCACCGCGAGCGTGGCGCGATGAGGCGCGAGCATGGGGCAGGACGGCCCGTGAGGGTGAGTTCCTGACTCTCGATGAACCAGCGGCGCGCGAACGGATCGATCGCGGGCTCGCGCTCTTCGCGCGCCTCGGTCTCAATGCCGCCGGGTTCGTCCCGCCGGCATGGCTGGCGCGCGATGGCTGCTTGCGCGCGGTGGCGGCCGCGGGCCTGCGCTATAGCGAGGATGACGGCGCGATCCACATCCACGAACCCCGGGGTATCCGCCGGATCCCATCACCCGTCGTGCGTTGGAGCGGCCGTTCGCCGGCGAGGGCCTATGCCTCGGCCGTCATCGCCGCGGCACGGTGGCGTGTTCAGCGCGGCGCGCGGCATGTACGTCTGGCATTTCATCCGGCGGATCTCGACCATCCCGCGACGGCGCGGTCGGCCGCGAAGGCACTCGACCGATGGTTGGGCGAGCGGCTAGTCTCGCGATATACCGATCTGTGACGACGGTCGCGAATGCGCCACGCGCGATCGCGCAGCGGGATATCGCTCCACCCTCTGCGGCGCCGATCCGTCTCGCCCTCTTCAGTGACACCTACACCCCGCAACTCAACGGCGTTACCCGAACGCTCGAACGCCTGGCGGCGGCGGTCCGCGAGCGAGGCGGTGCGGTGCGGGTGTATACGACCACCGATCCGGGCACGCCCGACCGCGCGGGAGCCATCGGCAACATGTGGCGCCGGCCGAGCATTCCCTTCTGGGCGTATCCGCAGCTTCGGATCGCGGCACCCATCCTCGGCGACGCGTACACGGATCTCCGGGCGTGGCGCCCGACGCTCGTTCATGCCGCGACGCCGTTCGGAATGGGGCTCGCGGGGCGCGCATGCGCACGGGCATTGCGGGTGCCGCTCGTGTCATCGTATCACACGAGTTTCAGCGAGTACGCGAAGTTCTACCACATGAGCGCATTGAGCGCTCCAGGGTGGGCGTACATCCGGTGGTTTCACAATAGCGGAGTCCGGACATTCGTTCCGACGCGCGCCGTACTGGACGAACTGCATAGCCGGCGTTTCCGGCGGCTCGCCCTGTGGGGGCGTGGCGTCGATAGCGCACGCTTCGCTCCCGTGTTCCGATCGCAGGCGTTGCGTGAGCGCGTCGGTGCGGACGCGGACACGGTCGTGGTGGCGTACGTCGGACGACTGGCCGCGGAGAAGGGGCTCGATGTCGCGCTGGGCGCGATGCGCGAGATTGTGTCGCGATCGGGCGCCGACGCAACAGGTCCGCAGCCGCGGATCGTGTTCGCCGTGGCCGGTGATGGTCCATATGCAGACCATTGCCGGCAGGCTGTCGCGGGCGAAGCCACCGTGTGCTTCGTGGGGCCACTGGAAGGCCGGGCGCTCAGCGAGTTCTACGCGTCGGCCGATCTCTTCATCTTCCCGTCGGCGACCGATACCTTCGGCAATGTGCTCCTCGAAGCGATGTCATCCGGCCTTCCCGTCATCGGCGCCGGGTCCGGCCCGACTCGCGAACTACTGGCCGCTGGCGGCGGTATCACCTTCGCGCCGGGCGACGCGCACGCCCTCGCGACCGCGATCCTGAGCCTCGCGGCCGATCCGGCGCGGCGCGAGCTGATGGCGTGTGATGGTGCGCGTTACGCCGCGGCGTGCTCGTGGAATCGCATTTTCGATGACCTGATCGGCGAGTACTGCGACGTGATCGACAGCGCGGCGGCGATGAGGCCTTAACTCGGACCCCGACAGGCGGTCACGCGCGGCGGCGGGGGACTCCGCGGTCGGGGATCATTCCGCGTCCGCGGCAGTCACACTGATATCGGCCGTCCCGTCGCGCCGGTATTGCACGTGGACGTTCCACGGCTGGCAGCAGATCTGGCAGTCCTCCACGTAGTCCTGCCGCCGGCCGCCCGACGGATCGAGCGCGATCTCATTTGCGGCACCGCAGTACGGACAGGCGATCGCGGCGCTCTCATCGGCGTGACCCATCTCCTCTTCGTCCGCGTCTCCGGCAGCCTGCCCGTCGTCTTCGCCGTGGTCTCGCGACGATCCTCTCCGCATCATCATTCGCCGTGCTCTCCCCGCCGCTGGCGTTTCGTATCTGCGCGGCGCCGTTTGGTGTCGAGTCGCTGACGAACGGACGCCGCGGTGGGACGGGTCGGCCGCCTCCGCTTCGGGATCACGAGAGCCCGTGACACGAGCGCCACCAGGCGGGACTCTGCCGCGGTGCGGTTCTGCCGCTGGCTGCGGGACTCCGCCGCCACCACGCGCAGATCGCCATCGGCATCGACACGGGCGGCCAACCTGTTGAGAACGAGGTTTCGCTGCTCCTCATCGAGTGCACGCGTGCGGGCGACGTTCCACACGACTTCGATGCGCGTGGACGACGTATTGACGTGTTGGCCTCCGGGCCCCGCCGGCGCGGGTCGCGCGGATTACCAATTCGTCGCGTGGGATGACGACTCCGTCCCGTACGAGGAGACCGTCAGACATGCCGGACCGGCGGCGCTGCCAGCAGGGTGGAGCGGGCCGGGCCCGCGCGGACCCGTGACACGCTCACGCCGGGACGGGCGATGGCGGGCGAGGGGATCGCGCCGATCGGGCCCGGTGCACGCGCAGCGCGGCAACGCGACGCCCATCGATGGCGACGACCTCGAGCTCCCCGCCCGGGAACGACACGCGATCACCGACTCGGGGGGCGCGGCCGAGCATCGCGAACGCGAAGCCGCCGAGGGTGGTCCATTCCCCTTCGGGGATATCGAGCTGATAGTCTGCGCGCACGTCGATCAGCGAGAGCGTGCCGGCCAGCTCGAGAACGCCATCGGCCTCCAGCGACGTGCGGGTGGTCGGATCGTATTCGTCGGCGATCTCACCGATGACCTGCTCGACGAGGTCCTCCATCGTCACGAGGCCGGCGGTGCCGCCGTACTCATCGAGCACGATCGCCATGTGGGCCCGCGTGCGGCGCAGATCGTCGAGAACGAGCTCGGCACGCCGGGTCGCCGGGACGTACATCGCTTCGCGAGTGTACTGCTCCAGCGAGAACGGCGTGTCGCGCTCGTGGAGCAGAAGGTCTTTTGCAAGGAACACCCCGAGGATGTCGTCGAGGCTTTCCCGGTAGACCGGATAGCGGGAATACCGCTCGGCGATCATCACGGCCAGCACGTCGGCCTCGGTGGAATCGACCGGTAGCGCGGCCACATTGGTTCGGGGGCGCATGACGTCGTGGGCGCGTTTGTCGTGAAACTCGAGGACGCTGGTGAGCATCGCGGAGTCCCGCGCGTCGAGCGTTCCGCCCCAGCGGGCCTGCAACACGAGCTGGCGTAGCTCGTCCAGAGAGAGGCTGCGGACCCATCGGCCGGCCAGATAGACGCCCAGTGGGCGCACGAGGCGGCGGATGGAACCGCCCACGAGGCGGCGGATGGTCGCGAACGCCGCGAGTGCCAAGGCCAGCAATCGCGAGATGCCGCGGCCCGCAATCGCCTGGGGCGTCTGGGGTTGAGACGTACGCATAGTCGTTGCGCGCGGAAACTGTTTCGCACGCGACTCGTCTTCAAGATAAACCATAATGGCCGACGGCGCGCCCCTTTCGTCCCCCCCGACGTCGCCCCTCCCGCTGCGCCCGGCGGTAGGTGCGACCGCCTCGGCGCAGCGCCGGCGCCTCCAACAGGCGATGCTCGACCCCCGGCGCATGATCCGGTGGGTCTACCTGGGCCGCTTCTCAGTTGCGACGTCCATCTTCCTGGCCGCGCAACTCGTCTGGAGCAGCGCCGCCACCTCCGACACGCGCATCGCGTCGCTCATCTTCGCGATCACCATGGTCTTCACCGTGGCATCGGCGGCGTATACCGAGGTCTACGGTACCCGGCGCGGGTCGCCGAGGCTCGGCAGGAACTTCCTCTACGGCCAGTGTGCGTTCGATCTGGTGCTCGTCACGGCCGTCGTGCATGTCACGGGTGGAGGCGCTTCGCAGTTCGCGCTGTTCTACATCCTCGTGATCGCGAGCGCCGCGCTTCTGCTCCCCGTTGGTGGGGGCCTGCTCATCGCGCTAGTGGGTATCGTCTGCTACTTCGTGGAGGTGCTCTGGCTCAGCGGCACGTCTCCCGACATTGGCGTGTGGCTTCAACTCGTGGTGTTTGGCACCGTCGCGCTCGCCAGCGGCTACATCAGTGCCAGGCTGCAGGAAGCAGGACAAGGGACGGCGGCAGAACTCGTCTTCGTCCGCCTTCAGGCTGACGACATCCTGCGAAACATCCGCAGCGGCATCGTGACCGTGGACGCGCAGGGGACGCTCCTGTTCGCGAACCCTGCCGCCGGGACCCTGCTTGGGGTCCCGTTCGCCGATCTCATTGGTACGCCGGTCCTCGATCGCATCGCCCATGCGTCACCAACCGTGGCGCGCGCCCTCGCACGGGCGGCCGTCGATGGGCTCCGGACCACTCGCGCCGAGGACGTGATCCGATTTGGGGATCACGCCTTCCCGATCGGGTTGACGACGACGTTCAGCGATGGCGATGGTGCGACCGTCGGCCGGACGGCGACCGCGATCTTCCAGGACATCTCCGGCCAGAAGCGCCTCGAGAGCCTGCATGTCCGCGCGGGACGGCTCGAGGCCATCGCCGAACTCAGCGCGTCGCTGGCGCACGAGATTCGCAATCCGCTGGCGTCGATCCGGAGCGCGGTCGAGCAGCTCACCGGCATGCTCTCACGGCCCAACGGCGTCCCAGGTGCGGGCGCTGACGCCTCGCAGGCAGGGGATGCTATCGCCCACCGCGCCGGGCACGGGCACACCAATGGACATGGGAACGGTCACCGCAATGGGTACCAGAACGGCCACACGCGCAACCCCATTGCCAGCCATACGGCGGTGAGCTCGGACGACGACGACGCGCGCACCCTTGGCGCGCTCATTGTGCGGGAGTCCGACCGGCTGTCACGGCTCCTCACCGAGTTTCTCGATTTTGCGCGCGTCCGCGTGGCTCGTTTGTCGCCTGTGGACATTGCCGCGGTCGCACGCGGCGCGGCGAACCTCGCCATGGCGCACCCGGACGTGAAGGAGGGACTGCGAGTGAAATGCATGACGCCGGAGACGGCGGTGATCATCGATGGGGATGAGGATCTCCTGCACCGGGCGGCGTTCAACCTGGTGCTCAATGCCGTGCAAGCCGCACCACTGGGTGGCCATGTGCAGCTCGAGGTGTCACACATCCCGTCGGACCAGTTGCCGAGCGGCGTGACGTTCGAGCGGGGGGCGGTCTCGCTGCGCGTGACGGACGACGGCCCGGGCATTGCGCCGGAGATTCGCGACCGGTTGTTCGAGCCCTTCATTACTACCAAGGGCGGGGGCAGCGGACTTGGCTTGCCAATCGTCCACCGCGCAATTGAGGCACACCGGGGCGTCGTGCTCGTAGACTCGGCGCCAGGCCGGGGCACCCGGTTCACCGTGCTCCTGCCATACGACCAATCCGACGAAGCGGAGCTCGAGACCGCGGTGGGGCGACACGCATGACGGGGGAGACCAAACCGACCGTATTGGTCATCGACGACGAGACCGGGATTCTGGAGTCGTTGCGCATCCTGCTCAAGAACGAAGGCTTCACGCCGGTGATCGCCAACGGCGGCAAGCAGGCACTCGACCAACTCGCGGATCTGCGTCCCGACATCATCCTGAGCGATGTCCGCATGCCGAACGTCGGCGGCGTCCAGGTCCTGAGCGCAGCGCGGGCGCTGGATCCCGAGATGCCCGTCATTCTGATGACGGCGCAGGCGACGCTGCAGTCGGCCATGCAGGCAGTCAACGAAGGCGCGTTCTACTACATCCAGAAGCCATTCCGCAATGACGAGCTGCTCGCCATCCTGCGGCGGGCGGCCGAACACCGCACGCTGCGCGTCGAGAATCGCTCGCTGCGCCAGGAGATCACGCGGCGGGAGCGCTCGGCGAGCGGACGTCCGGCGGGAACGAGCAAGTGCTGGCTCGACGTGGTGCGACTGGCCGAGGTGGTCGCGCCCACCGATTCGACGATCCTGATTCAGGGCGAGTCGGGAACAGGAAAGGAGATCATCGCCCGGTATATCCATCAACTGTCGCAGCGCACGGACGGGCAATTCCTTTCCATCAACTGTGGCGCGCTGCCCGAGAGCCTGCTCGAATCGGAACTGTTCGGCCACGTGAAGGGATCGTTCACCGGCGCGGTCAAGGATAAGAGCGGATTGTTCACGGCGGCCGCCGGCGGCACGTTCTTCCTCGACGAGATCGGGGAGACCACCTCGGCGACGCAGGTCAAACTCCTGCGTGTCCTGCAGCACCGCGAAGTGATCCCCGTCGGCGCGACCGAGGCACAGCCGATCGACGTCCGTCTCCTGGCGGCGACCAACCGCGATCTCGAAGAAGAGATCAAGCTCGGCAACTTCCGCAGCGATCTGTTCTACCGCCTCAACGTGATCGCGATTCACTTGCCGCCGCTCCGGGAACGCCGCGACGACATCCCGGTGCTGATCGACCTCTTCCTCCATCGCTCGTCGCAGGCGCGGAACGAGCCGGTGAAGCACGTGAGCCCCGACGCCCTTGACGTGCTCAAGAGCTTTGCGTGGCCCGGAAACGTCCGTGAACTGGAGAATGCGCTGGAGCGTGCGGTGATCCTGACGACGGGGAACGTCATCGAAGTGGCGGTCCTGCCCGAGCGCCTGACACAGCGACGCGCGGAGCCGCTCATTTCCGAGCGGCACGGCGTCGAATCCGACACTCGACGCGATCGAGCGCGCGTACATCATGTGGGTGTTGCAGAGCGAGGGTGGCAACAAGACGAGGGCTGCCGAAGTACTCGGCATCGACCCGTCGACGCTCTATCGCAAGCTGTCGCGGTTCGAGGTCGAGGCGTGACCTCCGCGGCCGCCCGGCGCGGGGCGGTCGCGCTCCCGCCGTGGGCGGCCGCCGCGACTGTGGGACTCGTAGCGCTCTGCGTCGCGATGGCAGTGGTACGCCCGTACGTCATCGGCGCGTTCCACGACGACGCCATCTACGTGATCCTCGGGCGCGCCCTGGCCTCCGGCGCAGGTTATCGCTACCTGCATTTGCCGGGGACACCGCACGCGACGCACTACCCGCCCGGCTATCCGGCGCTGCTGGCGCTCCTGTGGCGGGTGGCGCCGCAATTCCCGGACAACGTGCTGCTGTTCGAGCGGGCCAACGCATGCCTGCTGGGTGTCGCTGCGGCCCTTGCCTACGCCCTCGTGCGTCGCAGCACGCGGCTATCGTCGCCGTGGGCTGCCGCCGTGGCGATCCTCGGGACGGCTACCGTCCCATCACTGGCGCTGGCCACCGTCATCCTCTCCGAATCGCTCTTTCTTGCCGTGCTGCTTGGTGCGCTGGTGGCGTCGGAGGCGATCGTCGCGGCCGGCAACGGGGACACCGCGGATCGGTGGGGTGCCACCGCGCCCGCGATCGCGGGACTGTTGTGCGGTGCGGTGGGACTCGTTCGCACGGTCGGGATCGTGGTCGTGCCGGCAGCCGTTGCGGTGTGCCTGATTCGCCGCCGGCCGCGAGCGGCGCTCGTCGTCGGCGTGATCGCGACGGCGATGGTATTGCCCTGGCAGCTCTGGGTCTGGCGGCATTCCGGCGAGCTGGCGCCCGTGCTCCAGGGCGAGTACGGATCGTACTCCGGGTGGTTAACCGGGGCGCTGGGCCGCCATGGCCTCGGCTTTGCGTTCCGGACCGCGCAACAGAACGTATCCGGCATCGTCACGATGCTGGCGATTCAATTCGCGCCACATTTGCCTCTCATCGTGAAGACGATGGCGATTGCAGCGAGCGCTGCGTTGACCGTGGCGGGACTCGGACGGATGGCGCGGACCGCCCCGGTGACCGCCGCGTTCGCCGTGTTGTACGCTGGTGAGGTAGTATTCTGGCCGTTTCCGCCGTTCCGTTTCGTCTGGGCCGTGTGGTTCCTCGTCGTCCTGGTGATGGTCTCGGGCGCGATCGCCTTCTGGGAGTGGCGGCCGCGAGCCGGGACGGCGGCAGGGCTGGCGACGATGCGGGTGGCGAGAGCGGCGGCCCTCGTGGGGGCGCTGATGGTCGGAGCAGGTGTCGGCCGGTACAACGTGCTCGGGTTTCGCGGGCACTGGTGGAACACTATGCAGGAGAGTCTCTCGGTGAAGATGAACGTTCCGCTGGCGTGGCTGGCGTCGCATCCGGCGCTACAGGGAGTCGTGGCAAGTGACCAGGAACCCGCCATCTTTCTCTATGCCGGGCGCACCGGTGTGCCCTGCAACTCTTTCACGGCCGACGAATACATTTATCCGCGTGACACCGCGCACGATCGCGCGGTTCTGGGGCTGGTGCTCCGCCGTTTCCCCGTTGGCGCCGTCGTCGCGACGGGGCCCGCGTGTGCACTCGCGGCTCTTCGTCTCACGCGGGCCGATTCTCCGGCACAGCCGCCTGCTCTCATTCCCGTCGATACCATGACCGCCGGATTCGCAGTTTTCGCGCGAGGCACACCATGACCGACCCACGTACAGCGAGCGCGCCAATCGCCGGCGATGGGAGCGCGACCAGCAGTCCAGCGCCGCTCGACCGGGAGCGCCCATCGCAGGTCACGGCCCGCATGCGCGGGCGCACCCCGCTGCCGCAGGAGCAACTGCGCCTCTCGGTACTGATCCCCGTCTACAACGAGGAGCACACGATCGAGTTGATCATCGATCAGGTCCACGCGGTTCCCGTTCGCAAAGAAGTCATTTGCGTCAACGACATGTCGACCGATGGAACCAAGGCCGTGCTCGAGCGATTGGCCGCGAAGGGGCGCATTGACCAACTGATCCATCACCCGGTCAATCGGGGGAAGGGCGCCGCAATCCGCACGGCGCTGGCGGCCAGCACGGGCAACGTCGTGATCGTGCAGGACGCAGACCTCGAGTACGATCCCGCCGATTGGCCGGCGCTGCTCGAGCCGATCATTGAAGGCCAGGCTGACGCGGTGTTTGGGTCGCGGTTCCTCGGCGGTCCTCACCGGGTTCTCTATTTCTGGCACTCCGTGGGCAATGCCGGGCTGACGATGTTCAGCAACATGCTGACGAATCTCAACCTGACCGATATGGAGACCTGCTACAAAGCCGTGCGCGGCGATCTCGCGCGGGGTCTGCGCCTCACATTGGACCGCTTCGGCTTCGAGCCCGAGATCACGGCTCGTCTGGCGAGGTCCCACGCCCGGATTTTCGAGGTTCCGATCAGCTACTCGGGGCGAACCTACGCCGAGGGGAAGAAGATCGGCTGGCGCGACGGTGTGGCGGCGGTCTGGCACATCATCAAGTTCAACCTGCTGGCGTAGGGCTCTCGCCCGCTTTTTCTGACCTCTGAGCGTCCTCGTGCGTCCGCTCATGGGTGAGCGAGGCGACGCAGGAACCGGGATCCGGATCGGGAGAGAGGGGCGCGATACATGCCGCCCCGGGTCGGCCAGAGTGGCGTCCGTTCGTCGCGATTGGTGCGCTCGCGCTGGCGGCGTCGGCGACCAGCATTCACAACGGATTTACGTACGACGATGGCTCGATCATCGTCCGCGATCCCCGGGTCCACCACCTGAGCCAACTGGCGCGCCTGTGGACCGAGACCTACTGGCCGCGGTGGATGGGCGGCGGCCTCTATCGCCCCTTCACGATGTCGGCGTTCACGGCCGAGTGGGTGGCCGGGCATGGCGCGGCGTGGGTGTTCCACGCAGTCAACATCTCGCTCTACGTTGCAGTCTGCCTCGCCGTCTACGCCCTGGCGGCGCTGGTGTTGCCGAGGACCCTCGCGGCCGTCGCGGGCGCGGTGTTTGCCGTCCACCCGGTCCACGTTGAGGCAGTCGGGAACGTCGTAGGGCAGTCCGAGCTGTGGGCTGCCGTCTTCGTGGTCATGGCCGTCGTTTTGTACATCACGTGGCGGCGGGAGACGCTCGCCCTCATCCCGAAATACGCACCGCCGGACGTCATCCCTCCCGGTGATCCGATCGGCGGATGGAAGCGGACCGCAACGATCGCCGGGCTGATCGCGCTCGCCTGCGCGGCGAAGGAGCACGCGGTTGTCGCGCCGGCACTGATCGCGGCCGCTGAACTGCTGGTGGTCGACGATCCGAGGCCCATGGGCACGCGGCTCCGGGCGCTCCGTCCCGGGGTGCTCCTGATCCTGGCGGTCGTTCTCGCGTACATCGTCATCCGCTCGCACGTCGTCGGTGCATGGGCGGGGGATCGCCCGAACGTCGTGTTCGAGCACCTCAGCCCTGGTGCCCGGCGGTGGACAATGCTCGGTGTCGTGAGCGAGTGGGTGCGGCTGCTGTTGTGGCCTGCGCACCTCGTGGCGGAGTATTCGCCTCCCGAGATCCGGCTCCACAAGCACTTCGATGCGAGCCTGCTGGGAAGCATCGGACTGCTCATCGCGCTCGGGACTTTGCTGGTGGTATCGGTGCGCCGGTGGCCCGCCGGGGCGTTCGCACTCGCCTGGCTCGCCATCACGCTCGTTCTCGTCAGCAACCTCGTCGTTCCGACGGGAGTAATTCTCGCCGAGCGCACGCTGTTCCTGCCGAGTGTCGGCATCGTGCTGCTGGTAGGGGCGGTCGTGGAGCGGCTGGCCGCCGTGTCGTGGAATGAGTTCGCGGCGGGTGCGGGGATCGGGCGGCGGCTGGCGATTTCCGCGTTCGCCGCAATTCTTGTCCTTGGCCTTGCCAAGAGCGCCCTCCGTCAGCCGGTGTGGGGCAGCAACGCGTCCCTCTTCTCGCAGGGCGTGCGCGATGCCCCGTTCAGCTATCGGGCACACGATGTGTATGCGGGCCTGCTGTTCGAGGCCGGCAATCGCCGTGATGGGGAGCGCGAGGCGCGCATCGCGTTGCGCCTGTATCCGCACGATGGCGTGTTGTATCGGGATCTGGCGAACGAGTACATGCGGGCCGGGTTGTGCAAGCCCGCGGTGCCGCTCCTCAAGCGCTCGATCGCCGAAGCCACCGTCGAGTCGGATGCCTACGTGCTGCTCGCCCGATGCCTGTTGGTTGAGGGCGATACCGCCGGGGCGCGGAAGCAGGTACTGCTGGGCGTCGCAGGTGGGCCGTACGGCAATGTCTACCATCAGGTGCTGCTGTCGGTGGACAGCGCCGAGTCGCGGCGGTCGCGCCAACAGCCGGCCCAGCAGCCGGCCCAGCAGCCGGCCCAGCAGCCGGCCCAGCAGCCGGCCCAGCAGCCGCCCCTACAGCCCGGGCCGGGACGGACGAGCGCGCGGGTGTTGCCGGCAACCGGAGGCGGGAGCGGTACGCCGTGACCGGTGCGCACGACGGGACGGCGGATCGGGTGAAATCATCCGCGGGTGAAGGCGCCGCGGGCGGCTGGGCGCGTGGTGAGTGGCGCGCGGCGGTGATCGTGGCCGTGGTGGCAGCTCTGGCGTACGCCAACGCCATCGCCAACCGCTTCACACTGGATGACGACACCGTGATCGCGAAGAACGATCTGGTGCGGCATCTCGTCCGTCTGGCGGGCGTTCGCGCTTCCGTACTGGCCGGTTGTCACGCCGGCGGGGCAGTACCGTCCGCTGGCCATCGCGAGCTTCGCGGTGGACTGGGCGGTCTCCGGCGGCTCGCCGCACTGGATGCACTTCGTCAACGTGATGTGGCATGTCCTGGCGTGCGTGCTCGTGTGGCGGTTGTTGCGGGAGCTCGTGACGAGCGGGCCTGCGCTCGCTGGGGCGCTCTTCTTCGCTCTTCACCCGGTTCACGTGGAAGCCGTCGCCAATACTGTGGGCCGCTGCGAGATCATGGCTGCCGTATTCGTGGTGAGTGCCGTGCTCGCCCATTGGCGCGGCTCGTGGATGGCGGTGCCGCTCTATGCCGCGGCGCTGGCGTCGAAGGAGAGCGGCGCGGTGTTCCTGGGGCTGGCCGCGGCGAACGATCTTCTGCTCGGCACGGCCCGATCCGTGAGCGGCGACGTGGCCCGCACACCGGCCGTCGTCCGCGGCGTCGCGCTGTGGCGCCGGCGATGGCCGCTGTACGCCGGCTATCTCGGTGTCGCGGCCGTCTACGCGGCCACGCTGGCGATCGTGTTCCGTCACCGGTCGCTGGTCGACATCGCCCCGACGTGGTTTCGCGCGTCGGCGGTGGATCGCTGGCTGACGGAAGCGCGAGTGGTGCCGGAGTACCTCCGGCTGATGATCGCGCCATATACGCTCCGCATGGAGTATTCGCCGCGGGTGATCGACGTGGCGCATCACCTGTCGCCGCTCGTGGCGGCGGGGATGGTGGTGACGGCGGCCGTCGTGGTCGCGCTCGTGTACGCGTGGCGGCGTGCGCCGGCTGCCGCCTTTGGCCTCGCGTGGTTCGGAATCGCGGTGTCGCCCGTCTCCAACGTCCTGTTCGCGTCCGGAGTGGTACTCGCCGAGCGAACGCTGTATCTGCCGAGCGTCGGGGCGGCGATCCTCGCGGGGTGGGCGGTTCAGGAGGCGGTGCGCCGGTTGGACGCGCGACCAGCCGGCGGTCCGGCGGGCTACCGGTTGCCGATGGGTATCCGCGGGCTCGCGGTGGGTGGTGCGCTCGCGATGCTGATGGCGTTCGCCACCCGAACGTGGACGCGCACCGCCATCTGGCACGATGACAAGCGGCTGCTCGTCGACGCGATGCTCACGGAGTCCGAGTCGTACCGGACGCACCTCTGGGCCGCGGAGATCCTCGGGAAGCACGGCGATCTCGCAGGTGCGCAGCGCGAGTACGCGATGGCGCGTACGCTGTACCCCGAGGATCCGCACGTGTACGAGGCGGCGGCGATGATCGCCGACGCGCAGGACCAGTTCGCGCTGGCGGACCGCCTGTACGACAGCGCGAGCACCATTGTGCCGGGCGTCACCGTGGTGTATCTGCGCCAGGCGCGGCTGCGATTCCGGGCGGGCGACTATGCCGGAGCGATTCGCTCGGCCCGAATGGCGTACCAGGCGAGCCCTGATTCGGTCGCGGCGCTCAACGTGCTCACGGGCGCCGCGCAGCGCATTGGCGATTTCGCGGACGCCGAGTGGGCGTTTCGGCGTGGGCTGTCCGACCATCCAGGCGACGCGAATCTGCACCAGCAATACTCGTGGATGCTGGCGGCCAAGGGAGACACCGCGGGGAGCCGGCGTGAGGCTACGGCGGCATCGGCTGCGTCGGTGGCCAGTGCAGCGGCCGCCGTATCGGCGGCGCTCGCGGCGCCGGTCCCTGAGGCGGGGGTATCGGCGCTCGGTGCCCGCACGGTGGGAAATCCAGGGAGCAGTTCGAGCGTCAGTTCAGGGAGCACGAGCCGCGGCGGAAGCGGCAAAGATCTGCCACGGTGAGCTGTCGCGACTCGATACAGTGGCTCGGAAGGGGTCTGGCAGAGTGCGACCGATCGCGCGTTTTACAGGGCCGCCGGCCCCGCTTCCCGAAGTCGGCCTAACTGTAACACGTTGATAGACAATGGCTTAGGAGAAGCGGGCCCAACGGCCCACAGGTTGCTTTACCGGCAGTATCGAAAATCACCGCGGCGGTCGTAGGCCGTGTAGCACCCACACCGAGGTCAATTCTGATATGCAGCGCATGCGGAAGGGTTTCACCCTGATCGAGTTGCTCATCGTCGTCGTGATCATTGGCATTCTGGCCGCGATTGCGATTCCGAAGTTCGCGAACACCAAGCAGCAGGCGTATCTGGCGACCTTGAAGGAAGACCTGCGCAACCTGGTGACCGCGGAAGAGGCGTACTTCTCGGACTTCACGACCTACACCGGGACGCTGACCACGACGCAGTTCAATCCGTCGGCTGGCGTGACGTACACGGTGTCGAGCGCGACCGGGACCGGCTGGTCGGCGACCGCGACGCACACGGGGTTGGTGGGCGCGTCGATCGCAGGCTGTCACGTCGCGATTGGTGCGGCGGAGACGACCGCGACCAACAACGAAGGCACCCCGTACTGCCCGTAATTACGGCGGAGGGGTAGGACAGAACGCAGAGAGCCGGCCACGGAGCAACGTGGCCGGCTCTCTGGCATCTGGCCCTCCGTTGCTCCGGTCGTCGCTCCGGTCGTCGCTCCGGTCGTCGCTCCGGTCATTCCGGCTTCTCGCCCCTCCGGCCGGGCGAGTGGGTTCCCGGGCCTCTATTGTTGCGCCCGTTACCTTCGCGGCCGGCGAGTCGTGTGTTGCTGAGAATGACCGGTCATCGGTTCAAAACGACCGGTCGGTAGGTCCTGGTATGTCCGGTGTTCCCCGTAGGCGTTCGCTCACTGCCTCCACGGCATTTCGCCCAACCACACATGGCGCTCTTCGGCCGTAAGAAAACGACTGTCGGACTCGACATTGGCTCCGGGCTGGTCAAAGTCGCGGTGATCGATCACAGCAAGGCGGAGCCCGAGCTCACGAAAGTCGCGATCACGCCGCTGCTCGCGGACGCGATCGTCGAGGGTGAGATCATGGATCCGGGTATCGTCGCCGACGCCGTGCGCACCGCGCTCGCGCAGGCGGGGATCAAGACCAAGGGCATGCGAGGTCTCGTGACCGCTGTCGGCGGCCGTGACGTGATCATCAAGAAGATCCAGATCGAGCGGGTCAAGGAGCAGCAGGCGCGCGAGCTGATGCGGTGGGAAGCCGAGCAGCACGTGCCGTTCGACATGGAGTCCGTAGAGCTGGATTTCCAGATCCTCGACCCCGATGCCGAAGGATTGGAGATGAGCGTGCTCCTGGTGGCCGCGAAGCGTGAACTGGTGGAAGCGAAGCTCCGCCTCCTGACCGATGCCGGCGTCAGCGCCGCGGCGGTGGACGTCGATGCATTCGCGCTCCACAACGCGTTCGAGATCAATCACCCGACGGCCATGACCGGTGTGGTCGCCCTCGTCAACATCGGCCACGAAGTCACCAACATCAACATCCTCGACGAAGGCGTGCCGATTCTCACGCGCGACGTGACGCTGGGCACGCGCCGCCTGCGCGAGGATCTGCAGCGTGATCGCGGGCTGTCGGCCGAAGAGGCCGACGCGCTCCTGCAAGGCTACGACCGGTCGCCACACCTGGACGCGGTCATCGAGACGCGCGGTGAGGAGATCGCCGTGGGTATCGAGCGCGCGGCCGCCTTCCTGGCGTCGTCGTCACGTTCTGCCGGCCAGCTCCGCGCGGTGTTCACCTGCGGCGGCGGGGCACGCATCCCGGGGCTCAGCGAAGCGCTGTCCACGCGGCTGCGTCTCGCGGTCCAGCAGGCCAACCCGTTGGCGAATTTGAAGGTGCGTGACGGCGCGCTCGATTCGCTCGTCACCGACGAGATCGCACCACTGCTCATGCTTCCAGTCGGCCTCGCCTTGCGCAAGGTCGCGTAGTCACCTCCCGACGCCCTCTTCGAGGCACGCCCTCTCATGATCGAAATCAACCTGCTCCCTGGCGCCGGGAAGAAAGCCCGTGGTGCGGGTGCGGGCGCCGCGGTAGGTGCGTCGTTCGCTTCGGCAGCGAGCAAGATCAAGAATCCGTTCACCCTCATCGCCGCGGCCAGCGTAATCGTCTCCGGCGCGACCATCGGGATTCTGACCTGGCAGCAGCAGGCGAAGGCCGACTCGCTCGCGGCCGGCGAACAGAAGCAGGTGCAGGACTCGACGCGCTACGCCGCGGTCCTTCGCGAGAAGAAGAAAGCGGAGACGCAGCGGGACTCGGTCATGCGCCAGCTCAACATCATCAAGACCATCGACAACAACCGGTTCGTCTGGCCGCACATCATGGATGAAGTGAGCCGGGCGCTCCCGCAGTACACGTGGCTGGTGTCGATCAAGGAGACCACGCCACCGCCCGCCGCGGCCGCGCCAGCATCCGCCGATGCGAAGGACAAGGACAAGAAGAAGCCCGAACTCGAAGACGTGCCGCAGGCGATGAAGTTCCAGATCATCGGCAACACCGTCGACATCCAGGCGCTCACGCGCTTCATGAAGCTGCTGGAAGCGTCGCCGTTCATTCAGAACGTTCAGCTGAACAACTCGGCGCTGGTCCAGACCGAAGGCAAGGACGTCACGGAGTTCACGCTCGATGCGGAGTACCAGCGGCCCGATTCCACGGCGATCCGCACGGTTCCGCTCACGCTGCAGGTGAGGTAGCCAGCCATGGCATCGATCACACCGCGCACGCAGCGCGACAAGATGATGGTGTTCGTGACCCTTCTGGCGGTCGTCATGGTCGTCGTCTACTGGCAGTTCGTCTACGCGCCAAAGACGGCCGAACTGGCCCAGGTCGAGTCACACATCGAATCGCTCCAGGGCTCGAACCATCGCGCCAAGGCCGAAATGGCCAAGGGCGATCTCGACGACTTGCGCCGCCAGGCGATGCGCTATCAGCAGAACCTGCAGCTCATGCGCCAACTGGTGCCCACGAGCAACGAAGTACCAGCCCTCCTCGAGCAGGTTTCGACGGCGGCCCGGCGCGTCGACCTCGACATCAATACGGTGACCCCCGAGCCAGTGTTGCAGGGCGAGCAGTTCGACACCTATCGGTACAAGCTGACGGTGATTGGCGGCTACCACGAGCTGGCGGAGTTCCTCACCAACGTCGGGTCGCTGACCCGCATCGTGGCGCCCGTCAACATCGAGCTGCACCCCTCGAGCGGCAACGAGCTGGCGACCAGCCGGGCCAAGACGGGACAGGCGATGCTGACGTCGAAGTTCGAGATCCAGACGTACGTGGCCAAGCAGGGAGGCACCGAGGACGACATGCCGCGGTCCCGTTTGAAGCAAGGAGCGAAGACATGACCGTGATCCTCCGCATTGTCCGAGGGACCGTCGCGACGGCGCTTACGAGCGCCGCCCTGGCTGCGTTCGCGCTGCCCGCCGGTGCCCAGGGTATTCCGATGGTCACGTCCGCCAAGGCGGCCGCCAACAAGGCGGCAGCCGCGTCGAACGCCCAGACGGCCGCGATGCAGAACACCAGCGCCGCGAGTCCCGCGAACACAGCCAAGCAGTCCACCACGCCGTCCACCACGACCACCTCGGTGACGCCGGTGCGGACGACGACCGTAACCGGGTTCTCCGCGGCCGCTCCGCAGGCGCCCCAGCAGCACCAGGCGGCCAAATCGGTCGCTTCGGCGCCCGCTTCGCCGATGAAGCCGGTCGTGTCGGTGGGATCGGCGCCGGCGCATGCGTCCGTGTCCGCGACAGCGACCGCAGTGCCGGGGGGGAAGGCCACATCGGCAGTGCCGGCCGCCGCAGCAGGGAAGGCGGCAGTGGCGGCGACAGGACCGCTCAGCGATTCCGCGGGCAAATCGATCTCGGTGACGCAGCGCGGCACCAGAGGCGAGGTCTCGCTCAATCGCGAGGTCTACTCCTACGATGCCGGTGCGCGGCGCGACCCGTTCGTCTCGTTGATGCGGTCGGGTGAGCTGCGGCCAATGCTGTCCGATCTGCGATTGGTGACCGTGCTCTACGATCCCACGGGCCGGAACTCGATCGCCGTTATGCACGATCTCTCGACCAAGGACCAATACCGGGTCCGGGTCGGGCAGACGCTGGGCCGGATGCGGGTCGCGCAGATCCAGCCCAAACAGGTGGTGTTCACGGTCGAAGAGGTCGGCTTCAGCCGCCAGGAAGCACTGGCGCTCGGTGATACAAACAAAGCGAGGATGCAATGAAGCATGTCTGGACGCTCGCCGCGGTGACGGCCGCAATGCTGGCCGGGCGAGCCCCCGCGAATGCGCTGGGCGTGACGGCCGGCCGATCGGCCGCAGCGCCGGATGACGGCGCGCCGCGCGTGACGGCAGTCACCGGGGTCAGCGTCGTGCCAACCACTGGGCGCGCCGAGGTCGTGATCGACGTCGACAGCTCCGCCACTGTGCAGGACTTCGTAATCGAATCCGCGCCCTACCGCGTGGTGCTCGACTTTACCGGCGCCAAGCTCGGCGTCACTCCGCGCTTCTACGATCGTGTGGCGCGCGGTGGTGTCACCAACGTCCGATACTCACAGTATCGTCCCGGGATCGTCCGGGTCGTGATCGAGCTCGATGGACCGCACGAATACGTGATGACTCGCGGCGGCCACGACGTCCGGGTCGCCATCGATGGTGGCGACGCGACGTTCACGGCATGGCACTGGGCTGGCACCGACGCTGTCGTCGCGGCGCTGCCGGCGGCTGCCAAGGCCGCGGTGCGCGACGCGAACCGCGATACGAACCGCGATGCCAATCGCGATGCCAACTCGGATGCGAGCAACGCCGGCGTGACGGCCACACCGGATATCACCAGCGCCCCCGTCACGGAGACGGCGGCAGGCAGGCTGGCCAGCACCGGGCGGTCGCATCCGCGGCCCTCGCTGTTCGTCCAGCACGGCTCCCAGTCGAATCAGCCGCGGATCACGGTGACCTACCAGGATGCCGACATTCGCGACGTACTCGCGGCGTTCGCCGCGTTCTCCGGCCGAACGATCGTGGTCGGGCGTGAGGTGGCGGGAACGGTGACAGCCGAGGTGCGGGACCAGCCTTGGGACGTCGCGCTCCAGTCGATCCTCGGCGCGCAGCAGCTCGCCGCGTCGGAAGACCAGTACGGGATCATCACGGTGGACAGCTACAAGAACATTCAGGCCAAGCAGGCGAGTGAGCCGCTCGTGACGCAACTGGTGGCGATCAACTACGCCAGTGCGGCATCGATGGTCGCGACGGTGAAGTCGCTCCTGGCTCGTGATTGCCAGAACAACGCGAGCGCCGCGACCGCCGGCACGAACGCGCCGCAGAACTCGAGCTGCCAGCCGCGTGGGAACGTGGTGGCCGACACCGGGACCAACACCCTGCTGATCACCGAGGCGCAGTCGCACATGTCGGACGTCGTCAATTACGTCCGCGACCTCGATATCCGTACGCCGCAGGTGTCGATCAAGGCCAAGATCATCTTCATCGACCGGACGCACATCAATCAGCTCGGTCTGTCCTACGACTTCGGCGACAATGGCACGTTCTTCAACTCGCTCGTGCAGCGCACCAACCCGCAGACGAACTCCCCCTACGATCCGACGGTCACCGTCGTGAATCTGGGAGGCGATGCGCTCGCGGGCGTGTCCAACGCGGCGCGACCGTATGCACAGAATGCCGCCCTCAACCTGCTGTATTCGGCGGCGATTGGCCGCTTCTCGATCACGTCGTTCCTCGACGCGACGTCGAGTCTTTCGATCTCCGACGTGCAGGCCGAGCCGAGCGTCGTGACGCTCAACAACCGCGAGGCACAGATCCAGGTCGGTGAGGAAACGCCGATCCGCGTGATCGACGCCAGTAGCGCGGCGACGGGCGGCGCGGCGGTCGCGACGGTCACGTTCAAGGAGACGGGTATCATCCTCAACGTCACCCCGCACATCACCAACGACGGGCAGATCCTGCTGCAGCTCCACGCGGAGCAGTCGCAGCTCCAGAACGTCGGCGGCGACCTCGGGTACAACTTCTTCAAGCGCGCGGCCGACACCAAGCTGCTGGTCAGCGATGGTGAGACCGCGGTCATCGGTGGTTTGACCGAAACCACGGTCACCAAGAACCGCAACTCGATCCCGATCCTCGGCGAGCTGCCCCTGATCGGCAACCTGTTCTCGCAGACGAACTCGCAGGACGAGAAGCAGGACCTCCTGATCCTGATCACCCCGCACGTGCTCCATGAGACGGATGCGGTAAGAAAGTAGGCGCTGTTGATGAGGCGCCTGCGGTGATCGAGTCCGCAGGCGACTACTGAGACAGGACAACTGAGACAGGACTGACGACGGAGAGCACGGGCGCGCGAAGGGGTTCGGCGCTCGGTGTGGCGACGGGGCCCGGCGAGGTAAGACGCCGGGCCCCGTCGTTTCTATTATGTTGACGCCCATGCTCCGATTCACCACGGCGGGCGAATCGCATGGCGCGGCGCTGGTCAGCATCCTCGAAGGGATGCCCGCCGGCGTGCCCCTCCTGGCGGCGGATGTGGATGCCGAGCTGGCGCGCCGCCAGCAGGGCTATGGCCGCGGGCGGCGCATGCAGATCGAGCGGGACACCGCCGAAATCCTGAGCGGCGTGCGCGCCGGTGAAACGCTCGGTTCACCGATCGCGATGCTGATCCGGAACCGCGACTGGGCCAACTGGCAGGAGATCATGGACCCGGCGCCGCGCAGCGGCGATGCGGGACCCGAGGGCAAGGCGCCGCGCGCGCGCGCCGTGACGCGGCCGCGGCCGGGTCATGCCGACCTCGCCGGCGTGCTCAAATACGATCGCGACGATGCACGGGACATCCTCGAGCGGGCATCGGCGCGCGAGACTACGGCGCGGGTAGCCGCCGGTGCGGTCTGCCGCCGGTTGCTCCGGGAATTCGGCGTCTCGGTCGGCAGCCACCTCGTACAACTCGGCGACATCGCCGCAGTTCGCCCAGAGCCGATGCCGTCCGACCTCAACGCCGCGGCGGATGCATCTCCCCTGCGCACGCTCGATCCGGATGCCGAGGCGCGGATGGTCGCGCGCATCGACATCATCAAGCGCGAGGGCAATACCCTGGGTGGCGTCTGTGAGGTGGTGTGCGACGGGCTCCCGGTTGGGCTGGGATCGCACGTGTCCTGGGACCGGAAACTCGATGCGCGGCTCGGCGCCGCCATCCTGTCGATCCCCGCGGTCAAAGGCGTGGAGATCGGCATGGGGTTCGAGGCCGCACGCCGCACGGGCGCGGAGGTACACGACGAGATCGAGATGGCACCGGGCCGGATGCGCACCGGCCACGTGCGCCGGCGCAGCAATCGTGCGGGCGGACTGGAAGGCGGGATGACCACCGGCGAACCGCTCGTGGTACGCGTCGCGATGAAGCCGATCAGTACGCTCATGCGGCCCCTGGGCACGATCGACACCGCGACACTCGCTCCCGCAGCAGCCGTCGCCGAGCGCAGCGACGTGACGGCGGTGCCGGCGATGGGAGTGATTGCGGAAGCCATGGTGGCCTTCGTGGCTGCACAGGCGCTCCTGGAGAAATTCGGCGGCGACTCGCTCGGTGAGCTGCGCCGCAACTTCGACGCGTACCTGGCGCACGTCGCCCGGCGGATGGCTGAATAGCACGCCGGGCAGTCACCTCATCCTCGTCGGGTTGCCGGGCTCGGGAAAGAGCACGGTCGGGAGAGCTGTCGCCGCCGCGCTTGGGTGGCCGTTCGTCGATCTGGACGCGGAGATCGTGGCTCGGGAAGGACGGTCGATCGCGGCGATATTCGCCACGGACGGCGAACCTCGGTTCCGCGAGCTGGAACGGGAGGCGACGATCCGGCTTCGCGACGCCAGCCCGTCCGTGGTCGCGCCGGGAGGTGGCTGGGTCACGTCGGCCGAAACGGTCGCCATTGTGTGCCCGCCCGCCCGCATGACCTATCTGAAGGTCTCCCCCGAGACTGCGTTCCAGCGAATTCGGCGAACCGTGCGTCTCCGCCCCCTGTTGCGGCGCGATCCGGTCGGCGCCTTGCAGCGCCTATTGGATAGCAGGCACGCCGCGTATGAGCGGGCGGATCTTGTGGTGGACACGGAACTGCTTGGCATGCAAGATGTTACACAACGTATTGTCGCGCTTGCTAAGGCGCCCCTGCCATGATTGCAGCCCCGACCGGCATGGTCGGTGCCATGGCCCTCTCCATGGACCGCCGGGACGCTCCCCGGGTATGCGGGCGGGGAGAAGCTGGAGTCGGTCAAAGAGGCACTAATGCTCCAAAACCGGCTCGTATGCGTTACTGTGGGCTTGGGATCCGTCACTGGACGGTCCGTGCCGAACGAATGATGCAGTCGTCGGATATAGATGAAGGAAAGCAGGTATCACTATGACATTTCGAATGATGGGCCCGCACGAGCGCGGCCGGTTCGCCCCTGAGGCGTGGGGACTGCTGGTGTCGCTCCGAGGAGCCGGAATTTTGAACGCTGCCGAGCTCGAACATCTGATCGATCGCGCAATGGCGCAGATTGACGGCCGAATCGCGCTCGACGACTTGCGATCGGTCATGGAAGGGGCTGGATACGACGAAGGCCAGGCCCCGGACCAGACGGTTGTGCACTAGAGGCCATGGCAACTACCAAATCAGGACCTAAAGCAGCCACGAGAACCAAGAAGGTGCTGAAAGCGACGGCCGGTAAGGCGCCGCGATCCGCGCCCAAGCGGCGCTCTCGCGCGGTGCCGCCAGTCGAGGCGGGACCGCCGCCTCAGCCGGGCACGACGTCGCTCGTGATCGTGGAATCGCCGGCAAAGGCGAAGACGATCGGCAAATACCTTGGCCGCGCATTTCGCGTCAAGGCGACGGTCGGGCACGTGCGCGACCTGCCCCAGAAAAAACTGGGCGTGGACGTCGAGCACGGGTTCAAACCGGAGTACGTCACGATCGCCGGCAAGGAGAAGACGCTCGCCGACCTGCGAGAGGCGGCGAAGGACTCACGCCAGATCTATCTCGCGACAGACCCTGACCGCGAAGGCGAAGCCATTGCCTGGCATGTCGCGGGGCAACTGGCCCGTCGCGGGTCGGGTGCGATACCGATCCGCCGCGCGCTGTTCCACGAGATTACCAAGGACGCGGTCAACGAAGCGATCGCGAACGCGGGCGAGATCGACGAGCGCAAGGTGAACGCGCAGCAGGCGCGCCGCGTGCTCGACCGGCTGGTCGGGTACAAGGCGAGCCCGGTGCTCTGGAAGACCGTGAAGAAGGGCCTGTCCGCCGGCCGCGTGCAGACCGTGGCCCTGCGGATGCTGGTGGAGCGGGAGCGCGAGATCCGGGCGTTCAAGCCGGTCGAATACTGGACGATTGCCGCGGAGCTGGAGAAGTCGGGCCAGCGGTTCGCCGCGCGGCTGCATCAAATAGAAGGGAAGAAGGCGGAGATCTCCACCGAGGCGGATGCGCGGCGCATCGTCGATGCGGCCCGGGCGGCTGCGGCTGAGATCCGCGGCCGGATGAACGGCTCGTTTGCCGGTACCGAGCCGGCGATCGGCGTCTTTGAGGTGACGGATCTCAAGCGCCGCGAGCGGCGGAAGAACCCGCAGGCCCCTTTCACGACCAGCACCCTGCAGCAGGAAGCCGCGAAGAAGCTGAGCTACGGCTCCAAGCGGACCATGCGGCTGGCGCAGGATCTGTACGAGGGCATCGAGCTGGGCGACGAAGGCGCCGTTGGGCTGATCACCTACATGCGTACCGACTCCACGCGCGTGGCGGAATCCGCGTCGGCTCAGGCGCGCGAGCATCTCCAGACGCTGTTCGGCGCCGAGTTCCTCGCTGATGGGCCGCGCCTGTACGGCGACACGAAGAAGAACGCGCAGGACGCGCACGAAGCGGTGCGTCCGACGGATCCCGCGCGGCGGCCGGAGCTCGTGCAGCGCTATCTGACGGCGGACCAGTTCAAACTGTACCAGTTGATCTGGCAGCGGTTCATGGCCTCGCAGATGGCCCCGGCGGTGTTCGACACGACGACCGTGGATTTCGACCTTGGCCGCTACCTGTTCCGGGCCACCGGCAGCGTCGTGAAGTTCCAGGGCTTCCTGGCGCTGTATCACGAAGCGCGCGAAGAGGGCGAGGGCCGCGCACTCGAGGATGAGCAGGCGCTGCCGCTCCTGGAGAAGGGAGAGGGCGTGCCGGTTCTCGGGGTGACACCGGCCCAGCACTTCACGGAGCCGCCGCCCCGCTACTCCGAAGCGAGCCTGGTCAAGGAGCTGGAGCGCCTCGGCATCGGACGCCCGTCCACCTACGCGTCGATCATCTCGACGCTGGTCGACCGTCGCTACGCGCAGCTCGAGCAGCGCCGGTTCTTCCCGACGTCGCTCGGCGAGAGCGTGGAAAAAGTGATGGTGCAGCAGTTCCCCGATGTCTTCAACGTGGGATTCACGTCGGAGATGGAAGGGGAGCTCGACAAGATCGAGGAAGGCCAACGCAGTTGGCAGCGTGTATTGAAGGACTTCTACGGTCCGTTCGCGATCTCGCTCGACAAGGTCGATGTGGGCCGGCTGATTGCGGCCGCGCACGATCTGTCGGCGGTCGCCAACGAACGGTGTCCCGAGTGCGGTGGCAAGCTGGTGGCCAAGGGCGGATTTTTCGGTCCGTTCCTGGCATGCGAGAACCATCCCAAGACGTGCAAGCACACGCGGCCACTGGGTCGCGACCGGAAACCAGCGGAGCTGACCAGCTATGTGTGCCACGAGTGTGGCGCCCCGATGCTCAAGCGCAGCGGGCGGACCGGGGAGTTTCTGGGATGCAGCAAGTTCCCGAAGTGCCGCGGGACCCGCTCGATGCCGACGGGCGTGATGTGCCCCAAGGATGGCGGCGAGCTGGCGGCCCGCCGCTCGAAGAAACGCGGCAAGGTATTCTATGGGTGCGCGAACTATCCGAATTGCGATTTCGTGGCATGGGACAAGCCCGTGCGCGAGGTGTGTCCGGAGTGCGGGTACGAAGGCGCGGAATCGAAGTTCACGAAGACCCGCGGCGAGTATCGGAAATGCCTCAAGTGCGCGAACGAGTGGGATGTGGCAGTGAAGCCGGAGCCCGAAGCCGTAGCTGTCTAGCTCTCGCGAGGGCTGTGCAGTGCTGACAGGCGCGCGAGCCGAGATACCGACAGGAGAGTTCGACACGGTCGACGACAGGCGGCAGGAAGTCGTCGGCAGCGCCTAGCTCGACGTCACCGGCCGCCGGCTGTGGCCGCAGCGGGCGTTCAAGATCGACTCGCCACTCTCGCCATCGGAAGTGTTCGACCGGATCGAGCGCGCTACATCGCCGTTCCGCTGGTGGTGGCGCTCCCCCGCCACCGGTCCGTTCGACGGGACCGTCGCGCCCGGCGCATTTTCGCTGCAATCCACGACCGCACGGTCGCGCACGTGGCGCTGGGCTCGGCCACGTCTTCAGGGCCGCATCGTCCCCTCGGGCGCCGGGTCCCGGATCACGGGCACGTACAAGCTCCAATTGGTAGTCGCCGTCGTCCTCAGCCTATTGTGCATCTGGGGTACGGCCTTCGCGGGCCTGCTCGTCGTGTCCGCGGGCTTCGACATCGCGGCGTCCATTACGACTGGCACGTCTCCGCTATCGCTCGACGATATGCTGCTCACGTTGGCCGGGATCGCGATCGCGCTGCTCCTCCTGGGCCTCGTATGGGTCCGGGTCGTGCGCCCATTCGGCGATCAGGCGCACGGTGTCGTCCGCGCGCTCGCTGAGGTCGTAGGAGCCGACCGCTAACGAAGCGGCGGCTAGCGAGGCGCCTGCTGGAGGTGGCGCGCACCTGCTGTATCGCCCCGACGGGCGTAAAGCCTTGCGAGGGCCGAGCGAGCAAGCGTATCCCGCCTGTCCGCCGAGACAGCCTCGTTCAGGTAGGTGAGCGCCATCGCGGTGTCGCCCACGAGAAGCGCGTTGGCACTGGCGTCTCGCAACACCTCGGGATCCTTTGAAAAGAGACTGATGGCCTGCACGTAGTACCCTCGTGCCGTCGCGTGGTCTCCGGCGATATCGCTTGCGGTCGCTGATAACGCATACCCTCGATAGCTTGCCGGCGCCCGCTCGCGTATCGCGGCAAATACGCTGGAGGTGTCGCTCCAGATCGGGATTGCCTGGAGCGTCCACACGGCCGATACGGCCAGTATCGCACACAGCGCGCCGACCGCGAGTCGCGGCCTGACCCGTCCGAGCGCGGCGAGCGCGGCGCCCTCGAGCAGGGCGACGCCGGCGCTCGGCGAATACAGCGTGCGCTCTGCGATTACAATGCCTGAGCGCACCAGGAGGTTCGACACGGGTGCGAACGTCGCCGCCGCGAAGAGGATGGCGAACGTCCGCGGCGTCGGCCGTCTGATGTGCAGTATCAGCGAGGACAATGCGCCGCCGACGAGCACGACGCCAGCTATCACGAGTCCGGCATTCGGATGCGTGATCGCAATTTCGGCGGGCGAGTAGTCCGGGCGTGGCGGTTGCGGTATGAGGATCAGACCTAGTGCGCGCGGCACCGAGGCGAGCGCCAACGCCGTGCCTTGCCAAACCCCGCCCATCCGGAAAGCCGGATGCGGGCGGTCACCGCCGAGACCACCCAGTACGAAGAATCGCACCACAAGCTCGAACGCCACACCTGCACACGCGGCGGCCGTGCCCCGAATCGTGGCGCGGCGGGCCGCAATACGGGTACTCTGGGGATTGCGTGTGGTGGTCAACCAGAGTGCCGCCCACGCGATGGCGGGCGCGACGACGCCCGTCTCCTTGCTCGCGGCGGCGACGGCCGCAAGAGCCGCAATCCAGAACAACTGGTAGCGGCTGGTCGCTCCGGTCGGCGTACCCGGGGATCGCGTCGCCACGAGTGCGAGCGCGAGCAGCGCCACGCCGCACAGCATCTCCGACCGGCCCACGATGTTGGCGACAACCTCGACATGCGCGGGCTGCACGGCGAAAATACACGCCGCCATTCCCGCGGCGGGGGCCGACCACCATTGTAACGCCAGCCGCGCCACCAGGACCGTGGCGAGCGCGTGCCAGGCAATATTGACGGCGTGGAACATTGGGGCCTCGCCGCCGGAGGCGATCCAGTCCAGCGCGAACGACAGCGTCGTCAGCGGGCGATAGAGATGGCCAGTGTTGTACCAGTAGCCCAGGCGCAACGCGGCGGGAATGCCGGACCAACTGTGGATGCGGTCATTGGCATACACAATGAACGTGTCGTCCCACGCGAACCCGTTCTTGATGGCAGCGACGTAGCACGCTATCGCGAACAGGCCGGCGATGGTCTGCGCACGGACCCCGGGGTTCCAGCGTTGCGACGTCATCTCTACCGTATTAGGCGCGGTCGGGCAGTTTCGTTTGGCGACACGCCGTCGCTTCGCGCCTCTAGAGAGTAGAAGTGCAGAGAGTAGAAAGTAGAACCCTTCACTTCGGCAGTAGCCAGGTGCCGACAGCCGATCGTAAGTTGTCCCCCTCGTTCTCTGCGGAAGCCGGGCCCTCATCTCGAGACCGTCAGGCTGGGCCGGGCCCAAATGTGGATCCTGCCACGCGGCTGGCAAGGCTGGCAAGGCTGGCAAGGCTGGGCAAGGCTGGGCAAGGCTGGCAAGGCTGGCAAGGCTGGCAAGGCTGGCAAGGCTGGCAAGGCTGGCAAGGCTGGCAAGGCTGGCAAGGCTGGCAAGGCTGGGCAAGGCTGGGCAAGGCCGGACCGAAACTGGGCCCACAGCCAGGTCGTCAGCAGGACAGTGATTCCGAACCCGATCGGAGCCCGGCCAATGATATTCGGTTCTGGACCTGAACGAGATGACGGTGACGCCCGTGATGCTAACGTGATTCCGACGGCTGCCTCGCGCCTGCGGCGGTGGCTGCCACTGCTCATCGTGTGGCTCATCGCCGCGGCCTACACAGGGGCACGGCTCAATCGCGGTTGGATCCCGATGGACGAGGGAGCCCTCGGCCACGCGGCGGAGCGCGTGATGCACGGCGAGTTGCCCCATTGGGATTTCGACGATGTCTACACCGGCGGTCTGGCGACGCTCGACGCGGTCGTCTTCAAGGTCCTGGGGACGCAGTTATCGAATCTGCGGTTGGCGATGTTCGCGGTGTTTCTGCTATGGATTCCCACGGTCTACTATATCGCGTCCCGGCTCGCCAAGCCGGTGGCCGCGGCGGTCGTGACCCTGCTCTGCGTGGTGTGGAGCATCCCGAACTATCCCGCGGCGATGCCGTCCTGGTACAATCTGTTCTTCGCGATTTTCGGAGCGGCGGCGCTCATGCGCTACACCGAGACGCGCCGCGTGCGCTGGCTCGTCGCGGCGGGCATCGCCGGTGGCCTCTCCATCACGATCAAGATCGTCGGCGTCTACTACGTCGGCGCGGCATTCCTGTTCCTTGTCTTCCTCGAGCATCAGGAGGCTGTCTCGCAGCCGCCGCCGGCTGGCGGAACGCCCCGCCGGATGTACGCACTTCTCGTCGTCACCGGGGCGGTCGTGGTTGTGCTCGGCCTGGCGTCGCTCGTGCACGTGGTGCCCGGCGCATTGAAAGTGGTGCAATTCACGCTCCCCGGCGCCCTGCTCGCGCTCAGCCTCTCCGTGACCGAATGGCGTTTCCCGGGCTACGACTCGGTGGCGGTGCGCTTGCGCCGCCTGGCGGACATGGCCGCACCGTTCGCCGCGGGAGTCGCACTGCCGGTCCTGATCTTCCTGCTGCCGTACATCATGAGCGGATCGGTCGGGCAGCTCGTCAGCGGGGTGTTTGTGCAGCCGACCAAGCGACTGCAGTTCGCCACGCTCCCTCCCGCGCCGCTCCACACGCTCCCCGCGGCGATCGCCTGGCTGCTCGTGTTGGTGCCCGACAAGGCTGCCACGGGCACCATGGACTGGTCCTCGCGCGCGATCGCGGTCGTGTATGCGCTCCTGCTCTCGGGCGTAGCAATTCTCGCGATTCACGGCGGGCGTGTCTACGTCGCCGTCTGGCTGGTGGTCTGCTACGTCGTACCGTGTGTCGTCGCCGCCGGGTGCGTCTTGCTCCTCGCACCGCGGCGGGTGAATGCAGCGGAGGACATGCGACGGTCGCATCTCTGGCTGCTGCTGTGCGTGGCGGCGCTGTGCAGTCTGGTGCAGGTCCCGTATGCGGTACCGATCTACACATTCTACTTCGTGCCGATCGCGGCTCTCGCCGTTCTCGCGGTCGTTGCCGCACGGCACGAACAGGGTGCGAATCTCGGACTGCGGCCGGCGATCGCCGCCGGGTTCTTTCTCCTGTACGGCTTCACGGCTGTCGCCCCCGGCCACGTCAGCCTGTGGGACGGAGGGTATTGGACCGCAGACACCTGGCCGACGGCGCCGTTGCGGATCGCGCGCACCGGTCTCGTGTCGAGGCCAGCCCTCGCCACGAGATACGAGAAGATCGTCGCTCTGATCGACGCGCACAGCAAGCCGGGCACCTATGCCTACGCGGCCCCGGACATTCCGGAGGTCTACTTTCTGGCGCAACGGCGGAATCCGACCGGTACGCTATTCGATTTTCTGGACGACTCGAACGGCCACGATGCGCGGGTCATCCGGGCCCTCGACGAGCGGCGCGTGACCGCGGTGGTGATCAACACGCTCCCGCGGTTCTCGCGGCCGATCGATGAACAGCTCGCGGGCGCGCTGCGCGCGCGCTATCCGGATTCTGCGGTCGTGGACTATTTCGTCGTGCGGTGGGCTCCGGACCCGTGACCGGCGCGGGGGTGAACGCATCCGCGACAATCACCCCGTGGTCTCGATGGCGGCTCATGCGGTGGCTTCCGATCGTTGCGGTGTGGGTCGGCGGGGCCCTCTACGTCGGCGCCCGGCTCGACACCGGATGGGTTCCAGTGGACGAGGGAACACTCGGCCAATCCGCCGAGCGCGTGCTCCACGGCGAACTTCCGCATCGTGACTTCGACGATGTCTACACCGGCGGACTCGCGCGCCTCGACGCCGTCGCGTTTCAGGTGCTCGGCACGAACCTGACGTCGCTCCGCATCGTGCTGTTCGCCGTTTTTCTGCTCTGGATCCCGGCGGTCTACTACATTGCGAGGCGATTTGCGAAGCCGCCGGGCGCGGCGCTGGCCACACTCCTCAGCATCGTGTGGACGCTGCCCAGCAATCCGTCGGCCATGCCGTCCTGGTACAATCTCTTCCTCGCGACGTTCGGCATCGCGGCGCTCATGCGATTCACCGAGACGCGCCGTCGTGGCTGGCTCGTCGCGGCGGGCGTCGCGGGCGGCATGTCGCTGGTGATCAAGGTCATCGGGCTGTTCTACATTGCGGGTGCCCTGCTGTATTTCGTGTTCGACGAACGCGAGCAGTCCGAGCCCGCGCCACCGGGAGCGCGCCGGAGCGGGTACGCGATCGTGCTGGCCGCGGCCACGGTTCTGCTGGCGGCCGCCCTCGCGGGCACCGTGCGCGCGATCCCGCGCGAGTCGCGGTTCCTCCACTTCGTGCTGCCGGGCGCGCTGGCGGCCGGTGTGCTCGCGGGACTCGAATACCGGGATCCGCGGTCTGGCTCCTTGTGGGTGCGCTTGGGGCGGATGATCGGGGTCGTGGCGCCCTTCGCCGCCGGAGTCGCAGTTCCCATCGCGCTTTTCGTCATCCCATACGTGCGATCCGGCTCTCTGTGGGCGCTCGTGTATGGGGTGTTCATTGCGCCAACGCGGCGCTACGGGTTCGCCGTGGTGCCGCCAGCGTCGCTCGGGACATTCGGCTTGGCGCTTCCGTGGCTGCTCGTCCTGCTCCCACCGCAGACGAGCGCCCGCCTGGCCCAGCTACCAGCGCGCGTCGCCGGCTCCTGCGTTGCGGTATTCCTCGGTCTCGTGCTACTCGCCGCCGCACAGGGTGGCGTCGCATACGTCGTCGTCTGGCTCACGATCTGCTACATTGTGCCGTGCACCGTGGTTGCTGGGTGTGTGCTAGCGTGGAGATGGCGCCCGGTACCTGACCAGCAGACCGCGGTTCGGCGCACGCAGGTCTGGCTGCTGGTCTGCATGACGGCCATGTGCAGCCTCGTACTGGTGCCCGCCGCGAGCTGGGGATACTTCCTCTACTTCGCGCCGATCGCGATTCTGGCGCTCTTCGGTATCGTGACCACGCGGCCATCGGGAGCCGGCGTCCGCCCAGTGGTCGTCGCCGCATTCTTCGTCGTGTTCGGGATCGTCGCGGTCAACCCCAACCACATTGCACTGTGGCAGGGCACCGTGCTGCCGCGCGACCAGTGGCCGAGGGTCCCGCTGGGCATTCCGCGGACGGGGCTGACGGTGAAGAGTGGCGATGCCGAGAACTACGGACAGCTCGTCGCGTTACTCACGGCGCACAGCCCGGCAGGCAGCTACATCTACGCCGCGCCTGATTGTCCCGAAATTTATTACCTCGCTCAGCGAAGGAATCCGACGCGGACCTTGTGGGACTTTTTCGATGACACGGCCGGACGCGACGAACGGATTGCCCGTGCATTGGAGTCGCACGATGTGGCGGCGGTGGCGATCAACACGACGCCGGAGTTCTCGCCACGTGTGACCCCCGCGTTGACCGCCGTCCTTCGCGTGCGATATCCCGATTCAGCGGTCGCCGGAGCCTTCGTCGTGCGGTGGCGCCGGGAATCCGCACGCATCCGGTAGGGACGAATGCGGCTTGGCGCCGGACTGGGGATTCAGCCGGGCGACGAGAGAGCGGCCCCGCTGGCGATGGTGCGCGGCGGGATGCCGAGTGCGTCGCACGATGATGAGACCGACCGCGAGGGGCCCAGAGCGGGCGCGTGTCCGGCATCCCGCTGGAACAGCGTTGCCGTGGAGTCGCAATAGATCGGACGCCAGCCGGCCTCGTGAGCCAGAGCATCGGCGAGCGGCGAGACGGTCGCGAGGAGCGCGAGATCGATACGCCATTTCTCGAGCTCCTGACGCCATCCCGGATCGGCGGCGCCGATCGTCGCGTAGTCCCGCGTGATCGCGTCGCCGTAGAAGTCCGTCTGACCGTCGATGAAGACGGGTTGCTCCGGCCACGCGTAGAGGACATATCCGCCCCACGTGAACTCCTCGAACATCCGGCCGCGCACGCGGGCCGCGCGGGCGGCGGAGACGGCGCGTACGGGGAAGACCTCCGGATTGAACGTCGTCGGAAAGAGATCCGACCGGGCGGCGAACCGCTCCGGCGGCTGGACCGTGGCACTCGTGGCGCGGGCGAGCACGAACATCGCGATCGCCGCGGCGATCGGCCATCCGAGTGCCAGGCGGCCCGGATTCCGCCCCGTCCGTCGCGTATCACGGACGCGGCTAGGTGCCCACACGGGCAACGCGCGTTCGATTTCGAGCGCCACGAGCGGCACGACGACGATGCCGAACAGGGGCAGATTGCGGCCCGACATCAGCGAGAACGCAAGATTCATTGCGACGACCATGATGACCGGGAACGACGCGCGGCGTGGCAGCACGGCGAGCGCGGCGGTCGTGACCACAATCGCGATGAGGCTGAAGCGGGCGACGTGGAAGTCGGGAGACATGTACTCCTGGGTGCCGTTCACCAGGTAGGTATCGCCGAGATAGCGGAGCGTGTGGAGATAGAGCAGCGGGCCACTGGGCGTCAGCAGCGTGCCACAGATCGCTGCACCGAGGAGAGCCGCGTGCCGCACGAGAGTACCGCGCCACGCTGCCACGCCGGCGCCCGAGGCATTGAGCATCTCGAGACGGTCGCCAACGACGATCGCAGCCAGAACGAAGAGTCCGTAGAGGAATCCGCCGTGGAGGTTTGCCCAGCACGCGAACAGCGGAAGCGCCGGCCAGGCCGTCCACCAGATGTCCCGCCGTGATGTCGTGCGGAAGCTGTCACCGGCGCGATCGGCCAGCACCATCAACAGCGCGGCGCCCAGCATCGTGAAGACGTGCGGGCGGGCGAGCCAGTGCAGGACACCCATTGCGAGCACGAGCAGCAAGGCCGGCACTGCGACGATCGGAGACACACCGCGCCGCCAGAGCGTTCGCAGGACGACCGCGTAGGCCAGAGCGAGTACGATGCCGGTGAGCACGAGCAATCCCGGCAAGGCAGCGATCCGGACGCTCAACGCCGTGAGCACCTCACTCAACCACTCATACGGGATGAATGGCGCACCGGCCTTGGTGAAGGAGAACGGGTCCCGGTAGAACAGCCCGGACCGGAGAATCGTTTCCCCGACGCGGATATGCCTGCCGGGATCGCCGTCCATTGACAGCCACTTGCGGCCAAAGCCGAGTGGCAGCGCGACGATGAGCAGCATGGCGCACCATTCGGGCCCGGATGGGGCGATACGCAGCGCCGCTCGTGGGTCGCTACCTCCCGATGACGGCGCGACGTAGGGCGCCGTTGTCGCGGGAACGCTGGCTGGATTGTGTGGTGCCGTCATTGCCGGTTCGTCATTGCGGCTTATCGAACGGCGGAGGTGGCACCGGAGACGCGAGGGGCGGGATGAGACGCCAGGGCCAGCGGAGCGAGGGGCCACAGGAGCGGAATCACTGGCGCGAGCGTGGTCAGGAGCGCGAAGCCGACGCGCGGGCCCGCCGTGGTGAGGACCATCACCGGATGCTCGGCGGAGAGGGCCGGCGGGGGCACCGGCAGCAGCGCGAGCGTCTCGGGTGTCGCGATCTCCACCACCTGCAACCGGCCGAAGATGTCGATCACGCGCAGGATGTTGGCGGCGCGGACGGAAATCATCAGTGCAGGATCGTACACCACGAGGCGGACCGCACCAATCCGCGGGCCCACGCCTTGCCGGATCCAGGCCCATGCGCGGGAGAGATCGGCCGGATCGACGAACGTGATCAGCATCGCCATTGTGATCCACTCGAACAGCGGCAGGGTCATTGTATATTCGATGCCCAGATGCAGCCCGATGAGGGCCAGCAGCACGAAGTACCGAAGGTCGCGGAACCAGATGAGTACACCCGCCGAGAACTCGACCACCAGCGTACCCCAGGCGGCGAGCCGCATGAAGAACGGGCTGTGCATTCCCGGTATCGGGAACCGCGCAATCTCCCACACGTGGAGCGAGTAGTACACGGCCGTCCCGTTCATCCACGTCACGCCCAGCGTCTTCCACCAGAACGTGGTGAAATACACGATCGATGACTCGATCTGAATCATGCGCTGCGCCCACGGGCTGGATTCCGGGACGGCGACTCCCTCTTTGCCCCGCCAGATCCGGATCAACCGGTCCACCGACAATGCCGCGCCGGCGGGCGCGAACATGAGAAAGAAGCCGCAGACACGCAGCAAGTTGTCGCCGCCATTCAGGATGTAGATGTTTCGCATTTGCAGCGACATGAAGCAGAGATAGAGCGCGATCGTGGACAGTCTCGTCATGAACCCTATCGTCACCAGAACCGCGAGTCCGATTAGCACCCAGAAAAACACGTTGAGCACCAACGGCGAATCCGGAAGATGAGCCAACAGACTGAAGTGGGCACCGGGATCCATATTCAACGCCGTTCGAGCGCTCACAATCCCGTGCGGCCCGTAGTACGCGAGCCAGTCCGGGCTCAACAACCAAAGATTCAGGAGGTGCAGGATACCGTAGAAGATCCGGTACAGCGCAACCGGCAGCGGCGAGGCTGCGTCGAAGAAAAAGGCATTCCACCTGCGTACGACGCTGGCGACGGTCATTTGAGGTCGTCCGCCTTGATCGCGCAGGTGTAGAACGGATACCGCTCCCACTTCGCCGGGATCGCCGGGACCGCGGAATCGATGGGCGGGATTGCCGCCCACCGGCGGATCAACCGGACCGTGTCAGGCAGGGCGCCGCGCCTATTGTTGACGCGCGCGACGTAGAGGCAGGCGTCGGGCCACAGTGCCGAGTAGTTATCCTGCCGGACGTAGTCGTTGCCCCACTTGCGGAACCGCTCCATGAAATACGCCCGGTAGTAGCCATAGTCGGACGGGATCGGAAACCTCCAGACGACAGTCTTCCCGTCGGCGTAGGTCACCTCGGCCTCGAGGCGATTCATGTACGTCGGCGGGTCGGGGAAAACATTGCCCATACCTGGTGGAGTCCCGTCAGGAGCAAGTACGGCTCGACGGCGATCTTGACGTCGCTCACGAGCCGGGAGATCGGCGGCACCGCCGTGCACAGGATGGCGAGCAGGTTGAACACAATGAAGCCGTTGATGATCGCGCGCCGCGGCGTGAAGGCTGGCGGATGCTTCGGAACCGGCGTGTCAACCGGCGTATCAACCGGCGTGTCAACCGGCGTGGCAGACCGCATTCAGACATTGTCGAACGACGTCCAGCAGTTGGGCCGGCGCATCACCATGATCAGGCACGGCAGGTACAGACACGGCACCATCATCGTGCCGGTGTGAGCGGTCAGCTCCGGGAACAGCGTGTTGAGCGCGGCGTAGTGCAACTGCACCGCGTACGGGATGAACGAGAGCATCGCGAGCAGGATCGTCTCGGTCCGGCTTCGCGTGATGAGAAAGAGCGGGAGCGCGGCCTGCAGGATCATTGACTGCGGCACGCTGGCCATGAGCACGAGAAGGCGCGCATCGGCGCGGCGCCATTTGGCGAGTGCGGCGAGTACTATGAATCCGCCGGGACGCGTGATGGGGCCCGCGAGGTGGGTACCAGCGCGCAGCGCCTCGCGCCACTGCGGGATCCAGTCCGGCCGGACCACGAGACTGGCGGCGAACAGGAGCAGGGTCAGTGCAATGCCGACATATGTCGCGCGGCGGCGTGGCAGGCCGCTGGCGAGCACGAGGCCGACGTTGGGCTTGGCCAGGTAGGTGAAGCATGCGCCCGGCGTGAGGGCCGCTGCCACGAGCAATGGCTCCCAAGCTCCGGCCGCGATCGCGCCCAGAAATGCGGCACTCGCGAGGACGGCGAGGCGCCAGAGGTCCCGGCGCGACACGACGTACGCGAGCCACGCACTCGACAGGCCGAGAAACAGCGGGCGGAAGACGGCCAGCGACACGAGCGTGAACGGCAGCGTCAGGATCAGCGCCGGGAGCGGATAGAAGAGCGGCCAGGGCCAGTGCATGAACGTGCCGTTCGGCCCGATCGCGGTGTACGGATTTTCACCGCGGCGCAAGACCCAGGAGCCAGCCCATGATTGGACGGCGTCGGCTCCCCACTGGGGATAGGCGTGTTCCCGGGCAAAGACATAGCCCGCGACGATGAGGCCAAGTATCACGGCAGCGGCGAGACGTACGCCGCGGGACGGAGGAACGATCACCCGGCCTGCGGCCATTGGCCCCGATGCGATTCCCGGGGCCACTTCACCGGCGGTGTCTGGGGGGAGTACCCGTGCCTCGGGCGTGCCGGTTGCGGGGACCAGATTCGGTACCGCCATCAGTGAACCCGCGGGGTCCAGCGTCCCGAGTACGCGCGCAACCTGGTTGCCCCCATCATGCTCCCTTAACTAAGACGTCCCAAACGCCCCCGCAATGGCGCACCCACATGACGGGGCTGTAATGTGGAGTTCATTGAGTCGTCATGTGTTTGGCGGTAGACTGGCGAGCCCCCACTGGCGTTACGCGCGCCGGTACCTCTGGCATTGCGCGCGGATTGCTGGTGGCATACCGGATGGTGGTGGCCAAGAGACGGGCCGGCCATGGCGGCTACGCTCAACGGAGGATGTGTGGCGTTTCGACGCGCGAGTCTGTGCCTTGCCGGCTTCCTGACGCTCGTGGTGGGGTGCAAGGAAAACGGCACCGGGCCGACCGCCCCTTGCGGGCTCGGATCGGCGTGCTCCGGGAGCGCGCAACTGGCGAGTTTGACGCTGTCCCCGGCGTTCGACACGCTCCTCGTGGGCGACAAGGCGCAGATCGTATTTTCGGCAACGAACTCCTCGGGCGGGGCGGTCACCGGCATCACGGTGTCATACAAGTCCTCCGACACGTCGGTCGCGAAGGTGGACACGTCAGGGCTCGTCTCGGCGGTCGGCGCGGGCGCGTCCACGATCACCATCGCGGCGGGGGGACTCAAGGCGTCCTCACACCTGACGGTGTTGACCCCGGCAGTCCTGCTCCTCTCGGCCGGAAGCGACTACGCCTGCATGGTGATCACGCTGGGCCGCGGATTCTGCTGGGGCCTGGACGCTCTCGGGCAGCTCGCCGCATCCACGTCCACTACCTGCTTCGACAGCGCCAGTTCGTCAGCCGTCCCGTGTGCGGCGTCTCCCGTCGCGATGTCGGGCGGCGTGCGCTTCAACGCCATCAGCACGGGCGGCGCGGTCGCGTGCGGCCTGAGCGCCGGCGTCGCGTATTGTTGGGGCGACAACTCGTTCGGCGAACTTGGCGCCGGGTCCGCGGGCGGCGCTGCGTCGAGACCGACGAAGGTCTCGGGGGCCCTGGTGTTCAAGGGGATTGCCGCAGGGGTGGAGCATGTCTGCGCTGTCGCGAGCGGGTCCCGAGTGTTTTGCTGGGGCAACGACCAGCTCGGGCAGCTCGGCGACACCGGCATCGTCAGCAGCACGACGCCCATTCCCGTGGACAGTGCCGGCGTCGAGATGGCGTTCGCGTTCGTCACGGCCGGGGCGGGGCACACCTGCGCGCTCAACGCTGGGGGCGCGGCCTATTGCTGGGGGGACAACACCTTCGGGCAGCTCGGCACAGGGACACCTGGTAGTCACAGCACGCCTGTCACCGTCGCGGGGGGCCTCGCGTTTTCCTCGCTCGCAGCGGGGGCGACGCATACCTGCGGGTTGACCGCGGCTGGCGCGGCCTTCTGCTGGGGTGACAACACGTTCGGAGAATTGGGGAATGGGAACTCGGGCGGCCAGCAGGGCGCGCCGGTCGCCGTGGCCGGCAGTCACACGTTCACCGAGCTGGCTGCGGGAAACGGGTTTACGTGCGGCGTGAGCGGCACGAACGTGTATTGCTGGGGGTCGAACTCGGACGGTCAAATCGGCGCCGGGGCGTCAATTCTGGGCGGAACATTTACCTCGCCTTCGGCAGTTGTGACGGCCCTGACGTTCAGCCACGTGACCGCGGGCGCCCGCCACGCGTGCGCGATCGTGACGAACGGTACGGCTGCCTGCTGGGGGTCCAATATCTTCGGCGCGCTGGGTAACTCGCTGCAGGCTGCGACCAGCGGCGTGCCCGTCATCGTGGGCACACCGCTCAGTTAGCACCCGGAATGGTGCTGGGGGCGTTTCGGCGCCTTTTTGCACTAACTTTCGGGCAAATGCCCAGTTGCCCCATAGCCCCGCGGCCTGAGACCGGGGTTGCATGAAGCTCCTCGTCGTGGATGACGACCGCCTCTTTGCGACCCTGGTGCAGCGAGGGTTGAAGGAAGAGGGGTACGCCGTGGACGTTGCGCCCACGGGCAGCGAGGCCCGGATGCTCGCGCACGTCAACAATTACGACGGGATCGTTCTGGACGTGGCGCTTCCGGACGTGACCGGGTTGCAGATCGCTCGCGAGCTGCGGAACGAAGGCCGGGCGACGCCGATCCTGATGCTGACCGGCAACACGTCACGCGACGACATCATCCGCGGCCTCGACGCGGGGGCCGACGACTACCTGACCAAGCCGTTCGACATGGAGGTCCTCAAGGCCCGGGTGCGGGCGCTGGTCCGCCGGGGAGGATCCAAACGCACGGAGACCCTGAGCTTCTGCGACCTGGTCGTCGACCGGATCGTGCACGAGGCGCGGGCCAATGGACAGACGCTCGATCTGACGCCCAAGGAGTTCAGTCTCCTCGAGCACCTGCTGCTGCATGCCGACCAGATCGTGACGCGGACGACGCTGCTCGAGAAAGTCTGGGACCTGCATTTCGATCCGGGCTCGAACGTCGTGGACGTGCATATGGCGCGGCTCCGCACGAAGCTCCGCCGGAGTCACGCGAAGGTTGGCGTGGCGACCGTGCGAGGCATCGGATACCGTCTGCAGTCGGCCGAAACGGCGACGGACTGACCGGCCAATGCGCGCGCGACTTCCGAACGTCTTGGGCCGGCCGCCGCTCCGCCGCCAGGTCGTGATCGGGATCGCCGGCGCGATCGTCCTGTTCGCGGGCGTCGAGGTGCTGTGGTACCGGAACATCACGCAGCTCGTGGCCGGACTCGAGTGGGTTACCCGCAAGAACCGGCTTCTCGCCTCGGTGGACGGGGCATTCGTCTCGCTGAAAGAGGCGCAGGCGGCGGAGCGGGAGTACACGAGAGCCGGAGACGCTGCGTCGCTGGCGACGTTCCAGGAGGCGCAGATCCGTGTCCACGATCAGATGCGCGACATTGCGGTCATGTCTGCGGATGAGCCGGCGCGAGAGGATCGTGTCACCACTCTGAACCCGCTGCTGGCCGCCGCGTTCGCCGCGATGCGCGAAACCGTCGCGTTGCGGGAAGGCGGCCGGGCGGCAGAGGCCAAGGCGCGTAGCGATTCGGTGGATCACGACCGGCAATTCCTCGCGATCGGCGCCGCGGTGGTAGCGATCGACTCGTCCGAGAGCGCGGCGCAGGCGATGAAGCGCGCGGAAGCCGGCGCGGCGGTCGGGCGGACGGTGATGCTCACGGGCATGGCGTTCGTGCTGGCGTTCGCGATCGCGGGCATCGCGGTGCAAAACACCGAACGCGAGATCGCGCGACGCCGCGACGCGGAGCGCAAAGCGATCGACGCCAGGGATGCCGCCGAGCGGATGTCGCAGGCCAAGAGCGAATTCCTGACGCGCATGAGTCACGAGCTGCGGACGCCGCTCAACTCCGTGATCGGGTTCTCGAATGTCCTGCTCCGCCGCGCCAAGACGCGCCTCGTCGCCCAGGAAGTCGCCTATCTGGAACGCATTCGGGCGAATGGCACCCATCTCCTCAGCCTGATCGACGACCTCCTCGATCTGTCGAAGATCGAGGCGGGCAAGGAGCGGCTGGAACTCGGCGTCGTGCTTCTGGATGAGCTGATCGCGGAGACCGTTGCGCAGCTCGAAGGCCGGCTGGTGGGGAAGGACATCGTGCTGCGTACGGAGCTGCCGCGTGACATTGCGCCGCTCGTGACCGATGCCCGCAAGCTCAAACAGGTGCTCATCAACCTGATCGGCAACGCTGTCAAGTTCACCGAGCTGGGAAGCGTGACTATACGGGTCGCCGTCGACGCCGAGCAGAACGAGGCTCTCCGGATCGAGGTGGTGGACACAGGCATCGGGATTCCTGAGGACCGGCAGGTCGCGATCTTCGACGCGTTCGAGCAAGCCGATAGCGGCGATGCGCGGCGCTACGGCGGGACCGGGCTCGGACTCTCGATCGCGCTGTCGTTCAGCCGTCTCATGGGCTATCACTTGTCCGTGTCGAGCGTGGTGGGCCAGGGTTCGACATTCACACTCGATTTGCGGCCGGTGGCATTGGGTGGGTCATTGGTCGCGTCCGACGATGCACCCATTGTCACCAGCCGGCGAGGGTCGCCCGGTACGGTTGTCGTGTAACGTCCGCCTGAGACGGTGACGGTGCCAATGGCGGCGGGCGGCCCGCTGCCGCCGTGAGCGGGCGCAACGACCTGTAGCGGGCCCGCTACGGCATCACTGGACGCTTCCCGCGGGCCAGTCGCCGGAGGCCGTTGCAACTGGCCGTGTCCACCGGTATGGTGCGTGCCACAGTGACCGAGAGCGGACTCGGCAATCGGCGCCGTCAATTTTCTTGACAGTCGGCCGAAATCGAATTCTGTACGAAATACTGCACGTGAACGACGAACCACGGCATGTGAGGCGAGGACCTGAATGGGCCAGCCAGCGTGTATCGATGACCGCGCGCTCAACCGGCTCAGACGTCAGGGCGGGGCGGGCCTCGTGCGCGAGATCGTGAAGATATTTCTCGAGGACGCCCCACTACGCCTGCGGGATGGGCGTGCTGGCGTGGCCGCGCGCAACCTCGATGCGACGCGACGGGCAGCCCATTCACTCAAGTCGACTGCGGGTGCACTCGGCGCAGTCGAGCTGAAATCGCTTTCGGAGCAGATTGAGACCCTGGCGACCGGCGAAGATGCGCCTGCCGTGGCCGCCCTCCTCGACCGGTGGGATTCGGCATTCGCCGAAGCAGCCCGGCATTCTGTCGCCGATAGCGGGAGAGCCCGAATGACGGCCGGTATGAAGCGGATCGCCATTGTCGAGGACAACCGGGACAACCGGTTGCTCCTCCGGGCGATCATGGAGGACCGGTACGAACTGACCGAATACGCGACAGGACGGGCGGCGCTGGATGGGATTCGCAGCGATCCGCCTGACCTCGTCCTCCTGGATATCTCACTTCCCGAGATGGATGGGACCGAGGTGCTGCGGCGCCTCCGCACGGATCCCAAAGTCTCGCGCATCCCCGCTATCGCGTTGACGGCGCACGCGATGCGTGGTGTGCGGGAACGGCTGCTGGCGGAAGGCTTCGACGGCTACGTGGTGAAGCCGATCGTGGACGAGGAGGACCTGCTGAGCGCGATCGCGCAGCTCCTGGAGGCGGGGCGCTCACAGGCATCCGCCCCACCGCCAAGCGCGTCATCGGGAGCGCCGTCCGCGGGTGCGGCGGAAAGTCCAAAACGCCCCTCGGCCGAATGACGAAAATGTCATGCAATATTCACTGGCCCGTCACGTCGGCTGTCCTATTCTTGTCGGAGCGTCACCCACACGCCGGACGGTTGTGCCGCGCGATGTTTTCACCGATGGATCCACCCTCTCGTCAGGAGTCTTTCAACATGCAGCGGATCAAAGCTCTCGCCCATTCGTTCATCCGTGACGAAGATGGCGCCACGATGATCGAGTACGCCCTGTTGGCGGTGTTGATCGCGATGGTCGTCGCGATCGCGGCGATCACGCTCGGTCAGGCGATCTCGAACCAGTTCAACAAGGTTTCGACCTGCGTCAACACCCCGAGCACGGCGAACTGCTCCCCGGCCTAATCGGGGAAGAACATTGCGCGCCCGTGGCATCCGGAAACTGGGTGCCACGGGCAACGCGCGATGCCCTTGAAAAGCACCACGCTATAAGCACCACGTTGGCGAGCTAATGCTGGATCGCACGACGCGTTGAGCAGGACGACTGTAAAGTAGAAGCCTCGGATTTTCCGTTACACTCGGATGGACTGTACTATCGATCTCCAGGAGCTTTAGACATGATGAGGCGGTTGAAGGCCCTCATGCGCGCGTTTCGGCGTCGCGACGAAGGTGTCACGATGGTCGAATATGCGTTGTTGTCGCTTCTCGTCGCCATGGTGATTGCCATTGCCGCAATCAAGTTGGGCCAGGCCATTTCGGGCACACTCGGCCAGGCGTCGAACTGTGTGAACAGTCCGACCAATTGCAGTACCACCAGTAACACGGGTACGACGGGCGGCAACGGCAACGGCAACGGCAACAGGCAACAACAACGGCTACGGCAACCCCATCGGCGGCTTCAACAACGGCAACGGCGGCTTCAACAACGGCAACGGCGCCAACCGGTAGCGCAATGATGCGGAGTGGCGTCGTTAGAGTGCCGTCGTTGTAGAAGGGAACTTGTGACGGGTTAGAAACGTGTTGTCGAGTAAATAGTCACTTCATTGGAAGATCAGTGTGGTGAGCCGGAGGCTTCTCAATGTCGATGCGATTTCAGAAGGCGGCGGACAATTTGCCCGCCGCTTTGTCCATATCCGAGAGCGAGACGCCACTGACGGCCGGACCGACGCTGGGTCGTCCCGGGCGCGGGGGCGATCGAGCATGATCGTGGGCCACGTGCCGGTGGCGGCGAGCTCCGTGTTGTCCTGGCGCATGGTTGGCGGCGTGGTCTTTTTTGGCCTCCTGGTCGTGGTTTGTGCGTTCGATATCCGCACCCGGCGGATCCCGAACTGGCTGGTGTCGGTGCTCGCGTTATCCGGGATCATCGTGACCGCGGCGACGGCGCCTCGGATCACGGTCGGTCTGGCCGCAAGTCTCGGGGGCCTCGTAGTCGGCCTCCTGATCTGGCTGCCGTCGTGGCTCTTCAGGCTCCTGGGAGCCGGCGACGTGAAGATGTTTGCGGCAGCGGGGGCATGGCTCGGGATGCGGGGTGCATTCGAGGGGGCGATCTTCGCCGCCTTCGCGGGCGGGGTGCTCGCCCTCATATGGATGCTGTGGTATCGGGGCCTCCGGGGATCGGTCCTGACGGTGTGGGCGGCCGCGGTACACCCGAGGTCGCTTGTCCAGCCACTGGACAACCTGTCCACTGCGCGCGCCCTGCCATATACTGTGGCGCTTGCGGTGGGGGCTGGGGTCGCGGCCTGCTACCCCCATCTCCTGTTCTGATGCGGGGAGCCCACATGCGCCGCGCGTTCATGAGGACCGATGGAGGGGCGATGGTGGAATTCGCCCTGATCCTCCCGTTCCTGCTCATCATCGTCTGGGGCATTATCGATATCAGCCGGGCGTTTCAGGCGATCGATTCCCTGACCTCGGCGGTGCGTGAGGGGGCCCGGGTGGCGGCCGTGACCGCCAGCAGGCCGGATACCGGGGCCACCGCGGCGGCGATCCAGCAGATCGTCGTCACGGACTTCACTCCCCTGGGCGGCCCCCTTATACCCGACAGTGTGCACGTGGCGTGGGACGGCACCCAGGTGACCGTGTCGGCCAGCTACATTTTCCAGGCGCTGACGCCCCTCCTGTGGGCCCCGACGATCACCAGGACGGCTGTGTTCCGTTGGGAAGCCACTACCGCCCCATAAGGAGAGCGCGTGATCTGCCTAGTCCACAGCGCCCGCCAACCAGCGGACCCGCGTAGCGTCGCCGAGATTCGCTCGTCAAGACTGCGGGCGCGCGGACGCGCGCAATCGGGTCCGGCGTGCGTACCATTGACCGGCGGAGCCGTTTACGGCCGCCCCGTGGAGAAGGCTTAGTATGGCCGAAAAGCGCTACACATTCGTCTTCCTGATCGCGGTGGTCATCGCCCTTGCCGCCACGGCAGGCGTGTTCCGCGCCCTCCGGGCAATCCGCGAAGGCAACCACGTCGCGATGGCCCAGGTAGTCGTTGCCAACCGGGACATACCCGAAGGGCAGCAGCTCGAGCGCCGTGACCTCGAGACCGCGGTCTGGCCGGCGGTGTCCGTGCCGGCGGTGCGTTCGCATCCGGCGATTCACTCGTCGGGCGAGTGACCCGGGTCTCGGTGTTTACCGGCGAACCCATCGTGCCGGGGCGCCTGGCGCCGGTCGGCACGGGCGCCGGCATTGAGGTCAAGATCACGCCGGGCAAGCGCGCAATGGCGATCCGGATCGACGAGGTCGCGGGCATGGCCGGGCTGATTCAGCCCAACAGCCGCGTGGACATCATGGTCAGCATGCGCGACGAGAGCTCGGGCTCGCAGTCTGGCAAGCGGGTGGCCAAGCTGTTCATGGAGAACATGCGGGTCCTGTCGGTCGGCACCCAGGTCTATCGCGACGAGAACGGCAAGCCGATTCGTGCGGCGAGCGCGACCCTCGAGGTCACGCCGGAGGAAGCCGAGCGGCTGGCGATCGCAGTCGGGACCGGCGCCATTCAGCTCGTGCTGCGTGGCTACGGCGATCCGGACAGCATCAAGACCCGGGGCGCCACGTCGAATGACGTTCTGTCGCAACTACGGACCGCGCCGGTCGTTGCACCTCCTCCGGTGCAGGATCCGCCCGCGCCTACGCGCCACCGTGTCGTAGCCGCCAAACCTGCGCCCCCGCCGCCCACGCCCGCGCCGGTGGTGGTGGCCAAGCCCAAGCCCAGATCCCCCGACTCGGTCACGGTGCAGGTATTCCGCGCGGGGAAGGTGTCGCAGCAGCACTTCGAGCGTGATTCGGCGGCGGCGGATTCGGCCTCGCAATGATGCCAAGTGCCGTGGGACCTGAATCTCGTGCGACACTCACTTCAGCGCGGAGTCAACGCGTGAGGCCGATGCTTGCTCCGCGATGGATCCGCGGCGGACTGGTTGGCGTGGCCCTCGTGTTCTCGTCAGTCACGACTGCCCGCGCACAGGCACAGGAAGACGTTGTGGTGCCGATCGACATTGCCGTCGGCCGGTCCGTGCCGCTCAGCCTTGCTGCGCCCATTACGAAGGTCTCGGTCGCCAATCCGGATGTCGCCGACGTGATCGTCATCAGCACCGTCGAGATGGTGATCAACGCCCGCGCGCCCGGGGAAACCGACGCGATCATCTGGGAGGAGGGAGGCGCTCGCAAGCACTACCGCCTCGTGGTCAAGTCCGCCTCCGAGCACAAGCAGATCATTGTGGCAATCAAGTTCGCCGAAGTCGATCGCAACCTGCTGACGACGCTCCAGACCTCGGCGCAGTACCAGGACGCGAACAACCTCGCCGGGACGAACAACTTTTCGTCTGGGGCGGGCGGGGGAGCCATCGCGATTCCGGCCGGCGAGTTCATCTCCGTGCTGACCAATTTCGACACCCAGAAGCTGCTCGGCCTCCTGCAAGCCCAGGAGCAGCGGGGTAAGTCGCGCACGCTCGCCGAGCCGAGCGTCATGGCCGGCAACAAGGAAGAGGCCACCTTCCTGGCGGGTGGGGAGATCCCGGTGCCGGTGGTGCAGACCGGCGGCAGCGCGGCCACGTCGGGCGGTGCGCCCGTCACGATTCAGTACAAGGAATACGGGATCAAGCTGCACTTCATCGCGGAGATTCTGAGCGATACGTTGGTACAGCTCAAGCTCACGCCCGAAGTTTCCAGCCTCGACTATACGAATGCGATCACGCTGTCGGGCTTCAAGATTCCGGCAATCAGCACCCGCCGGGTCGAGAGCACCGTGGACGTCCGTCGGGGCGAAAGCCTCATCCTGTCCGGGATGTTCGACGACACCTGGTCGAAGAGCAAGATCGGCATCCCGCTGTTCATGAACATCCCGATCATTGGCGAGCTGTTCTCCAGCACGCAGTGGCAGCACAACCAGACCGAACTGTTGGTCGTCGTGACACCGATCGTTATCGACCCGCTCTCGCCGCGTCCGCAGGACATATTGCGACTCCGGCCTGACACGACGTTGCCGGCGCGCGAGGCGATTCAGAAGAATCTGGTGCCGCCGGCGGGGACGCGTCCGCCTGGTACGCCGCCGCCACGTTGATCCACGATCGCTAACTAAGGGACCCCCGGCCATGGCCCGTCGAGCCATCATCGTCAGTGGGGCCGCGGGGTCCGACACCACTGCGGCCGAGGTGCTGCAGCGCTTCGACTTCGCCGGCCCGATCGAGGTGCCGACGGTCGAAGAGGCGCTCGTTCACGTCCAGCGTGAGCACATTGACCTGCTGATCGTTCCGCTCGCGGCGATGCAGGCGTCCCAACTGGCGTCGCTCGAGCGGACCCTGCGACGCGCGTCGCTGACGTTCGCCGTCGGCACCGCCCCGCAGTCGGATCCCGAGTTGATCCTCCGCGCCATGCGGTCGGGGATCCAGGAGTTTCAGCTCCTACCCCTCGGGGTGGATGAGTTCACGGCCGTCGTCCAGCGGGCCGTCGTGCGCGGCCAGCCCGATACGGGAGCGGGCACCGTGATCGCCGTCTATAGCGGCAAAGGCGGCGTCGGTGTCACGACCGTGGCCGTCAATCTCGCGCATGCGCTCGCGAACGGAAAGCCGGAAGACGGCGTCGCGGTCGCGGATCTCGTCGCGGGCAGCGGCGATGTGCGAGTGCATCTCAACCTCACGCCGGCCTACGACCGGAGCGACCTGCTGCACAAGCTCGACCGGATCGATTCGGATCTGCTTCGCTCGACGCTGACGGAGAGCGAAGACGGGCTGTGGGCGCTCCCCGGGACCGATGCGGCGGAGCTGAACGGGGTGCTCGACGGCCCATCCACGACGGCGATCGTCGACCAGATGAAGCAGGACTTTTCCTTCTCGGTGCTCGACTGCGAGCATCATCTGGGCGAGGGCACGGTCGCGGCGCTCGAGGCGGCCGACCGGATCCTCGTACTCACCGATCTCTCGGTCGCGGCGCTTCGCAGCACACAGCGCACGCTCCTGGTGGGGCGGCGGCTCGGGTTCGATGAGGACAAGCTCAGCGTGGTGGTCAATCGCCATCAGTCCGGGGGCGAAGTCCTCTCGGCGATCGACGCACAGCAAGCGCTCAAGCGCGAGATATTCTGGAAGCTTCCGAACGACTACAAAACCGCATCATCCGCGCTCACCAAGGGCGTGCCCATTGCGCGGCACGACGCCGGGTCGAAGCTGGCCGTCAGCTATCGCCAACTCGCCGAGAAGCTCGGCGGCGGCCGGCTGGCGTCCATTCGCAATGGCAAACGCTCATCTGGCCGAACGGCAATCGCGAACTGGTTCAGTCGGACCCGAAAGAGGAGTTAATCATGACGCTCAGTGACCGACTCACAGGGCGAAAGCCCCCTGTTCCGGCCGAACCCGCCCCTGCAGACAACAAGGCGAACGGTGCCCGTCCGCCTGTGCGGGGCGCACAGCCCGGGGCTCCCGCGTCGGACGCTGCGCCGTCCATGTACTCCGTCAAGCGCGGTGAAGAGGCGGCGCTCAGTCCGCTCGACCAGCTCAAAGTCGATCTGCATCGCCGGCTCATCAGCCGGCTCGACCTCGACGCGCTGGAGCGCATCAAGAGTGAATCCGAGCTGACAAGCCAGATCCGGCAAGCGGTCCTCGAGTTCATCCGTGAGGAAGCGACGCCACTCAGCCAGCGGGAGCGCGACGAGATCGTCGAGCAGGTCATTACGAGGTCACGGGACTGGGGCCGATCGAACCGCTGTTCCGCGACCGGACGATCAGCGACATCCTGGTCAACGGCGCCCGCGACATCTACGTCGAGCGCAAGGGCAAGCTGACGCGCGTGGCGGCGTCGTTCCGCAACGATGCCCACCTGCTCGCCGTGATCGACCGCATCGTCAGCCGGGTCGGCCGGCGTGTGGACGAAGCGTCGCCTATGGTGGACGCCCGTCTGCCCGACGGTTCCCGTGTCAACGCGATCATTCCGCCGCTCGCCCTCGACGGACCGATTCTCTCGATCCGCCGGTTCTCGACCGACCTCGCGGCCGGGCAGCTCGTCGAAAACGGAACGCTGACCAAGCAGATGCTCCAGATCTTCGAGTCGTGCGTGAAGGCGCGGCTCAACATCCTGATCTCGGGCGGTACGGGCGCAGGCAAGACGACACTCATGAACGCGCTCAGCTCCTTCGTCCCGGAATACGAGCGTATCATCACGATCGAGGACGCGGCGGAACTCCAACTACAGCAGGCGCACGTTGTCCGGTTGGAGACCCGGCCGCCCAACGCCGAAGGGCGAGGCGAGGTGGTGGCCCGCGACCTGGTGAAGAACGCACTCCGTATGCGGCCGGACCGGATCATCATTGGTGAAGTCCGCTCGGGCGAGGCGCTCGACATGCTCCAGGCCATGAACACCGGCCACGAAGGCTCGCTGACCACGATCCACGCGAACACGCCGCGTGATGCGTTGTCGCGGTTGGAGACGATGATCCTCATGGCCAACGCCAACCTGCCCAACCGCGCGATGCGCGACCAGATCTCGTCCGCCCTGCACCTCGTGGTGCAGGTCGCCCGTCTCAGCGACGGCAGCCGGCGCGTCACGAGCGTGGTCGAGCTGACAGGCATGGAAGGCGACGTCATCACGACTCAGGAGATCTACCGCTTCCACCGCCGTGGCATTCCGCCGGAGGGACAGGTCCTCGGGCAGTTCGAATCCACGGGTATCCGGCCCAAGTTCCTCGAGCGGCTGGCAACGGCGGGCGCGGCACTCCCAGGGGACTTCTTCGGTGCCGCAGGGAGCTGGTAGCATGCTTGGGATTCTGCTCAGTCTCGGATTGCTGGTCCTTATCTTCGCCGCCGTCTTCTCACTCGTCATCGGCGGGCACCGGTTCATCATGCGGCGCAGGCTGGCCATGGAGGAGGCGGCCCGGTCACGCCTGTCGCCGGCCACTGGCGGGCCGTCGCAAGCGGTGCTGGTGCGAGACGAAGAGCCGTTGAGCGCAGTCCCCTTGCTCAACAAGATCCTCGCCAGCCAAGACATCACGCCGAAGCTCGCCTCCAGCCTGCGCCAGGCGGGGCTGGGCATGACTCCGGGCGCCTTCCTCCTCGTGATCGCCGTGTGCGCCGGCGTCGGCGGACTGGCCGGCAGCTTCCTCGGCATCCTCGGCACGATCGGCGGCGGGGTGCTTGGCGTGGTGATATCGCGGGGCTGGCTACACTGGATGCAGCAACGGCAAATCGCGAAGTTCGACAACCAACTCCCGGGCGCGATCGACATGCTGGTGAGTGCGCTCAAGACCGGTTACTCGTTTCACGTCGCCACCAACTTCCTCGGACAGGAGCTGTCGCCCCCGCTCGGTCCCGAGTTCGCCCGGATCTACGAGGAGCAGCGGCTCGGCATCGATCCATCGACAGCGCTGCTCGGCATGCAGGAGCGGATCGGCAGTGTCGAGATCAAGATGTTCGTAACCGCGCTCCTGATTCAGCGGAAGACGGGAGGCAACCTCGGTGAGGTGCTCACGAACACGGCCGACGTCATGCGGGAGCGGCTCACCATCCGCGGCCAGCTGGAGACGCTGACGGCGGAAGCAAAATGGTCCGGCCGCCTGCTCGCCCTGCTGCCCGTCCTCGTATTCTTCGGCTTGTCGTGGGTCGCACCCGACTTCATGAAGACACTCACCCAGACCTCGATCGGCCACGTGATGCTGACGGGCGCGGCGACCGGGTGCGTCATTGGCTATATGGTGATGATGAAGATCGCTCGAGTGGACTTCTAGCCGGAATCGCCGATGACCCTTTCCCTGATCATCCTCATTCTCGTCGCGGTGGGCGGGATGGCAGCGGCCGTCGTCGCCTTGCTGGTCGACATCAGGCGGCGCGATGCCCTGCGGCGGGCCGCGGGCCAGGTCGGAACATTCGACGAGACGTTCCGGAGCGTTCTGATCGATGCCAGGCGAGGGTTGACCGACTCGCCGATCGAACGGCTCATCACGACGATGGGCAACTGGTGGAAGCCCGACTCGAAGACCGAGTCGGATCTCGTGCGGGCGGGCTTAGATGGGCCGACGGCAGCCGTGACATGGGGCGCGGTCCGGGTCGCGGCCGTCGTGGTGCTACCGCTGCTGGCCTTCTTCGTCCCGACGAGGAGCATCAACGAGACCATGCTGCTGGTCCTGTCGGCCGCCGTCACGGGTTACGTCCTGCCTTCGCTCTACCTCGCGCGCACCCTCAGGCTCCGGCAGGAGCGCATCGTCCGGTCGCTGCCGGATGTGATGGATCTGCTCGTGCTCTGCGTGGAAGCCGGCCTGGGGTTCGATGCCGCCGTGCTCCGCGTGGCGAGAGAGATGCAGAACGCCCACCCCGACATTGCCAGCGAACTCCTCCTGATCAACCGCAAGGTCAACGCGGGCGTGACGCGGGAGGAAGCGCTCCGTGCTGCCTACGCCCGCACAGGAGTCGAAGAACTCCGGATTCTCGTGCAGCACATGATTCAGAGCGAGCGCCTGGGGACGAGCGTCGGTAAGGTCCTCCGCGTGTACGGCCAGACCCTCCGCGTCAAACGCAAGCAGAACGCGGAACGCAAGGCCGCGACCGCGCCCCTCAAGATGACCATTCCGATGGCGTTCCTCATTCTGCCGGCCCTGTTCATCGTGATTCTCGGACCGGCGGTTCTACAGATTATCAAGCTGTTCGGCGGCCGGACGATCGGCGCCGGCACGGTCGGTGGCGCGCTTCTCCCCTAACGGTTGGCCCGGAGGACACATGCGCGGGCGTCGAAATCGGAAGGGAATGACCGTCGTCCTGGTCGTGCTCATCACGACCGTACTGATGGGATTCGCGGCGTTCGCGATGGATATCAGCCGGATGTACGCGTACCAGAGCGAGCTGCAACGCTCGGCCGACGCGGCCGCGCACGCGGGTGCCGTCGAGCTGCTCAAGGCGGGGTTCACCAACGCCGACGCGGTCGCGGCGGCATACGCCAACGCGAACACCGTCGAGGGAGGGAATCCCACCGTCGATTCGATCGAGTTCGGCGTGTGGAACCCGACCGACACGACGTTCACGCCGCTGTGCAAGGCGCCATGCGGAGCCGCGACCGCCGCGGGAGCCACCGCGCTCCGGGTGAGCCTGAGCGGCGGCCCGAGCTCACCGATACTCGGGCAGTTCGCGGGCGCGACGCCGTCCCCAACCGGCATCAAGGTCTCGGCAATCGCGTGGGTCGCGCCGACGATCGCGCAGCACGACTGTTCGAAGCCGCTGGCGGCGAAATACATGGCCCTCACGAACATGCTCGCGACGTTCGAGGGACGAGCCGGCCTGGATTCCGAGCGCGTGCTGGACTCGACCGATCTCTCGACCATGCGTTCCAGCGGGCCGGCGCTCGCCATGTGCCTCATCACCAACGCGACCGACCAGTGCACGCCGACGACGCCTCCCGCGACGACGTTTGCGGGGAGCTATCGGCCCGTCCAGCTCTACCCGCCGGCCACCGAAGGGGCGGATCCGTATCTCACGGAGCTCCAGGAGCCGTGCGCGGCCACCGAGGCGCTGGCACCCACCGACGCGATCGAGATCAATCCGGCGGTCAACCCCGGTGACACGCAGGCCGGCGCGGACAGCTGGTGCTCGCTGTACAACGGGTTTCCGTGCCTGATGAAGCTCGCCCTGTGGGATACGACGACCGTGGCCCCGGGAACCACTGCCACGGACGGCAATGCCTGCGCCGCCGGCACATGCAAATCGATCCGCGCCATCGTGCCGTTCATCATCACCAACATCACCGAGAGTGGTGTGGGCGGTAACGTGAACGCGGCCGTGCAGGGGTATCCCACGCTCGGCGTGGATGAATCCGCGATCGCCGCTGGCGGTATTCCCGGTCCGATTTCGCGAATCATTCTCGTCCACTGATGCCTGCTGGTCCGATCTTGCGTGGCGCTGCCCGGTTACCGGCGGCGCCCCAACAGCCCTGCGATGCCGGCCAGATCGCGCACGCGCGAGGACCGCGGCCGCGGTTCGTGCCGCGGCACGTCCTCCACGCCCTCGGCCCCGCGGCCCTCCTGGCAGTCGGCCTCGTGACGGGTGCCGCCCGCGCATCCGCGCAGTATCCCAATGTGCCGCCTCCCATTCCCTGCCTGGAGCGGGGTGCCGAGTGGGATGCATCACTCCTCGAGCCCTTGGCGCCGTCGCACCCCCCGCGCGTCGCGATCGTCCCGTTCCGCAGCAGTCTCAGCGAATCCGATAGCGGTAGCACGGCGCTCGTGATGGCGTACTCGAGCCAGGTCGTCGAGCGCCTATCGCCACTGCACCCGATTGTGGCGTGGCGGTCCAGCCCTGATCTCGACCCACCCGAGACGAACGGCATCATCGCGCTGGGCAAGGCGAACCGGGTCCCGTACATCGTATTCGGGCGACTCGACGTGGCGCCGCACGGCATCACCCTCACCGTCAGGATGTTCGAGACGGCGCATGGCCAGCTTGTGTGGAATCCTGTACTCACGGGTGGGCTGTCGGACCTTTTGGGATTCGAAGAGGTGCTGGTCCACGGTATCTCGGATCATACGGGTGCTCCTCCCGCGGTGGCGCGCCGTGGCGTGGCGCACGTGAGCAGTACCATCAGCAGCCTCGCCTATCTGCACTATCTGCGTGGCGTGGCCGAGCTGGCGAGCGGCGCACGGGGATCCGCCGCGGACGCCAACGAGGAGTTCCAGGGCGCCGTGCGGCTCGACTCCGCATACGGTGCGGCGTGGGCCGGTATCGCGCTCAGCACCGTCGTCCAGATTCAGCGTGAAGGACTGGCTTCGCAAAACGCGGTCGGTGCAGCGACCGATGTCGCGGTCAGCGCGATCCGGCGGGCCGTCCGCCTCGCCCCGCAGTCGGGTGCCGTCTGGGTCGCGCGAGGGGCTGTGTACGAACTGATCGAACCCCGGGAGTACACGCGCGCGCTGGCGGCGTACCGGAAGGCGATCGACGTGACGTCGTGGAATCCGGATGCCCACCGCCGGCTCGGGCAGGCGGTGGCCGAGCTGGGGCAGTCGGACGCTGCGTACGAACAGTATCGACTCGCCCTGAGCGAGGATCGTGGTGATCCTGCCACGCTGGTTGCCATTGGCACGATGCATTTGCGCGCGCGGCGATACCACGACGCGTGCCGGGCGCTCAATGCCGCGGTGGCGAATGAGCCGCGGTACGGCGAGGCATATGCGCAACGCGCGTTGGTCCGGCTGCATCTCAAGGATCTCCGGAGCGCGTACGGAGACGCTGAGACAGGCGTGCGGCTGGGTGCGTGGCTGACCGGCGCGGTGGCGCAGATCATCTCCGACGCCGACGCTGGGGATACGGCGTCGGGGCGGCAACGCATCGCGGACCTGAGTGCAAACTGGCCGAGGGGCTTGGCTCACCCCTCCGTGTGGGTGGGGCGCTATCTCGCCGAGGGGTACGTTGCGCTGGGGAAGGACGACCGCGCCCTGGAACTCCTGACGCATGCGACGCCGCGCGGAGCGAGCCTGTGGTTCGGCCTGCAGGATCCGTCGTTCGACCGGCTGCGCGGGCTAGTGCGCTACGCGACTCTGGTCCAGGACTCCCATCCGATCGCGGCCGGGCCCTGACTGCCTGAGGAAGATCGCGGCGGTCGTATCGAATAGCTGGCTCGCCCGATCGAGGATATCCGATGTCGCACCCGGCGACGCGTCACTCGTGCAGGGATCGGGCGGGCCCGGTGTCATCCGCACGTCGCCAGTGAACCGGTTGAGCGCGTAGAACTCTCCCGCGCGATAGTAGCCATCGACCGGGCGGAGCGATCCATTCAGCAGGAACGTCGTGCGGCCGCACGGTGTGCCGTCCAGCATGTTGCCGCCCTCGAGGAGCAGCGGGGCATCGTGGATCCCCACCAATGCCAGCAGGGTCGGCGCGAGATCCACGTGCGACGTGACGAAGGGGATATGGATGGCCGAAGTGATGATGCCGGGCGCGTAGATCAGGAGTGGCACATTGAACGAGATCGGTCCCAGCTCCATCGGCTGTCCGACTGAGCTGAACTCGGCCATCGTCCGGAGTCCGTGATCGCCGGTGACGACGACAATGACGCTGTCCGCGAGACCGCGATCGCGCAGCGACCGGAGGAAATCGCCGACGCACCGGTCGAGATCACGGGCGATCAGTGAAATCTTCTGGTCGTTGCCGAGCCCTTCGGCGCCGGGTGGCGTGCGCCACGGGTAGTGCCCCAGGATGGTTGCGACGAACACGAACGCCTTGGCGCCGTGCGCACTCGCGGCGGCGATGCGGTCCGCGGCGCTGGATAGCGATCGCCGCTCCTGTGCGACTGCCGCCGCGTATCCCTGATCGGCCGAACCCTCCGACTCCGCGGGTTCCGCGTCAGGTACGGCCTCGATGAGGTTGGAGAATCCCAGGCCGCGGAGAAGCCGGCTGTTGTGGCGGCCGCCATTGGATGGGTTCCAGTCGATGCGGTACGAGTCGATGAACGTCGTCTCATATCCGTGGCGGTCGAGCACCGCGGCGAGTCCACCCGCATGGAAATCCCCATAGTCCACGAGCGAGCGTCCGAGCCGCGGGTAGGTTCCCGACACCATGCTGTAGATGGCCCACATCGTGGCCAGCATCGTGGTGAAATGATGATCGGTGACGATCCCCTGCTTTCCCATCACGAAGAACGTCGGGTATGCGGGATTGTCCGTGATCGGGTAATACCGGTGCGGAGCCGTCTCCAGGCTGATGATGACGATGTGCGTGGGCCGCGCATGATCGAGCGGCGCAGCTACCGGGGCTGCCGAATGCGAGTCGCGCGGAACGGGATAGACGAGCCGGTCGTACTCCGAATCGAGACGGGCGACCGACGGGAGGCGCAGCGCATCCGGACGCCACGATTCGAAGCCGGCGAGCGACCCCGCGGTCTCGGACCAATAGCCGCGAAAGCTTTCCGGAACCGGGGCACCGTGCGTCCGGTAGGTCACGGCGGCGATCAACCCCGCGATCCACACCGCGCCGACCGCCGGTCCGACAATCCTCACGACAATCCGTTCGCGACCGCCGACGACGGCGTATCGCGCGAGCAGAAATGCGGACAAGGACCAGAAGGCCGCCAGAGCGAGCATGAGCACGCCGGCCATGACGAGAAGCCGATCGCTCGGCTGCGACAGCAGGACGAGCGGATTCTGGCGGATCCACGCGACGGCGAGCGTCAGATTGTCGCGCGCGATCAGCGCGCCTGCCGTCTGGAAGGACAGCCAGTTGGCGGCGCTGACCATGATCGCGATGAACGACGTGAGCGCGACAAACCACGCGAGATCAATGCGCAGCAACCGGCAGGCGATCGCCGCGATGAGCACGATGACCAGCACCTCCGCCAGGTCGCCCTTGAACAGCAGGAGGTATTGCACGACGCCCGGGAGGTGGCCGAAGGGGCCGGACGCCAGCGTCGCCGCCAAGCCATCGGTCGCTACGGATCGCAGATAGCTGTACTTGAAGAACAGCGTCGGCACGAGCAGCAAGACGTACCAGAGGACGAGCCGGGCGGCGGCTGGCGACTGCAGCCGCGCCGTCCACCCGGGCGCCGGGCCGCCGGCGATCGTCGCGGCCGTGGTACTCTCGGGTGGCGCCAGGGGCATCACGCGGTCAATGTCGGGGAAAGGTGCACCGGGCTGGCAGGCGCGACGCGGAGTGCTGCTCGTGCGTCTTCCGTCGCGTGCCGTGCGGGCCTAATATAGCGCCCAGGTCCGGGGTGGTCTGCCCCGAGGATGGCACGAGGCAGTGCAACCCGGCCGGAATGGAGGGACATGTTCGCGCAGACATCGCTTTCACGCGGTGAACGCATCGGCATTGCGATCATGATCGGGATCGGGGCCGCGGCGCTGTCGTATGTCACATTGCGGATGTATCCCGAATTCGTCGCGCGCGACTACACGTATTCGTGGCGGGCCGCGCAAGCGCTGCTGCACGGGCAGAACCCCTACCTCGTGATCCGGCCCGTCGGGTCGTATCCCTACGAGAACTACTACTACTATCCGCTGCCCGCGGCGTTCGTCACGCTGCCGCTGGTGTGGCTCCCGGCGGTCCCGAGCGCGGCGGTCTTCGTCGGCCTGAGCTCGACCGCCCTGGCATTCGCGGTCACGCGCGACGGGTTCGGCTTTCGTGGCCTACTCGTATTCGCGAGCGTCCCGTACCTCACGGCGGCCGTGCTCGGGCAGCTCACGCCGATCATCGTGGCCGCGGCGTTTCTGCCGGCGCTGCAGTGGGTCTATGCCGCCAAGCCTACCATCGCCGCCGCCGTATTCGCGGCTCGTCCCTCGCTCTGGGGCGCCGCGCTATCGGTCATCCTCCTGATCGTGACGCTCGTCCTGTATCCGCATTGGCCGGCCGATTGGTTGCAGGCGCTCACGCACACGCCGCATCATCGGGCGGCCGTGATGCGGCCGTTCGGATTCCTCGCGCTGCTGGCCCTGATCCGGTGGCGGACCCCCGAAGGACGCCTGGTCGCGGTGCTGGCCTGCGTGCCCCAGGTCTTTTTCTTCTACGATCAGCTCCCGCTGGCACTGACGGCACGCACCGGCCGGCAACTGGTGCTTCTGGTGTCGCTGACCTGGGTGGCGTGGGCCATCACCTGGAGCACCTGCACCCACAAGCCGGCGTGCGTCGAATTCGCGGAGCCGCTGATCCTGCCGTTCCTGTATCTTCCTGCGCTTGTCCTCGTACTGCGGCGGCCGAATGAAGGACCGTTGCCCCCATGGGCCGAACGCCTGACGCAGCGCATTGCGTCCGGCCTCCGGCCGGTGTTCCGACGGGCCGGCTGACCGATCGGGCTCTTCGTGCCGCGCTTGTCGCGCCATGCTTGTCGCGCCATGCTTGTCGCGCCATGCTTGTCGCGCCATGCTTGTCGCGCCATGCTTGTCGCGCCATGCTTGTCGCGTTTGTCTATGTTTGACGTTGCACGCGACCGGCGCCCGTCCACTCTTCTGCGAGGCGTTACCTGATGCCGAACGTCGATCGAGATCTGATTCCGGACGAAACGCTCGTCTACAAGACCAATCTCCACTGGATCGTCCTCGTGGGCCCGTTCGCGCTCGCGATGATCCTGCTCGCTGCAGGCTTCCTGCTGCTGGCCCGGCCGCAGTTCCTGACCGACCCGTTTGGCGATCTCGCGGACCTGCGCCAATCGCTGTTCGGCGGTCCGCCGGGACATCTCGCGGGGCTGGCGGTCGTGCTGATCGTGATCGGTGGCGCGATCGCCCTGGGCGGTATCCTGCACCGGCAGTCGACGGAGCTCAGCGTGACCAACCGCCGGGTGACGGTCAAGACGGGCATCGTCCTCCGTCACACCATGGAAATCCTGATCGGCAAAGTCGAGAGCATCGAGGTGGACCAGACGATCATGGGGCGGATCCTGGGGTTCGGCAGCATCGTGGTGCGCGGCACCGGCGGCACGCCCGAACCGATCCAGTTGATCGCGAACCCGCAGGAGTTCCGCAAGAACGTCCAGGAGCAGATCGACCGCCGCGGTTAGCAGCGCGCCTTACCGCGTGTTCGCGACCTGCGGCAGGGGAACGGCTTCGGTGCCGTCCAGGAGACCGAGGTCGATGCGCACGACGCCGTCGGGCGCGGGAGGCAGGAATATGTTGCTGAACTTGTGCCCCCACAGCAACTCGCCCGCCGTGTAGGATCCGCGCGCGGACACCGTCTGGAAGAACGTCTCGTCCGTCCCCGAGAGCAGGATGAGGAACTCGGCCTCGGAGTCCACCATCTCCTCCGCCGTGAGTCCCCACATGGGACTCGACTCATCAATCGGATGCACGACGGTCCACGAGAGCGAGAAGAAGATCACGCGCTTCCGCTCGAGCGCCAGTTCCGTGAAGGTGCGCGCGCGCACGCCGTTGTTCGTCACGAAGCGCGCGAGGATCACGGTCGCCTCGATGCCGACGATCTCGTTCCGGCGGGCGTTGGCGATCCGGAACATGAATCCGGTGCGCCCCATGTAGGGCGCGATCAGGGCGCGTGCACTGAAGCGAATCCGCGGGATGGGGCGCGAGAAGCGCGCGAAGATCAGACCCGTCGCGAGCGCGATACTGATGAGACTCACGAACGATTCGAGCAGGACCAGGAAGTTCGCCCGCACGGTCTCCGGCACGATCGCGCCGTATCCGATCGTGGCGAACGTCTCCACGCTGAAGAAGAACGCTTGCAGGAAGCTCCCCGACGCGAACGCGGTGTCGGTCTCGCCCAGGGCGCCGGGCCCGCAGGCCAGGAACAGGAGCGCGAACGCGAGATTGGCGAGGAGGTACACGACGGCGAGGACGCCGAGGAACTCCGGCCACCCCACGGTGAGCAGCGAGTGGTACGGGTTGCCGATGATCGCGGCCAGGCGGCCACCGCGCTGGACGTTGAACGACCCGTCGCGGTTCATGAGCCGGACGCGGCTTTGGGACGAGACGACCGACCCGAAACCGAGGTCTTTGGGTTCCTGTGTGACCGCCATGAGGACGAAAAGATAGCCGAAATGGGAATCCGGTTAAGGGACCGCGCCGCCGGGTGAGGGCATCCCCTCGGTAGTATCTTCCCTGCATGTCCGTCCACATCGCCGGCGGAGGCCTCGCCGGAAGCGAGGCGGCGTGGCAGCTCGCGGAGCGCGGAGTGCGGGTCGTGCTCCATGAAATGCGCCCGCTGCGGCAGACCCCAGCGCACCGGACCGGCCAACTGGCGGAGCTCGTCTGCTCCAACACCTTCAAGAGCACTGAGATCACCAACGCCCACGGTCTCCTCAAGGAGGAGATGCGGTCGCTCTCGTGTATGGTGCTGGCCGCGGCGGACGGCGCGCGCGTGCCAGGCCGGGACCGCCCTGGCGGTTGACCGCGATCAGTTTGCGGCGGCCGTGACGGCCCGCATCGAAGGCCACCCGCTCATCACCGTGGAGCGCGACGAAGTACAGGCGATCCCGAGCCCGGGGATCATCGCGACTGGTCCACTCACATCCGACACCCTCGCGGACGCGCTTCGCGCACGGCTGGGCGCGGAGGCGCTGGCGTTCTACGACGCGATCGCGCCGGTCGTGGATGCCGATACGATCGACCCGGCCAGAGTCTTCCGGGCGTCGCGGTACGACAAGGAGACGTTTCCCACGGACCAAGGAGCGGAGCGGGGAGCGGCAGCGGAGGGCGGGACGAGAGGACAAGAGGGAGAGGAGAACGGAGAGGCCGAGGGCGCGTACATCAACTGCCCGTTCACACGCGAGGAGTACCATGCATTCCTCGACGCGCTCAGGACGGCAGACCTGCATCACGGCCACGAGTTCGACGAGGCACCGTACTTCTCAGGGTGTCTGCCGGCCGAAGTGATGGCGGCGCGGGGCGACAATGTGCTGCGTTTCGGACCGCTCAAGCCGGTCGGACTCACCGACCCGAAGACCGGACGCCGTCCGTACGCGGTGGCGCAGCTCCGGCGCGAAGACCGCGCAGGGCGGATGTGGAATCTGGTCGGGTTTCAGACCCGGCTTCGGATCCCGGAGCAGCAGCGAGTCTTCCGGATGATTCCCGGCCTCGGGCAGGCGGAGTTTCTCCGCTACGGGTCGATCCACCGGAACTCCTACGTGAACGCGCCGGCCGTTCTCTCCACGCACCTGTCGCTCCGGGACGACCCGATGGTGCTGCTGGCGGGGCAAATGACCGGAGTCGAGGGGTACACCGAGAGCGCGGCGACCGGACTGTTGGCGGGGATCAATCTCGCACGCATGCTGGAGGGCGCGCCGCCGGTCGTCCCGCCGCCGACCACGATGATGGGCGCGCTGTACCGCTACCTGCGCGAGGCCGATCCGAAGCACTTCCAGCCGATGAACGCCAACTTCGGATTGCTCGACGAGCTGGCGGTTCCGATTCGCGACAAGCGACGGAAGCGCGAGGCATTCGCGGCGCGCGCGATGAGCGGCATCGCCGCCTGGCGCGATGAGGGCGGCCTTGCCATCGTCGCGCGCGGCCACGCCATCGCCAGCGAGGCGGGGAGCGCCCGATGACACGCGCGCGCCAGGCAGGGGGCGATGCGGCCAGGAGCGGAACAGACGACGTGGCCGGCAGCGAGCGTGTCGCGAGCCACCCCGGCGGCGGTACCGATGCCGTCGGCGCGTTTCTCACGCATCTGCAAAAAGAGCGCGATGTCTCGCCCCACACAGTCCGTGCCTACGGGCACGATCTCGAGGAGTTCACGCGCTATCTGGCGAGCTACTACGGCACCGGCGGCTGGACCTGGCAAGGCGTGGACCGGCTTGCCGTGCGCGGATTTCTCGCGCACCTCACGCGGCGCGGGATCGGAAAGCGCTCGATCGCGCGCGCTCTCTCCGCCGTGCGCAGTCTCTACCGGTTCCTGCATCTCACGGAGATCGTGGACGCCAATCCCGCGCGCGCCGTCGGAACGCCGCGGCGGGAGCGATACCTCCCCAAGTATCTCGACCGTGCACAGGCGGACGCCCTGTTCACGGCGGCCGAATCGGCGGCGGCCAGCGGCCGCTTCGCGGCGGTCCGCAACCTGGCGATGCTCGAGTTGTTCTACTCGACAGGGATCCGGCTGTCCGAGTTGCGCGGGCTCAATCGCGCCGACCTCGATCTGCTGAGCCAGATGGTCAAGGTGCGCGGCAAGGGACGCAAAGAGCGGATCGTTCCGGTCGGCGACCACGCCGTCCGGGCGCTGCGCGTGTACGAGGGGGCACGCGACGCCGTCATCCGCGCCGCTGCATCTGCGCCTGACCGGCTCGCCGTCTTTCTCAACGCCCGCGGACAACGGTTGAGCGTGCGCGGCGTTCAGACCGTCATCACGCGTCTGCTGGCGGGGGTCAGTGAGGACGCCGGTCTCAGCGTCCACTCGCTGCGCCACACCTTCGCGACGCATCTGCTGGATGCCGGCGCCGACTTGCGCGCGGTGCAGGAGCTGCTGGGGCACGCGTCGGTCGGCACCACGCAGATCTACACGCACACGAGCGTCGAACGCCTCAAGCAGGTGTACCGCAAAGCGCATCCGCGGGCAATGTGATGGCGGGCCCGGGCCAACTCGGACGGCGGCTGCAGCGCTTCAAGGGGATGGAGCGGGGGTTCAAGAACGCGGTGATCCGTGTGCTGGCGACGGTGCTGCCCGCGCCGGCGCCCCGTACCCCGCCGGAATGGGACACGCGCCCGCACCGGGTGCTGTATCTCCGGTACGACCGCATCGGGGACATGATCCTCGCCACCGGCATCATCGAAGCGATCGTGCGGGCCCATCCGTCCGTCACGGTGGACGTGCTGGCGTCGCCCGCCAACGCCGCGGTCCTCGAGGGGAATCCGCACGTCGGCCAGGTCGTGCTGTTCGAGAAGCAGCGCCCGTGGACCTATCTCCACACGTTGCGGAAGATCCGCCGCACGCGCTACGACGCGGTGCTCGACGCAATGGTGCTCTCGCCATCGCTGACCACGTCGATCCTCATGCTGCTGAGCCGCGCGAGTCATCGCGTCGGCGTCGCGGGCCGCGGCAGCGAGTTCGCATTGACTCTCCCCGTCCCCCGCGCCCGCCACGCTGTCCACTACGTCGATCACTCGGCCGCCCTCCTCTCGGCATTCGGCATCGATCCGCACTTCCGGACGCCGACCGTGACGCGCGACTCGCACGCCTCCGCCCCGGCCCCCGCAATGTGGCCCGTCGGCTCTGAGGCTGGCGGACCGCGGGCAAGTGGTGCAGTGCCATCGGCGAACCTCGACGCGCCGGAAGGCGGGTGGGGTGTCTGGCGCCCGCGGCTCTATCTGACCGACGAGGAACTGGCCAGCGCTGAGGCGCAATGGACCGCGGCCGGCGACGAGGAGCCGCCGCACGTTCCTGGCCCCGCACAGCCGCCTCGCCGTCTGGCGGTGAACGTCTCGGCCGGCGACGAGACGCGCTATTGGCCCGAAGACCGGTTCGTGTCGGCCATCACCTGGATCCGCCAGCGGTTCCCGGACCTGTCGCTCCTCATCATCGGCTCGCCGCACGATCGGGCGAGGATGGAGCAGATCGGCCAGGGCGGCGGGGTCCGGCTCGCCGCGACGCCGGGCATGCGCGACATGATGGCGGTGGTGGCACGATCCGACATCATCTTCACCGCTGACACATCCGTCACCCACGTCGCCTCGGCCTACGACAAGCCAGCGGTAGTCATGTTCCCCCGCGGGCGAGGCGCCCTCTACGGGCCGTATGGCACGGCAGGGCGGGTCGTCTCGACACCGGCACCCACACTCCAGTCGCTCGCGGTACCGCCGGTGCTGGCGGTGCTCGACGACGTCATCACGGCGGCGACGCGCCATTAGCTTTCCCGACATGACTCCCCATCGTGGCGTACCCGTCTTTTACGCGACGACAATCCTCGCTGTGCGGCGGGACGGCCAGGTCGCGCTCGGGGGCGACGGGCAGGTGACCGTCGGCGACACGGTCATGAAGTCGAACGCGCAGAAAGTGCGCCTCCTGCGTGGCGGCAAGCTGCTGGCCGGCTTTGCCGGCGCCGCGGCGGACGCCTTCACGCTGTTCGAGAAGTTCGAGGAAAAACTCGAACGATTCCCCGGCAACATGCCCAAAGCAGCGGTCGAGCTGGCCAAGGACTGGCGAAGCGATCGCGTCCTGCGGCGGCTGGAAGCGCTCCTCGCGGTGGTGGATCGCACGCACGGCTTCGTGATCTCCGGGACAGGCGACATCATCGAGCCCGACGACGGCATCCTGGCGATTGGATCAGGCGGCGCCTACGCGCTGGCGGCGGCCCGTGCCCTGAAAGCCAACACCGCGCTCAATCCCGCCGAGATCGTCCGGAAGGGACTCTCGATCGCCGGCGAGATTTGCATTTATACGAATGACAACATCACGGTCCTGGAGCCGACCGCGTAAGGATCATGTCCTCGAAGCACACCCAGCAGGCCCTGCAGAAGCTCGCCGATCTCACGCCGCGTCAAATCGTGGCGGAGCTGAACCGGTACATCGTCGGGCAGAGTGAGGCGAAGAAGTCGGTCGCCATCGCCCTTCGCAACCGGTGGCGGCGGCAGCGCGCGCCCGATGCGATCCGTGAAGAGATCTCCCCGAACAACATCATCCTGATCGGGCCGACGGGCGTCGGGAAAACCGAGATCGCCCGCCGCCTCGCGAAGTTGTCGGGCGCGCCGTTCATCAAAGTCGAAGCGTCGAAGTTCACGGAAGTCGGGTACGTTGGCCGGGATGTCGAAGGGATGGTCCGCGACCTCGTGGAAAGCGCGATCGACATGGTGCGGACCGAGCGCGAGTCCGAAGTCGAGGATCTGGCGAACGAGCGCGTCGATGAGCGCCTGCTGGATCTGCTGCTGCCGCCGCCCGCGGCGACTGGGCCAGCGGCCGGGAACGCCGGGCCCAATGGTGTCGGCGGGGCAGGCACCCCGGCGAGCGCAGCCGCGAGGACCGTATCCGCGGGAGCCGCCGCCTCGCCCGCTCCGCACGCGACGGCACCGGCGGGTGCATCACCATCGCCCGCCGACCGTGACACCGTGTTCGTCGTGTCGCCGCGCGGTGATGTCTCGGTGGGCGCCGCTGGAGCCGGCGACCGTGGCGAGGGCGCCACCGCGGGGGCCACCAGCGGCGACGGCGCGACCGCGGATGCCGCGCGGTATCAGCGCACCCGGGCCAAGCTCAAGCAATTGCTGCTCGATGGCCAGCTCGAGGGGCGCGACGTGGAAGTCGAAGTCACGCACTCGGGGCCGCAGATGTGGGACGTGATGCTCCCACAGGGCGCGCCGGAGGGCATGGAGAACTTCATGGAGATGCTTCAGGAGATGAGCCCCAAGCGCAAGAAAAAGCGCTCGGTCAAGATCTCCGAAGCTCGGCGCATCCTCATGGAGCAGGAGCTCGACAAGCTGATCGATCACGAGGACGTGACCGGCGACGCGCTGGAGCGCGTCGAGAAACTGGGGATCATCTTCCTCGACGAGATCGACAAGATTGCGGGCGAGCGCGGGCCCACGGGTGGTGGCGGGCCGGACGTCTCACGCGAGGGCGTGCAGCGCGATCTCCTGCCGATCGTCGAGGGCTCGAACGTCCAGACCAAGTACGGCATGGTCAAGACGGACCATGTGCTGTTCATCGCGGCCGGCGCGTTCCACGTGTCGAAGCCCAGCGATCTGATTCCGGAGCTGCAGGGGCGCTTTCCGATACGCGTCGAGCTCAAGCCGCTGACGGAGGAAGATTTCGTCCGGATCATGACGGAGCCGGAGAACGCACTCACCAAGCAGTACGCGGCGCTGGTGGAGGCCGAGGGCGCGACGCTGACGTTCACTGCGGACGGAATCGCCGAAGTCGCGCGCACGGCGGCGCAGGTCAACCAGCGGATGGAGAACATTGGCGCCCGGCGCCTGCACACGGTGATGACGACGCTTCTCGAAGACGTCCTCTACGAGCTGCCGGACCGGGGGACCGCGCCCATCGTCGTCAATGCGGCGCTCGTGACCGAGCGGCTCCGGTCTGTCGTGGAGGACGAGGATCTGCGGAGGTACATCCTCTGAGCACGCCCCGCCATTTTCTCGCGATACCGGACTTCACCCGCGCGGAACTGGGCGCGGTGTTCGACCTGGCGGAGCGGATGCGGCGGAAGGACTACACCGCAAAGCCGCTGGCCGGCAAGTCGCTCGCGATGATCTTCATGAAGGCCTCCACCCGGACGCGGGTCTCGTTCGAGGTTGGAGCGTGGCAACTCGGTGGCCACGCACTCTTCCTCTCCCCGCGCGACATCCAGCTCGGACGCGGGGAGCCGATCGCCGACACGGCGCGTGTGCTCTCCCGCTACGTGGACGGGATCATGATCCGCACGTTCGCGCAATCCGACGTGGACGAGCTGGCCCGCCACTCATTGGTGCCCGTGATCAACGGGCTCACCGACTTGCTGCACCCCTGCCAGGTCATGGCCGACGTGCTCACGATGGTGCAGCAGTTCGGCACATGGGAGGGGAAGAAGGTCGCATGGATCGGCGATGGCAACAACATGGCCAATTCGTGGATCAACGCCGCGTACCGGCTCGGATTCGAGCTGTCGCTCGCTTGCCCAGAGGGATACAACCCCGATCCGGCGGTGCTCCAGCGTGCGCAGCGTGAGGGATCGTCGCCGGTACGCATGGTGCGCGATCCGATGGAAGCGGTGGTGGACGCGCACGTCGTGACGACGGACGTATGGGCATTGATGGGGCAGGAGGAAGAGCAGCAGGTGAGGGCGCGTGCGTTCGCCGGGTACTCCGTCGGTGCTTCGCTCATGTCCCGTGCCGCCCGCGACGCCATCTTCCTGCACTGCCTCCCGGCCCACCGGGGCGAAGAGGTGGCTGCGTCGGTGATCGACGGGCCTCAGAGCCGGGTGTGGGACGAGGCCGAGAACCGCTTGCATGTGCAGAAGGCGCTGATGGCCATCCTGATGGGTGGCGAGTAGGATCACCTTCCCAACCGCCAAACGACCGTGATCTCCGAACACACTGCCGCGCCAGACTTCACCGTGGCGACCGACGATGGCAAGCAGCTCCGGCTGTCATCCCTTCGCGGCCGCAACGTGGTGTTGTACTTCTATCCCAAGGACGACACCCCCGGGTGTACGGTGGAGGCGTGTGAGTTGCGGGACGCTTTTCCGCGGTTCTCGAAGACCAACGCGGTGATCCTGGGTGTGAGTCCGGACAATGCGGCGGCGCATCAGAAGTTCAAGAAGAAGTTCGAGTTGCCGTTCACGCTTCTGGCGGACACGGATCATGCGATCGCCGAGGCGTACGGGGTGTGGGTGGAGAAGTCGATGTACGGGAAGAAGTACATGGGGATTCAACGGGCGACCTTCGTGATCGACAAGAAGGGATCGGTGGCCAAGGTGTTTCCGAAGGTGAAGCCAGAGGGCCACGCCGCGGAGGTCGAGGTGGAGCTCAAGAAACTCGGGGTCTAGCCGCAGCGGGTGACGCGCATCACGCCTGGCTGGTGATTCGCCGCGTGTTGTTGCGCCTTGTAACTCTCGTTACCCCAGCTAGTTAGGATCGTCCTCCCCATAAGCGCGCCGAGGGTAAGGGCGCGTCACATTAGCCCCCTCACATGAGAGGGTGTGATGGGTGGGTCCGGGCACGTGACAGTGGCCGAGTCCGCTTCGTCCTAGGTTGGTTCCCGTAGCAATCCAGGGGACTGCGGCAGCGCGGCATCCGCCGCGGGGGGCGCAGCCCATGAGCATCGGCAAGGCTCCATGCGGAACTATCGCGCCTTCACGCTGATCGAGATGGTGATCGTCATCGCCCTTATTGCCGTGATCACGGCGATGGCGTTACCGCAGGTGAACTACACGGGGTACCGCGTGGATTCCGGGGCGCGGGCAGTTCGCGCGGCATTTCAGCGGGCCGAGAATTACGCCGTCAGCTCTCAGCACAACCAGTTGGTGGCGATCGACGTCCCGCACGGCGAGCTCTACATCGTCGACGACGTCAACAACAACCTGGCGCCTGATCCCGGCGAGCACGTGCTGGGCGTTCCGTTGCAGGACGGCGTCATTTTCGCGACGCCCCCGGCGACCACGACGTGGACCGGCGCCGCGCTGGCTACGAGCCCGCTCAACGCCGCCTCGCTGATCAACGTCACCATCAACGGGAACTCCCTTCCCGCGTTCGTGTTCCGGAGCGACGGTGCCGCGAGCACCACACTGCAGCTCTACGTGACATCGATGCGCCGCCAGGTGAACGACTGGCGCGGCGTCAACGTGACGCAGGCGACCGGCCGGGCGGATTGGTACAAGGACCAGGCGGGGATATGGGTGCTCGCCGGACTGTGACCACCGGCGGGCGTGGAGCCCGCGGCGCGGCCCGCCGTGGGATGACGCTCATCGAGACGCTCATCGCGATCGTCATCCTCGCGAGCGTGCTCATCGGCCTTGGCGAGTTCATGGCGCAATTCGCCCACACCACCAAGGTGTCGGCGTTGCAGCAACGCGGCCTCGACCTCGCGACCGACCGGATCGACTCCGTGCAGCATTCGCAGACGTATACCTCGATCGATTCGATGGCGGCCGTCGAGAACATCTCGCTGGATTCGACCGTGTATAAGCGGACGACCCTCGTGCAGCACATTGGCGGCGGTCCGACCGACACGATGGACTATCGCACGGTGACGGTCTCGGTGGCATTGCCGACGGTGACGGCACCGGTTCGCAAGACCACGATCATCGCGGCGTTTTAGGCCTCCCGGCCGGCACATGCGCGCGCCTACGCGATCCATTCGCCATTCCGGGCACCCGTCGGCGCCCCGCCGGGCCGCCTTCACGCTCGTCGAGATCATCATTGCGCTGACGCTCCTGTCGATCCTGGGCGCCGCGGCGGTGACGTTCCTCGTCAAGCAGACCCGAGCCGTGATGGTGATCTCGGGACGCCTCGATGCGCAGCAGAACGTGAGCTTCGCGATCGACGCGCTCTCGCACGACCTGCGGGTTGCCGGCGTGGGGCTTGGGAACCGCCAGCCGATGATGCTCGAGGCGACGCCCTATGCGGTGACGTTCAACGCCGACCTCGTCACCACCGACACGGCCAAAGTCACGACCGGGACCTACTTCGACCCGAGTGTTCCGGAGTCGTTGACGGTCGCGCTGACGCCTGCCAACAAGATCACGTACCCGCTGGGTGCGATCACCTATCCGGACAGCACCTACTACCAGTCGACCGGGTTGCTGAGTAACGCCGAGACCGTGTCATACTACTTCACGCCTGACTCGACGACGTCGGTCGCGGGCGAGTACCTGCTGCTCAAGCGCATCAACAACGCGGCGCCGACACTGCTGGCGCGCGGCATTGTCTTCCCGAGCGGTGCCCCCGGTTTCCGCTACTTCATCCCGGGCGCGGCCATCAACTCACGGGTCGAGCTGACCGCACCGACACTGCCGCTCTACTACCAGATCGGCAGCGTGACTCCGGACAGCATCCTCGCCCAGATCAGCGAGATTCGCGTCCAGCTCCAGGCGATGTACGTGGACCCGGTCCAGGGCAACGTTTATCGCAGCGCCAACGAGAACGTCGCGCTCCTCAATGCCGGGCTCGCGCACACGCAGGGGTGTCTGAGCCCCCCGCTCGCGCCCGCGACGTTGACGCAGACCGCCGCGCCGTCGGGCGACAGTGTCGGCGTTTCCTGGCCGGCGTCGGGCGATGAAATCGGCGGCAAGCACGATGTGAAGAGCTACTCCGTGTTCCGCCAGATCAACGGATCGGGCGTCTGGAACACACCGATCTACACGATCGCGGCGGCCGGCACGGCCAACTACGCATTCCAGGACAAAGCCGTCCCGCTCGGCCCGTCCTACACCTACGCCGTCGTCGCGCGCGACTGCACGCCATCGCTCTCGGGACTGACCCAGGGCGGGGGCAGCGTCACGCCGCTTCCATGATCATGCGCACAGCAACGCGTATCCCCGTGCGGAGACCAGATCGCGGGCTCGGCCAGCGAGTCATTGTTCGTCCATTCCTGGAGCGTGCCATGTCGGAGACACGGTGGCCGGCTGTGGCCGGTACCCGCCGCGGATCGGCGGTGTTCCTGGTGCTCATCATCACGGTGGCGCTCGCGGCCCTCGCGGGATCGGCCGTGCTGCTGGCGTCGGGCGGCTCGCTGGTCGCCGGGTATCACGACCAGGAGCGCGACATGCTGTACGGCGCCCAGGCGGCGCTGCAGGCAGGTATCAGTGACCTGAACGCAAACCCCTTCGCGCTCCCGGCCACCGGTTATACGCAGATCGCGAGCAACGCCAGATTGTTGGCGGCGGACGGCACGCCTGTCCCGCACATGGTTTACGACCTGTATGCCGGACCGACGGGCTCGCCGACGCAGCAGCAGGGACGCTTCGTGACCGTCGTCGCGGTGGCCAAGGATACGGCGCGCCAGCGGCAGTTCGTGCGGTGGGTGCAGCTCAATCAGGTGAGCTTCTCGCGCTTCGCGTATTTCTCGCAGAACGAGAATGGCATCTGCTTCGGTTCGGGCGACCGGCTCAACGGCCCCGTGTTTTCGGATGACGTGATCACGACATGCGGATCGCCGCAGAAAGCCGACTTCATGGATTCCGTGTGGACGCCGCAGACGTTCAACAACGGGAATCCGGCGCAGGATACGCTCTATGACGGATGGACCAAGGTCGCGAAGCCGTTGACGCTGCCGAGCACCGCGAAACTCGCGACGCTCTATACGATCGCCGGCGCGTCGAACACCGCCTTCACGACGCCCAATGTCGCGACGGATTCGACGGCCAAAGTTCTGTCCCGCGTCGAGTTCGATGCGTACACCGTCAACGGCCACCCCGACAGCACGTACCCCGGGTCGGGCTTCGTGAAGTTCTACCAGGTGGATCTCGCCAAGACATTCATGCCGCCGCCGTCCGGCACGTGGACCGCGGCGCAGCGTGATTCCGTCGGCGTCGGGTATCTCCGATCCGGCATCACGCGCCAGCACGACTACAACAACTGTGGCGAGTGGCGCTACGTCCGCGACGACAACGGCAATCTCGAGTGGGAGTTTTTCCCGCTCGCGGTACACCGGAGCGCGTGGTACCGGACGATCGTCGGCAATGCAATTGACCTGACCGTCCCACTGGCAATGCGCACCGCCAACACGATCGAGACCGCACAAGTGGGCGGGGTCTACCCGTCGGACACGATCAGTATCGCGGGGCTGGGACACACTCCGGCACGCAATGGCAGCGCGGCAAATCCACCGCGGTGCTACGCGGGTGGCGATCCGCATCTGGCCGCGACGGAGCGTGACACGACCGCTGCGGCACCGTCGCGCACCGGTTCGCAGTGGGGCGGGCAGAGCTGGACCTACGGCCGCCGCGGCGGGACCGACACGACCTTCACGGGTGGCGATGCGAGCGACCCGACTCACCCGAGCCGCATGGGTCACTGGATGCCGTGGCCGGGCGCCACGCCGGCCGCGTTCACGGCCGTGTTCAAGGCGGCACACCCAGACTGGCCGTACCTGTTCCCGATCGACACGGTCTACAACCCGGCGTTCCGCGGCGTGATCGCGGTGCACGGCAGCGTCGCCGTGAGCGGCACGGTGAACGGGCACATCACGTTGTATTCCGACGGCAGCGTCGGCATCGTCGATAATCTCCGCCTCACCAACGATGCGGACACGACGTGCCGGCATCTGATGGGGATCATCGCGGGGAGCAACATCCTGGCGATGGACAATGGCGTCAACTCGCCGGCCGGGGACAACACGGTGCGCATCCGAGATGCGCAACGGCTCGAGCGATCTGTGGGTGGAGTCGACGGTGATGGCGCTCAGCTCGTGGGGCGCAGAAGGACTGGTTGCCGACGCCGGCAGTCTGTTCGTGCCGCTCGCGCAGCCCTGCAACGCGCAGAACTTCGCCCGTGGATGCATCCACGTGCAGGGAAGCATTCTCCAGAACAAGCGCCAGGGTATCAACGGCGGTAACGGTACCACTACCGGGTACGGTTACCAGAAGCAGTACAACTACGACAACTGCGCGATCGTGAATCCGTTACCGGACTTCCCGACCACGGGGCAGTTCACGATCAATAACTATTTCGAGAGCGACCCCGCGCACTTCAACGTCGCCGCGCTCTACACCGCGCTGGCGCCGTAGTTAGGGAGTCACCACCCCCGGCGCACGCCGAGGGTGACGACGGCGTAGGGCTCGATCGGCGGACCGGTCTGATATTCGCGCGTCCGGGTGACGCCGCGATATTCGGCCTCCAGGAAGAACAGGCGCACGCCGCCGCCGAACTCGTATTGCCCGACCCACGGAAGCTTGCTGACGCTGAACGCCGGGTTGGTGGACGCGCGGTCGAGGACGAGCTCCGTCCACACGTAGTCCAGCCGCGCGGCCGCGAGCGCATAGATCTGAAACTTCGGCACGCGGTTACCGGCGCCATCACCCCACGGCGCGCCCGCGCCGTATCCGATCCGCGTCTCGAGTCCCGCAGTGGCGCCGGTCAGGACATTGCCGGCCGACACCGAGACCCGGGGAATCACCGAGAGCACCGGCACGCCCCCGATCGACGCACCCGCGACGACGCGTGACTGCGCGGCGCCGATATCGAACTCCGGCGCCGTGGCGATCTGGTGGTCCCAGCCGAGCGGCGGGTAGTAGCCGATGATGCGGTGCCAGGTCTCCTGCACGTCGCCCGCGAGCGACGGCGGCCCGGCGACGCCCAGTTGCAGTGAGAGGGCGGTGTTGGCGCGGGGAGTCGACGCGCTGGAGGTGCCGGTCAGGAGGAGCTGGCCCGCGTAGGGCCGCTGGCCCGGTTCGGGATTGGCATCCCGGTGCCAGTCGGCCGGCGTGTACATCTCCTGGGCGAGCGTCACGTCCGTCGAGAGGCAGGGGCCGGACACGCCGGCGGATGATTCGCCGCGGCTTGCGGCAGTGCAGCGTGGTGCGCGGGTGCCGAGGAGGAGCGACCACAGGCGCGATCCGGCGAAGGACAGTGACAGGCGCGTGCCGTTGGCGAACTCGTCGTCGGGGCGCCGCCGAGCGGGCATCCAGTACGCGAGCTGGGCGTTGTCCTCCTCGATCCGGACGCCCACGAGCTGCTGCGCGTTTGCGCGGGCGGCCGGGGCCGCGAGCGTGACCACCGCCGCGACGATGACCGTAGCGATCAGACGACCCCGGCGGCGACGGTCGTTCGCGGGTCCGTCCTTCAGGTCGCTGTTATCGGCGGGCATAGCGAGGTAACCGCCTGTCATCTTGAGCCGTGCATTGGGTCGTGCGGTCGAGAGTGAAGCAGGGCCGGCGCATCTCTATCCTGACGGGTCCGCCGCTCCCAAGTCACGAGTACGTAATACGATGACGTATTGGATTGGCGAGCGGCACGTGCCGGCTTCGTGACGCGCCACCTGAGAAGGCCGCGAACCCGCGGCGAGTTCCCGGTGGCGCCCGAGGCGTCGCATCGGCCCGGTCCCCATAGCATCCTATCCCGGAATGCCAGCACGCAGCGAGAGTGGCGGCGGTGAACCCGTCGTACGGCTGTACACGCCGCAGGACCGTGCGGAGCTGGCGCGGATGTGTGCCGCGCTCTGGCCCGGCCATACAGACGGTGACCTGGCGACGTGGATGGCACGTGGCGATGCGGCGGTGTTCGTGGCCGAGGCGGGGCCCGGCCGGCTGTGCGGATTCGCGCAGGCGGGCGAGCGGGCGTACGCGGATTGCTGCGACACCAGTCCGGTCGCGTATCTCGAGGGCTGGTACGTGGACGCCAATGTGCGGGGCCAGTCGGTGGGGCGGCGGCTCGTTCACGCGGTGGAAGAGTGGGCGCGGTCACGCGGGTATCGGGAGTTGGCATCCGACACGCATATCGAGAATGTGGGATCGCAGCATGCGCATACGCGTCTCGGATTCGAGGAAACCGAGCGGCTGGTTCTCTTCCGGAAGGTGCTCTAGGAGCGTTCCGAAAGACGCAATGACGGGATGAACGTGGTGCGGGGTGAGACGCCCGATCTGTCGCTCCACTCCGGGCAGCCGTACTATATCCGTCGCGTTGGGGGGGCTGCCCCCGGCCGTCACCTGTACCGGAGCATTCGAGCATGTCTCATCGCCTGAATACCACGGCGTCGTTTCCACTATCTGTTCTGACACTCGGCTGCGTAGTCGCACTCGGCATCGCGTGCAGCAACGCGGCTCCGGGTGGTGCGTCGGCGGGGTCGGCGGGCACGTCAGCCGCGGCGCAGGCCGGCAACGCCGCCGCCGATGAGGCGGCCATCCGTACGCTGGATTCGGCATGGAACAAGTCGGCGGTGGACAAGAACGCCGATCAGATGTCGTCGTACTATGCGACCGACGGTGTGTTGATGGCGCCTGGCGAGCCGATGGTGAAAGGCCGCGATGCGATCAAGACCGCGGTGGCGGGGATGTTCGGATCGCCCGGCTTCGCGCTCACGTTCGCGCCGGACCAGGTGACGCCGAAGGGCGACCTGGCGTACGAGATCGGGAGCTACAAGATCACGATGAACGACAAGGCCGGAAAGGCACAGACATTGGCCGGCAAGTACGTGGTCGTGTGGGCCCGCCAGGCCGACGGAAGCTGGAAAGTCGCGATCGACGCGCCAACCACGACGCCGTAGGGCGCGAGGTCAGCGGCGAAGCTGCGGAATGAACCGGTAGGCGAGCCAGCACAGCACCGCGATCCACATTGCGATGCGGGCGGCGTGACTCACGTATGCCGGCCAGAGCGGCAATCCACGCGCTTTGGCCAGCTTCAGATACGAGTTGACCCAGGTGCCTTCGCTGCGCCGCCGGCTGAAATGATCTGCACGCCGTTCCCCCGACCGCCGCAGCTCCCGGCCCGCAACGACGTACATCCACACGTCGCTCGCGAGGACGATCGCGAGGAAGGGACCTACCGCCTCGACGAGTCCCACGGCGGTCCTGTAGTTACCGCACCGTCGCGACGGTGGCGGGCACGACTATCGCGTCGGCGACCGCGAACGGCGACATTCGTGCGGTATGCGCGGTACAGAGGGATCGGAACACGCGAAACTCCCGAGAGTTGCCTCTCGTCGTTGGGAACGCGTGGTGATTCTGGATCGTGGCGTCGGCAATCGCAAGCGTCTCTGCGGCGTCTGACCGGCGGTGGCGGGTAGTTCTGTGCAGGCTCATTTTGGGGGTGGGGGGTGAATCGTGATGCGGATGGCGGTCGCGTTTGCGCTGTGTCTCGTGGCGGCAGGTGCGGGCGCGCAAACGGCGCCGCCGCGCGGGGGTCTGGGGTTCGCGTTCGGGACGACGGCCGAGGATGCGCCCGCGAAGGGGGCCCTGGTTACCGAGGTCTATCCCGGGACCGCCGCCGCGGCGGCCGGCGTCCGGCCCAATGACGTCGTCACGGCCGTGGACGGACATCCGCTCGACAACGGCGCGGTCCTCGCGACGTATCTCATGGGTCTCCACGGGCTCCACCGCGTGGTGCTGCAGATCGTGCGGCCTTCCGCGGGCAGCCCGACGCCGATCACGGTGACGGTGCTGCTCGCCGACACCCCCGGCGATTCGGTCGCGCCGAACGGCGTCCACTGGAGCGTGAGCGTCGACGGCAGCGTCCGGAACTACACCCCGGACCGCTCCATCGAAGTCTCGAGCTGGCAGCAGGCGGTCAAGATCATCCCGCGCGACCATGAACATGAGTCGAGCGTCTGGTCGATCTACGACCACCCCCGCGATCACCCACAGAGTTTCGTCATCCGCGAAACGGTCGCCGGCGGCACGCGGCTCGTGATCTCGCCGGCCGCGATGTACGCCAGCACCGTGGAGGAAGCCCACGCCAAACTGCCGCCGGGAGCGACGATCCTGCCGAAGGATCCGCAGAACCCGCCCAATCTGATCGAGGTGTGGATCGCGCCCTGACCGGGGCGGCAGCCGGGTTCTATCCCTCGGCCTTGGCGCCCGGGTTCGCGCCGCCCTTGGCCTCGTTGAATCCCGACGCGATGACCGCGGGCGCGTATGAGTCGAACATGTCGCCGGTCGGCTGGTCGCCGCGGGCGAACGCCCGATGCCAGGGCGCGAGATCGATCCGCTTCAACGTGGCGTGCAGCGTCAGTCCATCCCGGACGGCCTGGCGCGTCTCGTCGCGCATCGCCGTGAGGAATCGCGTCACCAGATCGAGGTACGCGTAGTCGTTCTGCGGCGCGCCGTGGCCGGGGATGATGTGGGTGGCGCCGAGGGCACGGACGGCGTGCAGTGAGGCGATCCAGTCCGTGATGTGGACGTTGAAGGCGAACGGCACGGGATAGACCAGCAGATCACCGGTCATGACAACGCGCTCCCTGGGCAGGAAGACGACACCGTCGCCGCGGGTGTTGCCGCGGCCGAAGCAGTAGAGGCCGATCTCCCGCGAGCCGTCGTAGAGCGTCATGCGGTGCGCGAACGTGATCGTCGGCAGGTGATACGTGATGGAGTCCGACTGCGGCAGCATGTAGCGCCGGAGGGACGCCGACAGCGCGACGGCGATCGCGCGGTCGGCTGGTGTGAATGGGCGCTGCGTATCCGGATTGATGTTGGATGCGAGGCCGCTGTCGTTCTGGGCCAGGAGGCCGGTAAAGAAGCCGACCACCTTGGTGTGCTGCTCCTGGTCCTTGTGCAGGATGTCGTCGCGCGTGCTGTCCGTGGCGATCAGATTCATGGGACCCGGATACGCTTCGAGCAGCGCCTGCGTGCCCCACACGTGGTCATTGTGCCAGTGGGAGTAGGCGAGCGTCCGGACGGGTTTGGCGGTGACTTTCTTGAGCATCGCGATCGTCGCGCGTGACGCGGCCGGCGTGAAGTTCGCGTCGAAGACGAAGACGTCGCTGTCGTTGACCACGAACGTCTGGTTGCCGTGGAGCAGGCCATTGATCGAGGGCTGGTACGCCACGTACACGTCCGGCACGACCTGGACGAACTCGAAGTGCGGTGGGCTCGTGCTGTCCGGCACCTGGGCGCCGGCGAGGGGTGCGGAGGTGAGGAGAAGCGCGACGCCGATCGCGGCGGCGCCCCGCTGACTACGCATTGACCGCGAGTACATGGAGCGCATTCTCCGGCCGCCGGTGTGTAAGACCACGAGGAAACCATGTCCTGCACGGCGCTGACATAGACCATCGGGCGGAGGCGTGCCGTCTCCGCTTCAACGGGATGAGTCACTCCAGGCAGCCACACCGATTCCTGTCTCCTCTCTCGCTTCTCTCTCGCCATGGCAATAACCCGGCGTCAATTCGTGGCCGACGCGGCGCTGGCGGTCATCGCGTTGCAGCCCATTTGGCGGCGGATGCGGCGGGATCCGCAGCCATGGGGGCGATTGACGGCCCGGCCGGCGGCGACGGTGCGCGACCCGCTTCCCGCCGGCGTTCACACACTCTCGGCCCTCGAATCGCGGACGACCGTGGTGGTGGTTCCACCGGGGGTGGTGCCGGAGCGTCCCGCACCGCTGATCCTCATGTTCCATGGTGCGACCGAGAGCAATACCGAGTCGCTGGATGCGATGCAGCAGATCGCCGAGCGCGCGGGCGCAATTCTACTGGCTCCCAGCTCGGCGGGACGGACGTGGGACGCGATTCGCGGAGTGTTCGGGGACGATCTGGATGACATCGACAAACAGCTCGCGCGCGTCTTCGCGCACTGTGTCGTCGATCCAGGGCGGATCGCGGTCGCGGGATTCTCCGACGGCGCGTCGTACGCGATTTCGCTGGGACTCATCAACGGCGATCTGTGCTCGCACATCATTGGTTATTCGCCGGGCTTCATCATTCCCGGTGTGTGGCACGGCCACCCGCGCGTGTTCATCGCGCACGGGACGCACGATCACATCCTGCCGATCGATCAGTGCGGCCGGCGGATCGCGGCGGACCTCACCAAGCGTGGGTATACGGTCCAGTTCGCGGAGTTCGACGGCGATCATGAGATCCAGCCGGAGATGGTCGAGCGGTCGGTGGCGTGGGTGGTGGGCGGGGCGGCGAGGCCCGAATCCCGGGGTGCTGGCGTGAAGTAGCGGTTGTGGATCGAAGGTGCGGATCTCACTGTGAGGGGTTGCCAGGCCGACCCCGGTTGAAGATTCAAGGGGTGGCGGGATCCGCCACAACCGATGGGCCACAGGTGAAAGCCGGTGGCCTCCGTCAAATGCAACAGAGGTGTCGTCGCTTGGGACCGATGGCAGACCCTCTAATCGCTGCTTTGCTCGCCGTATATGACCGGGACGCGATCCCGGGATGGCTTAAGGGAAGCAATCCCCATTTGAATGGGCGTCGGCCGCTTGATGTGCTGGCCGCAGGCGACCTTGCCGCCGTAATGTCTGCCGTGCAGGCGGCGCGCACGGGTGTGTTCGCGTAGGCCCCTATCGCGCGAGACGTAGCCGCGACACTCTTTGTCTGCCAATTCGGCGGTCGGTCCGCCATATTGCGGTCACTATGCGGATCGCGGTGCTGACAGTATCGGATGCTGGAGTGCGGGGCGAGCGGGCGGACGCGTCAGGGGACGCGGTCGCGGCGTGGGCGAAGGCCCGCGGGGATGTCGTGGCGGAGCGGGCGCTAGTCGGCGACGAGTCGGCGGCGATTGCGGCGCGGCTCGTGACGTGGTGCGACGGTGATATCGCGGACCTCGTGATCACGACCGGGGGCACGGGGCTGGCGCCGCGGGACGTGACGCCCGAGGCGACGCGCGCGATCCTGGACCGGGACGCGCCGGGCATTGCGGAGCGCATCCGGGCGCTCTCCCTCGAGTCGTTTCCGCGCGCGGCGCTCGCGAGGGGTATCGCCGGGGTGCGGCACCGGTCCCTCGTGATCAATCTGCCGGGGTCGCCGAGTGGGGTGCGGGACGGGCTGGCGGCAATCGAGCCGATCGTCGCGCACGGCGTGGACATCCTGCGCGGCGTGCCCACGGATCACACCGGCACAGGAGCAGTGTCCCGGCCAAAGGCTCAGGCGAAAAAATCAGCCAAGGGCCGCCGATGAAAGTCGTCGTCATGCTGACCGACGTCGAGCCCGCGGTGCGCGTGAATGCATTGCTCGAGCGCTCCGGCGTCTCGACCGAAGTGGTATCGCCGCTCGATGATGTGCGCGGCACGCTCACGCGGGTGCGTCCCGACGTCCTCGTGATGACCGGCGCGCTGCTCGATCCGCAGAACCTGGCGCTCGTGAGAGAGCAGCTCTGGACCGGTGCGGCGATTGTCGGACTTTCCGACGTCGGCGAGGAGGGCATGGTCGAGCGACTCCGCGGGTTGGGCTACAGCGAGGTGTACATCAAGCCGATCGTGCCGGAGGAAGTGGCGGCCGGCGTCCGGCGCCTCGCGGACCGGCAGGCGCTCGCGCGCGAGACCGGATTGTACGGCGAGTCCGAGGCGATCCGCGAAGTGCTCGTCAAAGTCGAACAGATGGCGCCGGTGTCGAGCACCGTGCTGATTGAGGGGGAGAGCGGAACCGGGAAGGAGCTCGTCGCGCGAGCGATGCATCGCCTCGGCCCGCGTCGCGGGCGTCCGTTCATCGCGGTCAACGTCGGCGCGCTGCCGGAGACGCTGCTCGAAAGCGAGTTGTTCGGCCACGAGAAGGGTGCGTTCACCGGAGCGGCGGAGCGGCGGATCGGCCGGTTCGAGCTGGCGGACACCGGGACACTCTTTCTCGACGAGATCGGCGACATCCCGCCCGCGACGCAGGTGAAGCTGCTGCGGGTGCTCGAAGAGCGAGAAGTGACACGCGTGGGCGGGACGCAGGCGATCCCCGTCGACGTACGGGTGATCACCGCGACAAATCGTCCGTTGCGCGGGCAGGTGGAAGCGGGGACGTTCCGGCCGGATCTCTACTACCGGCTCAACGTGCTCAGTATCTATCTCCCGCCGCTGCGCGAGCGCCGCGCCGACATCCCGATCCTCGTTCGCCGGTTCATCCAGGAGTTCTCGGCGCAGCACGACCGGCCGTTCCACGGGATTTCCGCGGAGGCGCTGCAGATCCTCGTCGAGTATCCGTGGCCCGGCAACGTACGCGAGCTGCGCAATCTCGTGGAGAGCATGGTGGTGCTGGCGCCGGGGCACGAAGTCGGGCCGGCGGATATCCCGCGGGAGCTCCGTGAAGCGGGGTCGCGATTCCTGCCGGTGCATGTCGGCCCGCTGGTGCGCGGGCGGGATGGCGTCGAGGGCCGGGAGATCGAGTTCATCGTGCGGAGCCTCGTCGAGCTCAAGCTGCAGGTCGAGGAACTCAGGCGCCGGACGGAGCCTCTCGCGGGGGGCCGGCGTCATCTCTGGGAGGCGGGTCCTACCCAGCGCTCCTGGGCGGGCCTCCGGGGGGACCCAACTATGCGGCTGTAGAGGCCGCTGGAAGGCGCCCGGAGGGGTCTGGTGGGGGCCTGGCGGGGTTGCCCAGGCCGACCGGCGGTATCGAGGCTCCGGGGGCACCGCCGCCCCCCAACGTGGTCCTCGTCAGGCCCGGGATGACCATGGCTGAGATCGAGCGGGCGGCGATCGAGGCGGCGCTGCGGGAGCTTCGGGGGAACCGGAGGAAGGCGGCGGAGATGCTGGGGATCGGGGAGCGGACGCTCTACCGGAAGCTTCAGGAGTATCACATTTTCGATACGCCTGAGGTCGTTGAGGCCGCCGGGACGGGGGCAGCGACAAACGTTCCCACAGATACTTTTGGCTGAGTCTGCAAGTCTTGATACGAACGGTGTTTTGCCACATATTCGCCCCAAGTTTCCAACCTCATCGGCGGTAATCCTCTGCCCGCTGCAGTCAATTATTCATCGCTGTCGGGCGGCACTCCGATCGCCGGGAGTGTACTGCCGATCCGCCGCGCGGAAGAGCTGCTCACGACCTTGCCGGGGGTGATGTCGGCCAAGATCGTGGCGTCTCCGAATGGCGAGGTGGATGAGATCCACGTCCTGACGACGGCCGAATATACCCCGAAGCAGACCGTCCGGAACATCGAGAGCGCGCTGATCGCGCATCTCGGGATGCGGGTCGATCACCGGAAGATCTCGGTGGCGTCCTCGTCGGAGCCTGGCCGCGGGTCGGGGGCGCACGCCGCCTACGCCGAGGCGGCGCCGCGGCGCTCTGCGCCGGCTCCGCAGTTCGCGGCAGAACACGCGGCCCACGTCGCAGCGAGCGAGGATGAGTTCCGCGAGCTGGTGCGAGAAGTGGACTCGACGCTTGCGGGGGTGGTGCCCGAGGAGCTGAGCCGCCGTCGCGTGTATTTCGAGGACGTCGAAGTGCGCCGGTCGCGGGCGCGCGGGGTGTTGTGCCGCGTGACGCTGCGTCGTGTGCGATTCGACGTACACGGGAGAAGCGGAGGGCGTCGAGGGGCAGCGCTCGCGTGTCGATCTCGCGGCGCGCGCGGCCCTCAAGGCGATTCAGCAGGCTGAGAACGGTGAGCGGACGCTCGCGCTCGACGGCGTGAAGCTGATCGAGGCGTTCGATCGCGAGTTCGTGTTCATCGGCGTCGCCGCGCAGTTCGGGCGCGAGCGCGCGCTCCTCACGGGGAGCTGCGAAGTGCGAGAGAGTGCGGAGACCGCTGCAGTCCTCGCCGCGCTGGACGCCACGAATCGCTGGATCGCCCACGGGCGGTAACGGGCGTCAGCCCCTCAGGATCGGCGAGCGACTACCTCGCCGGCAGCGACGACACAGCGAGCGCCAGAAACGGAGGCAGCGGTGATTGCTCCCGCCGTTCGCAATCGACATAGCGCGTCAGCATAGCCGCGGCGTCACAGGCTTCGCCTCGGGCGCGAAGCGATTCAAACAAAGCGAACGCCGGAAAATCCTGATTGCCGGACGATTTTGCGCGATCGAACAGCCGGGTGAACGGACCGACCACACGTTCGTGCTCCGCGACGAATCCCCTCCGCAACGTGCTCAGCGCCCACACGGCCATCGCCAGGCTTTGGGTGCGGGCCGACGCGATCGTCTCCCATTGGCTGGCCGGAGGAAACTCGAGTAGTTCCGGAGCGTCGTAGCGCTGTTCGACCAGCGCGATCTTGGCACCCAGAATGTGTGCGGGGCAACTGTGGGCGAGATCGTCGGAGGGATCGAAGCATCGGCGCAGCCGCTGGTACCAGTGTTTCGCCGACGAGAGATCGCCCTCCTCGAAATAGCTCCGGACGAAACCGGCGGTGGTAATGAACGTCCCCCACCGAAGTCGTCCGCGCTCCAGGAGATCCAGTCCTTCGCACAACAGTGCCCGGACCTCCGCGAACCGGCCCAGGTAGAGGAGGGGCACGGACGCAAGGCGCAGCACCCGGCTCAGCGAGGCAACGTCGCCGGATGCCCGTGTCGCGGAAACGAGTCGCGCACCAGCCTCCGCGCCCTCCGACAGGTCGCCAAAGCCAGTCTGGAAGATCAAGTCAGCCGTGGCCCGGTCGGTCTCCGGAATCTGAGTGCCCGGCGTGAGTCTCCCAAGCGTCCGGTAGACATCCTGGGCCACGCCGGCGTCCGGAACATTGTGTGCGAGAATGAGCGCCCAGATGCCGGCCCGCACCCGGTGACCCGGCAGAGCACCCTCGGCGTGGAGACATGCGAGCGCGCGATCGAGGATGGCGGGGATCGTTCTGTCCACTTCCCACTGCGCTTCGAGGCTGGCCAATTCGACGTCGTCGTGCGCGACTGCGACTCGCCCCGCGACCGGGAGCAGCGAACGCTCCCGATTCAGATCCACGATGCGCGTCCACAGCCCGGCCGCGCGAAGCGCGAGGATCAATTCCGCGCGCAACTGCGAACGATCAGCGTCGGAATCGCAGAAAGCCTGAGCGTGGTCCAGAATCTCGACGGCATGTCGGGGTGATCCGACGTCGAGCGACAGGCGGGCGCATCGTCGCAAGACATTGAAAGCCTTCGCTCGCTCGCCGGCCTCTTGGAGATGCCGTGCGCACTCCCACAGGATGGCTGCCGGATCGAGCGCGACATCCCGCTCGATATCCTGCTCGAGAATGATTCCGATGCGGCGGTGGAGGAACCGCTTTGCGGCTGGAGCGAGCCGCGCGACCGCCGTGTCGGCGAGCAGTTCATGCTTGACGCGGAGCTGATCGCCGGCGACCAACAACAGTCCCTGCTCATCCAGGGCTTGCAGGCAGTCGATGATTTCAAACTGCGGATAGGCGAGGATCTGATCCACGCGGGCGAACGTCGAGTTCTTCCCGAGCAGAGCGCACACCTGCAGCACGCGCATGGCAGGTGGCCCGAGCCCTCCCAGCCGGTCCTGGATCGCCGCGGTCAGAGACGAGGGGAGCGGGCCATCGTCGCGGGTCGCGGCCCAGTGTGCGGCCAACTCGCGGATGAAGAACGGGTTTCCCTCACCGAGGGCCACATTCCGGCAAAGGCACGATTCATCCGGCGCGCGCTCAGCGTCCGTTGCGACACTCAGGAAGAGGTGCCGCGATTCGTCGTCCGTGAGTGGCCGGAGCTGGCACACAGTCAATCCGTGTGCGCAACCGTGCAAAGGCGATCCGGCCGGCGGCCGCTGTCTCGCGGTGAGAATCACCTGCAAGGCACGGCGCTCACTACGATCGACGAGCTCGCGAAGCAGTTCGGCGGATATGGTATCCGCCCGATCCACGTTCTCGACGACGATGAGCAGCGGGGCTTCGTCGCAGACCGAGTCGATGAGGTCGAGAATCGCGTGGCCGACCCGGGCATTGGTGAAAGCCGCCTCGGTTTGCGTGCTGGCGACCGTATCAGCGTGGCCGGGAGTCGTTCGGTCGAATTGCGTCAACCGAGTCAGGTATTCACGCGACACGGGAGAGCAGCCGAGGCTGCCCGGAAGGTCCAGCAAAGACGGGACGAGATCCGCGAAGACGGAGAGAGGCCGCGACGTATCGCTTGGCTGGCAGGCTGTGCGGCTGACGCGGACACCCTCGAGCGTCGCAACGCGAGTGGCTTCCAGGGCCACACGGCTCTTGCCGATGCCCGCGGCGCCCCACAACAGGCAACTCGATCCCCGGGCATGCCGCAGGCCGCGCACCTGCGTCGTCAGCAGTCCGATGATGTCGTCGCGGCCGACGAAGCATGCTTCGGCCGACGCGGAGTACGGCGAAGCCAGTCGTTCCGCGATCCGCCGGCGGAGCACGCTCGCGGGGATCCGGATGTCGCGAGGCCCGGCATTCAGCTCGGCGATGAAATGATCCAGGATGGCCACCGCCGACGCCTTGCTCCCATTGAGGGCCGTCGCCTCGGCAAGTGCGAGCGTGGCTTCTTCGTTGAGCGGATCGAACCTGAGGCAATTCCGTGCGGCCTGCTCGACTTCGCTCCATCTGCCCATGAGCCGGCGAGCCGCCAGGTTCTCGAGGAGACGCACGCGAAACCGGCCGTGGACGTGGCTTCGCTGTCCGTCGATCCACTCGGAGAAGGCGCTCGAAAATGCCGGTGCGTATCCCGGCAGGAACTCGGCGTACCCCTCATGCGGCACGGGCTCCGTCATTGCGGACTCGTAGTCCAACTCCACCGAATCAGCGGGCAGCTCGATGGCGTGAGCGCTGTCGCCGACCGGCACTCCCATGGCGCGGAGGACGTACGTCAGATGACGCAGCGAATGCCGGGCCCGGTGCGTGGCCACATCCGGCCACAGCATTTCAGCGAGCGCGCTTCGGGCGATCGGCTTGCCGCGCTCGATCGCGAGAAACAGAAGCAGCGCGAAGCGCATCTTCGCGTCATGCTCGATGCGCACGGACCCGACGTCCACTGCGCACTGGCCCAGCGATCGGAGGCGGACGAGCGAGGCCATGGCACCGCCGTGTGTTGAGTGCGGACTTGCCGTGCGGCTCGCCAGTGATCGTGGGATTCTGGCGTCATCAGGACGTCAGCGCGCGACCGCAACGGCACTCCTGGGCCTACCGCCGATAATATGGGGCGCGGTGACGCCAACGGGCGGAAGACCCATTGTCTGTCGGGTTCACGAGCTACAGATTCACGGCGAGCCCAATGCTCGCCTCTAAATCCACCAGGGTCGGCGGACGGCGAGCCGGGCGGAGCCAGAACACCCCCGCGAGAGCGGGACCCAGCGAAGAAGACACGAACGCCCGATCTGTTCGCTGCAGATCGGGCGTTCGGCTACATCAGGGCTGGCTTCCGGCTCTTACTTCCCGAGCGCCACGCTCCCTTTTGCCGCCATCTGATCCTGCGGGGCCGTGCCCAGCGAGGCGCTGTGCGCGCCCAGCGATCCGCGGATCACCCGGAACGGCGCGTCCAGGAACAGCTCGTCCCAGCGCGGGCTCGAGAGCAGGAGGTCCGCGATCTTGGGGTCGAACTGCCGCCCGCGGAACTTGAAGATCTCCGACCGCACGTCCGCCGGAGTCAGCGCGCGGCGATAAGGACGCGTCGAGGTCATCGCGTCGATCGTGTCCGCGAACATGATGATCCGCGAGGTCAGCGGGATCCGGTCGCCCGCGAGCCCGTCGGGGTAACCGCTGCCATCCCAGTGCTCGTGGTGGTGGCGGACCATCGGGACGATCTCGCGGAAGGTCGCCATCGTCGAGATCAGGTTGGCACCGTCCGAGGAGTGCTCCTGCATGACCAGCCGCTCCTCGGGCGTGAGCTTGCCTTCCTTGTTGAGAATCACCGAGTACTTCTCGCCGATCTTGCCGATGTCGTGGAGCAGCGCCGCGACGCTGATCTGGTCGACCTCGCGGTCCGAGAGCTTGAGCATCTCGCGCGCGATGAACACGCAGTTCCGCTGCACCCGTTGCGAGTGACCCGACGTGTACCGGCTCTGCGCCTCCATCGACCGAACGATCAGCTCGAGGAGCTGCCGGTTCACGCGTTCGAGCTGCGCGTTCTTCATCTGGCCCCAGCGCACGAGCAGCATCGTCGCAAGCAGGATCGCCGCCGCCATCGGGCCCTGGGCGACATACAACCATGCAAACAGGAACACGAGCGGCGCCTGCACGACGGTCCCGAGCCCGATCCGCGGCAGCTCCTTGAACCACACATGCCGGAGAGGCTTGCCCTGATGCAGCGAGATCGCGATGCCGAGCAGGATGCTGTTCGAGAGGAGGAGCGCCAGGGCCGCACCCAGCACCGGGATCGTCGCGGCGTGGGTCAGAATGCACGAACGTGGGTGACGGGATGTCGCTGAAGGCCTGGCCGCCGAGCGCGCGATACGCCGCTACGGCCAGCGACACGCCGATCGTCGCCTGCGCGATGTTGAACGCGCCCTTCATCAGCCGGTCGGACTTCACGCGGTGGATCGTCAGCACGCTGGTCGCCGCGACCGCGACCACCGTCAGCCACTGCGGGACGAGGAGCACCGCCGCCAGATACGGCATCGAGGCGATGGTGCCGGAAGCGTAGTCCGCGAGCTCGTACGTGAGCCCATCAGCCGTCAGCGCGACCAGCGTCAGGATGGCGATCGTGCCCGCCTGCTGCCATGTCACGATCGGGTCGGCGCGATACAGCGCGGCGACGCTCACGCCAGCAATGGCGCAGACGGTCGACACAAAGACAGCGGTACGGCGGTGATGTGGCACGAGAGCTCGCATATGGTAGAGAATGACCCCCTTCACCTAGGTCAGGTCCAGATTATCCAGCCTGACAGTGACCGCTGAAGCGTGTGCAGTACTTTCGACATCTCGATGCGTCACCTCCCCTTGTACTGAGTCGACGGACGTTCGCTGCGTCTCGTCGCGATATTCAGGGTCGGCTTCGCTCGGCTCTGCTACATGCTTTCCTGCTCCTTCGCTCGACTCGGTAGTTCTTGGTGCTCCGCCCGAGAGAAGGGGGTCAAATTCGATTGTAGGTCTCTGTTAGTTGGGTATATGGTGTCGGTGCCGGTCCGGCATCCTGGTAGTCACGCGGTGGTCACGCGATCGTGATGCATTCAGGGTGCGTTCCATGGTGCAGGCCGCTCGAGCGGCATCTCATTGCAGTGACTGAAGAAACTGGACTATGCCGTCCCGCGGATCACAGCGTTGCATACGATCTGCAATCGGTGTGTATCGATGTGTAAATCGTGCGTCCGTACAATGCCACACGATCCAGGATGCGCTCCTGTCACGAGTTCGCAAGTCGCAAACGTATGTTCCGCACAGGGATATTAGCAAATTCTAAGTCAAAATGCCCTGCGCTCTGCCGGCGACACGTTCCTGTACACCAGCACGGCGGCGCAATTTGTCGCCGGCCAATCGGCATCGCAAGACAAAATCACGGGGGTGAGACGGTTTCTCAGAGGGAAAATCGGCGATGGGCGCCGGTCGCGGCTGTATGATGCGCACACCGGGCAATCCGCGTTGTGCGGTACATCACGGGCCCGGCAGTGAATCCGCCCATGCGGCGCACATGAGCAGCTTCTGATCCCGGTGGGGTCCCGTCCGGCCCACTGCACTCGGGAAGTCACCCCGGATCGGGGGAGGGAGGCCGGGATCAGAACCAGGTACGCGCCTTGTACGCCCGGTAATCATCGCCGAACGCCTCCTCGAGGACTTTCGACTCCTTGCGAGCCCGGACGATCTGCATGGGGATCAGGACCAGGAAGGCGAGAAGCAGAATCGGACGCCCGATGTATACGACGAACGCCGCCAGGAGCAGCCCGCCGAACACGTAGATCGGGTTCCGGATCTTCGAGTACACGCCGCCGGTGACCAGGTGCTGCGCCTTCGCCGCCACGCTGAACGAGGTGCCGAGCTGGATCCGGGCGGCCGCGAACAGGCAGAACGCCGCCACCATGACCGCGAGACTCACTGCCTGGTAAAGCGGGAGCGGCCCCGCGGGCCAGAAGTTCCGCACCACCGCCGTCAGCCCCGCCGCCACCACGACCAGCGTCAGGATATTCGTTGGTGTCATCCGGCCTCCCGGGCAACCATGCTGGCTCGGCAATCCCCCAATCTCCAGAATTGATCCGTCCGCGCGTAGTGTGTCCAGTCGTGGAGCCGGCGGCTGGGCATCCGGTTCGCGTCCGGTTCGTAGGCTGTTCGTGTCCTGTTCACGCGGACGGCCGCAGGTCCTAGATTCCCGTCGATTGCCGGGTCCCCATCTCAGAGGATTGCATGCTATCCGTCGTCCTTGCCATCGCCGCTGCACTGCCCGTCGCACCGCTTCCGGCATCGCTTCCGGCATCGCTTCCGGCACCCTTCCGGCATCGCTTCCGGCATGCTTCCGGCATGTTGCTTCCGGCATCCCGTCCGGTAGTGCGTCCACCGGCAGCCGGCAGGGCGGCCGCCGATACGGCGCATCCGACTACCCGATTCGAGATCGTCGTGCCGCGCGCGATCCGCGCCGAGCCGGTGACGGGGCGCCTGTTCATCTTTCTGGCGCGCGAGGGAACGCGCGAGCCACGTCTCCAGGCCGGCGGCATGGTGAGTGTCCCGTTCTTCGGTGAGGATGTCTCCGCCCTCGCCGCGGGGACACCGGGCGTCGTCGACGGACAAGCGTATGGGTATCCGTACGAGGCGCTGCAGCAACTCCCGGCCGGCGATTACTACGTGCAGGCGATGATCAGTCCGTACACCAAGTTCGCCCGCGCCGACGGCCACACCGTCTGGGCGCACATGGACGAGTGGGAAGGGCAGCGGTTCAACATGGCCCCGGGCACGCTGGTGAGCGACGTCCGCCGCATGCACGTCGATCCGCGGCGGGAGAGCACGCTGCGATTCACGATCGCGCGGGTGCTGCCCGAGGTCCAGGTGCCGCCCGACAACCAGTACGTCAAGCGCATCCGCATCCAGAGTAAGATCCTGACGCAGTGGTGGGGCCACCCGATGTATCTGGGCGCCACGGTGCTGCTGCCCAAGGGGTACGACGAGCACCCCAATGTCCACTACCCGGTGGTCTGGGAGCAGGGCCACTTCACGCTGAGCGCGCCGTTCGGGTTCACACTCGACTCCGCGAGTGAATCACCGGAGGCGCGCCAGGAGCGGATCGAGCGCACGACCGGGCGTGAATCGCGGAACGAGTTCCGGCAGAGCTGGTTGAGCGAATCGTTTCCGCGGATGATCGCGATCCGGATTCTGCATCCGTCGCCCTACTACGATGACTCGTACGCGGTGAACTCCGCCAACAACGGCCCGTACGGCGATGCGATCATGCAGGAGCTGATCCCATACCTCGAAGAGCACTACCGCGTGATCCGGAAGCCGTACGCCCGGGTGCTGACGGGCGGATCGACGGGCGGCTGGGAGTCGCTCGCCCTCCAGGTGTGGCATCCGGATTTCTTCGGTGGGACGTGGACGTTCTATCCGGATCCGGTCGATTTCCGCCAGTACGAACAGGTGAACGTCTACAAGGACACCAACGCGTTCATCATCCAGCGGAATCCGTGGATCACCCAGGACCGGCCATCGGAGCGGCTGTCGAATGGCCAGCCGGTGGTGCTGCTGCGCCAGGAGAACCAGCTCAACAACGCACGCGGCAGCCATCGCCGGGGCGGCGAGAACTTCGCGATCTGGGAGGCGGTGTTCGGACCAGCCGGCAAGGACGGCTATCCGGCGCCGATCTGGAACGATCACACGGGCGCGATCAACGCCGATGTCGCGAAGGCGTGGCGTCAGTTCGACATCCGGGACTACCTGGAGACCAACTGGACGAAGGTTGGCCCGGATCTCAAAGGCAAGATCCACGTCTATTGCGGCGACATGGACAACTATTATCTCAACCTCGCGGTCTATCTTCTGCAGGACTTCCTGGAAGGGACGAAGGATCCCGCCTATGGGGGCACGTTCCAGTACGGGCGGCCGCTCAAGGGGCATGGGTGGCAGCCAATGTCGGACGCAAACCTGATCCGCGAGATGGCGACGACGATCAAGAGCAATGCGCCCGCGGGCGAGGCGATCACGGCCTGGAACTACTAGCGGGGAACTCCCGTCAGTTCGACCCGTCGCCGTGGACGACCTGCTGCCGGGTCCAGTTGCCCTTGAGTGATCCGTTCGGGTCGGCGTTCGCGTCGGTCGTCTGGAACGCGACTTTGCCGCTCTCGTCGAGCCATGTGTAGTCGTACGCGCTCGACACTTTGGAGATCTGGCCGGTGTTCGGGTCGCGAACGGTTTGCCGGTCGAGTGAGTAGTCGGTCCAGTCGGACGTGATCGTGTGGTTGGAGTTCGCAATCTGCGTGGCCTGATTCATCGACATCTGGGTGCCGCGGGCGAGCGTGGCGTTGAAATCATCGCTCTGGCGCTGGCGCATGGCCTGACCCCGTTCGAACTGCTCCTGCTGAGCGGCCATCTGCGCGTTGTTCCGGTCTATCTGGTTCTTGAGCAAGACTTGTCCCCTGCGCGCCTGTTCCGTCAGGTAGGCGCTCAGCCACTGCTGGACGATCGCCTCATGGACGTCGTCGGAGATCGCGCTCACGGCGCTGAACTGTGCTTCCGGCGCGTGTGTGTATTTCAGATTGGCCCAACAGACGTGAATGTCCCAGATGCGGGTCGGGGGCCCCATCTGCGTGTGCTGGCAGCGGACCTGTCCCTCGAGCCGTCCCTCCATCGTGAACGAACCGTTCTTGTAGCGGACGAGGGCTGACGCCAGGTCACCTTCGTCGGGGAACCGCTTCATGCCGTTGCCGGCGGGGGCGTTGGCGGTGGCCGCCAATCCCTGCCGATAGGTCTCCGCCTTCTCCGCGGCGACCGGCAAGTCCCGAACGTACTCGACCTTGAGGATCGCGGATGCGTATTGCAGGATCTCCTTGGCGGTCATCACCTGCTTGAACGGCGCGCATCCCGTGGCAGGTGCCCCGCCTGGCGGCCCTCCAGCACTCCAGCGCCAGTCCACGCGCGGCATGCGCTCGATCTCCGACAGCCCATCGGGACTGAACACCCGGTAGACGGGCAGCGGGATGTTGGTGCACGCCGTGCCTTGCAGGACGGTACCCTGGAAATGCCACTTCGCGGGGTAGGGTACCGTGAACGCATCCATGTCCATCCCGGGGTCGTGGATCGTTGCGGTCTGCATCCCCCCGGGCGTCGCGACGGCCAGGGGTGCTGCAGGAGGCAGCCATGCCTGCGAGCCGGGGCCCGCGCTGCGCGGGCTCCCCAGACTCGATAGCGCGATCGCGGTCAGAGCGGCCTGTGTGAACATCACAGCGGTTTCCTCAAGTCGATACAGAGTGGGATGCCTGTCGCCGGCATACGCCGCCACATACGGCGGCGCGCATCACGTGATGCGTGCGTCTTGCGATTTGGCGACAAACGGTTCAGGCGGCGTAGAAGGTAATACGCGCCTGCACGCTGCAGCATCGGAAATTTCGATCGTGCGCGTGACGTTTTCGTCATGCGCGCGAGGTCACCGCTTCATCGGTCTCTCGCGGTGATCTGCAATTTTCTCGCGGTCGCACCCCGAGACGTGCCGAATGCAGTCATATGACGGCACCTGACGTCAGATGACGACGCGCGAACCGGCGATATCCGCAGTTGCCCTATCGGTACTCCTCCGGTAGCCGGCCGTACCGCCTATGGAGGCGGCGCGCCATTGCGGTGGGTCTGCGGTCTCTGTTCACCGGGCGGCAGATCCCGCCGTGAGCGGCGGTGCGGCTCAGGCGGCGTCCGGTATACTTCATCCATGCCACATCCGGAGATGGATTCGGAGACTGGACTGGAGTTTCCAGGGCTCGTCCGGACCGCCCGCCTCTTCGGCCGCGCCCTTCTGCTGCGCTGTCCCAACTGCGGCGGTGGCCCCGTCCTGAAGAACTGATTTGCCACGCGGGTCCGATGCGGAAAATGCGGCATCCGCCTCGAGCGCGGAGAGCACGATTACTTCACTGGCTCGATGCTCTTCAACTACATCGTCGCCGGACGGCTGCTGCTGGTGGCGCTCGCGGTGACGCTGATCGTGACCTGGCCCAACGTGCCATGGAACGTCCTCCAGTACGGCGGGCCGATTGCGATCGTGGTCGCCGTCGTCGGGCTCTTTCCGTTTTCGAAGCTCATCTGGCTCGCCTTCGACCTGATGCTCCGGCCGGTCACGCCCGCGGAGCTCGACTGGCATCGCACTGAAGCCGGCGAATGGTCATCGGAGCGCTCTGCGCCGCCGCCGGCGCCCTGACGCGGGACAACTTGGAGCGGGGCTGATCGTTCCGGGGGCGCCATATTTCGGTATGGTCCCCGTAGCCAGTGTCCCCAACGCCGATCCGGCTTCTGCTGTCGCCCGGGACCACCAGGCTGCGTCCCGTACCGGGGCGACCTCCGACCTTGCTGCGACCGAAGGACAGTACGTCGACGTCGCGCTCGCGCTGCCGCTCTTCCAGTCATTCACCTATGTGGTGGACGCCGCGCCCAGGCACCCGCTCGTCCCGGGCACGCGGGTCGTCGTCCCGTTCCGGAACAAGAAGGCGATCGGAATCTGCGTGGCGACCGGTTCGCCGCCTCCCGCGCGCGGTGTCACCAAGGCCGTCCTCGATGTCCCCGACGCCGAGCCGGCGCTCGACGGCCCGATGCTCGCGCTGTGCCGCTGGATCGCGGACTACTACGCGGTGCCGCTCGGTGTCGCGCTCCGCACCGCGCTCCCTGCCTTGTTGACGGGTGCCGCCGCACCCATCCCTGCGCGCAAAACCCATCGGATCGCGGTGCTCGCCGAGGATGAGCCGTCGCTCCTCCTTCGCGACCAGCTCTTCGCCCGCGCGCCGCGCCAGCGCGAAGTCGTCGACTATCTCGCCTCCGTCGGAGGGCGCAGCCCCGTCGATCACCTCACCACCCATCTCGGCTGCTCGTCGTCGGTGGTTCGCGCGCTCGCGGACCGAGGGCTCGTGCGCATCGTGGACGAGGTGATCGAGCGCGATCCGTTCTCGATCCGGCCGCGGCCACTCGCCGCGGATCACACACCGTCACCCGCCCAGCGCGCGGCGATCAATGCACTCACCGCGGGGGCGCCCGGCGACGTGTGCCTTCTACACGGCGTCACCGGCAGCGGCAAGACGCTCGTGTACATCGAGCTGCTTCGCGAGATCGTAGACCGCCGCGGACAATCGGCGATCGTGCTCGTTCCCGAAATTGCGCTCACGCCGCAGACGGTTGACCGGTTTCGCGCCGTGTTCGGCGACCGGGTCGCCGTGTTGCACAGCGCGCTCAGCGACGGTGAGCGGTATGATGCCTGGCTTGCACTCCGGTCAGGTGCCAAACGGATCGCGGTCGGCGCACGGTCGGCGATCTTCGCGCCGCTCCGGAACCTGGGTGCGATCATCGTGGATGAAGAGCACGAGGCGAGCTACAAGCAGGGCGAGTCACCGCGATACCATGCGCGCGAGGTGGCGATCGTGCGGGCGCGGCACGCCGGTGCCCTGACCGTCCTTGGGAGCGCAACGCCGAGTCTGGAGTCGTGGAGCAATGCGACATCTGGCAAGTACCGCCTGCTGGCGCTGCCCGATCGCGTCGCGGGCGGCCGCCTCCCCTCGGTGGAAGTCGTCGATCTGCGGCGGCGGGGCGGCCCTCCCTCGCCGGAGCTCGCAGCGCCCGTGCCCACGGATCAATTCGCCTCGGTGATCAGCGCGCCACTCGAATCGGCGCTCCGCGAGACGCTGGCGCGGGGCGAGCAGAGCATCGTGCTGCTCAACCGGCGCGGATACGCGTCGTTCGTGCAATGCGAAGCATGCGGTGATGTCGCCACCTGCCCGCACTGTTCCATCACGCTCACCTACCACCGCACGCCCGAGCGGCTGGTGTGCCACTACTGCCAGCATCACGAAGCGCCGCACGCGACCTGCCGCCGGTGCCACGGATCCACACTGCGCCGGCGCGGCATGGGCACGCAACAGGTCGAGCGGTTGCTGGCCGAGCGATTCCCGGCTGCACGGGTGGCGCGCATGGACGTCGATACCACGAGCGGGAAGTGGGCGCATGCCGAGATCCTCGACCGCGTGGGGCGCGGCGAGGTGGACATCCTGCTCGGCACCCAGATGATCGCCAAGGGCCTCGATTTCGCGAACGTCACGCTGGTCGGTGTGATCGACGCGGACGTCGGCATCAACTTGCCGGATTTCCGTGCCTCGGAGCGCTGCTTCCAACTCCTGAGCCAGGTCGCGGGACGAGCGGGCCGCGGTCCCAAGGGCGGGCGGGTGTTCATCCAGACGCGACTGCCCGGCCATCACGCGGTGCAGTGCGCGGTCGCCCACGACTTTGGCCGTTTCGTGGCGACAGAGTTGGCGGGCCGGTCCACGCCGCCCTATCCGCCTGTCGCCCGGCTGGCCAACATCATCTTCAGCGGCACGAGCGAATCGGCGACGGCGGCGCTCGCGGAAGAAGGCTCGGCCTGGGTGCGGCGGCTCATGGAGGCGCGCGAGATTCCCGGCATTCAGGTCATTGGACCGGCGCCCTGTCCGGTGGAACGCATCAAGAACCGGTGGCGGTGGCACGTCCTCCTCAAGAGCCGGAACGCGGGCGCGCTCACGCGGGTCGGGCAGTACTTCGTCCGCCGCTTCGCCGTACCCGCCCACGACGGGCTCCGTGTGGCATTCGACCGCGATCCTGTGGCGCTCCTCTGAGGGCCCGGCCATTTTTCACGGGGTGACGACCTTCACCCATCCCGACTTCTCGGCCCCGCGGTTCGCCGGCGCCCCCGACGCCACATTTGTCGCCGCTCCGGCGGACGGCGTCCTTCCCGACGGCTTCTTCTCCACGACCAACATGCCCACCTACGTCCGCATCGGCGAGACGTGGCGGCTGCCGCGCGAGCCTCGGATGGATGGCGCGCTCGTGCTCGACGCGGCGGGCGAGCTGTGGGTCCGCGAAGGCCGCCGTGTCCGCGCGGGCGACCGCGTAGCCGTCGGCGCGGCGGAAGACGGGAGTACGGGCATCTTCGTCTACCTGCACGCGTTCGCCGGAGACGAGCAGGCGGGCGAGTTCAAGTTCATGACCAGCGAAGTCTCCCGCGAGAAGCCGATCGACTACGCGCAAATGGCGCGGCTGCTGATCGACGAGCGGGCGCGGGGCGGGTACCCCGTGTGGGTGACGGGTCCGGCGCTCGTGCATTCGCGGGCCAGAACCGACATGGTGTGGTTCGTCCGGCACGGATTCGTGGGGGCGTTGCTGGCCGGCAACGCCGTCGCGGTCCACGACATTGAGGCGTCGATCTTCGGCACGACGCTCGGCATGAGCGGCAGCGGCGAGGCGACGTCGGGCGGCCACGGGCTGCATATGCGCGCCATCAACAAGGTCCGTGGCGCGGGCTCGATCGCCGCGGCGGTCCGCCAGGGGATCATCACCGATGGGATCATGCACGCGTGCGTCGAGCAGAATGTGCCGTTCGTGCTCACGGGCTCGATCCGCGATGATGGACCGCTCCCCGACGTCATCACCGACTCCCTCGCGGGTCAGGATGCGATGAAGCGCCACACGACGCGTGCGACGATGGCGATCCTGATCGCGACGGCGCTGCACGCGATCGCCACGGGCAACATGCTCCCGGCGTTCGTGACGGAGGCGGACGGCTCGCTCCGCGAGTTGAGCACGATCTGTGTGGATTCGTCGGAGTTCGTCGTGAGCAAACTCAAGGATCGTGGCACGCACCAGGCGTTCGGCGTCGTCACCAACGCTCAGGACTTCATGCACATCCTCAGGCTCTATGTGGAGCGCGAGCTCGATGCGCGCGGGATTCCCGCGGGCTCCGGAGCCGGCGCCACGCCGGTCGTCGCGGTGGTGCGATGACGGGGGGGGGATGCGCCCGGGCGACGATGCGCACGACACGGAAGAGCGCTTCGTGCGCGCGATCGCGGAGCAGGTGCCGATGGAGCGGGTGGCGGAGGTCTATCTCTTCCCGCCGCTCCGCCAGGGCCCGATCGAGAGCGGCGTGGCCGTTCTCGCCGTCACCGATCCGGTGACTGACGCGGAGACCGGGGCGGAGGCGGGCGACGCCCGGCATGTGGTGTACACGGCCACCTACCGGCACACGCGCAAGGGTCCGGAGCGCGGGACATGGTCGGTGGACGTCGTCGCGCAGGCCGATGCGCCGCTCGATGCGGTGGCGGCGGCGATACGGGGCGTGCACCGCCGCACGGGTGATGGCGACGGTGCGGAAGCGGACCGGATGAGCGGATCGCAGTTTCGCGCCCTGATCGCGGACGCGCCGCCGCCGGCAGAAGACCCCGGCTAGTCTTTCACGAGCTACGCCGCCGACGCCGTCTCGCTCGGGCGTGACGGGGGGCTGGGCACCGGCTCGTCCATCTCCTCGAGCGGCGGGGGAGACGGCACCCGATAGGGTAACATGATCACCCGGTGAATGTCGCGGGCGTCGTCGAGCACGGCATCATGCACGCCGAGCGAGCGGGGCGCGATCAGGAAGGGCAGGGTCTGGTCACCGCCGAAGCTGCCGTGCGCGCCCACCTGGTCGTCGAACGAGACGATCTCGATGCCCATCGAAAGCGCCGATCAGCACGAGGTCTCCTCCGTTCGGCTGCCGGACGAGCGATTCGATGGCGCGGATGGTTCGATCATCGGTGCGGTAGATCGCCAGCGGGTTCACACCCGCCGTGACGTCGGCCTGTCCGTTCCGGATGCGCGCGCGTCCCAGACGGCTCTCGACGTGGACCGACTCGCCGGCGCGCGTGGCGATGAGGCCGATCCCGGGATGCGCGAGCAGCGCGGTGTAGAGGGTGACTCGTCGCGGATCGCGCGCCAGGTCGGCGCGGTGGAGCGGGCGCGGGTCGTCGGCGAAGTACAACTCCGCGAGGCAGGAGCTGTACGTCACCACTACGTTGTGACGGGCATCGACCCGGTATTTCTCCGGCACGATGATTTCCCGGAGTCCGTAGTGGCGGCGCAGCCAATCCCGGACCCGGCCGATGGTCCGGCGCACGTGACCATAGGACGGAGGCGCCACGAGCGCGGCCGCATCGAGGATCTGTGGCCCCGCGTCCGCGTACTCGCTGTCTTCGGCGAAGCTGGCCATCGCCCGGAGGGGCTCGCCGGCGCCCGTTATGGGCTCGCCGCTCAGAATCCGCTCGACGGTTGCGCCGAGTGATTCATCGTACGCGACGCGGTAGCTGATCGCGGGCGTCATGCCGTGGTCCGACAGGATCACCACATCGTAGCCGCGGCCCGCGGCCGATCGCGTCATGCGCAGAAGTTCCGCGATGCGAGCATCGGTGCGCTTGAGATCACCCAGCGCCTGAGCGCTGCGCGGCCCGAAGTGATGCCCCAGCTCATCGTACTGCATGAACGTGCTGTAGATGATCGGGACGCCGAGGTAGAGGTCGAGCATGATCGCCATGGTCTGGAGCTCGCGCATGACGACGTTGCTGAGGATGCGGAGATACGGGAAGATCCCCTCGGCGTGCGTGACCGACCCGGTGAGCTCTCCCCAGAGGCGCTCCCACTCCTCGCGCAGCCACTCGACGGCTGACTGCACCACCATGCGGATCATCCGGACCGGGTGCAGCGCAATGAGCAGCGCCATGCGCGTTCCTCCCAACCGGCGGTAGACCGACATCCGCTGCCGTGTTGCGACCGTGAACGCGACCGTCTGCGCGTCGCCGTCGAGGAGATTCACATAGCTCGACCCGCCGGCGAGCACGCCCGGCGCATCGATCCGGTCACGGATGTACTGCACCCCTTCCGGCGCGTTGCACGTCATGACCTGGCGGAGCGCCTTGTCGTAGAACCGGAATGCGGGGATGCCGGCGTTCTCGCCATACAGAATCCCGGCCTGGCAATACGGGGTCGCCGAGGGCAGTCCGCAGAACCAACGGCGCAGATCCGTGTCTGTCTCGCGGAGGAGGCGTGCGATCGTGGGGCAGTAGCCCAACCGTATCGCCCGCCGGAGATCTCCGTAGCCGAGCGCGTCGATCTGCAGCGCCAGCAGTCCCCGCCGGCCGTCGCGCGGGCGTTTCTCACGACGCGAACAGCCCGTACTTGAGCCGGTAGTAGGAACGCAGGAATGGTCCGGCCCGCGGCATTTTCCGCCGCTCGACAAAGCCGGCGTCCGGGGCTACACCCACGCAGCGACCCGGGCGAGCAGATCTCGTGGCATGACCGGCTTGAGAATCACGTCCACGCATCCCGCGCTGCGGCACCTCGCCGCCAGGGCGCTGTCGTCATGTCCGGTGAGCGCGACGGTGGCGCCCGGCGACGTGCCGGCAGCCGCTGTCTGCGCCAGGACATCGAACCCGTCGCCGTCGGGCAGCGTGAGGTCGAGCAGCATCAGTTGCGGCGGCTTTCCGGCGCATTCGCGCACCGCAGCCGCCACCGACGCGGCCAGCCGCGGGTGGTGGCCGGCGGCTTCGAAAATCAACCGGAGTGCATCGGCCGCCAGGGGATGATCCTCGACGATGAGGACATCAACGGGGATCTCGGCGCGCGGGAGCGGAGTTCTCAGCGATGCGCTCATGCGGCGTCACGTTCGATGGCATCGACGAGCTGCTGGCGGCGGAGAAGGGCCCAGTACCGCCCGCCCCTCGCGAGCAGCTCCTCATGGCGTCCCTGCTCGACTATCGCGCCCGTCGTCGAGTACGATGATCCACGTCGCATCGCGAATCGCGCTGATGCGGTGCGACGCGATGACCGCCGTGCGTCCCGACAAGGCGTGCGCAGCCCGCTGCAGGATCTCTGCTTCGGTGTGGGTATCGACGGCCGAGAGCGCATCGTCGAGCAGGACTATCGCCGGACGGCGGGCAAGCGCCCGGGCGAGGGCGGCGCGCTGTTTCTGCCCGCCGGAGAGATTGATCCCCCGTTCGCCGAGCATGGTGTCGTACCCGCCGGGGAACTCCGGCACCGTCTCGTCGAGCTGCGCCATCGGGCGGCCCAGCGCGGGTCGTCCGGATCATTGCCGGTCGTCGGTCCCAGCGCGATCTCCGCCGTGCCGTCGCCATCGTCGGGATGGCGGCACCGGCGCAGGCGGCGCCTCGGGGCGTGGCTCGCCGGGCCTGCCGTCGAGCCGCCCGTATTCGAGATTGGCCGCGATGGTGTCGCTGAACAGCAGACTTTCCTGCGGGCACCGCCCCGATCTCGCGTCGCAGCACGGCGATCGGCAGCTCGCGTATGGAACCCCGTCGATCAGGATCTCGCCTTCCTGCGGATCGATAGATCCGGGGAATGAGATCGATCGAGCGCAGTCTTGCCGCTCCCGGTTGCGCCGACGACGCCGAGCGTGGCGCCCGCCGGGAGCGTGAACGAGATGTCGCGCAGCACCCAGCGTATCGGGTCTCGCCTCGCGCCGCCGGGTAATGGAATCCGACGTTGCGGAACTCGATCGACCGGCCCCCGACACCGGGGGCGAGTGCCGGCAGCGTTCGTGGCTGGGCCGGATCCTTCAAGGCCGGAAGTGCATCGAAGATGTCGTTGAGCCGGCCCATCGACGCGGCGCCGCGCTCGAACAGATTGATGACCCACCCGAGGGCGATCAGCGGCCAGGTCAGGACGCCGAGATACAAGCCGAAACGCCACGAACTCGCCGAGAGTGATCGCGCCGCTGCAACGCGAGCACCCCGCCCACGCCGAGCACCGTGACGCGCGCCGAGACCCGCGAGGAGCTGGAAACTCGGATTCATGCCCGCCGTACAGATAGGCGAGCCGCATGTTCTCGACGGAGGTATTCGTCGTTGAGCTTCCGCGAAGCGTTCGAGCTCGGCGGATTCCTGGCGGTAGGCGCGCACGATGCGGGTGCCCGACAGATTCTCCTGCGCGTACGAGTGTGATCGTCCCAGAATGGTCCTGCACGGCCTCGAACCGGTCGTGGATCGCGCGGCCGAGCGCGCACCATGATCGGCGGGCACCAGCAGCATCGGCAGGAGCGCGAGCGCGGTCAGCGAGACGCTGATCTACAGCATGAACACGATCGCGATGAGGCCTCGCGCGATCGTGCTGACGAGATACATGATCGCTGGCCCGGCGGCCATCCGGACTGCGCTGAGATCGTTGGTGAGTCGGGCCATGATGTCGCCCGTCCGGGTGCGGCTGTAGTACTCGGCGTCCAGGCCCTCGAGGTGCCTGAATAGCGCATTGCGTACGTCGTACTCGACGTACCGGCTCGCGCCGTTGAGGAACTCGCGCATGGCGTACTGGTGGATGCCGCCCAGGATCGCCGTCGCGATCATGAACCCGACCAGCAGGTACACCCATCCGATGGGCGCGGCCGGGATGACGACGGCGGCGGAACGATAGAGGAGCCCGATACCGAGCGCGGGCTTCATCGCATCGACGGCCTTCGCGAGGAACCAAATGACGATGGATGGCGCCACCGACGTCGCCAGGACGTAGAACAGTCCCAGCGCGATACGACGCCGGTGAGGGCGGAGATACGGCCAGAGCGAGAGCAGGGATCGCATTCCAGTCATGGCTGCTCGCGGTTTCGCCGATGGTTATCGGGCGCGGCTAGTATCCTGCCGCTCCGCCGGTCGCCCGCGGGTCGACCGCGCCCGCGTAACCGCCGGGCACGCGCATCACGGCCGCACAGGTACCAGTCGCCTGACCCTCTGCCAATGTGTAGCCCATTGCCGCGAGGCTGTCGCGCACCGCCGGTGTGAGGCCGTTGCGCTCGTAGCGCAACTGGTCTGGAATCGCCTGGTGATGAATCCGCGGCGCCGCGAGCGCGTCGGCGAGGTCCATGTGATAGTCGATCGTATTCAGAATCACTTCGGCCGTGCTCGTAATGATCCGCGGGCCGCCTCGGCCGCCGGTGACGAGGAAGAGCTGGCCGCCGGGGTCGAGCACGATCGTGGGGGCCATGGAGCTCAGCATGCGCTTGCCCGGCGCGATGGCGTTCTGCGGCCCCTCGACGAGCCCGAACTGATTCGGCGATCCGGGGTGCGCCGCGAAATCGTCCATCTCGTCGTTGAGAAAGAAGCCGGCGCCACGGACGAAAACGCCGGATCCATAGAGGTCGTTGAGCGTCGTCGTGGTCGCGACCGCGTTGCCATCGGCATCGACGACCGAGTAGTGCGTCGTCTGCGACCCCTCGGGCACCGTGCTGGCCAGGTGGCTGGTGGGTTGGGCGTGGTCCGCCATGGTGCTCCGGACCTCATGCGCGTATTGCTTCCCAGTCAGCCGCGCGACCGGCACGTCCACGAACGCGGGGTCGCCCAGCTTGCCGTTGCGGTCGACGAATGCGCGCTGGAAGGCGTCGGTCAGCTCGTGCGCGTACGCCGCGGTACCGAACGGCGGCAGCGACGGATATGTCTCGAGGATGTTGAGGGCCTCGATGATCGTCACGCCGCCGGATGACGGCGGTGGCATCGTATACAGCGTGTAGCCTCGATACGTCGACGCCAGCGGCGTGCGCCGGACGGTGGTGTAGCGGGCGAGATCCTCGCGCGTGATGATCCCGCCGTCGTTGCGCATCTCTTCCGCGATCGCGTCGGCGATAGGCCCCTGGTAGAACGCGTCCGGCCCGTCGCTGGCAACCAGCGCGAGCGTGCGTGCGAGGTCCGGCTGGGTGAACTGCGTGCCGGGCGCGGGCGCTTCGCCGTGCGGCAGAAACACCGTCGCGCCCGCGTACGGGCCAATGCGCTCGTGCGCGTGCGAGACGGACAGGAAGAACGCCGAATCCACCACGAAACCATCACGCGCGAGCCGGATCGCGGGCGCCATCACATCGTGGAGCGGGAGCCGCCCGAACGCCTTCGAGGCCGCGGCGAGCCCGGCGACGGCGCCAGGCACGCCCGGCCGCCAGCGGGCCGACGACGCTTTCCGTGCCGGAGGTGCCATCGGCATGCGCGTACATGTTCGCGGTCGCGGCGAGCGGCGCGACCTCGCGATAGTCGAACGCCGCGCTCCGTCCGTCGGCCATGCGGATCACCATGAAGCCGCCACCGCCGATGTTGCCGGCCTCGGGGAGTGTGACGGCGAGCGCGAATCCCACCGCAACGGCTGCATCCACCGCGTTGCCGCCTTTGTGCAGCACTTCGACGCCCGCTTCACTGGCGAGCTCGCTGTTGCTCGCGATCATCGCGTGGGGGGCAACCATCGCGGGCTTGCCCGCGGCGAAGCGCCAGTCCGCGGGAAATACGGCGGCTGCGCGGGCGGGGACGGCGCTGGCAGTTCCCCCGGCCACGGTCTGCTGGGACGCGGGTGCAGGCGCTCCGTGGCTCGCTCCGGAGTGGCATCCCTGCGCCACCAGCACGATGGCGAGTCCCGCCGCGACGCACACCACCAGCATGGCCGCGCCCGGCGAGCGTGCGCTTTCCTTGCGGTGTGCATTCATCGTCCGGTAAGTTAGCCCACACGCCGATGTCGCGACAGACAAGCCGCGCGGCGGACGCCGCCGATCTGAGTCTCACGGAGCGCCGGAATCCGCGCTCGGCGGACATCGATCTGGCGAGTGCCGCCGAGATCGTGGATCTGATGGCGGCCGAAGATGCGCTGGTTCCGGCCGCGGTGGCGACGCAGCGTGACGCGATCGCGCGTGCCATCGACATCGCGGTGACCACATTTCGCGAAGGCGGCCGCCTGTTCTATACCGGTGCGGGAACCTCGGGGCGGCTCGGGGTGCTCGATGCCAGCGAATGCCCGCCGACGTTCGGCACGGATCCCGAGATGGTGCAGGGTCTCATCGCAGGTGGACCGGCGGCGCTCACCCGTGCGCAGGAAGGCGCCGAGGACCGGCCCGAGGATGGCGCGCGCGATCTGGACGCCCGCGGGTTGTCGGCGCGCGATTTCGTCGTCGGCATCGCGGCATCGGCGGCCACGCCCTACGTTCGCGGCGCACTGGCGCGCGCGCGCGCGGCCGGCGCACGCACCGCGCTCGTCGCGAACTCGCCGCCATCCGAGGAACTCGGACGCGACATTCGACGTGGCGATCGTGCCGGTCGTGGGCCCGGAGGTCGTCACGGGTTCGACGCGTCTCAAGTCGGGGACCGCGACGAAGCTCGTGCTCAACATGATCACGACTGGAGCCATGATCCGCCTGGGCAAGACCTATGGCAACCTCATGGTCGACCTCCAAGCGACCAACGCGAAGCTGCGCTCGCGCAGCGAACGCATGGTGGCGGGCGTCTGTAACGTGAGCCGCGACGACGCGCGCGGACTGCTCGAATGCCGCGGGCGGCGCGGTCAAAGTGGCGATCGTGATGCACGCGCTCGGCGTGAGCCGGGACGAGGCGCTCCAGCGGCTGGCGGCAGCGGGCGGCAGCGTGCGCCGCGTGGTCCCGGGCCCGCCACCGTCCGCCGGGTGATCCGCACGCTCGCGGTCGCACGGACGATATCCGATCGGCGTCGCCCAGCCGGCCGCGTATGACGTCCCGCGCGTCCGGGGCGCCTGCCGACGTCTACATCGGCCTCATGTCCGGTACCTCGCTCGACGGCATCTCGGCGGCGGCGGTGCGGTTCGCCGCGGGCGGCGCGGCGGCCGGCTCTGGTCCGGGCGAACCTGAGCTGCTCGGATTCTCCACGCATCCCTACGCCCAGCGCGACCGCCAGCGGCTCGAGCGCGCGATCCACGAGGGAGCGACGACGGCCGAATGGTGCCAGCTCGGCTTCGACATGGGGACGTGGCTGGCGGGCGCCGCGGTGGCGCTGCTGGCCGAGAGCGGCGTAGCTCGCAGCACCGTGCGTGCGATCGGTTCGCACGGCCAGACCGTGTGGCACGAGCCCGGGCGATCGACCTGGCAGATCGGCGAATCAGCGGTGATCGCGGAGCGCACTGGCCTGGACGTGGTCAGCGATTTCCGTGTGCGGGATATCGCGGCGGGCGGGCAGGGGGCGCCACTGGTCTCGATCGCCGACGTGATGTTGTTCGCTCCACCGGCCGGGTGGCGCGCGCTGCAGAACGTCGGCGGCATCGGCAACGTCACCATTGTCGCCTCGGGGCGGGACCTCGCGGGCGTGCGGGCGTTCGACACGGGTCCCGGCGTCGTGGTCATCGATGGCGTCGTCCGGGCCCTGCATCCGGCGTTGCCGTTCGACGTGGATGGGCAGCTCGCGCGGCGGGGGCAGGCGATCGCTGGCGTGGTCGACGCTCTGCTCGCCGATCCCTACTTCGCCGCTCCGCCTCCGAAGTCCACGGGCCGTGAGCTGTTCGACGCCCGGTACATTGCCGGTTTCATCGAGCGGTGCCGCTCCGCGTCATCCCGCTCGACGACCGAGGACATCGTGGCGACGGCGGTGTCGCTGACCGCGCGCAGCATAGGAGACGCGTACGCGCGGTTCATCCCCGAACCGGTTGCAGAGGTCCTGTTGTCGGGCGGCGGGGCGCGCAATCCCGCGCTCGCGGGGGCGATCGCCGAGGTGTTGGCTCCGCGCGTCGTGCGTCCATTCGCCGATGTGTATTTCGATGGCGAGGCGAAAGAGGCGGTCGCCTTTGCGTTGCTCGCCGCGCTGCACATTGAAGGCCGCACTGGCAACGTCCCGGGCGCGACAGGAGCGAGCGGTCCCCGAATCCTCGGCAAGCTCACACCCGCCGGGGGCGTGGGTGGCGGGCGACTACCTGGGCCGGCGTGACAGCACGAACATCACGATGACGAACGTGACGGCGGCGGCGCAGACGACGACGAGATAGGGGGCGACAACCCGCCAGCGGCCGGCCCGTCGCACTGGGATCTCGAGCGTCGTCACCGCGAGCGACGGCTCGGATTCCTGGGAGGCGGCGCGGGGCTCGCCGGCGATCTCCACGATCCGCTCCGGCTGCGGCGGCGTACCTGGTACTCCGCCCGGGGGAGTGTCGTCACCGACGGGAAATGCCTGGTGGCCGACCTCATCGTCGTGTCCGGCGGCGGTGAGAGCGGCGCCATCGAAGCGGGCGGCGACTACCGTGATGTTGTCCGGGCCGCCCTTGGAGTTCGCGGTCGTGATCAGCCGGGCGCAGAGCGAGCGCAGGTCGGACTCCTCCGCGACCGCCTCGGCGATCTCGAAGTCGCGCACGAGACCCGACAGTCCGTCGCTGCACAGCACCAGCGTGTCGCCCTTCCGGATCTGCTGCCGTGTGATGTCGACCTTGATTGCGGCTTCGGGGCCCAGTGCCTGCAGGATGATATTACGGCGCTCGCTCACCTCGGCCTCTTCGGCCGTGATCTCGCCGGCCTCGACCAGGCGCTGCATCAGCGACTGGTCCTTGGTGATCTGGTTGGCCTTGCCGTCGCGGATGAGGTAGGCGCGGCTGTCCCCGACCTGTGCGATGTAGAGCGTGTCGCCGAGCACGCCGGCGACGGTCGCGGTCGTACCCATCCCGCGGTATTCCAGGTGGTCGAGCGCGTAGCGGTGGATCCGTTCGTTGGCGACGGTCGTCGCGGCGACGAGCGCCTGGGCGAAGGCCGCCGGTTGAGGCGGAGGTCCAGCGCTTTCGCGCGCGCGCAACTCCTTGAGGACGATGTCGACCGCCATGGAACTGGCGATCTCGCCCGCCGCTGCCCCGCCCATGCCGTCGGCGACCATCAACAGCGCGCCGTGATCTCCGGGAGCGTAGGCCCGCTCCTTTGAAAACGTGAGTGGCGTCGCGCTCGGAAGCTCCGCCACCACAAACGCGTCCTCGTTGTGGTCGCGCGTGCGGCCCACATCGGTGCTGCCGAAGACGTGGATGATGACAGGCGGCTGATCGCTCACTACCGGGTCACGAGGCGAAGGGTGTGGGGTCGGGGTCGGGGTCGGGGTCGAAGTGGCAGCGGGGCAGCCGGGCAATTGCGGTGGCGGGACACGACGGCACGGGAGTGAGAAACTAACCCAGCATGGCGCCAGTGGGGACCTTGCAGCAGATAGGCCACCGTGCGGGCTGGAGGGTGGAATGGCCGGTGGCCGACCGGACGGCGGGATCCGGCCACGAAGTCCCTAACCTCCGGCCAGCCCGCCCGTTAGTTTGTGCGCGATGCGACGTCCGTTTGCCGGCGCGCTCGCAGCCGCGGGATTCTCGATGCTGTTCGCGGCCTGCGGTACACCCCGGCCAGCGACCGCCCCGGTCCCCGCAGCCGCTGCTGCCGCGCCGGGTCCAGCCGGTGGGAGCCCGGTACTGCCGCCGATACCGCATGTGACGGGCCCAATCGCGATCTCGGTCGTGTATCCGCGGCCCGGGGCGCTGATCACCTCCCGCGACTCCAATTTCATTCTTGGCTCCGTGGGGACCGGGGACGCGACCCTGACCATCAACGGCACCCCCGTGCCGGTTCGCGCCAACGGGGCGTTCCTCGCGTGGCTGCCGGTGCCCGACAGCGCGAGCTCGCGATACGACCTCGTCGTGGTCCAGGGGGCCGACACCGTGCGGGCGGTCCATCCCGTACGGGTGCTGCCGCCGGTGTCGCTGCTGGATACGCTGGGTGATACCGTCGCGGCCCTGCCGCGCCCGTTCCCTGACAGCAACCGGTACGTCGCGGTCATGTCCGCCGATACATCGCTGCCCGACACCGACAGGACCGTCATCGCGCGCCCGGTGGCCGGAGGGACGTACAAGTGGTTCCTCTTTCCCGGCACCCTGCTGCAGGTCACCGGCCGGAGTCCGGGGTATGAGCGAGTCCGGCTGGACGAGGCGCTCGATGCGTGGATTTCGCTGGCGGACGTGCGAACCGTCCCGCTCCCGCCCACGGCCAGGCCACCGCAACGGCTGGTGGGCGCGGTGCGTGTGGTGCCGGCGGCCGGATGGGAGGACGTCGTGCTGGCGGTCGGCGACCGGCCGCCATACCAGATCGAGGAAGACGGCAATGATCTCGTGCTCACTCTGTACAGTACGCAGGCTTCGACCAGTCTGATTCATTATGTCGGCCGTCTGGCCGGGCCCCCGGGTCCGCCCGATACCCTCGTGGAGTCGGTGACGTGGTCACAGGAGACCCGCGACCGCGCCCGGTACACAATCCATCTGTCGCGGCCGCCGTACGGCTATCTCGCGATGTGGACCGGTGGTGGCTTTGTGCTACGCGTGCGCCGGCCTCCGGTCGTGGATGCGCACGCTCCGCTCGCGGGTCTGATGATCGCTGTCGATGCCGGCCATCCACCGGCGGGATCCACCGGACCGACCGGACTCTACGAGCCCGTCCCGACGCTGGCGATCGCGCAGCAGGTCGAAGCGATGTTGATCGCGCATGGCGCCGCCGTGGTCATGACCCGGACGACGCCGGATCCCGTGAACCTGAACGCGCGGCCGGTCATGGCCCGCCGGTTCAACGTCAACGCGCTGGTCTCGATCCATCTCAACGCCCTGCCGGACGGCATGAACCCGTACGTGTCGCACGGCACCGGGAGCTACTTCTTCCAGCCGCACTCGGTCGCGCTCGCGCGAGCCGTGCAGGCCGGGATGGTGCACGAGATGGGGCTGCGCGACCTCGGCATCCACTACGACAACCTCGCCCTGGTGCGTCCGACCTGGATGCCGTCCGTTCTGTGCGAGGGCGCGTTCATCATCATCCCGGAACAGGAGGCGGCGCTGCGCACGACGGAGTTCCAGGCGGCGTATGCGCGAGGAGTCGTCGAGGGACTGGAGTCGTATTTCCTGACGCTGGCCGCGCCGGTGTCCCCGGCGGTGACCACAGGGTCGCCGGCTGGAACACCTGGCACGACGACACCAGCTGCGACGCCATCAGCGACGACGACCCCTCCGGCCGCCGGACCGTAAGCCGCTGAGGACGTGGAGCCTGCGGCGCGGACCAGCGTGAACCGGCGCCCATCCGCGACCGCGGCCAAGGTGGCATTGTGGGTGCTGGCGGCATGCGGCGTCGCCGCCGCTCGCCCGCTCCGTGCGCAGGTGGATCCCAGCGTGCGGTGGGAGACGCTGCACACCGCGCACTTCCGCATCCATTTCAATCCGCAACTCGAAGATCAGGCGCGCCGCGCCGCCAGGAACGCGGAGCGGGCGTACGCCGCACTGGCGCGCGAACTCGTGCCGCCGCGCGGGACGATCGACATCGTGCTCGCGGACAACGTCGATCTCACGAACGGGCAGGCGACACCATTCCCGACGAATCGCATCATTATCTACGCGTATCCGCCGGTCGATGCGCCCACCCTCCGGTACTACGGCGACTGGAACGCGCTGATCATCCAGCACGAACTCACGCACATCTTCCATCTCGACCGGGCGCGCGGCTGGTGGCGCATCGCGCAGCGAGTGTTTGGCCGCAATCCGGTGTTCATGCCGAACCTGTACTCGCCCGCGTGGCTGACCGAAGGGCTGGCGGTGTACTACGAGTCGCGGCTCACCGGCTTCGGGCGGCTCGCAGGGACCTCGCATCGGACACTGGCGGAAGCGGCCGCGCGCGACACGGCGCTGCCGCGCCTCGACCAGTTGAGTCTCGCGCGCGCCGGAGTGGCCAAATGGCGAAGGTCCCTACGTCTACGGATCGCTGCTCTTCTCCTACCTCTCAGCGACCCGGGGACCGGAGACGGTGCCCGCCTTCATCGAGTACTCGAGCGGCGCGACCATCCCGTACCTCCTGGACCGGACCTCGCGGGCCGCGTTCGGCATCTCGTTCGAGGATGCGTGGCGCGCGTGGCGTGACTCCGCGCTGCGGGCGGCGGCCGTCCCGGACCTGCACCCGCTGGCGATCCGCAGCATTACGCGCGAGGGATACAACGCGTACTTCCCGCGCTGGACCGACAGCACGACCCTGATCTACGCGGCGGACAACGAGCGTGATCTCCCGGGGCTGTATTCGGTGACGCTCGCCGGGCGGCAGCGCCGCCTGGAGAGACGTAACGGCACGGACCCCAACGCGCCGATCCCGAACGGGTTCGTGTACTCGCAGCTCGACTACACGTCACCGTACGCCATCCGGTCCGATCTGTACCGGAGCGATGCCGGACACGACACGCGGTTGACGCATGGGAAGCGCTACTCGGATCCGGATGCGCGTCCCGACGGCCGCATTGTCGCGGTGTGGGGACATCAGGCATCGACACAACTGGTCGTGCTCCCGGCGGATGGCCGGCAGGCCGAGACGATCACTCCGTATGCCGCCGACACCGAGTGGTCGGAGCCGCGGTGGTCGCCGGATGGACGCGAGATCGCGACGGTGCGCTGGGAGCGCGGCGGGTACATGTCGGTCGTCGTGCTGGACACCGCGGGACGACCGCTCGAGACCATCCTCCGTGAGCGCGCGGTGATCGCGAGCCCGAGTTGGACACCCGACGGCCAGAGTGTGGTGTTTACATCCGACCGGTCTGGGAGGGCCGAAGTGTACCGGGCGCGCGTGGACACGACACGCGCGGTGGCGAGCGACTCCGTGACACCATCCGGGTCTCTCGTGGTGCTCGTCGGCAGCGGAGGGGCGGGCGTGTCCTACCCTGCCGTCTCACCTGACGGGGCGCGGCTGGCGGTGACGGAGCTGCGCGGCGACGGCTATCACATCGGTGTCGCGCCGTTCGATTCGGCGAATGGCTATCCGCTCGACAGCGCCGCGTCCGAAATGCCGAACCCCATCGTGCCGCCGGTGACGCGCGACTCCGGGCGGATCACGCGGTATTCACCGTGGCGCGGGACTCATCCCGCGGTACTGGATGCCGGTCGCGAACACGTCCGACCAGGGATACATCCAGGCCGGTGCGTACACCTCCGCCTACGACGTGCTGCAGCGGCACAACTACTCGTTGCAGGCATTATACGATTTTCACTCGCCATCGCAGATCGAGCTGAACGCGACCTACGAATATCGCGGGCTCGGTTATCCGGTGCTGGACGCCGTGGGCCAGGAGTACTGGACGCATCAGCCGCTCGCCAATGCGGCAGGACAGACCGTGGGGGAACTGGTGCACCGCACGGTGACGGCGTCAGCCGAGGAGACGTTGTTGTGGCCGCGGGCCCGCACGAGCACGAGTTGGTCGGTCGGTGCCGACATCGAGGCGAGGACCTACAGCACGGATCCGGGCCCGCTCATCACGGCCATCGATCCGTTCTTCTCGTCGCATCCCTATTTCCCGTCGGTGTTCACGACCATTGGCTGGTCGAACGCGGCGAGCCCCGACCTCGCGATCTCGCCGGAGGACGGCGTGACGTTGTCCGCGACGTTGCGGCAGCGGTGGCAGCAGGCGGCGTCGGCGACCACGGAGCGGAGTGTCGTGGCGGTGGCCGATCTCTATCGCGCGCTGAGTCTCTTTCCGGCATTCGCGCACGACGTGCTCGCGGCGCAGTTCGCGGTGGGCCTCGAGAACGACGGCGCGATCTCGACATTCACGGCGGGTGGCCGTAGCGGGCAGGCGGTGCAGGTCGTGCCCGGCGTCACGGTCGGAGATCAGCCTCGCGTGTTCAGTGTGCGCGGCTTTCCGCCGGGCGCGGCGAACGGCACACGTGCGATGGCAGGATCGCTCGAGTACCGGATCCCGTTGTTCGCGCCTGGGCGGGGACTGCATCTGCTGCCGTTCTTCCTTGGCAAGACCTCGCTGACGGTCTTCGGTGATGCTGCCGAGGCGTGGTGTCCGGCGCATCAGGGTGTGTTGCCGGGAGTGTGTGATGCGCAGGACGCCCAGCGCCGGCTGACTCAGCTCGGCAGGCGCGGAGCTCAACTTCGACACGGCATTTCAATACGACGCATCGTACCGGGTCCGTCTTGGGATGGCGGTGCCGGCGTCGAACGGGGCGGCGTACGGCGCGTCGCCGGTCGACTTCTACGTGACCTTCGGACTCCCGTTCTAACTGGGCTCGCGCGATCGGCGTGCTCGTGATACCAGGCAAGCGCACCCGGCAGCCGGACTGGTGCGGGGAATGTGGCGGGCTCGGCGCGTGCCGATCGAGTCTCCGGGCGCTGGACGATCGGGGAACCCACTAACGCCCGTGTGGATATGTTGTTAACAAGCGCGTACTCTCCACATTCGGCGGGGTTCCTAGGCGCGGATTTGGGGCGCGAGGCTCGTAACGGGGCCAAGACGATCCGGTAACGTGGATAAGACGCCGACGGTACTGCGGTTGTGATGTTCAAAACACAACCCCTTGTCACGTAATGGTTTATCGAACCACTGGCGCGGATACACGATGGCGGCTAGTATCTCCGTCCGCATTGCGGAGCCGGTCGCCACTCGCGTGGAGCAGCGCGCGAAGCCAGTGAGCGTCCTGGGCGTCTTCAGTGCGGGCTCGGCTAGGTTCCCCGTAGGGCCCGTACCATTTCTCGTTGGAGCGTCATCATGCCGTTGCCCACCAACCCGCCTGCTGGTCCCGCGTCGTTGTCGCAGAACGCTCGCACCGTGCTCGAGAAGCGATATCTGGTCAAGGACCAGACAGGGGCGCCGACCGAGACAGCCGGAGGAGATGTTCTGGAGGGTGGCGACGACCGTAGCCGACGCGGACCGGCGGTATGGTGCGAGCGACGGGGCGGTGCAAACGGTGAGCGAGGATTTCTACCACCTCATGACCGAGCGCCGGTTCGAGCCCAACTCGCCGACACTCATGAACGCGGGCCGGCCGTTGGGGCAATTGAGCGCGTGTTTCGTCCTGCCGGTCGCCGATGCGCTCGCGAACGGCAAGGACGGGATCTACGACACGCTCAAGTCGATGGCGATCATCCATCAGAGTGGCGGCGGCACCGGTTTCGGGTTCTCGCGCATCCGGCCCAAGGGGTCGATGGTGCGGTCGACGACGGGGGTGGCGTCCGGTCCCGTGTCGTTCATGCAGCTCTACGACGCGTCCACGGATGCGGTGAAGCAGGGCGGCACGCGCCGTGGCGCCAACATGGGGATCCTGCGGGTCGATCACCCGAACATTCTCGAGTTCATCACGTGCAAGGAAGACATCACCAAGATCACGAATTTCAACATCTCGGTTGCGGTGACCGACGTGTTCATGGCGGCCGTCAAGGCCGGCACGACGTACGAGCTCAAGGATCCGCGGAATGGCACGGTGGTCGGTGAGCTCGACGCGAACATGGTGTGGGAGAAAATGATCCAGGGCGCGTGGCGGACTGGCGAGCCGGGGTGCTTTTTCGTCGACGAGGCCAATCGCTACAACCCGGTGCCGCATCTCGGTTCGTACGAAGCCACGAATCCCTGCGGCGAACAGCCGTTGCTCCCCTATGATGTGTGCAACCTCGGCAGCATCAACGTCGGGTATTACGTCAAGGACGGCCAGATGGACTGGGCCGCGTTCCGGCGCGACATCCATCTCTCGACGCACTTCCTCGACAACATCATCGACGTCAACCGCTATCCGCTCGTCGAGATCGATACGCTCTCCAAGCGCATTCGCCGCATCGGCCTGGGTATCATGGGGTTCGCGGACGCCCTCGTGCGGCTTGGTATCGCGTACGATTCGCCCGAGGGAGTCGAGTTGGGACGCAAGGTGATGGCGTTCGTGGACACGGAGGGGAAGCGCGAGAGCGAGCGTCTGGCCCACGAGCGGGGCGCGTTCCCGGAGTGGGCGCGCTCGATCTGGGGACCGGACGAGACGTGCGCGCGCGACGCGTCCGGCAAGCGGATCCGGCCGATGCAGCTCCTCCGCAACTGCAACATCGACGACGGTCGCGCCGACTGGGACGATCTCGATCATTGCGGGGTGCTCGTCGGGACTCGAGCCGTTGTTCGCGGTCGCGTTCATGCGCAATCAGGCGGGCGTCCTGATGCCCGACGTCAACGAGGATTTCGTCGAGATCGCCAAGCGCGAGCGCTGGTATTCCGACGCGCTGATGGAGCGGATCGCGACCGAGGGGCGGATCGACCTGCCGGAAGTGCCGGCCAAATGGCAACGCGTGTTCGTCACCGCGAACGCGATCAAGCCCGAATGGCACATGCGGATGCAGGCTGCGTTTCAGGAGCACTGCGACAGCGGCATATCCAAGACGACGAATTTCGCACACACGGCGACCGTCGCGGATGTGCGCGCGATCTACGAGCTGGCGTACGAGCTCCAGTGCAAGGGCGTGACGGTGTACCGGGATGGCTCGCGCGACAATCAGGTGTTGTCGACCGGAGCCACCGACAAGGCCAAGACGGAGCGCGACAAGGCCGGGACGGCGCCCGCCGCACCGGGTGCATCCGACAAGCGCGAAATCGGCGAGCTGCTGGGTACACTCGCGGAGCGGGATGCGGAGATCGATCGGCTGCGCAAAGTGGTGTTCGAGGTCGAGGCCGAAAACACTGCAGCGCCGCGCCAAACGGTCTCGCCCGGACAAGCTGCGCGGGACGACGGCGCGCTACGAGACGCCGCTCGGGACGATGTTCGCGAACATCACCGAGGATGATCGCGGGCAGCCATTCGAGGTGTTCATCAACCTCGGCAAGGCGGGCGGATCGGCCATGGCGGACGCGGAAGCCATGGGCCGCCTCATCTCGCTCGCGCTCCGGTCGGGCATCCCGATGATGGAGATCCATCGCCAGTTGCGCGGGATCGCGTCCGACCGCGTCGTGGGACTGGGCCCGAAGAAGATCCTCTCCGTGCCCGATGCGATCGGCATGGCGCTCGAGGACTGGTGGCGCGACCACACGCAGGGCGTGCAGCAGGATCTCCTCTCCGACAGCGGGCCGGCCGCGCCGGTGTCGCGTGAGGCGGCGCCCCTCGTGCCAGTCGTCTCACCAGTGGCCCGGAGCGCAGGCGGCACGCAGGCGGCGCACGAAGCGTACACGCCGTCCGCGGAGTCGTTCATTGGCACGTGCCCGGACTGCGGCTCACAACTGGAGTTCGCCGAAGGCTGCGCCAAATGCCACGTGTGCGGCTTCTCCGAGTGCGGATAGCCAGATCCGGACGGGGCACGGCAGGCACTGATTAGCAATCTCCCGGGCACCCGCCGCGGTCCCGAACCACCGTCGAGGCGCGAGGCGCATCCCCACCCCGCCGAGAGCCGCGGGCTGGGCACGCGAATCGGCTCGCCCGATTCCGATCAGTCACCAATCGTCCCGACGACAGTCAAATAGGAGGATGCGGTCGACTAACGTGAGGCCACCGGTCATGGTCCTCGACGATCGCTATACGGTACTTGGCCCGCACGCGAGTGCGTGGGGGGACTGATGGGACGGATCAGCGCTCGGTGGCGGTCTATCGATCGTCGACTGCCGTTACTCATCTCCAGTCTCCTGCTGGGGACCGTGGCCGCGTTCACGTGGACGGCGTACCAGCGCATCGAGGGCATCCTCCTGACCACCGCCGGCACCCGGCTGCAAGCCGCGTCTGCGCCGGTCGCGTCGCTGCTGGAGCAATCCACGACCACGTACCGGGCCCGGTTGGCAACGGTCGCGCGTGACCCGGTGGTGGCCCGGTACCTGGCCACCAAGCGCGGCGCGGGCGCCGCACGGCTCGCACTGGCCCACGTCTGGGGACCGGCGGACAGTGCACCGGCCCGCATCGAGCTACGGGACGCCGACGGGACAGTCGTGCTCGACACGTCGCGCCGGATCCCGCCTCGCGGGTCCGGCTGGATCGATCGCATGATCGCCGCGCAGGTCTCCGTCGCCACCGGGCCGCTCCTCGGACCGTTCCGCTCGGTGGGTGCCTCGACGTACGGCGAATCCGTCGTCGCCATTGCCCCGGCAGCCGGTGACAGCGGCACGACGCCAGCCGCCGCGGCGCGCCGCCCCCTGGGCTATATCGCCGAGTTGAAAATCGTGAGCTCAGCGGGCGCGCAAACCGTCCGCGACCTGATCGGCCCGCACGCTGCATTGCTCGTCGGCACGCCGGGTGAGGGGCAGTGGACAAACCTCACCCAGACCTCCCCGCCGCCACCCCCGGGCATGCGCGTCGGGCACGCCCTGATCTTCGCGTCGGCGCAGGGCCGCGGCGTCGGTGCCGCCACCGCCATCCGGGGCACACCGTGGGTCCTCTGGGTCGAGCAGCCGGGCACCACCGTGCTCGCACCGATGCGACGCCTCCTGTTGGAGATGGCGGCGCTGGCCGGTCTTTTTGTCATGATTGGCGCCACCGGTGCGTGGTTCGTGAGCCGGCGCATCACGCGACCGATCGTGTCGCTCACCGAAGCGGCGGAGCGCGTGGCGGCGGCCGGCTCCAGCCAGTCCACGACGACAGAGGCCGCCGCGGGCGACGAAATCACTCGTCTGGCGGATGCGTTTGCGCGCATGTCGGCACGGGTGAACGAGTCGCACCAGGAGCTCGAGCAACGGGTGGCGGAACGCACGATCCGGCTCCAGGAAGCGATGGCGAAGCTCGAGACTGCGCATCTGCAGCTCGTCCAGAAGGAACGGCTCGCGATGCTCGGTCAACTCGCGAGTGCGGTCGGGCACGAGCTTCGGAACCCGTTGGGCGTGATGACGAATGCACTCTATGTGATCGACCAGAGCCTCCCGGACGCACAGCCGCTCGTGCGCGAGTATTTCGGGCTCCTGCGGGGCCAGATAGCCATCTCGGAGCGGATTATCGGGGATCTCCTCGACACGGCACGTGTCCGGCCGCCGCAGATCACGGCCGTCGACCTCCCAGCGCTCGTCGACACCCAGTTGGAGCGTCTCGGGCCCCTTGCCGGCGTCGAAGTGCGCCGCGAGTTCCCCGCCGGGCTGCCCCGGACGGCGATCGACCCGGCGCATCTCGCCCAGATCCTGCTCAATCTGCTGAGCAACGCCGTTCAGGCGATGAGCGATGCCGGTGGGGGGACGCTCACCATCGCCGGCGAGCCGGCGCCGGACGGCCGCGTCCGCCTCACCATCGCAGATACCGGTCCGGGCATGACTCCTGAGATCCTCGATCGCATCTTCGAGCCCCTGTTCACGACCAAGGCCCGCGGACTCGGCCTCGGCCTCTGGGTCTCGCGCACCCTCGCGACCACCAACGGCGCCACGCTCGATGCCGCCAGCCGCGTCGGCAACGGCGCGTGCTTCACTCTGATTATGGCGTCGGCGGCGCGCCAACAGGCGGAAGCCGCGTGATGCGTGACATCCCCCGGCGCGTGCTGGTCGTGGATGACGACCGTATGATGGTGCGCACGCTCTGCGATATCCTGCAGCGGGCGGGATGGGAAACCGTCGGCGCGTATAGCGGCGAGGAAGCCACCGGGCACGTCGCCCAGTCGTCATTCACGGTCGTGCTCATGGATGTGCGCATGGGTGGCATCACGGGCGTGGACGCGCTGCGCGCGATGCGCGAGCGGCGGCCCACACTCCCCGTCGTGCTCATGACGGCCTACGCCAGCGCCATACTCCTCGAGCAAGCGACCGCCTGGGGCGCAGCGCGCGTTCTGAATAAGCCGGTGCCGATCAATGAGCTGCTCCAGCTCCTGGCCGGGATCGGGGACACTCGCCGCGCGCTGCTCGTCGTCGATGATGACCCGGAGTTCCTGCGATCGCTCGCGGCGGTGCTCGCCGATCATGGCTACCTCGTGCACCAGGCACGGTCACTCGACGGTGCGTTGACCCGGCTGCGCGAATGCGAGCCGGCGGCCGTGTTGCTCGACCTCAAGCTCGACGGCTTCGAGCCACGACAGGTCGTGGACGCCGTCCAGCAAGCGAGCGGCGGCGCAGCGATCATCCTGTGCACCGGATTCCCGATGCTGCTCGAGGGCTCGGAGTCCGGGGCGAGGTCCGGCCGGATCGTCGGGCGCCTCATCAAGCCGTTCGAGCCCGACCAGCTCACGGAACTGCTCGATGCCGCCATCGGCTGATCTGCTCGCCGTCCTGATCGTCGAGGACGACCCTGCGTTGCTTCGCACGATGGGCGATGTATTGCGGCTCAAAGGATACGAGCCGTACAGCGCGCAGACGGGCGGCCAGGCATTGGAAGTCGCCTCGAGAACACCGCCCGCAGTGACGCTGCTCGACCTTCGTCTCCCGGACATGGATGGACACGATCTCATTGAGCGGCTGCACGCCGCTGACGTCCAGACCGAGATCGTCGTGCTCACGGGCAACGCGAGCGTCACGAGCGCCGTGCGTGCGCTCCGCGAACACATCTTCGACTATCTCCTCAAGCCCGTATCGCCCGACCAACTGGTTACGACACTCGAGCGGGCCGGCGAGCGATGGCGCCGCCGTCGGGCGGAAGCCGCCCTGGCTGCCACGGAGCAACGCTTCCGGTCTCTCATCGAGCACGCCGAAGACCCTGTCGCGATTCTCGACCACCACGGCCTGATCCGATACGCCAGCCCGGCCTACCAACGCACGCTGGGCTCTCCGTCGGCGTCGCTGGTCGGCACCAACGTGTTCGAGACGGTACACCCCGAAGACGCATCGGTTCTGCGCGATGCGATCAGCGACCTCCTGACGAGATCGGGGGAAACCACGCCGATCGTGCTCCGCTGTCGCCGGGCCGACGGCCAGTGGCGAACGCTGGCGGGCACGGGAAAGAACCTGCTGGGTGATCCGACTATCGGCGGCATCATCCTGAATTCCCGCGACGTCACTGACCGGCTCGCGCTCGAGGAACAGCTCCGTCACGCACAGAAGATCGAAGCGGTCGGCCAACTCGCAGGTGGCATCGCGCACGACCTGAACAACATGCTGACCGCGATTCTCGCGTTCAGCGAATTCGCCGAGGGGAGCTTACCCGCCGATCACGAAGGGCGCGAGGACATCGAACAGGTGCAACTGGCGGCCCAGCGGGCGGCCTTGCTGACCCGTCAACTGCTGGCGTTCAGCCGGCGTCAGGTGCTCCACCCGCGGCCAATCGACTTGACGGACGTCGTTGGCGGGCTGGAGCCGATGCTGCGGCGGCTCATCAGCGCCGAGATCGATTGCGTGGCTCGCCTCGCGCCGTCGCTCGATCTGGTTATGGCGGACCCGAGCCAGATCGAGCAGGTCCTTCTCAACCTGGTGATCAACGCGCGTGACGCGATGCCGCGCGGCGGCTCGATCGTGATCGAGACCCGGCAGGTAGCGATCGACACGGACGACGCGCAACGGCACCCCGGGCTCACGCCCGGACCGCACGTCGTGTTGAGCGTCACCGACAACGGAACGGGTATGGACGCGATCACGCAGGCGCGGGTCTTCGAGCCGTTCTTCACGACGAAACCGGTCGGGCAGGGGACCGGACTTGGCCTCTCGACAGTGTACGGGATCGTCCGCCAGTCGGGAGGGAGCATTTCGCTTCGCAGCGAGCCCGGTCAGGGCGCGACGTTCGACATCTACTTGCCGTGCACCGATTCCGAGAGCGAGGTCGCTGCCCCGGAGGGGACGACGGCGAACGGCGCGCTACCGCCGATGACGATCCTCGTTGCCGATGACGATGCCGCTGTTCGCCGAGCCGCGACGCGTGCGCTGGAGCGGGCGGGGCACACGGTCTTGACGGCTGACAACGGCCGGGAGGGGCTCGCGCTCCTCGCCGCCCGCGCGGATCACATTGGCTTGGTAGTCTCCGATCTCGTCATGCCCGATGTCGGAGGACGCGACTTCGCCGCCGGGCTCCGTGAACAATGGCCGAACATGCGTTTGCTGTTCATGTCCGGATACAACACTCACGAGAACGCGGGTCAGTTGCCGCCAGGCGGCGACGCGTTCCTGCAGAAGCCGTTCACCCCTGACGGCCTCCTCGAGGCGGTCCGACGCGCGGTCCAGCATTCCGACCGCGACTCGCGGCCTCCCCGCCGATCCAGAGAGCAGATCGCGTCGGCTGTCTGAGATCCGCGGATGCACAATGCTGGCCGCGTGCCGTTGACGTTGCCTGAGCCCGAAAACGATGGTCGCCGAGTCCCCGCGTTGATCGGCGGGCCCAGGGGATCATCCCCGGACCGACGGGGTCAGCTCGATTCCTACGGGTGGTCGTGGCGCCACGCCCAGTATTCCCGCTGCTCGTCGGAGTTGCGCTGCGCCCACTCTCGGTGCTCGCGGTGCGTCTCCGACTCCCACCGCGCGTAATACGGGCCCTCGTTGTCTGACCACGCAGCGGCGTAGTAGCGATGGTGGTAGCAGCCGCTCACGACGACCGGCGACGCAAGAGCGCCGGCAACCATCAACGCACTAAATAGGCGATATCCGGCTCGCATATGTATTGGTCTCCGCGTTCGTGTGATCGAAAGTGCCGCATCCGAAATGCTGGCGCAAACCGGGGGTCGTCGCCATGACGGATCAGCGGACCCCGCGCTCATGCCCTCATAAAGCACTAACCGTGCCGGGCCCACGCTGGCGTGGCGGAGACGCGGCCAACGGCAAGGGAGCCGATCTATGGGAGCCGATCTTTCCGGCACCGTGGGGCACCCGGCGCGATCAGGGCTCGTTGCGGATCATTGAGAACGTGACCGGCGCGCCGCTCACAGGAAATCCGCCGATCACAGACCCTGAACAGGTGTCGGTCGCCGGGCAGATCCCTACCAGGCTGTCCGTCGTGTAAACCGGAACGTTGTCCCACACCGCGGTTCCTTTGATGTGGCCCGTGCTGTCGATCACGGCCACGACCCTGTACAGCGAGTCGCTGCCGCCGGGCTGGAAGCTGCCGTCATTGAGCACGGCGACGCGATTGAAGGCTCCGCAGGTCCCGCCGCATCCAGCCTCGGACGTGAACGTCAACGCCGCCCAGACGCCCCCGTACACACTGATGGTTGGCTCGGTGGCTTTGCGGCAGGCCAGGGCTATGAGCGAGCAGGCAGCAACGATCGTAACGAGTCGGCGCACGAAACACGTTCTCCAGTGGTGTGAAACCTCCCCGTCCCGCGGAACGGGCGTCCAGCGGCTGCTGATACACCGGGAACAGTATGTCGGGGCCGCCGTGCCGCTAGCGGTCAGGCCCGCGCACCCCTCGCCCGGCCGGATCGCCTCGGCCCCCGAATGCCCTGCCTGTCGGCCTCGCCGGAATGCATCCCCGGGGGGCAACGCCGCCGGCCCCGGCGGTGCATGACCCCACCGGCCGCTGGCGAGTCATTACAAGGGGGCCGCCGATATATTTCGGTAGCGCACGCCCGACGACTTTCCACCGCGCGAGGACGAGGGCATGGACGACAAGAAGCTGATGGCACTGGCCAAGAAGAACGCCGCCGCGTCTCTCAAGAAGCCAAAAGTGACTCCGAAGTACGACAGCACTCTGGCGCCAGACCCCGAGGATGTCGAACAGCTCAAGAAGTTCCACAACGAGATGAAGAAGCGAGAGTTCTGACGCACCAGCTCCCGCTCGGCGAGCACCCGCTCCACGAGCATCGTCTCACCGTGCCGCGCACGGCGCGGTACTACACGCTGGGCGAGCCAGGCCCTGCGACACGCGAGATCTGGATCGTTTGCCACGGCTATGGCCAGTTGGCGCGCGATTTCGTCGCGATCTTTGCGCCCGTGTCCGGCCCGGCGCGAGCGATCGTGGCTCCCGAAGCGCTCTCGCGCTACTACCTCGACAACACCCGGGGCGGGTCGCACGCCGGCAGCGCGGTCGGCGCGACCTGGATGACGCGCGAGGACCGCGACAGTGAGATCGCCGACCAGATCGCGTATCTCGACTCGCTCCACGATGCGGTGGCCGCGCAGGCCGCCCCAGGTGCAACCCTCACCGTCCTCGGGTTCTCGCAGGGAGTCGCGACGGCCTGCCGGTGGCTCAGCCACGGACGGACCCGAGCGGATCGCCTGATCTGCTGGGGCGGCGCGATCCCGGACGACGTCCGGCTGGGAGAGGGCTCACCGATCCGGCATCCGGCGCTCTGGCTCGTGGCCGGCTCGCGCGACATGTACGCGACGGCGGAGCGGGTCGCGCATCAGGAATCAGTGCTGCACGCGGCTGGCGTCCCCTTCACGCGGCTCTCATTCGACGGCGGACACCGGCTCGACGACGCGACGATGCGCCATCTGGCGGAATCGGGGTGACGCTGGCGGGTCTCGCCCGGAGACAGTCGCGCGTTCCGCGGCCACGACATTTATTTGTTTGATTGGGTCTCAATCTGTCTCGCCATATTCCCAGACGATCCCATGGATGATCTTCGCTACCCCGTCGGTAAGGCAGACACCGACACGCCGATGACCCCGGAGCGGCGGCGCCAGGCGATCGCCGAGGTCGAAGCCGCGCCGGCGGCGCTTCGCAACGCGATCCGCGGCCTGTCCGCGGCCCAAATGGAAACGCCGTACCGCCCAGGGGGATGGACGGTGCGCCAGGTCGTGCATCACGTGCCCGACAGCCACCTCAACGCCTATATGCGATTCAAGCAGGCGCTGACGGAGGACTTTCCGATGATCATGGCGTACGATGAAGCCAAATGGGCGAAGCTGCCCGACGTCGCAGCGGTGCCCATCGACGTCTCGCTCAACCTCCTGGACAACACCCACGCCCGGTGGCTGTCGATCCTGCGGTCGATGGGGCCGGACGATTTCGCGCGTGGCTTCGTGCACCCCGAGTACAAGCGCCGGTTCACGCTGGACCAGGCCCTCGCACTCTACGCGTGGCACGGCCGGCACCACGTGGCGCACATCACCGCGCTGCGCGCGCGCGAAGGCTGGCACTAGCCGTGCCTTCCGGCCGGCCGCGATCCGGTCCAAACGCCCGCATCAGCGGTCCCAATGAGCGCATAGGGCGCCGCTCGGCCGTCGGCCTGATACTGCTCGCCGCGGGCGGATCGGTGCGCATGGGGCGGCCAAAGCAGTTGCTGCCGGTCAGTGCGCCGGACGGTGGCGAGGCCGGTCCGATTCCGGCTGAATCGCTGCTGCGCCACGCGACGCGAGTGGCGGTAGAGGCCGCGCTCCGGCCGGCGGTCGTGGTCCTGGGTGCGCATTCGGACGCGCTCGTGCCGCACATCGCCGATCTGCCCGTCCACATCCTGACGCACTCGGGGTGGCAGCGCGGTATCGGCTCATCGATCAAAGCCGGTGTGGAATGCGTCACGGCCCTGGCGCCGGCGCTCGACGCGATAATGATCGTCGTGTGCGATCAGCCCCACCTGTCAGCGGGCGTGCTCCGCCGGCTTCTTCGGACCTATCGCGGGTCGGCCGCGAGCATCGTGGCGTCCGCCTACGCCGGAACGATCGGCGTGCCCGCGATCATCGACCGGTCGCTCGACGCCGAGCTGCGCGCGCTGGGCGACCGCGACAGCGCGAGGCGCATCATCAGCCGCGACCCGTCGCGGACGTCAGCGGTCCCGTTTCCGCTGGGCGCGGTCGACATCGACACGCCGGATGCATACGCGGCCTACCTGGACGCGCGCCGTCCAGCCGAACCGTCGCTGAGTACCTGAGTCGCGGCAGAGCGGGGCAGCCCGCTCGATGCATCAGCGCGAGATGGCAGCCCGCACGTCGCTTGCCGGTCGCGACAGCAGCGCGAGTACATCCGCCGCCGGCAACGTCGTGCGGCGCGCGACGAACACACGCAGCCATCGCGCCGACTGATACAACTCGTCGGAGAGTGAGGGCAGGTTGATCGACCCGATCAGGTTCTCGGATGTGAGGCGTTCGATGGCGCCCGACCGGCGCAGCACGGGGATGTCCAGCCCGAGCATCTGGGTCTTGGTGGGATAGTCGAGCAGCAGTTCGCCGCGGGCGAGCCCGGCCCGTTCGGCGAGAAAATCCTCCACGGCCACCGCCAGCGCCGGGTCGGTGGCGATCCACTCCGCAGCACCGCCCGCCAACTCGGCCGCCGGACATTCGAGTGCGCGTTTGTAGAGGCGGCGTCCAAGCAGCGCCCCGAGGAGTGGCGCGGGGGCCGTGCGGCCCAAGTGTGCCAGCAGCCCTTCATCTGTGTATCCGACGATCGCATTGGCACGCACGGCGCCGGCCCTGAGCGCGTCACTGACCAGCCGCTTGTACATCGCGGTCGCGCTCCGCACGGCGTGGTGCCAGTACACGTTGCGGTACATTTGGTACTTCGCGAAGAGGAGCGACTCGAGCGCCGCCATTCCCTTCTCGACGATGCCCAGCGTGCGCACGCCGGTATCGGGGTCCGGCATCAGCAGGAGCGAATGCGTCAGGCGGTCCACGTCGATCTCCCCGTAGGGCACCCCGCACATGTGGGCGTCTCGCTTGAGATACTCGATCTTGTCCAGGTCGAGCGATCCGGAGATCAGTCCCTGCAGCGGGCTCGTGCTCCGGCCGCGAATCAGCTCGAAGATCTGCACCGCGGCGTCCGCGCCAAGCTCGCGCGAGAGCAGGGCCCCGACTTCGCCCTCGGTGACCAGCGGACGGGCCAGATCCTCATGGTGGGCGACGCCGATCTCCTCGAGCGCGTGCGAGAAGGGGTAGTGGCCGACATCGTGGAGCAGGGCCGCGGCGCGCAGGATGGCGCAGGACCGCGTGTCGAACGGCGTGTCTTCCCGCTCCTCCAGGAGGGCGAGGGTCCGCCGCGCCAGATGGTACGTCCCCAGGGCGTGTTCGAAGCGGGAGTGCGTGGCGCCGGGGTAGACCAGATAGGCGAGACCGAGCTGGCGGACGTACCGTAGCCGCTGCACGACGCCGGTGTCGACGAGCCGCATCGCAGAGTCGTCGACCCGGATGTTGTTCCAGAGCGGGTCACGGATGATCTCGAAATGCATCGCGTGGTACTCGGTCGGCGGTACCGGCCATGGGCCAGCCGGGTCCTGCAGGCGGGCGGAGGTGCCGGCCGCCGCTCCTTGGCCGGTGCTTGGCTGCTGCTTGGCTGCTGCTTGGCTGCTGCTCTTGGGCTACTTGCCGGTTGCGATCGTGCCGGTGTTGGCCGGAACCGGCGCCGTGGCCGACACGACGAACTTGATGTACATGCCGCTCGGTGCATGGCCCGGCACGCCGCAAGCGATCAGGTAGTTCCCGGCCGGCGCGGCGGTGAAGTCCATCGTGTCGTTGCCGGTCTGCGGGGCGAGGCCGTCGGACAGGTGATCGGTGTAAGCGCGGGGAATCGCGGCGGTGGTGGGACCGTTCGGAATCGGTGTCTGGTCCGCGATGATGACCGCCGAGTGCGGGATGGCGTCGTTGTTGTGCACATCGAAGTGCACCTTCCATCCCAGCGGAACAGTGATCGTCTGATTGCCGCCGGAGCCGCCGTTGAAGTTGAAGCCGCCCTGCGCGCTGTTGATCGCCGCGAAGAGCGCGATCGTGACGGTCTTGCCGGCCGCGTTGTACGAGACGAACTGGTTGATCTTCGTGTCGCCCGGGCCGCCCGAGGCGGCCTGGGCAACCGTCGCTACGTGATGCGCTGCCACCCGTGCCCTTGCCTGGCCGGACGCGGCGACGAGCGTCCCCATGACGGCGGCGAGCGCCACGCCGGCGATCAGGCGGTGCATTACCGGTTTGCCTGTCAGCCCTTGGGGCCGACGTCTTTGAGGCGCGGATCGACTGATCCAGCGAACTTCTCGAAGTTCGACCGGAACATGCCGGCGAGCTTGCGCGCCTGTGCATCATACGCGGCGGGTTCGCTCCACGACTCGCGTGGGCGAAGGACCGTCGCCGGAACCCCCGGCACCGATGCGGGCACGGAAAGACCGAAGATCGGGTCAGCCGCAACCGGCACCTGATCGAGCTCGCCGGCGAGTGCGGCGCGGACGATCGACCGCGTGTGCGCAAGTAACATGCGCTTGCCGACTCCGTAGGGGCCGCCAGTCCACCCGGTGTTGATCAGCCAGACGCGCGACCCGTGCTTGGCCAGCCGTTCGCCCAGCATCGTCGCGTACTTCGCCGCCGGCCAGATCAGGAACACGGCGCCGAAGCAGGCGCTGAACGTGGCCTGCGGCTCGGTGACGCCGCGCTCCGTGCCCGCCACCTTGGCGGTGTACCCGGACAGGAAGTAGTACATTGCCTGGTCGGCCGTGAGCCGGGCGATCGGCGGCAGCACGCCGAACGCGTCGGCGGTCAGCAGGACGACGTGCCGCGGATGGCCGGCGCGTCCGCTCGCGACGTGGTTCTCGATGTACTCGAGTGGGTACGACGCGCGCGTGTTCTCCGTGATCGACTGGTTGCCGAAGTCGACGGCGTGGGTCGTGGGATCGAGTACGACGTTCTCCAGCACGGTGCCGAACATCTGCGTGGTGCGATAAATGTCCGGCTCGCCCTCGGCCGACAGGTTGATGACCTTGGCGTAGCAGCCGCCTTCGAAGTTGAAGACGCCCTCGTCCGACCATCCGTGCTCGTCATCGCCGACCAGCGACCGTTGCGGATCAGCAGACAGCGTGGTCTTGCCGGTGCCGGAGAGTCCGAAGAAGAGCGCGGTGTCGCCCGACGGGCCGACATTCGCCGAGCAGTGCATCGAGAGCACGCCGGTCTTGGGCATGAGGTAGTTCATGACCGAGAACATCGACTTCTTGAGCTCACCCGCGTAGCGTGTGCCGCCGATGAGGATCATGCGGCGCTCGAGGTGCACGACGATGAACGTCGAGGTGCGCGTGCCATGACGCGCCGGCTCCGCCTGAAACTCCGGCGCGTGCAGCACCGTGAAGTTCTCCTCGAACCCCGGCAGGTCGCTGGCGGGCGGGCGGATGAACATGTTCCGGACGAAGAGCGCATGCCACGCGTTGGGCGTGACGTAGCGGACGCGCAGCCGGTGCGCGGGATCGGCACCGGTGTAGAGATCCTGAATGAAGAGATCGGGCGCCGCGCCCAGATAGGTCTGGACGTCGCGGAGCAGCGTGTCGAAATGGGCGGGGTCGAGCGGCTGGTTCACCGAACCCCATTCGACGTCGGCGGCCGGCGCGCCCGCGCGTACGAGGAACTTGTCCTTGGGGGATCGTCCGGTGTGCGGGGACGTGATCGCGGCGAACGGGCCGCCACTCGCCAGATGTCCTTCGCCGTGGCGGACCGCCATCTCGACCAGACTCGGGGCCAGCAGGTTCCAATGGATCGTGCCCCGAGGCTCGATTCCCTGCCGCTGCAATCCTTGTATCGAACCGTGCTCAGCGCGGTCGCGCTGCGTTGCACTCGTCACATGCATGTCTGTCGCCATCTCCTAAGGCTAGCGATAGCGGGGGCGTGACACCAGCGGGGAGCCACCGATTCCGGCTACGCGACGGACGCGCGCCGCAGGGGCCAAGTCACGGTCATACCGCAAGATGGTCGCCATCGCGTGCGACCAATTCGTAGAGAACCGGCATCAGGAAAATGCTGATGAGCAGCCGGGAGAAAAGCCCACCCACGATCACGAGGGCGAAGGGGCGCTGGGAGTCTGTGCCGACACCCGTGGCGAGTGCGGCCGGCAGCAGTCCAAGTGCGGCCACCAGCGCCGTCATCATGATCGGCCGGAGCCGGAGCAGTGCCGCTTCGCGCGCGGCCTGCGTGATCGGGAGCCCGGTCAGGCGGAGCTCGTTCGCGTAGGAGATGTAGACCACGGCGGTCTGCACCGAGACGCCGAACAGTGCAAGAAAGCCGATGCCCGATGACACCGAAACGGGTGTGTGTGTGATCGCGAGCGCGACGATGCCGCCGATCGGACCGGACAGGATCACGCCGGCCAGCGTGATGAGCGGGAACTTGAAGTTGTGATAGAGTGCGAACAGCACGGCCACCATCAGGAGCAGTGTGATCGGCAGCACGATCTGCAATTGCGTGCGCGACGCGGTGTATTCCTGGTATTCGCCGCCCCATACGACGCGGTAACCGGCCGGGAATGGACCGTGTCAGCGACCCGGCGCTGGGCCTCCTGCACGGCACTCGCGAGATCACGGCCCTGCACCGAGTACTGGATGCCGATGTACCGCGCATTGTCCTGCCGGTAGATGAACGCGGCACCGTTCGAGACGGCAATGGTCGCCAGCTCGCGGAGTGGTATCTGCTGCCCGCCCGGGGTGGCCACGAGGATGTTGCCGATGGCCTCCGGAGTCTCGCGGTACTGCGGTTGCAGCCGGACGATCAGGTCGAACAGTTTCTCGCCCTGCACGACCTGCGTGGCGGCGGCCCCGCCCACGGCCGCCTCAATGAGGGCGTTCACGTCCGCGACGTTGATGCCGTATCGCGCGATCTTCTGCCGGTCCACCGCGACGGTGAGCGCCGGCTGGCCCAACTCCTGGACGAGGGTGAGCTGGGTGATGCCCGGCACTGATTCCATGACATGGCGAATGGCTTTGCCTTGCTGCTGCAGGACCGCGAGGTCCCCGCCAAACACTTTGACGTCGAGCGAGCTCTTGAGCCCCGTCTCGGCTTCATCGACGGCATCTTCTGCCGGCTGCGTGTAGTTGAACGTGATCCCCGGAAATGCCTCGAGCTTCTTGTCGATCGCGGCAATCAGCTCCGGTTTCGTGTGGTACGCCCCCCGCCACTCGCCGTACGGTTTCAGGCCGACGTAAAACTCGGCGTTGAAGAAGCCCGTCGGGTCGGTGCCGTCGTCCGGACGCCCGTGCTCGTCCGCCACAATGGTGACCTCGGGGAACGAGTGCAGAATGGTCCGGATCTGGGGCACGATGCGAGCGGACTCGTCGAACGAGATCGTGTAGGGCATCGTCGCCCGTACCCACAGCGCGCCTTCATCCAGCTTGGGCATGAACTCGGCGCCGAGGCTGATCCACATCGGGACCGTCAGGCCGAGGATCGCGACCGATGCGGCGACCGTCAGCCAGGGACGCTCGACACACCACAGAAGCGCGCGCTCATAGTATTTCCGGATCCATTCGAACACGGGGTTGCGCCGCTCGCGGACACCGCGGCGCAGCACGATCGCGCACAGCAGTGGGATGAGCGTCAGCGTGATGACGAGGCCACCGATCAGCGCGTAGATCGTGGTGTCGGCCATCGGCTTGAACAGCCGGCCGGACGGTCCGGACAGGACATAGATCGGGAGAAATCCCGTGACGATCACCGCCACCGCATATACGATGGGCCGGTCCACCTCGGCGGCGGCCGTCGCCACCACCTCTCGGACGGAGTAGGTCGTTCCATGCCGCAGCGCGAGCTGGCGGTGAATGTTCTCCACCATGACGACGGCCGCGTCGACGAGAATGCCGAAGTCGATCGCCCCGATGGAAAGCAGGTTCGCCGGGATGTGCCGAAGGTCGAGGCAGATGAAGGCGAAGAGCAGCGACAGCGGAATGGCCGTCGCGACGATGAGGCCCGACCGCAGGTCGTACAGGAAGAACACGAGCACCACGACCACCAGCACGATGCCACGCAGCAGATTGTCCTCGACCGTGCGTGTGGTCAGATGGATCAGGTCACTCCGGTCGTAGAACGGCTCGATGTGCACATCCTTGGGCAGGATGCGCGTGTTCAACTCCGTCGTTGCGGCCTCGACTCGCTTGAGCACGGTCTGGGCCTGCTCGCCGGTGCGCATCAGGATGACACCTTCGACGGCATCATCCGCACTGTCGTATCCGAACTGGCCGAGCCTCGGCGCGTACCCGATGACGACCTGGGCGACGTCCTTGATCAGGACCGGCGTTCCGTCCTTCACGGCCAGCACGATGTTGCCGATGTCCTGCGGCGTGACAATGCGGCCCAGCCCCCGGACGTAGTAGAACTGTCCGCCCTCGGAATAGAATCCGCCACCCGCGTTGTCATTGTTGGCGGCGAGTGATGCCGACACCCCGCTCACCGTGAGGCCGGCGCCTGCCAGCTTCGTGGGATCGATCAGGACCTGGTACTGCATCGTGGGGCCGCCGAGCGCCGACAGGTCGGCCACACCGGGCACCGCGCGGAAGACCTTGGCGACATCCCAATCATCGATCGTCTTGAGATCCATTGGGCTGCGGTCGGCGCTCTGCAGCACGTACCGGTACACGAGACCGGACGGCGACGAGAGCGGCGCCATTGACGGCGACACCCCGGTGGGCAGCGTCACATCGGCGAACCGCTCGAACGCCTGCGAGCGCGCGAAGTACGGGTCGATCCCGTCCTCGAACGTCATGATCACGTCCGACAGGCCGTAGAGCGAGATCGACCGAACGACTCGCAGATTCGGGATGCCGTTCATCGCGACTTCGACGGGAACGGTGATCAACCGCTCGACCTCTTCCGAGGCGCGCCCGGGCCATTGCGTGATGACCTCGACCATTGGCGGCGAGAGATCCGGGTACGCGTCCACTGGGAGCCGCGTGAACGACCAGACGCCCACTCCGATCAGCGCGACGATGCCGAGTCCCACGAGGAGCGGCTCGGCGAGCGCGGCGCGCACCAGCTTGTTGATCACCGACACCGACCCGGCGTCGTGCGTGTGACCCACGCCATCGCCCGGTGCCGGAGCGGATGCGGGCCTCGGTCCCGCCCCCGGCTCGGGCGGCATTGTCATTGGCTCTCCGCGAACTGCAGGAACAGGCTCCCTTCGGAGACAATGCGCTCGCCGCCTTTCAACCCACCGGTCACCTCGTACTGATTGACGACCCGCTGCCCAATGGTGATCGAGCGCCGGTCGTATCCCCCGTCGGATTCGGCGACGAACACGAACGGCAGGTTCTGGTCATCCCGGAGCACGGAGGCCACCGGCACCAGGATCCCGGTGCGGGCCTTACTCGATTGAATGGCGACCCGCACGTACATGTCGCGCTTGAGGATCTGGTGACGGTTCTCCACGAGGACGCGGACGCCAGTGGCGCGCGTCGCGGTGTCGACGAGTGCGGCGACATAGTCCACGTGTCCGGCAAGCGTGTCAGGCGACGCGTCCGTCGTGATCCGTGCCGCTTCGCCTCTGGTCACCGCCGCAATATCAGACTCGAAGACGTTGGCCATCACCCACACCGTCGAGAGATCGGCGATGGTGAAGCACTGGGTCGTTCCTCCCTGAATCACCTGGCCCGGATTGATGAGCTTCTCGACGACGACGCCCTCGATGGGTGAGCGAATCACACCAGGCACGGTCGGCACGGGGTGCCCCTGGCGGATCGCGTCGACCGTCGTGGAGTCGACGCCGAGCGCCACCATTTGCTGGATGGCGGCCTCGCGATCGGCGGCCGCGGAGGCCGAATCCGACCGCGCCTGATCGAGATCCGTCCGCGCGATCGCATCATTCTTGAAGAGCTGCTCGTCGAGCGTCGCGATCCGCGCCGCGTTCTGCAACGCGGTCTGCGCCTTCTGATACGCCGCGATGGCCTGCGCAAAATCCGGCGAGGAGACGAGAGCGAGCGGCGTCCCGGGTTCGACGTGCGTGCCCGTAGTGACGAGGATTCGTGCCACAGGTCCGGAGATCTGCGAGAGCACTGGCGTGGACCGGTCACCGTTGAACGCGACAGTCCCCGTGGTGACGATCGCTGGCTGAAACGGCGAGGGCGCGACGACCTCCGTGTGGATCCGGGCGCGTTGGTCCTCCGTCAGCATGAACGCCGATGCATGAGAGTTCGTGCTGGGCGCGTCGCCCGCCGCCGTGGTGGCTGTCTGCGGCGCCGGCTTGCCGGACGAGCACGCAGCCAGCGTTCCCATGAGGAGCGCGCCCGACATTGCACGACGCATCACGGTACGCGTGGACAGTGGATCGAGCGTGGGCGGCATGGGTTCAGCGAGCATTCGGAGCTCCGGTCGGGAACTGGGAGAGCGGGGCGGCTGCGGCACGCTCGAGATCGGCCTGCGCCGCGTCGGCGGCAGACAGCGCATTGGTGAATTGGCTTTCGGCGGCCACGAGCGTGCGGCGGGCATCGAGCACATTGAGCGCGGACGAGCCGCCGAGCCCGTAACTGACGGATGCGATCCGGAACGCCTCGCGTGCGGCGGGGAGGACCTGGTCGCGCAGGTAGATGAGCTGCTGCAGCGCCGTGGTCGCGGTCGCGTACGCAGCGCGGACATCCTGGTCGACGGCTGCTCGCATATCCCGGTACGACGCGTCCAGCTCGCGCTCGTGATGCCGGTCCTGCGCGATCTCACCGGCGGCGTGCTGCCAGAAGAACACCGGGAGCGGGAAGGTGATGCCGTACTGCCAGACGAGATTGCGATTGGCCAGATATTCGTCAGGCGCCCCGAAGTCGGCGGACGCACCGAAAAACAGATCCGGGATCCAGTACTCCCGCGCCAGTGATGTCGTCGCACGCGCACCCGACTGCTGGGCGCGCATGCCGCTCAACTCCGGCCGGTCGTCGAGCGCGTGCTGTTCGATGGCCGTGAGGTCAGGGAGGGGGGGCGGGACCGCAAGCGTGTCCGCGGGTGCGACGGGGGCGGGAAGCGGCCGGCCGAGGAGCCGGTTGAGGGAGGCGCGAGCGTTGGCGATGTCGCGGACGTTGCCAAGGAGGTCGTTGTCGGCCTGGCCCAGGTCCACCTGTGCGCGAACGACGTCGAGCTTGGCCGCCGTGCCGGCCGCGTACCGGGCTTCCGTCTTGTGCAGGAAGTCGGCGGCAAGTGCACGGCTCTCGGTCAGGTCGGCGTGATGGCGAAGGGCGACGCGGAGCGTGTCGTAGGTCTGCGCGGTCTGCGACGTGATCTGCTGGCGAACCGCCGTGAGGTTGTACTCCGCGACCCGCACGCCGGCCGTGCCGATGTTGTACTGGAGCCGGAATTTGTCCGGAAACGGAATGTTGAGGGACGCGCCGACCGGCTTCGCGATCGGTTGGCCGGCCTGCGTCGTGTATGACGCGGTGCCTGACGGATCGGGGATGGAAATGTTCTGCACGCGTTGCGCGCGCGCTTCGGACGTCTGCTCCCGCGCCACCGTGAGCTGCGGATTGTGGGCCAGTGCCATGGCCACGGCCTGGTCGCGTGTGAGCCGGAGCGTGTCGGCAAACGCCGTGTCACCGCGCACCCCGCCGGCAAAGGCCCCCGGCGCGGCGCGGCGGCCACTGAGCTGGAGGCCGAGCGGCGACGTGTCCGCGAGCGTTGGGCCGGCCGCACGCCCGAGCGTCGCGCGAACGCCCATCGGCGATGCGGCCATGGTGTCGCGTGGTCCGGCGCTATCTGGCCGGCCCGCGGGCGGTGTGGGTTGCTGTGCGGGCAGAGCGCGGGCGACGATCGCCAGCGCAAATGCCGCGAGGATGAAGCGCATGATCCCCCTGGATTGGATGGAGCCGAACGGCCGGCTTTTCGCCGGCTCAGCTCATCAGGGGCGGCGCTCGGGATCCGTTGGAGGGGCAGTCCCGTGACCGGGGCGGGTTGGCCGCGAGACTCGCGGCCGCACAGTGGGGGGCGTTGGCGTCAGGCCATGCGACCGCGGGGGGCGCCGCCTGCGCGTGCATTGACTGCGCGGTGCAGGCGATGCAGGTGGCCTCGTTGTGCGCGTGGTGCAGTTGCGTCCCGGTCCGTTCGACGTGGGCAGACGCGTCGCGTCCGTGCCACGACTCCGCGCCCGTCGCGAGGATCAGTGTGAGCTGGGCTACGGCCGCGACCACGCCACACACGCGGCGCAGGACCAGTCCGCGCGGTCCCCGCCACGGCCACCGGCGCAGGCGCGCGAGTGACCTTTGCGGCGCGCCTGGCGACTTCGAGGTCGCGAGGCGGCCGGCTCTGGGGGGTAGCACGGCGCTCATTACCCGGTGGACGCTACACCGGTTCCGCTTGCAACGCCACTATCCATGGGCCTGCCAGACTGACTCGTCCCCGACGGGGGGTACCGATCTCATCCGCCAGACGCATACGACCGGAGCCGCTCGAGCATCCGCGCGTCGGTCACCGCCGCGTCGTCCCCCTTGGGGGTTTCGATGACTTTGGCAATGGCCGCCAGCCGGGGGTCGGTCATTAGCCGCCGGAACACCCCTTCTCCAAGGTGTCCCTCACCGATCAACTCGTGGCGGTCGCGGTGGGTGCCCAGGCCGAACTTCGAGTCGTTGAGGTGCATCATATGGAGGCGGCCGAATCCCACGACGTCACCGAAGCGCGCCCAGACGCCGTCGTAATCGCCGGCCAGGTCGTAGCCCGCCGCAAAGACGTGGCATGTATCGGCGCAGACTCCCATGCGATCGCGGAGTGAACGTGGCACGCCCTCGACGAGGGCCGCGATCTCTTCGAATGTCGCGCCGAGACCGGTGCCGGCGCCTGCGGTCGTCTCCATGAGCACCATCACGCGACCCGGGACTTGTTCGAGCGCTGCCGAGATCGCGTCGATGTTCCGGGCGAGACCGCTCGCGCGGTCATCCATGTAGTTGCCGGGGTGCGAAACGATGTAGTCGATGCCCAGCGCCTCGCTTCGGCGGAGCTCCGCGATGAAAGAGCCCAGCGACCGCGCGCGCAGGACCGGATCGGGCGAGGCGAGATTGATCAGGTAACTGTCGTGAGCGGCGATCCGCCGCACCTCAGTCGTGGCGATCCCGGCGCGGAACGCGCTGCACTCATCATCGGCGCACACTCGCTCGGCCCAGCGGCTCGCCTGCTTGGTGAAGAGTTGCATGGCTGTCGCACCGATGGCCTTCGCTCGCGCGGCCGCTTCGGGCACTCCGCCGGCGGCCGATACATGAGCGCCGAGGGGGCCCAGGCCGGTCGCTGTCGCCGGGTGTTCCGCCGCCGTGCGGGGCGTGGGATGCGGCGCCACCCCCGTCACCGGGCTGCCCCTCCACGCAGCCAGTCGAGCGGATCGACCGCGTGTCCCTGATCGCGCCGGATCTCGAAATGGAGATGCGCCGGCAAATCGGGATCGGTCCGGCCGACCGAGCCGATCTCCTGGCCGCGCTCGACATGCGCGCCTTCCTTCACCTCCATCCGGCTCAGCGATCCGTAGACCGAATAGTCACCGCCGCCGTGCTGGATGATCACCGTCTGTCCGTAGGTACCGATCGCGCGCGCGACGACGACCACCCCGCTGGCCACGGCGTGCACACCGGTGCCCATTGGCGCGCCGATCCCGATGCCGTTCCAGCGGGTCGTGGTGTTGTTGGGGTTGATCACCCGGCCGAACCGGTAGAGGATCGTGCCGTCGACCGGCCAATCGAGCTGTCCCAGGTCGCGCGTGGTCAGAGTGCTGGCTGAGGGCGCAGGCGCGTTGGCGCGGGATTCGGCGCGGCGCCGGGCCTCTTCGAGCGAGCCGATGACGGACTCGAGATGGGATTCGGCGGACGCGATCTGCTTGAGCCGCACCTGTGTGGTCGCCTGCGTTCGCCGGGCCTGGACGAGGCTGTGCGAGCGCTCGTCGGACAGTGACTGCAGCCGTTTCTGTTCGTTCGCCTTCTCCTGCCGGTTGAACGAGACCGCCTGCTCGAGCGACACGAGGACCATGCGCTGGCGGCCGATCTGGTTTTGCAATTGATCCACCCGGGCGACGAGCGCGCGGTCGCGGAGCGCGAGCAGGTGGAGGTACTTGTAGCGGGCGATCAGTGCGCCGAAGGAGTCGGCGGTGAGTAGCGCCTGTGTGGAGTACAGGGGGCCCCGCTTGTAGATGTCCACCAGCCGGTGCCGCAGCATCGCCCGCTTGATGGCCAGTTCATCCTGCGCACGGACCAGTCCTGCCGTCGCGGAATCGACCTCGGTGCCGATGGCCGCCAACTGGCCGTCGAGCGTTTTGAGCGCCCGCGCCGTGACGTCGACCTGGCGGTCGAGGTTCGCCACTTCGTCGGCGAGATCGTGGACGGTACCGCGCAGCTCCGCCATGCGTTGCTCCAACGCGGCGCGCTCCGCGCGGATCTGCTCGAGCGCGTCGCGGTCGGCGCGGAGTCTCGCTTCCGGCGATGGCGCCGCCGTGGGCGGTGGAGTGGCCGGCTGTTGCGCATGGAGCCCGATCGAGAACGACGCGAGGGCCGCGGCGATCACAAGCGCCATCCCGCCGCACAGGACCGGGCGGCGGACCCACGCGATCATACGCGCCGGAGTTGGCGGCCGACCGAGACGGCGCTGCCCGCGAGTCCGATGAGAGCGCCCCCCAGCACGCCGAGCGCGGCGATGCCTGAACTGAAGAAGACGGTCTGGAAGCCGAGGGCGCGATCGATCAGCGCGCTGGCCAGGCCCGTGAGTGCGAGGGCAAGGAAGCCGCCGAATACGCCCTTGACGAACCCGTCGATCAGGAACGGAAGCCGCACGAACATGTCGGTCGCGCCGACGAGACGCATGATGCCGATCTCGCGCTCGCGGGCGAGCACGGACATCCGGATCGTGGTCCCGATGATGATGACCGCGACCACCGCGAACGCGAGGCCCAGGACGACGCCGACGATCGTGGCGATCGTGCGGATCTGATACAGCTTCGCGACCCAGTCCTCGCCGTAGCGCACGTCGTCGACGAAGGAGTACGCGCCGACGCGCGCGGCGACGGCCTTCACCGACCGCGGATCGCGGTAATCCGGCTTGAGGCGGATCTCGATCGATCCGGGGAGGACGCCAGCCTCGAAGACATCGGCGAACTCGCCGAGCTCGCGCCGTGCGGTGGCCAGCGCGGAGTCGGGCGACACGTATCCGGCCTGGGCAACCTCGGGAAACTCCTCGATGTCGCCCACCGCCGTGACGATGGCTTCGATCGGAGTCGCATTGGCGATGAACGCGCGGATCTCGACTCTGGATTCGACCTGGCGAAGGGCATCCCGGATGTTGACCGCGACCAGTCCGAACAGGCCGAAGGCGAACAGCGAGAAGGCGATCGTGATGACGCCGAGCGCGCTGAGGAGCGGCGCGCGGCGCAGCGCCAGGAGGACTTCGCGTAGGGCGAGCTTCACCGCCGGGCTAGCCCTTCATTACAGAGCGGCCGGCGCCGGCCGCCGTGTCGCCGGGCGCCAGCGTTCCCGTGCCACGTACGGCAGCGCGGTCTTCCGCCGCCCGTGCCGCGGCCCGCTCGGCGGCGCTCGGATCGGCCGTATCGGAAACGACGCGTCCGTGAAGCATCTCGATCGTCCGGTACTCGGATCGGCGCAGCAACTCGAGGTTGTGGGTGGCCATCACCACGGCGGTGCCGGCGCCGTTGATCTCGCGCAGCAACTGGAAGATGCCGCGCGTGGCCCGGTCGTCGAGGTTGCCGGTGGGCTCGTCCGCGATCAGCACGAATGGATCGTTGACGAGCGCGCGCGCGATCGCGACCCGTTGCTGCTCTCCGCCGGACAACTCCTTGGGGTACGCCAGGCCCTTGGATGCGAGACCGACCTGGGTGAGCAGGCGGCTGACCTTGGCGGGTACGGACGGCTCGGCCGCCCCCGTCACCTCGAGCGCGAACGCCACGTTGGCGTGCGCGGTCCGATCGTCCAGCAGCCGGAAATCCTGGAACACGACGCCGAGCTTGCGCCGAAGCTGTGCGACGTCGCCGCGGTGAAGCGTCGCGGAATTGACGCCGCTGACCCGTACTTCGCCGAGGGTCGGCCGCTCTTCCATGAAGATCAGCTTGAGCATCGTGCTCTTGCCCGACCCGCTCGGCCCCGTAAGAAAGACGAACTCCCCTTTGGCTACGTGCAGCGACACGTCGTCGAGGGCGCGCCCAGTCCGCGGGTATTCCTTCGTGACGTGAGTCAGCCGGATCATTGCACAGCCTGTTCGAGGTCGGCGACCAGATCATCCACGTCCTCGATTCCCACACTGAGCCGCAGAAATCCGTCGGGGATGCCGATGCGAGACCGCTCCTCGGGAGAGAGATGGCTATGCGAGGTGTACCGGGGTTCGCTGACCAACGAATCCACGCCGCCAAGGCTCGGGGCGTGCTGCCATACCTTGAGGCGCCGGAGCATTTTGTCGGCCGCCTTGCCGCCGCCAGCGAGCTCGATCGCGAGCATCCCGCCGAATCCCTCGAGCTGCGCTTCCGCAACTTTGTAGTCGGGGTGCGACTCGAGCCCGGGATAGTGCACCCGGCGGATCTCCTTCCGTCCTTCGGCCCACGTGGCGATGCGCATCGCGTTCTCGTTGTGGCGCCGGACGCGGACGTCGATCGTCTTGAGGCCGCGCTCCAGCAGCCAGCAGGCGAATGGGTCCGGCGCCTGGCCCCAGGTCATCATCTTCTGCCGGACTTCTTCGATGTACGAGGCGGTACCGAGGACCGCGCCGCCGAGCGCGTCGTGATGCCCGTTGAGAAACTTGGTCGTGGAATGGATCACCACGTCCGCGCCGTGCTCGAGCGGACGGAAATTGACGGGACTCGCAAACGTGGAATCGACGACCAGGGCCAACCCGGATTCCTGCGTCAGGAGGCTGACCGGCCGCAAGTCGATCACCCGGCATGTCGGATTGACTGGCGACTCGAGGAAGATCGCGCGCGTCTCGCGCCGCAGCCGCTTGCGCCATCCACGGGTCTCGGTCGGATCCACCATCGTCACATCGATGCCGACTGCGCCGAATTCCTGCGTCAGTAGTTGGTGGGTGCCGCCGTAGATCCATGCACTTGCCAGCAGGTGATCGCCAGGCCGGAGCAGGGCGAGGAGCGCGCAGGCCGTCGCACCCATCCCACTTCCCAGCACGAGGCCCGCTTCTGCGCCCTCCAGCAGTGCTAGGCGCCGCTGGACCACCTCGGCGTTGATACCCGTTCCGTATCGCGGGTATCGCAGCCCCTCCGCTGTACCGAACTCCTGAACGAAGTTGACCGACTGGTAGATCGGCGTGACGATCGGGATGTCGCCGCCCTTCGCGGACGCGAGCTGCTCAGCGCCTCCGTGGAGGGCGAGGGTCGAAAGACCAGCGGGCCGGTTCGTTCGAGGCATGGCGAGGGAGCGATGAGCTCGGGATGGCAGCGGTCAGGCGAAAAAACGGCGCGGCTGGTCCGTGTCGATCTTGCGGACCCGCACTATCTCCGACGGTGCCACGCCCGCGACGTCACGGACCACGACGCCGCCGGGCGGCACCGTATCATCAACCCGCAACACGACGGTCTCGTGCCGCCGCGGCCCCTCGATCCGGACGAGCTCACCATTGACCATCACCCGGATCGCCGCGTCCTGCGCGCAGAGCCGCACCTCGGGACCCCGGTCCGGATCGCCGCGCCGCGTTGCCAGGAACCCTAACACCTTGAGAGGCGGGCTGTACGTCTCAGCCATGACGCCGCAGCTCCGGCGCGGGCCCCCCATCCCGGCCGCCCTGCATTATCCGGCGTGGCCGAGCGCGAGATACTGGGCGTCGAGTCGCATCAGAAGCCGGCGGTCGGACAGCCCATTCAGCAGGCGCTCAGCCGCGGGCGCATCGGCCCCAAGAGACGCGGCGACCGTCGCCACATTGGCAGTGCCGAGCCGGTACACGGTGTCCCACGCGCGCTGCTCGTCATCATCGACGTTGCCGACGATCTGCGCGAGCCCGTCGTTCCGCTCCGACACCAACGCGAGCCCGTACCGGACCAGCGCGGCCTCGATCGCATCGAGATGCCATTCCTGCATGCCGCGAAAAACGAAATACGCATCGCGACGGCGGCGCTTCGCTCGCGAACCGCAACAGCAGTTTCGCGACCACTTCATCGGCGCACGAGTAGTCCAGAAGACCGACGTGCGAGAAATCGATCACTGTCAGCGTGCGGCCCGGGGTGTCGGCGAGCAGGTGCTCGATCTCCGTCCGCACCGCGGCGCCAGTCGGGCGGGTGACGAGGTTGGAGTAAAGGTCGCAAACCGACCGCCGCAGGACCGAGCTCAGATCGATGTGGCGGATCATGCGACGCCCCGGCGGCTGCCGGTGGCGGCGCGGCCGCGATCGGCGGCGCGTTCACTCGTGTGCTGGTCATCTCGCTCCGCGACCCGCTCCGGAATCGTGATCTGCACCTGGGCGCCGGGGAACGGCGAAAGCCCTTCGAGCAGCGGCGCGTCGTCATCCCACGGCGGCACGATCGCGATTCGGGCCGTTCCGCTTCGCACGGACAGCTTGCCGGCCCATTTTCCCAGAAAATTGCGGGCACCCGCCAGGCCCTGGCCGCGTCCCCGGTCGCGAAAGCGGCTCACGCCGCGGATCACCGCTTCCTCGAGGGCCATGCCGTCGTCCCACCGGTCGGTCAGGGCGCGGCCCGGCGTGCTTTCGAGTGAGCGGCGGAACCCGATGCCCGCATCCGACACCGCGATCTGCACGACCCGGCGCCCGCCCAGCCGCTTCTGCCAGCGATACGTCTGCACGGCGACCCATCCGCCACGTCCGGCGTGCTCGACGACGTTCTGGCAGACCTCGGACAACGTCATGACGAACCGCACACTGGCCTGCGCGTCGATACTCAGCTCCCGCTCGAGAATGTTCTGGGCGCGTTGCTGGATCCGGTCCACGACATCATGCACGTCCGCGCTCTTGGAGACCGAGGTGATCTCGAGGAGCACGCTCGATTCGGCTGTCGGCCGGGCACGTGGGACCGTGCCATGCAACTCGAACAACTCCTCAGCGTGGCGGAAGAAGCCGGTGCGGGACCAGTACGAGAGCGTCTCGTCGGATTCGGGGGGCGTCAGGGTCGGACGGACCTCGCGGGTCTGCGCGATCGTCAGCAGACCGACCAGTCCGTAGGGCGATGCCCACCGGGCGTGCCGGGCATCGATGAGGATCTTCTCGTCGGCGGGGAGTGGCGCGAGCCGCTCGAGCAACTGCTCGAACGTGACGTCGTCAAGCGACTGCGGAACAGAGAATGACGGTCGTCACCGAGGGCTCAATTCTCCGCGCAGGTGGTGGGCGAGACCGGTCGCGCCCCGGTGCCCTACGTTTCGCGCGGCGGCAATTACCGCAACGCGCATTGCGTCGGCTAACTTATCACCGGCGAGCAGCCGGGAGAAATAGGTCGCCCCCCACACGTCGCCACATCCGGTCGGATCGCCGCTCCGGTCGGGACCAACGGAGGCGGGAACCGCCGGGATGAGCGAGGTGCGGACCGGCCCGGGCATCGCGCCGATCGCATTGCCGCGACCGCGTGTGGATAAATCCGCCAGCGCATCGAAATCTGCCGGCGCGAAGTACACGACGCCGCGGCTCCCGAGCGTCACGCTCAAACAGCGCACGCCGGCGGCGAGCGCGGTGGCGGCCAGGGCGACCGGATCGGGCGCCATGAGGTTCATCTCATCCTCATTGACCTGAATCAAGTCGGCGCAGCGGCACCACTCGACGACCGCCCCGAGCGGCCGCGGCGTCCGCAGGCCGCTGGGCTCGACCGCCAGCAGCAGCGAATGCAGGTCACAATAGATGGGGCCGCGATAGTGCTGGCGTAGCAACTGCATTGTTGGCAGGTCCATCTCCATGCCACTGATGAAGTTGACGTAGAGCGCGTCCAGATCGTGGAGGAGCGGTGTCAGCCCGATCCACGTCCATGGAGGGAGGCCGCCCGTGAGCACCTCGCTCCGCCGCTCGGCGCTCACATATCTGAGCTCCACCCGGTTATTCGGCTGCGGGACCTCGACCAGCGCGGCGTCGGGCGCGATCCGGCGCAGGGTCCGGAGATATTCGCGGGCCCGCGACGCGAGGTCGGCGCCGACTTTCATGAGGGGGACGATCTCCCACTCGGCCGGCAGGGCCGCATTGAGCGCGCCGAGCGCGTACGTGATCCCGCCCCACTCCTCGACCGGCCCGTCCCGGGGGTCGCGTCCATATATGATGTCCCACACGAACGTCCCGAGGACGCCGAGGCGTAGCCGGCGTCCCGCGGCGTCAGGTGCTCTGAACGGCATTCCGCTGGTCACCTGACGCTCCGCCCGCAGCTCACTCGTGGTGGTGGGGGTGTTCGTGGGGTCCGATCCCGCCCAACGTCTGCATCATGAACGTAGCGACGGCGCCGACGACGCCGGCCGTGCCAGCGAGGGTCCCCCCAACGATCCGGCATGCCTCGACGGCGGGACGAAACGCGCGCCGCCGCACTTCCGCGCGCAGCGGCTCGAAGAGCGCGTCACCCGCCGCCGCCACGCCGCCCGCGAGGACGACCACGTCGGGATTGAAGATGTTGAGCAGGTTGGCGACACCCGTGCCGAGGAAGCGTGCGGTCTCGCGGACCACTTCGACTGCCAGCGGATCACCCAGCGTCGCGGCGTCGTAGACGATCCGGGCCGTCATGCGCGACTCGTCATCCTGTATCAGCTCACGAAGGAGCGACGCTTCGCCGCCAGCCAGTGCTTCGGTGGCGCGCTGCGCGATCGCCGGCCCGGACGCGTACGCTTCGAGACAGCCATAGTTGCCGCACTTGCAGCGGCGGCCTGTGGGGTCGATGGTCGTGTGTCCCACCTCTCCGGCGACATCGGACGAACCGTGATACAGTTGGCCTTCGAGGATCAATCCGCCGCCAATACCAGTCCCAATCGTCATCCCGACGACATTGCGGGCCCCGGCGGCGGCCCCGCGCCACCATTCGCCGACGGTCGCACAGTTGGCATCGTTGTCGAGGGTCGCGGGCAGCTTCACCCGCGCCGAGACGCGGTCGCGCAGCGGGAAGTCGCGCCATCCGAGATTGGGCGTGACGATCACGATGCCGTGCTCGCGGTCGAGCGGTCCGGGCGCTCCAATGCCGACACCGATGAAGTCCCGGCGCGCCGCCCCGGTCTCGGTTCCGGTCGTGGCAATGACGTCGTCGATCATCCGTCCAATGCGCTCGACGACGCTATCGGCGCCCAACTCGGAATGCGTCGGCTCCGATCGCACTCCATACTCGCGGGTCCCGTCCAGGGGCATGGCGCCTACGACGATGTTCGTTCCGCCGAGGTCGACGCCGACGACGTAGCGCTGCCCGCCGGCGCCGGGCTTCGTTTGCACCGTGCGGCCGGGGGCGGTCCGTTGCGCCGCGGTTTTCACCGTGGCGGAGGTCTTGGCTGGGCTGTGGGCGGCCCGCTTCTCCGGACGTTTGGCGTGGCGCGATGACGTAGGCTTCTTCGAAGGCATGGCTGAATACGAGGAAGGAAAGCGACGCGATCCGGATCACGAACGAGTAGACTCGGACGACTGAGGATACAAGAGCACAGGGCGCCGGCGAAATGCGGCGGTCACCGGCCGCTCGCTGTGGACACCTCCCTGACAATTTGCTCGACCTCGGTAACGGTGAGGTCCCGCATGCAGCGCCAATGGCCGAGCGGGCATTGGCGCGGACCATGTTTGTCGCAGGGGCGACAGTCGAGTCCCTCCACGCCGGCGGTCGCATGCCGGGGAGCGAGAGGACCGAATCCGAATGCGGGAACGGTCGGTCCGAAGATCGTGACCGTCGGCGTCCCCATTGCCGACGCCAGATGCTGCGGCGCCGAGTCGTTGGTGACGATGACGGCGCACCGCCGGATGATCTCGGCGGCGGCGAGGACACTCAGCTCACCGGTCGCATCGATGACCGCGCCGGGAGGACTGGCGACCGCATTGCGAATCCGCGCCGCGAGCTCGCGGTCGTCCGCGCCACCGACGACCACGATCCGCGCGGTCCGCGCGAGCGCGGCCGCCAGCGCGGGATATCCTGGCCAGCGCTTCGCGCCCCACGCGCTCCCGGGCGCCAGGGCAATGAGCGGCTCGCCGTGATACCCTGCACGCGCGAGCATCTCCTCAGCGGCACCAACGTCGGACTCGCTGGGGTAGAGGCGGGGACGGATGGCGCCGGGGCAGGGGCTCCGCATCCGGGCCCGTCGCCGCGAGCCGCCAGAGGCGCTCGGCGTGATGCCGGTCGGCGCGGTAGGGAATCGTGCGGCTGTACAACGCCCGGGCGGGCGAAGTCGCGAATCCCACCCGCTCTGGGAATCCGGCGAGGAGTGCGAGCATCCCGCTGCGGACGGAGCTTTGCGCCATGTATGCGATCGGTGCCTCTGATTCCGGTGCCGGACCGCCATTACCGCCGGATGAACGGGCCGGCCGAGACGAGGATGACGCGCTGCCCAGCCCGAAGCGGGACTTGAGAGTCTGTGCGGTGTGCCAGAGGCCGGGCGACCCCGCGCGCCGCGCCTCGCTTGTCATAGGTGATGATTGCGCGAACCGACGGGTCGCGAGCGAGGATCGGTGCGGCGGCCGGCGTCGTGACGACATCGACCGGACCACGCTCAGCGAGCGCCGCGAGGAGCGGCGTCGTGAGGATGACGTCGCCGAGGAAACTCGTCTGGATCACCACGGCGGGGCGGCGCGGCGCCACGGTTTCGATTGGCGAGGGCCGCGGCTGTGTGGCGGGAGCCGGCGGCGAGCGCAGCGCGGTCCCGCCCGCAGCGGGATCGGCCGCGGATGCGCTGAGGGGCGCTGGAGGCCACCGCATCATGAGGCACCGAGCCCGCGGCGGCCGCGGTCAGTCCACCTGCAGCACGGCGAGGAATGCTTCCTGGGGAATCTCGACCGTTCCGACCTGCTTCATGCGCTTTTTCCCCTCCTTCTGCTTCTCGAGGAGCTTGCGCTTGCGGGTGATGTCGCCGCCGTAGCATTTCGCCAGCACGTTCTTGCGCAGCGGCTTCACCGTCGTGCGCGCGATGACCTTCGTGCCGATCGCGGCTTGGATGATGACCTCGAAGAGCTGGCGCGGGATCAGCTCCTTGAGCTTGTCCGCGACCTTGCGTCCCCACTCGTACGATTTGTCGCGATGAATGATGACCGAAAAGGCGTCGACCGGGTCGCCGTTGATCAGCATGTCGAGCTTCACGAGATCACTCGCGCGATAGTCGAGCATCTCGTAGTCGAGACTCGCGTAGCCTCGGCTGATCGTCTTCAGCCGGTCGTAGAAGTCGAGGATGATTTCGGCCAGCGGGAACTCGAAGTCGAACTCCACGCGCTGGGTGTCCATGTAGCTCATGTTCTTGTAGATGCCGCGCCGCTCCGTGGCGAGCGTCATGATCGGTCCGATGTACTCGGCCGGGGCGACGATGCGCGCCTTGACGAACGGCTCCTCGACGCGCTCGACCTCGGATGCCGGCGGCATGCTGCGACGGATTCTCGAGAAGCACCATCGACGCCGTCCGCCTTGTAGACCTGGTATTCGACGCTCGGGACCGTCGTCACCAGGTCGAGGTCGAACTCCCGCTGCAGGCGCTCCTGGACGATCTCCATGTGCAGGAGCCCGAGAAAACCGGCGCGGAACCCGAAACCGAGCGCGGTCGAGGTTTCGGGCTCGTACTGCAGTGAGGCATTGTTGAGCTGCAGCTTCTCCAGCGCGTCGCGCAGGTTCTCGTACTGGTTGGTGTCGGTCGGATAGAGTCCCGCGAAGACCATCGACCGCACCTCGCGGTAGCCTGGCAACGCCTGCGCGGCGCGCCGGGCCGCGTCGAAGATCGTGTCGCCCACCCGCGTCTCCTGCACGTGGCGCACGTTGGCGACGACGTAGCCCACCTCGCCGGTTTCGAGTGCCTCGGTCGGGACCTGCCGCAGGCGGTTGCAGCCGACCTCGGTCACCTCGTACCGGTCGCCGCCGGCGCCGAAGGTGATCTGCATGCCTGGGCGCAGGACGCCATCGACGACGCGCACCGACGGGATGGCTCCGCGGTACCGGTCGTAATAGGAGTCGAAGATGAGCGCCCGCAGGGGGCCTTCGGGCTCGCCCGAGGGCGGCGGCACGCGCGCGACGATCCGTTCGAGGAGTTCCGTGATCCCGATCCCCTCCTTGGCGCTGACCGCGAGGATGTCCTCGGGCGGCGACGCCAAGCAGGTCCGTCAACTCCTTCCGCCGCCGGTCGGGCTCGGCCCCGGGCAGATCGATCTTGTTGAGGATCGGAATGATCGTGAGGCCGGCGTCGAGCGCGAGAAAGAGATTCGACAACGTCTGCGCCTGGACCCCCTGGGAGGCGTCCACGACGAGGATGGCGCCCTCGCAGGCGGCGAGCGACCGCGATACCTCGTAGGTGAAATCCACGTGACCCGGCGTGTCGATCAGATTGAGCTCGTACTTCTGCCCGCCGGGCGCCACATAACTCATGCGCACGGCGTTGAGCTTGATCGTGATGCCGCGCTCCCTCTCCAGGTCGAGCGTGTCCAGTACCTGGTCCTTCATCTCCCGCTTCTCGATGGTGCCCGTCGCTTCGATCAGGCGGTCGGCGAGAGTCGACTTGCCATGGTCGATGTGTGCGACGATGCAGAAGTTGCGGATGTGGGCCAGGCGAGTCACGATCGGCCAAATATACGGGGTGGCGTCTGGGCACGACGGTCGCCTACGTTTCCGGACTGGCATGGAAGGAACCACTCGTGCGGATCTATTCGACCCCGCGTCGCTCGCCTCGATGGGACGCATTGAGATCGTCGCGCGATGGGTGGTGGACGGCTTCCTCACCGGGCTCCATCGGTCGCCGCGCAAGGGGTTCTCGGTGGAGTTCGCCGAGCACCGCCCTTACCAGCCTGGCGATGATCTTCGCTACCTGGACTGGAAGATCGCCGCGCGTGCCGACCGCTGGGTGGTCAAGCAGTTCGAGGAAGAGACGAATCTGCGGGCCGCGCTGGTGCTCGATGTCAGCCCCTCGATGGTGTGGCGAGGAGCCCCGACCCGCCTGACGAAGCTCGCATATGCGGAACGGCTGACCGCGGCGCTCGCCCTGCTCCTGCTCCGCCAGCGCGACGCGGTGGGTCTCGTCTGCTTCGACGAGCGCGTACGCAGCGTGCTCGCGCCTCGGGCGCGGATGACGCAGTGGCGGCGACTCGTGGGCGCGCTGGATCGTGTGCGGGACGGCACGGGCGCCCGGCGCTCCGACGCCGCCGACGCGCTCCTTCAGGCGGCCCGCGTGGTCCGGCGTCCCGGACTGATCGTACTCATTTCCGATCTGCTGACCGACGTGGCACCCGTGGACCGGGCAGTGCGCGCGCTCCGCGCGGCAGGACACGACGTCGCGGCACTGCACATCCTGGATCCGGCCGAGCGCGAGCTGACGGCGTCCGGCGACGCGCTGTTCGTCGATCCGGAGAGCGGACTCGCGGTGCCGGCCGCGGTCGCGGAAGTGCGAGATGCGTATCGGGCGACCGTCGCCGCGGCTCTCGACGAGTGGCGGGCGACGTTTGCGCGGGGCGGGGGGCGGTACGAGACGGTGATGACGGATGCGCCATTCGGCGCACCGCTCCGCCGGGCGTTCGCAGCGCGACAGGACACCGGCCGCTAGGGGCGCGCGAGCAATGGGATTCCTCGCACCGCTGTTTCTGGCGCTCGGTCTCGGAGCGGCTGTTCCGCTCCTCATCCACCTGCTGCGCCGGCGCACGGGAGTCCGCAGTCGAGTTTCCGGCGGCCCGCTACCTCGCGCGCGCGGAGCAGGAGCACAGCCGGCGCCTCAAGCTGCGGAACCTCCTGCTGATGATGCTGCGCGTCGTGGCGGTGGCGTCCATTGCGCTCGCGGCTGCCCAGCCGGTGAGCGGCACGCTGGGCCGGCTCGTGGGCGCGGCACACGCGCCCGCCGCCATTGGGATCGTGCTCGACAACTCACTCAGTACCTCGGTGATCGCCAATGGGCGCCCTGTCCTGGACGCGCTCAAGGCGATCGCGGAACGGGCCGCGCGAGGCGCGGCGGCGGGAGACCGGGTCTGGCTCGTGACGGCCGACGGCCGGACCCAGGGCGGCACCGCGACCGCCGTGGCGTCGGCCATCTCGCGCACCGAGCCACTGAGCGGCGCCGGTGACCTGCCACGTGCAGCCGCGGCCGCGGCCGGTCTCGTGCGGTCGGCCGCCGTCGCCGACCCCGTCGTCGCGATCGTCACTGACGGACAAGCGACCGCGTGGAGCGGAACGACCGACCTCGGAGGCGTTCGTGTCGTCGTCTACGCACCCGCAACGCCCGGTCCCGCGAACCGAGCGGTCGTGGCGGCTGCCGCCCGTCCAGCGCGCTGGACGCCGCGGGGCGAGGTGACCGCAACGGTCCAGGGTACCGTGACGCCCGGCGGGAGCGACTCGACCACCTATCGCATTGGCCTGGGCGCGAGAACGCTGGCTCGCGGCACGGTAGCGGTGACGCCGATCAGTGACGACCGCGGCGCGCGCGATCGCTCGGCGGCAGGCGTCGGCGCGATCTCGGTCCATGCCGCGCCCCCTGAGCGCGGATGGGTGGCGGGCAGCGTCGAGATCGAAGCCGACGAGCTGCGCGGCGACGACGCGCGGTATTTCGCCATGTGGATCGGCGAGCCGCCCGCGGTCGCCGCCGATTCATCCGCCGGCCCGTTCATCCGGAGTGCAGTGGACGCGCTGGTGGCGAACAATCGGGCGACCATGGATGCGGCACGCCCAGGATCGCGCGCCATCCCCCTCGTCGCCGCGGATCGTCTCACCTCGCTGCCCGCGCTCATCGTGCCGCCGTCCGATCCGGTCCGTATCGGTGCCGCCAACCGCGCGCTCGAGCGAGCGGGCGTGCCGTGGCGATTCGGCGGCGCGCAACGCGGCGCGGTGACGATCGACGGCATCGAGACCGCGTCTCCAGCCGAAGCAGCCGCCGACACCGGTGCGCGCGCGGCGCCGGTCACCGCGTCGCTGGAATACCCGATGGTTGCGCAGGGCAGTGTCCCTGCCGACACGCTGGCGCGCTCAGCGAACGAGCCCTGGGCGGTAGCGGGCCCGGGCTATGTGCTTTTCGCGTCGCCCATCGACCCGGCATCGACCTCGCTGCCGTTGCGTGCGGTGTTCGTGCCCTGGATCGGTGACCTCATTGGCCAGCGGCTAGTGGGCACCGGCGCGGGATCGGGCGGTGCAGGGAATGGCGTGCTGGAAGCCGGCCCGGGCGAGACCCTGCGTCGGCCCGCCGGCGCGGAGGAGCTGGAAGCGCCGGACGGTACGGTGCGTGTGCTGTCTGGCGCGACAATCGATGCGCCGGTCCGGCCGGGTGTCTACTTCCTCCGGCGTGCCGGCGGACGAGTTGGCGCCCTCGTCATCAACCCGCCGCCCCGCGAGTCGGATCTGACGCGTCTCGCGGCGCCGGCGCTTGCCACGCGCTTCCGGGGCCGGTCAGTGCTGGCCGCGACCGACGGCGAGGAATGGGCGCGTGCCGTGTTCGACGCGCACGCCGCGCGTCCGTTGGCGAGGATTTTCCTCGTGGCCGCGCTGGTGGCGCTGCTCGCAGAGAGCCTGCTCACGCGTCGCGCAGTCGTGCGGGCGAGCGGCGGGATCGCTGCAACGCGGCGCGCCGCATGAGTGGGATTCCGTCAGACGCCCGGTCCGGCGCGTGCTGGAATGCGCGTTGGGATACGTGCTGGGACGCGTGTTGGGATTCGCGCTCGAACATCCGCTAACCCGCCGCCGTGTCGCTCCCCCTCCTGCTTGACGCCATCGAGCGCCTTCCGGCGTTCGAGCACGTCCTCCGCACGCTTCCTGGCGCGGGGGAGCGGCGCACGGTCAGCGGGCTGCCGGGATCGTCGGCCGCGGTACTGGTGGCGGCACTCGCGCGGCGCTTGCCCGGCCGTTTTCTGGTTGTGGTGGCGCAAGGCGTGCCTGAGGCAGAGCGGTGGCTCGCCGACCTGCAGTCGCTGGCCGCTGACGCGACGGTCGCGCTGTACCCGCCGCGCGAAGGATTCGGGGAAGCCGAGCCGCACGCGGAAGTAGCTGGGGAACGGGTCGAGACACTCGAGCGTGTCGCGCGCGGCGGCGTGCACATCCTGCTGACGACGGCGCGCGCTGTTCTGGAGCGCACGCGGCTGCCTGGCGCCGTCCAGCGCGCGAGGCTGGAGCTTCGGGCGGGCGATTCCTGGCGTCCCGAGGATCTGGCGCGGCATCTCGAGTCGGTGGGGTTCGAGCGCGTCCCGATGGTCGAAGAGGTCGCGCAGTTCAGCGTCCGAGGCGGGATCTTCGACATCTATGGATTCGGTATGGCGGATCCCGTGCGTCTGGAGTTCTGGGGCGACGAGATCTCGGAGTTGCGGCACTTCGACCTCGTGACCCAGCGATCGACGCGTGCGGGATCGGTGGCCGTGGTGCTGCCGGTCGATGGGCCGGTCACCGAGGCCACGCCCAGTGTGCTGGCCGACCGCGTGTCGGTCATCGACCTCTGGCCGCCGGATGCCATCGTGTTCACGCCGGCCGGCGCGCACCTCGAGCCGGAACTGCGGCGGACGTGGGATGAGGCTCAGCACCATGGCGAGCTGGCCCGCCGCCGGGGCGAAGACACACCACCGCGCGAAGATCTGTATCAGTCGCCCGGCCGGACGCTGGCCGCGCTGGCGAGCCTCGCCACGCTGGCCGAGGACGAGGGCGCACAGGCGGCTGCGGATGTCGCATTCCCGCTACGTCCCCCGGAACCAGTGGATCGCGACATTGCGCGGCTGGGACGCATTGTGCGTGATGGGATTCCGACGCTCATCCTGTGTGACAATGCGGGCCAGTGCGAGCGTCTCGATGAGTTGCTGGCCGGCCGGGGACGGGACGGCGGGCCGGGGAATGCGTCGCCCGCGACACTTGCCGTCGGTGTGCTGGACGGCGGGTTCGTCGTGCCGCCGACGGGGACCGAGGGCGGCATCCGCGTCCTCACCGACCATGAGATCTTCCGCCGCGAGCGCCGCATCCGGCGGGCGCGCCGGTACGGCGGCGGCGTCTCCCTCGAGTCGATCACGGCGCTGCAGAGTGGTGACTACGTCGTGCATCTCGAGCACGGGATCGGGATCTACCGTGGGATCGAGACCATTTTCGTCAAGGAGAGCACGGTCGAAGTGGCGGTGGTCGAGTACGAGGGCGGCGACCGCCTCAATGTGCCGCTGTACCGCATCGACCAGCTCGAACGGTATCGGGCCGCCGGCGACGTCTCCGCGGATGCGCCGCCACCGCGGCTGCACCGGCTCGGTGGCAAGCGGTGGGCCCAGCAGCGCGATCGCACGCGGGCCGCGATCCAGGAGATGACCGCCGAGCTGCTCGATCTCTACGCGCGGCGCCAGGTGGCGCAGCCGGCCGCCGCACGCGAGTGATGCGGCCTGGCAGCGCCAGCTCGAGTCCTCGTTTCTGTTCGAGGATACGCCCGACCAGCGCAAGGCGACGACCGACGTCAAAGCGGACATGGAGCGAGTACGCCCGATGGACCGGCTGCTCGTCGGCGACGTCGGCTATGGCAAGACGGAGATCGCCGTGCGCGCCGCGTTCAAGGCCGTACAGTCGGGACGCCAGGTCGCCGTCCTCGTGCCGACGACGATTCTCGCCGACCAGCACGTCCGGGTGTTCGGCGAGCGCGTCGCGGATTTTCCGATCCGTGTCGAAGTCCTCAGCCGGTTTCAGACGCCCAAGGAGCAGCAAGCCATTCTCGCCGATCTCGCGGCCAAGAAGATCGATGTGATCATCGGCACGCACCGGTTGCTGAGCAAGGACGTGCAGTTCGGCGATCTCGGGCTGATCGTGATCGATGAGGAACACCGGTTCGGCGTGCGGCACAAGGAGCGTCTCAAGCAGCTCCGGCTCGAGATCGACGTGCTGACGCTGACTGCCACCCCGATACCGCGCACGCTGCATTTGTCGCTGGCCGGCCTCCGTGACATGACGCTGATGCAGACGCCGCCACGTGACCGCTCGCCCGTGCTCACCTTCGTCGAGCCCTGGGACGATGCGCTGATCGAGGAGGGTATGGGGCGCGAGCTGGACCGCGGCGGGCAGGTGTTCTTCGTGCACAATCGTATCGCGACGATCCAGGCGATCGCGGACCACGTCCACGGGCTCGTGCCGCGTGCACGGATCGCGATCGGGCACGGTCAGATGCGCGAACGGGATCTCGAGGACGTGATGCGGCGGTTCGTCAATGGCGAGGTGGACGTGCTCGTCTCGACGATGATCGTCGAATCCGGCCTGGATGTTCCCAACGCCAACACGATGTTCGTGAACCGCGCCGACACGCTCGGCCTGGCGCAGTTGTATCAGTTGCGCGGGCGCGTGGGGCGGTCGCACCGGCGGGCGTACTGCTACCTCATGGTGCCGGACAGTGTGGATGAGGAGGCCGAACGCCGGCTGCAGGTTCTCGAGCACCACACGGAGCTCGGGAGTGGATACCGCGTAGCGCTCCGGGACATGGAGCTGCGCGGCGCCGGTAACATCCTCGGGCCCGAGCAATCGGGTTACGTCCAGGCGGTCGGCTTCGACCTGTATCTCCGGATGCTCGATGAGCAGGTGCGCCACCTTCAGAACGTGGCCGGCGGCGCCAAGCCCGTCCCGGCGGACGTGTCGTTCGACGTGCCCGCGTATCTCCCGGATGACTTCGTCCCATCCCAGGAAGCGAAGCTCGACATCTACCGGCGCCTCACGCGGGTTACGGAGGCCGCCGAGATCGACGCGCTGAGTGCCGAAGTTCGCGACCGTTTCGGTGTGCTGCCGCCAGCGGCCGAGGCGTTCTTTGCGCAGGCGTTGCTGCGGTTGATTGGCGCGGCGCTACGGGTTGAGGGCATCCTGGTGCGCGGTGGGGAGGCGCGTATTAGCTTTCGCGCCGATGCCGTGCCGCGGATGAAGCCCCTGTCGGCCGCTTTTCACGACGTTCAGTTTCAAATCGAAGTGCGCCGCTCTCATCCGCTCGCTCTCAAGCTCACGCGCCTGGGCGGGGCGGAATTGCCCGGTGGGCTAGTCCGTGCGCTCCGCAGTGTCGCTGCGGTCTGAGCCTGCCGTGCGGGGCGAACCGCTCCGCCGTTCCCTCATCCTCTGATCGATGCCACGTTCTGTCGCTGCCTTCGCCCGCGCAACTGCTGCTGCCGTCATGTCAGTGGCTGCCCTCAGCTCGTGCCGCGCCTTTTCGGACGCCATGACTGCCCACGTGGACGTCGTGGCGACGGCCGGCTCCCAGGAGCTGTCGGCGAAGCGCCTCGGCACCCTGCTCGGCGATTCCCGGCTTCCGGTGGATCACGATGTCGTCCGGCAGGTCGCCACGGTGTGGGTCGACTATCAGCTCCTCGGCATGGCGGCGGTCGCGGACGATTCGCTCAACCAGCCGGCGACGGTCGATTCGGCGCTCTGGGCCATGATGAACAACATGCGGGCGAAGAAGTGGTTCGACGAGCTCGCAAAGACATGGGTCGGAGCCGATTCGCTCAAGTATCCCACCGCGTACGCGAATGGCGAGTATCTGGCAGCCCGGCACATCCTGCTGTCCCCGCCGCGCGGCGACACGACCCCGGCGAAAGTCGATTCCGTCCGGCGGAAAGCCGCCGCGCTGCGCGCGCAGGCCACGCCGGCGAACTTCGCAGACCTCGCGCAGAAGAACAGCCAGGATCCCGGCTCCGCCCGCCGCGGTGGCGACCTCGGCGTGTTCCAGAAAGGGCAGATGGTACCGGCGTTCGAGCAGGCGCTGGTGGCGCTCAAGCCCGGCCAGATCTCGCAGCCGGTGCACACGCAGTTCGGCTGGCACATCATCTACCGGCCGACGTACGACGAAGTGAAAGCCGAGATCAGCCGCTCCGCCGGCGCGCAAGTCACGCAGAAAGCGGAAAGTCTCTACATCGCGAAGCTCGACTCATCGATCCAGTTCAAAATGACGCCGGGCGGCACGCCGCTCGTTCGCGCCGTCGGCAAGGATCGCGAGGTGCACGTCAACGACCGGTCCCCGATCGCGACCTACAGCGGCGGCGGTGTATTCACCGCGTCGCGTCTCGCGAAGTGGCTCACGATGTTCCCGCCGGGCGCCGGCGCGCAGCTCCTCGCGGCGCCCGACAGCCAGATCCCGCTCATGGTGCGCGGCATCGTGCGGAACGAGGTCATCATCCGCCAGGCGGACAGCGCCAAAGTGACCCTGGATTCCGCCGAAACCAACACGCTCCGGCACGGCTACGAGACGGTGATCACTAACGCGTGGACCCAGCTCGGGATCGATCCGCGAGCGCTGGCGGACAGTGCCAAAGCTCCCGCGCAGCGTGAAGCGATTGCTGCCGCGCACATCGAGTCGTACCTGGACAAGCTCATGAAGATGTCCGTCCGGTACGTGAATATCCCGGCCCCCGTCGACGCGGCGCTGCGGACGAAATACGAAGGGAAGATCAACGACGCCGGAGTCGATCGCGCTTTCGCGCTGGCCAGCAAGATTCGCAAGTCGTCCGACTCCTCGGCGGCTGCGAGCAGGCCGCCGTCCGCGGTGCCGCTCCCGGGTGAGCCGCCGTCGGCAGGCGGCAAACCCGCGCGTCCCGCCGTGCCTCCGTCAGGCCCGCCACCCGGCACGAAACCGTAGTCGTGTCCCGGGGTATGGCGTAGCATGCTGCAGTGGGGCCGAGAGGGTCGCGGGAACCCATCCGCCGGATGGGTGAGGCGGGTGTTCTCTATGGTGGGGGTCGTGACCGCCAGTGTGCTCCTGGCGCAGATAGCGGTGGCGCAGGAGACTCAGCCGCCGCCGGCGAAGCCACCAGCCGACAGCTCGGCTCCGGGAGCGCCACGCCCCTCCGCGACCATTGCGGTGCCGGTCACCGCGGGCGTCCGGGAGACCATCAGCGCGGATAGCGTGCCGTCCATGCGGGCGCCGGTGGCGGCCGCCCCGGGTACGGGCACCACCAATGCACCTGCGAGCGCGGCACCTCCGGCGGCATCGCCGCTCCCGAACGGGGGCACGCTCCCACTCGATCGCGTCGTGGCGGTCGTCGGCACTGAGCCCGTTCTCTGGAGCACGGTCCTGGAGCGCATCAACGTCGGCCGCGCGCAGGGAACCCTCCAGATCCCGCAAGATTCACTGGGCCAAGAGCAGCTCGCCCGGAACGTTGCGAACGACCTCATCAATGAAGAGCTCCTCGTTCAGAAGGCCAAGGAGCTCAAGGTCGAAGTCACCGACGAAGACGTCGCTCCGGGGGCGGACCAGCGGATGAAGCAGGTGCGGGCGGGGTTCCCCACCGAGGCCGATTACCGGACGGAACTCAAGCGAGCCGGGTTCGGGACACCCGAGGAATACCGGAAGACCCTTCTCGAGACCGCCAAACGCGCCGAGATGCAGCGCAAGGTGATCGAAAAGCTCAAGGAGGACGGCAAGCTGATCCCGGTCGGCGTGAGCGAGTCGGACATCACCAACGCCTTCAACACCAACAAGGCATCGCTTCCGCGCCGGCCGGCCACCGTGACATTCCGCCAGATCGTCGTCGCACCACATCCGAGCCCCGCCGCCAAGGCGGCCGCCAAGGCTAAAGCGGACTCCGTCCTCGCGGAGTTGAAGGAGCACGGTTCGAGCGCCGAGGAGTTCGCCGAAGTCGCGAAGCGCGAGTCGATGGACCAGGGAACCCGCGAGCAGGGCGGCGACCTCGGATGGAATCGCCGCGGCACGATGGTGCTCGAGTTCGACCGATGGATGTTCGCGCTGCCGCCGGGGCAGTTGAGCCCCGTCATCGAGACGGTGTTCGGCTATCACATCATCCGCGTCGACCGCGTCAAGCCGGCCGAGGTCAAAGCGAGTCACATACTGATTCGCTGGAAGCTCGATTCCGCGCAGGTCGACGCCGCGCGGATGGAGGCCGACAGCGTCCTGGTGGCCTGGAAGGCGGGCGCGAACTTCGACTCCCTCGTGACGCATCACCACGATCCGAACGAGGAGAAGGGCAGCCTGCAGCCGTTCCCGCGGGACTCCCTGCCGCCGTCGTACGCCCAGGCCTTCAAGGGCAAGCAGTCCGGAGACTTCGCGGGCCCCTTCCCGATCGTGGACCGGGGGACAGGCAAGGCGAAGTACGTGGTCGCGCAGATCATCAACTCGACCGATGGCGGCGACTACACGCAGAGCGACCTCCGCGATCGGATTCGCGCGCAACTGGCCGACGAGCGCGCGATCGCGCGGCTGCTCGACGGCTTGCGAAAAGAGACCTACGTCGCGGTCCGACTCTAAGCCGGCGACCCGCAACCCGGGCGCGACGCGTCCCCGGCTTGCGCTCACCCTCGGCGATCCTCGCGGGATCGGTCCGGAAATCGTGTTGGCGGCATTGGCCGATCCGGTCGTTCGCGCGGCGTGCGATCTCGTGGTCGTCGGTCCTTCGGGTGCCGGTGTCGAGGTGGACGAGCCCACCGGCACATGGTCCGCGGGCGGTGGCGCCGCCGCCGCAGGCAGCGCGAGCGGGCAAGCCATCGAGCGAGCGGTGCAGCTCGCGATGAGCGGCGCGGTGCAGGGCATCGTCACGGCACCGATCGACAAGGCCGCCTTGCTGGCGGCCGGGTACGATTTCCCGGGACACACGGAGATGCTGGCGTCGCTCACGGGCAGCCGCGTGTCGCATGATGCTCGCCTCGGACACCCTTCGCGTCGTACTGGCGACCACGCACATCGCGCTGCGCGATGTCCCGCGTCTGGTGACTGAGAGCGCGATCGTCGAGGCCGCGGCGATCACGCGGCGGTACCTCGACGCATGGTTCGGGATCGCGGCCCCGCGCATCGCGCTCTGCGCGCTCAATCCGCACGCCGGCGACGGCGGCCGGTTCGGCGACGAAGACACGAGAGTGCTCGCGCCCGCCGCGCGGGCGGCGGGGATCGCCGGCCCGTTCCCGGCCGACACGGTGTTCGTCCGCGCGCTGCGCGGCGAGTTCGATGTCGTGATCGCGCCGTACCACGACGTGGGGATGACCGCCATCAAAGTCGCGGCCTTCGGTCACGCCGTGAACGTGACCCTCGGCCTGCCGTTTCCGCGTACCTCGCCGGATCACGGGACCGCGCTCGACATCGCCGGGCGCGGCCTGGCCGATCCCGGCAGTTTTGTCACCGCGACTCTCATGTGTGCGCGCATCGCGGAGCGCACTGGCGCGATCGTCCACACCCACTGACAGGCCCGATGCTGGTTGTTCACCGAGCGCGCGGCAGTCTCGCCGCCGTGGTCATGTTGGGCGCGGTCGCCTGCTCCATCCGGCATCCGGGTGAGGTATCGGCGCCGGTGCCCGTGTCCGCTCCCAGCGGTGCGCGCGCGCAGGCGGCGCCGCCCGCGATGGCCGACACGGCCGCTCGCGTCGCGCAGGAACACATCACGCTGCCCGCCGACTCGTCCATCGTGCGCGCGATGGTCGCCGAGGGAATGCAGCGGTCGCACGTGGGCGGGGATCTCGAGTATCTGTCCGACGTGATCGGGCCGCGGCTGACCGGTTCGGCCGGCGCCCGGCGCGCGAACACGTGGACCGTGCAGAAGTTTCGCGAGTACGGCTTGGACAGCGTCTGGACCGAATCGTGGCGATTCGGGCGACCGTGGGAGCGCGGGCCCCTCACGCTGGCGCTGGTCGCGCCCCATGCGCGCCAGTTGTTCGGGGCGTCGTGGGCCTGGGCCCCGGGCACCGACGGACCGGAGACCGGCGACGTGGTCTACGTGGACGCGCTCACGCCTGCGGAGTACGAGGCGCGATTCGCGTCGTCGGTCCGCGGGAAGTGGGCCATGACGCGGCCGCCTGCCTTCGTGTGGAACCCCGACGGGCCTGCGATGACCGCCGCCGACTCCGCACGAGCCGACTCCGGCCGGCGGGCGTTTGCTATGGCGAATTCGACGCAGGACCTGGCCGAGTACCGGCGATCACTGCCGTTCCGGCTGGCGAACGACGGTGCCCTGGGCCTCATCAACGACGGCGCAAAGGATTTTGGCCTGCTCACCATGAGCGGCTCGCCCTCGTCGCTCTTCCCGCTGCCCATGGTCGTCGTGCCCCACGAGACATTTACTCTGTTCCACCGTCTGCTGGCCGCCGGGCAGAAAGTCACACTGCGTGCCGACGTCGCCAACAGCCTGAGCGCCGATACCGCCGACGCGCAGAACACCGTGGCCGAACTGCGCGGGACCGCGAAGCCGGATGAAGTCGTGCTGGTGGGGGCGCACCTCGATTCGTGGGATCTGGCGTCAGGGACGACCGACAACGGCGCCGGCGCGATGGCCGTTCTCGAAGCCGCGCGTATTCTCAAAGCGTCGGGCGTCCATCCCCTGCGCACGATCCGCTTCGTCCTGTTCACCGGCGAGGAGGAGGGTCTCTTCGGCTCGCAGGCCTACGCCGAGCAGCACGAGCATCAGCTCGACAGGTACCAGGCCGTGCTCGTGATCGACAACGGAACCGGACGCATCACGGGAATGTCGCTGCAGGGGCACGATGAGCTTCGGGACGGCTGGCGCGCGATGTTCGCACCGCTGGAGAGCCTCGGCCCGTTCGCCATCCGTTCTCGTGACAAGGGCGGAACCGACCACCTGTCGTTCGTTCCCTATGGCGTGCCGGCGTTCAACTACGATCAGGAGACGCGGGGCTACAATCACACGCACCATTCGCAGTCAGACACCTTCGACTACGCGGTGACGGGCGATCTCCGGCAGGCGGCCACCGTCATGGCAGTCAACGCCTACGAGTTGGCGATGATCCCGGAGTTCCTGAACCGTGGCAAAGCGACGATCGTCGTCGGTGCTGACAGGCCCCCGGCTCCCGCCGCGACGACCCGCTAGGGACGAGCCGCCAGCCACGACGCGCCAGGCAATTCCGTAGACGGGGCGCGCGGGATCGGAACGATCCGTCCGGCTACGAGTGTTCGGCTGCTTCGCTGTCCGCTGTGAGCTCGGTGTCCGGAAGCTCCATCCCCAGCGTCTCGACGCGCCGTCCATCCATGTCCCGGACGATGAACGTCGCTCCTCCGGCCGTCACGCGGTCGCCGATCACCGGAACACGGCCGAGCGCGCCGAATATGTAGCCACCGATGGTCGTGTAGTCCTCATCCGGGACTGTGAGCTCGTAGCGGCCGTTGAGCTCTCCTATGTTGGTGCTTCCCGCGACCACCAACTCTCCTTCGCGCGTCGTCAGGGGCTGGGGTGCCTCGGCCTCATCATGCTCGTCGAGGATCTCGCCGACGATCTCCTCGAGCAGGTCCTCCATCGTGACGATGCCGGCGGTACCGCCGTACTCGTCGAGGACGATCGCCATGTGCTCCTTGAGGCGCTTGAAGTCGCCGAGCACCGCTTCGACCTCGCGTGAGCCGGGGATGACATGAGCGGGGCGCATGATGGACGCCGGCGTGAACGCCGCCGGCCGGTCGCGGGCGACCTGTAGCAGGTCCTTGGCCAGCAGGATTCCGATGATGCTGTCGATCGTTTCGGTGTACACCGGATAGCGCGAAAACCCGCCGTCCGTCACGATGGTGAGCGTCTGATCGAGTGTCGCATCGCTGGGAAGCGCCACGATCTCGGTCCGCGGCGTCATGACCTCGCGCGCGTTCTTCTCGGAGAACTCGAACACGGCGTCGAGCATGGCCGCATCGTGCTGTTCGAGCGCGCCACCCTCCTGCGCCTGTTCGACCAGCAGTCGCAACTCCTCCGGGGAATGGACACTATCCTCGGCCGATTGCGGCGTGTCACGTCCGGTCAGGCGGAGGACCGCCTGGGCCGAGCGATTGAGGAGGGCGGTGAACGGGGTGGTGAGCCAGGCCCAGACCATGAGCAGCGGCACGAACCATCGCGCAAGCTCCTCCGGGTGCACGAGGGCTGCGCCCTTGGGTGCCAGCTCCCCGAACACCACATGGAGGTAAGTGACGGCGGCCAGCGCGATGGCCCCCGCGATCGTAATGCGGAGAGGGAGTTGGATCGCGAACGGCAGGGCGCCCAATGCGTCGCCGATGACGCCGGAAAATGCTGCCTCGGCGACCCAGCCGAGTCCCAGGCTCGCCAGCGTAACCCCAAGCTGGCTGGCCGACAGCAGTGACGAGATGTTAGTTGTACCGCGGAGGGCAAGCCCGGCCAATCGATCGCCTTCGGCGGCCCGCGCTTCCAGCCGAGTGCGCCGCGACCTGACTAGTGCAAACTCGGCAGCCACGAAGAACCCGTTGAACAGCACGAGCGCGACGATGGCGAGCAAACGGACGAGCACCAGGACAAGCTACTAGGCATGGCCGCCTCCCACCACGGCCATAGCCACGACGCGCCACACGAGCCCCTGATGGGTGTCGGCCACAGCCACAGCCATCCGGGCGGCCCTGGGCACATCCATAGCTCAGGCGAGGTGCATGCCCGGGGGCTCCGGATCGCCCTGGCACTGACGGCCCTGTTCTTCGTCGTCGAAGTCGCCGGCGGCCTCCTTGCCAACTCGCTCGCACTCCTGGCGGACGCCGGGCACATGCTGACCGACGTCGCGGCGCTCGGGCTCTCCCTGTTCGTGGCCTGGTTCAGCCGGCAGCCGGAGACACCGAGCAAGACCTACGGCTATCTCCGCTGGGAGATTCTGGCGGCGTTCCTCAATGGAACCACGCTGCTCCTGATCTCGGCCTGGATCATTTCGGAGGCGGTGCTTCGGCTCCGCCATCCCGAACCGGTCGCGAGTGGTCTCATGCTGGGCGTTGCCGCGGCGAGCGTCGCCACCAACCTCACCTCGGCGTGGGTCCTCCACGGCGGCTCGCGGGGCAGCCTCAATCTGCGAGGCGCCTACATCCACGTGCTGGGGGACCTGCTTGGATCGGTCGGCACGGTGGTCGCCGCACTGCTGGTGCGGTTTACCGGGTGGCTGCCAGCCGATCCGATCGCGTCGATCGTCATGACGATCCTCATCGTCCGCGGGTCGTGGCGGCTCGTGCGCGAGTCGGTGGACATCCTGCTCGAGTCCACGCCCGCGCATCTCGTCCACGGGGGCGATCCGTGCGCAACTGACGGCGATTCCGGGCATCGAGTCCGTGCACGATCTGCACGTGTGGACCGTGACGTCGGGCGTGATCGCCATGAGCGCCCACGCGATCGTGCGCGAGCCGGAGCGGCACCAGCATGTGCTGGAGCACATCCACGACGCGATGCGGCTCTTCGGGATCGATCACGTCACGATCCAGCTCGAGCGGCGGGCGATGCCGGACCGCGAAGCGAACCTGCATCCCTGAAACGCGGTCCGGCGTGTGCCACGGCTATCCGTGTGGCGGCGCGCTGTATGCCTGCGGCACGGCTGTGGCGAGAGGACTATTAAGCCAACAGCGGGGCGAACGGACCTCCACGGTCGCTGTCCGGCGCGGCCGTTGCGCCCCTCCGGCGCCATGCGTCCTCATGGTGATCAACCGCCCGATTGCTCATCGCTCCCGTGCCATGAACACGGACTTCCGGATCGAGAAAGACAAACGAATCGTCTCCCTACTGATGCTCGGCGGCGAGCAGCTCAGCGGGGAAATGTTCGTGCAGCGCTACTCACGCTACCACGTGGGCAGCGAGGAAGTGCCAGACGTGCTCAACTCCCCGGAGCCGTTCTTTCCGCTCGTCCGGGCCGGCGACACGCTCATGGTGGCCAAGCACCAGGTCCGCGAGATCGAGTTGGTGGACGATAGCGGGCTCGAGGCGGCAGTCGCGCCCGGAGCCAGGGCGGAGGCGGTCGAAGTGACCTTGCGCGACGGCACGGTGCGGTCCGGACGACTCTATCTCGAGATGCCAACTGATCGGCCTCGCCTGCTCGACTATCTCAACCGCTACGCGCAGCGTTTCGTGACGCTGTACAGCGCTGGCGGGATTCGCCTGATCAACCGCGAGTTGATCGAGCGCGTCCGTCCCATGGACTGAGGTCCGACGTCGTGGCCCAGCTCGACCGCTTTCTCTCCGTGATGGTTGCCAACGGAGCCGACTCCATACATCTCACGGAGCGCGAAGTCGCCACCCTGCAAAAGGACGGCGCCCCCCGGCCCATCACCAAGCAGCCACTCACGGCCCAGCAACTGCTGCTTCTGCTGCGGGAGATCGCGCCGCCCGACGCGGCCCAGCAATTGGCGGCTGGATCGGCGACGAGCTTTCTGTACGCGAACGCCGAGGGCCGGTTCGCGGTAGCCGCATCGCACGCCGATGGCCGGTGGCACGCATCGATCGGGTTGGGCGAGGCGAGCACCGAGCCCGCCCCGGTGGTGGAAGCGGCGCAGAGCGAGGCGCCCGAGAATGAAGTCCTGACGGCCGCGCCGGCCCAGAATGGAGCGGCTGGCCATGCGGCGCCGGCCGTTCCGTCGGCGAACGGTGGTTCTGCCAATGGCGCGCGGCACAGCGGGCGTGGGGTGAAGATCAATGACGCGGCGCCGCCGGCGCCGCGACGCCCGGCCACCCAGGCCCCTCTGCGGCGCGAGAGCCGTCCCGTCGTGGCTCACACGGCCGAGGAGCGTGCCGCCAACGCGCTGGCCATGATGGATGGCCTTCTGAAGGTGCTGGTCGAGAAGAAAGCGTCGGATCTGCACCTCCGTTGCGGCGAATCGCCGCTCATGCGCATCGACGGCGAGATCGTGCGGCTGGAGGGCTACGACACCATTGAGAACGACCTCATGGAAGCAATGCTCCGCGCGATCATGCCGGGGCGAAGCCGCCAGGAGTACGCCGACACGAACGACACCGACTTCGCGTACGAGTTGGAAGGCCTCGCGCGGTTCCGGTGCAATGCGTTGCGAGAGCGCCGCGGCGCCGCAGGCGTCTTCCGGGTCATCCCCACCGAAGTCGTCACCGTCGAGCAGCTCGGCATCCCGGCGGAACTGCAGCAACTGTGTCATCTGAACAAGGGTCTGGTGCTGGTCACCGGACCGACCGGTTCCGGCAAGTCGACGACACTGTGCGCGCTGATCGACCTCGTGAACCGGGTCCGCAAGGATCACGTGATCACGATCGAAGATCCGATCGAGTTCGTGCACCGCAACAAGCAGTGCATGATCACGCAGCGCCAGGTCGGACAGCACACGACGTCATTCAAGAGCGCGCTCCGGGCAGCCCTGCGAGAGGATCCGGACATCATCCTCGTTGGAGAGCTGCGCGATCTCGAAACCGTGTCGATCGCCATCGAGACCGCCGAGACCGGACACCTCGTGTTCGGGACACTGCACACGTCGACCGCCGCGAGCACGGTGGATCGCGTCATCGATCAATTCGCGGCGGACCGGCAGGAGCAGATCCGGGTGATGCTGTCGGAGTCCCTCAAGGGCGTCATCGCGCAGACACTGTGCGCCAAGATCGGTGGCGGCCGCGTCGCGGCGCGCGAAGTCCTGCTCTCGGTTCCGGCGATCTCGAATCTGATCCGCGAAGGGAAGACATTCCAGATCCCGTCCGTGATCCAGACCTCGCGGCGTCTCGGCATGATCACGCTGACCGATGCGCTGATCGAACTGGTGAACTCGAACACCGTCGCGCCGCGCGAAGCGTACGCCAAAGCGCTCGACAAGACGGCCATCGTGATGCAGCTCAAGAACCACGGGCACGACGTCAGTTTCGTCGAAGCTCCCGATGGGAACGCGGCTGCGCCCGCCAAAGCGGCGCCCGGCGCTCCGGCGGCACGGCCCGCCGCGCCCCAGCGACCCGCAGCGCGCAAATAGGCTGGACGTGCGGCCCCGGCGCCGGCATGTCGCCGGCCGGGACCCTGCGGTTCGCTACCCTCCGATCTTCTTCAGCTCCTCGCGCCAGGCTCGCTGCGTGGAGTCGATCGCCAGCCCGTCACGCAGGTGGGATCTGGCGGACGTCGTGTCGCCGCGCTGCAACTCCAGTTCCACGAGGGCCGTCCGCGTGCGGGCGCCATCCGGGCGGAGCGCCATCGCGCGGGTGAGAAGTCCGAGCGCCCGGGTAGTATCGCGGAGGCGAATGGCGTCGGCGGCGGCCATGTAGAGAACCGCGGCATTGTGCGGCGTCAGATCTACCGCGATTGCGTACTCCCGTTCCGCACCGAGTGGGTCGCCGGCACGGTCCCGAAGCTCGGCCATCGTGAAGTGTCCCAGATAGCTGGACGGCGAGCGGTCGCGAATCGCCGCGAAGGCGGCTGGTGAGTCCTTCCACGCGCCAAGGGAGCCGATCGTGAACCAGAGACCCACGGCAGCCATCGCGCCCGCCGCACCCACGACGACCCATTTGCGGGCGGTCCACGCCAGCATGATCCCCGCACCGGCGGCGATCGCGATCGCCACGCTCGGCGAATACAGCGTGCGATCGGCGACCACGACGCCACTGCGGACGATGAGGTTGGAGACCGGAGCGTACGTCAGAGCGGCGTAGGCGGCGACGAAGCTCCACGGGGCCGGCTTCCGCGCGTGCCGCCAGAGCCCGGCGATCGCCGCCACCACGATGGCAGCGCCCAGCGCCACGAGTGCAGGATCCGGGTGGAGGATGAGCGCATCGGGCGGAGAGTAGTCCAGGCGCGGGGGCTGGGGGACGAGCATGAGCGACAGCGCGCGTGGGACCGTTGCCAGCGCCAGCAGCAGCCCGTGCCAGCCTCGGGCGAGCCCGAAGGCGTAGTGGGGAGCGTCTCCGGCAAGCGTGCCCAGGATCAGCCAGCGGGCGGCCAGGAGGCATCCCACGCCCGCCGCGCCCGCGGCCGCCAGCCGGAGGGCCAGAGCCCGCCTGGCGGCCGCGGTGCGGCCGTCGTCCGGCAGGGGGGTGATTGCCGCCGCCCACACGACGGCGGGTGCGACTACCCCAGTCTCCTTGCTGGCCATGGCGCACGCGGCCAATCCGAACGCGAGCCACAGGGCGAGACGTTCCCGGCCCGTCCGGACCGTCTCGGGGAGCGCGCTGGCCGAAGGCGTGGCAGTACCCAGGAGAGCGAGCCCCAGTAGGGCCGCACCGCACACCAGCTCCGACCGGCCGACGATGTTGGCGACCGCTTCGGCGTGAACCGGGTGGATCGCGAACCACAGACCGGCGGCGAGTGCGGCCGGGGCGGGCCACCATTGGAGAGCCAGCCTGGCGACGAGGGCCGAGATGCCGGCTTGCCACGCGATGTTGACGGCGTGGAACAGCAATGGTGCGCCATGTCCGGCGGTCCACTCGAGCCCGAACGACAATGTCGTGAGGGGCCGGTACAGGTGGCCCACATCGTACCAATAGGGACGTCCCAAGGCGGCGAAGAGAGTGGGCAGGTGGTGGATCGCGGCATTGTTCGCGATGATGACCACGTCGTCGAGCGCAAATCCGTCTCGGAGCGCCGGGAGATAGCACAGGACGGCGACGACGGCCGGGACCCAGACGACCATGCTGGAGCGCCAACCCGGATCTCGGTCCGCGGCCGCCGTGCTCATCGCGAGCCGCTCATCGCGAGCCGCTCATCGCGAGCCGCTCATCGCGAGCCGCTCATTGCGGGCCGGTCACGGGTGCGCGGGCGCTTGCGGGGGCAATTTGCCGAGCATCGTGCGCCACATTCGCTCGCCGGGATCGAGCCGGAGCCCCTCCACGATCAGTGAATGAGCCATGGCGGTGTCGCCGTGGTGCAGATCGAGCATGATGAGTGCGGTGCGCGCACGCACGAAATTGGAGTCCGCGCCCACGGAGCCGGCCAGCCATCGCGCCGCAGTCGTCGTGTCGCCTGCCCGGAGGGCGTTGATCCCCCCGTGGTACAGCAGCATCGGATCGTGGGAGAACTGGCCGATCGCGGCGCGGTAATCGTTGTGTGCCGCCGCCGTGCGTCCGGACTCGGCCTCCTGGCCGGCCAACAAGTAGGAGCCGCGATAGCTGTCCGGCGCGCGAGCCCGCATCGCGGCGACGGCTGCATGGGTGTCGTGCCACGCCGGGATGCTGGTCTCGGTGAAGAAGATCGCCACGGCGGCCACGGCCCCCGCCAGCGCGAGGGGGAGCTTCGCCCGGTGCTGCCAGAGGGCGGTGGTGGCCGCACCCATTGCGAGTGCGTAGGCCACACTGGGTGAATACATCGTCCGCTCCGCGATCACGACACCGGTGTGGATCACCAGGTTCGACACGGGCGCCACCGTGGCAGTCGCGAAGATGATGACGAACGTCCAGGGACTGGGCTTGCGCGCGTGCAGCATGACGGCGGCGATCGCTCCGGCGACGAGTGCGATGCCACATAGAACGAGTCCGGGGTCGAGATGTGCGAGCGCCATGTCGCTCGGCGAGTAGTCGTTGCGCGGGAGCTGCGGTACGAGGACGAGGCCGACGGCGCGCGGCAGTGAGGCGAGGGCCAGCAGCACGGCGTGGCCTGCCGACAGTGCGCCGAACGCCGGATGCGGGTCGTCGCCGGCGAGCCCTCCCAGGATCGAGATGCGGACCGCGAGGATCAGCACGACACCGAGCGATGCGGCCGTGGTGGCGCGCCATGCCGCACGGCGCGCCATGCGGTGCTCGCTGTCGGTGCGGCCGGCATCGCACCCGAACCAGCTCGCCGCCCACACGATGACTGGCGCGGCGACGCCGATTTCCTTCGATGCCATGGCTGCGGCGGAAAGGGCGCCGATGACGACGAGGCGTGCCGTGCGCGCCGGCGGACGCCCTCGGGGCTCAGCTTCCGGCGCACGTGCGGTACCCGGCATCGTGGCGCCGCCGAGCGTGACGATCGCCACCGCCAGCAGCGCGGCCGCGCATATCAGCTCCGAGCGCCCCACGACGTTGGCGACCGCTTCGACGTGCACGGGATGGATCGCGAACCACAAGCCGGCGGCGAACGCGGCGACGGGCGTCCACCACTGCAGCGCCAACCGGGCGACCAGCGCGACGACGAGCGCGTTCCACAGGATGTTGGCGGCGTGGAAGGGCACCGGCGAGCCGCCGCCCAGCATCCAGTCGATGGCCAGCGAGAGCGTCGTCAGCGGCCGGTACAGGTGTCCGCTGCTGTACCAGTAGGGGATGCGCAGCGCGGACGCGAGGGTCGCCCAGTGATGAATGCGGATGTTGGTGACGACGATCACGTCATCGTCGTACGCGAACTGGTTCCGCAATGACGGCAGGTAGACCGCGAGAGCGACGAGCGCGGGTACGCACCAGGCCCACCAGGTGCCGGATGGCTCGGTGCGGCTCGCGCTGGACGAGTGCGAAGGCATGGTCACGAATAACGCACGATTGACGTCCACGTCACTGGGGTCGGCTATATTTCGCGCCTATGCAAATTCGGAATGTCGCGATCATTGCGCACGTCGACCACGGGAAAACGACGCTCGTCGACAAGATGTTGCGTCAGGCCGGCGCATTCCGCGAGAATCAGGTGGTGGAGGAGCGTGTCATGGATTCCAACCCGCTCGAACGGGAGCGGGGCATCACGATTCTGGCCAAGAATACGTCGGTGCGGTGGCACGGTACGAAGATCAATATCGTGGATACCCCGGGCCACGCGGATTTCGGCGGCGAAGTCGAGCGGATCCTGCGGATGGTGCACGGCGTGCTGCTGGTCGTCGACGCATTCGATGGGCCGATGCCGCAGACGCGATTCGTGTTGCGCAAGGCGCTCGCACTTGGCCGCACGCCGATCGTCGTGATCAACAAGATCGACCGTCCGGGCGCGGATCCGATGCGCGTCCACGACGAGGTGCTCGATCTGTTCATCGAGCTGGAGGCGGACGAAGCGCAGCTCGATGCGCCGGTCGTGTACGCGTCGGCGCGCGAGGGAGTAGCGACGATGGATCTCGATGTGCCGGCCACGGACCTCACGCCGCTGTTCGACGCGATCATCGAGCACGTCCCGCCGCCGACCGGTAACGAGGCGGAACCGTTCCAGATGCTCGTGTCCACGATCGACCACTCGCCGTATCTCGGGCGCCTCGCGATCGGGCGGATCGAACGGGGCACGGCGCACGTAGGCGACCAGGTGGCGCTGCTTCCGCTGGATCCCACGCAGCCGTCGGAACGCTCCCGGGTCACGAAGCTCTACATCTTCGAAGGTCTCGAGCGCGTCGAGGTGGCGTCGGCCGAGGCGGGAGAGATCGTGGCGCTCGCAGGGCTGGAGGGGGTGGAGATCGGCCTCACCCTGACGGATCTTGAGCACGCGGAGCGTCTGGAGGGAATCGCGGTCGAGGAGCCGACGATCTCGGTGGATTTCCTCGTGAACAATTCCCCATTTGCCGGGCGAGATGGGAAGTTCGTGACGTCACGGCAGGTGCGCGAGCGGCTCTATCGCGAACTGGAGCGCAACGTGGCGCTACGGGTGGCCGACACCGACTCGACGGACACGTGGACCGTCTCGGGCCGCGGCGAGCTGCATCTCTCGATCCTGATGGAGACCATGCGCCGGGAGGGGTATGAGTTCCAGGTCTCCCGTCCCCGGGTCATCACCAAGCGTGGTGCGGGGGGGAGCGGCTCGAGCCGTACGAGGAGTTGTCGATCGACGTCCCCGAGGAGTTCCTGGGCGCGGTGATCGAGAAACTGGGGGGCCGGCGGGCGGAGATGCTGGAGATGAAGAACCCCGGCCAGGGGCTGGTGCGGCTGTTGTACCGGATCCCGGCTCGCGGGCTGTTCGGATACCGGTCGGAGTTCCTGACCGATACCCGGGGTACGGGGATCCTGCACCATCGGTTCCTCGAATACGGGCCCTGGGCGGGTGGGCTGGCGGGCCGGTCACGGGGGACCCTCGTATCCATGGAAGGTGGCACGGTCGTCGCGTTCGCATTGGCCAATCTGTCCGAGCGCGGGACGCTGTTGGTGGCGCCGGGGACGCTGGTTTATGAGGGAATGATTATCGGGGAGAGCGCCCGGCCCGGGGACATGGACGTCAATCCCACCAGGGAAAAGAAGCTGACGAACATGCGGTCCAAGGCCACCGACGATAACATCCAACTGGAGCCGCCGCGGGAGTTGACGTTGGAGGGCGCGCTAGAGTATATCGAAGACGATGAGTTGATCGAAGTCACGCCGCGGTCGATCCGGCTGCGGAAGCGGTATCTGAGCGTGAACGATCGCAAGAAACTGTCGCGGGAAGCCAAGCGAGAACGAGCGTCGCTCTGACGCGTTGAGTTCACATCCCCCTCCACGCCAACTCATCCCTCATTCACGTCCCTGATCACGGCCGGATCTTTGCGGACGTCCGGTGGTACGCACCAGGCTGAGGTGATCTCACCGCGCTCCGCCGGGCCGATCCCGGCGTACGGCGCCCGTCTTGCGATCACCGGCAGTGCGCGACGGCTTCACTACGGTCTTCGGTGTTTCTCGGTTTTCTCACCTTTCATTATTCTGTAACGGAGAGCTCTGCTATGTCGGACCTGTTCGACGCGCCAGCGACGGGCGCGCCACGGGCGGGTGGCGTGAGTGTCGCGGATGCGGCATCGCGAGATGCAGTGCGGGACGCAGGACTGGGTGCACTATCAGGTGCAGGGGTCATGACGGGGATATCGGATGACGGGGAGACTGGGTTCAGCGGGCCGGCTGCGGTCCCGGCCGCACACCTGGCCGGCAGCGGTCTCGGTTGGGGGCTCGCCCCGCAGCGTCCTGCCGACGCGGACCCCGAGGACGAGGACGCCGAGGATCTGGACGACGACCTCGATGATGACGACGACGAGGACGATGATCTGGACGATCTGGACGACGATGACGACGAGGATGAGGACGACGACTTCGATGATGACGATGAGGATCTCGACGACGACCTCGACGATGATCTCGTGGACCTCGATGACGAGTACGACAACGATGATGACGACGACCGGGCGCCCGGACGGCCGGATTACGAGAGTGAATAGCCACGGACCGGGGGCGGCCCGGGCGTGACGATGTTTGGCGACCGGGTACGTGAGGCCCGGCAACGGGTACGGACCCCGGGAGGCGCGCGCCTCACGCAGGGCGACCTCGCGATCGCCGTAGGTGTCGAACGGAACACCGTGAGCCGCTGGGAGAACAGCGGGGTGCGCCCAAAGGACCCGCACGTCGTTCGCCGCCTGGCCGCGGCGCTCCGCGTGCCGATGGAGTGGTTGTTCGAAGACGATGCGGCGGATGTCCCGGAGTCCTGGCCCGGCACGGAGCGCGAGGTTCGCGGCGCGGCGGCGGTCAGGGAAGGGATGGCACCGCGGCCGCAGTACACCGCGGGCCACGCGGCGGCCTATCCCGCTCCCTACGCGGGACCCGACGCCCTCGGCCAGCGCATCTCACCGATGGCGTACGCCGTCATCCATGACTACGTCGCGCGTCTGGAGCAGGCGGGCCTGGCGCCGGACGAAGCCGCGGAGGCGGGGCGGCTGCTGGTACACAGCGCCTGCCACCGGCTCAGGCCGGGCGATCCGAGGACGCGGGCGCTGGACGTGGTGCTCGCCGACATTGAAGCGATGTGGTCGTTCGTCACCGCGGTCCTGCGCGCGGAAGGCCGCGACATTCTGAGTTTACTCCCGCCCTGTATCACGCTCGTCTACACCTTTGACAACGGGTTCGTTGAGGGGTTCAGCGGACGGCTGGTGAGTGCGTCGGCCATGTCTGGTAACGTTGCGGCGAAGGGCTGTTCGCAGGGAGCGGTCTACCATATCCGCGGGTGATGTCTGAATGCCGGAGGCGAGGACTTCGTGGCACGTCAGATGTCCGCCATCGTATCGAAGAATTCGTGATCGGAGTTGTAGCCGCCCCGTCCCTCGTAGACGTGTTTGACATCGTCAGCGAACTCGATGGCCTTGAGCCACTTGACCATCTTGAACCCGAGTTGGTTCTCCACCCGCAACCGCAGCGGCGCGCCATGGACGACATTGAGCGGCTGACAGTTCATCTCGTACGCAAGCAGCGTCTGCGGATGCTGAGCGTTCTGAATTGTGTGGCTGTCGTAGTACTGGCCGCCCTCCAATCCCTCACCGAAGGAATAGAAGATCACGGCTTTGGCGTTGGGTTTCGGCCGCACGACCTTCATCACCTCGGCCATGGGCACCCCGCCCCACTCCGCGATGCCAGACCAGCCCTGGATGCAGTGGTGCAGCGTGATCTGGGTCTGCTTGACCATCCCGCGCAACTCTTCGAGTGACAACGCCACGGGATTCTCGACCGAGCCGTATACTTTCAGACGGTAGTCCTGGAACGTATTGGCGGCCAGAGCCTTCCAGGCCTCCGAGTTCGGCAGCTTGCCGTTGGGCCAAAAGAAGGGCGAGATATCTTGGACCCTGTATTCCGGGCTGGGCGCGTACCGCGCGAGCAGAAGGCGAAGGACAGGGTTGACCAGCGCATTACCGACCCTGTCGCTCGCCGGGATCCCGGTCACGGCTGGTGTCTTCGGCAAGTTCTACATCGTCGCCGCGGGTGCGTCGGCGGCCCTGTGGACGTTGATCATCGTGCTCGTGCTCACGAGCGTCGTGGGGCTGTTCTACTATCTGCGCGTCGTCGTCACGATCTTCAGTGCACCACCGGAGGGAACCGGCGTACGACCCGTTCTTCGCATCCCGGCGCCGAGCGGCATCCTTCTGGGCGCCCTGAGCGTGCTCCTGGTGTGGTTCGGCGTGTACCCGAGTTACGTCCTCCAGTTCGTGGCAAGCGCCGTTCAGGGCATGGCGCACTAGCGCGTGTTGATGGCGCGTGGCAGCAGACGAGCCGGCAGGCGAGCTCGTCGTGGTAACGGTGGCGCTGCCCTGGCAATCGGCGTGGAGCGTGAGGACTAGGCGGCGGGAGCCGGGGGTGCTCCTGCCCCTCGTGCGCTTTGCCGGTGCCGCGCGACCCAAGCCTGTGTGGAGTCACCGTGTTATCCAGCGCCGCAGCAGCATTTGGATCATTGGCGTCAGACGCGTACGGGTGTAGGCGTCCGCCGCCTGCTTGATCGCTTCGGCCTGTGTCGGAAAGGCGTGGATCACGCGGGCAACGGTACGCAGGCCGATCCCCGCGACCATCGCCAGCGTGAGCTCATTGATCATCTCGCCCGCATGACGGGCCACGATCGTTGCGCCGAGAATCCGGTCCGTCCGCTCCTTGAGGTGGATCTTCACGAAGCCGACCTCCTCGCCGTCAAGTATCGCTCGATCCACATCGTGCATCGGGATGGTAAACGTCTTGACCGGGATATCCCGCTCGCGCGCCTGCCGCACATAGAGGCCAACATGGGCGATCTCCGGATCGGTGTACGTACACCATGGAATCGTGAGTGCACTTACCCGCTGGCGGCCGAGGAACAGCGCGTTCCGCACCACGATGCGCGCCGACGCATCGGCGGTATGGGTGAACTTGTGCTCCAAGCACACATCGCCCGCAGCATAGATGCGCCGATTGCTGGTCCGCAGGAAATCGTCCACCCGGATCCCATCCGTGGTGTCGTAGTCGACGCCTGCCGCCTCCAGGTTCAGCCCCTCGACGTTCGGCACTCGCCCAGTGCCGGTCAGGATAGCATCGACTGCTACCGTGCTCTTGAAATCGTCGCTCACCAAATCGACGAGCTTCTCCCCGTGTTCCACCCGTACGTTGACGGCCTTGGTATTGAGCCGCACGTCGATGCCGTCGCGCGCGAACGCATCGGAGAGGATCTGCGCGGCGTCGCGCTCTTCCCTGGGCAAGAAGAGCGGCTTGGTCTGCGCGATGGTGGTCTGCGCGCCGAGGCGGCAGAACGCCTGCGCCAGTTCGCAGCCGAGCGGCCCGCCGCCCATGACCAGCAGACGGCGCGGCAGCTCGGTCAGGTCGAAGATGCTCTCGTTGGTCAGATACCCGGCCTGGGCGAGCCCAGGGATCGAGGGCGTATCCGGTCGCGCACCGGTCGCGATCAGAGCCTTGTTGAAGCGCAGCGTCGCGCCATCCACCGTCACTGCGTCGGTTCCCGAGAAGCAGGCGTGGCCGAAGAAGACGTCCACGCCGGCCGCGATCAGCCGGCGCGCCGAATCGGCCCGGCTAATACGGGCGCGAACCCCGCGCATGCGCTGCATCACAGCGGGAAACACAACGCGGATATCGGCCGGGGAGTGCGCGCCATACTGGTCCGCATTGCGCATCTCGGCATACAGACGTGACGGGCGGATGATCGCTTTCGATGGTATGCATCCGACGTTCAGACAGTCGCCGCCGAGCAGGCCGCACTCGATCAGCGCGACCTTCGCACCCAACGCCGCGGCGGCCTGCGCCGCCACCAATCCCGCCGTGCCTGCTCCGACGACCGCTAGGGTGTACCGGGCGGCAGGCCGTGGATTGCGCCATCCGGCCGGATGCAGATTGTCCAGCCGCTCGCGCTCATACGCGTCTTGCGGAGCTATCGAGGGCCGGGCGTTGCGGCGCTGCATCGTGATCCGTGGATGAAGGGAACCGCTACAACCAGCCACCGCGGAATCCGGCGCGCCGCAAACCGGTACGGACGTAGAGGCAGTCCCGCATCAGCCGCCAGATGAGCTGGGTGCGATGATTTTCGATCATCATCACGACGAGGCCTTGGTCGAGCCCGAAGTGCCCAGCCGAGACCCAAGCGCCTCCGCCGGCGCTGGGAACGCTCGGATTGACACTGCTCGCGTACTGCTCCGATGACACCATCTCGGGATAGCGCTGAGACATGGTGTGCGCGGCGCACAAGGCGACCTCGGGCGCGAACGGCAACGTCGCCAGCGCGGCCCATCCGGCAAGCGTTCCGTCATCGGGCCCATACGGCACACCACGCGCGGTATAGCCGAACAGCCGGCTCCGCTTGTTCGCCACCGGCGCTAGCTCAGGGCGCGGACCGTCGCACGCAGTCAGCCCCCAACAGTGTGCGTCGTAACCCACGAACCTGTGCGGGTTCCGCCACGCGTACTCGCGCTGCACCATGGTCGCGCGCCGGCTGTTCTCGAAATAGTCGCAGCGCTTCTCGCGCATGAAGCGATCGCGGATGCCACGCAAATCGATCCAGGCATGTGAGAACTCGTGCACGAATAGCGGCCCGGCATAGAGAAAATCATAGCCATACAAATGTTCCCATTGATATGTCGCGGTCCAGGCATGGTAGCAGTCACCCTCGAGCGAGTGAGTCGGCGACCCCAGCGCGAGCACGTAGAGCACGATGGCCTCGTTGTAACCCTCCCAGCCGTAATGCAGGAACCCGCATTCGGGCTTCCACCCTTGCCGGATCGTCTGGGCGCCGCCCTGCGCCCAGCGCCAGTCGATGCGGCGGTACAAAGCATCGACCAGTTGGCGCGAGCTCGATTTCATCCGCACGTGTTCGCGGTGAAGTACTTGCCGGCGGTCAGCGCACCGGCAATGAGCAGCGCCGTGTCGATCATCGACAGCTCCGAACGCCAGACGCGGGCGCCGGTCTGCATGTCGAGGAAGTGGTAGTAGAAGCCCTTGTAGCCGGTCGCCCCCGGGCTGCCGCTCTGATCGCTATCGCGGAAGAAACGCAGCGCGCTGAGACTGCGTTCGACCGCGTCGCCCCGCGCCATCCAGCCGCGCTCCACCGCCACCGGATAGGCCGATAACGCGAATCCGACGACCGCGATGCTGGACGGCGAGTTCTCGCGCGAGTTGTCGGCGATCAGTCCGTTGGCCGGATTCACCGCATGCAGGAAATACCCGAACGCCGCACGCTGAAGCCGGTCGAGCGCCTGGTCGTCGATCGATTGCTCGCCGTCCGAGGCATGGCTCGTCGTCGTGACGCCATTCGGCCGGCCTCTACTCGCTGTCACTGGCGTTCTCCCGCCCAGGATAGCCGCACGTTACGAGAGCGACCCCCGCCGTACTCGCCACGGCCTCCAAGCGCGCGAGCAACCGATGATGGTACAGCATGCCTCGCTCGGGACCAAGCGCGTCCAGGATGCTCCCGACGCCGGCCGGCACGACGCCCGCGACGGGTGCCGAGCGGCCGGGACTCGGCTGGCGAGGGCGCGTGGCCCCGCGATTGCGGCACGATATAGCTAACCCTATGGGGGGAGGGAGTTGTCACCGCGACGCGACGCTGCACGCGGCGACCACGGCAGTCGCAATTTGGAAACCGGATCGGCGTCCAGCCACATCAGGAGAGTGGTCACGTCCGGAATCGAGTTCAAGGGCTACACGATGCACGCCAATGCCGGGGAACCGTAGCACGAGATCGGGAGCGAGCAGACTGGCCGTCGGTCGACAGCAGGCTCAGCCACGTCGAGGTACTCGAATCGACCATTCGCAGGTGGGCGTCCGTCTCATCAGGAGGCAGTATGCCGGTTGCATTGCCGCGGTACCACGATCTCCCGCTCTTGCTGACGGTGTGTATCGTGCTGAGCGCTTGCAAGGCGAAGAGCAGCGCGTCGACGGCCGATACGACGGCGGCCGCGATGACCGCCAAGACCGACACGTCGGCCGGCGGGAGCGCTGCCGCGCCGGGTGGCGCTGCGTTGTCGGATGCGAACATTGTCGCGTTACTCGATGAGGTCAACATGGCGGATAGCATGCTGGGAGCGGCGGCGCTGCCCAAAGCCACGAGCGTGGACGTGAAAATCTTTGCCAAGCTGATGATGGGGGAGCATCACGCCCTCCGCGTCGAGGGGCTGAACCTGGCTAAGAAGGAGGGCATTACGCCGCAGATGCCCGCCGACGATCCGTTCACGAGTGCGGTGCAGGCCGAGCAGAGCGCCCTCGGCGCAGCCGTCAAAGGACACGCCTTCGACTCGACGTACATTGCCCACGAGATCGGCATCCACCAGGCGGTGATCGGGTGGGCGGGTACGGCGGAGACCGACGCGCGAAATCAGCCGCTCAAGGATCTGATCAAGGCGGCCGGACTGGTCCTGCAGAAGCATCTCGATCGCGCCCAGGTGATCCAGAAGAAGCTCAACAGGAAGACCGCGTAAGGCGACGTGCCACCAACGACCCGTCATTTTTCGTCCCCGCACGGCGCGCCGCCACCAGTCCAGCTCCTCTCCAACGGGCGCTATGCCGTGATGGTCACCGCCGCGGGGTCGGGGTACAGTCGCTGGCAGGACCTCGCCATCACACGGTGGCGCGCGGACGCGACCCGCGACGATACCGGCTCCTACATCTTCCTCCGCGACGTGGCGAACGGCGAGCGCTGGTCGGCGGCCTTCCAGCCGATTGGAGAGGCGCCGGAGAGCTACGATGTCTCGTTGGCCGAGGACCGTGCGGAGTTCATCCGCCGGGACCGGACGATTACAACCCGGCTCGAGGTGATCGTGTCGCCGGGAGACGACGCCGAGGTCCGCCGGCTCTCGCTCACGAACGACGGGCCGTCGATGCGGGAGATCGAGGTCACGTCGTACGCCGAGATCGTGCTCGCGCCGGCCGCGGCGGACGCGGCCCACCCCGCATTCTCGAATCTGTTCATCCAAACCGAGAGCGTTGCCAGGCCGGATACTTTGCTCGCCACGCGCCGGCGCCAGACGCCGGAAGACGCCGAAATCTGGCTCGCCCATGTCCTCGCACTGGAGGGCGAGACGATCGGCGATCTGGAGTGGGAGACCGATCGCGGGCGATTCCTCGGACGGGGGCGGCGCGTGCGCGCCCCCTGCGCGGAGACGGACGGCGGGCGGCTCTCCAATACCGTCGGCTCGGTGCTCGACCCGATCGTCAGCCTCCGGCGCCGGGTCCGTGTCCGCCAAGGTGAAACGGTCCGCCTGGCATTCTCCACGCTGATAGCGCCCTCGCGAGGAGCGATCGTCACTCTCGCAGACAAGTACCGCGACGTCGCGACGTTCGACCGCGAGCGCTCCTCTCGCCCGCACGCAGGCAGAGGTCCAACTGCGCGCTCTCGCGATCGCACCCGACGAGGTCCAGCTCTTCCAGACGCTCGCCGGGTCCATCCTGTATCTGGATCGAGGGCTGCGGGCCTCCCCCGAGGTACTTGCGCGCCGGACGGAAGGGGTCGGGGCGCTCTGGGCGCACGGGATCTCGGGGGATCTGCCTATCGTGCTCCTAGAGATCGATGAGGCCAACGACATCAGCATCGTACGGGAGTTGCTGCGCGCACACGCGTACTGGCGGATGAAGCGCTTGGCGGTCGATCTCGTGATCCTGAACACCGCCTCGCCTTCCAATGTGCACGATCTCGAGACGCGGCTCGAGACGCTCGTCCACACGAGTCAGTCCATGCCGCAGCCGGAAGGCGCCGGCGTCCCAGGGAAAGGTGTTCACGCTTCGGGCAGACCAGGTGACGGCCGCGCAGCGCGATGTCCTGGCGAGCGTGGCCCGCGTCGAGCTCTCGAGCCGGCGCGGCACCCTCGCCGAGCAGGTCGCGCGGGCCCATCGTGCCGACGCTGTCCCCGTCAGCGCCCCGCGCCCACGTCCGGCGGCGGCGATATCCGTCGCGGAGACGGGGGGGCCACGCCCCGAGCTCGAATTCTTCAACGGCTTCGGCGGCTTCGACGCCGACGGGCGCGAGTACGTGACCGTCCTTCGCGCGGGACAGTGGACGCCAGCGCCGTGGATCAACGTGATCGCCAATCGCAACTTCGGCTGCCTGGTCTCCGAGGCAGGCGTCGGGCTGCACGTGGTCGATCAACAGTCAGGAGAACCTCCTTACCCCGTGGTCGAACGATCCCGTGAGCGATCCGCCGAGTGAAATGTTCTACGTTCGCGATGACGACTCCGGGGAGGTCTGGAGTCCCACGCCGCTGCCCGATTCGCGAGGAGAGCGGCGAATACGTCGTGCGACATGGCCACGGCTATACACGATTCGCGCACGATGCACGTGGTGTGGCGCTCGAGCTGCTGCAATTCGTGCCCGCGGACGATCCGGTCAAGATCTCTCGTCTGATCGCTTAGAATCACTCCGCGCGTTCGATGCGCCTGTCGGTGACCGCGTACCTCGAGTGGGTGCTCGGCACTATCACGGAGTGGCTCTGCACCGTATCGTCATGACCGGGATGGACCCGACCACGGGGGCGATGTTCGCGCGCAATTCCTGGAGCCGGACTTCGGCACTCGGATCGCCTTCGCCGACCTCGGCGGCGCACAGACCGCTTGGACTGGCTGATCGGACGGAGTTCCTCGGGTCGGAATGGCAGCCCCGATCACCCCGCCGCGCTCGACCGCCGCGAGCGGCTGTCGGGACGCAGCGGTGCCGCGCTGGACCCCTGCTGCGCCTTTCAGACGACGGTCGAGATCGCCGCCGGAGGGCACGCCGCCGTTGTCTGCTGCCTCGGCCAGACGGAGAGCCGCGAACAGGCGCGGGCGCTGATTCAGCGATACCGGTCCGACGATCTCGACGCCCGGCTCAAGACTGTCACGGACGGATGGGCGCAGGTGTTAGGCACAGTTCATGTGAAGACGCCCGACCGCTCGCTCGACCTCATGCTGAATCAGTGGCTCCTCTACCAGACGCTCGCGTGCCGCCTCTGGGCGCGGACGGCCTTCTATCAGGCCAGTGGCGCCTACGGCTTCCGCGATCAACTGCAGGACGTCATGGCGCTCGCCGTCTCGCGGCCCGACCTGACGCGTGCGCAGATTCTCAAGGCCGCGTCGCGCCAATTCGTCGAAGGCGACGTACAGCATTGGTGGCACGAGCCGGCGCGGGGCGTGCGCACCCGCATCTGTGACGACTGCCCTCTGGCTGCCCTACGTCGCGAGCCACTATCTCGCCGTGACCGGTGATCAGGCGATCCTCGACGAGTCTATCCCTTTCCTCGAGGGTGCGATGCTGGCCGCCGGACAGCTGGATTCCTACTTCGAGCCGCGCATCGCAGCCGAGCACGGGACGTTGTTTGAGCACTGTGGACGAGCGCTCGATCGGAGCCTCCGGGTTGGAGTCCACGGGCTCCCGCTCATGGGTACGGGGGACTGGAACGACGGAATGAATCGTGTAGGGGTGCAGGGCAAAGGAGAAAGCGTGTGGTTCGCCTGGTTTCTTCAGGCGGCGCTCAGGCCATGGGTGGTGATCGCGTCGGCTCGCGGGGAGGTGGCGCGGGCCGAGGCCTGGACCGCCCATGCCAAGGCGATCAAAGAAGCCGTCGAGCGAGCGGGATGGGATGGGAGTTGGTACCGTCGCGCCTATTTCGACGACGGTACGCCCCTCGGTACAGCCGGCAGCGATGCCTGCGCCATCGACTCGATCGCGCAATCGTGGGGGGTCATGTCGGGTGCCGCTGATCCTGATCGCGCGCGGTGCGCCATGGCGTCCGTTGACCAGCATCTCGTACGGCGGAACGATGACATAATCTGCCTGCTTACGCCCCCCTTCGATCATACCGTGCTCGAACCCGGCTACATCAAGGGATATGTACCCGGTGTGCGCGAGAATGGCGGGCAGTACACACACGCGGCCGTTTGGGTGGCAGTCGCGTTCGCCGTGCTCGGCGACGGCGACAAAGCGGGCGAGCTGCTCGCGATGCTCAACCCGATCACCCACGCCGGGACTCCGCACGGCGTCCAGCATTACCGCGTCGAGCCGTATGTGGTGGTGGGCGACATCTACTCCGAGGCGCCGCACGCCGGTCGTGGCGGGTGGACCTGGTATACGGGGTCGGCCGGATGGTTGTATCGCGCCGGGATCGAGTGGCTCCTTGGCATCCGGGTACAGGGGACGCGACTGCTGGTCAATCCGTGCATCCCGTCCAAATGGCACGGGTTCACGCTGGTGTTCCGTTATCGCTCGGCGCGGTATGACGTCGCCGTCGAGAACCCCAACAGCGTCTGCCGGGGTGTGGTAGTGCTCGAGCTCGACGGCGTCGCGCTCGACGATCGTACAGGGATTCCGCTCGCCGACGATCAGAAGCTGCATCGGGTTCGGGCCGTGTTGGGAGACGCGCGGGCCTCGACGGTGGTGACCGCGCCATGACCCGTCCCACCTATGAGCCGGGAGGGACCGATGACCCGAGCGTCCGGGCCGTGGCCGCGAGGGCGATCGAGTTGATCACGGACGGTGCACGCGTCGGACTCGGATCCGGGCGCGCCGCGTCGGTGTTCATCGCGATGCTCGGTGCGCGGAGACACGAGGGCGTGCGGGTCTCGGGCGTGCCGACGTCACGGGCCTCTGCCGACGTTGCGCGGCGGGTCGGCATTCCTCTCATCGAGTTGGGAGACGGCGGGCCTCTCGATCTCACGGTCGACGGCGCGGACGAAGTCGCGCCGAATCTCGACCTTGTAAAAGGGTGGGGAGGCGCCCTGGTGAGTGAGCGCATCGTGGCGGCGGCCTCGACGAGACAGATCATTCTCGTCAGTGAGGACAAGCTCGTTCGGGCCCTCGGTGAGCGGGGACACATACCGGTCGAGGTGATCGCGCTGGCCGAGTGGCTCGTCGTGCGGGAGCTCGAGGCCCTCGGCCTCGCTCCCACTCGACGAATGGACGCGAGCGGATCGCGACCGTTTGTCACCGACAACGGGAATCTCATTGTCGATTGCGCGCTCCCCGAGCCGATGCATGATGCCAGGACCGCCCGGGAACTGGAACGGGCGTTGCTCGCAATCGTCGGCGTGGTCGACACCGGACTCTTCCTCGGGACGGCGGATCAGGTCTTGGTCGGCCATCCCGACGGTCATGTGAACACCCTGTCACGAACGAGCGCTGAGGGTCGCGGCATGCGAGCTACGCTATGACTCTCGGATACAACCGGCCGCTCTATCTCCTGCCGTTTGATCATCGCGAGTCCTACATCACCGGCATATTCCATCTCACGCCGCCGCTCACCGCGGAGCAACGCGACGCGGTGACGGACAGCAAGCAGGTGATCTACGACGGCTTCCGAGAGGCGGTCGCGCGTGGCCTCCCCAAAGTGCGCGCGGGTATCTTGGTCGACGAGGAGTTCGGGGTCGCCATCCTGCGCGATGCGGTCACGAATGGATACGTGACCGCGCTCTCGACCGAAACGAGCGGGTCTGAGGAATTCGAGTTCGAGTACGGCGCCGCATTCGCTGAGCACATCAGGGCGTTCGCGCCGACCTTCGCGAAGGTCCTGGTCCGCTACAACCCGGAGGGCGATGCGGCGCTCAACCAGCGGCAGACAGCGCGGCTCAGCCAGCTCTCCTCGTATTGCCAGCGTGCGGGACAGCTGTTCATGTTCGAGCTCCTGGTGCCGGCGACGCTGGCGCAGCTGGATCGCCTGCACGGACAGGCGGCGGCCTACGATCTCAAGCTCCGTCCGGAGTTGATGATCTCGGCCATCAGCGCACTGCAGGACGCAGGGGTCGAGCCCGATGTGTGGAAGATCGAGGGGCTTGACCGGCGGGAAGACTGTGAGCGCATCGTCGCGGTCGCCCGGCGCGACGGCCGGAACGACGTCGGTTGCATCGTCCTGGGGCGCGGCGCCGACGAGAAGAGGGTGGCGGCGTGGCTCGCGGCCGCCGCGTCCGTGCCCGGGTTCATCGGCTTCGCGGTCGGACGCACCACGTTCTGGGACCCGGTGGCCGACTACCTCGCCCACCGCGTCGCCCGCGAGGATGCGGTGTCGCGCATCGCCCACCGCTACGGCGAGTGGGCGGCGATCTTTGAACACCGACAACCATGACGATCAGCCCGCTCGCGGGCCATCCGCCTCCGCCAGGCACGCTGCTCGACGCCTCCAAGCTCGTCACGGCCTATTACACCCAGATCCCCGATCCCTCGGTGAGCGCGCAGCGCGTCGCCTTCGGCACCTCGGGGCATCGCGGCTCGGCGTTCGACACCAGTTTCAACGAATGGTACGTGCTCGCGATCAGCGAGGCCATCTGCCGCTACCGCCAGCAGCACGGGATTGACGGTCCGCTCTTTCTCGGCCTCGACACGCCCGCTGTCGGTGCCGGCTTGCGCCACCGCCCTCGAGGTGCTGGCCGCAAACGTGTCGAAGTCATGCTCGCCGAACACGACGAATACACGCCCACGCCCGCCGTGTCGCACGCGATCCTCTGCTACAATCGCGGGCGCACCACGGGGCCGGCCAATGGCATCGTCATCACGCCGTCCCACAATCCGCCGGACAACGGCGGGTTCAAATACAACCCCCCGAACGGGGGACCGGCGGATACCCAGGTCACCGGTTGGATCCAAGCCAGAGCCAATGAGTTTGTCGAGCGCCAGCTGGAGGGGGTGCATCGCATCCCTTACGAGAAGGCGCTACGGGCCGGCACGACGCACCGGCATGACTACCTCGACACGTACGTGCGGGATCTGGGGAACGTCGTCGACATGGAGGCGATTCGCGGCGCCGGTATGCGCCTGGGCGTGGACCCCCTCGGCGGAGCCGGTGTCCACTACTGGGCCCCCATTGCGGAGCGCTACCATCTCAATGTGACGGTCGTGAGCGACGTAGTGGATCAGACATTCCGCTTCATGACGGTGGACTGGGACGGCCGCATCCGGATGGACCCATCGTCGGTATACGCGATGCAGCGGTTGATTGCCCTGAAGGACCGGTTCGACATCGCCGTGGCGTGCGATACCGACCACGATCGTCACGGGATCGTCACGCGAAGCTCGGGGCTGCTGCCGCCCAATCACTATCTGACGGTCGCCATCCATCACCTCTTCCAGCATCGGCCGCAGTGGCGTCCAGAGGCCGGGGTGGGAAAGACGGTGGTGAGCAGCAAATGCCGTCACCACTTATCCGCCGGCCGATTTTTCGGTCGAGCGTATCGGCGACTTGGTGACCTGCGATCTCTCTGCCTGCCTCAATGCGACCGCCGCTAGCCATCTGCACCAGGAGCAATCATGAAGCCGACACAACAGCTGCACGACCTCGGTCAGAGCCTCTGGCTGGACAACATTACGCGCGGTCTCCTCAACGACGGGACGCTGCGGCGTTACATCAGCGAGCTTTCGGTGACCGGGCTGACGTCCAACCCCACGATCTTCGATCATGCCATCAAGAATGGCGACGTCTACGATGATGCCATCCGCCGCAACGCGGCGGCGGGCAAGGCGGGCGAGGCGATGTTCTTCGAGCTCGCCATCGAAGACCTGGTGCGCGCCGCTGACTTCTTTCGTCCCGTCCACGACCGCACCGGTGGCGTGGACGGTTGGGTTTCGTTGGAGGTGTCGCCGCTCTTGGCGAACGATACCGCCGCCACGACACGGGCAGCGGCGCAACTGCATGGCCGAGCCCAACGACCGAATCTCTTCATCAAGATTCCCGGCACGCCCGAAGGCGTGCCGGCCATCGAGGAGTCGATCATCGGCGGGGTGCCGATCAACGTGACACTGCTGTTCTCGGCGGCGCAGTACGTCGCGGCCGCCGAAGCCTTCATGCGGGGCATCGAACGGCGGATCGCGGCCGGTCTCGATCCACGGGTCGATTCCGTCGCGTCGCTCTTCGTCAGCCGCTGGGATGTGGCGGTCCACGATACCGTGCCGCCGACGCTCCGGAATCGCCTCGGCATTGCGATCGCCCAGGGCACCTACCGGGAGTACCGCCGCCTGCTAGCATCACCGCGCTGGCGCGCGCTTGCCGCCGCTGGCGCTCGGCCGCAACGCCTTCTCTGGGCCAGCACTGGAACCAAGGACCCCGGTGCGTCTGACACCCTCTACATCGAGGCACTCGCCGCTCCCGACACGATCAATACGATCCCGGACAAGACGCTCGCCGCGTTCGCCGATCACGGCCGGCTGAAGGGAGCACTCGCCCTTGATGGCGGCGATTGTGAGGCAATGCTCGCCGAGTTCACACGGGTCGGGGTGAACGTCACGGCGCTTGCAGCTCAGCTCCAGCGCGAGGGCACGGCGTCGTTCGACGCATCGTGGAAGGATCTCCTCGATCGCCTGGCCGAGAAAGGCGCGATGCTGACGCATCCGGATCGCGTCACCGCTGGCACGCCATGAGTGCCCTCGCGGTGGCGCCGGCTCAACCACTCACCGAGTGCCCAGCGTGGCGGGCCTTACAGGCGCACTATCGGATGATCCACGATGTGCATCTTCGGCAGATCTTCGCCGACGATCCTCTGCGGGGGACGCGCCTGACGGCCGAAGCGGCGGGCCTCTACCTCGACTATTCCAAGCATTGCGTCACCGATGAGACCCTCCGGCTTCTCCTCCGGCTGGCCGCGGACCGGGGGCTAGCCGAGCGGATCGAGGCGATGTTCCGCGGCCAGAAGATCAACGTGACCGAGCAACGCGCCGTCCTTCATGTGGCTCTCCGTGCTCCGGTGGGCGAGCGGATCGTTGTTGACGGCGAGGATGTGGTGCCGGTGGTGCATGCGGTGCTCGACCGGATGGCGGCTTTTTGCGATGACGTCCGCGGAGGTCGTTGGAAGGGCTACACGGGTCGGCCCATCCGCAACGTCGTCAACGTGGGCATAGGCGGCTCCGATCTTGGCCCTGTGATGGCCTACGAGGCGCTGCGCCACTACAGTCGGCGCGACATGACCTTTCGCTTCGTCTCGAATGTGGACGGCACGGACTTCGTGGAGGCGACGCGCGACCTCGATCCTCAGGAGACGCTGTTCGTCATTTGTTCCAAGACGTTCACGACGCTCGAGACTTTGACCAATGCGCATACGGCCCGCGCCTGGTGCCTCCGCGCACTCGGAGACGAGGCGGCGGTGCGTCGACACTTTGTCGCCGTCTCAACCAACGCGGAGGGCGTAGCGAAGTTCGGTATCGATCCGGCCAACATGTTCGAGTTCTGGGACTGGGTAGGTGGGCGCTACTCCATGGAGTCGGCGATCGGACTCTCCACGATGCTGGCAGTGGGTCCCGAGCCCTTCCGCGAAATGCTCGCGGGGTTCCACGCGATGGACCAGCACTTCCGCACGACGCCGCTCGACCGAAACTTGCCGGTGATCATGGGGCTGCTGGCCGTTTGGTACAGCGACTTCTTCAATGCGGCAACGGTCGCGGTGCTCCCCTATGACCAGTATCTCAAACGCTTTCCCGCGTACCTCCAACAATTGACCATGGAAAGCAACGGGAAACACGTCACCTTGGACGGCGTACGGGTCGACTACCAAACGAGCCCCATTGTCTGGGGGGAGCCAGGCACCAATGGGCAGCACTCATTCTACCAGCTGATTCATCAAGGGACGCGGCTCATCCCGTGCGATTTCATCGCCTTCGCTCAGTCGCTCAACCCATTGGACGGTCACCACGACCTCCTCATGGCGAACGTGTTCGCTCAGACGGAAGCGCTCGCGTTCGGGAAAACGGCGGGCGAGGTGGAGGCCGAGGGCACGCCACCGCGGCTCGTGCCGCACCGCGTGTTCGAAGGAAACCGACCAACCACCACGATACTTGCCGACCGGCTCACGCCCGCGACCCTGGGGTCGCTCGTTGCGCTCTACGAGCACAGCGTCTTCACTCAGGGCGTGATCTGGGACATCGACTCGTTCGATCAATGGGGCGTGGAGCTTGGCAAGGCCCTGGCCCAGCGCATTGGTAAAGAGCTCCCGGGCGAAGGTCCGGCGGACGGTGGCCACGATAGTTCCACCACTGCACTGATGCGCCGGTACATCCGGTCGCGGCAGGGTACCCGCGTCCCACCCCCGACGCGGGAGACGAGGTGAAACTGGGCATGGTCGGGCTCGGCCGCATGGGTTCCAACATGGCGCGTCGCCTCCTGAAAGCCGGGCATGAGTGCGTGGTGTTCGACATTCATCCACAAGCCGCGCTCGATCTGGCGAAAAACGGCGCGACGGCGACCCGCTCGCTCGCCGAACTGATCGCCAAGCTGGCGACGCCGCGTGCGATCTGGATCATGGTGCCTGCCGCCGTCGTTGATGCCACCCTCGGCGAGCTGGCGCCGCTCCTCGCCGCCGACGATGCCGTGATTGACGGTGGCAACTCGTACTACCACGACGACATCCGGCGCGCGAAGACACTCGGCGAGCACGGAATCCATTATGTCGACGTCGGGACCTCGGGCGGTGTCTGGGGATTCGAGCGGGGGTACTGCCAGATGATTGGCGGCGAGCCGGCGATCGTCGAACGGCTCGACGGCATTTTTGCCGCGCTGGCGCCGGGCCTCGACAATTCGACCAAGTCTGCCCGGATGGCAACGGCACCGCCCGGCGAGGCTACATCTATTGTGGACCGCCGGGCGCCGGGCACTTCGTCAAGATGGTTCACAACGGCATCGAGTACGGGATCATGGCGGCGTATGCTGAGGGGCTCAACATTCTCCGTCACGCCAACGCCGGGAAAGCCGATCGCGCTGTCGATGCCGAGACCACGCCGCTCCGACACCCGGAGCTCTACCGGTACGACCTGAACCTCCCCGACATTGTCGAGGCGTGGCGGCACGGCAGCGTCATCGGCTCCTGGCTCCTGGACCTCACGGCCGTCGCCCTCAAGCAGAGTCCCACGCTCGACGGGTTTGCGGGGCGCGTCTCTGACTCGGGTGAGGGGCGCTGGACTCTCATGGCAGCCATCGACGAGGGCGTGCCGGCGCCTGTCTTGAGCACCGCGCTGACACAACGCTTCGCCTCGCGCGGCGACGAGGACTTCGCCAACAAGTTGCTCTCTGCGCTGCGGTATCAGTTCGGCGGACACGAAGAGAAGCCCTGATGGCGCCGCCTCCGTCTGACGCGCTCGTCTTCTTCGGCGCCACTGGGGATCTCGCTCACAAGAAGATCTTCCCCGCGCTGCAATCCATGGTGAAGCGCGGCCACCTGAGTGTGCCGGTCATCGGGGTGGCCAAAGCGGGCTGGAAGCTCGACCAGCTCCGAGACCGCGCGAGGGACAGCGTGGCAACGCACGGAGGCGGTGTCGACACCGCCGCCTTCGACAAGCTTTCGTCGTTGCTCCGCTACGTGGACGGCGACTACCAAGATCCGGCGACTTTCGATCGCCTCCGTCGGACGCTGGGCGCGGCGGAACGGCCGCTGCACTATCTCGCTATTCCGCCGAGCCTGTTCTCGACCGTAGTCGAGCAGCTGGGCCGCTCTGGCTGCGCGCGCGGCGGACGGGTCGTCGCGGAGAAGCCGTTCGGCCACGATCTCGCGTCGGCGCAGGCGCTCAACCGCTCGCTCTTGGCCGTGTTCCCCGAGCCCGATGTATTTCGGATCGATCACTATTTGGGCAAAGAGCCGGTGCAGAACCTGCTCTACTTCCGCTTCAGCAACTCGTTATTCGAGCCGATCTGGAACCGCAACTACTGTCGACAGTGTGCAGATCACGATGGCCGAGGCCTTTGGAGTCGAAGGGCGTGGAAGCTTCTACGACCAGACGGGCGCCATCCGGGACGTCATCGAGAACCACCTGTTGCAGGTGACGGCCTGTCTGGCCATGGATGCACCGTCGAGCGCCCATCCAGAAACGCTTGCGCAACGAGAAGGCGCGCGTGCTCGAAGCGATCGCGCCCCTCGATCCGATGGCCGTCGTGCGTGGGCAGTTCCGCGGCTACCGTGCCGAGCCCGGAGTCGCAGCCGATTCACGGGTCGAGACCTTCGCTGCCGTCCGGCTCGCAGATCGACAACTGGCGCTGGGCAGGCGTGCCCTTCTACATCCGCGCAGGCAAGTGCCTTCCGGTCACCTGCACCGAGGTGCTCGTCGAGTTCAAGGCGCCGCCATCCTCGGCCTTCGGCGAGACGATCGAGCGACCGAACTACGTGCGCTTCCGCCTCGGGCCCGACGTCGCCATCGCGCTCGGTGTGCGCTCGAAGACGCCAGGCGAGGCCATGGCCGGCCGAGACGGTCGAGCTTCTCGCGACGCAAGACACCAGCGATGAGATGGACGCATACGAGCGCCTCCTCGGCGACGCCATGAACGGCGATCCGACCCTGTTCGCGCGCGAGGATGCGGTCGAGGCAGAGTGGCGCATTGTGGCACCGATCCTGACTGGCGCGACTGCGCCCCACGAGTACGAGGTCGGAACGCTGGGGACCAGTCGAAGCCGACCGACTGATCGATCGCTCCGGCGGCTGGCACACGCCGCTGCCCTCACCGCCGAGGTGATCGCCGTGAACCGACATGGCACCTAGCGAGGAGGATGAGCGATGATCGTTACCAAGCGGGCTTATGAGCCTGCGGCGGCATCGGACGGCTATCGCGTATTGGTCGACCGACTCTGGCCGCGCGGCGTGTCGAAAGCGAAGGCACGCCTCGACGCGTGGGAGAAGGAGGTCGCGCCGTCTCCCGCACTGCGCGAATGGTACGGGCACGATCCCGCCAAATGGCCGGAGTTTCGGCGCCGATATGCGTGGGAGCTACGGACGTCGGCTGCCCAAACCGTTCTCGACGACTTGACGCGACGGGCGAAGCGGGGTCGCGTCACACTGGTGTATGCGTCGAAGGCGGCGGACATCAGCGACGTCGCCGTGCTGGAGCGCCTGCTCACTCGCCGCTTGCGGGCGAATCGCCGTCGTCCGGCGCGGAATAGCGAAGCGTCCCGCCGGCCATGACACGCGCGTCGGGCGTGATCGTTGCCGGGACGACCTGATCCCGTCCCATGATGTGCTCAATGGGCGTTCCGCCCGCCAATAGGTAATCGGAGATGATCCGGCGATGACAGCGCCACCAACACCGCACGTCCACGAGCAGGGAGACCTCAACCTGTCGCAGTAGAGTCACGAATTCCGCGAGCGTCCGAGTGGAGTGGCCCATGGTGAAGATGATATCGTCCGTGTCTCGCTCCGGGATCGATCCCCGTCCCTCCTAACGATCACGCAAGCCTCGGCCCGAACTTCCTCCACGCCGTACGTAACCGTGAATGCCGTCGGCACGACGCCGCGGTTCCCAGATGTGTGACCGAGAGCCCGCTCAGATGGGCCGCGCGCGCTCCTCGCGGTGCCGAGCAGACTGATAGGTACCGGGGACCGTACGGAATGGCACGGCCAGCCGGTTCCAGCCGTTGATCGCGATGACCGCCAGCGTCAGGTCGACCAGTTCCTTCTCGCTGAACCACTCCCGGGCCTGCCGGAACAGTTCGTCTGGTATCGCGTTCCCCGGGAGCAGCGTTACTGCCTCTGCCCAGGTGAGCGCAGCGCGTTCGCGATCGGTGTAGAACGGGGTCTCACGCCATGCGGCAAGCTCGTAGAGCCGCTGCTCGCTTTCACCGCGCGCGCGCGCCTCCTTCGTGTGCATGTCGATGCAATAGGCGCAGCCATTGAGCTCCGACACCCGAGTCCTGACGAGGTCCAGCAGCCCCGGATCGAGCCCGCTCTGCTTCACATACCGCTCGAGCTGCAGCATGGCGTGGATGCCCTCTGGCGCCACTTGGTTGTACGCGATCCGTTCCTGCTCCATCGCCCTTCCTCCGTGTTCGGCTCTTTCGTTCAGTGGGAAACGCATCCTCATGTCTTCGGCTGCTCAGATGCTCGCCCCGTGCCAGATCTTTCGGTGATGTGAGCCATGTTCTGTCACTGCGAATGCCGTCGGGCGGCAACCACACCTCGCGACTTGCACGGCGTTCACGAATGCAACACCGCACGGTCCATGAGACGTGGGGTTCAGGCAGACCTGATACTGGATGAGACATTGGGCACCAAGCATGGCAATTGCCGTGCGGCAAGAACGACTGGCGCCCCTGCCATCCCGGGTCGGGCATAGTCCAAGGAAGAGACATTGCCAGAGCTCGCTCGCCAGAATGAGGAAGGCGGGCCTATAGTACCGTGTACGTCGATCCATTGAACATCTCGCTTAATCCATGCCATCCAGGTGTTCCGGAGTTGCACCACCACACCATCCTCTGGTGTGTCTCACCTCGAGAGGCGATCGAGTGGGACTGCGCGTGCACGGCAGATGCTGCTCCCGGAGGTGGGGCGGCGGCGAAGTAGAGGCGGGTCGCCGGCGCGCTGCGTGTTCGGACGCCCCGGGTGTTACCTCACTGTCTGTCTTCACTACCCGTCGCCTATGATCAACCCGCACGTCATCCTCGGCATCTTCATCACTTTGGGTGTGATTTGGACGGCGGGCTGGGCGGTAGTCGTCGCGCGATCAGGGCGCGCGATGCCGCTCGAAGAGCTCGAAGGTGCGGAGGCGCGGGTGCGCATCGGCCTGCTTGGCGGCCTCGGCGGGGTCGCTATCGTACTCTTCTTCCTCACGCTGCATTGGCTTCCGTACGCAGGCGCGCGGCGTGCGGAACTCGGATCACCCGAGGTAACGGTGGCGGCCACGGGCACGCAATGGAGCTGGATACTTTCACGCCAGCAGATTCCCGCGGACGTCACCGTCGAATTCACGGTTACCGCGCGCGACGTAAACCACGACTTCGCCATCTACGACGCGCGTGGTCGCCTGCTGACCCAGGTACAGGCCATGCCTGGCTACACCAATCGGCTTTTGTATGCGTTCCACGCGCCCGGTACGTACACCGTGCGCTGCCTGGAATACTGCGGGCTCGGACACCACATGATGACGGCGCCCTTCACCGTGACCGCTCGGCCGAAGTAATGGCCAGCACCGCCGTGGCGATCCCGCGCCGGCTGCCGACGATCACGCCGGTGCTCGCGCCGGATTGCGCGAACGGTGCCGTACTACGCGCGGCGCTCGCCTACATGGTCGTGGGTATGGGCAACTTCCTGCTGTTGGGGCTGCTCGGGCTGCTCATGCGCCTCGACCAGGGCGGTCTGCTCGTCCTTCCCGCAGCGTGGTTCTATCGCATCATGACGCTGCACGGAGCCGGGATGGTCGCCACGATCCTCCTCGCTGCACTGGGCGGCCTCGCTGCGGCGGTGAGCGCGACGACCCACCTCAACGCGCGCGTGCTCTGGATCGTTCTGGTCCTCCATCTCATCGGAACCAGCTTCGTCATCCTCGCCACGGTCGTCGGCGGGTTCGGCGCTGGGTGGACTGTGCTCTATCCGCTGCCCAGCCATGGAGGCATCTGGCCGCTGTCAGCCGCCATCGCGATGTACTTCGGCTACGTGTTCATTGCGTTAGGACTGCTGCTCTTCTGCATGCATATGCTCTACGCGCTGGCGCAAGCGCACGGCGGGCTGGCGAACGTGCTGGCGCTGCGATATCTGTTTTCTTTCGGGCGTGACACGCGCAGTACGTTGCCGCGCCCGCCCGAGCTGATCGCCGGCGTCATTTCGATCGATGGCATTGCCGCCGCGACCGCAGGTATCATTTATCTCATCCCGATGTTCGCGCACGCGGCGGGCGTCATGTCTGTCAACGCGCTCTTCGCCAAAAACGTGGTGCTGCTCTTTGGCCATACCATGGCGAACCTCAGCATCTACGTGACAGCGGGACTCGTGTATGCCGCGCTCCCGATCTTTACCGGCCGCCCGTGGCGCACGACGTGGGCGGTCGTGTGTGCGTGGGATCTGATCATTATCCTAATGTTGGCCAACTATTCACACCACCTGTATGCCGACTTCGCGCAGCCTTTGGGGCTTCAGCTCCTGGCCGAACTCGGCTCTTACGCGGTCGCGCTACCGTCGTTCATTGTCACGGTTGTCGGGGCGCTCACGCTAATCTACCGCTCCGGCATCCGATGGACGGTTGCTCCGACGCTCTTGCTGCTGGGCGTCTGGGGGTGGGTGCTCGGCGGCCTAGGGGCGGTGCTCGACGCCACCATCCCGGTGAACCAGGTGATGCACAACACGATGTGGGTACCGGCGCACTTCCACACCTACTACTTGCTGGGCGCGGTTGCGTTCGTCTGGGGATATCTGTTCTACATGGTACGCGAGCTGACCGTTGACCGCGACGTACGGCCGGTTCGGGTTGCGGCATGGTTGTACGGGATCGGCGGCGCAGGATTCATCTTCATGTTCTTCGTTGCCGGCGGGAACAGCGTCCCTCGACGCTACGCGGTGCACCTGCCCGAGTGGCAAGTGTACGCGCGCATCGCCGTGCCGTTCGTCATCCTGCTGGCGCTGGGACTCGCGTGGTTCAGCTGGGATCTCGGCACGCGCTTTCTCGCTGCCTGGCGCGGAACGCAGCGCGCCGCCCCTGAGCCCTGACCGTCGGCGTGGCACCAGACCCTGGCCGTTTCGTTTGGGAGTGGGAATGGGAGCTACCGCTCATTGCCGGCCTCATCGTGTCGGAAGTGGCCTACCTCGCCTTCTGGGCTCGTGGCGGACTCTCTTCCCACCTCGCGCACCTCGCGTGGAGGCGCCTCGCCGCGTTCACCGCAGGGCTCGTGATCGTCGTCATCGCCCTCGCGTCACCGATCGGTGCCAACGATGAGCGGCTGCTCTCGATGCACATGGCCGCGCACGATCTGCTCATTTGGGTCGCGGCCCCGCTCTTGCTTGTGGGCGGCGTCCCACTCCTCGGCGACACCCACCGGCTGCCGAGGTACCTGCGGCAGGCACTCGACCTCCTCACATCTCCCATCATCGCGCTGGTGGCCTCCACTACGCTGCTCTGGGTCTGGCACGCTCCAGCTGCCTACGATCGCGCGCTCGCCAATAACGTCGTGCACGGCGTCGAGCACCTCTGCTTCCTCATCGGCTATTTGCTGTACTGGTGGCCGCTCATCGTCCGACCGGAGGCAGTCGGGTGGCTGCGTGGTCATCTCGCTCGGGCGGTCTATCTTGTCGTCGGGATGATGCAATCGGGCCTTCTGGGCGCGTTGATCATGTTCCATGGGAGCGTGCTCTATACGACGTACCTGCGCGTGCCGGGTGCGACCCTCACTTCGGTGCTCGCCGACCAGCAGCTCGCTGGCGCCCTCATGTGGTACCCGGGGGCGGTCGTCTTCGCACTGGCCGCCGTACTGGCCATACGGGAAGATGACGCTGGCCCCGCCGCCGGGTCCATGGTATGTACGCATCACAGGGAGCCAGCAGCCGGACTCACGAATCCAGTGCAATGAGGACAACTATGACGGTGTACGTCTTGCGGGCGCTTGTGATCGCGGGTGCCGCATGCGCGTCGGTCGGCCGCGCCGGTCATAGATTCGTGCCGGTTGTGTCTCCCCTGCATCATGGACACGTGATGCACACCGGATCGTCAGCATGCGGAGATGGATGCGCGCCCCACCTCGCCGCGCGCCTCGAGTCGTGCGAGGAGCAGGTGGTAGTAGAGCATGCCCTGTTCGGGACTCAACGCCGTGAGGAGCCTCGGGACGTCGATCGGCACATTGCCCGCGACGAGCGTCAGATTGCGGGCGACGCTGGTGTCCTGCATCGGAAAAACATCGAGCCGGCCGAGCCCGCGCAGCACGATGAGCGTCGCCGTCCACGGGCCGATACCCTTGATCTCCTGCAGCAGCATCGCCGCCTCGGCGCTGGCTTGGTTCTCGAGCATCGTCTCCGCGAGGCTGCCGGACCCAAGCGCCTCACCTGCCCGCCGGAGCGTCGCGATCTTGCCAGCGCTGAGACCGGCCGCCCGCAAGGCCCCGTTGGTCGCGCCCAGCACTCGCTCGACCCTCGGGAATAGGTACAGCGGCGTGCCCTCGTGCTTGAGCGGCGTCCCAAGGGCCACGATGAGCCGACGCACGATGGTGCTTGCCGCCTGCAGGCTCACCTGCTGGAACGCGATCGCGTTGACGACTGCCTCCCAGAGCGTGGGATAGCGCGGCGGTTTCACGCCGCGCATCCGGCGCGCCAACGGGCTCAGCCATCGGATCGCTTTGGCAGCACGGGTGAAATGCGCGATGTCACGATCGATACCAAGCATGCGCCCCACGAGGGCCAGCACCTGGGGGTGCTCGGCCGCAGCGCGCGCCTCGCCCTCGATGGCGATCGTGAGTGCGTCGGGGCGCACCTGTGCCACGCGCGCGATTATCGGACCGTGCGCGCCGCCGAACGCATGGACATATTCACCCTCGCGGGTCAACACATCGACGACGTTCGTCGACAGACGTCTGAGCACGCTGACGGTGAGGTCGAGTCGGTAGGGCACCGCCACCGCTACGTCGTGACGCGACCGCGTTCTCATCGACTGGGATACAAGTGGCGCGGGCTCCTCGCGCCGCATGGGCGGGACGGGCGGCGCATTCTAAATGAGGAGTCTGTCGTCATGCCAACGCAGCGCTTCAAAATCGGCGATCACGTCAGTTGGAACTCCGAAGCCGGTCGCGTCTCCGGCCATATCACGAGGGTGGTCACGTCCGAGATCGAGTTCAAGGGCTACACCGTGCATGCGAGCGCGGAGAAGCCGCAATACGAGATCAAGAGTGACACGACTGATCACGTCGCGATGCACAAGGGCTCGGCATTAACCAAGCTACGCAGTTGAGCGGAGGCAGGGCGCCCGTCCACCCGTTACGAGCCATGGCTCACAACCGAGAACTGTGCCCGGTGTGGCGCGCGCGGGTGCGCGGGCGAGGCCGTGGCCGGTGAGCCGGCCGAGCGCCGTGCCCCGCCCAGCACCTGCGGCGTAGCGCATGAAGTCGCGACAGGAGAGATCGATGGTTAGGGGTGAGTCCGGGGCAGCCCGAAAACGAACACCGCGTCGCCGAGCTGGTAGCCGAGCTGGAAGTTGCCACCGCAGACCATACCGATCATCTGCTCGCCATGGAGCTCGAAGCTCATCGGCGCCGCGTTACACCCCGCGCCGGCACTGAACTGCCAGAGCAGTTTGCCGGTCCGTGCATCGTAGGCGTCGAAGTGCCCGTCGCCTTCGCCCGTGAACACGAGGCCCCCAGCCGTAGCCAGCGAGCCACCCATCATCGGCTGGTCCATCCGGTTCTGCCAGGCGACCTTGCCCGTCTTGAGGTTCAGCGCCGTGAAAGTGCCATTCTGCGAGGCGCCGGGCGCGAGCTTGAACGCCGAGCCAAGCCACAAGCCTCCGTTCGCATACGGAGCGGGGTGTGTGCTGTAGAGCATGGGCTGGTTGAGACCGGCGACGTAGGCGTACTGCAGTGTTGGATTGATGGAGATGGGCGACCACTCCGTCCCGCCGTTGGCGCCCGGAAGCATCAGCGTGCCTTCCAGGGTGGGCAGCGCGAACATGTGCTCCTGGGGAGTGAAGTTCTCCGTCTTCCGAATCAGCCGGCCCGTCTTGGCATCGAGAACGTAGGCCCACGCCGTCTTGCCGGCCTGGACCACGACCTTGCTGCCATTCAGCATGAGGACCGCTGGCGGTGAGGTCTCATCCAGATCCCACACATCATGCGGCACGACCTGGTAATACCACCGCGTCTTACCCGTCGTGGCGTCGACGGCGACAATACAGTCGGTGAACAGGTTGTCGCCCGGGCGCACCGAGCCGTCGAGGTCGGGCGAGGGATTCCCCACGGTGAAGTACAAGAGATTCAGGTCCTTGTCGTAGGCGGGTGTCATCCAGACGCCCCCGCCCCCGTGCTGCCAGGCGTCCGCGTACTTCGCGCTGTCGGCCTTCTCTTTCGCGATGTCGCGGTGCAGATCGGCCTCCTCGGCCTTGGGCGCCCAGACGCCCCACCAGCCATTGGCCGCCACCGGGTCGTCGCCGGGCGCCGGGATCGAGTACCAGCGCCAGACGGGTTTGCCGGTATCGATATCCAGGGCGTCGAGGTGACCTCGGATGCCGTACTCTCCACCGGAGACGCCGATAACGACAGTGCGGCCGACGATGAGCGGGGCCGGCGTAATGCTATAGCTGGAGTCGGCATCGGCGATCTGCGTATCCCACACCTGTTTTCCGGTGTGCGCGTCGAGGCCGACGACATGCGCATCCAGGGTGCCGAAGATGACCTTGCCGTTGGCGATCGCAACGCCGCGGTTGTTCGGGCCGCAACAATAGGCGGCCTTCGCGAGTTTGTAGCCGAACCGCCACAGCTCGCGCCGCGTGGTGAGGTCATAGGCGATCACGGCCTCGTCGTATGCCGTGGTGACGTACATGGTGTCGCCGACGACTATGGGAGTATTCTCGAACGATCCAGGGCGGGTCCCGGTCTGAAACACCATCTGCACCATCAGCGAGCGGACGTTCTGGGGATTGATCTGCGTGAGCGTCGACCACCGCTGGTTCCAGTCGGTGCCGCCGTAGGTGGTCCAGTTGGCCTGGGCCTGGGCCCTCGCCGCGCCGCCGAGCATGCAAACGCCGCACACGAGCCAGGCATATCGCGTGGCCCATCCCCTGTTCGTTCTGGACATATCAGCTCTCCTCTGTCAGTGCCGCTACTGCGGCGGCTTCGAGTTAACGCTCCCGCGATACGGAGCGGCAATAGTGCCAGTGCTGGCTGGTGCGGCGGCGGTCGGTGACACCACGAAGCGGATAGACATCCCGCTCGTCGCGTCCCCCTGGTGTGTGCGACGTCGGTAAGCACTTCTCATCGGCCGCTCGGCGTAGTCATTGGGTGCACGTCTCAACGGCTCGATCCCCTGCCTCGCGAGTGCACTGGTGGCGCGGCATCCAGAGCGACTCCGCTCTCGGTCGATCAACCCGCTGCCGGTTGGCGGACATTCCGCCCGCCGGAATCGCATGGGAACGATTGCCAACACCCCGTGAAGAAAGCATGAAAGGGGAAGGAAGCTTTCTCATGAAAGGGGAAGGAAGCTTTCTATAGTCGCAGGCCTGGTTCCGTTAGATCGCGGGCCGTCCGCTCAGCTCGGCTGTATCTTGCGGTATGTTGGACCACCGCGTCGCACGTCGATGGCGCACGGTCATTGCCGATACGCCAATGGCGATGCGAGAAGCTGTGGCCGGTGCTGCGGGGCGAGGGGAGTCATCCGCACAGGTGTCTAGGTGCGGACGTGGGAGAGACGGCTGGTGGAGAGCTGTGACATGGGCAGCCGTAGCTGGCTTGGGTATGCGCCGTGCGGTTCGCCAGAGGACGAGCAGACACCCTGGACGTGTGAGGACATGTGCCAACCATTGACGCGAACGAGAGCCCGTTCTACGCCTGGCTTGACCGACACACGATACGGAATCTCGTGCGAGGCGCACGATCGCTATCACCCGGCGAGCGGCTGGTGTTGATAAAGGGACTCATCCCGGGTCTGGTCGAAGATATGGGTGACGAGGCGGTCCACGCCTTCCTCGCGGAGCTCGCCACCAAGGCCCAGCGCTATGCGGAAGCCGTAGCGAGTCCGGGGCAAGGGGGCGCCGCACGGCGCACGTCGAGCGAGCCGCTGGGCGGACCGGTGCCGGGCCGCGAGGCCTATCGGCATTTGCCGGGGACGCGCAACCCGCGTCGGCCGGGGGGCCGGGGACTCGAGCGACAATGGGAAGCCGCCGCGTGGGAAGAGATGCAGAACCACACGCGGGCGTAGCAGCAGGTACTGGCGCGACCCAGCCTTGACTCACCCGGCCACGAATCGGGTCAGGTCCATTCCCGCATTACCATGCTGGAGCACAAGACGAGTCAGACGTGAGCAAGATGTGCGCTGATGCGATGCTCAACGAGATGCCGAACCACCTCGTCCGTGGAAAGCAGAGAATCCAGCATTGGCTCGAGGTCGGCAACATGCGTGCTATATCCCAGCGAACGGGCGAGCGCGCATGCCAGTTGATATTGTGGAATCATGTAATGAACGGCCGCGCGGTAAACGGTGCCTGCAGCAATGTCACGCACATCTCCTGAGCCCCAGAATGCCATGTAACGGACGGCGTGACGCGTCACAGTTTCCATCTCCTCTGCATGCACTCGCGCCGGGGCGCTGAAGCGAGCGAGCATTGCCTCAAGCGCTTGGCGCCGATGGTGCACCTGGGCGAGATAGTCGTATGCGGCGCCCGCGAGCTCCTGATCCGCTACCGCGTCTGCAATGAGACGAAGATCCACGAGCATGACCTGCGCGCCGGCGTGGAGGTTCCAAAGCGCGTCGACGTAGAGGTCTTCCAGCGACATGTCTCTCATAATTTGAGCTCTCCTTTCTATCGACGCTTCTGGCGCCATGGCTAGCGGTCGGGGACGGAGCTTCGGCTGACTACACTGGCTCCTTCCCGTCGCCCCTGCCGGGGACGAGCCTGAATCCGACCCCACGCACCGTGCCGAGCAACGGCTCGCCAGCCGCTCGGGTCAGCTTCCGGCGCAAGTTCCCGACATGGACCTCCACCACATTGCTCTCAGGGTCGAAGTGCATGTCCCACACCTTTTCGAGGAGGGTGGTACGGCGGACGACCTCTCCGGGATGGAGGAGGAAGTGCTCGAGGAGCTGGAACTCCTTGGCCGTGAGTGCCAGCGGCCGATCGTCGACCGTCACGAGGTGGCGCAGACGGTCGAGCGCAATCGCGCCGCATCGCAGCACGTCGAGCCGCGCGGCACCGCCGCGTCGGTGGAGCGCCCGGATTCGGGCGAGAAGCTCGTCGAACTTGAACGGCTTGGCGAGGTAGTCATCGGCGCCGGCGTCGAGCCCGCGGACCACGTCTTCTACTGCGTCGCGAGAGGTCAGCATGAGGATCGGCGTGCTTCGCCCCTCACGTCTCAGCTCGGTCGCGATCTGAAATCCGTTCTTCTTCGGCAGCAGCACGTCGAGCAGGATAAGGTCGTAATCGTTGACGTGGGCGAGCATGGTGGCCTCCTCCCCGTCCGAGGCCACATCGACCATATAGCCCTCCTCCCTCAATCCGTGGTCGATGAATCCGGCCACCTTCGAGTCGTCCTCGACCACGAGGAGCTTCATGGCAACAAATCTCGGGCGGTATGCGTGAAGTGCATCGGAACGCGGTATGAAGATCTCTTCAGGGTGCACTGGCGGGGACTTCGAGGACGAAACAACCTCCTTCACCCCGACGGGACACTGCCCGAAGTTCGCCCCCGAGCAACCGAGCGAGCCGCCGAGAGATGGGCAGTCCGAGTCCGACGCCCCGAGTCTCTTCGTCCGCCTTGGTCACGTAGATGTCGAAGATCCGCTCGACATCACCCGGCGACACCCCGGGCCCATCGTCCTCGACCCGGTACACCACACGTTTGTCACCCGGCGCGATGCTGACCTGCACGGTACTCCGGCCAGGGGCATACTTGATCGCGTTCCCGAGCAGATTGACCAGGATCTGCTCGACGCGGCTGGTATCGGTTGCGCAGTTAGGCAGCTCAGGGGTCGCTACGAGGCGAAGACTGACCCGCTTCTGGTCCGCCGCGGGGGTCACCCGGGCCATCGCGCGCTTGGCCATTGACGAGGGGTCGACCACCCGGATGATGGGCTTGAGGCGGTCCTCGTCGAGACGACTCAGATCCAGCAGGTCGTTGATCAGTCCGATCGCGTGGGTCGCCGAGCCCAGCACTTCGAAAGCGGCGCGAGGGATCGTTGCGGGGTCCTTCTTCCGAACGAGCATCTCCGACCAGCCGTAGACCGCCGCCAGCGCGTTCCTGAGTTCGTGGTTCACCATCGCGAAGAACCGCTCGCGCGTCCGGTGTAGCTGGTGTAGTTCATCCAACAGCCGGGCGCTCTCTTCGTGGTGGCGCGCGTTCTCGATCGCCGCCGCCGTCTTGGCTGCCAGCAGGATGGCGAGGTCCTCATCCTCATCGGTGAACGACTCGCCACCATACTTGTCCGTGAGGTACAGGTTCCCGAACACGCCGTGCTGTCCGACGATCGGAGTGCCGAGAAACGAGTGCATCGCCGGGTGGTTGGGGGGGAATCCGCACGAATCGGGATGCCGCGTCAGATCTGGTAGGCGGATCAGCTTCGCCTCGCGAATGACGAGGCCGAGGATGCCGTGACCACGGGGCGGGGGCCCGATGCGGGCCTGGAGCTCCGGGTCGATCCCGTACGTCGTGAAGCTCTCCAGGGCCTTTCCACCCGGCCCGACCAGTCCGATCGCCGCGTAGCGGGCTCCGATCACCTCTGCGGCCAGCTTCACCACCCGTTGGAGAACTCCGTCGAGCGACGCATCGGTAATCAGAGCCGAGGTGGCCGCCACGAGTTGCCTGAGGCGCTCCTGCATCGGCGGCCGCTGGCCAATTGGTGGTCCAGCCATACCGGAAGATACCACCAAGCCGAGCGGACCGAGGCCCATCGGTGACGCCGCGGTTATGGAAAGCTTACGCCGCCTTTCATGCTCTCTTCACGAGGCATGGCGAATCTTTCGCATACGATTCTGGCGATCGGAACGCCTGCAGATGGCAGGCGCGCTGGTCGACCGGGAGCGGAACTGCCCTGTATGCCACGCCGATGCCAAACTCGCATGGCGGCGCGAGGCACATGGGGAACACTCGGATCTAACAGGAGCCAGACGCATGAAACGCATCGTACTTACTGCCCTCGTCGGCGCGCTTGGTGCCGGGATGCTGCTCGCATCCCCCGACGTTGCGGCGGCCCAACAGAAGGCGCCGCCGGGCGGCGCGTATCAACCGGTCAGCAAGCTCGTTCCGCTGCCCGATTTCCTGCCCGGGCTCGGGACCCTGTATGTCGATCCCGCGACGATCCCCGCCGGGCCGTTCCTCGCCTACGACCATCAGGGAAACCTGGTCAGCTCGATCTACATGATCCCGCTCAAGGACATGAATGCCCACAAGGGGTTCAGCGATCTCAAGATCGCCCGGGAGCGCGCCGATCACGTGGACATCGTCTACAACGCGGGCCATCCGGGCGTGGCCGAGCCGCACTATCACATCATCGTGTGGTACGTGTCGCCAGCGCGCGCTGCTCAACTGACCAAGTGACTGAGCCCTCGCGTCGCGAATTTTTGAGGGCCGGCGGCCTGGCGCTCGTCGGATTCGGCCTCGGACCGATCCGCTGGGCGCCCGCGGCGCGGGTCACAGCGACCCTCGAGGTGATCGAGATGCGCAGCGACGCGCTCGGCTCGCGGGTGTGGTTCGATCCGATCGGGCTCCACGTGGAGCCCGGTACGACCGTGCGCTGGCTGGTGCGTGAGAACGTGCACACCACGACCGCGTACCATCCACGCAACGACCACCACCCGCTCAGAATCCCCGAGCGGGCGGTGCCCTGGAATTCGGGCTACCTCGTGAATCCGGGCGATCACTTCGAGGTCACGCCCACTGTGCCCGGGGTCTACGACTACTACTGCATGCCGCACGAAGCCGCGGGGATGGTTGGGCGGATCGTCGTGGGGAGGCCACTCGGGCCCGGCGCCGAGCCGTTCGACTACTGGGCGGGCAAGCCCGGCACCGAAAGCTGGCATCACGTACCCGATGCCGCCCGCGCGGAATTTCCGAGCATCGCCCGCATCATGGCCGAGCGTCGGGTACACGCAGCCATGCCAGACCGGTGAGTGGTGACGGGCTCCCGAGTCGCCATCAATGGCTACTGCCGGAGTACGCGGGCCGGTTCGACGGTGTTGCGATCCGGGCCGCGGTTCTCGTCGGCTCGATCGCGGACATCACGGTGGTCACGTCGCGGACGACGACCGTCGAGGAAGCGACCGAGATCCTCACGGACGAGGCCGCAACTGCGCGCTACGCCGGGGTGCTCGGCGTGTGACACGACCCGCTCGTCTCATCGGACGTCATCGGCGATCCGCGCGCGTCCATCATCGAGCTCACGAAGGTCGCCGATGGAGATCTGGTCAAGGTTATGAGGTGGTACGACAACGAGTGGGGCTACGCGAATCAGAATGCTCCGCGACGCGGTATCGGCGACCAAGGACATGGGCTCCCGAGCGCATAGCCGGAATGTCGCTCGCGGATCGAGACGGGGCCCCCCTGGAGACCACATGACCACGCCGCCGCCGAGCGCCACAGCTCATCGTACGGGACGCACGGGCCGAGCCACGGCGGGCGCCGCATGGCTCGAGGCGCCACTCAACTGTCGCCTCGGGTTCTGGGACATCGTCCCGCTCGCGCTCGTCATCCTGACGCTGCTCGGCTCCGTGGCGATGCCGGCGCGCCAGACATGGCGGATCACGCGACTGCTCCGCGAAACCACGGAAGTGCTCGCACCGGCCCGATTGCTCGCCGAGCAGCTCCAATCCGGTCTTGCGAAGGAGGTCGTGGCGCTGCAGGGCTATGCACTCTCCGGCGACAGCGGGCTGCTCGCGCGACAGCGGGCCACGGCCGCCGACGACGATCAGTGGCTCGCCGGGCTCTCGCGCCTGAGCCTGCGCCTCGACCCGGCATCGGCCGGCCGCGCCGAAGTCCTCCGGCGCCGGGTCGCCGAGGTGCGGCAGCTCGACGACGCGCTACTCGAGCGGCACGCGTCGCCCGCCCAGTTCGCCGCCGCGCTTCGGGCCGGACAGGCGCGGTACGACTCGTCCCTGGACGCGATCGCCGCTCTCGCGTCGGGTCTTGCCACCGAAATCGGCGCGCGAGACAACCGCGTGCGCGCGCGCGAGCACCTGAGCATTGCGTGGAACGCCGCGCTGGTATTCGCGGCGCTCGTAACCATGTGCGGCGTGCTGATCCTGACGCTCCGGCCGCAGCGACTCTCGGCCATGTTGCACCGCCGCGCCACGGAGGAGGTCGCGCTGCGCCAGCTCGCGCAGCGGCTCAGCGGGGCGGTGACGCGCGGCGAGGCGCTCCGGTATGTCGCCGAGGCCACGTTGAGGATCACGCGCGCACAAGGCACGTACGTCGAATGGACAATCCCCGGCGATCGCGTCCTCGAGTGCCTCGCGGTGGCAGGCGAGAGGGTGCGGACGACATGCACGCGCGGGGCGTACGCTGGCTCGCTCACCCAGGCGCACCCCGCTCGTGGCGACGCTGTTACGTTGGCGGAGCGCGATACGATCAGCGGGCGGGCGGCGGCCCGATTGACGGATGCATACGGTCGCTGCCCGGGGCTCGTCATCCCGCTGCGCTCCGCCGACAAGCAACTCGGCGTGCTCGTGCTCCTCCGCCGCCCTGGCGCGCCAGTGTTTGGCGAAGACGAGCGACGGCAGCTTCGGCTGGTGAGCGATCTCGCCTCAGAAGCATTGCGACGCGTGGACGGGATGATGGCGGAGCGGGTGGCGCTCAAGCAAGCGCGGCGGCGCGCACAGCGCGAAGCCGCGCTCCGCGCGGCCGCGGAGGCGCTCGCCGGGGCCTTTAGCACGGATGAGGTGACACAACGGATCGCGCACGCCGCGCTCGAGGCGATGCCGGGGTACGGCGCGTTCGTCGAGCAGATCAGCGTACAGTCCGGCCAGGTTTCGACCGAGGTCTCCGTGCGGGCGGCGGCCGGGCTCAACGTGCCGCCGCTGGACGCGACCTGCCCGCTCGCCGGTTCGTACACGGAGCTGGTGACGACAAGTGGCAAGCCACTGCTCATCGCGGATTTCGGGCATCCCGAGCAGGTGCCAACCATCTGCACGATGCCGCACGCCGACGGATCGGCTGTCGTCGTGCCGCTCGGCAACTCCAGGGCGCCGGTGGGCGCCTTGTTCGTCGTGAGCTCCGCGCGCGGCGGCTTCCGGGCCGGCGACCTGACACGAGTCGGGATCTTCGGCCATATCGCGTCGCTGGCCTACGAGAGGGTCAGGCTCTTGGACGAAGCGCACGAGGGGCGCCGGATGCTGGAGCGCGTGGCCGAGAGCCGATCGCGCCTGATCCGCGGCTTCAGCCATGACGTAAGGAACGCCGTCGGCGCCGCCGACGGCTTCGCGGAGCTGCTGAATCTCGGCGTATATGGCGAGCTCGCCGTCGCACCGCGGGCGAGCATCGACCGGATGCGGCGCAGTCTCCGTGGCGCGCTCGGGCTGATCAACGATCTGCAGGAGCTGGGGCGCGCGGAAACGAGCAACGTCCCGCTGTCATGGGAGCCGGTGAATCTCGGGGAGCTCGTGCGCACCCTTGTTGAAGAATATCACGCCACAGCGCAGGCGCGGGGGCTGTCGCTCACCGTGGAAGTGGAACGCGACGTTCCGGTCATCGAAACCGACCGGGCGCGAGTACGGCAGATCGCCTCCAACCTGCTGTCAAATGCCCTCAAGTACACCGTGCACGGCTCTGTGCTCGTGCGCGCGGGCCGCCAGGTGACCTTGAACCAAGAGGGTGACTGGATGCTTCTTGAGTTCACCGATACCGGTGCCGGCATTCCCGCGGACAAGCAGGACTACATCTTCGAGGAGTTCAGCCGCCTGGGTGGCGAGGAGACGCCGGGCGCGGGGCTCGGGCTGGCCATCAGTCAGCTGCTGGCGCAGGCGCTGGGCGGACTCATCTCGGTCGACAGCGCGCTCGGGCACGGGTCAACGTTCACGCTCCGGCTCCCACGGCGGAAGCCGGCGAAGATGACCTGATGACGGTCGCCCGACGACCGCCCGCCCAGCCAAGCAAAACGCTCCGCCGGTTAATGTGGAGCGCTGCAAGAAGATACGACGTATGGGCCTGGGACGAGTTGAACGTCCGACCTCACGCTTATCAGGCGTGCGCTCTAACCACCTGAGCTACAGGCCCAGCCGAACTGTATAGAAGTGGCAACGTAATGGAGCGGGGGGGCCGGCGCAATTTCAGCAGTACTTCTCAACACCGATCCCCATCGTCTGAAGCGCGCTCCGATGCCGGAGTGATAAGGAGGAGCCCACCCGGCACTCTCCCGATCCCTGCACGGCTCACTCGATCATCCGGCGCGTTTCGATATGACCGCCGTATCTCATGTGCGGAGAAGATTCGGCGATGCGCCTGGCTTCCGAGTCGTTCGCCGCACGGAAGATGAACATGCCGGTGATCGGCCCGGACCCAACGAGACGAGCCTCACGCTCCATGATGTGTCCCGCCGCCTCGATGCTGTCAGCCCACCTGGCATACTCGGCCACGCGCTCCATCTCGTGCCCGGGCGGTGGCCCGCGATACGTGGAGTCCTGGTATAGCAACATCACGTAGGCATCACCGCGTGGCGCGGGCCGGCTCACCACCCACCAGGAAAGCATTGTCGCCAGTACGACGATGGCGGCCGCCGCGACGATCCAGGTGCGTGCCCACGAGCGCCCCGTACCCGCACGAGCCCTCGCGAGGGGTCCGATATCGCCCGAGGCGACGAGCGACCGAACCACGCGCTCCTCGAACGCCGCACCGGGGTCACGCTCACGTGACAGCGCGGCAAGACCGGCGCGGAGGTCCGGCGGCACGAATTCTTCTCGATCCGTCATGACCGGCCTTCCGCATACAGTGACGTCCGAAGCAGCGCCCGCGCCCGGGTGAGCTGGCTCTTCGACGTGCCCGTTGCGATCTCGAGCATCTGGGCGATCTCGCGGTGCTTGTAGCCGTACACGTCGTGTAGCACAAACACATCACGCGCGCCGGCAGGGAGCCCGGCGATCGCCCGTTCGATGTCCACCGGAGGCCCATCACTGGCGGTGGCCGCCGGAGTCTCACCGTCCACCAGATCCACCATGCGCCAACTGCTGCGGACCCGTTCGCGCCGCACATTTACGAGCAGCCCACAGAGCCAGGTGCGAAGCGCCGACTCGGCGCGGAACGACGACAGCACCCGCACGGCTCGCACCCAACACTCCTGCACCAGATCTTCCGCCTCGGCTTGATCGCCACCAGCCAAGCGCATCGCCATGGCGTAAAGGGCAGGGGTGTGCGCCTTGTACAGTGCGCGAAACGCATCCTCCCCGCGCGAGCGGAGAAAGCTCCGAACGAGAGCGAGGTCGGTCTTCAGAGATCCGCCGCCGGCTACTGTGTCGTCACGGGATCCACGAAGCCCGGCGTGACCACGACGAGCGCCGAGAGCGCCGTACCGGCGTTGACGGTGCCCGGGACGTGCGGGTCAGGAGTGTTCACCAGTCCCAAATCCTCATCGCGCATGAAGGGATAGAAGACCATCACGTGCGGCATCCATTTACCAATGGCTTTGCCGCTGGGATCGGTCAATGCTTGCATGGAGGACATCATGTACACCAGGGCTGGCCGCTTGGGCCCATGAAACTTGCCCGTCGCCAACCCGTCCGAGATCGACTTTTCGATCTCGGGTCGTGACCGGCCGGCGAGACGCTGTTCGGTGCGGAAGCGATCAACGGCCAGCACCGTCGCATTGGCCTCGGCGTCGCCGCATTGGGGCTCGATCGACGCCGGGCCGGTCCGGGTCACCATACAGGACATGACAGAGTGCCCTGGGTCAGCCACGACAAAGTGGTCGCGATCGAGGACATAGATCCGGGCATCCTTGGTGATTTCCGGCGGAGCCGCACTCCGCGCGAGGCGAATCTCGTCTGTACGCGACAGCGTGGACGGCGTCTGGGCGCCGGCGCAAACGGGGATGAGGATGGCCAGGGAAAGCCAGGACCGCATGGTCGGCACCTTCTGGTTGGAGGTGCGAGTGAGTGGCGCTCCCGCGGCAATAGGTTGGAATCGCACGTGGCGGCTAGCCACAACGAGAGAGAGGACAGAGAATGGCAGGATCGCCATCTCCGCTCCTCTCTCTCTGTTCCAGTCCTGCGTCGGCTCCCAGCCCGATCTCGTTCCGTTATCTCCCGCGCATGGTTACTGGCACTGCGGAGCGATGTTGCCGCTCCGGGCGTCGCTCTCGCCCTGCGGGATCGCGACCACGGACGTCTGGAAGTCCTTGTTGACACCCGCGAGATGTGCCGCGTTTCCGTCCGGGCCGGCGGTGGCCGACCACGTCGTGTCGCGGGCCCTGACCAGGTTCAGATCGCGAAGCGCGTCCAGCCGGTCGCCGAGGGCCTCGCTCATCGTCGAGACCCGCTGCTCGGCCAGAATGAAATTGCGCGCGTGTACGTAATCCGCCGACACGGTGGCGGCAGGCAGGCCGCCAACGTTGGTGCGCACCGCATTGGCGAGTGTGATGGCCGTCGCGAAATCTCCGAGCGCGAGGTGCGCGCGGGCGAGCAGCAACTGCAGCTCGACGTTGCGGACCAACGGGATCGGCTCGCTGCCACTGATGTTGTTGACGTAGTGCCAGGTCGACCCGATGTCCGCACCGACCGACGTCGGCCCTGCGCCTTCACCGAACTTCGCCGTGAACCGCAAGTCGGTCGTGTCGATATCGTTGAGGGCGTCGAACAGGACCCACATTGCCGCCGCGTTGGTGTTGATCGGGTTCTGCACGTCGTTCGACGTGGTGCTGAACACGTGGAAGACACCCAAATCGTTGGCCGCCACCGCTTCCGACGAGCTCAGGGCGCTACTGAAGATCGGTGCCGCGCCCGTGATGTCGGTGATGGCCGAGTCGATCTGGGAGAGATTCGGCGTTCCCACCGTCAACGTGTCGGTCGGCCGCCCGCTGGAATACGCGAACTCGATGCGCGCCTTGCCCCGAAGCGCCCGGGTCAGCCCCAGGAACGATCCGGCGTTGGCGCTCACCAGGGCAAATCCTGGCGGCATGTTGAACGGGAACGTCGCGGACGCGCCAGCGACGGTCAGGCTGTCGCTCGCGGAGTCGAGCATGGCCACGATCTGTGACCACACGTCCTTGTTGCACAGGATCGGCGCCACCGGCTGGCTGGCTGGCCGTCCCACCTCATTGATCGGCACGCCAAGCGTGTCCCGCGTCTGGGCGATGTACATGTAATACATCGCCTTGAGCGTCTCCATTGCGCCGAACAACGCTTCCCGTTGGGCCGCGGGCATCGGGCCGGAACCCGACGGCGTCGTCACGGTGATCGCGCCAACGTTGCCGATGATCGTGTCGATGCCTTCGATGGCATTGAAGTAGAAGTCCCACACGCTGGGGCCCATGAAGACGTCGCCCGGGCCCGCGAACGATTCGCCGGTCGTGACCGACACGAAACGCTGCTCCGACGCGGTGAAGTACGCGCTATTCCGCGCCATCCCTTCCATGAACAGGTTGTAGTTGCCGATGTCCGTGCGGACACCGTCGAACGCGCCGGTCACCTCACTCTGGAGCGCGGCGGCCGTGTGCGGAAACCCGTTCAGTGCATTGAAGTTCGGAACGGTGGGGTTGCTGCAGGCCGCGACCAGCGCGGCCGTGGCCATTCCGACTGCCAGCGCGCGGTGGCGCCGGCCGAGCCGCGAGTGCATACGCGACCGCGAGTGCGACTGCGACGCGGCGTGCGGGCCAGTGATATCGCGATATGTGGTCATTCCAGAGGCCCAGATCGATGGAGAGGAAGAAGCTGCGGGTCGGCGGATACGGCGTGACGTCCTGCCCGCGGCCGACGAGCTGGTTGCTGAAGTTGCTGACGTCGGGATCCAGTCCCGGATACTTGGTCCAGGTCACGAGGTTGCGGCCCGACGCACTGAGGCTCGCCGTTCGCACCAGGCCACGGGCCACGTGGTCGAGCAGGCTCCCCGGCAGATCATACCGGAGTGTGAGCTCGCGGAGCTTCAGATAGTCCCCGTTGTAGAGGTACGGCGTGAGACCCTGCGACTCGGCCGCGGTCCGCGCGTTGGTGCCGGCCGTGTCCTGCAGGTTGTGCCCTCCGTCGAAGTACTGCTCCGTCAGGTCCGAGACCTTGAACCCGCGGCGCATGTCGAAGAAGCTGTGCAGGTGGAACCGGCCGTAGTTGAAGTCGTTGCTGAACCCCATCGTGAACGCGGGGTTCGCATCACCCAGCGCCGTCAGCGTCGGGACGCCGTTGACCAGCGTCTGCCCCCAGAACGCGGACGGTGATGCGCCCGCCTGAATGCGGTAGCCGCCGAAGGGGCTGAAGCCGAAGGCGGTGAAGCCAGGTGTGAACGCAGGCACCGGAATGCTGTTCACGACAGCCTGATTGCGAGCGAAGTTCTCGCCCGTGACCCAGGTGAACTTCCCGATCGTGAGGGGCGTCGCCGCGAGCTGCAGCTCGATGCCCTGGTTGGTGATCTCGCCGCCGTTGATCCACTGCTGGTCGTAGCCCCGCGACGGGAGTGCCTGGGACTGCAGCAGCAAGTCGGTGATGCGTTTCTGGTACCCCGTCGCGTTGAACGTCAGCTTGCCCTTGAACAGCGTGATATCCACGCCGCCTTCGAAATCGGTGTTCGTTTCCGGCGTGATGCCCGGGTCACCGGCCACGAGGCCGGGCTTGATGCCGAGCGAACCGGAGTACCCGCGCAGAGAGTCAGCGTTGAACTTGACGCCGTAGTTCGGCACGGTGCCGGACACGCCGTACGCGCCGCGCAGCTTGATCTCGTCCACGGCCTTGAACGGGTTGGTGAAACGATACGAGATCGAGGCCTTGGGATACGGATAGTAGCGATTCACGCCACCGTCGTTGGTGCTCGCCTCGGCGTTGATTCCGCCCGTCACGGCCAACCGCTCGTCGAACAGGAGCAACTGTTCCTGGCCGTAGAAGCCCTGGTTGATCGTGTTCTGCTGTGAGTAGAAGCTCGTTTGCACGACGCCATACTGCTGGTTGGCGAGGCCGCTCACGAGGTTCTGGGAGACGATGTCCGGCAGATAGAGCGCATTCTGATCGTGCGTCAGGCCGACGGACGACGTCGCCGACACGCCGTGGATGCCGGTGAAGACATGGATGACGCTGAACGAATAGTTCGCCAACTGGTTCGTCGCCGACTGATAGGTGGACGTGCCCGGGAACGCGCTCAGCGGCGACGTCTCGACCTGCAGGTCGGGCGGTGCGTAGAACTGGTCTTTCTGAATGGCGTAGTCCGCACCGGCCTGGAAAATGAACTCGAGGCTCTGGGACCGGGTCGTGACCGGCTTGAAGTCGACATTGCCGCCGGCGGTGATGCGGTTCACGTTCTCCGGTGTCAGGATCCGGCGCGCGTCGTCGAAGGCGTTCGCGACACCGTACGGGTTGCGGACGAAGGACCCATCCGCGTTCTGCTTGTTCATGTCGAAATACGACGGGGTATACGAGATGTTGTCCATCCCGGCGATACCCAGATTGTCGTTGCCGTTGACGCCTCGCCGGGCGAGCGACGCGGCGTACGCGACGTTGGCCGAAGCGGTGAGCGTCGAGGCGATGTGCTGGACGATGTTGGTGCGGATCGACTGCTTCTGGTAGCCGGTGTTGATTTCCGCGCCGTTGTCGTACTTGGTGAGCCCCGACACGAAGTACTCGGTCGAGGGCAGGGCACCGCTGACACTGAGATCGGTCTCGTACGATGGACCCTGCTGGCCGTAGAGCTGGTGCTGGAAGTCGCAGAACCCGCCGCACTCATTGTAGTTCTGCGTGACCTCGGCCGCCGTGAGCTTGTTGCCACGGCTGATGTTGTCCGCCTGGGCCTGTGCGAGGCTGAACTGGCGCACGGGTAGCGTGTTGCTGAGATCGTACGTGCCGACGCGCTGGGTGAAGCTGTACACCGGCTTGCCGGACGCCCCGTGCTTGGTCGTAATGAGAATCACGCCGGCCGCCCCTTTACTGCCGTAGATCGCGGATGCGGCGGATCCTTCGAGGAACTGCATTGATTCGATATCCGCCGGATTGATGTCGGCGATACGGTTCGTTTGCTGGTCCTGCGGCGAGGGGCCGTTGCCCGAGGTGTTGCCGGCCGCGCCCGACACCGAGTTCAGTCCCGACGGGATCGAGGCGTTGCTCATGATGACCCCGTCGATCACGTACAGCGGCTGGCCGGCCGCCGTTGCATAGATCGACGTCGTGCCGCGGACCTGCACCTGCAGTCCGCCGCCCGGCGCACCCGAGTTGTCACTGATCAACGCGCCCGGCACTTTGCCTTCGAGCGCGTTCTCGATCGTTGGTGCCGGCACCGACGTGATCGCCCCGGACATGATCACCGGGTCCTGGGTCGCCGCGTTCTTGGACGAGATCTGCGTGCCGACGCCCGTGATCACCTGCTGGTCGAGGTGCAGCACGTCACGCAGCAGCTCCACGGTCACGTCGTTGTTGGCGTCGGCCACCTTGACGATGGACGACCGGTATCCGATGCGCCGCACCGACAGGCTCGCGCCGGACGGCACGCGAAGGGTGAACGTGCCGCTGTCGGACGTGATGGTGCCGATCGTCGTGCCGGTCAGGATCACCTGCGCCGCGGCCAGCGGCTGGTGATCAGCCGAATCGACGATTCGGCCCGTGATCCGTCGCGTCGTGTTTTGAGCTGACGCCTGCACTGCGACGACGAGCGTCAGCAGGGACACGGCGGCGCCAATGAGCCAGCGAGCTCTCACTCCTCTCCTCCATTGGGAACATGGACGCAGGGGCTGCGTCGGTGGGCGACATGCGGCGGCACCGGAAATGGCATGACGCCCCGGTGCCGCCGATCGGCCAACTGCGAACAGCGGCGCTGCGCTCACGCGCACGCGCCGGTATCGCGGGCGTTACAGTAGAGATACGTTGGCGCTTACGCTTGCATCAGCGCGCGCTCTCTTGAATCGGACTGACCTGTCCGATCCTGGACCGTGTCGCGGCGTTTGGGTTGCGGCGACTGTCTTGCGGCTCCGGCCCTCAGCGGATCTGCGACCGCCGGTATTCGGATGGCGTGATGCCGAATCCTCGCTTGAACTCGCGAGAGAAGTGCGCCTGGTCCGCGAAACCAGCGGACAAGGCCACGTCCACCAGTGCACGGCTGCCCCGTACCTGCTGCCGTGCCCAGTTGAGCCGCCGGAGCCGGGCGTAGGCCCCCGGGGTGCATCCGAACGCGGACCGGAAGCTGCGGGCGAAATAGGCAGGATGCACGCCCGCGCCGACTGCGAGCTCCCGAATGGTCGGCGGCGACGTGAAGTTGGCGTCGAGCTGCTCGGCCGCCCGCGCCACCCACGGCGGTGGCATCCGCACGCCTCGCCCGCGATCCGCCCGTAAGGCCTCGGCAGTCAGCATGAGGAGGATGCCCTCCACGACGAGCGCCGACGTGACATCCCAAGACTGCGCCTCCCGCCGCAACTGAAGCGCCAGCCCCGAGACCAACTCTCCATTCAACGTCACCCACTCGGGATCGCGGACGCCGCCGAGCCGTTCCTCCGACCAGTCGCGACCGAGTTGAACGATGAAGCAGCGCGCACCACGCCCGCCGATCTCGTCCCGGTGATTGATGCCGGGTGGGTTGAAGATGACCGTCCCGGGCGCACAGGGACGCGCCCGTCCCTGTGAGTACTCGGTCAGCGACCCGCTCAGGACAAAGAAAAAGTACGGGAGCTCGTGCGTGTGGCGCGCCAACCGCGCGCGCGGCGCATACTGGGCCTCGACGAACTGAAGGTCGTGCGTTTGCCGCACGATTTCGGCCCGGCCGTGAAACTCCCCATCTCCCGAGTGCTCGGTCATCGTTCTCCAGGCAAATCCAGCGCTTCCCGACCGATCACCGGCTGCACACGCCTGCGGTTCTCGCCCAGTACGGCGGAACACCGATCGTGACAGGCTGAACCTACACAGCCTGGGAAAAAACAAAAATAAAAAAAAGATAAAGATTGAATCCGCTGCACTGGTCGTGATCGCGACTGATGGTCGCCGCGCAGGGTGAGACACCGGATGCCCGTGTGCCGTTTGCCATACGAGACGATACCCATCCCAGTTTCCGGGACTCGGTCCCTTGCTCGTGGAGCCTGGGCCGGTTTACGTCCTCGGTCAGCGGATTCACCTCAACCCGAGGGCGACGTGGCCGAGCATCGGATCGAACGGGGACAGGTCCACTACAAGTGGGACAACGCGCAACGGCCAGTGGTTGAAATCGCGTCGGGTGACGTCGTGCACTGCGAGACCGACGAAGTCACTGACGGGCAGGTGCGCCCCGGTGCGCCCGCGTCGGCACTGGGCGCCATCGATTTCTCCCGGCTCTACCCTCTCGCCGGCCCGATCTTTGTCCGCGGTGCGGAACCGGGCGATACCCTGCAGATCGACATCCTGAGTCTCGAGACGCTGGATTGGGGATGGGCAGGGCTGATTCCCGGCCTCGGCCTGCTCGCCGAGGATTTCCCCGACCCGTATCTCCGCCACTTCGACCTGTCGAACGGCCGCGATACCGCGATCCGTGACGACATCCGGATCCCGATCGCGCCGTTTTGCGGAACGATGGGAGTGGCGACGGACGAACCCGGCCAGCACGACGTGCTCCCGCCTACGAAGGGCGGCGGCAACATCGACACGCGGCATCTCGTCGCGGGATCGACCCTCTACCTGCCGGTGTTCGTGCGGGGCGCGCTGTTCTCGGCCGGCGACTGCCACGCCGCACAGGGCGACGGCGAGGTCTGCGTCACCGGAATCGAATCGCCGATGCGTTTCAGTTTGCGCTTCACCGTGATCAAGGGGGGCGGCATGCGCCCGTGGCGATACCACTTCCGTACCGCACCCGGCTCACTGCAGCCGCGGTCGGACCGCCTGGGGTACTACGCGGCGAGCGCGCTGGGCCCCGATCTCATGACCAACGCGAAGCACGCGGTTCGCGAGCTGATCACGTGGCTCGGCACCGAACACCGGCTCGCTCCGGCCGACGCCTATGTCCTCTGTAGCCTCGCAGCGGATCTCAAGATCTCGCAGATCGTTGACCAGCCCAACTGGGGCGTCTCCGCGTATCTGCCACTGTCAGTGTTCCGCCAGTAGCGCTCGGCCCGGCGTTGCCGGCCGCGAGAGGTCACCGCTGCCGGCCGCCGGAGATGGTGACGACCGTGATGGCCGCGGCGGCCGCGCAGAGGCCGGCGCTGATCCACGCCGCCCGTTCGAACCCGGCGGTAAACGCGGGTCCAGTGAGTTTCTCGAGGCCGCCAAGCCCCGCGGCGAGCGGCAATGCCGCAGTGGCGATCAGACCCGCGAGACGGGCGACGGCGTTGTTGACGCCCGACGCAATGCCGGCGTCCCGCTGGTCGAGCGCGCCCAGGACGGCGGTAGTAAGCGGGGCCACGAACGCTGCCAGGCCGAGGCCAAAGACGACTGCCGCGGGGAAAACGGTCGCCAGGTATGACGCTCCCGGCGCGACCCGGGTGAAGAGTACCATCCCGGCGGCGGTCACAAGCGCACCGCCCGCCATCGGCAGCCGCGGGCCGATCCGGGCGCTCACGCGGCCTGCTGCCGGCGAGAGCGCCAGCATGAAGATGTTGGCCGGCAGCAGCGCGGCGCCCGCGGCGAGTGCGCTGTACCCGAGGTTGGACTGGAGTTGCGGCATGAGCAGAAACAGCAGCGCGTTGAGAGCTGCGTAAACCAACACCGTGATGACGTTCGCTCCAGTGAACTGGCGGGACCGGAACACCGCGAGCGGCAGCAGTGGTTGCGCTCCGCGCCGGGCGACGCGGTCCTCGATGACCACGAACGCACCGAGCAGGATCGCGCCCCCGATCCCCACGGCCAGCACGCTCGGGCTCCCGAATCCGCGATGCGGCCCGTCGATGAGCGCCCCGATCGTTCCGCCAAGGCCGAGCGTGACGAGGATCGCCCCCGCGTAATCCACATGACCCGCCGCCTTGACGGCGCGGTCCGTTCGCGCCGGTGTCTCCTTCGGTGCCATCTCGTGCTGGGCGATGATCCCGGCGGCTGCCAGCGCGAGAACGACGACGCCCGCGAACACCCAGCGCCAGGATGCCACATCCACAATCCATCCGCCGAGCAATGGGCCCGCCGCCGTGGACACGGCCGACCACGCGGACCACTGTCCGATGGCTTCGCCGCGCTCATCGCCCTGAAAGGCGGATTCGAGCATCGCGAGGCTGTTCGGCACCACCAGCGCACCCGCGGCGCCCTGGACGACGCGGAGCAGGACGAGGGAGACGATGCCCGGCGCGACCGCGCAGCCCGCCGATGTCACGGCGAACGCCACGCACCCGCCCGCAAACACTCTGGGGCGGCGAAAGCGGTCTCCGAGCGCGCCCCCCAGGAGCATGAGCGCGGTGAGCGTCAACAGGTAGCCGTTGAGCACCCACTGCAGCCCTTCGACGCCGAGGCCGAAGTCCCGCGCGATCGCGGGTAGCGCGACGTTGACCGTCGTGCCTTCGAGAAATACCGCCCCCGAGGCCGCGATCGATGCGGCGACGATCCACCGGCCACGGGAGGAGTGCAGCCCGCGCGGTTGCCCGCGTGCCGCCCCTCGACCCTTCCGGCGTCCCTCCCGTGTCATGAGCGAATATTATGCTTCCCGGGCCTGCCGAGCAGGGCATCCCGCACCCCCCAGAGGGTCGGCCGTATCGCCCCGATGCTCCCGTCGAGAAGGGCATTCTCGCCGGCCGAATCGCGGCCGGGACGGCGGGTTGGAGAGCGGCGGGAATGCCGTGACCATTGCCCATGTTACGACGTCGATGTATTTGTAGTGACGTCGTTGTATCCCCCTCGCCGGCAATCAGCGTTGCCCCACACTCGATGCACCTGGAGATCGTGATATGAGCCGCCGGAATCCCGTCTGGTCGTTGGCTTCTGCTTCCGTAGTGGCTGTCGCCGCACTCGTCGCCGCGGGGTGCTCCCACAAACAACCGCCGGCGCCCGCCCCGGCACCGCAGGCCGCGCCGGCGCCCGCCCAGGCCCCCGGGCCGAATCAGGACTCGCTGGCGGCGGCGCAGCGCCGGGCCGCGGATCTCGCGCGCGCGAACGCCCTGGCCGCGGCCCGAGCGGCGCTCACGGCCCCGGTGTACTTCGACTACGAGAAAGCGGAGCTGACCGCGCAGGCGACGGCCGCTCTCGACGCGAAGATTCCGGTCCTGAACGCCAATGCGGGAGTGCGCATCCGCATCGCGGGCAACTGCGACGCTCGCGGTTCCGACGAGTACAATCTCGCGCTCGGCCAGCGCCGCGCCGCGGCGGCGAAGCGCTACTTGTCCGACCACGGCGTCGATGCTAGCCGGATCGACATCATTAGCTATGGACGGGAGCGCCCCGCGGTCGAAGGGGACAGCGAGGACGCGTACGCGAAGAACCGTCGCGACGAGTTCGAGATCACCGCGGGCGCCGACAACATCAAGCCCGCGTAGTCACCGGCTGTTTTTGGAGGCGGACGTGGCCGATGGGGCGCGTCCGCCGCCAGGATACGCGCCGAGTGTCCGTGGCCATGCCGCGACTCCACAGCGACAGGTCCCGCGAGACCATTGAAGCCGCCGTGCTGCAGCGCCTGCGCGCTCTCGTCGGAGGTCTGGGCCAATCCGCGCGGGCCATCGAGGAGCGGACCGGCGTCACCAACGCCCAACTATTCCTCCTGCAGCAACTGGCGGCGGCTGACGGGTCGTCGGTCCGCGACCTCGCCGCGCACGCCCACACTGGCCAAAGCGCCGTCTCGGCCATCGTCGGCCGGCTCGTGACGCGCCGCCTGGTGCGGCGTGCCCGCTCGCCGGTGGATCGGCGCAGCGTGGTCCTGACACTGACGGAATCGGGCCGGGCCCTGGTGCGCCGCGCGCCGGAGCCGCCAACCACACGCCTGCTGCGCGCGATCGCCGAACTCGACGCCCGCGAGCTTCGCGCGCTCGTGCGCGGATTGGCCGGGCTGAGCCGATCGATGCGGCTCCCGGATCAGGCCAGCGCGATGCTGTTCGAGGACCCCGCGCAGCGCCGTGCGGTTAGGCGTGCGGTCCGGCGAGCTGTGAGGCGTACGATCCGCACAACGTAGTCCCTCCGGGTCTCTTCTCCGGCCGCCGCCCGGAGCTCCGCGCGGCAGACTTCGAGATTCTCGATGTGCTACGCCATCCCGTCGCCAGTCTCGGGCTGATCGGGCTGCGCCACCGAGGCCGAGAGATCCGATTGCAGCCGCGAGTCGTAGTGGGTGCGGAAGCGGTCCGCTACGCTGGCACCACCGACCGGCGCGCAGTGCGACCGTGGTTCGACCGTGGTGCCCCACCGCGCTGCGATCGGACCGCTCTCTCGTGAACCACCCACCTCGCTCGCAGATCGTTCGTCCTGTTTCTCCGGAGGCGGCAATGTCAAACGGCAAACCGTTGTTCTCACCGCCGCGCCTGCTGGCGGCGGCACTGGTGGTCACAAGCCTTTTTGCCGGCAGTCTGATTGCCCGGCGGGCCACGGCGTCCGACCACCAGGACAGCCCAGAAGTTGAACTCAATCCGGCGTCGGACATGACCGACTTCTACGCGTTCCCGGGCGCGACCGCCGGCGATCTCGTGTTGGTGATGGACAGTTGGCCGTTCCTCACGCCCGCAAACACGCCTTCGGTGTCGTTCGATCCCAATCTTTTGTATCAGTTCAAAGTCGAGAACAGTGGTGCCCCGGTCGAGAATCTTGTTTTCCAGGTGACCTTCCAGGGTACGGGCGCCAGCCAGACCGTGCAGGTCAGAGGTCCCGTCGCGCCGCCTGTGACCGGTGCCATGCAGAACACGGTGTCCTCAACTGCTCCGATCATCACAGGCCCGGTCAACAAAGTGCTCACGGGCGGGGGAATTCAGTTCTTCGCCGGACCGCGGAGCGATCCGTTCTTCATCGATCTCGAGCAGTTCTTCCGGATCCTTCCCGACCGCAAGCCGGTGACCGGACCGCTGTCGCAGTTGCCCGCGACGCCCACCGCGACCGGCTTCCGCTCGCCGGGGATCGACTACATCGCCGGCCACAACGTGCTGTCGATCGTGATGGAGCTGCCGGCGACCATGCTGACATCCGGTGGCGCTACGAAGATTGGCCTCTGGGCCACTATCAGCCGCTGACGTGCGCCTCCGCTTTGACTTCCTTCCGAGGACTCATCACATGCCGTTCCGCTCATCCAGAACCGCCCGGCGCTGGTTTGTGGCCGCCACGATGGCGGCGGTGACCGCCGTCGCCGCCTGCAGCACCAGCAGCTCGACCGCTCCCAGCACTACGCGCGCCTACGATCAAGTGCAGCGCCTCGGCAACCCGCTGGTCAGCGAGGTCTTCCTCGCCAAACGCAGCCACCCGACCCATGGCTCGATCGGGCCTGCGCAGGACACGATCATCGAGTCCGAGTTCAAGAACTTCGTGGCCACTGTTGCCGGACGCGACACGATCGTCCAGAACACACTGGCGGCAGTGCTGCTCCCCGACATGCTCATCGTGGACACCGCCAAGAATCCGAGTACCGCGGGCTGGTTGAGCTGGGCGCTGGCCAACGGCTACGGCGGCCGGAAACTCACCGACGACGTGGTGGCGGCGGGGCTTGACGCGATCTTCGGCACCCTGATCGAGTCGGCGGGCAATTCATGTCCGCAGCTGTGCAACGACAATGTGCCGGCGCACACGGACTACCAGTCGGCATTTCCTTATCTGGGCAACCCTAACTAGCTGAGCACGAGTCGTCGGGACCAACCCGTGCACCACCGGCCGCGCCCGTTCGGCGCGGCCGGCGGGCTGCCCGGTCCCGATGACGAGTCCTCCGTGAGCAGTCCACCATGAGCGGCCCACCATTGAGCAGAACGTCCACGGTCGTACTCGCCGTCCTCGTAACGGCCGGCATCTCGGTCGCCGTCGGCGGGCGCGAGGCGTATGCTCGGCTACTAGGTCCGGTGACGACTATCGGCAGGTCCATGCCGAGCCGGCCGGTGCTGCCTGAGGCGGCGATACGCGATTCGGACATTGTGTTCTACGAGCGACGGGCTCGGCACGATCCTACCGGCGCGATGGATCTGGCGCGGGCGGCCCAACTCTACTTGCAGCGAGCTCGGGAGACGGGGCGCTACGACGACGTCCTGCGTGCCGAGGCGGACGCCCGGCAGTCACGGCGCAATCGTGCGGTGCACAATGCGTCGGCGTCGCAAGTGCTCGCATTGGCACTCGTTTCCGAGCATCGCTTCGCTGAAGCCCTCGACGTGCAGCGTGGCCTGGTGGAATCCGATCCCACACATCTGTCCTATCGGGCGGCATTGGGCGAAATCGAGTTCGAACTGGGGCGCTACGACGACGCCCGCGCCACCTTCGACAACTTGCGGGGCCACAAGGGCGAGTTGGCGGTCACGTCGCGCCTGGCGCGTTGGGAGGAAATCCAAGGTCGCACCGGCGACGCACGCCATCTGCTGCACCTGGCACTCGACGAAGCGGGTCGCCGCCCTGACCTGCCCCGCGAGCAGGTCGCGTGGTTCTGGCTGCGGCTCGGCGACCTGGAACTCAGGGCGGGGCGCCCCGACGTCGCCACCTACGCCTATGCCAATGGGCTTGCCACGCATCCTGGTGACTACCGTCTCCTCGCGGCCGAGTCGCATCTCGACGCTGTGCGGCGTGACTGGCACGGTGCCGTCGACGCGGGTGAGCGCGCCATCATGACCAATCTCGACCCAGCTACGTTGGGCACCATTAGCGATGCCTTTGGCGCCTTGGGCGACACCGCTCAGGCGGCCGAGTATGCGCGCGTGATGGAGGTCGCCGTGTCCAAGCAGCCCGGCGCGTATCACCGCGCGTGGAGCCTGTTTCTCCTGGATCATGGCCGCCGGGTGTCCGAGGTGCTTGCCAAGGCGCGCGCCGAGCTCGCGACACGTCAGGACATCTACGGCTACGACGTGTTGGCGTGGGCACTCTACAAGAGCGGGCAGACAGCGGATGCGGAGACCGCGATGAGGCGGGCACTGAGCCAGGGCACGCAGGACGGCATGCTGTTCTACCACGCGGGCATGATCGCCCGGGCAGCGGGACGGACGGCACTGGCCCGCTCGTACCTCGAACGCGCACTGCAGGTCAATCCGTACTTTCAACCCCTGCAGCCGGACAGCGCCCGTGCCGCACTGGCCGGGTTGCCGCCCGCGTCGCACTCCTGATCGGCACCCCCTGCGCCTATGAGCGAGCTGCTGACGTTCGTGCATCTGGGCTTCCGGCACATTGTGGATGTGGGTGCCGCCGATCACATCCTGTTCCTGCTGGCGCTGGCGGCAATCTACCGGCCGCGTGACTGGCGGGATGCACTGTGGGTCGTGAGTGCGTTCACCGTAGGGCACTCCATCACGCTCGCGCTGGCCGTGACGGGAGTGGTGACGCTGCCGTCGTCTCTCATCGAGTTCTTGATCCCCATCACTATCCTGATCACCGGCATTGAGAACATCATGGTCCGCGATCGGGCGACGGCGCTCTGGGGCGGCCGCTATCGGCCGCTGTTCGCGGGCGTCTTCGGTCTCGTGCACGGCGCCGGATTCGCGAATTACCTCAAGAGCATGTTCGTCGACCACGTCGCGCTCCCCCTCTTCGGGTTCAACGTTGGCATCGAGCTGGGGCAGATCTTCGTTCTCGGCTGGGCTTTTCTGGTGCTGTGGGGGGTCGATCGGATGCTGGTGAGCATTCGCCTGCCGATGCCCACGCCGCCGCCGTTGCGGCTGCGTGTGATTGCGATCTCCGCGCTGGTCACCGCGGTCGCGGCGAGTTGGGCGGTGCAGCGGAGTCCATTCTTCACGCCGTGGTGACCGGCGGTCGCCGGTAATGCGTGACCACCGGTGGGCGCCTCGGCCGCGGCCCCTCGCCGCACGCGCCGCTTGCTGCCTGATGGCGTGTGGCTTGGCGATCGCGCCCGGATCGTCAGTTGGGCGAGTGCATCCGTTGCACACCACGATCACCACCATCGTGTACGACGCCGTGTCCCGTCAGGCGACAGTCACCGTGCGCGTGTTTGCCAATGATCTCAACACCGCCATCGCGCGTCGAGCACATGGGCGCATGCTGGCGAGCGTCCCGGCATCCGATTCGAGCAGCTATGCCTATCTCGCCTCCGCGTTCACGGCGGTCGGGCCAGACGGCCGCGCACTGCCAGTGCGGTGGTGCGGGTCACGCCTGACGGGCGATTTGCTGTGGGCGTGCCTGCGGCTGACGACGCCTGGCGGGCTGTCCGGGGTGCGCATCCGCAACCAAGCGCTGATCGAGCTCTTCGACGACCAGGTCAATGTGGTGATGGCCGAATACGGCGGGCGGCGCGAGAGCCTGCTCTTCACCCGAGGCGACGCAGCCAAGTCCCTGCCGTAGTGGCGAGCCATGCCTGACAGCCAACCCACACGCACCCGCGGAGCCCCGCGAGTTTAGCGCCACGGTTACCTATCGCTGGTGATCGGGCGGGCGGCGCCTCTGGCGAGTCCGATCGCCGTTACGATGGCGGCGGGGCCACACCGGCGCGTTCGAGAAAGTGCCGGACCTGCATGACTTCCTCGACGCTGTTCAGATCCTTATGCCGCGGGCGGTGGAGCACCGCCTCCTGGTCGTTTATCCGTGCAGTCAGTCTGCCATCGGGGCGCTCCTCGACAGTACCGAGCGCCGACAGCAGCCGGACGAGGTGACGCCAATCAAGGTTGTGCGAAACGGGATGCTGGAAGATCGTGCGGAGGGTCGTCTCGTGCTTGCCGTTCAGGTGGGGCGTGGGCATGTCGGCCTCAGGCGAGAAACGGTGGAATCAGAAACGGCGCGGTACCGGCGAATGGGACGAACTGCGCTACCGTTGGTACTGCACTACTGGCAGTCGTGAATGGAGCGTCGCCGGCGGCGCGCCTGGAGGTGCGGTGTTATCGTCGCAAACACCGTTCCCCGGCGCGGAGTGCCCGATGAGACAGTCTGACCCAGAAGGCTGCAGGCCACTCGAGACAAGACACTCTTGCAAGACACTCTCAAGACACTCTTCTCAAGACACTCTATAGTAGGCGGCTGGGTGGCGCATTAAACGGCACGACCCTTGTGGGCATCTTGCGAAGGACGATGATCAGGCCGGCCACGAAGACGAAAATGCCGCTGAGCATGATCGCGATGACAGTGCCGGGATGTCCGTCTCCGCCCCTCCACCTGGCGACCGGGACGATGAATGCCACGAGGAAGACGCCTGTCGCGGCAAGTATCGAGCAGAAGCGCACCCACGACCATTGCCCATTGCGCTTCGCATCCTGATACACGTGAACCGCGATCGCCAGGTAGAGCACCGCGAGCAGGACCGAGGTCATCGTCTCTCACATTGCGGGCCGGCGCCGCGATTGTCCAGAGCCACTCGGCTCGTGAAAGCGGTACGGTGCCGGACGGTTGGTCCCACCCGTTTTCGGGCGCGCCATCACGTTGTCAGCGCCGCGGTGAATCGGCCACGCCCCTCGCCGGGGCGGGCCACGATGGTGATCGGCGGCCGGCCGACTATCGGCCGGATTGCGGGGGCACGGAGGCCGGCGCGAATTGCACGGATCCATCGGTGGCCCGAGTCACCGTCCCCGCGTACGCGCCCAGGAGCTCGCGATCCCACCATCGGCCGGTCCGCCGCCGCGTCTTGGCGTCGGTGAACCAGTACCGCCAGAGGACCGTGCGGACGGCGTGGGGTGGAGCTGTCGCGAATGGATTGTCTGCGAAGAGCGCCAGCACCTGTGTGTCATTTTGCAGGAGGCGTGCCTCCGTCGCGACGACCCACGGGTTGTCCGGCCATGGACCGAGTGACGCGAACCAGAGATTCCAGTCGAACCGCGGCTGATAGGGCGCGTAGAGCCCCGGCGCAACGGATGGATCCTGTGGCTTGTAGCGAAACGGATACGCGATCCAGATGCTGTCGTCCCGCGTCCCCTGAAACTCGATCTCGTATTCGGCCGTCGTCATCACCGCGAACAATCCGTACGAGTTGGCAAAACGAAATGCCTCGGCATACCGCGCAGGCGCCGTCATGGGAGAGGGTAGCGTGCCGCTGAGGAAGGATGAAGCCGAGAGATAGACCGTCGAGAGGAGCACGACGGTGCTGACGGAGCCGATCCAACCGCCAAACCGGCCGGGCCGGCGCGGCTGCCGCTTGGCCGCTGACGCCTGCGTGATGGTTGCCGCGCCTCCGCGACGTGGGTGCCGAACGTGCCCGGCCAACGCGGCCAGGCCGGTAAGCGCCCGGTCATCGACGAGGAACACGCCGAGCGAGAGCACGAGATAGTTGAGAAACGCGTAGTTCGCAGTGGCGATGATCATTGCTTGGAACGCGGTCAGCACGACGGCGACTCCGATGCGCGGCCGCCGGGGCAGAAACAGGACCCACGGCATGGCCAGTTCCGCCACCAGTGTGAGGAGCGCCGCCGCCGCGTGAACCGGATGCGGGAGTTGTTGAGCGTACCACCCGACCCAGGACGGCAGCGGGCTGTTCTCGTAGTAGTGGTCCATCGCCGTGAGCGCGCGCCATTGGGGATCGCCGCTCCAGAGCTTGACCACCCCGGACCCGAAGTAGATCGAAAACCACTCCCATCGCAGCAACCACACGCTGGCCCACGGCGGTGGCGTCCACTCACCCAATCCCGGCCGCAGGCCGCGCGGCGCGAGCAGCACGGCCGCGACCCCCGCCTGAAGCAGCATCCCGTCAGACTGATAGGAGGAGAACGTCTGAAGCGCGACGACGCAGGATAGGAAGAGAACCGTGCAGACCGCCGCCATTGCGCGCGGCCACACGTTGATCGTGAGAAGTGCCGCTGCCGCCAACCCGGCGCCCACGACGACCATGAGCGCGCCGTCGGTCGCCGACCACCAGAAGAAGGTCGGCGCGGTCCAGACGCGGGTCGTCCGCGGAATCGCGGCGGCGAGCGCGGCGAGATAGGCATCCGCCGGCTCAATGCCCGCCGGCCCGATCAGTCCGCGAATCTGGAACAGCAGGGAGTAGAACGCCGAGCCGAAGATTACGCCGAGCGCGCGGAGAAAAAGCCACCGCGGCCAGAGCATCCCGGAGGCCGGAGCCGTCAGGCGCCAGGGCGAATCGCGCTCCTGCAATCCGTCAGCACTCGAAATGGATCGAGTCCTCGTGGCGAGCGGTCCCTTCGTGCGTGAAACCGGCGCGGGCCTGTGGCGCGCGTCCGCGCTGGAACAATGTGATGTGCGCAGGGGTTCGCGACAGCCTCACCCATCCCCCGATCGCCGGGAACGCGATTACGATTCCTCAATGCGTCCAACGGAGTCCGCGACGGCCGGGTCCCCGGTGGCCCATGGGGTGGCGGATGCGGCCCCGCCGCAGGCGGTCCCGGTCGCGCTGACTGTCAACGGACTGCAGCACCGCCTTCACGTGGACCCGCGCACATCGCTGCTCGACGCCTTGCGTGAGCATCTGCAACTGACGGGGACCAAGAAGGGGTGCAACCAGGGCGCCTGCGGTGCGTGTACCGTGCTCGTGGACGGCCGGCGCATCAACTCGTGTCTCACCCTCGCGGTGATGCAGCAGGGCACTCGGGTCACGACAATCGAGGGGCTCGCGGACGGCGACACGCTGCACCCGCTGCAGACCGCATTCATCGAGCACGATGCGTTCCAGTGCGGGTACTGCACCCCGGGGCAGATCGTCTCGGGAGTCGCGTGCATTGCCGAGGGGCACGCCGGGTCGCCCGATGAGATCCGCGCATGGATGAGCGGCAACATCTGCCGGTGCGGGGCGTACCCCGGTATCGTGGCCGCCGTCGATCAAGCGGCGCGCGCGGGCTGACGATGCACCCGTTTTCCTACGTCGCGGTGGACAACGAACAGGCGGCGATCGCCGGCGCCGAGGCGGGCGGCCGGTATGTCGCTGGCGGCACGACGCTCATCGATCTCATGCGGGAAGAAGTCGAGCAGCCGCAACGGCTGATCGACATCAATCCCCTGCCGCTTCGCGCCATTCGGCTCCAGGACGACGCACTCGTGATCGGTGCGCTGGCCCGGATGTCCGACGTCGCGGCGCATCCGGCGGTCCGCCAATCGCAGCCCCTGATCGCCGAAGCGCTGGTCGAGGGGGCGTCGCCACAGATCCGCAACATGGCCTCGATCGGCGGTAACCTGCTGCAACGCGTGCGGTGCCCGTACTTCCGGACGCTGGATGCCGCGTGCAACAAGCGAACGCCGGGTTCCGGATGCTCGGCGATCGACGGCATCAACAGCAGTCACGCGCTTTTCGGCACGAGTGCACACTGTGTCGCCACGCACCCGTCGGACCTGGCCGTCGCCCTGGTCGCGCTCGATGCGACCGTCACGCTGCGCGGACCGGCCGGGGAACGGCGGATTCGTGTCGAGGATCTGTACCGCCTCCCGGGTGAGACTCCGCATCTGGAGCATACGCTGGAGCGTGGCGAGTTGATCGTCGAAGTGCAGGTGCCGCATGCCCGGTACGCCCAACGCGCGCGGTACCTCAAAGTCCGCGATCGCGCATCGTACGAGTTCGCCGTCGTGTCCGTGGCGGCCGCGCTGGACGTCAGTGGCGGCATCATCCGCGCGGCGCGACTGGCCGCGGGCGGCGTGGGCACCCGGCCGTGGCGGTTCCGCGCTGCCGAGGAGGCGCTGGCGGGACACTCGGCTGGCCAGACGGCGTGGGACGCAGCCGGCCGCCTGGCGATCGCCGGAGCGCGTCCGCTGCCGGGCAATCATTTCAAAGTCGATCTGTTGCGGCGCACGATGACACGCGCCCTGGCGATGGCCGCCGGCGACCCGGAGGCCGGCACGTGACGACGCCGTCGATCGGTACCGCACTGTCGCGCGTCGACGGCCGGAGCAAAGTGACGGGCGCGGCCCGCTACGCGGCGGAGTTCAACCAGCCCGGCCAGGCGCATGCCGTAATCGTTTCCAGCTCGGTCGGATTGGGCCGGATCGTGGCGGTCGATGCGAGCACCGCGATGCGCCTTCCCGGCGTGATCGCGATCCTCACCCACCACAACGCACCGCGCCTGCCGTACGAGGAGCACCACGGGTTCGTCGATCCGGCCGTGGGCGAGCGCCTCCACGTGCTCCAGGACGATCAAATCAGATTTTTCGGGCAGCCCGTCGCCATCGCGATCGCGACGACACTGGATGCCGCGGAACACGCCGCGGCTGCCGTCCGCGTCAGCTATGCGGCCGAGCCGCCGGCGACGCGGATGGACGCACCCGGCGTTTCGGCCGTCGTACCCGAGGCCGCGCGGAGAGGGAGCGGGCGGATTCTCGCCGACAGCGTCCGCGGCGATCCCGGAGCGGCACCTGCGGCCGGCGCGATCCGGATCGATGCGAGCTATGTCATTGCGCGAGAGCATCACAATCCCATGGAGCCCCACGCGGCGGTGGCGTCATGGGACGGCGATCATCTGACGCTCTGGAGCAAGAGCCAGTTCGTGGTGAACGAAGCCAGAGAGATCGCGGCGATATTTGGTTTGCCAGTGAGCAACGTACTCGTCATCTGCCCGTTCATCGGCGGCGCGTTCGGTACCTCGCTCCGGACCTGGCCGCACGTGACGGCCGCGGCGCTGGCCGCTCGCCACGTGGGCAGGCCGGTGAAGCTCGTCCTGTCGCGCCGCCGAATGTTCTACACGACCGGATATCGCCCGCGCACCGTGCAGCGCGTCGCGCTCGCGGCCGCGCAGGACGGCCGGCTTGCGACGCTCATCCACGAGGCGGCGGCCGAGACGTCGCGCTACGAGCAACACATTGAGGCAGTGACCACGGCTTCGACCTACCTCTACGCATGTCCCAACGTCCGAACCAGCTACCGGCTGGTGCCGCTGGACGGAAGCACGCCCACCTTCATGCGCGGGCCGGGTGAGGCCAGCGGAGTCCTGGCCCTCGAGTGCGCGATGGACGAGCTGGCCGTCGCACTCCGTCTCGATCCGGTCGAGCTGCGGCTGCGCAACGAGCCCGCGGTCAATGAGCACACGGGACTCCCGTTCTCCACGCGCTCGATGCGCCAGTGCTACACGCTCGGTGCGGAACGATTCGGGTGGGCGCGGCGCGATCCGCGCCCGCGCTCGATGCGTGATGGCCGCATGCTCCTCGGCTGGGGAATGTCCGCGGCCACCTATCCCGCATCTCGGGGGCTGGCGCACGCCCGGGCGCGGATCCTGGCCGACGGGACGGCCGAAGTGGAGACGGCGGCAAGCGACATGGGCCCGGGTACGTATACATCCATGACGCAGGTGGCTGCCGACGCGCTCGGCCTGGCGCCGGCGGACGTGCGTTTCGCGCTCGGCCGCTCCGATTTTCCGCCGACACCCCCGCACGGTGGCTCGATGACGATGGCGTCGGTGGGATCGGCCGTGCAGGCCGCGTGTCTCGCCGCTCGCGAGCAGGCGGGAGGGACGGACTATCGGCAGATCATCGCCCGCCGCGGGGGTGCTCCGATCGTCGCGGAAGCGTCGAGTGCGCGCGGTGACGAGCAGCGCCAGTACTCCATGCACGCGTTTGGCGCCGTGTTCGTCGAAGTGGCGGTCGATCCCGGCCTGTGCACGGTTCGCGTGCGCCGCGCCCTGGGCGCGTACGCCGCCGGCCGGATCGTCAACCCCAAGCTCGCCCGCAGCCAGTGCACCGGCGGGATGGTAGGCGGCATCGGCATGGCGCTCATGGAGCAGACCGTCATCGACCCGCGCGACGGCCGGCCGGTCAATGCCTCGCTCGCCGACTACCTCGTGCCGGTCAACCTCGACGCCGGGTCACTCGACGTGATGTTCGTCGATGAGACGGACCCGCACGTCAACCCGCTTGGCGTAAAGGGGCTGGGTGAGATCGCCATCGTCGGGATGGCGCCCGCCATCGCCAATGCTGTTTTCCACGCGACCGGGCGGCGCATCCGCGAGTTTCCCATCCGCATTGAGGCTCTGCTCCCGGCATGAACGTCGTCATCTTCGGCGCGACCGGGATGGTCGGGTCGGGAGTGCTGCTGGAATGTCTGGCTGATGCGCGCGTCCGCGCCGTGCTGGTGGTGGGCCGGCATCCAGTTGGCATGACGGCTCCGAAGCTGCGCGAGATCCTGCACGAGGATTTTCTCGACTTTCGTCCGATCCAGTCCGAACTCGCGGCGTGCGACGCCTGCTTCTTCTGTCTCGGCGTCTCGTCCATGGGGATGAGCGAGGAGCGGTACCGGCACCTGACCTATGATCTGACGCTCGCGGCGGCCGGAGCGATGGTCGCGGCGAATCCGGGCATGACCTTCTGCTACGTGTCAGGCGCGGGAACGGACAGCACGGGACAGGGGCGCCGGATGTGGGCTCGGGTCAAGGGGCAGACCGAGAACGCGCTCCTCGGGTTGCCGTTCAAGGCGGCCTACATGTTCCGGCCCGGATTCATCATGCCGCTCAAGGGCGCCCGGTCCAAGACGCGGATCTACCAGGCCGTCTACGACGTGATGGCGCCGCTGTATCCGCTGTTGCGCCGCATCGCGCCGGGATTCGTGACGACCACCGTGAACGTCGGCCGGGCCATGATCGCCGCGGTACTGTACGGGTACGAGCGGCCGATCATCGAGTCGGCGGACATCGAACAATTGGCCAGGGAGCGCCCGCAATGAATATCTCGTTGATAGACGTGTGGTCGGACGCGGTTCGCGGGAACTGGCTCTGGTTCGTGTGGGCGGGGATCGCCGTGTGCGTCGTCGTGGGGTACGTCGTGGTCCGACGGCGGCTCCACCGAGTGGAGGCGGTCGGCGACGCCCCGTCGGCAGAGGGGCGGGCGCGGCATGCCGCCGAGCACGCGCGGAAACGGCGAGGGGGGGTGGAGTAGGCGTCCCGGGATTCGGGACTGCCTCCCACTCCTGAGCGGCCGCAGCACCTGGCGCCGCCGCCGCCCCCGAGCGCACGACGCTAGCGTAGCGTAGTTTCAGGTGCCATAATGGCGCCGCACGCCGGGGCCGCCGGCGGGCGCTCGTATCCGTTGCTTCAGTATGGGAGAGAGTCATATGTATCGCCTAGTCCGCCGCCTGGCCGTTGCCGCGGCGGGGGTCGTGGCCGCCGTTCAGCCCGCGGCCGCGCAGCAGCGCGCCTTGCTCGACTCCGCGGGCATCGCCCAGCGGTTCGCCGTCGAGAAGGAACTCGAGTCCGTCGCGGTGATCGACCGGAAGGTGATGGTGCCCATGCGCGATGGCGTGCGCCTGGCCACGGACATCTACCGTCCCAAGAACGTATCGGGACCGGTACCGATCATTTTCGTGCGCACCCCGTACAACTTCAATTTCTGGGATGTCCGCAATAACGCCCCCGGCGCCGAGATGACCACGATCCTCGATGCGGTCAAGCGCGGGTATGCATACGTCGGGCAGAACGAGCGCGGGCACTTCTTCTCTGAAGGCAACTACGACATCCTGGGGCCGCCGACCACCGACGGCTACGACATGATCAAGTGGGTGAGCTCCCAGTCGTGGGCGAATGGGAAAGTCGGGCTCATCGGATGCTCATCGACCGCCGAATGGCAGATGGCGGTCGCCGCCCTGTCGCCCCCCGGGCTGGCGACGATCATTCCCGAGAGCTTCGGCGCGGGTGTGGGCCGGGTCAAACCGTACTACGAGCAGGGCAACTGGTACCGCGGCGGTGCGGTGCAGATGCTGTTCATTGACTGGCTCTACGGGGAGCAGAATCAGGTCCGTCCGCAGTTCGCCGCGAATACCTCGCAGGACGACCTGATCCGCGAGTCCCGGATGTTCGATTTGGCGGCACAGATGCCGCACGTCGACTGGCTGGAGGCGTTCAAGCATCTGCCCGAACAGGACATCATGAAGGCCGTGGACGCACCGAAAGGCATCTTTGCCGACTCCATGCCGGTGCCGACGGGCGGTCGCATGATTCAGCGGACGCCGGACGATGCCGCGTGGTACCGTGGGGGGCTGTACCACGACGACAAGACCATTAACATGCCCGGCCTGTACTTCATGACATGGTACGATGTGTCGGTCGGGCCGAACCTCGCGCTGTTCAATCACGTGCGCCAGACGTCCTCGTCGAAAGACCAGTACGCCATCATCGCGCCGACGCTCCACTGTCAGTACAAGCGCGCGACCGAGAACACCGTCGTCGGCGAGCGGAGCATGGGTGATGCGCGCTATGACTACGACGCGCTCACGTACGGGTGGTTCGACTACTTCCTGAAGGGCGCCAAGAACGGGCTACTCGATACGCTGCCACACGTTCGCTACTTCACGATGGGTTCCAACACGTGGCAGTCCTCGGACACCTGGCCGCCCCGCGGCGCGGAGCCCCTCGCGTTCTACCTGACCAGCGACGGCAAGGCGAACACCATGACCGGTGACGGCGCGCTGACGCCCAAAGCCCCGGGCTCGGACAAGCCGGACGGCTTCACCTACGATCCGCTCAACCCCGTGCCGTCGTACGGGGGCAACGTCTGCTGCCAGCCCGGACTCGTGGGCGGCGCGATGGACCAGCGCAAGATGGAGGTGCGGCCGGATATCCTCGTTTACACTACGCCTCCTCTCAAGGAGGGCATGGAGGTCAGCGGGCCGGTCACGGTCACCCTCTATGTCTCGTCGGACCGCAAGGATACGGACTTCACCGTCAAGGTGATCGACGTCGGTCCTGACGGCGCAGCATACAACCTCGATGAGACGATCCAGCGGGTGCGCTACCGCGACGGATACGACAAGCAGGTCTGGATGGAGCCGGGAAAGGTGTACAAAGTGGTGCTCAGCCCGATGAACACGAGCAACTACTTCGCGCCCGGCCACCGCATCCGGCTGGAAGTGTCGAGCAGCAACTTCCCCCGGTTCGACCGGAACCTGAATACTGGTGGCCACAACTACGACGAGACCCAGACGCTCGTCGCGCACAACGAGGTTCACCACTCGAAGCAGTACCCCTCGGGCGTGACGATCACGGTCGTCAAGCACAAACCCGGCCAGGTGGCCATGACGGGCGCGGGGAAGTAACGCCGTGCGCAATCAGGCGTTGATCGCGGCGCTGTTGGGTGGTCTGGTCGCGGCCGGGCCGGCAATCACCGGTTCCGCCGCGTCCGCGCAGGCGGCCGCTGCGAGCGCGGGCAATGACACGACGGACGTCCACTTCATGCAGGGCATGATCATGCACCACGCCCAGGCGCTGCAAATGGTGGGTCTGATCGCGGACCACACGACCCGCCCGGAGATGCCGCTGCTGGGACAGCGGATCGCCATCTCCCAGCGGGACGAGATCCGGATGATGCGTACCTGGCTGCAAGACCATCATCGAGATGGCGCCGGATTCGGCGGGACACATGGCAATGCCTGGAATGGCGATGGGCGACATGCTCATGCCCGGTATGCTGACGCCCGCGCAGATGACCGCGCTGGGGGCCGCCAAGGGGCCGGCGTTCGACCGCCTGTTCCTCCAAGGCATGATCCAGCACCACGAGGGCGCGCTCACGATGGTCAAGCACCTGTTCGGCACGAACGGCGCGGCACAAACGTCGGAGATTTTCCGGTTCGGATCGGATGTCGATGCGGATCAGCGCGCTGAGATCAAGCGAATGCGGGCCCTGCTGGATGCGCTGCCCGCTGCCGCGGGCAAGTCGTAACCGCGGCGGGCTGCAGCACTCGAACACCGCGCCAGCACTTTGCCAGCTCCACCACCTACATGAAACGCAACGGGAGATCTGAATCCATGATTGGACGCTCGTCTACACATGCAGCCAGACGCTCGGCGATGGCACGCACGTGGTCGCTATCGTTCGCCGCGGGACTGATGGCCACCGCGGCTGCCGCCGTGGCCGCCGGTGCCCAGGCGAATGCCAAGACCGACCCGCGTGTCGGACTGAAGGCCGGGTGGAAGGACGCCGGCGAGGCGGCACGCGGGATGGTGCTGATCGGGCACGGCCAGAAGCCCGAGGGTTTTTACAACCCGGACAATCTGGGTGACTTCGCCTATCTGGATTCCGATCTCTCGTTCAGCGGGCACCTTGTCTTCCAGGGCAACTTCCACGGCTTGCAGATCTGGGACGTGTCCGATCCCACGCATCCCGTGCTCCGCACCACAATGGTGTGCCCCGGCGGCCAGGGCGACCCGTCGATCTACGGCAACCTGATGTTCATGTCGGTGGAGGAGACCCGCGGCCGCGTCGACTGTGGAACGCAGGGTGTCAAGGACACCGTCAGCGCCGAGCGGTTCCGCGGCGTCCGCATCTTCGACATTTCCGATCTCGATCATCCCAAGAAGATCGTGGACGTGCAGACGTGCCGCGGATCGCACACGCACACTCTGATCCCCGATCCCAAAGACGCCGGCATCCTCTGGGTCTATGTGTCGGGCACGAGCACCGTACGGCCGGGGGCGGAGCTGGCGGGATGCTCCGGCGCCGAGCCGGAGAAGGATCCGAATACGTCGCTGTTCCGCATCGAGGTCATCCGCGTGCCGCTGGCCTCGCCGCAGGATGCCAAGGTGATCAGCTCGCCGCGCATTTTCGCTGACGCGAAGACCGGGGCGGTCGATGGACTCGCCAAGGAGATCAACGCAAAGGACACGCTCCACAGCACGGCCCGCACCGACCAGTGCCACGACATCACGGCGTATCCGGCGATCGGACTCGCCGCCGGTGCCTGCTCCGGGAACGGGATTCTGCTCGACATCCGCAATCCCTCCCAACCGAAGCGCATCGGCGAAGTGAGCGATCCGAACTTCGCGTACTGGCACTCCGCGACGTTCAGCAACGACGGCAAGAAGGTGCTCTTCACGGATGAGTGGGGCGGTGGCGTCGCGCCGCGTTGCCGCGCGACGGACCCCGTCAAGTGGGGCGCGGACGCGATCTTCACGATCGGTGCGAACAACAGAATGCAGATGGGCGGCTTCTACAAACTGCCGGCGCCGCAGACCGAGATGGAGAACTGCGTCGCCCACAACGGGTCGCTGATTCCGATTCCGGGACGCGACGTCATGGCCCAGGGCTGGTACCAGGGCGGTGTGTCGGTGTTCGACTTCACCGATGCGGCGCACCCGAAGGAGATCGCGTTCTTCGATCGCGGTCCCATGGACTCGACGAAGCTCCTGATCTCGGGCTTCTGGAACGCCTACTGGTTCAACGGGCACGTCTACGGGTCCGAGATCGGCCGCGGTCTGGACATCTTCGACCTGAAGCCGAGTGACAACCTGTCGCAGAACGAGATCGATGCGGCGAAACTCGTGCACTTCAATGTGTCCAATCCGTCGGACCAGCCGAAACTGGTATGGCCGCCGGCATTCGTCGTCGCCCGGGCGTATCTCGACCAGCTCGTGCGCATGCACGGTGTGGACGCCACGCAGTCGGCCTCCATCGCGCACGATCTGGACGCGGCGGAGCAGTTGAGCGGGAAGCCACAGAAGGCGGCACTCGCGAAACTGGCATCGCGGCTGGACCACGATGCGGCCGGTTCGGCGGACCCGGTCCGGGTGCGCGCGATTGCGGCGACGGTCAAGGCGCTGGCGAACGCGTAGCGCCAGCCGGGCGCGATCACGGGCCCTGTGCGGGGGCGACGCGAGTCGCCATCATCAGGGCCAGTGAAGTAGACGCATACCGGGGCGGGGCGCCGCGCCGGTATGCGTCATCGCGGTTTCGTGCCAGCCAGTAGGACCACACCATGCCCAGTGCGGGATCAGAATGGTCGCGGGGGCGGATCTCATGCCGGTGCGCGCCACGCGATCGTAGTCGGCTCAGGTCCGAACGGACTGTCGGCCGCCATCGAGCTGGCGCGCGCCGGCTGGTCGGTCGTCGTCCGGGAAGCGGCCAATGTGCCCGGGGGCGGAGTCCGATCCGCGGCGTTGACGCTGCCGGGCTATCTGCACGACATGGGATCGGCGGTGCACCCGTTCGCCGTGTCCTCGCCGTTCTTTCGGAGCGTCCCGCTGGCTGCCCACGGCGTGGAGTGGATCCACCCGCCGGTGGCGATGGCCCAGGTCATCGATGACGGTCCGACGGTGCTCTTGTACCGCGATCTCCAGCAGACTGCCGACGGACTCGATGGCCGCGACGGCCGCCGATACCGCGCGATGATGGAACCGTTCGCGGAGCGCTGGGTGCCGTTCTGCGACGATCTGCTGGCGCCAACCGCGCCCGTGCGGCTCCCGCGCCACCCGGTGATGATGGCCCGCTTCGCGCGCTACGGACTCCCGCCCGCGGCCACGATCGCCCGCACGTCGTTCACCGGCGCGCGTGCCCGCGCGCTGTTCGGGGGACTCGCCGCGCACAGCATCCTGCCGCTGACGTGGGCCGGGTCGGCGGCATTCGGTCTGGTGCTGGGCGCGGCCGCGCACGCCGTCGGTTGGCCGATCCCGCGCGGCGGAAGCGGGAAAGTCTCGCGCGCGCTCGTATCGTATCTCGAATCGATCGGCGGGACGGTGATGACCAGTGCGCGCGTACGGTCGCTGACGGAGCTGCCGCCGACCGACGCCCTGATGCTCGATCTGACGCCACGCCAGGTCGTCGCCGTCGCGGGCGACCGGCTGCCCGCACGCGAACGCGGCGCGCTCTCGCGGTTCCGCTACGGACCGGGCGCGTTCAAGGTGGATTGGGCGCTTTCAGCGCCGATTCCGTGGCGCGATCCAATGGTCGCTCAGGCGGCCACCGTGCACGTGAGCGGCTCACTCGACGAGATGGTCGCGTCGGAGGCCGCCGCATGGCACGGGACGATCAGCGACCGCCCGTTCGTGCTGGTCGTGCAGCCGTCGCTCTTCGATCCAGCGCGGGCACCGGCTGGGTGCCATACGGCATGGGCCTACTGCCATGTCCCCAACGGCTCGGATATCGACATGCTGGCCCGCATCGAAGCGCAGATCGAGCGCTTCGCGCCCGGATTCCGCGACGTGATTGCCGCCCGCTCCGTCATGTCCCCAGCCGGGCTCGAATCCTACGACGCCAATCTCGTGGGCGGCGACCTCGGTGGCGGCGCCAATACACTTGGCCAGATCATCTTCCGGCCCGTCCCGCGCCGCGTGCCCTACGCGACTGGCGTCCCGGGCCTTTTCATTTGCTCGGCGTCCACGCCGCCGGGCGGCGCCGTGCACGGGATGTGCGGCTATCATGCCGCGCGGGCGGCGTTGGCCGCCGCGGGCGACCCCTCGTAGCCAGCGCCGGCTGGAGTCCCCCGGCGCGTTGCCGGTCAGGCCAGGCCGAGTCGCCACCGCGTGCCGGATGAGCCGCAGCGTCTCGTCACGCTCGGCGCCGTGGAGCACGAGCCGAGGCGGCCGCACACGCTCGTGGCCCCGTCCGACTTCCTGCTGCACGAGCTTGATGTGCTGCACGAACTTCGGGACCGTATCGAGGCGGAGCAGGGGCAGGAACCAGGCATAGAGCGCTGCCGCCTCCGCGCGGCGTCCCGACAGCGACAGCTCGAGCAGGCGAACCGACTCCGTGGGAAACGCGTTCACCAGTCCCGCGATCCATCCAACCGCGCCCACGCCAACGCTCTCGACGATCGCGTCGTCCATGCCGGCCAGGATCCGCAAGCGGTCGCCGACCAGCGCCTGGATCCCTGACACGCGGCGGACATCGCCACTCGATTCCTTGACCGCGTGGAGGTTGTCGTGGCTCGCCGCGAGCTCCCCGATCTCGTCCGGCGTGATGTCGGTGCCGTAGGCGATCGGATTGTTGTAGAGCATGCAGGAAAGGGGGGTCGCCTCCAGCACGGCGCTCAGATGCGCGCGAGTCTCCCGGCGGTCGCCGCGATACACGTACGGCGGCAACACCATGAGACCGCCGGCCCCGGCGCCGGCAAGATCGCGCGCCAGTGCAACCGCATCCGGAGTCGTGTAGGCCGAGACTCCGGCCACGACCGGGACCCGGCCGCGTGCGGCGCGAACGCAGGTGCGGACGATGTCCACTCTTTCCAGCATCGTCAGCGCGGGCGCCTCTCCGAGGGAACCGAGCGTGATGATGCCGCTGCAGCCGGCGCCGATGAGCCAATCGACGTGCTGGCCAAGCGCTGCGGGATCCACCGCCAGCGTCTCATCGAAGGGCGTCGTGATCGCGGGCATGACACCACGCCAGTCGTTGGCCCGCATCAGGCGGCAGCCTCCGGGATACCCCATTGAAATGGATCGTCGGGTGCGAATCGCAGCACAGTCTCTCCAGTGATCCAGGCGTGTCCCTGAATGAAGGGGACGATGTCATCGCCGCGCTGGACCAGCCAGCCGGTGAACACCGTCCCGGTGATACTCTCCTGCCGCCACCGCGCGCCAAGCGCGAGCTGTCCTCGGGCATGCCGGACCGCCATCGTGGCCGACGTGCCGGTGCCGCAAGGTGAGCGATCATAGGCGGCGCCCGGACACAGGACGAAGTTCCTCGCATCCGCATTGGCTCGTACGGCGGGCCCGACGAATTCGACATGATCGATGATCGCGCCGTCCGTCCCGTGGATGCCCGCCCCACTCAGCGCGTCGCGAATCGCGGTGGCTTTCTGGGCCAGCAGTCCGGCGTGCGACAACTCGAGCGGTATCGCCGTCGAATGCACAGGAGGCGATGTAACGGCGCCGGCGTGAGCGTCCGCGCCGTGCGTCAGGAAAAACCAGTTCCCGCCCCATGCCACGTCTCCGGCCACCCATCCCGCTCCGGGGACCCGGACCCTCACATCCAATGCGTGAACGCGTGCCGGCACGTTCTCGATCGCGACCGATCCGTCGTCCTCCAGTGTCGCTTCGACCGTGCCCACGGGGGTATCGATGCGCACGCGGCGGTCGTGGACCCGCCCCAGATGTGCGAGGGTATGGACCAATCCGATGGTTCCGTGGCCGCACATCCCCAGGAGGCCGGCATCATTGAAGAACACGACCCCACAGGCCGATCCGCGCTCCACCGGAGGCGTGACGAGCGCCCCGATGGCGATGCCGCTCCCCCGCGGCTCGCCGACGACCGCGCGCCGCAGGTGACGGAAGCGCTGGCTGACGTCACGCTGCCGCTCGGCCATCGTTCGTCCCGCGAGCGCCGGCCACCCATCCAGAATCACGCGGGTCGGTTCGCCCTCGGTGTGCGAGTCGATGACCGACAGGCTCACGTCCGTCACGGACGGATCCGGTGTCACGGCGTGCCGATTCCATACAGGGAACCGGCGTTGGTCCGGAGAACCATCCGCGCGATCTCTTCCGCGCGTTCACGGGTGATGTCCCCGTCGCGCATCATCGCCGTGAGAGCAATGGCCAGCGCGCGGCGCCCCGTGTGCGCGGACACCCATCCCTCGTCGGCCCAGCCGACCGGATCATTGTTGTGATCGGCGAAGGCATCGCTTCCATACAGCACCTTCTCGGGGTACTCCTCGAGCCACTCGCGCAGCACGCCGGATAACGTCTGCGGCGACAGTACCCCCGTCATGAGCGAGAAATCGGCATAGACGTTCGGTTTGCCGATCATGGCGAGCGTCTCACCCACGAACGGCCAACCACCGTGGAGCAGCACGAACGTGGTGTGCCGGAGTGACGGATCGTTGAAGACATCTTCGAGCTGCATTGGGTGGCTACCGCTCACCCGGTAGAATCCGCCCGCGAGGTACATGCAGTGGATGTGGACGGCCAGCCCGAGCCGGCCTCGCGCGCGACCGTGCGGAACAGATAGTCCTGCAGCAGGCGGTATTCGGCGTGCGTCGGCAATCCGCCGTGCACGTAGTGCGCATAGATCGCGGCAGCGGACGCCGCGGGGGGGTTGCCGAAGTCCAGCGACCGGAGATACGCGGCTTCGAATTTCACGGCGACCGCTCCGTCACGCTTCATCCGCTCGAGGGTTGGGGTCACGACAGAGGAGACGTAGCCATCCAGTGCCGGCGGCAGGGATGGTTGTGATATTGCGGCGAGATAGCGTCCCAGCAGCCGCTCTTCGCGCGGATAGAGCGGCCGCGTGTCCGGGGTCGCGGCGGCCTCGCGCGCGGTGTTGAGCGGCAATAGCAGGGCGTCCACGAATGCGACCCAGCGGAATCTCGGTGGTCGGAGCCCGCGGCCCATTGCGACGCGGTTGGCGAGCATGACATCGGTCCCCATCTGGTCGAGCGCCCACTCGGCGGCCCGGTCGCCGCGATCGCGCGCGACACCTGCCTTTAGCTCCATGAGCGCCTTGATGTGCGCGGCGCTCGTGTCGTCGTACTGGTACCCGTAGAGGGCTCGCCAGGCTGCGATGTTGGCGGGATTGTCGCCGCGCAGGCCGGCGGGAAGGGGAAACGCCGGAATGGCGCCCAGCGGCAGCGCATTGTAGTCGGTGTCTGGCGCGCCGCCCGGTACGGCCGGCAGTAGTGGGTGCGCGTGGTTGTCGATCGCCTTGATCGCGGCGATATAGGACATGAGGCCGGAATCCACGGGCGACTGCGCCCGAAGCGCCGGCGTCGCGACGGCCGCGATCGCAATGAGCCAGGCAAGCGGTCGAACCATGCGAACTCCTCGTGCATGGGTGGTGGACGAACGAACCAACGCCCGGCTGTCCATCATCGCGCGCGCCACCCGGTGTCGCAAGCGCATGAGCGAAGCGGCAGCGGCGCGCCGCATCAGCACTGCACCGCCGGGCGGGCGACGGCAACGGCTGCGACCAACGATCCCGCGCGGCCGGCGACCGTTGCCGCGTCATTGCCAGGCCGGTACAGCGATGCGCCGACGCCGACCGCGCTCGCTCCGGCGGCCAACCATGGCCCGAGGCTGAGTGCATTGATACCGCCCACGGGCACGACGTGCGCACTCGCGGGCAACACCGCACGCAGGGCTTTGAGCACTCGCGGGCTGGCTGCCTCGGCGGGAAACATCTTGAGCGCGTGCGCACCCGCATCCAGCATCGCAAACGCCTCGGCGGGCGTGAAGAAGCCGGGAATCGCATAAAGGCCCGCCTCCCGCGCGGCCCGCGTGATCGTTGGATCGGCGTGGGGTGTGACGATCAGCCTACCGCCCGCCCGCGCGATCTCATTGACCTGCGCCGAGCGCATGACCGTGCCGGCACCGATCAGCATGCGTTCGCCGAATCGCGCGTGGAGACGGCGGATGCTGCCGAGCGGGTCTGGCGAGTTCATCGGCACCTCCGCGATCACGATGCCTGATGTCTCGAGTGCCCCGACAATCGCCTCCGACTCGTCGGGCCGCACGCCGCGGAGGACGGCCACGATCGGACACCGGCCAAACCACGACGTCAGTTCCATACGGCCCGGTCGCCGATCTTGCCGAGTCCCAGCGCCGCGGCGTCCGGATCCGCGAGGCGTGCTGAGCCGCCGCACGCCACGATCGCGCGAGCATAGAGCGCCGACAGGGCAGGGGCGCCGATCACTGACACCGCGCTGCCCGGCCGCAGCGCCGCACGAACCTCGTGTCCGATCATGAGACCCGAGAGGTACAGTCCCGCCTCGGCGTCCGCCATCAGGTCCGCGAGCCCGAGAGATCGCACGCCGAACAGATGGTGCAGCAACCCGCCCGGCTCGGCGGACCGCGCCACGCCGGCGTCGAACACATTGTCACACGGGCGGGCGTCCCGGTCGCGAGTCTGGCGCGACAGGATCGTGTGGTCGCGGACCGCGGCGAACGTTTCGCCGGTCATGTACGTCGTGAATGCGACGATACGTCCGTCCACCATCGTGGCCCACTTGCTGTGACTACCCGGGAGGCAGGCGACACCGGTGCCGATTTCCGCCCCGATGATCTGTGTCTCTTCGCCTCGCATGAACTCGGGGATGCCGTCGGCATCGGCGGTTGCCAGGCCGGGTACGATCCGCACGGCCGCGCCGTCGAAGGGCACCGTGGTGAGGGCGCCTGCGAGATCGGCGATCCCGGCCGGGCAGGCGACCGTCCTGGATTCCCTCCACCCCTGCCGGCTGCCGATCATGCCCGAGAGGAGTACGTGGTCCTCACCGTCCGACAGCCAGTGGCCCACACATTCGCGCAACATTGCCGCGAAGTGGCCGTCTGCGACCGTGAGAATACCGGCCGGCTGCTCGCGCCGCTCGGTCACGCGCCCGTCTCGCAGACGGTAGGCCCGCATGCTGCTGATCCCCCAATCCACACCAATCATGCGGGCCGTCTATCGGGCCGGACCGCCCGGTGCCACCGCGACACAGTCGATCTCGACCTGAATGCTCTTCAACTGGCAACCGATCGTCGTGCGCGCCGGCGGTTCCTTTGGAAAGAACTCACGGTAGATCGCGTCGTACTCGCCGAAGCGCGTCACGTCGCTCAGGTAGGTGTTCACCTTCACGACGTCGGCGAGACTGGCGCCCGTCCCGCGCAGGACGGTCTGCAGATTCTCCAGCGTCTGCCGGACTTGTGCGCCGAACGCATCGGGAACAGCCCCCGTCTTCGGGTGCGCGGGTCCCTGGCCGGCGACATAGATGAATCCATTTGCGACGACCGCGTGCGAATAACAGCCGCCCGGACGAGCGGCACCTTCCACCATGATGGCCTGACGCATTATCGTCGTGTCTCCCGTGGTTGAAGCCAAACCCAAATATGGAGCCCCATGCAGCTCGCTGCCCGCAGGGCCGAGCGATGAACGACCGCCCATCGTCGCTGGCGCGCGTTCTCAGTTTGCGGGACCTGATCGCGATCGTTCTGGGGACGGTCATCGGCTCGGGGGTTTTCATCATCCCGGGGACCGTGCTGCGCGAGGTCGGGGCGAGCGTCGGTGTCGCGCTCACCGTATGGGTCATCGGAGGCGTCCTGTCGCTGCTGGGCGCGCTCACGTACGGGGAACTGGGCGCGATGCAGCCGGAAGCTGGCGGGCTGTACGTCTACATTCGCGACGCGTTCGGGCCGCTGCCCGCGTTCCTGTACGGATGGTCGCTGTTCTTCGTGATCGGGAGCGGATCGGCCGCGACACTGGCGGTCGCTTCCACGCTCTACCTTGGCAAGCTGGTACCGCTCAACGGACTCGCGACCCATGTCGTTCCGCTGGTGGTCATCGCGGTCTGCGCCCTCCTCAACGTCCGGGGAACCCGCCTGAGCGCCACCGTGACGACGTGGATGACCGTGACCAAGATCGTCGCGATCGCCGGCATGACGGTCGGGCTGCTCGTCGTCGGCCGCGCGTCCGGCGCCGTCGTTCCGGCGGCGCCTCCGCCGATGACCGGGCTCGCGATGTTTTCCGCAGCGGGGCTCGCGATGATCGCGACGCTCTGGGCGTACGAGGGCTGGCAGTACGTGACTTTCTCGGCCGGCGAAGCCAAAGATCCGCAACGCACATTTCCGCGCGGGATCGTCATCGGCACCGCCGGCGTCGTGGTGCTGTATCTGCTCGCCAACATCGCCTACATCCGGGTGCTCGGCGGAACCGGCGTCGCGCATTCCGATCGCGTCGCCGCGGACGCCGTCGGCGCGGCATTTGGCCAGACCGCCGGCCGGGCGATCGCGATCGTGGCGGAAATCGCGGTGCTCAGCGCGTTGAACAGCGTGATACTCACCGCGCCACGTGTGTTCTACGCCATGGCGCGCGATGGAATCTTCTTCCGGCGCCTCGCCGAAGTCCATCCGCGTTTCGGCACGCCCGCGTTCGCGATCCTCACCAGTGCGGCGTGGGCGATGCTGCTGGCCGCGACCGGCACGTACGAACAACTGTTGACGTACGTCATCTTCAGCGGCTGGATCTTCTACGGACTTGGCGCCCTCGGCGTCTTCTGGTACCGGCGGCATTGGCCCGGCGTGGCCCGCCCGTTCCGCGTGCCGGGCTACCCGGTCACACCAGCGCTGTTCGTCGTGTCGGCGTTCGCGCTGGTGATCAACACGATGTTCGGGCAACCGGTCAGGGCGGCCATCGGACTCGGGATCGTACTGCTCGGCGCGCCGGCGTTCTACATGTGGCGGCGGCGGTCGGCGCCCGGCCCCGGGGGCCCGGCCGGTTCAGCCGCCGCGGCAGATCGCGTCTAGAGGCCCGCGCTTCCGTCAGCCGGTCAGCAGCCGACGAGCGCGATCGTGTCGGGGAGGTTCGGGACCACGCAGAGAAACTCGAATGCCTCACCCGGGTGCGCCTGATACCAGTGCGGTGTGCCCGCCGCGATGTACACGATGTCCCCACGTCCGACCTCGCGCGTCTCGGCACCGATCCCGATCGTCGCGCGTCCGGCCAGAACGTACTGCTCGTGCTCGACGGTGTTCGTGTGGGCCGGCATCCCCCCGCCGGGCTCGATGACGAAGCGCCGCATGGCGAAGTGGGGACCTTCATCAGGGCCGATCAGGACTTGCCGGGTGGTGCCCGTGCCTACGGAAACGGGTTCGGCGATCACGTCATCGACACGTTTGACAGACATACGATCCTGGCCGTGGAGGAAGAGACGACACGACAGAGCGGTCGCGCCAAGCGGTACTGTCGCCCTAGCGCATTCGATGGACCTGACGGTAAACATAGACGCGCTCGCGGCGGGCGCGCATTGGTCCGGGCGCCAGCGTACACTGCTGGATGATCAGGCCGGCGCATAGTCCCGCCGCTAATTTTCCTGTCGTGCGCCGCACGAGGCGGCGTCCCATTTCACGCAGCCTGGGGAAATCCGCGTGCTCGTCCTGACAACTGCGCTGGCCTGCCTGTGCGCGGGACCGGTCCCCCCGCCCGAGGCGAACAAGGGGCGATCGCATCACGCGGCGGCAGCGCACGATTCGATTGGGATTCCCCCGGCCGCGACCAAGACCGGTTGTGCGGAGTTCGATGTGCGACTCGGAGCGCAGGGCGTTACGGTTGCGCCGATCGCGGGTGCGTGCGGGCCCGTTCAGCTCGCGATCGTGGGCACGCCCGCGTTCGATACGGCGCGGCGGATCGTGGAGTTGCCGGTGGCGTTGCACAACACCGAGATCCTGCAGTTGCATCCGCCCGCGGCGGTGCTGGCGCGTCCCGGCAGTCTCGCGATCACGGCTGGTACTCCGTCGGGCGGCGCCCTGCGGTACGCGGCCGTTGACAGCATCTCAGGCGATTCGCTGCGGGTGGGACGCGCCGATGCCCGCTGGGTGTTCGACCAGTCGCTAGGCGCTCCACCGGCACCGCCGGTCGTGGCTTCGGATGGTGCGATCGTCGTCGCCCCCGGTGGGATGTCGGGTCCGCGAATGGTCGGTGTGGCAGTCCCGCGCGCGGTGACCGCATTCCGGGTCACGCTCTACGGCTCGGGCACCAACGTCTTCACCGTTCCCGTTGCGGCGCCCGACCAGGTCCCGCTCGAGGAGTTGGAAGACTCTCGGGCGCCCGACAACATTGTGACGAACGATCCGCGGATACCGGGCCGGCTCGTCCGAAACAAACTCTGGCTTCTGTTTCGCGACAGTGCGTCGGCCGAGCAGCGCCAGGCGGCCGTTGATCTGGTGCAGGGCGTCGTGGTCGGGGGGCGGCGAATCGGGCCGAGTCCGTATTACTACCTTCGCATTCCGGCGAATCCCGACAGCGGGGGCGGACCGCTCGCGGCGGTGATCCGGACACTCGCGGCGCTACCGCAGGTCCAGCACGTCATGCCGGACGTCGTGACAGGGCCCGCAGTTCCCAGATAGGAAGCGCGCCAGCTGCCACGCAGATCGTTACCGCATCACCAGCGTGCGATAGGTGACGACGAGCGGGCCGTCATGGCCGCTGCGCGTCTCGGGCCACACGCCGAGGATCCAGCCAGCGCCGAGGGACAGACGGACGCCGCGGGTCGGCAACTCGGTCAGCAGATCGCCGGCCTGCGCCAGCCGGCCAATCGGAATTCTGGCCAGCAGCGAGCCGATGGACGGACCGTAGATCGCGGGGAGTGTCGAGCGCACGATCTGCTCGAACTTCTCCGGGCGCCGCGTGCGCGTCCCGGGTGTATCGAAGTGCAGGGTCACGCTGTCGCCGCTTCGCACCGCGACGAGGCTGTCCGGCAACATTGTCGTGCCCTGGCTCACAATCGGCTGAAGCGGTGGTACGACCGCGCGGGTGGCAGGTGCCAGGATCGACGGCGAGACCGACGCGACGACGGGCGGATGCGTCGCTGCGCGTGCGTCGGCCGATACCACCATCAGGTGCGGTGCAGCGGGATTTCTGGACTGAACGATCATCACGGCTGACGCGGTGTTGCGAACCCACGCCGGCGGCCGCCATCCCGTGAATGCTTTCATCCCCGACACGCTGGCCATCGCAACCACGACGAGGCCGAGCCCGATGGTGCCAGTCCGGGCGAAGAAGCGATTGTGGCGTGCCCGGGTTGCGAGCCTCGCCTCGCGGCGGCAATAGAGGCAAGCCGCGGTGCCGGGCCGGCGTTCGTGGGTGCAGGAGACGTCGAGAGTCGGCGACATGGCGAGCCCGAGGCGTGAGTCGTTACGGTGCTGAGAACCGTGTGCGAGCGATACTGCGGCGAACCAGGTCCGCGGGGCGTCCGGGACTAAGTGGGACAGCCGGTGAGGACCGCGGGGACGGTGCATCCCGGTGACGAACGACTGCGCCGCGCGGCAACCGGCCGGGCATGTACTAACGAGCGGTCTATGGACGAGTTCGCCACGGGTTGGACTGGTCTCGCCGGCCGGCGCGGATAAGTTGAAGCCATGACGGGAGCAGAGGGCGCGCAGCGCGGCAAGAGTCCCCGTCCCGAGAGCCTAGCCCATAGTGGTGGTTCGCCCGGTGCATCGCTGGGCTTCCAGCTCGGCGGGGTCAGGCTCGAGGTCGACGGGCGCACCGCGAACGATTGCGACGACACCTGGGACGCGAACTGGCTGTCGGTGACCGCCACGTGCGCTGCGGCGGGTGCGGAGGTGGTCGTCCCGGCGGCTGTCGTGACCAGTTGGAGTGTCGAGCGGTTCTGCGGCGGACTCGATGGTCTGGTCCGGACCGGGGTAGGGTCCGCCTACCTCACCGCTGAGTCGCCCAACCTGACGATGCGCGTGGAGTCGCAGATGCCCGATGCCCCGATCACGGTCCGCGCCGAGCTGACAGCGGACAGCGCGGGGCAGGGGCACTGGTTCGCGTTCACGGTGAGCCGCGCGGAACTGCGCACCGTAATCGCCAAGTGCCAGGAGATCCTGGCCGCGCATCCGGCAAATCAGGTGGCGGGCTAGCGACCGTCTCCGGTTGGCGCCAGGCGCTGACCGCCGGCGTGGACACCGCGTTCAGACGCCCGCTGAGTCTGGCATCCGGAACTCGTTGAATTTCAGCGAGTTAGTGTGGTGCCGAGCTTCAAGTGGCGAACTCTCCCGACGGCCCGACATTCGCAAAGGGTCGTCCTGCCGGTGCCGGGGCAGGAGACGCGGGAGCTGTGGCGGCAACCCGTCTTCGGAAGCAGGTCAGATCGTTGTGTTTGTCGGATGGCGCCGCGGCACCGGCGTCCTCACCCCGGCTCCAGCCCTGCAGCACCCGCGGACGAGCGGGATCGCCGCTGGGCTGGATCTGCGATATACTTGCCTCGCATGCCTCAACCAGCGACCCCGCGCGGCACGCAGGTGCCAGACCGCCGAGGACTCCCCGTCGTGGTCGCACTGGCGACCTTCATCGTCGTGGTCAGTGGCCTTGTCGGAATCGTTGCCCTGCTCGGCGTCCAGCACGACATGTGGACGACGGCGACTGCGTGGACGCTGCTACGCGTCAGCGAGGGCTTGGCGTGTGTCGGTCTCGCCTTCTCCCTGCTTGCCGCCGCATTGACGCGTCCCCCGCTCGGCTATCGAGGATTCATTGCCTCGGTCTCGTCCGCGATTACCGCGGGGTGCATCGTCTGGCTGATCCTGTGGTGGCACGCCCGGGTTCCGCCGGGTTCATAGACGAGGGCTCGAGGCGGGATCGGAGTGGGGCGCTAGCGGACGAGCCGGTCGTGCTGGCCGGGCCCCCCTGGGTGGTGGATCAACGTCCCGAGGCGGCGGTCGTCGTGGCTGGCTGCCATCGCTCGCCGGGCATGTAGGCGCCGATGCCGGCACCTGCGCCGCCTCCGAGCAGGAACCCGGCGATGGCGAACTTCGGGGCGTTCCGATTTGCCATGTTGCCGAGAATTGCGCCCGCGACTGCACCGCCCAGGGCGCCGATAATGCCCCCCGTCAGTGCGCCGGCCGAGCGCGATCCCGTCTGAGGGCCCACGCTGACCTCGATGCGCGACACAGAGGGCCATGCCAGCTCGACCGGCGTGGTGACCGCCTCGGGAACTAGTGTGATGCTGTCGCGCGCGATTCGTTCGACTCGGCCTACCATGGGCACCGAAACGTTGCTCGCGACCCGTTCCCAGAGGCGGACCCGCGTGCCGACGACGACCGGTCCGAGCGCAGGCGTCGTGTCACTCTGCGCCGCGGCGCTACCCGCGGCCATTGCGAGACCGCTCGCGATCGCGACGACCAGATGCGTGGCGCGGCGCCGCAATCCGCGGCCAGCCGAACTGCGGATAGCCACGCTGCGGGTAGCCACACTCTGGGCATCGGATGTGCAACGCCGGTACTGGATCACGCGGTGCTCGCTGGGTTGAACTCGGCTAGGTGTGTAACCCGTCGTCTCAGCAATCGCTTAGCTATCGACGCTCGGCCCCTGAAAATTATACGGCGACGTGCTGACCGTTGTGCCGCGGGCAACGGCCGGCGCATCAACCGTGTCCGAGTTGAGGCGCGCTGGCGTGCGGTTGAGCCGCAGACTCGACGCTGGGCCTGCTCGATCGGTGTGTCAGGATCCGGTGTACTATTAGGCGCGTTTGCTCCCTTTTTTTGACCCGTCTCGGCTCTCTTCCTCCGTCGCGTACTCATGCATCGCACTTTCGTGTACCGCGCCTTCGCGTACCGCGCCTTCGCGTACCGCGCTTTGGCCTACCGCACACTCATTGCCGCCACGCTCTGGGTGGCGCTCCCCGTGGGTGCCCGCGCACAGGACCAGAAGATGGCGGAGCCCGGAGCACCGCGAGCCGGTGAGTTCGACGCCACGGGGGTCAGCGACACGTCGGTGTTCGCGCCGCTCCCGATGCCGCAGGGCACCGATTTCCGCTCCGCTTCGGGGGAGCCGGGTCCGCGCTACTGGCAGAACCGGGCGGATTACGACATCAAGGCGACGCTCGACACGACGGCCAAGACGCTGATCGGACAGTTGCGCCTGCGGTACACCAATCATTCACCGGACACGCTGCACTTCGTCTGGTTCCAGGTCGAACAGAACGCATTCGAGGACAGCTCGCTCAACGCGTACGTTTTTCCGCAGCAGTCACGGTTCGGCGGGCGCGGATTCGAAGGCGGTGATGTGATCGACCATTTCGACCTCGTGCGCGGGACAGCGACTCACGTCGCGCTGACGACACGCGTCGAAGGCACGGAGCTCAAGGCCGATCTTCCACAGGGACTCGCGCCGGGCGCGTCCGCGACGTTCGACATCGCGTGGCACTTCAAGGTGCCGGAACACGGCGCGGACCGCATGGGGCGGGATGGCGCGCTGTACGAACTCGCGCAGTGGTATCCACGGATCGCGGTATACGATGATCTCCGCGGCTGGAACACGGAGCCCTATCTCGGCCAGGGCGAGTTCTATCTGGAATACGGCGACTTCAGCTACGCGGTCACCGTACCCGCCGGCTACATCGTCGCCGGCACCGGCTCGCTGGACAATGGCGTCGAGGTGCTCACGGTGGCGGAGCGCGCGCGGCTCGCCAAAGCGGCAACATCTGCGACGCCGGTCGCGATCACGACGCCCGACGAGTTGTCCAGCGGCGCCGCCCGTCCGCGGACCACGGGGACATTTACCTGGCGGTTCCACGCGCACAACGTTCGCGACGTCGCGTGGGCGGCGGCGCCCAACTACCAGTGGGACGCGAGCTCGTGGCACGGTATCCTCGCCCAGTCGTACTACCGTCCGAGCGCGGCACCGGTGTGGAAGGATGCCGCGGACATGGCCCGCATGTCGATCGAAGAATATTCGACGCGCTGGTTCCCCTATCCGTACCCGCAGATCACGGCGGTCGAGGGACCCATCAGCGGCATGGAGTATCCCATGCTCGCGATGGAGGATCGCAACGACGACGAGTATCAGTTGTATTCGGTCGTCACCCACGAGATCGGGCACAACTGGTTCCCGATGATCGTCGGCTCGAATGAGCGCGTCCACTTCTGGCAGGACGAGGGGCTCAACACGTTCATCAATCTGTTCTCGGAGGCCCGCCGCTTTCCCGCGCGCGGCGACCTGATGGCACGAGCCGCGGATGAGCGTAGCCTGGAAGAGAAGGCGGAATCGATTGGTGTGGACATCCCCATCGAGATGCAGGCCGACCGTGTGCCGCCGCAGCTCCTCGGGCTCAACTCCTACGACAAGCCTTCAGTTGGCCTGCAGCTCTTGCGCGAGGAGATTCTGGGCCATGATGCGTTCGACGACGCGTTCAGGAGTTACATCCGGCGATGGGCGTACAAACACCCTGCGCCCGCCGATTTCTTCCGCACGATGGAGGATGTGAGCGGGCACCGCCTCGACTGGTTCTGGCGCGAGTTCTGGCTGAACAACTACCATTTCGACCAGGCCATCGACACCGTCGTGATCCAGCATCACGGGGACACCGACAACGTGGTCGTTCGCTACGCGAACCGGGCTCGCGGCGTGCTCCCCGTCCGCGCGCGGTTCACCTTCGGTGACGGAACCACCGAGGATTTCCACTATCCCGCCGAAGTGTGGAGCACCAACACGACGCGGTATCTGCGGCGGTACACGTTCGTCGGGAAGCACGTCACGCGCATCGAGCTCGATCCCGACCACCGGCTCATCGATATCGATCGCTCCAACAACGCGTGGTCGGCGCCTCCGGCGTCATGAGCCTCCGGCGTCATGAGCCTCCGGCGTCATGAACCTCCGGCGTCATGAGGGTTCGACCAGCACGGCGCGTGCGAGGGCGGGACCGATCGCATGATCGGCCGCCTGGCCGCGATCGCCGACCCGGATAGACAGCGGGCCCTCGAAAGGCGCGCGCGCCAGCACGACCACCAGCGCGCCCGGTGTGAGCCCCAGCTCCGCGAGATAGCGGAGCCGCGCAGGGTCGTCGTCGCTCACACAGACCAGGCGCGCGCGCTGGCCGACGGCCAGGTCCGCGATCGATGCGTAGCGCTGGTCGTTGACCGTCCCGTCGCGGCTCGGGATCGGAGCGCCGTGCGGGTCCACCGTCGGTTCGTCGAGCGCGGCGGCCATCCTGTCCACGAGCTCATCGCTGGCCGCATGCTCGAGCCGCTCGGCCTCGTCGTGCACGGCGTCCCATGGATATCCCAGCACGCGGGCGAGAAACGTCTCGATCACGCGATGCCGGCGCAGCGTGCGGAGCGCGACGCGCTGCCCGGCCTGCGTCAGGCGGACGCCCCGATACGGCTCGTGCTTGAGCAATCGCTGATCCGCGAGTCGCCGCACCATTCCCGTGACTGATGCCGGCGCGATCGCCAGCCGGTGTGCGATGTCCGTGGTGGTCGCGGTACCCGTGGCCCGCTCGAGCTCGTAGATCGTCTTGAGGTAGTCCTCGACCGGACCGGTGTACGTCGGTTCCGGCGCGTCATCCGGCCGCACCGCAGTGTGCGTCGGCGTCATCGGATCACTCCGTGTCGAAAGAATTCGGCGGGCTCACGCGCCCGGACGGGCCAGCAGCACGAGCAGCCACGTATTGAGTGCGATGATGAGTCCAGCGGCCGCCCAGCTCAGTCCCGTGAGCCAGCGTCCGTTGGCGAACTCTCCCATCTTCGCCCGGTCCGACGTGAACTGCACGAGCGGCACGACGGCGAATGAGAGTTGGAGGCTCAGGATCACCTGGCTCAGAATCAACAGCTTCGCGGTTCCAGATTCCCCGTAGAGCACCGCGACCACCCCGGCGGGAATGATCGCGATGCCGCGCGTGATGAGCCGGCGGATCCACGGCCGGAGGCGAATACTGAGAAATCCCTCCATGACGATCTGGCCGGCCAGCGTGCCGGTGAGCGTCGAGTTCTGCCCCGATGCGAGTAGCGCGAGCGCGAATACCACGCTGGCGCCGCCAACACCCATCAACGGCGTGAGCAGCTTGTAGGCGTCCTGGATCTCGGCCACGTCCGAGTGGCCGGACGAATGAAACGTCGCACCAGCGACGACGAGAATCGCGGCATTGACGAAGAACGCGAGCGTGAGCGCGACCGTCGAATCGAGGATCGCATACCGAACCGCCTCTTGCTTGCCGGACGGGGTTTCCTCGTAGCGGCGCGTTTGCACGATCGACGAGTGCAGATAGAGGTTGTGGGGCATCACCGTGGCGCCGAGGATCGAGATCGCGATGTAGAGCATCGCGGAATCGGTGAGGATCGACGGCGTGGGGGCGAACCCACGCAGCACCGCGCCGGTGTCGGGGTGGGCCAGCGCCAGCTCGAAGACGAACGCGAGCGCAATGGTGGCGATCAGCGTGATCACGACGATCTCCAGCCGCCGGTAGCCCCGCTGCTGCAGGAGCAGCACGATGAGCACGTCGAGGGCGGTGATGCCCACGCCGATCGGGATCGGAATGTGGAAGAGGAGGTTGAGGGCGATAGCCGACCCGATCACCTCGGCGAGGTCGCAGGCAGTGATGGCGACTTCGGCGAGCAGCCAGAGGGCGATCCCGACACGGCGCGAGTAGTGGTCGCGGCATGCCTGCGCGAGGTCCCGGCCGGTCGCGATGCCGAGTTTGGCCGCGAGGGCCTGCAGCAGCACCGCCAGGAGATTCGAGACGAGGATGACGCTGAGCAGCGAATATCCGAACCGTGCGCCACCGGCGAGGTCCGTGGCCCAGTTCCCCGGGTCCATGTAGCCGACCGCGACGAGATAGCCGGGACCGGCGAACGCCAGCGCTTTCCGCCACCATGACCCTTCGACGACGACCGTGCGGTACGACTCGACGAGCGTCGGGGTGAGACGGGCGCGATTCCAGCCGCGCGGCGCCGCCGGGGTGATATCGGCGCCAGGATCAATGATTAGCTTGGCTTTACTCGTGACCGGTTCCACGCGCAAATCATAATTAGGTTAGGCTAAATCGCCAACGGCCCCAACCGGGAGGTCGAGGGCCCTGGTCCCTGGCAGAGTGGCCGAAGAGGGTAGTGACTGGGCCGCGGACCGTGCCCATATTGGGTTAGCGTGAAACAAGATACGATCGTAGCTACCACAGCCGCCGGTCCGGGCTCCGCATACGGCGACGTCGCCAGGTATCGGGCGTTCTTCGTGACGCTTGGCTCGGTGCCCGAAGGGGCTGCCGAGTGGCGTGCGGCCTTTGCTGGGCTCGTTACGCTCCGCTATATCGACGCGTGGGCCGAGTCCGGCTTCTCCGGCCCACGACTCGACGCCGAGCGGGAGGCCGTGGAGTCGGCGATCCGGGCCGTCTCTGATGACATGCCGGAGCGCCAGTTGCTGCATCAGCTCGTGCAGTCATCCCTGCGTGAGCCTGAGGGCAATCTGACCAGCGTGGCACCGCTCCTGATGGCCTACGGGCGGTCCTTGCACCAGCGTTCCGCATGGCCATTGGCAGTCGCCGTGTACGCGCGGGTCCGGGCCGCGTGGGTGCCGGGCACTGGGACACGCCATGACGCACTGCTCGGAGGTGCGGCGGCCCTGAGAAGCGGCACGTGTCACCGGAAACTGGGGGACGCGAAGGCCGCCGAGGCGGAATATCGCTCCGCTCTGTCGATCGCGCGCAAGTGGGACGATGAGCATCTCGAGTTGCGGGCGCGGACGGGCCTCGCCGATCTCGACGCAGATCGCGGGAATCTTCCATCGGCGGATCTGCAACTCTCCAAGGTGATCGCCGATGCGGTGTCGGAACGCACTCGTGATGTCCGCGGATTGGCGTGGCACGACCGCGCGCATATCGCACACCGGCGCGGCAGGATTGCGGAGGCCATTGACTACGCCTACGAGGCCTGGTCGGCCATCGACGAGCCGGTCGCGCGCGAGCGCGTGCTTGGCGACCTGGCGGCCATCGCGCTTGCGGCAGGCTATCGCGATACGGCCCACGACGCGAACATGGTCCTGCTGGCCACGGCGCGTGAGTCCTGGGTTCTCTGGATCGCGACCATCAACTTGATGGAGATTGCGACGCTGGATCGTCGTGAGGTGGACTTTACGCGGCTCCGCCGTACCCTCGCCGGAGTTGCGCTGGGGCCGGCTCTCCAGGCAGAATATCTGTACTACGGCGCGCTCGGCGATCTCGCTTTTCAGCGCCGTTCCCAGGCGATCGAGGGATTACGGCGTGTAGTCGAGATCGCCGAGCAACGCCAGCTCGGGGAGGTACTCTTCCGCGCGGAGGCCGCGCTCAAGCGAGCGTGCGACGATACATACGAGCCGCGACCGGAACCGTCCGTCGCCACGCCCGAGCGCTTGGCGCACGTCTGTGCAGCGCTATCGAACGCACGGACACTGGCGACGATCGCGGACTGATCGGACGATAATCCGGCGGGCCCCTATCCGCAGTTCGCGATCGGCGCCCGCAGCTTTACTGAAAGCTTACCGCGTTCAGCAGTGGGTATCCGAGCCGCCGGTGACGCCACACCGAGCGCCCGTGGCCGGTGCGCTGATGGTTGCGTTATGAATTGCGCCGGACGTTGGGGGCGCAGTGGGAGAACTGCAGGCGGCCAGGGCGCCGAGCAGCGTTGCGATCAGCATCAGGGAGCGGCGGGAAGTCGGGGTCATAGCACACCTCGGAATTGGAAAGGGCACAACATGTTCGCCAACGGTCGAATGATCGCCGTCGCCAAATGAGGTGCCTTGGGTGGAACGGAAGCCCGAGGTGGCGAAACGGAAGGCGGTCTCTGGAGCACAGCCTGGAGCGTGACGCGCGGCGCGCGGACGCGGGAGGGTGGCTCATGGCGGGTCTGGGGCGATAAATGCTGATCGCAGCTCGTCTGGAGCGCTCCATGCTGGCGCGCCTGAACGCGGCCACCGCGGGATGTCATGCGATACTCGACATCCCGACATGGCGTGTCCTCCGTGGCGAAGTGCGCCGCCGGCCGATCGATGTCGTGATTGCCGATCCAGCAGCGCGATGCGCGGACGCCGGGGATGGGCTGGCCGCCTTGCAGACCATCCGCGATTTCGCCTCGGTGCTCGTGTATACGACCGTCTCGTCCGAGACGAGCCGCGCCATTCTCGCCCTTGGCGATTCGGGCGTCCACGACTTCGTGTTCGCGGGGTTCGACGACGCGCCGGAGAGAATGCGGCTCCGAGTGGAGGACATCGCGGCGCGGGGGGCGGACGAGCCGGTGCTGGCCCAGATCCTGGAGGCGGTGGCGCAGGTGAGCGCGCCGGCCGGCGTTGGTGAGTCCGTACGCGAACTGTTTCGGGCCACCTGGCGCTTTCGCACCGCGCAGGACCTCGCGGCCGCAGCGGGCCTTTCGCGCCAGCACACGAATGTGTGGTTGCACCGCGCGGGCCTCGCGCCCTGTTGCACGATCGTCACCGCCGTGCGCGTGCTCCGCGGCTTCCAGTACGCGCGCATGGGCGGACTGACCGTCGCGGACGTGGCGGCGCGGCTGCGCTATCCCGATCCGGAGGTCTTCACGAACAACGTGCGCGCGATCACCGGCGCCCCGTTGTCCGAGTGGCGGCGGCAGGGCCTCGACCGATTCGTGGCTCGGGTACGCATTCGGCTCGGCCTGCCAGCGCCCCCGCAACTCGCGCTGGTGCATCCCTCGGCGCGCGAACAGCTCCGCGACGCGGGCTGACGCGCGCGCCGCGGGTCCTTCGAGGCCCGCGAGCTAGAACGTCACATGGAGCGGCAGCGCCAGACGGAGGCCGTCCAATGCGGCCATCACCGTCGGCAATTCCAGAGTCACCGGACCCACGTGGGGGAGCAGTGCGGCGCGGGTACCTCCGCGGCCGGCATCGCCCGCGTCATCCATCCCGGCGCCACGCCCGTGCGCGACCACCGCGGCTTCGATCGCGCCGAGCAGGGTCACCCCGGCGGCCACGCCAATGCCGAGGGCGACGTTGGGATGTTGCGTCTGCGTGTACGTGCCCGGATAGGTCCCGCCGAACGGACCCTGGAACGTGGTGTCGCGCGTAACCGTTTTCGACTGGACCGCAAGGAATACACCCCCTGCGGCGCCCGCGAGGACGACCACGCCGAGTACGGGCTGTTTGGTATAGAACTGGCCGCCGCCCGGCACGAGCCCGAGGAAGAACGCGGTGGTCGCACTGGGGACCCCGTGCCGCATCTGCTGCATCCGCGCGCGCACCGCCGGGACGTCGGACGCGTTCGGCTCGAGTTGCAGATAGTGGGAATAGTCGTGAATCGCGGCGCTCGCGTTGCCATCCTGGTCGTGGGCGAGGCCTCCGTTGTAGGCAGCGGCCGACAGTGTGGGAGCTGCCGCGCTCACGCTGTCGAATTGCTCCGCCGCGATGCCGAAATTTCGAGCATCGTAGGTGGCGACCGCCAGCTTGAACTGGGTCGCTACCGCGTTCCCGTGCGCGAGCGTTCCCGCCGGCAGCAACTTCGCGATGCGGTCGCTGATCTGGCCCGCGTCGGTCGCGTTGGGGACGAGTGACAGGTAGCGGCAGTACTCGTGTACCGCGAGATCACGCTGTTGCAGATCCTCGTACTCGCGGCCCAGCCGGTACGCGAGACTGGCGTCACGCGGATCGAGTGTCGCCGCCTGCTTGAACTGATCCCGCGCCGCGCGGTGATCGCCCTCGATCGATGATTCCTGGCCGAGGGTGGCGAGCCGGTTCGCCTCTTCGACCACTTGCTGTGCGGTCGGTGGAGGAACCGGGATCGCCGGGCAGGCAATGGCGATGGGCGTCAGCTTGGGGCGCTTGAGCGGCAACTCCTGCCCGCTGAGGTGCGATGGCGAGAGAGCTGCCGCCAGCACGGCCAGAGCGATGCGTGGCCCCAATCGGCCATTGCGAGCGAGGAAGTTCATGGATTCACGGTGAGGGAAATGCTGTCGGCCGCGCTGGCATTATCGATGGCACTGACCGTGATCGTGACGGGACTCGAGTTCGCGCTGACCGCCGTAAACGTGACCGCCGTACCAGCCGTGACGGTTGCCGACAGGCCATTGTTGACTTTGACGGTGCTCGAATCTCCGCGACGTCCATGTCACCATCCGGAACGCGCTCACATTCGTGCCAAACGTATCCGTGACCGTTGCATTGTCGGTCGTCGAGTTCGTGCCGCCAGCGGACAGGGTCGACAATCCGGGAGCGCCCGCCGTGACGACGTTCGAGTGGCCGAACACGACCACGGTACTCGTGCCGGATTGGCTGCCGCTCGTCGCGGTGATCGTCGCGGAGCCGTCCGGCGTGTTCGTGGCGGTGACCAGGCCGCTGGCATTTACCGTTGCAACGCCACCGCTCGTGGGCGACCACGTGACTGCCGCACCTGGCAGATAACCACTCGACCCGAACACCGAGTCGATGAATTGCACCGTGTTGCCAGGCGCAGAAGCGAAGATCGTGTCGAGAGCCGGTGCGACGTGCACCGCCGTCACCGATGCCGTCACGACGGTGGTGTTGGTGCCGCTCTTGCCACCGCTCGAGTCTGTGATCGTCGCCGTTCCCGGGTTCACTCCGGTCACGAGGCCGCTCGAGGTGACGGTCGCGATCGTGTTGTCGCTGGATAGCCAATTCGCTTGGGGGTTCGTGACCACAGCGCCCAGGCTGTCACGCACCGTGGCGACGAGTTGGATCTGGCCGCTCTGCGCCACGGTGTCGGCGAGGGGCGCGATGGTCACTGAGCCGATCGGCACCGGGTTGATCTGCAGGTTGGCGCTCCCAGCACCCCGCTGATCGCTGCGAAGATGACAACCGCCGCCGGGTTGCACCGCTTGTGACGACCCCCGTCGCGGCGTTGACCGTCGCGACGCCCGGCGTTGCTCGATTTCCATGTCACGGCGCGTCCGGTCAGGACGTTACCCGACTGAGTCGAACGCGGTCGCCGTCAGGGTCTCCTGTATGGCCCACGGTGATCGTGTCCTGGGGCGACCGCGACGTGGACGGAGTCGACCGCGACCGCCGCGACGATGATCGTCGCCGTCCCGTTTTTGGCTCCGCTGGTCCCCGTGATCGTGGCAGTACCTGCTCCCGCAGCCAGGATCTGCGCACTGGTAGTTGTGCTGCTCGAGATGCTCGCGATGCCGGTGTTGCTCGACCCGAACGTGACCGTCGCGCCGCCGACCGGGTTGCCGTTCACATCGGTCACCGTGGCGGTGATCTGCTGCGTCTGTCCGACGTGCAGTTGCGCAACGTTCGGCGAGAGCACGACCGAATTGACCGGTGCCGCGCTCACGGTCGCGACGACGCTGTCCGTGATCCCCTCGCTGCTCGCCACGATCTCGGAGGTGCCCGGGCTCACACCCGTCACGAGTCCCGCGATCGAATCCACGGTCGCCACTGCGGGTGTGCGTGACTTCCAGCGCACCACGCGGCCTGGGAGGACATCACCTGCCGAGTCGAACGTGGTGGCGGTGAGCTGCGTGGTCTGGCTGACGACGACCGCGGGGCTCGCGGGCGCAATCGTGATGGACCGGACCGGGATCTGGGAGACGAGGATCGCGGCGGTTGCACTCTTGCCGCCAACGGTGGCCGTGATGGTCGCCGTCCCGACACGGCGGCCGGTCACGAGACCATTGCCGTCGACCGAGACCGTGCTGGCGCTGTCGCTGCTCCACGTGACCGTCTGTCCGGTCAGTACGTTGCCCGCTTGGTCCTTGACCGTGTCGGACAGCTGCAACGTCGTGGCCACGCGAATCGTGGCGTGCGACGGCGTGACGATGATCGAGCCGACGGGTTTGGGCGTGACGGTCACGTTCGCGAATCCCGAGTGGCCCTGGGCACTCGCCGCGACCTGCAGTTTCCCGACGGCGACGCCGGTCACCACACCGCCCTGACTCACAGTCGCCAGCGTATCGACGTTGCTCGACCAGAAGAACGACAGCCCCGAGATGGTGTGACCCTGCGCGTCCTGCCCCGTGGCTGTCAACGTCTGCGTCGCGCCGATCGCCACCGCCGCACTGTCCGGTGAGACGACGATCTTGCTGAGCGGGCCCGTGCCCCCGGGGCCCGTGGTCTTGTCGCTGCTGTGGCAGCCGATCACGAGGCCGGCGGCCACCAGCACCGCGCCCGCCATCAATCCGCGCGCGGACATCATCGGGCTCCCATGACCGGCGTGGGTTCCGACCGGTCGCCTGTCGTCCCGTCGCCGAGCTGGCCGTCGCTGTTGTTGCCCCAGCAGTACGCCGTGCCGCTCGTCGATGTGGCGCAGGTATGCGCGCCGCTGGCGTGGATCGCGACGAACGCCTGCCCGCCCCGCACTTTGACTGGCATCGGGCGATCGGTGGTGCTCCCATCGCCCAGTTGGCCGTAGCTGTTGCGTCCCCAGCAGTCAGCTTCACCCGCGGCCGTCAGCGCGCAACTGTGCACGCCGCCTGCCGTGATGTCGGTGAACACGATCGTGCTGGAGACTTTGGTGGGCACCGAATGATCGCGTCCGTCGTCCGTGCCAAGTTGACCCGCCATGTTCCGCCCCCAGCAGTAGGCCTGCCCGACTGTCGAAAGTGCGCAGGTGTGCGAACCGCCGGCAGCGATGGCACGAAACAGACCACTGCCACTGACGGGGGTCGGGACGGCCCGGACGATGGTCGTTCCGTCACCGAGCTGCCCTGAGGCGTTCTGTCCCCAGCAAAATGCCTGGCCCACGGTATCCAGTGCGCACGAATGATTCCACCCCACGGCCAGGGCGACAAATCGCGCCGTATTCTCTACCCGCGCGGGGGTGGCCCGGTCCTGGGTGCTGCCGTCACCGACCTGGCCGTAGAGATTCCGCCCCCAGCACCAGATCTCCCCCGTGGTGGTCAGTCCGCAGGAATGGGTCGTCCCGACCGCCACGGTCCGGAACGTGTGGGCCCCGGCGACCCGCGCCGGGTGAGGTGCCCGCCGCCGCCCGAATCCCCGGCCTGGCCGTTTCCGAGTTGTCCGTAGGTATTGTCCCCCCAACAGTAGGCAGCGCCATTCTTCCCGACGCCGCAGGTGTGCGCTATGCCGGCCGCGACCTGGGTGTAGGCGACGTCCCCGCCGACGCGCGTCGGGGAGGGCTCGCGCGCCGTGGTCCCGATACCCAGTTGCCCCCTATCGTCGCCCCCCCAGCACGAGAGCACGCCCTCGGCGCCCAGGGCGCACGTATGAGTGCCCCCGGCCACGACGGCGGGCGGTGCTGGCGCATGGATCGGCTCCGGCGGCGCCGGTGGCCCGACCGCACTGTCGCGCTGAGGCGGCGGAATCCTCGACACGTGACCCCGAAGCCACAACCGGCGGCTTGCGGCCCGCGGCCTTGGCCAGCGAATCCCGCATCTTGCGAACAGCGAGTCCCGGGCCATGGCGACGCGAAGCGCCGCGGACGAATCCGCACTCGACGTGGCGGCAGCCGCCGCACTGTCGGCGGCCTCGCGCGCCGCCGCGGCACTCATGCGGCTCTCGGAATCCCGCATGCTCTGGTACGCCGATCTCCTGCGCGCGGCGCAGGCTGTCGTCCGCCTCCCGGTGCCCGAGGCCCGTGGCCCGGGCGATGAGCTCGGGATGCGTCACCATCGCGGCGGCCGCCGCGGCGATGAACACCGCCGGGATGATCAGCGCGGCGAGGCGCCGTCCCCGAGGCCGTGGCGGCTGAAAGGACGGAATCGAGCGGCGCGGCGTGCTGTCGGGTTCGCGCCGGTACTGCATGGTGTTGAGCGGTGTCGTCGCGGCGGCCGGAGTCAGGCTCCGCACGGGCGTTGGTGTCACCAGGCGCTGCGGCCCCGGCGTCGCGGTTCCGAACGGCGTGCCAGGGGCGGGAGCATCCGGCACCCATTCGTCGTCGGTGAGCGCGTCGAGAAACGTCGCCGCGGTCGGCCACCGCTGGTCGCGCTCCTTCACCAACGCGCGCTCGATCGCCACGCGGAGCCGGATTGGCGTGTCCGGCCGCACTTCGGCGAGCGGCGGGAGCTGCTCGAACTTCTGCCGGTACATGACGTCGGAGATGCCCTCGTCGAGCCACGCGCGAGGACCCGCCAGCATCTCGTATCCGATCAAGCCGAGCCCGAAGACATCGCTCCGCCCATCGAGCTGGCCGCCGTCGATCTGCTCGGGCGACATATACGCCGGTGTGCCGACGATCATGTCGGTGGTCACCTGCTGGCGGCCCTCTTCGGGCGACAGCGCGATGCCGAAATCCGACAGCAGGGCGCGTCCCGTATCGTCGTTCAGGAACACGTTGTCGGGTTTGATGTCGCGGTGGATGACGCCGCGCGCGTGCGCATATGCCAGCGCGGCCGCGATGTCGCTCAGCACCGCCTCGGCGCGCTCGGGCGCGAATGGCCCGTCTTCACGCAGCGCCCGTTCGAGCGTGCGGCCCGGCACGTATTGCATCACGAGCGCGAGTCCGAGTGTCGAGAGTCGCCGCACCGCGTACATTGCGACGACGTTCGGGTGCTGCAACTGCGCCACGGTGCGCGCTTCGGCGAGCTGGCGCGCGACCATCTGCTCGTCGGCCCCCGCGGCCGCGTGAATCACCTTGATCGCGACTTGCCGCCCCAACTGCCGGTCGCGCGCGAGGTAGACCACAGCCATCCCGCCGCGTCCCAGCTCGCCGAGTATTTCGTAATCTGATTCGAGCTCGCGGATTTCGACGAGCGCGGCGTCCTGCGACACGGCCTACCGCTCCCGGTAGCGGAAGACCACCTCCCCCATCTCGATCTGGTCCCCGTCACGGAGCACGCGGTGCCCGTGCGCGGAGTCGAGCGCTTGACCGTTGATGAGGACCGGGTTGGTCTGCGACAGGTTCGTGAGCTTCCACCGGCCGTCGACGTATTGCATGCGCGCGTGTTGGCGGCTGACGGTCTGCGAACGCAATTGGACATGCCGGTACGGCGGTCCGGTGACGCGCCCGAATGTGATCTCCGGCACTTCACCCCACGTCCGCACGAAGCGGATGTCGCGGCCTGGCGATTCACCGTCCACCACTTCGAGGCGGCCCGGTAGAAATTGGAGCGTGCCGTCCATTGGCGGGATCTCGTGGACGACTTTGCTCGTCGCTGCCGCGCCATTGGCTCGCGCCGGCGAACTGGCCAAGGGCGGCGCGCTGTTCGCGAGGGCGGCGGCCGATCCGTTGCCACCTGCCGGCGTGTAGCGGGGTGCGCCACCCGACGAGTAGCCGAGCGACATGTTGGCGCCGTTGGGCGCACTGGCCAATCCGGAGGGCGCGGTCGGGCCCTCGAGCACACTGCGAAGCGGCATGCGCGGTGCTTCGCTTCCGCGACGCTGCACCGGGATCAGCAGCGGTGGCGGCTCGTTGGGCTCGAGGTCACGGGCAGCCCGCCACCTGAGAACGAGTCGCACTACGACGTACACCACCGCCGCCAGAACAAAAATGGCGGCGCCGGCGGACACAACGGGGTTCGCTAGGACCGGCGCAAACTGAAGGGACGACATACGGATCGCGGAAGGTGCGGTCAGGGCCCGTGATAGGGCATTAGACCGCGCCTATCGATATGAAGATCCTTTTGGTGGAAAGAAACGCTGCGGCCTCCGCGGAGCAATCCACGTACTGGGGATCGCCACACGGACGCGGGTAAACATATGGCGTTACAGCCGTTCGCGCTCGGCTGGCTCACAGCGCGAGACCGGTGCCCACACCCCGGCCCGCCGGTAACGTCGCGTCCCTGGAGCCGGCGCGAGGTCAAAACGGAATCTTGACCTTCGGCTTTTGCGGTGTGCTCTTCGTCGCCTCATTGATCGAGCGCGTCGCAGCGTCCACATTGACCGTCGGCACGGGCAATGCGCTCACACCCGCGTCGGCCGCACCCGAAGCCGCTGGCGCCTCGGACGCCGCCTTCTGATGCTCGGGCTTCGCCGGCGTCACCGAGGTCTGGAAGGTCGCGTGCGGAGCCACGGCCGATGGATTGGCCACATTCGTCGCCGATGGTCGCGGGCCAGCGCTCGCACCCAGTGCGGTCGCACCCTGCGCGGTCGCGCCTGGAGCGGACGCGCCCGGCGTGTGTGCCGCGGCAGCCGGCGAGGAAGCCACGGCCGGCGAAGCGGCCGGCGGCTCTCCCAACAACCCGCCCAGCATGTCGCGGCCGAAGGCCAGGAGCACGACGGCAGCGATCGCGATCACGGCGGCGACCGCGATGGCTATCTTCTTGCCGCGCCCGGGGTTGACGATCTTGACCGGCTTGGCCAGGTCCTCCGCGGCGCGATCCGCCGACAGATGAAACCCCCGCCTGCGGGTCGCCATCTCGCTGATCTCCGGGTGACGCCGCTGCCCCGATGGGGGCGATGCCGACGCTGGCGGTGTGGGCGAGACGCTCAACTCGATGTCCTGGGTGCGTGATGCCGACGACCCGGACACCCTCGCAACTTCGGGCGGAGCTGCAGCTACCGGCGCCTCTGCCACCGGCATCTCACCCGATGCACGGCTCACCGGCGCCGACACACGATTCTCGGATGCCGGCACGTGGTTCCCTTGGGACGATACGCGGTTTTCCGGCGACCACACGCGGCTCTCGGGCGACGACACGCGGTTCTCGGGTGCCGATACGCGGTTCACGGGCGCAGATACGCGGTTCACCGCCGCGGATGAACGGCTCACTGGCGCCGAGATGCGCGCCGTGGGTGCCGAGACGCGCGCCACAGGCAATGATGGCGGCAGAATGGTCGTACCGGGATTCGACAGGCGCGCCCGCTCGGGGTTCGTGACGACCGTCGGCGCGAGCGGACCCTGGATGACGTTCACCGTGGCGCCACTGGACCGCCGCTGTGCGTTGTTCACCGGCGATGACACGCGCGCGGGAGGAGCACCGGCCGACTCGGCCACCTTGGACGGCGCAAGCTGCCGAAGCTCCTGCACGCGGGACCGCATAGCCGGCAGCGCCGGGTGGTCCGGACCCTGTGCCACTTCGCGAATGGCCAGCGACCGTTCGCGCATCTCCAGCTCGTCGGCGAGACGGCCCTGCGCGGCACACGCGTCGGCGAGGCCATTGAGGGTCGCGGCGATCGTGGTGTCGTTGGGCGGCAATGTGCGCTCGCGAACGGCAAGCACGCGACGCCAGATTCGCTCGGCGGCGTCGGGCTGCGACATTGACTGGCGCAGTTTCGCCAGCGTGACCAGCACGGCGGCGACTTCGGGATGTTCGGGGCCGAGCGGCCGCTTCATCGCGAGCAACTGCGTCAACATTGGCTCGGCGCGCGAATAGTCGCCGCGCTTGACGTACAGGCGCACGAGGTTGTTCAGATTGACCGCGAGATCAGCCTGGCTGGCTTCGACCCGCTTGATCGTGACCGCCATCGCCCGCTGCAGCAACGGCTCCGCATCATCGAGCGCGCCCCGCGCGACGTACAGCGCGGCGAGGTTGTTGATGCTGCTGATCACGGTCGGGTGATCCCCGCCAAGCGCCTGCTCTCTCAGTTCCAGCGCGCGCCGGAAGCAGTCCTCTGCCTGGGCGTAGTCCTTCTGCTGATACTTGAGTTGGCCCAGGCTGCTCAGGCTCGACGCCATCTGGAGGGGATCGCCACCCGGCTGCTCTGCTTCCGCGATAGCTCCCCGGAATGCCTGCTCAGCGCCGGCCGCGTCTCCCTCAGCAAAACGGCGACGACCAGCCTCGTGGTATTGCTCCCACGTCATTGGCCGGGCTTCGATCTCGGGAACCGTCGTCGCGGTCATTCCATGCCTCCTTATCGGGGAGGACGCCCGGGACACAGGGGTGTAACGCCGCCGGGGGAGCGGAACCGGAGGTTCTGGCCCGGGTCAGGCGGCCGGGTCAGCTCTCGAGCGGGTCCGGATCGTCACGACCCGCCGGCGGGACGCAGGTGGTGCGTGCGTGGCGCGTAATCGCCCCCGACGCAGTGTCTGCGAGCCCGTCCCGGCGCGCCGGAACCCTACTCGGCGCGCAACATCTCGAGCGGGGTCGACGCGAACGCCGATCGGCTTCCCGCCACTCCGATGACGATCGTGAGCACCGCACTGGCCAGCGCGATGAGGAGCGGCGGGGCGACGTCGGGCACGAACGGGGTCTCGAAGATGAAATGCACGAGAAGCCACGCCCCGCCAACCGAAAGAATCGTCCCCGCGACGCTGGCCAGCAGTCCCAGCATCGCGTACTCGGCCACCATGATACGCGTGACCTGCGTGCGTGACGCGCCCAGTGTCTTGAGCAGCACACTCTCGCGGATGCGCTCGCGGCGCGTGGCGGCCACGGCGCTGAACAGCACCGGGATGCCCATCAGCAGGCAGAACACCGTGAGGAACCGGATCGCCAGCGTGATCTTCCGCAGAATCCCGTTCACGGTGTCGCGAATGAGCGAGAGATCGACGCTCGAAATGTTTGGGTATCGCTCTCCGACCGAGCGCTGAAGATTGGCCGTTGCCGCTGTGCCGGGGACGTCGGCGAGAAAAACATATTGTTTCGGCGCCTGCTCGAGCACACCAGTGGGAAACACCGCGAAGAAATTGGGCTCGAAGCGTGCCCAGTCCACCTCGCGCAGGCTGGTGATTCGGCTCTCGACCGGGACACCCTGGACGTCCCAGGTGATGCGATCGCCGATCGTGACGCCGAGTTCCTTCGCGACTTCGGCCTCGAACGACACCGGTGCGATGAGGCCGGCGCTGTCGCGATGTCCGCTCCAACGGCCGGCCACAACGCGCTCCGACGATACCAGCGTGTCGCGATACGTCGATCGGTACTCGCGGCGCAGCGCCCACCCAGCGCGCCGTGGCGCGCCGGAGCGGCGGCCCTCGCGGCGTGGGGTGGGACCGGCCGATCCGCTGTCAGTCGTATCAGTATCTGCCGGCTCCGTGCCGGCGAGCGACACGGGCGTTCCGTTGATCGAGGCGATGCGCATCGTCACGATCGGCGTCTGCTCGACGATCTGGTACCCACCCGCGCGAATGATCGAGTCGGTGGCCCGCACCTGGTCATCCTGGATGTCGAAGAACAACAGATTCGCGCGGGACGACGCGGTCGTTGCCGCGAACTCGTGCAGAAGCGCCGACTGCACCAGCGCGAGCGCCGAAATGAGGAAAACGCCGAAACCCAGCGCCAGCACAACCGCGCGGGTCTGGTTCGCAGGCCGATGCAGATTGGCGATGCCCTGGCGGACCACGTAGGGCCAGCGGGCTCGCGGCAGTCGACGGGCGAGCGCCGCCAGCGCGCCCGCCGCTAGCCACAGGATCCCGAGCACGACGGCGATCCCGCCAGCGGTCGCGAAACCCATGCGTGGCGTCGGAGCCCGTGCCACGGCGATCGCGAGAACGGTCGCCGCAATCGCGGCGCCGGCCATCCACACAGCCGGATCGCGGCGGCGGCGCGTCGCGCCGGTCGCGTCTTCGGCCTCGACGTGCCGGCGGAGTGCCTGGAGCGGAGACACCCGGCGCAGGGCGAGCAGCGGCCGTAGCGCGAAGAGTAGCGCGATCCACAGGCCAGTCACGAGGCCGATGACCATTGCTCGCGGAACGATCTCGATGGACACGCCGATGGGGAGGAAGTCGCGGACCGCGGTGGGCAGCGCGAGCTGGATGCCGGCGCCCAGTAGCACGCCGATCGCGGCGCCCGCCAGGCCCATCGCGGCTGCCTGTGTCAAATAGATGGTGAGCACCTGCGGTCCAGTGGCGCCGAGGCACCGGAGAATCGCGGCCGCCTCGATCTTCCGTGCCACGAACGCGGTGATGCCGCTGGCGACGCCGATCCCGCCAAGCAGCAGCGCCACCACGCCGAGGACGCCGAGAAAGTCGGTCAATCGTTTGATGCCATTGGTGAGATTGGCCTCGGCATCCGCGACCGTCTGGATGCGCACGCGCTGCGGCGCCAATCCACGCCGCTCGCGCGTGAGCCAGCGAGCGGGGACCGGTCCCGTGTGGGACTGGAGCGCGATCAGCGTCTTGTAGTCGGCGCGTCCTCCGGCGACGAGCAGCCGTGTCGCGGCGAGGTCCCGGTCGGGGATGAAGACTCGCGGGCCGATCGCCGCGGCGATTCCGGCGTCGCCGGGGACCGCACGGATCGTCCCCACGATCTCGAATCGGGTGTAGCCGAGTGTCAGCGAGTCGCCGATCCGCGCATTGAGCGTGGCCATGAGAGACGGGTCCACGACGGCCCGTCCGCCGGCGCGCAGCGCGGTCCACGCGCTGGCGGGATCCGTCTCGACCTGAGCGACGAGCGGATAGGCATCGCTGACCGCCCGTATCTGTGCGAGCCGGGTCCGGCCGGAGCGGTGCACGGCGGCCATTGACGGAAATGTCGTGACGCGCGCTTCGCGCGCTCCCGTGTGTGCGAGTGAGTCGGCCAGTTGCGCGGCGGACCCCGCGAGGGGCTGCCGGGAGAGCAGGGCGAGGTCACCGCCGAGGAGGGCGCGCGAGCTGTCGGCGACCGATGCGAGGACATTGGCGGAGAACGAATCGATCGCGACGAGCGCGCCGATGCCGAGCGATACGGACGACATGTAGAGGAGCAGCCGGCTGCGCATTGTCCGGCTCTCTCGCCATGTGAGCCGGGCGAGAGACCGCCACGGATGGGTCGCAGTCATGCGGCCCCAGGCGGAACGGGCTGCGGCAATGCAGCGAGGCCGTTCGGTACCGAGTCGGATACCAGGCGGCCGTCGCCCAGGCGGATGATGCGGCTGGCGCGGGCAGCGAGGGACAGGTCGTGCGTGACCAGCACGACTGTGGATCCGGATTCGCGGTTCAGGGATTCGAGGAGACCGATCACGAGGGCGCCGCTCGCCGCGTCCAGATTGCCGGTGGGCTCGTCGGCGAACAGCACGCGGGGGTGATTCGCGAACGCGCGCGCGATGGCCACGCGCTGCTGTTCGCCGCCGGAGAGTTGGGCGGGGAAGTGGCTGGCGCGGGCGGTGAGTCCGACGCGGGCGAGCGCATCGCGGGCGGCGGATTCCGCGCGCGGGTCGCCCCGGAGTTCGAGAGGGACCGCGACGTTTTCGAGCGCCGTGAGTGTCGGCAGGAGCTGAAAACTCTGAAACACGAACCCCACCTTCTCCGCTCGGAGTCGTGCGCGCGCGTCTTCAGTGAGCGCCGAGAGATCGGTCCCGTCGAGGATCGTGGTGCCGCTGGTGGGCGTGTCGAGACCCGCGAGGAGGCCGAGCAGCGTGGTCTTGCCGCTGCCGGACGGTCCGACGACCGCGACGTAGGCGCCGTCCGCGATGTCGAAGGAGACCGCATCGAGTGCCGAGAGCAGGCTCTCACCACTATGGTATTGCTTGGTCAGGTTGCGGGCGGCGAGCATTCGGTACCGAGTATCGGGTGACGGAGACAACGCGGGGCCGGGGGGCGGGCTGCGGATGAAATACCGAGCGCGGACGTGGTTGGAGCGGTGGCCGAAAGGGACGATCGGGCGCGTATGCGCTGCGGTGATCGTCGCGGGCGCGGGCGCCTGCGGCGGCGGCACACCGGCTCGCGCGCACGACACCCAAAGTACCGCGGGTGAGGGCACGGTGCCGCCGGCCGCCGGTGCGGCGGCTACGCGGATCGTGCTGATCGAGGGCACGAGTCTGACGGCTGGGCTGGGCCTCGATCCCGATGAGTCCTATCCGGCACTGCTGCAGCAGAAGATCGATTCGGCCGGATTGGCGTTCACGGTCAAGAACGCGGGCCTGAGCGGCGAGACATTGGCAGGCGCGCTTCGCCGGCTGGACTGGCTGCTTCGCGGGCCGGTGGACGTGTACGTGCTGGAGACCGGGGCCAATGATGGGCTACGCGGCCTGGACGTGGATTCGCTGCGGGCCAACATTGTGGCGACTGTCCGGGGTGTGAAGCAGGCGCGTCCCGCGGCCCAGATCTGTCTCATGCAGATGGAGGCGCCTCCCAACATGGGTCCGTCGTACGCGCGGTCGTTCCACGAGTTGTATCCGGAGGTGGCGCGATCGGAGCACGTGACCCTGCTGCCGTTTCTTCTCGACGGGGTGGCGGGCCAGGCCGGGTTGAACCAGGCCGACGGCATGCATCCGAACGCTCGGGGGGAGCGGATCGTGGCCGGCACCGTGTGGCGGGGGCTCGAGCCGGTGCTGCGGGCGGTGGCCGCGGGGCACGCCACGTCGTAGCGTTGGCGCAGGCAGGTTGACCATCCATGAATGATGGGGTAAAATACGAGGCTGTATCCGTTTAGCCGTTTCAATCCCCTGCAAACAAGGTTTCGACTATGGCCATGCCGGCGACGCAAATCCGGCGCGGGATGGTGTTGGTGTTCGAGGGCGATCCCTGTCGCGTAATCGAGTTCCGGCACCACACGCCTGGCAATCTGCGGGCGATGGTGCAGGCCAAACTGAAAAACTTGCGCAGCGGGTCGAACTTCGAGCACCGGTTCCGCGCCGCCGATTCGGTCGAGCGTGCGTCGATGGAGACGCAGGATCTCGAGTTTCTGTATTCGGGTGGTGGCACGTACCACTTCATGAATACCGACAACTACGACCAGATCGAGATGGACGACGAGGCGCTGGGTGACAGCGCGCAGTGGATGCAGCCGGGCATGCGGATCCAGGCCGAGTATTACAACGGCCGGCCGATCGGCATCCAGCTTCCGAATTCGCTCACGCTGGAAGTGACGGACACGGCGCCGGTGATGCGGAGCGCGACCAAGACGGCGTCGACGAAGCCAGCCAAGCTGGAGAACGGCGTGAGCGTCAACGTACCGGAGTTCATCAGCACCGGAGAGAAAGTCCGCGTCAATCCAGCCACCGGGGAGTACGTCGACCGCGCGAAGTGATCTGTGCGAGTGACGTACTGGTGGTGACGCGTGCTGGCACTGCCCACTTCGCGTGAAGGTGTCGTGGGCACGCGGGCGGAGAGCGATGAGTCTGTCGGGAACCGGGCGCGTGCGGCGTGATTGATTCGAGCGTGGGGCGGAATTATGATGGGTGGGCTCCGGCGTGGACTCGCACGTCCCGGCTTTCCCTGGTGACTGTAGCTCAATTGGTTAGAGCACCGGACTGTGGCTCCGGGGGTTGTGGGTTCAATTCCCATCAGTCACCCTGATCGCTGAAGTAGGTCCGTAGCTCAATTGGTAGAGCACCGGTCTCCAAAACCGGCGGTTGGGGGTTCAAGTCCCTCCGGGCCTGTGTGGAGCTCGATCGGGTGGGCCGGCCTGTGCGTGTGGCTCTTGTGCGTGTGGCTCTTGTGCGTGTGGCTATGGTATTGACAGTCGTCGTGGGGGAACCGCGGGCGGTATCGTCTAGGGGACTAGGACGGAGCCCTCTCAAGGCTCAAACACGGGTTCGAATCCCGTTACCGCTATGTTGGGAGTCGGGAACGAGCGCCTGGGGTGTACGGCCCCATCGTCTATCGGTCAGGACGTCACCCTTTCAAGGTGGAGAGACGGGTTCGATTCCCGTTGGGGCTATTGCAGGAGAGCCAGCGCGCGTCGTGTCGTTCGCAGTGCAGTTCGAGTCGGTAGCCGGAAGCTGGCGAAAAAAATGGGACTGTAGCTCAGCTGGTTAGAGTGCCGGTCTGTCACACCGGAGGTCGCGGGTTCGAGCCCCGTCAGTCCCGTAGGAGCAACGAAGCAAGCGCCGAGCAGGCGCAGGAAAATCGAACGACAGTGGGTCGTAGACCGAAGTCAGCGCCCTGGTGGTGAAATTGGTAGACACGCCATCTTGAGGGGGTGGTGCCGCAAGGCGTCGCGGTTCGAGTCCGCGCCAGGGCATGTGGGATGGGCCGCCGATCGCGCGGGTGGTCGCGGCGGGTAGTTGCGGCCGGCGATCGCAGGAGTCCGGAAGCGAGTGCAGGCGGGCGCCGGGAAGCGGCGCGATGATTTGCCCGCCACAGTAGCTCAGCGGTAGAGCACCCGATTCGTAATCGGGCGGTCAAGGGTTCAAGTCCCTTCTGTGGCTCTGTTGGTGGGTCGGTTGCCAGATCAACTGCGGCGCGCATCGAGTACTCGCGCCCGGGCGCCGGCGAGACCTTCCCGCGACGTTCCTAGCGCGGCAAGCGGTCGCGATATCCGCGGCTCACCGACAGGTCGGTCCCGTCAGTCAGGACGACCCGGTACTCCCCCGGCGCGACGGTGCGAAGCTCCTGCACCCGGTCCAGGTTGACGATCGCCGACCGGTGGACGCGGGCGAACTGCGCGGGGTCCAGTTGCGATTCCAGAATGCCGAGCCCCGAGCGGATCACGTACTGCTGGCGGCCGACGTGCAGGTGCAGATAATTCCCGTCAGCTTCGATCCAGTCGATGCTCTCCGATTTCACGAAGATCGTCCGCCGGCCGATCTGCACCGCCACCCGCTCGAGGTATTTCGACCGGCCGCGCAGCGAGGCGAGCACTTCCCGGAGATCGTTGCCGATGGACGCGCCACGATCCACGGTGAGCGCGGTCCGCGCGCGGTCCAGCGCCCGCGACAACCGTGTCTGGTCGAACGGCTTGAGCAGGTAGTCCGCCGCGTCCGCGTCGAACGCTCGCACGGCATGCTCCGCGTGCGCGGTCACGAAGATCAGGACCGGGGCCGGCGCGATGCTGAGCGCCTCCAGGAGCTGGAAGCCATCGACCTCGGGCATTGGATGTCGAGAAAGACCACATCGGGCTTGGTCGTCCGCATCGCTTCGATGGCGACGGCTGCGTCCTCGCACTCGGCGAGCACTTCCACGTCTTCGTGTTTCGCGAGCATCGCGCGCAGGCGCCGCAATGCCAGAGGCTCATCGTCGACCAGCACGACACGCATGGCGGTCAACTCCGCCGCCCGGACAGGTGCCGAGGCGCTGTGAGTATCGTCCGCGTCATGCTGCACACTACGCTGCCGGCTCCGCGGCGTCCGCCGCGGCGCGGATCCCCGGGCTCGGCGAGTGCCGGATGAGCGCCGGACGGGCATCGCCGGCGACGTGGCGATATGGCACGGTCGCTCTCACCAGCGTGCCGCCCGTGGGCTGCGGGCTCAACTCGAGACGGTAGTAGTCCCCGAACATCGCGGCGAGGCGCGCGCGGGTGTTGCCGATCCCGGTGCCTTCCCGCATCTCGCCTGGCGGCGGGAGCCCGGCGCCGTCGTCCTGCACTGACAATACCAGCCAGTCTGCGCGGCGCTGGCAGGTGATCTCGAGACGGCCGGGCCCTCGCCGCGGCGCGAGGCCGTGCGTGAGCGCGTTCTCGACCAGAGGCTGGAGGACCAGCGGCGGAACGGCCGCGGAGACCACATCGGGATCCACGTCGACGTGAATCGTGAGGCGCGGACCGAACCGCATCTGCTGGATGTCGAGATACATCGCCATGCGCTCCAACTCGTCCGCGAGCGAGATCTCGGCCGGGTGGCCGACGCCGAGTGTGAGCCGGAGCAGATCGCTGAGGCGGATCAGCATTGCTTCAGCGGTCTCGGGCTCATCCCGGACGAGCGCCGCGATGCCGTTGAGCGTGTTGAACAGGAAGTGCGGCTGCAATTCGACGGTGAGTGCGTGCAATCGCGCTTCCGCCAGCGACAGTTGTAACGCGGAGGCCACGCGATGTTCGTGGCGCACGGCGTGTACTCGGAGGAGCACCGCGTAGGCGAGCGCCACCAGCAGCATCGTCGTGACGTTGGTCTCGAACTCGTAGCCGAAGTTGAGCAGCGGCGACGTGCGGGCGAAGACGCCGAGGTCGCTGAAACGGCCGACCGCGATGAGAATGCCGCACAGGGCGGCGGCCTGAACGGCCATTGCGGCGGCGGCGACGGCCGTGCGCGCCAGCAGATTCCGGCCGATGCTTCCTCGCCGGAGCGGCGTCCGGTCGAACGCCGCGAAGATGATCGGCACGAGCAGCAGCCAGAGGCCGCCGTCGAGCGTGCCCAGCACGATCGCGTGCGAGCCGCCGAGCGGGACGCCGGCCGCGCGATTCGACGTGATGATCGGCCGCAGGGACGCCAGCTCGTAGACGAGCTGCAGACCAGCGACCATGCCCCATTCTCCTCGGGTCATATCGGGGAGCACGGGTCGGACGGTTGGCGTCCCTGGCGGCTCGAACAGACGGATTCCTGACACTACACTCAGATGGAGAGATGTGAACACCACGTCACGGGGCCTGCGTGTTACCGCAGGTATTGCACCGGTGACGATCACCGGCAGCGGGTGCGTCGCACGACTCTGTGCGACACCTGCATTGCATTCTCGCACTGCACACCGTCATGACAACCGCGTTGCACACCACTGCAACCGCCCATGCAATATGAGGCGTCGGATCGTGCGCTGTCACGACCAAACGTTCTAGACGCGGCGAAACGCGGTATCGGCTCGCCGATTGGCGAGATGAACAGCCACTTCCACGGGGTGGGTGCTCTCGCCGCTCGGGTGCCACGCATTTATGATGGACGCGAGTGCTGGTGACGCGTTTTCGTACGGTGCGTGGGGCTGTGGGTGACGGTGGGGGTCGTGACAGAAATGGCGCGTGAGAGCGGTCGTGGGAAGGTGATTTTGCTGGGGGTGTGGTGACGTTCACCGATCTCGCGTTCGATGGTACGAGCATCCTGTGGCGGATCACGCACCATTACCACGCGGTGCCGGATTCGATGGCCCGTCCGGCGCGGAGTGCGCTGGCGGCACTCGAAGGGCAAACCGAAGAGCAAGTCGGAATGCAGATGGATCGGCCGGTCGCGTTCGTGGCTTCCGGTGGGGGGGCGGTGGCATTGCACTCAGGAGGCGTGCCATTCGGCGCCGGACCCGCCGCGCGCGTACTTGCGCAAGCAAGCGCACGGCTCTCCCCACCAAGCCGGCTCATCGTGATCACGTCACCCGCCGATGGGGTGCCGATTGCGGCGACTCTCCTGCTGCCGTGGTCTCCGGACTCGTCCGTGATTCCGGTCGGGGATCTGGTGGCGCTTGCGGCCGTCGTCGGCTTGCCGTCGGAGGCAGGGTTCGTGGATCCGGCTCTCGTCCGAATGGCCTGGGACGGCCGCCCGTCCGTGGTCACGAGCCTGTTGCCCGGATCCACGAGCAGTGCCACCGACGTGGACACGATTCACGAGTGCATCCTCGGCTTGGCGGCCGAGGGACTCGGGTGGCCGCAGCAGAAGCGGCGCCCGGCTGTGGCGTCGTCGCGACGCTCCTGGCGCGCGCTTGCACATTCGGCTCTAGGGCAAACTCAGCCATAGTATTTCGAGAGGCGGGGTCGCACCCGGCGCCGGACAGTCTTTCGGCGGCGACCTGGTGCACCATGGCCAACTTCCTGCACGAACCTGGTGGGGAAGGATTGGCAATCCTCTTGGCGGGAGGTCCTGTGCGACTGCGTTCAGCGGCTACGGTGCTCGTGGCAACGGTGTTCCCGGTTCTCGCGCAGGCGCAGGTTCAGCGGCCGACGCCGGCGCCGCAGGCGGCGTCCCCATCGGTCAACATCCCGCAGAACGTACTGCGAACACGCGCGCGCGCGAATCTCGACCGGGCGGCTGCGTTCGTCGCGATGGCGCGCGAGGCACCGGCCGCGGCGACGGATCCGGCTAGCGCACATCGGGCCTCGGTATTGGCTCACGAGTCGGCCACGGCGTACCGGTCCGCGTCAGCGGAGTTTGCCAAAGGCGCCTACCAGAAAGTGACGAGCGCCTCGCGCCACTCGATCAGCCTCGCCCAGGAAGCGATCGCATCGGCGTCGGCCGCGACGAGTGCAAACTCTGCGACCGTTGTCGAGAACGTGTCGGGCGGTGATGTCGCGCCCGGCGGGCCGGCCGATCTCACGAGCGACAACTCACCGGCGCCAGTCGTCCGCGCGCGCTATCATGGCGCCGGCCCGGATGCGCCGCCGCGCCCCGCGAACTGGCGAGTGTTGGGAGCCGTGCCGTTCGGAGCCGCGCCGGTGCAGGGGGTTCAGCCCAATGGGGCTGCGGGGCTCAATGGCTATGCGACGCCGGCGCCGTTTGGCATCGTCTCACCGGTGCAGCAGCCGCCATTCCAGCCGGCGGGGTGATCGCGCTGCCCACGCGGCGCGTTCAGCGATGAGCCAGGCGAGGTGCCACACGACGCGCTCCGTCTTCGAACGAAGCGCGTCGCGGGCTTGTCGGGTCTCGGGTGGGTGATAAGTTACGACCGTACGCGGGCGTAATTCAGTTGGTAGAATGCCAGCTTCCCAAGCTGGACGTCGCCGGTTCGAGTCCGGTCGCCCGCTCTGAAAATCGTTGATATTTCATCACTTTACGAAAATCGGTCGCCGATCTCGGTGGCCGATTTGTCGTTTCGGAGTGGGTCCCAACGGGTCCCGCGATCTAGGCCTGTGGGACCCGTTGGCTCGCCGGCATGACCGCGAATGGTCGCGCGTTCCCTCTGAAAACCGAATCGTACGCTGGGCTGCGTATCGAAACGGCATCGCCTCGCAATGCCAGCCTGACTGACTGGCATTCGCCCGTTAGCGTGGCCACTTGCCAGAACTACAGTAACAGTGCTCTTATGACGTTGCAAACGCACATAACTGCACTTATACTGTAGTATGATCTTCGAGCCTGATCGCTCCGTAATCGCGAAGCTTGTGAGGGCATCGTCCGGTGGCATCCTGACCCTGGATGCTGCCGTCGACGCGCTCGAAGCCAATCGTCATTCCGCGTCCCGGCGTCTGGGTGCGCTTGTCAGAGCCGGGTGGCTCTCGCGCGTCCGTCGCGGCGTCTATTCGATTCGGCCCCTCGATGCTTCGCCTGAAACGTCTGTAGCGGAAGAAGATCCCTGGGTTGTCGCGATGCGGGTGTTCGAGCCCTGCTACATCAGTGGATGGAGCGCTGCGGGGCATTGGCATTCTGACGGAACAGCTCTTTCGCGCGACGATGGTCGTGACGGAACGCCACGTACGCCGAAGCGACGTCACGATCGGCAGCAGCGCCTTCTACGTTGCACGCGCAAAGTGGAGAAACACCAAACGCATTGACACGGTTTGGCGTGCCAATGCACGCGTCTTGGTCGCGAGCGTCGAGCGCACGATTGTGGACGGTTGCGCGCACCCGGACTGGGTCGGCGGCGGCCGACACCTGATTTCGATTTTTCGCGCCGCCGTAGAAGATCATGCGATCGCACCCGACACGCTTCTGGCCGGCGCGCACGGGGCTCCCAGCGGTGCCGCGCTTGGGCGCCTCGCTTTGTTAGTGGAACGCTTCTGGCCGGATGCATCGCGCGTCATGGCGTACGCGGCCAAACATCGGGGCGCTGGATACGTTCGCTTCGATCCTGCCATCAAGAAGAACGGTCCGCTGAACACACGCTGGGGCGTCTGGCTCAACGTGTCGTTCGGAGGCGCCGGGGCATGATTTCCAAGGCCGACATTCTTGAGCGTGCGCGCGAGTGGCAGCTCACACCTGAAGTCGTGGAGAAGGACTACGTTCTCGGCTGGCTCCTCGCCGGCATTGCACAACATCCTGCGACGAAGAGCAACTGGGTGTTTAAGGGCGGGACGTGTCTTAAGAAGTGTGTGCTCGAGACATATCGGTTCTCAGAAGACCTCGACTTCACCCTACTTCCCGGTGCTGAGTATTCGGAAGCCGGCGTCGAGGCAGTGCTCCGAGAATTGGTGGCGCAGGTGACCTCGCTCTCCGGTATCCGATTTCCGGCGTCCGGTCTGAGCGTTCGGCAACGGAAGGATCTCACGGGTCGACCAACCCTTGAAGGGCGAATCGAATACAGCGGACCGCTGGTGTTTCCGGGATCGCCCAAGATCCGACTCGACCTCACGCAGCACGAGCCGGTGTTGAGGCTGCCACAGCGGAGATCGGTATTTCACCCGTATCCCGATCATCTGCCAGGCGAGTTTGCAGTGACGACGTACGCGATCGGAGAACTCGTCGCCGAAAAGACGAGAGCACTCTGCGAGCGCATGAGACCTCGAGATCTCTACGATGTGGTGCTACTCGGCGCGATTACCCGCTCCGATGATGACGCGCGAGCGCTGCGAACGGTTGCCTCGAAAAGTTTGCGGTCAAAGGCATGCCGCTTCCAGCCGTTGCCAATGTGATCCGTCGTGCGGTAGCGGACGAGGAACTACGCAGCGAATGGGACAGCATGCTGGGCCACCAGCTCCCCGCCACGCCGCCTCTCGACGACTTTCTGGCGCGCTTACCTGAGGGAATTGCGTGGATGCGGGAGCCAGAAGTCTCCGCCGTTCGCGCTGCCGCCGCAACGGCTCGCCCGCCGCGATTACTCGGTCCCGTCCCGACAAAACCCGGTGAGTCGCTTGTCGTCGAACGCGGAATCAGGACCTGGGGAGTGGCCGCACCGCTCGAAGCGATTCGCTTTGCCGGTGCCAGCCACATGCTCGTCGAGTTCCGCTATCACGGCGCCGTCCGACGCATTGAGCCGTATTCCTTGCGTCGTCCGAGGACGGGGAATCTCCTCCTATACGGTTTTGAACAATTGAAGAACGGGTCCAACACGAACGACATCCGCGCGTACAACGTGGCGGAGATGGATCATGTGCGGATCCTCAACGCAGCATTCACGCCGCGGTACGCGATCGAGCTCACCGAGCAAGCGGGCGTGTGGCGCTGGTGAGTGGGTGCCGTTCCGTCGCGGTTACTCCGTCGCGATTCATGAACGAATCGCGAGGTGCGTCCGCGTAGTCAGGCGTAAACGCCCGCGGCGTGAGTCGCGAGCACGCCGAGCACGTCGTCAGTTGCTCCGTCGGCGATCGCCGATATCGGCGTCCTGCCCTGCAGCACTGGCACCGCCCGGCAGAGCCACTGGCTCCCGAGTGTGGGCGCCCGGAACGTGTTTTCCAACAACCGTTTAAGTTGCGCGAACTTCGCAGAGATGCGTTCGCTGTTTAGACGTCGGCGTGATCTCGCGTTTTCGCCAGCGATCGATCGTCGTTCGGTCAACCCCGAGCGCCCGGGCGATTTCGGCATCCGCTAAATGGAGTGTCTGCTCGACCCATCTAAGCACCGCCGATGCGAGGTCCGTCTCGAGTTTGGTTCTGCTCAATGATTGGCCCCCGCAGTTACCGACTTCCTCATTGGCGCCCGCGTCGCGCCGCGCCAGCGGTGATGAAAGCGTAGACGTACCGGCCTCGCCGTGCTGCGTGGACATGGATTGCTAGTGCCGGAAGCGCACCGGTCGTTGAGTCTTCCCACCAGCTTTGATCTTCCTGAGCGGTGAGGTCCGTTTCCGTGGCCGACTCGAACGCTTGGTAAAGAGCCGAGGTCTGCGGGACGCGCATGTTCGGCCTGATCGCGAATCCGGCGCCGTCAGCGAACTCGTTGGGCACCACCTTCACCGCGCGAAGTTTCGCCGTCGGCGCCGATGCGAACGCGAAGCTTCCCGGCGTGAGGTCGTTCGTCCCGCTGAAGCCGAGGGCTTCACGAGGAATCGAGAGATCAACGTCTTCTGAGAAACGCTGAATAGCGTTGAAGACCTTCGAGAGCGACGTGCCCCCCTTGAAAACCATGCCGTCGACGAGCGGTGAGTCGAATAGGCGGCGAAGCATCCAGCAGACCCAGAAGTCCTTCTCGATCGCAACAGCCGAGGAGATGGATTTCCTATTTGCTGTCTGTTGAAAGATTGCCGCACGCTCGGCAGGGGAGAGAAGCGCGATGTCATCCATGCGCCGGCTTGTCGTCGTTCGGTCTTGTGCTGCGTCCGGCACGCTTGCGTATGTCACCTACGATCTGCTCAACCGCGGGACGAGCCCAGCCAGGTGCCGCCAAGATGAGCGATCGGAGCTCACGTTTGTCGCGCGGCGTCAGGATGTGCGAGAGGTGTCGGATCACATCGTCGTTGACACCTTTGGAGCTGAGGTAGCGAAGTGCTTGGAGTACGGTGCCGGCAGTCGTGCCTGCACCGCGAAGCTTGCGCGGGGCCGCTCGCTTCAGCTCAATGATTTGGCGGCCGATACGCCGTGATCTGGGTGTGCCGTCGGTCAGGAAGATCAGCCGCGCCGGCACCTGTGTTGTTAGGCCAAGGGCGTTCGCGGCTCTGGCACCAGAGGTTTGGAGTTGAGCCCCTTCTGTACGCACGAGCGCCTCGGCGATCGCTTCCGGGGCAGGGCTCAGCGGGCCGAGCCGCTCACTGATCTTTGGGTAGTCGTAAATACCGCGGCCGAGCCGGCGAATCTCTTCTTTGCGAGTGAGGCGTGAGAGGCCTTGGTCGACAGCCGCGCGGGAGCCGAGGGACAACATGTCTTCTGGGGTGAAAACGTATCCTCGTCCCTTTCGTTTGATGGCTCTAAGTATCGTTCCAGAAATACTGTCCATAGCCTTTGTCGAGTGGCGTATGTCAGAAAATATACTAGTTTTTCTGACATATACAACCAGAAACCTGCGCCCCACCCAAGGAGAGGTCCCTTGTCCGAATGATCAGTCGTCCTCGGTATCCTCGTAGCGGTCCCATCCCCACGGCCGCAACTGAATTGCCCGCAAGGACCTGCTCTGGCGATCGGGCCAGCGAATATGTGGCGCTCCGTGCCGGGACCCATTCGTCTTTCATTCGATTCCGCGTCCAAGAGTGCGCTTGCATCATCGGCGACCTCGACACCCACTCAATGTCACGCCCCCGCGATAGAATGACCGCAGCGGGTTGGCGTGTGCGGCATCAGCACTCCTCGATAAGAAATGTTCTTATCGCGACTTAGCTGATCACCGTACTGCTCAGCAAATGCGGTCGCTTGCCCCTGGTCGCCGAGGCGGCCGGGTGTCGTCCGTCGGCGCCTCACACCGTGCCCGCGTGATCCGCATTGTCCACGACAGTCACAGCGCCCTCGGCACGCGCACAGTGGGCGCAGCAGTAGAATGTGCCATTCGCCTGGATCCCGTGGCCGATGATCCTGCAATCACAATGGCCACAGATTGGCGCCAGTTTCTGGATCGCGCATTCGAAGCTGTCGAAGGTGTGCGTCTCTCCTGTGGTGATCACCTGGAACGCCTTGTCGTAGTCATTCCCGCAGACTTCGCACGTGGCCATCCGGCCCTCCTTGCTGTGGCTGTCGTCGTCGAGTCTTCCCGCGTAGTGCTCAAGTGCCGTGCCCAGATTTACGCACCTCAGGCCGCCTCATGTGGATTCGGGTCTCGGACGTGGCATCAAACTTGACCGTCGTTGATTCGCTCGTCGGCGGCGGCGAGCGACTCTAATCTCCCGAGGTTGCCCGATGAAGCGCGCGTCGCGGAAGCTGCATACCACCGGCCCCGACATGGCGGCCGCGGTCATTGATCGATTCGGGCCGCCGTCGGTTCTGCACGCGGGCCGTGTTCCCGTACCGGAGCCCGGTCCGAATGAAGTTCTGATCGCACTCTACGCTGCCGGCGTCGGCAGTTGGGACGAGTCCATGCGGGACGGCTCGTGGAAGGAAGGCCGGACTCGATTCCCGCTCGTGATCGGGACCGACGGGGCCGGCCTGGTCGCGGCAAAAGGGTCGCGCGTCAAGCGCTTCCGGCTTGGCGATCACGTCTACGCCGCATTGACCGGGAATACCAAAGGCGGGTATTACGCGCAATACGTTGCCGTGAGCGAGGCACATGTCGCGCGCGCGCCGCGGCGACTCGATTTCGTTCACGCGGCGGCCGTCGCGTATACGGGGCTGACTGCGCTACAGGGAGTGCACGACGTCCTCGGCGTCCGGCGTGGCCAGACGGTGCTGATCTTCGGCGCCTCCGGCGCGGTCGGCACGCTGGCCGTCCAGTTCGCCAAGCATCGCGGTGCGCGTGTGATCGCGACCGCGTCGGCACGATCGGCGCAATCGATCCTGCGCCGGCTCGGAGCTGGGGCAGTGGTCGATGCGCGAAAGTCGAAAATGGTCGACGATTTGGCGAAACTTGCCCCGGACGGAATCGACGCGGTGCTCGCACTTGCCGGCGGCGACGAGCTGGAGCGATGTCTCGCGTTCGTGTCACGGGGTGGACGGGTGGCGTATCCCAATGGCATCGAGCCGGAACCGCGCCGGAGGCGCGGGATTCGCTTCCGGAGCTACGATGCCGGCAATAGTGCGCGGGATCTCACGCGCCTCGCGCGCACGGTGGATGCAGCGCGCCTGCGAGTACCGGTCGCTGCGATCTTTCCACTCGCGCGCGCCGCCGACGCGCATCGACGCCAGCACGAGCACGTGATCGGGCGCATCGTCCTGCGAATTCGTCGAACGCCGGCCTAGGCGTCATGTGCCCCGATCAGAGCCTGCTGGAGGCCTGGATGAGCTAGAACCCCGACCCTGGTGGAAAATCATGCCTTGGGTATCCAGCCTTGGCGCACAGAAAGTCCGCGACGGCGGATGCCTCGTCGGGATTGCGTTCGAATAGAAAATGTCGGCCACTCGAGTCGACGATGTACAATCGGCCGAACGGTTGTTGCCACCTGTTCCAGTACGTGAGCACCCCGATCTCTGCGTCGCGATACCGCCGGACGGTGGCCACCTGGCCAATGCCCACGCGATGCTCGAGGGAGTTTGGTGCGAGACGCCAGACGTCGTCCGCGCGGGCGCACCAGATGGCAAATGCGATGGTCGCAATCCCAATCACAACGGCGACCGCCGGATGCAGGCCGAGCGGCGGCGTGTGGTGGGTAAGTATCGCATAGCCGGTGAGGCCGGCCCAGCCGGTCGCCACCAGACCCGAGCCAAGCACGAGGCATCCTCGGTTGGCCTGGGAGGCGCGAAGTTCACACACGCCGTCCGGCGCGGTGCGGACATCCCATTTCGGACCAGGCAACCCGGGGCCAGTCATGCGATCGGCGCGAGGATTGTTTGATCGACGTCCGTGTGGCTGGGCTCCATCGCAGTCTCCCGCGCCCAAGGCAACAGAATGTGACGACTGAGCGACAGCCAGACGCGGAGCTGCGTCTTGGGTACGAGCTTCTGCGCGCCGCGCTTCTAACTGGACCACTGGAATATCTCGAACGGCACCATGGGACGTGTTCAGGTTCTGTCATTAGACGCAAAGCAGTGGGCCCAGGGCCGGCCAGCCGAGGGTCATTCCACCACCTGCGGCCGCTTGCGTCCGGCACGAGATCAAGCACGAGATCAAGCACGAGATCAAGTACGAGGCCGGATGTCCCGCTCTGGTGAGGCGCGGAGTCTTCAGCTTGCCGGCTTGTTCCGGTCACTCCCCGATTTGCGCGTGACGACAGGGCAGAGGACGATGGTGACCCCGTACGCGACCCCGCGGGGCCCGGCGGCCATCTTGCCGACGACGCGCCCAATCTGGCGCATCACCGCCGCGCGGCTCTTGGCGGACCGCCCGCCGGCGAGCAGACGGCCTCCCGAGGCGAGCTTGGGATCCGCACCAGCCGAGGCAAAGTAGGCGGTCAGGTCCTCGCGCGCCGTATCCAGCAGGGCCACCAGGAGCGAGTCGGTGTCCGGGCGCCGATGCCGAGTGCGTGCGCCGACCGAGAAGGCGGACTTGCCGGCCTGAAACAGGGTGGCCGTGGCCTGGTAGTACTTCTCCACCGTCCCGCGTTTCGGACGCGTGCTGACCAGGCGCACGAGTTGCGCGCGCTCCATCGCCTGGACGTGGTGATACAGCTTGGTCGGCTTTTCGCCCACCAGTTCGGCAACCTGCTTGGTCGTGCGAGGCTCGCCGACCAGCGCGCCGAGGATCCGGAGGCGAAGGGGGTTGGCGAGGGCGCGGATCTGCGCCAGGTCGACCAGCGTGTGCTGCGAGCGAGGTACCGGCGCCATGACCGGAAGATAACGAATCGGCCGAATAGTCGGCGGCGGACGATTATTCAGGAAATATTGACTAATGGCGCGACGCGGTGATAGGATTGGAGGCATGAACCATTCACCTGGCGTCCTCGATCTCGTCATCATGGTTGCGCTCTGCGGCGTCAACCCGGTCGCCGACGCGCGGTGGATCTATCCGCGGTTCCTCCGCGCCGTCGCCGCCAGTCCGCCGGGTACACGCCCGAGATGGTATCTCCCGCTCGGGAGCCTGATGTCGTGGGCGTTCACCGGCGCCGTGATCGCGATCTGGGTGGCGTACCGGCGCCCGTGGGCGGCGCTCTACCTCCAGCCTTCCCGGCCGCTCGGAGTGTGGCTCGGCGTCGGTCTCGCCGTCCTGTACGCCGCCGCGGTGTGGCGCCAAGTCCGGAGGGTGCTCGCCAAGCCAGGCGGCCGCGCGCGCCTGGCGCGCAAGTTGGCCAGCGCCAGCGCATTGCTCCCACACACGCCAGCCGAACGGCGCGGCTTCGTCTTCGTGTCCCTCACGGCCGGCATCTGCGAGGAAGTGCTCTACCGGGGGTTCGTGATGTGGTACTGCGCCGCCTTCACCGGTCCGGTCGTCGCCGTCGCTCTCAGCTCGCTGCTGTTCGGGTTCGGCCACCTCTACCTCGGCCCGAGCCACATCCTCCGGTCAGGGCTCGTCGGACTCCTGCTGGCCGGCATTGTCATTGCCGGAGGATCACTGTGGCCGGCGATCGTCCTGCATGCCGCCATCGACCTCGTGGCCGGAGAGCTTGGCTACGCCGCGCTCTCGGAAACGCAAACGGGATAGTGGCGTCGTCTACTTGAGTCCGACCATCCCGCGGATGGATGCCGTCAGCGCGGCCACGTCATAGCCGACACCGCGGCGAAACACGATCGTCACATTGCGAATCGAGGGATGGCTCGCGACATCCCCATCCACGACCACGAGGTCCGCCTGCTTGCCGGGCGCGATCGTGCCCACCCGGTCGCTGATCCCCAACACCTTGGCCCCGTTGGACGTCATGATCTGCACCGCCTGCTCCGGCGTGAAACCCGCTTCGTTGAGCAGTTCGAAGTTGCGCTGGTCCCCGTAGCCCGCGATCTCCGTCAGGCAGCATGGGTCGGAGCCGGCGCCGAGCAGGCCACCCGCCTTCACGAACGCCCGCTCGAACGCCATCGCCTTGCCGAGCGCGATGCGCTCGGCCTGATCGTTCTTGTGCTGCGCCGTATCGTACCACGCCCGGACGACCGTCGCGGCCGCCGGCGCCAACGCCTCGTACAGCCGCGGGTCCAGCGGGATGCGGCTCGGCGAACCCAGCTCGAACACCGCCAGTGTCGACGTCATCGCCACGTGGTGCGATACCATATCGGCGATCGTGCGCTTCACATCAGGGCCATCGATGTCGAGGTTGTCGTACTGCGCCGAATCGCTCGCGACCGGGCAGATGTCGGGCTGCTTGCCCGGCCAGAATTCGGTGTCCGTCAACAGGCCGTGCTCGAGATTATCGATCCCCATGTCGACGGCCTCTCTGAACCCGACCGAGCACAGATGCGCCGTCACTTTCATCCCGTGCCGGTGCGCCTCGTCGATCGCCGCGCGGAGCTCGTCCCGCGTGATCTGCGTGTACGCCTTGAACCAGGGCACACCCTCCTCGGACCAGTACCGCACCAGCCGCCTCGCATCGTCCGGGCTGCCCAACTCGTGCATCCAGCTCACGCTGCTGTTCCGGCCCTGCACGTACGGCCCCGATACGACGATGTCGGGCCCCACCGCCGTGCCCCGCTCGATTGCGGCCCGCACGTTCATCTCCTGATACGGATCGAGACTGCCGGTCGTGCGGATCGTGGTCACCCCAGCCGCCAGAAAGAGGCGCGGATAACTGGTGAGCATTGATCGCGTCCCGGCCACCGACGACCCGTAGTACATATGGTCGTGGAGGCCGATGATACCCGGGATCACCGTATGGCCCGGTAGGTCCATCACTCGCGCGCCCGCCGGTACCGTGGCCGTTCCGCTGGGCCCGACGGACTGAATCTTCCCTTGCCCGATGACCACGGTCTGATCGGCGCGCGCAGCCGCCCCGGTGCCATCGATGACCGTGACGTGCTGCAGAGCCACGACTGCCGTGTCGATCGACACGAAGGGCGAGCGCGCGTGCGGGGCGGCAGCGGGGGACTGCGCTCGGGCGCCTGTCACCGGCCACACGAGCCCCGCCAGAACGAATGCCACCACTACCACATGGCTACGACGCAGCACGTATCTCACGCGACCTCCTCCTGGGTTTGACCGAGAGCACCATCATCATCTGGGCACCCCTGTGTTCGGCGATGTGACAGTGAAGCATCCACCGCCCGGGGTTGGACAGGTCGAACAACAGGTCCGTGACCTGCCCCGCGGGAATGAGCGCCGTGTCCTTCCACGCGAGATACGGGTTCGGCACCCCATTCCGCGAGAGCACGAGCATCCGCTGGCCATGCAGGTGGATCGGATGATCCATCGCATGGGGGCCGACGGGGTCGTTGTAGATCCGAACCTTGACGACATTGCCCTGATGAAAGCGCCACGCGATGTCCATGTTCTCCTTGCCCGTCGCCGAGTCGCGGAGCACCCACGCGACATCATGGGACGTCGCCATCGCGTTCATCGCTCCCATCCCATCGTTCCACTCGACGGGCACCGAAGCTCCGCCAAGCATCGCGCTCATGCTCGGCGGCAAGTCAACGACACGCATCTCGAGCCTCAGGATCTTGTCAGCCGGCCTCGCGAACTGGCGCCGGTACGATCCCATCTCGGCGCTCATGGCGTCGTTCAGCCGCAGCACCGCAAAATCTGCGGCGTTGTCAGGCAAGGCGGCGGCCGGTTCGACTCGCACCACGGCGACGGTGTCGGTCTCAGGGTGGATCGCGCCTGTCAGATGGTCGAGCGCCTGCACGCGGTTCGTCACCGCGACGACGCCGGTATCAGGAAATCGAACATTGACGACGTATCGCTCGGCCGGCGCGATCACGACGCTGTTGGCCCATGCCTCTTGCACGAACGGCCCCGCCCCCGCTGACACGACCTTCACCCGGTCGTCGCCGAAGGCGAGGTTCAACACGCGGGCGTTCGAAACGTTCGTCAGGTAGTAGCGGACGACGGCCCCACGGCGCACCGTGTCTCGATACCCCGCCGCTCCGTTGGCCAGCATCACGTTGCCGAAACGTCCCATGAGGACGTGCGTCGGCCCGGCCGCCCCGAACGGAACCGGCGCACTATCGGCGAGCAGCATGTCTCCTACTGCCAGGATCCGCTCGGCATTCACCCGCGGTGGCGGTGAAAACCTGGGGCGTACGATGATGTTGCCGTAGAGGCCGAGCGGCTGCTGGATGTCTTCACGCTCGTGGGAGTGATACCAGAATATCCCGGCGTCGGGGAATCGCACCCGGTACGTGAATGTCCCGCCGGGGGCGACGGCGTCCTGCGAGATCCCGACCGAGCCGTCGGACGCGCTGTCCAGGCGGATGCCATGCCAATGGACCGCTGACGGCAGATCGGTCGCGTTGCGGAACTGCACGACGACGCGCGCGCCCTGAGCCACATTGATCAGCGGCCCGGGTATCTGGCCGTTGTATGCGTACGCCGTAAACGTCCGGCCCGCGACGGTACGCCGTACGAGCATCGCCGTGAGCGAGAGTGTGTCACCGGAACGGAGGCGTACGGTCTCGCGCGGCTGCGCTGGCTGGAGGCTCATTGCGGCTGGAGCGGCTGGCAGAAATGGTGGAATGTCCGGCACCATACCGCTCGCGGGGCCGGCTGGCATGCCTGGCATGCCCATCGCCGGCATTGGTGCCATCATGGTAGCCGCTTGGAACGGCGATATGGCGTCGCGATGCGCAAGAAGGCGGCTGCCAGGCGACGTGCCACGAAACACCAGCGGCCCCGTTCGGGTGCGCGACGCCGCCGACCGTTCGGCACTGATCAGTATCCGGAATTGATCCCTGGTTGTCTCGCCCAGCACCGTCCGCCCGCCCGTGACCGGACCGAGCTTGACGAGGCTGTCCAGATCCATCGTCGTCATCCACGCGACGTACACCGGGGGCGCAGCGTTGTCATGTACCACCTGACGCGGCATGCCGGCGATCGAGATGACGATCCGGTACCGGGCATTCCCGTCTCGCGTGACGGCGACATCGAATGGTGATGGCACCGGCATGAGTTCCATCACCGCCCTCGCGCGCAGATATGCGGGTGTCGGTATCAACTCCGCGCAGTAGTTGACGCTGTTGGAGCACGTTCCAGCCAGTGGCGGACTACCGGCACCGTGTCCGGTGGCCGCGAGGCACAACACGCTGGCGGATCGCCAGGCGCGCCCGATGGTCAATCCGGCGCCTCCGTCACGATCGCCGCACTGGTGTCCGGCCCGTCTCCGTGACGCACATAGTAGAACACGGGGATGCCCGCCAGGACGACACCGATGACGGCAAGCGTCGGCCAGCGGCTCGCGGGGTCAACGATCGCGCTGCCTAGCACGCCCGCCGATGTCAGAACGAAGAGTGCCGGCACGACCGGATAGCCCGGCAGCCGAAACGACGGCCGATATCCGGACCGGCGGCGCAGCGGAAACACGGCGGCGACCGCGAGGGCGTAGAATGGCACGATCGCCAGGATGAACGTGTCCGCCAATTGCTCGAACGTGCGCGCCAGTACGAAAGCGACGCCGAGGAGTGCCGCGAGCGCGATCGCTACATATGGGGTCTGATAGCGGGGGTGCACGGCGGCCACCGGACGGAAGAGCAGTCCGTCGTCCGCCATCGCGAAGAAGATGCGCGGACACGTGAGGAGCGATCCATTAAGGGTGCTGACCGTGGCGATGACGACCGCGATACCGACGACCACCACACCCCAGTGGCCGACCAGCCGGTCGGCAACATCCGCCGCGACCAGCCGGGATGCCGAGATCTGGCTGATCGGCAGCACGGCGAGATAGGCGAGGTTGGCGGCACAGTAGATGACGAGGACCGCGAGTGTCCCGCCGATCAGGGCGCGCGGCAGCGTGCGGTCGGGCGCGACGACTTCGCCGGCCACGAAGCTGAGATCCGCCCATCCGTCGTAAGCCCAGAGCACGGCGACGAGAGCCAGTCCCACCGCACTCGGGCTGATCGGCGGCATTACCGCCGGGGTGGCCGCCGTGTGCACCAGTGCGGGCGCGAGCCAGACAGCCCCCAGCGCGATCAGCAGCAGCGCGCCGGCCTTTCACGACCGTCGCGACTTCCAGCAGCAGCGCACTCGATCGGACACCGGCGATGTTGACGGCGGCCAGCACGACGATGGCGACGGCCGCGACTCGATGCACGACCGTATCGTAGGGGGCGATGCGCGGGTCGTATCCGAGTGTGCGGAGCGTGTATTCGGCGAATGTCGTCGCCACCGCTCCCAGCGCCGCCGCGCGAATGATGACCACTTCGGCCCATCCGAAAAGAAAGGCGGGCAGCCGGCCCCACCCTTCGCGAACGATCACGTAGATGCCGCCGGTTCGCGGCAGCGCCGTCGTGATCTCTGCCAGAGTGAGTGCGCCGCAGAGAGCGAGGAGCCCGCCAGCCACCCAGACGCCCATGAGCGCGCCCGGAGTCGGTACCCGGCTCGCGATGGCCGCAGGCGAGCGGAAGATACCCGACCCGATCATTGATCCGACCACGACCGCGAGCGCGGCCGGTAGAGTCAGACGCCGCGGCAACGAGACTCCATTCGCCCGAGGCATGACCGTCAGGCGAGCAGGCCGGCCTGGCCGCCCGTGTGCCAGAACAGTACGGTCTCGGTATCCCGGAACCGCCCGGCGCGCACGCCGGCGATCAGCGCGGCCAGGGCCTTGGCCGTGTATGCATGATCGACGAACAGGGCCTCCGTGCGCGCGACGAGGCGCTGCGCCTCGATGGACGCCGGACTGGCCATGCCGTATCCGTCGCCGATGAACCCATTGTCCACCACGATCGGCCGTGCATCCGCGAACGCCTCGCCATCCAGCCCGAGGAGAGCGCCGGCACCAGCGACGATCGTCCGGATCTTCGACTGGATCGACGCGGCCGGATCGTCCGCGCTCACCCCGATGACGCGGGTTGAAAGGCCGTAGAGGGTACACCCCGCCACAATTCCCGCCTGCGTCCCGCCGGAGGATGAGGCATGAACGATCACATCCGGCACCATATTCTGCGCCACGAGCTCGCCGACGCCTCTTGCAAACCCAAGCGCACCGAGCGGCGTCGATGTCCCGAGGGGCACCTCGAACGGCGCGCGTCCCTCGCGCTGCAGTCGGTCCAACGCGGCGCGCATTGCGGGCTCGCGCTCATCGCGCGACGCGATGTATTCGATGTCGGCGCCGAGCAGGTCGTTGAGGAGCGCGTTGCCGGTGAGTTTCTCCGGGCGCTGGCCGTTGGCGATGATGAGACAGCGGAGCCCGAGCCGCACCGCTGTGGCGGCGGTTGCGCGCGCGTGATTGGACTGGATGCCGCCGACCGTGACGAGCGTGGTGGCACCTGCCGCGACCGCGGCGGCCCCCGCGAGCTCGAGCTTGCGGACCTTGTTGCCCCCGAAGCCGAACGGGATTGCGTCGTCCCGTTTGACGATGAGGCGGGGTCCGCCCCCGAGCGCGGCCCGCAGCCTGGGCATCTCCTGGACGGGAGTCGGGCCATCGAGCAGCGCGATGGATGGTATGCGCGCCAGCCGCGCGCACGCGCCCGCGTAGTCCGGGGCGAGGCCACGTGGCGGTGTGCTCGTCATGCCACCCGCTGGTTGCAGTGGCGCCGCCGCGTCATTCTCGAGGATCGATGCCATTCAGGCGAAGCTAGAGAGTGCGCCTATCCGTCGCCAGCGCGGCAGGCCCCTCGTGGACACGCGCTGTCAGCCGCACTATCAGCCGCACTGTCAGCCGCACTGCGCCGGGTCCCGCGAATCGTCCCAGTTTGTGAGTGATGCTCCGGTCGGCGTCAACACCGTGGAGATCGAATCCAGCGGGTGGGCGAACAGCGGATATTGATCGGCGTCCGCGAACAGTGTGGCAAAATCCTCCGGGCTGAATGCACGAGCGAGCCGCTCGGCGAAGGTGGTGCGCAGGAGTCTCACGTAGAACTCGGCGTCGTAGTCGCGCGGATCGGCCGCCGCGCCTATGTCGTCGCCTGGCGCGACGATGCCGCTTGCCAGCCCGGCCTCGCCATTCCGTTTCCGGTAGACCCGGATCCGGTCGCCGGACTCCCACTGCTGGCGGCCCGCGGCCAGGAGTGCCTCATACGGCAGCTCGCGCCGGGTGGTCCTGGCCGTCTGATAGGCGTCCGGCGACTTGGTCAGGCGCACCAGCGACGAGACATCGTGCGTCGCCAGTGTCCGATTCCGCAACGCATTGATCGTCGCGAGGTAAACCTCACGGATGCCGGCGGCATCACTGACCAACGCGCGCCGGATGGCACGCCGGAGAAACGCCTCGCCGAACGGCTCCGCCCGACTCGAGCGGAACGCAACGCCGCGGAGCAGCAGGGCGCCATCGTAGCCCAGGAGGGCGTAGTTCTTCGGCTCGTGCGAGAGCATTGCCGCGTATCGTCCCTCGAACTCGAGTTGGACCAGGGGAGGGAGCAGTGTGGCCACGTCGGCGACGACGCGCCGCTCGTCCGCTTCCGTCCAATTCTCCGGCACCGCGAAGTAGACTCCGTCGGTGTCCGCCTCGATCAGGGTGACACCGCGCGCGGCGAGCTCGCGGCACATGAGAGCGAGCACCTCGCGGCCCCGGCGTGTCACCTCGTTGGCGGCGTGGACGTCCGCGAACCGGGTGAGGCCGCCCGCGGCCATGTACCCGTACGCGGAGTTCACGACGATCTTGAGCGCGGCGGACGTCGCCTCCTCTGTGTGCTGCTCCGCGGACCCGGGCGTGGCGGCGCGGGCGTTGGCCTTGGCCAGCAGGCGGCGCTCGACGAGGCGGTCCACGAGTGCGAGTAGCACGCCCAACCGGTCCCGAGACGGCCCAATGCGGTAGGCACGCATCAGCGACGGGTAGAGACTCGCGACATTGGCCTTGACCACCCGGTGCGCGGCGCCCGACGCGAACAGGTGCAAGGCCGCTCCGCTGTGCGGCGTGCCGTCGCCCTGTTCGTGGGCGGGAAGCGCCGCGCCGGCCCGCAGATAAGCGCGCACGAGAAGCGGATCGATGACGCCGGTCGCGGGGCCCGCATTGGCGAGCCGCTCGTAGCGCCGCGGGACCATGCGCGCCAGGGCGTACGCCGCGCCGCCGAGCATGCGGGACAGGGCAGCGACTTCCTCCACATTGTCGGTGGCGTACCGGCGAACGCGATCGGGGTCGGCGCGATAGGTGGTGTAGATCTCGCTGCCCGGGATGTAGACCCGTCCGGTGCGGGCGATCCCCAGGTGTTTTGCAACCGCCTTGAGCCCATGCCCAGGCAGCTCACGAGTCGAGAAGTCGTAGCGGCGAACCGCATCGAGCGTATCGATCAACTCGCGGCCCGGCGCGACGAAGCGGACGCGCCGTCGCCGCGATCCCGGACCGCTCCGGTCCGGCAGCTCGCTCTCGGACACACCGTGGCGGGCCGCGCGCACCCGTAGCCCCGGGCCTCCCGCGCGCCCGAGCGAGATGGGAACGCCAAGGATGCGGGCGCGCCGGTCGAGGAAGGGCAGATCGAAACCGTGCAGGTTGTGGTTCTCGATCACATCAGGATCTGCATCGCGGACCCGCGCGATCAGCGCGCGGATGACATCCGCTTCGCCAGCATCGCCGTCATCCCGAGACTCGAGCACCTCGGTCGCGCCGGTGTGATAGCGGATCGAGACCATGAAGATCCGGTCGCGCCGGGCGTCGAGTCCCGTCGTCTCCAGATCGAACTGGAGGCGATGCACCCGATCGAACACGAGATCCTGAAAGTAGGTGCGCCCGGTGCTGACGAGGTATTGCTCCTCCGGTGGCAGCGCGAGCACCGTGCCGGGTTCGAGCCGTTGCAACTCGCTGAGATGGTGAAGCGGTGTCTGCAGCCGTCGCGACGCGCCATCCAGGAGTGCGGCAACCAGCCTTCGGCCATCGCGAGCGCTCACGAGATACCGCAGCGCGCCGGGCCCCGACAACTCGCGGTGCCGAACGATTGGATCATGGCGCGGACGAGGCGCGTCGTCGGGGGCAAGCCGGGCGCCGAGGAGGGCGAGATCGCGAAGATGCGCGAGGAGGAGCCAGGGACGAAACCGCTCTTCCTCGCGCACCAGCGCGTCCGTCTCGGCGAGACGGCGCCATACCGACGCCCTCCCATCCTGGGAGGCGTAGACCGAGACGATGCCGGGGGCCGGGTCCCATCCCCACAGCCATTCGTCTCGCACCGTGTCGGCCGCGGATGTCATTCGGCGATCAGTAGCAAGAGCGTATAATATGGTCGCGCCAGCGGTGGCGATCGCCGCCGCTCCATTCTGCCAATTCTCCAAACGGATTCATCAGTCGCATGCCGATCGGAAGCTCTGGACGCGCCCTCGATGGTTTTCGCGTGGTGTCACTGGCCGCCCATCTTCCCGGACCATTGGCGGTCCGGCAGCTCATGGCGTTCGGTGCGACCGTCGTGAAAATCGAGCCGCCGCATGGCGATCCGTTCGCGGGCTACCATCCGTCGTGGTACGAGGCCCTGGCCGACGGACAACGCGTCGTGCGGCTCGATCTCAAGGATGCCAAGAGCCGGCCGCCGCTCGAGGAATTCCTGGATGGGGCCGACCTGTTGCTCACGTCGTCCAGGCCGTCGTCGCTCGAACGGCTCGGACTCGGCTGGGCGCCCGTGCACGAGCGATTCCCACGGCTGTGCTACGTGGCGATCGTGGGGTCGGCGTCTCCCGATGCCAACCGGCCAGGCCACGATCTGACCTATCAGGCCTCGGCGGGACTCGTGGCGCCGCCCCAGATGCCGGCCGTCCTGCTCGCGGACTTTGCCGGCGCGGAACGGTCGGTGAGTGCGAGTCTCGCTCTCCTGATGGCGCGGGAGCGAGGGGCGGATGCGGGCTACGCTGAAGTCTCGCTGGCTGCCGTGGCCGCGCAGTTCAATGAGCCCGTGCGCCGCGGCGTTACGACACCGGGATCACTCTTTGGCGGCGGCATGGCGGGCTACGGGCTGTATCGCGCTCGCGATGGGTGGATGGCGGTCGCCGCGCTCGAGCCGAACAGTTGGTCCGCGATGCGGCGGGCGGCGGGGCTCGCCGGCAGTCCGGCCCGATCAGATGCCCCGGCCGCCGACCCGCAACTGGACCGCAACGCGCTCGAATCGCACTTCCTCAGCAACACGATGGACTACTGGGAGGTCTGGGCTGTCCAGCACGACCTGCCGATCGTGGCCGTTCGCTCGCCTGGTGGCAGCGGGTGACGGGCCATTCGCCCGGCCTGCCACCACCGGAACGGATCGTGCGTTGCGTGGGAGCGAGCATGAGCTGAGCCGCCGATCTCTCACCGCGATCCCGTAGCGCCCTCTCGCGACATCAGCACCGAGGTACGTCATGGCCGCGCTTTGGAAGGGATCCATCTCGTTTGGCCTCGTCAACATTCCAGTACAACTCTTTCCCGCAGTGCACACGGGCAAGGGCGCCGTGCACTTCCGGCAGTTGCGCAAGAAGGACCTGGCCCCGATCCGCTATGAACGCGTGTCCAGCGCCGACGACGCGGTCGTCCCCTGGAGCGACATCGTCAAGGGCTACGAATACGCGAAGAACAAGTTCGTCGTCCTGACGGCTGCGGAGCTCGAGGCCGCGGCGCCGGAAGCCTCGAAAACGATCGACATCCTCGACTTCGTCAAGGAAGCGAGCATCGATCCGCGTTACTTCGACACGCCGTACTATTTCCGCCCCGACCGGAATGGCGAGAAGGCCTACGCACTCTTACGTGACGCGATTCGCGAGTCCGGTCTGGTCGGGATCGCGAAGTTCACGCTTCGTCAGAAGGAGCACCTGGCGGGAATCAAACCGATGGGTGACGCGTTGATGCTGGAGATGATGCGGTTCGCACACGAGCTCGTGGACGTGTCCGGCATCGACTTTCCCAAGGCCCAACGCGCGAAGGTCACACTGCAAGAGATGCGGATGGCGCGCCAGCTCATCGAATCGCTCGCCGCGGCGTGGAAGCCGGAGAAGTACACCGACGATCATTATCGCCACCTGACGTCGATGATACAGGCGAAGCTCAAAGGCAAGAAGGTCACGGCCGCGCGCGACACGGAGCCCGCTGAGCCCAAGGTGCTCGACCTCATGAGCAGGTTGAAGGAGAGTCTGGCGCAACAGACGAAATCGGGGGCGAGCAAAGCACCTGCCGGTAAGGCACCTGCCAGGACGAAGCGATCGCCCCGAAAGCCGGCGGCGCGTCGCTCGGCCTAGCTCCCGATGGCAAGCTCCGGCATCCGGTATATCTTGGACTGCGTGACGACAAGCCGCCGGTAGCCGTGCACCGCGAAGCGGAGAGCCTGCAGAAGGGCGGCCCCGATGCGCCGGTTGCGCGGAGCGGAACGGCGAAGCGGCCACTCCGCGCGCCCGGGAGGTGGCGCTCGAGGTGGCGCGCGCCGTGGCGATCACGGGGGACAGGCGCTGATCGCGCAGCTCAACGCGATCGAGCACGAGGCCGGGGGCGCGGGCGATCTCGACATCGGAGAGGGGACGACTCTGGCCGTCTCGCACCTCGGCAAAGTGTTCTTTCCGAAGACCCGCAGCGCGCGAGCGTACACGAAGGGCGATCTGATGAGGTACTACGTGCAGATGGCGCCGGCGCTGCTGCCCGCCATTGCCGATCATCCGCTCGTGCTACGCCGGTTTCCCAACGGCATCACCGGGCAGAGTTTCTACCAGCACCGGGCGCCCGAGCACGTGCCTCGTGGCGTCCGCACCGCGGATGTTGAGGCAGGCGGGAACGTTATCCGTCATTTCATCGGAGGCGACCTGGCCACGGTTCTCTATGCGATCCAGCTTGGCGCAATTTCGATCGACCCGTGGCATTCGCGCGTGGGCCACGTCGCGACTCCCGACTATTCGATCATCGATCTCGACCCCGGGAAGACGGCGTCCTTTGCCCGCGTCATTGAAGTGGCCCTCTGGGTCAAAGAGGTGCTCGATGGCCTCGGCCTGCATGGGATCGCGAAAACATTGGGGATGACCGGAATCCATATCATGCTGCCGCTGGCACCGGGGACGAGCGAGGACGCGGCGCGGCTGGGCGCACAGGTCGTGGCGACCACGGTGGCGGACCGGTATCCCACGGGCGCCACCGTCACCCGGGGCGTTCGCGAGCGGGGAGCACGCCAGGTGTACGTGGACTATCTCCAGAACATTCGGGGGAAGACGGTGGCGGGAGTTTTCGCCGCGCGTGCGCATCCACTCGCGCAAGTCTCGATGCCATTGCGATGGGAGGAGGTGACGGACGCGCTGTCACCGGCCGCGTTCACGATCGAGACGGCACCCGCGGAGTTGAGCGGGCGGCGCACACTCTGGGCGGCGGCGATGCGGCGGCCCAACGACCTGCGCGCCATGGTGAAGTCGCAAACGGCGCAGTCGAAAGCGGCGAAGTCGAAAACGGCGAAGCCGCCCACCGTGAAATCACAGGCGGCCCGGCGATCGTCATGATCCTGGCGCTCGTGGCGGCTGCGGGCCTCGGACTATCCGCCGGGCTGCGCACGATGACTCCAGCCGCCACCATCCTGCTCGCGCGGCATCATATGGTCGCGGGCCTCGTCGTGAGCTTGCTCGCGGCTTGTGAATGGGTGATCGATCTCCTGCCGGCGACACCGGCGCGAACCAGGCCCGGCCCGCTGATCGGCCGGGTTGCGAGCGGCGCGTTCGCCGGCTGGCTGGCCGGAGGCGAGTCGGAGACGATGCGAATCGTGGGCGCGATCGTCGGCGCGTGTGCGGCCGCGGCCGGCACCTTCGCGGGGTATCGGGCGCGGATGTGGGCCATTGACCGCTATGGGGCACTTCGGGCCGCGCTGGTCGAGGATCTCGTGGCCATTGGCCTGGCAGGTCTCGCATTCCTGCTTTGAGTCCCCTGAGGGGGGCTTAGCACCAGTCCCACGATTCCGTTCTTGCGGGAGCGGACGGCGCAACCGTACTATTGCCGAGCTTTCTGTACGGAAGCGTTCCAAACATGCAGGGGTAATAGATCCACCCGCGGCTCGCTCGCCGTTACGGCGGCGATCCGTCGCGCTGGGCGCGGCGTATCATTCTGTAACCGGGTCAGGACGTGTGGATCGCCGGCGCGGGGCCGTCGCCAACATTGGCACCCCGCGGGGCTTGGTCGCCCCAAAGCACGGCGAACACCCGAACAGGATGAGCGAACCAATGGATTCACGATCGAACGCGGTGGCGATCCCAGCTTTGGCCGTTCCGGACTGCGCAGCCGTGCGAGGCAGCGCGCCGCGGGGGAACGTGAAATTCGCGCGAGCCACGCCCGATCATGCGATGCATGAGATGAAGGCGCGGGTCGCGAAATACTTCGAGACGCGCAAGCTCTCCTCCAAGGCCAACGCCGGCATGGTCGTCAAGACCGTGCTGCTGCTCGCGATCACGTTCGTCCCCTACGGCCTCATCCTCACCAACCGCTTCTCGTGGTGGGAGATGCTGCTGTTGGCCTTCGGGATGGGCGTGGGGATGGCCGGCATTTGGATTCGGCATCGCGCACGATGCGCTGCACGGTGCGTATTCGGCGAACCCCCGGGTCAACGCGCTGCTCGGGATGTCGCTCGACGTCCTCGGAGCGAGCAGCTACATGTGGAAGATCACGCACAACATTGTGCACCACACGTACACGAACATTGAAGGCGTCGACGAAGATCTCGCCGTGTCGCCGCTCCTGCGGCTGTCGCCTAACTGCGAGCGACTCTGGTTCCACCGCTTCCAGCATCTCTACGCCTTTGCCCTGTACGGCTTCACGACGCTGTTCTGGGTGTTCGTCAAGGACTACCAGCAGTTGCTGAAGGCGGAGCTGGGGCCGTATCGCGACAAGCGGCACGACGGGATGCAGGTCGGCCTGCTCGTCGGCACGAAAGTCGGCTACTATGGATACGCGCTCGTGATCCCGTTGCTCGTGCTGCAGATCCCGTGGTGGCAGGTGCTGATCGGCTTCTTCGTGATGCATTTCACGGCCGGAGCGATCCTCGGCATCGTGTTCCAACTGGCGCACGTCGTCGAGTCCACCGACTATCCGGCGCCTGACGTCGAGGGGCTCATCGCGCAGGAGTGGTGGCTGCACGAGATGCAGACGACGGCGAATTTCGGTCCGAAGAATCGCCTCCTGTCGTGGTACGTCGGGGGACTCAACTTTCAGGTCGAGCACCATCTCTTCCCCCGGGTCTGCAGCATCCACTACCCGGCGATCAGCAGCATCGTGAAAGAGGTCGCCGCGAAGTATGGGCTGCCGTACAACGCCTATCCCACGCTCCGCGCGGCGATCGCGTCGCACTACCGCACGCTGCGGCAATTTGGGGCGAGGCGGCCGGCGGGCTCGCTCGCGTAGCACTGCGGCGTCCCGGTATCAACTACCGGGAATGTGTGCCGTGTCGTAGCGTTCACCTCCGGCAGCCGATGCGCCCCGCCATACCAGGCCGGGCATGTCACATTGCAGCGCTTCCTGAGGACCACAATGTCTGACCGCCAGCCATCCGGTACCCCCAACTCCAACACCGGCGCCCTCGCTGGGGCCCCCGCCCCGGAGGGCCAAGAACCGGACCTCGCATCGCCCACACCACTCTCGCGCCGGGATTTCGCCGCCCTCGGCGGGGCCGCTGCGCTCGGCGCATTCCTGCCGCGGCCGATCGCCGGAGAGACCCGGCACCCCAATCACCCGCAGCCGGCGGCGCTGGACGTAGATGCGCCGGAGCCGCTTCCGTCATTCCGGTACGCGATGGAAGCGCAAACCGGGCGCGTGTACCCGGCGGGGACTGCCAAGGAATCCACGGTCAAGCAGATGCCCGTCGCGGAAGGCCTCGCCGGCGTCTCGATGCGCCTGCAGCCCGGTGCGATCCGCGAGTTGCATTGGCATGCATTGGCGGCGGAATGGGCGTTCGTGCTGACAGGGCGGTGCCAGACGACGACATTCGATCCCGAGGGCCGGAGCGAAGTCAACGACTTCGGCCCTGGCGACGTCTGGTATTTCCCCCGCGGGTTCGCGCACTCGATTCAGGGGCTGGGGCCGGGCGAGTGCCACTTCGTCCTCATTTTCGACAACGGCCACTTCTCCGAGTACGGGACGTTCAGCGTCACGGACTGGACCTCGCTGACGCCGCCGCACGTGCTCGCGCAGAACTTCGGGCTGCCCGAAGCAACGTTCGCCAAGCTTCCCAAAGGCGAATTGTACATCGGGCCTGGCAAGGTGCCGGCTCTGGACGCGACCGCCCGCCCAGACGGGGCGGCGCACGATGCACCGCAGACCCACAAGTTCCGGCTCCTCGCGCAGGCGCCGCGTGAATCACCCGGGGGCACGATCCGAATCGTGTCGTCCGTCGAATTCCCCATCTCCGCCGGAATGACGGGCGCCTATCTCACGATCGCGCCCGGCGGGCTGCGTACGATGCACTGGCACCCGAACGCCGATGAATGGCAGTACTACGTCGCGGGGCACGCCCGGCTCACCGTGTTCGGATCGAGCGGGCGGGCGCGCACTGAGGAGGTGAGCGCCGGCGACGCGACCTATATCCCGCGCGGCTACGGACACCACATCGAGAACGTCGGCACCGACGAGTGCCAGATCGTCGCCGGATTCAACAGCGGCGTCTATCAGGAGGTTGGGCTGACCGCCTGGATGCACAACGTTCCGCCGGCCTTGCTGGCCGACAATCTGGGTATCGACGAGGAACACGCGCGTCGCATGGCACAGGCGGCCGTACCCATCGCCGCTCGGCTCTAGCGCCGGCGCGCGGCCTGCCGCACACCGCGGCCGATCACCCGCGTGCGCGATACCTCGCCGGGAATTTCATCTACGCAACCGGGAGTCATTGATGGCACCGTGCCTCGTTCGCGTCCATCCCGCCACCCGTCTCATCGGGGGATTCGCCATCGCCGTGCTTGCGGCAGCGACCAGTGCGCGCGTCGCGGCGCAGACCTTTCCCACCGCCGATCCCGTCCTCGAGCACATCTGGGCGCTCGGCGAGGACAGCTCGCAAGCCGAGCACCTGTCGTCGGTGCTGTTCGACTCGATCGGACCGCGGCTGACCGGATCGCCCGATCTCAAGCGGGGGAACGACTGGCTCGCGAAGACCTACGCGTCGTGGGGCATCGACGCTCGCAACGAGCAGTACGGGACCTGGCGCGGGTGGCGTCGCGGGTACTCCCACATCGACCTCGTTGCCCCGCGCACCCGGTCCCTCGAAGGGACCATGCTGGGCTACAGCCCGGGCACGGGGAAGCGCGATCTGATCGCGCCGGCGGTGATTCTGCCGCGGTTCGCCGACAGTACGGCGTTCGCGAAATGGCTGCCCAGTGCCAAGGGAAAGCTGATCCTGGTGGCCGGTCTCCAGCCGACGTGCAGGCCGTCCGAGGACTGGGAACAGAACGCGACCCCGGAATCGCGCGCGCGGATGGATTCATTGCGCGCCGGCGTACAGCGCGAATGGCGCAACCCCGACGTTCGTGGCACCGGGTACAGCCTCGCGATCGGCACGGGTGAGCTCGGACTCCGCCTCGAGCAGGCGGGGGTCGCGGGGATCATCACCTCGCGTCCCAAGAACGGCTGGGGAACCATTGAGATCTTCGAGACCTACGACACGAAGGCGCCGGCGATCGCGTTGAGCTGCGAGGACTACGGCCTGGTGTATCGTCTGACGGAGCACGACCAGCACCCGATGCTGCGCCTCAACCTCGACGCCGATCTGCTGGGAGAGCGCCCGGTGTTCAACACCATCGCGACGATCAAGGGCGTTGAGAAACCCGGCGAGTACGTGATGCTCTCCGCGCACTTCGATTCGTGGGACGGCTCCTCGGGGGCGACCGACAACGGTACCGGAACGATCACGATGCTCGAAGCGATGCGGATCCTCAAAGCCGCGTACCCACGGCCCAAGCGAACGATCCTCGTCGGCCACTGGAGCGGTGAAGAGGAAGGCGAGGTCGGATCAAAGGCGTTCTCCGAGGACCACGCGGATATCGTGGCTGGCCTCCAGGCACTGTTCAATCAGGACAACGGCACCGGCCGCATCGTGCGAATGAGTGGTGCGGGGCTGCCCAACGCCGCGGAGCACATCGCGCAGTGGCTGGGAAAGATTCCATACGAGTTGCGGAACCAGATCACCTTTGCCGGCCCCGGCCTGCCCGCGGGCGGCGGGAGCGATGATTTCTCATTCAGTTGTCATGGCGCGCCGGCATTCGGACTCGGCGCGTTGCCCTGGGACTACGGCAACTATACCTGGCACACGAACCGCGACACCTACGACAAGATCGTGTTCGATGATCTGAAGTCGAACGCGACGTTGACGGCGATGCTCGCGTACCTGGCGTCCGAAGATCCGGAACTCATCACGCGCGAGCGGATCGACCTGGCGGCCGAAGCAGCGAAAGCCGCGGCCGCGCCGCCACCAGCGCCTGGCACGCCGGCCTTCTCCCGTCGCGTCCCGTCGAAGTGGCCGGATTGCGTGCCGGCCCCACGGACTACGGCGCCACGATTGAAGTAGCCCGGCGGAGCCGGCCTACTCGAGGCTCGGCTCGTACGGCTCGTCGGCCGCCGGGTGGAGTTGCTCCCCCTGGTTCAAGAGACGCGCGCAGGTATTCCAGCGCAGGATCGCCTCATCGTTGCCGCCGGCCGCATCGCCTCGGCAATCTCGTAGTGACGCATGGCCTCGTCGAGCCACTGGGCTGCGACGTGATGGGCGCGCGGGCCCCCGCGTCCCACCTGCGCCTTGGCGCGCCGCTCGCAGATGATGCCGGCGTAGTAATGCCGCTTGTATTCATCCTTGAGCCGCGGGAGCACCTCGCGCGAGCGGGTCACGCTCTCCACGAGCCCATCGCGCATCTGGTCGGTGATCGACAGGACCAGCATCACGAGCGCCTGCTGATTGTCCGGGTCCGCCTCCAGCACGTCGAGGCAGATGCTCTCGGCAGCCGACGAGTCGTTGAGGAGCCGGTAGCGCTCCGCCTTGAGCAGCGCCGCGGGCACGCCGGCACGGGTGATCGGCTTGAGAGAATGCATCCGGCTCCTGAGCGCTATCCGCGATGCGCCCGCGAAAAGAGCTTCACCAGTTTGCCCAGCGGGTCGTAGAACTCGTCCACCACGCGTTCCTTGAGTGGAATGATCGCGTTGTCGGTGATCGTGATGCTCTCCGGACAGACGCTCGTGCAGCATTTCGTGATGTTGCAGAATCCGATCCCGTGATCGCGCTTGAGCGCGGGGATCCGGTCCGCGACGTCGAGGGGGTGCATCTCGAGCGCCGCCGTGTAGACGAAAAACCGCGGACCGATGAATGCCTCTTCCTCGTGGTGCTCACGGATGACGTGGCAGACATCCTGGCAGAGGAAGCATTCGATGCACTTCCGGAACTCCTGAACGCGGTCGACGTCCGATTGCTGGATACGCCAGGTCCCGTCCGGCGCATCCGGCGGCCGGGGCGTGAACTTCGTGATCTTCTGCTTGACACGGTAATTCCACGACACGTCGGTGACGAGATCCTTGACCGGCGGGAAGGCCCGCATTGGCTCCACGGTCACGGGCTTGTCGAGCGGGAGATCGCTCAACCGCGTCATGCACATCAGTCGCGGCTTGCCGTTGATCTCGGCCGAGCACGACCCGCATTTCCCGGCTTTGCAATTCCATCGAACCGCGAGATCGTTCGCCTGATCAGCCTGAATCTGATGGATCGCGTCGAGCACGACCATCCCCGGGGCGGTCTCCGTCGTGTAGTCGCGGAATGCGCCACCGGTCGCGTCGCCGCGCCAGACCCGGAACGTCGCCGGCCGCTGTCCGGATTCCACCGGCGCAGCCTGCGTACCGGCGGCGTGAGCCGTGCCGCCCGATGAGGTCCCAATCGGAGGTGTCGTCACGTCGTCACGGGTCCGTGCTGAATCGTCGGGTGTGGGGTCAGCGGCAGGCTAGTCGGGAGCATGGTCGTCATCCGCCCTCGGCGATCACTTGTTTGAGCGCATCTGGTATCGGCCGGATCGGCTCGCGGCTCAAGGCCATCCGGCCGTCCGGACCTTTGCGCACCGTGATGTTGAACGTCGCGGAGGCGGGGTCCTTGTCCGGGAAGTCGTCGCGGAAGTGACCGCCGCGACTTTCCCGCCGTTCGATCGCCGAGCGCGTGATCGCCTCGGCCACGGTCAGGAGGTTGCCGAGGTCCAGTGCGGTGTGCCACCCTGGATTGTACTCGCGGTTGCCCGCGACGGCGACCTGGGCGGCACGCGCCGAGAGTGCGGAGATCTGGTCCAGAGCCCGGGCCATTTCCTCCTCCCGCCGGACGATCCCGACCAGCTCCTGCATCGTGCCCTGCAGCGCTTGCTGGATCTGGTACGGACCTTCACCGCTCGTGCGAGAGAAGGGCTCGAGAGCCTTCTGCGCGGCCACGTTGGCCTGGCCCTGATCGGGAGTGACTCCTGCATGCGCCTGCGCGAATTGGGCGGCGTACGTTCCCGCGCGTTGGCCGAACACCAGCAGGTCCGACAATGAATTGCCGCCGAGACGGTTGGCGCCGTGCAGGCCGGCGGCACATTCTCCGGCCGCGAAGAGCCCCGGCACCGCGGACATTCTGGGTGTCGCCATCCACGCGGATGCCGCCCATGATGTAGTGCGTCGTCGGTCCGACTTCCATCGGCTCTGTCGTAATGTCGATGTCGGCGAGCTGTTTGAACTGGTGGTACATGCTCGGCAGTTTCTTCTTGATGTGCTCCGCCGCATTCGGGAGCCGCTCCTTGATCCATGCGATGTCGAGATAGACACCGCCGTGCGGGCTGCCGCGTCCTTCGCGGACTTCGCGCGTGATGCACCGGGCCACGTGGTCGCGCGTGAGCAGCTCGGGCGGCCGGCGAGCGTTCTTGTCGCCTTGCGTGTAGCGCCAGCCTTCGTCGGCATCCGCGGCGGTCTGCGCGCGATAGTTCTCGGGGATGTCGTCGAACATGAAGCGGCGGCCCTCACGGTTGGTGAGGATGCCTCCTTCGCCGCGTACGCCTTCGGTCACGAGGATGCCGCGCACGCTCGGAGGCCACACCATGCCGGTCGGGTGGAACTGCACGAACTCCATGTCCTGCAGTACGGCGCCCGCCTGGTAGGCCAGTGACTGGCCGTCGCCCGTGTACTCCCAGCTATTGCTCGTGATGCGGAACGCACGGCCGATACCGCCGGTCGCGAGCACGACAGCGCCTGCGGCGAACAGGCGGAACCGGCCCCGCTCGCGATCGTAGGCCAGCGCACCGGTTACACGGTCGCCATCCGTGAGCAGCGTGAGCACCGTCCATTCCATATGAACGTCGATGCCCTGATGAATGCCATGATCCTGGAGCGTACGGATCATCTCCAGCCCGGTGCGGTCTCCGACATGGGCGAGCCGCGGGTACCGGTGTCCACCGAAGTTGCGTTGGAGAATCCGGCCGTCCGGCGTCCGGTCGAACAACGCGCCCCATGCCTCGAGCTCGCGCACTCGGGCCGGCGCTTCCTTGGCGTGGAGCTCCGCCATGCGCCAGTTGTTGATGTACTGGCCACCCCGCATCGTGTCGGCGAAGTGGACCTTCCAGTCGTCACGGTCATCGACGTTGCCCATGGCCGCCGCGACGCCGCCCTCGGCCATGACCGTGTGGGCCTTGCCGAGCAGCGACTTGCACACGAGGCCGACGGATACGCCGCTGGCGGCGGCCGCGATCGCGGCACGGAGGCCCGCGCCTCCGGCACCCACGACGAGGACGTCGTGATGGACGGATTCGAAATCAGCCACGGAGCGTAACAATCCTCAGAGAAGCCGCCAGTCGTGCCAGATGCCCATCGAGCACAGGCGAACGTAGATGTCGGCGAACGCGACGCCGAACAAACTCATCCATGCCCATCGCATGTGCCACCGGTTGAAGCAGCTGACACACGCGTAGGCCTGGCGGCGTACGGGCCGGTTGGCGAGGCGGTCGAGGTATCCGCCGACGATGTGGCGCAGCGAATGGCATCCAAACGTATAGCACGAGAGCAGGACGACATTGAGCGCGAGCACGAGGGTGCCGGCGCCGACACCGAATCGCGTGACGCCACTCACCGGATCGGTGAACCACAACGCATCCCACACATCGTGGGCGAGGATGATCAGGAAGATCAGGGCGACGTAGAGGAAGTAGCGGTGGACGTTCTGCAGTATGAGCGGGAACGACTGCTCACCGAGATAGGAATGGCGCGGCTCGCGCACGGTGCACGATGGCGGGTCGGCCCACAGGGCCTTGTAGTAGGCGCCCCGATAGTAGTAGCACGTCACGCGAAACAGTCCCGGAAACGGCAGAATCAGAAGTGCCGGCGAGAATGGCAGCCATCCGGGCCACCAACCGGGCTTGGGGCCGAGCAACGCGCGCCCCGAGTCGCCGAAAATCTCCGGAGAATAGAACGGGGAGAGGTAGGGGCCGTAGCGGTAGTGGCTGTTCTGAAACGCGGACCACGTGGCGTAGACCACGAAGGACAGGAGCACGATCCCGACGACGACAGGCTGCACCCACCATGCGTCCCGCCGCATCGTCAGACCCTGCGGCCGCTCCAGAACCGGAAGTTGCGCGTGCGCCATCACCATCCTCTCGAAGCATGATCAGACAAATTGCCGCGCGAAGGTTACGCCCTGCGTCCACCCGATGCTAGGCCGCACGACGCAGGCCGCGCGGCATCGCAGCGGGCAAGGAAAACGCCGCTATCCGTGCCCTCGTCCGTGCCACTGGCGAGGCGCGTCCGGATCTGTAGAGCGGGCGTCGTGAAAAATGGGAACGGCATATGCATCGAGGAATCCGCTGACCGGGTCCGGTGCGCGCGAGCGGGCAGGCGGCGGCATTGGGATGGGTGGCACTTCGTGGACGTCATGTGGCTGTTCGTCTTCACCACGATCTATCTGTTGCCGCGGCGAGCAGGCCGCGGCGCCGCTCCCTTCCTGGATCTTCCTGGATCTTCCTGGATCTTCCTAGGTCGGAAGCTCGGGCACCCGGTGCTCCTCATCCAGGCGCAGCTCACCCGAGCTGTCGTCATAGGACAGTAGCTCGGCATACCGGCCCCAGTCGATCACTGTCTCGAACTGCCGGCGGGCTTCCTCACTGCTGAAAGAGTGCTCGAGGTCATCGAGGACCCGGTCGGCCTCCAGCGTGTGCGTCGGACTCGTCTCGAGCTCGCGCACGATGTAGCGGAGCAACGAGATCTGCTCGAGCGCAATCTGCCGGAACAGCGCCTTCTCCGCGTCGAGATCGGCATCCGCGAACCGCTGGCCGACAGGTGTCAGCAACACATGCCGGTTCTGGAGATCCACGAGGCCCAGCAGGTCGGTCGCCTCGACGAGGGCCATGAGATCGTCGGCGCGCATTTGCAGATCGCGCGAGAGTTCATGCACGTTGCCGCGGCCGCCGACGGTGGCGAGATACTGTACGAAACCCGTCAGATCGTCGATGCTGACATCCGGCAGCGTCTGATACCGCCGGGCGCGCGACCCGCCGGTCTTGGGTTCGGTTCCGCGCGCAGTCATCGACCGTTGTTGCACGAGCTCCGCGGCGTCGAGCTCGGGGTTCGTCATGATCTGATAGATCGTTTCGACGAGTTGCGCATGCGCGCTGTTCTTCGCGTGCCGATCGGCCCGGGGAAGGCCTTTCAACTCCACCCGGATGTGCCCGGGATTGGCTCCGAATACGAGGATCCGGTCAGCCAGGGCGACTGCCTCCTCGATGTTGTGCGTGACGATCAGAACGGCGCGCGTCGGAATCGAGTGCTCCGCCCACAGATCCAGGAGTTCCTGCCGGAGATTCTCACCGGTCAGGACATTGAGCGCGGAGAAGGGCTCGTCCATGAACAGGACTTCGGGGTGCACCACCAGCGCCCGCGCAAAACCCACGCGCTGCTTCATCCCGCCGGACAACTCCTTCGGGAAGGCTTCCTCATACCCCGCGAGCCCGATCATGTCGATCGCCTGCTCGGCCCGTGCGCGGCGCTCCGCCGGCGAAAGATCCGTGGCGAGCAGTCCCAATTCGACGTTGTCCAGTACCGTGAGCCACGGAAACAGCGCAAAACTCTGGAACACGATCGCCACCTGGGCGTTCGGGCCGTCCAGCGGCTCGCCGTGCACCAGCACGCGGCCCTCCGACGGCGGCATGAGGCCAGCCAGAATGCGCAACAGTGTCGATTTGCCGGACCCCAATGGGCCGAGCAGCGCGACGAACTCGCCGTCGCGGAGTTCGACGGTGACCATCTCGAGTACCGGCGAGCGGTCGTCCCCGTAGTACTTCTTCACGTCTTCGGCGGCGAGCAGAACCTCGCCGGCGTGGGAAGGCGCGGCAAGAGTCGTGATGGTGGCCACGGATCACATCTCCACGAGTGAGCAGGGAACGAGGCCGCAGCGCATGGCTCAGTCCAGCCGGAAGCGCGCTTCAGCTAAAGTATACAGGCGCCGCCAGACCAGACGGTTGCCGGTGATCACGATCGCGGCCATCACCAGCGTACCGGCCAGCAGCAGCGGGAAATCCGCCCGGTCGGCCGAATCGGCGATCAACGCGCCGAGGCCGAGTGTCATGACCTTGTGCCCCTTGTAGCTGACGTACTCGGACACGATGCTCGCATTCCACGCGCCGCCCGTGGCCGTGATCATGCCGGTCACCAGGTACGGAAAAATCCCAGGCAGAATCAGCGTTCGCCACCGGCGCCATCCGGTGACCTGGTAGACGATCGCGGCTTCGCGGAGGTCGGACGGAATCGACATCGCGCCCGCGATCACATTGAACAGCACGTACCATTGCGTGCCCAGAAGCATCAGCAGAACCGACGCGATATTGAGCCCGCCGGGGATGGACAGCAACACGACGAACAGGATCGGGAAAACGGTGTTCGCCGGAACGGATGCGGCCACCTGCACGAGCGGCTGCGCCCGATACGACCACTTGGGGTTGAAGCCAATGGCGACGCCGACCGGAATCGTCCACGCCGCGGCAATGGCGAGGGCGATCACGGTCCGTGTGAGCGTGGCCGCGGCGCTGAGCCACACATGCGCCCATTCCACTCCGGGCAGCCCCGCGAGCTCCTGGATCGTCGCCGCGACGCCCCAGAGGACGAGTGCGACGCACACCCCGATCAAGCCCCATCGGGCGGCCTTGCGGCCACCGCGCCGGTACGTGGCAGGCAGCGTGAATCGCCGCGTCGTGGCGGCTGCGTGTCCGAACGTGCGATCCAGCCAGAGCCAGACCGGCCGCCAGACGTGGAGACTCATCCACTCGATGAGCGCCGATCCCTGGAGCAACTCCATGACCCGCGAGGTCGGCGCGTCGGCCGATCCGGATTGCTCGAACTTGAACCGATCCGACCAGACGACGAGCGGACGCCAGAAGAACTGATCGAGCAGGACGATGACGCCGATCAGCGTCGCGAGGCCGAAGAGCGTGGCGGACAGGTCTCCGGCGTCGGCTGCCGCCTGCAGGTACGACCCGAGGCCCGGGAGGCGAAGATTCTTGAGCGGGAATTGTTCGGAAGCGGTGAGCACGAACCAGCCGCAGGCCCAGCTCATCATGCTGTTGGCAATGAGGGAAATCGCGCCGAACGGCAACTCCAGACGCGTGAACCGGCGCCAGGGGCTGAGTTGGTAGACGGTGGACGCCTCGTTCAACTCCCGCGGGATCGTGAGCAGGGACTGGTGGAAGCTGAACGCCATGTTCCACGCCTGGCTCGTGAAAATGAGCAGGATGGCGGCCAGCTCCAATCCGACTGTGCGGCCCGGGATGAGCGCGGCCATTCCGAGCACCACGGCGGGCATGAACGACAGGATCGGGATGCTCTGCAGGATGTCGAGCAACGGGATCATTACCCGTTCGGCCGATCGGCTGGCGACGGCGATCTTCGCGTACGCGAGGCTGAAGACCAGCGAGATCACGTACGCGAGCGACATGCGGAGCGTCGAATACGCGGCGTAAAGCGGCAGGTGGATCTTGCCGAGATCGATCTGCGTACCCGAATCGAGCGGGGCCGACCATCGGGTGGCCGTCCGCATGAGCCCGTACGTAAACCCGCCGAGAATCGCGAATATCGCGACATCGACCCAACGGGACGTCGTGCGGGGAGGGACTGGCGCGACGCGGCCGTCCGCCGTCCGGACCGGGATAATGGGCTGAGCCATACGCGCCCGAAAGTATAGCCATTGGCGGCCGCGCTGGCCCGAAGTGGCGCGGTCGTTGCTGAGTCGACACCTTATTGGATGAGCTTTGTTCGATGCCCGGCCCGCGCGCCGTTCTGTAGCTGTTCTCTAGCCGGAGTCTACAATGAATGCTGAATTGTGGCTCGATGCCTTTTCTCCCTGGGCTTCCCGGGTCGTTCGTCTGACCAGGACGAGTGCGCTGGCGGCGGGCGCCTGCATGTTCGTGGCCGCTTGTGCCTCGGCGGGGAAGCACCCGGGCTCCGATCAGGACGTCCACCCGGTCGCGATCGAAATCGACAACAATCTGACCGTTCCGACGGAGCTCATGATCTACATCGATCAGAGCGGCATCCGGCAGGCGCTGGGATCCGTTCCGGGCGGAAAGGACAAGACGTTCAAGTTCACCCCCGCAAGCTTCGGACAGCCGTATCGCCTGCTCGGCGTCGCGCAACTGCAGCCGTATCCGCTCCGGTCGCAACAGTTCACGTTCAACGGACCGGAAATGGGAACGGTTCTCTGGAACCTCCAGGCCAACATTCTGTCATTCTACGACGTGTTGGACGCGACCAACGTGGCGCCGGCCGCCGCACCGGCCGACACGACTAAGCCGGCGACGCCGCCGCCGTCCAAGCCGTAGTCGCACTGACGCCGGACTCAATGGCGTAGCGGGCGGCTGGGACTGGCCGCCCGCCTGTAGGGGCGCCGCCTCGCCCAGTCGTGTTGTTGGTCGGGCGGATGCTGTATTTTGGCGCATGGTCCGCGACGTCCCGGAGGCAGTTGCTCCGTCTACTGCGCCGCCTCGTCCGTCGACCGTTCTGATCATCGACGACGAGCCCCAGATCCGGCGGGTTGTGCGTACCGCGCTGGAGGGGGAAGCCACAGTGCTCCTCGAAGCCGGGACGGGGGCCGGTGGCGTGGCATTGGCCTCGGCGGAGCGGCCCGACCTGATCATTCTCGATCTCGGGTTGCCCGATGCGGACGGACAGGCGATCTGCCGGGCGCTCCGCGAGCGGTCTCGCGCACCGATCATCGTCCTGACGGCGCGCCACGGCGAAGCCGAGAAGATCGCGCTGTTCGATGCCGGCGCCGACGACTACGTCACGAAGCCGTTCAGCTCCGATGAACTGCGGGCGCGCGTCCGCGCCCACCTGCGCCGTGCATCGGGCATGATGGGCCCGGAAGCCGGCGGCGCGATCACGGCGGACGCCGTACTCATCGACTTTTCAGTGCCCGCGGTGACGAAAGAGGACGCGGATGTGCATCTGACGCGCACCGAATGGGATCTCCTGCGGGCGCTCGCCGCGAACGAAGGCCGGACGATGACGCATGCACAGCTCTTTCGGGCCGTCTGGGGCAATGGATCGGGCGACGCGCAGCAATACTTGCGCGTATACGTCCGCAACCTCCGCCAGAAGCTGGAGCGCGACCCCGTTCGTCCCCGATTGATCGTGACCGAACCGGGCGTCGGGTATCGTTTCGTGCGGACGCCACGTCCGTAGCGAACTCGCGCCCTTCCGAATGCCGGCATCGGGCGGTAGCCAGACGCGTCGGATATCCAGGCCACCGGTGCGGGGCAGGGGCACCACTGTGACCGCACTCGACGCACCGGTACCCAAGCCGGCCGGGCTTGGACCGGTCATTGGCTGGACGCTGCTGCTCATTGGTGTCACGCTGGCGATGCTGGCCGTCCGGGCGCGGCTCAACGAGGCCCACGTCGCGCTGCTCTTCCTGCTGGTCATCCTCGGCGCAAGCGCGCACGTCGGGCGCGCGCTGGGTCTCGCACTCGCGACGGCGGCCTTCGTGTTCTTCGACTGGTTCTTTCTGCCGCCGTACGGGACTCTGGTCATCACCAATCCGCTGAACTGGCTGGTGCTGATCGTGTTCTTCGCGACGAGCGCCGTCGCCGCGCAACTGCTCTACCGCGCGCGCGCGGAAGCGGACGCCGCGCGCGCACGCACCGTCGAGATCGACCGGCTCGCGGTGCTCGGCGCGGAGACGCTCAATGCCGGCCGCGCAGAGGAGGCGTTGCTGGCGGTCGCGTCGGTGATTCGCGGGACGGTTGGTGTGGATTGGTGCGATGTGTACATGCGGGAGCAGAGCACCGGCCGGGTCGTTCTCGCGGCACGGTCGGCTCAGGGACCCCTCGATGGTCCGGAAGTCGTGGCCGAGGGGCAGCTCGTCAACTGGGTCGCCGAGCACGGCACAGAGGCGAGCGTACTGATGGATGGCACGTCGCGTGTCGCATCATCCGTCCGCGGGTTCCATGATGATCCAGGAGCGAGTCTCACGCCGCCCGGCGGGCACCGAGCGCTGCCCGAGACGTTGCGCGTGATGTTTCTGCCGCTGCAGGTGCGGGACCGGATCGTCGGCGTGCTGGCCATCGGGGCAGACGACGGACTCGATCTGCGCGCGTCACAGCGGCGTGTCCTCCGGGCGCTCTCGTACTACGCGGCGCTGGGCGTCGAGCGTGTGCGCCTCGTCCGCGATGCCGAGCATGCCGAGGCGCTGCGACAGGCCGACCAGCTCAAGGACGCGGTGCTCGCCTCGGTGTCTCACGACCTCCGCACGCCTCTCACCACGATCAAGGCACTCGCGAACGCGATCGCGCAGTCCGGCGACGAACGGGCGGCGACCATCGAGGAGGAAGCAGATCGCCTGAATGGGCTGGTCGAGAACCTGCTCGATTTGTCTCGCATCCAGGCCGGCGAGCACCGGCGCGAACCAGCGGCGAACGAAGCGGAGGATCTGGTCGGCGCCGCGTTGCAGCGTGTCAGCGGGCGCACGGCGGGCCGCGACGTGATCGTGACGGTGAGCACCGACGGGGACGTGCCGATCGTGGGCCGGTTCGATTTCTCGGACACCCTCCGTGTGCTGGTCAATCTTCTCGAAAACGCGCACAAGTTCTCACCGCTCTCCAGTCCGATCGATCTGGGTGTACGCCGAGAATGGGCAATGGGTGGCGTTCGCGGTAGCGGATCGCGGGCGCGGCGTTCCCCCGGCGGAGACAGACCGGATCTTCCAGCCGTTCTACCGTCCCGCGGACTCCCCGCCGGACACCGGCGGTGCGGGACTGGGACTGTCGATCGCGCGAAGCCTTGCCGTGGCCCAGGGTGGCTCGGTGACCTACGAGCCTCGTGCGGGCGGGGGAAGCGTCTTCACCCTTCGCGTGCCCGTCCTCGACCTGTCGAGCCTCGCGACGGGCGGCTGACCGGGCCGGCCTCGGGGGTCGGCACCAGCCCTGAGGGTCGATCTGAGCGCCGCCCGGCGAGGGTGGCGCCGGTCTTTACGAAAATTCACGACGATCGGGCCGCCCTTTCATGCGGTCTTTATGGACCGGTCCGTAGCCTCCATGCACTGAACGTTCGTGATGCGGCGGTGTGCGCCCGCGGACGTCCCATGGCATTCCGAAGGAGGAGGGGCTGGTGCTCGACGTCATCTACATCGCCGTCACGATCGCGTTCTTCGCGCTCATGCTGGCCTTCGTGCACGGTCTCGAGAGCCTGGGTCGTGATCCGGCCCTGCAGGACAAGGACCAACCGTGAACGCCGATACGCTGATCGCCGGCGCGGCGTCGGTGGCCACGCTCATCTATCTCGTCTACACCCTCCTCCGCCCGGAAAAGTTCTAACGTGACCACGAGCGGCTGGGTGCAGATCCTGTCGTTCTCGATTGTCCTGCTGGCGCTGACGAAACCGGCCGGCCTGTACCTCGTGCGCGTGTTCGACGGCACGTGGCAGTGGCTCGGCCCTGTCGAGCGGCTGCTGTATCGTCTCGCGGGCGTGACGCCTGGCGAAGACCAGCACTGGACGCGCTATACCGCGGCGCTGTTGTGCTTCAGCGCAGTGGGCATGCTCATCACCTACGCCGTCCTGCGGCTGCAGCACGGCCTGCCGCTCAATCCCGAACATCTCGCGAACGTCGTCGGCCGGCAGGCGTTCGAGACCGCAGCATCGTTCACGACCAATACCAACTGGCAGTCATACGCGGGAGAGACGACCATGTCGTACCTCTCGCAGATGACCCAGTTGGCGTACCACAACTTCGTATCGGCGGCGGTCGGCACGGCGGCGGCGGTGGCGCTGGTACGCGGGCTGGCCCGCCGGTCTGCTGGCCGGATCGGCAACTTCTACTCGGATGTCGTGCGGGGGACGCTCTACGTGTTCCTTCCGCTGTCGTTCATCCTCGCGTTGCTGTTCGTGCAGCAGGGTGTGATCCAGGACTTCCACGGCTACGTGCACCTGACCACGCTCGAGGGCGTGCGCCAGACGCTGCCGATGGGCCCCGTCGCGAGCCAGGAGGCGATCAAGCAGCTCGGAACCAATGGCGGCGGATTCTTCAACGTCAACTCGGCGCATCCGTTCGAGAACCCGACTCCGTGGTCGAACTTCCTCCAAATGGTCGCGATCTTCCTGATCCCGGCCGGCCTGGTCTACATGTTCGGGCGGATGGTGAACAACGGCCGTCACGCCTGGGCCGTCTGGACCGCGATGTTCGTGTTGTTCATCGGCGGAGTCACCACCGCGTATTGGGCCGAAGCGCGGGGTAACCCGATCCATGCGATGCGCGGCATCAATGTGCGGGCGTCGGCGACGAATCCGGGCGGCAATATGGAGGGGAAGGAGGTGCGATTCGGCATCGCCAGCTCCGCCCTCTACGCGACCGTGACGACCGACGCGTCGTGCGGTGCGGTCAACTCAATGCACGACTCATACACGCCGATCGGGGGCATGGTCCCTCTCGTCAACATCCAGCTCGGCGAGCTGGTGTTCGGCGGCGTCGGGGCGGGCCTCTACGCCATGCTGGTCGAGATCATCCTCGCCGTGTTCATTGCCGGTCTCATGGTGGGACGCACCCCCGAATATCTCGGCAAGCGCATCGAAAGCCGGGAAATCCGCATGGTGATGATCTATGTCCTCGTCTACGCATTCGTCGTGCTCAGCTTCACGGCGGTGGCATCCGTGACCCCGGCGGGACTGGCTGGCCTGAACAACACTGGTCCCCACGGATTCTCGGAGATGCTCTACGCGTTCAGCTCTACCGCAGCGAACAATGGCAGCGCCTTCGGGGGGCTGACCGGGGGGACGTACTTCTACAACACGATCTTCGCCTTCGCAATGCTGTTCGGCCGGTTCGCAATGAAGATCCCAATGCTGGCCCTCGCCGGATTTCTCTCAGAGCGGAAGGCGTCGCCCGAAACGGTGGGAACCTTTCCGGTCACATCACCGTTGTTCGTCGCGCTCCTCCTCGGCGTCATCCTGATCGTCACGGCGCTCACGTTCTTCCCGGCGCTCGCGCTGGGACCGGTCGTCGAGCACCTGTTGATGCAGCCGGCCACCTCTTCTAGGCACCTCGTCCCATGGCCGCGACACCTCGTCCGCTATTCGACCCGCAGATCGTCCGCCGGGCGATCAGCGACTCGTTCATCAAGCTCGCGCCGCGCCATATGGTGCGGAATCCCGTGATGTTCGTGGTCCTCATCGGCAGCGTGCTCACGACGATGGTGCTGGCCCGCGATGCGGCCAGTGGCCGGGGCCAGCTTGGCTTCACACTCCAGATCGCCCTCTGGCTCTGGTTCACCGTTCTGTTCGCGAATTTCGCCGAGGCGATGGCGGAAGGGCGCGGCAAGGCGCAGGCGGACACGCTCCGCAAGTCGCGCACGCAGGCACAGGCGAAGCGCATTCCCGCGGCCGGCCGCAAGCACGACGTCGTGGCGGTCGCCGCCTCGATGCTCCGCCGGGGTGATCTGGTGCTGTGCATGCCGGGCGACGTGATACCGGGCGACGGCGACGTCATCGAGGGGGTGGCGTCTGTCGATGAATCGGCAATCACCGGCGAGTCCGCCCCGGTGATCCGCGAATCCGGCGGTGACCGCTCGGCCGTGACAGGCGGCACGCGCGTGCTTTCCGACTATCTGGTTATTCGTATCACCGCGAACCCCGGCGAGACGTTCCTCGATCGCATGATCGCCCTGGTCGAGGGAGCCGAGCGGCAGAAGACACCCAACGAAATTGCCCTGACGATTCTCCTGTCGGGCCTGACCATCGTGTTTCTGCTGGCCGTCGTGACGCTGCAACCCTTCGCGACGTACAGTGGTACGCCGATCGGGATTCCCGTGCTCGTCGCGCTCCTCGTCTGTCTCATCCCGACGACCATCGGCGGCTTGCTGTCGGCAATCGGCATCGCGGGCATGGACCGGGTGATCCAGCAGAACGTGATCGCCATGAGCGGCCGCTCGGTGGAGGCTGCCGGCGATGTGAACACGCTGCTGCTCGACAAGACCGGTACGATCACCCTGGGCAACCGGCAGGCGGTGGAGCTGGTGCCCATGCCCGGCGTGACACCGGAGCACCTGGCGGACCGGGCCCAGCTCGCGTCGCTGGCTGACGAGACGCCCGAAGGCCGCAGCATCGTCGTCCTCGCGAAGGAGCAGTTCGGCCTGCGTGGCCGGACGCTGACCGACGGCCAGGGCCCGGCGGCGGATCCGGCCACGGGCTCGGACGTGCAGTTCGTCCCCTTCAGCGCGACGACGCGGATGAGCGGCGTAAACCTCGCCGGCGGCGGCGAGCTGCGAAAAGGCGCGGGCGACATGGTCTCGCGCTGGGTTCGCGAGCACGACGGTGTCATTCCGGCGGAGCTGGTGTCGACAGTCGATCGGATCGCGCGCGAGGGCGGGACGCCGCTCGTGGTGGCCGAGCGCGGTGCGGGAGCGGCGTGTGTCCTGGGGGTGATCTACCTCAAGGACATCGTAAAAGGAGGAATGCGCGAGCGATTCGACCGGCTCCGCGCCATGGGCATCCGCACGGTGATGATCACGGGAGACAACCCGCTCACCGCAGCCGCCATCGCGCAGGAGGCGGGCGTCGACGACTTCCTGGCCGAGGCCAAGCCCGAGGACAAGATGGCGCTCATCCGGCGGGAGCAGACCGGCGGGCGCCTGGTGGCCATGACCGGCGACGGGACCAACGACGCACCCGCACTGGCGCAGGCGGACGTCGGTGTCGCAATGAACACCGGCACACAGGCGGCCAAGGAAGCGGGCAACATGATCGACCTCGATTCCAACCCCACGAAGCTGATCGAGATCGTGGAGATCGGGAAGCAGCTCCTCATGACGCGCGGCTCGTTGACCACGTTCTCGATCGCCAACGACGTGGCGAAGTATTTCGCCATCATCCCGGCGATGTTCGTGGCCACGTTCCCTGTGCTGCAGGCGCTGAATATCATGCGGCTCCATTCGCCCGAGTCGGCCATCCTTTCGGCCGTGATCTTCAACGCGCTGATCATCATCGCACTCATCCCCCTGGCTCTCCGCGGCGTGCGATATCGCCCGATGGGCGCGGCGGCGATTCTTCGCCGCAACCTCGTCGTCTACGGCGCCGGCGGCGTGATCGTCCCGTTCGTGTTCATCAAGCTGATCGACGTGCTGCTCGTCGCCCTCCATCTCGCGGCCTGACCGCCCATCGCATGCTGCGCAATCAGATTCGTCCCGCGATCGTCATGACGCTCCTGCTCATGGTCCTCACCGGCATCATCTATCCGGGCGTGGTGACCGTCGTGGCGCGAGAGTTGTTCCCCCGCCAGGCCGGTGGCTCGCTCGTGCTACGCGACGACGGGCGCATCGTCGGGAGCGCGCTCATCGGCCAGGCTTTCACATCGCCGTCGTATTTCCACTCGCGTCCGTCCGCTGCCGGCTCGGGGTACGTTGGCGATTCGTCGAACGCGACGAACAAGGGGCCGACCGATCGAAAACTTGCCGATACGCTCATTGCGCAAGCCGTGGACAGCGTGGTCGCGGCGGACGGTGCGGTGCGAGGCCAGGTCCCGTCCGACATGGTGACGTCGTCCGCATCGGGACTCGATCCGGATATCTCGCCGGCGAACGCCGGCTTGCAGATCGCCCGGGTGGCCCGCGCGCGACACGCCGAACCGGACCGGATCCGGGCGCTCATGGCGGCACACACCACCGGCCGGCAGTTCGGATTCCTCGGCGAGCCCAGAGTCAATGTGCTGCTCCTCAATCTGGCGCTGGACTCGGCGTACCCCGTTTCGGCCGCACAGCCCGCACCTCGCTGACCGTCGCCGGCCGCCCGCCGCCGGGCGTGTGGCCATGGCGTATGATCGACCCCGCTCATTCTTGGAGATCGTGTATGTATAGAACGTGTCGCATCGGCGGTACCGCGCTCGCGTTGTGTCTGGCTGCGTCCCAGCTTGGCGCACAAAGCGGCACCGACTCGTCAGCGGCCCACCCTGGCGACACGACGTCGCCGGCGGCCCAGCCGGGACACAAGGCGCCGAAGCCGGAGCCGTTCGCGTTCGCGGATTTCGCCTGGCTCACCGGCAACAGCCGGGAGAAGAGCCCGTTGCTCGACACGAAGTATTTCACGGGTGAATTCCGGGCCGACATCAACTACATCGGCGATTTTTCCAATCCCAAAGATCACACGCTCGACGGTGCAGCGAGAGGCCGGCCGTACCGGCGAAGTGCAGGTCCAGCAACTCGGCATTGGTGGCGACTTCCACTACGACAACGTGCGCGGCCGATTCATGACGCAGTTCGGCATGTACTCGGAACTCACGCCCCGCAACGATGCGAGCCCGGGTCGCGGCCAATGGGATCTCTCCGACGCCTATCGCTACATCTCGGAAGCGTACGGTGGCTACCACTTCAATGTCTGGAACGGCATCAACGTCGATGCCGGTATCTTCATGTCGTATATCGGCCTGTTCAGCTACTACAACTACGACAACTGGGCATATCAGCCCTCGTACGTTTCCGCCAATACGCCCTGGTTCTTCAACGGCATCCGGATTCAGACCTTTCCCAGCGACAAGCTCAAGATCGAATACTGGATCATCAACGGGTGGCAATCATATGGCAGTTTCAATGACGCACCTGGCCTGGGTACGGAGATACGCTGGCGGCCGACCGGATCGCTCGAGCTCATAACGAACGACTACTGGGGATACGACACGCCGAACACGCCGGCCCGTGCGCGAATCCACACCGACAACAGCGTCCAGGTCAAGTATCTGGATCGTCCGGATGCCTTCCTGGATAAGTCCGCATTTTCAGTGACACTGGATGCCGGGTGCGAGTCGGGCGGCGGTGTCCAATGCGTCTCGGGGACCGCGCCGCGGCCGGCACAATATTTTCTCGGCTACATGGTCTATGACCGCATGTGGTTTCACAAGGATCTCTTCGGCCTGACACTCGGCAACGGCGCGATCACCAATCCGGGTCGCTATCTGGTGCTTCTGCCGCCGATCAACGGGGCCACGGCGACGTCCGGGACGCCCTATTTCCCCAACAGCCCGGGCACCAGTTTCAATGCCTGGGACACGTCGATCACGTTTGATTACATGCCGAAGGACTACATCACGTTCCGCGCCGAGTTCAACCACCGGGAAGCCAATGCCCCCTATTTCGTCGGCCCTGGCGGCGTCACACCCCCGGGCGGCAACACGGGCGCGGCCGGGTCAGTGGTTCCAAATTGGAACCCGGATCTGCGCAAGACGGAGACGCGTCTCAACTTTGCGATGATGGTCAAGATGTGACGAGCACCGCGAGTTTCCTCGAGGTCCTCACCCCGCGCGAACGGGGGAAGCTCAAGCTGTACATCGGATCGTTCGCCGGGGTGGGGAAGACGTATCGGATGCTGACCGAGGCGCGCGACCTCCGGCGCCGCGGGGTCGACATCGTTGTCGGATTCGTGGAGTCGCACGGACGCGCGGAGACCGAGGCACAGGTCGGCGACCTCGAGGTCGTGCCGCGGCGGCGCATCGAGTATCGCGGCGTCTCCCTCGAGGAGATGGATGTGGACGCGGTCATCGCGCGGCGCCCCGAGGTCGCGGTCGTCGACGAGCTCGCCCACACCAACGTTCCGGGCGTCTCGCACCGGAAGCGCTGGGAGGACGTGATGCAGCTCATTGACGACGGCATCAACGTCATCTCCGCCGTCAACGTGCAACACCTGGAATCCCTGAACGACGTCGTCGCGACCACGCTCGGCATCACGGTGCGCGAAACCGTGCCGGACTGGGTGCTGGCCATCGCCGATCAGGTCGTGAACATCGACATCTCCGCGGAAGACCTGCGGCAGCGCCTCGCGGAAGGGAAGATCTACCGGCCGGAGAAGGTGCAGGCCGCGCTCGCAAACTTCTTCACCGAGGAGAATCTCACGACCCTGCGTGAGCTCGCGCTGCGCGAGGTGGCGAGCTCGGTGGACCGCACTCGCGAGGAGATCGTGCGCCGCGACGCTGGCCCGGTCGTCGCGCCCAAGACCGTCGATCGGATCGCGGTCGCGCTCGCGAGCAATCCGCCGTACACCGCGATCCTGCTCCGGAAGGCGAGCCGGATCGCCGGCCGTCTCAACTCGGACTGGTATTGCGTGTACGTCCAGACGCCGGAGGAGAGCGCCGAACGCATCGACTCGACGGTACAGCGGAAACTGGTCGACAACATCCAGCTCGCCCAGGCGATGGGCGCGGAGGTCGTCAAGCTGGTCGGGACCGACATTGCCGCCGAGCTGCGGCGCTTCGCCCAGGAGCGCGGCGTGACGCTGCTCATCGCCGGGCAGAGCCGGCGCCCCCGCTGGCACCGGTGGCGCTACGGATCGGTCGTCGAGCGGCTCACCCACAACAGTGAAGGGCTCGACGTCCTGGTAGTGGGCCTGCCCACGCGCGCGGAGATGAGCCGCGCCAAACCGGCGGCGCCATGACCGTGAGCCAACGGCTCTATCTCGCGGTCGTGCCGGCGATCGTCGGCGTGTTCGCCGTGGCGGGGCTGGCCTACTGGGGCCAGTACGACCGCCAGGCGCCCCACGTGCTCGTGATCGTCGGCGTGATCGCATCGGTTGGCTCGCTCATCGTGGCCTGGCGCAATACGCGGTACGTGGCGACACGCGTAACCCGGCTTGCCGCGCCCGGACCCGGGATACGCGACGACGAGCTGGATGCGATCGAGCAGGAAGTCGACAGCCTCCGGCGGGCGGTCGCCGGCGCGGAGGCCGCGCAGGCCGGCGCGCAACAGCGTGCGGACGCGTCGGTCCAGGAATACGGGACGCTCGTCTCGGACGCTGCCATGGCGGCCGCCCGCCAGCTCGATGAGATCCGGATGCCGCTGCACATTCTGCTTGAGAACCGGTTCGGAGATCTCAACGACAACCAGGAAGAGATGCTGGCTGCCGCACGCACCGCCGCCGATGACGCACAGGCGTCACTGGAGCGACTGCGGCAGGTCGCCGACATCGACCGGGGCACACTGCGAATGCGCGCCGAGCGTGTGCGGCTCACCGACCTTATCGCGGCGCTGCTGCCTGGGCTATCCGCGGAAGGGGCGCGAGGGTCGGTGGCCGTGAGTGCGGACCTGTCCCCCTGGCTACCCGCGGTGAGCGGCGACCGGGCGCGGCTCGGGCAGGCCCTGTCGCTCCTCGTCGCTGACGCTCTGCGCCGTACCCCGGCTGGCGGCGCTGTGCGGATCACCGGCGGCGAGACCGGGCCTGTGGGTAGTGCGGGCCCGGCTGCAGTGGGCGCGGCCGTGGCCTCGGGACAGGGCGCTACAGCAATGGTCCATCTCGTCGTCAGCCACGGCGCGGGGCCTGGACGTATGACTGACATCGCGCTGGCCGATCGCCTCATCGCGGCACTCGGGGGACGCGTGCAGCACGGCGACGACAGAACCCTGATCTCGGTGCCCGCGGCGCCCGGTGGCCCCGGTTCTGCTATGGGCCGGAGAGCGGTATGACTTCCATCACCGCGTCAGGCCGGAGCAGCGTCACGTCGTAGGACTGGCCGGGATGCTGGCGCAGGCCGCGCGGAGGGGCGATTCTCCGGCACGTGACCGAGCTACGCGACGCGCCACCAGACGACCGGGATCCGCCGGCGAACAGACGCCAGGCGGCCCGTCATGACGCGTCGGGCGGGGTGCACGGGCGCCCACGCCACGCGCGTTCGCTCGCCAGCAGACTGCGGAGCATTGGACAGACCTTCGGCCCGGGCCTGATCACCGGGGCGGCGGACGACGACCCGTCCGGTATCTCCACCTATTCCCAGGCCGGCGCCGCGTACGGGTACGGCCTGCTGTGGACCGCCCTCGTCACGTGGCCGCTCATGATCGCGGTACAACTGATGTGCGCCCGCATCGGCACCGTGGCGCGCCAAGGGCTGGCATGCGTCCTCCGGGAGCACTATTCCGCCCGCGTACTCTGGTTCGCCTGCGGGCTGCTCCTGGTCGCCAATACCGTGAACATCGCCGCTGACCTTGGCGGCATGGGGGCCGCGGCCTCACTGCTGACGGGCGTCCCATCGCAGATCTTCGTGCCGGTCTTCGCCGTGCTGGTTCTGGCGTTGCTCATCTTCGCGTCATACGCGGCGATGACACGCCTCCTCAAGTGGCTGACGTGGTCACTGTTCGCGTACGTCGTCGCGGCATTCCTGGCGCATCCCCACCTGGCTGACGTCATCCGCGGTACGCTGGTCCCGGATTCACTGAGGGAGAAAGGGGCTCTGTTGACCATCGTCGCGCTGCTGGGTACGACGATCTCCCCCTACCTGTTCTTCTGGCAGGCCGCGCAGAACGCCGAGGAAGACGAGCATCTCACGGCGGAAATGGGTGACCGGCCGCGGCGCAACGTGGCCCGCGAGCTTCGCGGCGTGCGGGTGGACGTGATCGCAGGCATGACGCTGTCGAACGGCATCATGTACTTCATCATTCTCACCGCGGGCGCCACACTGCATCGGGCCGGGCTGACCGATGTCCAGACCGCGCAGCAAGCGGCGGAGGCGCTCCGGCCGATATCCGGCCCGCTCTCATCCGTGCTGTTTGCCGCCGGTATCGTCGGCACCGGTATGCTGGGCGTGCCCGTGCTGGCGGGGTCGGCGGCGTACGCCGTGGCCGAGGCCCGGGGCTGGGCACGCGGGATGGATCTGCATGTGCGGGCGGCGCCGCATTTCTATGCGCTGATCGGCATTGCCACGGTGCTCGGGACCCTGCTCGATTTCGCACACCTCAACCCGATCCGGATGCTGTTCTGGTCCGCGGTGATCAATGGTCTGCTCGCGCCGCCGCTCATCCTGATCGTGATCCTCGTCTGCAACAACGCCGCCGTCATGGGCAAGTATCGAAACGGCTGGGTGCTCAACCTGTTCGGGGGGTTGGCCGCCCTCCTGATGAGCGCCGCCGCGATCGCCCTCGTGGTGACGTGGCTATGACGCCGCGGGTATGACGCCGCGGTTATGACGACGCGGCGATGACCTCGCGATAACTCGCATCGAGCCGGTCGAGCTCACGGTCCCAGCTCAGCGTCTCGGCCGTCGCGCGCGCACCGGCGGCGAGGCGACACGTCTGGGCGCCCGAGCATGAACTCCGTCTCGCTGTGGACCAGATGCGGCTGGAAGCGGCGCACGAGGCGCGCGATCGCGGTGTACGACGGCGCGGCGAGCCTGATGTCCGGATAGCAGGGCATCGCGACGCTCGGCACGCATTCCAGCACGGACTCGCCACCGGTTCTGGCTTCGGTGAACACGCTCGCGGAGCCGGCGGGATAGCGCGGCGCGACCACTGCGCATTCCCACCCGCGATTCTGCAGACCCGCCACGGAGATGGCAGTGACGACGGAGACGCCGTTGACCTGCGGCGGGTATGTGTCTGAGCAGAACAGGATGCGCATCGCGTCGTGCAGAAATGTGCACCGGCCGGCACACAGCCCGGCCGTCGTCGCTGAACCGTGCGGCAAGCGTTACCTGCGCGTCACACAACGACGTGCTCGCCGTGGCGTTGGCCTCGTCTATTGTGTGTGTGCACGCGACGGCTTCACGCGCACCGTGGTGACGTGTAGCGCGACGCGACGATGTCCGCCCATCACCCCGGAGTCGCCATGAATGAATCGGCCGCGATCGACCGCGTCGTGCTGGTGGTGCTCGATGGCCTGCGTCCCAATGCCGTGGACGCGTTCCGGCTGGATCACGTCGCGGCGCTCGCCGCTCGTGGCGCGACGACCTTCAATGCGCGGACAGTCACGCCAAGCGTCACCGCGGCCGCCATGGCATCGCTCTTCACCGGGCTCGCGCCTGCACGGCATGGCGTCGTCAGCGACAGGTTCCACGTGCCGCGGCGACGGGGGCCGGTGGACCCGCTGCCGCGCGTCCTCACCACCGCGGGAGTACCGTCGTCGGCGTTCATCGGGTCGCTCCCCGCACTGTACGCCGGTCTGGCGCGACAGATCGCCCGGTATATCGGCCTTGGGCGAGCCGTGTGTTCGGGCGAGAATGCGCACGCGATCGTCGCGAGCGCCAGGCCCACGCTCATGCAGCAGGAGCGCGGCCTGATCGTACTGCACTGGCCGGATGCCGACCGCGCCGGACACGAACACGGGTGGATGTCCCGGCCCTACCAAGCGGGTGCGCGCGCGATGGATCAGGCGCTCGGAGACCTGCTCGGCATCGTGTCGCGTGCAGGCGAGGACAACACCCTGATCATCGCGCTCGCGGACCATGGCGGCGGTGGCGCCGTCGCGAACGATCACGACAGCGTCCATCCCGCGGACCAGACGATTCCGATCATCCTCGCCGGAGCGGGGGTGGAGACCGGCGTGCTCGCCGCCCCGGTGAGTCTCCTCGACGTGCCGCCGACCGTGCTCTGGGCGCTCGGCGTGACATGTCCGCCGTCGTATGAGGGACGCGTGCTCGCCGATGCGTTTGCGCCGGATGAGCCCCGCGTGGTCGTGGCGGCCTAGCCAGCCCCCCATCCACGCGGCGAGGCGAGAGTGGTGTAGCCGCACGGGCTGCCGGTGGAGCCCGAAACGCGGCCGCAAGGCGGTCCGAGCCGTGGTTACAGAATCGTTGCCCGGCCGCTGCCACATCGTGTCTGCTGGCGGGTATCCATAAGCACATGGGGACGTCGATCCTCGAGCGCCTGGACGCTCACGACCGTGCGCTGTATGCCCGCTGGACCATCGAGCGGTCGGCCGACGTTCGCCGTATCTGGGTCGCGTGCACCCATCTGGGCGGGCTCCGGTGCATTGCCGTCCTGGCAGGCGTTCCATTGTTCGCGGGCGGCCAGTTGCGAACGGTGGCGCTTCACGCGGTCATGTGTATCGCGATCTCGCACGCCATCGTGCAGCTCCTCAAGCGCAACGTGCTGCGCGCGCGGCCGGCGGATCGCACCGCGTCGCTGGTGGCGGTGCCGGATGAGTTCTCGTTTCCGTCGGGTCACGCCACCTCCGCGATGGCAATCGCGGTGGTGTACGCGGCGGCCTATCCCGCCTATGCATTGCCGTTGGTGCTCGTGGCCGCGGCCGTAGGGTTTTCGCGCGTTAGGCTCGGCGTGCACTACCCGGGCGATGTGCTGGCCGGCCAGGTGATCGCGATCGTCACTGACATGGTGATCCTGAGCCTCGTCTGACCCATTAGCGGCCCCGGACAGGGGGTCGCGCGGATGTCCGGACGGTTTCGCAGGCATCTGGCCCATGGCCGCCCGGGCGCCGCTACGGGGGTAACCGACGGGGAATTGCCGATCCGGACACGCCTTGGGCGCGTCTGCTAGCGTTGCGCCGGCAGCGGGTCGGTCGTGTTGCACCGTACCCCCCGATCACCCCCGACTGGCATTTCGCTAGAGCACCACTCGCCTTGAAGCTCATGGCCTCCGTCACGCCGTCCCCAGACGATCCCCTTGCGTCATCGGCCCTTTCGCCGTTGCAGCTCAAACGGGAACGGCTGCGGTTTACCAATTTCCGCTTCGTGCGCACACCCTCAGGGTTGTGCACGGCCGAGGTGGAGTTGGAGTGGCTCGACGGCGTCACTGTCGTCGGCAAGGCCAGCGGCCAATCGAGTCCCATGGGTGATCTGCGCATCGCCGCCGAGGCTGCCTTGCGTGCCCTCGAAAGTTTTTCCGGCGGTGCAATCGAATTCGAGCTCGCGGGGGTCAAAGCCCTGCGCGCGTTCGATGCGAACATCGTGATCGTGGCCCTGGGCCTGCGAAAGGGTGAGGGTCCGCAGCGCCTGCTGGGGAGCTATCTTGCCGAGCGCGATCCGGTACGGGCCGCGGTCATCTCCGTATTGAACGCGACGAACCGCCTCCTGGGCAACTTCATCGCCACACGGTGATTCTGCCGGGCGATGGGCGGTCGTGAGGATCCACCCGACAACATGCGGGGTACCCCGGCGAATGGATCGCGACGCCCGATGCGCCGCTGTGCGTAAGACCCGGCATGACAGCGCGCGAGGCGCGCGCATCCGATTCCGCGATCGCGGCACCTTGGCGCGGCTGCTGGTGCTGTGCGGCGCGATGCTGGTATCCGCGTGTCACCACCATGCACCGCCATCCGTCGCGGTGAATCCCGCGCCGCCTCCCAACGCCGCCCCGGCGATGGCGTCTCCCGATACGGGCGCCGCGGCGCCCCGGGCGCCCGACACGACCGTGACCCATTCGGAAGTGACCCAACAGGCGCTGCGGGTGTTCGGCGATTCGGTCGGCGCGCAGGCCGATGGCGCATCGGGCGACAGTACCGCGGCGCCGGCGGATTCCGCTGCGGGTCCCACCTGGGACATTGACGTGCGGTCGTATGCGACACAGAGGCGTGTGTCGCACTTCGTTTCACTCTTCAGCGGCGGTGCGCGCGACATCTTCACGCAGTGGGTCCAGCGAGGCACGCGCTATGAGCCGCTGATCCGGGGCAAGCTGCGGCAGGCGGGGTTGCCTGAAGATATGGCGTATCTGCCGATCATTGAGAGCGGCTATTCGCCCAATGCGTACTCCTCGGCGGCGGCCGTCGGCATGTGGCAGCTGATGACCTCGACCGCGCGAGGCGCGGGACTTCGTGTCGACTGGTGGGTCGATGAGCGGCGCGACCCGGTTCGCTCGACGGATGCAGCGATCCGGTTCCTGCGATACCTGAAAGATCAGTTCGGGTCGATCTATCTCGCCGCCGCCGCGTACGACGGGGGTCCTGGGCGGATCTCGCGCGGCCTGGCGCGCTACGCCGGCGACTTCGAAGGGACGACGGGCGATGATCTCTTCTTCGCGCTCGCCGACAAGAAGTACCTGCGAGGCGAGACCAAGGACTACGTACCGCAACTGATCGCTGCGGCGCTCGTCGCGAAGGAACCGGCCCGCTACGGCCTCCACATCGAGCCGCTGGGGACGTATGCGTACGACACGGTGCGCGTGGGTCCGGCGACGCCGCTGGCTGCGGTCGCGAAGGCATCCGATGTGCCACTCGCCGCGATCGCCGATCTCAACCCGTTCATTCTGCGCGGCGTGACGCCGCCCAAGGACTCCTTCACGGTGCGCGTTCCGGTCGGAGGCGCCACGGCATTCGACAGCAACTTCGCGGCACTGTCCGAACGGGATCGCACCGCGTTCACACGCGTCACCACCCGCAAGGGAGACGGCTTCGGCACGATCGCCGATCGCTCAGGCGTCAGTGTGCGACACCTCAAGTGGTACAATCCGGGCATCCACCCCCTCAAGAGTGGCCGGCTGCCCGTGGGTGACGTGGTGCTCGTCCCGTCGGCCGCGGTCACCTCCGCAGCACTCGACGTCCCGGATCCGGGGATCGAACGATACGGGGGCGGGCGCGGCATTCACATTGTGAAGAGTGGCGAATCGCTCGGCCGCATCGCGCTGCATTATCACACCAGCGTCGCCACGCTCATGCGCCTGAACGGTCTCCGCAAGAGCATCATTCTCCCGGGGCAGGCGCTCGTCGTGTCGGGCTCCGCAATGCCCGTGCACAAACACAAAGCGGTGCACAAGGACCAGAGCGGCGGGTGACACGAACGGGTCTCGCGGGTGGGATCTCCGCCGCGCAACTGCAGGAGATCGGTGCCTGCGAGATGCTACTGCGAGATGCTCTGCGAAGAGATGCTGGACTGCAAGATGCTCTGCGAGATGTTCTGCAGATGCTCTGCGAGGTGCCCGGTCTTCTGTCTGAAGCCGGCCCTCTCGAAGTCCCGAACGCTACTGTGCCGCCTAGTTGATCACGCCCGTTCCCTTGTATCCCTTCGTGACTTCCCGCTCATAGCCGTTCGATGGGTCGCGGCCCTGTGCGACCGACATGTCGACCGCACCTTCGCCGCGATTGTACACGAGAAGCGCGAGATTGAGATTGCCGTGATTCTCGCGCACGAGCGTGCGGAGATAGCGGAACCCGACCCGGAGATTGGTCTCGCGCTGATACAGACCATTGTGGCTGATGCCAGGCACGAAGAATTGCGCCGTAGCTGGCATGATCTTGCGTGAGACCGAGCGCGCCAGCGGAGCTGGTCGCGTGTTCGTTGAAGTCGCTCTCGGCCTTGACCAGCCGGAATCCGAGCTCCGGCTCGATGCCTTCGGCGATCGCGACGTCGTAGACCGACGCTGAAAGATCGGCGCCGATGTGGTACTGGCTGGAATAACGCACGACGGCGTTGAGCCGCTCGAGCTGCGCGTTCGCGAGATCGAGCTGGCCCTTCGTCGCGTCCAATTCGTCCTTGAGATGCTGGGATCCGAAGCCGAACAGCGTTCCGGACGAGGCATCCGACATGGCGCGGCCGGCGGCCTGCGCCTCCGGCGTGTTGCGAGCCGCCAGGAGGACCGCCACGATCGCGGCCACGCCTACGGCTGCTGCCATTTGCCTCACGCGGGCGCGGTGACGGCCGTGCTGCCCACGTCGTTCGTACGCGCTGTGCAACATATGATGGTCCCTCGTTCCCGCTGAAAGGTTCGTAGCGTCAGACGGGCTACCCTCGCCCGGGTGGTGCCCACGGACCGTCGGATTCGGTGTTGCAGGTAAGAAAGGCAACCGCCGTGCCATGGTTGACCCCCTCATTTCCGAACCCAATGACCGCTCCGGCCGCCCCGCTTCTCCTCGAGGCAAATGTCCGAAATGACCATGCCCTTATCTAGCGCCTTGGCCATGTCGTAAACGGTGATAAGCGTCACTGCCACGGCGGTCAAAGCCTCCATTTCGACTCCTGTCTTTCCGACAGTCCGGGCGACCGCCTCGGCACGAAGCCCTGGAATTGTAGAGTCCGGTACCACAGTCACTTGCAGGTCCGTCAGCGCCACCGGGTGGCACAACGGGATGAGGTCCGCCGTACGCTTTCCTGCCAAGATGCCTGCCACGCGGGCGACCGCAATGACGTCACCTTTCTTGACACCGTTTTCGACGACCGCGCGGAGCGTCGCCGCGCCCATGCGGATGATACCTGTCGCGCGGGCGAGACGCTCGGTGTCGTCTTTGCCGCTCACATCCACCATCCGTGCCGCGCCCCCGGGGCCCACATGGGACAGGCGGCGGGCCTGTCCCGTGGGGCCTTTCTTGGGCGCTGGGTGGCCGCCCGGACGCGGGGTCCCGCTCATCCGCGGCGCGGAGCCGGCATACGCAGCGTCCGCAGCAGGCCTGCGGCGACGAGTTGCGGGTTGACGTTGCCATCCGCGCGCGACTGGGCCTCGGCCAGGGCCGCGACTGCCGCGCACGCGGCCTGTGCACCCTGGTCATCCATCTGGTCGACTGCAGTCCGCGCTCGCGCCGTCATCTGCTCGGTCAGCGCGTCGAGGACATCGGAGAACGCGCCGCGCGCACCGGCCGCCCCTTGCTGGAGGGCGAGCCGGTACCGCGCCGATGCACGAGCCGATTGCGCGGCTTCGATGAGCGCGCTGGCCCGATCGCTCGCGGCGGCCGGCGTGTCGCCGAGCAGCCTACCCGGCGCGCCCCGCGCCCGGTGTATCCGGTCCGCGTCACTCGCCCCCGGTCCCGCTGCGTCGAGTGTCGCCCGCACCTGCGGGTGACGAAGCCAGCCGGCGACATCTGCCGCATTGAGCGGCGAGACGCGAATGGCAGCAACGCGTGACCGCACCGTGGGGAGCAGCGCCCCCGGTTCACTCGACGTCAGAATGATGGTCGTGTCCGCGGGCGGCTCCTCGAGCAACTTGAGCAACGCATTGGAGGCGGCGTCTGCGCCCTCCTGGGCCACCATCCGCTCCGCATCGCCAATCACCAGCACTTTCCGGGAACTGACCGCCGGCGTGAGCGCAGCATCGTGTGCGAGCGCGCGGATGGTCGATATATAGATGGCTTCAGTGCCGTCGGCGGGTCCGTACAGCAGGCCATTTCGTACCCGCTCCGCGATGGCATCCGCATACTCGCGGGCCACCTCGGCCGCGCCGATGTCGGGATCCTTCGCCCGCGGCTTTGGAAATACCCAGCGCAGGTCCGGGTGGGCCAGCTCCGCGGCGTAGCGGCAGGACATACACTCGCCGCAGGCCGCGAGTTCGCCAGTGTCATCCCGGATCGCTGGATTGGTGCAGAGGAGCGTCTGGGCCAGCCAGAGCGCGAGCCGCTGCTTCCCGATGCCGCGCGGGCCGTGGAACAGCACACTCGCGGGGAGGGAGCCGCGCCCCGCGGCCGCCGCCAACCGTGTGCGCAGCGCCGCGTGACCGATCAGAGGTACCCGTTCACCTGCCGGCACGACGAAATATGGGTTCGGATGAACCAGATCGTGAGGGGCCGCGGCGGCTCGCCCGGACGCTAGATTCATCTCCGTGACCTTCCCCGGCGCATCACCGCGTACGTCGGATGGCGAGCCACCCGCGCTCCACGATCGGGCGCGGGACAACCTGCAGTTCATCCGCGAGACGATGGAACGCGCCGGTGCGTTCACGGCGATTTCGGGGCTGGGCATGATGGTGATGGGCGTGCTCGCGACGATCGCCGCCTGGGTCGCGGCGCGGCAGCCGGCGCGCCAGGCGTGGCTCGCGACGTGGCTCACGGCGGCCGGCCTCAGTGCGGCCGTGTCGCTGTGGGCGATCGTGCGAAAGGCGAGAGCCACGGGCACGCCGCTCCTGTCCGGACCCGGGCGCAAGTTGCTGCTGGGGTTCTCACCACCCATGCTGGTCGGCGCGCTGCTGACGGTCGCGTTGTTTCGTGCGGGGCTCGACGGTCTGCTACCGGGAATGTGGCTGCTGCTGTACGGTACGGCGGTCGTCTGCGGAGGCACGTATTCGGTGCCGATCGTCCCGGTGATGGGCCTTTGCTTCATGGCGCTCGGCGCCGTCGCGGTGCTTGGTCCTGGCGCCTGGGGAGGGCGGGAATTGGCGGCGGGATTCGGTGGTTTCCATCTTGTATTCGGTGCGGCAATCGCGCGGAGGTACGGTGGCTAAAGCTTCGGCGGTTCCGAAGGAACGCGGGCGCGGGGGAGAGGAGGAGCGGTCCGTTCGGCGGACGGGTGGCCGGGCGGCCGGGGTGTCCGCGGCGCTCGACCGGCTCATTCATGAACGGCTCAGGCTGGGCATTGTCAGTGCGCTGGCGGTCAACAGCACGCTCAGCTTCAACGAGCTGAAGCAGCTCATGCACGCCACGGACGGCAACCTCAGCGTCCACGCGCGCAAGCTGGAGGAGGCGGGGTATATCGCCTGTGCCAAGAGCTTTTCGGGACGAGTTCCACGGACCGAGTACCGGCTGACGGCGGCTGGCCGGCGGGCCCTCGAGCGTTACCTCGACCACATGGAAGCACTCATTCAAGTGACGCGAGAGCGATAGGACGCGGCTCCTTTTTTTTTCGGGAAAACTTCATGCTACAAAGTACTTCGCCTTCTGCTTCGCAGGGCACCGGTCTCCACGTCGCCATCATCATGGATGGCAACGGCCGGTGGGCCGCCGCACGCGGGCGTCCACGGGCGATGGGACACGCGGCGGGCGTCACGACCTTGCGTCGCATTGCCGAAGCGGCACCCCTCCACGGCATCACCACGCTGACCGTGTACGCGTTCTCGGCCGACAACTGGAATCGCCCCCGATCGGAAGTCGCGGCCCTCATGACGCTGCTGCGTCGCAGCCTGGCGACTGAAGTCGACCGATGCGTGCGCAACGACGTCCGGTTGTCGATCGTCGGGCGCCGCGACCGGCTGCCCAATCCACTGGTTCGCGCCATTGAGTCGGCCGAGGAGGCGACGGCGTCCGGCCAGCGCCTATGGCTGCGGGTGGCCGTCGACTATTCGGCGCGTGATTCGATGGCCCGCGCGGCCGCATGCTGGTCGCAGCCTCATGCGCCCACACGCGAAGAGTTTGCCGCGCTTCTGGCCGCCGTCGATGCGTCGCCGCTCGCCCCCGATGTCGATCTCCTGGTCCGTACGGGCGGTGAGCAGCGGCTCAGCGATTTCCTCCTCTGGGAGAGCGCGTACGCCGAACTCTATTTCACGCAGCGCATGTGGCCGGATTTCGAGGCCGCGGACCTCGGGCGCGCGGTGGCCGAGTACCGGCGCCGCGACCGGCGGTTCGGCGCGCTTCCGCAGGCGGCCGCGGGCTGAGCCCCGGCTAGACCGCGTGAGATCCGGCGCGAGCTGCTAGCCAGCGCCTCGTAGGCGGCGCGCCGCTTCGAGCACCGCCGCGCGCGCGTGTTCCGCGGTGTCCGCAGTGGCAGCGACATGGCCCATCTTCCGCGCGGGTCGTGGGTCATGCTTTCCGTACAAGTGAATCCGCGTCCCTGGGACGGCGAGTGCAGCGGCGAAGTCCGGCGGCCGCCCGGCAGTCCACGCATCGCCCAGCACATTCGCGATCGCGGCAGGCCGCAGGATGCGGGCATCGCCCAGCGGCAGGTTGCAGATGGCGCGCACGAGCTGCTCGAACTGGCTGGTGGCGCAGCCCTCCATCGTGTGGTGGAAGCTGTTGTGCGGCCGGGGTGCGAGCTCGTTGACGAGCAGCCGCCCATCACGCAGCACGAACATCTCGATGGCGAGCAGCCCGACGACGCCGAGTGCGCCAGCAATGGCCACACCGATCTCGGTGGCACGCGCCGCGATCGCGGCATTGATCGGCGCCGGAATGACGGACCAGGCGAGCTGGCCGGCCTCGTGATGGTTCAACGCCACCGGAAACACCGCGTGATCGCCGCCCGGCCGGCGCGCGACCATCACCGAGATTTCCACCTCGAGATCGAGCGCCCGCTCGATGACGCAGCGGGTCGCGCGCAGCGCTTGCCACGCCGCTTCGCATTGTTCCGGCTGCGACACGCGAACCTGCCCGCGTCCATCGTAGCCGCCGGCCGATGCCTTGACGTAGCACGGACCCCACGCGACGACCGCCGCTTCACATTCGGCGGCTGACACGGCGGTCCGGTAGTCGCCGACCGGAAATCCCTGTGCGGCGAGCCACTCTTTCTGCCGCGCGCGGTGCTGCACGATGGCGAGTGTCGCGGCGCCCGGACGCGTCGGCGCATGACGCGACGCGGCCTCGAGGCAGTCGATGCCGACACGCTCGATCTCGATCGTCACGACATTGCTTGCGCGCGCGAGCCGCGCGGCGGCGCCGGCGTCGTCCCATCCGGCGACGATGGTCTCCGTCGCGAGAGGGCAGGCCGGGCAGTTGGCCTCGGGATCGAGCACGCGGACGTCATAGCCCATGTCGCGCGCGGCGAGTGCGGTCATCCGGCCGAGCTGTCCGCCGCCGAGGAAGCCGATCGTGGCCCCGGGGAGGATCGATGTCTGGCTCACGCGCGCATCCAGCCAGTGCGCGCGCCCATGCGTCGCCGCGTCACTTCTTGCTGAGCGGCGGCAGAGTTTGCGCGAGCACCTCATCACGCCGGCCGGCGCGCCATGCACGAAGCCGCTCGCCCAATGACGGATCGTGCAACGCCAGAATCTCGGCCGCGAGTATCGCCGCGTTCGCGGCGCCCGGCGCCCCGATCGCCAGCGTCCCGACCGGCACGCCTTTCGGCATCTGCACGATCGACAGCAGCGAGTCGAGACCGTTGAGCGAGGTGGCCGGGACCGGGACGCCGAGGACGGGCAGCAGCGTCTTCGCCGCCAGCATGCCCGGCAGGTGGGCCGCTCCGCCGGCGCCCGCGATGAGGACCTGGAGTCCGCGGCCGGCTGCGGTTTCCGCGTACTCGAACAGCCAATCCGGTGTGCGGTGCGCGGAGACGACGCGTGTCTCGAACGGCACGCCGAACTCGCGGAGCAACTCGCACGTGCCGCTGAGGCACTGGTAGTCGCTCTGGCTGCCCATGACCACGCCGACGCGCGGGGTGCCTCTGGTACTCGAGCCGGCGCGCCTCTGCCGTGGGGTCACGGGAGGCCTACCAGACGGCATGGTCGGACGTGCGGCAACGATTCAGGCCGGCGCGGAGAGCGCGGAAAGGGAATGACCACGAATTGTCACGAGGCGCCAGCTCCCGAGGAGGGACTCGAACCCCCGACCCGGCGGTTAACAGCCGCCTGCTCTACCAACTGAGCTACTCGGGAAGAATCAACAAAGTTAGGATCGGCAGGTAGACGGGTCAAGCAACCCGCTGTCACGCGCCGCTGGCACTAGCCGCGGCCACTCCGTCCGCCGCGACCGGAGGCCGCGAATGCGCTCACCGCGCGACGGCCCGGCCCAGACGCGCCGCCGGATGTCCGCGCCGCGGCTGCTGGCGGAGCGCTCCGCAGAACGGTGCGCAACCAGCGCCCGGTGTGGGAGGCCTCGACCTCCGCGACCTCCTCGGGACGCCCCATTGCGACGACCCGGCCACCCTCGTCGCCGGCTTCGGGCCCAAGGTCGATCACCCAGTCGGCGAGCTTGATGACGTCGAGGTTGTGCTCGATCACGAGGAGCGTGTGTCCTTGCTCCAGGAGCCGGTCGAACACTTCGGCCAACTTCCGGATGTCGTCGAGGTGCAAGCCCGTGGTCGGTTCATCCATCACGTAGAGTTTCTTGCCGGCGCCGCGTCCGGACAGCGCCAACTCGCGCGCGATCTTGATGCGCTGCGCCTCGCCACCGGAGAGGGTCGTGGCGGGCTGTCCGAGACGAAGATAGCCCAGGCCGACCCGTTGCAACTGCCAGAGGGATGCAGCGAGCCGTTCCTCTGCGGGGAAATACCGCACTGCCTGGTCCACCGTCAGCTCGAGGATCTGGGCGATGTTCTTCCCGTGGACCGTAACCTCGAGCACCTCCGGCTTGTACCGCGCGCCACCACAGATCTCGCACGGCACGAAGACGTCCGCCATGAAGACCATCTCGACTTCGAGGGAGCCGGCGCCTTCGCACGCTTCGCATTGCCCACCGGGGACGTTGAAGCTGAATGAGCCGCTCGAATATTTTCGCTCGCGTGCCAGCGGTGTGGCCGCGAAGATCCGCCGGATTTCGTCGAACGCCTTGATGTACGTCACGGGATTCGAGCGGGGGGAGCGGCCGATCGGTGCCTGGTCGATCAATACGACATTGTCGATCGCCTCGACACCCGTCAGCTTCTCATATCCGCCGACACGTTCGCCGAGGTGCCGTTTGGCCGTGTGCTCGCCGCGCAGCCGGGTCTCGAGCGCGTGGTACAGCACATCGTGCACGAGCGTGCTCTTCCCGGAGCCCGACACCCCCGTCACGGCGGTGAACGCGCCGATCGGGATCCGGATGTCGGCATCGCGGAGATTGTGCTCGCGCGCGCCGGTGAGCGTCAGCCACCGCGGTCCAGCGCGGCGCCGTTCGGCCGGCAGCGGAATCTGCCGCGCACCGGTGAGATACTGCCCGGTCAGCGGGCTTTCGGCGGCCCGGGAGACCGGTCCCGCGAAGACGACCGTGCCACCGTTCGTGCCGCTGCCGGGCCCGAGCTCGATCATGTAGTCGGCGCGCCGGATCGCTTCGGGGTCGTGCTCGACCACCAGCACCGTATTGCCGGCGTCGCGTAGCCGAATGAGCAATCGCAGCAGCCGGTCCATATCGCGCGCGTGGAGTCCGATCGACGGCTCGTCGAGCACGTAAAGCGTGTCGACGAGGCGCGAGCCGAGGGAGTTCGCGAGCGTGATGCGCTGGGCTTCGCCGCCGGACAAGCGTGCGGGCGCCCCGGTTGAGGGAGAGGTAGGTCAATCCCACGTCGCACATGAACCGGACGCGCCCGCGCGCCTCTCCGACCACGTGCTCGGCGACCTGCTGTTCGAACGGCGATAGCGCGAGCGTATCGAGCCACGTGAGAAGCCGTTCTGCCGGCAGATCCGAGACCTCTGCAATCGTGCGTCCCGCGACCCGGACCTGCAGCGCTTCGGGGCGCAGTTTCGCGCCATGACACGCGGGGCACGTCTGCGCCGACTGGTATTGGCGCAGGAATACCCGGATGTATTGCTTGTAGCGCTTGGCCTCGAGGCGTTTCAGAAACGGGAGAATGCCGGTGTAACCGCCGTTCTTGGCACTCGTCGTCGCGTTGAGCAGCCGGTCACGCTGCGCCGCCGTGAGCGATTCCCACGGCGCGTCGGCCGCCATCCCCTCGCGGCGCGCGAAGTCGGCCAGAGTCCTCCGCTGCTTGTCGTAGCGTGGCTTGGTCCAGGGGTCGATCGCGCCATCCTTCAATGATCGTTCCGGATACGGAACGATCATCTCCTCGGTGTATTCGAGGACCGCCCCAAATCCGTTGCACGTGGGGCACGCGCCGCGCGGGTTGTTGAATGAGAACAGCTGCGGGCTCGGCGCCGGCGCGACGGTTCCATCATAGGGACATTCAAAACGCTCCGTGAACCGGAGCCGGGCGACCGGCGGGTCGTCTGCAGCACCGCCACGCGCGGGCACCGGCTCGCTGAGCAGGATCACGCAGTCGCGATCCCCTTCACGAAACGCCGTGGCAACCGCATTGGTCAGGCGGCCGGCGACCTCGAGGCCCGCGACCAAGCGGTCGATCACCACGAGGGCGCCGGGTGCGTCGGCGAGGTCGATACCCGCGGCGCCCAACTCGCCGAGTTGATAGGTGACGCCGCCGGCGCTGACCCGCACGAATCCTTGCGCCTGCAGGTTGTCCACCGCCACGTCGTGCGTGACCTCGGCGGACACGTGGAGCGGGAACGCGACGGCGAACCGCGTGCCAGCAGGGAGTCCGAGCACCGTATCGGTGACCGACTGGACCGTGTCGGGACGCATTTCACGTCCGCAGACTGGACACATTGTGTGTCCGACACGGGCCCACAGGAGGCGGAGATAGTCGTAGATCTCGGTCGCGGTGCCGACAGTGGACCGGGAGGTCTTGGTCGGGTTTTTCTGCTCGATCGCCACGGCGGGCGACAGGCCATCGATGCTGTCCACGTCCGGCTTCTCGACGCGCTCGAGAAACTGCCGCGCGTACGCCGACAGTGACTCCACGTACCGGCGCTGGCCCTCGGCGTAGATCGTGTCGAAGGCAAGCGAAGACTTTCCGGAGCCGGAGGGACCGGTGATGACCGTAAACATCCGGCGCGGAATCTCGAGATCGATGTTCCGGAGATTGTGTTGCCGCGCGCCGCGGATGATGAGGCGGTCTTTCACGTCTCAAAGGTAACGTCGCCCCGAACAAAAGCCGACCCGCGCGAAGCGGGCCAGGGGAACTACACGCCGGCTGTGGGCGCTCCTACAGTCGCCGAAGCAGTCTGCCGGCGAGCAGGATGACGATCGCGCCCAGCGTCGCCAGGGCGAGCGATCGCGGCTCGAAGCTGGCGGCTGTCACCGAGCCCCAGCCTACCGCGGTGCCAATGAGTCCACCGATGAATGCGCCGACGATTCCCAGCAGAATCGTGACGATGCATCCGGATGGGTCGCGACCCGGCATGAGATACTTGGCGAGCGCGCCTGCGACGAGGCCGAGTAGGACCCAGTGCAGCCACAGTGGCACACGGAGCGAATGACCGTACTGTTGCAGCATCATGGGCAAAGAGGATGGTCCACCGGGATACGCCGGTCAACCCGAATCGCATGAATACGCCGCTCGGGCAGCGACCGGGCAGCGACCGGGCAGCGACCGGGCAGCGACCGGCAGCGACCGGGCAGCGACCTGGCAGCGACCTGGCAGCGCGCCGCAACGTCGTGCAGTTGGGCGACGTAGCCACGGGCCCGGCGCACGATGCGCTGGTGTGTGCGTCCCCTTTGCGGGTGCGTGATGCGTTGACATGCCGGGACGTTCAGGGCCATATGTCGACCTATGACCGCGCCGCCCTGGCGCGTGCTTCCCAATTGATTACGGAGAAAAAATGCCGGGATCCGCCCGAATCGCAGTCGTCGCGGTACTGATATGTGTGGTGGGAGGGTGCCAACCGAAGCACGACACGGCGAGGGGCGGCGACTCCGCCGCAGCCGCGGCAGCGTCCGGTGGAGCGGCGGCGGCACCGGCCGCACCTGTGATCGTGACCGTGCACGCTCGCGACTTCGCGTATGACGCACCTGACCAGATCGAAGCTGGTATGACGACCTTTCATTTGGTGAATGACGGTCCCGGATTGCACCACCTCGTTCTCATCCGCCTGGACAGCGCGAAGACGGCCGCGGACCTCCAGGCCGCGACGAAGAAACCGGGACCGCTGCCTGGCTGGGCTGTTCTCTCAGGCGGACCGAACGCCGCCGACGCGAAGGGCGAATCGACGGCGACTGTCGACCTGGTTCCGGGCAACTACGTGATGCTCTGCTTCGTCGACGTGCCGGACAACGTTCCGCACTTCGCCAAAGGCATGATCCGCCCGCTCACGGTCACGCCCGTGACGACGGCCAGCGCGCCTGCGCCGGCGTCGGATGTCGTCGTGTCGCTGTCCAACTACAGTTTCGCGCTGTCGCAGCCACTGACAGCCGGCCAGCACACCATCAAGGTGGAGACCGCGCCGGGCCAGCCGCACGAGCTCGTGCTCATCCGCCTCGACGCGGGAAAAACGGCGAAAGACCTGTTCGGGTGGATGCAGAAGATGCAGGGTCCGCCGCCCGGCCATGTCGTGGGGGGCGCGTCCCCCTCCGCTGCCGGAATCCCGGTCTACGTCTCCATCAACCTCGTACCGGGGAAATACCTGCTGATCTGCTTCCTCCCGGACGCCAAAGACGGCAAACCCCATTTCACGCACGGGATGATGCAAACCGTCGACATCGCGTGAGCGACATCGCCTGAGCGACATCGTGTGAGGTGCGCGCCGGGTCAAACCGGCGTGGCGTGAAACGTGAAGTACCGGGAGAAGGCGGGACCCGCCGCCTAAGCGTCCGGCCGCCAGGACTGCGACTGGCGGGCGGTCACCCAATCGCGTGCGAACGTGGGCGGAGTGGTGCCGGCTGCCACTCGTGTCGCGTATTGCACGATGCCGGCGAAGAGCGCTTGGCTCTCGGTATTGGCCTCGATCTCGAGGTCGAGCAGGACATCGCCCTCGCCGTTTACGGCTCGGTAGCGCCAGTGCACGTGCGAGTGGTCAGCGCCAACGGAGGAGATCGGGCTCATGACTGAACCAGTGTAGGATCACGGGCGGCGACCGCATGGTCCCAGAGATTATTTCGGCCGCTGCCCGATCGAGCACATAAAGGATGACAACTGAGCAGGTCCCACACCCTCATTCCTGCAGTCCCGGCTGTTGGACCCTGGGGAGCCAACCACCCTCTTTGCCCGGAGCGGACTCAGCAGCCACGGTGTTCGGTACTGCGGACACCCGCCGCCGATATACGTGACTCCGGCAACCCCCGATGGCATCCGGGCGGCGCTCGCCGCCGCAGCCACAACGCGGAACTACGAAAGCCGGGAGCTCCGCGAGGCCGTGTCGCACTTCGCGGCCGAGCTCCGTGCCAACGGCGTCCCGCCGGAACGGATGCTCATCGTGGTCAAGCAACTCGCAGATGACAGCTCACTCACGGGGGTGAGCGATTGGTGGCGGTCGATCGTGACTGACCGCCTCGTACGTTGGGCCGTCGAAGGCTACTACCGCATTGATCTGGGCAGTCCCCCGGCGGATCCTGAATCCCCCGAGGGACGTTCGGGCTGACTGACGGCGCCGCGAATCGGGTCTGAGCGCCGCGCGGGAGCGTGCGTGCGCCGCGATTGACCCTCCGGCGCGCGGCGGGTTAGCCTTCGCCGACCATGGCGGATCCAGCACGCGACGGCGGCATTCACGACGAAGACGCACTCGGCAAGGCGTACGATGGCCGGCTCGTTCGGCGGCTGGCCGCGTATGTCCGTCCGTACTGGCCACTGGTCGCAGGTGCGATCGGGTGCCTCTTCGCGGAAGGCGCGCTGCAGCTCGTCGGTCCGCTCCTCACGGAGCGGGTGATCGACGTCGCCGTGCCGTATCACGACACGGGACTCATCCGAAGCGCCGTCCTGCTGTTCGTCCTCACGCTCATCGTCCAATTCGCCTGCGCCTATGGCGAGACGATCCTTACGAGCCTGCTCGGACAACGGGTGATGCGTGACCTGAGGCTCCAGGTGTTCGCGCATCTCGAACGGCTGCCGATCGCGTTTTTTGACCGGAACCCGGTGGGACGACTGGTCACACGCGTCACGGCCGACATTGAGGCCCTCAACGAACTGTTCACCGCCGGTGTCGTGTCGGGGCTCGGAGACCTGTTCACCCTCCTCGCGATCGCGGTGCTGATGCTCGTCGTCGATTGGCGCCTCGCGGTGGCGTCCTTCGGCGTGATTCCATTCGTCTACCTGACGTCGCACGTTTTCCGCCTCAAAGTCCGCCAGGCCTACCGGGACATCCGCATCCGGCTCGCCCGGATCAACGCGTTCCTGCAGGAACGCCTCACCGGCATGCGCATCGTCCAGCTCTTCGGACGCGAGCGCAGCGAGGCCGTCCGGTTCGACGGATACAACCGCGCGCACCTCGATGCGCATCTGCGGTCGATCACCGTCTACGCGCTGTACTTCCCGGCGATCGAGATCCTGACGTCGGTGGCGATGGCGAGCCTCATTGTGGGGGCCGTCGGGCGGGTGCACGCGACGACACTCAAGATCGGTGTGGTGGCCGCGTTTTTCCAACTGGTACGCCGTTTCTTCCAGCCGCTGCAGGACCTCTCGGACAAGTACAACACGCTGCAGCAGGCGATGGCGTCGTCGGAGCGGATCTTCAAACTGCTCGACGAGCCGGCCGGCGCGGCCGCCGATCCGCTGCCGTTGCCGGCACGAGGGCGCGCGGCGCTTGCGCAGGCCGCCGGACCCGCCACGGAGCCCAGCGCCCTGCCCGCTGCCGGCGCACCGGCCGCGTCCAACGCCGCCGGCGTGACGATCGCATTCGAGGATGTGTGGTTCGCCTACGACCTCGCCCACATGGCCGGGCCGGCGTCGCCGGCAAGTGAGCCGGAATGGGTGCTCAAAGGTGTGAGCTTCCGCGCCGTTCCGGGCGAGACCGTGGCGATCGTCGGCCACACGGGCGCCGGGAAGACGACCGTGGTGAGCCTGCTCATGCGATTCTACGACCCGCAACGAGGCCGGATCACACTGGACGGCGTGGACATCCGGCAGATACCGGTGAGCGTGTTGCGCGCGAAGATCGGCTACGTCCAGCAGGACATCTTCCTGTTCGCGGGCGATGTCGCCACCAACATCCGGCTTTCCAGCCCGCTCACGGATGCGCAGGTGGAGCGCGCCGCCGAACGCGTGGGAGCCGCCCGCATCATCCGGCGGCTTCCAAACGGCTACCACTACCAGCTCGGGGAGCGCGGTGCGTCGATCAGTGTCGGCGAGCGCCAGTTGCTGTCGTTCGCCCGGGCGATCGCGGCCGATCCGGCCTTGCTGATCCTCGACGAAGCGACGAGCGCGGTGGACAGCGAGATCGAAGCGGAGATCCAGGCGGCGCTCGCGGAGCTGATGCGGGGACGGACCACGATCGCGATCGCGCATTGGCTGACGACGATCCTCGATGCCGATGAGATTCTCGTAATGCAGCACGGCGAGATCCGCGAGCGCGGCACGCATCGCGACCTGCTGGTGCGCGGCGGTCTCTACGATCGACTCTACCGGCTGCAGGTCGGCGAGGCGCCGGCTGCGGTGTAACGTGCGGCTCGCGCGCGCATTGGGCCGCCGCTTCCTTGCCAGCCCCAGTGGGCGTCCGTACCTTTGCCGCTTTCCTCGACCTGGCGTCATGCCGTATCTCCAGCTCAACGACAAACAGGTGCAACTCAGAGTCGGCGAGACACGCATTGGTGCCGGACCTGAGGTGGATTTCCGCCTGCCTGGACCGCTGAATTCAGCGAATCCGTCGGTGCTGGCCATTGCCGAGGTCGGGCGCGGTACCCATGTGGCCATCCGGCGAGCGGCTCCTGATGCAATCGTGCGGGTCAACGGCGTTCTCCTCGGTGCGGAACCCACGCCGCTCATTCACGGGGACAAGATCGAGATCAGTGGGGCGGAGTTGTATTTCGGCGACGACAAGCGGGGGGGAGCACGCAGTTCATCCCGAGCATCAACATCCCCGACTTCGACCGGCTCCGCGGGCCCCCGCCTGCCCGGGCAACGGCCGCCACGGGCGGCCGCGTGATTTCCCTGGTCGACGGCCGCGAGTACATGGTTCCCGCGGCAGGTCTCGTCTTCGGGCGGGATGCCGGGTGCGACGTGGTGATCCCGTCGTCCGATGTCTCCCGCCGCCACGCCGAGATCATCGCCGGCGACACCGGATACGTCGTGACCGACACGAGCACCAACGGCCTGTTCGTGAACGGCGACCGCGTCGAGGGTATGCAGATTCTGGGACGCGGCGACGTGCTGCGCATCGGGCCGGACGAGTTTCGCTTCTACGCGGATGTCGCGGCTCCGGCGATTGGCGACGCGATGGCCGCCCGTGCGGCGGCAGTACCAGCCTCCCGGACCGCCGCCCCGGCCGTCGTGGCAACCCCCGCTCCCGTGGGTGCGGTCGCCGCTGCACCGGCATCCGCGGTCTCTCCGGGCACGCCGCCGGCCCAGCGCCGGCCCAGCGCCGGCCCCAGCGCCGGCCTCAGCGCCGGCCTCAGCGCCGGCCTCAGCGCCTGCCCCAGCGCCGGCCGACGCACCGGATGGCGGGCAGCCTGCCGAGGGGCCGCCATCGGCGGAGGTAGTCGCTACCGCCGCCGAGCCGCCCGTTGCGGAAGCGGCGCCCCAACCCTCGATCGCGGCCCCTCGCCTCAACCTCGCGGCATCATCGCCGTCGCGGCCGCCGATCGCCACACTCGAAGTCATTGGCGGGGGCCTCCTCAGGGGCCAGCGCTATGCCGTGACGACGGTTCTCGCGCATCTTGGACGCGGGGAGCACAACGACATTGTCGTTGCCGAGGAGAGCGTCTCCGATTCACATGCCAAACTGCAGCGGCGGGATGGCGTGTGGTACGTCACGGATTTGCGCTCGACCAACGGCACTTACGTGGGCGGCAGGCGCATTGACGCGGAGGAGCGGTTGGACAACATGGCGGATCTGCGTCTCGGCGGGGTCAAGCTCACCTTCGCCCTGACTCCGTCCGAAGCCCCCACACAGCCGCGTGGCGCGACGCGGGAGTTCGCCGGGATTCACCCGGCGGATGACCCGCGCCTGCCGGCGCAGGCCAGCACCGGCGGCGGTGCCGGCGAAGCCCGCACGGACCCGCCGTTCCGCCTGTCCCGCACGGCCGCCCCCGTGACGCGCGGGGGATCGCGATGGCTCTGGCTGGTACTCGCTATTGTCATTGCGGCCGCGGTCGTCGCCTATCTCCTCCAGGGTCGCTAGTGCATTTGACGTACGCATCTCGGAGCGATGTCGGTATGGTCCGCTCCGGTAACGAGGACAGCCTGTTCGCCGACGCCACTCCGTATCGTGGCGTTTTCATGGTGGCGGACGGGATGGGAGGCCACGCGGCCGGCGAGATCGCCAGCGAGATGGCGGTCGCCATCGTCACCCGGGATCTCGCGCCTGTGCACAACATTGCGAGCACCGACGGCGAGGATGCGCTCAAACGCGCGCTGCGTGAAGCCAACCGGGCGATCTTCGAGCGCACACTCGCCGAAGTCGATAAGCAGGGCATGGGCACCACGGCATCAGTCCTGATGCTGAGCGGCGGACGCTACCTGATCGGGCAGATCGGCGACTCGCGCATTTACCGGGTCCGCAATGGCGTGCTAACGCAACTGACGAAGGATCATTCGTACGTGCAGGAGCAGGTCGATGCGGGATACCTCACGCCTGAACAGGCGCGGTATCATCCCTATAGCAACGTCATCACGCGATGCGTCGGCGCCAGCCGCGAGGTCGAGGCCGACACTTATTCGGGCGACGTCCAGGCCAACGACATCTTCCTCGTGGCGAGCGATGGACTCACCGGCATGCTCGACGACGCCCGGCTCCAGCAGGTGCTGTCGTCCCGCGCCTCGCCGGGCCGCCTGGTCGACTCGCTGATCAACGAAGCGAACGGGCGGGGCGGTCTGGACAACATCACGGCCGTCGTCGTGCAGGTGCTGTCGACCGAGGATCCCCGTCTCGACGCGCCGACAGCGGAAAACCCGGCGTTCGGCGGCGGTGCGAACCCCCCGGCGGCGGGGCGTCCGTAGATTCGGGCGTCGCGCCCGCCCATCTCCACACTACCGGCATATGGACGGCGAATCCGTCGGCGAAGTGTCCGAGCGCTACCTCGGCAACATCCTCTACGCCCTCGAGCGGGCGGCGATGGCGCTCGATGGCGAGGGCAAGACCGAAGACGCCGCGTTCTATCGCGGGATCGCGCGCGTGCTGGCCGAGGCCCGGGGCCGGGCGATGCGCCGAGCGGAGCCGGGGGCCGCGCCCCAGCGCCCGTGAATGCTCAGCCGGGGCGCGCGGCCAGCAGGGCGGCGCGAAGTTCCTGGCCGATGGTCATCGGATCGAACGGCTTGGTGAGACAGGCGACCGCGCCAACGCTCAGCGCCCGGCGCGCTTCGTCACGCTGGGTTTTTGCCGTGAGAAAGAGCACGGGCACGTGGGACGTCGCGGGATCGGCCTTCAGGATGCGGCAGGTCTCGTATCCATCGAGCCCCGGCATCATGCCGTCGAGCAGGATCGCGTCGAATGCACCGGCCGCGGCCCGCGCGATGGCCTCGTGGCCCGAGTCCACGATTTCGACATCCATGTCCGGGTCGAGACTGAGAGCCAGTCGCAGAATGGCCCGGATATCTGGCTCGTCGTCGGCGCAAAGCAGCCGCATGGCACGTTTGGAAAGGGTAAGGGCCGGGGCTCTCGCGATCCGGACGCCGGCCAACACACGACGAACCCCGGCGTGGCCGGCAACCGGCAGGACGGCCGTCCCGGTTTTTCGGCGCCCGCCGGCGGCCCCAATGGCGTGCAGGGCGGCGCATGTCCCGCCTCAGCGCACGAGGCGGTGATGTCGTTTGCGGGCAGCGAGAAGCTGCGGCTGCTGCGCGAACGCTACCGGGCATCCGCCGGCCAGATCGTGGAGGGATTCCGCGCGATTGCCGTGCAGCTCAGCGGCGCACCCGCTGACGACACGGTGCTCGACGGACTTCGCCGCGAGCTGCATCGCGTTCATGGGACGGCCGGGAGCTATGGCTACGCCGCCGTCAGCGACTTGGCTGCCGCGCTCGAAGAGCGCGTCGCCGGCTGGATGGCGGATCCCACGCTCGAGGCTGGCCAGCGCGCGACCGTCGTGACGGAGTTCGCGCAGTGTATCGAAAGCGCGTTCAATTCGTGACGAGCCCGCACTGAGTGAGCGTCTCGGCGCGTGGCCTGGCCGTGCGCGCCGTACCGGCACCGGCGCGGCGGGTGTAATTTTCCGGTATGCCCAATCCCTCGGCGTCCTCACGGCTCGTCCAGCTTCACGACAGTGGCCAGTCTCTCTGGCTCGACTTCATCGATCGCACGATCCTCCTCAATGGGGATCTCGCGCGGCGGATCCGGGATGACGCGCTGACGGGGATGACGTCCAATCCCACGATCTTCGAGAAAGCGCTCGCCGAGCGAACCGCATACGATGCGCAGTTGGCCGTCGCGGGGGCCGAGCCGGGCACCACACCCCAGGCACTCTTCGAGCTGGTAGAGACCGACGATGTGCGCGCGGCGTGCGACGCATTCCGGGCCGTTTACGATGCCACGCGCGGAGCCGACGGCTTCGTCTCTATCGAAGTGTCGCCGGGGGTGGCTGGCGACGCGGCGCATACGGTCGAAGAGGCTCGCCGCCTCTGGGCGACGGTTGACCGGCCGAACGTGATGATCAAGGTGCCGGGTACCGTCGAAGGCGCTCGCGCCGTGCGCGAGCTCACCGGCGCCGGCATCAACGTGAACATCACCCTACTCTTCGCGGTGGAGGCCCACGCCCGTGTCATCGAGGCGTTTCTCGCCGGTCTCGAGGACCGCGTCCGTGCCGGTCTCCCGGTGGATCGTCTGGCCTCGGTCGCCAGCTTCTTCGTGAGCCGCGTCGATACGGAAGTCGACAAGCGTCTCGACGCTCTCATGACACAGCGCGACGACGCGGGCCGCGCGCGTCTCGCCGCGTTGAAGGGAAAGGCCGCCATCGCCAACGCCAAGCTCGCGTACCGGCTGTTTCAGCAGCAGTTCGCCGGTGCGCGATGGGCCGCCCTTGCCACCCGCGGCGCGCGCGTCCAGCGGCCGCTGTGGGCGAGCACGAGTACCAAGAACCCGGCGTACCGCGACGTGATGTACGTCGAGCAACTCATCGGACCGGACACCGTCAACACGCTTCCGCCGGCGACGATCGAGGCATTCCGGGACCACGGGATCGTCGCCCGGACCGTCGACGCCGATGTCGCGGGTGCGGAGGCCGTCCTGCGCGACCTCGCGGCGGCCGGCGTCTCGCTGGCCTCGGTCACCGAGCAACTGCTGGCCGATGGGATCGCGAGCTTTCGCAAATCGTACGAATCCCTGCTCGCTGGGCTCGACCGCAAGGCGCACGCACTCGCGTAGCCGGTCGCGAGCGAGCGGTCGAGTGAGCGGTGGACGCCATGAGCCGGCCCGCGGCTGACGTGGCACCGGCCGGGGAGCGTGCGCCCTCGGTCCGGCCACGCGCCAAGATCGTGTGCACTCTGGGACCGGCCAGCGCCACGGACGACGTCGTCGCGGGCCTGGTCGATGCCGGCATGGATGTCGCCCGCCTCAACTTTTCCCATGGCTCCCACGCCGAACAGGCGGCCGCCATCGGGCGCGTGCGCTCAGCGGCGGCGGCGAGAGGCAGGCCGATCGCGATTCTGGGGGATCTGCAGGGTCCTCGCATCCGCATTGGCGAGCTGGCGGCGCCGCTGACATTGGCCACCGGGCAGGATCTGGTGCTCGTCCCCGAAGCGGCAGCAGGTCCGGGCGATGCCCCGATCACGTACGAAGGGCTCGCGACGGATGTGCACCCCGGCGACCGGATTCTGATCAACGACGGCCTGCTGGAAGTGATGGTGCTGGAGGTCGCGCCACCGCGTGTCGTGACGCGGGTGGTGCACGGGGGACCGCTGCTGAGTCACAAGGGGCTCAACCTCCCGGGCATTCGTGTGAGCGCGCCGGCGATCACGGACAAGGACGCGGACGACATCGCGTTCGCCATCACACACGAGCTGGACTACCTGGCCCTGAGCTTCGTCCGCCGCGCAGCGGACCTCGCGGAGCTCCGGACCCGGCTGCCACCCGACCTGCTCATCATTGCCAAGATCGAGAAGGACGCCGCGCTCACGCACATCGAGGAGATTCTGCGCGCATCCGATGGCGTCATGGTCGCGCGCGGCGACCTGGGCGTCGAGCTGCCCTTCGAGGAAGTACCCATCGCGCAGAAGCGGATCATCCGGCTCGCCAACCAGCTCGGACGGCCTGTCATCACCGCGACGCAGATGCTCGAGTCGATGGTCGATCACCCGCGGCCCACGCGTGCCGAGGCCAGCGACGTCGCCAACGCCATTCTCGACGGAACGGACGCCGTGATGCTGTCAGCGGAGACGGCCGCGGGCGCGTATCCGCGGCTGGCCGTGGACGCCATGCGCCGGATCATCACGGAGATCGAGGCGCATCCGGGTGCGGGGGCGCGGGACGAACTTCGGCCACGGCGCGCCGACCGCGGACGAGTGCTGGCGACGGAAGAAGCGATCGCCGCGGCGACCGTCGCCGCGGCCCGCATGCTGGCGACGCCGCTCGTCATCGTGATTACCAAGAGCGGGTTCACGGCGCGCATCATCGCGTCCCACCGCCCGGGCGTTCCCATCCTCGCGCTCACCGATCAGCCGCGGACCTACCGCCAGCTTGCGCTGGTGTGGGGCGTCATCCCACATCTGATCGAGCACGTCGCGAGCTACGAGGCCGTCATCCCGCTCGCCCGGGCGGCCGCCGTGGCGCACGGTCTCGCGCAGGCGGGCGACCGCGTGCTGGTGACGGCTGGCGTGCCCTTCGATGTGCCGGGCAGCACCAATCTTCTCAAGGTGGAGCAGATCTGAAACTCACGTTCCTGGGGACCGGCACCAGCTTTGGCGTCCCGCAGATCGGATGCCAGTGCCGGGTGTGCCGGTCCCCCGACCCGCGCGACAAGCGCACGCGGGTGGGGGCCGTCGTGGAGACGGATCACGGGACGCGGCTGCTGATCGACACGCCACCCGAGTTGCGCGTACAACTGATTGCGAACGGCATCGACCGCGTCGATGCGGTGCTCTTCACCCACGATCACGCCGATCACACGCACGGTCTCGACGACGTTCGCGCGATGTCGGTCCGCCGTGACGGGCCACTGCCGATGTACGGATCGGCCGCGACACTGGCGGGGCTCGCTCGCAAGTTTCCATACGTGTTCGATGAATCGATGCGTCCGATGCCCGGCACGTCGAAACCGGAGGGGCGCCCGATCGTGCTGACAGGCGGCGAGGCGGTGCAGATCGGTGACGCCACCGTGCTGCCGGTCGCGCTGCCGCACGGGCACGTCACGGTCTTCGCATACCGTATCGGCCCGCTGGCCTACGTGACCGATGCCAAGCAGATCCCCGAGGAGGCGCGGCCCGCATTGTCCGGCGCCAAGGTCCTCGTGATCAACGCGCTGTTTCGTACCGAGCACCCGACGCATCTGAGCCTGCAGGAGGCGATCCAGGCGGCCCAGATGCTGGGTGCGGAACGGACCTATCTCACGCACCTCACCCATGACAACTACCACGCCGATCTGGAGGCCGAGTTGCCGCGCGGCATCTCGCCCGCATTCGACGGGTTGACCGTGCGGGTCGGCTAAGCCACGGCAGGCGACACGGTGGCGACGCGGTGGCAACCGGGCGACACGAGTCCCGATCCGGCAAGCAGTTTGCTCAGGAGGCCAAGGGGGTTCGGCGCTGGTCGGCCGGACCATTGGCGGGTAGATTCGAACGCTCGGCGGGAAGCAGCCGCCCTGCGGCGGCCTAGGCTCACAAGTCGTTGTAATCCAAGACGTTCCGACATTCAATCGTGCGTCGCGACTCCCCGCTCCGGCGTGGCGCCGCACTCACCGATCACCCACGACGGCATCTCATGGCGACTCTCGCGGCTCAATACGCCCATCCATTCGACGACGCCGTCGTTGTTGGCGACGGCCAGGTCCGTGTCGTTCGCGAGGCCGCGCTGTCGACCGAGCGGATGGACCGCCTGGTGCGCGATGCCGTGTTCGGGGATGCCCCGGCGCAGGCGGCCGCGCGCTGGCTGATCTGGGAGGTGGGCCAGGCCGTCGGCGTTCGCGCCTCGTCCATTCACTCGCTCTACATGGCGCGGGGCAAGGGGCTCGTCCACGGGTTCACGGTGCCGGCGATCAACGTGCGCGGCATGGCGTACGATACCGCGCGGTCGGTGTTCCGGACGGCGAAGCGGCTCGATGCCGGCGCGTTTATCTGCGAAATCGCGCGGTCCGAGATCGGGTACACGGATCAGCGTCCGGCCGAATACACGGCCGTCGTCCTGGCCGCCGCGTTGCGCGAGGGTTTCCGCGGGCCGGTCTTCATTCAGGGCGATCACTTCCAGGTCAATGCGAAGAAGTACGCGGCAGACCCGGGTCCCGAGGTGAACGCGGTCAAGCATCTGTCCGCGAGGCGGTGGCCGCCGGGTTCTTCAATATCGACGTCGACACCTCGACGCTCGTGGACCTCAAGCGCGACACCCTGGCCGAACAGCAACGGCTCAACTACGAGACCGGAGCGGATATCGCCGCCTATGTCCGCTCTCACGAACCGAAGGGGATCACGATTTCGATCGGCGGCGAGATCGGGGAGGTGGGAACGAAGAACAGCACCGTGGAAGAGCTGCGGGCGTACATGGACGGGCTCAACGCGTCGCTCGGCGCACGCGGACCCGCGGGAGTGGTGGGACTCTCCAAGATCAGTGTCCAGTCAGGGACGTCGCACGGCGGCGTCGTGCTTGCCGACGGTTCCATCGCCGACGTCAAACTCGACCTGCCCACCCTCGAAAACCTTTCGCGGGTGGCGCGAGATGAATACGGTCTTGCCGGCGCCGTGCAGCACGGCGCCTCGACGCTCCCCGACGCGGCGTTCCACAATTTCCCGCGGACCGAGACGGCGGAGATTCACCTCGCGACGAATTTCCAGAACATGCTGTTCGATCATCTCCCGGCGGAGTTGCGCGAGGAGGTCTACGCGTGGCTGCGTGTCCACGCGATCGACGAGCGCAAGCCCACCGACACCGACGAACAGTTCATCTACAAGACCCGCAAGAAGGCGCTCGGCCCGTTCAAGCGTGCGATGTGGGATCTCCCGGCCAGCGCGAAAGCGACGCTGGCGGCCGCCTACGACGCGAAGTTCGGTTTCCTGTTCGAGCAGCTCGCCGTTGGCGGCACGGCGCCGATCGTCGCTCAACATGTCCTGAGTCCGGCCATGCACCGGCCGGCCCGGGAACGGCGGGCGCCATCGACATCAACGCCGCGCCCGACGACACCGATCTCAGTGACTGAGCGTGACTGAGCCGGCCGCGAAGACGGCTTCACTGGAGGGAGCTGGGGCCGGCGGCCGCGGGCGATCGGCCGCCGACCAGGAGATCGCGCACGATGTCCGCAATGCGCTGAACGGGATTCTGCTCAATCTCGAAGCCCTGCGTACGGTGCTCGTCCGCCGGGAGCACGCGCCGGACGCCGCGAGCCAGTACCTCGACGGCGCAGTCCGCCAGGGCGAGGCGCTCACGGGTATCGTGAGCCGGTGGCTGGCCGATCGCACACCCGATTCCTCCGTCTCCGCCGGTACTTCGAGCACCACGACGGGCTCCGCCGGGGGCGGGAGCGCTGGCCCAGTGAAGAGGACGCCCGCGGCAGCGACCCCGGCGAAGTCCCGTTACATTGATGACTTGCCTACTGTGGCCCCCATGTCACTTCCGCGGATCCTGATTGCCGATGACGAGCCCGCGATTGCGGCGGGCTTGAGCGCGGTGCTCGCGGGTCTCGAGTATGAAGTCGAGATCGTGACGGATGGCAAGCAGGCGATCGAGCGTTTGTCGGCCGAGCGATTCGGGCTGGTGCTCGCGGATCTCAAAATGCCGAAAGTCGACGGCCTGGCGCTGCTCAAGGAGATGCAGCAGCGCGAGATCCCGACGGAGTGCATCATCATCACGGGACAGGCGTCGGTCGGGTCGGCGGTCGCCGCGATGCAGAGCGGTGCGTATGACTACATCGAGAAGCCGCTCAACGCCGAGAAGCTCGACCGTCTCAAGGCCCTGATAACCAAGGCGCTCGACAAATACGCTGTCCGCGAACGGAACCGCGAGTTGGCATCGCGCCTGGAGGGGCTGACGCGGTACGCGGAGCTCACCGGGTCATCCGAGGCCATGTGCGAGGTGTACCGCGTGATCGACGCGGTCGCGCCTTCCACCGCGAGCGTCCTCATCCTCGGCGAATCCGGAACGGGCAAAGAGCTGGTCGCGCGCGCGCTGCACACACGAGAGCGACCGGGCCAAGGGACCGTTCTTCGCGTTGAACTGCGCGGCGCTCCCCAAGGAAATCCTCGAGAACGAGCTGTTCGGACACGAGAAAGGCGCGTTCACCGGATCGACGAACGAGAAGCCGGGTGCTTTCGAGATGGCGAGCGGCGGAACGCTCTTCCTCGACGAAGTCGCGGAGATGCCGCCCGAGATCCAGGTCAAGCTCCTCCGCGCCCTCGAGTCCCGCATGGTCCGCCGCCTTGGCGGCAAGAAGGAGATCGCCGTGGACATCCGCGTCCTCGCGGCGACCAATCGCGATCTCCAACTGGCGCTGACCGAGGGAGAGCTGCGAGACGATCTCTACTACCGGCTGGCCGTGGTCGAGTTGTATCTGCCGCCCCTGCGGGAGCGTGCGGGCGACATTCATTTGCTGGCCAACGAGTTTCTGGCGCGATTCGCCCAGGAGAACCGGAAACCGATCACCGGTTTCGACGATGCCGCGATGGAGTGGATACTGACCTATTCATGGCCTGGCAACGTTCGTGATCTCAAGAACGCCGTCGAGCGGGCGGTCGTACTGGCGACCGGTTCGGTCATCACGCGCGCGGAAATCATGCCGCGCCATCAGCGGGCGCCGTCGAGCGTCGATGCGCCATCCTCCCTCAGTGTGTCCGTCGGGACGTCGCTCAGCGCCGTGCGGCGAGAGCTGGCCCTGCGGACGCTCGCATTGACCGGAGGAGACATTGCGCGGGCCGCGTCGACGCTCGGGATCTCGCCGGCCGAGCTGCGTAACGAGGTCGCCGTACTGCTGCGGGACGACACGACTGCCGGAGTGAACGCTGCGCCCGGGACCGCGGCGAGCGATGCCGGGCGGGCCGCCGGGGTGGCGGCGTCCGCCGTCGCGGCTGAGCAGGCCGCGCGGACGGCGAACGGGAAGGGAGCGGGGAAAAAACTGACCGCTAAGCGGTCCCGCTGACGGCCGGCGGCGTCGAGACCAGCATGAGGCCTGCACGAGGGCCCGCCTGACGGCCTGGTGGATCGCGGAGAGCGGCGCTGGCGCGCCGCGGGGGGAATGGTATGAGTCGGAACATGATAGATGACGGCGAGCCGTACGTGGTGGTCGAGGGGCGGTCGAGTGATCTCGGACCATTCCTGCTCGGTGCGGCCCTCGGCGCGGGACTGGCCCTGCTGCTCGCGCCGCGGTCGGGTGCCGAGACGCGCGAGGCGCTACGCGAGCACGTGCAGTCGGCGCGAGATCGCGCGCAGGTCGCGGCCGAGGGAGTCAAGGAGCGCGTGTCGGGCGGACTGGCGGATGCGCGCGAGGAGCTTGAGCGCCGCATTCGAATCGGCACGCGCGGCCGTCTCGGTGAGGACGCGGCAGCTCGCAGATGCGGTCGCCGCTGGACGCGCCGCCGCGCGCGATGCACGAACGGAGATGCGCGAACGGCTGGCCGACACCAAGGCCGATCATTGGTCGCGGCCGCGGACTGCCGAACGCGCGCCCGACACCCACGAGGGGTAGCGACGTCCGGCACGGCCGTTCAGCCTGACCGGTCGGCCGTGCCGCCTGAGGCGGACGCGGGCCACGCGAGCACTGGCGCCCACGGCCACGCAACCGGGGCACACGGGGGTGGGACGCTGATACCGGCGATCCGCTCCGCGGTGTGGGGCCGCCAGTCGGCGCTCCACGACTATGTCCGGCGGGTCTGGGACAACAGCGGCGAAGACAACATTTTCTTCCTGGCGAGCGGCATCGCGTTCAACATTCTGCTCGCGGCCGTCCCGTTTTTCCTGCTCCTGATCAGCGGCCTGGGTTATCTCCTCAACCTGTCGCCGGCAGCGTCACTGGCCAACGTGTCCGATCTCGTCGAGCGCCTGCTGCCGTCGGAATCCGGCGCCGGGCGAGCCCTCATTGACGGTCTGCTCAACGACATCATCCACGCACGCGGCAGAGTCGGATTGTACGGCGCCATTGGGTTCGTCTGGTTCTCCACGCGATTGTTTGGCTCGCTCCGAAGCGTGCTGGCTAGCGTGTTCGACATTGATCGCGACCGTGGGATCGTGGAGGGCAAGCTCTTCGACGTGCGGGTGACGATCATGGCGACGCTGCTCGTGGTGGCGTATACCGCGCTCAGCGCCTACATGGCGATCGCGACGACACGCGGGGCTGAAGTGCTTTCGGCGGTGGGCGTCCAGTCGCAGACGATGGGCACGGTGACGTACACGGCCGGCCGCGTCCTCGCATTCATTGTGATCGGTCTGATGTTTTTCGCGCTGTACAAGTATCTGCCCAACCGGCATATCCGGATGCCCACGGCGCTCGTGTCAGCGGCCGTGGCCGCGGTGCTCTTCGAGCTGGCCAAGGCGGCGTTTCGGGCGTACATCCGGCATTTCAATCCGGCGTCGCTCTATACAGGGACGTTGGCGGCCTTTGCGATCGTGATCGTGTGGGTGTACTACGCGGCGCTGGTCTTCGTGCTGGGCGGCGAGGTCGGGCAGGTCTACGAGCTGCGGCGGGTGCGGCGCCTGCAGCAGCTTCACGTTCCATAACGGCCATCTTGGCACTTGTCGCGGCGCCGGCCATGACACCACCCGCGCCCTTCCGGTGCCGCTGCAAGCCCGGCGGTTGTACCGGCGGGACCGGGGGGGTAACTTGCTGATGCTCCAGGTCCCGGAGGGCGTCAGCCCACTAATCCCGTCAGGACCCCGCAGGTAGCAGCGGCATGTGGTGTCTTTCGTCGCTTCGTCAGGCCTGGAGTATCGCGCGGGCGGAAGGCGTTCCCGGATCGCTCCGGGGGCGACAGGCCCGCGCTTTTCATCCCCCCGGCTCGCGCCGTGACGACTGTCTGACGCCGGTCTGATGCCGCTCTGATCCTGCTCTGATGCTGCTCTGATGCTGCTCTGATCCTGCTCTAAATGCCGCTCGCCCTCGCTCGCAAGTACCGGCCCAAGTCCTTCGCCGCGGTGGCGGTCCAGACTCACGTCTCGGCCACGCTCAAGGGGGCGATTGCGCGCGGGCGCGTCGCGCACGGGTACCTCTTCTGCGGCCCGCGCGGTACGGGCAAGACGACCCTCGCCAGGGTACTCGCGATGGCGCTCAACTGCGAGCGGCGCGCCGAGCGGACCGATGGCGAGCCGTGCGGCGAGTGCGCGTCGTGCCGCCGCGTGTGGAGCGGCTCGGTGAGTCTCGACGTGGTGGAGATCGATGCCGCGTCCAACCGCGGCGTCGACGATGCGCGCGAGCTGCGAGAGCGTGCGATGTACGCCCCGTCCGGCGATTCGCAGTACAAGGTCTACATTGTGGACGAGGCGCACATGCTGACGCGCGAGGCGTGGAACGCGCTCCTCAAAGTGCTCGAGGAGCCGCCGCCGCGCGTCGTATTCGTCTTCGCCACGACGGAGCCGCAGAAGATCGCGCAGGCGGCCGCTCCGGTGCTGAGCCGGCTGCAGCGGTTCGATCTCAAGCGGATCGGACCGTCGGACATCCGCGACCGGCTGCGCGACGTGCTGGCGCAGGAAGGCGTGCCGGCGGACGACGACGCGCTCGCCATGATCGCGCGCGCGGCGGATGGCTCGATGCGGGATGCACTGAGTCTGGCCGATCAGGTCCTGGCACTCGGTGACGTCGCGGCCGTGACGGCCGATCGCGTGCGTGACGCGCTGGGCCTCGTCCCTGAAGACACCTACCTGGAGATCCTCGCGCTGCTGGCCGAGCGCCGCGCGCGCGACGTATTCCCGGCGGTGGAGCGGCTGGCCGACGCGGGAGTCGACTTCGGGACGTTTCTCGCCGGGCTGACTGACCTGATCCGGTCGCAACTGGCCGTGGTGCTGGGTGGAGATGGGCATGACCTGTCTGATCGAGCGCGCGCGGTCGTCGTGTCGTACAAGGACACGTGGGCGGCCGGCGATCTGCTCCGCATGCTCAACGCGATCACCGAACTGGAGCCGCGATTCCGGAAGAGTTCTCAGCAACAACTGCTGCTGGAGACGTTGCTCGTCCGGTTTGCGTTGCTCGACCGGGCGGTGTCGCTCGAAGAGGTACTCCGCGAGCTCGATGCACCGGGCGGTGCGGCCGGCGCGCCACCGCTGTCCGGGCCACCGGCACCGGCGAATCGCGGCGGCGCCCGGACGCCCAGCGGCGCCCGAGGCGCGGCGTCCGGTGCCGTCCGGGACGCCGCCGATGCGCGATGCGCGCGATGCGCGCGATGCGGGCGATGCCCGTTCGCATCCGGATTCGCCCGTGGCCGTCCAAGCCGCCCGTGAGCCGGCTGCACCCGTGGCGCCGGCGGCGCGTCCGCCGGCAGCGCGCCCGCCAGCGGCGTCACCCACCGCCGGATCACCCACCACCGGATCACCCACCACCGGATCACCCGCCACGGCGTCACCTGCCACGGCACCTGCCGCAGCGGCAGTGGCCAAGCTTGACGCCGAGGGTCTCGTCGCGCGCTGGCCAGCCGTCATCGAGCGCGTCCAGCGAAACCGCCAGTCGTCGATTCTTGCGGCGGCACTTCAGCAATCCACGCCCGAACTCGGGACGGACGACACGTCGGTCACGGTGCGGTTAGCGGACCGCAACGAGATACTGTTGCGAGCCATCGAGGCGGGCCGCGCGGACCTGCTGACCGCGGTCCGGAGCGAATGGCCGGCGGTGGTACGCGTCGAGGTGGCGCTGCCTGGCGGCGCCCCGGCCTCGGGACCGCCCAAGCGGTTGACGGCGGAGGCGGTCAAGGCTGAGCAGGTGGCATCGCTCCGCAGACGCGACCCCGTGCTGGGTGCCGCGATCGATGCGCTGGACCTGGAGTTGCTGGACTGACGCGATCCGCCACGAGTCGCCGGCGCCGTTAGATTTCTTTCTATGGCGGACTTCATGAAGATCCTCCAGCAGGCGCAGCAGATGCAGGGACGCCTGCAGGAGATCCAGGACCAACTGCAGCAGCAGACAGTGACCGGCAGCGCCGGTGGCGGGATGGTCACGGTCGAAGCGGACGGCAAGGGGCAGGTCCGGCGTGTGAAGCTCGATCCGAGCGTTGTGTCGGCGAGCGACGTGGAGATGCTCGAGGATCTGATCCAGGTCGCGGTGACGGAGGCGCAGAAGAAGGCGGCTGCGCTCGCGCAGGAGGAGATGGGGAAACTGACCGGAGGGCTTCCTCTGCCGTTCAAACTCCCGTTCTGACCGCCGGAGCAGTTCTTGCCAGCCGCGCCTCTGGTCGCTCCACCTCCACGTTTGCCGTTATCGCGATGACCCGTTGCGAGGGACACTGACGTGTCCGCAATCGATGAGCTCTCGGCAGAATTCGCCAAGCTGCCGGGCATCGGGCGCAAGACCGCGCTTCGGCTGACCTACTATCTCCTCAAGCGCCCACCGGAACAGGGACGGCGGCTGGCCGCGGCGCTGGTCACGGTTGCCGAACGCGTCCGGACCTGCGAACGGTGCTACAACCTGACCGAGGATCCCGTCTGCTCGATCTGCCGGGACGGCCGTCGCGAGCCCGCCCTCATCTGCGCCGTCGAAGAAGCGGCTGACATCGGTGCCATTGAGCGGGCGGGTGAGTTCCGCGGAGTCTATCACGTGTTGGGCGGGCGCTTGTCGCCACTCGACGGGGTAGGGCCCGACGACCTGACCGTGTCCCAACTCGTGGCCCGGGTTGCCGCGGGGGCGGTCCGGGAAGTCATTCTCGCGACCAACCCGAGCCTGGAAGGCGAGGCCACCGCACTCTATGTCCAGCGGCAGCTCGCGGGCTACCCGTTGACCGTTTCGCGCATTGCGCGGGGCATACCCGTCGGCGGTGACCTTGAGTACGCGGACGGCGTCACTATCGCGCAGGCACTATCGGCTCGCCGGGAGATGCGATGACCCGGTCGAGGTGGGAGCAGTGGGGGGTAGTCGTCGGGCCACGGCACCGCGACGGCATTGGCGCCATTGACGCCGGACGCCTCATGGCGCTGGGGTTTTTGAGTGGGGTGGTGGTGGGGGTCGTCGTCTGGAGCCGGCAGCAACACCGTCACCGGCGCGACCTGTTCAGCCGCCATCCGCTGCGGCGTCTGGCTGCTTTGGGATATCTGAGCGGCCAGCCGTCAGCGACGACGGCGCATCTCCTGCGCGACTACATCCGGTGGGAAGCGCGGTCCGTCCTCCGGCGGCGTGGCAAGCAGGTGCTGCGGCACGTGGAGGCATCACTCGACTAGGTAGGGCACATGGCGGTGAGTGCAGCGAGCTGGTCTTTCACAGAAGACGACTACGGCGCCATCACCCAATCGCTGCAGCGTTTCCTGTACGAGAGCAATGCGCGGTGCGCCCTTCTCGTGGACCGGACCGGGCAGCTGGTCACGACAGTGGGCGAGCCGCCCACATTCGACCCGACCGCGTTCGCGACGCTGACGGCCGCCGATTTCAGTGCCAACGACCAACTCGCACGGCTGATCGGCGAGAGTGACTTCAACACCCTTTTCCACCAAGGTGAAAAGGAGTCGATGTATCTGGCCGACGTGGCGCGCCGGGTCATTCTCGTCGTACTCTTCGACAACCGCACGACGCTCGGGCTCGTCCGGCTCAAGATGAAGCTCGCCGTCGAAGACCTCACAACACTCTTCCACAAGGTGTTCACGCGCGGAAGCGCCAATGGGGCTGCAGCCGTGCCCAATCTCTTGGCTGGCGCGGAAGATGAGATCGACCGACTGTTCCAGTAGACCGGGCAAGGGGAGAGCACAGTCGTGTCGATGATCAACTACGCGTCCCGGGAAATCAACTGCAAGATCGTGTATTACGGGCCCGGGCTCGGAGGCAAGACCTCCAATCTCGAGCACATTTACGGCAAGGTGCAGCCCGACACGCGCGGGAAGCTCATTTCGTTGGCGACGGAGACGGAGCGCACGCTGTTTTTCGATTTCCTCCCGGTCGATCTGGGGACGATTCGCGGGTTCAAGACGCGGTTTCACCTCTACACCGTGCCCGGACAGGTCTACTACAACGCGAGCCGCAAGCTGATCCTCAAGGGCGTTGACGGCATCGTGTTCGTCGCGGATTCGCAGCTGGACCGGATGGAGGCGAATCAGGAAGCGATGCAGAACCTGTACGACAACATGGCAGAATACGGATACGATCTCCGTCACATGCCGTTCATCGTGCAGTACAACAAGCGCGATCTGCCGAACGCGGCATCGGTCGGCGACCTGCAGGCCTCGCTCAACCCCGGCTGGGAAGTCGAAGACCCGGCCAAGTTCCGCGTGATGCCCGACACGTCGCATCCGGGCGAAAACCTCGTGGATCAGATTCCGACGGGCGAGTGGGTCGAGCGGGCGCCGTACTTCGAGGCGGTCGCGGTCACCGGCGATGGCGTGTTCGACACCCTCAAAGCCGTCAGCAAGATGGTGCTCAAGTCGCTGGCGTAGATCTGGTCGCCCGGCGGGCGGCGGCCACCAACGGCGCTCCGCTCCGCGAGATTTCGCGCATGGCGAGGTGCGCGCTGTGAACCTGCCGAATTCGATAACGGCCCTGCGGATCGCGATCGCCCCGGGCATCGCGCTCCTCGCCCTGGCGCCGGCGTGGCCCCTCCGTCTGCTCGGTTTTGCGCTGTTCGTCAGCGCCGCCGCCACCGACTACGTCGACGGCAAGCTGGCCCGCGACCGCAATCTCGTCACGAACCTTGGTCGCCTGCTCGATCCGTTGGCGGACAAGGTGCTGCTCGTGTCCACGCTGCTCCCCGTCTACATCCTGCAGGGCACCGGCGCGGATGGCGCCTCCGCATTGGCCGCATTCGCCGCGCTGCCCGCGGCGTGGCGCGAGCCCGCTCCCTTCGTGACGCCGATGGGCACGTTCGGTCTCCCGCTCTGGATCCTGGTCACCGTCCTCGGGCGCGAGGTCTTCATGACCGTCTTCCGGCAGGCGGCGGCCTGGCGCGGCGTCGTGATCTCCGCCATTGGATCGGCAAAGCTCAAGACCGGGTTTCAGTGGACCTGGATCGGTACGGCGTTCTTCTGGTTCGCCGCGGTGCGCGCCGCCTCGGAGTACGGCTGGCTCGACGCGCCGGCATGGCGGCCCATTCCCGCAGTTCATTGGGATCGTCGGCGTCGTGACCATGGCTGGTGCGGTGACGCTCACGCTCTACTCACTCGCCCAGTACCTGCTCCGCTACGGCGGCCTGTTTGCGCATTGAGCTGATCACAATAGGGGATGAGCTCCTCCTCGGCTTTACGATCGACACCAACGGCGCCCACCTGGCACGGGAGCTCGGTGCCGTCGGCGCCGAGATCACGCGCCGCACATTGGTCGGAGATCGCGCAGATGACATTGTCGCCGCCGTGGGCGAAGCCATCAACCGCACAGGCGCTGTCATCACGACCGGAGGCCTTGGTCCCACCAGCGACGATCTGACCAAGCCGGCGATCGCCGCGCTGTTCGGCCGCCCGATGCGTTTCGATCCCGCCATCTACGCCGGTCTCGAAGCGATGTGGGCCGCGCGCCCGCAGTGGGGCCAGATGCCTGCGGCAAATCGCCAGCAGGCCTACATCCCGGAAGGGGCCGCGATCCTCGAGAACCGGCACGGCAGCGCGCCAGGCATCTGGCTCGAAGACGACCAGGGACGCTGGGTCGCCATGCTTCCCGGCGTGCCCCGCGAGATGCGCGGCATGCTGGCAGATCAGCTCATGCCGCGGCTCACCCGTCGCGCGGCAAGCACGGCCGGCGCCGAGGTCGTCGTGCGGTCGCGCACTCTTCGGACGGTCGGCATTGGAGAATCGGCGCTCGCGGGTCTGCTGGGAGACCTCGCCAATGGTGCGGGCGGATTTCCGCTGGCCTACCTGCCGGGAGCCGACGGTGTCGATCTTCGTCTGACGGCGCGAGGTCTCCCGCCGGCGGAAGCGGATGAGCGCCTTGGCAGTGCGGCGGCACTCCTCCGCGCACGCATCGGCCGCTTCGTCTACGGTGAGGGGTCCGATGATCTCGCGGCGCTGGTCCTGGCGGCGTGCCGCCAGCGCAGCCTGACCATTGCGGTGGGAGAGAGTTGCACCGGCGGCGTCCTCGGCGCGCGTCTCACCGCGGTCCCAGGGTCGAGCGATGTTTTTCTCGGCGGTGTGATCGCCTACGACAATCGCGTGAAGGAATCACTGCTCGATGTACCCGGTGCAGTGATTCAGGCCGGAGGGGCGGTCAGTGAGCCGGTGGCCCGCGCACTGGCCCTCGGGGCCCGCGCTCGCATCGGAGCGGATGTAGGTATCGGTGTGACCGGCGTGGCCGGTCCCGGCGGGGGCACGCCCGAGAAGCCGGTCGGGACGGTGTGGATCGCCGTGGCAGGCCCTGGCGACGCGTCCGCCGTGGCCGTCCAGACGCGTCGCGCCATGCTGCCCGGCGACCGGGTCGAGATCCGCCAGCGGGCCGCCCAGATCGGGCTCGACATGGCCCGGCAGGCACTCTCCACCAGCCCCGCATAGACAGCGTCAACCCGCGGCTGCCGTTGCGGCAGGTCGCTGGGGCATGGCCGTTGCACCCCGGCAACAGGGGACCGAGATTTCGCCCTCCGCCCATCCCGTCCAGCCGGATACTCAATGCATTGCCGAGACAAACACACGGACAAGAGAGCCGAACCCCTGCCCACGAACGCGGGCCCGCCACTGGGTGCCGGGGGGGCCGAGGATGCCTACGCTCGCGGGGCAATGGCCGGCGCTGCGGATCCGTCTGCCCTCGACGCCCCGGGCTTGCCTGGAGCGGCACCTGCCGTGTCAGGCTCCCAGGCGTCGCACGAACTCGAGGAGCAGCGGGACAAATACCTGCGCCTCGCAGCGGAGTACGACAACTACCGGAAGCGGACGATGCGTGAGCGCCAGGAAGCGGCCGCGCGTGGGCAGGCGGAGATTGTGAAGCATTTGATCGACCCGCTCGACGACCTTTCGCGGTTCGCGCACCTCGATGCGGCGACGGTCGATGCCGCCACCGTCGTGCACGGTGCGGAGCTGGTCGAACGCAAACTCCGGAAGGCGCTGGCCGCGGCCGGGCTGGAAGTGATCGACCCGGTCGATCAGGCGTTCGACCCTGCGCTGCACGAGGCGATCGCCACCGAGCCCGCGCTGAGTCCCGAGGACGATCACGTCGTCGCCAGAGTCTATCAACCCGGCTACGTGTTTGCCGGACAGCTCCTGCGTCCCGCGCGCGTCGTCGTCAAGCAGTGGAACGGGTGACCGCGCGCAACTAGCGAACCACGCGCGTTAATTTCTCACCATGGCGCAGACGAAGGACTTCTACGCGGTCCTCGGCGTGTCGGCGACTGCCGCGCAAGCCGAGATCAAGAAGCAATACCGCAAGCTGGCCAAGCGATATCACCCGGACGCGAACGCGAGCGATCCCAAGGCCGCCGAGCGCTTCAAGGAAATCTCGGAAGCGTATACCGTGCTAGGAGACCCCGAAAAGCGAAAGCAGTACGACGAGATGCGGCGGCTGGGTGCCTTCAGCGGATTCGGCGGCGGGTCACCCTTCGGCGCTGGCCGGCCCGGTGCGGCCAACGCGCGACGCGCCGGCCGCCCCGGGCCTGCTCCCGGACCGGGAACCGGCGGCCAGCCCGGCGCCAATTTCCGCTTCGAGGATTTCGATGTCGGCGGACTCGGAGGCCTCGGAGACCTGTTCAGCTCCATGTTCGGCAACGGCGCGCAGGCGGGCGGCCGCGCGGCGGGTCCGGAACGCGGGCAATCGGTCGAGACGACGCTTGACGTCCCGTTCCGGACGGCAGCCCTCGGCGGAAAGGTGCCGATCGAGCTGGAGGTGACGGAGCAGTGTCCGACCTGCCACGGGAATGGCGGTGCGCCGGGGGCCACGTTCAAGACGTGTCCCGAATGCAATGGGCGCGGTGTCGTGTCGCTCGGCCAGGGCGGATTCGCAGTCACGCGTACATGTCCGGTCTGCCTGGGCCGCGGGCGCGTGCCGTCACAGCGATGCCCAACGTGCAACGGGGTGGGTGAAGTGCGGAGCCGCAAGAAGATGCTGATCACGGTGCCGGCTGGGGCGGACACCGGTAGCAAGGTGCGGCTCCGAGGGCAGGGCGGGAAAGGCGCCGACGGCGGCGCCGCCGGGGACATTGTGATCAATTTTCAGGTGCAGCCGGACCGCTTCTTCCGCCGCGATGGCCTCGATGTACTCGCGACCGTGCCGCTCAACATTGCGCAGGCGACCCTCGGGTCACGGATCAGCGTGCGGACGATTGCCGGGAAGAAAGTCGCGATCCGCATCCCGCCGGGCACGGCGTCCGGCAAACGCTTCCGGGTTCCGGGGCAGGGCATTGAGAAGGAGGGCCGCCGGGGGGACATGATCGTCGACGTCTCGATCAACGTGCCGTCGGCGCTCACCGAGGAGCAGGAGAAGATGATGCGGGAGTTCGCCAACGCGGGCGGAATGAAGTACTGACTACTGTCGCTCGATGACGCCGCCTCCGAGCACTTCATTGCGCGCGTAGAATACCACGGACTGGCCCGGTGCAATCGCGGCGACCGGCGCCCCCAGCGACAGCTCGATCTCTCCGCCGCGTCCATCGCCGTCACCGGTCATTTCCAGCCGCGCAATGATCGCGGGCACGGCCGCGGCACGATGGCGGACCTGCACTTCGACGGGTGTGCCCACGCGGGGCGGGATGCTGGTGAGCCAGTTCACCTCACGCGCCACGACCGATCTCCCGAACAGCTCCTCGCGCGGACCGATCACGACGGCGCGGTCGTCGGGGCGGATCGCAAGGACGTAGAGGGGCCGCGACGAGCCGCCCGGCAATCCACGCCGCTGGCCGACAGTGTAGCGGACGAATCCCCCGTGCTCTCCCACCACGTCGCCGCCGGTCGTCACGAACGGACCTGGCGCGAGCGCCGGTGCACCGGCGCCCAGCCGCCGTGATACGACGGCCGCGTGATCGCCGTCTGGAACGAAGCAGATGTCCTGGCTCTCGGCCTTGTCGGCGACCACATTGAGACCCAATGCGCGCGCCCGGTCGCGCGTCTCGGGTTTGGTGAGATCACCGACGGGCAGGAGGAGACGCGCGACCACCGCGCGGTCAATTCCCCACAGGAAATAGCTCTGATCCTTGTGTACGTCGCGTCCGCGCCGCATCACGCCGCCTTCGGCGCGCGCGTAGTGGCCCGTCGCGATCCACGGTGCCTCGAGCGCGTCCGCCTTGGCGACGAGATCCCGGAACTTCGTGAACGTGTTGCACCGGACGCATGGAATCGGTGTCCGGCCCCGCGCGTACTCGGCCACGAAGTCGTCCACGACATCGCGCCCGAATGTTCGCTCCATGTTCAGCACGTAGTGCGGGATCCCGATCTGCTCGCACACGCGGCGGGCATCGTTGATCGAGTCCAGGGAGCAGCAGGGCCGGTCCGGAAGGTCGTCTCCATGGCAGAACAGCTTCATCGTCACACCGATGACGTCGAAGCCCCGCTCGGCCAGCACCGCGGCGGCGACGGACGAATCGACACCACCCGACATCGCCGCGAGGACCCGCGGCCGCGTCACGCGCGCGATCCGGTGAGCCGGCGCGCCTTCTCGGCCAGGGCGGGGAAGAGCTCGGCGACGCGTCCCACGTGCTCGTCTGTCGTGAGGGCGCCGAGGCTCATGCGCACTGCCGCGTTCGCGACATCGGGAGCGACGCCGATCGCCGCCAGGACATGCGATGGGGACACGCTTCCGCTCTGGCATGCTGACCCGGACGACGCAGCGACGCCGGCCAGATCGAGCGCCATGAGCATCGACTCGCTGTCCGTGCCCGGCACCGACACGTTGAGGATGTGCGGCGCACGCTGTCCACCGCGGCCATGCACCACGACGTCGGGGATCCGCGCGACAAGTGCCGACTCGAGCGCATCACGCAGCCGGCGAAGCCGTGCGCATTCGGTATCGCGCTCGGCAACGGCCAGCTCCGCCGCACAGGCGAAACCGACGACGAACGCGACGTTTTCGGTGCCCGGTCGCCGCCCGGCATCCTGTGAGCCACCGTGCAACAACGGTTCGAGCGCCGTGCCGCGCCGGATGTAGAGCGCACCGATGCCCTTGGGCGCGCCGATCTTGTGCCCCGAGACGGTGAGCAGGTCGAACGGCTGCCGGCTCGCATCGATCGCGATCTTGCCAAACGCCTGCACGGCATCCGTGTGGAACGTCACGCCCTGCCCGTGGGCCTGACTCGCCAGGGCCGGGATGTCCTGAATCGTGCCGATCTCGTTGTTGACCCACATCACCGAGCAAACCGCTACGTCGTCGCGCACGAGCGCGCGAAACGAAGCCGCGTCCACGGTCCCGGTTGCGTCGACGGAGAGCCACCGCTCCTCGGCGCCTTCGGCCGCCGCCTGGTGCACGGCGCCGAGGATGGCTTTGTGCTCGATGCCGGATGTGACGACGGCGCGCCGGCCGCGCTGGCGCGCCGTTCTCCAGGCGCCGAGAATGGCGAAATTGTCGCCTTCCGTTCCACATGACGTGAAACAGATCTCATTGGCGTGGGCGCCCAGACAGGCAGCGACGCGATCCCGCGCTTCGTCCAGCGATGCGCGCGCCTCGCGCCCCCACCGGTGCACACTCGACGGGTTGCCGAAGCGCGGGCCGAAGAACGGCGTCATCGCGGCCACGACCTCGGCACGCACCGGCGTCGTCGCCGCATGGTCGAGATAGACGGGGGACGGCATAGCTGAAATATATCCCGGCGATGGCCGGGTGACTCGCCTCCGGCGCGAGGCCCGCCAGCAGGTGCCGGCGCCGTCGCGCGGCGGTTGCCCCGGCCCTCGCGGCGAGCTAGACTCGCCGTCCACATGCCAGATCACCCAACACCGGCGTTCAATGCGCGCCTGACCGGGCTCTCGTGCTTCTCCTGCGGCACCGTGCACGACCACCGTGTCGTCCAGAACGTATGCCGCGTCTGCGGACTCCCGCTGCGCGTCGACTACGAAATCCACAGAGGCGATCTCCCGCTCTCCAGGCTGCCGCCACGCGTGGCATCACTGTGGCGGTATCGCGAGGTACTGCCGCTCGCGGCGGGTGAGGTCACGCTCGGCGAGGGCTTGACGCCGCTGGTCCCGGCCGGCGAGGCACCTGGATCAAAGACGAAGCGCGAAACCCCACTGGCTCGTTCAAGGCGCGCGGCATGACAGCCGCCGTATCCGCCGCGCTGGCGCTGGGAGCGCGTGCGCTGATCGCGCCGTCGGCCGGCAACGCTGCGGGCGCGCTCGCCGCGTATGGCGCCGCGGCGAAGCTGCCGGTAATGGTGGCGATGCCCGAAGACACGCCGCGCGCCTTTATCGAAGAGTGCCGCCTCTATGGCGCGACCGTCCAGCTCGTGCCCGGCACGATCGCGGACGCGGGCCAATGGCTGCGTGAGAATGGGCCGCGCGACGCCGTCGATGTCTCGACGCTCAAGGAGCCGTACCGCATCGAGGGCAAGAAGACGATGGCCTACGAGTTGTACGAGCAACTCGACGGCCAATTGCCCGACGTGATCGTCTATCCGACCGGCGGCGGCACCGGACTCGTCGGCATGTGGAAGGCGTTCGGCGAGATGCGCGCGCTCGGCTGGCCGATGGAGTGTACCGCTCCCGCGCATGGTGTCGGTCCAGGCCGCCGGCTGCGCACCAGTCGTTCGTGGCTTCGAATCGGGCGCGGATCGGACGGAGCCCTGGGCCAATGCGACCACGCAGGCGTAGGGGCTGCGCGTGCCGTCGCCGATCGGCGGGTTCCTCTGCCTGCGCGCGATACGCGAGACGGGCGGAACGGCGTGCGCCGTGTCCGAATCCGAGATCGCGCCGGCCGTTCGCCGCGTCGCCGCCTCGACCGGTGTCGATGTCTGCCCCGAAGCGGGCGCAGCATGGGTGGCGCTCGAGGGATTGCGGTCTCGCGGCTGGATCCGTCCGTCCGACCGCGTGGTCCTGTTCAATACGGGAACGGGACTGAAGTACCGATAATCAGCCCCGAGCCACTGACAGACGCGCGGCGCCGTTCCGGGGGGCGATCCGGTCCTTGAGCCCGAGGAATCGCGATTCGTAGAGATGGTAGCTGGCGTACGCGAGCACGACCGAGCCGGCGGCACCCCCGATTGCGGATCCCCACTGCGAGCCTTCGAGCATTGGCACGTGACGCACGATCCACCACATCACGATCGGGTGGTAGACATAGAGACCGTAGCTGTATCGCCCTGCGGCGCGCAGTGGTGCCGCCTCGAGAAACCGCGACCGGGTGGTCGCCGCAGTCAATACCAGACCAGCGAACATCCAGTCGAGCGCGGTATACCCGATAGTCATCATACCGGGATCCACGAATCGCACGGACGGCCGGAACACCGCAAGCGCGCAGACCACCACCACGCCGGACACCGCCGCGGGGGTCACCCACCGCTTCATGGCTGGCACGCCGCCCGGTCCCCGGAGGCCGAGGGACAGGATGGCGCCGACGGCGAGGGCGTCGAGACGGCAGGGGAACAGAGCGTATGCGGCTTCCGGTGTTGTCGTCGCGACCACCACGGCGATGCGGAGCAGCAACGCCCCGGCCGCGACGGCGCCCGCAATGGCCAGTGACGTGCGTCTCGAGCATCGCCAGATGATGAGAGGCCACACCAGGTAGAACTGTTCTTCGATCGACAGCGTCCAGAAATGTGTCAGGAACGTGAATGCGGGTGGATGATTCAGTGCGATGCGCCAGTCACAGAGGTACGTCCAGTACCACACCTGCTCGTGGGCGAGCGCGAGATCGTCGAGGCGGTGGGCCCATCCCAAATGCCGGCCGCAGGACGAATACCGCGACCAGCACTCCGTAGTAGAGCGGCAAAATACGGAGCGCCCGCCGGATGTAGAACGATCGCGCGCGGTCGGGCTCGAGGCGTGAGTCCCACAGGATACCGGTGATGAGGTAGCCCGACAGGACGAAAAACAGGTCCACGCCCGACCATCCGAGTGCCGTGAGCGGTGCGCGCCAGAGGTGAAACGCCATCACGAGAATGATGGCGATCCCCCGCGTCCCATCGAGTGCCGGGACATGTCGTCCCGTCGCGACCACCGTGGCCGAGGCCCACGCTGACACATTGTTGCTCTCGGCGGGATCATCTGGCGCATTGCCTGCGACCGGCGGCAGCCGCGACGCACCGGCTTCGCCGCGCGCGGCGCTCACACTTCGCCGGGTCGATTTGCGAGTTGGCGTCACGCCCGCGACCGCGTGCCCCGAGCCGTTTGCGCTATCTTGCTGGTGCATGCACGCGAGCCGCGCGCTCATCCGCACGATGGCCGTAGTCCTGCTCACCGGCACGATCATGCTCGGCGCTGGTGCCGTCGCGCACCCCGTGCTGCCCCCCGATCCCACGGCGCAGCTCGGCGTCATGGCGGCCACTCCGTATTGGCGTGCCATCCACGCCTTCATGATTGCAGGGTCCGGACTCGTCATCGGCGGCATTCTGGGTTCGATTATACATTGATCGGTCCCGGCTCACCGGGCTGCTTGTGCTGGCGCTCACCCTCGTGGCAGCGGGCCTGGCCTTCAACGCGTGGAGTGTGGAGTTCATGGCAGGCACCGGCACCGCCGATGCCGCCCGCTTCGCGGCAGGTGATATGAGTGTCGTTCCGTCGTTCGCAGCGCGCCACACCACCGCACTCGGCGCAGCCAGACTGGGCAACGCGCTTGTCGTGCTCGGATGCCTGCCGTTGGGCTGGGTGGAGTGGCGGGATCCAGGCCGGCCGGTATGGACTGCCGTGCTCGCATGGCTGTCGAGCCTGTGCGGTTTCGTCGGCGTAACGGCTTTCCGCCCGGGCAGCCGGGGCGCGCTGGCTGCTGTCGCGTTCGTTTCGGTGTGGGCGGCTGCGACGGCTCTGCTCGCCTTGCGGTCCCCGGAGCTACCGAACAGCGGGGCCACCTAGGGACGGGATCTCGATGCGCTGCGCGGCGGCGGAGCCGGCGCGGCGCTGGTTGCAGCGCCCTCGGGCGGGCGCGGTCGCGATCAGTACGTCGAGACGTCGAGCGCGGCCACATCATCGGCCCGCATCGTTTCCTGGGTGATGAACGGCTCTCCGTAGCGCCGCCGGATGAGCGAACCGTAGTGCGCGGCCTGATGACGCACCACGTCCGGCAGCGGATCACCGTTCGGATAGACTTCTCCCGCCTGCGTCGCGTGGGTGAATTGCGATCCGTAGCAGGCCACCGCCTCGAGCTTCTTGTCGAAGACATTGCTGATGTCGACCACGAACGTCGGCTTTGCCCAGTCTTCGCGGAATGAGACGGAATAAATGACCTTGAACGGCCGGTGGCGCGGCACGTCAGGCGCCACCTTCGCCAAACCCGCGACGAAGCACGCGTCGCGGACGAGTTCCGAGGTCACGCGATGATCGGGATGCCGGCCGTCCGGAGCCGGCGCGATCACCACCCGCGGCGTGAATCGCCGGATGGCCCGGGCGACCTGCGCCCGCGTTTCGGGCGTGTTGGTAATACCGGCGTCGGGCAGGCCGAGGTTCTCGCGGGCGGTGAGTCCCAGCACGGCGGCCGCGGCGGCCGCTTCGGCTTCGCGGATCTCAGCACTCCCCCGGGTGCCCATCTCCCCGGCCGTGAGATCCAGCACGGCCGTGCGCCGGCCGAATTGCACTGCGCGGAGTAGGGCTCCGCCGCAGGTGAGCTCCACATTGTCGCGGTGCGCGGCGATGGCCAGGACATCCACGGGAACGTACGCCATGTGCGGTAAATGCAAGGCGGCGCGATCGGCGTCAATGCCCGGCCGGTACTCCGTGCGCCGGACATACCGGCGCTCGCGCGCAATCTCGCTGCTTCACGATCGCTCGCCGGCGGGGCCCGGCGGTGATGTTATTCGTATCGCAGCGCGGCCACCGGATCGAGCCGTGCGGCCCGATACGCAGGATAGATCCCGAAGAGGATCCCCGTGACCACACTACTCGCCAGGGCCGCTACGATGGCCAGCGGCGGGACGGACGCCGCGATCGGAGTGGCCGCGCGAACGATGAGGGCGATTCCCCAACCGACGACCAAGCCTGTCACCGATCCGATGCCGGTGAGCGTCACCGACTCGACGAGGAACTGCCAGAGGATCGTCCATTTCGTCGCGCCCAGAGCCTTCCGCACGCCGATCTCTCTGGTGCGCTCGGTGACGCTGATCATCATGATCGCCACGACGCCCACGCCGCCGACCATGAGACCCACGGCCGACAGAACGAAGGTCACGAGGAAGAGAACGCCGAAGATCTTGTTGTACACCTCGAACAGCTTGTCCTGGGTCAGGATGAAAAAATTGCTGTCCTTGGAGGGACGGAGGCCACGAGCGCCACGAAGGGTGGCAGTGACATTGTCGATGGCCTGGTCGCGGCCCACGCCCTCCCGCGGCTTGACGATCAGTTGGGCATCGCCCTCGCGCGCCGTGAAATGGCGCAGGAGCGTCTGGATCGGCAGGATGGCCAGCGCTCGCTCGCCGCCAAAGAGGAAGCTGGGGTGGTAGTGATAGAGACCGATGACCTCATAGGGGCTGTTGTTGATCAGAACGCTCTTCCCGACCGGATCGCCGAAGGGAAACAGCCGCTCGGCCATCTTGTCGTTGATCAGCACGACGTGCGCGCCGCTCGCGTTCTCCTGCATCGTGAAGGAGCGGCCGGGATTGATGTCCCCGCCGTCGGTGTTCGTCCATCCGGGCGAAAACCCCTGAATCTGCGCGGCGGGCAGCGTCCGGTCCGCGTACTTGAAGGACCCCGCAAAATCGATCTCGGTTGTCACTCCGGCGAGCGACGGCAGCCGGCCGAGAACGGAGGCTTCGCCGAGCCGGATCGGCGGGTTGTGAATCCAGGGGCAGGTCTCGTCAGTGCCGTCGCAGGCATTGAAGTCGACCGGATAGCGCTCGACGAAGAACGTCGTGGCGCCCGCGGATTCGATGTCCTTGGCGACACTGACGTTGATGCCATGAATGGCGGCCGCCATGGCCACGACAACGAAGACGCCGACCGCAATGCCCAGAATCGTGAGCGCCGCCCGCACCTTGTTGGTGCGCAGCGCATTGATCGCGATGGCGACGCCCTCGAAGAGAGCGGAGATCCGTGCCGCGGCCGACACGATCACTCCTGCCGGAGGGCCGCAATGGGGTCGAGCCGCGCGGCGCGTGTCGCGGGATAGACGCCGGACACGATGCCGATCGCCGTCCCCAACCCGACGGACAGCCAGACCGACCATGCCGCGACGCTGACGGGCATCGGCGTGACCTTGGTCACGATCTGTGCGAGTATGATGCCCAGGCCGACACCAGTTGCCGCACCCAACGTACTGAGGGTGGCGGCCTCGATCAGAAATTGCGCGAGGATGTCGCTGCGCCGCGCCCCCAGCGATTTCCGGATGCCGATCTCGCGAGTGCGTTCGGCGACCGCGACCAGCATGATGTTCATGATCACGATCGCGCCGACGACCAGACCAATGGCGGGAAGTACGATGGCGGCAATGACGAGGTATTTCTGGATCGCCTGCCACGTCGCCAGCGCCGCCTCGGGAGTCTTCAGGGAGAAGTTGTCTGGCTGGCTCGGGTGCAGCTTATGCCGGACACGCATGATCTGGCGTACCTGCTCCTGGACGTCGGCCAGGATCCGATCGTCGGGCGCCTGAATGACGATCGCGTCGATGACCCCGCGGTCGCGGTTGAGAAGCCGGTGCACCGGGGCGCGGTACGGTGCGATGATGAACTTGTCGAGCGAGAGCCCCAGCGTACTGCCCTGCTTCTCCGCGACCCCCACAACTTCGTACGGCACGCCCGCCATCCGGATCGAGCGGCCGACTGGATCGACGGTCGGGAAGAAGTGATCCTTGACATCCTGCCCGATGACGACCACCAACGAACCAGACTCCAGCTCCTGGTTCGTGAACTCCCGTCCGCTCACGACACCGAGCGATTTAATCGTGAAGTAGTCGCCGGTAACGGCGTAGGTGAGCACCTTTCGTGGCCGGGCGAAGGGAGATTCGATCGAAATCTGATCTTCGCTCATCATGTACCATCGCGTCGATGCCGGCAGGCCATCGACGACCGGGTGCAGATCTTCCTCGGTGAGCCGCGGGCGGCGCCGCCAGTCCGCAATCATGGCTTCGTCCACGTCGCCGAGATTGAAATCCGGCCGCGTGCGGAGCTCGACGGTGTGGATGGCCATGATCTTGCCCACGAGGTCGTGTTCCATGTAGCTGCCCATGCCCTCGACGACGGACACGACGGCGATCAGGAACATCACACCGATCGTCACGCCAAGCAGCGTGAAGAAACTCTTCAGTTTCTGGACACGGATCTGGTCGAGCGCCATCCGCAGCGCTTCGAAGATCGGCACGGACTATCCGGCTGCCGGCGAGGGATCGCCTCGGCCATCTCGGCGGCTCGTATCACCTTCCGCATACCGGTCGTCGCTGGCGACGAGACCGTCGCGCAGCACGATCACGCGCCGGGCATGAGCCGCGATGTCCGGCTCGTGGGTGACCATGATGACGGTCTGCCCCTGTTCCGCGAGCTCGCCGAAGACCCGCATGATCTCCTCGGATGTCCCCGAGTCGAGATTGCCCGTCGGTTCATCAGCCAGCAGGATGGACGGCTGGTTGACGAGTGCGCGAGCGATCGCCACGCGCTGGCGCTGCCCGCCGGACAGCTCATTGGGCCGGTGGAGCATCCGCTCGCCGAGCTGCACGCGGTCGAGAGCCTCGCGCGCCCGTTTACGCCGCTCGGACGAACTGACGCCGGCGTAGACGAGCGGAAGCTCGACGTTGTGAAGCGCGGTCGCCCGGGGCAGGAGGTTGAATGTCTGGAAGACGAATCCGATCTCGCGGTTGCGGATCCGGGCCAGCTCGTTGTCCGACATCTTCGAGACCTGGTTCCCGTTCAGCCAGTATTCGCCCTGGCTCGGCGTATCGAGGCAGCCGATCAGGTTCATCAGCGTGGATTTCCCCGAACCCGACGGTCCCATGATCGCGACGTATTCGTTACGCCGGATCGCGAGATCAACGCCGCGCAGCGCGCGGACGGTTTCGCCGCCCATGTCATAGAGACGGGTGAGGCCGCGTGTCACGATCACCCACTCGCGCGACGGGACGGCCCCGGCCTGCGCGATGACGGCGCGGCGTTCGGCCGTCGTGCCGAGACCCGGCGTGTCGGTGTCGGGCATCACCAGCGTGTCCGGGCTCACGACTTGGTTTGGCCGGCTGTGGTGCTGTCGGGCTTGGCCTGCCGCACGAGCGTGCTGTCCTTGAGCTCACGAATGGCCTGATATGTGCCGCCGACGATTCGCTCGTTCTCCTTGAGGCCGCTCACGACCTCGAAGTACTTGTCGCCGGCAATGCCGACCTTCACCGGCCGGAAGGTCACCCGGTCGTTGGGTCCCACGACGAAGACGCCCTCGACGTCGCGCTTCCCGACTTCCTTGACCGGGGCGGCTCGTCCGAGTGTGACGGCCGAATCGCCGTTTGGCAGCTTCTCGTTCTCGCGGACGGTCAGCGCGATGATGGGAATCGTGAGGACGTGGCTCCGCGTATCGGTGACGACCTTCGCCGTCGCCGAGAAATCCGGCCGTGAGTCGGGCGGCGGATTGAGGAGCTGGATCGTGACTTCGTAGTCGACGGCCTGGTCGGTGGAGGTCGCGGTCGTGGCCACGCCCGGCGTCTTCATCGAGCTGTTGGCGATCTTGGTCACACGCCCGCGAAACGTCGTGTCCGGGAACGCGTCGAACTGCACGAGCGCCGAGTCGCCGAGCTGGATATGCGCGACGTCGGTCTCGTCCACCTTGACCTTCGTTTCGAGGACACTCATGTCGCTGATCGTGAGGAGCGTCGCGGCATCCTTGTTCAGCGTTCCCTGGATGGCAGTCTCGCCCTGCTCGACGACGAGCCGTGTCACCTTGCCGCTCATGGGTGCGCGAATGGTCGTCTTACTCAGACTGCTCTCGTCGTCGCGGAGTGCGGCCGCCGCCTGTTCCACCTGGTACTGCGCTGCCTCGCTCGTCGCCCGGTCGACATCCAGCGTCGTACGGAGCTGCTCCAGTTGCTCATCGGACACGAGTTCGGCATTGGTCTTCTTCATCTGCGCCGACCGCTGGTAGGTCCGGTCGGCCTGCTCCGCGTTGGCTTTGGCCTGCAGGAGCTGCGCCCTCGCGGCGGACAGCGCCGCTTGCGATCGCTCGACGGCCGCCTGATATGACGCGGGGTCGATCTGGACCAGGAGCTGGCCCTTGGTCACCGTCTGTCCCTCTTTGACGGCGAGCGTGATGATGCGCCCCGAGATGTCGGCGCTCATATCGACCTTGGTGTGCGGCTCGACTTGGCCGCTCGCGGTGACTGACGCGACGAGATCGCGACGGCCGACGGGCTCGATCCGGACTTCCTTTCGCTTCGGGGCTCGTGTCGCCGCGATGACGACGCCCGCGATGACGACGACGAGGGTGATGCCCCCGGCAATGGACCATTTGGCACGTCGAGTCATAGAAGATCCTGTATCAGGCATGGAATGCTGGCGGGTCTGGAGGGCGGGGCCGGTCGCATCGCCGGCACCGGTCAGCGGAGGGGGCGTCCCACCGCGTTCTCGAGCGCGGCGAACGCTTTGTGATAGTCGTACACGGCCCCGATGCGATCGTTCTCCGCGCGCTCGTATGCCGCGCGAGCATCGGTGACATTGACGAAGGTGGCGGCGCCGACTTTGTACCGCTCCTCCGCCAGAAAAAGCGCATCGCGTGCGGCGGCGGAGTTCTGCTCCTGGATCTGGACCGTGCGCACGGACGTCGTGAGCGTGAAATACGCGCTGGTCACGTCGGCGGTGAGCTGCAGCTCCCCGGCGCGCTGGATGTAGCGCGCATTATCGTGATCCACCTCTGCCTGCTCGACCGTCCGCTCACGCTGGAATCCATCGAAGATGGGCAGCGAAAACGTCGCCGTGATCTGGCGCGGCGTATTCGTGAAGTTGAACGGGAATGCCCGATTGCCGGAACGCAACTGGGCGGCTTGCGCGGGCGTCAGCGTCGTCGGGCCGCAGGTCCGGGGCGGCAGGTGTTCGGCCTGCGCGAGTGAGTCGAGCGACAGGCACCCCCCGTTCTCGGCCTGCAGTTCCAACTGTGCCTGATTGACCAGGAAATTCTGGTCCGTGTACTGATACGTGTACCCGCCGATTCCCGTGCTGAGCTGGAATGTCGGCGTGTAGAGCCCGGCGGCCCGGTGTACGCTCACCGACGCGGCATGCTCGCGCGCACGAAGCGCGTTGACCTGGGGATTGTCCCGGCGGGCGATCGACATCACGCTGTCCACCGTGAAGCCGGGCGCTGCAACCACGTACGCGTCGATGAACCGGACGCCGGGCGGCTGTGGAACGCCGAGCTGCTGAAAGAGACGCAGCTTGTCGATGTCGACCTGGTTGTGCGCCTGCAGCGCTTGTACCTGCTGCTGCCCCAGCGCGACGTCGGCGCGGCGCTGGTCGAGCGGTGTGGCGCTGCCCACCGCCACCCGTGCCCGTGCGAGATTCGCTTGCGCGGTCGCGTCCACCACCAACGTGTCCTGCAACGTCGCCCGCGCCTGGTCTTCGAGGACCTGGACATACTGCATCGCGACGTTGCCCGTCAGCGTGGCGGACGCGCCGGTGACATCGGCGTCGGCGGCACGTTGCGTGGCGCGGGCCACCGACGGGGTCAGCAGAGTCGCCGCGCTGACTTGATAGGTCAGCCCGAGGGACCATTGCGACTGGATGGCATCCGATGCCGATCCGAGCGCGCTACCGCTGAAGAACTGCTGGCCGGCCTGCTGATAGCCGCCGTTCAGTTGTGCCGTCGCCTGCGGCAGGAGCTGGCCCCACGCGGCCCGCGTCGCGGCGCCTGCGCTGCGGCGCGCGGCGATCGTTTGCAGAAAGCTGGGGTTGTTGCGCTGCGCCAGGCTCTGGGCCTCGGCGAGCGTCAGGATCGGACCCGCGGAGTCAGCGCCCGCTGGGTGGTTCGCAGCAACGGGACCTGGAACGGCAGGGGCCGGGGTTTGTCCTGCGAGCGGTGCGGCGAAGGCGCACGCTCCGAAAACGCTCGCTGCCTCGAGAAATGTCCGAAATCGCATCCTGATTTGGTCCAAGGGAAGACGTCCCGAGTTGCCGGTCGCGTCTGCTCGCCCTACGCAGCAACTGGAGACTGGGTTTCAAACCCTTACCGGCGGGTGCCGGGAAGGCGCGTTCACCATGGGCGAGAGGGGGCCAACTGGAGGCTGGGGCCGCCTGCGGGCAGATTCGGCGCGTGCGGGCTATTGCGGCGCGTCGTCGCGCGTGGCAACCAGATCACGCGCGGGGATGGTGACTTTCAGGATCCGTCCGAGCGCATCGCACCAGATTTCCCTGTCGACCGATGGGGCCGTCAGGCGCAGCCGTGTCGCATCCAGCAGATGCCCGCCCACCATGACCGAATCATCGCCCACCACTATGATCCGCTCGGCCGACTCCGACGACCGGTGGGGGACTACGGTCCGGATTGTCTCGGATAATCCGGGGGTGGGACTGCGGCCGCTCATCACGCCGCGTGTGATCAGGTAGTACTGATTGTATACATCATCGTCGAGGAGCCTCGCGCCGTCGGCGACGCGAAATTCCGTCGCGGACTCGCCATGCGGAGTCTGCGTGCGCTGGCTCGCGTGCCCTCGCACGATCTGCAGTGTGAGAAGCTCCTGGCGGCGTTCGGCGGATCGCACCTCGACCTGATAACGCAGCGGCGCGCCTGCGGAGTCGGTGGCCAGAGTCGGCGTGAGACGCCGGTCGGCGTATACCGCGGTGCCGCTCAGGATGAAACCGTTGTCCGGATCGGGCGCCCGCCGGATCGTGAACTCTTCACGGCCGATCTTGGCGGTGCCATGCACGACGGTGAAACTGCCGGCGTCGACAACCGGCGCCTGTCCGGCCAGTGAGGCCGGGATGGCAGCGGCACCAATCGCCGCGATTCCGGGCAGCGCGAGGCGTCCGAAAAGCCGGATCATACCCGCCGTCACGCCCGGCATCACGCCCGGCATCACGCCCGGCGGCGCGGCCATCACGCCAGGCACTCGCCGCGCGTCTCGCACGATCCAGTCATCGGAGAGATGCCATCAGTCGGTCGTGCCGGACGCGGCGACGATGCGGTGCGCGATCCGGGCGCGAATATGGTCATACAGCGCGGCGCCGCTGGTGGCCGTGGCGCCTCCCGCGGCGGGGCTTCGCTGGGCATCGCGGTTCGCGCGCGGCCATCCCCAGGTGCCCGGTCGCCGGTTCGTCGTGTCCGGGGTATACTGTTCGGCCAGACGCATGTCGACGAGATGGGGAGCGAGGTACAACATGAGCGAAGTGTCCGCTTCACCCCCGCGGAGCCATCCGCCGCCATTGCCGAGGAGACCCGTCACGTTAGCCGCGCACGCGTCGACCACCCGGACCCGCGCCGCGGCCGTCATCACCGTGGCGAGTGCTTCCCGGTGCGCATCGTCGCCGTTGGCAGTGATCAGGATGAACTCCCGGATGCCCGCATGCTCCCACGAGGCGAGCAGGTCATTGAGCAACAGGTGAAGGGTCTTCTTGCGCACCGACCCGGAACGGGGATGGCCGCGCGCGGCATTGGCGCTGACTCCATACTCCACAGTGGGCGCCCGGAGCATTCCGAATTCGGCGGAGAGATCGTCGGCCAGCCGGTCGACGAGCAGCGTGTCGCAACCGACCGGCAGATGCGGTCCATGAGGATCGCAGGTCCCGATCGGCACGAGGAGGCGCGGATCGGCGGCGATGGCCGCCTTGATGCGATCAGGTGCGAGATCCTTTAGACGCTGCGGAGTCGTCATTCCCGATCGTGTAGAAGTCCCAGCTGATGCGCCCCGCCGCGCCGAGCCATCACTGCGAGGACGGCCGCCGCTGTTCGGGCCAGTGCGCCGGCCGCGCCGGCCGCAACCACCGCGTTCACTCTGGTGGTCCGCTAGCGCCGCGTGCGGACTGCTGGCGGCCGCCGGATGGCTGCAGACGCCCGCCGTACCTTACCTGGTCGTCTGTGTGGCCGCTACCGTGGCGGCCGTGTGGATCGGGCGCCGGCAACGGGCGCTCGGGCCGGTGGTCGCCGTGCTCGCATTGGTTACGTTCTGCGCTCTCGCGACCGTGGGACAGGTAGCGCTCGATCGCGTTGTTCGGTCATGGGACGTTACCGCCGCGGCGATCACACGGCATAGCGCCGCGGTGATGCATGACGAGCTGACGGCGCTCGCGTCCGATCTGCGCAACAACGCGACGAATGCTCTCGACGCACCAACGGACCCCGCCGGCGCCTTCGCGTGGTTGGCTCCGCTCGCGCGCGGCGACGGCGAGAGGAGCGTCGTGCTGTCGCGTGATGGGCACCCCGTGGCATGGAGTGGGACGCTGCGGACAGTGCCCGACACGAGCGGCGCACCATTCGCGGTGGTACGCACTCCGTTCTACGTCGCCCTGCAGGCCACCGTCCGCCGCGGCACCGCGCGGGCGGTCGCCGTCGCACTGCTCCATGCCGAACCGCCCGCCGACCGGCTCTCGCGTCCGTTGGACGAGACGGTCGCAGAGCGCACCGGTGTCGATGGATTCGCCCTGATGCCACCGTCCGCTGGCGTGCCGCCGATCGGCGACAACGCGCCGGCCGCGTTCGAACCGTCGGGCGTCCCGCTCGCGACCGTGCGGCCGATCCCGCCCCAGCTCGAAGAGGCGGCGGAGCGTGTGACCGAACGGGCGCAGGCGAATGGCGCGCTGGCGTTCGCCGTGGCGCTGGTGGGATTCCTCGTCGCGGAATGGCGTCCGCGCCGGGCCGCGCCCGTGCGCCGCCTGGTCGCGCTCGCGGTCCCGCTCGCGGCGCTGGCGATCGTGCCACTCAACGCATTCTCCAACACCAGCCGCCTCGTAGACCCGACGTATTTCTTCTCGCCGGTCGGGGGTCCCTATACGGCAAGCGTCGGAGCGCTGGGCGCGACCAGTGCGATCGCACTGTTGGCCGCGTTCGCGGCGGCGCGGGCCCGGGCGCGGCTGCGCCCCCAATGGCTGGCAGCAGCCATCGCGCTCGTGGCGAGCATCGGCGCGCCCTTCGCCGTCGCCTACGTCGCCGGCGGCATCACGCCGCCCGGCGCGGCGGTGCCACTCACGCTCTGGGTCGGCTGGCAGATTGCGCTCGCGCTGGGTGCGGCCGCCCTTCTCGTTGGCGCGTCGGTCGCGGCCCGGAGTGCACTCGCGGAGCGGCAGGGTCTCCCGCCAATCGCTCCCATCATCGCCGCCGCAGCCGCCGCGGTCCTCGGGCCGATCCTGTGGGTGGCACCGGCCGGATGGCCCTTGTGGTACGCGCTGCCGTGGTGCGTAGCCGGCGCGGCGGCCGCCTTCGCGCGCGGATCCCGCTGGAGGGTGTTCCTCTCCGCCCTCGTTGCGGCGCTGGGGTCCGCGGTCGTCGTGTGGGGGACGACAGCGCAGAAACGCATCGTCCTCGCCGAGCGCGACCTCGCTGGACTCGCCGTCCCGGATCCCAATGCGGTGGCGTTACTCGATCGCTTCGGGACCGAGCTCGCCGCGGCGCCACCTCCCGTGAGCCGCGCCGACCTTCTGCATCGCTACGCGCGTTCCGATCTCGCGGCGGCTGACTATCCCGTGCGCCTCGCGGTCCGGGCAGCCAGTGGTGCGCCCGGTGTCGCGCTGGAGCTTGCCCGCTTCGACATCGATACCGTACTGGTGGCGGCGATCGCGAGTGAAGCACTCGCATCGCGTGCGATCATACTGACCGAAGCCGCCGGCTCACCGGGCGTGCAGCTCGTTCTCGCCGTGCCGGCCGCGAACGGCAGCATCACGACGGTCGTCGTGGCGCCGCAGACGCGGCTGATCGCGGCCAACTCCTTTGCCCCGCTGCTCGGCCTCGCTCCCGATCCCGGCCTGTCGCCACCCTACACGATTTCGCTCCTCGAGGTGGTCCCCGAGCGGCGCACGCCGGCCAGCGCGCCACAGGGCGATCTGCTGGGGGCCGACAGCGCCGCCGTCCGCGGAGCCGATTCGATCGCGGCCCAGGCTGGCGTTTCCGGCCTTGCGGGACCGGTGGCCCGGTACGCGGGCGTGCCCGTGCGCTGGACGCGTTCCGGGAGCGCGCTGCACGGGGATTGGCTCGTGCCGACGAGTGCGGGGCCCGCGCGTGCCCATGTGGAGGTCGAGCTGCGACCCTTCGATGCGCTCGTGCAGCGCGCGGTCTTGCTTGTGGTACTGGATCTGCTCGCCGCCAGCCTGCTGTGGGCCGTCAGCGTCGCCGGTGATGGGGTGCTGGCGCGATGGATGATTGGTCACGCCCGGCAATGGTCGCGGAGCTACCGCACGCAGCTCACCATTGTGCTCTTCGGCTTCTTCGTCGTGCCGGCGGTGATCTTCGCCGCGTGGTCCTACCGGCGGCTGCGATCGGACGACGCGGAGGAGCGGGCGCTGCTCGTGTGGCAGACGCTGCGCGGCGTCGCCTCGGGGGGGCTCGACGATCTCTCCACCGACGCCGCGCTCGTCGGCACGCCGATTCTGCTCTACGACGACGGCGCGCTGCGCTCGACCAGCGACTCCCTCTACGATGCGCTCGCACCCCTCGGCCGGTTCCTGCGTCCGGACCTCGAACTCGGCCTCGATCTCGGCAACGAGGTGCGAGCCAGCCGCGCGGCGGAGCTCGGCGGCGGCCGTGTCCTGATCGGCTACCGCGCGGTCGATGCCGCGGGTGGTGATCGCGTCGTCCTCGCCGCCCCGGCCCGTGGCGACGAGGCCGGGCTCGACACGCGGCGCGATGATCTCGGCATCCTCGTGCTGTTCACCACCGTCCTCGGCGCGGTTGCCGCGTTGGGGCTCAGCGGCCTGGCCGCGCGCCGTTTCGCGCGCCCAATCGATGCCCTCCGCCGCGCGGCGCTCGCGATGGCGGTCGGTGACCGCGAACCTGATCTCGCCGGGGACCCGCCGGTCGAGTTCGCGCCCGTGTTCGCGGCGTTCAGGAGAATGGCTGCCGACTTCGGCGAGAGCCAGCGCGTGCTCGCGTGGGGCGAAATGGCCCGCCAGGTCGCGCACGAAATCAAGAATCCGCTGACCCCGATCCGCCTCGGCATCCAGCATCTCCAGCGGGCCAGGGCGGCGCGCCGGCCCGACTTCGATCGCATCCTCGATCAGAATGCCGGACGCATCCTCTCGGAGATCGACCGGCTCGACCAGATCGCGCGGGCGTTCAGCCGGTACGGCTCCGCGCCTGACGAACGCGCGCCGGCGGAGCCGACCGACATCGTACACGTGGTGCAGGATGTCGTCGAGCTCGAACGGCTCGGTGCAGGGGGCGGTGTGACGTGGGGACTCACCGGCGCCGATGATGCCGTCGTGGCGCTGGCGCGCGGCGACGATCTGCGTGAAGTGCTCCTCAACGTGCTCGAGAATTCCCGCCTGGCGCGCGCACGCCACGTGGCGGTGCACGTCGCCGTCGAGCGCGGAGCATCCGACCGTCCGCACCCTCCGGCCGGACGCGATGGCGCCGGACGGGCGATCATCACCGTGGACGACGACGGCGAGGGCATCGGCGCCGAGGTCCTGCCCCGCATCTTCGAGCCGCATTTCTCCACGCGGACGAGTGGCAGCGGGTTGGGGTTGGCCCTGAGCCGCCGCATCGTCGACGGCTGGGGCGGTACGATCGCGGTGCAGAGCGACCCCGTGACGGGTACTCGGGTCACGATTGTATTAGCGTTGTATGTCGCATGAACGGCATCAACGTGACGACGCGCGAGCTACCGGCGCATCTGGCCGGGTGGCAGCTCCCGAACGACTGGAGTTGGGGCTCGACCGGCGTGAACGGCGAATACCGGCACGCCCAGGAGGTGGTCGATGCCCTGGGCCGGTCGCTGGCGCTCGTCACCGCGCCCAATCCCGATCACTACCCGTGGCTGGCTGCCGAGGCCCGGCAGCTCGCGCACCGGAGCCATCCGTCGGTTCCGACCACATACCACTATTGGTCGGTCGCCCGCGAAACGCGCCGCGGACCGGGCTATCTGCGCCGATGGATCGAAGGGGAGACGATCGCCGCACGTGTCGCCCGCCTCGGTCCGAACGAAGTACCGTACGTCGTGCAGGTACTGCGGGCGGCGGGATCGGCCCTCGCATACATCCACGACAGCGGGGGCGTGCACGGTGCGCTCTCCCCGCAAACGGTGTGGGTCACGCCAACGCGCCGGTTGTGGCTGCTCGGCTGGCAGTGGGCGGTACCCCGCGAGGCCATCCCGGCCGGTCTCGCGCCGGACCGGCGCTGGACGCCCGCGCCCCCGGAGAGCACCGACGGCCGGTGGACGCCCGATGTCCGCAGCGATCAGTGGCAGCTCGCCGCCGTGTGCTTCATGCTGCTCACGGGCGAGCTGCCGCCTGCGCACGACGTGCCCCCCGTCCGATGGGTTCGCCCCGAGTGTCCGCACGGATTGGCCACGGTGCTGGACCGGGCGCTGCTGGCGGCGCCTGATTCGCGGTTCGCCTCCGTTGGTGCGCTGCTCCGCACGCTCGAGCGGGTTTCCGCGCCGCCCCGGTCGGGACAGGCCCTGGGCGATGTCGAGGATGGCAGCGACGCGCCAGATGGGAGCGAGCAGCGTCTCCGGTGGGCCCTCGGCGATGACTACGAAGTGCTGTCTCCGCTCGGGACCGGAACGTTCGGTTCGGTGTGGCGCGTCCGGGATCTGTCCCTCGAGAGGGAAGTGGCGCTCAAGATGCTCCATCCACGCGTCGCGCGAGATGATGCCGCAGTGTCCCGGTTTCGTCGCGAGGCGCAGCTCGCCGCGCAGCTTGCGCATCCCGCGATCGTTCCGGTCTACGATTGGGACCGGCGCGGTGACGTCGCGTGGTACACGATGGAGTTGGCCGAGGGCGGATCGGTGGCCGAGCTGATCGCCCGCAGCGGGCCGCGGCCGATCGCGGAGGTCGCACCGCAGGTGGACCTCGTCCTGGATGGCCTGAATGCAGCGCACGGGAGCGGCATCGTGCATCGCGATCTCAAGCCGGAGAATATCCTGATCGATCGCTATCGGCGCTGGCGCATGAGCGATTTCGGTATCGCCTACATTCCGGGCGAGACGCCCGGTGGCCCGACCGGGACGCCGGCATTTGCGGCCCCCGAGCAGTTGCTGGGGGAGCAACAGGGATCGAGCGTGGATTGCTTCGCCATCGCGGCCATCGTCGCGTTCGTGCTGTCGGGGCACCCGCCGTTCGGCGACGGGGATGCGAGAGCGATCCTGGCCCGGCAATTGGCCGGCGGTCTGGATCTCGACGAGTTCCACGAAGCGCTCGCGGCGTGGTTGCGCCGCGGGCTGGCGATCACGCCGGAGAGCCGGTTCCCTGACGCGGCCGCAATGCAGCGCGCCTGGCGGACGACGGTGACGACCGTGTCACGCGCCGAACGGCGCGCCGGCTGGTGGCGCCGGCTGGTATTCGGCGGCCCGACGCCGGGGGGCGTCCGCCCTGCGTCGCCGGTTGTCGCGCGGGGAACCTAGCGGGAACGTTTCCGGCGTCCCGGTGGCCGGCGCCGCCCGTTACGACATCGCAGCGAAGCGATCCAGCGTCGCGCGTTCTTCCTCGGTGAGACTCTTCGTTCCGAGAGCCTGCGCCTTATCCAGCAGGCGGACGATCTCGTCACGGTTGACCGAATGCAGCTCGTCGGTCCGGATCGCGCGCCACCGGCGCAGATTGTCGGCATCGCCCAGCAATGCGGCAGGGCGAGCGGGCGCAATCTTCTTCTTCCAACTCCTCGCCGGCGACCGGATCTCCATGACCTTGAGGTAGACGTAGCCACCGACGAACCCGCCTAGGTGCGCGAAGTGCGCGATCCCGGTCATGCCGACGCCACTCGCTCCCGAGACGTCGAACACCACAAAGATCGCCACCAGGATCCACACCTGGACCGGGAGGACTCCCCACAGAAAAAAGCGCTCGTGCGGCCAGTACATCGCGTACGCCAGCATCACACCCATGATTGCACCGGACGCCCCGACCGTTTGTGACTGCGGGACGGCAAAGGACAGCAGCGCGCCGCAGATGCCGCTCACGAAATACATCGCGATGAAGTTTGGCCCGCCGAGCCGCGCCTCCACGCGGGGTCCAAAGATCCACAACGCAAACATGTTGAAGCCGATGTGGAGGAGGCTACCGTGCAGGAACATGTACGTGACCAGCATCCACGGGCGTTCGAGCACCTGCGGGGGATAGAGGAGCAACGCCGGCGTGATCCACGGCATCGTCCGCTGGAGGATGTACACGAGCACATTGGCGGCGACCAGCCGCCCGACCCAGGGTGTCATATGTATACGTTCGCCTGGCGCCGCGGCGTGGACCAGTGGGCGCCGCGCATTGTATGGCTCTCCACACGTTGAACGCGTCCATCCGCGCTGACGGCCAGATGACGTCGCCGCCCGAGCGTCAGGCGCATGCTCGCTGCTGTCCGGTCGGCCGCGGTCCTGGGGATCGACGCATACGACGTCACGGTCGAAGTGGACGCCGCCCTCGGACTGCCGCAGTGGACCATTGTCGGCCTCGCGGCGGGCGCGGTGAAGGAAAGCCGCGAGCGCGTGCACTCGGCCATCGTCAATGCGGGCTTCACGCTGCCGCCGCGCCGGGTCACGGTGAATCTCGCCCCGGCCGACACGCCCAAAAGCGGATCGGCGTTCGATCTGCCGATTGCCCTGGCGCTCCTCATGGCGACCGGACAGCTCGCGCGCTCCGCAACCGACGGCCTGACGGTCGTGGGCGAGCTGGGGCTGGACGGATCGATCCGCCCCATCCGGGGGGCGCTGCCTCTCGCGCGCCATGCGGCGCGAACGCCCGGAGAGACGCTCGTGCTGCCGCCCGCCAACATCACCGAGGCCTCGCTGGTGACGACGGTGCGGCTGGCGGCGCTGCCCGACCTCGGACCGCTGGTGCGTGCGCTGCGAGACCAACTCCTGCCGGCGGTGGTGGCGCCGCGGCCGCCAGCGCGCGCCCCCGTGCCCGACAGTGTGGACTTCGCCGACGTGGCGGGACAGGCGGGCGCCAAGCGCGCACTCGAAGTCGCAGCGGCAGGTGGCCACAACGTCCTGCTGGTCGGACCTCCCGGTGCGGGCAAGACGATGCTCGCGCGACGTCTCCCAACAATTCTTCCCGTACTGAGCGAGACCGAAACGCTGGATGTGATCGCGGTGCACTCGGTCGCCGGTGTGCTCGGGAGCGATGACCCGTTGCCGCCCCCTCGCCCGTTCCGGGCGCCGCATCACACGGTGTCGGCGGCCGGCCTGCTCGGCGGGGGCGGCGCACCGCGTCCGGGCGAGGTGAGTCTCGCGCATCACGGTGTATTGTTTCTCGACGAATTACTGGAGTTCCCGCGGTCGTTGCTCGACGCCCTCCGGCAACCGCTCGAGGACGGTCGCGTCGTCATCGCACGCGCGCGCCGGTCAGTAACCTTCCCCGCGCGATTCACCCTGATCGCGGCCACGAACCCGTGCCCGTGCGGCCAGGCTGGCGATCCGCGCGGTGCCTGCCGGTGTACTCCAACCGTGGTCGCGCGATATCAGTCCCGTCTATCGGGCCCCCTGGCTGACCGCATCGACGTGCATGTCGCCGTCGGCGCGGTGCCGCTTCGCTCTCTCGATCCGGCCGTGGCGAGTGACACGTCCGCGACGATGCGCGGGCGCGTGGACGCCGCGCGCGGGATCCAGCATCGCCGGTACGATGCGCTGCGGAGCGCGCACGGCATCACCTGCAATGCTCACGCGCCGGGGCGCTGGCTGCAGGCAGAGACGGCCGTCGCGCCGCGCGCGCGTGATTTGCTGGTCGCCGCAGCGGAGCGGCTCGCGCTGTCCGCGCGTGGGTACCATCGCGTGCTCAAGGTCGCGCGCACCATTGCGGACCTCGAGGGCGACGACATGGTAGGGGTTCCTGCCGTGGCGGAAGCACTCCGATATCGTCCGGCTGAGTGTGGTGCGGTCACGATCGCCGGCCGGCGAGGAACGGACGGGGCTGGCGCCACATGATGTCCCTCGGCGATCATTCATTCTTGCGAGACGTCTGTGCCTGATACTGTCATTCAAGTCTCCCTGCCGGCGCGACCGGATTCGCTCGAGAGAGAAGCGCAACTCATTGAGTGGCTGCGCGGCCGTGGATCCGTTCTCGTGGGTTACAGCGGCGGAGTGGATTCAGCGTATCTGGCGGCGGTTGCGCTTCGGAGCCTGGGGCCCGGCCGCGTGCTCGCGGTCATAGGACGAAGCCCATCCTATCCGATGGAGCAGTGGGCCACGGCGCGGGCGGTCGCGGCGCAGCTGTCATTGCCGCTGCTCGAAATCGATACGGACGAGTTGAACGATCCACAGTACGCGGCCAATCCGTCGAACCGGTGCTACTTCTGCAAGAACACACTCTGGGAACGGCTCGTGCCGGTCGCGCGCGCGCGCGGTCTCGCCGCAGTGATCGACGGGACGAACGCTGACGATCTCGGCGACTACCGGCCCGGCGCGCGCGCCGCGCAGGAGCACGGGGTGGAGTCGCCGCTGGCGCTAACCGGAATGTCAAAAGCCGACATTCGGGAACGTTCGCGCGTACTCGGCCTGCCGACGTGGGCGCAGCCCTCATTGCCCTGCCTGTCGTCCCGGATTCCATATGGATCGCCGGTCACGGTCGAGCGGCTACGGCGGATCGAAGCGGCCGAGCGCGCGCTCCGCGATCTGGGGGTCACGGGCGACCTGCGGGTGCGGGACCACGGAGACCTCGCCCGCATTGAACTCCGCCCCGAGGCAATCGGGTATTGGTCGGCGGCGGATCGCCGCATCCAACTGGCAGCCGCGGTTCGGGGCGCTGGCTACGAGCATGTCGCGCTCGACCTCGCCGGGTTCCGATCCGGGTCACTCAACATCCTGGCGGGCGTGCATGCGGGCTGATATGGCGGCGCTGTTTGCCGGCGATCTCGCGGATGCCGGCCTGGCATGCCGCGTCGAGGCGCGGGAACGGCTGGCTGTCGTGTACCCGGACCCTGGGCACGACGTCGAGGTGGCTGACGACGAGGTCCGCCGCCATGTCGTGGGGCTTGGGCGCCAGCGCGGGTTCACGCACGTGGCGATCGCGCTGGCTGAGGGTGGGGGATAGCGGCGTGGGCTGCCTGCGTCGTCTGGGTTGCCTGGTCCTCCTCGTGGTCTTGGCGGCCGGCGTCGCGTGGATTACCAGCGACCGCTGGCGGCCGCTGCTCCCGGCCTGGGTGCCCGGGACGGAGGATGCTCGCGCGATCGCCGCCGATACCGGGTGGGCTCCGGTAACGTCCGCCGGAGCGACCCGCGCCGAGCATGCGCTGACGGCCCTGCGTGACCGGTCGGCCAAGGTGTACACCACGGTGAGCCCGGCGGACTTCGCGGGGTACGTGTTGATGGATCTGTCCGGCCGGTTGCCGCCGGACGGTGACAGTACCGCGGCGGTCGTCATCTCCAACCAACTCCGGGTGCGGACCTCGCTCGATATCCGTGCACTGGGGGGCCAGCATGTATGGGAACCCATCTTTGACGTCATCGGTACGCGGGCGCCGCTCGCCTTTGCGGGAACGTTTGACGTCGTCCGCCCCGGCATAGCCGAGTTTCGCGTCTCGGAGCTATCGATTCACGGGGTACCAGTGCCAGGCCCAATGATTCCACGGTTGCTGCGTAGAGTGGACAGTGGGCTGCATCCGACCGGGATGGCCGCCAACGCGCTGTTGGTGAACGTCCCGGCCTATGTGGCCGACATCCGGGCTACAAGCGGCAAAATCCTCATCTACAAGAGCGAACCGTGAGATCACACCCTGGTACTCCGATTCTGCGTAGTCGCCTTCTAGCGGCGCGGGTCTCGTGACCCCTCTCTTTTCGGGGCGGGCCCGCGTCGCTCGGGTCGGCCCATGAGCCGCCGCGTCCTGGTGGTCGATGATGAGCCGGGGATCCGTGCCGCCCTCGGCCAACTGCTGGAGTACGAAGGCTACGAGGTTCGGACCGCCGCCGATGCGGCGGATGGGATCGCACAGGCCGGGAACTGGCACCCGCACCTGGTGTTCCTCGACGTCAAGATGGCGGGAATGGATGGACTCGAGGCGCTCAAGCGCATCAAGGAGTCCGACCGGTCGATCACCGTGGTCATGATCAGCGGGCACGCGACGATTCAGACGGCGGTCGAAGCCACGCAACTCGGGGCATACGACATCCTCGAGAAGCCGCTTGACACCGACCGAATCCTGGTCACGCTCCGCAACGCGCTGGAGCACGTCGAGCTGTTCGAGGAGAACAGCCGGCTGCGTGAGACCATTGAGTCGCGCTTCGAAATCGTCGGGAAGTCGTACGTGATCCGCGCGCTGATCGACAAGATCGAGCGAGTCGCAGCCACACCCGCGCGTGTGCTCATCACCGGTGAGAACGGAACCGGTAAAGAGCTGGTCGCCCGCGCCATCCATCGGCAGTCGTCGCGCCGCGACCGGCCGTTCGTGGAAGTGAACTGCGCCGCAATCCCTGGGGAGTTGATCGAGAGCGAGTTGTTCGGTCATATGCGCGGTTCTTTCACCGGCGCGGTGAGCGACCGGGCCGGGAAGTTCGAGCAGGCGAATGGCGGCACGCTCTTTCTCGACGAGGTGGGCGACATGAGCCCCGCGGCGCAGGCCAAGGTGCTGCGCGTGCTGCAGGACGGCGTGGTGACCCGCATCGGAGGCATGAAGCCGGTCTCGGTGGATGTGCGGGTGCTGGCAGCTACCAACAAGGCGCTGGACGCCGAGATCGCCGCAGGCCGGTTTCGCGAAGACCTGTACTACCGGCTCAACGTGGTGCCACTCGCCGTGCCGGCCCTCCGCGAACGGCGCGAGGATATCTCTCAGTTGGTGGCGTATTTCATCGGAACGATCGGCGAACATGACGGCGTCGGGGCCAAGGGGATTGCGCCGGAGGCCGTTGATGCACTTGCGGCGCTGGAATGGCCCGGAAACGTGCGCGAACTCCGGAATACGATCGAACGGCTGCTGATTCTGGCGTCAGGGCCGAAGATCACCGTTCAGGACGTCGACCGGCTGGCGGGCCGCCGGCCCGCTGATGACGGTGCCGGGATCGGGTCCCTCGCCGAGTGCGCTACATTTGAAGAGTTCAAGGCGCAGGCGGAGCGCGCCTTTCTGCTCAGCAAGCTGCGTGCGTTCGACTGGAACGTGTCCGAAACCGCGCGCGCGCTCGACATGCCCCGCTCCAACCTCTATAAGAAGATCGAACGCTATGGGCTCACCCGCGAAAGTTGACCGTCCGCGCAGCGCGAAGAACGAGATACGGACCCCCGCCAAGGGCGCTGCCAAGGGCGCTGCCAAGGGCGGTGCCAAGGGCGGTGCCAAGGGGCCTGCCAGGAACGGTGCAACGGCTCCTGAGAAGCCAGCTGCAAAGAGCGATGCGAGAAAGACTGCCCTTGGCAGCGTGCCGGTTTTTCGCAATTTCATAGCTGGCCGCTGGGGCCCCGCGTCGGACGGGTCGACGTTCGATGATGTGAATCCGGCGGATACGACTGACATCGTCGGCCGCTTCCCCCGGTCTGGTGCGGCCGACGTGGATGCCGCAGTCCGGTCCGCGCAGCGGGGCTTCGAACGATGGAGCCGGACGCCAGCCCCTGCCCGTGGTGATGTGCTTCGCCGGGCCGGCGAGATTCTCGTCGCCCGCAAGGAAGAAATCGCGAACCTGATGACTCGGGAGATGGGCAAACCCCTCGCCGAAACGCGGGGCGATGTCCAGGAAGGCATCGATACGGCGTTTTACGCGGCGACGATGGGCCGCCAGCTGTTCGGCCGGACCGTGCCGAGTGAGCTGCGCGCCAAGTGGGCGATGAGCTACCGGCGTCCCGTGGGAGTCTGCGGCATCATCACGCCGTTCAATTTTCCGTTGGCGATACCGACGTGGAAAATGTTCCCGGCGCTCGTCTGCGGTAACGCATGTGTGTTCAAGCCGGCCGAGGATGTGCCGCATACGGGGACCGTGTTCGTCGAGATTCTGCTCGAGGCGGGATTGCCGCCCGACGTCATCCAGCTTGTGCACGGCGACGCTGAGGCCGGAGCCGCGATCGTGGCGCACCCGGGGATTCCCCTCGTGTCGTTCACCGGCTCGACAGAGACCGGCAGCCGGATCGGCGAGGTGTGCGGGCGGATGCACAAGCGGCTGTCGCTCGAGATGGGCGGCAAGAACGCGCAGATCGTCCTCGATGACGCGGACCTCGATCTCGCGCTCGAAGGCGTCCTCTGGGGCGCGTTCGGCACGACGGGGCAGCGATGCACCGCGACGTCGCGTCTCGTGCTCCAGCGTGGCATTCACGACACGCTGCTGGCGCGCCTCGCGGATCGGGTCCACGCCCTTCGGCTCGGCGATGGCCGGAAGCCCGGCACCGATGTGGGACCATTGATCCACGAGGCATCGCGCGACAAGGTCGAGGAATACGTCGCCATCGGGCGTAAGCAAGGTGCGGGGCTCGTCACGGGCGGGAAACGCGCCACGGGCGCCGCGCTGGACAAGGGATGGTTCTTTCAGCCGACGATCTTCGAGGGCGTTACCGCGGGGAGCCGGCTGGAGCAGGAGGAGATCTTCGGACCAGTCCTGTCGGTGATTCGCGTCGAGACGGCCGATGAGGCGTTCGCCGTGAACAACGACGTGCGATACGGCCTGTCGTCGTCTGTGTACACCCGCGACGTCTCCCTGGCGTTCCGGGCACTGGCGGAACTCGATAATGGCATCACGTATATCAATGCCCCGACGATCGGCGCCGAGGCGCACCTGCCGTTCGGCGGCGTGAAGCAGACGGGGAACGGTCACCGCGAAGGCGGCTGGGAGGTGTACGACTTCTACACCGAGACCAAGGTCGGTTACGTCGACTATTCCGGGACGCTGCAGCGCGCGCAAATCGACAACTACCTCGGGACGCCGGACTGAGGCCGATGCTGTCGCGGGCGTCGCGGCTGACGGCGATTTGGCGGACGCCGTATGAGGCTCAGACTCGCCTTGCGGGAGTTTGGGAGCCCGGATTAATTGCGCCCATGAGGGCTCCGTGACCGACGGTGCGCTGGCGGGCGTCACTCCGACACCCGGCCAGGCGGCGTTCTCCGAGGAGCGGAGGCAGGTCGCGCTCCATCGCGCGAATCGGCGCGGGTTCCGGTGGCGGATGTTCCGGGACTGGGCGCAATCGTTCGTGATCGCCCTCGCGCTGTTCTTCGTGTTGCGCGCGTTCTTCATTGAAGGGATCCGGATTGCATCGGGCAGCATGGAGCAGACGCTGCTCGTCGGGGATTTTCTGCTGCTCAACAAGCTCGCTTATGGCGCCGAGGTGCCGTTCACGGCTCACCGATTGCCCGCGCTCGAGCATCCGCAGCGCCGTGACGTCATCCTGTTCCGCCCACCCGCCGATCCCCGCACGTACTATATCAAGCGTGTGGTGGGCACGCCCGGTGACACGGTGGCCATGAAGGACGGGGTGCTGTTGGTGGATGGCACGCCGCAGGCGGAGCCGTACGTCGTGCACGTGCACCCGTCGAGCGATCTGGTCGATGTCAAATTCCGGTGGCAGCGCCAGTTCCTCGTGCGCTCAGCCGCCGCAGCAGCAGGAAGCTATGATCCAACAAGTAACAACTGGGGACCGCTGGTCGTCCCAGAGAGAAGCTACTTCGTGCTGGGCGACAACCGCGATAACTCTTTCGACAGCCGGCATTGGGGCTTCGTCCCGGCGTCGTCCATTGAAGGCCGGCCGATTTTCGTGTACTACAGCTATGTACCCGACTCGGCGAGCCGGTTGCCGCAGTTGACGCGGGTGCGATGGCGTCGGATCGGGGAACGAGTCGAGTAGCGCGTGGAGAGCACGGGACTCCCGGTACGGAAACCCGCTCACCAAGGAGCAGTTGGCGGAATGGCGGCGGCGAAACACAGGAAGACGGCGTACGAAGAAGGGTCGTTGGACCAATACCTCCGCGATATCAGCGCGTACCCGCTGATCACGCGGGAGGATGAGATCGAGTTGGCGCAGCGGATCCGGGTGAACGATCAGGAAGCCCTGGACAAGCTCGTCCGGTCGAACCTCCGATTCGTCGTGTCGGTCGCCAAGAAATATCAGAACCAGGGCGTCGCCCTGTCTGATCTGATCAACGAGGGCAACCTCGGTCTGATTCGCGCCGCCCACAAGTTCGACGAGACGAAGGGCATCAAGTTCATCTCGTACGCCGTGTGGTGGATCCGGCAGGCGATCCTCCAGGCGCTGGCCGAACAGTCGCGGATCGTCCGGGTGCCGCTCAATCGGGCCGGCACGCTCCACCGGATCGGTAAACGCGCCAGCAGCCTGCTCCAGGAGCTGGGCCGCGAGCCGACGCACGAAGAGATCGCCGAAGGGATGGACATCACGGAGGAAGAGGTCGCGAAGACGATGTCGATCTCGCAGACCCACCTCTCGCTCGACGCACCGCTGACGCCCGGCGAAGACAACCGCCTGCTGGACTACCTCGCGGACACGATCAATCCGACGCCCGACGAGCAGACCTTCGAAAAGGCGCTGACGGAAACGGTGGAGGAGGCCCTCGCCGGTCTCAAGGAGCGCGAGTCGAAGATCCTCCGGCTCTACTTCGGGCTCGACGGCGAGGAGCCCATGACGCTCGAGCAGATTGGCTCGCTCATGGGGATCACGCGCGAGCGCGTCCGGCAGATCAAGGAAAAGGCGCTCTCCCGCCTCCGGCACGTGAGCCGGGCTCGCGCGTTGGAGTCCTACCTCGGCTGACGCGTGCCCGCCGCCAGCACGTTCGATGTGACCACCGGCGTCGATCTCCAGGAGGTCGACAACGCGGTCAACCAGGCGCAGAAGGAAATCGCGCAGCGCTACGACTTCAAGGGGACGAAGGTGAGCCTCGAGTTCACCCGCGCGACGAACACCCTGGTGCTGGTGGCCGACGATGACTTCCGGATGCGCGCGCTCTTCGATGTGCTGCAACAGAAGCTCATCAAACGGGGCGTGTCGGTGAAGAATCTCACGATCGGCGAGATCAAGCCGGCAGGGGGGGACACGGTGCGCCGCGAGATCACGCTCAAGACGGCGCTGGACGGGGATACGGCGAAGAAGGTCGTCGCCGCGATCAAGGATGCGAAGATGAAGAAGGTGCAGGCCTCCATCCAGGGCGAGCAGGTGCGCGTGACGTCGCCGTCCCGTGACGACCTCCAGGACGTGATCGCGCTGCTCCGTGGCCAGGACTTCGGCGTCGAGCTCAAGTTCGGGAACTATCGGTGATCCCGCGGTAGCACGGCGGCACTCGTACCGAGTAGGCTCGTGTTGAGCCGGTCTGCGGCCGCGGCTAGCTTATCCCCTGTGGCGCACGTACCGAGTCTTCCGTCAGTGACCGTGGGTGTCGTCACACTGGGATGCGACAAGAACACCGTCGATACTGAGCGCTACCGTGCCGAGCTGGCGGCGAACGGCGCGTCCCTGACTCGCGATCTGTCGGCCGCTGACGTCATCATCGTCAACACCTGCGGCTTCATTGACGCGGCGAAGAAGGAGTCGATCGACGCCCTGGTGAGTGCGGGTACCTACAAGGAGACCGGCTCCTGCCGCGCCGTCGTGGCCGTGGGCTGCATGGTGGAGCGCCACCGGGCGGAGTTGGAGGAGGTGCTTCCGGAAGTCGATCTCTTCCTCGGTACATCGGACGCCGGCCAGTTGGTCTCGTCGCTCGCCGATCGGGGGTGGCTCGGCCCGTCGCTCGTCCCCGTGCACCCCGGGATGCGCGTGTATGACGGAGACCTGCCCCACGTCCGCTACCTCAAGATCAGCGAAGGGTGCGATCACGGCTGCGCGTTCTGCGCGATTCCCCTGATGCGAGGGCGGCACCGGTCGTTCGCGCTCGCGGATGTCGTACGCGAAGCCCAGTTGCTGGAGCTGCAGGGCGCTCGTGAGATCAACCTGGTGGCGCAGGACCTGGCGCACTACGGGCGCGACCGGCGCGACGGCACTGGACTGGCCGACGTGCTCGCCGCCCTGGTGGCCGAGACGTCGGTTCCCTGGATCCGGTTGCTGTATCTGTATTCGGCCGGCCTCACCGACCGGACACTCGATCTGCTGGCCCGCGAGCCACGTCTGGTCAAGTACCTCGACATGCCGATCCAGCATGGGTCGGATCCCGTACTGCAGCGGATGCGGCGCCCGGAGCGCGCGGCCTCGATCCGCACGACGGTCGAGCGCGTGCGCCGTGTGATACCCGGGGTGGCGTTGCGCACGACGTGCATCGTCGGGTTTCCCGGCGAGACCGACGACGACTTCCAGCGGCTCCTCGACCTCCTCGAAGAGACGCAATTCGAGCGTGTCGGATTCTTCACCTATTCGGCGCAGGCCGGCACCCGCGCGAACGAGATGGCGGATGATGTCCCGGGCGTCATCAAGTTCGAGCGGCTCGAACGGGCGACCGAGCATCAGCGCCTGATCACCGGCGAACGCTACGAGGCTCGCGCCGGCACCATCGCGCACGCGATCATCGACCGGCCGGCGGACCGTCCGGATCCCGACATGCCGTGGGCCAGCGGCGGCGCGCGGTCGCGCCTCAGTTGGCAGGCGGACGACATTGACGGCATCACGTACCTGGATCGGCACGATTTGCCGCCGGGAACCATCGCCGAGGTTCGCGTGGACGGGGTCGTGGACGACTACGATTTCCGCGCGACCGTCCAGCGCGTCGTGTTGCCGGCGGTGGCCAGCTCCGCTCTCGCTGTCTCCGGTTCCGAGGCGGGTGCCCGGAGGCGCCGCCAGCTGCCGCTCGCCGCGGCCAGCGCCATGGCTGGCCCCACGCCTGGGCAGACAGCACCGAGTTCCGTAGGGAGTTTCGGGCGGTGACGTCGCTGCCGGCGGTGAGAGGCGGCCCCACCCTCGCGACAGAGGGCGCTGGCCCCAAGTCCGCGGCGATCATGGAGAGGGCACGCGCGCTGTTCCCCGGCGGGGTGAACTCCCCAGTGCGTGCATACGGAGGCGTGGGGGGCGAGCCGTTCGTCGTGCAGCGTGGCGAAGGCGCCCGGATCTGGGACGCCGATGGCCGGGAGTACATCGACTACGTGCTCTCGTGGGGGCCGTTGGTGCTCGGCCACGCCCCGCCTGTCGTTCTCGACGCGCTGCAGGAGACCATGCAGCGGGGAACGAGCTTCGGGATGCCGTCGGAGCTCGAGGTGCAACTCGGCGAGGCCATCCGGGCGCGCATGCCGCACCTGGACATGCTCAGATTCGTATCGAGTGGCACGGAAGCCACGATGAGCCTCCTCCGGCTCGCCCGTGCGTTCACCGGCCGCGAGCGGGTGCTCAAATTCGATGGGTGCTACCACGGACATGCCGACTCCTTTCTCGTGCGCGCCGGATCCGGTGTCGCCACACTGGGAATCCCGGGCTCGCCGGGCATACCGCGGGAGTTGGCTGCGCTCACGCTCACCGCTCCATTCAACGACCTCGGAGCGACAGCCGCGGCCGCCCGGCAATTCGCTGGCGAACTGGCGGCGATCATCGTCGAGCCGGTCGTCGGGAACGCCGGCTTCATCGCGCCCGACGGGGATTTTCTCCCCGGGCTGCGCGCGCTGGCCGATGAGACGGGCGCGCTCCTCATCTTCGATGAAGTCATGACCGGCTTCCGCATCGCGTTGGGCGGAGCGCGAGAGCGATTCGGCGTGACGCCTGACCTCACTGCGCTGGGGAAGGTGATCGGCGGCGGGTTACCGGTCGCGGCCTACGGCGGGAGGCGCGATCTGATGGAGCGTGTGGCACCCAGCGGGCCGGTGTATCAGGCGGGGACGCTCTCCGGCAACCCGCTGGCGATGGCCGCAGGGCTCGCGACACTTCGCTCGCTGACCCCTGTGCTGCACGACCGCATCTCCGTCCGCACCGGAGAGTTGGTGGATGGCCTCCGGCGGATCGCCGCGCGACACGGCGTACCGTTTTCGGCGGACCACGCGGGCTCAATGTGGGGATTCAGCTTCCGGGCCCGGCCGCCGCGCTCCTTCGCCGACGCGCAGGAGGCGGACATCGGGCTGTTTCGGCGTGTCTTTCACGCCGCGCGTGCCCGTGGCCTCTCTTTCGCACCGTCGGCGTACGAGGCGGCGTTCATGTCCGCGGCACACGGTCCCCGCGAAGTCGCGGAAACACTCGAACGGTTTGACGACGCACTGCGCGCGGCCATTGCCGCCTGAGGGACGCGGACGCGCGTCCGGGGTCCGCACGGGGGAAGTCTGCACGTGGGATGCCCGAGTGCTGCGGGCCGTCCGGCACCGCCTCGTGGCCCCTATGACATTTCTCGCGGTCGCGGCGAACTGCACGGCCGCGCCGCCGCAGCCGAATCCGTCGCTCCGCCGGTCGGTATCGGGTGGTGACATCGCCGGCCGTGGGCGGCACCAGCCGGGAACGCCGCGGCTCGTGGGCATCGTACTCTCGTCGTCAGCGCCATCAGGTACGCTTTCGGCGACCGGCGAATGGCATCTCTACGCCGCCGGCGATCGCCTCCTGGTGCGGGGGACCGGGCGCGGCTCGTGGACGATTGCGCGCCGCGGCTCGAAAGTGCGCGTTTCCAGTCGCGACGGACTCGCCGCGACCCGCGAGGGGACGCTCGTCGCCCAGCCGGCCGCGCCCGAAACCTTTCTCACCTGGAATGGAAGGCCGTACCGTGGCACCCTCGAGGTCACCGCCACTTCGAACGGTCTTCTCGTGGTCAACCGGCTGCCGGTCGAGGACTACGTACGTGGCGTCGTCTCGCAGGAGCTTGGCGCGGTCGGTCCGGCGGACAGCGCGGCTGTCCAGGCGCAGGCCGTCGCGGCCCGCAGCTATGCGTACACGAGGCTGAACGACCCGGACATCCCACCCGGCGGCCGCCGATACGATCTCGTCGCGACGGTCACCGACCAGGTGTACGGCGGCGTGGCAGGGGAAACGGCCGTGGGCAACGCCGCCGTCGCCAGTACGTCGGGCATCGTCATCACCTACGGCGGCCGGGTAGTCAATGCGCCGTATCACGCCTCGTGCGGCGGCACGACGGCTGAGCCGGACGAGGTCTGGCGGGCGCCGTCGCAACCTTACCTGCAGCGCGTCAGCGACCAGATTCCGGGTACGGACCACTATTACTGCGAAGGCTCGGCCGAGTTCCGGTGGGCTCGCACGTTCACCCGCGCGGAATTGAACGCCGCGCTCGAGCGCAATCTGCGTACCTATGCCGTCGCCGGTGGCGCTGCCCCGAGCGGCGAGGGATACGGCGGAGGGCCTGGCGGCGCGGATGCGTTGGGGCCCATCGGCTCGGTGCGCTCGGTGGCGGTGGACGCGCTGACGCCGTCGGGCCGGGTCGCGTGGATCACCGTCGCGACCGATCGTGCGACGTACCGCGTGCGGGGCAACGACATCCGATTCGTCTTCCGGCTGCCGCGTGGCGAGATTCTCAAGAGCACGTATTTTCTGATCGACGACGAACCGATGCGGGACGGGCGATTGGCGTCGCTCACGCTCCGCGGCCGCGGCAACGGACACGGCGTCGGCATGTGCCAGTGGGGGGCGATCGGCCGCGCCCGCGCGGGACAGGATTTCCAGACGATCCTGGGGACTTACTATCCGGGGACGACACTTGCGCACGAGGACTAGCAGCACCGCCGGCAGGCAGGCTCGGTGGGCGGCGGCCGGGAGCACGCCGTGACCGATCCGGTGCGCGTCGCGCTCCTCGGCGCCGGCGCCATCGCCCAGCTCGCGTACCTGCCTGTACTGGGCAAGATGCGGGGCGTCGAGCTGGTCGCGATCTGTGACAGCGACGGGGCCAAGGCTCGCGCGCTGGCGGACCGGCTGGGCATCCCTGACGTCTTTACGGACATTGACGACCTGCTCGAATCCGACGAGGCCGATGCGCTGGATGCGGTCGTCGTCGCGACGCCCACGCACCTGCACGAGCCCCACGTGTTGAGCGTGCTCGCCCGCAAGAAGCACGTGCTGTGCGAGCGTCCGCTCGCGCTTACGGTGCGTGGTGTCGAGCGAATACTGTCCGCGGCCACCAGAGCCGACCGGAAGGTCGTCGTCGCGAACAACCACCGGTTCCGGAGCGATGTGCAGGCGCTCGACCGGTTTCTGCACGGCGGTGAGCTCGGTCGCGTGCTGGGCATCCGGGCCGGCGCGTATCACACGACCCGGCCGTCCGAGGGATGGCGGTCACGCCGCGCAGAGGCGGGGGGCGGCGTGTTCCTCGAACATGGATTGCTGCTGCTCGATCTCGCGCTGTGGCTCGCGGATTTCCCCGAGCCCGAGCGCGTGTCCGCCCAGATGGATCGCGGGCGGGGCGCGTCGGCGGTCGAGGACAGCATGCTGGTACATCTGCAATGTGCTCCGGCCCTGAGCTGCTCCTTCGACATTTCGTGGTCGTACGTGGGCGAGGAGGACCGGTGGTGGTTCGAGGTGCTGGCCGCGCGGGGTAGCGCTCGCTTGTCCCCCTTGCGTGTCGTGAAGTCGCTCAACGGCAAGCCCACCGATGTGTCGCCCACCGGCGCGGCGGCGCGCGACAGCGTCTTCATCCAGTCGTATCGCGCTGAGCTGGCACATTTCGTCTCGCTGCTCCGAGGGGAAAGCAAGTACGAAGCGCCCTCCGACCAGGTGGCGGTCACGCGAGTTCTCGAGGCAGTGTACCGTTCCGCCGAAGATGGGAAAGAGATCAAGCTCTGACCGGGATGCCGTGACAGGAACAGCCGCTCGGTCTCGCGGATCACCCGCGGACGCCGCTCCCAGAGAAACTCCCGTCCGGACCCGTACCGGTTTCTGGCGAAGCCTTCGCCCCTCGGGGCTGGAGTTGGCTGGCGCCATCACCGGAGGCCTGCTCTTTGCCGCGGCGTTTCCGCCTGTCCCCGCCGCGCTGTTCATCTTCGTGTGTCTGGTCCCGCTGTCCGTCGGGGTCGCGCGCGCAGCCGACGCCGGAGGACCGGCGTCCGTGGCGGCGCGCCTCGGCGTGTGGTTCGCGGTCGTGGGCTTCGGCCTGGCGCTCTACTGGATCGCGGTGGCGTTGTCGCTCTTCACGCCCCTGGCATTCCTCGCCTATATCGCCACGATCATCGGCATGGCGGCGCTGGTTGCCCTGACCACGACGTCGCTGTTCGTCGCGCGGCGCGTGTCGCGCTGGCCGCTTGCCGTGCTGCTGCCGGCGGCGTGGGTCAGTCTCGAGCTCCTGCTCGCGTATTTCTCCGATCTGGCGTTCCCGTGGTTTCCGCTCGGCCTCGCATTGGCCCGGCATACGGCATGGGTGCAGGCCGCCGACCTGAGTGGGGTCCACGGCTTGAGCGTCTGGATCGCGGCAACCAATGGACTGCTGGCCGATGCGTGGCTCGCTGCCGTGCCCACGGGCGGATCCGCAGACGAATCCGGCGGATGGCGCGCGGCCATACGGCGGCGTGGCGTGATCGTGCCAATCGTGATCCTCGTAGCGCTGGCCGCGGCCGTCCGTGGGTATGGTGCGTGGCGTCTCCAGACGGTGGTTCTGCAGCCGCTCGCGCGCATCGGGATCGTCCAGCCGGATATCTCGGAGGACGAGAAGATGCAGCGGGCCATGCAGGGGCGGTTCATCGTGCCGCTGGCGGCGCTGACGCGACAGGAGGAGGCCAAGAATCATCCGGCGCTGATGCTCTGGCCCGAGACGGCGCTCCCGGATTTTCTGACTCATCGCCCGGATTGGGCCGACTCGCTGCGCGCGCTCTCCCGGGACGCATTGACGCCGATCCTGTTCGGCATGCTCGACTTCACCATCACCGGGCCAGGCCCCGACGACTATCAGTATTACAACGCCGCGGCGCTCATCGACAGCGCGGGTCGTCTCGGCACACAGTCCACGTATCACAAGAAGTACCTGGTGCCGATCGTCGAGCGCGTCCCCTTTCTCAACCCGCGGTGGTTTTCGGGGATGCAGTATTTCGGGGGATTCGGGCGAGGAACGTCAGCACAACCCTTCGTGCTGCCCTTCGGCAAGGTGGGCGTGCTGATCTGCTACGAATCGATCTTCCCCCAGCAGTCGCGGGCGTATCGCCGCGCTGGCGCGGACGTGATCGTCAACCTCACGAACGACGCGTGGTTCGGCCAGGGTACCGCGCCATACCAGCACGAATCGCATCTCCGTCTGCGAGCGATCGAGACACGGGTTGGCATCGTCCGCGCCGCCAATACCGGTATCTCGGAGTACATTGATCCACTCGGCCGTGCGTTTGGTGCGCTCCCGCTGTTCGTGGCCGGAACCGCGACCTATGCGGCACAGACGACGGCGCTGCGGTCACCCTACGTCGTGGTCGGCGATTGGGCCGCGGTTGCGTGCGTGCTCATGATCCTGGGGCTCGTCGGCTGGGATATCATCCGCCGCCGCACGAGCGGACGCTGAGCGCCGCATCCCCACCATAGCCCCAGACCCTCGCGGGCCTCGCGCTCAAACGTCCAGCGTCAATCCCTCGGCCGCCGCCACGATACGCAGCGCGCCGCCGCGGCGTGCGGCCATCATGCGGCATTCATTGGTTCGGCGGTCTACTTCGTCGTCGGTCCGTTCCGGTTTGTGATGGAACAATACGAGCGTCTCGACCTCGGATTCGAGCGCCAGCTCCACTGCGTCTTCGTACGTCGAGTGACCCCACCCGTGGTGATGCGCGTACTCCTCGGCGGTGAACATCGCGTCGTGCACGAGGACGCGCGCACCGTGGACGAACCGTACGAGGTCGCGGCGCCAGGTTGATCCGGCCGGTGAGGGCCCGGGAGCGCGCAACTCATTGTCCGAGATGTAGACCAGCCCGCGCCCTGTTCCCTTCGGTGCCGCAGCACCGTTGTGCGGTGAGCTACCGTTCGCGGCCGCGGCGTGACTGGCGAACCGGAATGCCAGCGCGCCGCCTGGATGCTGCACCGGCATCACGCTGACGTCGTAGTTGCCGGGAGTGCTCTGGCCCTCGGCGAGCTCGCGGAATTCGATCGAGGCCGCGAGCTCCTCGAAGGTGACGGGGAATACCACCGGTGACATTTGATCGCGGACCACGCGCCCGATGCTCGACTCCATTGCCTTCGAGCCCCAGATCGTGAACTGGTTGCCAGGGTGAAAGATCGGAGCGAAGAACGGCAGCCCCTGGATGTGGTCCCAATGGGCGTGCGTGAGGAAGATGTCGCCGCGAATCGGGGCGCCGTTCGCGCCGTTCATCAGTGAGCGGCCCAGCTCCCGGATGCCGGTCCCCGCATCGAGCACAATGAGCCAACCCTCGGGCGTGCGCAGCTCCAGGCACGGCGTGTTGCCGCCATAGCGCACGGTATCGCGGCCGGGGCTCGGGATCGATCCGCGCGTGCCCCAGAAGTGCACGCGGAGGGTCATGGCGGAGTGCTGCTGCGGGTGGTCACAACACAACCTCGCACGCCTGCGCCAGCGGCGAAGCGCGTTCGGTCACGACCCCCGTGTGATGGGGATCACAAAGCCCGGATCGGCGCCTCCGCCCGGCGTGCCGCCCGTGCGTGCATGAGCCCGCGCCGACAACCCCGCACGGTCACGGATCGTGATGCGCCGCCGGTGGACGCTGATCAGCCCCGCGTCCTGGAACTCGCGCATCGTCCGGGACACGGTCTCGCGGCTGGCGCCGATCATCTGCGCGATCACCTGATGAGTCAGCGGCTTGTCGATGGTGTCGGTGCCGCCCTCTTCGCCGACGTCCATCAGGAGTTGGGCGATGCGGCCCGGCACGTCGAGCAGCACCAATCCACCGATCTTTCCATCAGCGCGCCGCAGCCGGCGCGAGAGCTCGGCCAGCAACGCCCACGCGACCGCTGGCGTCGCTTCGACCCGCCGACGGAAATCGTCGCGCCTGAGGACCAGCAGCGTCGAATCTTCCATTGCGATCACATGGGCGGAGCGGGGCTGGTCATTGATCAACGACAGCTCACCGAAGTGCTCGCTGACGCCGAGGACGCCGAGGATCACCTCGCGCCCGTCTTCGGCCACCAGCACGACCTTGACGCGGCCCGCGCGCACGATGAACAGGGAATCCCCGGGGTCATCCTCAAAGAGGATGACGCTGCCTTTGGGGTACTGCTTTTCCCGGGTCACCTCGGCGAACCGGCGCAGCTCCTCGGGAGCGATCCGGCTGAGCAGGGGAACGGTGGCCAGGAAATCGGAAGTGTCCATATCAGCCCCAGTTCGCGGTACGGTGCCGAGCCGGGTCGGCCCGGCGGGAGCGCCGGTGGATGGCCATGGCCAGTATCATATCGCCCCCGGGGACGGTCTGCCCGACCCGGGACCGGGGTGGCCGTGGCAATGCCCTAGCCTGGCCATGTTATATTCAGAGTTTGCCACGATGTGATAACTGAGAGAGGACCTTTCGATGAAAGCCGATATTCATCCGGACTATGCTACGGCGACGGTTAACTGCGCGTGCGGTAACACGTTCGAGACGCGCTCGACCCAGGCCGAGATCCATACCGACATCTGCTCCGCTTGCCACCCGTTCTTCACGGGCAAGCAGAAGCTCGTCGACACCGCGGGGCGCATCGAGCGCTTCCGGCAGAAGTACGGTAAGCAGGCCTGAGCCTCCGCGATCGCCTCTCGGAGGCGCTCGCCCGAGCGGCTGAGGTCGAGCGCGAGCTTTCGGACCCCAGGACGCTCAAGGATTCGAAGCGGCTCGCGGCCCTTGGCCGGGAGCACCAGCGGTCGCTCAAAGTGGTTGATGCGGCCCGGCGGCTCGAACGGACGGAATCCGAGCTCGCCGGCGCGCAGGAGTTGGCCCACGCCGAGGACTCGGAGATGGCGGCCGAGGCGCGCGCCGAAATGGCGAGATTGGCCGAGGGACGAGACGGTATCCTCGCCGAACTCAAGCCCCTCCTCGTCCCCGACGATCCTCTCAACGACCGGCCGGCCATCATGGAGATTCGGGCGGGGACAGGTGGCGACGAGGCGGCCCTGTTCGCTGCGGATCTCGAGCGGATGTACACACGCTTCGCGGAACGCCATCGGTGGCGCCTCGAACTCATGTCCCGGTCGGAAGGATCGCTCGGCGGCATCAAGGAAGCGGTGATGAAAGTGGACGGTCCGGGTGCGTATGGCGCGCTCCGCTGGGAATCCGGCGTGCACCGCGTGCAGCGGGTCCCCGTGACCGAAGCCCAGGGTCGCATCCATACGTCCGCCGCCACCGTCGCGGTGTTGCCGGAGGCGGAAGAAGTCGATGTGACAATCGACGACAAAGATCTCCAGATCGATGTGTTCCGGTCGTCCGGGCCGGGCGGGCAGAGCGTCAATACCACCGACTCGGCCGTGCGCATTACACACAAGCCGACTGGTATCGTGGTCTCGCAGCAGGACCAGAAATCGCAGTTGCAGAACAAGCTCAAGGCCATGGAGGTCCTGCGGTCACGGATCCTGGACGCGCGCATCGCGGCGCAGGAGGCCGATCGGGCCCGCATGCGGCGGACGCAGGTCGGCACCGGTGACCGGTCGGCCAAGATCCGGACGTACAATTTCCCCGACAACCGCGTCACCGATCACCGCATCGGCCTGCAGCGGCACGATCTTCCGCGCGTACTGGACGGTCACATCGACCCGTTCATCGAGGCGCTGCAACTGGCCGATGTCGAAGAGCGACTCGGTGGATGAGCGTCGCCCGGGCTCCCGCGCCGGCGTGATTGCCCGTGCGGGACGCCGCGCTGCATCGGCCTCGCGCGCAAGCGGCGCCACGCCAGGCGGTGAGCTCACGATCGGTGCGCTGGTGCACGAACTGGCCTGCACGCTCGGCTCGGCGACTGCGGAGGAAATCCGGCGCGAGGCGCGCGACATCGTGGCCGCACTGGCCGATGCCCCGCGGCTCTGGCCGGTGACGCACGCCAGCGAGCTCGCGGACCTCCACATTGTTGCGCGGGCACGCACCGCGGCGGAGCGCCGCCGGCGGGGGATGCCATTCGCATACGCGGTCGGCCGCGCCGCGTTCCGCCATCTCACCCTCGAAGTGGACGAGCGGGTGCTCATCCCCCGGCCGGAGACCGAAGTGCTCGTGGATCTGGTCCTGTCGGCGACGGGCGGCGGCGCCGGACTGGCGATCAATGTCGGAACCGGCTCCGGCGCTATCGCGCTGGCCTTGGCGACGGAGGGCCGGTTCGAACGGGTCGTGGGTACCGACGTCTCTGCTGACGCCCTGGTGGTCGCGGCCGCCAACGCGCGTCGTGTTGCGGGTCCCGGGACGGCGCCGACTGAATTCCGCCTCGGTGCCTACCTGGCGCCCGTCCGCGGACTCATGGCGCGGGCGATCGTGTCGAACCCACCCTACATTTCGTACGCCGAGGCACCGTCGTTGCCGTCCAGCGTTCGCGCATGGGAACCACCCGTGGCGTTGCTGGCTGGCGATGACGGACTAGCCACGACCGCGGCGATCGTGGAGCAGTCGGCGGCGATCCTGGATGCGGGCGGAGTACTCGCGCTCGAGGTGGACAGCCGCCGGGCCGGCGATTGTGCCGCACTCGTGGCTCGTGACGCACGGTATGCCGGAGTGATGATCCGGCAGGATCTGACGGGGCGGGACCGGTTCGTCACGGCGACCCGCAGTAACCGGAGTTGAGGGGACATGATCGAAGACAAGGCGATGGAACTCGGCCGGATGATCGGCCAGAGCACCGAATACCAGGCGGTCAGGCGCGCGAACGAGGCGTTGAGCGGCGATCACGACGCCGTCGCGCTACTGCAGCGGCTCGAACAGCTCCGGGTCGATGCGCAGCGCATGATCGAGCGCGGCGAGAATCCGACCGCCGAGATGGAACAGCAACTCGACCAGTTGCTCGGCACGATCCAGAGCAAGCCGATCTATCAGGCCGCGGTGGCGTCGCAGGAGAACTTCGACAAGATCATGGGACGCGTGAACAACTGGATCCTGGATGGCATCAAGCGCGGTGCCGCCAGCCCGATCATCACGCTCGGATGATACGCCCGGCAGCGGGACCTCGCGGGCGCATGATCGTCCTCGAAGGGGCGGAAGGCGTGGGCAAAACGACCCAGGCCGGCCACCTCGCAACTGCCCTCCGGGGCGCGGACGCGCCAGTGGTGATCGTGCGCGAACCGGGTGCGACCTGGCTTGGCGAGAAAATCCGGGGGCTGTTGCTGGATGCGCGTGTGGATATCGAGCCGCCTGCCGAGGCGTTCCTCTTTCTGGCCGCGCGCGCGCAACTGATGAGCGACATCCGCGACCATCTGGAGGCTGGCACGACCGTGGTGGCTGACCGATTCTTTCTGTCGACCTACGCGTACCAGATCGCCGGGCGGGGTCTCCCCGCGGATCTGATCCAGTCCGCCAACCAGTTGGCCGTCGCCGGCTTCAAGCCTGACCTCACGCTGGTGCTCAACTTTCCCGTCCGCGAAGGGCTCGGCCGCAAGGAAAATGGCGGACGGGGCCCCGACCGGATCGAGCAGGCTAGCGCGGCGTTTCACGAAGCCGTCGCGTCGGCCTTTCAAGAGTTTCTGACGCCCGAGTGGCAGCGCGCGCATCCGGAATGTGGTCCGGTGACTGGCGTCGATGCGACCGGCACCGAGGCGGCAGTGGCACGCAAGATCATCGCGACAGTCACCGAATGGTGGCCGTCGCTCTTCGAGAGCGCGCCGCTCCCGGGCTGATCAGCCCGAGCGTCGCCAGCCGGGAGACGGATGCGGTCACGAGCCGTGGTCGTGGCGGGGGTCCTCAGCGCTGCACTGGTGTGTGGTGGATGGTTTCTCGAGCTGGGCTACCGCGGACGCGCCGCGGTGGGATTGATCGGCGCGATTCCGTTCGCCGGTAGTGGAGACGGCGGGCGTGTCTTCGCGGAAGTCGTCGAGCACGTGACCCGTGACTACGTGGATTCGGTCGCGCAGGACCAGATCTACCAGAAGGCCATCGACGGCATGTTGCGACAGCTCCATGACCCGCACAGCGCGTACTTGCCGCCGGACCGCCTTCGCCGGCTGACGGAGAGTACGACCGGGTCGTACGTCGGTCTCGGAGTCCAGATCGACATTCGAGATGGCTGGATCACCATCATCGCGGCGGTTCCGGGTTCGCCGGCCGAACGCGCCGGCATTCAAACCGGTGACCGGTTGGTCGAGATCGATGGGCGGCCGACACACGGATGGACACAGGACGAGGCGTCGGCGGCGCTCCGCGGCGTCCCGGGTACGACGGTGCGGATCGCCGTGCAGCGGCCGGGCGTCGAGACGCCGATCCGCTTCGAGGCGACCCGCCGTGAGATTCACCTGCGCGCTGTCCGCCATGCGGAGCTGGTACGCCCCTCGATCGGGTACGTCGATGCCGTCATCTTCAGCGATTCGACCGCGCGTGAGCTGCGCGCCTCCGTCGACTCGCTGCGCGCGCGCGGCATGCGCACACTGATCCTCGACCTGCGCAACGATCCCGGCGGGCTGCTGACGCAGGGTGTGGCCGTCGCGGATCTGTTCCTCGACAGCGGCCAGGCGGTCGTCAGCATGCGCGGGCGGTCACCGGGAACGACGCGCGACTTCGCCAACGATTCGCGCCAGCCATGGCCCGGCATGGGAGTCATCCTGCTCGTCAATCGCGGGACCGCGAGTGCATTGGAGATCGTCGCCGGGGCTCTGCAGGATCACGATCGTGCACTGATCGTGGGATCGACATCGTACGGGAAGGGCAGTGCGCAGACGCTGTTTCACGTCGATGACGCGGCGCTCAAGCTCACAACCGCGCTCTGGTACACGCCATCGGGACGCTCCATCAATCGCCGGGGCCCGGGGCAGGGCGGGAGCGACGCGGCGGATGACGATGATGGGGGCGATGAGGCCGACGGGGCGGCGCGCACCGATTCGGCAGCCCCGCCCGCGACGTTTCATACTGACGCGGGGCGAGTCGTCTATGGCGGTGGCGGGATCACGCCGGACCTCGTGGCAGGCGATTCGGCCGTTCCGGCCGCCGACGCCGCGCTGCAGCGTGCCCTGGGTACGCAATGGCCTCTCTTCCGCGACGCGCTGACCGGGTACGCGCTGTCGCTCAGAGCGTCCCACTCCACGGCGCCATCCGGGTCGCCGACACCCGCGATGCGTGACGCGCTGTGGCAGCAAATGCGGCAGCGTGGCATCCATCTCGACCGCGCGACATTCGACCGCCTCACGCCATCTGTCGATCGCTGGTTGACGCAGGAAATCGAGCGCTACGTATATGGACCCGAAGCGGCATTTCGCACGAGGCTGGATGCGGATCCCGTCGTGCGGGCCGCCCTCGAATGCGGCATCGCGCGCACCATCGGCACGCGACCTCGTGATCCATTCGGGGGCGCCTGCCGCGGCGCCTGCCGTGGCGGCGCACGGCGGGACGCCGGCACGCTGACCGTCTTCATCCTGGGGGCCGGGCGGGCCGGACGAGGGCTCGCGGCGGCGATGAGCGCGGCCGGCATTCCCGTGGCCGGGCTTCATGGGCGGCGCGCGGCACCCGCGGTACCGGCGGAGGGCCTGCCAGCCGTGACGGCCGGACCTTTACCCCCGGAGCTGGCGACCGCGGCCGTCGTGCTCGTCGCGGTGCGCGATGAGCAGCTCACAGCGGCCCTGGCTGAGCTCAGCGCGGCGGCGCTCGCCCCCGGTGCCGTCGTGCTCCACGCCAGCGGCAGCCTCGATCCCCGCGCGGCACTCGATCGCCTGCGTGCGGCTGGTCACCCGGCGGGCACTTTTCATCCCCTGATCCCGCTCGCCGATCCATCGCGGGCGCCCGCTCTCGTGCGCGGGGGCTGGATCGGAGTCGATGGTGATGCGGCGGCCGTGCGGGCCGCTGCGGCGCTGGCCGAGCCAATGGGTGCGCGCCTGCTCACGATTCCGGCGGCTGGGCGGGCGGCGTACCACGCGGCCGCGGTGATCGCTTCGAACTTCCCGACCATCCTGGCGGCCCTCGCGTCGCGGCTCATGCAGCAATCCGGCGTCGAGCCCGCGGCAGCCTGGGATGCAGTACGTCACCTGATGGTGGCGGCGACGGCGAATCTGGTGGCCAACCCGCCGCACGCCGCCCTGGTCGGCCCCGTCAGCCGCGGCGATGCCGAGACCATCGAGCGGCATCTCGGTGTACTGCGGAGCGATCCGGATCTGTTGGCGGTGTACGTGGCACTATCGCGTGCCGCATTGCCGCTGGCGGTGGAGCAGGGAATCGATCCGGCCGCGCTGGCGCGGATCCGCGCCCTCCTCGAGGTCAGTCCTTCCCGCTGAGCATCGAGCTCTGATCGACGACTTTCACTCCGGCTGGCGGAGTGAAAGTGAAGGCGGCACGGTCGACCGGTACGTTGAACGCGACCTTGATCAGCCGGACGCGCCGGATGGTCCCACTCTGGTCGGTGACCTCGAACTGCCGCACCACACCATCCGCGTCATCGACCCACAGCTCGGCCTTGTTGAACTGCGCCGTCGCGCGCGGCACGAGAGCGATCGCATGCGTCCGCGCCCCGGCGACGGTGTCGGCCCCCGCATCGGTGACTGTGTACCGGTCCAGCATCGGCTTCGTGAGAAATTGCGCGATGAAATCGACGCCGACCGGACCGTTGCCCGACGACTCGTCGCTCACCGGCATCCGCATCACCTGGCCGGGCGTGGCGCTCGGGACATACACCCAGACCCACTTGCCGTCGGCGACGATGCGATCGCCGTCCGGATCGGTGAAGCGAATAGCGAGATGAGATGGGCGCTGCTGGAGGAACTCGCCCCGCGCCGTGACGGTCGTACCCGTCAGGGGATTGGTGAGGCTCTGCTCGAACGAGCCGCGCGCGGTCGATACCCGTGAATAGACTTCGACCGCCCGATTCAGCGTGGTGTTCGCATCGTGCTGGGCTCGCACCGGGAGCGCAACGGACGCCATCGCCAGCGCGACGCCCAGGGTCGCCCAGGGCGTTCGTATCCCAGCGAGTGGCATCTCGAGGCCTACCCTACGGCCACGACGGGAGTTCCAACGAGCCGGGGCGGGTGCACCACGCCGCGACCAATTGCCGCGGCGATCGGCCGCAGCTCGCTCACCAGCTCCGCGAACTGGCCTGGGTCGAGCGATTGCGCGCCGTCCGACAGGGCCCGGTCTGGCGCGGGATGGACCTCGACCAGGATGCCGTCGGCGCCCGCGGCAACCGCGGCCCGCGCCATTGGCGTCACCTTGTCGCGAAGCCCGGTGCCATGACTCGGGTCCGCGATGATCGGAAGGTGCGACAGGTTGTGCACGATCGGGATGGCGGTCAGGTCGAACATGTTGCGGACGGCCGGATCGAAGCTTCGGACCCCACGCTCGCACAGGATGACCTGGTCGTTTCCCTCGGCCAGCACGTACTCGGCGCTCAGGAGCAGATCGTTGACCGTCGCCGCCATGCCACGCTTGAGAAGAACCGGCTTGCCGATCCGTCCGACGACGCGCAGGAGCGAGTAGTTCTGCATGTTGCGCGCGCCGATCTGGATGCAATCCGCGGTCTCCGCCACGAGATGGGCGCCGTGCTCGTCCATCGCCTCGGTGACGATCGGCAGGCCGGTCTCGCGGCGTGCGATCGCCAGCAGCTCCAGGCCGCGCCGTCCCAGTCCCTGAAACGAATACGGCGAGCTGCGTGGCTTGAACGCGCCGCCGCGCAGCGCCGTCGCACCGCCCGCCCGCACCGCGCGCGCGGCCGCCACGATCTGCTCCTCGCTCTCGACCGAACAGGGTCCGGCGATGATGGCGACGTCCGCACCGCCCACGGTCACGCCGGGCGCAATGGTGACGACCGTATTCTCAGGTCTCCACTCGCGAGAGACCTGCTTGTACGGCTGGGTGACGTGGATGACCTGCGCGACGCCAGGGAGCGCTTCGATGCGCGACGCGTCCACCCGGCCATCGTTGCCGACCAGACCAACGGCGGTCCGCTGCGCGCCGGGCATCGGACGCGCATCGTAGCCCATCTCCTCGATCGTGCGGACGACGCGGTCGATCTCCGCGGGCGTCGCCCCGTGACGCATGACGACGAGCATTACGCCTCCTGGAGCGCCGGCTCGGCTGGCGTCTCCAAGTGTTCCTCGGGTGCCGAGAGGCCTGGCGCCGCATCACGCAGCCGGACACTGACCACCGATGAGACACCCGGCTCCTGCATCGTCACACCATACACGGCATCGGCCGCCTCGGTGGTCGTCCGGGGGTTATGGGTGATGACGATGAACTGCGTCTTGGACTTGAACTCGTTGAGCATACGCACGAACCGGCCGATGTTCTGATCGTCCAGCGGTGCGTCAACCTCATCGAGCAGGCAGAACGGGCTGGGTTTGGTCAGGAAGATACCGAACAGTAACGACAGGGCGACCAGTGCGCGCTCACCGCTGGACAGCAGGTGGATGCGCTGCGTGCGCTTGCCTCGCGGGGAGGCGTGAATCTCGATGTCGCATTCGAGGGGGGCATCCGGATTCTCCAGCCGGAGATCGCAGTCACCGCCCCCGAACAGGGTCATGAAGATCCGCCGGAAGTTCTCGCGCACGTGAGCGAAGGTCGCCAGAAACAGCTCGCGAGCCGTGTCATCGATCTCGCGAATCGCCTGTTGCAATGACGTTCGGCCGGCGGCGAGGTCGGCCCGCTGCGTGCTCAGGAACTCGAGTCGCTTCACTTCTTCGTCGTGCTCCTCGACCGCCAGCGCGTTGACCGGACCCAGTGCGGCAAACTGCTCGCGCAGCTCCGCGGCCTCGGTTCGCAGCAGTTCATCATCATCACCCAGCGGGATCAGCTCGGCGATCAGCGCATCCCACGGCCGCCGCCACTCGGTCTCCGCTCTCTCGCGGAGCGCCTGGTTGCGGCCCGCGACCTCCGTCCGGCGGAGTTGGGCGCGGTGCAGCTCCTCCGCCAGCGCGGCCCCATCGCGATGGGCGGTGTCCAGCGCCTGCTCGGCGCCCAGCAGCTCGGTGTCTGCCGCGGCGACCGCGCTCTCGGCTGCCGCCAGGCGCGTATCGGCGTCGGTGATGGTTGCCTGCCGCGCTGCGACCTGCGCGCGCCAGGTCGCCAGCTTGCCGGTGAGATCTCCGTCGGCGTTGGATAGGGATGCCAGCTCCGAGCGCAATGACTCGATTCGCTCCGACGCTGACGCGTATTCCTCCCCGAGCCGGCGCGCGCGATCGGCAGCTACCTGGCCCCGCGCTTCCGCCCGCGCAACTGCGACCTGTGCCGCGGCCCGCGCGTCGCGCATTGCTTCGTGCTGCCGCTCCGCGGCCGCGAGTGCGAGTCGCGCGGCTTCGGCCGAGCGCTGGTGATCTGCCTGCTGACCCTCCGTCTGCGTGCGATCGGCGGCCAGCGCCGACACCCGGGTCGCCAATCCCGACGCACGAGCCGCCAGGCGGTCCTGCAGCTCCTCGGCCTGGCGCGTGTCCCGCAGGATTCGTTCAACCTCCCGGCGGCACTCAGCCAGATACTCGTTCGCGCGCCGGCCGGCTTGGTCGGCGCGCGTCGCGTCCCCGGCAGCACTCGTGGCCTGCGACTCGGCACCCGCCAACGCCGCACCGGCCGCGGCGGCGGCAGCGGTGGCGGCATCCCGCGTCGTGGCCGCGACGGCACGGTTGGCGCGCAGTGCCGTGAGCTCCGCACGCCGCTGCAACGGCCCGCTCCCAGGCGTCACGCCGGGCAGCCAGATGGCGCCCCACGCGTCCTCGAACGCCGTGCCGGATCCGAGATCGCGAACGCGTCCGAGTAATGCGCGCGCCCAGCGCCGGACCGTGTCGGCGGACGCCACGCGGCTCGCGAGTGACGGGCCGTCGTCGTCGCCTGCCGGCATCTCCAGCGATGCCGTGGCGTCCAGCGGTAGGAGGCACAGTGGTCCCGGATCGTTCTTCGCGTGCCAGCGGCGCACGGCGTCGGCGACTCCGCGGTCACGCACTACCACCGCATGGACCGTCGCTCCCAGGAACCGCTCGACCACAGCCGCGTCGGCGGCGCCCGCGGTGAGGTAGTCGCTCAATGGTCCGAGCACGGCGCCGTCGCCGAACTCGGCGCGTCCGGCCAGCAGCCGCGCGGCGGCCGGCGCCAGGCCGACGCGCTCACGCTCGAGCTGTTCGATTGCCGTCAGATTCGCCTCGAGCGTCGTGAACGCCGCCTCGGCCTGCGCCGCCGCACGGTGCGCTTCGACTTCCGCTTCGCGCGCCCGGGACGCCTCGCGCTGCAATTCCTCGGCGTGTGTCCGCCGCTGTGCTGCTTCGGTGTCGGCCACGAGGGCATTGGCCGCGGCCGCGGCCGCCGTCCGGCGTGCACTCGCTTCGCGATCCGCCAGCACGGTCCGTTCCGCCGCGAGACCGCGGATGCGCTCCGCTACTTCCGCATGCTCGCGCTCGGCAGACTGTCGCTCGAGCTCGAGGTGGGCCGCCGCGTCGCGGTGTTCCCGGACGTCACTGTCGGAGCGCTCTGCGGCCTCGCGCGCGGCCACGACGGCGGCGCGTGTCTCGTCTTCGCGCGCCACGCTGGCCTCCAGCTCCGACGTGGCATCGAGGAGGGCCGTTTCGGACTGGCGCTGGTCGTCCGCCGCGACATTGCGCTCCGCCGACACCCGGACACCCAACGTCTCCCCCTCGCGGCGCTCGTCCTCTGCACGCTGGCGACGGGCGCGGGAGTTGCGCATGCGCTCCTCGGCGACGGCGATCTCGCCACGCAGGGCAGCCATCTCCTGATGCTGCGTTGCGACCAGCCGCGCCAGATCGTTGCGGCGGGTCTCCGCGGTGGCGCGCTCGCGGTGGGCCGCTTCCCGCCGGCGCTCGGACTCCGTCGCCGCCTCCTGGCTCGCGGGGATGCGAGTGCTCAGGTCGGCGATGGCCGCCTCCAGTCCCGTCAACTCTTCACGTGCCGCGTCGAGCTCCCGAGCGGCAAGCGTCAACTCGACGACGAAGCGCCGCGCGCTCAACTCTACGTGGCGCTCCGCGCGCCGCCGCTGGCGGGCGAGCGAACGCACCTGCGTCTGCACCTCGCTCAGGAGGTCATCCAGGCGAGCCAGGTCGAACGATGTCTCCTCGAGACGGCGCTCCGTCGTCCGCCGGCGATCGCGATAGAGGCCGACGCCGGCTGCCTCCTCGAACAGCTCGCGCCGGTCGTCCGGACGATCGGACAGGAGGGCGTCGATCATCTGGCTTTCAATGACCACACCCGCATCGGCGCCGAGTCCCGTGCCGCGCAGGAGATCGTGAATGTCACGCAGCCGGCAGGGCGAACGGTTGAGCAGATAGTCGCTCTCGCCCGACCGGCTCAGGCGGCGCGAGACCACGACCTCGCGGTACGCGACCGGCAATGCGCCGTCGTCGTTCTCGAAGTGAAGCGAGACTTCTGCAACATTCACGGGCCGGCGCGCGGATGATCCCTGAAAGATCACCTCGTCCATCTTCGCCCCGCGCAGTGCACGCGCGCGCTGTTCGCCCAGCACCCATCGCACGGCGTCGGAAACATTCGACTTGCCGCAGCCGTTCGGCCCGACGATGGCGGTGACTCCGGGCTCGAAGACCAGCGTCGTCGCGTCGGCGAAGCTCTTGAATCCGTGCAGCTCGAGTTTCGTCAGTCGCATAGTCTGGGGTGTGGGGGCACGCTACGGGGCGCGGCCAGTGCGATAGGCGACGACCGGCACGAGTCCGATGGCGCGCAGCGACGTGGCGAGTGGCGCTGCCTGATCGGCCGAGTCGAACGCGCCCGCATACACTCTGCCGCCGCCGGCGGGCGTGACGAGTACATAGGCGGGCACACCGCGTTGCACCAGCGATGCCGCCAGATGCCGCGCCGAGTCCGTCGGCAGGCCACCAGCGAGCAGCAGCCCGAACGGCGCGTGCACCACGATACTCGGTGCGAATCCCGACTGGAACGGCCAGTGCGCCACGACGGTGTCGAGCGGCGCCATCGTGTGCTCGGCCCCCACCATGAGCGCGAACACGGGTGTCGCTCCCCGCTTGGTGCCGGTGGATTCATTGGCGCGTACGATCGGAGTGATCGTCGCCGCCGGGTGTCCGGGTTTGAGCTTGCGCAGCGCCCGCAACGCCTCGACGAACGTCGGGTAGGTCGCGACTCGCACCGCGTAGGTCGCCCCATTGGCGGAATCGATCAGCGAGTTTCCCGGCGCCGAGTCAGCCGCGGCGGCCGCGGCGGCGGCGTTCACTTCTGACGCGCCTTCGGCGGCGGCGGTACTGTCCGCGCCGAGCTGCGCACTCGACGTCTCGGTATCGGCCCGGTTCGGGTTCTGTCCCGCGGCGATGTTTGTGCGGCGGGCGGCTCCGTCCGTCCCCTGGCGGTGCATCACACCCCACCCGAAGGCAACGAGCATGATCGCCGCAATGGCCGTCACGGTCCCGATCAGCGACCGGTTCGAGAAGTCGAATCGTGGCCGCGGCGTCGCGGCGACTACCGGGCGCCGCGCCGGTCTCGGCTTCGCCGCGGGCGGTGCGACCATCTCGGTCGTCTCATCGCCCGGCGTCGTCGCTGCCGCCAGCACCGCCTCGAGCACCTCGTGGAGACGTGACGGCGCGGCGATCACGCAATCGACGCGGTCGGTCAGCGACCCCATGGCCGGTGTGCTGCTCAGAATGGCGAACACGACCAACTCACCACGCGCGCGCACCTGGTCGATCAGCTGCGTCCAGCGGGTGCTGGGCAGGACCGTGGCGAAGGGGATCGGCTCGGTGCCAGATGGGATGATGCTGACGTTCGGATGCACAGTCGTATGGCGTGCGATCACGCCGAACGACACGCCGAACGCGAACGCGTCAGAGACGCCGTGTGGATCGTCGGTCGCGACAACGGCGCGCAGCGGCGGTGCATCGCCGATCAGGTCGACGATCATCACGCGCCGATGGCGTGCCTCGGCGCGTGCGAGATCGAGTGCCGCGGCTCCCGTCGAGACGGGCTCGCTCCCCACTACGGCCACAGCCGTCAATCCGATCGCGGCAGTCACGTCACGGTGCTCCGGCGTAGATCCACGGGTTGGCTTGCTTGGATGCGTGGCTCGCGGCCTCCGCGTCTGCCCGGCTGTTGAAGGGGCCGAGCACAACGAGGTACACCGTCGCGGCGCCACGCGGCGCCGCCACAACATGCGCTGAATGGCCGTCGACGGTAATACGTGCCGCCCGAGCCTGCGCGGAATCCCGGTCGAGGAGCGCGGCGAATTGGACCGTGAAACCCGAGGGAGCGGCGCTCGCGATCCGGCCCTGGGCGCTGTCCACCACCGGGCGGGCGACCGGCGGAGTAGCGGCTGTGACCGGTGCATGGGCCGCGCTATCGGCCTGGCTGCGGCGAATCGCCGCCAGGATCGAGTCCCCGGTGTCCGCCGGAGTCGCCCCAGGGAAGGTCACCGGCTGGTCCAGGCCGGGGGCGCGAGGCCGGAACCCGTTCCATCGGAGCGGGATCCAGTAATCGCGGCCGCCGCCGGGCACCGCTCGCTGCAGATGCAGCGACTGGATGTCGAGCAATTGGACGTCCGCGCCCACCGAGACGACGAGCGAGCCATCCGCAGTCACGAACGGCAGGTCGGCAGTCCACACGGTCCGCACGGGTCCGATCACGCGGCCCGTCCCGACGGCAACGACCCACGCCGTATCCGCTCCGTGCACCGGACGCACCAGCAGCACGCGGCCCAGCGGGTCCATCCGCAAGTCGGCTGCTGGTCCCGGCAGGGTCACGGACGCGTCGTCGTTGTCACTGTAGCGGTCGACGACCTGCAGCGTCGGTGCCGAGTCCAGCGCGACGAACACGCGGTCCCCGCTGGGCGTTGGCGCAACGGCCCGGACCCGTCGGGGAAAATGACGCAAGCGCACGAGCTGGAGGTCGCGTGTGCGCACCGTCTGGAGATCGGAGTCGGATGCGAAGTACGCGCGATCGCCGACGGTCGCGTGCACCAGATGCTCCGAACGGGGGAGGACCGCGCTGTCGAGCAACGCGGTGGCTGGCGGATGGACGCGCCAGAGTTTCGTCGCGGTCGCACCCTCCGCGACGATGAGCAGGCTGCCGTCGGGCTGCGGTGCGACATCGCGGGCGGGCTCCGGCAGATGCAGCGTCCATGGCGCCGCGTCCGTCGGCGTCAGCCGCGTGACGAGCCCCGCTGCCGAAACGCCGTACACCGCCGCGCCATCGGCCGAGCGCAGGGCCGTGAGCTTGACCGTGGGCGGCGGCGTGACGTTACCGGTGCGGAGCTCGATCCGGCGTGGCGCACCGCGCGCATCAACGACGACAGCGGTCCCCGCATCTTCGTCGAACGCGAGGAAGCGAGCGATCGCGGGGGCTTTGACATCCGAGGTCCAAACCGCAGAGTCGAGGCGCTGCATGTCGAACACTCGCGCGACTCCACCATTCCGGGGAACGCGCAAGACGATGGCCTCGGGTCCCGCCGGTGCGGCCGGCCTCGCGGGCAGGGCCGAGTGCGGGGCGGGCGCGGGCTTGCGCTCGTCGCTGCCGCCGCACGCCACGAGCGCAAGCACCACCGCCACTCTCAGGGGTGTTCGCACCACGGCAATCTATCGTGCTGGCGGCGTCGTGCTATCCCACGACCGCGGCGCCAACCGGCATGACCTCGGCATCGCCCCACAGTCGTTCGAGCTGATAGAACGCACGTAACGCCGGGTGGAAGATGTGGACCACGAAATCGACATAGTCGAGCAGCACCCAACGGCCCTGCGCGAGGCCCTCGACGTGATACACGGAGATACCGTCCTTCTTCAGCTCTGCGACGACGTGCTCCGCCAGCCCGCGAACGTGGGTGTCGGAAGTGCCGCTGGCGATGACGAAGTAGTCGGTCATGTCCGTCAGCGGCTTCAGATTCAATAGCAGGACGTCATTCGCCTTTCGATCTACACAGAGCGCGGCGGCGCGCTGAACAGCCGCAGCGACATCGGTCGTCGGGGAACGTCGGGGCATGCGGCTCCGGTCCAGGTCAGGCGACGGGTCGATTCCGGTGTTGCCGGAACGACTCGCCACTAGGCCTTGATGACCCAGACCTTGATTTCAGGTTTGACGTCCGCGTGCAGCCGGATCGGGACGCGGTAGACGCCCAGCGTGCGAATGGGCTCGTGCAGATCCACCTGCCGCTTCTCGATCGTGAAGCCCTGTTCCGCGAGCTGGTGGGCGATGTCGGTCGAAGTGACCGATCCGAACAGCTTGCCCTCCTCACCGACTCGTGCCGAGAACGTCAGCGACACCTGTTCGAGCCGGGCAGCGAGTCCTTCTGCGGCGGTACGGCGCGTGGCTTCCGCCGCCTCGAGGCGCTGGCGCTCCTGCTGGATGCGCTTCTTGTTGCCGGGTGTCGCCGCATAGGCAAGGCCACGCGGGACGAGATAATTGCGCCCGTATCCCGGCGCCACGTTCACGATGTCCCCAGGATGTCCGAGGTTGTCGACTGCCGCACGGAGAATGACTTCCATTATGCTCTGCTCCAAATGGACGTGTTCGCGGGCCGATGCTGGCTTCCCGCGGCCGGCCGGGACCGATGCGGTTCCCGTCCCATGGTCAATTTACGTCGTTGGCCGGGGCGTCGCGCCCCCGGGGCGATGGCGCCAATCCATCCACGTGTCTCCCAGCCCGACCAGCGCCAGGCCCAATACGGCCGGGGCCGACAGTATCGCTGCAACGATGGCCAGCATCGTGATCGCGAACGCGCCGGCGCCGGCCGCCTCGAGATACCACGCCAGCACACCCAGTCCGCGGACCGCGTAGAGTGCGCCGAAGAACAGCAACAGGTTCATACCCGTGACGTGCCACGCCGGTGGAACCGGAAGAACGACCAGCATGATCCCGGCAATGAGTCCCCAGACCAGGTGGTCGCTGAAGCTGAAATCCCGGAAAGCAGTGAGTTGCTCGCCGAGGCGCGTCCGGCTGATCCGGTGGTACAGACCCCAGCACAGCGCGAGCGCGGCCAGCGATTCGAGCCCGAGGAGAGCGGGGAAGTAAGGGACGGCATCACCCGGCAGCGAGGCCACTACACTGTCCGCTGTCTGCACGGCGTCGTCGAGCGATGTGCCCGCCCCTGTTGCTCGCCACTGCCGCCATTCCGGCGACTGCTCGCTCGCGCGCATCCACACCAGCGCCGCGTTCGGCCGCGCCTCGGCGTCGGAGCGAGCGGCACCCGCGCTGGACCGAAGTCCCCCTGGGGTAACCGCGGCCAGCATCCCGGCGATCGACACCGACATGGCGAGTGCCGTCAGCGCCCGCGGGAAAAACGGCGTCGTGGGAGGGCTCGTCTCGCACACGAGCCCGAACGCTCCGGCGAGGAGCACTGCCCACCCGCGCTCGAGACTCGCGTACGCCGGATGGACGATCGGTGTGCTCGCCAGCACCACTGCGGCGAGCGCGACCCACAACACCGCGAGCCAACCGCGGCCGCCGCCGCCCCAGCCGACCACCGTGCAGATCGCGAGCGTGACCACCACCATCCACGACGTATCTCGCAACGGCGCGACCGACTGAACAATCGGTGTCGCGGGCACGAGCAGAAACGCTGCCAGAACCATCAGCAGGAGTGCCCAGCGGCCGGGCCGCGCGGCGTCGGCCGCCATCGATGCGTGCCTGCCAGCGCCGCTAGGCGGTGTGTCCCTTGACGTAGGGGATCAGCGCGAGATAGCGAGCCCGCTTGATCGCGGTGGCCAACTGGCGCTGATGACGCGCGCAGGTGCCACTCAGCCGGCTGGGCAGGATCTTGCCGTGATCGGTGATGAATCGGCCCAGCGTGCGGTCATCCTTGTAATCGATGAACCGGACGCGCATTTCGCAGAACGGGCAGGACTTCTGTGGACGGCGCATCAGCTATTCCTCATCGTCGTCATCGTCGTCCCGCCGCCGAGTCGCCACGAGGTCTTCCTCGGACATCGGCGGTGCTCCGACTTCGTGCTCGTGGAGCGCGATCAGATACCGGACGACGCCGTCATCGAGCTTGAGCGCACGCTCGAACTCGGGGAGGACCGGGGGTTCGACCGAGAAACGCGCGATAACATAGTAGCCGGTGTCGCGGGGGCCGATCGTGTAGGCGAGCTGGCGGCGGCCCCAGAGATCGACCTTCAGGTCGGCGGGCGCAGTGCCTCCCGCGCCGAGCATGGCGTGGAAGCGGGTCAGCTTGTCGGCGATGGCGGCATCCTCGAGTGCAGAATCGAAGAATGTACACCACCTCATACGGACGTGGCATTGGCAATCCTCCCCTGTGGTCTCAAGCCGCCCCCACGAGTTGCCGTCCGCGGAGGAGGGTATAAGTCAGTTGTCCCGCAGTGAAGCTAACGGCCCGCGATGCCCGCGGCAACGCGCCGGAGGACAGCCGGGCGAGCCACCGCTGGCCGGCGCCGGGTCACACATTGAACCGGAAAAGCATCACGTCGCCGTCGTGCACCACGTACTCCTTGCCTTCCGACCGTACCACCCCGCGTTCGCGCGCGCCCTTCCAGCCGGCGTTGGCCACGAAATCCGATAGGCTGACGGTCTCCGCCCGGATGAACCCGCGCTCGAAATCGGTGTGAATCACGCCGGCCGCGACGGGCGCCGTGTCTCCGCGGTGCACGGTCCACGCCCGCACCTCCTGCTCGCCCGCGGTGAAGTACGTCTGGAGCCCGAGGAGGTGATATCCCGCCTGGATCAACCGGTCGAGGCCCGCTGATTCGAGCCCGAGTGACGCGAGAAAGTCGGCGCGATCGGCGGGTGGCAGCTCCGCGAGCTCCGCTTCGATCTTGGCCGAGAAGGGCACGATCTCCGCAACCTCGCCCGACTGGGCGAGCGCCGCCCGCAACGCCTGCAGATGCGGCCCCTCGGCGCCCGCCAGTTCCGCGTCGGTGACGTTGGCGGCGTACAACACCGGCTTGGCCGTCAACAGCGAGAGCGGTGCGAGCACGGCGCGGGAGCGCGCGTCGAACGACGCGGACCGTACCGCGTGGCCGGCGGACAGCGCGGTGTGGGCGGCTTCCAGGGCGGGCAGCTCGGCCAAAGCGTCCTTGTCGTTCGTCTTGGCGGTTCGGCGCACGCGATCGAGGCGCTTGTCGACCGTCGCCAGGTCGGACAGGGCCAGCTCCAGATCGATCACGTCACGGTCGCGGACCGGATCGACCGCACCCATGACATGCGTGACGTCCGGATCCTCGAAGCACCGGATCACGTGCACGATTGCGTCGGTCTCGCGGATGTTGGCCAGGAATTTGTTGCCCAGCCCCTCGCCCTCGGCCGCGCCCCGGACGAGACCCGCGATGTCCACGAACTGCACGACCGCGGGCACGACCCGCTTGGGCGACACGATCGCCGCCAGTCGCGCCAGCCGCGCATCCGGCACTTCCACCATGCCGACGTTCGGCTCGACGGTGCAGAACGGATAGTTGGCCGCATCCGCGTGCGCCGCGGTGAGCGCGTTGAACAGCGTGGACTTGCCGACGTTGGGCAGTCCGACGATCCCGAGTGTCAGCACGGTTCGTCGCGTGCGTTGAAGGTGTTCATGGCGGCGCCGACCCCCTCGCGCAGGGCCAGTGCGATCGCGTCGGTCAGGATCGGCAGGCGCTCCAGGATGCACGCCCGCTCGTCCACCCCGAACGTGTCGAGCACGAAATCCGACAGTGAACCGTGCCGGCGCCGCGCATCCCGCGGCTCGATCCCGATCCGGAGACGCGGATAGTCACGCGATTGCAGCGCGCCCTCGATGCTCTTGAGCCCATTGTGCCCGCCGCTGCTGCCGGATGCGCGGATGCGGAACCGGCCGAGCGGCAGCGCCACGTCGTCGGCCACGACCAGCAAGTCCGACGCGGGCTCCCACGACGGGCGCCCGAGGTACGGCCTGAGGGCTGCGCCGCTCAGGTTCATGTAAGTCTGCGGTTTGACGAGGCGGGTCTTGACCGTTCCCACGAGGCCGGAAGCCACGAGCGCGTCACCGTCGTGCTTCCACGCGTTGAAATCCCATTCACTGGCCAAATGGTCCAGGACCCACCACCCGACATTGTGCCGGGTCAGCGCGTATTCCCGTCCGGGATTGCCGAGTCCAAGGATGACTTTCACGACACGTCCGGACGAGCCCTGCACGGGCCCGCGGCGGCACATGCGGCCGCCAGCGGGCCGCGGCGGCTACTTGCTCTCCTCCTCGGTCTCCTCGTCCGTCTTGGCCTTGCGGATCACCTCGGGCTCGGCCGCCGGCTCGACGCCAGCTTCTGCCGCCGGAGCCGCCACCGTCTCGATCACTGCGCGCGGTGCCGCGCAGACGCACACCGTCGTGTCCATGTCGGTGAGGGACTCGACACCCGGCGGCAGCACGAGGTCGCGCACGTGAATCGACTGGCCAATCATCACGTCGTTGACGTCCACATCGATGTGGTTCGGGATGTTGACCGGATCCACTTCGATTTCGAGGTCGCGCAGAGTCTGGTCGAGTACGCCGCCATCGACGCGAACGCCTGCCGCAATCCCCACGAGCACGATCGGGATGCGAACAGTCACCTTCTCGCCCGCGACGAGCTCCTGGAAATCCACATGCAGGATCTGCCGGCGGAACGGGTGGCGCTGGATTTCGCGGATCAGCGTCCGGGACGACTTGCCGTCCACGATGAGTTCCACGACGGTGTTTTCGGCCGAGATGTGTTCCAGCAGCCGGTCCAGCTCGTGGTTGTCGAGCGCCAGCGACTGCGGTGCGCGCGCATGGCCGTAGACGATGCCCGGGACGCGGCCTGCACGGCGCATGGTTCGGGCGGCGCCTTTGCCGGTCGTGGACCGCGTGGTCGCGGCGAGTTGTGTTGATGGCATGGTGAAGACTCGGTGTTCGGATCAGGACACCGCGGCGCGACGGTGCGCGGCGGCAGCCGGAAATCTCGCTGGAGAATCTCGGTATAGCCCTTAATTATAGCGGATCAGGCGCTCGTCGAGTAGCCGGACGATCCGCCGGTGGTAGCCCGGCCCGCGGCCATGCGGGGCCCGGCGCTCGATCTGCTCCGAACCAGCCGGACTGCTACTCGAACAACGAGCTGACTGACTGCTCGCTGTGGGTGTACCGGATCGCCTTGGACAGCAGTTCGCCGACCGAGAGCACGCGCAGGTGCGGGAATCGGTGCTCGGGGAGGATGGAGATCGTGTCGGTGACCGTCACCTCCGCAATCGGGGCGCTGGCCAGCCGCTCGGCCGCGGGCCCCGACAGCAGCGCGTGGGTAGCGCAGACGAAGACCTGCTGCGCACCCAGCCGCTTCAGCGCATTGGCCGCCTCGGTCACGGTCCCGGCCGTGTCGATCATGTCGTCCACGATCAGACAATCGCGCCCCGCGACTTCACCGACCACGTTGACGACCTCCGCGACGTTGGCACGCGGGCGCCGCTTGTCGATGATCGCGAAGGATCCGTCGAGCCGCTTCGCGAATCCGCGCGCCATTTTAGCCGCGCCGACATCGGGGGCGATGATCACGAGGTCCTTGAGCTGTTTCTTCCGGTAGTGCGACACGAACACCGGCGCCGCGTAGAGGTGATCGACCGGCACATCGAAGAATCCCTGCAGCTGATGCTGGTGGAAATCGATGCCCAGCACACGATCGACGCCCGCGACCTCGATCAGATTGGCAATCAGCTTCGCACCGATCGCGACGCGAGGCTGATCCTTGCGGTCTTGCCGGGAATAGCCGTAGTAGGGCAGCACGCACGTGATGCGTGCTGCCGACGCCCGCCGGGCCGCGTCGATTAGCAGCAGCAGCTCGATGATGTTGTCAGCGGGAGCATTCGTTGGCTGCACGATGAACAGGTCCGAGCCGCGAATGTTCTCATCGATCCGGACAAAAATCTCGCCGTCCGCGAAACGGGATGTCGTCACCTTGCACAGCTCGACTCCCAACCATTTCGCGATCTCCTCAGCGAGGGGCCGGTTGGCGGTTCCCGCCAACAACTTGAACCCCTGCTTCGGTATGGCGATCGATTCCATAGTTCGTTGCCCCAGGTGTTCTGGTCTCGCGGTCGCCGGATGCGGACACGGCTCCTCAGCCTTGCCAATTTACAGCGGAGCATCCGGCTTCGTCGACCCGCCGAGCGCGACCGGATGGCGCGTCCGGATGGCGCGTCCGGCGGTGCGATCCGCGTCGCCCGGTGACTGGCGATTGCCCCTGGTGGATTCGAACCACCATTCCAAGATCCAAAGTCTCGTGTCCTGCCATTGGACGAAGGGGCAGTGCGCGCCACGCCGCGCGCCGGGCATGCCGGGTATCGTCACCGGCCTGTGGCGCGCCTAAGCTAGCCGATTCGGCGCACGCCGACAACGTGTTCCGCGGTCGACGTCATCATCATCGTGCCGTTGGCGGGCGCAATGATCGGTCCGCGCGGCGCCTCCAGCGCGTCCATCACACCATAGACGGTCGATCCCGAGCCGCTCATCAGGCCCGCAATCGCGTTCGGAACTGCGCGTAGCCGCGACACCATGACCGCGATGTCACCATGGCGCTGGCCCACCACGCTCTCGAAGTCGTTCGTCATCAGCGGTGCCACTGAGTCCCAGTCACTCAGGCCCGCGGGATCACGAGGGGCGGCGTAGGACGATGAGCGATCTGCCCGCCGCGCCTCATCCAGCCACCCGTACGCATCACGGGTGGAGACGCGATAGCCCGGGACGTACAGAACCACGCCGCGCGCCGGCAATGCCGGGAGCGGCATCAGGATCTCCCCGTGCCCTGACCCGAGCGCGAGCGGCGACTCCGTCGTCATGAACGGAACGTCGGCGCCAAGCTGCGCGGCCCACTGGAGAAGCGTCGTTGCCGGCGGCGGTTCAGGGTCGAGTGCGCGAAGCACGCGGAGCACGGCACCCGCGTCCGCACTGCCCCCGCCAAGCCCGCCTCCGACCGGGATGCGTTTCGTGATCTCGATGGCGAAGCCGGATGGCCATCCTCGCTTCTCCGCGTAGAGCACCGCGGCGCGATAGGCGAGATTCTCCTCGCGCGCGCCGGTGTCTTCGCCCATGCAGTCGAGTGTCCGCGCAGTCTCGTTGCCCGTGGCAGGGATCCGCACGACCACGTCGTCGGCGAGGTCGAGACGGCAAAACAGCGTCTCGATCTGGTGATAACCGGATGGTTCGCGCTCGAGGACGTGCAGGAAGAGATTGACTTTGGCCTGAGCCATGAGCGATGCCGCCCCGCCGCTCACGCTGGCTCGGTCTCCCCATCCTCGTCGGCCGACTCGGCCTTCTTGATGTCCTGCAGGTGCAACCCGAGCCGGGCGAAGTACCATGCCCCGATCAGTGTGATCGGGATGAACGACAGTATGTGCTGCCCGATGGCCCAACTCACCGCTTCGGTCTTACCGATGCCGTAGACGCTCAGGCCGAGAATGCCGAAGGTCTCGAACACACCGAAGAATCCCGGTGACGATGGGACGGCGACGCCGAGGGCAATGATGCCCTGCAGGAACAGCGCGGCCGTGAACGGCGCCGTGATCCCGAGCGCCTTGAACCCGAACCAGAAGGAGAGCGCATTGGTGAGCCAGAATGCGACGGCCCAGCCCAGGATCTCCACGAACCGCCGCGGACTCCGCAGTACGCTGAGGCCCGAGGCAAAGGCTTCCAGCGAGGCGCGGCCGCGTGCCTCGAGCCGCGGCGCCACGCGGCGTGCGAGCAATTCGAAGGCGCGGATCAGCCACGAGGGGAAGAACACGATGGTATAGAGGACGCCCATCAAGGCGACCATGACGAGCACGCCGGCCGCGGCCCACCGCGCGGCGGACTGGCCGCCAAGGTGCACGCCTTCGGGGAACGCCGGCGACAGCATCGCGACGAGGATGAGGCTCAGCACCACGAGCCCATCGAAGAGGCGGTCGACCGCGATCGATGCGATCGCCGCCGCAAACGTCACCTTGGGTGTCTCTCGGGTGATAGCGTACGCGCGGGCCAGCTCGCCGGCGCGCGCAGGCACGACGTTCGTGATCATGAATCCGATGGCCGTCGGACGCCACAGCACCCCGAACGGGAGATTCGGCGCGACCGGATCGAGAATCGGTCTCCAGCGGCGGGCGCGCAGCGGAAATACCGCCGTCGCGGTCGCGGACGAGGCGGCCCACAGGAGCAGGTTCGATCCTCGCAACGTGCCCCACACTTCGCCGAAGTGTATCCCGTGCAGAGCCCACCACAGCAGTGCGATGCTCAGCACGATGCCCACTGCACCGCGCCAATCGATCTTCATCGGCGCTCTATCGGCGGATCGGTGTCAACGGCGGCTACGCGGATGCCGACAGATCCAGCAGATCGTACAGCTCCGCCAGTGCGTCCGGCGCGGGCGCGGGACTGCCGCGCAGCACGTCGCTCAACGCGCGCGCCCGTGCCAGGGCGGACTCTCCCCGATAGAGCAGCGCTTCGATGGGAACGGGCGATGCACCCGGGACCACGGGGGCGGGCGGGGGTGGCGCCATCGCCGGCTGCGGACGGGGCGCTGCGCCGGGTGCGGGTGCTGCGGGCGCTTTCACAGGCCCCGGCACGTACGCATCATCGATGAGCGTCATGTCTGCGATCGGCGAGATCCCCGCGATACCGTCGGCCAGGAGAGCCTGCAGGGCACGCCCGGTGGGGGTGCGCGCCCGCTCCCGCGACAGACGCCGCGGCGCCGTGCGATTGCTGCCAGGAGCCCACGGCGCGGCGGGCGGCGGGCCGGCTGCGGGAGGTGCGCTGGGCATCGCGGCGACCGGCGGTGCGACGGGTGGCGCGAGCGGTGGTGCGCCCGCCCAGGCGCCGGGGGCCATTCCAGGCTGCGACGGCCGCACGACCTGCTGCGCGGCGCGTGGGGTCAGGCGCGGCGCGTGCCCCGGCGAAGCGCCGAGCCCCTGCGCGATCCCGGTATCCAGACTACGCCCACGGGCCAGCTCCGCCATCCGGCCCGCAAGGTCGCGGGCCGGCGCCGACGGGTCCGCCAGCAAGGCGCCCAACTCGTCGAGCGCATGCAGCGCCAGGAAATCGAAGACCGGGATCTCCTCCGTGAACGTCGTGAGGACGCTCGCAATGTCCCGCTCACCATAGCTGTCCGCCGCACGGTGCACGTCGCGGAGAGCGCGGCGCAGCTCGGCGGTGATGCGATCCGGGATCGGACCAGGCTCGCCAGCCAGTGCTTCCCGGACGAGTGCCCGCAGATGCTCGGCCAGGCTCACCACTTCGAGACGGAATCGCTCCGCCCGCGTCGTCGGCGGCCGGGTCGCGGGCGTGATCACGCTGGCGCTGCCGTCCTCGTAAAACAACTGATCGATCGGGACGATGCGATCCGCGTCACTGGTTGTTGCCGCCAGCGTGTCCGCGGCATCGCGGAACCGGCGCTCCTCCGGCGTTCCCGCGGGCGGGCGCGTCCCCGCGCGCAGGTCGTTGCCCGCGCGGCGGAGCAGCCCCGCGACGGTCGCGAACAGTGTGGTCTGGGCCGGCGTCGGCGTGCTCCGCGTCAACGCAAGGGTCCGCGCGAGCCGCTCGGCGGCATCGAGTGTCTCCGGCACCGGTGGCACATCGTGAATCGCGGCGAAGCCGCGCAGCGTGCGGACACGCCCGAGGGCAGCCTGTAGCGCGGGCTCGCCAGTGTCGGCACCGGGGCGGGCCAGCGACTCCAGTGCCACCGCCGTCTCGGCCATCTCGCTTGCCAGAAACGATCCGGTGCCTGCGTCGGCGTCGCGCGGTCCGGTCGCGGCCGCCCCGGGCACGAGGCGGGCCAGGTCGGCGAGCCGCCGGGTCGCACGGGCCTCCTCGTTGGGTCCCCAGATCCGCAGGTTGTGCAGCAGAATCTTGAGATCGTCAACGGCGGCGACGAGCCCGGCCGCGAGGGCGGGCGACCATTTCGCTGTCCCATCCCGGAGCGCCCGGCCGGCCCGTTCGGCGGCGTGCGCCAGATCGGCCATGCTGGTCAGCTTGTGCATGATCGCGGCGCCCCGAAGGGTGCGCGCATATCGCACGAACTCCGCGGCATCGGGGCCACTGGCCCCCGCGCCCGCCAACACGGCGTCCAGGTGTTCGAGGCACTCGCCGGCCTCGAGGACGAAGAAGTTCAGGGGATCGTTCGACATCGCCATTCGTGCCCCGCTGGTCGCCGGTCACGCGCCACGGGCCGGCGCAAAAGGAGCGCCGCGCGCCACCGCGCTACGTGCGTCTGTGTTCGGTCTCGATATAATGTGACGAACGGGCGGCGTCCATCGCCACCCGCATCTCCTGAACCGCGGCCGCCAGACCCACGAAGACTGCCCGGCTGACGATCGAGTGGCCGATATTGAGCTCTTCGATTTCGGGGATCGACGCCACGGGACCGACGTTGCGGATCGTCAGGCCGTGCCCCGCATGGACCGCGAGACCGAGGCGATGTCCAAGCCGGGCCGCGTCGGCCAGCAACCGGGCTTCCGTGCTGGCCCCCGGCTCGCCGCCGATGGATCCGGCGGCCGCGGCATGCGCGTAGCGCCCCGTATGGAACTCGATCGCCTGCGCGCCAAGCCGGTGAGACGCCTCGACGGCCGCCGCATCGGGATCGATGAAGACGCTGACGCGAATGCCCGCCGCCGCGAGACGCCGCACGACGGGCGCGAGACGGCTCGCGGCGGCCACCACATCGAGTCCTCCCTCCGTCGTCACTTCCTCGCGCCGCTCCGGCACGAGCGTGACCTGAAACGGGCGGAGCCGCTCGGCGATCCCGGCCATCTCGCTGGTCGCAGCCATCTCGAGATTGAAGACCGTCCGCGCCTCGCGCACGAGCCGCTCGATGTCGGCGTCCTGCATGTGCCGCCGGTCTTCCCGCAGAATGCACCGTGATGCCGTCCGCGCCGGCCGCCTCGCACATCGCCGCGGCCGCGACCGGGTCTGGCTCGTCAGTCTTGCGCGCCTGGCGGATGGTGGCCACATGATCGACGTTGATGTACAGCCGCTGGTGCGGGACCACCGCACGGGTGCCGCCGGGAGATCGGGTTGCTGGCATATTCTCTCTCTGCTACCTTCGCGCAGTCACATCCTCAGGAGTGGACTCAGCGTGCCGAATAGAAGAATAGTGGGCGCCATCATGGCGCTGGCCGCCATCGCGGCCTGCAAGTCCGGCTCCTCCGGGGCGGGCGGTGCAGGTGCGAACGCCGAACCGGGAGCGCCGACGCCGCGCGCCGCCGTCGAGCGATTCCTGGCGGCCGTCCGGGCACAGGATCTCCAGGCAATGTCGATGGTGTGGGGGACCAAGTCGGGACCCGCACGCGACAACATCCAGCGGGAGCAACTCGAGAAGCGCGAAGTCATCATGACACAGTGCCTGGCGAACGACTCGGCCAGCTTCTCCGATGAGTCGCCGGGGCTCGGAGGCGATCATCTGGTCCACTTCGTGTTGTACCGGGGGCCGGTGCAGCGGTCGACGGCGTTCACGACGCAATCCGACGGCTCGGCGCGCTGGTACGTCAAGGAAATCGATCTCAAGGGAGTGCATTCCTGCACGGCGAAGCCGGCCAGCAGCTCCGCGGCGCGCCGTAGCCGCGGCGGAACCCAATCGGGCCTTCGCGGATTACATCTCTGTCAGCTCGACGAGTACGCCGCCCGTGGAACTGGGGTGCACGAACGCAATGCGCTTCCCCTCGGCGCCCACGCGTGGCACCTCGTCGATGAGCCGGATCCCCGCCGCCCGGCACCGTTCGAGCGCGGCACCCAGATCGGGTGTCGCGAAGCACACATGGTGGATGCCCGGACCGCGCCGCGCGATGAACTTGTCGATCGGGCTGCCCGGGATGGCGGGCTCGAGGAGTTCGATCAGTGCATCACCTGCTGCAACCGCGGCAATCCGGGCCCCATCCGCGTCATCGATGGGAACTACCGGGAGGCCAAGGACGTCGCGGTAGAATGGAAGAGCCCCATCGAGCGACTGGACCGCGATCCCAATGTGCGAGACACGGGGCGGCGGGCTGGGCGGAGTGGTGGGCGGAGTCATAGAGTCGTCGATGTGAGCACGGTCCGCCGCGATCCCGCAAGGGGCCGGGCGGCCGAAGCAAACCAGGTAACAGCGGCGCGCGGGTCGCGCCAGCACGGAGGTAGATCATAATGTCGCACGCAGTGCCGGTGTCGGACACCGACTTCGAGAAAGAGATCGAAAAGCATCCAGGCCTGGCGGTCGTCGATTTCTGGGCCACGTGGTGCGGCCCCTGCCGGATGATTGCGCCGGTCCTCGACCAGCTCGCAGTCAAATACGAGGGGAAGGCGAAGGTGGCCAAGCTCAATGTCGATTCCAACCAGCAGACCGCGATGCGGTTCAATGTCCGGTCGATCCCGACGATCCTGTTCTTTAAGGATGGGAAACTGATCGATCAGGTGATCGGCGCGGTGCCGCGGGCACAGCTCGAACAGAAGTTCGAGAAACACGCGGCCTAAGTGAACGGTGAGTGCCGGCACGCTCTACGTCGTCAGCACTCCGATCGGAAATCTCGGTGATCTGACCGTTCGGGCTATCGAAATCCTGCGGGCGGTGCCGCTCGTTCTGGCCGAAGACACGCGGCACGCCCGCACGCTGTTCTCCCGGTACGAGATCCGGACCCCGACAGCCGCGCTCCACGAGCATAACGAAGCACGCGCCGCGCCGCGGCTGGTCGCGCGGCTCGCCGAAGGTCAGGACCTCGCGCTCATTACGGACGCCGGAACCCCTCTGCTATCGGATCCGGGTGCGCGTCTGGTACGCGCCGCGATCAATGCTGGCGTCGCGGTCGTGCCAATCCCCGGCGCCTCAGCGCTGCTGGCCGCACTCGCGGCCGCCGGCCTGCCGATCGACCGGTTCACTTTTTTCGGGTTCCTGCCGCGGCGAGGCGCTGCCCGCCAAGCCGCGCTCGCGGACATCGCAGCACTTGCCCATGTCTCGGTCGTGTACGAGGCGCCGGGGCGCGTTGCGGCGACGCTCGCGGACCTCGCTGGCGCCGGGCTCGGCGGCCGGTCCGCCGCGGTGGCCCGCGAGCTCACCAAACGCTTCGAAGAGTTTCGCCGCGGAACAGTCAATGAGCTGGCCGCGTATTACGCAGAGTCTCCCGTGCGGGGAGAAGTCGTGCTCGTGATCGGCGAGGGTGCGCCCGCAGCGGCGGATCCCGCCGCGAACCGCGATCGGGCGCGGGCGTTACGCGATGCCGGTATGACCCGTCGCCAAATCGTCGCCGAGCTCGTCGCCCATGATGGCGTTGCCCGCAACGTCGCGTACCGGCTCGCGCACGAGATCAGCTCCGAGAGTGAGGACGCCTGATGAGGACGCGGAAGGGAGACCGCATATGATGAAGCTCACGCCACTCGTGGCAGGGGTGTTCGCCGTCGCCGGATGGTTGCGGGCGGACGCAGGCCCCGCGCCGGCGCCGGGGCATGCATTGCCTGCAACGCTCGTCGCCCGGCACGGTGTCGAATCGGACGACCCTGGCGGCGCCACCCGTCTGACGATCGCGCGGCTGCAGTACGATGGCGGCGGCGACTGGTACGCCAACCCATCCAGCCTCCCCAACCTGCTGGCCGCGATCGCGGAGCGGACGACCCTCAAGGTCGAGCGTACCGAAGCGCGGACGACGCTGATGGATGACCGCTTGTGGGAATACCCGTTTCTCCACGTAACCGGACACGGCAACATTCACTTCAGCGACGCCGAGATTGTCCGGTTGCGCGAGTATCTGGCTCGTGGCGGATTCCTGCACGTGGACGACAACTACGGCCTCGATGAGAGCTTCCGTCGCGAGATCGCGCGCGTCTATCCCGACCGCCCGCTGGTGGATGTCCCGCTGTCGCACCCGATCTACCATCTGGTGTATGACTTCCCCAAAGGCGTGCCCAAAATCCACGAGCACGACGGCAAGCCGGCACGCGGGTTCGGCATTTTCCTTGGGAACCGGCTCGCCGTGTACTACACGTTCTCTTCAGATCTGGGAAACGGATGGGAGGACGTCGGCACCTATGCCGATCCCCCCGCGCTGCATGAGCAGGCGCTCCGGATGGGCGTCAACCTGTTCGTGTACGCCGTCACCAGCCGGCCCACCGCGTAGCGGCCGCCGCCGGATCCGGCGACGGATCCGGAGCGGGATCCGGTCGCGCCTCGCACCGAGGTTATCCTTGTCCCAGTGACGGTCATCGAATTGGTGGCCCGCGAGCGATCTCGCATGGGTCGCGTGGTAGCGATTCGGGGCGGCGCGATCGCCGCTGCCGCCGTCGCGGTCGTGCTCGCGCTCGGGGCCCTTGCACTCGGCGGCGGCCGGTGGATGGCACTGCCAGCCGTGCTGCCGTTCCTCGCCTGGGGCCTGGCGGGCCTGGCACTCGCCGGTCTGGCCTGGCTCACGCTCCGCCAGTTGCACCGCGACGCCGCGACCACCCGCATCGCCACCGCCATCGAGCATGAACGACGGCTGCGGTCCGGTTCGTTGCGGGGCGCGCTCGAAGTCGGCGACACAGGGGTGTTGGGCCGCCGGGGCGCACGCGCTATCGCGGCTCGCCTCACCGCGGGCCACTCCGGGCGCAGCTCGCTGGTGCCTGCGCTCCGGCGTGGTGCCGTCCGGCGCGCCGCCGCCGCATCAGGCGTCGCGGTGATTGCCGCCGCGACCCTCGGCGCCGCTGCCATCACCGCGCCCGATGGATGGAGCGCCGTGGTCCACCCGGTGCGCGCGTGGCACGGCACTCTGCTGCCCGCCTTGCGCATCGAGGCGCAGGCCAATGTGCCGCGTGGGCGCGAGGCGCGAATCCGCATCGCCGCTCCGGGACGCCAGCGCGTCGCCGTCTACATGCGCGCCACGGGTTCGGGATGGAGTGGGGGATGGTATCCAGCGACCGGTGGCGTCGTGCGGCTCACCACCGCACCCGTCGCAGCCGAAGTGGCGATCGTCGCGACGGACGGCCGGTCCGTCAGCGATACCACGATCATCCGAGCGAGCGACCGCCCGTTCGTCGGCGGTGTGGCGCTCCGCGCCGTGTACCCAGCCTACCTGCACCGAAGTGAAGAAGCGCTTCCGGCGGGCGAAGTCGCACGCGTACCGCGCGGCACCCGCATCGATATCGCCGGACGCGCCTCCACCGACCTCGGCGCTGTCGCGCTGGTACGAGGCACGGACACCACGCGGCTGCAGCCGGACGGGCGTCAATTCAGCGGGCACCTCGTGGCCGAGACCCCGGGCCAATGGTCGTGGCTCGCCGCGTCGGCGACCGCCCCGATCGCGGATCTTCCCGATCCGCTGCAGGTGGACGTGATTCCGGACTCGGCGCCCCATGTCGAAATCCTGAGCCCCGCCCGCGACAGCATCGTCACGCCGGGCGACCAGATTCCGCTCTCGATCAGCGCGTCGGATGACCACGCGCTGGCGTCCGTCGTACTCCGCACGTGGCGCACCGCGGCGACCGGGGCGGTGTTGCCCGACGTCTTTCAGGTCATCACCGACAGCGCGGCGCAGCAATGGACCGGTGTCTCGGTTCTCGACCTTGCATCGCGCGCACTGCAGCCGGGCGACGCACTACGGATCGTCGCGCGGGCCACCGATGGCTCGCCGTGGCATCAGTCCACCGAGAGCCGGGTGCTCGTGCTCCACGTCCCCTCACTGTCCGACCAGCGCACGCTGGCCCGTGAGACCGCCGATTCCGCAGTGGCGAATGCGACGGCGACCATCACGGCGCAGCGCGATCTCCAGCGCCGGACCGAAGAAGCAGCCCGCGCACGCGGCGCGCGGACCGGGTCGTCGCCAGGCGCGTCCAGCGGATCATCGAGCCGGTCATCCATGTCATACGAGTCCGCCGAGCGCGCCAAGGCTCTGGCGAAAGAGCAGCGCGACCTGGCCGCGCGGGTAGACCAACTGCAGCGCCAGGCGCAGCAGATGGAGCGCCAACTCAAGCAAGCAGGTGCTCTCGACAGCGGTCTCGCGTCGCGGCTGCACGAAGCCCAACAGTTGCTTCGGGATGCGCTGACGCCGGAGATGCGCGATCAACTCAGCAAGCTCGATCAGAGTGCGGACTCTCTCCGGGGCGGCGACACCCGGCAGTCCCTCTCGGACCTGGCGCAACAGCAACAGCGGCTCCGCGATCAATTGGATCGGAGCCTCGATGTGCTCAAGCGCGCGGCGCTCGAGGGCTCAATGCAGACACTCCGCAATGAAGCCCGCGATATCGCGAAACAGGAACGCGCCCGGCCGAAAGAGTCGCCGCCGCCATCACGAGAAACGCCGCCCGCGGGCCAACGAGGAATGGCAGCCAAGGGGACCCCCGACAGCGCCCGGGCGCGCGCGACATCCGGCCAGCCGGACAGTGCCGGCTCCGGCTCGCGCGGGCAGACACGCGATCCGTCGCAGCAACAGACGGCGGCCGAACAGCCAGTCATCCGAGTCGCAGGCCGCCGCATCGCAGCAGGCGTCGCCCCAATCGTCAGAGCAATCACCGCAGCCACAGTCCCAGCAGGCGTCACCGCAGTCATCCCAACAGGCATCACAAGCTCCATCACAAACGCAATCGCAAACACCGTCGCAACAGTCGTCGCAACAGTCGTCGCAACAGGAGGGACAGCAGTCCGCGCAGTCTCAGCAGGGTGCCGGGCGGCAGTCGCCGGATCAACTCGCCCAGCGGTCGCGCTCACTGTCGCGAGACGTCGACGATCTGGCCAAGCGGCTGTCCGCCGACAAGGCGCAGACTGGCGCGCAGCGCGTCAGCGCCGCGCGTGAGCACGTGGATACATCCGCGCAGGCCATGTCTGGACACGATGCGAGCAAGGCGTCCTCGCAGATGGATCAGGCGGCGCAAGGGCTGAGCGACGCTCGCCAGGCACAGATCAACGAATGGAAATCGGCGCTCACCTCGGAGCTCGATCGCACGATCCAGGAGACACTCCAGCTCGGGCGACAGGAGAACGAGCTCGCGCAACGTGCGCAGCAGGGCGAGGACAAGTCCGCACTGCAGGCGCAACAAAGTGCGGTGGAGCAGGGCACGCAACGCGCCAGTGAACGTCTGCAGCGTGCGGGCCAGCAGAGCGCGCTCGTCTCGGGCAACTCGCAGCGCGCCGTGGCGCAAGCGCGGAGCCAGGTCCAGGCCGCGACGCGTGATGCCGAGCAGACGCAGCCCGGGTCCCCAGGGTCCCAGCAAACCGCCAGCTCGCTGCGCGGGGCGGCCGACGCGCTGAATCAGGCGGCTGCGGCCCTCGTGCGCGACCGTGAGCGGGCGTCCTCCGCCTCCTCGGCGTCAGGACTCAGCGAGATGCTGCAGGAGATGCAGCAGCTCGCGAAGGCGCAGGGGTCGCTCAACGCGCAGGCCCAGGGACTCGCGCTCAATCCGACCGCGAACTCCCAGGGTGCGCCCGGCAGCCAGAGCGCACAGGCGTTGGCCGAGGCACAACGCAAACTCGCGGAGTCTCTCGACCGGGTCGGGGATGACGACCAGAGCGGCCGTGCGGAGGGCCTCGCGAACGAGGCGCATCAGATCGCCGATGCGCTCGCGCGCTCGGGAATCGACCAGCAGACACTGATTCGCCAGCAGCGCCTCTATCACCGGCTCCTCGACGCGGGCCATACCCTCGAGCAGGACGAGCGGGACAGCACCGGGAAGCGGGTCGCGCAGGCCGCGACGGGGCGTGAGCAGTACACACCGCCGTCCGGGCCCGTGCAGGGACAGGCGGCGACGCGGTTCCAGGCACCCTCGTGGGCGGAGCTCCGGGGCCTGTCGGCCGACGAGCGGCAATTGGTGCTCGAGTACTTCAAGCGGATCAATGCGCAGTCTCCGTAGCGCGGGGCGGCATCTCGTACCGCGAGCAGTGATCGCCGTGTGCCTGGTGCCCGCACTGAGTGCCGGCCTCTGGCCCAGTCGCCCGGCGTGCCTCGAGCGCAGAGCGAAGCCCTGGATTCGGCGTATGTCGCGGCCGAGTCGGGCGCATGGGAGGTGTCGGCGCGCGCGTGGCGGCATGTGCTCGACCAGACACCCAACCTCGCCGGTGCGGCTGCCTACACGTTGCGCGCGGCGTCGAACGACAGTCGCGGGTTGGTCCGCCGTGCGTTCCTTGCACCGCCGGCCAGCATTGGGGGTCGCCGCGCACTCGCGCAACTGGAGATCTCGTGGGGTTCGGCTGGTCTCGGGTGGGACGCCATTCGCGCGCTGCCGGCATTCGACTCGGCCGCTGATGCGTGGACTGATTTCGCCGACGCGGCATCCGCCGCCGGCTCGCTGGCCGTCGCGCGCGACGCGTACCTCGCGGCCCTCGCGGTCCGCCCGTCCGGGGACCTGGCAGCCCGGGCGGCGGAGGCGGCGCTGGCGTCCGGCGATGGCGCGACGGCACTGACGCTGCTCGATCGGGTGATGGCGACGGCGTCACCCGCTGACACAGCCGCGCTGGCGGTGGCGCTCGTGCCGGTGCACGTGCGGGCGTTGGTGCGGCTGGGACGAATGAGCGACGCCGAACAGTATCTCAGACGATACGCCGGCCGCGGGGGAGAGCAGTTGCGCATGCCTCTCGCTCGCGACATCACGTGGGGCTACGCGCGTGTGGGCGACATTGCCGGGGCCCGGTCGGCGGCGACGCGCTTCGGGCTGATGAATGACAGCACGATCACGGGCTGGCTGGCACTGTACGCCGGCGATCTCAAGAACGCGCGCGGCGCGCTCCGCCGCACCTCCGGCCTCTCGGGCGATGCGCTCACGGCGTTGGCGCTGCTGGCGCGCACGCGGGTGGACAGCGCTCCTTCCGTCGGCGAAGCGTTTGTCCTGCTCGCGCGCGGCGACACGGTGATGGCGGCCGACCGCTTCGTTGCGGCCAGCTCGGTCGTCCGGGACGCTGCGCCGCTCCTCCTCGCCACAGCGGCGCGGCTTCATGCCTCGCAACACCACGACGAACTGGCGATCCCGCTCTGGCGAAAAGTCATCGAGCAATACGCCGACGCACCCGAAGCGCCGGAGGCAGACCTCGAGTGGGGCCGGGCACTCAAGCGTACGGCCGATCCGGCCGGTGCCGTCGCGCGCTGGGAGCACCTCATCCTGACGTATCCGGAGAGCGCGCTCGTTCCGCTCGCTCGCCAGGAGCTGGATGCGGTGAAAGCAACAGCGTGACAGGACCACAACGCACGGGTCTGGTCACGCGCCGGGAATTCGTCGTCGGCGCAGCCGGTGCGCTGGCGGCCGCGGGGCTCGGAGGCCGCCGCTCCGTCGGGTGGACGGATCCAGCTCATTTGCTCGTCCCGATGGATGACAACCAGCAGAATCACCTCAAGGCGTATGGGCTGACGTACAACGCACTGCACGACGGCCTCCGCGGCGAGTGGCTGCTCAACTATCGGGGCGGCTCGTTTCTCCTCCCGGGGCTGCCGGACCTCGCCCGGCGAGCGGCGCTCGATGGTATCACCACCACGCCGCTCGATGATGGTGCGGTCGCCGCGATCCGTGCAGAAATCGCCGGCGCCAACATGGACTCCGTTCCGCTCGAAAAGGCGCCGACCGTCGCGATCTACAAGCCGCCGACATTGCCGCCGTGGGACGACGCGGTGACGCTCGCCCTGCGATACGCGGGAATTCCGTTCACCCAGGTCTGGGACGACGAAGTCCTGGCGGGCGATCTCTCCAAGTACGACTGGGTGCATCTCCACCACGAAGACTTCACGGGGCAGTTCAACAAACTGTACCTGAGCTACCGTGGCGCGCCGTGGTTCATCGAGGAAGTCCAGCGCGATATGGCCACGGCCCAGCGGCACGGCCTCACCAACGTGCCGGCGCTTAAAAAGGCGGTGGCCGAAGGCATCCGCGCGTTCGTCGAGCGGGGCGGGCTGCTCTTCGCGATGTGCGGCGCGACGGAGACGCTCGATCTCGCGATCGCAGCCAGGGACCTCGATATCGCCGGAGTCTTCTCTGATGGCACCCCAATGGACCCTGGCGCCGATGCGAAGCTGGACTGGTCGCGCACGCTGGCGTTCCGAGGCGCCAGGCTCGAGACGTCACCCAGCATCAATTCGATGAGCGACATCGACGGCCATCAGGTCAACGTGCCGTCACGCAAGCAGCCACTGGGGGTCTTCACACTCTTCGCGTTCTCCGCCAAGTTCGATCCCGTCGCGACGATGCTGGTGCAGGATCATTGTACGGCCATCCCGGACTTCTATGGCGTCACGACGAGTTTCACCAAGGCAACGCTGAAGCCGACCGATGTCGTGCTGGCGTTCGAGGAGGGGGCGCCCTGGGTGAAGTACATCCATGGCGACTACGGGAAAGGCTCATGGACGTTCTTCGGTGGACACGACCCGGAAGATCCGCAACATGCGGTCGGCAACCCGTCGACGGATCTGGCGTTGCACCCGAACTCGCCTGGCTATCGCCTGATCCTCAACAACGTGCTCTTCCCGGCCGCGAAGAAGAAGCCACTCAAGACGTGATCGCCTTCCCGCCCGGCGAGGACCTGGCCACCGATCGCCGGCTGGCTCCCGCGCGTCTCAGCGCGGCGGATGACGAGGACTCATCCGGCACAGGAGAGCAGCTCGACGCCTCATGCGCGACACCCGCTTCGGTCGCCGGCGACCTCGGTCCCTCCGGTCCCGTGGCTGCCGTGTTGTCCAGTGCCACCGACATGCCGTACGAAGATCGCGCGAGCCAGCGGGACATGGCGGCGGCGGTGGCCCAGTTGTACCGGACGGGTGGCGTTGGATTGTTCGAAGCGGGCACCGGAGTCGGCAAGTCGCTGGCCTATCTCATCCCGGCGTTGCGTTGGGCGGCCGCTCACGGCGACCGGACCGTCGTCTCGACCAATACGATCAATTTGCAGGAGCAACTGGTCGGCAAGGATCTCCCGCTGCTCTCAGCTGCGCTGACCGACCAGCCGGTGCGGTTCGCGCTTCTCAAGGGATGGCGCAACTATCTCTGTCTCGCGCGGCTCGAACAGGCTCGCTCGGCGGGCGGGACGCTCTTCGATGCCGCGGAGGAGCGCGATCTGGCGGCGGTCGCCGCATGGGCTCGCGATACGGAGGACGGATCGCTGGGCGATACCGGTGCGCCACAGCCACGGCCGGAGGTCTGGGACGAAGTGGCGGCGGAACCGGATCTCTGCCAGCGGCAGAAGTGCCCGCACTACGATGCGTGCTTCGTGTTCCGGGCGCGCCGCGCCGCCGCACAGGCCGCGATTGTCGTCGTCAACCACCACCTGCTGATGTCCGACCTCGCGGTGCGCCGCGTCCAGCAGAACTGGCACGACGTGGCGGTACTGCCACCGTATTCGCGACTCGTGGTCGATGAAGGCCATCACCTCGAAGAAGCCGCGGCCGCACACCTCGGGAGCACGGTCACGCGGCGCGGGTGGCAGCGGTTGTTCGCGCGCCTGGACCGGCGCGGAGGGAAGGGGTTACTGGCGCGCCTCGCGCAGGCTCTGGGATCAGCCGATGGCCTGCTCGGCGCCGCGACGCTGGATCTGCTGCGCACGACCGTGACACCCGCCGTCGCGGCCGCCCGCGAGCGCGGAGAGCTGGTGTTCGACATGCTCGCCACCATTCTCGTGTCATTGAGCGACCGCCAGCTCCGGCTCACCGCGGAATTCGCCGATCATCCTGCGTGGGCCGGCGGACTGGCGGTCGCGCTGGACGATCTGTTGCGGGACGTGGATGCGGTCGACGCCGCGATGGAGCTGATCGAGCGGCGCCACGAGGGTGACGCGGTGGAAGACGAGGGCGTGGCGCGAATTCTGGCGGAGCTGCGCGGCGTGGCCCGGCGGCTGGCCGCTGGGGCGGCGACGCTCAGAATGGCGCTCGATCCCGCTGACGGCGGCCCGCCAGTCGTACGGTGGATCGAGGTCCGGCGGTCGCCGCGCGACCGGGACCGCGCGCAAGCCGCGCCCGAAAGCCCGGCCGCGCAGAACGTCGCCGTCTGTGTGGTGCCGCTGGACCTGGCCCCGCTGCTGCGTGAAGACCTGTTCGCGCGGGCGGACACGACGATCATCACGAGCGCCACGCTCGCCGCGGAAGGCCGCTTCGAGTACCTGGCATCACGTCTGGGCGTTGATGCGCCGGAGTTCGCGACACGCACAGGGATCTTCCCATTGCCGTTCGACTACGCGCGGCAGGCGCTCCTCGTGGTGCCGACCGACCTTCCGGCTCCGAACACGGACGGCGAGCGCCATGCGGCGGGTGTCGTGCGGATCGTGCGTGATGTCGCGCGGGCGGCGGATGGTGGCGTGTTCGCGCTCTTCACCAGCCACCGGGACGTGCGCGAGGCGGCGGCAGCGCTGCGCGCCGTACCCTTGGCGGCCATCGGCGGTGGGCCACTCGAGTTACTGGTGCACGGAGAGGACCGCCGCGACGCGCTGCTGCGCCGGTTCCGGGAGTCCGGACGTGCGGTCCTGCTGGGGACGAACTCGTTCTGGGAAGGCGTCGACGTTCCGGGCTCCGCCCTCCGGGCCCTCATCATCGCGCGGTTGCCGTTTCGCGTGCCGACGGAACCGGTGACCGCTGCGCAATGCGAAGCGATCGCGGCCCGGGGTGGCGAGCCGTTCTCGGACTACATGCTGCCGCAGGCGTCGCTGCGGCTCAAACAGGGCTTCGGGCGGCTCGTCCGGTCGGCAACCGATCGCGGCGTCGTCGTGCTTGCCGACCCGCGAGTCGTCTCGCGCACGTACGGGCGCGGGCTGCTGGACGCCTTGCCGCCGGCCCGTCGCGCGATCGGCCGGTGGGCGCTCATGCGCGCCAAGATCACCGCATTCTACCACTCCGAAGGAAAGACTCCATGACTTCTCGTCCCTCCAAGATCGTCTGTATTGGCCGGAACTATCGGGCGCATGCCGCCGAGATGGGCAACGATGTGCCCACGGAGCCGCTGATCTTTCTCAAGCCGCCATCGAGTGTCATTGCCGATGGCGAGATGATCCGCCTTCCGGCACTCTCCGAGCAGGTCGAGTACGAGGGAGAGATCGCAGTCGTGATGGGGGCTCGCGCGAGTCATGTGACCGAGCGTGACGCCGAGCGGATGGTGCGTGGCATTGTCGCCTTCAATGACATCACGGCCAGGGATCTTCAGCGCCGCGACAGCCAGTGGACCAGGGCCAAAGGGTTCGACACATTCGCGCCGGTGGGGGCCGAGTTCGCTCGCTCCGCGGACTGGGGTGCGCTGACCGTCATCACCCGAGTCAACGGCGTTGAGCGCCAGCGGGCGCAGGCGGACCTCATGGTGTTTGCGATTCCCAAGCTCATCGCCTTCATTTCATCGATAATGACCCTTGAGCCGGGGGATTTGATCGCGACCGGTACGCCCGCCGGGGTCGGCCGCCTAACGGCCGGTGACCGCGTGGAAGTCGAGATCCAGGGCCCCGATACGCGCACGCTGAGCCGGGTCGGGAACCCTGTTGTCGCAGGAGAGTAAGTTGGGTATGCCCCCAATTGCGGCCCGCCTGTCGGCATTGCCTGCCTACATGCTCGCGGCCATTCCGCAAAAGAAGCGTGATTTGCTGGCCCGAGGCGTCGACGTGATCGACCTCGGTGCCGGAGACGCGGATCTGGCTCCGCCGCCTGCGGCGGTCGCGGCACTCACGAAGGGCGCCGAGACCCCGGCTCTCAACCGCTATGGATTTGGCCTGGGGCTGGTCGCGTATCGTGAGGCCGTCGCCGGGTGGATGCGCACGCGATTCGGCGTGGAGTTCGACCCGCTTCGCGAAGTGGTGCCGCTCATTGGATCGAAAGAGGGCATTTCGCATCTCGCGCTGGCCTATGTCGAGCCTGGCGACGTCACGATCATGCCCGATCCGGGGTATCCGGCGTACATCGGTGGCACCGCGCTCAGCGGCGGCGAAGCGTACAAATACCCGCTGCGTGCCCGCAATGATTTCCTCGTCGACCTGGGCGAGGTCCCGGCGGATGTATTGCGCCGCGCCAAGCTGCTGTACCTCAACTATCCGAACAACCCGACAGCGGCCGTGGCGCCGCGTGCGTATCTGGAAGAGGTGGTCCGCCGGTGCCGGGATCTCGGCATTCTGCTCGTCTACGACAACGCGTACTCGGAACTGGCGTATGACGGATACGTCCCGCCGAGCATCTTCGAGATCGATGGCGCGCGTGACGTCGCCATCGAGTTCCATTCGCTGTCGAAGACGTACAACATGACGGGATGGCGGTGCGGCTGGGCCGTCGCGCGGCCGGAGATCGCGGGCGCGCTGTCGCGGGTGAAATCATTCGTTGACACAGGACCGTTCATGGCGGTACAGGCGGCGGGCGTGGCGGCGATCGGGAGTTGGCGGGAGTTCGTGCCGCGCAACGTCGCGGTCTTCCGCGAACGGCGTGACGCCGCTGTAGCGGCGTTCAGGGAAGCGGGCTTCACGTGCCCCGTGCCGAAGGCCGCCATGTATCTCTGGGTGGAATTGCCCGAGTCGATCGCCAGCGCCACATTCGCCGACCGGTTGATGGAGGACGAAGGCGTGATCGTGATGCCGGGCTCCGCGTTCGGAGCCGGCGGAGAGGGATATTTCCGCGTCTCGTTCATCGCGCCGCCGGAACGGCTGCGTGAAGCCGCAGCTCGGGCCGGCCGCGTCTTGGCCGCATTCGCCAATCCGGTCGGGTAGGCGGCCATGGCGGTGTTTGGCAGGATGGTGAAGCGCGAAACACGGGGTGCCTTCGGCGTCTCGCTCGTCGCGCACATCCTGTTCGTGGCGGCCCTCGTGCGAGTGCTCCTGCTGCCGCTTCCGTTTTCCGACTTCATGCACCCGTTCCGGACGGCCGCGGCGCCGGTGGAGCACCTCCGGTACATCGAGACGCCGCCGCCCGGCGTGACGATCGCGCCGCTCAAGAACGGCGGCGACAACCGTCCCGCGCCCCGGAAGCCGATCGCGCCGCTCGTCGCGCCCCAAGCGACACCCACCGTGCTACCTGCGGCGCCACCCGCTCCCGCGCAGCCCGTCGCGCCGCCGGCCGCGGCGCCCGTGACCACCGATTCGGGTGTCGGTACGGGCCCGGTCGTCGGAGTCGGCGGTCCGGCCGAGGGCGCACGTCCGGAATACCACGATGGGCGTGTCTGGGTGCCTCCGTCGGGGATCGTGTCGGCGCCGAAAACCATCGAGGAAGCGGCCGACAGCGCGCTCGCCGCACGGGTCCGCGCGCACAATGACACCCTGGCGCTCGGAGCTGGACGCCGTCAACCGGGTGACTGGACGTTCGAGCACAACGGGAAGAAATACGGGATCGACTCCAAGTTCATCCAGCTCGGATCATTCAAGATTCCGACTGCGGTATTGGCGTTCCTGCCACTCAACGTGACCGCCAATCCGATCATGGGCGAGAACGAGCGGACGCTGAACATGCGCCACGACGACATCATGTATCAGGCGCAGCGGTCGCTCAACGAGGACGAGTTCCGCGACGCCGTGCGCCACGTCCGCCAGCGTCTGGAGAAAGAGCACGAGGAGGCGGCGAAAAAATCCTCGCCGCCCCCGCCGCCGCCCGATAAGCCGAAAGACTCCGACAATCCGCCGCCAGTCCAGTGACTGGCGCGGTTGCCCCAGCTACCGCGGCGCTCCGGTAGCGGGCCGCGGTGCGGCGTGCAGCCGCTCACGGGCGATCTGCACCGCCGCCTCGCTCGACGGGATGTTGCGCTTGGACGCCGCGTCGAACACGGCGACCGTCGTATCGAAGATCCCCTCCAGCGTCGTCGCCACCCGCTCGGCCGTCCATCCCGCGACTTCCTGGCAGAGGTAGATCAAACCGCCGGCATTCGCGATGAAGTCGGGCGCATACGCGATGCTGCGCTTCTCGAGGAGCGCGCCGTCGGTATCGCTGAGGAGCTGATTGTTCGCGGCTCCGGCGACTACCTCACACCGGAGTGCGGGAATCGTGGCTGGGGAGAGGCCGGCGCCAAAGGCGCAGGGGGCGAACACGTCGGCCTTGGTGGTGTGGATCGCTTCGGGCGCGACGATCTGCGCGCCGAACTCCTTGGCGACCCGTGATGCGCGTTCGTCATTGGGGTCGCTCGCGATGAGGCGCGCGCCGGCGTCGTGTAGCATCCGGGCGAGATGATAGCCCACGTGCCCGAGTCCCTGGATCGCGATCGTGCGGCAGGCGAGATCGGACGACCCGCGCACGTGGTGGAGCAATGCTTCGATCGCGCGCTGCACCCCGCGGGCCGTGGCCGGCGACGGGTCGCCAACGGTGGTGGGCAGCCCGCCGACGTGCGTGGTCTCCTCACGAACGTACCGCATGTCGTCCGGGCTCGTGCCGATGTCGACCGACGTGATGTAGCGGCCGCCGAGCGCTTCGACCGCACGCCCGTGGGCGCGAAACACGGCGGGGCGATCGGCGGTTTTCGGGTCGGCGATCACGACCGACTTGCCTCCGCCGAAGGGGACGCCTGCGGCGGCCGCCTTGTACGTCATGCCTTCGGACAGCCGGAGCGCGTCGGTGAGGGCGGCCTCCTCCGTGTCATACGCCCACATGCGAGTGCCGCCGAGGGCGGGACCGATGCGCGTGCTGTGGATCGCCACGATTGCGCGGTATCCGCTCGCTGGATCGGATGCGAAGACCACCTGTTCGTGGCCACGCGCGCTCATGCGGGCCAGCACGCCGGATGCCGTGCCTCCCTGTGCCTCGGGATGGGCCGTGGACGCCATCGGTGTCACCTCGGAAAGGACGGAAAACGTTGTGGTTGCATGGCTGCCACGCGGGAGCCGTGGGGGCCGGTTTCCTGGACCAGACGGGTCCGGCCGCACGCCAATATACTGGCCATCTACGCACGGTAGAGGCCGCCGCGTCAACATTGCGATACAAGGGCCCAACGACGGGTCCGGCAGGCACCGCAGGGGGGCCGAAAGAGGCTGGCGGAAGGAGCGCGGCTTCAGGCCGCGGCGTCGGGCTCCGCCGGCTCGCGCTGCTCTGTCTCGGCGTCGAAGTACGACCGGAACACGCCGCAGATGACGCCCAGCACCGCGAAATTGTCGTGCGGGCCGACGACGATCTCGCGGTCGGCGGCGTTGGCCGGCTCGAGCACGATTGTCGCGCCGCGGTGGGTGAGTGTCTTGACCGTCGCCTCCTCGCCGAGGCGCGCAGCAACGATCTCGCCATCACGAGCGCGTGCCGATGGGTTGACCAGGACGAAATCGCCATCGAAAATGCCGCGTCCCGCCATGCTGTCGTCCTTGATGCGCAGCGCATAGACGTCGTCGCTCGGCACGAACCGGCGATCCATCGTCAGGAACGACTGGCGGTGCTCCGGGAGCAGCGCGGGCTCGGTGGCTGCGATTTTCGTGTACACCGGCACTGGCTGCGTCAGTGGCGCCGCCGCGAATCCCAGGAGCCGGACGCCGCGGGAGCGCGACGGGTCGCGCTCAATGTAGCCCTTCTCAGCGAGGGCTTGCAGAATGTCCGACACCGTCTTCGTGGACTTGATGCGAAAGCGCTTTCCGATCTCGCGAATGCTTGGCTGGTACGTATTCTCCGCGAGAAAATCGAGGAGATAGTGATAGACGCGTCGCTCGATCGGACTCAGGGGCTCAGCCATACATCCTCGGTGCATCGGATCGCGGGGCGGGCCGAACACCGGATGGCCCGCGTACGACGTTCCCGCGAGCACGTTGCCGAACCGGGCTCAGGGGGTGTCACAGCCACCCCAATCTGAGCCCCGACAACCATGCGGTCAATAAGAGTAGATCGCCAAGAGGAGATCGCCGAGCGGATCACCGCAGATAGGCGACGGCCGCATCGATGCGAGCCAGCGAGCGCTCGCGGCCCAGCATGACGAGGACGTCGAAAATCCCGGGACTGACGGTCAGACCGGTGAGCGCGACGCGCAGTGGCTGGAAGATCTTCCCGGCGGTGAGACCACGCGACTCGGCCAACTCCCGGAGGGCGGGCTCCAGCGCAGCAGTGGTCCAGTCAGTGACGCCGGCCAACTGCGTGCGTGTGAGCGCGAGGAGGCTGGCGGCCCCGTCCCGATCCTTCCACTGCTTGGCGACCGCGTCGGGGTCGTAGCCGATCACGTCCCGGAGATAGGGCTCCGCCTGGCGCACAATGTCGAGGACGGTGCGGGCTCGCACGCGGAGCAGGTCGATCAGCGCCCGGAACCACTCCGGCCGGGCGGCGAGCGACTCCGTCGTGGCCAGGTCCGCGGCGACCAGTGCGGGGACCACGCGAGGCAGGAGATCATCAAGGGCAATGAGCGACAGGTGCTGGCCGTTCATCCACTCCAGTTTCTGGAGATCGAAGATCGCCGCTTTGCGCAAGAGTCCATCGGCTGAGAACAGCTTCACCATCTCCGGCACGGTCATGATCTCGCGATCGCCGCCCGGCGACCAGCCGAGGAGCGCGAGGAAGTTGAGCATGGCCGTGGGCAGGATGCCCTGGTTCTGGTAGTCGGCGACGGCGGTCGCCCCGTGGCGCTTGCTGAGTTTCTTGCCGTCGGTGCCGTGGATCATGGGCAGGTGGGCGAAGGCGGGCAGCGGGGCGCCGAGGGCCTGGTAGAGCAGGATCTGCTTCGGTGTGTTCGAGATGTGGTCGTCACCCCGCATGACCAGGGTGACGCGCATCGCGATGTCATCCGAGACCACCGCCATGTTGTAGACGGGGGTGCCGTCGGAGCGTAGCACGACGAAGTCGTCCAGGTCCTTGTTCGGGAACGTGATCTGGCCGTGCACGAGGTCATTCCATCCCGTCGTGCCTTCGGGGACACGGAATCTCAGGGCGTAAGGCGTACCCGCTCCGGTGAGCCGCGCGATCTCCTCGGGCGCGAGCCGATCGCACCGCCGGTCGTAGGTAAAGGTCTCGTGGCGCGCGTGGGCGGCGGCGCGGCGCTCGTCGAGCTCCGCGGCGGTACAGAAGCACCGGTAGACCGCGCCGGCCGCCAGCATCCGTGCGCCGTCTTCGGCATGCCGCGCGAGATTGGCGCCCTGGTAAACGACCGGCTCGTCCCACGCGAGCCCGAGCCACTCGAGCCCCTCGAAGATGGCGCGGGTGGACGTCTCGTTGCTGCGCGCCTTATCGGTATCTTCGACGCGGAGGAGGAAATCACCGCCGAAATGCCGGGCGTAGAGCCAGTTGAAGAGCGCGGTGCGCGCCCCGCCGACGTGCAGGTAGCCGGTGGGCGACGGGGCGAAGCGCAAGCGCGGCCAGCCAGCCGGCGCGGGTGCGTCGAGCGCGGGCGAAGGGTCGGTCATTGGTTCGGTCGATGGCGGAGCGGGAGCTGCAATGGATATCTCGGTCATGATTGGGCGGGTTCAGCGAACCCGACAAACATACCGTGGGCATAGCGACCACGGACCCGGTGGGGTTCTTCCTCATCGCACCGCGCCCTGGCCCTAAGCCCGCAGCGTCGGCGGATATTCGCAGAGTTGGCGCGTCACACGCCACGCTACGCGATCACACAAACGACAGCGGGCCCGCCAGAGTGACGGACCCGCGTCTTACGACGGAGCGGGAGGGATTCGAACCCTCGATAGGGCTTTAAGACCCTATAACGGTTTAGCAAACCGCCGCCTTCAGCCTCTCGGCCACCGCTCCTTGTTGGTGCGACTGCTCGGGCGAGCCCGCCCGGTAAACGTAATCAGACGTGAGCATTTTGTAGCCGGAGTGCGGCTACGCCCCGCGGGCCCGGCAGTCTTCCACTTGCGTCACGAGCAAGGCGCTCAGCTTCCGTCTCACGTCCTTCACGGCTCAGGGTCGCCCTCGTCGCGCTCGTCGAGGGCATTGGCGCCCTGGCACACCGCACCAATTGATCTTGAGCGACGGGTCGGCTAGTCCAACTCGTAGTCCAGCAGGAACGGATACTCGCTCCCGTGTCCAAGGGCGGATGTGCCCTCGCCACGCAGACCGTACAGCTCTCCCGTGCCGGAGCCAGCGACGACGGAATAGGATTCCTTGGCCTGGCCACCCTCGAAGACGCCCGTGCGCTGGAGGACGAAGGTGCCCGACTTGCCGCCCATGCGCCCAACGATCCGTTCGAGCCCGACGAATGTCGCCGAGCCGTCAGCGTTGTACATCATCAGATACTCGACCGATCCTTCCCCTTCAATGTCGCCCGTGAAGATCTTGGTGACGCTGGCCCGTGTGAGTTTCGGGAGATCTGCATCCTCGCTATACGGCTTCTCGTCCCAGCGCTTGATGGCGAACTGCGCCTTCGCCGTCTTCTTCATCGTGTATCGTCTCCGGAGTGACAGATCAGCGCGCGCAGCCGCGGTGCCGCGTATCGAATTAGCAACCCGCTGCCTTCAGCCTCTCGGCAACTGCTGCTTCCTGGTACGACGCTCCACCACGGCCCCGCGGACGTCGGATTTGAAGGTCCAATTTATCAGCATAAACCTGCCTGCGACATCACGTACCGCGTCGCTCGCCAATCCTGGCCGGCGTGCCCTGACGGTATCCGTTCCCGGACTGCGCAATGTGGTCAAGGACCCCACATCTGGCCGCCAGGAGCGAACTATATGTCCGACCCGAACGCACAGTTCACGCGGGGCTTTCAGGGGCAGGCGCCGCCGGCGGGTGGGTCCGATCTCAATGACTGGGCGAAGGGCGACGCCACGCGCAAGCTGAACCTGAGTAGACTCGGCCAGCAGGCGAACGGTCCAACGTCTGACGATATGGGGAGCGTGCCCACTCACTACACGGTCCCGCCGAACCCGATCACTCTGAGCATCGGTCTGTTCCTGGCTGGATCGTTCATCGTATTCTGTCTTTCCGCCCCGATCTTTGGCACGCTGTACCCCGTCGCGAGTGGGGCGGCGCTCGCGACCGGATTGGCTAGCGACGCACTCCTCCGCCATGTGAATGCCGGCCTGGGATTCGTCGGATCGGGTCGCCATATCCCTCCCCGTAGCGATCGCGATCTTCTGGATCGCCAGCCGCCTGGACCATCGGGCGGCGGCGTACGTGCCGCCGTATCGTTGGGCGCGCCACATTGCCCGCGTAGGCCTGGTGTCCGTCCTGGTGGCGACGGCCTCCCTCAACCCGGAAGGCAGCCTGATTCCGGCCAACGCCTATCAGTTGCACGCTATCGCGTCAAATCCGGCGTTCCTGCCGATCATCGGCGTCACAGCGATCGTAACGCATTTCGCCCTGACGAGGTGGGCGAACGGTCGCGATGCGTGGGACCACGGACTGGAGGTGTGGCGCCTTCGGCCGAAAGGGCTGCAGCGGTAGTCCCGCCGCTACGGTACCGGCGCCGCTTCCATTCCGAGACCCGCCGCCGCGAACGCCCACAGATCGGCGCGCTCGGCGATCTGCCGGTCCGTCGGACGGTACCCGTGACTGCCCGCGATCTCCACTCGCAGCAACGCCGGCCGCGTGCAGTTCGGCACTGCCGACTGCGCCGTCTGCAACGTTGCCGCGAATTTGAACGAATGGCTCGGCACCACGCGGTCGTCGTGATCGGACGTCGTCACGAGTGTCGCCGGATAACAGACGCCCGGCTTGATGTTCTGCAGCGGCGAATACGCATGCAGGTAGCGAGCCGCGACGGAGTCGTCGGAGTTGCCATATTCGGCCGCCCAGAGGCCGCCGCCACTGAACTTGTGGTACCGCATCATGTCCATGACGCCTACCTGCGGCAGCGCGACCGCGAACAACTCCGGACGCTGCGTCATCACGGCCCCGACGAGGAGACCGCCGTTCGACCCGCCGTTGATCGCGAGCTTCTCGGGTGACGTGATCTTCTCGCGAATCAGATACTCGCCCGCCGCGATGAAATCATCGAAAACGTTCTGCTTCTTCTCGAACATGGCGGCGTGGTGCCACGCCTCGCCGTACTCGCTGCCGCCGCGAATGCTGGGCTGTGCGTAGACGCCACCCATCTCGATCCACGAGATGAGTGCGGGGGAGAAATCCGGACCGATCGGGATGTCGAATCCGCCGTACGCGTACATCATCGTCGGGTTCGACCCGTCGCGCGCCATGCCTTTTCAATGTGCGATGAACATCGGCACCCGCGTGCCGTCCCTGGAGTTGTAGAACACGCGCTCCATCTCGAACTGCGATGGATCGAACGTCAGGTGAGGTGCCTCGAACGGCCGGCTCACGCCCGACGCGGGGTCGTAGCGCACGACCTCCAGCGGCACCAGCATCGATTGGAAGTCGTAAAACACCTCCGGGCGGTCGAACCGGCCGAAGACGCCGTTCACCGTGCCCAGCCCGGGCAGCGCGATGTCCCGCGCATCACCGCCGTCCACCGAATACGTCCGGATCACCCCGGCGACATCCTCCAGCGTCACGACCGCGAGCCGCCCGGCCACGAGCGCCGAGTTCTGTATCGCGGTCTTTCCCGCGGGAATGACATCGTGCCAGTGGCTGGGATCGGGCGTCAGGATGGGCGTTGCCACGATCTTGCGGTTCGGCGCATCCCGGTCCGTCTGCAGATAGAGCGTGCCGTTGACGACGCCGAGGGGGAAGTAGTTCGCGTCATGCCCGGTGACGACAGGCACGATCGCCGCCTGGACGTGGGGCTTGAGCGGATCACCGAGGTCGGCGACATACACCTCGTTCTTGTCCGTGCCTTTGGCCGTCCGCACGAAGAGGTACTGGCCGGTCTCATCGACCCCACCGCCCACGATCCACGTGGGATGGTCGGGCCGGGCATAGATCTTCACATCGGCCCGTTGCGGGGTGCCCAGCCTGTGGTAATACAGCGTCCCATTGACCAGTGCGGTCTGGATCTCTTTCCCTCTTGGTGGTTCCGGAAACCGCGAATAGAAGAAGCCTTTTCCATCCTTGGTCCACGACGCGCCGGAGAACTTGACCCAGCGCACCGTATCGGCCGTATTCCGTCCCGTCGCGAAATCTCGGACGTAGAATGTCTCCCAGTCCGATCCGCCTTCACTCAGCCCGTAGACGTAGTGCTTCCCGTCCGGCGACGGGGAGAACTGCGAGAGCGCGACCGAGCCATCTGGAGACAGGACGTTCGGATCGACCAGCACGTGCTCGGGTCCATCCAGCGTCGCGCGGGTGTACCAGACCGCCTGGCGCTGCAATCCCGAGTTTCGCCGGTAGAACCAATGGCCGCCTTCCCAATACGGCACCGTGACGCGCGGGTAGTTGTAGAGCTCCGTGAGCCGTGCCTTGATGGCCTCACGATTCGGCAGGCGCGACAGATACTCCAGGGTCACGTGGTTTTCGGCTGCGGCCCACGCCTTCACCTCGGGTGCGTCGAGGTCCTCCATCCACCGGTACGGATCGGCCACGTGAAGTCCGTGATAATCGTCCGCCTGATCCACGGTGCGAGCGGCCGGGTACTGGGGGGGAGCGGTCGTCTGTGCCACCAGAAAAACAGGCATCGCGAAGAGTGGAAGCGTGAACTGGGCGATCGCCAGCGAGAACCTGCGGCACGTGGACGTGATCACGGCGCGGCCGCCGCCTGGGCCCCGCGTGCGGCGCCCTGATACGTCACTCGCCGAATGCGCCCACCCTGATCGTCCGCGATGTACAGCGCGCCGTCCGGCGCCACCGCCAGCCCGACCGGACGGTGCGACGCCTTGTCAGGCTGCACGACCGCGCCCGCGAAACCGTTGGCGAACACTTCGTACGGACCGGATGGCTGCCCCGCCGAGAACGGAACGAACACCACGTCGTAGCCTTCCTGCGGCCCGACCGATCGGTTCCAGGATCCGTGAAACGCGATGAACCCGCCGCCCTGGTACCGGTTCGGGAACGCACCGCCGGAATAGAATACGAGGCCGTCGGGCGCCCAGTGCCCGGGAAACGCAAGAACCGGAGCACTCTTGTGCTCGCACACACCGACTGCGTGACCGCCGTCGCCGCCGTATTCGGGCGCCAGCACGAGCTTCTTCTGGTTTTCGTCGAAATAGCACTCCGGCCATCCGAAGTCCGCACCCGCCGTGAGATGCACGACTTCTTCGGCCGGCAGCTCGGCGCTCTGCGCCAACGTGTACAGCTTCGGCCAGTTCTCACCGAGCTGGTCGCGGCCGTGCTGCGTCGCGAATACCTGCCCGGTGGACGGCTCGATCGCGAGGCCGACCGCGTTGCGCAGCCCCGTCGCGAACCGCTGCGCAGGGGAGAACCGCTGAGCGGCCTTGTTCGCGTCGAACTTCCAGATCCCGCCCCGCGTATTCAACTCCACGCAGGGTTTGGCCCCCGGCGACTGCAGCGTGCGGTTCTTGATCTGGCAGGAGTTCGAAGCGGAGCCGACGTCCATGTAGATGCTGCCCGATGAATCGATGACAAACGGATGCATTGGGTGGTCGCCAGTCAGCGGCAGATTCGTCACGATCGCCTCGGCCGTCGTATCAGGGCGAAGCTGGCCGGCCGGCAACTGGTAACGCACGAGCTGGCTGCCCGCCTCGGCGTACACGTAGCCGCCGTGCAGCGCGATGCCCGTTCCACCCGTCCCGCCGGTGGTCGAGGATTGCCCGAAGCGGACGATGGAGTCGGCCCGGCCCGCGTGCTTCGTGTCGCGCAATCCGATGAGGAACGCGCCAGGCGGCGACTGCTTGTCGTAGTACTGGCCGCTCCACGTGTTCACGAACACGTCGCCGTTCGGCGCCACGACGATGTCCCGTGCATGGCCGACGCTGTCGGCGTATACCGTGGCACAAAACCCCGGTGGCAGCGTGATGCCGCCGTTGCCGGAGGGGCATGAGCCTTCAGGCGGCAAATTGGCCGATGCCGCCGCGTCCGGCGTGCGGTCCGAGGGTTTGCAGGCGGCGACGAGGGCCGCGTATGCCAGCAGTACGACCCACGACCGTCGTCCACGCCAGATCCGTTCGCTGCTAGACATCCATCCTCCGTACTGTGTTGTTTCGGCCCACGCCCGTTGAAGCAACCGACGCCAGAATCATATCACGCGCCGGCCGTTCCCACAGGAACGACGCGTAGGCGGGCGCCCGCCGGTGCACGTGGCATGCCGATCGTAGGTCGGGTGCTGGCATCGGCACAGGGGCGGTGGTAACCTGCACCCTCATCAATGGGAGCGCCGGAAACGTGAGTGTCATGGGCCGCGAACGCTGGCGCGAGGTCGAGCCGCTGCTCGATCAGGCACTCGATCTGCCGCCGCAGGAGCGCGAAGCGTGGCTTCGCGCACTGGGCCGGCGGTCACCGGCCGATGCCGCGGAGCTGGAGCGGCTTCTGGCGAGTGAAGCCGCGGCGGACCGCACCGGTTTCCTGACGGCGGGGCATACCGTGCGGCCAGACATAGGACTCCAAGGACTCGAGCTCGGATCGTACACGCTCGAGCGACCGCTGGGGCAGGGCGGGATGGGTTCGGTGTGGCTCGCACGGCGCACCGCGAATCCTGGCGAGAAGGCCGCGGTCAAGCTTCGGAATCTCACCCTCTCGAGCCCGACTGCCCAGGCGCGCTTCCGCCGCGAAGGATCCGTTCTCGCCCGCCTCGCGCACCCCGGAATCGCGCGCTTGCTCGATGCGGGCGTCAGTCTCGGCGGCCAACCGTATCTCGTGATGGAATACATCGACGGGAAACCCATCGACGTGTATGCGGCGGAACAGGCGATGGGCGTGGAGCGCCGGCTGGAGCTGTTCGTGCAGGTGCTCGACGCGGTCGGCCATGCGCACCAGCATCTCGATCGTGCACCGCGACCTCAAACCGTCCAACATTCTCGTGACGCGCGACGGAACGGTGAAGTTGCTGGATTTCGGGATCGCGAAGCTCCTCGAGCCGGAACCGGGCGACCAGTCGTGGTCGACCACGGGCGGCATGCTCATGCTCACCCCGCAGTTTGCGGCACCCGAGCAGATCACCGGCGGTCCGATCACTCCTGCGACGGACGTCTACGTCCTCGGCACGCTCCTCTACGTGCTGCTGTCCGGCCACCACCCGACGGGCGACGGACTCCGCTCCCAGCGTGATATCGTCCGGGCGCTGTTCGAGGTGCAGCCTGCCGTGCTGGATCTGGGTGACGCCGGCACGATTGCCGACAAGGCGCTTCGCAAGCAGCCGCGCGACCGGTACCAGACGATCGCCGCATTCACCGACGACGTGCAGCGATGCCTCCGCCACGAGCCGATCGTTGCCCGCCGGGCGTCGCTGGCTGATCGCGTGCAGACGTTCGTGCGGCGGAAAGGCGGCAAGGTCGCGGGCATGCTCCGCCGCGACTACTGATCCGCGCCAGTCACGACAGTGTAGTGTCGTCGCCCAGGAGCGCGTCCTGCAGCAGCAGCCGCGCTTTGCGCCAATCCCGCTGGATGGTGCGGTCGGATACCCCGCGCAGGGTTGCGATCTCGGTGAATGAAAAACCCGAGAAGAAGTGGAGATCCACCAGTTCGACGAGCGACGGCTCGAGCTCCCCGAGCTGATTCAGCGCGTCCCCGAGTCGTTCCAGCTCCTCTCCCGTCCGCAGAGTCTCGTCAGTGGGACCCACATTGTCGGCGAGTGTGATCTCGAGTACGCGGCCGCGCTTCGTCGCCTGGCGCCGCCGCGCGTAGTCGATCGTCAGACCGCGCATGGCGCGCGACGCGTACGCGAGGAATCGTGAGCGGTCGGCGAACGCGACATCGGGCCGCCCGGCGATATTCAGATACGCCTCGTGCAGCAGCGTGGTGGTCCCGAGCGTATACGCGGACCCGGCACGGCGCAGGTTGATCTCGGCGAGCCGGTGGAGTTCGTGGTACAGGAGGGCGAAGAGCTCATCGGCCGCCGCTGGATCGGCCTGGTCGGCGCGTCGGATCAGCGTGTCGAGCTCGGGCTCCACGTCGGATCTCCGGTAAGATGAGTCGCGGGATTCGTACCGACGGCACTCCCTCGCAGCCTGCCCGCACACCGCTGGCCCGCAGCAAACAAAAATGGGTCCAGAACCCGCATTTTGCGACTCGGTGGTCTCCTGTCCTCTGTTGAGGCCACCGGACTGCACCTCGGCGACGACACCGGGTCACTTACGAGACCCTCGGGGCCCGCAGGGACGACTCCTCCGCGGGGCCGACTACTGCTTCCGCCAGGCGCCGAGACGCTCGCGCAACGCGACGATCTGGCCGACGTGATACGACGCGTGGTCGATGGCGAGGAGAATCTCGCGCAGATAGGTCTGGCCTTCGCCGTGCGGGATCGAAGTCTCCAGGCCCCGTGACCGATCACGTGCGACCCGCTGCAGCGCGCGCCGGTCCCGCCGGATCGCGTGGAGCGCGGCGCCCCAGGCGGCTGCGGATGGTGGCGCCGGCGCCGGCGGCCAATAGTCGTCCGGCCACGCGCCGGCGACGTAGGAGGGATTGCGGCAGAAATCGAGGATGTCCCGCTGGGCTAGGCGAATGTGCTCCACCAGTTCCCATGCCGAATGGGCCGCTCCGCGCGGACGCCGGCCCCGGAGGCGTGGCGGCAGCCCCTTGACGGCATTGTCGAACGTCACGTGGGCGCCATGCCACGCGAGTGCACGTGCCAACTGCTCGCGAACGGGATCGGGCGCCCGCCGCACCCGTCGCGGCCCCGGCGTCTTCATGGCAGATCCACCTCCACTTCGTCGACGTAGCACCAGGCCCAACGCTCTCCGGGCTCGATCGACCGCATGATCGGATGGCTGCTCTGGTGAAAGTGCTTGGTCGCGTGGCGGTTCTTGGACGAGTCGCAACAGCCAACCTTGCCACACTCGAGGCAGAGCCGCAGATGGACCCACGTGTCGCCCATCTTGAGGCATTCCTCGCAGCCGCGCGTGTGCGGCGTCACGGGCCGGATCTGATCGAGGTGGGTGCAAGTCTGCATGACGGGTCCTCCTGTAATGCGGGTCCGCGGTGCGGTCGGAGGGTCACAGTGGCGTCCCAGCCACGGAGTGTCGCGGTGCCGCAACGGTGGGAGCCCCCCGAGTCTCGAATTTACTCGTTTCTGTGTGGGCGGATGAGACGCCGAGTGGTACTATTCTACCCATGCGCAGGCTCAAGATTTACGCTCAAATGCTGTTCCGGTACCGGCCGCGGGAGTTCTGGAACGACGTGCTGTCGGAGTCGTTCGACCTGCGCGGTGTCGGACACTACCGGTTGAGCGAAGACGACAACCGCCGGATGTACGAGGCCAAGCGTGACTTGATCACGGGGCAGCTCGAGCGCTTCGGCATTGCCGTGGGGCCCGCGACCCGCACGCTGGAGATCGGGTGTGGCGTGGGATACTGGACGGAGTACCTCAAGGGGCGGGGTGTGCGGCAATACACCGGCAACGACATCACGCCGGTGTCCGTCACGACACTGCGGGCGCGCTATCCGGAGTTCGAGTTCGTGCAGGGCGATGCTGGAGAGATCGCGCTTCCGCGGGCTGCGTACGACCTCGTGCTGATGATCGATGTGACGCAGCACATCACCGACGACGCCGCGTTTTCGCGTGCCATGTCGAACGTCTGGCAGGCCATCGCCCCTGGGGGTGCGTTCCTCGTGACCTACTGGGACCCCGGGACCAACACGATGCTGGCGACGCGGCTCCGGCTCAATCGGATCGAGAAGCCCCGCCCGCTCTCGGCCTATACGGCCGTTTGGGGTGGCGGGTCTTCGGTGCTGAATACGATTGCGTTCAATGACAAGCACCTCGCCGTCGTGAGGAAGATCTGGTAGTCGCGGTCAGGCAGCGTACGGGTCGTTCGTGATTGCCACACCCCGGTGCCGCACTCCATCACGCCAATGTGATAACCGGTCCCACACCGGAGTGGCCAGGTGGGTGGGGTGACCGGCAGATTGAGCATCGCTCACCAAGCACGTCGTAGGCTGGGGGAGGTCATTCGTGGCTGACGCGGTCGGGCAACTGTTGAACGTTTTGCTCAACGGCCGCTACCTCATCACCCGTGAGATCGGCCGCGGGGGCATGGCCACGGTCTACCTCGCCCGCGACCAGCGCGACGCCCGCGATGTCGCGGTCAAGGTGCTGCTCCCCGACGTCGGTATGGCGCTCGGGTCCCAGCGCTTTCTGCGCGAGATCGCCGTGGCGTCGCGCTTCAGCCATCCCCGGATCCTGCCGCTGTACGACTCCGGGGAATTCGACGGGCAGTTGTACTACGTCATGCCGTTCATCGCCGGCGAGTCGTTGCGCGCGCGCCTCGACCGCTCGGGACCGCTCAGCATCGACGATGCGGTGCTCTTCGCGGCCGAAGCAGCCGATGCGCTCGAGTACGCGCACGAGCAGGGCGTCGTACACCGCGACATCAAGCCCGAGAACATCCTGATCGATGACGGGCATGCCCTGGTGGTGGATTTCGGGATCGCCCGGGCGGCAGCCGCCGCGGGCGAGGAGAAGCTGACGCAGACGGGCATCACGCTCGGCACGCCGCACTACATGAGTCCCGAACAGGGCATGGCGGATCGCAATCTCGATCGCCGGTCCGACGTATACAGCCTAGGGTGCGTCCTCTACGAGATGCTGGCAGGCCAGCCGCCCTTCGGTGGCGGTTCTGCGCACGCGGTCATTGCGCGCCACGCGATGGGACAGGTGCCGTCCCTGACCATCGTGCGGCCGACCGTCTCACCGCAGCTCGAAGCCGTCGTGATGCGGGCGCTCGCCAAGGTGCCGGCCGACCGGTTCCAGACGGCGCACGATTTCGCCGAAGCGCTTCGCCATCCGGAGCGGGAACTCATACAGTCGCGATGGACCGCGACCACACAGGTCCCGACCGGTGTCTTCGCCGCACCTGGCGCGGCGAAGCCGCGCCGGCGATGGCTCATCGAGGCGGCGATCGCGGCGGCCGTGCTCATTGGCGCGGGCGGCGCCGCCGGGTGGCACTACCTTCACAAGAGCAGCGTGGGCCCCGCGACGGGCCCCGACGCCCGAAAGCTCGCCGTGCTGTACTTCGACGACCTGTCACCGGATCACTCGCTCGGTTACGTCGCGGATGGTCTCACCGAAGGTCTGATCGCGCAGCTCTCGGAGGTGCAGAATCTCGAAGTGATCTCGCGCGGCGGTGTCCAGCCCTACAAGGGCACAACCGTGAGCACGGACAGCATCGGCCGGGCCCTCAAGGCCGGCACGCTGGTGCGCGGCAGTGTCGAACAGTCGGGCGGCAAGGTGCACGTCGGTGTCCGGCTGGTCGATGCTGCGAGCGGCGCGGATTTCGAGCGCAGCGCATTCGACCAGCCGGTCGCCAAAGTCCTCGTGCTGCAGGACTCGATGGTCGCCAACGTCGCGCGCATGATCCGGCGCCGGTTGGGAGAAGAAGTCCGCCTCCGCGCGACGCGCGACGGCACGCAGAACCCCGATGCGTGGGTGCTCGTGCAGCGCGCCGAGCAGCGCCACCTAGCGGGCGAACGTCTCATGGCCGCGAACGACACGGCCGGGATGCTGGCCGATTTCCAGGGCGCCGATTCGTTGCTCGAGCACGCGGCAGCCCTCGACGAGAATTGGCCCGAGCCTGATGTCCGAGAGGCACAGATCGCCTACCGCACCGTGCGGTTCTTCATCGACGCACCCGTGCGTGCGGCCGCGTTCATCGACAGCGGCATGGTGCACGCCGGTCGCGCGCTGCAGCGTTCGCCGCAGGACCCCTACGCGCTCGAAATGCGCGGGACCCTCCGCTACTGGCGCCATCTCCTCGCCTTGCTGCCCGACACAAGGCAGGACGGCGACACCCTGCGGGCGGCCCAGGCGGATCTCGAGGCCGCAACGCGCATCGATCCCGCCGACGCCTCGGCGTGGGCCATGGTCGGCCATCTGTACGCCAACCAGGGGGACGAGACGGGCGCCAAGCTGGCCGCCCGGCGGGCATACGAGCAGGACGCGTATCTGAGCAACGCCGACGTCGTGTTGTGGCGGCTGTTCGGCACATCCTACGACCTGGAACAGTTGCCGGAGGCCCTGAGCTGGTGCGAGGTTGGCGTCCAGCGGTTCCCGGCCAATCCGCGATTCGCGGAATGCCGGCTCCGGCTCATGGGGACGCCGGTCGTCAGCAGCGACGTGACTCGCGCCTGGCGCCTCGTGGACAGCCTGGGCAACCTGCCCCCCGAGGGAGGACGCCCCTTCCGGCAGGCGCTGTCGCAGGCCCTGGTGGCGGCGCCGCTCGCCCGGGCGGGGCTCAAGGACAGCGCACGGCACGTGCTGCAGCGACTGTCGGTGCCCGCCGCGGTCGACGCCACCCGCGACATTTCGCTCGACAAAGCGTATGCCTGGACCCTCATCGGGGACAACGGCGCGGCCGTACAGGACCTCAAGGTCTGGATCAGCGCGAATCCGAGCGCCGACTCGGCGCTGAGCGACAACCACGATTGGCGCTTCCGCGGGCTACGCGACGACCCGCGCTTCAAGGCCCTGGTACAGAGTGGCGTGTCGGGAGGGCGAGCCCGATAACGATTGAGAGGATGCGAGAGATCGTGAAGTGAGACGTCCGGACAGAAACGGGATGCACGAACTGGCGAGCGCAGGGTGCGCTGCGACGTGGCATGGCCCGCAAACCATCAACGATGGACAGGGAGTAAGACACATGCAACCAGCAAGGAAACTCGGTGGAATCCTCGGTGCGGCAGCGATTACCATGGTCGCCATCGTAATCGCCGCGTGCTCGGATTCCAGCCAGAGTCCAATGTCGCCGAGTGCCCAGCGCGACCTTAATGCACAGATATCCGCTCGCAGCTCCGCCGGCGGAGGGTGTTTGTCGTCGACGACCGTGGTCAAGGACATCAATGCCCTGTTCCCTAGCGGTGGGCCGAATTATCTGAACGGGAAGGTCTCGTTGTACAGCGCGGAGCTGGTCGCCGCGGCCAAGCCTGATCTGGCTTCTGCGCAGCAGATCGCCTTCCAGCTCGTGGACACGACGCTCAAGCTCTTTCAGGCGGGCAAGCTGATCGGCGGCCAGAGTGCGGCGACGACGCAGCTCACAGTCACCGTCCTCAACGCGGTTCTCTGCAGTGCGGGACTGCCGCAGACATTGACGGCTGCATTGCTGGGCACCGGCGCGACGGGCGCCGCGCAGGTCGTGCAGGTGAATGCGCCGACGACGACGGTCGCGACTGGTGATCAGAACGCCGGGGTGCAGATCCCGCAGGGGAATCTCAAACACACGACGCTGGTGACGATCACCCCCATCACGGGACCGCCGTGTGCGCCCTATAGCGGCGTCCTGTGCACCCCGCTGGCGCAGTTCCCGCCGAATTACCAGTACACCTTCACTCCGTCGGTGGACTCGACGCAGACGCCCAATCCGTTCACCTACGAAGTCTGCGCGACGACGACGAACATCAACGTTCCGGTGTCGCAGCTCTTCCTGGCGCACAACGTCACCAACCCGGCGAACGGCATCACGACCGCGCAAGTCCTGCCGAAGCCGGCCGGCAACCTCAACCTCGAGTGCGATACGCAGATCGGCATGCACCCGGCGTCGGGCGCCAGCGTGTTCGAGCTGGCCCGCCGCGGTGATGTGCGTGGGGCGGTGGAATCGCTTGCGTCGGCCGCCGAGGGACTCTTCGTCACCGACGCCTTCGCCACCGGGACCAAGACCGGCATTGCTGGCACGGCGCACTCGGCGAGTCCGTTCGGGCTCGTGGACGTGAACGACATCATTCCTTACCAGAACGGGATGTGGGCGTATCACGCGCCGGCATTCACCGGGGTCCCGGCGCCGATGACGGGTGACGTCGCGGGGTACGGTACCAACCCGGCGTTCGTGCCGGCCGGCTCGCCCGGCTGGGTCGTGAGCGCCTCGCCCTTCGGCACGGCACCATTCGGAAGCGGCACGTCGGTCGACGGGAACCAGTTCGGGTGCGCGCTTTCCAATCTTCCCAACCTCAACCTGGCGTGGCCGACGTTCCCGCTGCAGACGAGCACGGGCAACCTCAATCAGGATCCGTCATCGATCTTCCTGATGCAGGCGACGTTCTTCGTGCCAACCGACTGGACGCCCAACGTGCAGATCGGCGTCGCCGTCGACAACGACGTCCAGATCTTCCTGAACGGCGCCGATATCACGAATCAGGGAGTGGTCGCGGCGGGCACCAGTGCGTCGTACGACGGCAGCCAGTTCCTGATTCACGATGGCTGCGCCTCGCAGGACAGCTACGTGATCACCCTTCCCGTGACCAGCTTCCACACGGGGACCTCGCCGAACGTGATCGCCATTCGGGCACGCGACCGGGGCGCGGAGTCGTACCTGGACGTGCGTGTTTCCTCGGTGACGCCGTTCATTCCGCCGGTCGCTTCGCCGTGATCAGCGGGTCGTAGGAAGACCGAAGCGCCGTCCGCCGGGGAGGGCAGGTGATCCCCGGCGGCGGCGAGCCGGGATGGCGCACGACAGGACGGGGGAGGCTGCCGGGCTTATTCGGTGGCCTCCCCCGTGCGTTCCAACATCAGCTCCCGCGGCGAACGTGTCGGGGAGCCGTCGCGCGCGAGGCGTGCCGAGGCGTCGGCCGCCTCCTTTGCGCGATTGAGCCACTGATCGAGATGGCGCAGCTCGGCAGTGAGATGACGGATCTTGCTCGCACGCGCGACGCTCGGTGAGGCGCGATAGGCATCCTTGAGGTCCGCGTTGAGCTTCGCGAGGCGCGTCTGATGGATACGCTGCTGGCGTTTGAGCCACGACTGCGGATCCAGAGCCGGCTCGTCGCGCCGCGGTTCATCGGCCCGCTCAGGCCGCGGTTCATCGCGTGCGACACTCTCAGCGGGAAGTTGAGGTTTGCCGCGCCTCGGGCTGGGCGCCGTTGACGCCGCACCGAACGCCAGCCACCCAGGATCCACCCCGCAGGCGCGCGCGATGGCAGCGATCGTCGTCACCGACGGGACGGTATCGCCGGATTCCCACCTCGACACGGTCGCGGCCGTGACTGGCGCGCCTTTCGACAACTCCCGGGAGACGAGGGCGCCGAGGCGCTCCTGCGACAGCTTCTCACTCCGAAGGGCGGACGCCTCGAACCGGGCGATCAGAACCCGCTCGCCCAGGGACGTCTCAGGGGACCTGCGTACCTCGATGTCCGACACGAGCCGGCCTAGGTAGTCTTACGCGCAACGTAATCTTTCGTTCGCGGCGCGCAAACGCGCCGGGCTGCGCGGCGGGTTAGGTTCGGATCCCGGGGGCTGGCCGGGCGGGGGCGATCCAGACCCGCGGCGGGCCCGCGCCACGATTTCTCCCTCCGAAACGGCGTGGATCCGGGGGCGGGCCCGCTGTTGGAGTCCGGTCTCAGACCCCGAGGTCGGCTCCGAACGTCGGATAGACCTCGACTTCGAGCTCGCGCGTGCTGATGGCCGAAACCGGAGTGCTCGGGTCCGCGGTGCATGAGCACATCACGGGCTCGGGCATCCCATTGACGATGAGGTGCTGGTCGACGACGTAGCGCGCGATCGCGCCCCGGGGAGACGTGGCAGGGACATCGTACCGCAGCAGGCCACGACCTGAGCGAATGCGTCCACACGAGCCAAGGTGGACTTCGGTTCGGCAGGTCCCAATGGTGTAGACAATGGAGAACGTGGTCATGTCTGCGTGGCGTCCGTGACGCGGTGGTAGCTGGCGGGTGAGTGGCGAGATGGCGTGCAGTGTGATAGATCGTGCGATTTCGTGATGTCAAAATGCCTCCTGGACAAATCGCCTGCCGTGATTTGACGCACATTTACCAGCCCTGGACCGCATCGTGATACAGATCACGTTCTCGTTGGCCGCCGGCGCCATGGCGGCCTGCTCGGCGCCGTGCCGGCCCCCCAGAGGAGACACTAAGGTTGGCGGACGATCTTGAGGCATACCTCGGTGAAGTGCTGATCGGCGGGCTGGAGCCCGGCGCGATCGTTCTCGCCGAGTACGACCGTGCATGGGCCGCGCGCTACGAACGAGAAGCGGCGACGATCCGCGAGGCACTTGGCTCACGCGCCCTGCGTGTCGAACACGTCGGTTCGACCGCGGTGCGGGGATTGGTGGCGAAGCCGATCATCGACATTCTGGTCGTGGTGGGCGACTCGAGCCGGGAGGAGACGTACCTCCCGGTACTCGAGAAGGCCGGGTACGTGCTACGTGTGCGCGAACCCGCGCTCCACGAGCACCGCATGCTACGGACCCCGGATGCCGATGTGCACATCCACATCTACTCGGCGGGCTCCGCAGAGATTGGCAGGATGGTCGGCTTCAGGGATTATCTGCGGCGTAGCGCACGCGACCGGGATACGTACGCGGCGGCGAAGCGGGGTTTGGCGTCGCGTTCCTGGAAATCGATGCAGTACTACGCCGAAGCCAAGTCGCCGGTTATCGAAAGGATCCTGGTACGCGCGGGCCTGGATGAACACCGGGAACCCTTCCCTTGGCTCCTCGCGCCAGCGCTGGTGGGACTTCTCGTATTCGCCTATCAGGTGCCGCTCGCGGTGGTCAACCCGGCGAACCTTCACTGGATGATGAAGGCGGACCGCGCGGCCACGCTCTCGGGCTGGTTGTTCGAGCGCAACGAGCCATGGACGCTGCCGTTCGGGATTCTGCACACTATGATCGCGCCGCTGGTGATGACCGTCGGATACTCCGACTCGCTGCCCATTGCTGCGGTGCCGGCGAAGCTATTCTTCGGCTGGGTCCAGACCCCGTGGCAATACAGCGGGCTGTTTCTCCTGGCTGGCTACATGTTGCAGGGCGTCTTTGGCTACCTCGTCCTGCGGGCGCTCCGTGCCAGCCGGGGTCTGAGTCTCCTCGGGGCCGCGTTCTTCGCGGCGAGTCCGGCGATGCTGCACCGCTTCGAGCACGTGGGCTTGAGCGCGCATTGGGAGTTGCTCGCGGCCTGGTGGCTGTACCTCCGCCTGCCGCTGGCCGGTGCTTCCTGGCGCCTGCTGGTTCCGTGGTTGCTCCTGCTGGCGGTGACCATCCCGACGTTCGGCTATCTCGGCCTCATGGTCGGCGTCGTCTGCGGCGGTGCGTACGTGCGTGCCGTATGTGTAGACCGGGTGATCCCGTGGTGGACCGCCGCGTGGCACGCGGTTGTCGGCCTCGCCACGGTCTTCGGCGTCTTCTGGATCTTCGGATTCTTCGTCCTCACCAGCCGTGGCGAGTCGGGGTTCGGACAGTTCTCCGCCGACCTGCTGGCGTTCGTCAATCCCGCGGGCTTTTCGCGCTTTCTCAGGCCGATCCACGCGATCCAGCGTGGATACGAAAACTTCTACTATCTGGGGCTCGGTCTGATCGTGCTGATCCCCATTGCCATCGCGGTCGCCATCGCGGCGGCCATCAGGTCGCGCCGTGGCGCCGCCGCCAATCTGCGTGCCTCGGGCGGCGTGCGGTCGCGGGCTGGCTGGTCGCCGTGGTGGCCGCTGGCGTGGCCGCCGTTGTGGCCGGGGATCCTCGCGGCGGCCGTGATGTTTGCCTACGCGCTCTCCACGCCGGTCCGGTTCGCGGGGCACACGCTGTTCACGGTGCCGCTCTATGCTCACCTGCCACTGTTCACGACGTGGTTCCGCGGGTCGGGACGCTTCGCGTGGCCGATGTACTACCTCGTGATGGCACTCACCGTGGCGGCGATCGTGCGATTCACCCGTCCTGCGCTCGCGTGCGCGCTGCTGGTGGCTGGCCTCGGGCTCCAGGTGGCCGACATGCGTCCTCTTCGGGCCTGGGTGCAGCGGGACTATACGTGGCCCTGGCCCCGGCTGGAGTCGCCCGCGTGGGAAGGGATCGGCCATTCATTCCGCTCACTGCGGCTAGTGCCACCGATCATTGCGAACCGCCTCGCGTGCGCGCGCTACGATCGCAACTACGACTACGAGATTCGTTTCGGGGTGCTGGCCGCGACGCAGCGCATGTCGTTCAACAGCGCCAACCCGGCGCGCGTCGACGGCCTCGACCCGCTATGCCGTCCGATGCTCGACAGTCTCTCTCACGGCTTGGTGGACCCGGCGACGATATACATCCCGAGCGCGACCTACCGTGAGGCTATCGAATGGTGGGCTCGTGGACGGATCGTGTGCGGTACGATCGAGGAGGCCAACGTCTGCGTGGCACGTCCCGGCCCGGCGACTGCCGTCGCACCGCTCACCCGGTTGCTGCTGCAACAGGAGCCCGTGCCGCCGCGCACGGTGTTGCATGTCGATTTGCGGAAGGGCGAACCCGCGGGTGTCGTGGACTCCGTGGCCGGCTTTCAACCCCCGGACAAGGGCGGCCGGATCGTCGCCCGTCTGCCGGGCGCACCGTCGCGAGCCTCCGTGTATTTCAGCCGGCCTTTGGTGGGCGACATCACGATGGTCGTCGAGGCGTCGGCGCCGGATTCTGTCCAGCCAGATTCCCTCCATCGGACTCCGGTCACGATCACATTCGGCGATCAGTCTCGTGTGTTGTCACTGGGGCCGGATGTCACCGCGGATACGCTCCGGTTTCGGGAGGATCGCGCCCCGCAGATTCTCCAATTCATCCCCAGCCAGCACCCGCCACCGGTCGTCCCGGGGGGTGCGTACTCGCCCGCGCTCATCAAGATCCGCCAACTGACGATCAGCGTGGAGTAGCACCGGGTGACCCACGTGATGAACACGCACCCGCGTCTTGCGACGTTTCAGCCCGGCGCGCCGGCGCGGTGCCAGCCCATGGCCGGCAGTAGGCGGGTGGCTACCCGCATCAACGGAGGGCGTAGGATTCGAACCTACAAGGGCCTTTCGGCCCGCCGGTTTTCAAGACCGGTGCAATAGCCATTCTGCCAGCCCTCCTCACGGTCGCAAGCTACAAATCGGCGAGCACTTCCTCAACTCGCGCTGAGGGCCTTCACCGGATCGACCGCGAGGGCGCGACGGGCGGGTAGATAGGCGGCGAGTGCGGCCACAAACATGAGTGCCGCGAGGACCTCGACGTAGGTCAGCGGGTCCGAAGGTCCGATGCCGAAGAGCACGGCGCGCATCAGAGGTGTCGCGGCCAGTGAGATGATCAGCCCGATCAACACGCCGCTCATGGCGAGCAACAGCCCGCGTCCCACCACCAGCGCCAACACATCTCGCCGGCTGGCGCCGAGGGCAACGCGCACGCCAATCTCCTGCCGGCGTGCCTCGACGGAATACGCCACGACGCCGTAAATGCCGAGCGCCCCGAGCAGCAGGCCCAGCGCGCCAAACCCGCCGAGGAGCAGCGAGAGTAATCGGGGTCGCGCCACGGAGTCACGGAGCACATTGTCGAGGGTGGTAACGCTCGCGCGAGAATTGCCGTGGATCGGGATATCGGCCGTCCGATATCATGAATCCGATCGCGAGTGCATGCTCCGGCCGGAAGCCGGTGTTCGCGGCGACCAACCGGCGGAAGCTCTTCGCCATCAGGCTCGCGCTACAGACCAGCACGACCGCCATCGCGACCTCGGCCACGACCAGCAGTTGGCGGCTCTGGACGCGCGCGCTCCCGCTCGTGGCGCCGCGCGTGCCCGCTCCACGGTCCGTTAGCGATGTCGCGGCATGCGCCGATAGAACGTGTGCCGCCAGGGGCGCGGCCAGCACGACCGTGGAAATGATCGCAACCGCCAGCGTAAATGCCGCCACGGTCCAGTCGAGAGCCGTACCGGGCGGCTGTGACAGCTCTCCGGCCGCGAGCCGGGTGAGCAGCGGCCCCAGGACGCTGGCGATCAACGCGCCGGCGACCGCGCCAATGATGGAAGCACGAAGCATTCGGTGAGGATCTGCTGCACGATACGGCGCCGCGGGGCGCCGAGCGCGGCACGTACCGCGAACTCCCGGGCGCGAACCGTGGCGCGGGCGAGAAGCAGCGCCGCGATGTTGGTGCTGGCGACGAGCAGCACGCAGCCGGCCGCGGCGAAGAGGATCAGGAGCGGCGGCTGCACGTCGCCGACGAGCGTATCGCGCAGCGACACGACTCTGGCACCCGTCCAACCCTCATCGGCATCGGGGTACTGCTCGGCCAGCGTGCGCTGGAACCCGGCCAGGTCGGCACGCGCTCTCTCAGGCGTCACGCCAGGCGCCAAGCGTCCCACGACGCTCAGCCAGCGGTTGGCACGGAGCTTCCACGGCGTGGACGTCTGCGCTTCGTAGAGTGCCGCTATCCAGACATCCGGGCCGTCTCCCGGGAAGCGCATTGCCGGCGGCATGACGCCCACGACAACATGCGGCACCTGATCCAGCACGACCGTTCGGCCGGCGATCGCGGGGTCGGCCCCAAACCGGCGCCGCCAGAGCCCATCGCTGATGACGACGACGCGCGGACCACTTTCGGTCAACTCATCCAATGCCGGCAGCCTCCCGAGCTCCGGCGTGATGCCCAACGTCTCGAAGAATCCCTCCGTGATCTCAGCTGCTCGCAATCGCTCCGGAGGGCCGAGTCCCGTCAGATCGACGCCGCTGTGCCCGGCGAAATACCAGTAACCGCCCAGCCGTGCGAAGTCCCGCTGCGTGCGGCGCCAGTCGTCCAGGTCGGGCACCGACACGGCGCCACCGTCCGCCGCATTTTCCGGGTGAACGGGCCACACGCGAACGAGGCGTTCCTGGTTGGGGAAGGGCAGCGGCCGGAGCAGGATCTGGTGCACGACGCTGAAGATGGCGGCGATGCGCCGATCCCCAGCGCCAGCGTGGTGACCGACACGAGCGTGAACGCCGGTGCCGATCGCAGCAGGCGCAGGGCGTGCCGCACGTCGTGCACGATCCCCTCCCACCATTCGCGACGGCGGGCCTCGGTGATCTGTCCGCGATCCAATGCGACCATGGCGGTCCGCGCCTGATTCACGTCGCCGAACTGTCGCCTGGCGTCCGCCCGAGCGGCCTCGGGGCTCATCCCCGCAGCGACCAGTTCCTCGCATCGCATTGCGAGGTGGCTGGCGATCTCGGCGTCCACTTCGTCACTGATGGCAGGCGCCTGTCGTTCGAGGCGGAAGAACCGGCGGAGTCTCCGATCCATGAGGCTCACGCGGTCCGTACCACGCGCGTGACGGCAGCCGCGTATCGCTCCCATACCGAGACTCGCACCTGCAACTGCTTCTGGCCCGCCGGCGTCAGCTCGTAGTACTTGGCGGCACGGTTGTTCTCGGAGCGTCCCCACTCGCTGCGCACCCAGCCCTGCTTCTGCAGCCTGTGCAATCCCGTGTACAGCGCCCCGTCCTCGATCACCAGTTCATCCCCGGTGCGCTCGGCGATCCAGCGCGCGATCGCGTACCCGTGGCGCGGACCCCAGCTCAGTGTCTTGAGAATGAGCAGGTCCAGGGTACCCTGGAGCAAATCGAGGTTCGGAGCCTTCATCGCACGACCCATGAACGTTTGAGGGGAAACTGATAGGATGGCATCCGTCCTGTCAACGTGTGGCGGTTGTGCCAGGTACTCGCGTCTCCCATCCCCGATCCGCATCTTGTCCATCATGGATCTACTGCACGACCGGCTCGCACCTGCCCTGGCAGGCCGGTACCGGCTGGACCGCGAGCTGGGCCAGGGCGGAATGGCGATCGTCTTTCTCGCGCACGACCTGCGGCACGATCGGCAGGTTGCACTCAAGGTCCTGCGGCCCGAGGTCGCCGCCGAGATCGGCGCCGAGCGGTTCCTGCGCGAGATCAGAATGGCGGCGGGACTGACGCACCCACACATCCTTCCCGTCTTCGACTCCGGCGACGCGAACGGCCTGCTCTTCTACGTGATGCCAAGCATGGAAGGGCGCTCGCTCCGGGAGCGGCTCGACAAGGAGCGGCAGCTCTCACTCGCGGAGGCGCTCCGGCTCACGAGCGACGTCGCCTCGGCGCTCGACTATGCCCACCGGCACAATGTCGTCCACCGCGACATCAAGCCCGAGAACATCCTGCTCCACGAAGGCGCTGCGATGGTCGCCGACTTCGGGATCGGCAAGGCGGTCTTCCAGGGCGACCGGGCGATCACACAAACGGGATTTGCGGTCGGAACGCCCGCGTATATGAGCCCCGAGCAATCCGCGGGCGAAGCAGGGACCGATGGGCGCAGCGATCTGTATTCGCTTGGGTGCGTCCTGTTCGAGATGCTCACGGGTGAGCCGCCGTTCACCGGCGTGACGCCGCAGGCGATCATCGCCAAGCGGTTCGTGTCCCCGATACCCAAGGTGCGCACGACGCGCGACGTGCCGGAAGCGGTCGATGCCGCCGTGTCGCGGGCCCTCGCCCGTACTCCCGTGGACCGGTATACCACGGCCGCCGAATTCGCCGAGGCCCTGCGTACGATCAGCCGCGCGAGCGCCACCGGATCGCACCGAGCCGCCAAGGACTCGGCCAGCGCCCCGCCGGCGGCGATCGGCGTCCTGCCGTTCAAGAACATGAGTGCCGATCCCGAGAACGAATACTTCTCCGATGGCATGACCGAGGAGATCATCAACGCCCTCGGCAAACTGCCCGGCATCCACGTCGCGTCGCGTACCAGCTCATTCGCCTTCAAGGGAAAGGACGTGGATGTCCGGCAGATCGGCGAGAAGCTGGGCGTCACGACGGTGCTCGACGGGAGCGTGCGGAAGGTCGGCAACCGGATCCGCCTCATGGCGCAGCTCATCGATGTCGCCAGCGGCTACCACCTGTGGAACGAGACCTACGACCGGCAACTCGAAGACGTATTCGCCGTGCAGGACGAGATCTCGCATGCGATCGTGGATGCCCTGAAGCTCCGGCTTGGCGGCGATGAGGGACAGGTGGTGGCGCCCACGAAGAATCTCGAGGCGTACACGCTGTATCTCAAAGGCCGGTTCTTTTTCGCGAAGCTCTCCGAGCCGGCGCTCCGCCGCTCGCTCGATCTGTTTCAACAGGCGTTGCTGCTCGACCCGGCGCTGGCGAGGGCATACGCGGGCATCGCCGACGCGTGGTGCAACCTCGCCGATGACTGGGTGGCTCCGGACGACGCATATCCGCGGGCCAAGGGAGCGGCCGAGCGCGCGCTGCAGCGCGACCCGAACCTCGCCGAGGCGATGACGTCCCTCGGCAAGGTGCTGGGCTGGCACGAGTGGAAGTTCGCCGAGGCGGAGACGCAGCTCGCGCAGGCGGCGGCGCTGAGTCCGAACTACGCGGAGGCCCATTACGTACGCGGCACGATGTTGCCCTGCGTGGGGCGCCTCGGGGATGCGGTCGACACGATGCGCCAGGCCCTCGTGCTCGATCCGCTCTCCGTGCATTACAGCGAATGGCTGGCCCGCTTCCTCCTGTACGACGGCGACTACGACGCCGCCATCGCGCAAGGCGAACGCACGATGGAGATGGACGAGATCTGCCATCGCGCGCAGCACTACATTGCGGCGGCGCTGCTGGCCAAGGGCGACCCGGAAGGGGCACTCTCGTGGTATCGGCGCGCCCAGTCCATGGAGCGCGCGCCGCGGTCATGGGACGCGATGATCGTCCGTGCACTCGCGGCCCTCGGCCAGAAGGACGAAGCCGACGCCATTCTTGCCCGCCTCGAGGACGAGTCGCGCCGGCAATACCTGCGCGCCGAGATCATCGCGATGGGCTACGCGGCCGCCGGCCATCTCGATCAGGCGTTCGCATCGCTCGAGCGAGCCTACCAGGCGCGCTCGGCAGGCCTGTTGTACCTGCATCGCGACCCCGGATACGAACCCCTCCGCGGCGATCCCCGGTATGCGGACCTGGTGAAACGGATCGGCCTGCGCTGACCGGCGGCGGGTGCCACCGGCGACACCTGCTCAGGCGAGCATTCGCAGCACGAACATGACGAGGCCGCCCGCACCGCTGAGAAGCGAGAGCGCGTACACCGGCCGCGACCGGGTGAGCGCCGCGACCGCGCCCAGCGCGATCGCGATCTGAAAGAACGCGACCGCGTACGCGTAGCCGTGATGCTGGTGCATCAGGTGCTCCGCCTCTTCGGTCCGCGCATCGCGCTGGGCCTCCTTGGCACGCGCCGAATCCGCGATCGCTTTCTGTTCCGTCGCGTACCGCTCCACCAGCGCCTCGGTCTCGGGGGGCGGTGTTTTGCCGGCGGCGCGCCAGACGAAACCGTCGCAGCGGCGACGGCACCCTTGATCCCCTTGGCCTGGTAGTAGGCCCACTGGTCCGATGCGCGCGCCTGGATCTGCGTCGCCTCAGTCTTGAGCGCGAGCGCCTCGTTGACCGTCGCCCCGGCCCGAAGCGACGCGATCGCGGCGAGCGCGGCCAGGATCGCCGTGGTGAGCGCGATCATCCGAATGAACCGTCCACCTTCCTTTTCGATCTCCTCGTCGATCTGTTCCCGCAGCTTGTCGGTGTCGACTTCGATCTCTTCCGGCATCGGGTCCCCTATCTGGTTGGGGGTCGCGCGGGTGCACCGGGTGCCGGTGAGGGCGGGGCGGACGGCCGCGCCGGACCTGGGAGCGGCACCGCAGCACGCGGTGCGTCACCCGACTCCGCCGGCGGCAACGCTTGCATCTGCGGGAGCTGCGGCCGGAACAGGTCGCCGAGCGACGATGCCTGCGCCACCTCGCTGGCCGTGCGCATCACCGAATCGGCCCGCGCCTTCTCTCCCGCCTGCCCCAGCGCCTCGGCCAGAAAATAGCCGCTCATCACATATAGGGCGGGGATGTTCACCGACGGCTTGTCCACCCACTGGCCGCGACGAATGAACGCTGCGGGCGCTTCGAACGCGTCCCACAGGGCCATCGAGCGACTTCGAGATCCACCCACCCCTCGCCGGCGAGGTTGATCGTGTCCTTGGTTGCGACCGGGACCGATGTCAGCACCTTGCGCGCGAGTCCCTGCGTGAGGAGATACTGGCGACCCCGAGTTGCTGGCCATAGTTGCCGGACGTGCTGCTCAGATAGACTGACCGGCCGTTGTTGTCGACAATGAGGTGCAGCACGAACACGTCCGCGCGCTCCAGAACGCCGTGCGCGAGATTCTTCGGGTCGACCGTCGCCACGAGACTCGGTGCCGGTCTTCCGGATCACCTGCGGGCCCGCCATGTCGTACAGCGAGCGGCACGGCATCGGCTTGGGCGAGCGTCATACTGCATCACGGGCGCGGTGGCGTTTCGGCCACGCATGCCCCCGATACACGGCCGGACCCGCCAGGCGAGTCGTAGTCGTACGACCGGCCGCCGCAGCATCTGCCGCGTGTACCAGTCGGTATTGAGGAGCGATGTGTTGGCGACCACGACGTCCTTTCGGATCCCCTCGACCTCCTGCGCGTACCAGAGCGGGAAGGTGTCGTTGTCTCCGACCGTCACGAGCACGCCGTACGGCTCGACGGAGTTGAGTAGATCCTTGGCGAAGTCGCGCGTGTCGGTCTGGTGCCGGCTCGCGACGCCGACTTCCAGTTCACGAACAACGGCACGAACGCCAGAGCGAGAATCGGAGAGGTGAACGCCCAGCCGGACTTCGTCGGGTTGCTCCTCGAGATTCTGGACGCTGCCGCGTGCTCTCGGTTCCCAGAATCGCCGCCATCGCCTCCCAGAGGTACACGAGTCCGAGCGCGACCCACACGCTCCACGCCGAGAAGCTCCAGAGGTAGAAGTAGTCGCGGTCGCGGACTTCGCGGGCGACGTCCTGCAGTTCCGGCGATTCGGAGTAGCCGTATTTGAAGTTGAGGTAGACGATGAGGCCCAGCGTGACGGTGAAAATGAGCGGCCCGAAGAACCAGAAACTTCGCCGGTCATATCGCCAGTGCGCGTAGCCGCCGAAGATCCCGAGGATGAAGAAGACCGCTGCCAGGACGTTCTGCAGCGTCGGATGCATCCCTTGCGGGTCGCGCAGCCACTGCCACCTGAAATACAGCCAGTACATCCCGACCTGGGCGCTGAACGGAGCCTGCCGGTCCGTCACATCGGGCTTTCCGTACTGCACGCGGTTGATGTTGTCCATCAACCGGCTGTAGGTCAGCTTGTCGAGGGTGCACGACACGTGGAATGTCGTCGTGGCACGCCGTTGGCTCCCCTTCATTGATGGCGGGGAAGTGCGCCGCCCGAAGCGGCTCGTAGATGAATGGCGTGAGGCCCAGCCCGAGGGCGGCGGCACAGGCCAGCACGAGCCGCCAGCGCAAGACCGTCCGCCAGCGACGGGCCAGCACCGCCACGCCGACCGCCGGCGCCACGAGGAACCCCGCGGGATGGTTCGCGTATCCCAGCCCGATCAGGAAGGCGATCAGGATGAGGAGGCGATCGGCCTTGGGGCCATCCGGATCGTCGCACCAGAGCACCGTGAGCCACGCGACCACCGCGAAAAACAGCAGTGATACCGTGTAGACCTTCTCGTTCACGACGGACTGGTTCCAGACGGTGAACGCCGTCGAGCCCACGAGCACAGCGAGCGAGGCTCCGACCATCCGCTGCCACACCGCCGGTAGCCATCCCTCCAGCACGCGCTCGGTGATCAGGAACCACATGCCCGCCGACACCGCGCTGCAGAACGCCGCCATCAGGTTGATCCGCTGGGCGACGCTCGGCGCGATGGGCAGCAGCGACACGACACGTCCGAGCAGCACGAACAGCGGATTGCCGGGCGGGTGAGGAATGCCCAGCACATACGCCGCGGAGATGTACTCGCTCGTGTCCCACATTGCGGTGGACGGGGCGAGGGTGATCACGTAACAGGATAGAAGACACCAGTCGCGGCCGACGACGGCGGCCGCACGGTAGGAGGGCTGGTTTGCTCGGGTGCGTTGACTTTGGGCTTGGCCATAGGGGAGAAAGGTTGGGCGGACCGGAGGAGTGCCAGGCAACGGACAGGGCCTCAATGCCTGAACGTTCGGCGGCCCGTCACGACCATCGCTATCCCGCGCTCATCCGCCGCCGCGATGACTTCCGAGTCCTTGACAGAGCCGCCCGGCTGGATGATGGCGGTGACGCCGGCTTCAGCGGCGTGATCCACGCCATCCCGGAAGGGGAAGTACGCGTCGGACCCCATGACCGCGCCGTGCGTGTCCAGGCCAGCCTGGGCCGCCTTGTGCACGGCGAGAAACGCCGCGTCGACGCGCGACATCTGCCCCGCGCCAATGCCGATCGTCGCGCCCGATCTTGGCGATCACGATCGCGTTGGACTTCACGCTCGCCACGGCACGCCACGCGAACGCCAGGTCGGACCACTCGTCCGCTGTCGGCTGCCGCTGGCTCACCACGTGCCAGGACGGCCGTCCCGCCTCGGCAGGGGGCCGGTCCTGAATCAGCAGGCCGCCCCGGACGCGCTTGAAATCCAGGCGCGCCCGCGGCCCACTCCGCCGAACCCACCAGGATACGCAGGTTCTTCTTGCGGCCGAGGATCTCGAGAGCGCTCTCGGTGAACGAGGGCGCCACGATGCATTCCACGAACAGACTCGAGATGGCATCGGCGGCCGCATCGTCCACCTGAACCGTAAATGCGATCACCGATCCGAACGCCGACATCGGATCGCATGCCAGCGCCTTCCGGTACGCTTCGATCGCACGTCGCCCCCGTCGCCAGCCCGCACGGCGTCGTGTGCTTGATGATCGCGCAGCACATCTCGCCGGCCGCCCGGAATGGATCGGCAGCCACGAGCGCGCCCTCGAGATCGAGGAGGTTGTTAAACGACAACTCCTTGCCCCCGCGCTGATCCAGTGCGTCGAGGCCCGCGCCGGGACGCTCGACGTAGAACGCCGCACGTTGGTCCGGGTTCTCGCCGTACCGCAGCACGTGCGCCCGCTCGTAGGGCAGGGTGATCCGGTCCGGGAACATGTCGTCGCCGCCGCGCGGCGAACCACGCAGCGATCGCCGCATCGTACGACTGCCGTGTGCGCGAACACTTTGCCCGCCAGCAGGCGCCGCAGGTCGAGGTCATCGTCACCGCGTCTCCAGCCCCTGAAGCACGCGACCATAGTCGGCCGGATCCACCACCGCCGTCACACCGGCGAAGTTCTTCGCCGCCGACCGGAGCAGGGCAGGTCCTCCAATGTCGATCTGCTCGATGACGTCATCCGGTGTGACGTCCGTGCGCGCAGCAGTTTCACGGAATGGATAGAGGTTGACGACGACGAGTCCGATGTCCTGGATCCCCGCCTCCTCGGATCTGGCGCTGGTGTTCTGGCAGATCGCGCCGGGCGAGGATCCCGCCGTGCACGGCCGGATGCAGCGTCTTGACGCGTCCGTCGAGCATCTCCGGCATCCCGGTGAGGTCCGCAATGTCGCGAACCGCCAGCCCTCCCGTCCGCAATGCCGCGGCCGTGCCACCGGTCGAGACCAGTTGCCACTGCAACCGGACGAGACCGGTCGCGAATTCGACCAGGCCAGTTTTGTCAGAGACGGACAGCAGCGCGATCGGCATGAGGCTCAGCAACTCTCCAGGGTAGATGAGCCGGCGGCCACGGTTGCCGCCGGCGAGGACGGCATTAGTGCCGTTGATCCGCCACGGCCAGCGTGGCGACTATGCGGCCGAGTGCATCGATGTCGCGCAGATCCACCACTTCGGCGGGTGAGTGACTGTAGCGGAGCGGCCACCCGACCGCGACGTCGACGGCACCCCACGGCACGAACACCGAGCCGTCGTTCCCGCCGTTCGTGGTGCCGAACTGCACGGGGACGTGCGCGGCGTGTGCCAGGCGGAGTGCGCGCGCCACCTCATCCGGCGGCGTCACGCTCGAGTTGTCGAGTGATCGCAAGGCCGCGCCCTCACCCAGCGGCGCCAACGCAAATCGTGGGCTCTCGAGTGGCGAGTCGGACGACACGAAGGTGTCGATTGCGTGCACGCGCCGGACGGTCGGCCCGAATTCCGCTGCCGCGGCTGCGGCGCCCTCAAGGCCAACTTCCTCCCGCACCGACCAGACGAAGATGACTTTGTGAGTGAGGCGCGCGGGATCGATCTGGCGGAGCGCCATCAACAGCGCGGTGCATCCGGCTCGATCGTCGATCGCGCGCGCCGTGAACCGCAGCGTTGCCAATCGCGAGGCCACCTTGTAGGCCGAGATCCGCATGCCGGTCGTAACGCCGCAGGCAGCCAGGCCCGCGGAGTCGGCCCCAAACCAGGCGCTGAGGGTATCCGGTTCTTTCGACGTGGCATGGGCCCGCGGGATGAAAATTCCCGGGATCGTCCCCGCTGGAACGATCGAACGTTCTGACGCGGCGGTGGCCGCCAGCGCGCAACTGGCGCTCTCCGCGGTCGGGCGCGCCTCGTCGCTGAGATGGAGCAGGGCCGGCTGGCTTTCCCAAAGCGACGAATAGAATCCGCCGACCTGTGAAAGCGTCACGGCACCGTCGTGCGCAATATGCGTGATCTGGTACCCGATCTCGTCCATGTGCGCGACGAAAACAACGGTATCGCGGTCCGGACCGGCCGACACGATCAGGTCGCCGGCCAGTCGACCCGCGTCGGCTGGTTACGCCAGGCCGCCGGTATGGCCGCAGTCACGACGGCGCGCACCGGCCCCTCGTGACCGGACACGCCGTAGGCGTCGGAGAGTGTTGCCATGAGCCTCGCCACCCCCGCCAGTGAGTCGGTGCCGATGGCAGGCGGCGGCGCGCCAGGCACGCCGTGCAGCGCGAGCACGGGAGACTGCGGCGCCTGGGCGGCGCCGGATGCCCGGGCTACTTCATCCGCGAGCGCGATGATGTCGCTGCCATGCACAGTCTCGGCCAACGTTCCCGGGTGTGCCGATCGGATGCCGATCGAAACGACGGCACCGGCTCGGCTGGCGAGGGCGCGCGCAGCCGGGCCGGTTACAGCGCGACGCGTCACGGCCTCAGGGGCAGCGCCCGTGGTGTCGCGCGCCAGCGCGGCATCAACGAGGAACAGCGAATCGGTGCGGCCAACAGCAGTCAGCACCGCCTCGAGGCCCGCGTACCCGAACGCGTGCTGCACGCTGATGACCCAGACTGTCTCCCCCTGTCCCGGCGTGAGCGACGCGGCTGCGGCTACGGCCGCGCATCCGGCCCGGTCTCCCGCGGCTGGACCGGCGACCGCGTCCGCGAACCGCCATGACGGCCACTCGCGAAGCACGGGGTCGAGCAGCGCGATCCCCAGTTGCGCTACCTCGGCGCGCGACCGGGCTCCCACATCCACCCACAGATCGTCGACGCGGACGATGGGTTCGGACGTCGGGCGAGAGCGCCAGAGATGCGTGCTCCGCACCGCGACCACGGCCGCGCGGGCACCATTGCGTGTGATGATCCGGATTCGTTGCCCCTCGTGGAACTGGTCCCACAGTGCCGAGCGCCGGGCGCGCCCGCTGGACTGGAGCCGGACATATCCATCCGATGTGATTTCGCTGACGACGTAGGCTGCCTCATTGAGGCCGCAGGCGACCACGCGCCGCGGCGACCCCGATCCACGCCGCATGACGAGGTTGCCCAGGCGGTCTCGTGTCCAGCCCGGCATAGATGCCGAGATGATGTCGGTGGCGGCCCGCTCGGCGCCCGGCGGCGCCGCCAGCGCAATCCATTGGGCGACCGCCTCGGTGCTCGCCGCCGCCTGCGCTGGTGGCTGTGCGTGGCCCGCGACGGGCACCGCGGCAGCCGCAACCATGATCACCACGATCGACATGCGCGCCCTGACGTCTGACATCACTGTTCGGATTCCTCGGTCTGAAGTCGAAACACCGTTGATGCGCCCGGCATGCTGGTCTCCCCAATTACCGTGCCGTCCGCATCAAGTGAAATACGCCCGTTGGCGACCGCGGCGACCGCACACGGATAGAGTCGGTGCTCCGCCCTGAGGACTCTCGCGGCCAGCACCGCTGGCGTGTCGCCGGCGAGCACGGGCACGGGCCACTGGGCGATGATCGGTCCGTGATCGTACGCCTCATTGACGAAATGCACGGTGGCGCCGGTGATCCTTACACCCGCATCGAGCACTGCCCGATGCACGCGCGTCCCATACATGCCCGGCCCGCCAAACGCCGGCAGGAGGGCGGGGTGTACGTTGACGAGATGCCCGCGGTACTGCCGCGTCACTGGCTCGGGAACGTGCCTGAGATAGCCTGCGAATGCCACGAGACCGATCTGGTGATCGGCCAGCAGAGCCAGTATCGACGGCGCGTCGTTCGGGTCAGCGATCGTGGCCGACGGAATCCCGGCCCGGCCACCAATCGCCAGCGCGCCCGCCTGAGGCTTGTCGGACGCGACGAGCGATACGGTCCCCGAAGCCGCCGGTCCGGCGACTGCCAGGTAGTCGAGAATGGCCTGAAGATTCGACCCGGCTCCCGAAGCCAGAACGGCGATACGTGGCATCACGGCGTCAGTTTATCGTCAGCGCCACGGTGCGGTAAGAGCGCCGAGGCATTACCGTCCCGGCTGGATCCGGAATGCACGACGGATGAAGCGCGCGCACTGCAGGTTACGCCCCCAGAATGGCGGTAGCCGCCGCTTCGAGCGTCGGCGCTACGATGCCCTCGCGGGTCGCGCGGCTGGTTTCGGCGGCCGGGGTGTCTGGGCTCGGAATCAGGATAGCGCGCGCCCCGAGCGCGGGCGCCGCGGCGATGTCACTCCACCGATCGCCGAGCAGCACCGACGTGCGCAAGTCGAGGCCGAGATCTCGAGCTGCCCGCATGTAGAGCTCGATCCCGGGCTTCCGGCATTCGCACGGCCCGGTGAACTCCGGATGGTGCGGGCACATGTACGTCGCATTCAGCGGCGCGCCAGCCGCCGCGAAGACCGAGTCCGTGCGTTCACGCACTGCATCATATTGCTCGGCCGTGAAGAGTCCCCGAGCGAGCCCGGATTGATTCGTGATGACGACGATCGCGTAGCCGGCAGCCCGAAGTCGCGCGATCGCGCTAGCGGCGCCTGGCACCGGAACGACCCGGGCGGGGTCTGCGAGATATCGCTCGTCGCGGATGATCGTGCCGTCGCGATCGAGAAAAACCGCCTGCCGGTCCGCTCGCATCCTGCTGGTCAGGACAGTGCGCGCACCAGCGCGTCGCCGAACGCGGCATCCTGCGCGGCCGGCACGCTCCGCAAGTCGAGCAACACCGTGCCATTGGCGATCCGCCCCACGACCGCTGGCTGCCCCATCCGCAGCCGCGTCTCGGTGCCAACCGGGTCGCCGGCGAGCGAGAGCGCGGCCGAGGCGATGCGCGCCGCCGGAAATGCTCCCCCGCCGACGCTCGCCGTGCTGTCGGTCACGGAGACCTCGATGCCGCGCCCCCGCAGCCGTGCGGCGATCGCATTGGCGCGGGCGCGAATCGCTGCCACTGGAGCCGTCAACATGGCGAGCACCGGGACCGATCGAACCACCGTCTCCGGATCCCGATACAACGCCAGAGTCGCCTGCAGCGCGGCCAGCGTGAGCTTGTCCACGCGCAGGGCGCGCGCGAGCGGATTGCTACGCAGCCGTGCGATGAGCGCCGGATCACCAGCCACGATCCCGGCTTGTGGACCGCCAAGCAGCTTGTCACCGCTCATGAACACGAGCGACGCGCCCGCGGCGATCGCATCACGAGCCGTGGGCTCTCCGGCCAGCCCATATCGCTCGAGCGAAGTGAGGAGCCCGCTGCCGAGATCGTGCAGGACCGGCACCTGGCGATCGCGCGCCAACGACGCCAGCTCTTCGACGGATGCCTCAGCGACGAATCCCTCCACCGTGAAGTTGCTGCGATGGACCTTGACGATCGCGGCCACCCGGTCGCTCATCGCGGTGGTGTAGTCGCTCGCGTGCGTGCGATTGGTCGATCCGACTTCCACGAGGCGCGCTCCGCTCTTGGCCATGATCTCGGGAACCCTGAAGCTGCCCCCGATCTCGATCAGCTCTCCGCGCGACACGAGTACATTGCGGCCACGCGCGATGGTGTTGAGAGCGAGCACCAGTCCCGCGGCGCAATTGTTCACGACGATCGCATCCGCTGCCCCCGTCAGCTCGCGCAGTAGCGCCACGCTATGGACGTATCGTGAGCCACGCTCCCCGCGATCGATGTCGTACTCGAGGTTCGAATAACCGGCCGCTGTGTCCTGAATCGCGCGCACCGCCGCCTCGGCTAGAGGCGCGCGGCCGAGGTTCGTGTGGAGGATCACACCCGTGGCGTTGAAGACCGCGCGCAGGGACGGTTGTAGGTGCGTGGTCACAACGGCTTCGATGCGGCGTGCCCAGGCATTGTCGCCGTCCGGCGCAGCGGCCGGCTCCCGGCGCGCCTCATTGATCGCCGCTCGGATCGCCTGCACAACGACCGTGCGCGGGGCTCGCTGCAGGAGCGGCACCATGCTCGCGCTCTCGAGCAGCGCGTTGACGGACGGCAGGTCGCGACGCGGATCGGTCACGGGGATTGCGATCCGGACGGCGGAGGTGTGGACGGCGGGGCGGCCGGAGGAGTGGGAGCTGGCGCCTGAGGCGGCGGTGGCGACTTGCCTTGCCGCCGGAGTTTCGCGGCCCGCACGGAATCTGCCCGTGAGCGGTGCGCGCTGTCCGACGGCGGCGGCTTCGGCCCGCTGAATACGCGATCGCCCGTGTGCGTCTTGCCCAGAAGTCCGCGAATGCCGGTCGCTTCCAGCCGGTAGTACTTGCCGGCCTTGAGCGGCGTACCAACCTGGATGACGACCTCCTTGACCGGACTGCGCCGGCTCGGTTTCGGCAGTCGCGACCGGGCCGCCGAATCGCGCCGCTCCGAGATTCGCGCACGACGCTCGCGAGCGGCGGCGGTATCCCGCGATGCGAGGCCCGAGTCGACGCGCCGGATCGAGTCGGCCTGCAGCGCCGAGTCCGTGCGCACTCGTATGGCCGCTCCAACCGCCGAATCGTAGTCCCGCCCGGATCGGGCGTTGGTGATCGGAACGAGCGCCGAGTCCTTGGTCTTGATGGCGAACAGAGCCGGCGTGATCACTTGCGCGGTGTCGATCCCGCGATCGAACGTGACCCGGATGGTCTCGCTGTCGGTCACCGCGACCTCTGATATGCGCGGACCGAGGGTGTCGTGCAGGAAGGCCAGAAACTCGACCTGTGCGCTGTCGACGAGGTTCACGGCCGTGCTATCCCAGATCTCGATGCGATCGAGCGTGTGATTGCTGTTCGCGTCCACGAACCCGCGAACGAGGTAGGAGTCAGGCGGCAGATGCCGGAGGACGAAGGCGCCATTCGAATCGGCGACGGTTACGTACACGGTCGAGGTGTCCTTCCGGACGATTGCCTGAACGAACGCGCGCGGAGCGACTTGCCCGGTCTGCCAGTCGAACACACGGCCGCGCACGACGGTCGCGGGAATCGTCGGGCCCGTGGAGAATGTCAGCACGGCGCCATTCTTCCGCACGTTGTTGTGCAGATCAGCCAGCCCGGGCAGCATTGTGATCGTGTAGACCGTATTGGGCCGGAATCCGTGCTTCGGCCGAATGGAAATGTGCGAGCGATGCCACGATACGTTCGGATCGCCCGTGCGTGGCGAGATCAGAAACAGGCTGCTGAGATTGTTCGAGCCGGAGCCGCCACCGCGCTCGGACACGACCTCGTCGAACTGGATCACCGCCTCGTGCGGATGGACGTTGACCGCGCTCGTCTCTGGTGAGAACGACAGGATGATCGCCGCCTCCTTGCGGGTCGGACCACCCGGCGGCGGAATGGTGCCGGCGCACGCAGCGGCGATTGCCGCTGCCGCAGCGATCACCCCGCACACCAGTGCCACCTGGCGGCTCGACGGCGGGACACCCAGCCGCGATGGCGTCACTCCGGACACAGCCCGTCGAGCCGCGTGCGCAGCAGCCCGGCGCGGGTCGCCCACTCCCGCTCCTTGGCCCGCTCGGCCTGTACGACGTGCTCCGGCGCCCGGCTCAGGAATCCGGCGTTGGCGAGGCGGTCGCGAAGCGCCGTCAACTGCGTGTCGAGCCGCGTCAACTCACCACGAAGACGCGCGCATTCCTTGGCGACATTGATCAGACCCGCGAGTGGCACGACGACGGTGCTCCCATCGCTGAGTACCGAGGTCGCCGCGGCGCCGCGGCCGGATGCCGAGCCGTCGGAGCCGGCAACGCGCACGAAACTCCGGGTGAGCCGCGCGAGGCCTTCGGCCTCCTCCACGAACACCTCCCGGCTCCCGGCTGCCGGCTCGATCATCACGTCGATGACCGTCCCCGGCGGGATCGCGTAGTCGGCGCGAATCTGCCGCACCGCGGACGCCGCATCGCGCACGATGTCGTACTCGGCGGCCGCAGCGTGCGCGGCTAAGCGGGCTGCACCCGATCGGCGCCCGATGAGGTCAGTCGGGAGGTCGCGAGCAGCGGGCCATGCAGCTTGCGCGAGAACAGTGTCCGGATCGGTGGATGGCAACCGATGCCAGAGCGCTTCGGTCACGAACGGCACGACCGGATGCAGCAGGCGCAGGCCGGCGTCGAACACGTGGAGCAGGACGCTGCGGGCAACCGCGCGATCGTGCGCATCCCACTCGGGCGTCAGCCGTCCCTTGCAGTGCTCGAGATACCAATCGGCGAGATCGCTCCACACGAAGCCGCGTGCCGCCTCGACGAACTCACTGAGGCGGAGCCCGGTCTTCCGGTCCACGCCGGTCCACACGCCGCTCCCGTCCGGCCGGGCGGGGCCGAGCGCGGCATTGCATGCCTCGATGGCAGCATTGAGCCGGGCGAGGATCCAGAGGTCGGCCCGAGTGAGCGATCGCGCGCTGGCCAGATCGCCAATCCCGGCGGTGACGGGCTCGTCACCGACGTTGGTGAGCAGGAACCGTCCGATGTTCCACAGTTTCGTGACGAAATTCCTTCCCGGCGCGAACGAACGCTCGAGGTTTTCCGGGTCCAGAATCACGTCCGTTCCGAGGCCCATCCCGGCGATCTGGGTGTAGCGCAGCGCGTCCGCGCCATACAGCGCCACCACGTCCACTGGATCGATGCCGTTGCCGAGCGATTTGGACATCTTGCGGTGCTGCGTGTCGCGCACGATGCCGTTGAGCAACACGGTGTGGAACGGCGGACGCCCATCGAAGTGCATCCCCGCCATGATCATGCGCGCGACCCAGAAGAAGAGGATGTCGCCGCCGGTCACGAGGACGTCGCCTGGATAGAACGCGCGCCGGGCGGGCGTGTCGTCGGGCCACCCGAGCGTCGACAGCGGCCAGAGCCACGACGAGAACCAGGTATCCAGCACGTCCTCGTCCTGCCGGACCGTGCCCGCACAGGCCGGGCATCCCGCGGGATCCTCGCGTAGCGCGTCCTGCCATTCGCATGCGTCGCAATACCACACCGGAATCCGGTGTCCCCACCACAACTGCCGCGAGATGTTCCAGTCGCGGATGTTCTCCATCCAGTTGACGTACACGGCCACCCATCGCTCGGGCAGAATGCGGACGGCGCCCGATCGCACGGCGTCGAGCGCGGGTGCGGCCAGCGGCGCCATCCGCACAAACCACTGGTTTGACAGCCGGGGCTCAATGACCGAGTCGCAGCGGTAGCAATGCCGCACCGCGTGCCGGTGCTCCTCGACACGCACGAGGGCGCCCGGCCGATCGCAGCATCTCCACGATGCGGCTTCGGGCGTCGAAACGGTCGAGTCCCGCGAGCTCCGGCGGGATCCGTCCAGCGGCTCCCGCTCCTTCCTCGATCTCCGCGGCCGGGTTCATGACCACCGGCATCGGCAGGTCGTGACGCTGCCCGATCTCGAAGTCGTTCGCATCATGCGCCGGCGTGATCTTCAGCGCTCCGGTGCCGAACGCCGCGTCTACGGCGGAGTCGCCGACGATCGGAATCTCGATGCCGACGACCGGCAGCACCGCACGCAGGCCGATCAGGTCCTGGTATCGCGAATCCTCCGGATGCACCGCAATCGCGACGTCGCCCAGCATCGTCTCGGGCCTCGTGGTCGCGACGACGATGCTGCGGGCCGGATCGCCGGCCACCGGATACCGCACGTGATAGAGGGCGCCCGTCTCATCGGTGTGCTCCGCCTCTTCGTCACTGAGCGCGGTCAGGCATCGCGGGCACCAGTGAATGACCCGCTGCCCGCGGTAGATCAGCCCTTCGTTGAACAGCCGGACGAACGCCTCCCGGACGGCGCGCGAGAGTGCAGGGGAGAGCGTGTAGGCGATCCGCGACCAATCGGCCGACACGCCGATCGCGCGGAGTTGCTCCACGATGGTGCCGCCAGTTTCCTTGACGAACGCCGCGGTGCGTGCGACGAAGGCATCCCGTCCGATTGCCCGGCGCGTCGTGCCTTCTGCCGCCAGCAGCTTCTCGACGATGTGCTGTGTCGCGATGCCGGCGTGATCGGTGCCGGGTTGATACAACGTGTCGTCGCCCGCCATGCGGCGCCACCGAATCAGCACGTCCTGCACGGTCATCGTCAGGCCATGTCCGACGTGCAGCACCGCCGTGACGTTCGGCGGCGGCATGAAGATCACGAAGGGATCGTGCGTGCCCCCCGACCGGCGCGACTGCGAATCCTGCGCGGCGAATGCGTTTGCGTCCTGCCAGCGGCGCGCGACCTCACGTTCCGTCGCCGCGGCATCGTATTGCGCGGGAAGCCCCTGTGGAGGCCCGGCCGGGGCAGTGTGGGGCGACGGCGGGCTGGCGGTCATCGAACAAATGTACACAACACCGCCGTCCAATCGGACGGCGGTGCAGCCGGTCGCGCCCCGCGAGGGTCAGGTCGCGGGCGGCTCCTGGTGAGGCTCCGCATCCGCGCCGGCCGCGCGGGATCGCGAGCCGCTCCGCCCACGCCGCCGGCGGCGCTCGGCAATGTCATCGATATCGCCCGCGGCATCGCGCTCGGCGGCGTCTTCGCTCGTCGCGCGGTTTTCCAGCGGGACCTTCGGGTCCTCGTGCCGATCCACATCGTCAGACGTACCCTGCCGGCGGCGTCCGGTGCCAACGATGTCGCCTTCCCACCCGGATTCCGCGTAGCGGGGATCGCCGGCCGAGTAGTGGGCAGCGGCGTCGTCGTCGGCCGCCTCATCCTCCAGGACGTCCAGGCGATTGACGACGGTCTCCACTCCCGGGACGCCGCGGGCCAGCGTCGTGGCGTGCTCGTATTCCTCCCGGGTCTGGACAGCGCCCGTGAGCTCGATCGTTCCCTGGTGAATCGCGCCGATGTCCACGGGGCACTCGGCGAGCACGGGATCGTTGACGAACGCTTCGAGGACCCGATCCTCGAGTTCCGGATCGGCGCTCGCGAACTCGTCTTCGCCGTCAGCGTCGCCATTGGCGCCGGCCAGATCATCGTCCTCCTCATCGTCACCGGCGTCGAACTCCGCCTCGTCGTCGTCCTCGTCGTCGTCCTCGGCGGCGTCCTCGTCCTCGTCGAACTCCGCGTCGATGTCCGTGTCGTAGTCGCCGTCGAAGGTCGCGGCGTGGTCGGCGGCGTAGGCATGCGCGACATTGTGGGTGGCATACGGGCCATCGCCGGTCCGTTCACGGTCACCGTCGTCGCCGGTCTCCACAGCGTCGCGCTCGACGCGCGACGGCCAGCGTTTCCGGACGCGGGCCGAGATGCCCGACACCCCGCCCAGCCGGTGCGCCACGTAGGCACCCGCCGCCAGCCCGGCGACTACGCCGGCGGCCAGGAGGGCGATCTTTCCGGCACCCATTGATTCCGGCTCGTGGTGCCGTACGCGCCAGCGCGCCATGGTCACTCCCAGCTACGATCCGTAGCGAGTGCAAAGGGTCCGCGGTTAACTTTGCTCTGACATGGAGCAAGACCAATATACCGGCAAGACTGGCGCCACGCCGCCGCGTGCCGCGGGATCGCCGTTGTCCGGCGCAGGGAGCCAGCCCCCGGGGGAGCAGCACAGCGGGCTGTCCCGCACGTCGGTCTGGGTGGCCATTGCGGTTGTGCTCGTGGCCGGCCTGTTCCTGTACTTCCGGTACGAGCGGGGCATTGTCGCGCTGTTCGACCGGAGCCACTGATCCCGTGCTTCGGCTGACGCTCCCCGACGGCAGCGTCCGGGAGGTGCCGCCGGGCACACCCGCACGCGACGTGGTGGCCTCGATCGGCCCTCGGCTCCTGCGCGACGCTGTCGCGGTGGAGGTCGATGGAGCGATCCAGGATCTCCAGACACCGTTGCGCGCGGATGGCGCGTTCCGGGTTCTGACCGCGTCCGATCCCCGGGCGCTCGACGTGCTCCGCCACTCCGGTGCGCATATCCTGGCCACCGCGGTCCGCCGCCTGCGGCCGGACGCGCAGATCGGATTCGGCCCGTCGATCGACGATGGATTTTACTACGACTTCGGCGTCAGCACGCCATTCACGCCGGACGACCTCACGGCGTTCGAGCGGGAGATGGAGCGGGTCGTGGCCGAGCGGTTGCCATTCGTGCGGGAGGAAGTGTCGCGCGAGGAGGCACTGCATCGCTTTGCCGACGACCCGCTCAAGCTCGAACGCATCGCGGATCTCGGACCTCACGAGGTCATATCGACGTACACGGACGGTCCATTCATCGACTTGTGCCGCGGGCCGCACGTCCCGGATACCTCGTACCTCAAGCACTTCAAACTGCTGCACACAGCCGGCGCGTATTGGCGGGGCGATGAGCGCCGGCCGATGCTGCAGCGCATCTACGCCACGGCCTGGTGGAAGAAGGACGACCTCGATGCGTATCTCCATCGGATCGAGGAGGCGAAGCGGCGCGACCATCGCACACTCGGCGCGCAACTGGATCTCTTCTCGACTGACCAGCGCGTTGGCCCTGGACTCATCCTCTGGCATCCGCGCGGCGCGATCATCCGGTCGGAGATCGAGCAGTATGAGCGGGAGCTGATCCTGCGGCACGGATACGATCTCGTCTATACGCCACACATCTTCAGCGACAAGATGTTCGAGATCTCCGGGCATCTGGAGAATTTCCGCGAGAACATGTTCGGGGCGATGGACGTCGAAGGGGCGTCGTATCGTCCCAAGCCAATGAACTGCCCGGGCCACATCGCCATCTATCAGGCGCACCCGCGGTCCTACCGGGACCTGCCGATCCGCTATGCGGAATTCGGTACCGTGTACCGGTACGAGCGCAGCGGTGTGCTGCACGGGATGCTGCGCGTCCGTGGCTTCACGCAGGACGACGCCCACGTCTTCTGCACACCGGAGCAGGGGCCGCGGGAGATCGAGCGGCTCCTCGATCTGGTGCACGAGATGCTGTCCGTATTCGGCTACGAGTACACCATCGAACTTTCGACCCGGCCGGACAAGGCGCTGGGAACCGCCGAAGTATGGGCCGAGGCGGAGGAAATGCTGGCATCGGTGCTCAAGGCCCGGCATCAGGCGCACGTGATCGATGCCGGCGGCGGGGCGTTTTATGGGCCGAAGCTCGATTACAAGCTCGTCGACGCGATCGGACGGAAGTGGCAAGGCCCGACCGTGCAGCTCGACTTCAATCTCCCCGAGCGTTTTCAACTGGCCTACACCGGCGCGGACAACGCCGCGCACCGGCCCATCATGCTGCACCGCGTGCTCGTCGGCTCGATGGAGCGCTTCGTTGGCGGGTTGATCGAACACTACGCGGGTGCGTTTCCGCTGTGGCTCTCGCCGGAGCAGGTCCGGGTCGTCCCCGTGATCGATGACGTCGCGGACGCCGCGTCGGCCGCTGTCCGAGCGCCTCACGGCGGCGGGCGTCCGCGCGAGCTCGATCGCCGGTCCGGCGACCCTGAACTATCGGATTCGCGAAGCCGCGTGATGAAGGTCCCGTATCTCGCCGTGATCGGGAAGCGCGAGGCGGCGGACGGGACGGTCGCCGTCACGGTCCGTGGTGCAGGCGAAAAGCAGCATCCCGTGCCGGTCCCGGCCGATTTGTTCGCGCGTGCGGTGCGCCACGAGATCGAGACGAGATCGCTGCGCCTCGAAGCAGGCGGCGCGGCGCCGCCCGCGACTGTGTAGCACCGCTGCGTCATTCCGTCGTACTTGTCCACAGGAGTTGGTCCCGTGTCTGACTCATCGTCGCTCGAGCGCACCGCCCGTCATCGTATCGGCGGCGCGCACTCCCATTGGCCGATTTCTCGGCGGTCTGGCACCACTCTCGGCCCCGGACCTCGGCGCCGCTGCCATTCGAGCCGCCGTCGAACGCGCGGGCATCGATGCCGGCGACCTGCAGGAAGTCATCATGGGCAATGTCGTGCAGGGCGGGGTCGGGCAGGCGCCCGCCCGGCAGGCGGCGATCAAGGCAGGCGTCCCAGCCACCGTATCCGCGGTCACCGTGAACAAGGTGTGCGGCTCGGGCCTCAAGGCGGTGATGCTGGCCGCGCAATCGATTCGCGCGGGCGACGCGCACCTGGTGCTGGCGGGCGGCCAGGAGTCGATGTCCAACGCGCCCTATTATCTCTACGGCGCGCGAAACGGCTACAAGCTCGGCGACCAGACCCTGGTCGATGGTGTGATCCGCGACGGGCTGTGGTGTCCCTTCTGCGACGTCCACATGGGGGGCACGCCGAATACACCGCGCGGAAGGCGCACGTCGCGCCGTAGCGCACAGGACACGTTCGCACTCCAATCCCACCGGAAGGCCGTCGCCGCAATGGACGCAGGGAAGTTCGCGGGCGAGATCGTCCCCGTCGAAGTGCCGGGTCGCAAGGGTCCGACGGTGATCAGTGCCGACGAGGGCCCGCGGCGCGATGCCTCCCTCGAGTGTCTCGGCAAGCTCAAGCCCGCGTTCCCGGGCGACGCACCCAAGGACATGAAGCCCGGCGACCTGACGGTCACCGCGGGTAATGCGTCGTCGCTCAACGACGGCGCGGCGGCGCTCGTTGTCGCGTCCGAGGCGTATGCGCGGGCGCAAGGCCTCCCGATCCTGGCGCGTATCACCGCGTACGCAACGGGCGCAGTCGCGCCGCAGGACCTCTTCTTCGCGCCAGTGACGGCCGTGCGCAACCTGATGCGCAAGGAAGGACGCAAGATCGGCGACTACGATCTCATCGAGGCCAACGAGGCATTTGCCTCGCAGGCACTGGCCGATGGCGACAGAGCTCGAATGGGACTGGGATCGCGTCAACGTGCACGGTGGCGCGATCGCGCTCGGCCACCCCATTGGCGCGAGTGGTGCCCGCGTGCTCACGACACTGCTCTACGCGATGCGCGACGCGGAACGCCCGGACGGGCCTCGCCACGCTGTGCCTCGGCGGCGGTGATGCCGTCGCCCTCAGTGTCGAGCGCGTGCCCTGATCAGACCCCGCGGCTCGCGCTCGCGCGTGGACCGCGGCGCCGCCTGACGATCACGCGTTCCCCCGACGGACGTCCCTACGTATCAACCCGCGGCGTGGCCGCAGCAAGGAGTTTCGAGTATGGCAGATCGTGTGGCGGTAGTCGGCGCTGGCCAGATGGGCAACGGAATCGCTCACACATTTGCCCTCAATGGCTTTCCGGTGACGCTCATCGATGTCTCCACTGAGGCGCTCGCCAAGGCGCGGTCGACGATCGCGGGCAACCTGGACCGGCAGATCAAGAAGGGGGCAATCGAGGCGGGTGCCAAAGAGCCGCGCTCGCGCGGATCACGGATGCGACCGACGTCTCGGCGCGCCAGCGACGCCGCCCTCGTGATCGAAGCGGCGTCCGAAGATCCCGCGCTCAAGTTCCGGCTCTTCGCGGCGCTGGACGAAATCGTGGGACCGCAGGCGATCCTCGCGACGAACACCAGTTCGATCTCGATCACCACGATCGCCGGGCGGACCCGCCGTCCACAGCGTGTCATCGGCATGCACTTCATGAACCCGGTCCCGATGATGGCGCTGGTCGAGGTGATCCGGGGACTCGCGACATCCGACGTCACGACGGCGACCGTGACCGGAATCGCGAAGCAGATCGGCAAGACGCCGGTCGAGGTCAATGACTATCCGGGCTTCGTGGCGAACCGGATCCTCATGCCCATGATCAACGAGGCGGCCTACTGCGTCATGGAGGGCGTGGCGACGCCGGAGGCCATCGATACGGTCATGAAGCTGGGGATGAACCACCCGCTTGGGCCGCTGGCGCTCGCCGATCTGATCGGGCTCGATACCTGCGTGGCGATCCTCGACGTGCTGCAGAGCGGGCTCGGCGATCCGAAGTACCGCGCCTGCCCGCTACTCCGCAAGTACGTCGCGGCAGGCTGGCTCGGGCGGAAGAGCCGCCGCGGATTCTACTCCTACGACTGATGGCGCCGCTCCGCGAGTTTCTGCCACTGACCGACGAGCAGCGCGAGATCCAGCGGCTGGCGCGGGACTTCGCCCAGACCGAACTCGCGCCACATGCAGCGGCGTGGGATCGGGACGCTCACTTCGAGCAGTCGCTCATTGCGCGTCTCGGGGCGCTCGGCTTCCTCGGCATGCTCGTCCCGGAGTCGGACGATGGGATGGCGCTCGATGCCGTCAGCTATCTGCTCGTGCTCGAGGAGATCGCGGCGGTCGATGCGTCGACCGCGGTGATGCTGAGCGTCCACAATTCGCTGCCGTCGCGGATGCTGCTGGCCTACGGCACAGCGGCGCAGCGCGAGCGATTCCTGCGTCCCCTGGCCCGCGGCGAGCTGCTCGGCGCCTTCGCTCTGTCGGAGCCCGAATCCGGCTCGGATGCCTCGGCCCTGCGCACGCAGGCCATGCGCGACGGCGATTCCTACGTGCTCAACGGCACGAAGTCGTGGGTCACCCAGGGCAACAACGCCGGTGTCATCCTGGCCATGGCACGCACGGACACACCGGACGCCCGGCGGGGCGCCAGAGGCATCTCGGCGTTCATCGTGACGCCCGGCCAGCCGGGGTTCTCGGTCGGGAAGAAGGAAGACAAGATGGGCCTCCGCGCTTCGCCGACGGTCCAACTCGTCTTTGACAACCTCCGGGTGCCCGCCGACCAACTGCTCGGCGAGCCGGGGCAGGGATTTGTCTACGCCCTGCAGTCGCTCGAGCACGGCCGCCTCGGGATCGCCGCGCAGGCCGTGGGTATCGGGCGGGCGGCGCTCGAACATGCCGTGCACTACGCCGGCGAGCGGCGCCAATTTGGCAAGCCGATTCGCGACTTCGAGGCGATACAGTTCAAACTGGCCGACATGGCGGCGCGAGTCACGCAGGCGCGAGCCGTGTTGTATGCCGCCGCCACGGCAAAGGATCGTGGCGATCCGATTCATCAGCTCAGCTCCATCGCCAAGCTCACGGCGAGCGAGATGGCCATGTGGGTGACCACTCAGGCCATTCAGGTCTTCGGCGGGTACGGCTACATCAAGGATTACCCCGTCGAGCGGCTCTTTCGCGACGCCAAGGTCACGGAGATCTACGAGGGGACGTCGGAGATCCAGCGCCTCGTCATCGCGCGCGAGCTGTACGCGTCGTAGGTCCGGGGCCGCCGTGGGTGAGATTCGGCTGGCGCGAATAGCGCTCCCCGCCAACATTGCGGGACGGCCGCACGGCGCGGTGCACTCAGGGAGGCAGAGATGCTGAAATGGTCGGAATGGGACCGGTGCCCACCGGGAGCGGCGCTCAACGACGCCGATCCCGATATCGCGCGCCTGATCGAGCAGGAGATCGATCGCCAGTCGGATGGCCTGGAGCTCATCGCGAGCGAGAATTTCGTCTCGCCCGCGGTGATGGAGGCGATGGGGTCGCCGTTGACCAACAAGTACGCCGAAGGACTGCCGGGCAAACGCTACTACGGCGGCTGCGAGGTCATCGATCAGATCGAGCAGATCGCCATCGACCGCGCGAAGCAGTTGTTCGGCGCCGAGCACGCCAATGTCCAGCCTCACTCCGGTGCGCAGGCGAATGCCGCGACGTATCTCGCCTTGGTGAAGCCCGGGTCCACGATCCTCGGCCTCGATCTCTCGCAGGGCGGGCACCTGACACACGGCTCGCCGGTCAATTTTTCAGGGCTGCTCTACCGGGCCGTGCACTACGGTGTGACCGACCAGGGACTGATCGATTACGACGCCATGCGCGCGGCCGCGCGGGAGCACCGGCCCGCGATCGATCATCGCCGGCGCCAGCGCGTACGGGCGCACGATTGATTTCGCGGCGTTTGCGGAAGCCGCGCGCGAGGTCGGGGCGTTCTTCGTCGTCGACATGGCACACATTGCAGGGCTGGTCGCGACAGGACTTCATCCGTCGCCGATTCCGCATGCGGATGTGGTGACGACCACCACACACAAGACGCTGCGCGGTCCGCGCGGAGGGCTCATCCTCTGCCGGGCCGTGCACGCGAAGGCGATCGACAAGGCGGTATTCCCGGGCACGCAGGGCGGCCCGCTCGAGCACGTGATCGCCGCAAAGGCCGTCGCGCTCCGCGAGGCCCTGCTTCCCGCATTCACGGACTACTGCAAGCAGGTCGTGCGCAACGCCCAGTTCCTCGCAGCCGAGCTCGTCCAACGCGGCTATCACGTCGTCTCAGGCGGCACGGATACACACCTCATGCTCGTCGATCTCCGGAACAAGGGATTGACCGGTAAGGTGGCCGAAAAGGCGCTCGACCTCGCGGGAATCACCGTCAACAAGAACACGGTGCCGAAGGAGACCCAGTCGCCCTTCGTCACGAGCGGCATCCGGATCGGGACACCGGCGGTGACCACCCGCGGCTTCAAGGAGCCGGAGATGCGCCGGGTCGCCGAGCTGATCGACCGCGTGCTCAGCCACGCCGCCGATGCCACCGTGGCAGCGGCAGTCCGCGAAAAAGTGCGCGAACTCGCGGCGGGGTTCCCACTCTATCCGGTAGCAGAAGAGGCTGCGCGGTAGCTGGACGATATGGGACCCGAATCCGATCTGGCGCACAGCGCGGCGTCGCGTATTTTCTGCCGCGAACACGTCCGTGCGGCCGCAACTCCCGCACGGCGTTTTCGGGCGTTGCCGTGCTCCGGCGCCGTTCGTCGAGAGCACGCGGAGCGGGGGGTGTTGCACCCGCGAGCCGGCAGCGGATCGTCGGCCGGCAGTTTCTTCGACTCGAGGTAAGCAGTGGCGGAGTTGGCGTTTCGGGACGGGATCATGGAGCAGATCCGGCTGCGCGAGCGGCGGTTTCACGAACATGCGTACTTGTTCGTGTTGTCCGCGCTCGAGTACTGCCAGTCGCGCCTGTCCGAGCGCCGTCACATTGGTGGCCGCGAACTTGCGGGATCGTGCCGGGATCTGGCACTCGACCGCTTTGGGGTCCTGGCGCGCCAGGTACTCGAGCACTGGGGCATCCGGTCCACGGCGGACATTGGGGACGTCGTGTTCACGCTGGTCGATCTCAATCTCCTCATCAGCCAGCCGACGGACTCGCGCACCGACTTCCTCGGCGTGTATGATTTCGATGAGGCGTTCGAACACAATTATCCCTGGAACGTCATCCAACAGGCATGAGCGGGTCCCCGCAACTTCCAGCCTGTCGGAAGTGTGGTGTCGGGATGTTGGTCCCATTGAGCGATTACGGACGCGACGGGGCGCCGATCACCTATAAGGCGTGGGTCTGCAACAACCCGGAGTGCGGCTTCAACATCCGCATCGACAACGGCGACATTACCTTCGGCCGCTCGGTTCCCCACTCCCAGAAGTAGCGCGTCGCCAGCGCCGCCGCGCGTGCGCGTAACCAGCGCAGCCGAGAGCGCCGCCTGCGATCAGGCCGCGATTGCCGCGGGTGTCCCGTCGCGCGCGCTGATGCGAGTGGCCGGTACGGCGGCGGCCGGCGAGATCGCCCGGCGGTTCGGTCCCTTGCTGTCGCGTGGCGTCGCGATCTACGCCGGCCCGGGAAACAACGGCGGAGACGCATGGGTCGTGGCCGCGGCTCTCGCCACGAGCGGTGTGCGGGTTCGCGTGACCGCCATCGGCGACACCCGTGCGCCCGACGCCATCGCCGAGCGCGCGCACGCCGAATCCGTGATTGCGGCGTCGGAGGACCCGCTTACGGATGATGCGCTCGTCGTCGACGGCCTGCTCGGCACCGGCGCGACGGGCACGCCGCACGGCGCCGTCGCTGGTGCGATCGCACGGATTGCGGATGCACGCCGTCACGGGGCGATCGTGGTCTCGCTCGACGTGCCCAGCGGCGTTGACGCGACAACGGGAAGCGCCGCAGGCGCCGTTCACGCCGACCTCACACTCACATTCGGGACGCTGAAACGGGGACTCACGATCGCCCGAGATCACGCTGGTGCGATCGCAGTCCTCGACATTGGCCTTGGTCAGCATGGCGCGCCAGTGGAACACGCCCCCGCACTCGTCGACGCGCAGTTCGTCCGGGACCACGTGCCCGGCATCGCCGCGGATGCAAACAAAGGGGACCGGCGCCGGCTCGCGATCGTTGCCGGCGGCGACGGCATGGCCGGCGCGGCGCTGCTCGCCGCGCGCGGCGCGCTCGCAAGTGGTATCGGATTGGTGCGTCTCTTCGTCGCGCCTCGGAATGTGTCCGTCGCGCAAACGGCCGTGGCGGAGGCGCTTGCCCAGTCATGGCCCACGGATGACGCGGCGGCTGGGAAAGAGATCGATGAGTGGGCGCACGCCATTTTGCTCGGTCCCGGACTCGGCAGCGGCGCCGATGCCCGGGCGCTGGCGGAACGGGTGCTGCGGTGCAGCCGGCTTCCTGTCGTGATCGACGCCGATGGCCTCAACGCGTTCGCGGGGCGCCCTGGAGATCTGGCGACACTGCTGGCAGGACGGCCGGCGGTCATTACGCCGCACCCCGGTGAATTCGGTCGTCTGGTGGGTGCGGCGATCCCGGACGTTCTCGCGCGCCGCTTCGATGCGGGCTTGGCGCTCGCGGCGCAACTGGGCGCATCAGTGCTGCTCAAGGGAGTGCCGACGATGATCAGCGCGCCGGACCAGCGGCGCATGGCCAGCGCAACCGGATCGCCCGTGCTTGCGACGGGCGGGAGCGGGGATCTGCTCGCCGGCATCGTCGCGACCCTGCTGGCGCAAACTGGCGACCCGATGACGAGTGCGGCGTGCGGCGCCTGGATCCACGGCCGCGCCGCCGAGTTGGCGGGCGGGGGTCGCGTCCGCGGGATCACGCTCGACGATGTCGTGCACACCCTCCCGGCGGCATGGCAATGCGCGCCCGATGAGGACCGGTATCCGGTGCTGGCGTCGTTGGCGTCCGTAGGCGACACCGGGTGAGCGGCGGCGACGATCGCGCGTCTCCGCGGCGCCCCGCGGCGCCGGTTGGCCATTCTCGAGCTTGGGCCCGGCGCGGAGTTCGATCTCATCCGCGAGCTGTTCTCCCAGTTGGCCGATGGTGCGCGTGGAGCCGGCGGCGATTGCGCAGTGCTCCATGTTCCGCCCGGCGCGAAACTGCTGGTCAGTGTCGATACGAGCGTCGAGAACGTCCATTTCCGGCGCGCATGGATCGCGCCCCGCGAGATCGGCTACCGGGCGACGGCGGCCGCGCTGAGCGATCTCGCGGCCGCGGCGGCGACGCCGATTGCGATCCTGCTTGCGGTGTCCGCTCCGGTGGCGTGGTTGCGTGACCTGCCCGCAGTCGCCGCCGGCGTGGGCGCAGCGGCGCGGGATGCCGGCACGGCTGTCGTGGGCGGTGACACCACGGCTGGCCGCGATCTGGCGCTGACACTGACGGTCGCGGGCGTGTCGGAGCGCCCGTTGAGCCGGGCGGGAGCGCGGCCGGGGGATCACGTTTATGTCTCCGGGCGATTGGGTGGTCCGGCAGCGGCGGTGCGGGCGTGGACCGGTGGCGTGGAGCCCGATGCGGCCACTCGTGAGCGTTTTGCGCACCCCGTGCCCCGTCTCGGCGAAGGCCGGTGGCTCGCAGCCCATGGCGCGACGGCGGCGATCGATGTGTCGGATGGACTTGTCGCCGATCTGCGCCATCTCGCGGCGGCGAGCGCCATCTCTCTGACCATCGAGCTCGATCGCGTCCCGCGGTGGCCGGGTAGCACGCTACTCGAGGCGGCGTCCAGTGGGGAGGAGTACGAACTCGCGGTGACGACGGGCAAACACTTCGACGTGGCAGCGTTCGAGCAGCAGTTCGGCGTGCCGCTCACGCACGTCGGCGAGGTGGTGACGGGAGATCCAGGCGTCGAGGCCCGTGCGAGTGGCGTCCGTGTTGCCCCGATCCCGGGGTACAACCACTTTTCGGCCTCGCCGCCGCTCGCACCCGAGCGGCGCGATATCCCTCCCCGCTGATCCGATCCGCCATGCGGACGTTGCTGGCTGCTATCGTTGCTCTTGTTCTGACGCCGCCGTTCGCGGCGATCGTCAGCCTCGCTGCTTCACTCGGCGTGGCGGAGCGGCCAGGCGGGATCTATTGGTGGATTCCGCGCGCCTGGACCCGGGCGCTGCTCTGGGCTGGCGGTGTGACGGTCCGAGTGCATGGCGCGGATCGGATGGGCACGGGGCGCGAGCCCCGCATCTTCGCGTCGAACCATGTCAGTTGGTATGACGTCTTCGTCCTCGCGGCGACGTTGCCACGCTACGCGTTCGTCGCCAAGGCCGAGTTACTACGGATCCCGATCTTCGGTGCCGGCGCGCGTGCGGTCGGCACGGTCGCGATCGAGCGCGACAACCGCAAATCCGCGTTCGCGAGTTATGACGCAGCGGCCGCTCAGGTACGCGGAGGCCGGCCGGTCATCGTGTTCCCCGAAGGGACTCGCGGGCGCGCGTACTCGCTGCGCCCCTTCAAGAAGGGCCCTTTCGTACTCGCGATCGCGGCCCAGGTCCCGGTCATTCCGGTGGTGGTGCACGGGACGATGGCCATCATGCCCAAGGGCGCGTGGCGCATCCGGCCGGGAGTCGTCGACCTGCACCTTCTCGATCCCGTGCCGACGACCGGCCTGACGTACGATGACCGGGATGCGCTGTCAGCCACGGTCCACGCACGGATGGCCGAGGTGCTGGAGCGTGAATACGGCGTCGCCCCGGCCACTGGCATTGATCTGCCGGCGCCGCCGCGCGCGGCGCCCGAGTCCACAGCCCAAGCATCGTCACCAGCCTCTACGACGCCAGACGTCCGTGTATAGATTGCGGCGTTCCACCGTGCGCGGCGGACGATCCGCCTCCGCCAGTCACCCATAGGCCCCGATTTCCGTCATGCCCCTCATCACCGATGTCACCGCACGTGAGATCCTGGACAGCCGGGGCAATCCCACGGTCGAAGCGGAGGTCACGCTCGACGCGGGTGTTGCCGCGCGCGCGGCGGTCCCCAGCGGCGCGTCCACCGGCGAACACGAAGCGCTCGAGCTGCGTGACGGCGATTCGGCGCGGTACGGCGGCAAGGGCGTGCTGACGGCGGTCCGGAACATCATCGAGACGATCGGGCCGGCGATCGGCGGCATGGAGGCCACCGACCAGGTCTCGATCGATCACGCGATGATCGAGCTGGATGGAACTGCCGCCAAATCCAAGCTCGGCGCCAATGCGATCCTCGCTGTGTCCATGGCGGTCGCTCGCGCAGCCGCGGTCGCCGTCGGCCTGCCGCTGTACCGGTACCTGGGCGGCCCGATGGCCCGCACGCTGCCGGTGCCCCTGATGAACATCCTGAACGGCGGCGCCCATGCGGCGAACACCGTGGACTGCCAGGAGTTCATGATCGTGCCGATCGGCGCCGGCACGTTTGCCGATGCGCTCCGGATGGGCGCCGAAGTATTCCACTCGCTCAAGAGAGTACTGGGCAAGCGGAAACTCTCCACCAACGTTGGCGACGAGGGCGGCTTCGCGCCGGATCTGCCGAGCGACGAAGAGGCGATTCGCGTGATCCTCGAAGCGATCGAAGCCGCCAAGTACCGGCCCGGGCGGGACGTGGCGCTGGCCCTCGACGTCGCGGCGAGCGGAATGTTTTCCCACGGGACCTACACCTTCACGAAGAGCGGCGGCGGCTCGCGCGACGCCGCGGGCATGGTCGAGCTCTACACGCGCTGGCTCGATGAGTACCCCATCGTCTCGATCGAAGACGGTCTTGCCGAGGACGACTGGGATGGATGGGCACTGCTGACACGGACGCTGGGTGAGCGCGTGCAACTGGTGGGCGACGATCTCTTCGTGACCAACACCGAGCGGCTCGCGCGGGGCATCGACAGCCAGGCCGCCAACGCGATTCTGATCAAGCTCAATCAGATCGGCACGCTCACCGAGACGATGGAAGCCATCGAGCTCGCCCGGAGCGCGGGGTATCTGTCGGTCATCTCGCACCGTTCCGGCGAAACCGAGGACACGTTCATCGCCGACCTCGCCGTGGCGAGCGGCGTGGGCCAGATCAAGACCGGGTCGGCCAGCCGCACCGACCGCGTCGCGAAGTACAACCAGCTCCTGCGGATCGAGGAGCAACTGGGCGACGCGGCCGAGTACCCCGGCGGCGCGGTCTATGGCATTGGGGCCGGGCATTAAGCGGCTCGTCGTCGTCACGATCGCCATTGCGGTCGCCGTGTTCGCAGTGCAGGGCGGCGAATACGGCACCTTCGATCTGTTGCGCCAGCGCAGCCGGCGCATCGCTCTCCACGCCCGGATCGATACGCTGCGGCATCAGGTCGATTCGCTCACCCGGCTGGCGCACGACATCCAGACGGATCCCGCGATGCAGGAGCGCATCGCGCGCGAGGAATTCGGGATGGTGCGCGGAACGAAGGAGCTGCTCTACCGATTCGCGCCGGCATCCGGATCATCACGGGCCGACAGCGCCCGGATGCGGTCGGGCGTAAACGGCACCGCCCTCGGCACGGTGCAACCGGAATCCGCGAGCCGCTGACCGGGCGCCGCATCCGCGGGCGCCGTCAGCCGGCAGGCTGCGGGATCGGTTCGCCGCGCTACGTCGCTGGCGACGGTCGCGGGTGCTCGAGCGCCGCTTGTGCGGCAGCAAGCCGGGCGACGGGCACACGGAACGGCGAGCAGGAGACGTAGTCCAGTCCGATCCGGTGACAGAAGCCCACGGACCGCGGCTCGCCACCATGCTCGCCGCAGATACCGACCTTGAGGCCGGGGCGTACACGGCGGCCGGCCGCGACGGCGGATTGGATGAGCGTCCCAACGCCGCGCTCGTCGAGCACCTGGAAGGGGTCGTCGGCGAGAATCCCGAGCTCGAGGTAGGCGGGCAGGAATCGCCCGGCGTCGTCACGGCTCAACCCGAAGACGGTCTGCGTCAGGTCGTTCGTGCCGAACGAGAAGAACTCCGCCTCCATGGCGATCTGATCGGCGGTGAGCGCGGCGCGAGGCAGCTCGATCATGGTGCCGACGAGGTAGGGGACGGTCTCGCCCATCGCGCCCATCACCTGTTCGCTGACCCGCGAGATCACGGCGCGCTGGTTCGCGAACTCGCGATCGGTCGCCACCAGCGGAATCATGATCTCCGGCCGTACATCCAGGCCGCGCCGCGCGGAGCGAACCGCGGCTTCGAAGATGGCCCGGGCCTGCATCTCCGTGATCTCCGGATAGGTCACGCCGAGACGGCATCCCCGGTGCCCGAGCATCGGATTGACCTCGCGCAGCCCATCCACGATGCGTGCCAGCTCCTCGCGGGAGACGTTGAGTGTCTGGGCGAGATGCTTGCTCTCCTCTCCGCCGTGGGGCAGGAATTCGTGGAGCGGCGGGTCGAGCAGCCGGATCGTCACCGGATATCCCGCCATGGCTTCGAAGATTCCCTCGAAGTCCGCACGCTGCATCGGCAGCAGCTTGGCGAGCGCGCGGCGCCGGCCGCCCTCGTCGCGGGCCACGATCATCTCGCGCATGGCGGCGATCCGGTCGCCCTCGAAGAACATGTGCTCGGTGCGGCACAGCCCGATGCCTTCCGCACCGAACGCTCGGGCGATCCGCGCATCGCGCGGCGTGTCGGCGTTGGCGCGGACCTGGAGCCGGCGGAAACCGTCCGCCCAGCCGAGCACGCGCGCGAATGATTCGTAGAGCGGGGCATCCGATGGATGCAGCACGCCGGTCACCACCCGCATCACGTCGCTCGGGACGGTAGGGAGCGCGCCGCTGTAGACGGCACCGGTCGCTCCGTCCACGGTCATCCAGTCGCCCTCCCGGACCGTCGTACCATTCACGCTGAATCGCCGATGCTCGGCATCCACGTGCAGTTGCTGGCACCCGACGACGGCGCATTTGCCCATCCCGCGGGCCACCACCGCGGCGTGGCTCGTCATCCCGCCGCGCGCGGTCACGATCGCCCGGGCGGCGACGATGCCGTGAAAATCCTCGGGTGTCGTCTCTTCGCGTACCAGGACGACCGCCTCGCCGGCGCTGGCGCGCCGTTCCGCGACGTCGGGATCGAACACGGCCACGCCGCTCGCCGCTCCCGGACTCGCGGGAAGCCCGCGGCACAGCGGCGTCGCGCGGACTGCGCCATCGATCACGGGATGCAGCAACTGGTCGATCTGGTCGGCCGGCATGCGCGCGACCGCATCGCGCGGCTCGATCAGCCCCTCGTCCACCATGTCGCAGGCGATCCGCAGAGCCGCAGCCGCGGTGCGTTTGCCGGCTCGCGTCTGCAGCAGGAACAACTTCCCGCGCTCCACCGTGAACTCGAGATCCTGCATGTCCCGGAAATGCCGCTCGAGCCGGTCCTGGGTGACCTGCAGTGCCGCGTAGGCCGCCGGCAGTTGCTCCGCCATCTGCCCGATCGGCAGCGGAGTCCGTAACCCCGCCACGACGTCCTCGCCCTGCGCGTTGATGAGAAACTCGCCGTAGAATCGCCGCTCGCCAGTCGACGGATTGCGTGTGAACGCCACACCGGTACCCGAGTCGTCACCGAGGTTGCCGAAGACCATGGCCACCACATTCACCGCGGTGCCAAGCGTGTCGGAGATCCCGTTCAACCGCCGGTAGTCGATGGCCTTCTTGAGGGTCCACGACCGCCAGACCGCCTCGATCGCCCCCCAGAGCTGTACCACGGGGTCGGATGGGAACTCGCTGCCCGTCGCGCGGCGCACCACGGCCCTGTATTCCTCGACCAGGTTGCGCAACGACGTCTCGTCGAGGTCCGCGTCCGTCCCCGCGCCCACCATCAATCGTTTCGTCGCGAGCAGCGATTCGAACTGCTGCAGCGGGACAGCCAGGACGACGTCGCCGTACATTTGCAGGAATCGCCGGTACGAGTCATACGCGAAGCGCGCCGTGCCGCTCGCCCGTGCCAGTCCGATGACTGTCGTGTCGTTGAGCCCGAGATTGAGAATGGTTTCCATCATGCCGGGCATCGACACCGGTGCCCCGGACCTCACCGATACGAGCAGGGGGTCCCGCGGATCACCGAATCGCTTGCCGGTCGTCTGTTCCAGCCGGGCAAGCGAGCGTTCGACATTGGCGCGCAGTCCGGCTGGAGCAGTTCCGGTCGCGAGGAAATCCACACCGGCCCGGCACGCAATCGTGAATCCCGGCGGCACCGGTACCCCGAGGTTCGTCATCTCGGCCAGGTTGGCGCCTTTGCCGCCCAGCACGTCCCGCATCGCGCGGGTTCCGTCGGCGTGACCGTTTCCGAAGAAGTAGACCAGGGGCGCAGCGGACGCCCGCACTGGCCCGGCCTCGCCGGGCGGGTGGCGCAACTCGGGGTTGGGCGGGGACGTCGTACCGCTCTCGCTCAGCACCCGCATCCGAATCGGAGTTTGTCCGGGTCCGTCGGCGGCGGCGTCGGATAGTCGCCGGAGAAGCAGGCGTCGCAGAAGCCGTTCGGGCCGCCCGGCACGGAATCCAGCATGCCGTCGAGCGACAGGTACCCGAGCGAATCCACACCAAGGTTGGCTGCGATCTCATCGACGGTCAGATTCGCGGCGATCAGCTCTTCGCGGTTGGGCGTATCGATGCCATAGTAACATGGCCCCGTGATGGGCGCCGAGCTCACACGCATGTGCACTTCACGCGCACCGGCTGCGCGGACCATTGTGACGAGCCCCCGGGTGGTCGTGCCGCGCACGATCGAGTCATCGACCATCACGACTCTCTTGCCGTCGAGCAGATCGCGGACAGCGTTGTACTTCACCTTCACCTTGGCATCCCGCCCGGCTTGCGTCGGCTGGATGAACGTCCGGCCGATGTAGTGATTCCGGATGAGCGCGAACTCGAACGGGACACCCGATTCGTCGGCATAGCCGAGCGCCGCGGAATTGGACGAATCCGGCACACTGAACACCAGCTCCGCACCCGGTGCGGGGCATTCGCGGGCGAGCCGCCGGCCGAGCGCCCGGCGGGCCGCCTCGACGGATCCGCCGAAGACGATGCTGTCTGGTCTCGAGAAGTACACGTGCTCGAAGACGCAGCGGTGGAGCGCCTGGTGGGGCAGGGGAAAGGTGGAGTGCACCCCAGTGGGCCCGATCGACACGATCTCGCCCGGCGCCACCTCCCGCTCGTAGTGCGCACCCATGATGTCCAGCGCGCACGTCTCGGACGCGATGATCGTGCCGCCATCAAGTGTGCCGAGCACGAGTGGCCGCCAGCCACGCGGGTCGCGCACCGCCAGCAGGGTGTCCCCGATCACGACGAGCACGCAATACGCGCCTTCGACGCCGCGGAGCGCGTCGGCGAGCTTGTCCGCCGGCGGTTCCGACGCCGACATGGCGAGCCGGTGGACCAGCACCTCGGAATCCATCGTGGAGCTGAAGATGGATCCCCGATCCTCCAGCTCGATCCGAAGTTCGGTCGCGTTGGTGATGTTGCCGTTGTGGGCGAGCGCGATGTGGCCGCCGCGAAACCGGGCGAGGGCCGGCTGGGCATTCTCAATGGTCGTAGACCCCGTCGTGCTGTAGCGCGTGTGGCCGATCGCCACCGAGCCATCCAGGGCCCCCACTTCATCGTGGTCGAGTCCGTCCGAGACGAGTCCTAGCGCCCGGACGCTGCGAGCCTGGCCCGCATCGTCTACCACGACGATGCCAGCGGACTCCTGCCCGCGATGCTGGAGAGAGTAGAGCCCCAAACGCGTGAGTTCCGCGGCTTGGGGATGTCCGCGGACGCCGACGATACCGCACATGTGCGTTAGATGAGTCGAAGAGAGAGGTCGTGCGCCTACACGAGAGATCCAGCGGCGGTTGGCTCCTCCGCCGCCTGTACGATTGCTGCCGGTCCCATCGCGTTCGGGATGGCGCCATGGTATGCCGCCGCCAGCCGCTCCAGCGAGACTGCGATCCGCGTGCCGCCGACCGCGATCCGCAGCTCTCCGGTGCCCGGCCGCACGGTGCCGATCTGCGCGGGCGGGCACACCGCGCTCACCGGCCATCGCCAGTACGGCCGGCGCGTCGGTGGTCGAGATGACGATCCGGCCCTGGCCCTCACCGAAGAGCAGAGCCCGCAGCGGCAACGTGCTCCAGGCCGACAGATCGACATCCGCGCCAACCAGATGCTCGGCGATCGCCGATGCAGCATTCCGCGACGCGACCGCCATGCCGCCGTCGCTGACGTCGTGGGCCGATCGGACTGCGCCCGCCCGAATGGCCGCGAGCAGCGCATCGATCAGCGCACGCTCAGCGGGCAGATCGCACGCCGGTGGCGCGCCCGCCACGACCCCGTGAATCCGGGCCAGATATTCGCTGCCGCCCAACTCGTGGTCGGCTCGCCGAGCAGCACGATCGCCGTCCGCATCGTCGGGGAACGCGCATCGCGTCACGTGGCGACATGCATCGATGAGACCGACCATACCGACGACGGGCGTCGGATAGACCGCGCCGGCCGGGCTCTCGTTGTACAGCGAGACATTGCCGCCGGTGACCGGGGTGCCCAGCGCGCGGCACGCCTCGCCCATGCCGGCGATCGCTTCGCGCAGCTGATAGTAGACGTCGGGCCGTGTGGGATTGCCGAAGTTGAGGCAATTCGTGATCGCCATTGGGCGCGCGCCGACGCACGCGACGTTGCGCGCCGCCTCGGCGACCGCGATCCGGCCACCCACCCGTGGATCGAGATACGTGTAGCGCCCGTTGCCGTCCGTCTTGAGCGCGAGCGCGCGCTATGTGCCGCGAAGTCGCACGACGGCCGCATCGCCGCCTCCCGGCCCCACGACCGTGTTGGTACGCACCGACGAATCGTACTGCCGGTCACCCACGCTTTGCTCGCGATCGTCGGCGATGCCAGCAGACTGCTCCAGCGTCCACGCCGGGATCGCGCTCTTCCGGCCGGGTCGGATCGCGTGCGACATCCGTCATCGCGCGCGGCGACTGATCGCGCGCATCCTCGCGCGCGTCCGGGTGTAGATCGGGCAATCGGTCACGAGTCGCGATCCCGGGGAACTCCGCGACGACGCGATCGCCTTCCGTCACCCGATACACCGGTTCGGCGATCACCTCGCCGATCACGGCCGCGGCCAGATCCCATTTCGCGAGAATCGCCCGCACTGCATCTTCGCGGCCGCGGCGTGCCACGACCAGCATGCGCTCCTGCGATTCGCTGAGCAGGATCTCGTACGGCGTCATGCCCGGCTCGCGCACCGGCACTTTCGGACACGTCGATCGTCACGCCGACGTCGCCGCGCGCGGCCATCTCCGCGCGACGACGACGTCAGCCCGGCGGCGCCCATGTCCTGAATCGCGACGATGTGGCCGCTCTGAATCAGTTCGAGGCTCGCCTCGAGCAGCAGCTTCTCGGTGAACGGGTCGCCGACCTGCACGCGCGGGCGCTTGGCGTCGCTGGCGGTCGACAGATCCTCGGAGGCGAACGATGCGCCGTGAATGCCGTCACGGCCGGTGCGCGCACCGACGGCGATGATCGGGTTGCCGACACCCTCGGCGACCGCGCGAATCAGCTCGTCTTCCCGAAGGATGCCGACGCACATTGCGTTGACGAGCGGATTGCCTTCGTACGCCGGGTCGAACACCACCTCGCCCGCGACCGTGGGCACGCCGACGCAATTGCCGTAGTCGCCGATCCCGCGCACGACCCCCGCGAAGAGATACCGGACGCGCGGCGTGTCGAGCGAACCGAATCGGAGCGAGTTGAGCATCGCGATGGGGCGCGCGCCCATCGTGAAGACGTCGCGGAGAATTCCACCGACGCCGGTCGCGGCACCCTGATAGGGCTCGACCGCCGACGGATGGTTGTGCGACTCGATCTTGAACGCGACCGCCATCCCGTCGCCGACGGCGATGACGCCCGCATTTTCGCCCGGACCCTGCAGCACGTACGGTGCAGTCGGTCGGAAGCGTCTTGAGCAGCGGGCGCGAGTGCTTGTACGAGCAGTGTTCGCTCCACAGCGCACTGACGATCCCCAGTTCCGTGAATGTCGGATCGCGGCCGAGCATGGCGCACGACCCGGGCATATTCGGCGGCCGTCAGGCCGTGCTCGGCGACGAGCGCCGGTGTAGATCGCCGGGTCGCCGGGGCGGGGCTGCGGCGTGCGGGGTGTCTGTGTGCTCACGATCGTGCGGCGCTCGGCGCTGAAGGAACCGAGTCGTGCTTCGGCCGCGCTGGGCATCAGGCGCATGGAATCGGCGTGGTTTGGGACGAGACGGACGTATGACGGCGGGCGAGCCGGCGGCCGCGGGCCCATCGAGCACGATGCCTCCACGGTGCGCGCTGTCGTCGGGCGTGCTCGCGCGGATCGGCGCGGGCGCGAAATGCGACGGCGCGGACGGTTGCAGCGCCAGCGGCGAAGAGCTCTGGCCCGTGTAGGTCCGCTTGCCCGAGCGAAAAACGGCATCCGTGACCACGCCGCGCTCCAACACCACGAGGTCATCCATCCCGCACTTCTGTCCGCACTCGTTGTCGTACATCAGATAGGTGAACGAGCCCGAGTGGCTCTCCTCGCTGGGAGCTCCGAGACGCTCGACCACCTGCTCCTTGGTCATGCCGGGATCGATGGCCACCTGCTTGGCCTGCCCGGCCGCCATGTGCGGGATCGCCAGCAGGAAAGCGGCGGCGATCGGGCCAAGGCATTGCCGGATGTTCACGCGAATGGACACGGGCGCCTCCATGTCAGGCCGCCACTTGAGCGACCAGGGACTCGAACATGGGCAAACCATCTGGCGTGCTCCCAGCAGCGAATCGGCCGCGCGCTCCGGATGGGGCATCAGGCCGAGGACATTGCCGGCGGCATTGATGATGCCGGCGATGTTGCGCATCGAACCGTTCGGATTGCCCGCCGCCGACGCGCTCTCCGGCCGCATCGACGTACCGCATCACTACCCGGCCTTCGCCTTCGAGTTCTTCGATCACCTGCGCATCGGCGACGAACCGGCCCTCGCCATGCGCGATCGGCAGCCGCAGCACCTGCCCGGTCGCGTACGCGTTGGTGAACGCCGTGCCGGTGGACTCGACTCGCACCCGGACCGATCGGCCCAGATGAACTTGAGACCCGCGTTGCGGACGAGCGCTCCCGGCAGCAGGCCGGCCTCACAGGCGATCTGAAATCCGTTGCAGATCGCCAGCACCCGGCCGCCGCCATCGGCGAACGCGCGCACCTCGCGCATGATGGGGCTGAAACGCGCGATCGCACCCGCCCGGAGATAGTCGCCATACGCGAAGCCGCCGGGGAGGATCAGGACGTCCGCACCACCCAGATCATGTCCTTTGTGCCACAGCATGACCGCCTCTTCACCAAGCCATCCACGACGGCGTGATACGCGTCCGTGTCGCAGTTGGACCCGGGGAAGGTGACGATGCCGAAGCGCATGGCGGGTGACTCGGGTATGGCGGTGGGTCAGGGGCGGCTGATGGACGCGATCTCGAAGTCCTCGATCACGGGGTTGGCCAGCAGGCGTTCGCACATCGCCCGGACCGCTTCGCGCGCCGCCTCCGGGGTCTCCGCATCGGCGTCGACCACGACGTGCCGGCCGACCCGCACGTCGCGCACCTGCGCGAACCCGAGCGAATGCAGCGCATCGGCCACCGCATGGCCCTGCGGATCGAGGATACCGTGCGCGGAACGATGTGCACGGCGACACGGTCGGCGCATGAGTGTTTTCCGTTCACGGCGTGCCGCACCCTGCGATCTCCGGCCGGTTCCGCCGGAGCGCGCCGCGCGGCCTCGTGCAGCCCCGCGTCAGCCGTCGCGGAGCTCCTCACCGTCGCCCGACTGTCAGCCGGCGGATGGTCGGCGTCCGGCGTCGGGAGCCAGCCGCAGCCGGCGCCCGCCGTGACGACGGCGGCGTCCGACCACCACGTCGCGCCCGCGGTCGCGTCGAGCGGTCCTCATCGTCCTCGCCGCGGTCATCATCGAGCGCCGCCCCGGTCGGGATCCGGTCCACCAGGCCGAGGACGAACGTCTTGACGAGCCCGTAGAGGACGTACGCCATCCCCGCGGGAAAGAAGAACTCTCGGCCATAGATAAATATACCGCATATCGACGCCGACGACGACGACGAGGCCTGCCGACGCCGCTCCAACTGCGCACGCCGACCTTGGGGAAGGCCGGGTACGGCACGTTTGTGATCATCAGGATCGCCAGCCCACCCATGAGCACCTTCATCATGTCGGGCCACGGCAGGTCCGCGATCGCCGTCTGCGTTGTAGAACGACGTCTGGCTGAACCAGTAGTACGTCGCCAGCGTCCCGCCCGGCCGCGGGGCTCGGCAGTCCCTGAAAATGCCGCTTCGGCGTGCTGCCTTGCGTCACGTTGAATCGCGCGAGACGAATCACCGCACAGGCGGTGAACAGAAACACCAGCAGCCACCACGCCCCGCCTTCGCGATCCAGCACCGAGTAATAGATGATCATCGCGGGCGCCAGCCCGAACGAGATCGCATCGACCAGCGAATCGAGCTCCACGCCGAACCGGCTTCCGGTGCCAGTGGCGCGCGCGATCCGGCCGTCGAAGCCGTCGCAGACACCGCCCAGCACGATGTAGAGCACCGCTTGGGCGAACTGCCGCGCGACGCGGAGACGATCGCGAATATGCCGAAGAACAGGTTGCCGAGGGTGAACCCGTTGGGCAGCGCCGGCGCGGCCCGGCGGACGTCGGACCGCCGGAGCCGGCGCGCCACGACGCCCGTGACCGGATTCACCATCGGCGCCCGTCCGTCTGCCGCGTGAGCCGATCACGCGCGACCATTCCGCCAGTACGGTGACGCCGGCAGACGACGCGCTGGCCGACCGCGCACGCGGACGGTCGCGTTCAGTGGAAGGAACACATCGACGCGCGAGCCGAATCGGATGATCCCCATGCGCGTCGCCCTGGACTGACCGCGTCGCCTTCCGCGGCTGTAGGTGACGATGCGCCGCGCGATGAGGCCCGCAATCTGCCGCACCAGCACGCCGGTCCGGTCGCCGGTCTGGCGATGCCCACGGACCGCTGCTCGTTCTCGAGACTGGCTTTCTCGGCGGCCGCGTTGAGGAACTTGCCCGGATTGTAGTGCATGTACCGGACGACGTCCGCTCACCGGATACCGGTTGACGTGCACGTCGAAGACGTTCATGAAAATCGAGATGCGGCGCGCGGGGCCGTGAAAAAACATCGGCTCCGTGACGTCGGTGATCATGACGACGCGGCCGTCGGCCGGAGCAGATGACGAGCCGATCGCCCCGGTCACCCATGCGCTCCGGATCGCGAAAGAAATACGCGACCCACAACGTGAGCAGTGCGAGCACGAAGGCCAGGAGCCACAGGGCCACGACCGTCTGGCCAAGGCCGTCGCCAGCGCCGCCGCGGCGAGGACGGCCGCGACCGCGATGAAGACGTATCCTTCGCGCGCGAAACTCATGCCGGGCCCGGACCGCCCGCCGCCGCCGCGAGCGGGGCGCCGGTCAGCCGGCGGAATGCGTCGAGATAGCGCGCGCTCGTCGCCGCGACGACTTCGGGCGGCAGCGGCGGGGCTGGCGCGTCGCCGTTCCACCGGCCCGCCCGCCGTTCGGCGTCGAGATAGTCGCGCAGCGGTTGCTTGTCGAAGCTCTTCCTGGGTCCGCCCGGGCGTGTAGTCCGCCGCCGGCCAGAATCGCGAGCTGTCGGGCGTCAGCACCTCATCGATCAGCAGTACCCGGCCGCCTGCATGCCCGAACTCCAACTTCGTGTCGGCGATCAGGATCCCGCGTTCGGCGGCCAGCGCGCGCCCGTGCTCATACATCGAGCGAGTCTTTCGCTCCAGCTCCGCCGTCACGGATGCGCCGACGATGGCTGGCCATGCGCGCGGTGTCGATGTTCTCATCGTGCCCGTGCTCGGCTTTGGTCGCGGGCGTGAAGCAGGCGGGCTCCAACCGGTCGCTCTCGCGCAATCCGGCCGCGAGTCGCTCGCCGCCGACCGGCAGCCCGGCCAGATATTCCTTCCACGCCGACCCGGATATGTAGCCCGCGGATGACGCATTCGATCGGAAAGACCTCGGTGCGGCGGACGAGCATCGCGCGCCCGGCGAGGAGCGCACGGTGCGGTGCCAGCCCGGGCACCGCCGCGACGATGGCATCCGGATCGGCGGTGATCAGGTGATGCGCGACGCGGGTACCGAGATGACCGAGCCACCATGCCGTCAGTTGCGTGAGCACGGCGCCCTTGTGTGGCACCGCCTCGCGCATCACGACGTCGAAGGCGCTCACGCGATCGGTCGCGACGAGGAGCAGGCGGTCCGCATCGACCTCGTAGACGTCGCGCACCTTGCCTTCACGGAGGCGCGGCAGTGGCAGTCCGTGTCGTCGAACGCACTGGTCACGAGCGGCGACCGGCGTCATACGCGAACCTCCGGCGACCGCGGCGTGTGCTGGCCGGCGTCGTCCCGTGCAAGCATCGGTGCGATGACGATCGCGAGAAAATCGTCCACCTGCTCCGCGGACCGCCCGACAAACCGGCTGGCGTCGAGCGGCTTGCCGCAGCTCGCCGGCCGCCGCGGGGAATGCGGGATCCGCGGCGAGCCGCTCCAGCAAGTCGTTCTGGCGCGCGCCGTCCTTGACGGCACGCGCAGCCGCCATGCTGTGGCGGCGGATCGTTTCGTGCGCGGCCTGGCGATCGCCACCCGCGCGGACCGCGCGCACGATCAACTCCTCGGTCGCCATGAACGGCAACTCGTCCTCGACCCGCCGGCGGATCCGGGCAGGGTGCACCTCCAGCCCGGCCGCAATGTTGGCCATGAGAACGAGAATCGCATCGGCCGCGAGAAAGCTCTCGGGCAGCACGAGGCGCCGGTTGGCGCTGTCATCGAGCGTCCGCTCGAAATACTGCACACTGTGCGTCTGGTTGGCGTTGGCTTCGAGAGATTGCGCGAATCGCGCCAGTGCCGGCGATGCGCTCGGAGCGCATGGGATTCCGCTTGTAGGCCATGGCCGACGAGCCGACCTGCTCGGCCTCGAATGGCTCCTCGATCTCGCCGAATGCCTGCAGCATCCGGATGTCTCCGCTGAATTTGGCCGCGCTCGCCGTGATGCCCGCCACGATCGCCAGGACGCGGGCGTCGAGCTTGCGCGAGTATGTCTGCCCCGTCACGGCCAGCGCGCCGCCAAATCCGAACGCGTGCGTCACCCGCCGGTCGAGCTCGCGCACGCTTGTCGTGGTCGCCGCGAAACAGCTCGAGGTAGCTGCCCTGTGTGCCGGTCGTTCCCTTGATCCCGCGAAAGGGCAGGGTGGCCACGCAGTGATCCAGGTCCGCGAGATCGAGCACCAGATCCTGCATCCACAGCGTCGCCCGCTTTCCCGACCGTCGTGAGCTGTGCGGGCTGCAGGTGCGTGTAGCCGAGCGTGGGTTCGGCGCGCCACCGCCGGGCGAACGCGGCCAACGGACGCAGCACGCGCAGGATCTGCGCGGCGCAGGATCGCCAGGCCCGAGCGCAGCTGGATCGAGATCCGCATTGTCCGTGATGTCGGCGCTCGTCGCACCCAGATGGATCACTCGCCGCGCGGCCGGGTGCGACATCGGCGAACGCGTGCACATGCGCCATGACGTCGTGCCGAAAGCGCTGCTCATATCGCTCGGCACGGCCGCGAAATCGATGTCGTCGAGATGGGCCCGCATGTCATCGATTGCGCGCCTGCGGGACATCGGCGCCGAGCGCGCGCTCCGCTTCCGCGAGCGCGAGCCAGATTCGCCGCCACAGGCCGTGCCGCGTCCGCGGCGACCACAGCGCCAGCATTTCCGGCGACGCGTATCGCTCGGCCAGCGGGGAGATGTAGCGCGACATGACCGCCCCGCCGGTGCCGCGACCGACTCGGCGCGTCCCGCGCTCATTGTATGCTGAAGTCCGTCGTGAACACCTGGCCGTTGTGCTCGAAATACATTCGGATGGGCCCGCGCCCGCCATAGTAATTTAGCGCCTCGCGCGGCCTGGTCCGCGCTTGCAACCGGCGTGCGATTGACCTGCAGGATCACGTCGCCCGCCCGGATCCCCAGCTCATCGGAAACGCGCGGCGTGACGCTGTAGATCACCGCCCCGTGCGTGCTGCGGATGTTGCGCTCGGCCCGGATCGCCGGCGTCAGCGTCACGAGTTGCAGCTCCTTGAGCACCTCGACCTTGGGCGCGCTGACCTCGGGCAGGTCGGCCACCGTGCACGGTGTCGGTGAACGTCGCTGGCCGTCGCGCCGGATCATGAGCCGCGCCGTCTCGCCCGACGCGGAGATCCAGCAGCTCCGCTTCCCAGTCGTAGGGATTGTGCAGTCGCCGGCCGCGCGACTGCACGATCACGTCGCCCGGCTGCGATCCCGGCACGAGCCGCTGGCGAACCCGGCGCGACCGAACGCACGGTCACGCCGCCCGTGAGCATCGTCGCGAGGGTTGCCGGATTCGGGCAGCCGCAGTTGCACGCCGATCCATGGCCGACGAACCGCGCCGTGCGCGAGCAGATCTTCGGTTACGCGCTTGGCGCGATTGATGGGAATCGCGAACCCCAGATCCGACGGAGCCACCGCTCGGCGTGTAGATCGAGCTGTTCACGCCGATGACTTCACCGAGCGCGTTGACCAGCGGGCCGCCCGAGTTGCCTGGATTGATCGAGGCATCGGTCTGAATCATGTCGACGTAGACGCCGCCGCCCTCGGCCTGGCCGACGAGATTTCGCCCCGTGCCGCTGATCACGCCGGCGGTGACACTCGGCTCCGTGTTGCCGAGGAAGAATCCGTACGGATTGCCGATCGCGATGGCCCACTCGCCGATCATGAGATCGTCGGAACTGCCGAGCGGGGCGACCGGCAGGTGCTGGGCGTTGATGCGCAGGACCGCCAGGTCGTTCGTCTCGTCGACTCCCACGACTTTGGCCGGATACGTCGTGCCGTCGCGCAGCGCCACGTTGACCGAGGTTGCACCCGCTCACGACGTGCGCGTTCGTGACGATCACGCCGTCCTGCACGGACGATGAACCCCGAGCCCAGTCCTTGCGTGGTGCGATCCGGCGCGGCCGCCGAAGAAGCATTCGAACGGATTGCCGCCTGCGCGGCGGCTTGGTCTGCACGGTCACGACCGCCGGAGCACTCGCGCGACCGCTTCGGTGATCGGCGTTCGCGCGTGCGAGCGCGCCCGAGCGCCGGCGCGGATCGGACTGGCGTCGCGGTGCGAGCTGAGCCCCCGGTGTCGCCGTCGGCTGGCGGGGCAGTGTGACTGCGCCGTATCCGTGGCCTGTGCGGCCGCATCCGGCACGAGATCCGCGCTCGCCGCGGGCCGCGACGCGGTGAGTCAGGCGTCCGCACGCGGTCACGGCGAGCGATCGCAAGCGCCGCGGCGAGCGGACGGTCACGGCTGCGATGGCCGCTCAGGCGAACTGCGCGCGCCGATGGTCGGGCGCATGGCGCGCATCGACATTCGTCGGTCGAGCCATCACTGATTATACCGTGGCGCGCGGGCGATGGTGCACACTCAGGTCTCGCAGAAACTGATCCAGCCCACGGTCGGTCAACGGGTGGAGCAACAGGGCTCGCAGCACGTCCGGTGCCACCGCCACCACATCGGCGCCCGCCTCTGCGCATCGGGCGAACTGTACGGCGTGCTGGGGGAGCGCCGCGAGCACGTCGCACTCCATGCCGTGCGCCGCGAACACCGTGCGCGACGGCACGCACCACTTCGCGCGCCATCCTGCCCGAACGCGTCGAGCTGGTCGAGCGCCACGCTGCACCATGAAGGCGCCCGCTTTGGCGGCGAGAACCGCCTGCGCAGCCGTGTAGACCAGCGTTGCCACGACCCGCACGCCGTCCGCGCGGAGCCGGCGCATCGCGCCGACCGCCTCCTCCAACAACGGGACTTGCACCAGGATCTGGTCCGAGATCTTGGCCAGCTCCCGCGCGTCGCGGTAAATGTCGGCGGCGGTCACCGCACCGACGGATGCGCACACCGGACACCGGGGTGATCCGGCAAATGTCGGCCAGCAGCGCGCGCTCCTCGCCGTCGCCGGCGATATCGCGCATGAGCGACCAGGAGTCGTGAGCACACCTTCGGCGAGTCCGCCGTCGATCGCCCACTGCACGTCCTGCCACCGACGCCGTCGAGACGAAGATTTTCATCGGCTCCGCCTGTCGATGGTGCTGGAGCTCGTCGAACCGGGGCTGGCTGCTCGGTGCTTGGGCTGTTGCTGGTGCCGGATCACGCCATCTCCCGGTACAGCCCGCGGGGGTACTCGACATGCTCCAGGCACAAGCGCGTGGGCCGGCGCGGGCGCCGGGGTGCCGGCGTTGTCCTGCGCCTGCAGCAGCTCCTCGACCGCCGAGCGCGCACGGGCGCCGGACGCCGCCGCAACCATCGTCCCACGATGAATCGCACCATGTGGTGCAGGAATCGGTTGGCCTCGATCTCGAAGGTCAACCCGCCTGGCCGCTCCCCCCAACGCGCGCTGTGGATCGTGCACCGGTGATCGTCGGGCTCCGGCGCCGTCCCGCGGACCGCATACGCCCGGAAGCAGTGGTCGCCAAGAATGGCGTCCGCGGACTGCGCCAGCGCCTCGCGATCGAGGGGACGCTGAACGGCCCATTCCCAGCGTGCCCGGAACGGCGACTGGGCTTCGTCGTCTGTTCCCACGCGATAACTGTACCGGCGCGCCAGCGCGCTGTACCGGGCGTGAAACGACGGGTCCATCTCGTGGGCGGCGACGACCCACATGTCAGCCGGCAGTAGCGCGTTGAGCGCCCGGCGCAGCTTGTCCGCCGTCCACCCGGCGGGAACCGTCGCGCCCACCGCCTGCCCGCGGGCATGCACCCCGGCATCGGTCCGGCCCGCGCCGTCGCGCGGATTTCCGTGTTACACAGGCGGCTCAGCGTCTCCTCGATGACCCCTTGGACGGTCCGGACACTCGGCTGGCGCTGCCATCCCGCGAATCGGGCCCCGTCGTAGTGCAGGACGAGCTGGACCGTGCGCTCCGCCATCACGGTGAACTTACCGGGGGCAGGGGGGTGTCAAGAATTCTCACCGCGCGGTAGCGCGGACCGAACTGCTTGGCGTTCCTCGACGTACGGTGGCGCCTCCGCGCGGGCCTTGCGCTGGCTGGCGATCCGCGACGCGTCACGCACCCGGAGCATCATCGTCCTATACAGTGACGGACGCGCGCGGAGCCGTACATCATCGACTCGATCCCTCGACTCGGCGCTCCCGCGCGCCGCACCTCCTGGCATGCCACCACGGACACTCGGCTCACTCGCACACGCACTCGCCGCGGCCCCGGATCTGGACGCGGGGCTCGTCGCGCTGGGCGAGGGTCTCGCCGAAGTCGACCGCTCCGCGTGCATGGCGCTGCTGCGCTACGACGGACGCCGCGAAATGCTGGTCGATCGGCTCACGCCCGCCGGGGGACGTGTGACACGCACGCCGGTCGAGACGACATTCGACCATCTGCCGGGCCCGATCCGCCAGGCCGTGTCGAACGGCGGCCAATTCGTCGACCTCGCCGAACAATCGGACGAATACGCGCGCCTGTTCGGACTGGCGCCGATGCCCGACGGCCAACTCGCGCTGCGCGGGGTGCTGTTCGACGGCCACCTCGCCGCCATCGTCGCGCTCTACGAGCCGAAGAAAATCTTCGGGACACGGGCGTCGGAGCGGTTCGCGCCCGCCATCGCCCTGTTCGAGTTGGGGTTCGCGCGATTCTGCCGAGCGCGACGCGCGCGACGAGGCCGTTCGCACCCTCGAAGACGTCACACAGCGCGTGCACGGCGAATACGTCAAGAAGCTGGCGGCCCTCGAACAGCAGCTCGTGCAGGCGCGAGGCCAGGCGAGCCGCGCCGGCCGTGCAACGCCGGGGGCGCCGGGGCGCCGGACCCGGCGCAGATCGTGGCGCTCGAGCGGGAGGCGGCCCGCGCCAGCGAAGATGCGCGACGGGCGATGCGGCGGGCCGAGGCCGTCGAGCAGCAAGTGACGGCCGCTGTCGGCCAGTTACAGCAGTCGCACGTGGAGTTGCACCGGCGCAGTGAGATGCTTCGCCAGAAGACGCGGACGCTCTACCTGATCGACAAGGTCCTGACGCTCGACAACCAGCGCCACTGATCCGCGTAAGCTCGTCGACGGGCTGCTCGCGCTGGTCGGTGACGACATGCAGGCGCAGCGGTGTTCCCTTATGTTGCGGGCGCCGGAGCCCGGCTACCTGTATCTGGCGGCGGCCCGCGGGCTCGCCCCCCACATCGTCGAAGGGTCCCGGATCGCGATCGGGGAAGGGGTCTCGGGACGGGTCGCGGCGAGCCGCGCAGCCGCTGCTGGTGCAGGACGTGGCCGAAGCGCAGAGTCGCATCCGTTGCTGCAGGACCAGTATTTTACGACGGGCTCGTTCATCAGCTTCCCGCTGATCTACCACAATGAGCTGGTCGGCGTCGTGAACCTCACCAATCGCGCGCAGCGCGGAGTGTTCGTCGAAGAGGATGTCGAGCGGGTCCGGCTGCTGGCGCTCGTGATCGCGCTGGTGGTGCTCGCACGCGCGGCTGGCCGATCGCCTGATGCGCATGTTGCATGTCGCGTGAGGCCACGACCGGCGCCGTGAGCGCCACCGAGCTCGCCGGCGGGATCGCCGCGTGCGCTACGCACGATCGCCGAAGGGGAGTCCTGAGCGAGCACGCGGTCGCCGAGGCGTTCGATGCCGTGATGGCCGGCGACGGCGACCCCTGCGCAGATCGGGGGCACTGCTGCTGGGCATGCGTGCCCGCGGGGAAACGCCGGCCGAATTGGCCGGCGTGGTGCGTGCGCTGCGACGCGCGATGGTGCCGCCTGCCGGCGGACCATCCGGAGGAGCTCGTCGACACCTGCGGGACGGGTGGCGGCGCGGTGACGACTTTCAATATTTCCACCGTCGCGGCCTTCGTCGCCGCGGGAGCAGGGGTGCGGGTCGCCAAGCATGGCAACCGCTCCTATACATCCCGGTGCGGCAGTGCCGACCTGCTCGAGGCGCTGGGGATCCCGCTCGACGCACCCGTGCCGGTCCTCACGAAGGTTCTCGCCGATGCCGGCATCGTCTTCATGTTCGCCCCGGTCATGCACCCCGCGATGCGCCACGTCTCGCCGGTCCGCCGCGAGCTTGGCGTGCCGACGCTCATGAACCTGGTGGGTCCCGCTCGCCAACCCGGCGGGCGCGCGCCGCCAGGTCATTGGGGTGGCCGACCCGCAACGGCTCGCGCTGGTGGCGGCCGCGCTCAGATCGCTCGATATGACACACGCGCTCGTCGTGCATGGGGAGCCTGGCCTCGACGAGATCTCTCCGCTGGGGCCGACGCCAGGTCGTAGAGGTGCGGCCGGATGGCGAGCGCGAGTGGACGCATCGATCCGCGGCGCTTCGGACTCGGCGGCGGCGTCGCCAGCCGACCTCGCTGCGGCGACCCGCCCGCCAACGCGGGCATTGCCACGACAATCCTCTCGGGACACGGCCCGCGCGGGGCGCGAAGCGCCGTCGCGCTCAATGCCGCGGCAGCGATCTACGTCTCGGGGCGTGCTGCCGACGTTTCCGTCGGCGGTGTCGGTGGCAGTCGATGCGCTGGACGGCGCGGTCTCGGACTTGGTAGCGCATGCGACCGCATGCGTGCCGACGCTGACGCGGTCGTGACGGGCGGGAACCGCACGAGTGCTAACCGCGCCGCCTGGAAGTCCGCCCGGTAGCTCGCAGTAGCGACTAGGAGTTCCGACCCCTAGCCGAGCACGTAGGAGCCCTAGTAGCGCCGCAGGACTCCGACGACGATGCCCTGGATCGCGACGTCCCGCTCGTGCACGTACATGGGCTGCGACGGAGTCGTTGGCGGGCTGGAGGCGAATCCGTCCATCGCGCTCGCGATAGAGCTTTTTTACGGTCGCCCCGGCGCCATTGAGCAACGCGATGACCATTTCGCCGTTGTCAGCCGTCTTGCGCTCGTGCACGACGACGAAGTCACCATCGCGGATCTGCTCGTCGATCATTGAGTTCCCGCGCACTCTGCAGCACGTAGTGCCCGCCGCCCCGCCGCACGATACCCCTCCGGGTACCGCGATCGTCTCGTTGGACTCGACCGCTTCGATCGGCGCGCCGGCCGCGACCGTTCCGAGCAGCGGCAGCTCGACGGCCCGCGGATACGCATCCGACGGCAGGATCTCGATCGCGCGGCTCTCGTTGTAGCTGCGCCGGATGTAGCCCTTGCGCTCGAGGTTGGTGAGGTGCTCATGCACCGTCGCCAGCGAGTTATAGTTGAATTGCGCGGCGATCTCCTCGAAGCTCGGCGCGTAGCCGTTGGACTCCGCGTACGAGCCGAGATAACTGAGGATTTCTCGCTGCCGCTTCGTGAGTGACATGGCTGACCTCGGTACCGCGTTCGCTCGGTTGGCTGATTGCCCCGAACAATATCCGAACCCCACGTTAGCCGAACAAGCCCCGAAGTGCAAGTAGCTCACCCGCTGGACGCCACCTTCAGGGACTCTGGGTAGCTCGTCTCAGCCGCGCGGCGACGCGCCGCCGGTCTCGAAGCGGACCCGCGAGCGTGATGCCACGGCTGCGCGCGGCGGCCGCCGACACCGCCGGGCTTTGCCATCGCACTGCGCCGCGACCACGTCGCGATCATTGCGGAGATCAAGCGCAGCTCGCCGTCGCGAGGGACATCAGCCCCGGACTCGATGCCGCGAGCCGGGCGCGCGAGCTACGTTGCCGGCGGTGCCGCCGCCTTCTCGGTGCTGACCGAGCCCGACGCTTCGGCGGCAGTCTCGAGGATTTGCGTGCGGTGCGAGCGCACGTCGAGTTGCCGGTGCTGCGAAAGGACTTCCTGATCGATCCGCTACAACTCGTCGAAGCGCGGGCGCTCGGCGCGTCCGCCGGTACTCGCTCATCGTCCGCGCGCGTCGATCAGACGGTCTCGTGACCTCCTGACTGCGGCGGCGGCGCTGGGCCTCGAGCCGCTCGTCGAGGTGCACGACCGAGCGGGAAGTAGATCGCGCGCTGTCGGCCGGCGCCCGGGTGATCGGCGTGAACAACCGGGATCTGGAACACTGACGTCGACCCGACGGACGGCTCGCCGCATCATCCCGATGCTGCCGGCAGACGTGATCGCGGTGGCGGAGAGCGGCGTCGGCCGCCCGAGCCGACGTCGAAGCGCAGCCGCGGCCGTGCGGCGCGGATGCGGTGCTGGTCGGTACTCGGCGCTCTCGGTGCCGCACCCGACGCCGCGGCGTCCGTGCGTGGCCTGTCCGCAGTCCCTCGCGCCGTGCAGCCGGCGGCGATAGCGGTGACCGACGTCAAGTTTTGCGGGATGACTCGCGGCGCCGATGCAGCCTTGGCGGCGGCACTCGGCGCCGCCTACGTGGGATGCGTGTTCGCCGGCGGCCCGCGGCATCAGACCCGCAGACGGCGCCGCGAAGATCTTCGCCGACGCTTGGCCGGGCCGCGTGCGCCGCGGCGAGTTGGCGTGTTCGCGCATCGCGCGGATGCCGCGCTACTGGCCGCGGCGATCGAGAAGGCGGCGGTCTGGACGTCGATCCAGCTGCACGGCGACCCGACCCCCTCTGAAATCGCCGCGTCCGGCCGCGTGCGTGCCATGCTTCGATCGGCAGAAGTCTGGGCGGTTGTGCGGTGCCGAGGCGGTGCCTTGCCAGACGGCGTCGCCGCGTTGTGGGACGTCGCGGATGGAGTCCTCCTGGACGCGCATGTCGCCGGGCCAGCTGGGGGAACCGGGGTAGCCCTGCCGTGGCAAGCGTTGAGCAATGCAGTACACGACAGCCGCGCTCGAGCTGCTCGCAGGCGACAATCTCGCTACTGGCCGCCGGCGGGCTGACGCCTGACAACGTCGGCGAGGCCATCGAGGCGCTGTACGCCCAGACGTCGTTGATACCTCGTCAGGCGTCGAGTCGGCCACCGGGCATCAAGGATCCCTCGCGCATGAACGGCCTTCGTCCAGGCCGTCGGTCGCGGCCGACCGAGCCATCGGGCTCGGTCCACGAACCCTCTCGGAGCATTCCATGACATTCGCCGCTTCCCGACCGCTTTGGATTGTTCGGCGGCCGCTATGTCCCCGAGACCCTGATTCCGGCGCTCGAGGCGCTGGATGAGGCCCTGCAGTGCCGCTCTGCCGACCCGGCCTTCGCGGCCGAGCTCGACGATCTCCTTCGGAACTACGTCGGACGCCCGTCCCCCCTGAGCGACGCCCCCCGTCTCTCGGCGATGGTGGGTGCGCCTGTCTTTCTCAAGCGGGAGGACCTCAACCACACCGGCGCCCACAAGATCAACAACACGGTCGGCCAAGCCCTCCTCGCCCGCCGGATGGGAAAGCGCCGGATCATCGCCGAAACCGGCGCGGGGCAGCATGGCGTCGCGACCGCGACCATTTGTGCCCGATTCGGGCTGGAATGCGTCGTCTACATGGGCGCGGAGGACATGCGCCGCCAGGAGTTGAACGTTTATCGCATGCGGCTGATGGGGGCGACGGTCGTTCCAGTCGAAAGCGGCACGCGCACGCTCAAGGACGCCACTACGGAAGCGATCCGCGACTGGGTCACCACCGTCACCGACAGCCACTACATCATTGGGTCAGTCGTGGGGCCGGCCCCGTACCCACGCATGGTGCGGGAATTCCAATCGATCATCGGGCGCGAGGCGCGCGCGCAGATGCTGGCAGCGGGCCGGTCGCCTGCCGCGCACCGTCGTCGCATGTGTCGGCGGCGGATCGAACGCCATGGGCATCTTCTCGGGATTCGTCGACGATGCCGGACGTGGAACTGATCGGGGTCGAAGCGGCAGGCGAGGGACTCGACAGCGGTCGCCACTCGGCGTCGCTGGTCGCGGGCACGCCCGGGCGTGCTGCACGGTGCGCTCAGCTACCTGCTGCAGGACGCCGGCGGCCAGGTGCATCCCGCGCACTCGATCTCGGCGGGACTCGACTATCCGGGCGTCGGTCCCGAGCACTCGTTTCTCAAGGACAGCGGGACGAGCGACGTATGTCGCGGTGACCGACGCCGAGGCGCTTGGCCGGTTTCCAGTTGCTGAGCCGCTTCGAAGGGATCGTTCCTGCGCTGGAGACGGCGCACGCGATCGCGTGGGTGGACAGCCAAGCTGGCCGGTGGGACGCCGATGACCCTGTGCTCCTCTGCATCAGCGGACGCGGCGACAAGGACGTGGCGCAGGTCAGCGCGCTCGGCATCGGCGGGCGCGTGAGCGCAGGCGTCGCGCCCCCGCCGCCTCGGGCCAGCGGCGCCGCCGCCCGGCAGTCGGGGGAGACACGCCGCTGCGAGACGCCGTTCCCGCCGGGGCCGATCGAGGAGTTGCTGAGATCCTCGTCAAAGGGGTGCGCGCCCATCAGCTGTACATGCACAACAACCCGACGTATCTGCGCGCGCTCGATACGCTGCGCGCTGCGTTCATGCCCGATATGGGAACAGACCGACGAGCTCAAACTGCGTCGTGACCGAGTCCGACTTCGTCTGGGAAGGCGCCGTCGTGCTCCGCGAAGGGAGCAAGACGTCCGATAGCCTGCCGTGGGTTTCTACAAGGAGGGCGTTCGCGAGCTGCAGCTTCCAGAAGGGATTCGAGCAGGACGATCTGGTCACCTTCCTCGACATCGTCCAGCGCGTCCGCCGCAACTCGCCGGACGAGGATGATCTCCTCGTCATGCTGTGGGAGCACGACCTCCTCTTCCTCCGCTACAAATACGTCGAGCTGGCGGAAGATGGCCCAGCCGGAATGGGCGAGCTCACGCCGAAGTTCGAGGCCCGGGCGGTCGAGCCACCGAAGGCGGATGATCCGGTCCGGCCCGAAGAGACGCTGCTCGAATCGCGTCCGGGACTGGTCAATCTCGAGAACTTCGACACGACACTGTATTTCCTCGACGACACCGAGGTCGCCTACCTCCGCGGCCTGGTCGAGAAGGAGTACGCGAGCGATCTGCGGCAGAACGTGCTCGCGATCCTGCTCGACATCTTCGAAGTGCAGGCTGACACCGCGGTGCGCGACGAGATCGTCGGGGATCTTCGACACACTGATCCTCCATTTCCTGTCCGCCGGCGAGCTGCGAGCCGTTGCCTATCTGCTGCAGGAATCACAGGTCACCGCCGGCCGCACCAAAGGGCTTGCGGCCGACCAGCGCGACCGGCTGGCCGCCGTGCCCGACCGGCTCAGCCAGGCCGAGGCGCTCTCGCAACTCCTGGATTCGCTGGATCAGGCGCGCGCACTGCCGCCGGAGGAAGAGCTCACCGCGCTCTTCGATCAGTTGCGGCCGCGCGCCCTCGAGACTCTGTTCGCCTGGCTGCCGCGCATTCAGGACCCACAGGTCCGGGCGCTCCTGCAGTCGGCGGCCACCCGTCTGACCGCGGCCAACACCGCGGAGCTCGTGCGGCTGATCGGCAGCGCCGACACGGCCGTTGCCTCCGAAGCCATCCGCCGCGCCGGAGCGTTGCGCAGCACCGCTGCCGTGACGCCGCTGGTGCGCCGGCTCACCGACCCCGACGCCGCGGTCCGTCTCGCCGTGGTTCTCGCGTTGGCGGAGATCGGTTCCGCGGGCGCCCTGCAGGGCTTCGAGCGAGCGATCGGCGACGCCGATCGCGATGTCCGGGTCGCGGCGGCGCGCGCCCTCGCGACACGCGCGTACCGGCCGGCACTCCCGCGGGTGGAGGCGGTGGTCAAGGGCAAATCGGTGCGCGACGCGGACCTGACTGAGAAAATGGCGATGTTCGAGGCGTACGGATCGATGTGCGGCGACGCGGGCGTCCCGCTCCTCGATGGCATGCTCAACGCGCGCGGATTCCTGCGCCGCCGCGAGGATGCCGAAGCCCGCGCCTGCGCCGCCATGGCACTCGGACGCATCGGCACGGACAAGGCGATCGAAAGTCTTCGCCGCGCTGCGGATGAGAAGGACGTGGTGGTGCGCAACGCAGTGAACAAGGCGCTTCGCGGCGGCAACCTGTGAGCGCGCCTCCAACCCGTGCGAGCGGCCCCGGCGCGCATGCTCCTGGCGGGACCGCGGCTCCAGGCGCGCCGCGTACCAGCGGCCCGCGCTCCGCCGGCCACACCGGCCGGTGCGGCCGCCCGGCGATCCTCCGGGCCATCCGCACGGGAAGGCGTGACCGGTCCACGGCGGAACGGGGAAGCCACCAATCCGCACCGCAACGACACGGGCTCGGATGCGGCCGTCAGGCGCCGCGGCCGCGCGTTCATCCTGTCGTTCTACGGGGCGCTCCGCGCGATCAAGCTGTACCCGATCGAGAACGCCGCGGTGGTCAAGGCGCTCGAGGATCTCACGACGCTGACGCAGGCGCTTCTGCAACAGGAGCGCGATCTCGAGTTTCGGACCGGCGGGGAGTTCATCTTCATCAACGCGACTCGGCTGCGCCTCGACCTCGACAACTACGCCAGCTTCAGCCAGCTCCTCTCGCTCTTCCGGGCCGCCGGGATCGGAGCGCTCCGTGTCGCGGAGACGGTCGGTCCGCGCGACTGGCTGGTGTTCCTGTCACTCGTGCAGGCGCCGGGCGATGATGATCCGGGACAGCGCTTCCAGCAGATCACGGCCAAGCTCACCATGGCCAACGTCTCGGCCTTCGAGCTCGCGCCGCCCACCCTCGGCGGCGCCGCGGACGGTCTCGGCGACCGGGAGCAGACCAAGGAAGCGGCCAAACGGACCTACGCGCAGTCGGTGTCGGTCTCCAAGGAAGTCATCCACTCCGTCCGCATGGGGCGCGCACCCAATATCAAGAAGATCAAGCGCGTCGTGCAGGCCATTGTGGACCAGATCCTGAACGAGGAAACGTCGCTCTTCGGCCTGACCACGCTGCGCGACTACGACGAGTACACGTTCACGCACAGCGTCAATGTCTGCATCTTCGCGGTAGCGCTGGGCCGGCGTCTCGGACTCAGCAAGCTCCAGCTCTACGACCTCGGGCTGGCCGCGCTGTTCCATGACATCGGCAAGGCGCGCGTCCCGTTGCACGTGCTCAACAAGGTCGACCAGTTGTCCGAAGCTGACTGGCGGGCCATCTCCAACCACCCCTGGCTCGGCGTGCTGTCACTCTTCCAGATGCGCGGGGCGACCGATCTGCCGTACCGCTCCATGGTCGTGGCGTACGAGCATCACATGAAGCACGACATGACCGGATATCCGCGCCCCATCCGCCCGCGCGGCATGGGAATCTTCAGCAAGATCGTTGCGGTCGCCGATGGCTTCGACGCGGCGACGACCCACCGGGCCTACCAGGGCGAGCCGATGTCTCCCGCGGCGGTGATCCAGGAGATGCGGGACAATCCGAAGCGCGGCATGGATCCCGTCGTGGTCAAGGCGTTCATGAACCTCCTCGGCCTGTATCCGGTGGGTACCGTCGTCGTGCTGGACACGTTCGAGCTCGGGATCGTCCATTCGACGAATCCCAACCCCGACCTCATCTCCCGGCCGATCGTGCGTATCGTCTCGGACTCGCAGGGCAACGTGCTGTTCCCCGGTGAGCTGGCCGATCTGGCGGCGCAGCTCGAGGGCGGCATATACGCCCGGACGATCATCAAGACGGCCGACGCGGCGCGGTACGGCATCCGCATCGCCGATTATTTCGTATGATCGTATGATGCCAAACCCGATTACCCAACGCTTCGCCGACCTCCGCACCAACAACCGCCGCGCGCTCGTCTGCTACCTCACGGCCGGCCACCCCGACGAGGAGCGCAGCATCGAACTCCTGCGGGGGGTCGCCGACGCGGGGGCCGACGTCATCGAAGTCGGCATTCCGTTCTCCGATCCGCTGGCCGACGGCCCGGTGATCCAGGCCAGCTCGCAGCAGGCGCTCGCGCAGGGGATGACGTTCGATCGCGCGCTCGCGCTCATCGCCAAGGCCGGCGTGACGGTCCCGGTCATCGTCTTCAGCTACCTCAATCCGCTGCTCGCCGCCGGCCCGGACGCCCTCAAGCGCGCCGCCGCCGCAGGCGCGAGCGGGGTGCTCGTGACGGATCTCCCCGTCGGGGCCGACCCGCAGCGCGAGGAGTGGCTGGGTGAGAGCCATCTCGCGTTCATTCGCCTCGTCGCTCCGACGACGCCGAGCGACCGGATGTCGGAGATTGCGCGCCACGGCAGCGGCTTCGTGTACTTGATCAGCCGTCTGGGTGTGACGGGGGCGCGTGCCGAACTGCCCCCGGAACTGCCAGGCACGGTCGCGCGCCTGCGGGCAGCGACGACACTTCCCATCTGCGTCGGCTTCGGCATCGCGCGGCCGGAGCATGCCGCATCGGTCGGACGGGTGGCCGATGGCGTGGTCGTCGGGAGTGCACTGGTCGAGGCGGCTGGGCGCAGTGTGGACGCCGCCGTGGCCTTTACCGATGGCATTCGCCGTGGACTCGATGCGACGCTCTGATCCCCTGCGCGCCCGCGCCGGCGCGCCCCGCCAGTGAGCAACTTCCTCCACCGCTACACCCGGGCGCTCGGCGTCGTGGGCTCGGCGGTGCTCATCGCCGCTCTCACGGCCGACCACCGGTGGGTGACCGAGCCCGCGTCGCTGCTCGTGCTCGGGCTGGCGACCGTCGCGCTCCGCTCAGCGCAGATCCCGCTGACGAAATACTCCGCGCTCAACCTGGTCGGCGCGGTCGCCCTCACCGGCGCCCTCGTGTGCGGTGCGCCGGTCACGTTCGCGGCACTGTATCTCGGCGTCTTCATCGCGGATGTGTTCGTCCTGCGGAAGACGACGGAATTCGCCTGGATCAACTCGGGGCGCGAGACGCTGGCGCTGGCCGCGGCCTACGGGCTCTTCGCCGGCGCGATGCATTTCAGCGGGACGAGGGAGCTCGGCGCGGACGCGGCGTTCGCCGTCGCGGTCTTCGTAGTTGGGTACTTCACCCTCAGCCGCGCACTGCTCTACTTCAGCCTCCTCGTCCGCGACAAGCTCATGCCGGACGAACGCGCGCTCATCCTGCGGTACGAGCTCGTCACCTCCGGCGCCGCGACGGCGGCCGCGTGTGCCGCGACGATCGCGATCGCGACCTACGGCTGGGGCGCGTGGCCGATCCTGCTCATCGTGTTCGCCGCTGGCTACGTGCTCAAGCGGATCCTCGAAGAGTCGATCGCCGCCGAGGAGCAGAACATTATCCACGCGATGGAAGACGTCGTCACGGCGGACGTGTCGCTGGTCGAGGCCTGTGCCCTGATCGAACGTCTGGCCCACCGGCTCGTGGACTGGACGGACTTCCGGATCTGGCAGTTGCAGCACGATGAGCTGCGGCTCGTGTACCGCTCGAGTGACACGACCGAGGATGGCCGCCGCATTCCGGAAGGCACTCAGCCCCCGGATGCCAAGACGTTGGGAGAGAATCACGCGCTGCTGCGCAAACTGGCCCTGGAATCGGGGCGTCCGGTCATCGTGATCGACGCGGTTCGCGACCGCCGCATCGAGTCGCCCCGCCCCGAGGCGCGCAGCGCGGTCGTTGCCCCGCTCCGCTTCGGCGACCGCAATGTCGGGCTTTTCGAGGTCGAACACCACAAGCGGGCGACGTACGGCGTGAAGCAGCTCGCGCTTGTCCAGCGGGTGGCCAATCAGCTCGCGACGACGTTGCATATCTACGAGCTCCGGCGGCCACTGCTGGATGCCGTCGCGCGGATGGGCGGCCAGGTCGAGACGCTGGGACGCTCGGCGCGCACGCTGCGTGGCGGCGGCGAGAGTGTGGCGCGCACCATTGCCGAGATCTCGCGCGGCATCGTCGAGGAGACGGACCAGTTGACCCGAAGCCTGGAGGTCACCCGCGTGCTCCACGAGGCCACGACGAGCGTCGTGCGTGACGGCAGCGCGGCTGCCGCCGCCAGCCGGCGTGCGACCGACGTCGCGACCGAGCACCGAGGCACGATCGCCGCGGCGATCGACCGTCTGGTGAGCGCCAAGGGGTTCGTCGGCGAGAGCTCCGCCCAGATTGACCAGCTCACCCGCACGGCGGCGGAAGTCACCGAGTTCATCGCCGTGATCAAGGAAGTGGCCGAGCAGACGGACCTGCTCGCTCTCAACGCCGCGATCGAAGCGGCGCGTGCCGGTGCCGACGGGCGGGGCTTTGCCGTCGTCGCCGATGAGGTGCGCAAGCTGGCCGAGCAGAGCTCACGGGCCTCCGCCCGCGCGGCCGACATCATCCTCGGTTTCCAAGAGGAGACGCGCCGCATCTCGGAGCAGATGGAACGCGGACGCGCGATCGTCGGAGATGCCGAGGGGTTGTCCGCCGCGGCGCTCCGCGCGCTCGACGTCATCCTCGAGGCCACCGCCGAGAGTGCCACGCATGCCCGGCGGATAGCCCAGGTGTCGCGCGATCAGGAGCAGGAATGTGCCCGCCTCCAGGATCGCGTGGGCCGGATCGCGGGGATCTCCGACCGCAACCGGTCGGGCGCCGAGGCGGTCACCGCATTGGCTAAGGAGCAGGCGTTTGCCCTCGCGGGCCTGGAGAGCGCCACCCACGAGCTCCAGAGCGTCGCCGGCTACCTGGGCGACCTGACCCGGCGGATCACCACCACGCGGTGAGCGCCGGCGGGGGCGCCGCGCGATCACGCGCACGCCGGTCCCGCGATGTTGAACAACCCTGGTGGCGCCTTTACGTTCCCGCGAGTGCGAACCCGCGAGGCAGTCACGCTGCGGGGCATGCGGTTTCATGCCCGGATCGGTGTGCTGGCGCACGAAGCGACGCTGCCGCAGCCGATCGAAATCGACCTGACGGTGTGGCGGGCGAGCGGAGCACGTAAGGGATTCGTCGTCGACTACCGGACGCTCTACGACCTGGTGCAACGCGCCGTCGGCACCGAGCACACCCCCTATCTCGAGCAGGTGGCCGAGCGTGTCGCGACGGACGCCCTCGCGGTCGCGGGCGTCGCCGGTGTCCGCGTGGCGATACGCAAGCCGCATGTGATGCTTCCCGGTCCCCTGGCGTACGCCGAGGTGGTCCTGGAGCGACGGCGCGATGACTGAATCGGCCGCCCTCTGTGCTGGCGACGCGGTATATATCGCGCTGGGGTCCAATCTGGGTGACCGCGGCGCGCACCTGGCGGCGGCCCGCCGGGCCCTCGGCGCACTGCCGGGGACTAGCATCATCGGCGAGTCGGATGTCGAGGAGACGGCGCCGATCGGACCCGCAGGGCAGGGGCCGTACCTCAATCAGGTGGTGGCGATGCACACATCCATCGAGCCGTTGGCGCTGCTGGATCACCTCCACGACATTGAACATAGCCGGGGCCGCGTCCGCGGCGAGCGGTGGGGCGCGCGCACACTCGACCTCGACATTGTGTGTTACGGCGCGCGCCGGATCGACGAGCCGCGGCTCGTCGTGCCGCACCCGGAGCTGGCCAACCGGAATTTCTGGCAGCGGGAAATCGCGCAGGCCGCGGCCCGCATCGGACCAACGGCGACGGGCCGGGCATGACGCCGGCGCGCAAATCGCGCCCGGTGCGCGCCGCGACGGGTCCGGCACCCCGCCGGCAGCCGACCGTCGCCGAGTTTCGCGACAAGGTCACGCGCGGAGAGCGGCTGGTCGTCGTGACGGCGTACGATGCGACCTTCGCCCGCCTCGTGCATGAAGGAGGCGCCGACGCGCTGCTGGTGGGCGACTCGCTCGGCAACGTGATCGCCGGGCATCCGACAACGCTGCCCGTGACGCTCGATCACATGATCTATCACGGTGCCGCCGTCTGCCGCGGGGCGCCTGATGCGCTCGTGATCGTGGACATGCCGTTCCTCACCTACCAGGTCAGCGACGAGCGGGCGCTGCTCAACTGTGGACGGGTCGTGCAGGAGACTGGCGCGCAGGCCGTCAAACTCGAAGGCGGCTCTACCGCGATCGCGCGCACGGTCCGCGCAGTCGTCGATCTGGGTATCCCCGTCATGGGCCACCTGGGATTCACGCCGCAGTCCGAGCACGCGCTGGGCGGTCCGCGGGTCCAGGGACGCGACGCGACCGCCGCCGCGCGGCTGCTCGATGACGCACGCCGGCTCGAGGATGCCGGCGCGTTCTCCATCGTTCTCGAGCTCGTGCCGGCCGCTGTGGCGGAAACGATCACTGCCGGTGTCACCGTCCCGACGATCGGCATCGGGGCGGGCCCGCATTGCTCCGGACAGGTGCTCGTGCTGCACGACCTGCTTGGCCTCAACGACACCTTCTCACCAAAGTTTCTCAAGCGCTACGCGGCGATGGCGGGCGAGGTGCGTGGGGCCGTGCGGGCCTTCGGCGAGGACGTGCGAGCAGGCACGTATCCCGACGCCGGCCACAGCTTCTGAGGTAGGACCGCACGGTGCGCATCATCACGACTATCGCTCAACTCAGGTCCGTGCTGCGTGCGGCGCGCGCGCGCGGCGACGTCATTGGGTTCGTGCCCACCATGGGAGCGCTGCACGAGGGGCATCTCGCCCTGGTCGACGCTCTGCGCCCGCGTGCCGGATGCGTGGTGATGAGCATCTTCGTCAACCCGCTGCAATTCGGTCCGAGCGAAGACCTCGCTGCCTACCCCCGCACACTCGACAGTGATGCGGCGCTCGCCGCTGCCCATGACGTCGACATTGTCTTCGCACCGTCGGCTGCCGAGATGTACCCGATGCCTCCGGCTGTGGCGGTCACGCCGGTGGCCCCGCGCCCGGGTGACATTGCGCTCGACGCCCGGTGGGAGGGGGCGGTCCGGCCGGGACATTTCGCCGGTGTTCTGACGGTCGTGGCCAAGCTGTTCCACATCGTGCAGCCCGATCTCGCGGCGTTCGGCCGCAAGGATCTCCAGCAGCTCACGCTCATTCGCGCAATGGTACGCGATCTCAACATCCCGGTGGACATCGTGGCAGTGCCCACGGTCCGCGCCGCCGACGGACTCGCGCTGTCCAGCCGCAACGCATACCTCTCGGAGTCCGAACGGGCGCGTGCGCTGGCCGTACCACGTGCCCTCGAGGTGATGGTACGAGCGTGGACCGAGGGCCAGACGACGGATGCCGATGCACTCATTGCGCTTGGACACGACGTGCTGGCCCGCGAATCGGACGTGACGGCCGACTACCTGGCGATTGCCGAGGCGGAGCGATTGGAGCCGATAGCGGACGTCGTGCCGGGCGCCGTGGCGATGGTGGCGGCGCGGGTCGGACGTACGCGGCTCATTGACAACGCGGTGTTCGCACCGGCGGACGTCCCGCGGTGATGCACGCGGCGACTGGGTCGGCGGCCGGGTCTGCCGCTGGCGATCCCGCGCCGGGCAGCGCCGTGGCGCTGATCTCGCTGCCGTCGTGGGCGGTCGTCACCGCCCCACGTCGCGCGCACATTGCCCGCGTGGTCGCGCTGATCGGCGCGTGGGCGGCGCGCCGCTCGCTCCCGCCGGCGGAGCGCCAGGCGTGGCACGATGCGGCCACGTGGCACGATGCGTTGCGCGACGCTCCCGAGAGCTCCCTGCGGGCGATCCTTGGCGAGGACCTCCATGCCGCGTGGGCCGGCGATATGCAGGCCGGCGCCGCGTTTCTGCACGGTCCCGCCGCCGCGGCGCGGCTCGCGGCCGATGGCGAACGACGCGCGGATGTGCTCGACGCGATCCGCTGGCATACCGTGGGGTCGGTGGATTGGAGCGCGACAGGCCGCGCGCTCTACATGGCGGATTTTCTGGAACCGGGACGGGCGTTCGCGCGCGACGAGCGTGCGGCCCTGGCCGCGCGGACGCCGGCCGATTTCGATGGGGTGTTCCGTGAAGTGGTACAGATGCGCGTGCGCTGGGCGGTGGAGGGGGGCAAGGCACTCGCGCCCCGCACGGTGGCACTCTGGAACGCCGTGCGATGAAGATCGATGCGCTCGGCGTGCCCGCCGGCGGCACGCGGCGGCAGTCCCGTCGTCTGATCGCGGCGGCCCTGGTGCTCCTGGTGATGGGAGGTGGGCTGGCGGCCGTCGTCGTCGCGCGCCGCCGGCATACTCCGGTACCTGTGGTCACGGGTCCTCGCTTTCAGGGGACCGACGTACAGGCGCCCGCCGGCGTCAGGATCAAGGTCGAGGTCCTGAACGCCACCCGCATGCGCGGGCTGGGCCGGCGGGCGACGCTCTACCTGCGCGACCACGGCTTCGACGTGGTGGCGTTCGGCACATCACCTGCCACACGCGACACGACGCTGGTGATCGATCGCTCCGGCCACCCCGCGTACGCACAACTGGTCGCGCAGGGCCTCGGTGCGGCGCGAGTGGAATCGCACCCCGATTCGTCACGCTACGTGGACGTCAGCGTCTTCGTGGGCGCGGGTTGGCGGCCGCCGCCCGAGCCGTTCTACCCGTAGCTGGCCGCACGCCGCGCTGATGTCGAGGCCGCGGCTCTTGCGGACCGCTACTTCGACGCCTCGCGCGCGCAGTGTGCGCGCGAAGACCGCGGTCGCGGCCGGCGAGCTCTGGTTGAACCCACGGCTCCCGCCCGGGTGCAGGGGAATGAGGTTGACGAACGCGCCGCACTCGGCGGCGAGCGCCGCGAGCCGCACCGCATGATCCGGGTGTCGTTCACGCCACCGAGCAGGACATACTCGAAGGTCACCCGCCGCACGAACCCCCGAGCCGCCGCGATTACCCCGGCCAGAGGATACTTCGTGTTGACGGGCATCAGTTTCTGCCGCAACTCGTCGAGCGGAGCATGGACGGAGATCGCGAGCCGGAACTGCTCGGGGCGGGCAGCCAGCGCCTCGATTCCAGGTAGCACGCCTACCGTCGATACGGTGATGTGGCGCGCGCCGATGCCGATCGCGGCGGGGTCGTTGAGCAGCGTCAGCGCCACATCGACGTTTCGCCAGTTCATCATCGGCTCGCCCATTCCCATGAACACGACGTTCGTTGGCCGGAGCGGGGGATCGAGCAGCATGAGCTCGCGCACCTGCCCGGCGATCTCCCACGGGCCGAGGTTCCGGGCAAATCCCATCGCGCCGGTCGCGCAGAACGCGCACTGCAGCGCACATCCGGCCTGAGACGAGATGCACGCCGTGAGGCGGTTGCCGTCCGGTATCGTGACGGTCTCGACGGACTCCCCGTCGGGCAAACGGAACAGGAACTTCTGCGTGCCGTCCGCCGACTGCTGGCGCGTCACCAGTTCGAGGCGCGGCAGCACGAACGCGGCGTCCAGTTGCTGGCGAAATGCCACGGGCAGCTCGGCGATCTCCGCGAAGCTCTGCACCGGCGTTGTCCACAATCGCCGCGCGGCTTGATTGCCGCGATATTCCGCCACGCCATGCTCGGCCGCGAACGCTCGCAACCGCGCGACGACATTGGCGGGACGCAGATCGAGAAGATTCTCGCGGTCCTGCTTCACAGAGTACGAGAGGTTGGTCACGTAACGCCTTGTGGGACAGTCATATACGCGCTACGATGTCTCGCCGCTTCGCAGGCGGCGCGCCTACCGGGTGGCATCCGGTTGGGTTAGATTGCGCGGCAACTCAATGAACAGTAATCGATTGGTGCGGGCGTGACTCACGGAGCGACGGACAGTTCCGTGCTGGCGACGTCACTGCGGTCGCATTTGTGCGGCTCGGTTCGGGCGACTGACGCCGGCACAAAGGTTCGGTTGGGTGGATGGGTGCAGCGGACACGCGATCTCGGCGGAATCGTGTTCGTCGATCTGCGGGATCGCGCCGGCATTGTGCAGGTGTCGTTCGACCCGCGATGGACGCCGCCCGACGTGCTGCGCCGCGCCGGAGCCGTCGGCGTCGAAAGCGTCGTGCTCGTCGAGGGCGAGATCGCCGCGCGCCCGCCCGAATCGCGCAACGCCGATCTGCCGACCGGTGATGTCGAGGTCCGCGCGACCGGGCTGCAGTTGAGCGGCCCGTCCGTTACCCCGGCGATTCCCGTCGCGCGAGGCAAGGGTGAGCAGTTGCCCGCCGAAGAGCTTCGGCTGCGCCATCGCTATCTCGACCTTCGCCGGCCCGAGCTGCACGCCAACCTCGAGCTGCGGCACCGGCTCATGCAGACGACGCGCCGGCACCTGAGCGACCGGGGCTTTCTCGAGATCGAAACGCCGATCCTGACCAAGCCTACGCCGGAAGGCGCGCGCGACTACATCGTCCCCAGCCGGGTGCACGCCGGGGAGTTTTACGCGCTGCCGCAGTCGCCACAACTGTATAAGCAGTTACTGATGATCGCGGGCTACGACCGGTACTTTCAGATCGCGCGCTGCTTCCGCGACGAGGATCTCCGCGCCGACCGCCAGCCCGAGTTCACGCAAATCGACATCGAGGCCGCCTTCGTCGAGCGCCAGGACATCATGTCCGTGGCCGAGGGGCTGATCGGCGAGCTGTTCAGCGCGAGCGGCACCGACGTGCCGGCCCATTTCCGGCGCATGTCCTACGCCGACGCGATGGAACACTACGGAACCGACCGGCCGGATCTGCGCTTCGGCCTCGAACTGTTCGATGCCAGCGATGCATTCCGGGAGAGCGAGTTCGGCATTGCGCGCTCCGCGCTCGCCAATGGCGGCCGCGTGCGCGGCCTCCGCCTGCCCGGTGCGGCAGGACTCTCCCGCAAGCAGGTAGACGAGCTGGAGGAGATTGCGAAGAGCGCGGGGGCGGGTGGGCTGATCCGTCTCAAGCGGACCGAGGACTCAGTCGAGGGACCCGCCGCCAAGTTTCTCGGGGCGGACGCGGTGGCGCGGCTGGCACTCGGCGACGGCGATCTCGCACTGTTCGTCGCCGGACCAGACCGGGTATCCAGTCCGGCGCTCGATCGCGTGCGGCACGAGGCGGCACGGCGTCTTGCCCTCGTTCGTGAGTCCGCGCGCGAGTTTCTGTGGGTGCTCGATTTCCCGCTTTTCGAGCGCGATGCGGAAACCGGGCGACTGAACGCCACGCACCATCCATTCACGTCGCCACACCCGGACGACCTCCAGTACCTCGAGAGCGATCCGGCGCGCGTGCGAGCCGTGGCGTACGACGTCGTGCTCAACGGAACGGAGCTGGGCGGCGGGAGCATCCGCATCCACGACCCGGCCGTGCAGGAGCGCGTGTTCCGGCTGCTCGGCATCGACGAAGCGACCGCGCGGCTCCGCTTCGGGTTCCTGCTCGAGGGACTGCGTTCCGGCGCGCCGCCGCACGGCGGGATCGCATTCGGCTTCGACCGGATCGCGATGCTGCTGGCGGGCGCGTCATCCCTGCGAGACGTGATTGCGTTTCCCAAGACGACGGCCGCGCGCGCCCTGTTCGAGGGAGCGCCGTCCGCAGTGCCGGCCGCGGATTTGGACGAGTTGCATATCCGCGTCGCCGCGGGCCGCGCATGACCGAGACGGCGGTCACCCACCGGGTGTCCACCGAAGGGGCGGATCTGCTCACCCTGGCCGGCGTCAACGATGCCAATCTCGTCGAGCTGGCACGGCTCTCGGGTGCCCGCCTCGCGCTGCGGGGCGACCAGCTGTCGATCACAGGCCCCGCGCCCTCGGTCGATCGCGCCGTTTCCGTAGCGCAGCGCATGGTCGAACTGGCTCGCCAGCGTGAGCCGGTGACGCCCGACGATGTCCTTCGGCTCCATGATGACGCCAGCGCCGAAGGTCCCGGCGCCGCGACCGTCGCCGAGGGGCAGCGGATTGCGCTGCCGGGCGTGCGCACGGTCATCACGCCCAAGACGCCGGGGCAGGCGGAGTACCTCCAGAAGATCGCCGAGCACGACATCGTCGTGGGCATCGGGCCCGCGGGTACCGGCAAGACGTACCTCGCCGTGGCTGCGGCCGTCGATGCTCTGTCGCGGAAGCGGGTGCGGCGGATCATCCTCGCCCGGCCGGCCGTAGAGGCAGGGGAGAACCTCGGCTTCCTGCCGGGCGACATGCAGGCCAAGGTTGACCCCTATCTCCGGCCGCTCTACGATGCGCTGGACACGATGATGCCGGCCGAGCGAATCCAGCGGGCGCTCGAGACCCGCACCATCGAGATTGCGCCGCTCGCCTTCATGCGAGGCCGGACCCTTGCCGATGCGTTCGTCATCCTCGACGAAGCCCAGAACGCCACGACCCTGCAGATGAAGATGTTCCTGACGCGGCTTGGCGTGAACTCCAAGATCGTCATCACGGGCGACAAGACCCAGATCGATCTGCCGCGCCGGGAGGAATCGGGCCTGATGCAGGTGGAGCGCATCCTGCCGGGCATCGATGGCATTGCGTTCCACTACTTCGACGAGACGGACGTGGTGCGCCATCGCCTCGTGCGTGACATCATTCGGGCATACGCATACGACGCCGGCGCCTGATTCGAGTCCCGACTTCGGGACACGTGCCCTCAACCTCTGGCGGCAGCTCGACCGGCTGACGCCGCGGGCGACGCTCGCGGCGGCGGCGGGCGCGCACGTGATCCGCTGGGCCATCTTCGCCGGCTTGGCGGTCGTCGCGACCGCCCTCTTCGGGAAGTCCGCCGGTAGCAGCCAGGCGGTGGCTGGAGCGGTGCTCATCAACGGTCTGCTGATCACGGTCTTCGGCCTCACGATGATGTTCTACCGGCCCGCGGTGTACCGGTCGTCCCGGGCCGTGACCCTGATCGCGGTCGCGTTCGCGGTAGTCCTGGCGATCGCGGCGGCCGTGGCGCGGAGCGACCCGGCTCGCCCGGAGCTCATCCCGATTGCGTTGGCCGCGGTGCTGTTCAGCGTGTTGTTCGATACACGCGTAAGCCTCTTCGCATCGGTGATCCTGGCGACCCTCGTCGGGTTGCAGGCGCCGTATCACGGATCGTCCACGCTGTTCCTGCTGCTCATCGTGGGCGCCGCGTCGGCGTTCAGCGTCCGGGTGATCCGGCGCCGCGATCAGGCGTACTACTCGATCCTGGTCACGGCGGGCGCCTATGCACTGGCGGAGCTGGGCATCGGATTGGCCGCGGGCACGCCAGCGCACGCCATCTGGTATGCGATCCTCACCGGCGGCATCAATTCGGTCGTGTCAGTGGCGCTGGCGCTGATGCTCCTCCCGCCGCTCGAAGAGTTCACGGGCATCGATACCTATCTCAAGCTGCTGGAATGGTCCGATCTCAACCGGCCGCTGCTGCGGCGGCTGAGCGTGGAAGCGCCAGGGACCTTCGCCCACACCATGCGGATCGCGAATCTCGCCGAGGCGGCCTGCGATGCGATCGGCGCCAACGGACTACTCGCGCGGGTCGGCGCCTACTACCACGACGTCGGCAAGATCAAGAAGCCGGAGTATTTCGTCGAGAACCAGCCGCGCGGCCGCAACCCGCACGACAAGCTCAAACCGGCGACGAGCGCCGCCATCATCCGCAATCACGTCCGCGAAGGCGTCGAGCTTGCCGAGGAGCACGGCCTGCCTGTCGGGCTGCAGGCGTTCATCCTGGAGCATCACGGCACCGGGCGCATCACCTATTTTCTGCAGAAGGCACGGGAACGCGACGGCAATGGCGTCGATCCGGCGGACTTCGAATATCCCGGCCCGGTGCCGCAGACCGCCGAAACGGCGATCTGCATGCTCGCCGACGGCGTCGAGGCGTCCGCGCACGTGCTGCACGACGCCACGCCGCAGAAGATTCGCGAGGTCATCGACCACATCGTGCGGCAACGCATCGAGCAGGGGCAGCTCCGCGAGGCACCGCTGACGCTCAAGCAGTTGGAGGTGGTCAAGGAGCAGTTCGCCCGCGTCCTCATCGGCATGTACCACCACCGCATCGACTACCCCTCGGCCACCGGTGGAGTGACGTCCGAGTTCGCGTCGTCGGCGCCGGCGTGATGCGGGTTGCCGCGGTCGCGCTCGTGATCGCCCCGGGGTGACGCTCGCCGTTGCGGTATCCGCCGGCCGGGTGAGGCTGCCCATCCCGGTGGCGCGTGTGCGCGCCGTCGCGACGGCGGTGCTGGCCGCCGAGGGCGTCCGGTCCGCCCTCATCTCGGTCGCGTTCGTGTCGGCTCGCGCGATCGCGCATCTCAATCGGGACCACCTGGGCGTGAACGGTCCGACCGACGTGATTGCGTTCTCGCTCCAGCGAAGCGGCCGCAAGGCGCCACTGATCGGCGACATCTACATCGCGCCCGCCGTCGCGCGCCAGCACGCGCGGGAGCATGGCGTGACGGAGCGTGAGGAAGCGGTGCGTCTGGTCGTGCACGGTGTGCTTCACGTCGTGGGGCACGATCATCCCGGAGGCGTCAGGCGAGTCGCATCCCGCATGTGGCGCCGCCAGGAACAGCTCGTTCGCCGCTTGGCCTCGCGGCCCCGATGAGCGCGGCGCGACCCGCCTCCGACCGCCTGCTCGCGGATTTCGCGGCCCGCAAGCCCGCCGCGCTCGCGCGCGTCATCAGCATCGTCGAGAACCGCGGTGCCGCGTCGTCGGGGCTCCTGGCCGCCCTGCACGGGGCGACCGGGCGCGCGCGCCGGATCGGGATTACAGGGCCGCCGGGCGCGGGGAAGAGCACACTCGTGGCGCAACTGGTCCGCGCCTACCGGAGTCTTGGGTTGACGGTGGGTGTCGTCGCCGTCGATCCCACGTCAGTATTCACAGGCGGCGCGCTACTCGGAGACCGGATCCGGATGGAGTCGATCGCGCTCGACCCCGGTGTCTACATCCGCTCCCTGGCCACGCGGGGCGCGCTTGGCGGATTGTCCGCCGCTACCCGTGAGATCGCCGATGTTCTCGATGCGTACGGCTTCGATCGCGTGCTGGTGGAGACTGTCGGCGTCGGGCAGAGTGAGCTCGAGGTCGCGCGCACGGCCGACAGTTGCGTGGTCGTGCTGGTCCCGGAATCGGGTGATGCGATTCAAACGCTGAAGGCCGGCCTGATGGAGATCGCCGACGTCTTCGTGGTGAACAAGGCGGATCGCCCCGGTGCCGGCCGGCTGCGAACGGAGCTCAAGGTGATGTTGCAGGTCCGTTCGGGGGCGCGCCGCGGCCAACCGGCATCGGCTCGCAATGCGGGCGCGGACATGTCCGGCGAGGCTGACCCTTCGCGGGACGGCGGTGGGGTCGCGGGCGACTCCGGATCGGCGTGGCTCCCCCCCGTACTCACCGCCGTGGCCGTCGATGGCACCGGCATCCCCGAGGTGCTCGGCGCGCTCGATAGCCATCACGACTACCTCGTGGCGACTGGCGCGCTCTCAGAGCAGCGGCGGGCTCGCTTGCGCGCACGAGTCGCCGAGGTCGTCGATCTCACGCTCCGGACGCGCCTCTGGGGCGATGCGGCGACCAGCGCATGGCTGGACAGGCGTCTCGGCGCGCTGGAATCTGGCGAGACCACGCCGCTCGAAGTCGCCAACGAACTGCTGCGGCGGAGCGGACCCCTGCTCGCGGGAAAGGGTGATGACGCCGTCCGGTAAGCGGGAGCGCGTGGCGCCGTCTGGCGAGTGGTGGGCGAGCTATTTCGACGCGCGCTACCTCACGGAATACGAGCCCCTCTTCAACGATGGACAGGACCGGCGCGATGTCGCCCGTCTCATCGACCTGCTCGCGCTGCCGGTGGGGGCCCGCGTGCTCGACGTGCCGTGCGGCCAGGGGCGTCACGCCCGGCTGCTGGCGGAAGCGGGGTATGCGGTCGATGCGCTCGACTACTCCGCGCACCTGCTGGGTGTCGCGCGGGCGCAGGGACCCCGCGACGGGCTGCACTATCGCCGGGGCGACATGCGCGCCCTGCCAGTCCGGTGGACGCATTGCTTCGATGCGGTCATGAATGTGTTCACATCCTTCGGTTTCTTCCTGCATCCCAGCGACGACCGCCGGGTCCTGCGCGAGTTCGCCCGCGTCCTCAAGCCCGGCGGCACCTTCGTGTGGCACGGCGCGAGCCGGGACGGCGTGATGGCGCGCTTCCTCGATCGCGACTGGTGGCACACGACGGATCACACGATGGTCGCGCACGAGCGGACGTTTGACCCGCTGTCGGGCGTGCTGACGGTCGACGTGCAATGGCGGGGCGCCACCGGCCCGGGGCACCGGACCTACCGGATCCGCCTCTACACGGCCACCGCGCTGGCCGGCATGCTCGCGGCCGAGGGCATCGTCGTCGAGCAGGCGTTCGACGGCTGGACGACCCGCCCGCTGACACGCCGGTCGGGCGAGATGCTGCTCATCGGCCACAAGCGCGAGTTGCCCCGTGCGCCGCGCGGCAAGTAAACTGGAGGCACGCCGCTCGCGGCGCCTTCCATCCTCCACCACGCCATGACCGTATCACGACCGATTCGCGTCCTCGTCGCCAAGCCCGGGTTGGACGGTCATGACCGGGGCGCCAAGGTCGTGGCGGCCGCGTTGCGCGACGCGGGCATGGAAGTGATCTACACCGGCCTCCACCAGACGCCGGAGATGATCGCGACCGCCGCGATTCAGGAAGACGTTGACGTGGTGGGTCTTTCGATCCTGAGCGGTGCGCACATGACGCTGTTCCCCCGCGTGGTGCAGCTCCTGCACGAGCAGGGACGGGATGATGTGCTGGTCACGGGCGGCGGGATTATTCCGCAGGAAGACATGAACACGCTCCATCGACAGGGTGTCGGCAAGCTGTTCGGGCCGGGCACCTCGACCTCCGACCTCGTGCGCTACATCCAGGACTGGTTCGCGCAACGCGAGCGGCAGGAGGCGTGACAGCGGCCCGTCGCCCAGCGCGGACGGCCGGGGACCAACCGCTTGCGAGCGGGACGAGTCCCGCGGTGCCCGATCACACGCCCAGGCTGATGCGGCTGGCCGGCGAGCTCCGCACGCTGGAAGAGCGCTTGCGGTTGGGCGGCGGTGCCGAGCGCATCGAGCGCCAGCACGCCCAGGCAAAGCTCGTGGCGCGCGAGCGGGTCGCCGGCCTGTGCGATCCCCGGTCGCGATTCCTCGAGATCGGCCTCCTCGTGGCCTACGATCAATACGAGGGACAGGCGCCGGCCGCGGGCGTCGTCACAGGCGTCGGTATCGTGCACGGCCGCGAGGTCGTGGTAGTCGCCAACGACGCGACGGTGAAGGCCGGATCGTGGTGGCCGGAGACGATCCGCAAGATTCTGCGCGCGCAGGAAATCGCGATGCGCTGCCGCGTTCCCATCGTGTACCTCGTGGACTCGGCCGGTGTGAATCTGCCGTATCAGGGCGGCGTCTTCCCGGGCCAGTACGGCGCGGCGCGGATTTTCTATTACAACTCCATCATGCGGCGGTATCTCCGCGTGCCGCAGATCGCCGCGGTAATGGGCCAGTGTATCGCCGGCGGGGCGTACCTGCCGGCCCTGTCCGATGTCATCGTCATGGTGAAGAACACGTCGTTCATGGGACTGGGCGGCGCGAATCTCGTCAAAGGGGCGACCGGACAGACGGTCGACTCGGAAGTCCTCGGCGGCGCCACTACGCACACCGAGCGGAGCGGCGTCGCCCACTACGCCGTCGATGATGACGCCGCGTGCCTCGAGAAGCTGCGAGCACTGATTGGCCGGCTCCGCCGCCAGCAGCGCGGGCGCCATCGCCGGCAGCCGCCGCGCCCGCATCATCCGAGCTGTCGCGCGATGAGCTGTACGGCGTCCTCCCGGCCGATCATCGCATGTCGTACGACATGCACGCTGTCCTGCGTGCCGTGGTCGACGGCGGCGTGATCGATGAGTTCCAGGCCAATCGGGCGCGCGAGATCATCTGCGGCGACGCGACGATCGAGGGGCTGACGGTCGGCGTGATCGCCAACCAGCGCGGCCTGATCAAAGGCCCGGACGGCTCGCGTCCGCGGTTCGGGGGCATCATCTATCCGGAAAGCGCGGAGAAGGTGGCGTTTTTCATTGACCGGTGCGACCGCCAGGGCATCCCGCTGCTGTTCGTGCAGGACGTATCGGGGTTCATGGTGGGCCCGGAGGCCGAAGAGGCCGGGATTATCCGCGCCGGCGCGCGGTGGGTCGAAGCGATGGCGACCGCGCGGGTGCCGAAACTCGTGCTCACCATCAACCACGCTTCGGGCGCGGGATACTACGCCATGGCGGGACAAGGGTTCGATCCCGATTTCATTTTCACGTGGCCGACCGGGCGCATGGGTGTCATGGAGGGCGAGGCGGCCATCCAGGCCGTGCACGGACCGGCCCTGGCGGCGGCACGAACCGCCAACGTACCGGTGCCCGCTGCCGTCGCGACGGCTGTCGATGCCATGCGCGCGGAATACGAATCGCAACTCGACGCCCGCTATGCCGCGGCGAGAGGACTTGTTGACGCCGTGATCTATCCCGAAGAGACTCGCGCCGTACTGGCCATGGCGCTCCGGACCGCAGCGCAAAACCCGGGTCCGCACCTCGGCGCCTTTGTGCTCCCGTGCGACGGGTTCCCTGGTGCGGCGGGGCGCAGCGCATGAGTGCCGCACGGATTGTCCGGGTCGCGAGCGGCCAGGGATTCTGGGGTGATTGGCTCGAGGCGCCCCGGCGGCAGGTGACGGGTGGCCCCGTCGACTACCTGATGCTCGACTATCTCGCGGAAGTCACGATGTCCATCCTGCAGAAGCAGAAGGAGCGTGACCCATCGCTTGGCTACGCCCGCGATTTCCTGGGAGCGGTCGAGAGCGTGCTCCCTGCCGTCACGGGACGCGGCGTACGCGTCGTCGCCAACGCCGGCGGCGTGAACCCGCAGGCGTGTGCGGCTGCGGTGCGAGCGCTGCCGGGCGGGCGAGATGCCGGCGCTCAGCTCCGGATCGGCGTGGTGCTCGGCGACGACCTGCTGCCCCGGCTCGACGCGTTGATCGCGGCGGGGCATCCCCTGGCCAACATGGAGACGGGCGAGCCGCTGGCAACCGTGCGCGATCGCGTCCTCTCGGCCAACGCCTACCTCGGGTCCGCGCCGATCGTCGAGGCGCTGGCGGGTGGTGCCAACATCGTGATCACGGGGCGATCCACGGACACGGCACTCACGATGGCGCCGCTGCGTCACGAGTTCGGCTGGGCGGCCGATGACTACAACCGGCTGGCGGCGGGCATCGTCGCGGGTCACATCATCGAATGCGGCGCGCAGTGCTCGGGCGGCAATTGTCTGTACGACTGGCGCGAGATCCCGGACCTCGGCGAAGTGGGCTATCCGATCGTCGAAGCGTCGGCCGATGGCACCTTCGTCGTCACCAAACACCCGGGCACCGGGGGTCGTGTCTCGACGCAGTCGGTGGCCGAGCAACTGGTGTATGAGATGGGCGACCCGCATGCGTACATCACACCCGACGTGATCGCGGACTTCACCACGATTCGCCTCGCGGCGGACGGCACCGACCGGGTACGGGTGTATGGAGTCGAGGGCCGGCCGCGACCCCGAGTCTCAAGGTATCCATCGCATACCGTGCCGGCTTCAAGGCCGTCGGCACGCTGGTGTACGCGTGGCCGGATGCGTTCGACAAGGCGCAGCTCGCGGACCGCGTGCTGCGCGAGCGGCTCGATCGGCTGGGACTGAAGTTCGATCGCATCCTGACCGAGTTCGTTGGAGCCGGCGCCACACACGGCGCCCTCGCGGGGCCGCCATCGGAAGATCTTCCTGAAGTACAGCTCCGAATCGGCGTGCGCGGCAATAACCGCGGAGATGTCGAGCGATTCACGCGCGAGATCGCCCCGCTCGTGCTCAACGGGCCGCCGAGCGTCACCGGCTTCGCCGGCGGCCGGCCGAAGGTCGAGGAGGTCGTGGCGTACTGGCCAGCCCTCATTGACAAGCGGGTGGTACAGCCGTCCGTCACCTTCCAATGAGGCTACGCGACTGATGCGCGTCCGGCTCCTGGACATTGCCCACGCGCGGTCCGGCGACAAAGGCGACACCGCCAACGTCGGCATCCTGGCCCTGCGCCCGGAGTGGTACCAAGTCCTGGACACGTACGTGACACGTGATCGCGTCGCGGACCATTTCTCGGGGCTGATCTCCGGCGATGTCGTACGGTTCGATCTGCCGAACCTCGGCGCACTCAATTTCCTGTTGCACGGCGCGCTTGATGGCGGCGGCACGCTGTCGCTCAAGACGGACGCCCAGGGCAAAGTCGTATCGACCGCGCTGCTCCGCATGGTCGTCGACGTACCGGACGATCTCGCCAAACAGCTCAAACTGCCGCCGGCCCCGGCTCCCGCAGTCCCGTCGCGCGATGACGCCACTCACGGCCACGAAGTTGACGCTGGCCGTGACGGGACTCGCACTCTTCGGGTACGGTGTGCGGACGGATTTGGTCGTCTGGCGGTGGACGGGCATCGTATGCCTTGGACTCGCCTTTCTCCTGCGTTTTGTTGGGCCACGTGGCAAGCGTTAAGTTCTTAGCGTGCCGATAGTTTCCTCGCCGCCACAACCCGACCGCTGGACGGATGGCCGCACGCAGCGGTCGCAGGCCGCCGAGCGCCGTATCAGCGTCCCTGAGCTGCTCGCGCCGGCCGGTACGCTCGACGCGGTGCGGGCCGCGGTGGCGAATGGCGCCGATGCGGTCTACCTCGGTGCCGGCGGCTTCAATGCCCGCGATGATGGCGCCCAACTCACTCTCGACGAGCTCGGCGAGGCGTGCCGGTTGGCCCACGCTTATGGGACGCGGATCTACTACACCCTCAATGTCCTGACCAAGCCTGGAGAGCTCACTAACGCCCTCATGCTGCTGGGTGACGCGATCGACCGTGGCATTGACGCAGTGATCGTCCAGGATCTGGGACTGATTTGCCTGATTCGCGCCGTGTATCCGCACCTCGAGATCCACGGATCGACGCAAATCACGGTGCACGACCCCGCCGGTGCGGCAGCCGTGCGCGACCTCGGCGTGTCCCGTGTCGTTCTGGCGCGGGAGAACTCCCTCGACGATCTGCGCGCGATTCGTGATGTGGTTCCGGACCTCGGACTCGAGGCGTTCGTCCACGGCGCGCTTTGCATTCTCGTATTCGGGCCAATGCCTGATGTCCGGCATGATCTCGGAGCGCAGCGCCAACCGCGGCGCGTGCGCGCAGGCGTGTCGCAAGGACTACACGCTGACCGACGCGGCGACCGGCGCCACGCTCGACACGGGGTATCTGATCTCGGCGAAGGATCTCGCGGCGTACGATGAGCTCGGCGCGCTCGCCGCCGCGGGGATTCGATGCCTCAAGGTCGAGGGGCGGAAGAAGCGCGCGGAGTACGTCGCGACCGTGACACACGGATACCGGCAGTGGCTCGATTCCCTGGCGGCCGGAAACGAGCAGCCCGTGAGTCCGGACGCGGTGGAACCGCTGGTCCAGATCTACAGCCGCGGGTTCACCTCGAGTCTCCTGCATGGGCGGGGCGGGCGAGATTTCGTCACGCGCGATCGCCCGGACAACCGCGGCATCGCACTCGGCACGGTAGTCGCGGCCAATGGCGGTGAGATCGTGGTGGACGTGTCCCGCGAGATCCACGCGGGCGATGGGCTGGCGTTCGATCTGCCAGGGGAGCCTCGGACGGGGGGCACGGTGCTCGCGGTCCGCGCGACCAAGCGGACCGGATCCGTGTTCCGCCAGACGCTCGCCGTTCGCGAGCGGGCCCGGCGCGGCGCGACGGTCGTCCGTAACGCCGACGCGGAGTTGCTCGCCGCGAGCCAGGCGAGCTACGCCTCGGTCGAGACGCTCGAGCCACCGCGTATCCCGCTCCACGTGCGCCTCTCGGGACAGGCCGGCGGTCCCCTGGCGGGCGAGTTCACGGCCGGAACGGGTCCGGACGCGGAGTCGGTGTCGTTCAGCACCAATGCCGCGCTCGCAGCCGCCACGCGCCGCTCGATCGATGACGCACAATGCAGGGCGCAGCTCGGCAGGCTGGGTGACACACCGTTCGTGCTCGCCGGGATCGACCGGAGCGCTCTGGCCGACGGACTCTTTCTGCCGGTGAGCGAGCTCAATCATCTGCGGCAGCGTGCGGTTGTGGCGCTCGACACGCGCCGTGATTGGTCGCGAGCCGCCGCCCGGATCCAGCGTGCGGAGCGGATCGCGTCCCTCGTGACGCTCCCAGCGCGTGTCCCGGCGACGGACTCTCCGGCGAATCCATTGTACATGCTGGCCGTGAGCGTCTACCAGACTGACGATGCGCGCACCGCGGCGTCGGCCGGCGCAACGGACATCATTCTCGACCCCTTCCTGCGGCACCCCGCACCACCCGTATCGCGCGTTCGAGCGCTCGCCGCCGAGTTGGCCTCGGCCGGCGCTACACTGTGGCTGCGCACGCCAACCATCGTGCGTCCGGCTGACCGCCGCGACCTGGAGAAATGGCTGCAGCTCGATACACCGGTCCTCACCGGGCATCTCGGGCTGGCACGCGAATTAGCCGCGAGCGGGCGGCGCGTCGCGACCGATTACGCGGTCAACTGCTTTAATCAGCACACGGCGGCTGCGCTGTTCGGGATGGGCGTTGAGCGGATCCTGGTGTCCGTCGAACTCACAGCGGACGAGATCGCGGCCGTGACGGCGCCGTGGTCGGGGCAGGGGTTCGCCGCTCTGGTGTACGGACGTCCCGAGGGAATGACTATCGAGCACTGCGTGCTCTCGGCTGCCTTCGATCGCGAGCCCACGACGTGCCGCGATCTCTGCGTCCAGAAGCATCCGAACGTCGAGCTGATGGACCCGGCCGGGTACCGCTTCGCCGTCGCGACGGACAGTGCCTGCCGAAACCGGCTGCTCCACTCGCGTCCGATCGAAGGGTCGGAATTCATTCCGCATCTGTGGAGCGCCGGGCTCCGTGCATATCACCTCGTGTTCAACACGCCGGGCGACCCGATCGCGGAGCTGGTGGCCGGGTACGCCGCGGCGTTGCGATCGCTGGCGGCCGGCGCAGCCCCCGATCTCGCTGCGATGCGAGGGATCGTCGGTGGTGCATTCACCCGCGGGCATTTCGCCCGCGCCGTGTGATCGGTCCCGGGGATTGGCTCGCCCACGTCCCGCCGCATCCGGCAACATCTGTCGCTGATCGATGATGAGATCCCGGGCGTTGCCTGGCACCGTGAGACGATGATCACATCACCGCTCGACGGTAGCTCGTCGCCGGCTGCTGCTGCGCGCGTTGCGGCAGGTGCGAGCGACACACGGGGCGACGGTCCCGCCACGTTGCGCACGACCCTCAAGGACGCGTTCGGATATTCCGAGTTCCGGCCGGGGCAGCAGCGGGCGATGGCGTCGGTGATGGCCGGCCGGGATACGCTCGTGGTGCTGCCGACCGGCGGCGGCAAGTCCCTCTGCTTTCAGGTGCCGGCGCTCCTGCTTCCCGGTCTGACGGTTGTCGTCTCGCCGCTCATCTCGCTCATGAAGGACCAGGTGGACGCGCTGGAGGCTCGCGGATTGCCGGCCGCGTTCATCAACAGCACGCTCAGCTACGCGGATGTCGCCGATCGTTTCGCGCGTGCCGAGCGTGGCGAGCTGCGCCTCCTGTACGTCGCACCCGAGCGATTCGACGCAGGCTCCGCGGCCGATCGCCTGTGCGCGGCCGGAGTGTCGCTGTTGGCAGTGGACGAGGCGCACTGCATCAGCGAGTGGGGACATGATTTCCGGCCGAGCTACCGCAGGGTACGCGCGATCCGCGCGGCGCTGGGAGACCCGCCGACGGTGGCACTGACGGCAACGGCCACGCCGGCGGTGCGGAAGGACATCGCCGAGCAGCTCGGGCTCCGCGATCCGGAGACGGTCGTCACGGGATTCGATCGCCGGAATCTGCACTATCACGTGATCCGCACTCGTAACGACGCGGAAAAAGACGCGACACTGATCGACCTGCTGCGAAGTCATCCCGGTCAGGCCGTCGTATACGCGACGACCCGCAAGGCGGTCGATCGGATCGCGACGGCAGTTGGTGCGGCCGGCGTGCGGGTGCGCGGGTACCACGGAGGCCAGGAGGACGACGAGCGCCGGGCGGCCCAGGACGACTTCATGCACGAACGCGTGCGGGCGATCGTGGCCACCAACGCATTCGGCATGGGTATCGACAAAGCCAACGTGCGGCTCGTCGTTCACCACACGATGCCGGGATCGCTGGAGGCGTACTATCAGGAGGCCGGCCGTGCGGGCCGGAACGGGCGCCGGGCGAACTGCGTCCTGCTGCATGCCTTCCAGGACCGGTTCACGCACGAGTTCCTGATCGACAACCCCCGGCCACCGGCCGGCGACGGGCGATGGGATTCGCGGGCGGACATGCGCGTGCCGGACCCGGAGAGCGAGGCCCGGCGACGGCGCGCCGACCGCGCAAAGCTGGACATCATGCAGCGCTACGCCTACAGCACGGCGTGCCGGCGGGGGTTCATCCTCCGGTATTTCGGGGACCCCGCCGCTGGTGCGGAATGCGAGGGGTGTGACAACTGCCTCGGCAACCACCGCCAGGCAGTGGAGGGGGCCCCCGCATCCCGCGGCAAGCGTCAGGGCCGGCCGGGCCGGGCGGCGGGGCGGCCGGGGCGTCGCCCCGGGACCGGGCAGGCGGCGCCGGCGTCCGCCGATGAGATTTCACCACGGGACGGTCCGCTGTTTGCGACCCTGCGGTCTCTCCGGAGCGAGTTGGCGCGGCGGGACGGAGTGCCCGCCTACGTCGTCTTTCCGGATAGGACGCTGGCAGAGATCGCCGCCCGTCGCCCGCTGTCGCTGGCGGCGCTGGCTGACGTTCGGGGCGTGGGCCGGCCCGGCTCGACCGGTATGGCGAGCAATTCCTGGCCGCCGTGCGAACGCACAACGGATGAGACACGGCACCTGACTACGACGAGATTATTGCATGGATGACGGGCTGTATTTCACTGATCAGCACATCGCGGTGCGCGACATGGTGCGCGCGTTCGCCCGGGAAGAGGTCGCGCCGGTAGCCCGCAGTCTGGATGCGGCGGGCGAGTTCCCGTGGGAGACCGTGAAGCGGATGGCGGAATTGGGGCTGCTGGGCGTCCCGTGGCCGGAATCGCTGGGCGGGGCGGGGCTCGATCTGTTGAGCTACGTGATCGTGATCCACGAGTTGGCGAAAGTGGATGCCTCGCACGCGATCACGATCTCGGCGCACACGACGCTTGGCACCTCGCCGATCGTCAATTTCGGCACCGACGCACAGCGCCAGCGGTATGTGCCGATCCTCGCGGCCGGCCGGGCGCTGGCCGGGTTCGGGCTCACGGAGCCCAGTGCGGGGAGCGACGCCGGGGGGACGAAGACCATGGCCGTCCGGCGTGGCGCGTCGTACGTGCTCAATGGGTCCAAGATCTTCATCACCCATGGCGGCGTCGGCGAAGTGTTCGTCGTGACCGCGGTGACGACACCGGGCGTCGGGAGCCGGGGTATCAGCTCCTTCATTCTGACCAAGGAGACGGTCGACATGGCGCGGGCGCGCGCCGTTGGAATCGGCCACGATGAGACGTTGGCCGCGATGCCGGGCTTCCGCGCGGGCAAGAAGGAGGACAAGCTTGGGTGGCGGGCTTCGGATACGCGCGAGCTGATTCTGGAGGACGTCGAGGTACCGGCCGAGAATCTCCTGGGTCCTGAGGGGGCGGGGTTTGCCAATTTCATGCGAACGCTGGACAGCGGTCGCATTGGCATGGCGGCGCTGTCGCTCGGACTCGCCGAGGGAGCGTACGAACAGGCTTTGCGCTACACCAGCGTGCGCAAGCAGTTCGGACAGGCGATCGCGGGGTTCCAGGGCGTGCAATTCCAGCTTTCGGACATGGCCACGGAGATCGAGGCCGGCAAGCATCTCATGTACCACGCGACATGGTTGGCGCACCAGGGCAAGCCGTTCACCAAGGCGGCGGCAATGGCCAAACTGTACTGCAGCGAGCTCGCGATGCGGGCTACGATCAAAGCGGTCCAATTACATGGCGGCTATGGCTATACGAAAGACTACCCGGTCGAGCGCATGATGCGTGACGCCAAGATCTGCGAGATCGGGGAAGGGACATCAGAGATCCAGCGACTGGTCATCGCCCGGCATCTGCTCAAGGAGTTGCTGGATTGAGCGGGCGCGAGGGCAACGCCAGCGTGCTGGTCACATCACGGCGGCCGAGTGGCCGCGCCCGCCCGGGCCGAGTGCCAGGGGCGGTGTTTCGTTTTCCTGTGGAGTCAGATGAAGCGCGAAATTTTGATCAATGCGAACCCGCGCGAGACGCGGGTCGCCATACTGGAGGACGACCAGCTCGTTGAGTTGCTCGTCGATCGGCCGGAAGCCCGGCGCATGGTCGGCGATATCTACATCGGGAAGGTCGAAGCGGTACTGCCGGGTATCCAGGCAGCGTTCGTGGACATTGGGACCGAGAAGAGTGCGTTTCTGCATGCTTCTGATCTGGTGCACGACGAAGATGATGAGGACGAAGACGAGGACGACAGCGACGCGGACGAGGATGCCGAATCCGCGGCGGAGCCGGCCACTGACCCTGCGGGCGATGGAGTTGCGGTAAGCGACGGCGACGACTCGCCCTACGCCGATGCGCGCCCCGCCCAGCGCGGCCGCAACAACGGCGGCGCCAACGGCGGTACAAATGGCCGGCGTGGTGGCCGTGGCGGCAACGGCGGCGATCACGGACGGTCGAAGGTCCCGCCAATTCAGGACATGCTCAAGCGCGGCCAGGAGATCCTGGTTCAGATCTCCAAGGAGCCCATCTCCACCAAGGGCCCCCGCGTGACGGCGCAGATCTCACTTGCCGGGCGTTTCCTGGTCTACATGCCGGATGCCACCCGCGTCGGCGTCAGCCGGAAGATCGGCGACCGTGCGGAGCGCCAGCGCCTGCGCGAGATGGTGCAGGCAGTGCTACCGGAGAAAAGCGGCGGCGTCATCGTGCGCACGGTCGGTGAGGACGCGACCCAGGCGACGTTCAAGCAGGAGCTGAACGCGCTCATCGGCACCTGGAAAAAGGTGAAGCGCAAGACGCACTTCACGCGCGCGCCGAGCCTGGTCCATCGGGAGACGAGCCTGACGCGGGGGATCATTCGCGATCTCTTTAGCGACAAGGTGGACAGCCTGACGGTCGACTCGAAGCAGCTCTACAACGAGATCGAGGGATACCTGAGCGGAATCGCCCCGGACCTCATCGATCGCGTCAAGCTGTACGAGGAGCCGGTCCCTCTTTTCGACAAAGCCAACATTGAGACCGAGATCCGGGATCTCTTCAAACGGCGCTGCGATCTGCCGGCCGGCGGCTACCTGATCATCGAGCCGACGGAGGCGCTGGTTTCGGTCGACGTCAACTCGGGGCGCTACACCGGCAAGAAGGATCCGGAAAAGACAATCCTCAAGACGAACCTCGAGGCGGCGCGCGAATTGGCGCGGCAGATCCGGCTGCGGGACGTGGGCGGGATCATCGTGTGCGATTTCATTGACATGGAGACCAAGGCCAATCGCGACCGCGTGCTGCAGGAGCTTCGCGGCCACCTCGGCCGCGATCGCGCTCGGACCAAGGCCTTCTCGGTGAGTGAGCTGGGGTTGATCGAGATGACCCGGCAGCGGGTGCGCCAGAGCCATCTCCAGAGCATGACCGAACCGTGCCCGACCTGCCACGGGACTGGGCGGGTGTTCACCCCCGAAGTGATTGTCCGCCGGGTCGAGCGGTCGCTCCGCCGGGTCGTGGTCGAAGGCAAGCGTGACAACCTGCTGGTCAAGCTGCACCCCGATGTCGCGCTCTACGTCATGGAGCAGGAGCAGGACTTCGTGCGGAAGCTGGAGAAGGGCGCGGGGTTCTCGCTCGAGCTGCGCGACGACCCGCTGCTGCGGCCCGACGAGTTCAAGATCGTGGTGAAGGGAGCAGGCCGGGACGTCACGCAACTCTACGCGGTCGCGTAGGGCCGGTCGGCCGGGTTCCTGACGGGTGGGCGGCGCGCGAACGGGTGGGAGGCCTGATGGGCGACATACTGTGCGAGACCGAGCCGGCGGCGGCGCACCCTACGCGCCGCCGGGGACAATTCTGCAGTTAGTCAGGAGCTACCGTAACCGGGGACTTTGCGCCGGCCTGGCGACAGCTTCGCCGCCAGCGCGTTGCCGCGCTTCGCCGCTGCCGCGTCCACGAGCGGAGCGGCATTATTTGCAGCTTGCCCGGTCGCTATCGACCCAATGCGTGCGGCCAGCTCGTTCATGTCGCGCGGGCGCGGCGGGAGTCGCTTAGCCGACATTGCGTACCGTTGGCTAAGCTGGGCGTTGCCGTCGAGCCAGCACGTATCCGAAGGGCAAGAGAAGGCCCACGGCGAGACTGGCGAGATTCAGGTAGTGGCCTGGACTCCCTTCGATTCCCCAATGCATCGCTGGAAAGATGTGCAATCCCTCACAGATATGGGTGATACCCAACGTCGCCCATCCTATCGCGCCGATCAATTCGAGAAGGGATGGAGTCCCGTGCGTCCGAAGAAACGTCCGTCCTGCGAGAGTAACTACTACCCCCATGAGCAACAGATCAACGACGGCTTTGGCGAGCGTCGGGCTCATATATCCGAAATGCTAAGCCCCACGATCAGAGGGCCGCTAGTCTTGTAACACGTCAAACTGTACCACTACCCGGACTCGATTGACTCCGCCGCCCTGACGCGTTAAAATCAAAGGCTGCATCCCTTTACGTACGCCAAGCCATACCCATATGCCTTACGCCATCATTCGCACCGCCGGCAAGCAGTATCGCGCCGAGCCGGGAAAGGTGCTCCGTATCCCCAGCCTCGAAGGCGATGCTGGGTCAGAGGTCGTGTTTGACGAGGTGCTGCTGTCGTCCGACGGCGACACGATCAAAGCCGGCGCGCCCGTGCTCGACGGGGCCAAGGTGACGGCCGAGATCGTCCGGCACGGTCTCGCCGATAAGATCATTGTTTTCAAATTCCGCCGCCGGAAGAACTACGCCCGCAAGCAGGGACACCGGCAACGCTTCACCGAAGTGCGCATCCGCGACATCTCCGTCGCCTAACGGCACGGCGACCGCTTCTCTCGGACGGAATCATGGCTCACAAGAAAGGCGTCGGCTCGTCACGCAACGGCCGTGACAGCAACCCGCAGTACCGCGGGATCAAGAAGTTCGGCGGCGAACAGGTTCGCGCCGGCAACATCATCGTGCGCCAGTGTGGCACCGTCTGGCACCCCGGCCGCAACGTTGGCCTGGGCCGCGACTACACGATCTTCGCCCTCGTCGATGGCGTCGTGAAGTTCGAGCACAAGAACAAGGCGCGCTTCAAGGTCAGCGTCTATCCCGAGACGGCCGCCAGCAACAACTGATCGCGAGCCGACCGCGGATCCGGAACGAGAGGGCCAGCCAACGCGGCTGGCCCTCTGTGTTTTCAGCGTCGCGCCGGCCCGTATCTCTCGGCGCGGTACCTGGGCCTTAGTACTTCGGTGGCAATGTCTTGTACCGCTGCGTCAGCAGGTCCTCGCGCAACGGCTCCGTGTACTCGTGCCCGCGGACGAAGACATGCTCGGCACGCGTGCTCAACTCGAAGGGGTCGCCGCTCCACACGACGACGTTCGCCTCACGCCCAGCCGCGAGTGAACCGATCCGGTCCGCGATCCCGAACACCTCGGCCGGCGCCAGCGTGACCGCGCGCAGCGCGTCGTCCCATGACATTCCGTACGCGACCGCCGTCCCCGCGTCCTGGCTGATATTGCGCGCGTTGAACGCCCCGGCGTCCTCGACGTCGGAGTTGCCGATGAGTACCACCTCGACCCCCGCGCGGCGGAGCAGGGCGGCGTTGTCCTGGCGCTGGCCCAGCGTGCTGAAGCTCTGCGGGGCGTTGTCTAGTGCGCCGGTCAGCACCGGCACATGGGCCGCGGCGAGCGCCGGTGCGACCCGCCACGCTTCCGCGCCGCCGTCGATGATGATCTTGATACCGTATTCGTGGCCGAAGCGGATGGCGTTCTCGATGTCGCTCGCCCGGTCCGCGTAGAGCAGCAACGGCTCGCGGCCCGATACCACCGGTACGAGCGCCGCCAACTCGCGAGGCGCCGCCGAGAGGCGGTGTAGATCCCCCCGATCGTAGTCCGCCTGCCGCCGCATGTAGATGCGGACATCGTCGAAGAGCCCGCGGAGCCGGCCGATCAATTCCCCGCGCGCGCCCAGATTGGCGCGCCCGGCACTCGCGACCTGCGCGACCATTGCCGCGGGGGCCTTGACTACAAACGCCGTCGCCGGTCCCGCCACGAGGTCGATCGCCGCCGCCTGGCCGAACACCAGTTCGCCATTTGGTACCATCACGACGCTCGTCACGCCACCGGCCCGCGTCTGTGGAATCATTCTCGGATGCGGGATTCAATCCATCGATCATTGCGAAGCTCGCCGCGATTCCATGGTCGCCGGCGGCCCGGTCGTCGACCGTCTGCGGGACCGCATCGACCTCGACGAGTCCGACCGAGGCTTCGGCGTTGACCAGGCCCGGCGTCACCCACTTGCCGGTAGCGTCGATCGTGGTCGCACCAGCCGGCACGGCAATGTTCGCCCCGACGGCCACGATGCGCCCATCTCGAATCAACACGGTGCCCCGTTCGATCTTCGGGCCGCTCACCGGATACACGGTCCCGCCGGCGATGGCCACGGTCTGCGCGCCAACCGCGGATCCCGTAACGACGGCCAATCCCGCCGCCGCGGCGATCGCGCGAATACGAATCACGATGCTCATTGGGGTGCGCCTCCCGCCGCGAGTGTGGTATCGGCCGGGACGTACCCCAACTCGAAGTCCGTGCGCCAGTGCTGCGCCGGATCACTCCGGTCGTAGAGCAGCGCGCCATTGATCCAGACCTTGTCGGCGTGCGCATATACGCTGAATGGATCGCCCGACCAGAGCACCACATTGGCGTCCTTGCCCGCCTCCAGCGATCCGATCTTGTCGTCGAGACCCAGCGCCCAGGCGGGATTGATCGTCATCCACTTCACTGCCTGCTCCTCCGTCACGGGAATTCCGGCGGCATCACCGGCCCGCATTGCCTTGGCGACTTCCTGATTCAGCCGCTGCACGCCGTAGGGATCGTCGGAGTGGATCATTGCCTTGGCGCCGGCCCGTTCCGTCAGCGCGAGATTCGTCCGGATCGCATTGAACGATTCCATCTTGAAGCCACCCCAGTCGGCCCACTCCGCTGCGGCGATCCCGTTCTTCGCGAGCAGGTCGGCGATCTTGTACGCCTCGATCGAGTGGTGAAAGGCGCGGATCTGGTAGCCGAACTCGTGCGAGACGTCGATCATCTGGGCCATCTCGTCCGCGCGATAGCAGTGCATGTGCACGTAGATGTTGCCACGTAGCACCTCGGCCAGCGTCTCGAGTCCGAGATCGCGAGGCGGCGGGTCTCCCTTGTGGTCGGCATTCCACTTGTCCCAGCGGCGGCGATACTCGGCGGCCTGGATCCATGCTTTCCGGTAACCGGCCACGTTGCCCATTCGTGTCGACGGGCCGCGCTGCGCGTAGGTGCGCTTGGGGTTCTCACCGCACGCCATCTTGAGTCCGTACTTGGCGCCCGGAAACTTCATGCCCTGGACCGTCCGCGACGGGACGACCTTGAGGACTGCGCTGCGGCCGCCGATCAGGTTCGCCGATCCAGGAAGGATCTGCACGGTGGTCACGCCGCCGGCCAGCGCGCGCGGGAAATACGGATCCTGGGGCCAGACGGAATGCTCGGCCCACACGTACGGGGTCGCCGGATCGGTCGCCTCGTTGCCGTCGGAGTTCGCGTCGACGCCCGGCGCGGCGTAGACGCCCATATGCGAGTGCACGTCGATGATCCCCGGCGTCACGTACCGCCCATGTCCATCGATCACGACGGCGTCAGGCGGTGCGTCGACTGATGCGCCGACAGCGACGATCTTCCCGTCGCGCAGCAGGATCGATGCGTCGCGCATCGCTGGGCCGGCCGCCGTCAGGATCGTCGCGCCGCGGATCACCGTCGTCCGCGACGCGAACGGCGTATACGTGCTCGGGAAGGGGTTCGCGTTCGGCACGGACAACATGCCGGGCAGCGGCGTCGTATCGGCGGCGGTCGCTGGCTTGCTCGCCGCAACACCAGTATTCGGCGCAGGCGTCGTGACCGGCGCGGCCTGTCCCGCCGTACACCCGAGCGCGGCGATGAGGACGGCGGCGACCGACAGACGGACCGTTGCGGCCCGAGACGATTGTGCCGTGTCGTGCCGAACGCCGGGATTGCGCCGGGCGTGAGAGAGAGTGCTGCGCACGCGTGACATTGTATAGTGTGGGTCCGGGGAGGGCGTCGTGGGCCGCGAATAGTACGACCCGGCTGCGATGGTCCGCAATCAGCTGACCATCGCTGTCACGCGACTTGGTGACGGCAGCGTGGTCGCGCGTGAGGATCTTCTCATGTCACGTTGTTCGTTGTCGGTGTTGTCGGTTGTCGGGTTGTTGATTGTCAGGTTGTTAGTGTCGCAACGCTCGCAGTTCGTTGCCCATCGTGCCGCAGATGTCGGTGCACACGGCGTCGACGCCCAACGCGGCGAGCCGGCGTGCATCGGCGATGTCGTTGACCGTCCACGCGATGAGCCGTCCACGAGCCGAATGAACACGGGCGACGAGCTCCGCATCGATCATGTCCCATCGCTGCCAATAGTCGCGCGCGCCGGCATTGGTCAGCGCCGCGCCCGGATCGATGAGATAGCTGTCGAGGAGGATGCCGGCCGGGATGGCCTGCCCGATCGCCGACGCGCGAAGCGCGACGCGGTGATCGAAGCCGTGAATCGCGCACGAGACTCTGGTCTGTCCGGCACATTGGACGACGGCGTCCACGGCGGCAGGGGCCTTCACCTCGATGTACACCGTGGCGAGCGGGCCGACGAGATCGAGCACCTCGGCGAGAGCCGGAACTGTCACGCCGGGCGCCAGTGGGTGGGCGCGGACGGCGTCGTAGGTGAGATCGCGAATTTCCAGCGGCGGCACCCCGCCAGCAGCGCCCGGAGGCCTGTGGAGGGCCGAGTCGTGGTGTACCACGACCACCCCGTCGGACGTCAAATGGACGTCCAATTCGATACCATTCGCGCCGTATTCGAGCGCTCGGCGGAACCCCGGCAGGGAATTCTCGGGGTGCTCCCGCGGTGTGCCCCGATGGGCGATGATTTCGAGCTGGCCCCGTCGGTGCGCAGGAACGGTGTCGGTTCGCACTGAGCCAAGCTAGACCAACCCTTGGATGCGTGAAAGGGCGGACTAACTTGCCCTCGGCCGTCCATTTTGGAGGACAGCAGTTGTCCTTAACGTTATGCAGCCGGTCACGTCAGACATGTGTGCGGCAGTGAGCAAACCGGGGCATCTGCCGGGGCATCCGGACGTGGCGGAATCGGAGCCATCGCGCGGTCAGGACGATGCCGAGGACCGTGCGCTCGTGGCCCGGTGGCTGGGGGGCGACGAGCGTGCGGCGACGCTGCTGGTGGAGCGGCACACATTGGCGCTGGCCCGGTTCGCGGCCAGCCTGACGGGCGGGCGCGGGCAGGGTGCGAGTGAAGTCGATGATCTGGTGCAGGACACGTTCGTCCGGGCGTTCCAGTCGTTGGCGGATTTTCGTGGCGAGAGTTCGTTGCGAACATGGCTATTCACGATCGAGCGGCGGCTGCTGGTGGATCGCCGGCGATCGGAGCGGCGGCGGCCGGACAGAGTGGAGATCGGGGAGGAGGATGCGGCCACGGAGTATACGGCGCTCGACGCCATGGTCGCGGGTGAAACCGAAGGGCGGATCCGGCGATCACTCGAGCGGTTGTCGCCGATGCAGCGAGAGGTATTCACGCTGCGCGTGGCGGAAGGCCTGTCGTACAAGGAGATTGCCGGCGTTGTGGGCAGCACGGAAGGCGCGGCGCGCGTCCATTACCACAATGCCGTGCGGGTGATCAAGGAGCACGTCGATGCGTGAATGCGAAAATGAAGACCTGCGGGATGCGTTGCCCGGGTACATTGCCGGCCGGTTGGCCGGTCCTGACCGCGCGCGGGTAGCCGAGCACATCGCCGGCTGCGCGGACTGCGCGGCCGAGGCGGAGCTGCTTCGTGTGGCGCATCAGGTCATGATGCAGGACGCGCCTCGAATCGATGCCCGCCGCATTGTCGCGGCGCTGCCTGCGCCGCCACGGGGCGTCACTGGCCCGGCCCTGGTGCGCTCGGACGCAGGCATTCCGCCCGCCGGGCGCGCGACGCGGCCGGTCGCGCAGCGGCCCGCGCGGGCATCCGGTTTTCGTCCGATCTGGACCGGTTGGCGGATCGCCGCGGCGGTATCGACGATCGCCCTCGGGGGGTTGTCGGTCGCGGTCCTGCGGGATCTCGGCGGCCGCCGCCGCGCACAGATCACGGTGCCGGCGGTCGTGGCGTCCGCCGCGACGCAGAGTGCCCCGGCGACGCCGGGTGGCGATACGGAGCACATTGCCTCCGCCGACGCGGGGATGGCGTTGGGGGGCGGTTTGTCGGATCTCACCGATGTCGAGATGGAGGGGCTCCTCAAGGACCTGGATGGTATCGAGGCCTCCCCATCAGATGAACCGGATGCGGCGGCACCCGGTCTCCACGCTGCGGTGGTACAGTGAGGGCGGCGCGGACCTCTGGTACGCGGCGCGCAGGGCGCCGCGGCCTGTCCCGCATCCCGGCACACGTCACATGGTTCGCAGTCGTGCTGCTCCTGGCGGGCGTAGCGGCGCCAGCGAAGGCGCAAGCGACGCCGCCAGCGACGTCGCAGGACACGGGTGCCGTGATGTCCGGCCCGGGTGGCCCCGGGCGCCAGCGGCTGGAACAGCGTGTGCGCGAGCGTTTCGAGCAGATCGTCCGGGAGCGCCTGCAGCTCACGGACGACCAGGCGCTGAAGCTCCGCCAGACGAACCAGCGGTTCGGAGCGCAGCGCCGTGCGCTCACCGAGCAGGAACGTGGGCTGCGGAGCGAGATCCGCCGGGAATTGCAGCCCGGCGTCGCGGCCAATCAGACGCACGTCGCGGCGCTCACCGATTCGCTGTTCGCGATCCAGCATCAGCGTCTCGATATGGCGGAGGCGGAGCAAAAGGAGTTGGCGACCTACCTCTCCCCGGTGCAGCGGGTGCGCTTTTACGGCTTGCAGGAGCAGCTTCGGCGCCGCCTGGAGTTGATCCGCCAGCGACGGCAGGGCGTCGCGCCGGGTGCGTCGCCCACGCCCTGACAGACCGTTCCGCGCTATCGATATTCTGCGCGTGAAGCCGGGGTGATGGAGCGTGGTGCGCTAGATTGCGCGCGCCCCTTCATCAGACTCCGTGGCCATTCTCCTTGCTCTCGCATCGGCGGCGCTGTACGGCGCGGCCGATTTTCTCGGCGGCTTCGCCAGCAGGCGCGCGCCCGTGCTTTCGGTGCTCGTCCTCTCGCAGCTCGCGAGCGTCGCGACCGTGCTGGTCGCGCTGTGCATTTTTCCGGCGGCGATCGTGCATCCCGCCGACCTGGCGTGGGGCATGATCGCGGGCTTGGTCGGCGGGGCGGGCCTCGTGTTGTTCTACTCTGGCCTCGCGACCGGAACGATGAGCGTCTTTGCGCCCATCACCGGCGTGGCGGCGATCGCGATACCGGTCCTCGTCGGCCTTGTCGAGGGTGAGCGTCCCCGTCCCGCCCCGTTGGCCGGGATTGTCCTCGCGGCGGTCGCCGTGTGCTTCGTGAGCATTGCCGTCGTGCCGCGTGGCGCCGACGGCCGGGTGTCGTTGCGGGCGGCGATCTCAGGCCGTGAGCTCATGACCGCGCTCGTCGCGGGCGGTGCGTTTGGTGTCTTCTATGTGGCGATGAAGCACGCCGCGCCGGCGGCCGGACTGTGGCCGCTGTGTGCGGCGCGTGGCATGTCGGTCGCGGCGTTCGCTGTTGCCGCGATGGCGACGCGCCGAGGGCTGCGCGCCCCTCGCGCAATGCTGCCGGTGATCGCGTGGACCGGCATCGTGGACATGGTCGCGAACATCTGCTTCGTGCTCGCGTTGGGGCGGGGGATGCTGAGTATCGTGGCGACGCTGGCATCGCTCTATCCCGCGGGGACCGTCGTACTGGCGCGGGTCGTCTTGCGCGAGCGGCTTGGACCGGTGCAGGGACTCGGGCTCGGTGTGGCGACGATCGCGGTCGGGCTGATGTCGTTGGGGTGAGCCCTGCGACCCGCGACGTCGCTAGCGCCCCGGCGGCGTGGGCCGCTCGAGTGCGGCGCGGTCCCAGTTGCCAAGATCCGCGGCGGCCGAGTAGGCCGACTGGAGGAAGTCGAGCAGGGCGTCGTCAGGTGACGGCGCGGAGCGGACAGCGTCGTAAGGGAGAATGAACTCGCCCATCTCGCGGTGATAGTATGCGCCGGCCGGGTGAACCGCGGCAGCAGGAAAGCCTTTTGGCTCGGGTGACGCGTACACGTAGAATGCGGCCTCCTGCACGGCCCCGCTGCCGGGCCAGAACCCGGCGCTGATCACCTCATGCGAATAGGCCTCCCGTGTGATGGCGTCGGCATCGGGCCGCGGCGGCGCCGTCCGCCCCGAGAATCTGGTGACCGCGAGATCGAAGCTTCCCCAGAAGAAGTGCACGGGGCTGGATTTGCCCAGGAAGCGGCTGCGGAACTGCTTGAAGACGCGGTCGGCCTGTGCGAGCACGCGCCAGAACCGGAACGCGGCGTCCGCGTCATACGACGCGTGCGTGCGGTCGATCCCGAAGGCGATCGGATCCGGTACCTCGACCGGCCGGGGCCAGATCGTGGCGCCGATTCCCAACTCCCGGAGCGTGGACATGTACTCGGCGTAGAAATCCGCGACAGAGCGCGGGGCCAGCGCGAGCGTGCGGATCGCGCCATCGCTGGTGCGGATCTCGAGCACGTGAGAGAGAAAGTCGAACTCCACCTCGAACGTGCGCCACGCGCAAGGGATTGCGGACGTCGTGAGTCCGTGCGAGCTGACGTAGAATGGGACGTTCCACCAGTGGTTGACGAGTGGAGCGAGGGCGAGGCGGGTCTTGCCGACGATCTGCGTCCACATGTGGAGCGTGGCGTACGTGTCGCGCCATCCATCGAGTGGCAGCGAGGGCCAGGGGTCACCCGCGCCGGCATTGGCCGGTGGGGCGGCGTCGGGTTCGGGCGGGACGATGTACGCCTCGGCCTCGACCTCGACGAGCATGGCGGGGTCGATGAGCCGCCGTACCTCGACCATCGTGGCGGTCGGCCGGATCGAGCCGAAGGCCTCGCCGTGCGCGCGTCCGACGCGCTCCCAGTCACTGATGTTGGTGACGTAGATCCGGGTGCGGACGACATCGGCGAGCGACGCGCCAGCGCGCGCCAGTGCCGTAGAGATGTTGGCGATGGCTTGCACTGTCTGTGCGTACGGATCACCGGCGCCGACGATGCTGCCGTCGGGGCCAGTCGCGGTGGTGCCGGACACGTGGACGTGCCGGCCGACGCGGACCGCGCGGGAGTATCCGACCAGTGGTTCCCAGGGCGTGCCGGTCGAGACGGTGACTCGCGGCGTCTGCGTTGCCGGGGCGGGGAATGGCGGCGATACTGGTGTGGCCACGGCGGCTCCGGCTGGAAAGGCGCGTGAATCGGGGGTCTCGACAATGGCGACCGGCCGGCCTGCAGTCAACCCAAGGGCCTCCGACGAGCGCATATCCGAGAGAGTGGAGGCCGGGTTGAGGCGGACATGGTAGACTTAAAGGGGCACTTAAAGGGGCGCGGGCATGCGCCTTGCGCCGGCCTTGTCCGGATGGCGCCGATCGATCGGGAGTCCCGATATGGCATCGTGAGCGAAACGCCATGAATTGGAACGGCGCCGGCCGCGCGAATGAGCGTGGTTTGGCCTATCTCTTCGAGTTCGCGGCACTCGCGGCCCTATACGTCGTTGCGGCCCGCGCCGGCCTCGGACTCAACGCGGTATCTGGATTCGCCACGCTCGTGTGGCCGCCAACCGGTATCGCGCTCGCAGGCCTCCTGATCGCCGGGATCCGCCTCTGGCCCGGTGTCTTCGTCGGCGCGACGGTCGCCAACATCCTCACGGGTGCGCCGGTGCTCATCGCCTGTGGAATCGGCGCCGGCAACACGCTGGAAGCCGTCGTGGCGGTGTACATGCTCCGCTCACTACCGGATTTTCACCAGTCCCTCGATCGCGTGCGCGATATGATGGCACTCATCGTCGCTGCTCTGGCCAGCACCGCAGTCAGTGCGACGATGGGCGTGACGAGCCTTCGGCTGGGTCACATCGTGTCCACCGCGGCGGCCGGCGAGACATGGCGTGCCTGGTGGTTTGGCGACTTGATCGGGGCTCTGCTGGTCGCGCCCATGCTCCTCGTCTGGTGGTGGAGGGGCCAGCGCCGAGCGTTTCGCGCAGGCCAGGCGTGGGAGGCCGTCGCGCTGATCGTATGCCTCATCGCGGCGAGCACATTCGTGTTCAGCCGGCCACCGGACAGCATGGTCGGATTCGAACAGCCATACATTCTGTTCCCACTCCTCATCTGGGCGGCGATTCGCTTCGGAGGGCGGGGTTCAGTCACGGCGCTGTTTCTCGTGTCGGTCGTGGCCGTGTGGGGCACCGTGCTTGGGTACGGTCCCTTCATTCGCCCTGTGCTCTCGGACAGTCTCCTGGACCTTCAGATCTTCATGGCAGTGACGGCGGCGACATTCCTCTTGCTCGGCGGGGCGGTGTCCGAGCAGTGGAGCACGATCGCCGCTCTCGAGCGCGCGATCACCGAGCAGACGCACCTGCACGAGACCGCGGCCGAGGCCAATCGCGCCAAGGCGCAGTTCATGGCGGTGATGAGTCATGAGTTGCGCACCCCGCTCAACGCCATCGGCGGCTATGTGGAACTGATCGAGGCGGGGATCCGGGGACCGGTAACGCCGCTACAAGCCCAGGACCTCGAGCGCATCAGACGGAATCAGCGTCTACTGGTGTCCGTCGTGAACGACATTCTGAACTTCGCGAAAGTCGAGAGCGGTCACGTCGAGTACCACCTGGAGGATCTGCCCATCAGGGACAGCCTCGCGAGGCTCGAGGACCTGGCGCGTCCGCAAATCCTCGCCAAGAGTCTGCACTACCGGATCGATGATTGCGATCCGGGCGTGCTTGTTCGCGCCGATCGGGACAAACTCGAGCAGGTGCTGCTCAATCTGCTGTCGAACGCGATCGAAATTCACCGCCCAGCGACGGTGCGATCGACATCATGTGCGAACCGGGCGATGACCGAATCGTCATTCGCGTATCGGACTCGGGGCAGGGTATTCCGCCCGACAAGCTCGACACGATCTTCGAGCCCTTCGTGCAGGTTGACCGCACGCTCACGAGCATTCGGGACGGGGTCGGCCTCGGCCTCGCGATCAGCCGCGCCCTGGCGCGCGCAATGGGAGGCGACCTGGTCGTGCGCAGTGAGGTGGGTGTGGGCTCGGTATTTGGTCTTGAGCTGCCGCGTGCGCACGCCGGCGTGTCGCCGGCCCTTTCAGCCGGCGTCCGGGACCACGGGAGTGGTTGAGCCGGCACGGCGAGTTTGTGTGAGGCAGCGAACAAAATACGATTGCGAATCGCGGCCAGTGCTAGGCGCGTGCGTCGAGTGTGCGCAGTTGGCCGGTGGCGCCATAGTCTAGGATCAGCCGGTCACACGTGACCAGGTGTGCCGACAGCGCCCGCGCGGTTGCGACAATGAATCGGTCGGCTGGGTCGCCAATGTTGAGGCCCGGCAAACCGGCGCTGTCAAGCGCGATAGGAACGGTGAACGGCGCGATGCGAACCCCTGGCGCTCGCCGTGCGGCTGCGATCCAGCCAGGCACATTGCGCGACAGAACCAGCCGCTGCTTCTTGACGAGCATCGCGACCTCCCACGCCGAAATCGCGGCCACATACAGGCGGCCGTCCTGCGCCGCCTCTTCGATTGCCGCGACAGCGGCCGGGCGAATGTGCTCGATCAACCCCTCGGCGGCCCAGATCCAGACGTGCGTATCGAGGACCAACTGGGGCGGGCGCGTCCGTCTAGGTGCCATCCGGCGAGTCCAGCTCGGCGTCCCAAGGCTCGTCGATCGGACTGACGATATCACCGACGAACGTCGCAGTGCCAGCGAGCCGGCCAACGAACAATGGCGCGTCCTCGACGACGGGGAGCACCCGTACAACCGCGCGTCCGCGTTTCGTCACGGTAATCGTCTCGCCCGTCGCCGCCACGCGGTCCATCAACTTGAGGCATTTCGCCTTGAATGTGCCTGCCGCGACCCGTTTCATTCGGCCTCCATCATGGTCACGAATATATGACCATGCGTCGTCTTCTGCAACCCCCGTCCGGTATTTGGTCATCCGGTGACGATGCTGTGAGGACGCCGGCACGATAGGTTGCGACGCTGTTATCGCTTGCCGTATACTGCGGCACAGCCGGGGTGGCGGAATTGGTAGACGCAGGGGACTCAAAATCCCCCGGGAGGCGACTCCCATGCGAGTTCGAGTCTCGCCCTCGGCATGAGTTACAGCCTTTCAGGCCTTGATGTGACCGCCCCCACCCGTTTCACCAGCCGGCCAGCGCGCGTCTCGTGATCGCGGTCCTCGTCACCCTCGCGCACATTGCGCTCGCGATCGGCGTCTCGGCCCACATTATCCTCACGAAGGACGATGTGCGCTCGGCCATCGGCTGGGTAGGACTGGTCTGGCTCGCGCCCGTCGTGGGGTCCGTGCTCTATCTGGTGCTGGGGGTCAATCGCATCACCCGGCGGGCAGGCGCGATACGCGGCCGCGTGCCCCTGGACACCGAGGACCGCGCGCAGATGGTGCGCGCCGGGACGGCACAGATCCCGGCGGTCGTGCTCGGGGCAGATGCACCCGCTGCGCTCAATGCCATCGCGCGCTTTGTTGGCACGGTGACGCGCCAGCCTCTCGCGCCCGGATGCGCGATCGATCCCTTGCTCAACGGCGATGAAGCATACCGGCGATGATCGCTGCCATTGATGCCGCGACGAGGAGCATCGGTCTCGCGAGCTATATCTTCGACCGCGGCGCGGTAGGCCAGACGTTCGTCGACGCACTGGGGCGCGCCGTTGCCCGTGGAGTCGAGGTGTGCGTCCTCATTGACGGCGTCGGCGCGCGCTACAGCCACCCGCCGATCACGCGTGACCTCAGAGCGCATCGGGTCCCGGTCGCGCGTTTCCTGCCGCCTGCTGTGCCGATGCCACTCCCATACGTCAACCTGCGAAACCACCGCAAGCTATTGGTCATCGATGGCCGCGTGGGGTTCTGCGGAGGCCTGAACATCCGGGACGCCTGCCTGCTGGCCAGCCACCCGGTGGACGCGACGCAAGACATCCATTTCCGAGTCCGGGGACCTGTCGTTGCCCATCTGCTGAGCACTTTCAAGTTCGATTGGGGATTTGCAGCTCGTGAGCGTCTCACCGGCCCGGCCTGGGAGCCTGCTGCCGACGCCGCCGGTTCGCTCGTCGCCCGCGGCATTGCCGATGGGCCAGACGAGGACTTCGAGACGCTGCTCATGACGATTCTCGGCGCCCTGGCCGAGGCTCGCAGATCGGTTCGTATCGTCACGCCGTACTTCCTCCCGGACCTCCCGCTCATCGCGGCGCTTCGCGTGGCGGCCCTGCGTGGTGTGCAGGTCGACATCGTGCTGCCCGAGCACGGAAATCTTCGGTTCGTGCAATGGGCGGCCAACGCCCAACTCGCGCACGTCCTCTCCTGGGGGTGCCGGGTCTACCTCTCGCCGGCGCCGTTCGACCACTCGAAGCTGTTTGTGATCGACAGCGCCTGGTCGCTCGTCGGCTCCGCCAATTGGGACCCCCGCAGTCTTCGACTCAATTTCGAGTACGACCTCGAGTGTTATTCGGCCGAATTTGCGGCGCGACTCGACGCCATTATTGACGCCAAGATCTCCGGCAGCCGGTTGCTGCCCGTCGCAGAGATCGAGGGCCACTCGGTGCTGCACCGTCTTCGAGACGGCGTCGCTTGGCTGGCGCAGCCGTATCTCTGACGGCAACAGCAGCTACAATGACGTACTAGTGGAGGTGTGACTGCCAGTCGCGAGGGACATTGCCCTGCGGCCCAGGCACTGGTTGGCTCGCCGGGTGCCAACGCGGTGGCGCGAGGGAAGGGCCGTCGATGAAAGCCTGCGTGCGGTAGTCGTAGAACCAGTCCTCGCCCGGCTCGAAACTCGCGATGACCGCGTGGCCGGTCTCGTGGTTGTGTGCGGTCGCATGCCGGCTGGGCGATGCGTCGCAGCAGCCGATGTGTCCGCACTCCACACAACGCCTGAGGTGCAACCACCAGCCGCCTGCAGCCAGGCACTCGACGCAGCCGTCCCCGCTCGGCCGGACACCAGGATCTATTGCCGCAGTCTTGTGTGCCACCATGCCCCCAATTCATTTCCGGTCCGACACTCATACCAGGAGACGCCATGCCATCACCACCGACGAATGCCGATGCACCCTCGTTTGTGGTCACCATGACGCTCATCGTCGCCGACGTTGCGCGCTCGCTGGCGTTTTACCGCGATGTGTTCGGCGCGACGGTATTGCGCGAGAGCGATGCATCCCTGGGGGAGCCCGCATATCTGCGGCTCGGCAACATCTGGCTCACTATCAATGTCGGCGGCGGTCCCACCGACGACAAGCCCACGGTCATCGCGACGCCGCCACAACATCCCGACGAACTGAGCGCCTTCATGAACCTGAGGGTCACGGATGCCGCGCGGTTCTACGAGCTGTGGCGGTCTCGCGGCGCAACGTTCATTACCACACCAAAGGTGCACCACTCGGAAATCCGGTGTTATATCCGAGACCCGGACGGATACCTGATCGAAGTCGGCCAGACGACCTTCACGAACTCGCCGCTCGATCTTTATCGCTAGTGTGCACCCCTGCCCAGCACCGTCCTGGTGTACCAACCCGATTCGGAACCGAAATCGTTCGTTTCTCTGGCGAAACGCCGGCGGCACCTGGACTGACTGGTGTCTTTGATCAGCTAATGTCGCCGCGCGGCAGACAGCGCGTAGACCGCGGCGCGAAGCGAGATCAGCGGGTCGTCCGACAACTGAATGCCATCGGCCAGGAAGATTGGGCTGAACGCTGTAGAGCGCTGTAGCGCGGCATTGTTCGGCGCAACGGTCGTGAGCGTCAGGACGCCCATCTCGACCAGCTTGCGATCGTCCGGCCAGACCACGGATCCGTCGGCGGTCTGATCGCCCGGATTGGCGAGCTGTACGAACATCCGCAACCGCACCGGATGCTTGGCCGCCAGGCGATGGGTGATCTCGTCCATCAAGTAGTCCGGTGGCATCTTGGCCGCGCCTGCCGAATCCAGAAATTTCGGGGTCTCGACCGGCACGAACTTGTACCGGCCGGCCTGCTTGACACCCTTGGCGTTGATGAACGTGAGGGCGTTGTTGCCGAACCACGACAGGTCGGCGAAGCTCACCGGATTCGGCTCGGGATCGGTGACGAACTTCAGCGCGTGCGGATGGCCCTGCAGAAACTTCTCGATCGGCGTGGGGTGTGGCGTGTCCGGTTTCGTCGCGGCGGCCGCCTCGAGAAACTCGGCGAAGTCCTCGCCCGTTCCGACGACGAACCCATTGTGCGCGAGAGCCACGATGTCGGTATAGGCGCCGGAGGGGAGGGTAAACCGAATCGCGATCCCGTGCGGCGAGGCGTGGGGATCGTTGTCGGGGATCGTCGGGAGTCCCGTTCCATCGGAATACCGGACCATCACCGGCGTCACCGCCGCGAAATGCGCCGCGCGGCTTACCGCCGTCGCGCCAGCCGATGGTGTGAATGTCCCCGTAACGATGATGCCCTTGGCATGGTTGATCCGGTATCCGGTATGAGAGCCGTTCAGTGTCACGAAGTCATCAGCGAGCCGTTGCGGCAGGCTCTTCGCGGAGGTCTGCGCCGGCAGCGGCGCTGCAATGACCAAGGCTGCCGTCACGAGAAGGCGTCGTTTCATATGATGTGACCCGATGAAAGCGGGGACCGCGGGCGGTACGCCGCGGAACGCTGAGACTGCCCGAGGGCGACAATCTAGCGAGCAAGGACCACCGAGGAACGGCTGTGTGCGCCCCGTATCGCAACATCCCGACGAACTGAGCGGCTTCCGGCGGCCGCCACCAGACTAACGAGCGGATTGCCGGCGAAGAATTGCCTGAAGCACTGGAACATCCTGGCGATCCTGCGGCCGATCGGCCGCCACCTTCGAGCGGATGATGTCCTCCAGGCTCGCGGCGAGAATAGGCACGGTGAACGCCTCGAAGCGAACGGCTCCCTTCGACAGGTCAGCGTATCCTTCGGTACCCGACGGCGCGAATGCGATGTCGAGGCGTCCTGCCGACGTGATGAGGTTCCACATGTCGGCCCGGCCGAGTGCGGTAGCCGAGCAACCGAAGGTGAGGCCCTCCGGTACACTCTCGGTAAAGACCTTCGCGCGCAATTCGCGGAGGGCCGCGGACAGCCGCACCAGATTGGCCGCTTCCCGGTCAGGTGTGACGTCCATATCTGCGGTGACCCGTGGGAACCCGTAAAGCCGCGCAGCGAGCGCCCCGATCAGTATGTATCGAACCTTGTGGCGCGCGAGCACTCGGATCACCAGTTCCGGGTCGAGCGGTGCGATCTCAGACACGCCGGGTGTTCGCCACGAAGCGACTCACCGCGGCGACCTCCCGCAGCCGGTTCTCCGGGGACAGCCGAAGAATGCGGGCGACATCCTGCATCATGTGGCGGTGGTTAGCGAGGCGGGGAACGATCTCCGCGCGAAGATCGAATCCCGAGGCCCGGAGCAAGCGCTGGAGCGTGTCCCAGCCCGGGCTGGTCCGCCCGCTCTCGATGCGGGCGACGACGGCCTGAGTCGTGCCAGCACGACGCGCCAGCGCCCGTTGAGTGAGTCCGGCACGTACTCTGGCCACGCGAAGGAGGGCGGCGGCAGCGGATCGATGGGCCATGCCTGAATGATACCTTTTTAGGTATCAGCTCGCAATGGCGAGAGTACGTCGATCCCACAACCTCGGTGGCGCTGTTGCCGAACCACGACAGATCGGCGAAGCTCAGAGCCGCATGCGGCGATCCCGATCAGGACAGGGAAACGATGCAGCATCAGCGACCAAGAAATCCGGCCGGCGCTGAGCGACTCGACCCGGCCTGGTGTCCTCAAATGGAAACGATTGGCGCGTCACACGAATTCCGTACGGCGCGAATGTGACAGTAGGACGCCCGAACCGTCGAATACCGCACGGTTCTCGAAGTCGGTTACGCCAGGTAGCGCCCGGGTTACACGACACGTTCCGCCGAGGTGCGGAATCGTCCGGCCGGACTAGCTGGCGCCATGCCAGGAACGCAACCGCTTTACGTGACTCTCAAGGAGTACGCCATGCGTTCGATGTTCGCACGATCGCTCTGTGTCGTTGCCACGCTGGGCCTCTTACTGCCCGCGGTGTCGCGCAGCCAGCAAACCAGCCCGCAGACCGTCGGTGCGCAAGCTGCCGGCCCACAAACGGCCGCGCGCGACGCGGCCAACATTGCCCTCGCTCGCCAACTGCTCAAGGCGATGCATATGGACGACAATCTCGTCGCGACGATCGAAGCCAGCGTGAATGCGCAGCGCCGGGTCAATGCCCAACTGCCGGCCGTGTTCTACGACAGTCTCGTCACGCGCATGAAACGCAGCGCGCACGAAATGGCCGACTCGCTCGCTCCGTTGTACGCCCAGGGACTCTCAGCGCAGCAGCTCCAGGCGATGATTCAGTTCTACGAGTCGCCGCCCGGCCAGGCGCTGGCCCGCCAGCAGATCGCGGTCAGCCCGCAAGGCTCGGCGATCGGCCAGCGGTGGGGTGCGCGGCTGGGCGCCGCTGTCGCCAAGGATCTGATCGACGCGGGAGTCGACCTCCAGGCCCACTGACGCCGCGGGGCGCCTCGCCGCCCGGCATGCCCGAAATCGCCGGAGCCTCGGAGAACGGCCCCTCCGTATTCCCGTAGCGGCTCCCCACAGTCCATATTCCCCCGTCCTTCACCCCAGGTCGAGGCGCAGAGTATGGGCCTGTTCGTCACTAAACCGATCGACCGCATCATCTCCGAGTCGGCGTCCGACAACCAGTTGCGGCGGACGCTCGGCCCTGTCTCACTGATCTCACTCGGCATCGGCGCGGTCATCGGCGCGGGAATCTTCACGCTCACCGGAGTGGCCGCCGCGCAGAACGCGGGCCCGGCCCTCGTCATCTCGTTCGTGTTCGCGGCGATCGCCTGCGTCTTCGCCGGCCTCTGCTACAGCGAGTTCTCGACCATGATCCCGGTGGCGGGGAGCGCCTATACCTACGCCTACGCCACGATGGGCGAGCTGATCGCCTGGACCATTGGATGGGATCTGATACTCGAGTACTGCGTGGGGGCCGCGACGGTCTCCATTGGCTGGTCGCAGACTCTCGTCGCCCTCCTCGCGGATTTCGGCATCGCCCTGCCTAGCCAGCTCGTCGCGTCGCCGTTTCAGCCCACCACGCTGCCCGATGGCACCACGGTCCACGGTCTGTTCAACCTGCCGGCGGTCGCCATCGTCGTCGTGGTCTCATTGCTCCTCATGCTGGGCATCCGCGAATCGGCACGCGCCAACAACGTCATTGTCATCCTCAAAGTCTCGGTGATCCTGATTTTCATCACGATCGGCTGGCACTACATCCATCCGGCCAACCTGACGCCCCTCGTTCCGCCCAACACCGGGACGTTTGGAGAGTTCGGATACAGCGGGATTCTCGCCGGCGCTGGCGTCATGTTCTTCGCCTACATCGGATTCGACGCCGTATCGACCGCCGCACAGGAGGCGTCGGTTCCCAAACGCGACATGCCGATCGGCATCATCGGCTCGCTACTCATCTGCACGGTCCTGTTCATCCTCTACGCGCACGTCCTCACCGGCATCGTCAACTATCGCGACCTCAACGTCGCGGCGCCGCTGTCTCTCGCACTGCGGGAGATCCCGTATCCGTGGCTCCGGACGGCGATGAATCTCGCCGTGCTCGCCGGCCTGACGTCGGTCATGCTCGTGATGCTCCTCGGCCAGTCGCGCGTCTTCTTTTCCATGGCGAACGACCGGCTGCTCCCCAAGGTATTTCGCGACGTCCACCCGCGGTTTCGCACACCCTGGCGCTGCAACCTCATCCTGATGGTGTTCGTCTCGCTGTTCGCAGCCTTCGCGCCCATCGCCGTGGTCGGAAAGATGACCAGCATTGGCACCATGTTCGCATTCGTGATCGTGTGCGCAGGCATCATCATCATGCGCCGGACGAACCCCGATCTGCCACGGCCGTTCAGGACGCCGTGGGTGCCGCTGGTCCCGATCCTCGGCATCCTGGTCAACGTGGTCCTCATGGCGGGACTCGGTTGGACCAACTGGCTGCGCCTCATCATCTGGATGGCGATCGGCTTCGCGGTGTATTTCGCCTACAGCCGCTCCCGGAGCTTGCTGAACAACCGCTGACGGCCGGGGAACAATCCGGTGAATTGAGCCGGGCGGCGAGGAAGCGGCGTCACCACTCCGTGCCGAACACAATCGGCACGTACGTCGTCGTGCCGTGCCGGCCATACACGGCGTTGTAGCGCGCCTCGACGAAAAGCCGGATCAGCGGCAGCCGGAAGCGCAGCCCGCCGCCCGCATCCCATCCAGGATCGAACTGGCTCCGGCTCCGCACCGGGACCTGCGTGCCGTACACGCCGCAGAATCCGTAGAACGCGTTGCAGTATGTGCCGCCGGCAAAATCGTTGAGCTCCACCAGCCGCCAATAGGCGCCGCCGCCAAACACGACGTAAGGCGTGATCCGGCCGATGAAGTCGCGCTTGTTGAGCACGAGATTGAGCGTGCCGGATGTGACGCTCGACCCGCCGCCGTCCGCGCCGAAGGCTGCAGCCGTTGCACCGGTCACGAGCTGTGATGCGTAATTCACGTCGGCCTGAAGCCAGACGCTGCCGCGCGGGTTCACCGGCCACGCGATGTTCCCCCCGACGGCCCAGCCGGGCTGGAAGTCATCGCCATATTGCCCAGTCGGCAGCGACCCGCCGATGTCGATCCCCGCGTGGAACGGGCGATCCCAAAAAGGCCCGGTGTCCACGTATTCCTGCGCGCCTGAGCGCTGCGCGAGCACGATGACGGCGAACAATACTCCCGTCCCAAGCCGCAGCCGCTTCATGAACGACCTCCAGCCAATAGCAGGTGACCCGCGGGCGGTGCGTCCGCGCGGCACCCGGCCGGGACTGCATTGCCCGGACCGGGACACGCCTGGATGATTGCAATTCCCAGGCGAGCGTGAAGCCCCTCTGCGCGCGGACAACTGCGCGTCCGCCTACGTCGCCGCGCCGGGTGACCGTTTCAGCCGCGTCGCCACGCATACTAGATGGGACCATCTCGGATGCCGGTCCCGGATGCCGGTCTCGGATTGCGCTGGGCCCGGAGCTGTCCCCACCGCGCGCCGGAGTGCCACGTGTTATACGCGGACTACAAGTTCACGAGGCAGTACCTCGAGGCCCAGTACGCCACCGCCGTTCAGCAAACCGCGGAGGCGACGACGAATTACAATGTCGCCGTCAACGAGCGTGATACGGCCAGCAAGGCCGACCAACCGTCGTACGACGACAAGGTGGCCTCAGCCAGCCAGCAACTCGACTACGCGAAAGACACGGAGCGAGCAGCGTCCAATGATTTGACGCAACTCAAGATCGATCCCGCGCTACGCGATAACGCGCAGAAATTCGAGGCGGAGAAAGCGGGCCAGGATTCGTCCAAAGAGTGGTACGCCAAGCACGACAACGAGTCCAAAGAGGACAAGCCCGGCGCACTCCAGAACTTCGCCATGCAGGCCGGTGTCGCGGGAGTCATTGCCACGCAGGCGTTGACCTCTACCCCGTCAGCGCACGCGATCCAGAGCGAGCTGCAACAGGACCAGCTCCTGGCTGCCAAGACCGAGGCCCAGTTCCAGTCGGGTTCCCAAAACCAGGGATCGCAACAGCAACAACAGCAACCAGGCGGCGATCAGAAGGTGCCCGAGACGCCCGGTCCCGGGAAGGAAGGCGCCAGCAATCCGGGCGAACAGCGCCCGCCCGAGCAGCACGCTCCCGAATCCCAGCAACAGCAACAGCAGGCTGGCGATCAGAAAGGGCCCGAGACGCCCGGTCCAGGCAATGAAAGCAGCGAGAAGCCGGCCGAGCAGCGCCCGCCCGAACAACACATGCCCCCGCCTACCGAGCGAGTAACGGCGGGCCCGTCGGAGAAGGAACTCAAGCAGGAGGAGAAGCAGCACCAGAAGGACGAGCGTAGCGAACAGGCCGCTCAGAATACCGAGCAGCTCCACCACGGTCTCGAGGAGATGGAGAAATCCTCCGAGGGAGGCAAAACCGGCATTCACCCCGGGGGTGCGGAGTTCGGCGCGCCTGGGTATCCGGACCCCGAGCGGTCGGCGGCGATGCAGGCGAGCCTGCAGTCGCCTGAGGGGGAAGCGCATCAGACGGCGCCCGTCAAAGGGGGTGCCGAGTTTCCCCCGACGGAACGCCCGGTTGAAATCCAGGCGAAAGGAGAGGCGCAGTTCGGCGTGCAGGCCCATCCCGACCCGGAACGATCGGCGGGTTCCGCGATGCAGTCCGGCGAGCCGAAGGGGCAGGTACATGAGACCGCCCCGGCCCAGGGGCATGCCGAGCTCGGAGGACCTGGCCAATCGAACCAATCCCAGGGGCAATCCCAGCAGGACCAGCAGGCGCACCAAACGGAAGCGCGCGGAGAAGCCAGCTTCGGCTCCCACAATTATCCGAATCCGGAACGGGAGCAGCAAATGGCGACCGCGCTCAACTCACCGGGCGGGGGAGCAGGAGCTGCCGAGCATTCGAGCGCGACGTACTCCGCTTCGAACGGCGCGCAGCCACGCGAGATGCCCCCTACCGAGCAGTCCGCGTCGCAGATCGCCAACACACAGCCTCCTCCGCAACAACCGTCCGACCCCGACCACGGGCACTGATCTCCCCGCCTCGCCTTTCCGTCGGCGCTCCACGAGCGTAGACACGAAGGGCCGGCTACCACGTTGGCAGCCGGCCCTCGCCGTGTGTGCAAACCGCTCGCGCCTAGCTGCTACTCTGTGCCGCCATCGCGAGCCCCGCAAGCGGTGGACCCGACACGGCCACCTCGCGGTGGATGGTCTGGCTCTTCACCTTCGATGGATATTCCGGCCGGAGCGTGATGACATCCCGGCGGGCGACGCGGCCCCGCGTCGCCAACACGATCGCCGTGTCGGGCACTGCCGCCAGGCTCGCGATCTCTCCTGCGGGCACGAGGGGCCGCGCGCCCAGCGTCATCCTGGGAGGCGGATTGGGGGGAAGCTCCTTGATCCCCTTGCCCAGTTCCGCGACGGCAGCCGCTGCACGGCTGGGCGCCGAGGCGAGGCCGCCCCGCGCCACCGTCATTGCCATGTGCGGTTGGGTGCGCGCCGCGGCAAAAGGACCCGACACGGCCTCCATGCCGAGACCACCGCGGACGGTGTTGCCGTCCACCTGCTGCGGCACGAGCTGCCAGGACTCGCCCGCGCGTTGGGCCACGAATGCGTCCGTCACCCCTGACCGGCCGCCCAACGCCACCACCGCGCCGAAGATGGACAACCACTTGTCGGCGACGATCTCGGTCAGCTTGGCGTTGATCCCCTCGATGCCCTGCGTCGCTGCGATCATTGCCAGGCCCAACGACCGGCCGATGGGCAGCATCTGCGCATCCTGCGTGGTCGCGACTTCCTGGGCTTCGTCGATGATGAAGACCACCGGTGTTTCTTTACCACCGGTCCAGTCATGATCGGCCCGCGCCTTGAGACCGCTGTAGATCCGCGCCTTGATCAGCGCCGTGACCACCGATCCCGCGACCCCGTACCGGTATTCCGGAATGAGAATGCCAATCCGGCCGCCGGTGAGCGGCGACATCAGATCAACGGTGTCCTTGCCGGCCGGTGTCTTGGCCCACCGGAGCAGATCCGGAGTCGCCGTGATCGTCGAAATCCACGAACGGATCTCCGCCAGGATGTTGCTCCTGGTCTTCTCGTCCATCGTGTCCCACTCGAGACGAAAGTACGCAAAGGCCTCGCGGAGCAGGGGATCGTTCTCCGCCTTCGGTACGAGCGCCTGAATGAGCTGGTCACGATCCTGTTTGTTGCTCACTACCTGCGCGGCATGGAAGAGCGACCACCACGCACCGCCCGCCGCCTGCGCGATCACCGCGCCACGGCGGAGCGCGCCGGCTGCGCTGTTGACCCAGAACTGTTCCTGGCCCGCCGAGGCGGGGGCGAGGATTTCCCGGATGGTGTCCACAATCACCGCGGGCTCCACGCCGGACACCAACGATACATTGGTGCCTGGCTTCCCCGGATCGACGACGCGCATCGCCGGCAGATCGCTCAACTCACTCGGCAGTGCGCCCTTTCCATCCATGATCACGAGCCCGACGTCGTCGTGAGCGCTGAGCTGCCGTGCCATGGGCCGCAGGACACCCGACGTCTTTCCTGACCCGGTACCGCCCAGCACCAGCATATGCATTTGCAGATCCTTGAGCGACAGCCGGAAGGGCAGGCCGCCATTGGGCGCAAAGAAGTCACCACGCCCGGCGAACACACCGGTCGTCGTTCCCAACTCGATCGTCGGGCTCTTGTCCGCCGAGGCTTCGGCGATCTGCCGCTTGCGTGCGGCTTCCGGAATCGAGCCCCACGACTGGCCGCCCGCCGCGATGAAGGCGGCACCCTCGACCCCTTCGGCTGCCGTCAACTCATTTGCGCGGCGGAGCAGGGGACGCTTGTCGCGAAACACTTTCACGAGCAGGATGATCAGCACCACGAACGATCCGAACCACCGCACCCACCCGAAGCTGGGGATCGGAATCCCCATCGCCCCGAACGGGCTGCCGCCGCCGGGCATCGCATCCGGTCCGGCATCGGGTCCCAGGGGGCTCGCCGCGGCTGAGCCGGCAGACTTGGCGAAGATGTAGGAAATCGCCCAGCCAATGGCGAAGGCGGTCACTACCCACCAGATCGACCGGTTCGCGGCCTCGGTCGTGCGGCCATTTCGGCCGCGATCTCCGACGACAACGGCCGGCCATTGGTCGTGAGCCAGCTCTGTTGCAGGTCGTCCCGAAGATCGGCCGGAGTCGTGTCGGGAAGGTCGCGGAAGAAGGTCCGGCCAAGCACCCCCTTGGCTTCGTCGGTCGAGGCGCCCGAGCACGCGATGCGCATCAACACCGGAACGACAAAGAACAGGAACGCGCCGAACGCGGCGAGACCGAGGAAGTTGCCGAACCCCGCCCCGCCCTTGAACGTGAGCTTCTCGCCCAGCAGCACGGTCAGGACCCACGCCGCGGCGATGAGACCCGTCTGCATCCCGTGCGCAGACTCGGCGACCATCCGCGCCAGCATCCGATGGTAGACCTGCCGCGCGATCTGCACCGTGCTGCCATCGTGCGCCGGCGTCGAGAACACGAGCGGGTCGACGGGCACGAACTTCCAGAACCAGTTGTGGAGGCCGGCCCCGTCGATGGTGATGGGCTTTGCCCCGTGGTCGGTGATGGTCTTCCAGGTCTCTTGGTTCATTGGGCCTCCTGTTGAACACACAGAGCCGGCGCGCGGGACCGCAGACACCTGAGGCCCGTGGCACGCCACCGTGGTCACGCGGATGGGGAACTGTCTCGGACAGCATTGCGCGGCACGCGTGGGAAAACCGTCACCACCCGGCGCTCCACCCGGCCGCCGTGCGGCGGGCGCCATCATTCGGCCTGGGCGGCATGTTGGAGAGCCCGCGTTTCGCGACGGACCCGGTTCGACAGTCTGGCTCTGCGGCCGGCGGGCCGACGCACCCGCCGACAGACGCGCCGGTGCTACACAGCCGCTGCCGCGGCAGCCGGTCTCATTGCGAAAATGGCGTACCCCGCCGTGAACAGCGCGTAGAGCACGACCGTGGACCAGCCGAGCGAGTTGACTACGTGCGTGAGCTGCGCGAACAGGGCGACGGCCAAACCGGCCACCGATCCAACCAGGCCAGCCACGACCATTGCACGCAGCGCCACACGGTCACCGGTCGTATGGGCGACGTACAGCAAGACGCCCATTCTGAATGAGTGTCGCGCCGAAGAACCGCGACATCACAATCCCCGCGGCGTCCGTCTGCACGCCGTATTGACCAAGGAGCGGAACCGGGTCCAATACGAAACCGAGCCCGAAGACGAGTGCGATGACGCTGTTGATGAGGAGGAAGGTGCTCAGTCGCATGGCGACATCTCCTGTCCGATGTGAGACTGCGATCATCACGGCCGGTGCAATCGGATCACGTATGGGCGCCCAAGTTTCCTGCACCTGGCCGGCGACAGCAAGAGGGCGCCCCCATTCGGGCGGACTGGACAGTAGCCGAGCGCCCGGTCAAAGAGCCCCGGTGCTTGGGCCTCAGCGACCCCCTGCCGCCTGGCTGCGGGTGACGGGCACGCTCCGTGGGCTCCGTGTCCCGGCCGCCGGCGACGAACCTAGTCTCGGCACACGAGCGTGCACCGCGGCGGCGCATCCACCCGCCACGTGGTCACGTAATAGTTGGGGTCCACGGCGATGGTCTCACCCGCGCCCCGGGGCAACGCGACGCGTTGCCACTGCGTTGTCGGGACGAGTACGATCGACGCTCCCGGCGCCAGTCCCACGCGCACCGGCATGGCGAATCCGCGCACCACATTCCCCCAGCGATAGCGAAGCACGCCGCCGTAGGTGGCGTACTGCAGCTCGGGGATCTGCGTCGTCCGGAGGTACTGCTCGAACACCCGGCTCAGATCGATGCCCGATTGGCGCGAGACATATCGCTCGATGTCCTGCCCGGTCACGATCTGGTGCCAGTACCTGGAGTTCAACCCGCTGAGAATGCCACGCCAGGTGCTGTCGTTCCCGATGATCTGGCGGATGGTGTGCAGCATGTTGCCGCCCTTGTAATACATGTCGCCGGATCCTTCGTTGTTCACACCGTAGTGTCCGACGATCGGGCTGTCGTTCAATACGCGCGCGCGGGAACCGCGCGCGTATTCGGCGCCCGCTTCCTTGCCGAACAGGCACTCGGTGTAGAGCGCCTCGGCGTAGTTGGCGAAACTCTCGTGTACCCACATGTCGGCGACATTGGCGGTCGTGAGGCTGTTCCCCCACCACTCGTGCGCGCTTTCGTGCACGATGATGAAATCCCACTTGAGGCCCCAGCCACTGCCCGACAGGTCGATTCCCAGATACCCGTTCCGGTAGTGGTTGCCGTACGCCACCGCGCTCTGGTGCTCCATCCCCAGATGCGGCGCCTCGATCAGCTTGTAGCCGCCAGCGTACCAGGGATACGGACCGAACCACGATTCGAAGCAGCGCAACATTGACGTCGCCTGCTTGAACTGCATCGCCGCCGCGTCGCGGTGATAGGCAAGCGGCCAGAAATCGAGCGTCAACGGTCCTTGCAGTCCGTCGTAGGTGTCGGACAGGTGGGTATACGCGCCGATGTTCACAGCGACGTCGTAGTTGTTGATCGGATCGCGAACGAACCACTCGTACGTCGTCGTTCCATCACCGTTCCGGACCGTGTGCCGCAGACGGCCGTTGGACACATCCATCATCGAATCGGGAACCGTAATCGCGATTCGTTGGCTGTCGGGCTCGTCAGCTTGCGTATCCTTGTTCGGCCACCATACGCTGGCACCCCAACCCTGGCTCACGGTCGCGATCCACGGGTGCCCGAGACTGTCACGAGCCCAGACGAAGCCGCCATCCCACGGCGGCCGCCGCGCCACCCGCGGACGTCCGTGGTAGTAGGCCGTGACTGTCTGAACGCTGCCCAGGGTCGCGGCGGCGCCGGGCGTTACGAAGAACGCGTTGCTGTCTCGGCGGAACGAGAGGTGACGGCCGTCCTGCACCACGCTGTCCATGACCAGCGGCACCTGCAGGTCGATCTGCATCTCGGCCGCGGGTGCAGTCACGACCCGATAGGTAATCCCGTTCCATCCGCGGATCGTGCTGTCCGACGGCGATATGGCGACGTGCAGATCGTAGAACGTGACGTCCCACCAGCCGCGCTGCGGCGTGATCGAGCCGCGTAGGGTGTCCGCGTGCGTGAACTGTTCGGCCTTGGCTCGCTGGCCGGCCGCTCCGCGCGGGGCGACGCTCGCAAGCAACGCAATCCAGGCACAGGCGACCGAGCAAAGACGGCGCCGCGCGGCGACGGCGCTCCGGCGCGCCGCTCCAGTGTCGCGCATGCGCATTCGGTGCGTGGTGGCGCGAATCGGGCGCCGGTTCAGCGGTGGCGGATGTGACCCAAGGGACGGATTCGCACTGCGTCCGGGCTCACGATCGGCAGGCCATCCGGTGCCGGATTGAACACGAGGGTCGTGGGTCCGGCGGCGACCGGCAACGTCAAACCCGGGGGCTGGTTGCCGGCGGCAATCACCTGGTCGGCGGTGAACTCGAAAAGCCGCGCTGTCGTGGCGCTCACAGTCCACAGGTCGCCCGAGTTGTCGAACGCCAGCGCTGACAGCGCCACACCGCCGCCCGCGACGCTGAGGACTCCTGTCGGCGTCACGGCGCCGCCAGCCAGCAACTGGCCCGGGCTGTATTCCGCGATCGTGCTGTTGGACCGATTCGCGACCCACAGATCGCCGTTGGCGTCGAACGCCAGCGCGTCCGGCGCATTGAGTGACCCACTGTCGGCGGTCAGTGAGATCATGGGGACGAGACTCCCGCCGGTGCCGAGTTGTGCGGCGCTGAACTCCACGACGGTGTTCGCCCCCTGGTTTGGGATCCAGAGGTTGCCGGCCACGTCGAAGCTGAGGCGGGCCGGTGAGCTCAGCGCGCCGCCGCTGACCACCACGGCCGGAGTGGGATCTCCGCTGCCCGCCAACTGCTCGGCGGTGTATTCAATGATCGTGTTTCCCGAGGCGTTCGCCACCCACAGATTGCCCGCACGATCGAACGCGAGGCCGTCCGGTCCGTTCAGGGCGGCGCCACTGATCGTGACGGTGGCCGGCGGCGTTCCGCTCGAGGCGAGGGAGGTGCTGAGATACTCGCTGATCGTATTGCCGCTGTGGCTCGCGACCCAGAAGTTGCCGGATGCATCGATGACCGCATACGCATCCGTGACGCCAATCGATACGCCCGGTGTCTGCCCGGCGCGCAAATCGCCGGTGGTGTACTGCGCGGCTATCGGGGACCCGCCGTTGCTGCTCGCGACCCACAGGCCGCCAGTTCCAGGCCGGCTTGTATAGGCGACTGACATCTGGGCGGTGTCGTCGATGACCACGTTGGCCGGACTGCCGGTGACGACGCCGGTGTAGACGGTGCTTACAACCTCATCGGTGGACTCCACTGGCCCCGCCGTGGCGGTGTATTTCCCGGCACCCAGGTCGATCAGCGTATCCGTGCCTGCGATCGTGACGGCCAAGTTGGCCAGCCCCAGGATCGTGACGCTCGGAAACTTCACGTTCGGCGGCGACGCGACCGTCACGATCAGCGTACCGCTCGTTTCGGCGGCCACGATCGCCGCATTGTTGTTCTTGTGGCAGCTAGCGACGGCGGCGACCGCGAGCGGCAGCCACAGGGCGGCGCCAACGGCGCGGACGGAACGCGGTAAGACGAATCGGATCATATGGATCGAGCATTTTACGTACGTGCGCGGCTGCCCACCAGTCGCCGGGCGACCCTCCGTTCCCGCAGCTCCCTGATGCCGGGCACTCCCGCTTGCCTTTCCGATGGCGTCGAGTGAGGCTACTCCCGTACCGATTTGCTTCGGCAAACGCGAAAGGGATAGGGGGTGACTCATCGATGGGACGGCTTGCGCCGGCAGCGTCCCTGATTTCGGTCGCCGCCAACTCGTGACATGGGAGCACGCAGCATATATGACCGGTAGTGGTACGCCCGCCGCGCCCGCGCTGGCGCGCGCCCCATCCCCGGCGGCACCGGCCGCGGGCGCGCCCACAGGGTTCCCGCCCGGTATCCAGGCGCCGGAGCGACAGCGGTTGCTCGCCGCTGCGGCCGCGCTGCGCTCGGAGATCGGGAAGCGTGTGGTCGGCCAGCACGCGGTGCTCGATGAGATCCTGATGGCGCTCGTCGCGGGCGGGCATGCGCTCCTGGTCGGCGTGCCCGGACTCGCGAAGACACTGATGGTGCGCTCGATCGCCGAAGCGACGCACCTCGCGTTCCGGCGCGTGCAGTTCACGCCCGATCTCGTCCCCAGCGACATCACGGGCACGGAGGTCATGGAGGAAGATCCGCTCACGCGACACCGCGCGTTCCGGTTTGTCGAGGGCCCCGTCTTCACGAACATCCTGCTGGCCGACGAGATCAACCGCACGCCGCCCCGCACGCAGGCCGCGCTGCTCGAGGCGATGCAGGAGCATCGCGTCACGGCAGCGGGCGAGACACGCTCGCTCCCGGAGCCGTTCTTCGTGCTCGCGACGCAGAACCCGATCGAACAGGAAGGCACGTACGCGCTGCCGGAAGCACAGCTCGACCGGTTCCTGTTCGACATTCGCGTCGGCTATCCGGATGAGCACGAAGAGATTGCCATTCTCCGCGAGACCACCGGCGCCGATGTGCCGCCTCTGGTGCCAGTCCTCTCGCCCGCCGATGCGATCGCCCTGCAACGGTTGGTTCGCGATGTCCCCGCGGCTGAACCCGCGTTGCGTTATGCGGCGGCGCTGGTTCGCGCGACCCGCCCCGACGCACCGGGCGCGCCGGCGATCGTGACGCGCTATGTCCGCTGGGGCGCCGGCCCGCGTGCCGGACAGGCGCTCATCCTCGGCGCCAAGGCCCACGCTGTGCTTGCGGGCCGCCTTGCGATTGGGCCGTCGGACATCCAGCGGGTTGCACTTCCGGTGATGCGGCACCGCGTGCTCGTGAATTTTGCCGCAGAGGCCGAAGGCGTGAGCGCCGAACGCATCGTGACCGAGTTGCTCGGTGCGATCCCGGAGCCCACGAGCGCGATCTCGGTCTAGCCGGGCACCACCGTGCTCGCCGCCGAAGATGTCCTCGAGGCGCTGCACGGCGTCCGATGGCCCGCAGAGCGGCCGGTATCGGGCGGATCGCCCGGAACACATTGGGCACGAACCCGTGGCAGCGCAGCGGAGTTCGCCGAGTACCGCAGCTATCGCCAGGGCGAAGACGTGCGGCGCCTCGACTGGAAAGTGCTGGCCCGCACCGACCGCGCCTATGTCCGGCTCGCGGAAGATCACGCGCTCCTCCCGACTACGATCGTCGTCGATGCGAGCGCGTCGATGGCGTTCCCGGTTGATACGAACGGCAAGTGGATACACGCGGCGGGGCTGGCAGTCGGCCTGGCCGCGGTGGCTCACGCGACAGGCGATCCCGTGGGCCTCACCATTCCGGGCGGCCGTGTGCTGGTTCCGCGCATGCGACAGGGTGTCGTGAGTGACATCACGCGAACACTCGCGGCCGCGGCTCCGGGCGGCACGGCCGGCGTAGCAGCGTCGCTCGGCGCTGCGCAGGGACGGGTCGCGATCGTGTCGGACTTTCTCACCGGCGCCGACGCTGTGGTGGCGCTCGCGCGGGCCGCGCGCACGCGGGGGGCGCTCGTGTACGCGGTCCACGTTGTCGACGCCGCCGAGCTGGATCCGCCGCGCCGCGCAGCGGTCGTCGCCGATCCCGAAGCACCGGACCTGCAACGCCCGCTCACTGCGGCAACGAGGACGGCCTATCTCGCGAACTTCGCACGCTGGCGGGCCGAGCTCGCCGACGATTTTCACCGCGCGGGGGCGCACTACGCGCTGACCGTCAGCGGTCCGGGCGGCGAGCCGGCCGCGCGAGCGGTGCGCCGGATCGTTGCCGGATGGCCTCAGTCTGCGGGCGACAGCGCGAGAGCGCACCTCCCATGACGCTGCTGGCGCCAGGCTATCTCGTCGCGGCGGCGATCGCGGCAGGCATCGCTCTCGGGCTCCACCTCCTGGCTACGCGGCACGGGCCATCCGCTGTATTGCCAACGGCACGATTCATCCCCGTGGCGCCTGCCGCCATCGTGTCAATGGCAAGGCGCCCGCGCGATCTCGTCGTGCTCCTGATTCGTGTTGCGACGCTCGGCGTCGTGGGATTGGCATTCGCCCGCCCGTATTTCAGGTCGCACCGGCACGGCACGGTGCGGATCGTGGTGGCGGACCGTTCGAGCGATGTCGCGGACTTGGGACAAGTGCGTGACAGCGTCAAGCAACTCCTGCGCGACGGAGATGTTCTCGTGGTGTTCGACTCCGCGGCGCGTGTTTCACCGCCGGGCGGTGCGACCGCCGCGACGGCCTCGCTGGATCGCGCGTTCGTGCGCGGGAGGCTGTCGAGCGCGCTGATCGTGGCGCGGCGCCAGGCCGCTCGCCTCCGAAACGCCGCCGATTCAATCGAGATGGATCTCATCTCTCCGGTCACCGGCGACGAGCTGGATGCCGCGACGCCTGCCATCAGGAGTCTCTGGCATGGGCGGATTCACATGGTCCAAGTGGCGGCGGCGCGCGATTCGCCGCCGCCGCCCGAGGTCACGGTGCGCGGTCCAGCGGCCGACCCACTGCGTGACGCAGCGCCGCTGCGGCAACGTGTGCCGAACGCTGGGGGGGCCAGCGAGCCGCCGGGCACATCAGCCACCACGCCGGGGGTGCGAATTGTCCGCGACATCCCTTTGGCCGGGGACTCGGCGTGGGTGCGCACAGGACAGGGACACGTACTCGTCGTGTGGCCCGGGGCGGGCGGTGCGGCAAGGTGGCTCGCGCGACAGCCAATTGATACGGTTGGCGCTGTGGTGGCATTCCAGCCGGCTCCGATCGCGGTCGTGGCATCGTTGGCCGGCGGTGGCGTCTCGACGCGAGCATCGGCCGCGTTCGCGCCCGCTGGATCGACGGCGAGCCCGCGGTAGTCGAACATACCGCCGCCGATGGATGCATCCGCGATGTCGCGATTCCGGTACCGGTGTCGGGCGATCTGGTGCTGCGCCCGGAGTTCGCAGATCTGGTCGCGGCACTTCTGCGACCGTGCGGCGATGCCTGGCGCGCCGTGACGCCGGCCGCGGAGTCCGATCTGGCCCTCATCGCTGGTTCGGGACCACTGATGGCGAGCGACTCGGTCGCGGCCGCCAGCGGCGACGAGCCACTCGTACCGTGGTTGGCTGGCGCTGCGCTCGTGCTACTGATCGTCGAGGCGATCGTCCGGCGCGACGGCACGCAGCCGTCTCCGCTCCCGGTTCGCCTCGCGGTGAACACGTGACCGCACTCGATCGGGTCCGAGCGGCACGCTCGGCGCTCGCTGGGATCACCGTGGTGCAGAGCGTGCTTTGGGCAGCCGCCGCGGCTCTTGCAGCCTATGCCGTGCTGAGCTTCTTCGGAGGCCATTCCGAGTTGGCGCGCGTGGTGGCCGCGTGTACCTGGGCGATGGTCGCCATCGCCATGATGTGGCGCGGCCGCGCCGTGTGGTCGGCCGAGCAGACGGCGCTCTGGATCGAAGCGCGAGCGCCGCAGCTGCAGTACGCACTCGTGACGGCGATCGAAGCCCGCGCCGTTCACTACAGCGACGAGCTCGCGCGGGTTGCCACCGGCGTGGACATACGCGGGCTCGTCCTGCGGGCAGGAGCGCGTGCCATGTTCCGCTCTGGCGCCGCCGTTGCCGCGGGCTTGGTGCTCCTGCTCGTGGTCCCGGCCGGAGGCGCGTCACACGCGGCCTCGCGAGGCACATTGGAGGCCGCGCCCTGGGCGGCAAATCGCCTGCTCGGGCTGGTCGCCCGGGTGACACCGCCGGCCTATGCGCGCCAGACGCCGCGCGAGATGCGCGACCCGCTGGTGATCACGGCACTCGTGGGCAGCGCGATCGATCTGTCGGGACACGGATCGGCCGCCGGACTGCGTGCGGCGACCGGTGAGGATTCAGTGGTCGTTGGTTCTGTCGCGGGCGCGGGCGATGGACCGCGATGGACGATCCACGTCACGATGCCGGCGCACGGCGGCGTGATGCGGATGCGCGACCGCGGATACGAGCGCGTCCTGGAGCTCGACGCAGTCCCCGATAGCCTGCCCCTGGTCGTTCTCGATCAGCCGCCCCGGGACAGCACGCTCCGCTCGGCGCGAGGCATCCTGCGCCTCGGCGCGCGCGCGACGGACGATATCGGGCTGCGGGATGGCTACTTCGAGCTGATCATCTCTGCGGGCAACCAGGAAGGCAGCTACCACAGCGTCGAGCGCAGAATCGGAACAACCGATTTCGCGAACGCGACGCGCGCGTTGCTCGCGTCGGCGATCGACCTCGCGTCGCTCGGACTCGCGCCGGGCGGGCGGCTGTCAGTACGGGCGGTGGTTCGTGACGGCAATGCCGTGAGCGGCTCCGGGTCGGGTACCTCGGAGACCAGGACGTTTCGCATCGCGGCGCCAGGCGAGTACGACTCGCTCGCGGTCGAACCCGGGGCGCCTCCGCCGGTGGATTCGGCGGAGATGACCCAGCGCATGATCGTGGTGCGCACGCGGGCGTTGCGGCGGGACGCGCCGCACCTGCCGAGGGACACCGCCGCGCGGCGTGCGGAGATGCTGAGCCAGCAGGAAGCGCGATTGTCGGAGCGGGTTCAATCGCTGCTCAATGGGCAGGATGAGGACCAGGGCGGGGGCCCCCTCGTGCTGCCCGACTGGCAGCGTCCACTCTTCGATACGGCGCTCCGCGCCTTGGGTGACGCGGCCGCACAGTTGCATGCAGTTCGGCTGCCAGCCGCCCTGGTACCCGAACTGCTGGCGCTCCGGGCGCTGGATAGCGCGCGCACCGGCAATCGTCTCTACCTGAGAGGCGGCGCTCCGGTGGTCGTCGTCAACACGGCGCGCGTGCGGCTCACCGGCCACGACAAGCCCGACGCGGGACCAAGGACGCCCGAACCGCCGGCGGATACCGCCGCATTGGCCGCAATCGCCCGGCTCGAATCGATCGCTGCACTCGCCGTCGCCACCCCCGAGGCAGCGGCCGATTCGATCGCAATGTTTCGCGTGGATATCCGTGCTACGTGGCCATTCGCGGCCGCGGCGCTCGGAGATGCGGCCGCGGCGCTTCGGGCGCGGCGAGACCCCGGCGCCGGCCTCGCCCGGGCGCGCAGAGCGATCGCCGGGGCGCCGTCGGTCGCGCAGTGGTTGCCCGCCTGGGATGGGGGCGGCCAGTGAGCCAGTTCGTGTTCGCCACCGGCCAGTATGAGTCCGGAGACTGGGATGCAGCGCCCCTCGTGCCAGCGAACCTGATCGACTCCGTGGCCCGCTACACCAGCCTGGATGTCGCTCCGGCCGCAGTGGTCATACCGCTCGGATCCCCTGCCGTGGCGCGGTACCCGCTGATCTATCTGACGGGACACCTCCCGTTTCGCCTGACTGACCGCGAACGCGCCACGGTGCGGGGGTTCATTGATCGGGGGGGCATGCTGTTCATCGATGATCACAACCACGACGTCGGCGGAATCTTTCACAAGACGGTCACCGAAGAAATCACGCGGACCGTGGGGCCCCTCGTCGACGTACCCACATTGCACCGCCTGTACTCGTGCTTTTTTCGCTTCCCGGACGGCCCGCCGACGACCACGCACGAGCTGAATGGATGGGGAGACAATCTCGTACACACCCACCTCCAAGCGGTGATGCACGGCGATGTGATTCAGGTGCTCTACTCGAGCAAGGACTACAGCTCGGAGTGGGGATACCACCCGGATTCGAAGCGCTTCAACACGGTGGACAACACGAAGTTCGGCGTGAACATCATCGTGTATGCGCTCACCCGCTGAGCGCGTGACACCGGCGATGCGCGCGGCCATGCCCTCGCGTGACGAGCGCTCCAGTGCGCCGGGGCATGAGTGGAACGTCATCGGGCCGTCAGCCCGCGGCTGGCGCGTCGCGCTCGAATGGCTCCTGCACGCGGTCGCGGCCCTGTCGCTGATCTGGGTGTTGCTGCACGCGGCCGGCGGGCGGCCGGCGAATGCTCGCGAGAGGGCCGATGCCAGGACGCTGACGGGCGCACTCGTTAGGTGGAGCACGGCCGAAGCGCCGTCGGCGGTGAGCGCCGATCTCGATTCTGCACCGCCGCCGGCGTCGCGCGACTGGCTGGCTGCGCTCCCCGGCGCCGGCACTCGCGTCTCGTGGCACGCCCGCTCGTCGCTCCCGATCGCACTCGTCGCGAGCCCGGTCGCCGATCCGGCCGGCATGACACGCCTCCGGGTGGCGGCACCGCCGGCGACGAAAATCATGGTGCGCGACGGGGCAGGCGTCCTCGACACGGTGCTGGTGGGTGCCCAGGGCGGCGCCAGCCTCCTGGCCCGCGGAGTCCGGGGTGCGGTGGAGGCTGTCGCGCCGGGCACGTCCGCGCGCGCGTCGGCGCCCACCCCGCTGTCGCTCCGCCATGTGCTCGTGCTGGGCCAGGCGGGATGGGAATCCCGATTTGTCGTGGATGCGCTCGAGGAGCGGGGGTGGCGTGTGGACGCGCGGGTCGGGCTCGCCCCGCGCAGCGAGATGCGCCTGGGTTCCCCCTCGCCGATCGATACGGGGCGCTATGCCGCCGTAGTCGTCACCGACTCCACGGCCGCGAATGCGGCCGGGCCGCTCGTTGCCTACATCCACTCGGGGGGCGGGCTCGTGCTCGCGGGATCGGCCGCCGCGATTCCGGGCCTTCGTGATGTCGTGCCCGGAACAACAGCGCCATTGGTGCCATCGACGCCCATGGATCCAGGTGATTCTCTGGCTCCTGCTGCCATGAGGCGGCTCGGTCTCCTTCCGATCTCCGCCCTACGCCCGGGTGCCGTCCCGCTGGAGATGCGTGACCGCGACGTCGCGGTTGCTGCGCGCCGGGCGGGACCGGGCCGGGTCGTACAGTCAGGTTATCTCGACACCTGGCGATGGCGCATGGGGTCCGCGTCCGGGGAAGGGGCGCACCGGGACTGGTGGGCTGGACTCGTGAGCGCCGTCGCATACGCCCCAGCGGCGGGCCGGCCTGCCGGTCTCGGGTCCGACAATGCGCCGGCCGCCGCACTGGTCAACGCGCTCGGCCCGATGACTGCCAATCCCGCCGGTCCACACGAGTCGGCCGGCCCTGGTGATCGAACGTGGCTCTTCGCGTTGATCGTGGTGGCACTTCTCGCCGAGTGGGCGTCCCGGCGGCTCCGCGGGGCAGCCTGAGACCTGCTGCCGGCTGACTGTTGCCCGCCGTCTGCTGGCGCCAGCCCGAGAGGCAGGGGGAGATGGATATCACGAACAACCACCAATGAGCGATCGTCAGACATAGTCATTTACGCAACGCATCGGCGCGGGACGCCTCCTGCAGCAACGTGCGCGCGGCCAGCGTCAGCCGCTCGGCTTCCGCCTCACACACGAGGGCCAGGTCACGGAGCCGCGCCGCCGACGGCATTGGGGGCGGGATCGGTGGGCAAGCGCGTACAGCGCACTGGGGGAAATCCCCAGGGCCCTGGCGGCTTCCTGGGCGGTCGGACTCAACAGCGTGTCGAGTGCATCCCCGAAGGCCTTCTTCCGGCGTGCCGATTCCCGGGCGTCGTTTGGCCTCATGCGTGGTATCTCCATGCGGGTATTGATTGCCGTAATGAATATATATGTTTGAGAGGCATCAATAGCGATATCGTAATCCGATCGTTCTGGATGCGGGCGGCCTCTCGGGAGAACGGGCGGGCCGCCGCCGAGTGCGCTTGCCCGTTGCACCGGTGATCCCAAGATTGCGCACATGGCTACCGCGCTTTCACCTGCAGCGGACGGCGGGACGGCGCTCCCCGACGAGCTGCTGCTCTCGCTGCTCGACTCGGTGGTCCGCGAGCGGGATCCGGAGGCGGCGGCGGCGCTGCGCCGCGGCGATGCAGCCGGTGCCAGCTCTCCCCGCGCAATCGCGCGGGCGCTCCAGGCACAGGGGCTGTGGTTTCAACTGCTCAGTCTCGGCGAGCAATACGCTGCCTTCCGCGCGCGGCGAGAAACGGAATCGTCGGAGGTGGGAGAGCCGCCCGTGGGCACGTTTCGCCGCGCGTTGCGGGACGCCCGTGCGCGGGGGATGCCCGCATCAGCGGCGGAGAGCGCGATCGCGGCGCTGCACATCACGCCCGTCATCACCGCGCATCCGACCGAGGCGAAGCGCGTGACCGTGCTGGAGAGATACCGCGCGATCTACCGCACGTACGAGGCGCTCGCCGAGCGCCGCGCCACCCCGCGCGAGCGCTCGGCCCTCATCGGACAGCTTCGCACCGATATCGATCTCTTGTGGCTGACGGGCGAGCTCCGGTTGCAGAAGCCGACCGTCGAGCAAGAGGTCGCATGGGGGCTCTATTTCTTCGATGCGACGCTCTACGACGCGGTTCCAGTGCTGCAGGAACGGTTGCGGGACGCGCTGCACGAGGCCTATCCCGAGGCCAGCGCGGGCGTCGGCTCGGTTCTCGATTTCGGCTCATGGATTGGTGGAGATCGTGACGGTAACCCATTTGTTACCAATGATGTAATGCGTGCGGCTGTGCACGCCAACAATCTCGCGATTCTGCGGCGGTACGATGAGCGCCTGACCGGGCTGCTCCGCACGATCAGTATCTCGCAGGAGGCCGTCGCGGCGCCGCTCTGGTTTCGGCGTGCGGTCGTCAAGGCGCTGGCTTCGAGTGGTGACGCCACGAGAATCGCCGAGCGCAACCCGCACGAGATCTTCCGGCAATTCCTGGCGATGATGTCGCGCCGGGTCGGGACGACACGAAGCCACGCCGAACGCGGCTGGACCGACGCGCCCTCACCGCGCTACGCGGATGCGGAGGAGTTCGTCGCTGATCTGGCGACCCTCGAGCGAGCGCTGCGCGAATCCCGGTGCGAGGCCCTCGCCGAGGCGCTGGTGGTACCGCTCCGGCGCGAGGCGGAGGCGTTCCGATTCTCCGGCGTCCGGCTCGACCTTCGCGAACATGCGCAGGTGCTCCGGCGCGCGGTGGACGCGGTTGCCGCGCTCGACGGCGAGGCACCAGCCGACGGCCCGGCGCGGCGTGCATGGTTGCTCGAAGAGCTCAGCTCGCCCCGGACCACGGAGCAGCGCGAGCGCTCGTGGCCCGCTGCGGCGGCCAGCACGCTGGGGATGTTCCGCCTGGTGAGTGAATTGCGCGCGAGCGTCGACCGTCGGGCGTTCGGCAGCTTCATCATCAGCGGTACGTCGGGTGTCGAAGACATCCTTGGCGCCTATTTCCTGGCCAAGGAAGCGGGACTCTACTCCGATGCTCTCGGCGTCGAGCGCTCCACGCTTCCCATCGTACCGCTGTTCGAGACGATCGCCGATCTCCGGGCCGCGCCAGCCGTCATGCGCGATCTGCTCGCCGTCCCGGTCGTCCGGCGGACGGTCCGGATGTTCGGCGGGACGCAGGAGGTGATGATCGGCTACTCCGACTCGAACAAGGACGGGGGATTTCTCACCGCGACGTGGGAGTTGAGCAAGGCGCAATCCCGTCTGGCGCGGACCGGTGCCGAAGCGGGAATCCCGATCACCTTCTTCCACGGACGGGGCGGCTCGGTCGGCCGCGGTGGCGCCCCCACGGGGCGCGCGATCGCCGCACAGCCGGCCGGTTCGATCAACGGCCGCATGCGCCTGACCGAACAGGGCGAAGTCGTGTCGTACAAGTTCGGATCGGCGGACGCGGCGCTCTATCAGTTGGAGCTGCTCGGCGCCAGCGTGCTCGACCACACGCTCGGACGCGACGCGCCCGAACCGTCATCGGAGTTCACGGAAGCCATGGAGGCGCTCTCGGGCGCCGCGTTCGCATCCTATCGCGGACTGGTCGAGCATCCCGCGTTCTTCGCGTACTACAGCGCCGCGTCGCCGCTCGAGGAGCTGGCGCTCCTCAACCTCGGGTCGCGGCCCGCCCGGCGGGGGAGTGCGCGCGCGCTCGCCGATCTGCGCGCCATCCCGTGGGTGTTCGCCTGGACCCAGAACCGGCACTGCGTGCCAGGGTGGTACGGTATCGGGAGCGGGATCGCGTCGTTCACGGGCATTCGCGGCGCGCGCGGCGCGGCGCTGCTGGCGCGGATGTTCCATGAGAATGCCTGTTTTCCGGCTGATCCTCGACGAAGCCGAGAAGACGTTGCTCGAGGTCGACCTCGGATTGTGCCGTGCCTACGCCGATCTCGTTCCCGACCGCGGCGTCCGCTCCGCGATCCTCGGGATGGCCGAAGCGGAACATGAGCGTACGGTGGCAGCCATTCTCGGTGTGACGGGCGCGACCCAGATCGGCGAGCGGTTCGCGCAACTTCGCAACCGGCTCCAGCGCCGGGTCGTCATGCTTGATCAGGTACATCGCCGCCAGATCGAACTGTTGCACCGGGTCCGCGCACCGTCGCCGGACCCCGAGCAGCGGAACGCGTATCTGTCGGCGCTGCTGTTCTCGATCAACTGCATCGCCGCGGGGTTTGGCACGACCGGGTGACCGCCGCAGTGGCCGATTCTCACCCGGGAGCACTCCCGTAGTTCGACGTCCCTTGCTGCCACGCGGCTGGTGGGCGTTGGCAGCCTGGCATACTTTCCTTCGTTCGTCTCGCCGACCGCACTCCTTCTCCTCGCCATAATGCTGACACTCTCGGTTCGCCGCGTCGATCTCGCGGCGCTCGACACTCCGTTGCTGGTGCTCGGGCTGCCGCAGGGGGCGACGATCGCCGCCCCACTGGCCCCCGTTGACGCCGCCCTGGGCGGGGCATTGTCCCGTACCCTCGAGCGGCGCGACTTCCGCGGCGCACGCGATGAGGTCCTTCATCTGGCCGGTGGCACCAAGGGTCCGGTCCGCGTGCTTCTCGTCGGGTTGGGCAAAGGCAGTGATCGGGGCGCGGCGTTGCGCCGCGCCGCCTCACTGGCCGCACGCCGCGCGCACGGGATGGGCGTGGGTGCGCTGACGTGGTACGCCGGCGCCGGCGACCGCCTCGGAGCTCGAGCACGTCGGCGATCGGCCTCGGGCTCGGCCCGTTGGGAGTACACCGACCTCAAGACGCCGCCGCCCGCCGAGGAGCGCCGCGTACCGTTGACCGCGGCGACGATCCATGTCGACGACATGGCGGGCGCGGAGCAGGCGCTCGCATCGGCCGCAGCGATCGGTGCGGGGTACGACGTCGCGCGCCGGCTGGGCATGATGCCAGGCAACGTGTGCACACCGGACCATCATGGCCGAAACGTCGCCCGCGACATCGGCCGCCGGCACGGACTCGAAGTGACCGTGCATGGGGCGGCGAGAGCTCGAATCGCTGCGGATGGGCGTCTTTCCTGTCGGTCGCCCAGGGCACGCCGCAGGACCCTCAAGCTGATCGTGCTCGAGTACAGGGGCGCCCGCCCGGCGGCGAAGCCCATCGCGCTGGTCGGCAAAGGCCTGTGCTTCGACAGCGGCGGGATCTCCATCAAGCCGGCGGCCGGGATGGAGTTCATGAAGTTCGACATGTGCGGCGGCGCGGGCGTCCTCGGTGCGATGGAGGCGATCGCCCGTCTCAAGCTGCCGATCAACGTCGTCGGCGTGATCGGCGCAACAACCAACATGCCGTCCGGGAACGCGCTCAAGCCGGGCGACGTCGTGCAGGCCGCATCGGGCAAATCCATCGAGATCATCAATACGGATGCCGAAGGGCGTCTGGTGCTCGCCGATCTCCTCGACTACGTGAAGCGGTACCAGCCGTCGGCGATCGTCGACGCGGCGACGCTCACCGGTGCATGCGTCGTGGCGCTGGGGCACATCGCCACGGGCGTCTTCGGCAACGACCAGGCGCTCGTCGCGGAAGTACTCGCGGCCGGAGAGCGGGCCGCCGAGCGTGGATGGCAGATGCCCGTGTGGGATGACTATCGGGACTCGATCAAGTCGGACGTGGCCGACATCAAGAACACCGGAGGCCGCTCCGCGGGTGCGATCACCGCCGCCAAGTTCCTCCAGGATTTCGTCGACACGACGCCCTGGGTCCATCTCGATATCGCGGGCACCGCGTATTCCGAGTCTGATCTCGTCGCGATCCCCAAGGGGCCCACTGGGGTACCAGTCGGCATGTTTGTGGAATTCGCCCGCGGGCGGGTGCGCTGACCTTCGCCGCGTGTCCGCGTCGCCGTCCGACGCGCTCGTGGCAGAAACGGGTGCTGCGGGTCGGCCTCGGCTGTCTTGCCGGGGCCGTCGTGTACGTGGCGCCGGGACGTGCGGCGGCCCAGGGATCGGGCGAAGACTCCGCGCACGTGCGGAGCGACTCCGTCGCGGGGACCGATACCACCCGCGCCCACGTGTCGAAGGCCGACAGTATCCTGCTGTCCTATCATCCGGATACCACCAAGACTCGCGCACCGATCGCCCATTCGGAGCAGCCGCGCCTCCTGGGGATCGGTCCGGCGTACCACTGGAACAGGGATGAGCTATTTGCGTCGGGCGCCCAGACCCTGACCGACCTGCTGGCCCGCATCCCGGGCTTCACGGACTTCCGCGCGGGCTGGCTCTCGACGCCGATGATCGGCACCTACATGGGCAACGCGGCCCGCATTCGCGTCTTCTACGATGGCGTCGAGCTCGATCCGCTCAATGCGCGAGACGGGAACACGACCGATCTGGCGACGATTCAGATCTGGACGCTCGAGGAGGTCGCGGTCGAGCGCGGCGCGGAAGAGTTGCGCGTCTATCTGCGGAGCTGGCGGGTGGACCATTCGACGCCGTCCTCCCGCGCCGATGTCGCCACGGGCACGCAGGAGACGAATGAATACCGCGCTTTCTACGGACAGCGGTTCAAGCCGGGCGAAGCGCTGCAGGTCGCGGCGCAGCAGTTCACCAACGTCGGGCCAGTGGGCGGCGGGGGCGACGAGACGTCGTTGATGGCGCGGCTCGGCTACGCGCGCGGCCCGTGGTCCTTCGACGTCTTCGGCAATCGGTACCGGCGGGGAATGGATCCGCTGACCGAGGTCGATCTCAACGGAGGCCCACCGCCCGGACCCGGGTTAGGAGATTTCGAGGGCACGTGGACGACCGCGTATGTCCGGGGAGGATATGGGGACCCGGACCACGGCGTGTGGGCCCAGGTGATGGCAACCACGCTGCAGTTCAAGAACTCCAGCCGTGAGTCCACGCTGGCCACCGACACCATCATCAATCCCGCGACCGGCCTTCCCTTCGCGACACCGACCGCTGACACCACCGCATCGGAATCGCAGTACATCGCATCCGGCGGTTTCTCCAAGTGGGGCATTCGGTTCAGTGGCACCGACCGGTTCCGCGTATTCGCCGGCCATGGCACCAGCAACGAACCGTCCGGCCGGGCGAGCTTCGAAAGCGGTCCGCTCGCGCTGTCGGCGTACATCGATCACGACGCACCGTCCGCGTGGCCCACGGCGACGGCGCCCAATGCGTTCCAGACCATTCCGATCACCATCGAGGAAGTGTCCGCGCGTCTCACACCGCTCCCGTTCATCAGCGTCATGGGTTCGGCCAGCCGCACGACATCGACCGGCGCGCCGGACGCGCCGCCGACGTCGCTCGCCATGCGCGGCGAGGTCGGACTGCGCGTCGGGCAGTTGTGGTTCAGCGGCGGCGTGATGACGCAGGACACCGGCCGGGTCGCGGCGCTCTCGGTGTACGATCCGAGTTATGTACCGGCGGCGCTCGGCCGCACGACGGGAGAGTTCGGATCGATCCGCGGTGTGATCTGGGAAGGGATTCACGCCGACATCACGGGCATCGACTGGGGTTCGCCCGGTCCATATCGCCCGAACTATCAGGCACGTGCCGAGCTGTCGCTGCAGTCGGAATGGCTGCACAAGTTCCCGCGGCGCACGTTCTCGATCCACGCATCGGGCGTGTTCGAGTATCGCTCACCGACGCCATTTCCGGTCGCGGATGGAAGCGAGGTGTTCTCGCCGGTGTCGTACGACCTCTCGACGCTGCTGGAGATGCGCATTCTGCAGGCCACCATTTTCTGGGATTTCCGCAACGTGCTGGGATACCCGTACACGCTCGTGCCTGGCTACTTGATGCCGCGACAGGTCAACATCTACGGTGTTCGGTGGTCATTCTGGAATTGAGCGGCGGCGCCGATGGAATTGACAAGGTTGTTGTGGCGTCATAACTTAGGCCCTTGCCGATCATCAGAAGCATGACCGGTTTCGGGGCCGCTGACGGACTCGTCGGCCGAGCCCGCGTGAGCGTCGAAGTCCGCACGGTCAACCACCGCTTCTTCAATCCCAGCATCAAACTGCCCGGAGCGTTTGCCCGGTGGGAGGGCGACGTTCGCGAGACGCTGCGACGCCAGATCACACGCGGACACGTGACGCTCTCGGCTCGTACCCACCGCGACGTCTCGGCCACCAGCGGCGCGATCGATGAGACGCGGTTCGCCGGCTACGTGCAGCAACTCACCGCTCTCAAGGCTCGCTACGGTCTTGGCGGCGAGGTGGATCTTGCCACGGTCCTGCGTCTGCCGGATGTGATCGCGTCCGAGCCCGACGCCGCGGAGGGTGATGGGATCCAGCCGGACAACGGAGACGGCGGCGGCGCGCAACTCATCGCGATCGTGGATGCGGCGGTCGCGGCGCTGTCGGCCATGCGGGCTGCCGAGGGCGCGCGGCTCGCCCTGTTCCTCGATGAGCGGGTATCGCTGATCGAGGCGGCGGTCGGCCGGATCCGGGAGCGAGCGCCCGTCCGCGTGATCGACGCCCGCGACCGGCTGCGCGAGGCCGTGCGCGTCCTGACGGAAGGGATTGCCGTTGACGAGCAGCGCATCGCTCAGGAAATCGCGCTGCTCGCCGATCGGCTGGACGTCGCGCGAGGAGCTGGACCGCTTCGCGTCGCACATTGCGGCGTTCCGGACGACGCTCCGCGACGGAGCCGCCGACGGCATCGGCAAGCGGCTCGGATTCCTGGTGCAGGAGATGCTCCGCGAGGCCAACACCACCGGCAGCAAGGCCAATGACGCCCCAATGCTGCAGGACGTCGTGGCGATCAAGGAAGAGTTCGAGCGGATCCGCGAGCAGGTCGACAACCTCGAATGATCCGGTGGCCATGACCGCGTTCCCGATCATCCTCTCGGCCCCGTCTGGGGGTGGCAAGACCCGCATCACCAAGGAGTTGCTGGCGCGCCGAAGTGACCTCGGATACTCGGTATCGGCCACGACCAGGGCGCCGAGGCACACAGAAGCCGATGGACGTGATTATCATTTCCTGTCCCACGGCGAGTTCATCGCCCGGCAGAAAACCGGCGAGTTCGCGGAATGGGCCGAGGTGCACGGGAAGCTGTACGGCACGCTGCGCAGTGAGGTCGAACGGGTACTGGACGAGCGGCCGGCACGTGATCATGGACATCGACGTGCAGGGCGCGGCGAAATTCGCCACCGCGTTTCCGGCCTCGGTGCTGGTGTTTCTGGTGCCGCCCTCGGCGGAAGTGCTGCATCGAGCGCTTGATGGCGCGCGGAACGGAGAAGGCGCAGGACCTGCTCGTGCGGCTGGAGACGGCGAAACGGGAGCTGGAGGCGGTTCAGCAGTACGAGTACGTCGTCGTCAACGCGGATATCGAGCAGGCCATCCGTGAGACGTCGGCGATCATCGACGCCGAATCGCTTCGGCGGACGCGGACGCCGGCAATGGGTGAGCGGGTCCGCGGGCTGGTAGATGGTCTGGACCGCGAAATCGCGGCGTTGCGGCTGCAAGCGCCCACGGTCGCGGTGCCGCGGGGATAGGCCCGGCGGGACGATGCGCAGGCGGCCCGGAGCCGTGGCGCGCGGCTGGCGTAGAAGTCAGATGAGGGTAGGGAAGACCTGGCGGGGCTCGTACCGCCATCGTGCTTGATGACTGTGCAGACCGATCGAATCTTCTGGAGGTTGTATGCGCGTGTTTACTCCCGGCGAAGTCGCCGCGAATTCCACCAACAAATACCTCGGCGTGCTCGTCGCCGCGAAGTATGCGCGTGGGCTCAACGAATTTCCGCGTGACCGCTCGTCATCGAAGGAGAAGAAGCTGACCACGCGGTCGCTTGAGGAACTCACCAGCGCGCAGATTACGTATCGGGTCGTTCCGCGGCGCCGGCCGGAGTAACAGCCGGGGTGCGCCCCTACGCCCACCGCCGGATCGTTCTCGGCGTCACCGGCGGCATCGCGAGCTACAAGGCGGCGTGGCTCGCCCGGCTGCTGGCCAAAGCTGGGGCTGACGTAGACGTCGTGATGACGGCTGCGGCGCAGGAATTCGTCACCGCCGTGACGTTCGAAGCACTGACGGGCCGCCCGGTGCACACCGCGTTGATCGCGGCCGGACACGCACTCGACCACGTCGCACTCGCTCGCTCGGCCCACGCCATCGTCGTTGCGCCGGCGACTGCGGATTTCATGGCGCGGGCCGCCCACGGCCACGCCAACGATCTGCTGAGTGCCTGTCTCCTGGCCGCCGATGCGCCCGTCCTGCTCGTCCCGGCGATGAACGATCGCATGTGGGCGCACCGGCAGACCATTCGCAACACGGCTCATCTCCGTGACCTGGGATACCACGTCCTGGAACCGGAGTCCGGCGCGCTCGCCGCAGGCGAGGGCAGCGGGCCGGGCCGGATGCCGGAACCCGAGACGATCTTCGCGCACGTCGGCCGGCTGCTCGACGCTGACGGACTCCTGCGCGGACGGCGCGTCGTCGTGACCGCCGGCGGCACCCGCGAGCCGATCGATCCGGTACGGTTCGTGTCCAACCGGAGCAGCGGTAAGATGGGCGTCGCCATTGCGAGCGCCGCCTGGCGCCGCGGCGCGGACGTCACACTCATCGCGGGGCCGCTCGCTGTTGCCCCGCCCGTCGGGCCGGCGATCATCTCCGTCGAGACGACCGACGCGATGCGCGCAGCCGTCGCAGCGCATCTGCCCGGTGCCGACGTCCTCGTGATGGCGGCGGCTCCTGCCGACTTCCGGCCCGCTACGGTTGCGGCTCAGAAGATCAAGAAGGACAGCCTCCTCAGCGAGATCGCGGTGGTGCCGACGGACGATGTGCTGCTCGCGACCCGCGATCTCCGGCCCGCGCACGCGATCGTCGTGGGATTCGCCCTCGAGACCGAGCGCGCGCTTACCGGCGGCCGCGACAAGCTGCGTCGCAAAGCCCTCGACCTCGTCGTAGTCAACGACGCGACGGAGCCCGGTGCCGGTTTCGGTACGGACACCAATCGCGTGACGTTCCTGGTCGGCGAGAACCAGCCCGAAGAGCTGCCGTTGCTCGGCAAGACCGAGGTCGCAGACGCCATTCTCGATCGGGTCGAGGGGCTGATGCGTGGACGGTAAGGAGCGGCTGCGCCGGTATCTCGAGCAACGGCGCGAGACGGGTGAGCGTGAGCTGGTGCTGGACGGGATGACGGTGGACGACGTCATGCGGATCGTGGGCGCGCGCGCCGGCGCGCGCGCTGGCGCGCCGCCAGGATCGGGCCCCTCGCCGGCTCCCGCGCCCGGCCCGAAGGCGAATCCGCAGATGCGTCCACCGGCACGTCCCCCATCGGAGGCGGATATTGCGGGTGCCGCGAGCGGCGATTGGCGCGCAGTGCTCGCGGCCGCGGACCGCGACGTGGCGATCCCCCGCATTGCCGAGCCCGCGCCTGGCGCAACCGCCCCCGCGGACTCCGGCTCGCCAGCCTGTGTCACCATCGGCGAGTCCGCCGCCTGATGCCGTTGGTGCCGAGCCGGCGACGGCCGCTGCATCGGCCGGAGCGCTCTGGCCGCCCGGGATCGCGGTAGGTGAGGCGTCACATGAACTCTTCGGCGGCCCACTGTCGGCCAGCCAGACGCTCGATGACCTGGCGCGCGTGATTGCCAAGTGCACGAGTTGTCCGCTGTACGGCACCGCGACCAATCCGGTGCCCGGCGAGGGCTCTCCCACCGCGCCACTCGTGTGCGTCGGCGAAGCCCCGGGCGCGACCGAGGATGCGACGGGCCGGCCGTTCGTCGGGCAGGCCGGCAAGCTGCTCGACAAGATTCTCGCGGCGATTCAACTCGCTCGCGAAGACGTCTTCATTTGCAACGTGTTGAAGCACCGGCCGCCCGGGAACCGGAATCCGCTCCCGTCCGAAGTCGCGGCCTGCAGCCCATACCTCGTGCGGCAGCTCGAGCTGATCCGCCCCCGGGTGATCCTGGCCTTCGGGACCTTCGCGGCGCAGACGCTGCTCCAGACTCAGCTGACGATCGGAAAGTTGCGCGGCGCGGTACACCGGTATTACGGTGTGCCCCTCATCGTGACGTACCACCCGGCCGCGCTCCTCCGGAACCCGGCCTGGAAACGACCGACCTGGGAAGATGTCCAGTACGCACGTCGTATCCTCGATGGCACCGGGCTCTGACCCGGACGACGGCCCGCCTCCGGAACGCGACCCGTACGGCGACCGCCGCCCCCCGTATTCGGAGGATGCCGAGCAGGCCGTCCTCGCGGCGATGATGATCGACACGGACGCCGTGATGCGGGCGTCCGAGATCGTCGACGACACGATGTTCTATCGCGAAGCGCATCGGTGGCTCTTCCGGGGCATGCTGGCCCTCACCGAACGGCGCGACGTGGTCGATCCCCTGACGCTCGCCGACGAGCTGGCGCGGCGCGGCGAGCTCGAAGCGAGCGGCGGCCGCGATTACATCACGTTTCTGATCGATGCGGTGCCGACGGCCGCCAATGTCGAGTACCACGCCCGCATCGTTCGCGAGAAGGCGCTCCTCCGGCGCCTCATTGAGGTCTCCACCGGCATCGTCTCCGAAGCGTTCGAGGGACACATCGCGGCCGCGGATCTGCTCGACGAGGCGGAGCACCGGATCATGCAGCTCGGGCAGATCCGCGGTGGCGTCGACTTCACGCGGATCAAGGAACTTCTCTGGCCGACCATGGAGCGCATCGAGGCGCTGTCCAAGGGCGGCAAGAGCATCACCGGCGTGCCGAGCGGATTCGGCGATCTCGATGAGATCACCTCGGGCTTCCAGCCGTCTGACCTCGTGATCGTGGCCGCGCGTCCCGCCATGGGCAAGACCGCGTTCTGCCTCGGACTCGCACAGCATGCGGCGATCGAGCACAACATCCCGATCGCGCTGTTCTCGCTCGAGATGAGCAAGGAATCGCTGGTCCAGCGGCTGCTGACGAGCGAAGCGCGGATCGACGCCCAGCGCCTGCGCAAAGGCCTGCTGCGCGACGACGACTTCCCGCGGCTGGCCCGGGCGGCCGGGCATCCTCAGCTCGGCGCCGATCTACATCGACGACAGCGCTGGCATCTCGCTGCTCGAGATGCGGTCGCGCGCGCGACGGCTCAAGGTGGATTCCGGCGTGGGGATGATCATCGTCGACTATCTGCAACTGATCCAGGGACCCGCCCGCTCCGAGAACCGGCAGCAGGAGATCAGCCAGATCTCGCGGTCGCTCAAAGCCCTGGCCAAGGAGCTGTCGGTGCCGGTGATCGCACTGTCGCAGCTCTCGCGGGCGCCCGAGCAGCGCACAGGCGAATCGAAGCGCCCGCAGTTGTCCGACCTTCGTGAGTCCGGCGCGATCGAGCAGGACGCCGATCTGGTCATGTTCATCTACCGGCCCGAAGTCTACGAGGGCCTCACCGACAAGGACGGCAACTCCCTCGAAGGGCGCTCCGAGATCATCGTCGGCAAGCAGCGGAACGGCCCGACCGGAACGGTGAACCTGTACTTCCACAAGACGTACACCCGCTTCGAGAGCTACACGGCGCGCAGCGCCGGACCGTAGCCCCGGTTCGGACGCCGAGGGTGTAACACAGGGTACCGGACGGCCCGCATCGCGGGACGATGCTGGCGGCCGTTGGCCGCGCGCGCTGGCGGGCGCCGTATTATTTGACCATGGCCAAGATCAAGACCGTGTATCGGTGCGCCGAATGCGGCGCCGAGCACGCGCGGTGGGGCGGGCGATGCGATGCCTGCGGCGAGTGGAACACGCTCGCCGAGGAGATCGCGGCGGCCGCCGGTGCGAAGCGCGGGAACGGCCGGCGGGCGGGCGGGCGCGCCGCGAGCGGTGCAGGCGCTGCAGGCGCTGCAGGCGGTGCGGCTCCTCCGGCTCCGCGGCTCCGCGAGATCACGGGATCCGAGACCGAACGCTGGCGCACCGGGCTGGGTGAGTTCGACTTCGTCCTCGGCGGTGGCGTCGTCCCGGGATCAATGGTGCTGCTGGGCGGGGAGCCAGGCGCCGGTAAATCGACACTGCTGCTGCAGGTGGCGGCGCGCCTGCAATCCGGTGGTCATGACGCGCTCTACGTATCGGGGGAGGAGTCGCCGCTTCAGGTGAAGCTCCGCGCGGAGCGGCTGGCCGACTCCGCCGGTGAAGTCGCGTTGCTGTGCGAGACCAACCTCGAGACGATCCTGGCCGCGGCCGACGCGGTGCGCCCGCGCGCACTCATCATCGACTCGATTCAGACCGTGTTCACCGGTGACCTCGAGGGCGCTCCCGGCAACGTCGGCCAGGTCCGCGAGTGCGCTGCCCGGCTCATGCGGTACGCGAAGCAGTCCGGCACCACCGTGTTCGTCGTCGGCCACGTCACCAAAGGCGGTGGCATTGCGGGCCCCAAGACGCTCGAGCACATCGTCGATACGGTGCTGTACTTCGAGGGCGAGACCGGCGTGGATCACCGGATACTTCGCGCGACGAAGAACCGATTCGGCGGCGTGGACGAAATCGGCGTGTTCCGCATGGCGCCATCCGGGCTGGTGCCGGTGGAAAATCCATCGGAGCTCTTTCTCGGCGACCGGCACCGCACGATTTCCGGGAGCGCTGTGACGGCGCTCCTCGAAGGGACACGGCCCGTTCTGATCGAAGTCCAGGCGCTGGCCGCCAAAGCCGGATTCGGCACGCCCCAGCGCGTCGCCACCGGGTACGACAGCCGCCGGCTCGCGCTCCTGCTCGCGGTGCTCGACAAGCGCGCCGAGATGTCCTTTGCGGCGCTCGATGTGTTTCTCAACGTCGTCGGTGGCGTCCGGTTGCACGAGCCGGGCGGTGACCTCGCGGTGACGGCGGCACTGGCCTCGAGCGTGTTCGATCGGCCAGTCCCGGCCGATGCCGTCTTCATCGGAGAAGTGGGATTGGGTGGCGAGGTACGGCCCGTATCGCAGGTCGAGCGCCGGCTGCTCGAAGCGGCCAAGATGGGAATGACGACGGCCTATCTCGCCGACCGCGCCGTCCCGCGGCGGCAGGTGGCCGAGATCCGGACCATCGGCGTCTCCACGTTGCACGCACTGTTCGCGCAGCTCTTCATCTAGCATGTGATGAGTAGCATCCGATGAGCCCGCAACCCGCGCATCCCGCGCATCCCGCGCCCCGGACCCTTCCGCTGGCCAACGGCACCCTGGCCGCACCAGCCGATGTCGGTGTCGTGCTGGTGGCCGGCGGCTCCGGCACCCGAACCGCGTCGCCGGAGCTCAAGCAGTTTCGATGGGTCGCTGGCAAGCCGATGCTCCTGCATAGCGTCCAGCGGTTTCAGGCCCGGGCGGATGTGGCGATGGTCGTGTGTGTGCTGCCGCGATCGCACGTGGGCGATCCGCCGCCGTGGCTCTTTCAGTCGGATCTCGACCGCCTCCTGATCTCGGTTGGTGGGCCGACCCGCCAGGCATCGGTCGAAAACGGGCTGCAGGATCTTCCCGCGGGACTCGGGATCGTCGTCGTGCACGACGCGGCCCGGCCACTCGTGTCGGATGCCACGATCGACGGGGTCATCGCCGCCGCACGCGCGGGCCAGGGCGCCGTCGCGGCGCTTCCGGTCGTCGATACGCTCAAGGAAGTCGGCGAGGATGGACGGATCGTGCGCACCGTCGAGCGGACGCGTCTCTGGCGGGCGCAGACCCCGCAGGCGTTTCCGCGCGAGATGCTGGCCCGCGCGCATGACGCGGCCAACCGGGACAAGGTGGTGGCGACCGACGATGCGGCCCTGTGCGAACGGCTCGGCATCCCGGTGGTCGTCGTCCGCGGGAGCGAACGGGCGATGAAGATCACCGACGAATCCGACTTCGCGCGCGCCGACGCGCTGGCCGGATTGGCCGACTGATGATCTCCGGCGAGCGCAGGCCGCGATGACCGCGGGCCGCGACCGCGGGACGCCGCCCGGAGGCCGCCCGGATGTGGCGGCGCCGAGCCAGGCGCGCGCGGTTCCATTCTGGTCGCTGGCGGAGATCAATGCATCGATCTCCGAGACGCTCGCGCACCTCGGGCGGCATGGAGTCCTGGCATACCCGACGGAGACCGTCTACGGATTCGGCGGAAGCGCGGACCAGGATGGCGTGGACGCACTCGTGCGCCTCAAGGGGCGGCCACCGGGCAAGCCGTTTCTCCTGCTGATCGCCGGGAGCGAGAATGATCGGGCGCCTCGGACTCCATCTGGCGGGCGCCGCCGCGGCGCTGGCCGGCCGCTTCTGGCCCGGACCGTTGACACTGGTCTTGCCCGGCGGAGAGCGACGCGTGCCGGATCGTCTCCGCGGACCCGAGGGTGGTGTGGCCGTCCGATGGACGCCGCACCAGGGACTGACGCGAATGATTCGCGCCTACGGCGAGCCTATCACCTCGACGAGCGCCAATCGTCCGGGGGTACCGCCTGCCTCGTCCGCCGGAGAGATTGTAGCGCAGTGGGGCGACGCCATCGGTCGCGGCGTCCTGCGCGTGCTCGACGGTGGCCGCCTCGAAGCGTCGTCACCGTCGACCGTGGTCGATTGTACGGGGCGCCGGATGCGAGTGATTCGTCCCGGCGCTATCTCGGCCGACGCCTTGCGCGACAGCGTCCCTGATCTCATCGGTGACGCGTAGGACGGGCCATGCTGATTCTCTTCGTGTGTACCGGGAATACCTGCCGCAGTCCGATCGCGGCCGCAATCGCGCGCCGGGTCGCCCACGAGCGCGGGCTTGCCCACCTTGACCTCGGCAGCGCCGGCACGAGCGCGGTGGACGGCCAGCCCGCGTCCGATGGCGCCCTGCTCGTCGGCATCGAGCGCCAGCTCGACCTCACCGAGCATCGGGCGCGGCAGCTCACGCCGGAGCTTGTCGATCAGGCCGATCTGATCCTGGTGATGGGGCCGCATCATCTGGAACGCGTGGAGGCGCTGGGTGGTACCGGCAAGGCGTATCTCCTGACCGACTATGCCACACGCGGTCACGATGGACGTCCCGTGACGGACCCCTTCGGCGGCGATCTCGACGTCTATCGCGCGACGGTCGATGAACTGGAAGGCGAGATTCAGCGTGCGGTCGACCGGCTGGCCACGGAGCGCGCAGCGAGTTGAGGCCGCGCCCCACCCGGCTGGTCCTCCTGGGTCATCCAGTCTCGCATTCGCTCTCCCCGGTTTTCCAGAACGCGGCCCTTCGCGCGGCCGGCATCCCGCTCACCTACGAGGCGTGCAATGTCACGCCGTCCGATCTCGAGACGCTGCTCGGCGTGCTGGCCCGCGACGGCGCCGCCGGCAACGTCACCGCGCCGCACAAGGCGGCGGTCGCCGGCGCCTGCGCGCATCTCACGCCGGTGGCCCGCCAGGTAGGCGCCGTGAACACGTTCTGGACTGAGAACGGGGCGCTCACGGGTGACAACACCGACGTCCAGGGATTTCACAACGCCGTGGTGCACCTCCGGGGCGGCGCACCGTCGCAGGCCACGATCGCGGTGCTCGGTGCCGGGGGGGCGGCGGCAGCTGTGCTCGCGGCGATCGCCGCGTGGGACCGGTGTACCGCGCGCGTGTGGAATCGCACTCCCGAGAGGGCGCGCGCCATCTGCGCCCGGTTCCCGGGTGTCGCCATCCCAGTGGAGACGGCAGCGAGCGCCGCGGCCGGCGCCGCGCTGGTCGTTCATGCGACGACCGTGGGCGTGGTTGGCGACGCCATCCCGATCGATCCCGCGGATCTCCCGGCGACAGCCGATGTGATGGATCTCGTCTACCGGCGTGGCGACACCGCGTGGGTCCGGCAGGTCCGGGCCCGTGGGCTCCGTGCGGTGGATGGGCTGCCGATGCTGATCGAGCAGGGCGCGCTGGCGTTCGAGCGGTGGTTCGGCGAGACACCGGATCGAGGCGCGATGTGGGACGCGGTCGCCGATTGAAGGCGGCCGCGGTGCGGGGCGCACCCGCCGGTTGAAGGCGTTGTTGATAGGGCTGGCTATGGCGTAACGGAGCGAACGCCGGACGTTCCCATCCGCGGCTCGAATCGCGGCCTGACGCGCCGCTATCACAATCGTCTGTCTGCGTCGAGCGAGCCGTTGACACCTGTACCAGTCCCGGAGAGACTTCGCCCATGCCTACACGCGTTGGTATCAACGGATTTGGACGCATCGGCCGCCAGGTCTTGCGTGCGGTGCTCGAGCAGGATGTAGCGGACATCGAGATCGTCGCCGTCAACGATCTGACGGACGGCAAGACGATGGCGCATTTGTTCAAGTACGACTCGGTGCAGGGCACCTTCGGCGGCGACGTGACCGTCGCGCCCGATGGGCTGCACATTGACGGACACGTACTACGGGTCACCGCCGAGAAGGATCCCGCCGCGCTCCCATGGAAAGAGCTGGGCGTCGATATCGTACTGGAATCGACCGGCCGCTTCACCGATGCCGCGCAGGCCCGGAAGCACCTCACCGCCGGCGCGAAGAAGGTGGTGATCTCGGCGCCCGCCAAAGGCGAGGACCTGACGGTCGTGATGGGCGTCAACAGCGGCATCTATGACAACGCCCGGCACCACATTGTGTCGAACGCATCCTGCACGACCAACTGCCTGGTGCCGATGGTCAAGGTGATTCGCGACGCGTTCGGATTTCGTCACGGATCGATGGTGACGATTCACAGTTACACTAACGACCAGTCGATCCTGGACTTTCCGCACAAGGATCTCCGCCGCGCACGCGCAGCCGCCGTCTCGATCATTCCGACCACGACAGGCGCGGCCAAAGCCACGGGCCTCGTGATCCCCGAGGTCAAAGGCAAGATCGACGGCGTCTCGATGCGCGTGCCGACGCCGGATGTGTCGCTCACCGATCTCGTCGCCGAAGTGGAGCGTCCCACGACTACCGAGGCGGTGAACGCGGCGTTTCGCGCGGCGGCCGGCTCGGGCCCACTCCACGGCTTTCTCGCGTACTCCGACGAGGAGCTCGTGTCGGTCGACTACATCGGCAATCCGCATTCGTGCATCCTCGACGCCAAGAGCACGATGGTCGTCGATGGGACGATGGTGAAGGTCGCGGGTTGGTACGACAATGAGTGGGGCTATGCCTGCCGCTGCGTAGACCTGGTGCGGCTGATCGCCGCGCGACTGTGAGCAACGCGGCCTCGCCCGGCCGGAGCGACCGGCTGCGCGACGCTGTCGCGCTGGTCCTGGTCCTGGTGGGCATCGCGTTGATTCTCCTCTCGAACGCCGGGATGCACCGCCTCGCCACGCAGCCCATCGTACTCGCACATGGCGAGTGGGCGGTGGCGCGCTACGAACATTTCCGCCGGCTCGGTATGCTCGGCTATCTCGCCACGGTCGCGGGTCTCGGCGCCGGTATCTGGTCGTACACGCTCCACGCCCGGCGCGCGGCGGCTGACACGACGTCCAGCACCCAGCTCTGAGGCGCGCCGGCCGGTGGCGCGGAAGGCATCCATACGCGACCTGCGCGACGCGCAACTGAAAGGGAAGCGCGCCCTCGTCCGCGTCGACTTCAACGTCCCGCTTGACGCCGCATTGCGGATCACCGACGACACGCGGATCCGGGCCGCCTTGCCCACGATCCGGTTTCTCGCCGAGCGGGGCGCGAGCGTGATCCTCCTCTCGCACCTTGGCAGGCCGAAGGGAAAGCCGGTGGCCAAGTATTCGCTCGCGCCGGTTGCCCGCCATCTCGCCGGACTGCTGTCGTCGCGGGTCACGTTCAGCGAGACGACGGTCGGCGACGAGGCCGTGCGCCTGACGCGCGAGCTGCCGCCCGGCGACGTGCTGCTGCTCGAGAACACGCGGTTCCTGAGCGGGGAAGAATCCAACGATCCCGCACTGGCTGCCCAACTCGCGGCACTGGGCGACGTCTTCGTCAACGATGCGTTCGGCGCTGCACATCGGGCGCACGCGTCGACCGAAGGGGTGGCGCATCTGCTACGGCCGGCGGTCGCCGGCTTGCTCATGGAGAAGGAGCTCGAGTATCTCGGACGCGCGCTCACGGAGCCGCGGCGCCCCTTCGTCGCGATCCTGGGCGGCGCCAAGATCTCGGGCAAGATCGACGTCATCGCACAGCTCCTCCCCAAGGTCGACGGAATGCTGATCGGGGGCGCGATGGCCTGCACGTTCTACCAGGCGATGGGCTTGGGCGTCGGGCAGTCGCTCGTCGAGCCCGATCGCGTCGGGATGGCCAAGGATCTCCTGGCCACGGCCGGTGCGCGGCTCACACTGCCGCATGACGCGGTCGTGGCCCCCGCGATCGATCAGCCAGCGGGCGCGCACGCAGTGCCCCGGGATCAGATACCGGAGGCCGAGGCGATGTACGACATTGGCCCGCGAACGGCCGAGTCGTATGGCCGGGCGATCGCGACCGCGAAGACCGTCATCTGGAATGGACCGATGGGGGTGTTCGAATCGCCGCCTTTCGATGCCGGGACGATGGCCGTCGCGCGCGCCATGGCCGCCGCGACGGAACATGGGACGACCACGATCGTCGGCGGAGGAGACTCTGCGGCCGCGGTGACGCAGGCGGGTCTCGAATCGCGGATGAGCCACGTGTCCACCGGCGGCGGTGCATCCCTCGAGTTCCTCGAGGGGAAGACCCTGCCAGGCGTCGCTGCACTGGATGATGCGTCGTGATGTCCCCCGGCCACCGTCCTTTGTGAGCTGCGCGCTGTGACGGCATCCAGCCGCTGGCGCCGCCCCGTGCTCGCGGCCAACTGGAAGATGAATCTGGGCCCGGCCGAGGCCCGGCAGTTCATCGCGGCGTACCTGGCGAAACCGCCAGCGCGCCATGCGGGGACGATGATCATCTTCCCGCCCGATGTGTCGCTGGTCGTGGCGCGAGAGGCGGCGGCAGCGGATCCCGCCATCCAGTTCGGAGCCCAGAACATTTACTGGGAGGACAAAGGCGCGTTTACGGGCGAGATCTCGGCACCGCTCGCCCGCGCAGCCGGCGCCACGTGCGTGCTGGTTGGCCACTCGGAGCGCCGCCACGTCTTCGGCGAGACGGATGAGGAGACCGGGCGCAAGTGCGAGGCGGCCGTCAGGGCGGGACTCACGCCTGTCCTCTGCGTCGGTGAAACGCTCGGCCAGCGCGAAGCTGGCGAGACGGAAGCGGTCGTGCTCCGTCAGTTGCGCGCGGGGCTCGCGAGGCTCACGCGCGAGCAGGTGGCGAGCGCGCTGCTCGCGTACGAGCCGGTCTGGGCGATCGGCACCGGCCGCACTGCCACGCCCGCGGACGCCAGCACCACGCACGCCGCCCTGCGCCGCGACGTCGGCGTCATACTCGGCGATCCCACCCACGGGGTCCCGATCCTCTACGGGGGAAGCGTCAACCCCGGCAATGCCGGCGCGCTTCTCGCGGCGCCGGGCGTGGACGGGCTTCTCGTGGGCGGCGCGAGTCTCGATCCCGTCTCGTGGGCAGCAATCGCTGACTCGGCGCGGCCTTGATCCGCGGTGTCATCACCGGCAAGTTTGATGACGACCGATTTCCCACTACCTGCTGACAATGTTTCAGAAGCTGCTCCTGACTCTGCTGATCGTCGATAGTTTCGTGCTGGCCGCCGCCGTGCTGCTGCAAAGCGGAAAGGGGACTGGCATGGCCGCCAGCTTCGGCGGCGTGAGCTCCTCGCCGGACGCATTCATTGGGACGCGGCAGGCCGGCAACCTGCTCACCAAGATTGGATGGTGGTCGGGCGGCATCTTTCTCGCGATCGCCCTGACTCTGCAGATCGCGTCGGCGCGCGCGCGCGTTCCGAAGTCGGTGCTGGACCAGGCCGTCACGCCGCCGCCGGCGACACCGGCCACTCGCGCTCCGGCCTCGGCAGCGCCCGCGCTTCCGTTCCAGGCGGCACCGTCCGCCGCTCCTGGGGCAGCACCTGGTGCGACGGCTCCGGCCGCTCCGTCACCGGCGCCCGGGAAGCCGGCTCCCCCAGGGACGGCTCCAGCGGGGCAGCCGAAGCCATAGTCGTGAACCACGGCCAGCAGACGATTCGGCAGCACCGTGGCGCTGGCGGCGACCGTCCGGTTCCCACCTCTCATCCCGCGGTCACGTGACGGCGAGCGGGCAATGGTAGACCGCTCGATGGAACCAGGGTTTCTCCTCCTCGAGGACGGAACCCTTTTTCGTGGCCGCATCCGCGCCGGATCAGCGCCCCGGGCGGCCGAGGTCGTGTTCACGACCAACATGACCGGCTATCAGGAAGTCTTCACGGATCCGTCGTACGATGGCCAGATCGTGGTGCTGACCGCGCCGCAGATCGGCAACTACGGCATCAACCAGGAAGACCCTGAATCCGCGCGGCCGCAGGTCGCTGGCGTCGTCGTGCGCGAATTGTCGGCCTCGCATTCGAATTGGCGCGCCACCGGCTCGCTCGATGTGTGGCTCGGCGAGGCACAAGTACCAATCTTGACCGGCGTTGATACGAGACGTCTCACGCGGCATTTGAGGTCCGATGGCGTGATGCGTGGGGTGCTGATGCCAGGCACGGACGCGAGCGACAGTGCGCGGGCCGCGTTGGCGGCGTGCCCTGCGATGGAAGGGCTCGATCTCGCCTCCCGCGTCTCCACCCGGGAGCCGTACACGTGGGGCAACCCGCGTGCGCCGCGTCACGTGGTCGCGTACGACTACGGTATCAAGCGCAATATCCTGCGGCTCCTCGACGATCACGGCTGCCGGATAACCGTGGTGCCCGCGACCACACCCGCCGAGGCGGTCCTCGAACGCCGGCCCGACGGCGTGTTCCTGTCGAACGGACCGGGCGACCCCGCGGCGGTGGAGTATGCGCCGGGTGCCGTACGGACGATCGCCCGGGCGGGCGTGCCCATTTTCGGAATCTGCCTCGGCCACCAACTAATCGGCCTGACATTCGGCGGCCAGACCGCCAAAATGCCGTTCGGCCACCACGGTGGGAATCACCCGGTACGTGAGTTGGACTCCGGAATCGTCAGCATCACATCCCAGAATCACGGCTTTGCCGTCCACGGCACCGCGGACGGGATCCCGGGGGCGCCTGGCCTCGCCGTCACGCACCTCAACCTCAACGACGGCACCGTCGAGGGGGTGCGCCACCGGGAGCTGCCGATCTTTGCGGTCCAGTATCATCCGGAAGCGGCCCCCGGCCCGCATGATGCCCGCCCGCTCTTCGACGCGTTCCTGGCCAGTATGGGCGCTACGGACCCGGCTGGCGGCCCGGGAAGGCGTGCAATCCCTGAGGCGAGTGAGCCAAGCTCTTGACGCGTAATAAGTAACGTCATAGCTTCGACGACGAGACGGGGGCCGATCCGGCCCCCCTTTCCACTCAGTCGAGTACCACGCACGCGTCTTTACGCTGGGGTCCACCAATGACCAAAGCCGACCTCGTCGAGCACGTCACGACCCAGATCGCGCGCACTGCGGGGCCCATGATCTCGAAGAAGGATTGTGCCCGAGTAGTGGACTCTTTTTTGGATGCGATCAAGGACGCGCTACGGGAGCAGCACAATATCGAGGTGCGCGGGTTCGGCACCTTCAAGATCCGCCAGCGCAAGACACGCATGGCGCGCAACCCGCGCACCGGCGCTCCAGTAGAGGTGTCGGCGCGGCCCGTGCCGGTATTCAAGCCGTCGAAGGAGCTGCGAGCCCTCGTCGCGCGCGTGCCGATCTCGGAGTTGTCCGAGGCCTAGCCGTAGGGCCCGCCCTGAGGGCGTAAGCCTATGTAGGGCTCCGATGTACATTTCGGAGTGCCTCCTGCGACCGTCACTGTCCTGCTTTTCGCATCGTATGCTGATGCCTACGGCAGGCCGCGCATTGAGGTTCCCTTGGCCGCGAAATCCACGGTTGCGGATCTGGTGACACAACTCCGCGACGGATATCGCGCCCAGCTTCCACCGCGTCCACTCGTGGCCGTCAACCAGGAATACGCCGCGTACGATCAGGTCATTGAACCTGGGGACGAGATCGCCCTGATTCCCCCGGTGGCCGGCGGATGACCGCCTCCCCGGCCGATGGGCGGTGTCACGCGGCCCTCGTGGACCAGCCGATCGATACCACCGCGCTGCTCCGCGCCGTGGCTGGCCCGGGTGCCGGCGGTACGGCACTGTTTCTCGGAACCGTCCGTAACGTGCACGAAGGCCGATCGGTCACGGGAATCGACTACCACACCTACGCCGCCATGGCGACCCGGCAACTGGCCGCCATCGTAGCAGAGGCCAGCCAGCGTTACGGAACCTGCGCGATCTCCGCCGAGCACCGCGTCGGCCATCTGGCACTCGGAGAAATCAGCGTCGCGATTGCCGCGTCGCACGAGCGCCGGGCGCCGGCGTTTGCGGCGGCACGGTACGTGATCGAGGAGATCAAGCGGCGCCTCCCCATCTGGAAGCGCGAGCACTACACCGATGGGACACGGGAATGGGTCGATCCGGTGAATGACATGCAGACAGCCGTCTCCGCGCACGCGGGGGAGGCGCTGTGATCGGCCCGGTGGCTCCGGCCACGGAGGCGTTGCGCGATCAATTCGGGCGCCGGATCGAGTACCTCCGGATCTCCGTGACCGACCGCTGCAACTTCCGATGTGTCTACTGCATGCCGCGCGAGGGACTGCCTTGGCTGCCGAAGGCCGAGATCCTTTCGTATGAGGAGATCGCGGACGTCGTCCGGCAGTTGGCGCCGCTCGGACTCCGGCGGCTGCGCATCACCGGTGGTGAGCCCACGATCAGGCCCGAGTTGCCGCGGCTGGTGCAGATGCTGCGGGCGATTCCCGGAATCGAAGACATCGCGCTCTCGACCAACGGCGTCCGGCTGCCTGCGATCGCCGGGCTGCTGAGAGAGGCGGGACTGGATCGGGTCAACATGAGCGCCGACAGTCTGCGGGCCGATCGCATTGTCTGGACCGCGCGCCGCGATCTCAAGTTCGATCCCATCCGATCCGCCCTCGCCGCCGACGAAGCGGGACTGGCGCCGCTCAAGATCAACGTCGTCGTCATGCGCGGTATCAACGACGACGAGATCGAAGATTTCGCGCGCCTCACGCTCGCCCATCCCTGGCATGTCCGGTTCATTGAGTTGATGCCGGTTGGCGAAATGCGCGAGCTGACGTGGGATCATGTCGTCCCGTCGGCCGAGATCGTGGCGCGCATCGGCGCGCTTGGCGAGTTGGCACCGTCCGATGGACCGCCGCGGGGCAACGGGCCTGCGGTCTACTATCGGCTCGCGGGCGCCCCCGGCACCGTGGGAGTGATCTCGCCGCTCACGCACACGTATTGCGCGGCGTGCAACCGCGTGCGCCTGACCGCGGACGGTCATCTGCGAACTTGCTTGTTCGGCGATCACATGGTCGACCTTCGCACCCCGCTGCGTGCGGGCGTCCCGCTGGCGCCGTCGTTCCGCGCCGCGCTCGCCGCCAAGCCGCTCGAGCACAATCTGCTGCAGATGCGCGTTGGCGGACTGCGCGCGCTCTCGCAAGTTGGGGGCTGACCGTCTAAACTTCCGCACATGGTCAAAACAATTACCGTCGTCGGTGCCGGCAATGTCGGCGCGACGACCGCACAGCGGATCGCGGAAAAGCATCTCGCACAGCGCGTCGTCATGGTGGACGTCGCCGAAGGAATCCCACAGGGAAAAGCCCTCGATCAACTGCAATCCGGACCCATCGAGGGATTCGACTCCGACGTCATCGGCACGAATGACTACGCCGACACGGCCGGCTCGGATGTGGTGGTCATCACCGCCGGTATCGCGCGCAAGCCGGGGATGTCGCGCGATGACCTGCTCGCGACCAATGCCGGCATCGTCCGGCAGGTGTCGGAGGAGATCAAGGCGCGTTCGCCCAACGCGATCCTCGTCATCGTGTCGAATCCACTCGACGTGATGTGTTACGTCGCGAAAAAGGTCACCGGCTTCCCGCGCGAGCGGGTCATCGGCATGGCCGGCGTGCTGGATACGGCGCGCTATCGCGCGTTTCTCGCCGAGGCGCTCGATGTCTCTGTCCGCGACATCCAGGCCATGGTCCTCGGGGGGCACGGCGACACGATGGTGCCGCTCATCTCGTATACGACGGTCAGCGGCATTCCTGTCACGCAGTTGCTGGACAAGGCCAAGCTCGACGCGGTGGTGACCCGCACGCGCAACGGCGGCGCCGAGATCGTGAAGCACCTCAAGACCGGTTCGGCGTACTATGCGCCCTCCGCGGCGGCGGTCGAGATGGTCGAAGCGATCGTGCGGGACCAGAAGCGTGTGCTTCCCTGTGCCGCGTGGCTGGAAGGCGAATACGGGATGCGGGATCTCTTCCTCGGCGTGCCGTGCAAGCTCGGGCGGCGTGGTCTGGAGAAGATCTATGAGGTCGAGCTCACGGCGGCCGAGCGTACGGATCTCGGCAAGAGCGCGGACGCCGTCCGGGAGCCGATGGCCGCGATCAAGTTCTAGGGGCGCGTACCACCCAATGTGGTGGCTCAGCCTCTACCGGTCGACGATCGGAAAAAAAGTGATCATGGCGGTCACGGGACTGGTCATGGCCGGTTTCCTCGTGCTGCACATGGCCGGCAATCTGCAGGCGTTCGGCGGACCCGCCCGGATCAACGGCTATAGCGCCTTCCTGCACGGGACGGGGGAGCTGCTCTGGGTGGCCCGCGTGGTGTTGCTGGTGGCGGTCGTGCTGCACATTGACGCCGCCATCCAGCTCACACGTATCGCGCGCGCGGCGAGGCCGCAGGACTACGCCGATCGCCGCCCGCAGGTCTCGACCATCGCGTCGCGCAGCCTCCGCTGGGGCGGCGTCATCCTCGCCGCGTTCATCGTGTTTCACATTCTGCACATGACCACGGGAACCGTGCACCCGTCGTTCGCCCCGGGCGATGTGTACCACAACCTGGTGGCGGGTTTCCGGGTCTGGCCAGTCGCGATGTTCTACCTGGTCGCGATGGCGGCGCTCGGCCTTCATCTCTATCACGGCGTCTGGAGTTCCGCGCGGACACTCGGGATCGCCCGCCCGAATCCGCACCCGCTGCACCGCCCGGTGGCGGTCGTCGTGGCGGTCGTCGTCGCCGCGGGCTTCGCGCTCATCCCGATCGCCGTACTGGCAGGTTGGCTGCGGTGACCGGCCAAGCGCGTGCCGTGAACGGCCGGGTTCCGTCGGGACCACTCGAGACGAAGTGGGAGCGCCACAAGTTCGATATGAAGCTGGTGAGCCCCGCCAACAAGCGGAAATACACGGTCATTGTCGTCGGGACAGGCCTCGCGGGCGCGTCGGCAGCGGCTACGCTCAGTGAGCTCGGCTACCGGGTGATCGGCATCACCTACCATGACTCGCCCCGGCGGGCGCATAGTATCGCGGCGCAGGGAGGAATCAACGCCGCCAAGAACTATCCGAATGACGGCGATTCGGTCTTCCGCCTGTTCTACGACACGATCAAAGGCGGCGACTTCCGCTCGCGCGAGGCCAACGTCCATCGGCTCGCGGAAGTCAGCGTCAACATCATCGACCAATGCGTCGCCCAGGGCGTGCCATTCGCCCGGGAGTACGGCGGCCTCCTCGCCAACCGCTCGTTCGGTGGCGCACAGGTGTCACGCACGTTCTACGCACGGGGCCAGACCGGCCAGCAACTGCTGCTCGGTGCGTATCAGGCCCTCGAACGCCAGATCGGACGTGGCGCCGTGGACATGCATCCGCACACCGAGATGCTGGACCTCCTGGTGGTTGACGGACGGGCGCGGGGCATTGTCGCGCGCGACCTGATCACCGGGCAGGTCCAGTCGTTCGTGGGAGACGCGGTCGTGCTGGCGACCGGCGGCTACGGCAACGTCTTCTACCTCTCGACGAACGCCCGCAACTCGAACGCTACCGCGATCTGGCGGGCGTACAAACGGGGCGCCGCATTCGCGAACCCGTGCTTCACGCAGATTCACCCCACGTGCATCCCGGTCAGCGGCGACTATCAGTCCAAACTGACCCTGATGAGCGAGTCCCTCCGCAACGACGGCCGGGTGTGGGTTCCGGTTCGCGGCGGCGACGCGCGCGCGCCGGGCGATATCCCCGAGATCGAGCGCGACTACTATCTCGAGCGGAAGTACCCGAGCTTCGGCAACCTCGCGCCTCGTGACATCGCGTCTCGTGCCGCGAAGCAGGTCTGCGATGAGGGGCGCGGTGTCGGACCAACTGGCCTCGGCGTGTACCTCGACTTCCGGGATGCGATCCAGCGCCTCGGCGCGGCGACGATCGCCGATCGCTACGGCAATCTGTTCGAGATGTACCAGCGGATCACCGACGAAGACCCGTATCGGGTGCCGATGCGGATCTATCCTGCCGTGCACTACACCATGGGCGGGCTCTGGGTGGACTACAACCTGATGAGCAGCATCCCGGGGCTCCACGTGATCGGCGAGGCGAACTTCTCGGATCATGGCGCGAACCGCCTCGGCGCCAGCGCGTTGATGCAGGGGCTGGCCGACGGGTATTTCATCCTGCCCTACACGATCGGCGACTATCTCGCGTCGGCCAAGCTCGCGCGCGTCGAGCCCCACGGCCCCGAGGTCCGCGCGATCGAGGCTGAGGTCGCGCAGCGGACGCAGCGCCTGCTCGCCATCAGGGGGCGCCGTACCGTCGATGCATTCCATCGGCAGCTCGGCCGCATCGTCTGGGAGAAGTGCGGCATGGCGCGCAACGACACGGGGCTGCGCGAGGCGCTGGCTGAGATTCCGCAGCTCCGAGCCGAGTTCTGGGAGAACGTCGCGGTGCCAGGCACAGGTGAGTCGCTCAATCAAGCGCTGGAAAAGGCCGGACGCGTGGCGGACTTCCTGGAGCTCGCGGAGCTGATGTGCCTCGACGCGCTTCAACGCACGGAGTCGTGCGGCGGGCATTTCAGAGAAGAGAGCCAGACCGCCGACGGCGAAGCGCTGCGCGACGACGAGCACTTCGCGTACGCGGCGGCATGGCAATACGCGGGGGAGGGAAGCGCGCCGCTGCTGGCGAAGGAGCCGCTCGCCTTCGAGACGGTGCACCTCAGCCAGCGGAGCTATAAGTGAGCGTCCCGACGCTCGAATCGTCTCGTCGCGTTCTCCACGAGGACAGGCGCTAGATGGATTTCACGCTGCGCGTGTGGCGCCAGGCCGCGCCGGGAGCGCCGGGGCGATTCGTCGACTACCCGGCGCCCGATATCAGTCCCGATGCCTCGTTCCTCGAGATGCTGGACGTCGTCAACGAGCGCCTCATCGAGCAGGGTCAGGAGCCAATTGCCTTCAGCCACGACTGCCGCGAAGGTATCTGCGGCTCATGCGCGATGATGATCGACGGCATGGCACACGGGCCCGTGGCCGGGGCTGCGGCGTGCCAGGTGCATATGCGGAGTTTCCAGACCGGCGCCCGGGTGACGATCGAGCCGTGGCGCTCGGTGGCGTTTCCGGTGATCAAGGACCTCGTCACCGACCGGTCGGCGCTCGACCGGATCATCCAGGCGGGCGGGTTCATCACCGCGCCGACCGGCGGCGCGCGAGACGCCAACGAGATTCTCGTGCCGAAGGACGCCGCGGACGCCGCGATGGACGCCGCCGCCTGCATTGGATGCGGAGCGTGTGTCGCCGCGTGCCCCAACGGATCGGCCTCGCTGTTCACCGCCGCGAAGCTGACGCACCTCGGATTGCTGCCGCAGGGCCAGCCCGAGCGCAGCCGACGGACGCTCGGCATGGTCGCACAGATGGACCGCGAGCACTTCGGACACTGCACGTTGTTCGGGGAATGCCAGGACGCGTGTCCGAAGCAGATCAGCATTGACGTGATCGCCCGGATGAATCGCGACTACCTGCAGGCCGTCATCACGGCCCGCCCGGAGCGGAGCGGCGGCGGCACGGGCTAGCCGCGGGATCCGCGGCCAGCCAGATCAGGTCAGAGCCTGGGCAGCGTGACGCCCTGCTGCCCCTGGTATTTCCCCTTCTTGTCCTTGTACGAGACCTCGGGCATCTCGTCGCCCTTGAAGAACAAGACCTGCGCGATGCCTTCGTTGGCGTAGACGCGCGCGGGGAGCGGTGTGGTGTTGGAGATCTCCAGCGTCACGAACCCTTCCCACTCGGGCTCGAACGGCGTGACGTTGACGATGAGGCCGCACCGGGCATACGTGGATTTTCCCACGCAGATCGTCATCACGTCACGGGGAATCCGGAAATACTCGACCGACCGGGCCAGGGCGAAGGAGTTGGGTGGTACCACGCACACCGGACCTTCCCACTCGACGAAGGACTTCGGGTCGAAGTTCTTGGGATCGACGATCGAGTTCAGCACGTTGGTGAAGATCCGGAACTCCGACGCGACTCGCATGTCGTATCCGTAGGAGCTCACGCCGTAGGAGATGACTCCCTCACGGACCTGCCGGCCCTCGAACGGCTCGATCATCCGGTGCTCGGCCGCCATGCGCGTGATCCATCGGTCTGCTTGGATTCCCATGGGCGGCCAATGTAACCGGACCGCGGCACTTCGCGCCACCGAGTCTCGCGAGCGACGTAAGCAGGCGCCGCCTACCTTACCGGATGCGCTATGACCGGCGGCATCATGCCGCGGCATCCACGACGAGCTATGTCTTTGGCCAGCTCATCCCGTACATCGGGAACAAGCGAAAGCTCCTCGACCTCATTGCTCAGGCGCTGGCACAGACCGGGTCCGACCCGCGGCGTGCCCGATTCCTGGATGCCATGGCTGGGAGTGGCGTCGTGTCGCGTTGGGCAAAGGAGGCGGGCTTCGAAGTCGTATCCAACGACTGGGAGCCGTACACGGCGGCGATCAATGGCTGCTACATCGCCTGCAACGCGCCTCCGGTCTTCGCGCGGCGGTCGTACGACGAGGTGATCGCCGAGCTCAATGCCCTGGCTCCGGGGGATGGTTGGGTGACGCGCCACCTCTGTCCCGGCGACGACGCCAATCCGGACGTGGAGCACGAGCGCATGTTCTACATGCGGAAGAACGGCCGGCGGATTGACGCCATCCGCTCCCGTATCGCCGAATGGGACGCCGCCGGCGAGTTGACCGAGGCGCAGCGCTGCGGACTGCTTGCGCCGCTGCTCTATCAGGCGTGCTACACGAGCAACACCTCGGGCGTGTTCAAGGGGTTCCATCGTGGCTGGGGAGGCCAGACCGGCACGGCACTCTCTCGCATCGCCTCCGACCTGCGGCTCTCACCGGCGGTGTTCTTCGACAACGGGCGCCGCAACCAGGTCTTCCAGGCGGATGCTGCCGATCTCGCGGCATCCCCTCGCGAGCTCGGCGCCGTCGATATCGTGTATCTCGACCCGCCGTACAATCAGCACCCGTACGGATCGAACTATCACGTGCTCAACACGGTCACGTTGTGGGACCACCCCGTCCTCGAGCCCACGATCACACGGCGCGGGGACAAATCGGCGATCCGGCAGGACTGGCGAGCCCGCCGGAGTCCCTATAACCGGCCGGCCGAGGCACTGGCGGCGCATGAGCGCCTCCTGGCGGCATTCGATGTCCCGTGGATCGCGACCAGCTACAGCACCGATGGCAATATCGACCTGCTGGCGCTGCTGCGCGCGACGGTCGAGCGGGGCGACACGAGCGTGTTTCTCCGAACGTACAAGCGCTACCGCGTCAGCTCGCAACGGCTCTCCAAGCGTCCGGTGAACGTGGAGTTCGTGCTGCTGACCCGCACGGCCGGTCGCCGGCGCGTCAGCCCCGAAGCGCTGGCAGCCCGGATACGCGCCGCCGAGCGAGCGGCACTGGCGGCACACGCGAAAGCACATGCCAAGCCGGACGCCGCAGCGGACGCCGCAGCGGACGCCACGGCAGACGTTACGGCGCATCGAGCCGGGTCACGCGTGCTTCAAGGGGCGTGAATCGGCAGAAAATCGCCCGCGCTGCCACGAGTGGTCTGTGGGCCTTTCCTGTTGGCCCGCCGTCAGTTGAATTCGATTTGCCCGCTCGGTAACTTGACTCGGCTGAGCTAGTGAATTTTTTCACGAACTCTGGAGTTACCCCCGCCTCATGGCGAGCTCATACGTTCCGGTGCTGTTGCTGATCGCGTTCGTGGTCGCAAACGCGGCGTTGATCATCGGCCTGTCGCACCTGACCGTTCGCCTGCGCCCCACGCCCGAAAAGCAGACGCCCTACGAGTCCGGCATTCCGCCGCTCGGTGATGCGCGCGAGCGCTTTTCGGTCAAGTTCTACATGGTGGCGATGTTGTTCATCGTCTTCGACATCGAGACCGTATTCATGATTCCGTGGGGAGTCGGCTACCGGCAGCTTTCCTGCGGCGTACCGCTGGCTGGCGGGGCCTGTCCGGCTGGACACCTGGTCTGGTTCGGCCTCGGTGAGATGCTCGTTTTCATGGCGATCCTGCTGGCTGGGTTCGTCTACGTCTGGAAGAAGGGGGCACTGCAATGGGACTGACCACGCGGCCGGCCGGTACAGCCGGAAAGGTGGTGTCCTACGAGCCACAGTCGAGCGAAGGCTGGGTCGCCACAAAACTCGATTTCCTCGTGAATTGGGGACGGGCTAACTCCCTGTGGCCGATGCCGTTCGGCACGGCCTGCTGCGCGATCGAATTCATGGCCACGGCGGCAAGCAAGTTCGACCTCGCGCGATTCGGCATGGAGCGGATGAGCTTCTCCCCACGCCAGGCCGACGTGCTGATCTGCGCGGGACGGGTCCCGTTCAAGCTGGCTCCGATCATCCGGCGGATCTGGCAGCAAATGCCGCAGCCCAAGTGGTGCATCTCCATGGGCGCCTGCGCCTCGTCGGGCGGAATGTTCGACAACTACGCGGTCGTCCAGGGAATCGACACGATCATCCCGGTGGACGTGTATGTGCCAGGCTGCCCGCCGCGGCCCGAAGGGCTCATCTACGGCATCCGCATGCTGCAGGAGAAGGTCATGCGCGAACGCATGTCGGACACCGGCCGCCTGCGCCGCGAGATGGATCCCGATCCGTCGAGCCGCCTGTTCATCCCGCCGCCAGCGATCGACGAACTTTCCGAGCCGTTCGGCAACTCGGTCAACCAGACTCGGTCCGGGCTGTGAGTACCGGGCTGGAGCCGGCGTCCGAGACGCCGGCCCGCATCGTGTATCCGGGGAGCGCTGACCCCGCCGCGCCGCGTCCGGTGACGCCCACGGGTGTCCCGCACCGCGGAGGCCCCGAGAACCCGAGCGCCGCCGCCCTGCGCGCGCAGTTCCCTGACGCCGTCCGCCGCGTTCAGGTCGTGTGGGGCGAGACCACCGTCGTCGTCGCGGGGGAGCGGGTGCTCGAGATCGTGCGATGGCTCCATGACGAGCCGCTCCACCTCTACACCTACCTGTCGGACGTCACCGCGGTGGAGTTCCGCGATCCCGAAGAGCCGCTGGCCGTCGTCTGGCATCTCCGGTCGCTCTCCTATCGCCGGTTCCTTCGGCTCAAAGCCGAAATCCCGCCGGGCGCGCCGCTCGAGGCCGACAGTGTGTGGTCCGTGTACAAAGGCGCCGATTGGCTGGAGCGCGAGTGCTACGACATGTTCGGCATTCGGTTCCGCGGACACCCCGACCTGCGGCGCATTCTCATGTGGGAGCAGTATCGCGAAGGCTTCCCCCTGAGAAAGGATTTTCCGCTGCGCGGACGATTCAGCCGGGCAGAGCAGCTCCGCCAGGCGCTCGCCGCGAATCCCGAAGCCCGGTACTCGATGGAGGAGCTGTCGATCGCCGACGCCTTCGAGGACTTGCCACCGTCGATGCGCGCCCGCCTGCACGGCGGCGAACCGACGGGGGAGTAGCTAGCCATGAGCAACACCCGCACGATCGACGTCGCACTCTCGACGAGTGGCCTGGATGCCGAAGGCCGCCCCGTGCGGGTGCCGTTGGCCGTGGACAGCGCCGGTAATCCGGTTGCTGTCACGCCGCCGCAGGCGCTCGAGCCGGATCTCGAGGGCGAGCACATGCTCATCAACATCGGCCCGCAGCACCCGGCGACACACGGCGTGCTGCGCCTCGTTCTCGAGCTCGACGGCGAGACCGTGGTCCGCTGCATCCCGCACGTCGGATATCTGCACTGCGGGTTCGAGAAGATCGGCGAGTACCGCCAGTACAACCAGATCATCCCGTGGACCGACCGCGAGGATTATCTCAACTCCATCGGCAACAACGTGGCGTTCGCGCTCGGCGCGGAGCGCCTGTTCGGCATCGACATCACGCCGCGATGCACGGTCCTCCGGGTCATTGCCGCCGAATTGTCGCGGATCATCTCGCACCTGGTGTGGCTCGGGACGACGTGCATCGACATCGGCGCGTTCACGCCCTTCCTCTGGGCGTTCCAGGAGCGCGAGAACGTCTACCGGCTACTCGAGAATTGGGTCGGTGCCCGCCTCACGACGTCAGCTACGCGTGTGGGCGGCATGGCCGCCGACATTCCCGACGGCTGGATGGACCAGCTTCGCGGTTTCCTGAGCGAGTTCCCGCGGACGATCGATGAGATCGACCGGATGCTCACGCGCAACGCGATCTGGGTTGGGCGGACGGTCGGACTTGGCGTCATGTCGGCCGAGGAGGCCGAGAATTACGGATTGTCCGGCCCGATGTTGCGGGCATCGGGCGTGGCGTACGATGTCCGCAAGGATTTCCCGTATCTGGACTACGAGACCTACGACTTCGACGTGCCGGTCGGCACCCGCGGCGACGTCTACGACCGTTTCCTCGTCCGCATGGAGGAGCTCCGCCAGTCTATCCGCATTCTCGAGCAGGCAGTAGTGCGCCTGCCGGATGGCCCGGTCAACATCGACGACCCTCGCGTGATTCTTCCGCCGAAATCGAAGGCGATGAACGAGATGGAGTCGATGATCCACCATTTCAAGCAGGTGATGGAAGGCCCGCGCCCGCCCATCGGTGAAGCGTACGTCGCAGTCGAGAGCCCGAAAGGCGAGAAGGGCTACTATATGGTGTCCGACGGAACCGCGAAGCCCGTGCGGTGGCGCATCCGCCCGCCGTCGTTCGTGAACCTGTCCGCGATTCCGAAACTCGTCGAGGGCCATCTCCTCTCGGACGTCATCGCCATCAACGCCAGCATCGACATTGTGATGGGAGAGATCGACCGGTGAGTGCGTCCGCAGGAGGGCCCCCGGCCGGGCCGCGGCTCACGGCGCTCGATCGCGCACCGCGCGCGGATGCGCACGAGCGGGACGAGACCTACCAGCCGGTCTTCGTGAATGCGCGCCGCAAGGAGCTCGACGAGCTGCTGACCCGCTATCCGACCAAGATGGCGGCGCTGCTGCCCGCGCTCTGGATCGTACAAGAGGAGCGCGGCTGGGTGAGTGAGCCGGCGATGGCGGAGGTGGCCGCCGTGCTGGGCCTCACTCCTGCTTACGTCAAAGGTGTCGTGACGTTCTACACGATGTATCACCAGCATCCGGTCGGGAAATATTTCGTGCAGGTGTGCACGACGTCGCCGTGCAATGTCTGCGGTGCCGAGGATGTCGCGCGCGCGTTCGTCAAGCAGACCGGAGCCAGCGATCTCGGTGCGACCTCGCCGGACGGACGGTTCACGGTGATCGAGGTGGAGTGTCTGGGGGCGTGCGGTTTCGCCACCCCCGTGATGATCAACGACGAATTTCTAGAGTCCGTCTCCGCCGATCGGGTGCCGTCCATCGTCGGGGCGCTGAAATGATGCTCGGGACGAGGCGCTGACACCGTAATGGGATTTCCGCAGAAGTCGCATCCCCGGGAGACGACGGTGCTGTCGAAGCACTTCGGGGACCCGGACGCCCGCACGTTGGCCGGGTGGCGCAACCGGGGAGGATACCGGGCGCTCGAGCAGACGCTGGCGATGGAGCCGGCGGCCATCGTGCAGACCGTGAAGGACTCCGGTTTGCGCGGCCGCGGTGGCGCCGGCTTTCCGACCGGCGTCAAATGGTCGTTCATGAAACCCGGTGACGGCAAGCCGCACTATCTGTGCTGCAACGCCGACGAATCCGAGCCGGGCACGTTCAAGGATCGCGAGATCATGCGGTGGACGCCGCACGCCCTGGTCGAGGGCTGCGCGATCGGAGCCTACGCGATCGGCGCCGAGACGGCGTACATCTACATCCGGGGTGAGTTCACCGAACCGCTCGAGCGCATGACGGCCGCAGTGCGCGAAGCCTATGCCGACGGGATCCTCGGCAAGAATGCGCTCGGGTCCGGCAAGCGGATTGACGTCTACGTCCACAAGGGCGCGGGCGCGTACATCTGTGGTGAAGAGACGGCCCTCATGAACTCGCTCGAGGGGCGCCGCGGCAATCCCCGCATCAAGCCCCCGTTCCCCGCGGCGGCTGGATTGTTCGGCCAGCCCACGACGATCAACAACGTCGAGACGCTCGTCGCGGTGCCGCACATCATCAACAACGGCGCCGAGTGGTACAAGGCGATGTGCCTGGGCAACGCGAAGAGCACTGGGACCAAGTTGTATTCCGTGTGCGGCAACGTCCGCCGCCCCGGCAACTACGAAGTCGTCATGGGCTTCCCGTTCAAGGAGTTCCTCTACGACCTCTGTGGCGGGCCGCCCGCGGGCCGGCGGTTCAAGGCGATCATCCCCGGCGGATCCTCGGTGCCAATCCAGACGATCGCGGAGGCGGAAGCGACGGTCATGGATTATGAAGGCTTCGTCGCCGGCGGCACGATGCTGGGATCCGGCGGCGTGATCTGCATTGACGACGCGCAGTGCATGGTCAAGCAGATCGCGCGGCTGGCACGGTTCTACGCGCACGAGAGCTGTGCCCAGTGCACGCAGTGCCGAGAGGGCACGGCGTGGACCACCAAGATCATGGAGCGGATCGAAGCCGGGCAGGGCACCGCCGCCGACCTCGACACGCTGCTCGAAATCGCGGACAACATGACCGCCAAGACCATCTGCGTGCTCAGCGACTCCTGCGCGGTGCCCGTCGTCTCCGGGATTCAGAAGTTCCGGGACGAGTTCGAGGCGCATATCACGCAGCACCGGTGTCCGTTCCGGCCCGCGACGACCGCGGCGGTGGCCGCATGATCGCCATGTGCACGCAGGCGGTGCGATGACCGAGCGCAAGATGATCTCGGTCACGATCGAGGGGCGCACCATACAGGTCCCCGACGGGACGTCGATGCTGGAAGCCGCGAAGGTCGCGGGCGTGCTGATCCCGCACTATTGCTATCACCCGGGGCTCCCGGTGGCCGGTGTCTGCCGGATGTGCCTTGTGGAGGTCGAGAAATCGCCGAAGCTCGCCCCCGCGTGCGCCACGTCGGTCGCGGAAGGCCAGGTCATTCACGTGCACTCTGACCCGGCTCGCGAGGCACGGCAGGGCGTCCTCGAGATGCTGCTGATCAACCATCCGCTCGACTGCCCGATCTGCGACCAGTCCGGGGAGTGCGAGCTGCAGGACTACACGTTCGCCGAAGGCCGCAAGGATTCGCGCTACCGGGAGGCCAAGCGGTTCAACCCGGTGGAGGACTTCGGCGGCGACGTCCTGTACGTACCGAATCGGTGCATCCTCTGCACGCGTTGCGTGCGGTTCATGGAGGATGTGGCCCACGACCCCGTGCTCAACGTCAGCGAGCGCGGCGACCGCGCGGTCATCGGGAAGTTCGAAGGACAGGATCTCACCCACCCGTGGGCCGGCAATGTCGTGGACCTCTGTCCGGTCGGCGCGCTCCTGTCCAAGGACTTCCTCAACAAGGCGCGCTCCTGGGACCTCGACCGCGCCGCGTCGATCTGCCCGAACTGCACGCAGGGCTGCAACACGGCGCTCGAAAGCCGCGACAACGTCGTGGTCCGGATGCGCCCCCGGCCCAACGACGAGGTCAACAAATACTTCCTTTGCGACGAGGGCCGCCTGAACTACCGGTGGCTCAACCGCCGCGACCGGGTCGAGTTTCCGCATGTCCGGCGCGCCAATGCGCTCGCGCCGGCTGACTGGGATGTGGCGGTGGAGGCCGCGGCGGCGGCCCTTCGCGGACGCCGCGTGCACGTGGTCGCGTCGCCGTCGCTCTCCAATGAGGTGCTCTTCCAATTGTCGCAGGTGATCGGCCGCCTGGGAGGGACGGGTGTGTTTCGCGTCCGGCAGGGACCGGAGGCTCCGCTCGACGGCGTGCCCGGCCTGTCGCTGCGCGCCGACCGCGCCGCAAACGTGCAAGGCGCCGAACTCCTCGGCTTCCGGCGGACGGAAACACCGCTCGCCGGATTGGCCAAAGGGGATGCGCTGCTCGTCGCCGACGAAGAACTCGCAGGCGCCGACGCGACCTCGCTGGCCACGGCGGCATCCGTCGCGGGCGCCGTAGTCGTGATCGGGACGACGCTGCCGTCGTGGGCCAGCGGCGCTGCGGTGATGCTTCCGATCGCCAACATGGCGGAGGAAGAGGGCACGTTCACCAACGTCGAGGGGCGCGTGCAGCGGTATCTGCAGGCCAAGGCCGCCCCAGGATTGGCGCGGCCGGGCTTCGCCGCCATGGGTGACCTGCTCACCGCGCTCGGCGACCAGACCGTCAACTTCCGCCCCAGCGATGTGTTCCGCGGGCTTGCGGCCGCCCACGCGCCGTTCGGCGGCATGACGTACGAGAGCCTGGGGCTGCGAGGCGCGACGGTGTCGGCGCCGGCGCAGCCTGCGACGATGGCGGCCGCGACGTGATCGACTCCATGATGCTCCCGGTGTCGCTGCCACCGATGTTGCAGCGGATCGTCGATCCGCAGGCGCCCCCGGACAACATCGGGTTCTTCGGCCCGATCAGCGTCCCGCTGGTCTATACGATCGTGAAGCTGCTGATCGTGTTCACGGTGTACATGGTCGGCGTCGCCCTGCTCACCCTCGCGGAACGGAAGATCTCGGCGTGGATCCAGGACCGGCTCGGGCCGAACCGCGTGATCAAGGGATGGGGCCAGCCGCTTGCGGATGGCGTGAAGAATTTCATGAAGGAAGAGACGCTGCCCGACGCGGTCAACAAGCCGCTCTTCCTCCTCGCGCCCGCGCTGGCGTTCATCCCCGCGCTGAGCGTGTGGGCCGTCATACCGTTCGCCGCACCGCTGCCGCTTCCGTGGGGACGGATGGACATGGTGCTGGCCGATCTGCCGATTGGCTACCTGTACATCCTCGCGCTGGCATCGCTCGGTGTATTCGGCGTCGTGCTCGCCGGGTGGGCATCGAACAACAAGTACGCGCTCCTGGGTGGCCTCCGCGCCAGCGCGCAGATGGTCTCGTACGAGATCGCGATGGGCATGTCGACGATTCCCATCCTGCTGCTGGCCGGCGATGTCTCGCTCGGCACGATCGTGCGCCAGCAGGAGCAGAACGGCTGGTACGTCCTCACGCTGACCGTGGCGTGCTTCATCTTCATCGTCTCGGCGTTTGCGGAGACGAACCGGCTCCCGTTCGATCTGCCGGAGGCCGAGTCGGAGCTGATCGCGGGATATCACACCGAGTACAGCGCGATGAAGTTCTCGCTCTTCTTCATTGCGGAATACGCCAACATGGTCACCGCCAGCGCCCTCATGGCGACGCTGTTCTTCGGCGGATGGACTGTTCCGTTCTGGCACGGCGTCAACAACGCCCCATGGGCGTGGTGGAAGACGGCGATCACGCTGGGTGCCTTTCTCTTCAAGCTCCTGTTCTTCCTGTTCTTCTACATGTGGATCCGGTGGACGCTGCCCCGGTTCCGGTACGACCAGCTCATGTCGCTGGGGTGGAAGATCCTGCTGCCGCTCTCGCTCGGCTATGTCGTCGTGATCGCCGGCGCGACGCTGGGGCTCGACGCCCTCGGCGTGCCGCGCACGCCGTGGCACGGGTGGCCGGTCTACAGCCTGTGCCTCCTCGCGCTCAACATCGTGCTCGTCGGCCTTCTGTTCGTCGTCGCCGATCGCGGTCGTCTCATCAGTCCCGCGAGTGCCCGGGTGCGGGCCGTGGAGCTGGAACGCCTGCGCGCGGTACGGCAGCGGTCTGCGCTCGCACACCAGGCAACATCGGGGGCGGGGGATTGATGCCGCCGCTCCAGCGTTTCCCATTCGTGGAGTCGAGGTTCTGATGCCGATCGGTGTCAAAGTGCTGGCGCGCCCAATCGATGAAGTGAGCTATGTGCGCGCGACCATGAAGGGGATGGCGCTCACCTTCAAGCACATGATCAACCCGCACAAGGTGACGGTGCAGTACCCGGAGCACCGGGACCCGCTGTCTCCCCGCTGGCGCGGAACGCATCGCATGCTGACGACCGAGGACGGCACGGCCAAGTGCGTCGCGTGCGGCCTGTGCCCCGCCGTCTGCCCGGCAAACTGCATCAAGCTGGTCCCTGGCGAGGACGAGAACGGGAACCGATACCCCCTGGTCTTCGAGATCGACGAGTTCCGTTGCATCTTCTGCGGCTATTGCCAGGAGGTGTGTCCCGAGGAGGCGATCCACGTCGGACGCCACTACGAGAACGCCGAATACAGCCGCGACGGATTCGTGTACGATCTCGAGCGGCTGACCGCGCAGACGCACCCGGTCTGCGAGATGTGGGATCCCGCCGACCCCAAGGGCGAGTAATGCACGACTCGCCTCGCGTGCCGCCGCGGATCGTGACGCGCTGCCCATGACGCTCTTCTATCACTTCTGCTTCTATCTCTTCGGGCTCGTGGCGGTGGCCTCGGCGTGCGTGTTCGTGACCCGAAAGAGCCCGGTCGCCGCCGCACTCTGGCTGGTGAACGTGCTGTTCTGCCTCGCCGCCTTGTTCGTGCTTCTGGATGCCCAGTTCATCGGCGCGATCCAGGTACTCGTGTATGCCGGCGCGATCATGGTCGTGTTCCTCTTCGTCATCATGTTGCTCAACCTGGGCGAGCCGGCCCGGATCGCGGATGCGCGGAGCACGCTGTGGTACATCGGGGCGGGAGGCCTCGCCATCGTGGTCCTCGCCGCGATGATGGTGCGCCTGCCGCATCCGGTGCCCGTGGAGACGTTCAGGATCGCGGCCGACTCGCTGGTGACCGAGGCGCGGGCAACGGGTGCGGTGGCACCGGTGGCTGTGCCGCTCTTCACGGAATACCTGCTGGCGTTCGAAGTGACCAGCGTCCTCCTGCTTGCCGCGGTGGTCGGGGCGGTAGTGCTGGGCCGCAAGCGGAACGAGAGCGATGCCGGGACGGCATCCCGGCGGGAGCCAGCCGGCCTCGGAGGAGCACATGCTCGCTGACTCGCTCTTCTTCTCGGCGGTCCTCTTCGCCATCGGTGTCGTCGGCGTGCTCACGCGCCGCAACGCGATCATCATATTCATGGCCGTCGAGCTCATGCTCAACGCCGTCAACCTCACGTTCGTGGCGTTCGCGCAGATCTATGGGTACGCGGGACAGGTCTTCGTGGTGTTCGTCATGACCGTCGCGGCCGCTGAAGCCGCGGTCGGCCTGGCGATCATCATATCGATCTTCCGGCACCGGCAGACGGTCAATCTCACCGACATCAATCTCCTGAAAGGCTGATGATCTTCCAGACCGCGGCGGCAGTCGCCGGCGGCGCTGCGCCGCACCCATTGAGCGGCACGGCCGCCGGTTGGGTGTGGGCACTCCCGCTCCTGCCGCTGCTCGGCTTCGTCCTCAACGGGGCACTGGCGATCGTCGGTTCGGCCAAGGTGGGCCCGGCCGATCCATCGGCCGGCGGCCACGACGGACACGATGCGGCGCACGGTGCCCCCGCGGGGGACGGTGAGGCCGATGACGGGCATGGCGACGCGGCGCATGCGGCGCCGCACCGGCATCCGTATGCCGGCCTCGTGAGTGTGATCGGCCCGCTCGTGCTCATCGCGGCCTTCGCACTCGCGTGCATGATCTGTGTGGCTATGGTGGCCGCCCAGCCCGCCACGCCGTTCATCCAGCGGTACTTCTCGTGGATGCCAGTCGGCGACCTGTCGATCGATGCCGCGTTCCAGCTCGACCAGTTGTCGATGGTGATCGTGCTCGTGATCACGGGCGTCGGCGCCCTCATTCACATCTTCAGCGTCGGCTACATGCGCGAGGACCCGGGCTACCCGCGGTACTTCGCGTATCTCAACCTGTTCGTGTTCTTCATGCTGGTGCTCGTCCTGGGCGCCAACCTTCCCGTGACGTTCGTCGGGTGGGAGGGCGTCGGACTGTGCTCCTATCTGCTCATCGGATTCTGGTTCTCCGATCGCGCGAACGCCGACGCGGGCAAGAAGGCGTTCATCGCCAATCGCATCGGGGATTTCGGATTCATGATCGCGATGTTCCTGCTCTTCGCGAACATCGGCACGCTGCAGTACACCGAGATCGCCGCCGCGGCGCCCGGGGCGCTACCGGCTGGCGGTGCGCTCGTCACCACGGTGTGCCTCTTTCTGCTCCTGGGATGCACCGGCAAGAGCGCGCAGATCCCCCTCTACGTCTGGCTCCCCGATGCCATGGCGGGACCGACGCCGGTCTCCGCGTTGATCCACGCCGCGACGATGGTCACCGCCGGTGTCTACCTGATCGTGCGGACGTCGATGCTGTTCTCGATCGCGCCCGCCGCGAGTCTCACTGTGTGCGTGATCGGTGCGGTCACCGCGTTGTTCGCGGCGACGATCGGGCTCAAGCAGTGGGATATCAAGAAGGTGCTGGCTTACTCGACCATCTCCCAGCTCGGCTTCATGTTCGTGGCGGTCGGGGCGGGGGCCTACGTCGCTGGGATTTTCCACCTGGTGACCCACGCGTTCTTCAAGGCGCTCCTCTTCCTCGGGGCGGGCTCGGTGATCTACGCGATGCACGCGGCGTACCACGAGACGCATTCGCACGAGGATGCGCAGGACATGCGCAACATGGGCGGATTGCGCAGCGCCATGCCGGTGACGTGGATCCTCATGTGGATCGCGACCCTCGCCATCGCGGGTGTCCCGCTGTTCGCCGGGTTCTTCTCCAAGGACGAAATCCTCGGCACCGTATTCGCCCGCGCGCAGGGCTCTGCGCTCAGCGACTCGAGCTGGCTCGGCATCCCTGGCGGCGTGCTCCTGTACGGCGTCTACGGCATCTGCCTCGTGGCGGCGTTCCTCACCGCGGTGTACATGACGCGGCTGATGCTGTACACGTTCCACGGACCGAACCGGACCGGCGATGCCGAGCGCACGCACCTCCACGAAGCGCCCGCGGTGATGACGCTGCCGCTGGTCGTGCTCGGCCTTCTCAGCGCGGTTGGCGGATTCCTCAACGACCCGTCGTTCCTGCCGATCGCGCCCGCCGACATGCTGGGCCGCTGGCTCGAGCCGGTCGTCGGCGCGGCGACCCAGCAGATCACCCGCGGTGGCGCGTCGGAGGCCGATCCGCACCAGAGTGCGATTCTCGCCGCAGTGGCCTCGGTGGTGGCGCTCGCCGGCATCCTCGTCGCCGTCCTTCGCCTCAAGCCCGCGGCGCTGCGCCCGGCTCGCGACCCGCAGCCGGTCGAGAGCGATGTCGAGTCACTGCTCTCGCACAAATACTATGTGGATGAGGTCTATGATCGCGCGATCATCACGCCCACCGTCGTGTTTTCTCGCAACATTCTGTGGCGCGGCGTGGACGGTCTCATCGATGGTCTCGTCAATCTCACCGCCCTCATCTCGCGATGGCTCGGAGACTCCGGCTCTGCGGCGCAGACCGGCGAGACCGGAACGTACGCCTGGGCACTCGTGATCGGCGTCGTGATCGTGCTCGGCACCGTCGCACTCCGGATCTGACCGATGCGTGAACTCTTGGTCTCCGTCGGGTACGACCACTGGATCCTGACGGCGTTGCTGGTCGTGCCAGTGCTTGGCGCGCTGGTGGTGTGGATCGGGGCGTCGGCCCTGGAGCGGGCTGGGAGCACTGATGCGTCGGGGACGAATACCGGTTCCGCCGCCGCCGCCCGATTCGCGCGGTGGGTCGCCCTCCTGACGTTTGTCGCCGAGTTCGTGCTGTCGGCTGGGCTCTGGTGGAGCTTCGATCCGTCGATGGATGGCTGGCAGTCGCTGGTCTCGGTCCCGTGGATCACGACCTGGCGGGTGAACTTCACGCTCGGGGTCGACGGTATCGCGGTCGTCCTGATCCTCCTCACCACGCTGCTGATGCCCCTGACCGTGATGGGGAGCTGGACCAGCGTGCGCGAGAAGGTCCCGACGTTCTACGCGCTCATGCTCATCCTCACGACGGGTATGATCGGCGTGTTCGTGGCGCTCGATCTGTTCCTGTTCTACGTGATGTGGGAGCTGATGCTCGTGCCGATGTACTTCATCATCGGTATCTGGGGCGGCGAGCGGCGGATCTACGCCAGCATCAAGTTCTTCATCTACACGATGGTCGGGTCCCTCCTGATGCTGGTGGCCATCCTGTACGTCGGCTTCCACGTCGGTGGGATCGCGACGGGGCAGGTCCCCGACTTCAGCTATCCGGATCTGCTGGCGCGCCTGCGCGTCACGCCGATAGCGGCCCGCTGGCTCTTCGGCGCGTTCTTCCTGGCGTTCGCGATCAAGGTGCCGATGTTCCCGTTCCACACGTGGCTGCCCGATGCGCACGTGGAGGCCCCGACGGCGGGCTCGGTCATCCTCGCGGGCATCATGTTGAAGATGGGAACGTTCGGATTCCTGCGGTTTGCCGCGCCGCTCTTTCCGTCGGCCGCACTCGATCCCGCGATCCGCGCGATCATCCTGGGCCTGGCGGTCACGGGCGTGCTGTACGGGGCACTCGTCGCGCTCGTGCAGCCGGATTTCAAGAAACTCGTGGCCTATTCATTGGTGAGCCATTCGGGCTTCGTGATGCTGGGCATCTTCGCCTTCACCCAGCAGAGTGTGCAGGGCGCCATCCTCGTCATGCTGAACCACGGCATTCTCGACCGGCGCGCTGTTCCTCCTCATCGGCATGATCTACGAGCGCACGCACACCCGCCAGATCAGCGACTACGGCGGGATCGCGCGGGTCGTGCCGATCTTCTCGACGCTGCTCACACTGGTCGCGCTGTCGAGCATCGGACTGCCCGGGACGAACGGATTCGTGGGTGAGTTCCTGGTCCTGATCGGGTCGTTCCGGACCGTGCCATACCACGCGATGCTGGCGACGCTGGGCGTGATCTTCGCCGCGGCGTATCTGCTCTGGGCGATCCAACGCATTCTGTTCAATAGCCTCGACAAGCCCCGCAACGCCGCGCTCACAGACCTCAACTGGCGGGAGCTCGCACTGATGGCCCCGCTCGTGGTGTGTATCATTTGGCTCGGCGTCTACCCGGCGCCGATTCTCCGCCGGACGGACCGCGCGGCGGCGGCGTTCGTGCAGGAGGTCGAGCACGGAGGTGGCACCGGTCGTCCCTCGAACCGGGTCGCCTACGCCCCTGGGGCGCGGCCATGACCGGCGGCACCGTTCACCAGGCACTCACCCTGGCGGTGAGCCAGGCGGTGCCGATGCCGGGGAGCCCGGCTGCGGTCGCGCCGATATTTGATTTGCACGTCCCGTCGCAACTCACGCTGGCGCTCGGTCCAGACATCCTGTTGTTCGTCGGGACCATGGTCCTGATGCTCTGGGCCGCGTGGCGGCCGGACAGCCGTGAGCATCAGAGAAACGTCGGCCGGGCAGGCCTCGCGCTCGTCTTCGTGACGATGGCGGCCGTCGTGGGCTACGATCTGGCGCACCTGACGGCCGGCCCCGGCGTCATCGCCGTCGATGCCTTCCGGTGGGCCTCGGATCTCATCTTTCTGGCCGCGTCAGCGGGTACGATCGCGCTGAGTATCGACTACAACGCCCGCGAAGGAATATTCGCGGCCGAATCGCATGTGATGGTCCTGTTCGCGACGTCCGGGATGATGCTGCTCGCCGCGGGCCGCGACCTCATGATCATCTTCCTCGGCATCGAGCTGATGTCGGTGGCGGTGTACATACTCGCCGGATTCAACCGGCGCAGTGCGCGGTCGGCCGAAGGCGCGCTGAAGTACTTCCTGCTCGGTGCGTTCTCGACCGGTTTTCTTCTCTACGGCATCGCGCTGATCTACGGCGCCACCGGCTCCACGAACCTGACCGTGATCGGAGACCGCATTCACCTGTACTCCCTGGCCGGGACCCCGCTGGTCACGGTGGGTGTGGCGCTCATTCTCGTCGGGTTCGCGTTCAAGGTGGCGGCCGTGCCGTTCCACATGTGGGCACCCGACGTCTACGAGGGCGCACCGACGCCGATCACCGGGTTCATGGCAGCCGCCGTCAAGGCGGCGGCATTCGCCGCATTCCTGCGGATATGGCTCGAGTCGTTCGGGGATGTCGTGTATCAGTGGCACGACGCGCTCTGGTTCCTCGCGATCCTGACGATGCTCGTCGGCAACGTGGTCGCGTTGGTCCAGCGCAACATCAAGCGCATGCTGGCCTATTCGAGCATCGCCCAGGCAGGCTATGTCCTCGTCGGCGTCGTGGCCGGGACGGCCCTTGGCGCGTCGGCATTCCTGTTCTTTCTGGCTGCCTACACGCTCGCCACCCTGGGGGCATTCGCGGTGATCGTGGCGTTGGGCGACTCGGGAGAGACGCATCTCGACATTGGCGACTATGCGGGCCTGTGGACGACTCGCCCGTGGCTCGCGGCGGCGATGAGCGCCTGCATGCTGTCGCTACTCGGATTTCCCATCTTCGGCGGTATCGGATTCCTGGCGAAGTGGTACATGCTGCAGGCCGCGCTCGAAGCCAGCTATTTCGGCGACGCGAAGCCGCAGGTCGAGTTGGCGGTGATGATCGTCGTCACGAGCATGATCTCCGCGGGGTACTACCTGCGACTGGTCACCATCATGTTCATGCGTCCGGCGCGTGCCGATGGCGGAGCCGCCGGCCATGCCGCCCCTCGTGCCGGGCAGTTGACCCGCTGGGTCGTCGGGATCAGCGTCGTGCTGTTGCTGGGGCTCGGGCTCGCGCCGGCGTACCTGGTCAGTTGGACCGCGAGCAGCGCGCCCATCCTCACCAGCCGGCCCACCTACCTGCTCCCGTCGAGCGCGATCCCGCCTCGATGACCGGCGCCCGCGAGGCGGCCAAGGGAGGGGACAGCCGATGATTGCCGCGGGAATCTTTCGCCAATACGATGTCCGGGGGATCGTCGGCTTTGACCTCACGCCCGGCGTGGCCCGCGCCATCGGCCAGGGGTTTGCCGCCTTGCTGGCGGCGCGCGGCATTGCCGGCGCGGTGGCCGTTGGCCGAGACAACCGGCCGAGCGGTGGCGCGCTCCGTGACGCGATGGTCGAGGGTCTCACCGGCTGCGGCGTGAACGTCGTTGACGTGGGTGTCGTGCCCACGCCGCTCCTCTACTGGGCGCTCAATCACGAGCCAGTCGTAGCCGGCATCCAGATCACCGGCTCACACAATCCGCCGGAGTACAACGGGTTCAAGCTGTGCGTGGGGACCGATTCCCTGCACGGGGATGGCATCCAGACCCTGCGCGAGACCATCGAGCACGGCGAGTTCCCGAAGGGGCACGGCTCCGTGCGATCGGCGGCGATCCTCGATCGCTATGTCGATGACGTAGTCGCCCGCACCGGGCCCCTCGCGCGCCGGCTTCGCGTCGTCTTCGACTGCGGCAACGGCGCGGGGTCGCTCGTCGCAGGCAAGTTGTTCGGCCGGCTCGGACTCGACGCCTCGTATCTCTTCTGCGAGAGTGACGGGACGTTTCCCAATCATCACCCCGATCCGACTGTCCTTGAGAATCTCCAGGACCTCATGACCGCCGTCCGAAGCCGTGGCGCCGATCTGGGGATCGCCTTCGATGGAGACGCCGACCGGATCGGCGTCGTGGACGCCACCGGCACCGTCGTGTGGGGCGATCACATCCTCATCCTGTATGCGCGTGACGTGCTGTCTCGCACCGGCACCGGGCAGCCGATCATTTTCGACGTCAAATGCTCGCAGGCGCTACCCGCGGCGATTGCGGCGGCCGGCGGAGAGCCCGTCATGTGGAAGACGGGGCATTCGCTGATCAAGGACAAGATGAAGAGCATGCACGCTCCGGTGGCTGGCGAGATGTCCGGGCACATGTTCTTCACCGAGGGGTTCTACGGGCACGACGACGCGCTCTATGGCGCGGCCAGGCTGCTTCGGATCGTCGCCGCGGCCAACCGCCCCATCGCAGCGATGCTCGATGACGTCCCGAAGTTCGTTTCGACGCCTGAGCTCAGGGTGGATTGTCCGGACGACCGGAAATTCGCGATCGTGGATGCAGCGGCCGCCCATTTCGGACCGGCGCACGAGGTGATCACGGTCGATGGCGTGCGCGTGCTGTATGGCGATGGCTGGGGACTGGTGCGGGCTTCGAATACCCAGCCGATTCTGGTCCTGCGCTTCGAGGCGCGCACCGCGGAGCGGCTCGCGGCGATTCGCGCGGACATGGAAGGGTGGCTACTCTCGCAGGGCGTTCGCGCGTAGCCGGGCCCCACGGCCCAGCATGGCCCGGGGCGCGTCTCGGGCGCACATTGCCGGGCCAGGCACAATGAAACGACCGCGCCGAGTCGTATTCCTGGGAATCGGGGCTGTGGCAGCCGTCCTGCTCGCGGGCCGCGTGCTCTCGGGACTCTATGTCGACTACCAGTGGTATGCCGGCATGCACGCGACGACACTGTGGCGCGCGCGGATGAGCAATCTCGTCCTTCTCACCAGCGCGACGGCAATCGTGATCACCGTGTTCGTGTTCGGCAACCTGTACGCCGTGCGGCGATCGATCGTCTCCGTGGTTTTCCCGCGACGCATGGGCAATCTCGAGATCGGCGAGGAAGTGCCTGCCCGCTACCTGACGATCGCCACGGTGCTGTCATCGCTGGCTCTCGGCATCCTTCTCGCCCTCCCGCCAGAGCCGTGGATCGAGCTGGCCGCCGCGCGCTACGGCGTGCCGTTCGGGGAATCCGATCCGTATTTCCAGATGGATCTCGGGTTCTTCGTCTACTGGCTGCCACTCGAGACCGCGCTCTACGTGCGCGCACTCCTCGTGCTGCTGGTCACGCTGCTGGTGGTGATCGTCCTGTATTTCGCGGTCACGCCGAGCCTTCGGTGGGACCGCACGAGGTTCCGGGTCACCGCGCACGTGCGGCGTCACGCGGCAGCGCTCACGCCGTTCATCTTCGCGGTCGTGGCCTGGATGTACCGGCTCGATGCGTTCGGCGCGCTGAACCACGGCAGCGCCGCCAACGGTGCGTTCACGTACGCGGACCACCATTTCATGATCCCGGCTGACCGGACGCTCGCGCTGCTCACACTCGCCGCGGGCTTCGTGGCCGGATTCACGCTCTGGCGCGGCCAGTTGCGGAGTACGGCCGCCGTGGTCGGCGCGTCGTTGCTGGTGCCGCTCATCGTGTTTCAGGGCGCGCCGATGTGGGTGCGGCGCGGCGCAGACACGGGCGACCGCACTGTGCGCGAGCAACCCTACGGCGTGATTCGAGTCCAGGCGACGCGTGCCGCGTACGCGGTCCGCTCGGTGATACCGTCCCCGCTCGCGCCGGCCGGCGGCCCCGGACGCCTCGGGTCCACGTCGAATCTCGCGGCCGCGGTGTCACTCTGGGATCCGGCCGCCCTTTCACTCGCACTGCAGCGATCGGTGCACCGTGGCACGATCGTCGAAGGGATCGGGTGGCAGCCCGCGTCGTCGGGGCTCATCGCGTTGGCCGTGGAGCGCGGCGGCGATGTCGCCACGACTGACGGACAGATCCCCGGGACGGCAAGCGGGACGGTGCTGGCAGTGGCGGCCACCGTGCCCGGCGACCGGGGCGCGCCCCAACGCGCCGAGGTCGCGGGTCACTCCGGCGGTGATGATCTGTCGGTGCCGCCCGTGCTGGTTTATGCCGGCGCGACCGAACCGCTCATCGTCGCCGACTCGCTGGACCGCATCGTAGCGCCGCGCATTGACGGTCTCGGCTCGCGCATCGCGCAGGCGTGGAGCGCGCAACGCCTCAATCTGCTGGGCGCCGATCTGCCCGAGCCGCACCCGAAGTTGCTCGCCCGGCGCGACGTGCGTGATCGCGTGGGATCGCTGGTCCCGTTCTTCGCGCAGGGTTCGTCGGTGTGGCCGGTCCTGATGGCCGATTCGCTGTATTGGGCGCTCGACCTGTACTCGTCGGTCCCTGACACGTATCCGCTGAGCCAGCATTTCATGATCGCGGGCGAGGAGCGCAGCTACTTCCAGCACGCGGCGACTGCCTTCGTGCATGCGTACACCGGCCGCATCCTGCTCGTGGCCGATTCGGCGCGCGATCCGGTCGCGGAGACGTGGGTGCACCGGTTTCCGCAACTCTTCGTGACGTGGTCAGCAGTGCCACAGCCGCTGGTGTCCCAGACGCCTCCGGAGATCGATGGCGGACTGGCGGCCGCTGCGGGATTCGCGGCGTCGGGCGCGTTCGTGGGGGCGCCCCCCGGCGACCGCGCGCTGGCCGCCGAGCACGTCGCGCTGGCCGACAACGCCGACACGGTACTCGGCACCGGCCAGCCCCCGTGCATCGCGCTGAGCTTTCCCGAGGGAGTGTCGTGCACCTGGTCTGTCCCGATCGTCGATGCGCGCGACCGGGTGACCGGCGTCATCATGGCGACGGGCGGTGCGCGCCGGCGGATTCTCTGGGTACCCATTGACTCCACGGGGCCGCGGTGGCCGTTTGCGCTCGATCGTCTGCAGCGGGCAGCGGATTCAGGGGCCGCGCGGCGCGAAGGGCCGGCTGCGCGCGGCCGGGTCCGCAGCGTCGTGGTTGGAAGCCATCTTGCCATGGTGCAGCCCGAATACGCGTGGCGGTCGGATGATGCGCCGTCGCTCACCGGCGTCACGATCGCGCTGGGGGATAGCGCCCACGCCGGCGAGACGATCGCTCTGGCGCTCGGCGTCACGGACACGTCGCTCACCCCAGGCGGGCATGCACCGGCCGGTCCGGGTGCCGCCGATCAGTTTCACGCGCGGGTCGACGCACTCTATGACACGATGCAAGCCGCGCTGCGCCGCGGGGATCTCACGGCCTTCGGGGCAGCATTCAGCACGCTCGGCCGGCTCCTTGGCCATCGACCGGACGCGCATGCCCCCAGCGTGCCCGGGACAGCGCGATGACTGGTCCCCGCCGCAGGGTGTCAGGTGGAGGTGGCCGCCGCGCGGTCGAGACGCGCCGCACCGCAGTGGTCGCGCTCGGCGGCAACGCGCTGGCGCCAAGCGATGAACGGTCTACGATCGCCGACCAGTTTCGCCACACGCGCCAGAGTCTTGCGCCGGTGGTCGACCTCGTGGTCGAGGGCTGGAATGTGTGCGTCGTGCACGGAAACGGGCCGCAGGTCGGCGACGAGTTGCTGCGCAATGAGCTCTCGCGGAATGAGACCGCGCCGTTGCCGCTCGGCGTGCTGGTGGCGGCCACCGCGGGTTGGATCGGCTACATGATCCAGCAATCGCTCGAGAATGCATTGCGTCACGCTGGCAGCGCCCGTGATGTCGTCACCGTCATCACGCAGGTGCGGGTCGCACGAGACGATCCCGCGTTGCGGAACCCGCTGAAGTTCATCGGACACGAGCTGACGCCCGAGCGCGCGGATGCGCTCCGGGCCGAAGGCCAGGTCGTCAAGGCGGACGGCCGGGGCAGACAGCGGCGGGTGGTGGGCAGTCCTCTGCCGCTCGCGATTCACGAGGAGGCGATCATCAAGGCGCTCGTGAAGCGAGGGACGGTGGTGATCGCGTGCGGGGGAGGTGGCACACCCGTGTACCTGGACGAGCGCCTTGGGTGGGAAGGCGTGGACGCGGTCATCGACAAGGATCTGGCGGCGGCGGTTCTCGCACGGGATCTGGGGGCGGCGCTCCTGTTGGTGCTGACCGACGTGGATGCCGTCTACGCGCATTGGGGCACCCCGGCGCAGCGGCCACTGGCCCGGCTGTCGATCGCCGAGGCCGAGGCGCTGGACCACCAAGGGGCATTTGGAGAGGGCAGTATGGCACCCAAGGTGCGGGCCGCGATCGATTTCGTGCGCCGCACCGGTGGACGCGCCATCATTACGTCGCTCGCACGCGGGCAGGCTGCCATCCGCGGTGTAGCGGGCACGACATTGACCGCCGACTAGAGGGAATTACGGGTGAATATCCACGAATACCAGGCAAAGGACATCCTCCGGCAGGCGGGCGTTCCCGTTCAGCCGGGCGAAATCGCCGAGACGGCGGCAGCAGCGGAAGCGATTGCTGCGCGCTACGGCACTCCTGTCGTGATCAAGGCGCAAGTGCACGCCGGCGGACGGGGGAAGGCGGGGGGCGTCAAACTCGCCAAGACGCCGGCTGAGGCGCGCGCGCACGCCGAGCGCATTCTGGGCATGTCGATCAAGGGGCTCGTCGTGCATCGGGTGCTGGTCGCGCAGGCGGCGGAGATCGCCTCGGAATCCTATGTCGGGATCATCGTGGACCGCGTGTCGAAGCGTCCAGTCGTGATGGTCAGTCCCGCGGGCGGCATCGATATCGAGGAGGTGGCGGCGACGACACCGGAGCGGATCAAGCGCGTGGCTGTCGACCCCCGCTATGGTCTCCAGCCATTCGAAGCGATGCAGTGCGGATTCTTCCTGTATCGCGATCTCCATTGCGCGCGCGCGGCGGCGCGCATCCTCCGCCAGTTGTACGAGGCGTTCATGGACTCGGGTGCGTCGCTCGCCGAGATCAACCCGCTGGTCTCGACGCCAGCGAACGAGTTGGTCGCGGTGGACGCGAAGATCTCGATCGATGACAACGAGCTGGATCGCCACCCGGCTCTGGCCGCGCTGCGCGACGAGACCGCGGAAGCGCCGAGCGAAATCGACGCCCGCAAGGCCAACCTCACGTTCATCAAGCTCGAAGGGAACGTCGGCTGCGTCGTCAACGGCGCCGGCCTCGCGATGGCGACGATGGACCTGGTGAAGTACTACGGTGGCGAGCCCGCGAACTTCCTCGACATTGGCGGCTCGTCGAATCCCGAGAAGGTGGTCAATGCGCTCCGTATCATTACCAGCGACCCGCAGGTCCGCGTGATTCTCTTCAACATCTTCGGGGGCATTACGCGTACGGATGACGTGGCCAACGGAATCGTGACGGCGATTCGCCAGCATCCGCTGCGCGTGCCGCTCGTGATCCGCCTGACCGGGACCAACGAGCATGAGGCAGTGCGCATTCTGGCGAGCGCCGGTCTGTCGGCGATGACGGACATGGATGAAGCGGTGCGCGCCGCGGTTGCCCAGGTGGGTGCGGAGACGGCCGCATGAGCATCTTCATCGACGCGAACACCCGGCTGATGGTGCAGGGCATTACGGGGCGGGATGGATCGTTCCACACGCGCCAGATGCTGGAGTACGGCACGGCCGTGGTAGCCGGCGTGACGCCGGGCAAGGGCGGCCAGACATTCGGCGACGCCGCAGCCGGAACGCCGCCGGTGCCCATCTTCAACACGGTCGCCGACGCGGCCGAGGCCACGGGCGCCAACGTCACGGTGATCTATGTGCCGCCGCTGTTCGCCGCGGACGCGATCATGGAGGCGGCGGCGGCAGGCATCCCGCTCATCGTATGCATCACGGAAGGGGTGCCGGTCCTCGACATGACGCGGGTCTACCCGTTCGTACAGGATCATGGCGCGCGGCTGATCGGGCCGAACTGCCCGGGGCTCATCTCGCCGGGCGTCTGCAAGGTCGGCATCATCCCCGGACGGATCTGCACGCCGGGACCCGTCGGACTCGTGAGCCGGTCCGGCACGCTGACCTATGAGCTCGTCGATCAGCTCACGCGCGCGGGATTCGGACAGACGACCTGCGTGGGAATCGGCGGAGACCCGATCAACGGGACGAACTTCATCGATTGCCTGTCGGCGTTCGAGGCGGATCCGGCGACCACCGCGGTGGTCATGATCGGTGAGATCGGCGGGACCGACGAGCAGGATGCCGCACGATACGTGAGCATGCACATGTCGAAGCCCGTGGTCGGCTTCATCGCGGGGCGCACCGCGCCGCCGGGCCGGCGGATGGGGCACGCCGGCGCGATCATATCCGGGGCGACCGGTACGGCCGCTGAGAAGGTGCATGCTCTCGCGGAGTCGGGGATCCCAGTCGGCGACCGCCCGGTCGACGTCGTGACCCTGCTTCGGGAACGCATGCCAGCGGCCCAGCGGAGCGCCGGGTGAACCTCGGCGATTTCCTGCTCCCGGACCGGACGGTCGTCGGCCTCGAATCCGAGACGGTCGACGGCGCGGCGCGCATCCTCCGCGACCGGCTGGTGGCGGTTGGGGCGGTGAACGATCCCGACAAGCTGCGCCGCCGCATGAACGAAGAGCGGCCCGAGGATCTCGTCGCGATGGGGGATCGGGCGTTCCTGCTGCACTGTCGCACTGATGCCGCCGCGACGCTGTGTGTGGCCCTCGGCACCGCGCGGCGCCCGCTGTGCCGGCAGCTGGCGGTTGGCGAGCATCAATGCGCCCGCGTGCTGCTGCTGATCGTGGCCCCCCCGCGATTCGCTGCGCGGTACCTGCAGGTCGTGGGGGCGTTCGCCCGGTTCCTGTCCACGACGGAGCAGGTCGATCGCGTCCTGGCCCAGCAGACGGCGCTCGACCTCGTATCGATGCCCGAGTGGCGGGAGTATGCGCTCCCAGCGCAGCTCACGGTGCAGGAGGTCATGAGCGAGCGGCCCCACGTCACCCGCGCCGACGCGCCGCTCCGCGAAGCCACACGGGATATGGTGCGATCACGGGTCGCCGCGCTTCCTGTCGTCGACAACGAGGACCGCCTGGTGGGGATGTTGTCGGAGCGTGAGGTCATCCGGGACCTCGTCGCGACCTACCTGCAGCGCGCCATGCTCGGCGGATCGGTGCGCGCCATTGGCATGGGGGGCAAGGATGCCCGCCGCACCGTTCGCGACGTCATGACCCGGCAGGTGCTCTGCGTATCCCCGGATCAGCCGCTGGCCGAAGTGGCCTCGCTCATGGTGAACAAGGACACGGGACGGGTCCCGGTCGTACGCGAAGGGCGCGTGGTGGGATTCCTCACACGCGGTGACATTGTGCGTAAATTGATCGGCTCCTGATCGGCAACGAACTGCTCCAGCCCTCCCCGGCCGTCACGCCCCACCGTTCCGGTAACCGTCCAATCCATGGCTTCTGATCGTACGCTCGCCATCATCAAGCCCGACGCCTTTGGCCGGGCTCTTACAGGGCAGATTCTGGCTCACCTCGAGCAGGCCGGATTCCGCCTCGTGAGTGCCCGCGTGCTGCACCTGACCGGCCCGCAGGCGCGCGAGTTTTACGCCGTGCACCGGGAGCGGCCCTTCTACGGCTCGCTGGTGTCGTTCATGACGTCGGGACCCTGCATGCCGCTCGTCTTGACCCGCCCCGACGCGGTGGCGACCCTGCGGAAGGTGATTGGCGCCACGGATCCGCGAGAGGCGGAGCCTGGCACGGTCCGGAAACTCTTTGCGGAGTCCAAGGAACGGAACGCCATCCACGCGTCGGACTCCGATGCCAATGCCGAGCGCGAGCAGGCGTTCTTTTTTGCCGAGACCGAGCGCCTGCGCACCGTGTGACCCCCTCTGAGGGGTGATGGCGTAACTCCGCATGGCAACGAAACTTGATTCACCTCCTGGCAAGGCCTAAATTGCGAGTCTATGCTGGCCTTCGACCTCCGGACTCTGGCCGCCTCGGCGGCGGCCGTCGATGGTGTGCTGGCGGGGACCGATCCGATCTGGCAGGACGGCGATCGGCCGCCCGCCGACGGTGTGCACGTCACCGGCCGGCTGTCGGTAGCGGGTCCAGGCCGCTTCTATTTCAGCGGCGAGATCCGGGCGGTATTGCGCGATGAATGCCGCCGCTGTCTCACGCCTGTCGAGGTTCCCGTGTCGGAGCGGGTCCAGTGGCTGTTCGCGGAAAGCGGCGTGGACGACGCGGATGACGATCCCGACGTGTACCTGTTCGATCACCGCGCTCGCGAGCTGGATATCCGGCCCGCGGTGCGGGAGCAGTGGCTTCTCAGTGCCCCGGCGTTCGTAGAATGCCGGGAGGAGTGTGCCGGTATCTGTCCGGCATGTGGGGCTGATCTCAATGCGGGGCCCTGCGGTTGCCCGGCCCGCACGGATGATCGGTGGGCGGCGTTGCGCGATGCCGGTGGGTCGCGAGGCGATACGCCCGGCACGACGTGATCCGCTGATGTGCAGTTCTTCCGTTCTCTGAATCCCTCGACCCACTGACCCATGGCCGTCCCGAAGCGCCGGACCTCGAAGCGAAAGAAGCGCGCGCGTAACACCCACAAGGTGGCGCCCACAATCGTGCTCCAAGCCTGCCCCCGCTGCCAGAGCCCCAAGCGGCCGCATCACGTGTGCGAGGAGTGCGGGTACTACGCTGGCCAACAGCGGGTCACGGCTCGGGAAGCGTAGCCTTGGCGCGTATCGCGTTGGACGCCATGGGGGGCGACCATGCCCCCCGTGCGCCCGTGGCCGGCGCGTTGCTTGCTCTCGCGGAGCTCGACACGGCGCACGTCGTCCAGCTCGTGGGACGTACGGCGGTCGTGACCGGCCAGCTCGACGCGTTGCTGTCGGATGAGTTGGTGCATCTCGCGCCGCTCCGGACGCGGATCGAGGTGGTCGAGGCGCCCGATGTGATCGCCATGTCCGACAAGGCGTCGGTCGCGGTTCGCGGCAAGCTTCAGAGCTCGATGGTCATCGGGCTCCGGCTCCAGGCCGACGGTCGCTCCGATGCATTCGTGTCCGCCGGCAACACCGGCGCGCAAATGGCGGCGTCCAAGGACATCCTGTCGCTGCACCCGGGACTGCGGCGCCCGGCGATCTGCACGGTCTTTCCGACCGCACGCGACTCGGTCGTCGTCGTGGACAGCGGCGCCAACGTCGATTGCTCGGCCGAAGAACTCGTGCAGTTCGCACGGCTGGGCGCCGTCTACGCCGAGGACATTCTGGGGCGCGAGCAGCCGTCGGTGGGGCTGCTCAGCATCGGCGAGGAAGCGGAGAAGGGGAACAAGGTCGTGAAGGAGGCCCACCAGTTGCTGCGCTGCGCGGGGCTCAACTTTCACGGCAATGTGGAAGGGCGCGATGTGCTGGCGGGGACGAGCGATCGCGGGCCGATCGACGTCGTCGTCTGCGACGGATTCGTCGGAAACGTGCTGCTCAAGTTCTACGAGGCGGTCGCACCGATGATGCTCGGGATGCTCGTCGCCAACGGCTACGACGGCGATGCACTCCGGAGTGTGTTCGCGCCGCTCGACTATGCGGAACGCGGCGGCGCGCCGCTGCTCGGCGTCCGCGGCGTCAGCATCATCTCTCACGGAAAGTCCAGCGCGCAGGCGATCAAGAACGCCATCAAGGTGGCGCTGCGTGCAGTGGAAACCCATCTGTCGGAGCACATTGGGCGCCGGTTGTCCGGTTCAGGCGCGTCGGCGTGAAGCGCCCGCTGGCGTATATCGCTGGCACCGGCCGCGGTCTGCCGGCCGGCGTCATGACCAATCACGATTTCGCCGCACTCGGCATCGAGACCACGCACGACTGGATCGTCGAGCGGTCGGGGATCCACGAGCGGCGGATCGCCCGCGACGGCGAGTCCACCTGCTCCATGGCGGTCGAAGCGGCACGCAAGGCGATGGACCGCGCGTCGGTCACCCCGGGCGAGGTGGACGCGATCATCCTCAGCACGGCCTCGCCCGACCGCCTCCTCCCTTCGACAGCCGTCGATGTCCAGGCCACGCTCGGCGCGACGCGTGCGGCCGCGTTCGATCTGTCGGCTGCCTGTTCAGGGTGGCTGTACGGTCTCACGGTCGCCGAAGGTTTGCTGAGTGCGGGGTCGGCCGAGACTGTCGTGGTGATCGGCTCGGAGAAGATGAGCGCCATTCTCGACTGGACCGACCGCTCGACCTGCGTCCTCTTCGGAGATGGCGCCGGCGCGGCGGTCGTCAAGCGCGCCAAACAGCACCGCGGGATCCTGTCGTCGTTCCTGCGGAGCGACGGCACCCTCGCCGATCTGCTGCACCGGCCGCATGGTGGGGCGCGCACGCCGCTCTCGGAACAGGTGCTTCGCGATCGCACGCACTTCGTGAAGATGGCCGGCCGCGAGGTGTTCAAGTACGCGGTGCGTTCGATGGCGGAAGCGGCTGACCGGGCACTCGATGGGGCGCGCCTCACCGGCCAGGACATCGATCTCCTGATCCCCCATCAGGCCAACGTCCGCATCATCGAAGCCACGGCCAAGCACGCGAACATCCCCCTCGAGAAAGTGTTCATCAACGTCGACCGCTACGGCAACACCTCATCCGCCACGATCCCGATCGCGCTCGACGAAGCGATCGAATCGGGTCGTGTTCATGAAGGCTCGACGGTGCTCTTCGTGACGTTCGGGGCGGGGTTCACGTGGGCCTCCATGGTGGTGCGGTTCTGAGTGGACGTCGTGCTGCTGTTCCCCGGCCAGGGGTCGCAGAAGCCCGGCATGGGCCGCGACCTCGCGGCCGCATCGGCGCCGGCCCGCGCGGTGTTCGAGGCGGTCGATGCGGCGATCGGCGCGCCCATCAGCCGGCTGTGCTTCGAAGGACCTGCCGATGAACTCACGATGACCGACAACGCACAGCCGGCTCTTTTCGCTCACGGAGCGGCCGCATGGGCGGCGACGAGCACCGCGCTGGCGCCACATGTTCGGGCGGCGGCTGGGCATTCACTGGGCGAGTTCACCGCCTACAATGCCGCCGGCGCCCTCAGCGTCGATGCCGGTGCGCGGCTCGTGCGGCGGCGCGGTACGCTGATGCGCGAGGCGGGCGACGCCCGGCCGGGTGCCATGGCCGCGATCCTGGGCGAGCTCACCGTGCCCGTCGACGCGCTCTGCGCACAGGCGTCGTCCGAGGCGGGTGAGGTGGTTCCCGCGAACTACAACTCGCCGGAGCAGACCGTCGTCTCCGGCGAAGTCGCGGGTGTCGAGCGGGCGATGACGCTCGCCAGGGAGCATGGGGCCAAGCGCGCCGTACGGCTGCCGGTGAGCGGCGCGTTCCACTCGCCTCTCATGCGCCCCTCCGCGCCGGGCCTGGGCGACGCGCTCGCGTCGGCCCATCTCGGCGATCCGCGAATCCCCGTGTACGCCAACGTCGATGCGCTTCCGTGCACGACCGCGGATGGCGCACGGGACCGGCTGCTGCGACAGTTGACGTCTCCGGTTCGCTGGGTCGACGTGGTCCGCGCACTGGTGGGTGCCTACCCGTCGGCGCTCTTCGTGGAGATGGGACCCGGCGCCGTGCTCACCGGACTGACGAAGCGAATCGCGCCCGGTGCCGCGACCGCGACCTGCGGGACGGCAGCCGAAGCCGACCAGTTGCTCACCCGCGTGGCCTGATGCGAATCGATCTGTCAGGGCGCGTGGCGCTAGTGACCGGTAGCACGCGGGGGATCGGCCACTCGATCGCGACGGCGCTTGCGGCGGCGGGTGCGTCGGTCGCGATCACCGGCCGCGATCGCGCTCGGGCAGACGAGGTCGCCGCCGCACTCGGCGGCACGGCGAAGGGATTTGCGTGCGACGTCACCGATGTCGCGGCTGTCACGGCGCTGATCGAGGCCGTCGAATCGGCATTCGGCTCACTCGACATTCTGGTCAATAACGCGGGTCTCACGCGCGACAACATCTTGCCGCGCATGAAGGATGCAGAGTGGGACACCGTCATTGACGCCAACCTGCGCTCCGCGTTTGCGACGACCCGGGCCGCGTCCCGCGGCATGATGAAACGGCGCTGGGGGCGCGTGATCAATATTTCCAGCATCGTGGGGCTGGTCGGCAACAAGGGGCAGTCGAACTACGCGGCCAGTAAAGCGGGGCTGATCGGATTTACGAAGTCGGTGGCCAAGGAGCTGGCGTCGCGCAACGTCCTGGCCAATGTCATCGCTCCCGGCTTCATCGAGACCGAAATGACGGCTCAGATGACGCCCGAAGCGCGCACCGTGCTGCAACGCCAAATCCCGCTGGAACGATTGGGAACCCCGGCCGACGTCGCTTCGCTGGTGACGTTTCTTGCATCCGAGGCGGCATCGTACATCACCGGGCAGGTCTTCATCGTGGATGGCGGAATGGCGATGTAGGGGCAGGGCCCGGGCGGTGGCCTAACCTCCGCCCCCCACTCTAGTTAAATTGGCCGGACGACCGCTGTCGTGCCTACACTGGACCACACCGAGGGGTGCATGTCAGATAACGCGGAGAAGGTGAAGGACATCATCGAGAAGGAGCTTGGCGTCGAGCGCGAGAAGCTCACGGATGATGCGAGCTTCATTGAGGATTTGGGCGCCGACAGCCTCGACATTGTCGAACTCGTCATGGAATTCGAGAAAGAGTTCAACATTGACATTCCGGACGAGGACGCTGAAAAGCTCAAGACGGTCGGTGACGCGATGGCGTACCTGAACCGCAAGATCGAAGCGTGAGAGCGTCCCGGGCCCCGTCCTGCGGGTCTCCTCCCGTGTCCGCCGCGATCCGTGGCTGGCGCGCGGACGGCCCGCGCGGTGCGGGGTGAGGCGAGGCTGAGTGCGCAGCAGTGACACAGTCTCCCCGGTGATCGACCGGGAGCGTCTGACGGACGCCGCGCTGGTGCCGATCGCCGACAAGGTCGAAGCGGGTGAGCGCCTGGGTGACGACGACGGTGTCACTCTGTTCCGCTCTCCGGATCTGCTGGGCGTCGGGCTCATGGCCGACGCGGCCAACCGGTCAAAGCACGGTGACCGGGTGACGTTCGCCGCGAACCAGCACATTAACCCGACGAACGTGTGCATCCTGCGGAAGACCTGTGTCTTCTGCTCGTTCGCACGGCTTCCCAAGGAAGAGGGCGCGTACCACTACACGCTCGATCAGGTGCTCGCGGAAGCAAGCGCCGCCGACCACGGCATGACCCGTGAGTTCCACATCGTCGGTGGCCTCGACATGCACGCGGGGCTTGCCTACTACACGGAGATGTTTCAGGCGCTCAAGGCACGCCATCCCCAGGTCCACATCAAGGCCCTGACGGCCGTGGAGCTGGCGCACATCGCCCGCATCGACAAGATGCCGGTCGCCGCCGTGCTGCGCGCACTCCGCGATGCCGGCCTGGATACGCTGCCGGGCGGCGGAGCCGAGGTGTTCAGCCAGGCGGTCCGCGCCACCATTGCCGACCGCAAGCTGGCCGCCGCGGAGTGGCTCGACGTCCACCGCACCGCCCACCAGCTCGGGATCCGCTCCAATTGCACGATGCTCTACGGTCACGTGGAGTCGCTGGAGGACCGCATTGCGCACCTGTCGATGCTCCGCAGCCTGCAGGATGAAACCGGCGGATTTCTGGCCTACATCCCGCTCGCGTATCACCCGGATCACAACGAGCTCGGTGCGACGCTCGGGCGCGAGGGGACGGCGACCACGGGCTTCGACGACCTGCGCAATCTCGCCGTCGCACGCCTCTACCTCGACAACATCCGCCACATCAAGACGCACTGGATCATGGTGACGCCCTTCCTCTCACAGACGGCGCTGGCCTTCGGCGTGGATGACCTCGAAGGCACCGTCGTGCGCGAGAAGATCTACCATGAGGCGGGAGCCCACACGGCGCAGGGGATGTCACTGGACCAGATTCTTCGCCTCATCCGCGGGGCGAGGAAGGTGCCCGTCGAGAGAGATTCGTTCTATCACGTCGTGCGGACGTTCGACGATCCACCGGGGGATGGGCAGGGGGACGCGCCGGCTCGTCGTCCCGCCCGGACGTCGGATGACGCAACGGTCGCGGCGGCGGCGTAGCATGGCGACTGGCACGGCGGCCGCTGGGCATGTGGTGCGGGTGGGACGGATCCCGTACGTCAACTGCTATCCGGTGTACGGAGCCATCGACCGCCGGATCGTACCGCTCGCGGCCACCGTCGTCGATGGTGTCCCCACGGCTCTCAACCGCATGATGGCGGTTGGCGGTCTCGACGTCAGCGTCGTCTCGGCAGTCGAGTATGCGCGCGACGCCGAACGGTATCTCCTGCTCCCGGACCTCGCGATCTCGTGCGACGGACCGGTACAGAGCGTGATGCTGTTCGCCAAGCGGCCGGCGGAAGACCTCGCGGGACAGCGCGTGCTGGTAAGCCGGAGCTCGATGACGAGTGTGGCGCTCCTCGAAATGCTCTTCCGCCAGGTGTGGCGTTGCCGGCCCAGCTTCGTCGCCGGGAACGCGGAGATCAGTGATGTCGCGCGCTTCGGCGATGAGGAGCACGAAGCGCGGCTCGTGATCGGCGACGCGGCCCTGCTGCTGCGGGGACGCGAGGACGGCGAGCGCTATCCGTTCGCCTACGACCTGGGCCTCGAATGGAAGCGGTGGACCGGGCTGCCATTCGTGTTCGCCGTGTGGGTCGCGCAGCGCTCCACCGCCGCGGCCGACGCCGTTCATGTCCACGAGGGGCTGCTCGCGTCCCGCGACTGGGGCGTCGGACACCTCGAACTGCTCGCCGCGCAGGCGGCGGCAGCCACCGGCGTCCCGCAGGCGACCTGCCTCGCCTATCTGTCTGGCCTCGACTATGGGCTCTCCTACGGGCACCTCGCCGGTCTGACCGAGTTCTATCGGCGCCTGGTCGTGGCGGGCCAGGTGCCGGACGGAACACTGGCCTTCCTCCCCGCCGCGTGATGCCGGCCGCCATGAGTGACATCCTCGACTTCTACACCGACGCGCCGCTGCTCGAGCTGGGCGCGGAAGCCGACCGGGTGCGGCGCGAGAAGCACCCCGATGACGTCGTCACGTTCATCGTCGACCGCAACATCAACTACACCAATGTGTGCGTGGCCGACTGCGGCTTCTGTGCCTTCTACCGGCGCCCGAAGCACCCCCAGGGCTACACCCTGTCCTACGAGCAGATCGGGCAGAAGATCGAGGAAACCAAAGCACTCGGCGGCGTCCAGATCCTGATGCAGGGCGGGCACAACCCCTACATCAAGTTCGAGTGGTACTTGAGCCTCCTGCGATACATCAAGGAGCACCACCCGATCCACATCCACGGGTTCAGCCCAAGCGAGATCGACTTCTTCGCCAAGCTGTACCGGATGGACGCGCGCACGGTGATCCGGGAGTTGCAGGCGGCCGGGCTCGATTCGATCCCTGGTGGCGGCGGCGAGATCCTCGTGCAGCGCGTCCGCGACCTGGTGGCAAAGAAGAAAGCCGGGGCCGATCGCTGGCTGGAGATCATGGAGATCGCCCATCAGGAAGGGATGAAGACCACGGTCACCATGATGTACGGGATCGGGGAGACGCTGGCCGAGCGAATCGAGCATCTGGAACGCGTGCGCGAAGTACAGTCGAGAACGGGTGGCTTCACCGCCTTCATCTGCTGGCCGCTGCAGCCCGAGAATACGCCCACAATGTCGCACCAGCCCAAAACCGATGCGGTCGAGTACCTGCGGACTGTGGCGATCGCCCGGATCGTCCTCGACAACGTGCCGAATCTTCAGGCGAGCTGGGTGACCATGGGGCTCAAGATCGGCCAGTTGGCGCTCCGATTCGGGTGCAACGACTTCGGCTCGCTGATGATCGAGGAGAACGTCGTGTCGGCCGCGAACACGACGCACCGGACCACGATCGGAGAGTTGGACCGGCTGATCCGGGACGCGGGGTTCCGCCCAGCGAGGCGGCGCCAGGACTACTCCATCATCCCGGCAGAACGACCCCTCACGTCCAGCGCAGAGGCGCCAGCGGTGCCTCCGGTAGCGCCCGCGGCGTTGCCTCAGGCGGGAGCGCAGCAGCAAGCAGCGGCGACCGCCGCGGCGTAGCGGCAGCCACCGTCATGGGGCGAATCGCACGAGCGCGGCGCCCATGACCGCGCGAGTGGGCATTGGGTACGACTCGCATCGGTTCGCGCCGGGCGGGCCGCTGATCCTCGGCGGAGTGCGGATTCCCTCCGACACCCACCTCCACGGGCACTCCGATGGTGACGCGGTCGCCCACGCGGTCACCGATGCGCTACTGGGTGCGGCGGCGGCAGGCGATATCGGCGAGATGTTCTCCGATCAGGATCCCGCGAACCGCGGACGCGATTCCATGGAGATGCTCCGGGCAGCCGCGGCGCGCGTCCGCGAACGGGGCTTTGTGCCGCAACAGGTCGACGTGGCCGTCGTGTCGGAGCATCCGCGCATCGCGCCGCACCGCGCCGCCATGCGCGCCGCAGTCGCGGCTGCGATCGGCGTGGCCGTCGATGCGGTGAGCATCAAGGGCAAGACCAACGAAGGGCTGGGGTGGATCGGACGCGGCGAAGGACTCGCGTGCATGGCGGTCGCGACCGTGGTTCCGCTCTCTCCTCCCCGGACCGGGTGAGCGCCATGGGCGTCCCGGAGGCGGGGACGTCCGCGATCCCCGCGTGGCTGCCGGACGATGCGGCCCGCGCGTTCCTGCTGGAACCATTCGCCGATTTCCTTGCCCTCGAGCGGAGCGCCTCGCGGCCGACGCAGGATGCGTACGCGCGCGACCTCGCTCGTTTCGTCGCGTACGCGGTGACCCAGGGCGCCGACGGCCCGGCCGCCGTTCCCGCCACACTGGTCCGGCACTACGTGTACCACCTCAAGGACCTCGGCCTCGCGCCCGCCTCGATCCGTCGCAACGTGTCGGCCGTTCGCACCTACTATCGGTTTCTGCTGGGCGACGGCCACGTGGTCCGCGACCCCACGGAGCGCCTCGAGTTGCCCAAACGGTGGCGCACGCTGCCTGGAGTCCTCTCGGTTGAAGAGGTGCAGCGGCTCCTCGGCGCGCCGTCGCTCAGCGACACGCTCGTCTTTCGCGACCGCGCCCTTCTGGAGCTCGCGTATGGTGCGGGCCTGCGCGTCTCGGAATGGATCACACTCGGCGTCCGCGACGTCATTTTTGAAGACGGGCTGGTGCGGGTGTTCGGCAAAGGCAGCAAGGAGCGGCTCGTCCCGATCGGACGTCCAGCCATCGCGGCCGTCGCCGTCTACCTCCGGGAGCTGCGGCCCAAGCTCGAACATGGAGGGGGGAAGGGCGCACTGCTGCTCAATGCACGTGGCACGCCACTCTCCCGCATGGGCGCCTGGAAGGTCCTGCGGAAATACGTATCTGCGGCGGGGATCGGCACCCGCGTCACGCCGCACACCCTGAGGCACTCGTTCGCCACGCATTTGCTCGAGGGTGGTGCCGACCTGCGTGCCGTGCAGGACATGCTTGGGCACGCGGACATTTCGACCACGCAGATCTACACGCACGTTGATCGCGAATATCTGCGAAGCGTCCACCGGCAGTTTCATCCGCGCGGTTGATGTGTATACTGTCCACGGCATGCCTGGCTCCCAATCCGTCCACGACCCGCGCGGCCCCGTCCTGGTCCTCGACAACTACGATTCGTTCACCTACAACCTCGTCCAGTACCTGGGCGAGCTGGGTGAGCGTCCGATCGTGCGCCGCAACGACGCCATCACCGTCGAAGAGATCGGGCAGCTCGGATTGCGAGCCGTCGTGATTTCTCCTGGCCCGTGCACCCCGCAGGAGGCCGGAATCAGTGTCCCGTTGATTGTGCGGTGGGGGCCGGAGATCCCGATCCTGGGCGTCTGCCTGGGACATCAGTCGATCGGCGAGGCCTATGGCGGGCGAGTGGTCCGCGCGCGCCGGGTGATGCACGGCAAGACGTCCGCGATCCTGCACGACGGCACGGGGCTGTTCGCCGGCCTGCCGTCGCCGTTCGAAGCGATGCGATACCACTCGCTGATCGTCGAGGCCTCGACGCTGCCGTCGTCGCTCGAGGTCATTGCGCGGGCCGCCGAGGATCCCGATGAGATCCACGCCGTCCGCCATCACACCGATCCGGTATGGGGCGTGCAGTTCCACCCGGAATCGGTACTCACGGCCGGAGGCCGGCAGCTGCTCTCCAATTTTCTCCGCCTCGCCGCCTGATGCCGGGCGGCGGACGCCGCCCTCCGGCGCCGCAATGACGCGCCGCGGCCGGCGGCCCCTGGCTGGTGTTCAGGGGCGTCCATTGAAGGGCCCAGCGCGCACATGGCTCACCGCGGGCGTTCTCGTGCTGGCAGCGGCGGCCCGGCCAGCCGGTGCACAGGCGACCACCATTCCGCCCGCCGACAGCACGAGCCGCGGATCGCAGGGGCCGGTGACCCTCGACTCGCTCCCGCCCACGAGCATCGAGCTGGGCGACGTCCTCTACCTGCCAGGTCTCTTTGGCCTCCGCATGCCGTCGTACGACCGGAGCGATGGTGTCTCGGTGCGATTCGGACCGCGACTCGCGTTGCCCGACGACCGGGTGCTGATCGATGCCCTGGTCACCTACCGGTCGAACCTCGGGCGGTTCGATCCGTCGCTCAAGGGCAGCGTCAATCTCAACCAGCATTCTGACGGTGCACGCGCTGGTCGAGCGAGAGACGCTGTCCAACGATGACTGGAACGCATTGGATTTCACCAACTCGATCGGCACGCTGGTCGGCGGTTCGGATGGCCGCAACTACTTCCGGGCGGACCGGGCCGAAGCCTCACTCGACTGGCACGCCGAACGCCGCGACGAGACGGCAGGCGCGACTGCCTACGCCGGCGTGCGCGATGAGTTCTCGGAGCCCATCGGTCCCGACAGCGGCTCGGCGCACTCCGTGTGGAGTGTGTTCAATCGCGCGGACCGGGGCGGAATCCTCCGCCCGAATCCATCCGTCCCGCGCGGTCACATTGCGTCGGGCATTGCGGGGCTGACCGGGCACTGGGCGTCGCCCGAGGGGGTGTCCACAGCGGCCAGGATCGGCCTCGAGGTCCCGTGGACATCGCCCACTGGCGCGCCGTTCGCGCAGATCACGGGCGACGCCTCGCTCGCGTTTCGCGGATTCTCCGATCACGCGTTCACGCTGTTCGCGCATGCCGTCGCCACCGATGGCGCGACCGCACCCGCACAGCGGTTCTCCTATGTCGGCGGCACGTACACGATCCCGACGCTCTCGCTGCTGGAGCAGGGCGGCGGCCAGCTCCTGTGGGTGGAATCGATGTACGTCATCCCCCTGCGCGTGCTCACGCTGCCGTATTTGGGCGCGCCCGCGGTCGCGGTGCGGTACGTCATCGGAGGAGCTGGCGTGCACAGTCTGCCCGACCTCACGCAGAACGTCGGTCTGCGCCTGCAACTGTTCGTCCTCCGCGTCGATGGTCTCATCGATCCGCTGACGCGGCACTCGGTGATCGCGCTGAGCGGCGTGGTGCCGCAGTTCTGAGCGCATCCGGGAAGCGCCCCCAGGACGTGTCCGCGGCGAGGGTCCGCGGCGCGTCCACAGCCGTGATCGGCAATCCAATGACCGGCGTGCCTTTCGTTTGATTTTTGATCCCGGCGCGGGTACGTTGAATGGCGTGAATCTTGCTAACGCCCGGCCGCGACGGCTCCGGCCGATCGTTGGCCGATCGCGCTGTTCCACCCCGCGCGCGGATCGCCGGTGAGTGTTCTGGCGGTGATTCCTGCCCGGCTGGGGGCCGTCCGCCTCCCCAACAAGCCGCTGCGGGACTTGGCCGGCGCGCCGCTCATCGTCCGGGTGTGGGAGCGCGTGGCAGCGATGGGAGCAGCCGACCGGGTGGTGGTCGCGACGGACAGCGAGCTCGTGGCTGCCGCGGTGACCAAGGCTGGCGGCGAGTTTGTCCTGACCCGATCCGATCATGCGTCGGGCACCGACCGGGTCGCCGAGGCGGCCGCCAACCGCGCATTTCGCGACTACGAGATCGTGGTCAACGTCCAGGGTGATGAGGCATTCATCGGCGAGGACGCCATCCGTGGTGCGATTTCCGAGGTGGCCACGGGTAGCTTTCCGCTCGGGACCGCGGCGGCGGTCTCCGACGCCACCATCCTGGATGAGCCAAGTGCCGTCAAGGTGGTGTGCGGGGACGATGGGCGGGCGCTGTATTTCTCGCGGGCTCCCATCCCGTTTCTTCGCGACGAGGACGATCGGGCTGCACGTGACCCGCTGATCCGGCTCCATCTCGGGATCTACGCCTACACCCGGCCCGCTCTCGCGGCCTGGGTGGCGCTGCCGCCGCATCCGCTCGAGGTGAGCGAGCGGCTCGAACAGCTCCGGCCTTTGGCGGCCGGATGGGGTATGGGTGTGGCGGTGGTCGCTGAAGCGCCGTTGATGGGCGGGATTGATACGCCGGTGGATCTGGAACGGGCAAACGCGCTGTGGATCGTGGCGGGACGGGAGCGCGGCGGCAGTGGGACCCTCTTACCTGAGGTACGCGTCTGATGGTGACCGAAGCACGAGCGCAAACGACGCGATTCATTTTCGTCACCGGCGGGGTGGTCTCGTCTCTCGGCAAGGGGATCGCGGCCGCGTCGTTGGGCCGGCTGCTGGTCGAGCGCGGTTTACGCGTGACGATCATGAAGTTCGACCCGTACCTGAACGTCGATCCCGGAACGATGTCGCCGTTCCAGCATGGCGAAGTCTTCGTGACCGACGACGGTGCGGAAACCGATCTGGATCTGGGCCACTACGAACGGTTCATCGACCGCGCGCTGTCGCAGACGAACAACGTCACGACCGGGCGGATCTACCTCAACGTCATCACCAAGGAACGCCGCGGCGAGTTCCTGGGCTCGACGGTGCAGGTCATCCCGCACATCACGGACGAGATCAAGGCGGCGATGAAGCGCATCGCGCCGGACAACGATGTCGTGATCGTCGAGATCGGCGGCACGGTCGGTGACATTGAATCCCTCCCGTTCCTCGAAGCGATCCGGCAGTTCCGCCAGGAAGTCGGGCGTGACAACGCGCTGTTCATCCACCTGACGCTCGTGCCGTTCATCGCGGCGGCAGGTGAGGTCAAGACAAAACCGACGCAACACTCGGTGCGCGAGTTGATGGAGATCGGAATCCAACCTGACATCCTGATCTGCCGCACGGAGCGCCCGCTGTCGGAGGACACCAAGCGCAAGATCGCGCTGTTCTGCAATGTCGAGTTCGGCGCGGTGATCGAGAGCCGGGATGTCCCCACGATTTACCAGATTCCGCTCGTCTTCCATGAGCAGGGGATGGACGCGCGCGTCGTACAGCGGCTCAATCTCGAAACGCCAGACCCTGACCTGTCGGCTTGGCGCGCCATGGTCCAGCGCATCATTGCGCCGCGCACACGGGTCCGCATCGCGGTCGTCGGCAAGTACACCGAGTTCGTCGACAGCTACAAGAGCGTCCAGGAAGCGTTGATCCACGGCGGCATCGCAAACGATGTCGGCGTCGACATCTCGTGGGTGGGGAGCGACACGTTCACTGACGCCACGACGGCACGCACCACGCTGGCCGCCTTCGACGGGCTGCTCGTGCCGGGTGGATTCGGCGTTCGCGGGGTCGATGGGATGGTCGAGGCGATTCGCGGGGCGCGCGAGATGCGGCTGCCATTCCTGGGGATCTGCCTCGGGATGCAGGTGGCGATCGTCGAGTTCGCCCGCAATGTGCTCAAGCTGTCCGACAGCAACTCGAGCGAGTTCGCCCCCGAGTGCAGCAATGCGGTCGTGTCGCTCATGGAAGAGCAGCAGCACGTCACGGACATGGGCGGCACCATGCGGCTCGGTGCCTACGTCTGCCGCCTCTCGCGCGGCTCCAGCGCAGCGGAGGTGTACGGTGTCCCCGAGGTGCGTGAGCGGCACCGGCACCGCTACGAAGTCTCGAACCAGTACCGCGAGGCATTCGTCGAGAACGGACTGCGCTTGAGCGGCTTGTCGCCCGACGGATCGCTCGTCGAGATGATCGAGTTGCCGGACCACCCGTGGTTCATCGGATGCCAGTTCCATCCGGAACTGCGCTCGCGACCGACCCGCCCGCATCCGCTGTTCGCCGGCCTGATCGCGGCGGCGGTCAAACACGCCCGACTACGCACGCAGGCCGCCGCCGCGGCGGCCGCTCCAGTGGCACCGGCCAGTCGCGGGTTGGTCGAGGCTGGTGGCTGAACGGTGCCTCCCCCTCGGGCCCTGGCGTTCCCACCGGATGCGTTCTTTCTGATTGCGGGCCCATGCGTCGTCGAGGATGACGCGCTCAACCTCCGCGTAGGCGAGCACCTGGCGCGGCTCGCCGAGCGAGTGCCAGGCGGCGTGATCTACAAAGCCAGTTTCGACAAGGCGAACCGGTCCAATCCCGGTGCGGAACGCGGTCCCGGTCTCGATGCCGGTCTCGCGGCCCTCCGGCGTGTGCACGAGGCCACAGGTCTTCGCACGCTCACGGACGTGCATTCCCCAGCTCAATGCGCCGTTGCGGCTGCGGTGGTCAATGTGCTGCAGATCCCGGCATTTCTCTGCCGCCAGACGGATCTCCTGATGGCAGCGGGAGCGACAGGCAAGCCGGTCAACGTCAAGAAAGGGCAGTGGATGCAGCCGGACGGGATGCGCGGCGCGGCCGCCAAGGTGCGCGAGGGTGCGGCAGGCCAGGGTGCGGCCCGCGGCGGCACCATGGATCTCGCCATCACCGAACGCGGCACTTTTTTCGGATACGGTGATCTCGTGGTCGACATGCGGTCGTTCCGGCTCCTGCGGGACGTGTGCTCAGCGCCGGTGATCTTCGATGCCACCCACAGCGTGCAGCGCCCCGGCCAGGGCATCGGCGGCTCGAGCGGCGGCGCCCGTGAACACATCCCCGCGCTCGCATTGGCCGCCGTCGCCGCCGGGGCGCAGGGGCTCTTCGTCGAGACTCACCCCGATCCCGATCGCGCGCCGAGCGACGGGCCGAACATGCTGCCGCTCGCAGATCTGGACCGGCTCGTGGACCGCGTCATCAATGTCTGGAGCTCATGCCGCCGGTAGAGGCCCCCGGTCTCACCCCCGCACTTGCCCGGCGGATCCGCCTCGTCGGCCTGGACGTCAATGGCGTCCTCACCGACGGTGGTATCTATCTGGGCAATGTCGCGGGCGGGCCGCTCGAGTTCAAGCGATACGACATCCAGGACGGACTGGGCGTCTTCTTCCTGCGCGAAGCGGGACTCCTCGTGGCCATTGTCACGGGGCGCGTCTCGGAGAGCGTCCGCCTCAGGGCGCACGAGCTGCGCGCCGATGACCTGTACCAGGATGCGCAGGCGCGCAAGCTGCCTGGCCTGCTCCGCATTCTTGAGCGCCGGGGCGTTGCACTCGAGGAGACGGCGTTCGTCGGAGATGATTTTCCAGACCTGGCGATCATGCGGCAGGTCGGGCTTCCGGTCGCCGTGGGCAATGCCGTCGCCGAGGTCCGTCGTGTCGCCACGGTTCAGCTCAGCCAGCCCGGCGGCCACGGTGCGGTGCGAGAGTTCGCGGAGCTGCTTCTTCGCGCGCGCGGCCAGTGGGAGGAGGTCGTCGAGCGATACGTCCGGGGCACGACCGTGGCGCCGCCGAATGGCGAGGTGGCAGGTCATCACTCGCCGCATGTCCTGGCCGCCGCCGCACTCCCGCGGGGACGCACCCCATGACGCATCCGCCTCCCAGTGCGACCAAGCGCAAGGCGGCGGCCGCACCTGCGGCGGATGCCGGCCAGGTCGCCGAGATCGTCGAGCGGGGGCGCACGGTCATCCGGGAGGAGCGGCTCGCGCTCGAGCATGTGGAGCGCCGGCTCGATACCCGGTTCGCCAATGCGGTCTTTCTGATTGCCGCCTCGCGTGGCCGCGTGATCGTCGCTGGCGTCGGCAAGTCGGGTCTGATCGGCCGCAAGATCGCCGCGACGCTCACCTCCACCGGGACGCCCGCCGCCTTTCTCCATCCTGCCGACAGTGTCCACGGCGACCTCGGGATCGTCGGCACGGACGATGTCGCGATTCTCATCTCGAAGGGCGGAGAATCCGCGGAGCTCGTTGCACTGCTGGAACACTTGCAGGGATTCGGCGTACGCACGATTGCGATCACGGGAGCGCCGCAGTCCGCACTGGGCCGCCACTGCGACGTGGTGCTCGACGCGAGCGTGGACGAGGAAGCCTGTCCGCACGACCTGGCGCCGACGACCAGCACCACCGCGGCGCTGGCCGTCGGTGATGCGCTCGCAGTCGCGCTGCTGCACGAGAAGGGCTTCCGGCGCGAGGACTTCGCGCGGCTGCACCCGGGCGGTCTCCTCGGGAAACGGCTGCTCATGCGGGTCACCGATGTCATGCTGGCCGAAGACCTCCCGGTCCTCCCCGGGACGGCGACGATGCTCGAAGCGGTGGTGCAGATGGCCGAGCGCCGCGGCACCGTCATGATCGTGGACGACGCGCGGCGGCTGCAGGGCGTCGTGACGGTCGGCGACATGATGCGGCTCCAGGAGCGCACGCCGGAGTGGCAACACGTGCCCGTCGCCGACGTGATGACCCGGGCGCCGCGGACGACACGGGCGGACGAGTTGGGGAGCGCCGCGGTGTTCAAGATGCAGAGCAATGGCATCATGGCGCTTCCAGTTCTCGACGCCGGCGGGCGGGTGGACGGCATCGTGCACCTGCACGATCTGTTGCGAGCGTGGTCGGCCTGATGCGCCGGCGCGGAGGCGGTACCGGCATCGTCGTGCGACGGGCTCGCTGGGCCGCGGCTGCCGTGGCCATGCTGCTCGCGGCCGGCTGCAAGACTGGCAAGACGCCGCCCCTCGCCGCGCGTGATCCGCTTGCCGACTCCGCCGACCAGGTGTTCTACCACGCGAAATCGCGCCTCACCGACCACGGGGTGATGAAGTCCGAACTGCACGCGGACACGGGCTATTTCTTCGACGACAACACGCGCATCGAGATGCGCGTGGACACGGTATTCTTCTTCACGGTAACGGGCGCGCCCAATGCCGTGCTGACGTCGCAAGAGGGGACGTACAACACTCGCACGGGGAATATGGAAGCACGGGGCGACGTGGTCGTCACCGGTGTCGATGGCCGGCGCCTGACCACGCCTCAGCTCCGCTACGCGCAGGCGCAAAACCAGATCAGCAGCGATTCGGCGTTCGTCCTGACGGACACGACGCACCGGCAGACGACGGGCGTCGGGTTCACGTCCGATCCGGACATGAACAACGTGAAATGCCTCCGCCAGTGCGCCGGGACGGCCGGCGTCGTGAACCTCACGAGCACGGGACCGGATACGGCGCATCGTCCGGCACCGGCGGGCGCGCCGTCCCCCGGTACCTCCCTGTCATCACCGCAGCGGGGCCCGCCGTCGTCACGAGCAGGCGGGATTGTCCCCCCGTCTGCCGGGGTGCGGCCAGCTCCTGCTCCTGCTCCTGCTCCGGCGGGCGCCACGACCGGAACGAAAAGCACGGTGCCCGCGAAGCCGCCGGCGCCTGCGCCTCAGCGGGCGCCTTGACCGGACATGCGATCCTCGCCGGCGTTCCGTCTCGCACTCGGCGTCCTGCTGGCCGGTTCCAGCGTGGTCGCCGGCCTCTCGGCCACGCCGCGGATGGCCCGCGCGCAGGAGGAGAACAAGCCGTGCGATCTCTACACGGACGCCACGCCGGCGAGTCACAGCAACTCGGTCAAGCTGCCGAGCGGGAAGTACAACACGTTCTTCGCGGGCGGAGTCATCGCGCATTGCCGGGGGCAGGGCAACACGCTCAAGTCGGACAGTGCGGAGTACTACGATGAGCAGCAGTTACTGTATCTCATCGGGCATGTGCACTATACGGAACCCCGCGTCACGGTGGATGCGCACCACATGACGTACTTCGTGAACGAAGGGCGGCTGGTGGCCGACACGGAGGTCTACGCCGTCATGTCGTCGGGCACCACAATGCGAGGCCCTCACGCCGACTACCTTCGCGTGATCCCGGGACTCCGCACGCGTGCCCAAATGACCGCCACCGGGCGGCCGCACATGCACCTGGTCCAGCAGGATTCGTCGAGCTCAGCGCCCGATACGGCGGGCGTGGATGCCGACCGTGTCTTCATGGATGGGGACAGCCTCGTGTACGCGTCACGGCGCGTGGTCATCAAGCGCACGGATCTGACGGCAACGAGTGACTCCGCCTTCATGAACCAGTCGACGGGCTACGCGCGGCTGATTCTGGGCTCCCCGACGATCGTGGGCCATGACAAGGCCCACCCGTTCACGCTGAAGGGCGACCTGATCGACCTGTTCGCGGCGAATCACCAGTTGAGCCGCGTGCTGGCGATGCGCCACGGCGATGCGCTGAGCAAGGACATGCACCTCACCTCGGATACGATCGATCTGCGGTTCGACGCCAAGGTCCTGTCCCGCGCATACGCGTGGGGCGAATCGCGGGCGCGGGCCACGACCCCCGAGCGCGATATTCTGGCGGACTCGATCGACGTGATCATGCCGCAGCAGGTCATCCACCAGGTGAGATCGATCGGGAAGGCGTACGCCACGAGCATTCCCGACTCCACGCACTTCAAGTCGAAGGAGCGGGACTGGATGAAGGGCGACACGATCATTTCGTACTTCGATACGACGTCGGTCCACCCGCGAGGCGCCACGCAGCAGGCGGCACAAGCCCCGGCGCCGGGCGGCGGCGTGGCAGCCCACGGCCGTGGCGCGAAGGCCGCGCCCAATGTCGCATCCGGCGGCGCGACTGCTGCCCCGGCCCAGGACAGCCAGCCGCAGGTGAAGACTGTCGTCGCGAAGGTCAAGGCGCGCGCGTTCTACCAGATGGCTCCGCGCGACAAGACCCAACTGCGCCCCGCGCTCAATTACGTGCGCGGGCGCATCATCACGATCGAGTTGGTCAATCGCCAGGTCAATATGGTGACGGTGACCGACAGCGCCGCCGGCGTCTACCTCGAACCTCAGTCGGATACTGTGAAGAAGGACTCGCTGCGCAAGGCCCGGATCCTCGCGGACACCATTCCGAAATACCTCCGCAAGAAGAAGGGGAAGGCGGGTGCAACACCCGATTCGGCCGGTGCGGCACGCGCCGATTCCACGTCGCCGGCACCCCCCGCGCCGTCCGATTCGGCATCCCACTCCTCGCATTCGTCCATGTCCTCACTGCGGATGCCCCTACCGGCGTCGCCGTCCCTGCCTGGCCTCGGCCCGCTGTCCGCCACGGCGGTGGCGTACCGGTCCCGCCGCCCGCTCCTCCTGGACGGCGAAGGCGCCCCATGACCGAGAACGGATCGGGCACCCCGCGCGTGGGCGATCCCGCGGACGTTCCGCGCGGCGTGCGCGCGCTGCTCCATCGCATTGCCGAGGCGGATCGCTCGCTGGCACTCCTGCTCGGGTGTCTGCTGGCGGCGAGCAACGATGCAGGCGTCACGTCGCTCAACGCCCTGGCGATCGCCTTTCGTGATCACCACCTCCGCCTGGTACGCGCTGAAGGGCGTGATGCCGAACGCGAGTCGGGGCGGCTCTCGCTGGACGAGGTCCGCGGGTATCTGCGGAATTCGTTATTGCCGAGGCTGGTACGGGAGGGCGTCGTCCTTCTGCCGCCGGGCGGCATCGAGGCGCCGGATTCGCAACTCACGGTCGCCCCCAACGTGTGGGAGGAACTGGGCGGCTACCGTTCGGAGTTGGCGCGCGTGCTGCTCGAGACGGGGGAGCGGCCCTCTGGCCCCATTCCCGTCTCGCCTGACCAAACCGTCCCTGGACACAGCCTCCTCGAGGCCGACGGCCTGGTGAAGACCTACCGGCGGCGGAAGGTCGTCAACGACGTGGCGCTGCGGCTGCAACAGGGCGAGATCGTGGGACTCCTGGGCCCCAACGGCGCGGGCAAGACGACCACGTTCTACATGATCGTAGGACTCATTCCGCCGCAGACGGGGCGGATTCGATTCGACGGGGAAGACATCACGGATATGCCGATGTACCGGCGGGCCCGGCGCGGCATTGGGTATCTGTCCCAGGAGCCATCGGTATTCCGCAAGCTGTCCGTCGAGGACAACATCATGGCGATCCTCGAGACGCTTCCGCTCTCCAAAGAGCAGCGGCACGAGCGCCTCGAGCATCTGCTCGATGAGCTGGGGATCAAACACTTGCGGAAGAACAAGGCGTATGCACTATCGGGTGGCGAGCGGCGGCGCCTGGAGATCACCCGGGCGCTGGTCACGCAACCCAAGTTCATGATGCTCGACGAGCCCTTTGCGGGCGTGGACCCGATCGCGGTCCACGATATTCAGACCATCGTCGCTGGCCTGCGCCACCGCGGCATCGGGGTGCTGATCAGCGATCACAATGTCGAGCAGACTCTCGACATTGTGGATCGCGCATACATCATGTTCGATGGGCTGGTCAAGGTGTCCGGAACGGTACAACAACTCGTATTCGATGAAACGGTGGCCGAGATCTACCTCGGCCCCACGCTCACCGCGCGCTTGCGGGCGCGCTTCTCGGCCGCGTAGGACCGCGCGGGGTATCGGCCGGTTCCACCGGAGGGTTGATGAAGACTGGACTGCATCAGAGCACGCAGCTGCGACAGGAGCTCAAGATCAATCCGCGCCTCTATCAGGCGATGGATCTCCTGTACATGCCGCTGCTCGACCTGCAGCAGCATCTCAAGCAGGAACTGGAGACGAACCCGTTCCTCGAGCTGGTCGAGCCGGAGGAGGACGAGGAAGAGGAATCTGCCGAGACCGAGCCCGCCGCCGAAGAACCGAAGGAGGAGGAGCACAAGGACGAGATCGATTGGGAGGAAATCCTCCTCGAAGGATTCGATGCGGGCGGCCGGCGTGAAGAGCACGAGGAGAAGGAGTACTACGAGCCGGTGACCGCGGCGACACGCGACCTGAGCGACCATCTGCTGGACCAGATCGCGCTGCTCGACCTGTCACCACGCGAGGCCGCACTCGCCGAGGAATTCGTCGGCAACGTCAACGACGAAGGGTATCTCGTGTGTCCGGTCGCCGAGATCGTCGACGGGATCAACTCCGAGGTGTCCAAGGCCGCGGAGGTCGCGGGCCACGACGGCGGCGAAGACCTCCCGCTCTACACCATCGCTGAAGGCGAGTCGATGCTCGCGCGCATCCAGGACCTCGAACCGCCGGGCGTCGGCGCGCGCGACCTGCGGGAATGCCTGCTGCTGCAGCTTCGCCAGGCGGGACTCGACCAATCCGTGCCGTACCGCCTCGTCCGCGACTGCTTCGACGAACTGATCAACCACCGGTGGAGCGAGATCTCCAAGCGGTTCGGCATCAGCCAGACCGATGTCCAGCATGCCGCCGACGAGATCGCGAAGCTCGATCCCAAGCCCGGCCTGATCTACAGCAACGCCAGCGATAATTACATCACGCCCGACCTCGTCGTCGACAAGATCGACGGCCAGTACCACGTGTTCCTCAACGACGCGAACCTTCCGCGGCTCAAACTGAGCCGGGCCTACCAGGAGATTGCGCGCGACAAGAAGAAGTTCGACGGCGAGAACAAGGAGTTCATCTCCAACAAGCTGAACTCCGCCAACTGGATGATCCAGGCGATCGAGCAGCGGCGCCAGACCATGCTCAAGGTGATGAACTACATCGTGGACCGGCAGCGCGACTTCTTCGAAAAAGGTGTGCAGTACCTCAAGCCGCTGACGCTCCGTGAGGTCGCCGAGGTGATCAACATGCACGAATCCACGGTCAGCCGGGTGACGAACGAGAAATTCGTGCAGACGCCGCGTGGCGTGCTGCCGCTCAAGTACTTTTTCTCCTCCGGCCTCTCGACGACCGGCGGGGAAGATGTGTCGGCCCGTGGGATCAAGGCGCAGATTCAGAAGCTGGTCGAGGAAGAAGACCCGAAGCGGCCACTCACGGACCAGGCGATCGTGAACATCCTCAAGGATGGCGGCGTGCAGATTGCGAGGCGGACGGTCGCCAAGTACCGGGACCAGCTCGGCGTCTTGTCGGCCCGAATGCGGAAACGCGTCTAGCTCGCCATGGCGACACGTGCCGAGGAATCAGCGGCAGCAGCTGCCGCCCGCCGCTCGCTCGAAGCGAATGTCCGCGTGACGCCGGGCGTCGCGCTGCCCATCGGCACCGCCGGCGGAGCGAGCGTGCTGGATGTCAGCGTGCTCGTGCCGGCCAAGGATGAAGCAGCCAATCTCCCGGCACTCCTGGAGCAGATGGCGACGGCGTTCCAGGGATCGGAGGTGACGTTCGAGGTCATCATCATCGACGACGGCTCGGTCGACGGGTCGTGGGCGGTCCTCGGGAAGCTCGAGCCGCAGTATCCGTTTCTGGTCAGGGTCCGGCACCGCCGGTGCCGCGGTATCTCGGACGCGCTCCGGACGGGCTACCTCGCCTCACGCGGGCGCGTGCTCGTCTTCTATCCCGCTGACTTGCAGTACAAACCGGAGGACCTGCCGACCCTCGTCTCGCCGATCCTGAGCGGATGGGTGGATATGGTCACCGGCACGAAGAAAGGGAAATACGAAAAGGCGTTCGTTTCGAGCGTGTACAACTGGCTCAGCCGGCGGCTGTTCAGCGTCCCCGTCCGCGATCTCAACGGCGTCAAGGCGTACCGGCGCGAGGTCATGGAGGTGCTACCGATTCGCCCGGACTGGCATCGCTACATGATCGTCGTCGCGGCTGCCGAAGGGTACAGCGTCGCCGAGGTGCCGATTCCACTGTATCCGCGAAACGCGGGCACATCCAAGTTCAATCGCTCGCGGATCATCGTCGGGATGCTCGACATGCTCTCCGTGTGGTTCGAGTTGCGATTCGGCCGCAAGCCGCTGTTGCTGTTCGGCGGCCTCGGCGGAGCGCTGTTCGCGATCGGATTCATCACCGGCATCGTCGCGCTTGCCCTGCGCTTTTTCCCGCCGTACGTCGGCTTCCGTCCGTTGCTCAATCTCGTGGAGGTCTGCGTGATTGTGGGGAGCGTGCTCGTCGTCGGCGGTTTGCTCGGGGAGCAGATCGCCGTGCAGCGTGCCGAGCTTCGTGAAGTCCGCCGGCGGTTGGATGCGGCGGCGACGGACGATATCGGCCGCTAGCGGCGAGCCGGGGACCGGGGGTCGCGCGCCAGCCGGATCCCGTAGCGTCCGATGAAGAGCGCCAATTCCTCGGCGAGCGGATTTCCACTCTCGCTACGCGTGCGCCCGCCGAGATCGAGCCATGACGCCCCGCGTTCGCGCAACGTCGTCCGCTCGGCATCGGTCAGCGCATCTTCCGTGAAGATCGTGTCGCCCCGCTGTGCGTTGGCCAGGTCGGCGCCCCCGGTGCCGGCCGCCAGCCACCGCAGCGTCCAGCCGCGGCCGTCACGCGTGTACGTCCGGACGGGCCCCTCGCCCGCGATCGTGGTGTCCGAATACACGACGTAGCGGTCGAACTCGCTCATCATCTCTCGGACCAGCGCCGCACGATCGTCCGCGCTCAGCGAGCGGGGAAAGGCCGGCGCGGAACGGATGACTTTGGCCGGCGAGCCCACCGCGAGACTGTTTGGCGGGATGGCTCCGACGACCAGCGAGTTGGCGCCGATCACCGAGCCATCCCCGATCGTCGCGCCCGGCATCACGAACACCCGCCACGGCAGCCACACGCTTCGCCCGAGTGTCACCGGCTCGTAGGTGACCGGGTACCCGTCGAGCGCATTGAGCCACGCGCCGTGCGTAAAGATGAGGCAATGGCCACCGATGCCGGTATCATCACCGATCACGACGGGCTTCGTCGGATTGATGTTGGCCATCTGCAGCACTATCGTTCGATCGCCGAGTGAGAACCGGGATTCGGGAAGTTGCGGGCCGCCGACGAACACCTGCTCGCGGATGCGCGCGTCTTCGCCGATCTCGATGTGCTCACAGGACACGTAGGACATCGTGCCGATGCTCGAATGACGGCCGATGCGTATCCGCCGCCCTTGCACGACGGTGAGCAACCCGATCTCTACGTGGTCTCCCAACTCGACGTCGGTTCCGATGATCACGCCGCCAAAGGCGATGCGCACGCGTCGCCCGATGCGGTAGCCGAGTAGCGCCCGGTATGCCCAGACCTTCACCGGGCTCGGAAGCCACCCGAAGCACAACAGGTGGCGGATGGGAATGCGCGACTTGGGAAGCAGCGTCCGGGCCACGGGCGGGAAGGTGGCGCGGGCGTGTGGCTGCCGTCAAGCGCATCCCGTCCGCTTTGGGCGCGCCCGCGCCGCGAACCTTCCCGCCACTCGATCGGGCAGCGCCGCGTCGCGCCGCTGGCGGCGTCTCATGATTCGTATCGCGTCGCCGGTGCTCGCGCTCAGTCCCGCCGAGGCGTACGGGCTGGCTGTGCTCGTCGATCTGTCGCGTCTCGTCGTGCTGGATGATGCCGCCGCGCCGGCGATGAGCAGGCCACCCGTCGTGACGCTCCATGTTGGCACTCCTGCGACGCCCGTCGATGGCGATCCGGCAGCGGTGGCGGTCTCCAGTCTCGCGGGGATCATCGCGGTCGCCGACGGGGCGGTCACGGTGCCGCGCCAGATGCTTCGGGCGGTAGCCGATGTCGCCGGCGCGGCGATCGAGCAGGCGTCGGATGCGCGCGATCGCTACGGCAGGACTCCATCGGCCGCCAACCCGGTGGTCACCGCCGGCGTCGAGCGTGAGCCGGTGGTGTCGATCGCAAGCGCGCGACTTCGCGAGGCCGTGCTACAGGCCGCCGGATCGAGGCCGGTGCGCGTCCTTGCGCCCTGGCCGGGCGGGCACCGGTGGTGCGCGGCGCTGACGCACGACGTCGACGTCGTCGCGGCGTGGCCAGCGTTCGCGGCGCTCCGCCTGGTGGAGCTGCTGCGCAAAGGGCAGGCTCGCCTGGCGGCCAGCGTCCTGGCGGCGGCCGCAAGCCAGACGGCCGGCGATCCGGTGTGGGACGGCGTCCAGGCGGTGCTCGATGCGGAGCAACGGTACGGCGTCACGTCCACATGGTTCATGCTGTGTGGCACGCCGACTGCCGCGACGTTTCGTGCGGGAGACCTGACCTATCGGCCGGAGTCACCAGCCGCGCGGCGGATCATGAGCGCCGTCGGCGCGGGCGGGCACGAGCTTGGCCTGCACGGTAGCTTCGCGACCGGCGATGCGGCGGACGCGTTCGGCGAACAGCGCGGACGACTGCGTGCCCTGTCCGGCGCGCCGGCGCTGGGCGTGCGGCAGCACTACCTGCGCATGCGCCCCGGCGCGACCCAGCGGTGGATGGCCACCGCGGGGTTCGCGTATGACGCGACGTATGGGTTCCCCGACCGCAACGCCTTCCGCCTGGGTGTCGTCGATGTCGTCCCGGCATGGGATGCCGCTGCGCAGCGATCGTTGCCGCTCGACGAGGTGCCGCTCGTGTGGATGGATCGCGCCCAGAGCAAGTACCAGGGTATCGAGGACCCCGGCCAGTGGATTGCCGACGCCATGGCACTTGCCGATGTCTGCCGGCGGGCCGAAGGATTGTGGGTGGGACTCTGGCATCCCAACCTCACGGCGGCGCTTGGTTTTCCCGGTGCGCCACCGGCGTTCGAGCGGCTGGTCGCTGCGCTGGCAGCCGAGCGTCCGTACACAGCTCCGTTGCACCGCATCACGCAGTGGCGAGCTCTCCGCCGGGCGGTGCGCGCCACGGCCGTGAGCTCCGATGCCGTCGTCACGCTGGCCGGTCCGCCAGCTCGCGCGTTCGAGGTGGTCGCGGAGGACGCCGATGGCCGGCCCCGCGAGCGGCTTGCGGCGACGGTGCGGTAGCTTGAACCAATCGTCGCGCGGCGGACTCGTGAGGCTATGACGGACTTACAGGAGCAGCTCCAGGCATCCCTTCGCGGGAGTTCGCTCACGCCCTGGCGGTAAGCACGCCCGCGTACAGGGCGCGCCACTGGGCGAGCACGGCATTCCAACTGAAGTGGCTCAGCGCGTAGTCGCGGCCCGCGGTGCCCAGACGCTGCGCGATCGCCGGGTTGGTGGCCAGCAGGGTGATTGCCGCAGCGAGCGCAGACGCATCGTTTGGCGGGACGAGGAGCCCCGTGCTGTCATGCTGGACGATGTCCGTGACGCCGCCCAGCGGTGTCGAGATCACGGGCACACGGTAGGTCATCGCCTCGAGCAGAACCATGCCGAGTCCTTCGGTGTCGCCACGGGCGTCAACGACGGCAGGCAGGACGAACACCGACGCCTCCGCGTACGCGGCATCGAGCTCCTCGGGCGAGACCCACCCGCGGAAGGTGACCCGGTCATCGGCACCACGCGCGCGTGCCTGTGCCTCGAGCGCCGCGCGCTCCGGGCCATCGCCGATGATCGTGAGGTGCGGGCGCAGTTCCGGCGCCAGCTCCGCGACGGCATCGATCAGATACCGGACGCCCTTGCGCTCCGCGAGGCGTCCGACGAACAGCACCGAACACGCGGGCACCAGCGTGCGGGGCAGCGCCACGAGCGACCGCACGGGGAGGTCGACGGCGTAGGGGATCACCTCGACCGGGACGGGTGCCACCGACCGCACCTCGGCGGCGGTGCTGTTCGATATCGCGACGACGCGATCCGCAGACGTGACCGCACGGCGGAGAAAGCCGCGGAGTGGTCGCAGGGAGTGCCGGACCCAGCGGAGTTCGACGGAGTAGAAGTGGGCGATGATCTTGAGCGGTGAAGCGCTGCCGGCGCGCGCGGCCCAGCCGAAGATCGCGTGCGGAACCGGCCAGTGGACGTGCACGATATCGAAGCGCCCGCGGCGGCCGAGTCGCCACGCCGCGATGGTGCCGAATGCGACGTAGCAGAACGCCATCCCCTTGTACAGGAGAGAGCGCTGCATGCGGTCGGGCGCCGATTCCTCGTGGGTCAGATTCTCCCATCGGGCGAAGAAGTACCGGAACCGGTGCACCGGAATTCCCGCGTATTCTGTGTTGCCGCCGCCGCGGTACGCGGACGTCAGCACCTCGAACTCGTAGCCCTCGGCGGACAGCCGCCGGATCGTCTCGACGAGCCATTTGGCCGTGGGATCGTCCTGATATCTCGGGAATGCGGTCGATACGATGAGGATGCGCACCCGGCAATGATGCCCGGCGAGCGCGCACGAGGCAACGCACGTATACTCTACCCGGCATGAGCACCATGAAGCCCGGTCATGACCTGCAGGTCATGAACCGCAGGTGATGTACCCCACGCCATGACCGCTCCGGATGACGCGGCCGATCGGGCGATGCTCTCTGGCGACGTAGCCGCTCGCAGCCCGGCGCCGTCCTCGCGGTGGCGCCGCCTGCTGCCCCTGGTGCAGGTGGTCGCCATCCTCGCCGGGATCGTGGTGCTCGTCGGTCTTGTGCGCTCGTCGTCGCCGGCCCTTCGCGCGGCCCGTCCGCACGTGCATTGGCCCATCCTGCTCCTCGCCTCGGCGGTGTGGATGGCGTCGTATTCACAACTCGTGCAGCTCTGGTCGTCCAGCTTGCCGTGGTGGGACGCGGCGCTCCGTCACTCGCCGACGCGACTCTCGTGGTTCCGCGCGGTCCGCATCTTCTTCGTGACCAACCTCGCGCGATACGCGCCGGGTGGTGTCTGGCAGTTCGCGGGACTTGCCGCCATGAGCACGGAAGCTGGTGCCTCTCCTGTCGCGGCCACGGTGGCGGTGTTGCTCCAGCAACTGGTGTTGCTGGCGACGGGGTTCGTGCTGATCCTGAGCGGCGCACCGCACTTCCTCGGCGCGTGGACCGGGCAGCTTGATACCGCGTCCCAACTGGTACTCGGGGTGCTGCTCACCGCGGCCCTGATCGTGGCACTGCCAAGGCTGCTCCCGGTCGCGCGGCGCTGGGCCGAGCGGATCACGAAGCGCCCGGTGCCACTCCCGGCGCCGCCACAGCGTGCGTTCGCGCTGTATGTCGTTCGCGCAGCGCTGGGATGGGCGGCATACGGGCTGGCGTTCTGGCTGTTCGCCCGTTCGCTGTTCGGCGACGACGCACCACACCTCTGGCTGGCCGCGACGTCCTACGTCGGGAGTTACCTGCTGGGGCTCATTGCCGTCTTCGCGCCCGGCGGGCTGGTTGTCCGCGAGGGCGCGCTCGTCGTCACGTTGCGGTCGGCGATCGGTCCGGAGCGCGCGGCGGTGCTGGCTATCGCGTCGCGGATTTGGCTTGTCTCGCTCGAGATCATTGGTGCCGCGACCGTCGTCGGCATCGACGCTGTCGCGAGGCGACTCAAGGCTTCCGCATCACGAAGATGAACTGGTAGCGAAACGCCGGCACCAGGCCGAGCAGCCGGAGCCCAAGGCGCATCACGATGCGAGCCGGCCGGCGGTTCTTGAAGATGGCCGGCCCTGGATCAGCGCGTACCCGCACGACCTCGAGTCCGGCCCCGGTGATCAGCCGGCGCCACCCGCTCTCGGTGTCGCGGTGCTCGACGGGTTGTGCCGTCCGCACGTAGAAATTGGGAACGACGGTGACCGCGATCGCACCCGGGCGGAGCACGCGGGCCAGCTCCCGGAATCCCGTGGCGACATTGGGAAAATGTTCCATCGATCCGAATGAGAACGCGCGATCGAAGGTGCCAGCAGTGAAGGGGAGCGCCGTGCCGTCGCCACAGACCCACGCGATGCGCGCGGGCGCCCCGTGAGGCTCGGCGGCGGGCCCGTCCGTCTTGCCCGCGCTGGCTGCGGCGTGCAGCGCAGTGCGCGAAAAATCGAGACCGACCGCATCCCGCACTCGCCCGCGTTTCGCGGCGAGGCGGGTGGCCCAGCCGACGCCGCAGCCGAGGTCGAGCAGTGTGGTGCCGGCCAGCGGCTCGAGTTCACGCACGGCGCGCCAGAGGCGCTCGGGATTTGGCCGGTCGACGTCCTCACCGAAGTGATACTCGCGGTCGTAGAACTCGCGGAGTGCCGGACCGTGCATGCGCGCGGAACCTAGTAGCTAGCGCGCGCAGACCGCAACGCGCACCTTTCGTGCGCCATGACACCCCCTCGTCCGCCGGCCGCCGCGTCCGGCCCACGGCTCGCCGCCGCCTGGGCGGCGCTCGCGTACGCCGCGGTCACGATGGTCTTCGCGTTTCCGGCGCTCGCCGGGGCATTTCTCGTCTCGCCGACGAGCGATCAGTACATCGGTGGCTACGCGGTCCGCAACTTTGGGCACGAGGTGCTCGCGCGGACGGGGCACTTCGCGCAGTGGAACCCGTATCTGTTCGGAGGGATGCCGTACATCGGCTCGATGAACGGCGACATTTTCTACCCGCCGAGCGTGCTGTTCCGCTTTCTCATGCGCCCGGACGTGGCGGTGACATGGCTGTTCATCGTCCACCTGTTCCTCGCCGGATGGCTGGCGTACCTGTTCCTGCGGAGCGTCGGCCTCCGGTTCCAGGCGGCGCTGATCGGCGGACTCGCGTATCTCATGTCCGGGCCGATCGCGTCCTACGTCTCGCCGGGGCACGACGGCCAGTTGTACGTGAGCGCGATTTTCCCGCTCGTCCTGATGCTGCTCGTGCGCGGCATCCGGGACGGCCGCCGGTGGGCGTGGCCGGCGATCGCGCTGGCCGTGGGCTTCGCCGAGCTCACGCCCCATCCGCAGATCTTCCAGTACATGCTGATCGGGTGCGGTGCCTTCGGCCTCTACCTCGGGCTGTGGAGTGGCCAGGACCTCACCCCGCCGCGGCCCGTGGCACTCCGCCGGATGGGACTGGCGCTCGGCGCCGTCGCGATTGGCATGTCGATGGGCGCGATCCAGTTCGCGTCGCTGTTCAAATACATCGCCTCATCGCCGCGCGCCGGCGGCGGCCAGGGCGGATACGAGTTCGCGATCGCGTTCTCGATGCCGCTGGAAGAGCTGATGAACACCTACCTCCCGCAGTTCTCGGGGATTCTCGACAGCTATTGGGGGCGCAACGGCATCCACTTCCACAGCGAATACCTGGGCGCGGTGGTGCTGATTCTCATGGGGTGCGCCTTCTTCGGTGCCGCGCCCGAGCGCCGCCGTCATATCCGTTACTGGCTCATCATCGCGATCGGCGCGACCCTCTGGTCGCTCGGCGGGTCGACGCCCCTCTACCACATCGTGTACGCGCTCGTGCCAGGCACGAAGTTCTTCCGGGCGCCCTCGATGATTTTCTTCATGAGTGCCTTCTCGGTGGCCGTGCTGGCGGCCGAGGGAGTGGAGAACGTGCTCCGCCGGACGGTGCCGACGGGCTATTTGGTGACATGGATGCTCGTGGCGCTGGGCATTGCGCTGCTCGCGGTCAGCGGGGCGCTCACGACACTGTCGGCCGGGATCGCGATTCCGGAGATGGCCGACCGGGTCGCGGAGAACCAGCCAGCCGTCGCCGTTGGCGCGATCCGGTGTCTCATATTCGTGGTCCTCCTCTGCTCGGCAATACTGCTCTATCGGCGCCAGCGCATCACCGCGACCGTCACCGCCGCTCTCCTCGGCGTTCTCGTCGCAGCCGATCTCTGGAGCGTGGAGCGGTTGTACTGGCGCTTCTCGCCGCCCGCGTCGATCACCTACGCGTCCGACGCGGCGATCGATTCCGTGCGCGCACAGAAAGAGCCTGGGCGCGTGCTCGCCGCACCCCTGGGGCCCGACGTCGCGCAACGCGACCCCGAGCTCGAGGGCGATGCGCTGATGATCCATGACATCCGCCAAGCCATCGGGTATCACAGCAACGAGTTGAAGCGCTACGACGTACTGGCTGGCAAGGCGGAAGGATTCCGTCCGATCTTCAGCGGCCAGATCTGGCGCCTCCTCAACGTCCGGTTTCTCCTCACCAACCTGGCCACGGTCCCGCTACAGGGCGCAAAGCTCGTGGCGGGGCCGGTGCGCGACGCGGCCGGCACGACCATCTACCTCTATCGGTTGCCGGGCGACAACCCGGTGGCGTGGGTGACTCCGGTGTCGGTGAAAGTCGGCGACGACCGAGCCCTCGCGACCGTGACCGACACCCGGTTCGATCCGCTGGTCGCGGCGATCTACGATACAACCGCTCCTGTCACCGGGAAGCAAGTCGATCAGACACCCGCCCCGCTCGGCATCGGAGTGACCACCGTCCGGTACGATCCAGGACACATGACATTCCGTCTCGAGCGTCCCGCTCCAGACGGCGCCTCACTGATCGTCTCGGAGAACTACTATCCGGGATGGCAAGCGACCGTGGACGGTAAGCCGGTTCCGCTGGGACGGGCGGACTATACCCTGATCGGCGTGCCGCTTCCCGCGGGCGCGACCACGGTCGATGTCGAGTTCCACAATCCGGTGTTCCGGTGGAGCGCGACGCTCACGCTCGTCGCGATGATCGGCGCATGCGCGTGGTGGATCGTTGCCCTGGCCAGCGAGCGGCGACGACATGGCTGAACGCGCCCTCGTCATCGTTCCGACCTACAACGAGCGCGCAAATATCGAGCGGCTGATCACCGCCGTCCTCCATCAGGACCCCCGTCTCGACGTGCTGATCGTCGATGACAATTCGCCGGACGGGACCGGCGGCATCGTCGAGGGAATGGCGTCACGCGACCCGCGGATCCACGTCCTGCACCGCCCCGGGAAGATGGGACTGGGCACCGCGTACGTCGCCGGATTCCGGTGGGCCCTCGAGCACGACTACGCCTACATGTTCGAGATGGACGCCGACTTCTCGCACGATCCGGCGCACCTGAGCGAGTTTCTCACCGCGATCCAGCACGCCGACCTGGTCGTCGGCTCGCGCTACAACCGTGGCCGGGTGACGGTCGTGAACTGGCCCATGTCGCGGCTCATCCTGAGCTATGCCGCCAACATCTATGCGCGCCGGGTGACGGGGCTGCCGCTGGACGATGCGACCGGCGGATTCAAGTGCTATCGCCGGGCGGTGCTGGAGGCGATCGATCTCGGGGCCGTCAAGTCGAACGGCTACGCCTTTCAGATCGAGATGAGCTTCCGGATCTGGAAGCACGGCTTCCGGATCGCGCAGATCCCGATCACGTTCGTCGACCGGAGCGAAGGCGTGAGCAAAATGTCGCGCCGCATCGTGCGTGAGGCCGTCTGGATGGTCTGGCGGCTGCGGTGGTGGTCGATGACCGGGCGCGTCTAGGAAGCGACCCGAGCGGGCGCAGGGTGGGATACGCGGCTCGCGGCGCCCCGGGCGACTACGATCGGGAGCGAGCCCGGCGGGACCCTCTCCGAGTAACTTCCGGGGATGCGCCAGTTCTACAAGATGAGCGGCTCGGGAAACGACTTCGTGTTCGTCGATGCCCGGGCTGGCGACACCGGCGAGTTGGCCACGCCCGAGCGGATTCGGGAGGTCTGCGCCCGTGGCACAGGGGTGGGCGCCGACGGGATCGTCTTCGTCGGCCCGGCTCCGGCCGGCGCCGACATCGGCATCCGCTACTTCAACGCCGATGGATCGCTCGGGGAGCTCTGCGGCAATGCGACCCTGTGCACCGTGCGGCTGGCGGCGGTGCTTGGGCTGGACCCGGCCGCCGGGCTCCGGATCGCGACGGACGCCGGCATCATGACCGCCCGCATGGCGTCCGGCTTGCCGGAGTTCGACCTCGGCGCCGTCACCCGGGTGGAGACCGAGCCACCGATCGAGCGGGCTGCCGGCGAGCGGCGCATCGGGTACGCGATGGCGGGCGTTCCGCACCTCGTGGTGCTCGTCGACGGCGTCGGCGATGTGGACGTCGCGGGCCGGGGCCGGGCGCTGCGCTTTCACGCCGCGGCGGGCGCTGCCGGGGCAAACGTTAATTTCGTGGCGCCGGCACACGGGAACGGCGCCGGAGCCGGCGACTGGGTGATGCGGACCTACGAGCGCGGGGTGGAGGGCGAGACCCTCGCCTGCGGCACGGGATCGGTTGCGGCGAGCACACTGCTCCGCGCGTGGGGCCTGGCGGCGGAATCCCCGGTCCGGCTCTGGACGCGGTCCGGACTTCCGCTCGACGTGACGGTGACTCGGTCAGGCGAGGCGTGGAGTGCGGCGCTCCGCGGGGAGGCTCGGCTGGTATTCCGCGGCGAGCTGATCGACGTCTAGTGCACTCGCGTTCGTGGCGGCCGAACGCCGGCCGCGTGGGCCGGTAGCGCTCATGCGATATCTGGCGCTGGCGTGCGACTACGATGGGACGTTGGCCACCCGCGGGCGGCTGCACGAGTCCACCGCGGCCGCGCTGGAGCGGTGCCGGGCGTCGGGGCGCCGGGTGCTGCTGGTGACCGGCCGCGGAATGGGCCAGCTCCGCGAAGTGTGCCCGCGGCTCGACCTGTTCGACCTGATCGTGGCGGAGAACGGGGCACTGCTCGTGGACCCTGGATCGGGGAGGGAGCGGCCGTTGGCGCTGGGGCCGCCGGAACGATTGGTCCAGGCGCTGCGCCGGCAGCAGGTCGTGCCGTTGTCTGTGGGGCGGGTGATCGTGGCCACCAAGGACACCTACGCGCCGGTCGTCTTGGATGCGATCCGGAAGTCGCGGCTCGAGTGGCACCTGATCTTCAACAAGGGATCGGTGATGGCGCTCCCGTCGGGTGTGAACAAGGCGAGCGGGTTGCACGCTGCTATTGCCGAGCTCGGTATTCCGGCGCATGCGGTGGTGGGGGTGGGGGACGCGGAGAACGACCACGCGTTCCTGGCGGCGTGCGGGTGCGCGGTCGCGGTGGCGAACGCGTTGCCGTCGCTCAAGAACGAGGCGGACCTGGTGACCGTGGCGGACCATGGGGCAGGCGTCGAGGAGCTGGTGGGGCGGCTGCTGGCGGACGACCTGGCGAGCGTCATGGCCCCGGGTCCGCGGCATCCCCTGGTCCCGGGTGATGCGAATCCGCCGCCGACAGCGGCTGGTGGCTGAGTAGTAGGCCCAGCCAGAGGCTGACCGGCAGGCCGACCCGCAGGCTCGGCGTGTCACGGCGTCGGCATCTGCCGAACTGATCCATAACAGGGAAGTGCTGCAGGGGAGTGGGGGAGACCTCGGGCTCCTGTGATTTCATGTGTGGAGCGGCGGCCCCGGGTGGGACGCGGAAAGTGTCATGGGATGTGGAAAGTTTCCTCTGCCACGATAACTGACCGCCGAGCCGCCAACCCGCTCCAGTCCATGAGCCCAACCAGCCACCCGGCAATCGCTTAGACGGTTGCCCCTCGCGTGACAGGTGAGTACCTTGTCCCCTCGGCCCCCGTCGCCCCGCGAGGCACCCTTGGCTCCCGTACCGCCGATCCCGCCCGGCCCCGGCGTCCCGCCCCGAGCCGAACGCCGCGACGACGATCCCATCGTCCGCGCCGCCACCGACAACGTCCGCCGCCATCTCCCCGCACTCTCCGCCAGCGAGATCGTCCAGCTCGTCCTCTATCCCGAACCCCTCGTCGCCTGGGCCAAAGGAGCAGGGGTCGATGACTCCCAGGTCGCCAATCTCTTCCGCCGCCACCGCCGCTACACCCGCCTCCGCACGCTGCTCGCCACCCGCCTCGGCGTCCCGATCCTGGTCCTGGACCACCTCATCGATGCCGACCCCGCCGTGCCCGCGGCCAAACGGCCCGCCGCCTATGCCGCCGTCCTCGCGGACGCGGGACTCGGCACCTGGAGCCAACCCGCACCCATCGATTGGGCGACACCGCCGTACCCGCCACACCGCGACGGCACCAACCCGCTCGAGCGGCTTGCCATGGCCGTCCTCCCAGGCGCCGCGCCGTCAATGCCGCCATCCCGCGTCGTCGGCTACGCCATGTGGCCCGAAACACTCGCCGCCTTCGCCGCCCGCGCCCAACGCTTCACACTCGACCAGCTGCTTACGACGCTGAGCGGCCTCCGCCGCTCGGACTCCATCGAGGCGGCCCTCGCACGCCGCCTCCGCGTCACGCACCGCACGCTCGACGCTTTCATCCGATCAGCCAAACGCGACCCGTTCGCCACCGAGCCAGAGGCGAAGATTCCTCCGGAGACAGGGTGGGCGGGACCCGTGGAAACAGGGGCGCACGGAGGCTAACCAGCCGGGTTCTCCACACCCACGTCGAAAGATAGTTTACATAATACCTCTTATACGTAGTATGCCAGGACGACAGCATCGGCCCACCGTGGCGACGGCGGCGCGTCAGACGCGCCGTGAAGCGAGGCTCATGTAACCTCTGAAGGTCTCTGCCGCCCGCTGGACGGCGCCGCCGCCGATCGGCGTGGAACTGCTGCCCCCAGACCGGAAACACGAAAGGAGACCCGCGGTTGGGTCTCCTTTCTCCTTTCTCGCTTCTCTTTTCGGTGCCGGCGCGCGTGCGCCGTGCTAGCCAGTGACCTCTACCTATCTGGCTAGCCCGATGGCTACTTGGCTGGCTTCGCCGTCAACTCGCCCAGCCGCAGTTGAGCCTCCTGGGCCTGGCCATTCTTCGGATCGGCCGACAATGCCGTCCAGATCGCCACGGCCGCGGCGGTATCGCCAGCCCGGGCGTCGGCCCGCGCCGCGCTCGCCCGATAGCCCGCCTGCTCCGTCGGATACGGCGAATGGCCCGCCGCCGCCGCGTAGTGCGCGGCCGCCTGGGCATACTTGCCCTGGAGGTTATACCCGTCGGCGGTCAGCGCCTCGACCGCTGGCGCGAACGCCTTCGCCGCGCCCGTCACCTTGGTCTGGTTCAGGACCGCCAACCCCTGGGCGTACTGCTTCTCGTTGTAATAGGTCGACGCCAGCAGCAGCCCGGCCTGCGCCGCGGCCGCCGTTCCGCTGTACCGCGAGATGACTTTCTTGAGGTCGGCCTGTGCCAGCGGCAGGTTGCCCGTCGCCAGCGACTGCTCAGGACCGGCGAGAGCGGCCTCAGCCTGCCCCGCCTGCGTCGCGACTGCCGAGCGGTATAGCAATGCGCCGCCGCCCGCGAGGATTGCGACGGCGAGCCCGATCAGCAGCTCCCTGTAGTGGGTCTGGATCCAGTCCGAAAAGCTCTCTTCGATCGGTGCAGGTGCCGGACGAGCTGCGGCGCCAGTTGCGGGCATTGATGCGCTGAGAAGAAATGGTACGACGGCAGATTCGGGATGCGGGCAAAATGTCCGCTCCGAGAGCACGTGTTGCAGTGCTGGTGATTGCGTAAATACACCCGTTCGGCAACGATATCGCAAGCGGTCTGCATTGCAAGCGGTCTGCTGGTTGCACACCTGGCTGGCGCACCGAGGCGCGGTCGCGTCGCGATGAGCGTTCGCCGCAACTGCGGACCGCGTCTTGACCGCGCCCCGCACGCGCGCCACGCTTGGTGCGCGACGAATGCCGCGGAAGCTCGAGCAAGTCTCCGGCGCACGCTCGCAAGTGACGCCGGATGTTGCAGACTCTGGCGCACGAGTTGCAAAGGATACTTCCGACGCGACACTGCCGGCGGACCCCCATGGCTGTGCACCCGGAACGTTTCGAACACCGAGTCCCGCGGACTGATGCGTCCGCGGCCGCCGCGTCTCCGGTTTCTCCCGGGTCGCCGCCAGCCACCGAGCGACACGACCCGTCGCCCGCGCATGGCGCCGGCCTCGCGCTCACACACGTCGCATGCTGCGTGTGCGGCGCCGAAGACTGCGTCCCCGCCGGCATCGGCGAGGACTTCGAGTACCGGACGAGTCCGGACACGTTCATCGCGATGCGCTGCCGCGAATGCGGCCTCGTCTATCTCGACCCGCGGCCCACCGCCACCGAGCTCCCGCGCATCTATCCGCCGAACTACCACGCGTTCGATTTCTCGCCCGAACGTTTCGGTTTCGTCTACCGCGTCCGCCGCTCTCTCGAGGCGCGTCGCGCCCTGCAATGGTGCCGCGGTCTCGGCGAATCCGCGCGAATTCTCGATGTCGGCTGTGGCGATGGTTTTCATCTGCGGCTGCTTCGCGACTTCGGACGCCCGGGCTGGAAGCTCGAAGGCGTCGACGCGAGCGAACGCGCCGTCGAAGCCGCACGCCACGCCGGTCTCATCGTGCACCACGGCACGATCGAACGACTCGATCTGCCCGCCGCGACGTACGACCTCGTTCTCCTGATCGCCACCATCGAGCACGTCGACGATCCGGCCGGTGTCCTTCGCGCCGTGCGACGGCTCCTCAAACCCGGCGGCCGCGTCGTCGTCGTCACCGACAATACCGCGACCACGGACTTCGCCGTCTTCGGCGCGCGCCACTGGGGCGGCTACCACTTCCCGCGGCACTTCAACCTCTTCAACCGATCGACGCTCGAACGCCTGGCCGCCATCACGGAGCTGGATGTGGACTCGATCGAGACGGTCATGAGTCCGGTCAACTGGGTGTACTCGATCCGCAACACGCTCGTGGACTGGGGCGCACCGTCCTGGCTCGTCGAACGCTTCAGTCTCCGCTCACCAGTCGCGCTCGCATTCTTCACGCTGGTCGATTCCGCGCACCAGGTCGCCGGGTCGGGCGCTCTGCTCCGCGCGGTCCTGCGCCGCCCGGCGACTGCCCCCGCAACGAACGAGTCCGCCGCCGAAACCACGGCGGCGGCCACCGGCCGCGCGACGCATGACCCCGCTACGAGCGCCGCCGCAGCCTCGCGCCGGTCGCCGCCACAGCGGCCCGATCCTCGCACTCCAACGGTCTCACCGGTACGCACCGCCGTCTCCGCCCCTCTAACCCTCACCGCCGCCTCTTAACCCCATGGCTGAGCCGAGGAACGCCACTCCCCCCGTGATCGTGGTCGGTGCCGGTCTCGCCGGCCTCACCGCGGCGGCGTTTTTGCGCCGGCGAGGGATCCCGGTACGGGTGTGCGAAGCCGGCACGCAGGTCGCCGGCCTCGCGGCCACGCACGTCGATGCCGAAGGGTTCAGCTACGACTTCGGCGCTCATTTCATCACGAACCGCCTCGCGGCCGCAATCGGCGTCAGCGCCGACTGCGTCCCGATCTCACACTACGGCGAGATGGTCCGGCTCGGCGGCCGTACCTACGGCTACCCGTTCGGACTCATGCGGTCGCCGCGCTTTCTCCTGAGCGGACTCGGCGCACGCGCGGGCCAATGGGGCGCCGATGAGCCGGCGTCGGCGGCCGATGTGTTCCGCAGCCGCTACGGCGCGGCACTCGCCGACGAGGTCGCAATTCCCCTCCTCGAGTCCTGGTCGGGCGCGCGCGCAAGCGATCTCGCACCGGCCGTCGCCGCGGTGCTCAACCACAGCATCGGACACACGGTGCTGCTCAAGATCAACTCGCGCATCCGGCAGCGCGCCGTCGCGATCGGGTACTGCCATGAGTTGCCCGAAACACGCCATGTCTGGCACGTCTACCCGGCCGGAGGCGTCTCGCTCCTCTGCAAGCGGCTCGCGAACGAGCTGGAATCGTGCATTGATCTCGAGACGCCGGTGGACCGCATCATCGTCGATCAGGGGCGCGTCGCCGGCGTACACGCCAATGGCCGCGAATTGCCGGCCGCTGCCGTCGTCAGCACCGCACCGGTTCACATCCTCTCGCGGATGGTCACCGGGACCGACGCGCTCCGCCCCCTGGCACGCTTTCGCTACCGCCCGATGGTCTTCGCCAACCTGCGTTTCACCGGCCGCGGCCACCTGCCGGATACCATGCTCTGGACGCCCGATGGCGGCGCGCCGTTCTTCCGGCTCACCGAAACGCCGCTCTCGATGCCCTGGCTTGCGCCAGCCGGCCACACGCTCATCACCGCGGATCTCGGATGTGAGGTCGGTGATGCGATCTGGACGGCCAGCGACGAAGAACTCGGCGAACGCTGCCTCCAGCACCTCGATTGGATTCCGAACGCCCGCCAGCGCTACATTGGGTGCCGGGTCGTCCGGTCGCCGGTCGCGTACCCGATCTTTCTCAACGAGTACGAAAAGGACCGGCAGGCGTTGGCCCGCTCAACCGGCGTCGACGGACTCTACAGCGTCGGCCGGAACGGCGAGTTCGCGCACTGGCTGATGGAGGACGTCTACTGGCGGTCGCTCAACGCCATGCGGCAGTTGATCCGCGACCAGATCGCGCTGGCTGCCTAGCTGCGCGCCAGGCCCACGCCTCGCGGATCACATCCAGGAGATCTCGTAGCGGCAGACTTTGCCGCCCTTCGCCCGGCACTCGGTCTCGCGAACCCGCACGCCCGACACGCCGCACATCTCCAGGGCCTTGCGGTGCCACCCGACGATCGTGAGACAGTCCGGTGCACTGAAGACTTCTGCATTGTACGTCGTGAAGACGCCGGACGTGGGACCGGTCTTGGTGTACTCGCGCCGCCCGACTTCGTAGTAGGTGCGGTAGATCGACGGCGACTTCTCCAGGAACTCGTGGGGATGGCCCGGCCGGAGAAACCCGCGGTGCACGGTGCCGAGGTTCCGCTCGGCCGACGCCTCACCCAGCCGCTCGAAGAAACTCGTGTCGCCCCTCGCCAACACACGGACGATCGCGTCGTCCAGGCGCTCCCCGAGCGCAAACGGATACCACACGACCGGCAGGATCAACCGGAAGACCGCCCGATCCTCGGCCGAGAGGCTGTCGAGCACCTTCGACACGCCTTCCTTGCCGAAATGCTCCTCGAGAAACAGCAACCGTGACTTGAGCACTGCCCCTTTCACCTGCTGCACGCGCACCCTCCGTATCGGACCGACGTGTGTCTGACGTGTGTCTGACGTGTGACGGACGTAATGACGACGTTTTGGACTCGGCACGGACCGCCTTCCGGGAGCCGCCGCCGTGATGACGCGCCCCCGATCACTGTGGACGGCGGATCACTCGCTGAGGTAATCACAGCCGCGTTGAGTAGCCCGGGTGCCACACAAGGCCGGCGCGCGGCGGACCACGGTTGCCCGAGGTGCCCGTGGGCGTCACCTATCGCGCGGCCACGCGAATCCGCAAGCCGTGACGCCACCAACTATCCAGTGCGTTCCGCACCAGGAGTGTCGTGCAATTTCCGATCGCGTTCGAGCACAAAGGCCGCCAGTTCACGCTGTCCATGGGGCCCGCCACCGATACCGTCCCCCTCTTCCCTCGCGACGCAAGGGCGGCCGGGGATGACGCGCCGCCATCCGCTGACCCCGTGATTGTCCTCGAGGTCAGCGGTGATGAGACCCACTACGCATGCGGCGTCCCTGAACGGTATCGCGACGCAGATGTGCTCAGGGCGCGGGTGACTCTCTGGTACCACACCCTCCGCCCGTCCGGCGATCCCCTCGCAGATGGCCGCCGCCCGGCAGCCGCTCCGGCGCCGCTGAGAGGCCGGCGTCGGGCTACGCAGGCCTAACCTTCGTCGATTCGCTCGGCGTGCGCGTAGACGTTGCCGCTCTCGCCACGCAACAGCGCCACCAGGGTCATGCCGGCGGCTTCGGCCAGCCGGACCGCCAGTCCAGTAGGACGCGAGACGGCCGCTAAGAGCGGGATCCCGGCAGCCGCGGCCTTCTGCACCAGTTCGTAGCTCGCACGACTGGTCATGACCACGAACCCCGACGACGGATCCCGCGCCTCGCGGGCGAGCGCGCCGATCACTTTGTCGAGTGCGTTGTGCCGGCCGACGTCCTCACGTACGACGTGCAATTCGCCATCGCGGGTCGCCCATGCAGCCGCGTGAACGGCCTTGGTGGTCCGGTTGAGCTCCTGGCGCGCAGCAAGCAGCGATTCCGCGCGCCACAACGCGCTCGGCTTCAGCGTCCAGCGCTGCGTGACGGTCCGCGTCGGACGCAGCGCATCCGTGATGGTCTGCACTCCACAGAGACCGCACCCCGTGCGGCCAGCGAGTTGGCGGTCGCGCCCGGCGACCGCGGCGGCTCGCGCCGCGGGGATCTGCACCTGAAGCTCGACGCCCTGGCTGTAAGGCACGACTTCGATTCGCTCCAGCTCGGACAGCGACGCGACGATCTCTTCCGAGAGCGAGAATCCGGCGCCGAAGTCCTCGAAATCCGACGGCGTAGCCATCATCACCACGTGCGGCCGCCCGTTGTACACGAACGCCACCGGCACTTCCTCGGCGACTTCAGCCGACGATGCCGTAGCCGCGTCGCCGGCCAGCCGGACGAACGGATATTCTCGATGCGTGTTGCTGTAGCCGAGTCCGAAAAGGGGATGACCCGGCGTCAGTGGAGGCGGGAGCGGGATGTCACTCACCGAGGCTCGCTCACCGAGGCTCACTCACCGGCTCCCGTTGCCCTTCCCGTCTCCGTCACCCGGTGGGGCGGCGCGCGCGGGGCCCTCGTCCGAGGAGCCATCCTGGCCGTTCCCGCGGGCCTTCCCTGCCCCGTTGCGAGCGGCTTCGATGTCCCGCGGCCTGCGCGGCACGCCGTTCGTTCGTCGGTCGTTGCCGGCCTTGGGACGCTCCTGCACGTATTGCCAGCCGAACCGTCCCTTGATGCACAGATTGCCGTGCGTGACCGACACGTCGAACGGTGACGTGACCTTCACGATCTCGTTGTCCTGGACGTGCAGCGACAGCGTACATCCGACCCCGCAATACGGACAGATCGTATCGACCACGGACTGGCGATTCTCATCCCAGGTCCCCGCGGCACGCCGGTCGTGCTCGGAGCTGAACATGAGCGCGCCCGTCGGACACACGGCGATGCAGTTCCCGCAATACACGCACGCGGACCCTGGCAGCGGCACCGAGAACTCGGTCGAGATGCGCGCATTGAACCCGCGGCCGGCCACCGCGATCGCGTAGGTATTCTGATAGTCGATGCCGCACGCCTGGACGCACTTGTAGCACAGAATGCACTTCCCGTAGTCCCGGACGTATAACTCGTTGTCGACCTTGACCGGCTGGTGGACGGTGGCCGCGAAAGCGGGATCGGGCGCCTCGTGGTGGCCGGCGTGGGCGGCATCCCGGACACCCGCGGCCGCTGGCGGCGCCGGCGGTCCATAGCGCTCGGGATGGCACTCGTAATCAGCGATCCATTCGGCCGCGTGCGGCGTGGTGGAGAGATCGACCGACGACGCCAGAAACTCGAGTACCATCTTTCTGCTGTGGCGCACACGCGGCGAATCGGTGTGCACGACCATCCCCGCCTCGACCTTGCGCGCGCACGATGGCACGAGCACACGCGAGTTCTCCACCTCGACGACGCACACCCGGCAGGCGTTGATCGGATGGAGGGTCTCGAGATAGCAGAGCGTCGGGATGTCCTGCCCGCGCTGCCGGCATGCGTCGAGAATCGTCGATCCTTCCGGCGCGGAGACCGTCTCGCCGTCGATCTTGAGCTCGACCGATCGCCGGGGCGGCGAGATCTGAACCAGCGCGCCGGACGCCGTGCCGGGCGCCATGCCGGGTGCCATGCCGGGTGCCGTCATGATGCAGTCGCCCGAGTCGGGGTGGCGGGTTCCTCGAAGAGATGAAGGCGCTTGATCGCGGACTCGATGGCGCTGTAGGCGGTCTGGCCCAGTCCGCAGATGGACGCGTCTTTCATGCCGAGCCCGATCTCACCGAGCAGCGCCAACTCATTGTTCACGGAACCTCGCATCCGGCTACGCGTGATTCGGTGCAACGCTTCCTCCTGGCGCACCGTCCCCACCCGGCACGGCACACACTGTCCGCACGACTCGTCACGGAAGAACGCCGCGATCCGCAGCAGCATGGGTTTGAGATCCACGGTATCGTCGACTGCCATGATCACACCTGATCCGAGAGTCGCCTGCGCCGCCCGTGTCCCTTCAAAAGTTAACGGCATATCCAGTTCGTCGGCCCGCACGAACACGCCCGCCGCGCCACCGACCAGCACGGCCCGCAGCGGCCGGTCACCTGGCACGCCACCCGCGAGGGTGAGCATGTCGCGCAGCGTGGCGCCGAACGGGACTTCGTAGACTCCCGGACGCGCGACGCACCCGCAGAGGCAGAACAGCTTGGTGCCGGCGGATTGCGCGGTCCCAATCGCCGCGAACGCCGCGCCGCCTTCCCGCACGATCAACGGGACGTTGTACAGCGTCTCGACGTTGTTGACGACGGTGGGCTTGGCGAATAACCCCGCGTCCACGGGAAAGGGTGGCTTGTTGCGCGGCTCGCCCCGGAATCCCTCAATGGAATTGAAGAGCGCGGTCTCCTCTCCGCAGATATACGCGCCGCCGCCGCGCCGCACCTCGAGTTCGAAGCGCATGTCGTGTCCCATCACGCTCTCGCCCAGCAGGCCACGCGACCGCGCCTCCGCGATCGCGTGTTCCAGACGCTCGATCGCGAGGGGATATTCTCCACGGATGTAGATGTAGCCATGCTCGGCGCCGGTGGCGTACGCGGCGATCGTCATCGCCTCGACGAGCGCGAACGGGTCGCCCTCCATCAGCGCGCGGTCCTTGAACGTCCCTGGCTCGGACTCGTCGGCGTTGCAGATCAGGTAGTGCGGCCGCATCGGCTGGCGGGCCACGGCTTCCCATTTCTTGCCCGTGGGAAACGCCGCGCCCCCTCGTCCCAACAGCTTGGCGTCGAGCACCTCACGGATCACGCCCGCCGGTCCCAGCTCGAAGGCCCGACGGAGTCCCGCATAGCCCTGCGTGCTCCGGTAGGCATCGAGGCTCGACGGATCGATGACACCGGCGCGGGCGAGGAGACGAAGCTCCGGCGCCCCCGCCTGCGGGAGGCGCGGGTGCGGGCGCTTCGGAATCCGGTCGTCGCCCTTCAGCACCGCGCCGAGCTCTGGCGCGGTCGTCGCCCCGAAGAGCGTGTCAGCCGGGTGTTCTCCCGCCACCTGCAGCAGCGCCGCCGGTGCCTGATCGCAGAGTCCGAGGCACGGGCTCCGGATCCAGGCGGCCTTGTCCGGGTCGAGGATGACGTGATCGCCGTGCGGTCCGTGTGAGAGCGGTGGCCCCGCCGTTCGTTCGAGCTCGGCGATCATCTCCGTGGCGCCGCGGCACTGGCAGGCGATGTCGTCGCAGACGTGCAGCACGCGGCGTGGCCGGGGCGTCGTGGCGAGCAGCGCGTAGAACGTCGCGACGCCGTACGCCTCCGCCGGTGGCACATTGAGGCGCTCGCACACGTAGATGAGCGCGCCCTCCGTGATCCACCCGAACCGTCGCTGGACCGCCTGCAGCGCGGGCAGCAGCAGATTCCGCCGCGCCCGCCCCAGCTCCCGGCCCCCCGACGAGGACCTGCTTTCCACGGCGGCGTCGCGATCACCGCCATCCCATTGTGATGTCGGGGAACCCAGGCACGCGTCGACGGCGGCGCGCTCGTCGTCAGTCGGCTGGGCGAGTGTTAGTCGGAGGTCCATCCCTCACCTGGTTGCGGCATCAGTCGCCGGGCACCAGCTCGCGCGCGTTCTCCTCGGCGGCTGCCTCATTGGCCGTGACCGGCTCGACACGGACCGCGCACGCCTTGAACTCGGACGTGCCCGATTTTGTGTCCCACACGTCCGTCGTGAGCACGTTGACTTTGACCTGATCCTGGAAGTGCAGCGTCATGAACACCAGCCCCGCACGCAGCGACGTGTCGATTCGCACCGGGGCTACCACGCTGCCACGACGTGAGGTGATCCGCATGGTGTCGCCATCGGCGACCCCGAGCGTCGCCGCATCCTCGGGGGACATGTCGAGTGTCTCCGGCCGCCGGAGCGGCGACGTGTAGCCGCCCGTCTGCACGCCGGTATTGTAGGACTCCAGCCGGCGCCCCGTGGTGAGCTGGAACGGATACTCGGCATCGGGCATTTCGACCGGGCCTTCGTGATTGACCAGCGAGAACGGCGCGGCCGGACCGATCCGTGGCGTCGCCCAGAGACGGCTGTGGAGGAATAGCGCGCCGGGATCCGACTCCGTGGGGCACGGCCATTGGAGGCCGTTGTTGGCCTGGAGCCGGGCGTACGACATTCCCCCGAACATGGCGGGCGCCAGCGACCGGATTTCATTCCACACGGTCTCGGCGTGGGGCGGCCCGAGATCGTGCCCCAGCCGCTTCCCGATTTCCGTGATGATCCACATGTCGTCACGTGCGTCGCCGGGCGGCTCGAGCGCTTTCCGAACGCGTTGCACACGGCGCTCGCTGTTGGTGACCGTCCCATCCGCTTCGCACCAGCTCGACGACGCGGGCAGCACCACGTCGGCGCATTCCGCCGTGCGGGTCAGGAGGACGTCCTGCACCACGATGTGGTCGAGCGACGACAGCGCCGCCATCGTGTGCTCCTCGTTCGCCTCGGATTGTGCCGGGTTCTCGCCGATCACGTACAGCCCGTGGAAATACCCTGCGTGCATCGCTTCGAACATGTCCGTAATGGTCATGCCGATGCGGGGCGCCATCGTGATGCCCCAGGCTTTGTTGAACCGCTCCCGCACGGCGGGATCGAGAATGTCCTGGAATCCGACGAGACGATTGGGGATCGCCCCCATGTCGCCCCCGCCCTGCACGTTGTTCTGGCCGCGCAGCGGATTGACGCCGGATCCGTAGCGCCCCACATGGCCCGTCAGCAGGACGAGGTTGATCAGCGAAACGACGTTGTCGACGGCGTTGTGGTGCTCGGTGATGCCCAGCGTCCAGCAAATCATCGCGCGATCAGCCTTCGCGAAGTCGAGCGCCACCTCGCGAATCACCGAACCGGGCACCCCCGTCACCTGCTCCGCGAACTCCAGCGTGTAGGGTTCGACGTGCTGGCGATACGCCTCGTAGTGCTCGGTCGCATTCTGGATGAACGTCGTATTCTGGAGGCCGGCGTGGATGATGACGCGCGCCATGGCGTTTGACAGCGCGATGTCGGTGCCCACGTTGAGACCCAGCCAGCGATCCGCCCATTGGGCGGAGGTGGTCCGGCGCGGATCGACGACGTACAGACGCGCACCAGCGTGCACGCCCTTCAGCACGTGGTGAAACATGATCGGATGGTTCTCGCGCGCGTTCGCGCCCCAGAGGAAGACGACATCCGTCTCCTCCATTTCGCGGTACGAGCTCGTGCCCCCGCCCGCTCCAAAGACCGCCGCCAGACCGGCGACGCTAGGAGCGTGTCACGTTCGATTACAACTATCGACGTTGTGGGTGCCGAACGCGATGCGCGCGAGCTTCTGTGCCAGGAAGTTCATCTCGTTGCTCGCCTTCGAGCACGAGAAGATTCCCAGCGCGTCGCCACCGTGGCGGTCGATCACTCGGCGAAATCCATTCGCCGCGCGGTCGAGCGCCTCGTCCCAGGTCGCGGTGCGCAGCGATCCGTTGTCTCGGACGAGCGGGGTGGTCAACCGGGTGTAGCGTTGCGGTGCCATGGTCGATGCCACTCATTATGAAGGACAACCCGTACACGGCCGCCGTACCGCCTGCTCTCCCACCTGCTCTCCCGGAGAGTGCCGCAGCATGGCCAGGGTCATATGTCGCCCTGTTTCAAAGATGTACGCCCGGCCCACAGCCTCAAATAGGATGGAAACAAATCGCCGATAGGCCGCGCCGATCAGGGATAGGGTGCGTCGATCACCGTTACACACGAGTGCGATGCGATCTCGCGCTCTCGGCTCGCGATCCGATTCGCTACGATGTCCCTCGCTCAGGCCATCCCACGACGACGCGCACCGACTCCGCAACCGCAAGAAATGCAGCGGCCAGCGGTGTCGGCAGATCACGGTCAGGCACGATCAGTCCCACACTCTGCGAGGCGTCGGGCTCCACGAGCGGGATTGTAACAAGCCCGTCGGCGTCTCCCACCACACCGAGCATCGCCTCAGGCAGCACGCTGGAATAGCCGCCACGGCGCAGGTGGGTCCAGATCGTAATGAGCGAGTTCGTCTCGAATGCGTGGTCGCACCACCGCGCCGGCGGCGCGGAAATGCCCGTCGATGATGCGCCGGTTCTGCATGTCGGGCGTCAACAGGCAGAGCGGAAGGTCGGCCGCGTCCCGCCACGGAATCTTCGAGAGCGATGCCGCCGGTCCCGACGCTGGCGTCACGAGCCGGTATCGCTCTCGGTAGAGCGGTATCGGCCGAACATGCGTGAGTGGCTCGTTGTCGAGATAGGTGAGCCCGGCATCCAGGGTGAAATCGTCGAGCCCACGCTGGATGTCGATCGATGTCTGGGAGAGCACCGTCACCGAGGTCTTCGGGTTTATCGTGGTGAACGGCCCGGTGAGCTGAGCGACGGCCGCGAGCGCCGACGGGATCACGCCCAGCCGGAGGCGACCGACGAGTTCGCCGTCCGCATCGCTCACGACCCGCTGGAGGGCGTCCACGTCGCCCAGGATGCGGCGGGCCCAGCCCAGAACGCGCTCACCCTGCGCGGTGAATCCGCGAAATCGCTGCCCGCGCTCGACGATCAGGACGCCGAGGCTCTCCTCGAGCTGCTTGATCCCGGCCGAGAGCGTGGGCTGGGTGACGTGACACGCCGCCGCCGCGTGCGCAAAATGCTTCTCCCTCGATAGCGCGACGAGATACTCGAGGTGCTTGATTTGCATGGTCATCGGCGCACGTCCACGGGTCGAATCTAGCGATCTGGATCCGCGGTGTTTCTGTCCCCCGAGGGGGCCGAGGCGACGACCCGGGAGGGGTAGCGATCGATCCGGAAAGGCGGGAACGCCAGCCTGGTGCGAGATTTGTCCGGTCTGCCGCCGTCCGGTGACGGGGAGTAAACCATGGAGCATGCGACCCCCTGAGCAACATCACGAGTCTGTTCGAGACCTTGAGCGGCCGCCTCGGCCGATCACTCCCGGAGCACGTAAGAAGGGCCGCCGCCGGCGTCTGGTTGTTCCTCGTGATTGGCTCGCTCATGGCGGTTCCGCTCGCGGCGCAGCAGCCAGTCCCCCACCGTGATTCCGCTTCCGTGGCGGACAGTATCCGGGCCGACTCGCTACGCCGGACGACGCATCAGCTCGCGCCGGTCGTGGTAAATAGCACGCGGCTTTCCGCGGCGACCGAAGCCACACCTGCGCAGGTCGAGCAGTTGGACGTCAAGCAGTCGATCCCGGGGCCCGAAACGCTGCACAACGCGCTGATGTCGCTCCCCGGCATCAGCTTGTTCGACGACCAGGGCGCACGGTTGCAGCCCGAGCTCGAAGTGCGTGGTTTCAACGTGTCCCCGGTCATCGGCAACCCGCAGGGTGTGAGCGTTTTCCTCAACGGCATTCGGGTCAACGAACCGGATGCGCAAGAGGTGAACTTCGACCTCCTGCCCTCCGCGGCGTTCGACCAGGCGAGCCTCGTCCGCGGGCCGGACATCCTGTTTGGCCGCAACTCTCTCGGCGGGACACTGCTGCTGACCACACGCCGCGGCGGAGACCGCCCCGAAGCGACCCTCGAAATCGGCGGTGGCTCGTTCGGCGAGCAGACCCTGACCGCGACCGCTGGAGGAAAACTTGGGGGTGTGGACGGATTCTTCGCGTTTACCGGCGAGAACGAAATCGGCTGGCGTCAAGCCGCCACCTCCAACACCCGCAACCTGTTCGCGACGATCGGGCATCAATGGGGCCCGACGCATGACAGCGGCGACGTGGCGCTCGACATCCAGTATGGCCACGACAAGATCTATGCGGCGGGCTCCCTCCCCGCGAGCTATCTCGCGATCAGCCCCAGGATCAACTACACCCCCGGCGATTTCTTCGAGCCCGAAGCCGTCGATCTCGCGCTCCGCGGCAACGAGCCGCTGGCGGGCGGCATACTGCGCGGCACGATCTTCGGGCGCCGGAACAACGTCCAGCAGTTCAACGGGAACGTGCCACCTCCCAACACCGACGGCTTCGCGTTCAACCTGTCAGGCGGGACGACACTCGAATGGACACGACCGCTCATCATCGGCGGTCTGCCGGTCGGATGGACCATGGGCGTGGAGTACTCTCGTGAGTCCGCCCATATCCGCCTCGTGAACGTCGGCGGCGGGCTTCCGGATTCAATCACCACGGACGCCACGATCCACCAGGACAACGCCGCCGCGTTCGCACAGGCCGTGGTCTCCGTGACGCCGCAGATGAACATCACGGGAGGCCTGCGCGCCGACTACGTGCACGTGCCGTTTCGCGACAGTCTGGACGCCAGCAACGACGGTACCAGCACGTACAACCGTGTCTCCCCTGAGATCGGGATCACGTACAGGTTCACGGACGACTTCAAGGCGTTTGCCGCGTACAAGAGCGGATTCCGCGCGCCGGCGCCGCTGGAGCTCGCATGCGCCAGCCCCACTGCGCCGTGCTCCCTGCCCTTTTCGCTGGGCAACGACCCGCGTCTCGATCCCGTCACCACGCAGGACTACGAAGGTGGATTCGACGTGGACCTGGCGGCGCGGACTTCCCTCGATGTCGATGCCTTCTGGACCGATGTCTACAACGACATCGTCTTCGCGTCGCCGAATCTCACGCAGCAGTATTTCCTCAACGCTCCCCATACGCGGCGCGCAGGGGTCGAGGCATCGGCGCAGGTGGGATTACCCGAGGGGTTCCGGTTGGTCGGGTCGTACAGCTATGTCGCGGCTACCTATCAGAGCGCGATCCTCGTCGCGACCTCCGACAGCAATCCGCAGGCAACCAAACCCGGCGACCTCTTCCCGCTGTCCCCGCTGCACCGCGGGCGGATCGGTGCGGGGGTCACGCATGTCTTCGGTCCGCTGCTCCTGGACGGCGAGTTCGACATCCGCGGCTACCAGGGCCAGTTCATGCGCGGCGACGAATCCAACCAGCGTAAGGAGGTTCCGGGCTACACCGTCGCGGGGCTCACCGCGCGTGCCGAATACCGGCAGTTCGGCGTGCAGCTCGGTGTCGAGAACCTCTTCAACCGGCAGTTCTACACCTTCGGCATCGAATCCCAGAACTTCCTCGGCCCCTACAACCAGAACAACCCTCCCGCGAACCCGATCGTCGAGCCATTCTACACGCCGGGCTACGCGAGGCGGATTACGGTGACCGTGAGCACGCATTTGTGAGGAATGTTATCGCCCGAGCGACTGCGGCAGTGAGCGGATCCCCGTTGTATTGACATTGTCAGTACAGAAGCCTAGGTTGCTGGCATGGCGCGGACCACGACAAACGTGCACCCGGTGCGGGTGGCACCCCGGCGTACCGGTGGGGCTGTCCGAAAGGACGACGTGATCCAAATCCGGACATCGGCCGAGACGAAAGCCGTCTTGAACCGCGCGGCGGCTCTGCGGGGTCAGAAGCTGTCGGAGTTCATGCTCGACAGCGCCCATCGCCAAGCAGAGGAGACCATCCTCGACCAGCGCACATTCTTTCTTGACGCTCGAGCCCATGCGCAGTTCCTGGCGATGCTCGACCATCCTGCCAAGCCGACGTCCGAGGTGCGTGCGCGGCTCAGGCGGACGCCGCCGTGGGAGCGATGATGGCGGGGGGTTAGTGGTCCCACAGCGATCGCGCGCGGTGCGGGAGAGTGTCAGAGGGGTCGCCGGTGTGCGACCCCCTGAACGTTTGAGCGCCCAGCACGAGGTCTCCACATTCTCCACATTCTCCACTGAAAGCCATCCGTCGCTCGACGAATGGCTTCGGAAGCGCGCGCTGGCTAGTGAAGGTCTGTCGGCCCGAACGTACGTGGTCTGCGACACCAGTGCGCCACCGCGAGTCGTTGGATACTACGCAATTTCGACGGCTGTCGAGCAGCGGATCGCGTTGCCGAGCGCCAAGCTGCGGCGGAGCATGCCTGACCCCGTACCCGTCTTGCTCATCGGCCGTCTGGCTGTCGATCACGCATTTCGGGGGAGAGGCCTCGGTACCGCGCTCGTTGCCGACGCGATTCGGCGTTGCCTTGCGGCGTCGGAGATTGCGGGTGTTCGCGGTATCGTCGCGCACGCTATCGATGACGATGCGGTCCGCTTCTATGAGCGGCATGGATTCCGGCTGTCGCCCCTTGGCAAGCGAGTCATGCTGCTCCCGATCGAGACAGCACGGCTGGTACTCGGCGATTGAGCTCGCGGGGCATGCCTACGAGCTGCGAAACCAGGACCGACCGATCAGCAAGCCGAAACCCGTGCTCACAAGGACCGCAACGATCCATGCCGTCGGATCCCCAAAATTGGCGGAGTGATCCAAGAGCGCTTCCGGGATCGCGATCGCGAGCCCGTACGCGTAGACGCAGGCCAAACCAGTCACGTAGTCACCCGGCCGCCCGAAGCGACGCGACCACGGGCGAACGAGCGTGTATGTCACTCCGCCAACGGCGCCAAGGTACATCCCCACGAGAATAGCGAGTCCCATCCCTGCTAAGCCGCGCCAGCTTGGCCCGTGTACGAGCATCATGAGCGATCCGCGAAGCCCGACGAAGGCCCCCACGATAATTCCCCCGTATGCCATCGGGCGCGACCACGCAGGGAGTTGCTGGACGCGGGAGATCACGGCCTGGATTACGGCCTGCAACCCGCGGGCGGGCGGCGCCGCCAGCGGGGGGAATCGGTCCGCGATGTACTTCTCGCGAGCTTGGCAGACGGGGCACGTTTTCAAGTGGGCGGCAATCGCGCTCAGCTCGGCGGTCGTCGCTCCTGCCCCACGAGACTGGAGTTTGGCGCGGAGGCCGGCCACGACCGCGCACTCTGGCAACCCGCTGTCCCGCAGGACTTCAGTCCGTTCGAACGCCGCCGCGCGATAGGCGAGGGTATTGCCGACGCGTGCGGGAATGGCGAGCGATCCAGATTCCCACGCTTCGACGACCGCCGGTGTCACGTTGAACTCAGTAGCAACCGATCCGATTGAGAGTCCGAGCCGAGTCCGCACGTCCGCCAACTCTGCGGGCACCATGGACGAATCCTCCGCGAAATACCCGGCCGGAAGTTGTTGTATGTTGATGACCGGGATTCTTGCGACGAACAAATATGCCATGCTTCTTGACGACGTGCGCCTCCCGGCGGCCGTCACTGGGTCATTGCGCGTTGCACGGTCCACTGGAGAGCGATGTATGCTGCGGATCCGGTATGGAGGCGTTGAGCTTGTGATCGCCGGTTCGCGCAACGGCGCCTCGCTGTTCCGTGCAGAGGGTGCATCGTGAGCGCGATCTCGGCGGACACCGCGGCTGCTCGCGTGGTATTGGTGCCAGCTGCAAGTCAGGGCATCGGCGCCGGCGTGGCGCGGCAGCTCGCGTCGCGCGGATGGTCCGTCGCGCTCCTGGCCCGATCAGCTGGCGTCGAGTCCCTGGCGGGTGAGCTTGGTGGTGTCGCCGTGCGGGGCTCGATCACGGACGCGGCGGCGCTCGAAGAGCTGACTGAGCGCGCGGTCACGCGGTGGGGCCGCATCGACGCGGTCGTGAACAACACCGGGCACCCAGCCAAGGGTGACCCGCTGGCGCTGAGCGATGCGCAGTGGGAGGACGGCTACCACCTGATTCTGGAAAGCGTCTTCCGTCTGGCGCGTCTGGCGGTCCCGGTGATGGAACGACAGGGCGGCGGCGCGATCGTGACGATCTCGAGCTACGCGGCGGTCCGGCCGGACGCGACACGCCCCGTGTCGAGCGTATTTCGCGCGGCCCTGTCGGCCTGGACGCGTCTCATGGCCGAGCGGCTGGCGCCGCGCATCCGGGTCAACGCGCTGCTGCCGGGATTCGTGGATACGCATGCGGTGGACGCTGCGACGGTGGCGACGATTCCAGCCGGGCGCCCCGCCCGGGCCGCCGAGATCGCGGCCGCGGTGGAGTTTCTCCTGTCGGACAGCGCGTCGTACATCACTGGACAGAACATCGTGATCGACGGAGGGCTAGTCCGCTGACGGCAGATGGGCTGGGGACTCGAGGTCCGAATTCTCAGGACATTGTCCGCGTACGGCGGATGTGAGTGCCGCGCCTCTGGCCGGCGGCGTCTTCGACGGCTAGAGGCGTACGACTGCGGCCGCCCAGCCGGCCTGGTCCTCGTTGCTCTTATGCATTGTATCGAGATCCACGCCGATCGTCCCCCACGGGCGCGCAACGCCGCCATAACCTGGCCATAGCTCCTGAAGCCGACGTGGGCGCAGGACATTGCCGCGGACTCGGTCCCTCCGATCGCGACGTATTTGAACGGCTGGGTTGGCACGTAGCATCCCGATGTGGTAATCGGATTTTCGGTGCGACGTCCGCCACCGTAGATGCTGGCCGTAGATGCATGCCGCGACCTGTTGTTGGCCCCGCTTTCCCGGCAGCCGGCCCCAAATTGCTTGCGATAGGCCTGGCGATCGCGCATCAAACCTTCATGACGATTCCGCACCACCCGAACCACCCGATCAGCGAGTTCCCAGAGGACGGGTACGTACGGGCGTCCCAAGCGGGAACGATCGATGGGAACGAGGAGTCCCCGCCGCCGGCGCCGCCTGGCATCCCCCGCCTCACGGACCATACGCACTGCGGCATCCTCGCGTCGATGTTCCGGGGCGGATTGTGCGAGCAGGTCGCGGTCGCCCCGCCCCGCCGATTCGCGACGGGCGAGTTCCTGTATCACATTGGCGCGGATGCCCGCAGCGTCTTTCTCCTCCGGCGCGGTCTGGTCAAGGTGAGCGTCGTGTCATTCGGTGGACAGGAGACGACGCTCCGCATCTACAAGTCCGGCGATGTGCTCGGCGAGTTGTGTCTCTGCACCGGTGAGCGCCGGGAGCAGGCGGTTGCGCTCGAGGAGAGCGACGTAGTCGAGATCCCGATCGAGCGTTTCATCGCGCGTCTCCGGGACGACCCCGCCGCCGCGCTCGACTTCGCGACCACCGCGTGCGAGCGGTTGGCCGAGGCCCACGAGCGGTTGCGAAGTCTTGCGGTGGATCCTGTACTCGCCAGGTTGGTCCGTACGCTTCTCGCGCTGGCCGACGGTCTGGGTGAGGCGACCCCGGACGGCACGCGGCTCCCCCACCACCTTGCTCAGGACGAGCTGGCGCAACTCGTCGGCGCGCGCCGCGAGGTGGTTTCGACCCTCCTGAATCGCCTCCGAGACAAAGGCCTCCTCAACTACGCCCGGGGCGGCTACATCCAGATCAACCGTCACCGCCTGGAGCGCCTCAGTACGTGGCTGGAGGCAGAAGGAAGTGCCGACCCGATGTTAGCTCGCTAACTGACGGGATCCCCAGCCCCTCGCATTCTGTCCGCTTGACCGTGCGGCCGTCCGGGCGTACCGCGCCTGGCGGACCCAGCCGGCAGAGCCGTCGGCGGAGATCAGCGGAGGGGTTGTGGACAAACGAACGATGTTGGCGCTGAGCGCCATCGTGTGGAGCGGCGTCGTGATCGAGGCGGGATGCAGTAGCGGCAGCGCTGGCGTCGTGCGCCCAAATCCCGCCGCGGTGGCTGAAGGGAAAACCATTTTCCGCTTCGAAACGTTCGGCGACGAATCATTCTGGACCGACACGCTGCGGATGCACGAAGTCATCCAGGCGGCTGTGGACCCGACGACCGCGCTGTCGGTCGGCCTCAAGGTGGACGCCGGCGCACTCCCGCCGGCTGTGGTCCAGGGCATTCAGAACGGGACGATCAGCCTCAAGAGTCCGTCGACGACCGTCGCGCTCCTCAAGCTCAACGCGGTCGTCGGCCTCAAAGGCACGGTGATGACCATCGGCGGCAAGGACACGCTTGTGCGGGTCGGGATCACCTGTGCACTCTGTCATGCGACCGTCGACAACTCGTTCGCTCAGGGGATCGGCAGACGGCTGGACGGATGGCCCAATCGCGACCTCAACCCCGGCGCGATCATCGCCCTGTCACCCGCCGTGCCGGCGCCGGCCAAGGCCATCTACAACTCATGGGGCCCTGGCAAGTACGATCCACGGTTCAACTTCGATGGGAAGAACGGCCCGCAGGTCATCCCCCCTGCATATGGCCTGATCGGCCTGCACAAGATCACAGTCACCGGCGACGGCGACAGCATCGCATACTGGAACCGGTATGTCGGGGTGACGCAGATGCACGGTCACGGTTCGTTCGTCGAGTCGCGCACCGGCGTCAATGTCCAGAACCCGCCGGACAGTATCACCGCCGTGCTCCCGGCCCTGCAGGCGTACCAGCTCAGCATCGGCGCACCCGCGGCTCCCGCGGGCAGCTTCGATGCAGCGGCCGCGCAGCGCGGCCAGGTGGTGTTCACCGGCACCGGCCAGTGCTCCACGTGCCACGTCGGGTCACAGTTCACCGACGCGAACACGCGCCTCCATCCGTCCTCAGACGTCGTGAGTCTGCCGGAGCCGGACGGCGCGCCCAACTACGCCTCGCGGAGCGCCACCAAGATGTGGCGCACCGCTCCCCTGCACGGCTTGTGGCAGCATCCGCCGTATTTCCACAACGGCACCGCCGCGACGCTCGATGCCGTGGTCGCGACCTACAACACGAAGCGCCACCTCAACCTCTCCGCGCAACAACAGGCCGATCTCGTGCAATACCTGAAGTCTCTCTAGGGAGTTGGTCGCGAATCGGCCGCCGGTCTGTGTGCCGCCGCCGCGGCGTGAGCGCCCTAAACGAACCCTTCAGGTAGTCCATGATCTGAGCCTTTGACCGGACCGCCCCGTTGCGAAGCGGGACGTCCCGGCCTGGCCGCCTTCCTCGAAGGCCGGGAGGGTCCCCCGAGGAGGTTGATTGCGGCCAGAGGGCCTTAACGGCTGAGAACGGTCCCCGGGGCCGTCGGGTCGCCCGGATGCTCTCACGGAGGTGACGAAATTTTGCCACCTTTGCGCAATGCGTATGGGAACCCTGCCACATACTCGCCGAGGTGCCACGTGAGGTCCGGACCAATGATTATTCGCTGTTTCACGGCTGTGGTGTCCGCCCTTACGGTCACCGGCTACGGAGTCGCAGCGGTTGCCCAGAGCCCGGCGGCAGCACCGGCGGCGGCACCGGCGGCGGCAACGGCGGCGGCACCAGCGGCCCAGGCCAATTCGATTTGCGGCAACCAAGCCTTCTGCTACGAAGCGTCGGACTTCGCCGCAACCGTCACTGATTTTCGTACCACAACGCAGGGCTACTACAAAATCATCGACGCGACCGTCCGGTTCACCAACAAGACGGCGTCGACGATCGGCCTCGGCTATGCGAACGGCTCTGGCATGGCGACCGATGATCGCGGGAACCGGTATCAGGTTGGCGGTGCAAATGCATTCCGCGGGATCGGGGCGGTCAATGGGTCCAATTTCGATCCGAAGATGGTCATCCGGCCTGGCGGGTTCGCCGACGCGCGATACGAGCTGCTGTTGTCGGCTGGGGCGGAGGTCGTCGTAGGCCTCACATTCGAACTGGATCTGACGGTCGACGAGCTCAATGCGGTCGAGGGCAATCAATTCACCATGGCCGGCGAGACTCCCTTGCAGTTCAAGAGTCTCACCAACGGCTCTACGGGAGCGGCGCCGGGACAGGTGGCGTACAGCTCCGGCGGACAGGTGACGACGGCAAGCCCGATGGCTTCGGCCGCGACTCGCCCCGCGCCGTGCAGCAACGGTGCGACCGGCGCGTCCACGGCGACATCAATCGCCAATGCGACCAACTCGTCAACCGTGCAAACGGCGAGCTCCAACGTAGCGGCTGCGACAGCCAGTACGTCCGCCGCGATCGCCAATGTCGGGTCGATCTTCGGGAAAAAGAAAGCCGCGCCCACCGCGACGACTGCCGCGTCCACCACGGCCACCGCTCCCTGCACGGCCGCCGGATCGACCGCTCCGGCTGCCGCGACCGCCAGCGCAGCCGCTCCGCGCACTACGACCCCTGTCGCGACCGCTCCGCGCGCCACGACTACTGCCGCAACTACTGCTGCCACCGCTCCGCGCGCCGCGACCACTGCCGCGACTACTGCCGCGACTGCTCCGCGCGCCGCGACGCCGCCGACCCCGCCGGCGCGCAATGTTGCAGCGGCTCCGCCCGCAAAGGCGGCAACCACCGGGAACATCACCACCGCCAAGATCGCCCCTGTTCCAGTCAAGGCGCAGAGCAAGGACTCAGGCGTGGTCGCGATTCCGGCCAAGCCGTAGGGACCTCTATCGTTCAGATCTCCGGGATTCCGTCGTCGCTGCTGCGGCAATCATCTGCGTCAGTTGCGACGGCGGATCGGGGGCACGGTCCTGAAGGTTGCCCCTGACTGGCTCGGACTCAGTGCGGTAGGACCTCGGCGATCGGCGGCGCGGCCGACGGAACCTCGTGGGCGTAGTCCTTGCCCACGAGCGCCGCAATCGTGGCCGCAATCTGTGCCTGGGTCACCGGCGCGAGTTTGGTCCGCTCACCCATTGGTGGCGTATCCGGTCCGATGACGGCGATCCAGATGTTGTCCGACCCCTTCTGGTCCACACCGTGCTCTTTCCAGTCGACGAGGCCACTGCCGCGCCCATGGTCGCACGTGATGATGAAGGTCGTGCGCCCCTTGTAGCTCGGCACGGACTGCACGGTGGTCCAGAGTTGCTTGACGTACTCGTCGAACGCGTGTGCGCTTCGGAGCACCAGGTCGTAGCGTCCGGCGTGTGCCCAGTTGTCGGTCTCGCCGTATCCGACGAACACCACCCGCGGATGTGTGGCCGCTAGCCGCTCGAGCAGCGGGATCTGCATGAACTCATTGTAGTTCGTCTCGTCGTCGAAACGAATCGTCGAGGCATAGAGATCGTTGAGGAGACGCTGGCGCGGCGTGAGCGAACTTCCGGTATACGGAGGGTCCCAGCCGACCCACATTGGCAGATGACTCCGTCCCTCGTTGAAAATGTCCTTGAACGTGCTCCATGTACCGTAGACCGCTACGCGGCCGTGCAGGTCGGGCTTCGCGTTCAGCCACTCGAACACGGTCACGTTCGGATTGGGACCGAAGTCGTTGGCATTGATGCGCGGGTCGGGCGACCCGGTCAGCATCTCGTTGTAGCCCGGGTACGAGAAGGCCAGACCGTTGGTCACATGCGCGACGCTGCCGGCGTTCTGATCGCCGATGAGCTGCCCGCTCTCGGCCACCGTCCCCCACAGAAACGGAAAGAGCGCCGCCCGGCGCTCGGCCGGCGTCGCCCTCCAGAACGCGCGGCGGAGGGTATCGGCATTCTCCCAGATGCCGCCGTGCTCCTCGTTCATGAGAAGCGAATCGGCACCGGTGAATACCTCCTGCCAGCGAAGGCCATCGGAGACGATCAGGAACACGTTCTGGGTCTTGAGCGAATGAGCCGGGGTGTCTGCGCCTCTGCCCGAACCGCAGGCAGCGCCGGCGCACACACCCCCCAAACGATTCCCATGCCCATCACGGTGCCGCGAACCCGCGCCGCCCACGATCTGATCATGCGCCTCTCTCGGTTGCGGTGGTCCTCGCCCGAGTGCCGAAGCTGAGAAGCTAGCGAGCCGAGTCCGGCGCGGCCGTAACGAGTCCGTATAGTGCGGCTGGTGCAAAGCGGCGTGCCGGGCGACGGGCAGCCGCGCGCGGCCGCTCCTGGATCGGCGCGATCCGGCTGCGCCCATAGGCCACGAGGCCTGCCAGAATTCCGATCACGAAAGGCGGCAGCGCCGGTGCAAGCGCGCCTCCGGCCATTGAGATCCCCGTCGCCCCGCTCATGATGATCACGAGGCCTGCCGCTGCGATCGCCGTCAGATTCGGGCGGATCCGGAGCAGCCCTGGCAGGATGAGGCCAAGCCCCCCGGAAAACTCGCACAGACCGATGAAGCGCAGGAACGCGCCGGGCAGCGGGATCTGCTTTGTCAGGTCGGCGATTGGCACCACCAGTTTCATCGCGCCCGCGAAGAGAAAAACCAGCGCGAGGAGCACCTGTGCGATCCAGAGTGCGCGCCCGATCCGCGCGGAGCGGCGTGACTCGGTGCCCGGCTCTGTCGCCTTCCCAACAGGTGCGGCGCCGGTGCTGATGTGATTGCTGTGTCGAAGACTGCATTGTGGTGTCCCCCGTCTCGGTGTGGTGAGTGGCGTCCCCGGGTGCGCTGACCTGCCGGCGCCCGTCTACACACACATCGATCGAGGTCCAGCAAATTCGACAACCCATTCAGACGCCCAGCGAAAAGCAAACCCTGCGGTCCACGGTTTCGAGAGTAGCGGCGCTTCGCATTCTCATTAATGAGCTCGGTTCGGCGGAGAATGCTCCGGGGGCGCGAGGTGTCGTAGTCCCAACTAACGGGACAGTAGTGTCGATTCTTGACGCAGGGCCCGGTCGGCCGCAACTTCGCCGTCGACCACTTCTCCCAGAGGATGCGCGTGCTTCAGCCCCACTGCGAATCGCGACTCGCTCGGATGCTCCGGATCGGCACCGTCGGATGTGTGCTCGCCGGATCGATTGCCTTGCCTGCTCGCGCGCCAGCCCAGGTGTCAGCGGCCGACGAGGCCCAGGCCTACATTGACAGCCACGCCGAGATCGAAGACATGGTGATGGTTCCCATGCGCGACAGCGTGCGGCTGTACCACCTCATCCTCTTTCCAAAAGGGGAGCCGCGGCAGAATCTGCCGACCGTGATGATCCGGATCCCCTATCTCATCGACGCGCACCACATGGGGGACTTGTTCGGACCATTTGTCGCCAGCTTTCTCAAGCACGGCTACGCCGTCGTGTGGGAGTATGAGCGTGGCCGGTTCTTCTCCGAGGGCACCTACACGTTCCTCGTGCGGACGGCGGAGGACGGCACCGACATTGTCGGCTGGATCACGAAGCAGCCGTGGTCCAACGGCAAGGTCGGGGCGATCGGCTGCTCGTCCAGCGCGGAAGAGCAGCACCGGCTCAATGCGGCGCACATCCCCGGACTGACGGCCGTCGTGCCCATGGGCTCGGGGGCCGGGATCGGCAAAGTCGGACCCTACAACGAAATGGGAAACTTCTACCGCGGCGGCGCTGTGCATCTCGCCGGGTGGGTCGGGTGGTACTACGGCGTCGCATTGGGCAACCCGGCTCGGCCCGTCTTCCCCTCGACGTACACCCGCGCGGACATGATCCGCATTCACAAGCAGTGGAACATGATGCCGAACACGCCAATCAACGAGACACAAGTTGATTCCGCGCTCAGTACGCTGCCGATCAACCAGATCATGAACGTGCTGGGTTCGCCACCAAGTGACTTCGACAATTTCGTCAATCGGCTGCCGAACGATCCCAAGTGGAAGGACACCGAATTCGGGAGCGATGACGATCACAACAGCGCCCCTGCCCTGTACATCAATTCGTGGTACGACATCTCCGATGGGTCCGAACGCCACGATGTTCGCGCACCAGGTGAAGGAGGGCGCGACGGAGAGCGCACGCAACGACTCGCGCATGATCATTGCCCCGACGTTGCACTGCTCCCAGTTGCGGGCGAAGGAACACACGGTCGTGGGCCAGCGCGACTTGGGGGATGGGCGGTTCGACTATGTGAGCCTCGTGCAGGACTGGTTCGATCATTTCGTGAAGGGCGTCGACAACTCGGTGCTCAGCCAGCCGCGGGTACGCGCGTACATGATGGGCGCCAACCAGTGGCGCACATACGACGCTTGGCCGGTGAAGGAAGCCCATGACGTGGCTTACTATCTCGACAGCGACGGCGGAGCGAACACGCGATTCGGTGATGGCCGGCTGTCGACGGCGAAGCCCGCCAAGGCGGCATTGGATCACTTCACCTACGATCCGTTGACGCCGGTACCCACGGTGGCTGGCGGCACCTGGTGCTGCTACTCGCGTTCCGTGCTCAACCCGAGCGAGCCGGCCGGCGCGGTCGATCAGTCAGGTCTCGAGATGCGCGCCGATGTACTGGTGTATACCACGCCACCGCTGACGCACCCCGTGGAGGTCATGGGGCCAGTGAAGGTGACTCTGTATCTGTCCTCGGACCGCAAGGACACGGACCTCACAGTCAAGCTGATCGACGTCGGGCCCGACGGGAAGGCGTACAACCTCGATGACACCATCCAGCGCGTGCGGTGGCGCGAGGGGTGGGATCACGCCGTATTCATGCAGCCCGGCCAGGTCTACAAGGTGGAGTTGAGCCCACTGACCACGGGCAACGCCTTTGCCGCTGGCCACCGGATTCGCATCGAAGTATCGAGCAGCAACTTCCCGCACTTCGAGCGGAACCTGAACACCGGGGGCAACAACTACGACGAGAAGGACCCACTCGTCGCGCACAACGTGATTCACCACGGTGCCCAGTACCCGTCGTCGATCGTGTTCCCGGTCGTCTCAGCCGCGGCGCCGGCGAATTCGAGCGGGAAATAGCGGTATAGGACAGCTCAGGGTGCTGTAGGCACGAGGGGACATTGTCATTGGGCGGTGTCCCCTCTGTCTTTGGCGCATTGCACGCTGTGCCCGGCATTTGGCGTCCGCCAGCGGTGACCGGCTGCGGACCGCTCCGGCCAACTCCCTGTTCCGATCCGGCGCGGGCCTGTAATTTCACAGCCCGTGTTCGGAACTGGTGGTCGTGAGGGTTAGCCGAGGAGATCAGTCCGCATGAAGAATCTCTTTGAAGCACCGAGGGCCGAAGAGCTGAAGGCGCGAGTGGCGCAGGTGAAGCCGGATAGTGCGCGCGTGTGGGGCACGATGCACCCGGCGCAAATGCTGGCGCACTGCTCGCAAGCGATGGAGATGGCCGTCGGCGATCTGAATCCGAAGCCAATGCTCATCGGGCGGATCATAGGGCCCATGATACGACACATGGCGTTGCGGAACGACGACCCGATACGGCGGAATTCGCCGACGGCGAAGGAGCTGCTGGTGGCCGGTGACCGGGATCTCGAAACGGAGCGAGCCAGGTTGACTGGGCTGATCGACCGGTTCGTCTCAGCCGGGCGGGCGGGATGCACCACGCATCCGCATACGTTCTTCGGCCGGATGACGCCGGAGCAGTGGGCGACGCTCATGTACAAGCACACCGACCATCATTTGCGGCAGTTCGGCGTGTAGCTCCGACCGTATCGGGGCCAGCTCCGCTCTCAGCTTCTCACCGCCAGGCGAATCGGCACGGGCAGCCTGTCACCTTCACGTAGTCGGTGCCGTCGCTGTTTACAAACCCGCTGTCGACGGCCCACAGTTGGCTGTCAGGCGACCAACTCACCAAGCCGAAGTTGCCCTGAGTCACCTTGACGTTGTTGCCGTCCGGGTCCATCACCGCCGTACGCCCGCCCAATGTGAACGCGATGTGCTGGCCGTCGGGCGACCACGCCGGATCCTTCCCGTTCGCAATCAGCTCGGTGGTCGCCTGATTGGCCAGCGCGACGACATAGACGCCGGGGTTGACGGCCGAGTTGCCCAGGCTGTCCACACAGTCGGGATTTGCGGTGAAGGAGTAAAGGACTCTTGTCCCGTCGGCTGAGTATGACCACTGGCTGCCTGCGCAAAAACTGAAGTTCTGTCCAAATCCGTTCGTCGATCGGAAGAGTCCCCCGTTCTGGTTCTCGACGTCCCACAGGTAGTCGACACCGTCAGGACTCCACATTGGACCATCCCCCACCAGAGATATCTGGGTGAACCCCGACCCATTCACGTTCACTTCGTCGATCCCGCCGAAACCCATGACGTCGTGCTCGAACAAGACGTGCGTGTGGTCAGGTGAGAGAGCTGGCTCTGTCGCCGTCAGTCCTCCGATGTCGATGGATCTGACTCCCGATCCGTCCGCGTTCATCACCGCCAACCCGGTCGGACCACTGGTCGTGACGACCAGCACGTTGTTTGGCGGTGTGGCATTCGCGCTGAATTCCCCGTAGCTCGCGGCCACGCCACTCCAGTTATTCACCTCTCGTGCTTCCAGCGTCTGCCTGCCCAGGCGAGGCCCGAGCGTCCATTGCTCGTCCGCGAACCCCTCCGAATTCGTGATCTCCGCGCCGCCGAAGACCGAACCGCCCCCGGACGTCACGACAAAATCGAGCAGGAAGTTCGGCACGGGCTGATGTGCGCTATTCAGGACCTGAACGCGGATCGGTTGTGGCAGCCGTGTGTTCACCGGCCCGCTCTGCGCATTGCCTTGCACCACGTTCAGGCTCACACGCGCGGTCATGCCAGCCTCGGATCCGGTCGGACTGGAACAGCCAATCGCCAACAGCGTGACGAGGATGCCGCTGGCGCCAAGCCGCGAATTGACGGGGGGCGTGGGTCGGGCCCATGAAACTGTCATTGTCTGGTCGCCGGTCATGAGTGCCCGGAGGAGTGCCAGGCGCCACGGGCCAATCGACTGGCCCATTCTCGGCGTCGCTTCGAACGAGAGGCTGCGGCCGTTCGACGAGAGCGTCGTGCTCCAGTCTATGCTGGGCTCGCCAAAGCGTCCATACGGTGATTACACAGCCCGCTGAGTCCGCCACTCGAAGCTTCAGGCGCCGGCCATGGGCAGCATTCCGCGTCCATGGCCGTCGCGCATCACTGTACTTCGATCGGCGCCGTCCACCTGAAGGGTCCCCACTCCATCGCGAGCGCGCCATGAGCCTTGCCGCTCGGCGTGATAGAAATGGTGAACTTCTCGACGGGCGTTGCGGCCGCCGCCGTCGTCATGTGGGCCATGCCCAGGTCGTGCGACTCGTCGTAATCGGTGCCCCACTGGCCGGTCTCCCGGTTGACGATCAGATCAGCGCCATTCCTCCGCGGAACGGTCCACAACGTGTACATCCCAGCGGGCAGCCGCATGCCCGCCAGGGTAATGGGCGCCGACGTCGCGAACTGCGTGGCGGCGTTGGCTCCCGTCCGCCACACCTGGTCGTACGGGAGAATGTTGCCGACCAGGACGCGTCCGCGTACGAGAGGCCGGCCATAGTCGATCGTGAAGGTCGCGTTGCCGATGCTCGCCCGCAGCGTGTCCCGCACGCTCAGTTGCGTCACCCCGCTCGTCGCCTCCGCGGCCTCTAACCGCGTGGCGGCCGCCTGGACGTCAGGTGGCGTCGTCACCCGGTGCACCTCCACTTTGTAGGTGGTCCGGGCGCCGGAGTAGCTCAGCATATGGCCGGCGGAATCGAGAGTCGCTTCTCCGACCCCAGCCAGCCAGTCGTGTGCGATCTCTGCCTTCCCGTCCGGGAGCAGTCGCACCACGCCGTGATGCAGCGGGAACTTGTCGAACTCCCGATCGATGTAGAACTGCCGCATCTGTTCCGTGTCCCCGGGCGCTCGCTTCGACACCTCGGCGCGTTTCAATGCCGCGTCGAAGTAGAGCTCATACAGGCTGTACATCTGCGGAAGATGGGCCATGGCCGTGCCGCCACCCGTGGCGAACGCGCGCCGTATCGTGCCCGTGCTATCCGTCTTCGAAATGAGCACGGAATCCTTCGTCACGTCAGCGACGACTCGGCGCTGGCGTTGATTTGCCGGCTCGCTCGGCGTGAAAATCTGCATGACGAGATGCCGGATGCCGCCATTCGGTCCAAGCTCGATTTCACTGTGCCGGACGCGGACGCGCGGGAACCGGTCGGCCTCGTCGCTTGTCTCCGTATTCCCCTGCCGTGTCACGCTCTCGACGGAGATCGTATCGTTGCCGAGCTGCGTAATGAAGCCATAGCGCTCGACGGGCCCCCTGGGACCGCAGCCGAACAACAGTATTATGGCAACTCCGCACCACGTATTCCGGCCGCGAGCGAGGTGTTCGTTCCAATCAAGCATGGCACGTCCCGGCGACGATTCAGGTTGAGAATGACAGAAGCGGGCATAGGCCGACAGTACCTGGCACTGACTCTATCGGCCGTGCTGTTTCCCCGCTTGTGGCAGCGGCGGCAGTACAGTCCTTCAGGGACCGGAGTGACATGCGGCACCCGCGGCAACGTCACGCCACAGGTTAGTATCGGCCCCGAGGTCTGTATTGGACAAACCGGCCTGACAAAGCGTGCGCTTCACCCGGTGCGGAGTACTCGCCGCACGGTCGATGCGTGCAGGTCGCGCCCCCAGTTGCCGAACCATCCAGGCAATGGGCGCCGTCCACCGAAACACACGCGCGGGTGATCAGCGCGCGCCAGCTACTTCGCTCCGTCTACCTGCTCGATCAGTGTCGTCTGGAACGTCGCGAGTTGGTTGCCCGAGGTATAGTCGCACGGGAAGTCGAGCTCGCCAGTGAGGCTTAGGGTGTTGGCGGCCAAGGCGCCCGACATGCCGCGACTCGTGGCCTGCGTGAAATCGCAGTTGGACCATTGGGACTGGAGGAACTGCGAGTCGAACATCGGCGGCTGGCCCGGATCGCCGAATTCGTCGATCTGCACGTTGCCCTGACGGTCGATCACCCCCGAGATCGAGCCCGATCCGATATTGTTGTCGAGCACGAAGCTGCCTACGAAGCTCCCGTCGCTGGCAGGCTGGCTGATCGACATGGTCCCTGTGACATTGCCCGTCCCGTTCTGCGACGAATTCGCGGCGTTATTGAAGGTGAACGCGAAGTTGGTGTTGTAGTTCCCCTCGATCGGCGGGAATCCACGGGGCCCGTTCGAGTTGGTGCATGCCGTCAGGCCGCCCAGGACTGCGGCGATCGAGAGGCCGGTCAGTGCGCGTCGTCTGGTCATGGTCGGATCCGCCGGGTCATCGGGGCGAGAACGCGCCCGCAGCGCTGCTCGGCTCTCTCTCCCTGGACGGCCGGGCATTTGGCCTAATTGCATGACCTGCGCCACAGTTCCAGCGGTCCATCAATGCCGTCGTCCGTGGCCCGAGCACCAGCGACTGGCTGCCTGGAGCCAAGCCCGTTGTGTCAGCCAGTGCCCCCGGGGTGACTCGAACACCCGGCTAACTGTGTAGGAAGCCCAGAGCCGGAAAAACCGCCGTGTACCTGAGAACATTTTATCGGACATCACGATGATGCCGACGTATCCGACGCTCGGGATGATTCTTGGATTAAGGGTTCCGCGCCAGGATCGCGGGTCCGCTGGCGACCCCTAGGCCCGGCCTCCTCGCGGGGATACGCGGCAGCGAGTCGTAGCGCTTCGACATCAAGTTCGTATTCCAACGTCTGCAGCACGTCGTCACCAATCGCTCCCGCATCCCCGAGCGCGATCACAGCCTCGCGTTCGCCTGCGAGCGCCTGGCGGCGAAGCCATCCGTACGATTGGCCTTCGTCGGGTCTGCATTCTCCGATCGCACTTCCCTCGGAAAGTCGGCTCAACCTCGACTGATACGACTCCCGGAGGCGATCGATCAGGGCGTCAGACGTCTGGCCACGGAGCTGCTCCAGCCGCTTCAGCCCTGCGTCGGCCGCCGCCAGCCGGGCCGTCGCCTCCTCACGCTCCGCGTCGTCGCGATTGTCGACCCGCAGGCACCGCAGCATCAGTGGCAACGTTCCGCCCTGCACCACGAGCGTCACGAGAATCACCGCGAATGTCAGATACAGGATGAGCCCTCGTGCGGGAAAGGGCGCCCCAACCCGTGTGACGACCGGCAGCGCAAGGGCCGCGGCCAGACTCAGCACGCCCCTCATGCCGGCCCAGCCGATAACGGCCGACTCCCGCCAGTCGAACGCATGGTCGTCGGCTCCGCGAATCCACCGAGCGAACACTGCGCCGATGGGAACCCACAAGATTCGGATACCAATCACCACGGCGCTGATCAGTGCTCCGTAACCGAGTAACGTCAGCGGGGTGGCGTGCGCTGAGGACGGCAACGAGGCCCATACCTGCGGCAGCTCGAGGCCGGTGGCGATGAACAGGATGCCGTTCAGAAGGAACACGAGCACGTCCCACACGGCGCGCGACTGAACTCGTGCCCGAGGCGTCGCGTAGCGGCTCACGGCATGCCGGAACACCAGTCCGGCTGCCGCAGCGGCCAAAATCCCGGATGTGCCGACCGCGCTGGCGGAGAGGTACGCGACGTACGGCACCAACAAGGTGAGCGCGATCATCGTGAGTTCGTCATCGGTGAAACGAAGCAGACGGCCCGCGAGCCACCCAACGCTCGCGCCGACCAGGCCCCCGATGACGATGACGGCGATGAAAACGAGCGTGGCCGCGCCTGCGGAAAACGCCCCCGTCACAGCGGCAGCCACGGCAACGCGCGAGAACGCGAGCCCGGTGGCGTCGTTGACGACGCTCTCGCCCTCGATCACCGTCAGCACACGTCGAGAGAGCCCCAGCCGGCGCATCACGGCCGTGGCGGCCACGGGGTCGGTGGGCGATACGACGGCGCCGAGGACGAATGCCGCCGGCCAGGCCAGACCCGGAATCACCGCGTGCGCAATTGCGGCTACGCCGCAGGCCGTGGCCAGTACCAAACCGATGGCCAATACGCCAATCGGCCGGAGATTTGCGCGAAAATCGCGCAACGATGTCGCGTAGCCCGCCGAGAACAGGAGTGGCGGAAGGAAAACGAAGAAGACAACGTCGGGGTCGAGCGCGATCGGCGGCAACCGCGGAATGAGGCTCAACGCCAGCCCGCCGACTACCAGCATGATCGGATACGCGACTCCGATCCGCCGAGCCAGTGCGGCCAGCGCGATCACGGCCGCCAAGAGCCCGATGAGAGTGACGACAGGGGGCATGGAACTAACATACCGCCAACCTCCGGAGCGGTGTCGTCATCGGCCTCCCCGCGGGCTGGCTACGATCTCCGGCTATCGCCGGCCGCTCCTCAGCCGTCTACGGCCGGTCCACGACTCGCCAAACGTCACGCATCCGGCTGCGGCCGCGGACGATTCGCAGCGGCGTCACCACGGGTCGAGCTGGGTCCGCAACTCGGTCGCCACGTGCGTGCTCGCGACGTAGACGATGCGATCTCCCGCCTGAAAGGTCGTCGGCCCGTTCGGCGACACCAGGTGCTCGCCGCGGAGAATCGCGACCAGGCGCGCGTCTGTCCCATCAAGCTGGCAGCCGTCCGACGATGGGGCGCGGTTCACCCACCGGCTGTCGGCGCGAAGCACGCCCACCATGAGTCGTCCGCCCTGGGACAACTCCACGGGCACACCGGTGCGAAGAAGCGACACGAGGTCGATTGCGCCGGCGGCGGCGAGGTCCGCGAATTCCCCCGGCTCGCGCTCGCGCAGCAGCCGCAGCGCAATGGCGAGGTGCTGAGCGTGGTGCGCCGGCGAGTCCGCTCGCGAGGCGACCTGCCACTCATACAGACTGCGGTATCGCAGCCGCTCGGATAGGCGGGTCTGGATGAGATAGCTCAGAAGCACGGCCAACGCCGCCGGAACAAGCAGGGTGTAGCCACCCGTCATCTCGGTGACCATCATGAGGCTCGCGATTGGAACATGAGCCGCACCGGCGAATACCGCCGCCATGCCGACGATGACGAACGATGCCGGTGCTTGATGGGCGAGCGCCGCGCAAGTGCCACCGAGCATAGCACCGATATACAGGCTGGGTGCGAAGACGCCGCCCGATCCGCCCGATCCGACGGTAAAGGTGGTGGCAACGAGCTTGGCCACGACGAGGAGCAACAGCACCTCGCCGGCCAGGCGTCCGTCGATAGCCTGTTGAATCCAGCCGTACCCTCCGCCGATAACCTGCGGCACGGCGAGCGCGAGGACGCCGGTCAGGAGACCGCCGATTCCCGGCCGGATCCACGCAGGCCCGGGCAACCGGCGAAACTGGTCGCGGACTCGATAGAACACCACGGGAAACGCGACCCCGACCACACCCGCCACCAGACCCAGCCCGATGAACCAACCATAGTCGATTGGGTTCGAGAAATGTCCAATGTTCGGAGCCACCCGAAAGAGCGGCTCCCAGCCAGCCACGAATCCGTTGAGCGCATAGGCGACGATTGACGCGAGGAGGGTAAAGAACAGCGCACCAGCCTCGAACTCCATGTCGGAGTAGAGGACCTCGATCGCCATGATCGCTGTACCAACGGGCGACCGAAAGATGGCCGAGAGTCCTGCCGCCATGCCTGTCAGCAAGAGCAGCCGCCGGTCGCGTCCACTGCGTCCGGTCGCCGTGGCATACCATGAGCCGAGACCAGCCGTGACCAGTGCAATCGGTCCCTCGCGACCCGCGGACCCGCCGGACCCGATGGTGATGGCGGACGCGAGTAGCTTGAGCGGCGCGATGCGCGTCCGCAGGGCACCATCGGTCGTGTGGAAAGCCCGGACCACCGTGTCGGTGCCGTGGCCCTCCGCCTCCGGCGCGAGATATTCGACCAGCAGTCCGACCAGACAACCGCCGAGCGTGGTGGCAACCGGCACGAGCCACAGGCCGTGCGGCCCAATGTGCTCGGACTGCGGGCCGCCTTCCGTTGGCAGACCGGGCGCCTGGTAGCCAGCCAGCGTGCGGAGGAACACAAAGTTCGCGCCGCGCAGAAGCAGCGTGAAAATCTGCGCCGCCACCGCACCAGCCGCTCCTAGGAGGATCGAGTCGGCGATCAGGCGGCGCTGGCGCACGCGCGTGAGCGCCGGACTCACGGCCTCGGCCTGCGCTCACGTCCTATCACGTCCCGACCGTGCCACAGCGCGGCGCCAATCAACCAGCCCGCGCCAACAACCCACTCACCGATGCACAGGACCGCAACGCCCAGCAGTCGGATCCACCCGGACGACGTTCGAAGTCGTTCGAAGACAGTCCCGTACTCGTCCACAAGTGTGACAATGAACACGATTGCGCCAAGCGGCACGCCAATGCGACAGATTCCGACCCGCATGATGAACGCCGCCCGGGGGGACCGCGGGACCTGCGCCGCGATCACCGGTCGCTCCGGCGTGCCCGCGTCCGGCGGTTCCCGTCGCGTTCGAACAGCATCGACGGCGTCTCTCCCGCGATCCCCATCGCTGCCACGAGTGCGGTCAGGCCGCGCGCGAGCGCCCGCAGGTCGCGGTGCTCGAGCCGGCCCACAGCCGCGAGCATCTGCGTCGTGGGCGGCTGCGGCGCCCGGCGGATGAGTGCTCTCCCCGCGACAGTCAACGACACGACTACACGTCGCCCATCGGCTGCCGAGCGGCGGCGGGACACGAGTCCGTGGCGGACCAGGCGTCTGACGACAATCGATACCGCGCTCTGCCCTGTGCGAGCTCGTGCGGCGAGAGCGTTGATGCCCAACGCCTCCTCCGTCTGGAGCTGCTGAAGGACGAAGACTTGCGCGTTTGAGACACCAGTGCGCGCCTCAATGGTGCGCGCGGACCGGCTGAGCGCCCCGATGAGCGCGCGGAGTGCCAGGAGCACTGCCTCTTGCATCGTGGCCTGGGTCGAGCGTGACATTGCCGGCTAGTCCGGAATGTATTGACGTTAATGTATACGGGTGAGCGTCACGTGATGCGACGGCGCGCGAGGTGTCCGGTGCGGTAGTCGCCGGGAGCTCGGCCACGCAGGATCACAGCTCGTCATGCGCCGCTATGGACGCTGCCAGCCGGAGGTTGCGGAGGTCACGCGCGCGGCTGGCGGAATAAGTAGGCGAGCCGGCGAATCGCACCCGGAAGCGCACGGCTCAGTCGGCCGGTCGGCTCGTAACGCGTAAATCGTTGCAGCGTAAGGTGCCCCCGGGGTGACTCGAACACCCGGCCAACGGTTTAGGAAACCGCTGCTCTATCCACCTGAGCTACGGGGGCAAGGCACTCCAAAGCTATCTCATTCCTGACGACTGGACCGTACGGTATGCCGGCGTCACCCGCCGCTTCCGCCAGTGGCTGGTCGTGTGGTAAATCTGTCGACTCGTGCGACTAAGTTGTTGATCTGGCCTCGCACTGCCAATCCCCACGCACCCTGAGCTGCCTCAGCCCCCTTCAAACACGAGTGATCCCCATGCGCATCGCCAGCAGCGCCGTCGTCGTCGCCCTCGCAGTTCTGCCAGCCCTCGGTACCGCCCAATCTGCAGCGCCCGTCGCCGACGCATTCCGTCATGACGCCACGCGAATGGAGAAGAACCTGGTCGCGGCAGCCGAGGAGATGCCGGCGGACAAGTACAGCTTCAAGCCCACGCCCGCGCAGATGACATTTGGCGAAATCGTGCTGCACGTCGCAGGCGACAACGACGAGGCGTGCCCGCCGATCGGGGGTGCGAAAGCGCCGGAGCGGGCCAAGCTCGCGCCCACGGACGACAAGACCAAGCTCGTCGCGCGGCTCAAAGACAGCTTCGCTTTCTGCGAGCAATCGGTCGCCCATCTCAATGATTCCAATCTCGCCGGCAATGTCTCTGCCTTTGGCGAGAAGTGGACACGGGCCGGGATGATGATGGAGCGTGTCGACGACTGGTCCGACCACTACAGCCAGTTTGCGATTTACCTCCGGCTCAACAACCTGCTCCCGCCGACAGCAAAGCACTCATAGCAGCGCCCACTCGTACGACCCGGGGCCACACCTAAATTGTATGGCCCCGGTCGGCGTCTACTTTGCGGGGCCGCGGGGAGGATCGTGATGCGACTGGTCGCAGTTCTGATCACCGCAATACTTGTTGGTTGCTCCCGCTCATCCACCAGCCCACCGCCTGGTGGGAACTTCAATGGCACGTGGACAGGTACGATTGAAGGCCAGTCCGCCTTCATCCTGAATTCGACGCAGACTGGCACCGAGGTGAGCGGCAGCGGCACTCTCACCAGTAGCGGCACCGTCGATTCGCTTACGTTCGGTACCGGCTAGAGTCCAAGCGCCTGCCGAATGTGCTGAGCGCCTTCTGCCGGCCCTACCGTGAAGACCGCCGTCAGCAGATAGCCGACTGCCAGGACGCCACCGGCCACGAACTCACCCCATTGCCGGGCTCCGGGGCGTGTTCGAAAGAACCCCACAAGACACGCGACGATGATCAGCACGTGGCCGCACGCGGCGACCACCTGCAGCACCACGTCAGGCCGCGGAGCCGGGCCACCGTGCATCAGGCTTCCGATCCCCGCAACGGCGAGCGGCCCGACCGGCGAACGGAAGAGAACCAGGATGTTCCAGAACGTGGCGATGAAGACGCCCGCCCCGAACCCCCACGCGCTGTTCCTGCGCGCCAGCACGATCACCGCGACGTAGATCAGCGCCTGCAGTACATGCAGCACGCGCCACTGGGGGTCGAAAAAGGCCGATACGGCGAGTGCGCTGACAAATATCGCCGAGCCAACGACGATGCTCGGGTTGATCCACTTCGCGCCCGCGACGGGCCGGTCCAGCACGGTGGTAATCATAACCAAGGCCTACGACACGGCCTGGTCCGGAGTTTCAGCGGCTGGCCCTACTTCTGGAACAGCGCCCGGAACTCGGCCCGCATCCGCAGGTTGGCAAACATGGGATCCTCCTGCAGGTCACTCGGCAGGAACTGCCGCGGAATCGTCCGCAGCCACGCCAGCGCCAGCTCCGCGTCCCCGTTCTGCATGCACGCCCGCGCCGCCGGCAACCCCACGTCCCGCGGACCCAACCCCTTCCCCTTCAACCGCTCGAACTGCGCGCACGCCGCCTCGTACTGCTTGTCGCCCAGCAACGCCTCCGCATACGAGAGACGCATCCGCACATCGTCCGGATGGTCGTTGACGAGTTTCGCATACCCCGGTACCGCCGCCTTGGCATCACCCGCCGCCACCTGCGCCGCCACCTCGGCCTCCGGCGCCCCATGACGCACCGCGTCCAGATACGGACGCGACACCGCCCCCTTCACCCACTGGATCGTCTGCTCGATCACCTGCCGCGTCGCCCCATCATCGTCCGTGATCTCGAACGCATGATGGCCGCCCGCGTCGTTCACGAACGTCAAAGGCGCGTTCTGCGACACCGCCAGCGCCGCCAGCGCCAGGATCGACCCCGTACCGCCTCCGTTCACCGACGGACGGTCCAGCCCCGCCCGCACATACAACACCGGCAGATCCCGCCGGAACTGCGTGATCGCCGCCGTCCCGTAATACATCACCGCCGCCGCGATCGCCGTCTGATGCGGATCCTCGACGATCGGAAACGCGGTCGGCACGTTCGCCGACGCCGCATACATTGCCATTGCCGCGCGATCGATCTTGTATTCGGCCGCATGCGCCGTCAGATACGCCACCAGCTTCTGGAAGTCCTGCGCCGCACTGTCCGGCCGCAATTCCGGGATGATGGCAACCAACCCCCGGTACGCCGCGATCCGTCCCCACCCGGCATACGCCTCGGCACTCCGCGGCAGCCCCGCCCCATTGAAGAAGATGAGCGTGGGCAGTGCCTCCCCAGCCGACGGCCGGTACACGTCCATCCGGAGCTTCCCCGTATCACCAGGCGCGAACGCCACATCCTTGGTGATCGTCATGTTGCCCGGCGTAGGCGGCGGGTAGTAGAAATGCGCATCCTGCGCGGACGCGGCACCCGCGGCACCACACGCCAGCGTTACTACACTCCAGAATTCGCAACAGAACAGGCGAGAACGCATTGCGAAGCTCTCCGATGGTGGCGGTCACCAATTCCCGCACACGGGGACCCGGTCCCTCCCCGGCGCCCGAAAGCTAGTTGGCGCTGCCCGCCACCCGGAATGTCGTCCGCCCCACCCGTCCCGCGACGCCATTCGGGCCAACGACGCAGCCGCGAAAAGACATGAGCGGCCGCCACCCCGGATCCGGCAACCCTCTCGCGAATATTCGTGCCAAATTCACAGACGGTATCCCATTCGGATGCCGCCGATCGCTTCCCCGGGTCCCCGCCCTCCGGCCATGCCACTCGCCCCACAGCAAATCCGACGCTGCTCGCCCGATCATGGCGTGAGCGGCGTCCATGCGTCTGAGGGAACCCCCTGCATCCTCGCGCCGCTCGCCGCCATGCTGCTCCTCTCGGCGGCGCTCCTGCTCGTGGCCGCCGGCGCGGCCCACGCGCAGCGCGGCACACGAGACAGCTCAGCGTACGTCACACGCCTGGGGAAGGACACCATCGCCATCGAGCGCGTGCTATCGACGCGCGACTCGATCATCGGCGAGGTCGTGGACCGATACCCGAAGACCGAACGGTTCACGTATGCGGCGCATCTCACCCCAGCACACGAGATCGCGGGCTATACGATCAACTTCTACCATGGCCCGTCCGCGGACGGAACGGTCGCCGCCAGCATGCACGTCGACTTCAGGAGCGACACGGCGCACATGACGGTCTACCGCGGCGACAAGTCGCAGAGCTCCGCGGTCGCGGTGCCGCCGAGTGCGGTGCCAATGAACGAGCCCTCATACGGCATCCTGCAAACCGTCGTGGACCGGGCACTGGCCGCCCGCGGGAAACGTGTCGGTTTCAGCGCGGTCTATCTCCCTGGTCTGCTGATCAAAGGATCGGCCGAAGCCGACGCGCGCGATGATACGGTCCGGATTGACACCAAGTACGACCCGGTGCGCGCAGTGGTCGATCGTCAAGGGCATATCCAATCGCTCACCGATGTGGGCGGGACGATGCAAGCGATCGTCACCCGCACGCCATGGCCCGACCTCGCGCACTGGACCGCCGACTTCGTCGCACGGGATGCCAAAGGCGCATCGCTCGGCAGCCTCTCGCCGCGCGGCGCCGCACGCGCGACTATCGGCGATGCCACGCTGTCGGTGGACTACGGCCGGCCCATGAAGCGCGGTCGCGATGTGTTCGGCGGCGTCGTGCTCTGGGACCACGTGTGGCGCACCGGTGCGAATGCGGCCACTGGATTCGTCACGGACAAGGACATTATGCTCGGCGACACACGGATACCCGCCGGCAGCTACACGCTGTTCTCCCTGCCCAGCCGCGCGGGGTGGAAGCTCATCGTGAGCAAACGGACCGGCGAATGGGGCACCGAATACGATTCGGCCGCGGACTTCGCCCGCATCCCAATGCGCGTGTCGAGCACGCCGCGTCCGGTGGAGCAATTCACGATCGGTATCGCACCGGCCGGATCGTCGGTTGGCGTCATGACGTTCACATGGGACACGACGGTCGGGACCCTGCCGGTCCGTCCAGTGAGCCGCAGCGGGTCCTGAGCCCGGCCGCACGCCGCCCGGCCTGGCTTTCGCCGCAGGATGCGTGGCCGGATCGGCCGGATCAGCCCGAACGTGCCATATTTTGATGCTGGCCAGGGTCAGCAGTACGGGCCGCTGGCCATGTCTCAGGCCCTCCACTGTGTGGTCCACATGAGAGCTGGCGCCGTCAAATCCCAAGCGTTCCAACTTCACGCTCCGATGCGACGCCCTCGCATGGCGCTGATGGCTGCGATCGCCGCCGGATCGCTCGCGGCCTTGCCCGCGACGGCCCGCGCGCAGGCCGCGAGACCCGTGGACAGCTCCAGTTTTCTCATCCGCCTCGGTGCGGATACTCTGGCGGTCGAGCGCGTCGTGACGTTCCCCGATTCGATCACGGGAGATTTCGTCACACGCGCGCCACACACGTCGCGGTACAGCTACACGGCGCACACTAGCCCGGCGCCCGATCGAGTCGTCACGGCGTACACCATGGCGCACTACCGGACGGGACTCACGAGCAGCCCGGTCGACGTGCGGGTGATCATGGATTTCGTATCGGATTCCGCGCACGTGATCGTGCAGCGCAAGGATAGCTCGCACGCAATGTCCTATTCGGCGCCACGCACCACCGTGCCGCTACTCGAGCCGGGCTTCGGCCTGCACCAGATCCTCATCACACGCACTCTCGCGGCGCACGGACACGCCATTCCGTTTGCATGGGTGTACGTGCCCGATCAGGTCGACACGGGGTCGGTCATGGTGGGCCCGCGAGACGACACGGTCAGGATCACGACGCCGACCGACACGATTCGCGCGACCGTGGACGCCAAGGGGCGAGTGCTCGCCATGACCGATCCAGGCGGGACGCTGCAGGCGTCCGTCACCCGCATTCCCTGGCCGGATCTCGATCGCTGGGCGACCGACTTCATGGCTCGCGACGCAAATGGCAAAGGCCTTGGCATGCTCTCGACCCGGGACACCGTGCGCGCGACGGTCGGCGGTACGATGCTGACGGTCGACTACAGCAGACCCTCGAAACGCGGCCGCGAGATATTCGGCAACATTGTTCCCTGGAACACCGTCTGGCGCACCGGCGCCAACTGGGCGACATCGCTCGTGACCACGAAGGACCTCAGGATCGGCGGCGCACGCGTGCCCGCCGGGTCATACACGATCTTCACAATCCCCGCGCCCACTGGATGGACACTCATCGTGAGCCGCAAGACCGGCGAATGGGGCACCGAGTACGATCCGTCGGCCGATCTGGTGCGCATCCCGATGACGACCTCGTCGTCGGCGCAGCCGGCCGAGCGATTCACGATCGCCGTCACGCCGCGCGGACCGGGCAGCGCCCTCATGATGTCGTGGGACACGGTCACGGCCACGGTGCTGCTGCGAGGGGTGGGACACTAGTACGGCCCAGCCCTCGCGGAGATCAGTACGAGAGCAACGCCTCGAGCCGGCGGCCGCCGAGCGCGTCACGTCCGTGGAGAAACGTCAGCTCGATCAGCACAGCGATTCCCGCCACGCGCGCGCCGAGCCGCTCGGCCAGCGCCGCGGTCGCAGCGGCCGTCCCGCCGGTCGCGAGCACATTGTCGACCACCAGCACCCGCGCACCCGGAGCGCACGCATCCTGGTGGATCTCCAGGACGCCGCTCGCGTACTCGAGCGCGTACTCGATGCGCTCCGTCTTCCACGGCAGCTTCCCGGCTTTCCTGACGGGAACGAATCCGGCGCCGAGGCGTTGCGCCACCGGCGCCCCGAAGATGAATCCGCGCGCTTCGACGGCCACGACGTGCGTGATCCCCTCACCCGCGAACGGTGCGGCCATCGCATTGGTGGCCTGAGCGAAGAGCCGGGCGTCCGCCAGCAACGGTGCGACATCCTTGAACACGATCCCCGGCGTCGGAAAATCCGGTACGTCTCGGACTCCTGCGCGTAGCGCGGCCACGAGTGATGCTGGCGGCGATGCGTTCTTGGCCACGCGCCGGTTCACGCACCGGTTCACGCACCGGTTCACGCATGGAGGCGGATGACGGCGGTAGTGATGTCATGTTCCCAGGTGAAGAAGCGCGCGACGAGCGCGCGTGACGGATGTCCCGGCTGACTGTGGCTGCTACTCATGCGGCGCCGTGCAGCACGCGAAAGGGCGTGGTGGCGGGCGGATCACCGGCACCGGTCCCAAGGGCCTCTACTGCGGCGACGACGGCACTCGGCGGGCCGCGGCGTACCGCGGCGAGAAATGCCTCACGAGCATCCTGGGGGCCGTCGGCTGCCACCTCCACGCTCCCATTGGGCCGGTTTCTGACCCAGCCCGCGAGGCCGAGCCGTTCCGCCTCCGCGCGGATGTACCAGCGGAATCCTACACCCTGAACTCGGCCGGTGACTCGCAGGTGGAGGGGCGCCACGCCGCCAAACTTAGTGCCGTACCCCCAGGAGTGCTGCGAGCGCCGCCGCGAGATACCCCGCATGCGACGCTTCCTCGTCGAGGCCATCAGGGATCTCGCCGCCGACCACGAGATGTCCCGCCCGGATCTTCGCGGCGACGGTCTCGAGAGCAATCGCGGCAGCGCGCGCTCCCGGCAGATCGGGCACCGCGGGCACCGACAGCGGTGTCGGGATCGGCACGAACACAGGCGTCGGAGACCGCACCGGCGTCGGCCGACTCACGGTCCGCGGCGGCATCACCGGCGCGGACGCCAGCGGAGTCACACGCGGCGGAACGATTGATGTGAAATGCGTTGGCGTCGCACTCCGCGGATTGCCGAACGGCGGGACCGGCGGGTACTCGGACATCGGTGGCGGCACGACGGGGATGCCGAGCGGCGGGGTCACCGACCGCATTGGGCCAGGCGTTGGGCCCCACGGACGGCTGAATCCGGGGGGTGCCCACGGCTCGATCGGCGTCGGGCGCTGTCCTGCGTAAGACGTATCAGCCAAATCGTTTATACGACCTGACATCATGTTGTGACTGATATCCGGATCGTCGTCGAAGGGCGACGGCGGCGCGGGTGCAGGCGTCTCCTCGGCATCGTTCGCGAATGGATCGGCTGAAAAAAGGCGGACGGCGTCGCGATCGATCTTCCGGTCGCGGGCCGCGTCCTCATCCTCAGCGGCGTGCTCGACCGCGCCGACGATCGCCTCCACCAGCGCGGCCCGCTCGCGCTCGATGTCTTCGAGCGACGGCGCGACCAACTCGGCAGGCGCGGCTACGATCTCCTGGCTTGGCATTGGCGGCATCGTGGCTGCGAACGACGCTGGCGGATCGATGGAGAAGTACGGCGCCGGAGGAAGATCGCTCTCCTTCATTCCAACGACGACCGCGTCCTGGGTGATCGGTTCGGCGTCCGGCGTCTCGTCCTCTGCGCTGGACTCCGCGCGCATGACGTACGCGTCGATCGACGGGATCGCCCCATCAGCAGGGTCAGCGATACGCTCCGGCTCGGACGCGGGTGGCACTTGTGGCACCGGTATCGCGTACGCCTGCGGCATTCTCCTGAGCTCGATCGTGATCGATGCGGGGTCGTCGCTGAAGCCTTCGAGTCCGGCGGGAGAGGACAGTGGCGAGTTGACCGGTGCGAAGTAGTGCTCTCCTTCGTACGGCACGGCCCGCGTCGTATGCTCGGCCGTCACCGACGCCGTCAGAGCGGCGTCATTGATCGCGGCCTGCATGACGGGGGTCGCGGTCCGGCGCGGTGGGACGGGCGCGACATACGGCCGCACCACCGAGCCCGGCTGCCCGGACGTTCCGGGCGCGGTCCGCCCTGCTGGATGGGCGGCATGAATGGCGGAACGGTCGCGCGGCCGGTCATTGGCCCTGCGGCGCGCAGTGGCGGCCGGGCTGGGACTGGTCCTGCGGGCCCGCGGAATGGGGGCGTCTTTGCCGGAGCGGGGTGCTGTGGGTACCCGTCCCCGCCCTCGTCTTCGGTATCCGGCATCGGTCTCCCGCGCCCGCTGCGGTTCGGTAGTTAGGCTGTCGCCAATCGATGGCGCGGCCCGCCGGTGCACTGGGGAGGACGCGAATCCGTCCCGCTACTCGGACCAGCCGTAGGCGCCTACCAGCGGGACGAACCGTACGGGGGTGATGTCACGCCGTTCCAGGGTGTCCCCACGCCGGGTGGCCACGGTGAGCATTTGGTCCTCACGGCCGCCCAACGGAATGAGAATCCGGCCACCTTCGGCCAGTTGCTCGAAGAGCGGACGGGGAACGTCCGGCGCGGCGGCGCTGACCAGAATGGCGTCGTAGGGGGCGTACTCCCGCCACCCAAATGTGCCGTCGCCAAGGAGTAGCGAGATGTTGCGGGCATCGACACGCCGGATCACGTCCCGGGCACGGTCGAGCAGCTCGCGAACCCGCTCGATCGAGAAAACCTGCTCGACCAGATGCGACAGCAGGACCGTCTGGTACCCGGATCCGGTGCCGATCTCCAACGCGCGCTCGTGCCCCGTCAACCGCAGTTCCGAGAGATAGCGCGCATGAACCGACGGCTGGGAAATCGTCTGCCCGCTGCCGATCGGCAGCGCGGTATCTTCGTACGCCCGATGCACGATGGCCTGCGGTACGAACAGGTGGCGCGGCGTGAGATCGACGGCCCGCAGCACCGAGAGGTCGGTGATCCCCCGCTCGCGAAGCGTGTCGAGGAGCCGCCGCCGCGGCCCGCGTAGCTCGGGCTCCGCCCCGCCGGGCGGACCGGCGCCGCCTAAGCCTTCTGCCACCAGCGCTCCACGGTGGACAGCATGTCGAAGTGCGTCAGGTCGAGATGCAGCGGCGTCACGGAGATATAGCCCTCGTCGACCGCACGGAAATCGCAATCCGGTCCGCCCGACCACGCGATCGTACCCCCGCCGATCCAGTAGATCTCCTTGTCCCACGGGTCGCGCATCCGCTTGAGCGAATCCGAAAAGACCCGGCGACCGAGCCGTGTGAGCCGCACCCCCTTGATCTCGGGACCCGGCAGCGCCGGCAGATTGACGTTGAAGACCGTATTGGCCGGCACGTCGCGCAGTGACACGAAATGCCTGAGCAGGTCCGTGATCGCACCGACTTGCTCGTCCACGAGATGCACGTCGGTCCCATGGTCGCGGCTCGCGAACGACAGCGCGATCGACGGGATGCCGAGAGCGATGCCCTCCATGGCCGCCGCGACCGTGCCCGAATAGAGGACGTCCTCCCCCATGTTGTGGCCGTGATTGATCCCGCTGAACACGAAGTCGGGCCGCTCCGGCATGAGCGCCTGCACCGCGAGCATCACGCAATCGGTCGGCGTCCCATCGACTTGTGTGCGCCCGTCCGCCCGCCGCTTCGCCCGGAGCGGATGGTGCATGGTCAGTGCGTGGCTGGTCGCGCTCTGCTCCCGGTCCGGCGCCACCACGCACACGTCGCCCAGCGGCTCGGCCGCCCGCACGAGGCAGTCGAGCCCGTGGGCCATCACGCCGTCGTCGTTGGTGCAGAGGAATCGCAGCCGCCGGTCCAGGCCGGTGCCAGGGACGCTCACTTGGCGGGCGCGCTCGCAGCCGAAAGCATGGCGAACGGCAGGCGCCGGGCAGATCATCCGGACGACGCGCGCGGCGTCGCGAAGCTCGCGGAAATGGCTCGGTGCGCCGTAGATGGTCGGCACGGGCACGCAGGCGATGCGAAAGCCCTCACGCGCCGCCTGAATCAGAAAGTCCGTCTCGTATTCGTAGCGGTCGCCGGCGGGCGTCACACGGGCCAGGACGGCGGCCCGAAGCGCCCGATAGCCGGACTGGCTGTCGGCAAGCCGCAGCCCCGCACACACGCTCACCGCGGCGGCCGATACGGCATTGCTGAAGCGCCGGTGAATCGGCATTGCCGACCCGCGCCGCTCGCGCGCACCGATCACGACATCCGCGCCGCCAAGTGCGGCGAGGAGCCGTGGCGCGCACGCCGGATCGTGCTGCCCGTCGGCGTCGATCGTGAGGATCTGCGTGGCTCCGGCGCCGAGCGCCGCCGCGAACCCGGTCCGTAGCGCCGCCCCCTTGCCCTGGTTCCGTGGGAGATGCACCGCGCAATCCGCCCAGCGCTCGGCCGCCGCATCCGTGTCATTGCGGGATCCGTCGTTCACGACGACGGTCATCGCATGCGGCACCGCGGCACGAAGACCACGAATCACGGAGGCCAGCGTGCGTGCCGCGTCATAGGCCGGGATCACGCACGCCACCAGTGGCACGTCAGCGCGCTCCGGGGTCGGGGTTGGCGTCTGGTCCGGCCAGTGTGTGGACCAGCGTCGCCAGCTCACGCTCCATCGACTCGAGCGTCTCATGACCGAGAGCGGCCCGCGACACGCCGCGGATGGCGCCCGCCTTGCGGTGCTCGTCGACTTTCCGGCGCGCACCTTCGATCGTGTACTTCTCGGTGTACAGCAGGTGCTTCACGAGCAGAATGAGCTCGACTTCGCGCCGCTGGTACACACGATTGCCGGACCGGTTCTTGGCGGGGCTCAGGAATTTGAACTGGGTCTCCCAATAGCGGAGGACATGCGGCTTGAGCTCGGTCAGTGTGCACACGTCGCCGATCGAGAAGAACTGCCGTACCGGTTCATCACGCATCGTTCCTCCACGCATCGCACCTCCCGCCCGTCCCGGCGCCGCCGCACCACCACCCGGACGCCGGGCCCGGCGGCCGGCGCCGCTCAATCGGACTCCGCACGGAGCTCACGCTCCATCAGGTCGCCGATCGCCCGGCGCGCGGGCCGCCCCTCGAACAGCACGCGGTTCACGGCCCGCACGATGGGCATCTCGACCCCCGCCCGCTGCGCGAGCGCCAGCGCGCTCCGCGCCGTCACCACCCCCTCGGCCACCGTCTCCCGCTCCGCGAGGACCTCCGCGAGCGTCTGGCCGCGGCCAATGGCCTCACCCACGGCGCGATTCCGGCTCAGCGCCCCGGTACACGTCAGCACTAGATCCCCGAGCCCGGCGAGCCCCGCGAAGGTCGATGCGTGCGCGCCGAGCGCGACGCCGAGCCGCGTCATCTCCGCAAGACCTCGCGTGACCAGCGCCGCCCGCGAGTTGGCGCCGAGTCCCAGCCCATCCGAAACGCCGGTCGCGACAGCCATGACGTTCTTGAGCGCACCTCCGAGCTCGACCCCCAGCACGTCCGGGTGCGTGTACACCCGAAACTCGTGCGACGCCAGCACCCGCTGCACCAACTGCGCAGCTTCGGGCACGGTGGACGCCGCCACGACGGCCGTCGGCTGCCGCGCTGCCACCTCCGACGCGAAGCTCGGACCCGAGAGCGCGACGACGGGGTAGCTGCCACGCGTCGCGCCGCGTACGACCTGGGTCATCACGTCCAGACTGCCGGGCTCGATCCCCTTCGTCGCGACCGCCAGTGTCGCCCCCGGCGAGATGACCGGCAACGATAACGTCGCGACGACTCGCGAGATGCTCCGACGGCGTCGCGAACATCACGAGATCCGCACCGCGCACGACGTCGGCCAATGCGGTCGATGCCGCGAGCGCCGACGACAGCGCGAATCCCGCCAGGAACCGCATGTTCTCGTGGCGGCCCGTAATCGACTCGGCGACGTCCGGCTCACGCGCCCAGAGCCGCACGGGGTGCCCGTTCCGGGCGAGTAGATCCGCCAGCGCCGTCCCCCAGGCTCCTGCCCCGACGACGGCGACGGAGGTCATCGAACGCCTGGCGCTCCGGCGATCTGGATGCTGTCGGGCGCTCCGCGCCCGCGACTCGGCTTGCCCCAGGTTTTGGGCTCCTCGCCGTGCCGGAGCCGGTCGATATTGCCCCGATGCGTCCACCAGACGAAGGCGGCGGTCACGAGCGACATCCAGAACAATGCGTGTGAGCCGCGGAAGATGAAGATGGTCACGGGCAGCGCGGTCGCCGCCGAGAGCGAGGCGACGGACACGTAGCGGGTCGCGACGAACACCCCGACCCAGATGAACGTGGCGATCGCGGTCGGGAGGAGCGCCAGAGCGAAGAAGACGCCGGCCGCCGTCGCGACACCCTTTCCGCCGCGACGCCACAGGAAGAACACCGGACGCACATGGCCGAGGATCGCCGCGACACCGTAGGCGATCGACCACCATTCGCTGTGGGTGCCGTGTGCGGGTAGCAGCAGCACCGGCAGCGCCCCTTTCGCCGCGTCGAGCAGAAACACTACGAAGGCGGCCGGGAGACCCAGCACCCGGAACACGTTGGTCGCCCCGAGATTCCCGGAGCCCTGCCGGCGGAGATCGACCCCGCCAAACGCGCGGCCCGCCAGGTACGCGAACGGCAGCGACCCGGAGAGGTACGCGATCAGCACCGCCACGTATGGATGCATCTAGGCTGCGGCCTTCCCGCTCTTACGGCGCATGACGACTCGCAGGGGGTTGCCGGTCCATCCCCACGCGGCGCGAAATCCGTTGTGCAGATACCGCACGTAGTGTTCCTGCACCAGATCCGGATGATTCCCGAAGACGGCGATCGTCGGCGGCGCGACTTCGACCTGCGTGGCGTAGTTGAGCCGCACGTCCAGCCCCGCCGCCTGCGGCGGCTGGCGCCGGGCCAGCAATTCCTCCAGCGTCGCGTTCACCTGCGACGTCGGAATCCGCTTCTGGCGCTCGGCGGCGACTTCCGTGATGATGTCCAGGACCCGCGTCACACGCTGCCCGGTGAGCGCCGACGTGAACACGAACGGCACGAAGGCGAGGAACGGCGCTTTCTCCACGCACGCCTTCTCGAACTTCGCCGCGGTCTTCTCGTCCTTGTCCTTGAGATCCCATTTGTTCACCGCCACGATCAGTCCCCGGCCGGATTCCCACGCCAGGGCCGCGATCTTGAGATCCTGTCCTTCGAGACCCGTCACGGCATCCACTACCAATATGCACACGTCCGCGCGTTCGATGGCCTGCCGGGACCGCAGCGCGGCGTAGAACTCGATCCCATCATCGATCCTCGACTGGCGTCTGAGCCCGGCAGTGTCCACGAAGATCAGCTCTCGGCCATGATACGTGAGCGGGGTATCGATCGCGTCACGGGTCGTGCCGGCAATATCGGACACCACGAGCCGCTCATCGCCCAGCAGCCGGTTCACAAAGGACGACTTGCCGACATTGGGGCGTCCGACGACCGCGACCCGGAGCGCCTGCGATTCTTCGGCCGGCGCATGCGGCAGATGGGAGATGATCGCGTCGAGCAGATCGCCGGAGCTCTTGCCGTTGGTCGCGGACACCGGCCACGGGTCGCCCGCCCCCAGCTCGTAGAACTCGAAATGATCCGTCGTGGATGGATCATCCACTTTGTTCGCGACCAGCAGCCAAGGCTTCCGGGAGTCTCGCAGGATGTCGAGAATCCGCGCGTCGCTCGGGTGCAAACCCGTCTGTGCGTCCACGACGAACAGCAGCAGATCCGCCTCGCCGATCGCCTCGAGCACCTGCCGGCGGATCTCGCGATCCATCGGCAGTTGCGAGTCTTCGGTGAGACCGCCCGTATCCACCAGCCAGAACGCGTGACCCGACCATTCGGCACGCGTGAAATGCCGGTCTCTCGTAGTGCCCGGCTCATCGCTCACGATCGCCGTGGTGGTGTGGCCGCGGCCACCGATCAGCCGGTTGAAGAGCGCGGACTTCCCCACGTTCGGGCGTCCCGACGATCGCGACGGTGGGGATCTTCACCGGACGGGCTCCCGGAGCACGTCGATGAAGTCGTACGACGGCAGAACCGGCATCGGCAACTCGTCACGAACGTCGTCGAACAGCCGGTCATCGAGGAACTGCCCGCGCTCGTTGATGCACTCCGCCGGAACCATCGCGAGGTCGAGATCGACCCGGCCCGAGAGCGCGCTCTGGATATCGGCGCTCGTCGAGCAGTCCCGCGGTCGTCGTGGTCGGACCGAACAGCGAATTGACGACGGGGAGCAGCTCGAACGTCGCCCCCGTGGCATCGCGTAGCGCCTCGAGCAATGGCGGCATGAGCGGCGCCATTGCCGTGCCGGTCACCACGCCGATACGCCGCCCGTCGTGGCGCGCCAGCGCCGGCAGCCCCTCGCCGACCCGCTGCCGCAGCATCGTCACCGACCCGACGCCGTTCTCGATCTGCGCGAAGTCACCATAGTACGGGGCGTCGGGGAGCGGGACATCGGCCAGCAGGTAGAGTTCGTCCGACCCGAAGACCCACGGCTGCTTTCGCTCGGACTGCGCACGCGCGGCCCAGCGGCCCGTGACGGCCAACAGTCCGCGCGCGGCCTCGCGATCCATCGCGCGGCCCGTGTAGAGATGGGAGAACTGCGTCAGGCCCACGGGAACGATCGCCGTCGTGAGGACGGCGTCCCCGAGCACCCACAGATCGGACAGCGACTGCTCGAGGACGGGACCGTCATTGATGCCCGGCACGATCACCATCTGGCAGTGGAACTGGATGCCGCCAGCGGCCAGCGTCGTCAGTTGGCCGATCACATCCGGCACCTTGGGGTTGTTGAGCAGCACGCGCCGCACGTCATGCGGTGTCGCATGCACCGAGACGTAGAGCGGCGAGAGCCGGTACTCCAGGATCCGGCGCACGTCCCGTTCGCGCACGTTGGAGAGCGTCGCGAAATTGCCGTACGCGAACGAGAGCCGGTAGTCATCGTCCCGCAGATACAGCGGCGCGCGGAGACCCGGCGGGAGTCCCTCGATGAAGCAGAACTCGCAGCGGTTCGCGCACTGCCGGACCGTCGGCGGTTCGAGCTCCACTCCCATGGTGTCCCCTTCCCCGCGCTCGACCTCATAGACGACGTGCTCGCCATTGGGCTGGCGTGCCTCGATGACGAGCTCCTCGTCGGCGCTCAGGAACTCCCAGTCGAGAAAATCGGCGATCCGGCGGCCGTTGACGGACAACAGCTCCGTGCCACGCTCCATGCCAAGCGCGGCGGCGATGCCGCCACGCTCGACACGCGCAACCCGGACCGATGCCACCATACCGCCCGCTCCTGTGCTCGCCGGCCTATTCGATCGGTAGGTACTTGTACGCAATTACCCCTGGCACGGTCGCCGACACGTCGAACGGCTGCGACCCGCCCGGGGGCACAGCCAGTGGTGGGGCATCCTGCGATCCGAGCACTTTCCCGCTCACGTCGAGGAACTGGAATTTCAGGTTGTACGTCTTGGCCGCCGTCGTCAGGTTCGAGATCTTGCCCGAGATCTGCATCTTGTCGCCGTCGTGCAGAACGCGCGAGACGGACACCTGCGACGTCGGGTGCTTCCACTTGGTGAGCGCCGCGACGAGCGAATCACGATCCGCCTTCTGCGCCGCACCCGTCTCGGCCTTCGACCGGATCTGATAGGCGCCGGCCAGCAACCGGTAGTTGTCACTGTCCGCGGGATCCACGTCAACCAGGCGCCGGACAGCCGGGAACAGCTTGTCGAGCTGCCCGGCGTTGAAGTACTCGTTGCTCACGTACACGAGGGCCTGGTTGTAGAACGGGTTTTTCACCAGCCCGGCCTCGAACAGCTTCAGCGCATTGCTCTGGCGATTGGCTTTCGCCGCCGCAACCCCACTCTGGAACAACTGGATGTCCGTGTACTTTTGCGGGTTCGCGGTCATGTCGCTGAACAGCTGGCCCGCCGCGGCCGAGTCACCCGACGACTGCAGCGCATTCGTCAGTCCGGCCTGTCCATTCGGATCGCCGGGGTTCGCCGCGACATAGTCCTTCCACAACTGCACGGCACTGTCCGACTTGGCTTTCTTGTCCGGACCCGAGGCTGCGTCGGCGAGTGATGTCGTCACCACGGCGAGATTGTACATGGCGCCGGTCTTCAGCTTCTTGTACAGCGTGTCGGTCCCAGCCACGGCAATGACCTGGCGATACTGCTGCTGCGCCGTCGCGTAGTCCGTCTTCTTGACCGCCACACCCGCCAGCACGTTGTAGACGTAGGGGCTCTTCTTGTAGATCATCAGCGCCCGCTGTGCCATCGCGCCGGCCGAGTCGGTGTTGCCCGCATTCAGCGCGCCGATCGAGGCGTTGACCAGCGGGACATACGCCTGCTGCCGCACCGCTGATGCCTGCGATGCGCACTCCGGATGTGTCGTTTCGAGGATCGTGAGAACCGTGTCCGCGGTCGCCAGCACGTCGACGGTGCCGGTGGGGTCGTCTTTGAATCCGTAGGTGCTGCGCGGGCCAACCAGGGGCGTCGCGGGCTCCGTCGTGAACAGGACGAGCGCCTCGCCGAACAGGTAGTCGCGTCCAATGTCCTTGTTGCGATCGTATTTGCCGCCCAAGGTGCCGACGGCTTGGCGCAATGCCTTGCCCTTGTCGTCGGCCGACGTCTTCGGGTCGGTCGCCCGCGACAGGAACAGCCGGCCGCTCAGCGCTTCGGCGCCGTTGTCGTTGTCGACGGCGCACGCGGGAGCGGCGTTCTTGTCCCCTTTCTTCTGTGCCGAGGCGACCGGTGCGGCAACTACACTCGTGCCGGCACACAGCACGATGAAGGCCATGCGGAAGCGGGGTAAGCCGAAAGCGGGCATGCCTGACTCCTGACGGGTTCGGGTGATCATGAGTGGCCGTGTGGGTGATCGTGTGAGCGATCGTGCGAGTGATCCTGGCCGGTTCGCGGATGGTGTTCGTGATCGTGATCGTGCGAATCGTCGTGCGAATGGTCGTGCGAATGGTCGTGCGAATCGTCGTGCGAATGGTGCGAATGGACGTCCAGGCCTTCAGACGGGCCCCGGCGCGCCGGTTCCTGCCCCTCGCCTGGAGGGGCGCCACGCCCGGCGGGTGCCGCGTCCGGCTCATAACGCCTCGCCTGAAGCGCTTCGGCCGTGAGCGCAAATATATCGCCAGCCGGTCGGCCTGTCGCCTGAGCGGCCCTCAAAACGTCGTCGAATTCGGGTTTGGCGCGTGTCTCGCCATTTGGGAGTGTAGTCTCCTTTACCGCGATGCGGTGCCCGAGCACGATGACCGACCGCAAACGCCTCGGGAGCACCCGGCGCTCCAGGAATTGTCTCCGGACGCCGATCGTGGTCGTCGCGGTCAGCAGAAGCTGTTCGAGTCGCGCGGCGTCGGCTGGCCGGGCCAGCACTTCGATCCGGGTGCCGAGCCTTCCCTTCTTCATGGTCGTCGCGATGAGCACCACGTCCAGTGCGCCGGACTGCCGCAACGCGTCCGCGGCGGCAGCGACGTATTCGGGGAGCATGTCGTCGATGTCGGCCGCGAGCGAGACGATGGTCTCGTGAGTGTCCGGACCGTCCGGACCAGGAGCCCCCGCCTGAGATCCAACCGGGTCCGCAATGATGAGACGTAGGGCGTTTGCGCGGCCGCGAAACGATTTGGTGCCCGCTCCCAATCCGCTCCGCCGCAGGACGTAGCCCGAGGGCGGCGGCCCGGCCGACAGCACGCGCACCAGCGCGGCACCCGTGGGCGTCACCAGCTCCCCAGAGCCAGGGGGCCCCGGCCGCACCACTTGCCCTTCGAGGAGTTTGAGCGTCGCCGGCGCGGGCACCGGGAGCGTGCCATGGGCCGATTCGACGGTCCCGTCACCGAGGGAGATCGGCCCGCAGTACACGGTGTCGACACCAAGGAGCGCCAAGCCCCAGATCGCTCCAACAACATTGAGAATGGCGTCGACTGCACCCACTTCGTGGAGATGGACCGCCTCGGGGCGCACGCCGTGCATCTCGCCCTCCACCATCGCGATCGCCATGAACGCCGCATTCCGCGCGGTTGCGTACCGTGGGCGGTGCGTCGCTGCGCGCCACGATCGAGCGGATCTCGCTCGAATGCCGGCCATGGGGCTGCGGAGGAATCTCGAAATCGACTTTCTTGCACGCGAGCTCACCCCGTATGACATCACGGATCTCGACGCCGACGCCATCGAGCCCCAACCGGGCCGGCAAGGCGTGGAGCCACGCCGGATCGAGACCGCAATCGATCAGCGCGCCTAGTGTCATGTCGCCCGCGATTCCGCTGAAGGGATCGAGAATGCCGATGGTCATGATCCCGCCGTGGGCGAAGTGGCCTGCAATGCCGCCAGGAGCCGCTCGGCAGATGCCTGCGACCATCCCGGGAGCGCGATGATCTGCTCCGGCGAAGCGTCTCGCACGCCCTGGACGCTCCCAAACGCGGCGAGGAGCTGGCGGCGCTTGATCGGGCCGATCCCGGGGACTCGCAGCAGCTCCGACGTCACGGTGCGCACAGCCCGCCGCTTCCGTTGGAAGGTGATGGCGAAGCGGTGAGCCTCATCGCGCGCACGCTGCAGTAGGCGCAGCGCCGGCGACCGCCGCGGGAGCCGCACCGGCTCCGGCCGCCCCACGACGAAGATCTCCTCGTCCCGCTTCGCGAGGCTGATGAGTGGCACCGCCGCCAGCCCAAGCGTCTCGAGCGCATCTCGCGCGGCACTGAGCTGGCCTTTGCCGCCATCGACGACGATCAGATCAGGCAACGGCTTCGACTCGTCGAGCCGGCGGCGGAAGATAGCGGGTGACGACTTCGCCCATCGACGCGAAATCATCGATGCCGTCCACGGTCGCGACCTTGAATTTCCGGTATTCGGCCTCGCTTGGGCCGGCCATTCTCGAACCACACCGCCGATGCCACCGTGTCGGTGCCCTGAGCGTGCGAGATGTCGAAGCACACGAACGCCCGCGGGACGCGCTGCAGCCCCAGTTCCCGCTGCAACTCATACACTGGATCGGCGGCCCGTTCGTCGGTCTCCGACGCGGCCAGCCGGAACTCTTCCAGCAGATGCCGGGCATTCTGCTGGGCGAACTCGATCAGCTCGCGCTTCGGCCCTCGCCGCCGGCACCAGCCTCGCGTCCCGGGGATCGACTCCTCGCAGCGGCTCCCGGTCCTCGAAGTCGAACGGAACGAGCAACTCGCCCGCCCGCTCGGTGGCTCCACGTACGTCCCGCGCCAGATAGGCCGACAGGCGGCGGCGTCGGTCTCCTCCTCGACGTTCTCGAGCAGGCGGTGGTCCCGCGCGAGCACTTACCGCCGCGGATGCGGAAGATCGCGACGCACGCATCATCGCCGTCCCGCGCGTACCCGACGACATCGCGATCCCCGCCTTCCACCTCGAGCACGACCGTTGGCTCCTCGAGCCCCTCGAGTCGGCAGCGCGTCACGCAACTCTGCCGCCCGCTCGAAGTCGAGCCGCTTCGCGGCCGCATCCATCCGTGCGCGCACCGCGGATGACATCCCCGTTCGACCCTCCAGAATCTCGATGACCTCGTCGATCATCGCCGCGTATTCCGCCTGCGTCTGCGCCAGAATACACGGCGCCTTGCACCGCTTGATGTAGTAATCGAGGCACGGCCGCTCGGGCATCTCGCGGGGCATGTCGTAGCGGCACGACCGCACGGTGAAGAGCTGCTTCACGACGTTGAGCGCACGACGCATCGCCCCGACGTCCGTGTACGGCCCGAAATACCGCGCGCCATCGTTCTCGAGTCGCCGCGTGACGAAGACGCGAGGAAATGGCTCCTGAATGGTCACCTTATGTACGGGTACGACTTTCGTCGCGCAGCGCAATGTTGAACCGCGGCCGGTACTCCTTATGAGGTTGGCCTCGAGGATCAGCGCGTGGGCCTCGGTCGGCACGACAATGGTATCGAGGTCGGCCACCTGGCTGTAGCATGCAGACTCCGAGTCTTGACACTCTCGGGGTCGCCGGCGAAGTAGCTGCGCACCCGCGAGCGCAGCGTTTGGCCTTGCCCACGTACAGCACACGTGCCTCGGCGTCCTTCCAGAGGTAGACGCCAGGGGACTCCGGGAAATGGGGAATCTTGGCTGCCACCACGGCTGGAACTACAAGCATGATATGGAATTATACCCCGCCGGGCCGGGCCGGGCCGCGCCGTTCACCAATTAGGTGTTCCGCTGTTAGCCTGCCCTCAGGCGCGCAGCCGCTGGCTGTCCGCGAACTGGCGGCCGCGGCCCTCGAGCGAACGGGTGGTCAGCGCCCAGTCCTGCGATAGAACGGCCAGGACCATCCTTGACCTCGGGCACGCCGGAGGCCGCTGCAGCGCGAGATACAGGGGGCCGTAGATGGGCAACCCGTTCGCCGCATGCGAGGTCGGGGTGCACGATCGCCAGGAACCGCCCACCCCGTAGCGGCGCCCGCGGCCCCAGCCGAACCCAGAGCGAACCACGAGACAGACTGCACGCCGGTCCATCCAACCCGGGCGCTGAGTGCGCGCCGAAGCAATGTAACTCTACCCATCCCGCCAGCCCTGCGGATGCGTCAACCCGCCATCCCCCGCGGGGTCGACACCCAGCCAGCGCGGGCCCGGGAACGCGCCGAGGTAGCCGAGGCCAATGTGAGAGTACGCGGACGAGGGCGAACCGGAGCGGAGTCCTGGTATCACGCACGCGTAGTACGCGGACGAATACAGCCGGCCGAGTGTCGACGCGAGCATGCCGACCGCGGAGCCCGCGAGGATCGCCCAGACCCATGTTGCATCGGCTGTCGTGAACCGACCGGTGCGATACATGGCGGCGGCGATCACGTCACCCAGCACGAGAAACCCGATGGCCGACGGCACGATGAAAAAGGCGATGCGTCGCAGACCGTCATTGAGCCGGACCGCAGTGTAGACGCGACATTGTCGGCATGGCCGATCATGCCCGCCATCGCAGGAAGCTCGGCGGCGGAGACCGCCATGCCGAAGAGGCTGACCGGCAACACCGCGAGATTTTGCGCGTACCCGATCAACGCGACCGATCCGGCCGGCAGCCAGCTCGCGAGAAACTGATCAATGTAGGCACTGAGTTGCGTCACCCCGCGACTGACGAACACCGGCCCGAAGTTGCGGGCGACGGTGCGGACTTCAGGCGATCCGGTTCGCGGATGCAGCGGAACGCGATGCGTGAGCCGAAGGACCGCCGGAAGCTGCACGGCAAACATCACCGTGCTCGCGACCACCGACCCCCACGCGTA